>CAWDMD010000020.1:0-9453 GCA_963803385.1 uncultured Alphaproteobacteria bacterium | reverse complement strand
CAGTTGGGTCAGAAGGCCTGCTGGTTTTGCCCTTGCGGCTTGCAACTCACGATCCTCTTTTATGCGCGCGCCCAGCCTAGAGTCCTGCCGCCTATAAAGCAGAACGCGACGCGCGGCGCGACCCTCATCGCCCGGCCATGAACGGCCGATTGATTTGCATCAACCGAGCTTCGCCTTGATACGCTAAGGAGCCCCCACCGAGAGGAGAGCGACCCCTGGACACGACTGCATGGCAACCGCAACGTATCGCCGGGGTTGCATGGCATGCACAGCCGGTCGCAGAGACTTTCGCGGCGCTGCAAACGAGGTGGGAAGGGCTTTCCTCGGACGAGGCCAAGACGCGCAAGGAACGTGTTGGTCCGAACCGGCTGCCGACGGCGGCCAAGCAAAGCGAGATCGTCCGCTTTCTTCGGCAATTCCATAATGTCCTGATCTATGTGTTGCTCGGCGCTGCCGCGCTCGCCGCTTCCATCGGCCATTACGCCGACGCCGCCGTCATCGTCGCCGTGGTCCTAGTTAACGCCATTGCCGGCTATCTCCAGGAGGGCCGCGCCGAACGAGCACTGGAAGCGATCAAGGCCATGATCGACCCACGCTCTACCGTCATTCGCGACGGCCGCCGCATGGTCATTGCGGCTGAGGAGATCGTTCCCGGCGATCTCGTCCTGCTCGATCCTGGCGACCGGGTCCCTGCCGACCTTCGTCTCATACGCGCGCGCAACCTGCGCATCGATGAAGCGGCGCTGACCGGCGAGTCCGTGCCCGTGGACAAGGGCGTTGACCCGGCCCTTGCCGACGTCCCACTCGGCGACCGTAGTTCCATGGCCTTCTCCGGGACCTTCGTCGCCGCCGGTACCGGCGCCGGCATCGTCGTCGCCTCCGGGACTGCGACCGAGCTCGGTCGCATCAGCGAACTCGTCGGCACGATCAAGACCCTGACGACGCCTCTGCTCCGCCAAATGGCGGCGCTGGCGCGAAAGCTAACGCTCATCATCATCGTGATGTGCGCCGCGGTGTTCGCCTACGCTGTTCTCGTGCGGGACTATCCCTGGCCCGAAGCCTTCATGGTGATCATCGGCATCGCCGTGGCCGCCATTCCGGAAGGCCTGCCGGCAGTGATGACTATCGCGCTCGCGGTCGGCGTGCGGCGTATGGCGGCGCGCAATGCCATCATCCGCCGCCTGCCGGCGGTCGAGACGCTGGGCTCGGTCTCGGTGATCTGCTCCGACAAGACCGGCACGCTCACCCGCAACGAGATGACCGTCCGCACGGTCATCACCAGGGACAAGGTGATCCAGGTCTCCGGCGTGGGTTACCGGCCGGAGGGCGGCTTCGAGGCCAAGGGCCGCATCGTCGACCCTGGCGACGACCCCGCGCTTCTCGAAGCGGCAAGAGCCGCCATTCTGTGCAACGACGCCGAGCTGCACGAGGCCCGCGGCGCGTGGACGGTGCATGGCGATCCGATGGAAGGCGCCTTGCTCAGTTTCGGCATCAAGGCCGGGCATGATGCTGGCGCCTTACGCAAGCAATTCCCCCGCACTGACGAGATCCCCTTCGATACGCAGCACCAGTTCATGGCGACACTGCATCATTGCCACGAGGACGGCGCCTTTGCCTACGTCAAGGGCGCGCCGGAGCGCATCCTCTCCATGGGCACCACTGAGCGCGGTCCATCCAGGGACGCGTCCTTGGACGAGGCGTCCTGGCGGTCGCGCACGGAGAGGGTGGCGAACCAAGGCCAGCGCGTGCTTGCGCTCGCCGTCAAGGCGATGCCCGCAGGCAAGCGCGACCTCACCTTCGCTGATCTTGAGGGCAACCTGACCATGCTCGCGCTACTCGGACTGATCGACCCGCCGCGGGAAGAGGCGGCCAAGGCGGTGAAAGATTGCCGCTCGGCGGGCATCCGCGTGAAGATGATCACCGGCGATCATGCGGCAACTGCCGCCGCGATCGCACGTCTGCTCAAGCTCGACGACGAGCCGAAGGTCATCACCGGCCAAGTGCTCGATCGTCTCGACGATGCCGAGCTGAGGAACGTGGCGCGCGACGTCACCGTCTTTGCCCGCACCAGCCCGATCCACAAGCTGCGCCTCGTCACCGCTTTGCAGGCCGATGGAGCGGTCACGGCAATGACCGGCGACGGCGTCAACGACGCACCTGCCTTGAAGCGCGCCGACATCGGCGTTGCCATGGGCTCCAGGGGCACGGAGGCGGCGAAGGAGGCCGCCGAGCTCGTCCTCGCCGATGACAATTTCGCTTCTATCGTTGCCGCGGTGCGCGAAGGCCGCACCGTCTACGACAATCTCCGCAAGGTCATCGAATGGACGCTGCCGACCAATGGCGGGGAAGTCGCCGGCATCATCGTGGCCATTGCCTTCGGCCTGACTCTGCCGATTACCGCCATTCAGCTTCTGTGGATCAACCTCGCCACCGCCGGCACGTTGGGGCTCACGCTCGCCTTCGAGCCGACCGAGCCCGGCACCATGCGGCGACCGCCGCGCGGGCCGAACGAGCCTTTGCTATCAGGCTTTCTGTTGTGGCGGGTAGCCCTCGTCTCGCTGCTCTTCATGGCGGGGGTTTTCGGCGTATTTTTCTATGCCATCGAGCGCGGCCTCTCGCTCGAGACGGCGCGCACCATGGTCGTCAACACCCTGGTGGTCATGGAGATTTTCTATCTGTTCAGCGTTCGCTATGTGCACGGGCCGTCGACCACCACGCACGGCATTTTAGGCACGCCCGCCGTCCTGATCGGCGTGGCGCTGGTGGTCGCCATGCAGCTCGCGTTTACCTACGTGCCAGCGATGCAGAGGGTCTTCGGTACCGCTCCTATCGGGATTATGGATGGTCTGTTGATTATCGGCGTTGGTGTCGCCTTGCTTCTCCTCGTCGAGATCGAGAAGCGCATTGTCAATCGAGTCTTCGCGGCGCGGACAAAGGCGAACGCGAAGACGCTTGACGCGCGCTAGCATCGAGGGCGTCTCAGGCGCGGCCAAAGCGTTCCGCCGATCTCGCCCGAAGCTTCGCCGCCTCGGCCTCACGGTCGCGTGGCGCGGCGTCGGTGACGAGGGCGTCGATCAGCTCGCGCGCCGCCGCCGAGACCGTGTCCACCGCCCGCTCGAAGGCAAGCCGATTGGCCTTGGATGGCTGCGTGAAGCCGCTGAGCTTGCGCACGAATTGCAGCGACGAGGCGTGAATCTCCTCATCCGTCGCCGGCGGATCGAAATTGTGCAGGGTCTTGATGTTTCGGCACATGGGCGTCCCCGTTGGTGGCCTCGGGCTTTGACGGAAAAGGTGGCACAGGGGCGTGCCGCCAAGCAAGCCATTGACGTCATTGCGAGGCGCGAAGGCCACGATCGAGATCGGCTTTGAGATCCTCGATGTCCTCCAGGCCCACCGACAGCCGCAGCGTGCGGTCGAAGATGCCGAGTTCGGCACGCGTCTCCTCGCTTAGGCGCTGATGCGTCGTCGTCGACGGATGCGTGACGAGGCTCTTGGCATCGCCGAGATTGTTGGTGATCTTGAAGATGCGCAGCGCGTTCATGAGGCGGAAGGCGTTCTTCTTGTCGCCCTTGACCTCGAACGCGACCAGGGGACCGCCGCCGGCCATTTGCCGCTTTGCCAGCGCGGCTTGCGGATGATCGGGGCGCCCGGGATACAACACCCGCGCGACCTCCTTGCGCCCGGCGAGGAAGTCGGCGATCTCGGCCGCCGAGGCGCTCTGCCGCTCGACCCGCACCGGCAGCGTCTCCAGTCCCTTGAGCATGACCCAGGCGTTGAACGGGCTGAGCGAAGGACCGGTCTGCTTCAGGTAGGTGTGGAGCTTCTCCTCGATGAACGCCTTGCCGCCGAGCACCACGCCGCCGAGGCAGCGGCCCTGGCCGTCGATATGCTTGGTCGCCGAATAGACCACGATATCGGCGCCGAGCGTCATCGGCCGCTGCAGCATGGGCGTGGCGAACACGTTGTCGACCACGACGAGGGCGCCGACCTGATGCGCGATCTTGGCCACGGCCTCGATGTCGACCAGCTCGAGCACCGGATTGGTCGGTGTCTCGAAGAATACCGCGCGGGTGTTCGGCCTCACCGCCGCCTCCCAGGCATCGAGGTCGCGGCCGTCGACCAGCGTCGTCTCGACGCCGAAGCGGGGCAGAAAATCCTCGACGACATAGCGGCAGCTCCCGAACAGGGCCCGTGCCGAGGCCACGTGGTCGCCGGCCTTGAGGTGAGAGAGGAGCGACGCCGTGACGGCTGCCATCCCGGTCGCCGTGCCGCGGGCCGCCTCCGCGCCTTCCAGCAGGCGCATGCGCTCCTCGAACATGGCCACGGTCGGGTTGGCGTAGCGGCTGTAGACGAAGCCTTCCTCGTCGCCCTTGAAGCGCGCCTCGGCCTGCTCGGCGCTATCGTAGACGTAGCCCGAGTTGAGAAAGATCGCCTCGGAGGTCTCGCCGAACTGGCTTCGCAGGGTGCCGCCATGGACGAGCTGCGTCGCCGGTCGCCACGGGGCTGCTTGATCGTTGTCGCTCTTCTTCGCCGCCATGGCGCAAACCTCCCTGAACTGACGCGGGCACAAAAAAACCCGGACCTTGGCTGCCGCCAAATGACCGGGATTGCTCGCGCGGCCCTTTTAGCGACTTGTTTAACGTGGCTGCAAGCCGGCCGGCCAAATCACCACGTGCGAGGATTAATGTCGGGGAGAGCCGCTCACGTCAAGTCTTTGCGGTGCGGCGGAGGGACCTAGGACGTGAGGTAGCACCGGCCGCGGCCACAAGAGCGGAATGCCCCACCAGCATGGGCAAGGTCCCCCGGATTGAGGTTTCCCGAGTGGCGTTCTATCACCCTTCGCCGTGCCGAGGTGGCGGCGAGGCTTGTGAATCCGGGGGAGAAGACCGACCTAATGACGAGCGGCGCCCGTGAAAAGATGCCAAGAAGATGAGCCATGGAGCAGGCAAGTGAGCACGACAAACTGTTCGAGGGTCTCCCCGAGAGCCCGGCGCCGGCGCCGCTCGCGCCGGTGAAGAGTTCGCTCGCCCGCACCGGCATCCTGCCGTCCCAGGCGCTCAGGTCCCTCATCGCCAGCGGCGAGATCAAGGCGGCGCCGGACATCATCCCCGACCAGATCCAGCCGGCGAGCCTCGATCTCAGGCTCGGCAAGGTCGCCTATCGTATTCGCGCGAGCTTTCTGCCGGGTCCGAACGCGACCGTGCGCGACAAGCTCGCCGAGCTTAAATTCCACGAGATCGATCTCACCCAGGGCGCCGTGCTCGAAGCCGGCTGCGTCTATCTCGTGCCCCTGATCGAGCAGTTGAACTTGCGCGCGACCATCGCCGCCTTCGCCAATCCGAAGAGCTCGATCGGCCGCATCGACGTCTTCACGCGTCTCATTGCCGACCGCCAGGACAGTTTCGACGCGGTCGAGGAAGGCTATCGCGGCCCGTTGTTCGCGGAGATTTGCCCGCGCACCTTCTCCATCAAGGTCCGCTACGGCTCGCGGCTCAGCCAGATCAGGTTCCTGCGCCGCGTCGGCCAGCAGCTCGACGCCGACGAGCGGCCCGGACGCGTCCGCGACCGCGCCTTGCGCGAAATCCACTCCGATGTCGGCCTGGTCGAGGGCGACGCCGCGATCCGCGAGGGGCTCAACTTGCGCATCAGCCTGCAACCGATCGGCCCCTCGGGCCTCGTCGGCTATCGCGCCCGGCGCTATGCCGGCGTCGTCGATGTCGACGAGATCGCGGCCTATGAGGTCAATCAGTTCTGGGAGAGCGTGCATCTCGGCGCCGACCGGCGCCTCGTGCTCGACCCGCATGAGTTCTACATCCTCGCCTCCAAGGAGAGCGTGTCGGTGCCGCCGGCCTATGTCGCCGAGATGGCGCCGTTCGATCCGCTGATCGGGGAATACCGCGTCCATTACGCCGGCTTCTTCGATCCCGGCTTCGGCTACGCCGAAGGTAAGCCGCCAGGAGCCAAGGCGGTGCTCGAGGTGCGCAGCCTCGATATTCCCTTCATCCTGGAGGACGGGCAGATCGTCGGGCGGCTGGTCTATGACAAGCTCACCGAGATCCCCGACCAGCTCTACGGCCAAGGCATCGGCTCGCATTATCAGGCGCAAGGCCTGAAGCTGTCGAAGCACTTCAAGCAGGGTTAGCCCGCGACAGCGTTCACGCCGAGCAGGAGCCGCCGCCGAGCACGCAGAACTTGGCGCAGTGCGGATGGCAGAGCTTGACCGCGCCGTGCCTGAACATGCCGCCGTCGGCGCGCGCCGCCTCGGCAAGCGTCGCGCCCATCTCGAACGCGGGGTCGTAAGGCAACAGCGTGCAGGGCAGCACCACGGGTCTCGCCTCGCCTTTGCGCTTCACCACCATGCGGCTCGAGGCGCACATCACGTCATCAGGGCTCTTGTGCAGGATGCCCCAGCACCCCGTGGTGATCTCCGGCACCTCGGCGCGCGCATCCATCTCCGGGAACAGCACGAGTTGCGCGGGATCATGCGCGTCGATGGGCCAGCCACGCTCGGCGCTCAGGGCGGCATAGCCCGTGCGCGTTTCGGCATCGCCTTCGCCCCAGCAGGTGCGTCCGGCGAGCGCGAGGGTGAAGCTGTGCCGCGCGAGCCAGTCGATGCCGTCGATGGTCTTGGCGAAGGTTCCGGCCCCGCGCTCTTCTTCATGCCGCGCCTCACTGTAGTGGTCGAGGCTGACGCGCATCACGAGCCGGGAGCCATGGGCATCGCGCAAAGCGAGGAGCCCTGATTGGATGCCTGTGCGCTGCATCGGCTGCATCGCATTGGTCAGCACCAGCGCCCGGAATCCCCGCGCCAACGTGTCCTCGAGCATGGCGAGGATGTCGGGATTCATGAACGGTTCGCCGCCGGTGAATCCGATCTCATGCGTCGGCAAGCCGGTCGCGGCGATCTCGTCGAGAAAGGCGAGCACCTCGGCGCGGGTGATATAGGCGAGACGGTCGTTCTCGGGGCTCGAGTCGATATAGCAATTGCGGCAGGTGATGTTGCAGAGGCTGCCGGTGTTGATCCACAGCGTCCGCAAGGCCTGAAGCGCCACGTAAGCGCGAGGCTCACCGCTTGCGGTCCAGTCAGGATCGCTGAATTTCTGTGGACGCGTCTCCAGCGCGACCTCGGTCATGAGGCAGCCCCCAAGGCTACGGTAATTCGCCCCTTGGTCTCACGACCGGAGGGCGGTCCGCAAGCCAACCTTCGATCACCACTGTGTGAGGCGATGCTTGCCTTAGCGGGCGCCTTCGCGCCATGCTAGCCGCCCTTGGCAACGCGGGTGTAGCTCAGTGGTAGAGCAGTAGCTTCCCAAGCTACGTGTCGGGAGTTCGATTCTCCTCACCCGCTCCAATTTCTCAGTGTCGTTGCGATGGACTTCTCCTGGCGAACGCAACCTCGCCATCGCATTTTGCAACTATCGGTCGACAGCCCCGCGCATTGGTTCGACGCTGACCTACGTCAGCAATGGTACTCCTGCGTCGAGCGCGCCGATGCTCTCGTCAACTCGGCACCGGGCGCCGGCGCTATATCGCGCCGTTCGAGGTCGCTTCGGCGCTCGCGCGCTGCGCCAGCCGGATCAGCCCGGCTCTCACCTCGGCGTCAGCTATGCCGCTGAACGCCCTCAATAATTCGAGGCTTTGCTGCATCAGGTTCGCCTCGGCATCCGGCGGCTCATCCTCCGTGGCGATCGGGGTGACGTCCCGGAAAAAATAACTGATCGGAACCGCGAGCCGCTTCGCCGCTCGGAACAGGTCGCGGGCGCGCATCCGGTCGGCGCCGGTCTCGTAGCGCTCGAGCCCCCCCACGGTCAGCCCGAGGCTCGCCGCCACTTCGTCTCGGGACAGTCCCAATTCCTCTCGCCGGACTCGCAATCGCTTGCCTACCGCTACATCCGCTGGGTGTGCCATACTTGGGCCTCCATCAAAACGCGAACGATCGCGAAGCCTTGCGACCATTGTGAGACATGCAGCCAATAGAACAAAAAACCTTGGACTTCATTGCCGAAATCGATCGCGTCGACAATTCGGAGAGCGTTTGCGCCCTGTTCCAGCAATTCCTGGAACAGGAGATCGGCATGACCAACGTCGTTTGTCTCAAGGTTCCCAATGCCTCGGAATCTCTGAACTCGACCCTTTATTTTAACACGCGGCCCGAGGCCTGGACGGAACATTACGTCGAGGCCAATCACATCTTCAACGACCCGATGGTTCGGGAGTTGTACCGGACCTATGACCCCTATTCCTGGTCCGACGTGCTGACGCGGCGGCAGCTCGAGACCGACGATCTCCGCATCGTCCAAGAGGCGGGCGAATTCGGCATGAGGGAAGGCTTCGTGGTTCCGATCTATCAGCTCAACGGCTATTTCGGTCTCGTCAGCGCGGCCGGAAGCAAGGTCGAGCTGACCGACCGGACCCGCGCCGTGCTGCAACTCACCTCGATCTACGTCCATGACAAGGTGGCGCGCCTGCACCGCGCCTTACGCGAGCAGAAGGCGCGTCTTTCGCCGCGCGAGATCGAATGCCTGAAATGGGTCAGTGCCGGCAAGTCGGACTGGGTGATCGGCGAGATCCTCAATCTGAGCGAACGCACCGTCAACGGCTACATCGAAAGCGCCAAGCGTAAATATGACGTCACCACCCGCGTGCAGGCCGTTCTGTTCGCGGCGCGCGACGGTTACATCACCCTCTAGGGCGTGCCGCTTGCCGCGGCCGCAATCCTCCAACACAGCAGCTCGTCACCGACGGAAGCAATACCGGTAATCACCGGGATGCCGCGCCGCGCCGGACGTCGCTAGAGCTTCGTCACAAGGCGAAGTTCGGGGCGGTCGATGATCAAGTCGTTTTGTGGAGTCGAAGTGGGGGCCTATCCGGCTATCTTCGAGGATCTGTTCCGGCTCCGGCACGAGATCTACGTCGTTCGGCGCAAATGGGGAGCGTTGCGGCACGAGAACGGACTGGAGCGAGACGCCTACGATAACGCCGACGCGATCTATCTTGTCGGCCTTTCGGCTGAAGGCGACGTCACCTGTGGCTTGCGGCTGCTGCCGACGACCGGTGACCATTTGTTCCGGGACCATTTTCGGCATCTCGCACCGGCTGGCCTGCCGCAGGGCGAGACCGTCTACGAGCTGACCCGCTTCTTCGTGGCGACGCGGCGCGTGGCCCCGCAGCACCGCCAACGCATGATCGCGATCCTCGGCGCGGCGCTGTTCGAATACTGCCTGGCTCGCGGCATCGAAACCATCATCTGCGTCACCGACGCTTTTCTCATCCCCACCATGCAGGCGCTGCATTGGCGCCCGCGACCTCTCGGCCTACCGACGAAATATCCCGAGGGCACGGCGGTCGGGGTCGCCATCGAGATCTCGGAGGAAACCCTCGCCAGCCTCCGCACGGCGCACGCGATCGATGGACCGGTCCTCGACGACACGCTCGACCGGGTTCTTACCGCGG
>CAWDMD010000019.1:0-8952 GCA_963803385.1 uncultured Alphaproteobacteria bacterium | reverse complement strand
TGACTTGTCTCTCCATCCGCCACGTCATTGCCGGGCTTGACCCGGCAATCCATTCCTTCGACGCCTCAATTTGACGAGATGCAACGGCATGGATGCCCGGATCAAGTCCGGGCACGACGGGAACAGGGCAGATGCTACATGGCCTTCTCGGTGCGCTTCTGCTTGGTGAATTTCTTCACGATCATGTCGCGCTTGAGCCGCGACAGGTAGTCGATGAAGAGGACGCCGTTGAGATGGTCGATCTCGTGCTGGACCACGGTCGACCAGATGCCTTCGAGCGTCGTCTCCTGGAGCTTGCCTTCGGTATCGATATAGGCGACGCGGGCGACCGCAGGGCGCTCGACCTCGGCGGTGACGTCGGGGATCGAGAGGCAGCCCTCGTCGTGGATGCGCATCGCGTCGGAGAGTTCGAGGATCATGGGGTTGACCATGACCAGAGGCGACTTCGCGTCCTCGTCGCGGGAGGGATCCATGACGATCAGCCGGCGCAAGACGCCGATCTGCGGCGCCGCGAGCCCGACGCCGGGCGCGTCATACATGGTGGCGAGCATGTCCTCGGCGAGGGTCAGCAGCGCCTGGTCGACCCGCTCGACGGGCGCGGCCTCCTTGCGCAGAACGGGATCGGGGATGGTGATGATCGGAAGAACTGCCATTTGCGGCTGACATAAGGTTATGGGCAGCCAGGGTCAACATGTTCCTGTTTTGATCTGGCCAAGACGCGAATCGGGCTATAGCTAGGTGCCATGGCTTTAGACCCATTGCGGGTGGGGACCTACACGCTCGACCCCATCCTTATCCTGTTCGGGCTGCTTGGCCTCGCGGTGCTCGCGCTCATGGTGCTGGTGATCATCGTCGCCGTGCATATGGGCCGGCGGCGGCGCGATGCGCGTGAGCAGGACGCCCAGCTCTCCGAACTGAAAGGGCGGCTCCAGACCTTCGCCGAGCTCAGCGTGGCGCGGCATGGCGACCTCGCCCGCGGCGTCAACGAGCGCCTCGACCGCATGACCCATCGGGTCGGCAGCGACCTCACCGAGACGGCGCGCAAGACCACGGACTCCATCGCCAAGCTCTATGAGCGCCTCGTCGTGATCGACTCGGCGCAGAAGAACCTGACCGAGCTTTCGACCAACATGGTGAGCCTTCAGGAGATCCTCGCCAACAAGCAGGCCCGCGGCGCCTTCGGCCAGATGCGCATGGAGGCCATCATCCAGGACGGCCTGCCGAAGGGCGCCTACAGCTTCCAGGCCACGCTTTCCAACGGCAGGCGGCCCGACTGCCTCCTACATCTTCCCAACACCTCGGCCGGCGTGGTTATCGACGCCAAATTCCCGCTCGAGGGCTTCGAGGCGTTTCGCATCGCGCGCAGCAACGAGGAGAAGAAGGACGCGGCGCGGCGGGTGCGCACCGACGTCGGCCGCCACGTTGACGCCATGGCCGAGCGCTATTTCCTGCCCGGCGAAACCCAGGACACCGCCATCCTGTTCGTGCCGTCGGAGGCGATCTATGCGGATCTCGCCGAGCATTTCTCCGACATGGTGCAGAAGGCGCACCGGACGCGCATCTTCATCTGCGCGCCGAACATGCTGATGCTCGCGGTGCAGACCATGCAGGCGATCCTGAAAGACGTGCAGATGCGGGAGCAGGCCCATTTGATCCAGCGCGAGGTAACGCGGCTGATGGACGACATGGGTCGCTTGCGCGAGCGCGTGCTCGATCTGCAGCGTCATTTCGGCCAGGCCAATCAGGACATCGAGAAGATCCTGACCTCGTCGGAGCGCATCGCCTCGCGAGGCAACAAGATCGAGGCACTCGATTTCGAGGGAGAGGCGGCAAGCGCGATCAAGAGTAACGGTGTGGCGCCGCTTGCCGCCGCCTCGCCAGGGCCGGCGCGTGCGGCAGAGCCCGCCGAGCCCCGCCGCGCCAGGATCATGCGGCAGCCGGATCTGCTTCCCGGTGAATAGCCAGGAACAAAGCCTGCTCGATCAGATCATCGTCGGCGCGGCCCCGAGCCTCGCCAATCTCATCATTCATGCCGTGCTGCTCGCCGTCGTGGTCAGGACCGTCCAAGGCTTGTCGGCGCGGGGCCAGGCGGCGCCGGCCGTCCTTACCGACAGCCTGATCATTGTTGCCACGGGTATCCTCCTGGTCATGGGGCATTTCCTCGAGGTGCTGATCTGGGCGGGCACCTACGCCGTTGTCGGCGCCGCACCGCCGGGCACCGACCTCGTCTATTTCGCCTTCAGCAACTACACCACGCTCGGCTATGGCGGTGTCCTGCCGGTCCCGCAGTGGCGGCTGCTTGCGCCGATGACGGCGCTGAACGGCATCTTGCTGATCGGCTGGTCGACGGCGCTGATCTTCGCCATCATCAGGCGCGGGTTGCCGGCCGGTCCGGTCAAGTGGCGCTAGCCGCGTTTGTTCCGCGCGCCGGTCTTGCCGGTCTTGGCTTTGGCTGTCTTGGCTTTGGCGGTCTTGGCTTTCGCAGTTTTGGTTTTCGCCGTCTTGGTTTTGGCCGCGGCGCGTTTCCGCGCCCGGGCGCGGGCGGCCTTGGCGTGCTCCTCGCCATATTTCATGCCTTCGAGCTTGATGCCGTCGGGGTCGAGGAAGAACACGGCGTAATAGTCGTCGTAATACTCGTCGGCCGGATCGACGATGGTGGCGCCGAGTTCCTTGACGAAGGCCTGAAGCGCGTCGACGTCGGCGCGGCTCCTGAGCTCGAAGGCGTAATGGTGCAGCCCGATATCGCCGATGCGATATTGGTGCCGCTTCCCTTCCGCGTCAGCCTGGCCGATCCAATAGCGGGTGTTGCCGTTGGTCCAGCCCTTGGCGTCCGGATATTCGTCGAGGACCTTGAAGCCGAGGAACGTGAACAGCTTGTCGTAGAAGGCCTTCGAGGTCTCGAAGTCTCCGACCCTGACCGAGATGTGATCGATGCCGACGACGCGCACCATGCCGCTGCCCCATGTCTTCCTTGCGTTCGGATCCTCAGCATAACGCCGGATTGCGACGGGCGTTCGAGCCCAATTCCTCCCTTTCGGGGGTGGCCGATCGCCACAGTTGCGGCGCTCGCGCTTCTTAGAATGAGGCTTACTTTGAGGGGGCGGCGCGCCCGCCATCCTGATATGCAAGGGCAATGACGGCGACCGGGGGAACCACGCCAAAGCCGGCCTTGGCCGAGCGCCTCGCGCGCGCGTTCGCGGTGTTTCTCGAGCCCCGCGTGCTCATCATCCTCTTGCTTGGATTCTCGTCCGGGCTGCCGCTCGCGCTCTCCGCCTCGACGCTGCTCCTGTGGATGAAGGACGTCGGCGTCGACCTCAAAACCATCGGTCTGTTCGCCCTCGTCGGCCTGCCCTACACCATCAAATTCCTGTGGGCGCCGATCGTCGATGCCTTCGAGGTGCCGATCCTCGGGCGGCTGCTCGGTCATCGCCGCGGCTGGCTCGTCTTTACCCAACTGCTGCTGATGGGGGCGATCTTGTTCCTCGGCTTCCAGGACCCGGTGCGCGCGCCGCTGATGGTGGCGGTCGCGGCGCTGATGGTGGCCACCGCCTCGGCCACCCAAGACATCGTCATCGACGCCTTCCGCGTGGAATATCTGCCGACCGACGCGCAAGCCGCGGGCATGGCCTATTTCGTCGCCGCCTACCGCATCGGCATGCTGGTGTCGACGGCGGGGTCGGTCGCCTTCGTCGCCTATCTCGAATATGCCGGCGTCGAGCGCAGCCTGGTGTGGACCTACGGCTACGCCGCGATGGCGGCGCTGGTGCTGGTCGGCATGGCGGCGGCGTTGATGGCCAAGGAGCCGCGGGAGAAGGAGCGCGAGGCCGAGGCTGAAGCGCTCGGCGAGCGGACCGGCACTCCGCTGCACCGGTTTTTCCGCGCCGCCTATGCCGCCTTCGCCGATTTCCTCGCCAAGAAAGACGCCTGGCTGATCCTCCTGTTCGTCATCCTCTACAAGCTCACCGACACCTTCGCCGGGGTCATGACCGGGCCGTTCGTGCTCGACATCGGTTTCGACAAGGCGAGCTACGCCGCGATCATCAAGGGTGTCGGATTGATCGCAGCGCTCGCCGGGGGAGTCGCCGGCGGCGTGCTCGCCCGCGCCATGCCGTTGTCGAAGGCGCTCTTCGCGGCCGGCATCCTACAGGCGGTGGCGAACTTCGCCTTCTCCTGGCAGGCCTGGATCGGCGTCAATCACGCGGCACTCGCGCTCGCCATCTCCACGGAGAACTTCACGAGCGCGATGGGGACCGTGGTGTTCATCGCCTATCTCTCGGCGCTGTGCACGAGCCCGGCCCACACGGCGACGCAATTCGCGCTTCTGACGGCGGTCGCCTCGTTCGGCCGCACCACGCTCGCCTCGATCACGGGCTTCGTCGCCGCCAGCGTGGGCTGGGTGTGGTTCTTCGCGCTCTGCGCCGCGGCGGCGATCCCGGGCCTCGCCATCCTCGTGATCCTGACGCAGCGCGGCGCCTTCACCGAAATCGAGAAAAAAGAGGAACGCGAAGCGGCCGAGCAGGCTTAGGCCGCGGCCGAGCGAAACGGGGCGCTGGCGCGGCCCGCTCTCTTTCGTCTCGGCTAGTAGCCCCCGCCGTAACCGTAGCCATAGGGGCAGGGATACCAGCCATACACCGGGTCGAAGCAACGGGGACCGTAGGCCGGTCCGACATAGATGCCAACCGCTGGGCCACCCCAGCCATAGCCATAGCCGCGATAGCCATAGCCGCGGTAGCCGTAACCGCGATAGCCACGGCCATAGCCACCGCCATAGCGTGGGCCGCGATAGCCACCACCATAGCCGCCGCCATAGCGTGGGCCGCGATAACCCCCACCATAGCCGCCGGACCAGCCACCGCCGCCATGCGCATAACCGCCGCCGCCGTGCGCGTATCCGCCGCCGCCACCACGACCGCCACCGCCACCGCCGTGACCCGCCGAGGCGACCCCGGGAACGACCGCGACGATCGCCAGCGCGAAGGCCGCGACGACAAATGTCACAAACCTTTTCATCTCAATTCCTCCGGATCCTCCCGGGGCGCCCTCCTCGAGGGCGGCCGACCCGGGTAACGACCAGACGATGCGCTCGGCACTCTTAACGAATGAACAAGGCGGCTTGGTGGATGACGGGTGGCTCAAGAATGGCGGGCTCAACCCGCCCCCGTGGCGCAGCCTCGGCGGGTTCGCCTAGTTGCCGGCGAGCCAGGCGGCGCAAGGCTCGTCGAGCTCGGCGCGAGCCTTGACCTCATAGGCGCCGATCTCGTCAGGGCTCAGCACGTCGCGCCAGCGGCCATTGACGCCCTTATGGATAAAGGTCGCGGCGCCACCCTCCCAGAAGGCGCCGCCGGCGGGCACCGTCTTGCCTGCGTTCTTCTTCATGTAGTCGAAGCTGCAATGCTCGACGATCGCGGGCAACCGCGCCGCGTCGATGGGAATGTCGAGGAAGGTGGCGATGCGCCTGATCTCGCCGGGGAGATCCTGTTTCATGCGCGAGAAGTGCAGCAGCATGACATTGGGCAGGTGCCGCACCTCCCACCAGCTCCGCACATGCTCGAAGAACGGCCAGAACGGGTAGCCGTCGCCCATCAGCCATTCGCGATAGTATTGGCGGATGTCGTCGGGCGGCCGCGGGATCGGGGGACCGACGCGGCCGGGACTGCCGTTCAGCGCCCGGTACCAATCCTCAGTGGCGTTGGCATGATGGTTATACAGGCTGAAGATCACGTCGCGGCCATCACGGCCGATATAGATGTATTTCGCCTTCGGCGAGAACAGGAGGGCATCGACCGGCAAGTGGGTCTTGATGAAGCGGCGGTGGGTTTGCGCCTCGACCGCGGCGAGCTTCACGTCCTTCGGCGGCACGCGGAGGTCGAGCCAGGGCGACATGGCGGCGACCTCGAGCCCCTCGGCGCCGTCGAACAGGAGCTGGCTAACGATCTGCTGCACCCAGGTGGTGCCGGATTTGGCGTAGGTGCCGATGACGATGTCATCGTCGCGGAACTTGAAGTCGTTCCAGACGGTGGAGTTGAAATGGTGGTTATGGAGCTCGCGCTGCTTCTTCGGCCATTCGATCGCGGCGTCCGGCATGGGCGGATTAGCGGCGCGGTTTAAGGCCTTTACATGGCCTTGCGGGCCTTGACCGCCGCGGCCAGCGTGCCCTCGTCGAGATAGTCGAGCTCGCCGCCGATGGGCACGCCATGCGCCAGCCGCGAGATGGAGACGTTGCAGCCGACAAGCTGGTCGGTGAGGTAATGCGCCGTCGATTGGCCCTCGACGGTGGCGTTGAGGGCGAGCAGCACCTCTTTCACCTGGGGATCGCCCGCGCGTTCGATCAGCTTGGCGATGGAGAGCTCCTCGGGGCCGACGCCGTCGAGCGGCGACAGCGTGCCGCCGAGGACGTGATAGAGCCCGTTGAGCACATGCGCGCGCTCCAGCGCCCACAGATCGCCGACCTCCTCGACAAC
Organism: uncultured Alphaproteobacteria bacterium; assembly: GCA_963803385.1. Classification (GTDB taxonomy): domain Bacteria; phylum Pseudomonadota; class Alphaproteobacteria; order Rhizobiales; family Methyloligellaceae; genus Methyloceanibacter. The sequence continues at coordinate 2,491 of CAWDMD010000019.1, read as the reverse complement.
GCAGATCAGCGTGCGATCGCGGCCCTCGTCGCGGCAGAGCGTGCAAGGGCTGACAGTATCGATGTTGCCGCAGGTCTCGCAGGTGACGATGCGGTCGCGCGCCTCGGTGAGCGCCGCGGCGAGCGGGCCCAGGAGCTGCTCCTTCTTCTTGACGAGATGAAGCGCCGCACGCCGCGCCGAGCGGGGTCCCAAGCCCGGCAGCCGCGCCAGCAATTGGATCAGGCGCTCGATCTCGGCGCTCGCGGCAGCACGCGCCATCTATAAGAGCTCGGAAGTCAGCGAGATGCTAGGGCGGAGCCGCTTGCTCTCCCCTCCCCCCTCGAGGGGGAGGGTTAGGGAGGGGGGTATCGAAGCAGCGACACCCCCCTCCCGACCGATCAGAGATCGGTCAACCTCCCCCTCGAGGGGGGAGGTGAATTGGCTGCGGCCGTGACTCGGCATCAGAACAGCTTCATGCCGGGCGGCAGCGGCAGGCCGCCGGTGAGGCTCTGCATCTTCTCCTGCAACAGCAGCTCGACCTTGGCCTTGGCGTCGGCATGGGCGGCTACGATGAGGTCCTCGACAATCTCGGCCTCGTCGGCCTTGAGCAAGGACGGATCGATCTTGACGCCGGTCAACTCACCCTTGCCGTTCAGGGTCACGGCCACGAGCCCGCCGCCGGAGCGGCCCTCGATCTGGGCGCGCTCCATCTCCGCCTGGAGGTCGGCCATGCGGCCCTGAAGCTCCTGGGCCTGCTTCATCATGTTGGAGAAACTTTTCATGGGTCGGTGCCGTCCTCCTTGAACTCATTGTCCGCCGCGTCACCATTGTCGGCCGTCGTTTCGTCCTGAACCGCCGGCCGCACCGCGGCGATGCGGGCTCCCGGGAACTGATCCAAGACCTGCTTGACCTGGGGATGGCTGCGGATGGCCTCGATCTCCTTGGCCTCGCGCTCGCGGCGCTGCTGCCCGAGAGGCGCGGCACCTTCCTCGCCGCTCAAGGCCACGATCCAGACGCGACCGGTCCATGCCTTCAGCTTCCGCATCAGCTCCTGGCCGAGCTCCTTCGGCGCCTGGTCGAGCGGATTGAGCTCGAGATGGCCGGGGCGGAAGCGCACCAGGCGGACTTGCTCGGCCAAAGCATTCTTGAGCTTCAGGTCGCGCTTGTCGCCGGCGAGGGCCACGAGATCCTCGAAGCTTTTGGGATCAGCGAAGGACGGCTCGGGATCGGGTGCCGCAGCTTCGCGCGCCGGTGCTTCGATCGAGGGCGGCGGCTCGGACGAGGCGTGGGCCGGCTGGCGCGGCGCCTTCCTGGCGGGGGCCGCACTACCTTTGCGATCCTCGCCGCCGGCACCACTGCCGTTCCGAAGCCGGGCGAGATCGCCGGAGGTCGGCAGATCGGCGGCGTAGGCAAGGCGCACGAGAACCATGTCGGCGGCGGCATGGGGCCGCGGCGAGCTTCGCACCTCGTCATGACCTTTGAGCAGCATCTGCCAGGCGCGGGCGAGCACCGGCATCGACAGGCGGCCGCCGAGGTCGAAGGCGCTCGCACGCTCGGCCTCGCTCGCGGCGGGGTCGGAGGCGTCGGCCGCCTTGGCGAGCGTCACCGCGTGCACGGCGTCGGCGAGATCGGTGATCACCTGTGCCGGCTCGGCGCCGTCGCCGGTCAGCGCGGCGAGCTTCCCGATCGCGGCACCGGCGTCGCCCGCGAGCACCGTCTCGAGCAGATCGAAGATGCGGCCGCGATCGGCAAGGCCGAGGAGGCCGCGCACCTCGTCGCCCGCGACCTTGCCGGAGCCGAAGGCGATGGCGCGGTCGAGGATAGAGAGCGCGTCCCGGACCGAGCCTTCGGCCGCGCGCGCGATCAGCATCAAGGCGGCGGGATCGGCGGCGGCACCTTCCTGGGAAGCGACCGAGCCGAGATGGGCCGCGAGCGGCTCGACCTCGATCCGCTTCAGGTCGAAACGCTGGCAGCGCGACAGCACCGTGACCGGCACCTTGCGCACCTCGGTGGTGGCGAAGATGAACTTCACGTGCTCCGGCGGCTCTTCCAGCGTCTTGAGCAGGCCGTTGAAAGCCTGCTTCGACAGCATGTGGACCTCGTCAATGATGTAGACCTTGTAGCGGGCGGTGTTCGGCTTGTAGTGGGCGCTGTCGATCAGGTCGCGAACGTCGTCGATGCCGGTGTGGGAGGCTGCGTCCATCTCGACCACGTCGAGATGCCGGCTCTCGAGGATGGCGCGGCAATGGATCCCCTCCTCGCCGATGTCGAGGGTCGGGCCGCCGTCGCCGCCCGGCGGCACGTAATTCAGGGCGCGGGCGATCAGGCGCGCCGTGGTGGTCTTGCCGACGCCGCGCACCCCGGTGAGCATGTAGGCTTGGGCGATGCGCCCGGAGGCAAAGGCGTTCCTGGAGCGTCTGCACCATGGCGTCCTGGCCGATCAGCTCGGAGAACAGCTTCGGCCGGTATTTGCGGGCGAGCGCGGCGTGGCTCGGCGCCGGCGTCAAGCTCG
>CAWDMD010000018.1:0-25524 GCA_963803385.1 uncultured Alphaproteobacteria bacterium | reverse complement strand
ATGCCGTCGTCGCGGTGCTTGGCGCCCACTAGCGCCTGGCGACGCGTGCCGCGGCCTCCCTTCACACTCCAGGATTGTGAGCCATTCTGCCGCAGCGCCGGACACCGGTAAGGCCTAGGTAACGCCGGATTGCTTCAATCGAATCCGCGAGCTCGCAAAAGCGAAGCTTCGCGGGTGCGGCTGAACGATTGAATGCGGCGATGATCGAAGACCGTCACGGTTCGGTTGAGGCTTTCCGGCCAGGCATCGTCTGGCGCGCCTCGCAATGCGGCTGGCTCAAGCTCGGCAAGACCGCTGAGGGCCACGACCTCTGGGAGAGACCGGACGGCCGCCATATGGTGATCCGCGCCGGCGTCGAGCCACTGGTGCCAATCCGGCCAGACCGGCCCAGTCCCGCCCGGTCGTGGGCGACGTGCTGAAGCGCCTGCCGTGTGGAACAGTGGGCCGCTAGCGCCCGCGAGCGCCCCCCCCTTCAATTTGATCTGGCGCAAGGACGGTGCGCGGCCGGTGACGCAGGCTGCAAGTGGTTGGCGTTGCGTCCACACCAACAGGCGCCGAGGCGAGAAGGGGGAGGAGATGCCAAACGTGAGGCTCTTTTGGCCGACAGAGGAGGAGCTCGAACGCCGCTACGGTCTGATGGACCTGATGATGCAGAAGCGGGGCGTCGATACCGATGCCGCGCGCGAGCTCGATGGCGGGCTCGCCTTTCTCGAGGCCCGGGCCAAATGCCGCTACTGCGGCAAGGAAGAGGCGTGCCGGCGCTGGCTCACCGTCAAAGCGCCGCAGACGTCACCCGATTTCTGCCCCAACACGGCGCTGTTCGCGGCGTGCCGGACATTTGACTGAGGCTCCGCGGGAAGAGGTGGTGGAGCCGGGCGCGAACCGCCGACCGCGTGAATGCCTCATGACACGCGCGGCCGCCGCGCACGAACAGCTTCAATATAAGAGCTTCTGAGCCGCGCGGCATTTCGCCGCGCTTTGTCCCTGACACCCATTCCGCTGCGCGGCATCCGCCGTGCGTTAACATTCGCGGCTCATGGTCCCCCTTCAAGGATCGGGCGACGGAGCGACGCAGCCATAGCCTACGACCCTGTCACGACGACGCTGGCCGGCGGTCTCGTCAAGGGCAATCCGCAATTCGGTGCCACTGGCGGCAAGCCCGTGACGCAGCGTTCGCTGCGAGCGCTCGACTGGTCGAATTTCTTCCTGTCCGACGTCCGCGACGGCATCGGGGCCTATCTCGGCGTCTATCTTCTCGCCGCCTATAACTGGGATGCAGGCTCGATCGGCATGGCGATGGCCGCCATCGGCTTCCTGTTCCTCTCCGGGTGGGCCGTGGTCGCCTTCCTCGTGCTCTATTTCGGCATTCCCGAGACCCGCCCGGCCCCCGCGAAGTCTTAAGCGCACGCCATGGCACGACCTAGGGTGTCAGCTGGCGCCTGACCGCCGAGCCAGTGATGACATGTCGCACCAATCAACGCGCTGTTGATTGGCAAAGGCCCATTTTCCTGTGCTTCAAAATTAGGCGCAGTAGCCACATTTCTGGCTACCAGTCCCCAAGGAGCAACCATGAGAAAGTATATCGTCGCCGCGGTCTTGGTCGTTGGTTTCGTTACGCCTGCTCTTGCCGAGCAGTTTTATGTTGCCTTCGACCCTGCCAGCCACAAGTGCACCATGATGCACAACATCCCATCGGGTTCCATGAAGAACATGGGAGGCCCCTACAACACAAAGGCAGAGGCCAAGAAGGCCATGAAGGGTATGAAAGAGTGCACCGCATAGCTGGCTAAGGCTTCATCATTTCTCCCAGGGCGAGGTGGCCCGGGTCCTTTCGGCTCGGGCCACTTTCATCCCGCCGGCCGAAGCCGGCGCCGTCGGAACAAAGCTCCCTCAGCCGAAGACTAGTGGCCGGTGTTCCAGCAAGCCCATAGATCCTGGAGGGGCGGGCTATCCGGTTCGCCGCTACCTGGAAGGCTAGGCGACTTTCTCACCGCAAGAGCTGCCTATGAAGCAACGGCGAAGCGTCGCCCCGGCGAGCCCATTATGTTGAGAGATCGGGCACGAGTGATCCTGAGTACCCAGCACAAATCCTGAGGACCCAGCACAAATAGTGACCTGTCTAAAAGCCCTCGCTCTGCGACCTCAAGCAGCCTAGTCTTTCAAAACCCGCCTATCAGTCAGCTCCATTAGCTGACCCGCAATGGTTCGCCCTCGCATGGAAAGGATGACCCGATGCCAAAAAAAATAGTATGGGCTGAGGTCGAAGCTTCTGACAACGCAAGCTTCAGCTCCGCGGGCAAGTGTACAACCTACTACAGTGCTGGAGGGGCTGGAGAGTCAGCCACAGTCTCGATAACCAGTACCCTCGGCAAGAAAACCAAGGTGCGCCTGGCCGGGGGTGGCAAAGTCGAGGTTTGCGACGACACGCACGTCGCGACCGTAAACGAGGGGGCCGGTGGAGGTGCCAAAAAATCGAAGAGGCGGGCAGCCTCAAGTTGAGGCCTATCGTCCACGTTTCGATTGTAATTCGGCCTGGCCGAAGCCGACGCCGCCTGATTGCCGGGATTGACTGGCGGCCTCGCCACTCCTGGTGTGTGAGCAATCGTTGAAGCCAAGCTGCAATGGATCAGAGCTCTCGTGGCCCCGCTGATCTCATGCGAGGCGGCAAGTCTCTGAGCAAATCTTTCAGATCGTGCGCGGCATTCGATGTGAACCGAAGAGTTTGATGGCCACTGTCCGTTTCGACCTCGCACTTGATGACGGACAACCCTTCAGGCGTGGGGCGGTCCTTACTGCACTCTTTCACACGGAGTATGAGCGACAGCTTGTCGGCCATCTGAACACCTCATGCAGTTAGCAGCGCGTTAGCAGCTAACGTAGTGGTCGGATATGGAAACGGCTAAGCCTCTGAGGATATGGTGAGCCAAGCGTCCGCTGACGCTCAATCCCGGCAGCTCCAGCGCTTGCAACAGCGGACAAGGTGCCAGTTCCGCCAACACGTGCCGTAATTGACGCAAATTTTCGGACATTCGGCGAGCAGCACACGGGCGTTGCCTTCGGCCGCGAGACCCGTTGGGGGAGAGGTGTCCGCAGGCGGAGCCGCCAAGGACGGCCCCGCCGAAGCGAGGAAAAGTGCCAAGGCAAAGCCCAGTTTTGGCGACAAACGGCCCATCTTTGCCCTCCCGCATGAAGTGCTCGATCGCCGAATATCATAGTGCGCCCGGATCAGGAATGCGCCACTGTTCGCACCAAATTTGACCCCATAAATTCGCGCGCCGGTCAAATGGGCAGGGCCGGAATCACAGTCCTTGTCGCCGCAACACTGAGGAGCCGCAACGATGGGACGGAACGCTTCTTCTGACGCCGAACTCGAGCCCGCTTCTCAGCCTCCTGCCGCCGACGACGGCGCGCCGAAACTCAAGCGCAAGGACTATGAAAAGGCCCTACGCAAGCTCCAGACCGAGCTTTGCTTGGTTCAGGATTGGGTGCGGCGAACGGGGGAGCGCATCGTCGTCGTCTTCGAGGGGCGCGACGCCGCGGGCAAAGGCGGAACCATTCGCGCCATGACCGAACGGGTCAGCCCGCGCACCTTCCGGGTCGTCGCGTTGCCGGCTCCCTCCGATCGCGAGAAATCCCAAATGTATGTTCAGCGTTACCTCGCGCATTTCCCGGCCGCGGGCGAAATCGTGATCTTAGACCGTAGCTGGTACAACCGCGCCGGCGTGGAATACGTCATGGGCTTTTGCAGCAAGGAGCAGCACGAGCGCTTTCTCGAGGTCTGTCCCGAATTCGAGAAGCACATCATCGATAACCGCATTCGGCTCATCAAATACTGGCTCGAGGTCAGCAACAAGGAGCAGAAGCTGCGCTTCGAGGCGCGTGTCGAGGATCCGCTGCGGCAATGGAAGCTCAGCGCCATGGATCTCCCATCGCGCGAGCGCTGGTACGACTATTCGCGCGCCAGGGATCTGATGCTCGACGCTACCGACACCGACCATGCGCCCTGGAACATCGTTCGCTCCGACGACAAGCGCCGTGCACGCCTCAACGTCATTTCACATTTCCTGAGCGCCCTTCCCTATGAGGCCTCGCCGAGGAAGAAGATCAAGATTCCCGGCCGTGACAAAGCGGGTGCCTATGATGACGCGGCCCCCATGGGCAATCGGGGGTGGATCGACGAAAAATATTAGGCGTGCTGATCCGAAGGACGCGCCCTGATGCCGCCTCTTGCCCGTTTCGCCCCAGGCCTTGCCGAGCTGCGACAATACAAGCTGGCGGACGCGCCCGCCGATATCAGAGCGGGTCTTGCCGTCAGCACTGTCGCCGTGCCGGTCGGCATTGCCTATGCGGAGCTTGCCGGCTTTCCTCCGGAGGTCGGACTTTATTCGAGCATATTGCCTCTCGTGGCCTATGCGATCTTCGGCAGCTCGCGGCAATTGATTCTCGGGCCCGACGCGGCAACCTGCGCCGTGATCGCCGCCGCCATCGCTCCGCTCGCTGCGAGCAACGCGACGGCTTACGCTTCGATGTCGGCGATGCTCGCCTTGCTTACCGGGCTGATCTGCGTCGGCGCGAGCTTTCTACGTCTGGGCGCGCTGGCGGACTTCTTGTCGAGACCGATCCTTGTCGGCTTCTTGAATGGCGTGGCACTGTCGATCATCCTCGGCCAGGCCGACAAGATCTTCGGCTTTCCCGTTGTCGAGGGTGGCATCATACCGCGCGTGGCCGAGATCGTCGGGAAGCTCGGCGACATCCAGATCGCGACGTTTGCCGTCGCCGCCGGCACATTTGCCATCATCGCGATCGCGCCGCGCTTCCTGAAATCGCTTCCGGCGGCGCTGATCGGCATGGTCGCGGCGGGAGTGGCCGTGTCCCTCTTCAATCTGACGGACCTTGGCGTGAAGACCATCGCTCCGGTTCCCGCCGGCTTGCCTTCCCTTACCTTGCCGAAAGCCGATCCGGCGGTTCTGCCCTCGCTCCTCGCCTCCGCCGCGGGCTTGGCGCTTGTCAGCTTCTCGAGCCTGATGCTGACCGGCCGAAGCTTCGCAACGAAAAGCGGCTATGACATCGACCCCGACCAGGACTTCGCCGCGCTTGGCGTGGCAAATGTCGCCTCGGCTCTGTCGCAGGGTTTCGCCATCAGCGGCGCCGACTCGCGCACGGCCATGAACGATGCGGCCGGAGGACGGACGCACGCGGTTGGGCTGGTCGCCGCAGCCGTGCTCGTTGTTGTGCTCTTGTTTTTCTCCGCGCCGCTGCAATACGTGCCGGTCGCGGCATTGGGCGCGGTTCTGATCGCTGCCGGGCTGTCGCTAATCGATGTTCGCAGCGTGCTCTTGTTCTATCGGATTGACCGGAGCGAAGCCTTCCTCTCGGTCTTGGCCACGCTCGGCGTCGTGGCGGTCGGGGCCGTCAACGCCATTCTGTTCGCAGTAATTCTTGCGCTCCTCCGCTTCATCAAATTGATGTCGCGGCCCCCGGTCGAAATTCTCGGCAAGGTCGAGGGGATCCCCGGACTACATTCGCTCGGGCGGCACGAAGGCGCCCAGCAATTGCCTGGGCTGCTACTGTTCCGGTTCAATGGGCCGATCACTTTTTTCAACGCCCCCTACTTCAAGCGGGAATTGATGCAGGCGGTTGACCGAGATGGGCCAAGCTTGCGCCACGTCGTCATCGACCTGCTGCCGGTTGCCAGCATCGATGCCACCGGCCTTCTGACGATCACCGACGCCGCCTCGATCCTCGAGACCCGTGGTATTGAGCTGAGCGCTGCCGGCCGGGCAACCGAGTGGGGCAATTGGGCCAAGTCGCGAGGCTTCTCGCACCAGCGCATCCGCATCTTCCCCACATTGCGTCAGGCCGTGCGGGAGCTTTCGCCGCCACAAAGAAGGACAAGCGCCGCGGAGTGACGATGGATCACCGTGACCAAAACGAACAATTGCGTAACGCAGCACTCGCGATCATCGCCCTCGGCGTCGTTCTCGTTGGCCTCATCTATGGACGCGGCTTCCTGATCCCGCTCGCCATCGCCATCCTGCTCTGGAACCTGCTCGGCGCCGTGATCGAGCGGTTTGCCCAGATCCGCATCGGCGAATTCCACTGCCGCGATGTCGCCGCGCTGTTGGGCGTCGCCGTGGTCGTCCTCGGCCTCTATGTGGTCCAGTCCATTCTCCTCGGCCAGGTGGACGCCATCACTGCGGCGTGGCCGCGCTACATGAGCCGATTGGAGTCCATCGTCGGCGATCTCACCAAATGGCTTGGGGCCGAGCAGTCGGCGAAGTTGAAACAAGCGATCATGAGCATCGATCTCACCCGGCGCGTCGCCGGCGTGGTGTCATCGGCCCAATCCTTCGTCGTCAGCTTGCTGCTCATCCTCGCCTATGTCGGCTTCCTGTTCGTGGAAAGCGCCTATATGCGCCAGAAGGTTCTTGCCATGTTTCCGGACGAGACCCGGGCGAGCGAGGTCAGCGCCATGCTTGCCGCCGTCTCGGAAAGCGTGCGCCGCTACATTTGGATCAAGACCGTGGTCAGCACGCTCACCGGGGTGGCGTCCTATGTCGTGCTCCGGGCGCTCGGCATCGATTTTGCCGCGACCTGGGCGCTCCTCATCTTCCTCCTGAATTACATCCCCAATATCGGCTCCATCGTCGCCGTCTTCTTCCCGGCCCTCGTCGCCCTGGTGCAATTCGATACGCTTGGCCCCTTTGTCATCCTCGTCATCAGCCTCACGGCAATTCAGATGATGATCGGCAGCGTCCTGGAGCCGATGCTGATGGGCCACACGCTGAATATGAGCCCGTTCGCCATCATCCTGTCGTTGGCGTTCTGGGGAACCATTTGGGGCATCGTTGGCATGTTCCTCAGCGTCCCCATCATGGTGCTGGTCATGATCGTTTGCGCCCACGTGCCGGGATGGCGCTGGGTGGCGATCCTCCTGTCGAAGGACGGCCGCATCGAAGCCTGAGGGTTGCTGGATGAGAGCCCGCCTTATTCTCGCCTCGCTTGGTCACCGAGTTGGGACCTCGGTCGCGGAGAGCAAGCGCAGGATCGAGGTCGACGGGAGCTACCTGCTGGAGTGCGCGCTGCGCGCCGACTTCTCTCTGTCATGCGTTCGTCGCTGACTATCTCGGCAACCTCTCCTATGCACTTACCGCGCGCAACTTCAACCGGTCATCGCTATGGCGGCGGACACCGTCATCGTGACGGCTGAGCACATCGTGCCCGTTGGCGCGCATTCGCTCCCGACCATGTGGTGACGCCAGCGCCTGTCGTCGACTATCTCGTGCTAAGTAGTAGGACCCTATGGACGCTCAGACCATTATCGCCAAGCGCATCGCCCGCGAGCTGCGCGTTCAGGGAATCTCGTCAATCTCGGCATTGGCATTCCGACTCTCGTGTCGAACTATGTGCCTGCCGCTGTGAACGTGTTCTTCCAGTCGGAGAACGGTCTCATCGGCACCGGGCCTATTTCCCGCAGTAGGCTTGGCGCTTCCCTACTATTACCGACGCGGCCAGACAATCTCCTGCAGCGAGAGCGTTACGTGAAACGCGGTGCCGTCGCGCTTCAGGCTCATGGGCAGGCCGCTCCGCCGAAACACGGCGAGCATCGGCTGATTCTCGGCAAGCACCTCCGCCTCGAACCGCATCAGGCCGGCCTCTCGAGCGATGCGGACCAGGTGCTTGAGGACGAGGGACGCAATGCCAAGGCCTCGATAGTCGCCATTGGTCATGAAGGCGATCTCGGCGTCGGTTGCGCCAGGACCGTCCATCGCGTAGCGGCCTCCGCCGATCAGAAGCTCACCTTCGGCCGATGTCTTGGTGACCACCAATGCGACCACGTCGCTGAAGTCCACGTCGGTGAGCTGCTTGAGCTCGGCTGACGAAAGCGCCTTCTTCGGGCTGAAGAAACGCCGGTACACGGACTCCTTGTCCATGCCCTTGAAGGCTTCGAGGACGCTCCCGCTGTCCTCGGCACGGATGAAGCGGACCGTGACCACCGATCCGTCCTTCAAAGTCTCGCTTTCGCGGTAGCCTCGAGGATCCATCGGTCCGAGACTCAGTCGATGATATGATAGCCGCCGTCGATATAGAGCGTCTCGCCGGTGATCAGCTTCGCCGCATTCATCGACAGGAAGGCCACGGCGGCGCCGACATCCTCGATCGAGACGAGCCTGTGGGCCGGCGCCTTCTCCTGCGCCTTGGCGATCAGCTCGTCGAAATCGGTGATGCCTGACGCGGCCCGGGTCTTCAGCGGACCCGGCGAAATCGCGTGCACCCTGATGCCCTTGGGCCCGAGCTCGGCCGCCAGATAGCGGACAGCGGATTCAAGCGCGGCCTTGACCGGCCCCATCATGTTGTAATTTTCCACGACCATCTGCGAGCCGTAATAGGTCATGGTGGCGAGCGTGCCACCGTCCTTCATCAAGGGCTCGGCGAGCTTCGCCATGCGAATAAACGACCAGCAGGACACCTCCATCGCGGTCAGGAAGCCTTCCTTGGAACAATCGACCACGCGGCCCTGAAGGTCGGCCTTGGGCGCGAAGGCGATGGAATGCAGGCAGATGTCGAGCTTGCCCCATTGCTTTTTGATGGTATCGAACACGGCCTCCAGCTCGCCCTCCGCCTGAACATTGAGCGGCATGAAGATCGAGGCCTCGACCTCCTTGGCCAGCGGCTCGACATGCGGCTTCGCCTTTTCGCTGAGATAGGTGATGGCAAGGTCGGCGCCGAAGGTACGAAACGCCTTGGCGCAGCCCCAGGCGATCGATTGATCGTTGGCGATGCCGGTGACGAGGGCCTTTTTGCCCTTGAGGAGCGGCAAGCTGGAAACATCGATCATGCGTGCTTCTCCTTCAGCAGCGATGCCTGCTCGCCGCGCAGGACGCACAGCGTATGGCGGGCGATCATCAACTCTTCATCGGTGGGGATGACGTAGCAGGCGACCCGTGATTGCTTGGTCGAGATCCGGCCCGCTCCTTTCGCGTTGGCCGCAGGGTCGAGCTCGAGACCGAGCCACGCGAGCCGCGTCGCGACCGCCTCGCGGATGGCCGGGGCGTTCTCACCGACCCCGGCAGTGAAGACGAAGCCGTCGATACCGCCCATGGCGGCCGCCAGCATCCCGGTAAACAGCGCAATCCTGTAGACGAAATAGTCGAGCGCGAGCTTGGCCCGCGGGTCGGCGCTCTGAAGCAAATCTCTCACGTCGTTGCTGATGCCGGAGAGACCCTTGAGGCCGCAGTCGTGATAAAACAGATGCTCGATCTCGGCAGCGCTCATGTTTTTTTCAGTCAGGAGATAGAGCACAATGCCGGCATCGAGCTGCCCCGGACGCGTGCCCATGGGCAAGCCGTCAAGCGCTGTGAACCCCATGGTGCTCTCGACGCTCCTCCCGCCCTGGACCGCGCACATCGAGGCGCCGCTGCCGAGATGCGCCACCACCACGCGTCCTCCCGCGATGTCTGGCGCCAGCTCCGGCAGGCGGCTGGCGACATACTCATAAGACAGTCCGTGAAAGCCGTAGCGGCGCACGCCCTCGCGGTAGAACTGTTCCGGCAGCGCGTAGCGGTCGGCGACCTCGGGATGACCGCGGTGGAAGCCCGTGTCGAAGCAAGCAACCTGGGGAAGCTGCGGCTGCCTTTGCAGCAAGGTTTGGATCGGCCCTAGATTGTTCGGCTGGTGCAGAGGAGCTAAGGGCACGAAGTCCTGAAGCCGTTCGACTACGGCCTCATCGATGAGGATCGGCTCGCTGTAGTCGGGGCCGCCATGGACGACACGGTGTCCGACAGCCATTGGCAACGTTCCGATCTCCGCGCGAAGGAATTCGACCACCTTGCCTAAGCCCGCGGGAACGTCAGGCACCTCGGCGCCAGACCATTCCTGATCGATCAGGATTCGCCGCCAACGCCCTTGGCCAGAAGGTTTGGATGGACGCCGATGCCCTCGATCTGCCCCTTGAGACGGCGCTTCAATTGATCGCCGGCGCCGACGGAGAACAGCTGGAACTTGATGCTCGAGCTGCCGGCGTTGACGACCAGAATGGTTTCCGGCACGGGGGTCAGGCCCCGATCGGCGCTTTGGCGAGCTGACTCTGGCGCAACAGCGCGGCCACGGCACAAGACGCCATCCGCGTCCTCACATGGTCCGCTCGCGAGGTGAGAATGATCGGCACGCGGGCGCCGAGAACGATGCCGGCGGCATCGGCGTGCGACAGGAAGGTCAGGTTCTTGGCGAGCATGTTGCCGGCCTCGAGATCCGGCACCACCAGGATTTGCGCTTGGCCCGCGACCGGCGACGTGATTCCCTTGATCCGTGCCGCCTCGGGGCTGATGGCGTTGTCGAAGGCGAGCGGACCATCGAGCTCGCCTCCCGTGATCTGGCCGCGGTCCGCCATCTTGCAGAGCGCCGCTGCCTCGATGGTGGAGGGAATGGTCGGGGTTACGGTCTCGACGGCGGACAGGATGGCGACCTTTGGCGTCCCAAGCCCGAGTCCAGCGTAGAGGTCAATGGCGTTCTGGATGATGTCGCGCTTGGAAACGAGATCCGGCGCGATGTTCACGGCGGCATCGGTAATGAACAGGGTTTGCGCATGCCCGGGGACGTCCATGACGAAGACGTGGCTGATGCGGCGTCCGGTCCGCAATCCGGTTTCGCGCTTCATCACCTCCGCCAACAGCTCATCCGTATGCAGGCTTCCTTTCATCAGGAGCTCGGCCTTGCCGGTGCGGATAAGCTCGACGGCCTTTTCGGCAGCGGCTTGGCTATGAGGCACATCGACGATCTCGGTGCTACCGAGGTCGAGCGAAAACGCCTTCGCCACTGAGGTGATCTTGTCCTTTGGACCGACGAGGATGGGTCTGATGAGCCCGGCCTCACCCGCCTCGAGGGCGCCTCTCAGCGAGGTTTCGTCGCAAGGATGCGCAACCGCCGTCGCGAGGGGCGCGAGCTTCTTGGCGGCGGCGATCAGGCGGTCATATTTTTCGTGGCGGCGCAATGCGGACGCGGATGAATTCTCGTTCATGGCTCGATCCTTTCCGAGGCAGCGGCTGTGGGTCGGCGTCGGGCACCGACCAAGTCTCGGTCGTCAGCTCAGATTGCGAGAATGGGGGCGCGGTTTCGCCGCGGCTCGGCAACGGCAGTCGGCCCGCCGCTCGCTTTCCGGTGCGCCGTTAGCCGAAACCTTGGCGTGCTGCCTCGGCACGAACATCGCCTCGATCTCGGCGAGACGCGCTCTTCCGGCCTCGCTCTCCACGCCAAGAACTTCGATAAGCTTGCGGAGAACGCCGGCCATGCGCGTCGCAAGCCCCGGATCGGTCGCGAGCATGGCCGGAATCGCCTCGACGGCACGGCGCTCATCCAGGAGCAGGCTGAAGAACTGATCGCGGACCATCCCCTTGAAGGCCGCGAGCGAGAGGCCGGTCCCGGCGTCTTCCCGCATCCGCTCGAGCAAGCGGAAACCGCGTTCGTCGGCGACGCCCTCGGGCATGCGGACGTAAAGCAGCGCGCGGATGGCCGCCTCGCGCGGTCCACCCCGCGCAATGTTCTGCCTCAGCGCGTCGATGCGCTCGGTTACGAAAGCACGATAGACCGCGTCCACACCGGGCCGGTGGCGAGGACTTGCGTCTGAGGCTTTGAGCCCGACCAGCGACTGCAACAGCGGTGACCCGTAGACCGCGTGAAACAGCATCTCGGAGAAACGGTCACGCATGTCGGCGTAGGCGTCGAGCGAGGACACGATCGCCTCGCCCATGCGCTCTTGTGCCTGCCAGTACAAATTTTGCTGCGAAACCGGCTGGCGGTTGTCGCGAACGTCCTCAGCCAGGGACGGCAAGGACTTCAAGAAGGGATTGGCTGGCGTGAACATCTCGTAAGGCAGGCGAAGCGGATGCATGCGCCGCATCCAGTCGGCAGATCCCGCATTGGCCCAAGCTTTGACCCAGGGCTGCACGAAGGTGCGGTAGAGTCCGAGATTGATCTCCGACACCCTGGCTACTGCCGCGAATTGACGCTCGTCATCGGCGCTATTCGCGCCCATGGCGCGGATGTCGTCCAGGGTCCGAGCCTCGAACCTGACAAGGTAGTCGCCGCTGATCAAATCTGCCGTGGCGACCGCCGGGTTCTTCGGCGTCATCACCGCTTCGTAAAGGCCGGGCGGCAGCACGTCGATAAGGTCGATATTGCTCGCGAACTTGTCGTGCTCCTTCTTGGCTACCGAACCGGACACGAAGATGCCGAGATGACCGATGGACTTCATGCACGGCATAGATGATGGTCTGACCGTGCGCGCGAATGTCGTCGACGCTCCCGTAGAGATCGAGGATCCAATCGAGCGCCTGAGGCGGCGGCGTGATATTGTCGGCCTTCGAGCAGAAGACGACGATCGGCGAGCGAATGCTGCGCAAATCGACGGTCGAGCCATCGGACAAAACGATGTCTGCGGTTGCAAGCTTGTTGCCGACAAACAGCTCGTCGGCGATGAACTGCATCTCCTCGGCGTTCAAGAGGACGTGTCCACCCCACCACTCTTCGAACTCGAGGTAACGGGGGGCTTCGCTGTCGACCTTGGCGTAAAGATTATGCTGCTTGGTCCAATAGGTGTTGGCTGGGTTGAGGTTCTCGAAATTGCTCACCAGCCAGGCCCCGTCGAACTTTCCCGCACCGAGGTCGCCCATGAGGGCGGTGAGCCAGGTGCCGCCGAGCAGACCTCCGGTGTAGCGCATCGGGTTCTCCCCGCGCACACCAGCCCAATAGGACAGCGGCGAGCCGGCGACGATGACGGGGCCAAAGAGATCCGGCCGTTTCGCCGCGACCATCATCACGGCCCATCCCGCCTGGCAGTTGCCCACCACCGCGGGCTTGCCGTCCGCTTCCGGGTGAAGCGCGATCACCCGCTCCAGAAACGTCGCTTCGGCAGAGATGATGTCTTCGATGGTCTGGCCCGGCACAGGCTCCGGCAGAAACCCGATGAAGTAGCAGGGGTGCCCAGCCTGGAAGGCGACGCCGATCTCGCTTTGGGCCTTGAACCCGCCGATGCCGGGCCCGTGGCCGGCGCGGGGATCGACGATGACGAACGGCCGCTTATTGTTGTCGATCTCAACGCCTTCAGGCGGGACAATCCGGGCCAACACGTAGTTCACTGGGCGGGGCAGCGTGCGTCCATCGATGACGAGCTCGGTGCCGAATTTGAGGACGTGAGGGGCGACTTTCGCGGCATGCTCCTCGTACTGCGTGCTGCGCCGCTGCATGACGTCGAGGTAAAGCACTCCGCGCTGCCAGGCATCGACCCAATACGACCACGCTTGGTTAAGCGGATTGGTCAACATAGCGGCGGATGCCGGCAAATCTTGGTGAGCCGGGGTGTTCTGGGTCATCGTACTAAGCCTCCTCAAGAACCGGGCGCCCAGGCTTAGGCGCCCTGAACCGCATCAAGTCCCCCAATTTCCCCAGCTAACATCTCAAGAGCGTCGTCGCATCGACCCCATGCAAAGCGACGCCGCATTCGCAGAGCTCATCCCCATTTCAGGGTGATGGCGATATCTCCTGGCATGCCGTCCGGCCAGGAGACGATTTGAAATCGTATCTTGTAGCCACGCGGCCGAAGCTGCCTCTCCCAGAATTGGAACATCTCTTTCGGCAAGCCGGTCAGGGTGTTTTCCCAACCGGGTTCCTGCTGGTTGATGGCGCGGCCGTGATCGGTGGTGAGATCATTCGGGAAGCGGTAAACCTGGACCTCTGTAAGCCCGTTGGCGGCGGCGCGGTTGACGATCAGGGCAACGCGCCGGAGCGCTTCCTCGTCAGACACGCCCGAGGGTTTCGTCAGTTTATCGAGCAGAACTTTCTTCTCGGCTTCGGCATCGGCCTGTCTGCGCATGTGCGCTGAGGCCTTCTCGGCCTCGGCGAGAGCGATCTTCTCCATCACCTCCTGAGCGGAGGGGAGCACGTCCGAGCCCGCACCCTGAACCATGACTTGTCTCCTCAATCCCAAAACCAATCGTGCTGGCACAACATCGAGGCATCGATCCAATGTAACGTCTTGCGCGTGGGCATGACCTGCCCAGTCCGCTAATGGCCCTCCACGAAGACGTAATTTTCCCAGCTCCGCATGCGCAGAAGAATGCGCCGGATAATGGCGAAGTGGTGGGCAAACGGCGTGTACAGCGCGACCTGAGCCGCCGAGCCACCCGGCAGGTTATAGGCTGACATGTCCTGTTCGATATCGATCACGGCGACGGCGCGCCCGCCTGGCATGCTCGCGCCCATATCCTGCAACGAGCCCGTGGCCTGGAGCTGTCCGGTGGCGATGGCGTCGATCACGTGCTTGACTTTTCCTTTGATAATCTGTCCCGGCAGGGCGTCGAACGCGATCTCCGCTTCGTCTCCGGCACGCACGCGCTGCAGCGAGTTCTGCTGGAAGCCGGCCGCCAATTGCTGGTCGTCGGTGTGCACGAACACCATGACCGGGCGCAGCGGCGCCGGGATCACGTACATCCCAGGGCGCAGCGCCATCTGCGTCACGTAGCCTGGACCCGGCGCCCGCGTGACGGTCTGGTCGAGATTATATTCAGCATCACTCAACTCGGCTTGAAGCCGCGCCACCGCGGTGTTGACGCCACCAATTTCGGATTCATAAGCGAGGCGAGCCGCTTCCGCCGCCGACTGCGCTTCCGCCAAGGCTTGCTTCGCTCCATCGATATTGCGCGTTGCGACATCGAGCGCCGCTTGCGCGATCACTTTCTTCTCGAACAGCTGCGCCTGCCGGTCATATTCGTCTTGCGCGAGCCTCAGCTGGACCCTCACTTTTTCCACGACCGAGGCGGCTTGATCGGCGGCTGCCTTGAGCTGTTTCACGTTCTGCTCGGCTTCGGCGAGCAGCGCCTTCTTTTGGTCGACAGCGTATTGGTACGGACGCGCGTCGATACGGAACAGAACGTCACCGGATTTGAGTTGCGTGTTGGTCTCGACCGGCACATCGACGACACGGCCCTTCACCGCCGGCATGATCGGGGTTGTGGTGAAATAGATACGCGCGCTCTTGGTGAAGGGGTGATTGTAATTCATTATCAGCAGGATGCCGGTGATGAGAATGATCCCGCCGAGCGCCGCCGTCGGCAGGGTCCATTTATTGACCGGGATCCGGAAGATCTTGAACACAGCGACGCAGATCGCCGAGTAGGTGAGGATGAGCAGCAGTTCCATCAGTCTGCTCCGCCGCTGACTTTCGCGCGGTGATCTCGGCCCGGGGGAACGCGGTCGCGCTTCGAGAGGGGCTCCGCTTGCGCATCGGGAGTTGGTAGCGATGCGGCAGGACGAACGTCGCGGTCCTCCAACCGCTCGACCCTCCGCAGCAACTCGTCGAACCTGTTCGAGGCGTCCGCATCTCTTTCGCTTTGGTGCGTGAAGCCCCAGCCGCGTTCGGGACGATAAAGCATCGCCCAGATCCACAAGAACGGCCAAAGCGCATGGAGCGTAAAGAGACTGACCCAGCCCGCCGCATGGATCGCGTCCTGATGCGGATGGTCGCGGTGCTTGGCGATCTCGTAGGGCACGTCGTGGATCGCGATGATCCCATAGAACAGCGTGATCACGACGAAGATGAGCAGCCCGAGCGCAAAGTAATTTAAAAAAGTATCAAAATCGATCTCTTGCCTGGAGAGAAGCACGCCCCCGGCAATGACCAGGGCGCCGAGGATGATGGGTGCAACCACCCACTTTCCAAACCAAACAAACGACTGAGCGAAACGGCGAGTCGTGTCCCGGCTCACGGCACTCTGAACTCCAGAAAAGGCACCAGCCTATTTATTGTTTACCAAGAGCAGTTTCCACTGCTTTTAGCAGCGCAACCTCAGGATTTTTAAGGCAATAATTCACCAGCTTGTCGGCGTTCGCCGTCAATTGCTGCGTGTCGATGACCATCTCCCCGCGGGTACCGTGATAATAGCCGCTGACCCAAACGGCGATGTATTTAGGGTTCGTGATCTTATAGGCCGCAAACTGGCCGCAGGTGATCTTGGTGACATCGAGCGTGACCTGCGCCTTGGCAACAGTCGAGATTGCCGTCAGGCAGATCAATCCAAAAACAAGGGCACGCGTGTTCATGGCCGTTTGGTCCTCCCCAGTACCGCGCCACATCGAGGTTGATCAACGCTCCTGCCAGGGTGACGTTCGATCCCGGTTGGGCGTGCGATGAAGAAATGCAAATAGTGACGCAATGATGATCAAGTTGCTCCTATCAGCGGGGTCGTTCGTGCCGGCAACACGGCAGATTGACGCCGAAGCGCGATCGGACCGCGACGGCCGGAGACGGGCGCGATGAAATCCACCTCGCTAACACAGGCAAGTCTGAAAACGCCGAAAGCCGCGGCTATCGCCGGCATGGTGTTCTCAATCCTGCTGATCGCCGTCTTTTGGCTGTTGCGAACCTCGATGCCCGCCGATCCTCAGGAGCCGGGGGTCTGGCTTCGCGGCAATTCAGGTTCCGTTGCGCTTGCGCTCAATCTGATGCCCTTCGCCGGAATTGCCTTCCTGTGGTTCATCGGCGTGCTTCGCGATCGCCTCGGTCCGATGGAGGACCAGTTCTTCGCCACGGTGTTTTTTGGTAGCGGCCTTTTATTCCTCGCCACGCTTTTCGTGGCAGCGGCCATCATTGGCGCCATCCTGGTAGCCTTCGCGCCGCAACCCGAGGAGTTGATCGGGTCGGCAACGTTCCATTTCGCGCGCGCTGCCGCCTACAGCTTGGTAAACGTCTACATGATCAAGATGGCGAGCGTGTTCATGATCACCACGTCGACGGTGGCGCTCTACACCGCCATCGCCCCCCGCTGGATTGCCTTCATCGGGCTTGCACTCGCGCTCGTTCTTCTGTTCGGGAGCTTCTACCTCAGCTGGAGCTTCCTCGTGTTCCCGCTATGGGTGTTTCTGCTCAGCGCCTCCATTCTGCGTGACAGCGTTCGCGGACATCCGCACTCATCGGAAGTGCAGAAAGGAGAAAGATGAAACCGCTGCCGCATCACTATCAGGTGGCTCTGTCCGGCGAGCCCACTGGCTATGCGACGCTCTCATCAGAAGGCGTTCCACCATTGCGCTCGGCGCCGCCGAAGGATTTCGACGGTCCGGGCGATGCGTGGGGTCCGGAGCATCTCCTGCTCGCGGCCGTCGAAACCTGCTTCCTGTTCACGTTCAGGGCGGTGGCGCGGGCCTCCAACTTCGCATTCATCTCGCTCGACTTGTCGGGAAGCGGCACTGTCGATCGCAAAGATGGCGTCACGCGCTTCACGGAGATAACGCTCAGAACGCGCCTCAAGCTTCCGGCGAATAGCGACCCGGACCGTGCCAAGAAAATTCTAGAGAAGGGCAAGAATGCCTGTCTCGTCACGGCATCGCTGTCGGTGCCGATAGAGCTCGAGTCGGAGATCCTGATCGAGCCATAAACGGCTCGTCGCTATCGGAGATCAGCAAGCGGGACGGCGACATTTTTTGGTGGACGAGACCCATTATTGATCGGTGGACATGTGGCGAGCCTCGGATGAGGGGCGAACTCGGCCGGCGACAAGGATATGCCGGACTACCTTTTGTTAATTCCCTCCTGCCACCCTAGGTCCCGGATCGGGTCTAGCGATAGTTTGTGGGGGTCACGATGGCCATCAATACGGTGAGGGAAGTGGTCGGGAATATCGAAGCCATTAACGGGAGCGCCCCATGCCCCACGCCAGCTGGGGGACGATCCCTGGCACCCGCGTGCTATCGCGTATCGTTGGTGTCGGGTTCGCTCGAGGTCACGGCCCGCCTCAAAAGCACCGACGACTTGGACCTCCTCGTGAGGGTGTTGGAAGCAAACAAGCCCCTCTTTGAGAAGAGCGACCGGCTGGCAAATGAAGTCCTGACGCTAACCGAGGCGGCGGGAGATACCACCTCTTCCGAACAAACTTCATTAGGGGACACCGTCGCGGCTTAGACCGCGGGCTCACTCATGCGGCCCCCATGCCAAGCTGTGCTGAACGCCTATTTCGCTAATCCCCAGGGTGCGGCATATCTCGGGAGCGAGGTCCTTGAGAAGCGGCTGGCTCAACTCTTCAGGCGGATCGCTGACGGCGAGGACCTTTCGCTGAGCGAGGCCGCTGACAGTCTATTTCTTCCTGTCGAAGTGTTCAGGCACGTATGGGCAGCAGTGCTCTCGACCGAGCATGAAGCGCTCGTCGAGAGGCAACGCAGGAATGGCGGCAATCCAGGCTAAGGATTTCGGCTCACCAGTCGCCGCAACATGATGGCGTAGACCAACGCTGCGACCACGGCTCCGCCTCCAATCAGGTCGAGCACGAACAAAAGCCAGTCTCCACTCAGCATTTTCCCAACCCCCTAATGGCGAACGCGAGGCCAAGGGTCCGCGCGGTTTCCCTAAGGAGGCTAGACGGGAGACCTTAAAGGAAAGTCATCAGGAGCGTCGGGGACATCGATCGAGCCGAAGGGCGGCCCTGCTGGTGAGGTAAGACTGCCAAGGACAATGCCCGGGTGTTGTCGGAGAGTTACAGCGACACCGAAAAACCCCACGCCAGTCAGGATTCCAAATCGAAACCCGGGATTATTTGGCAATCCGTGTCCGCGGGGGTACGGCCGCGGCCTCGAGGCGATGCTAGGATGCTCTTGCCTGGATCATGGGGCCAGGCCCACATCGCGATTTAAGGGAAGCCCTGGTTTCTCTCGGAGCCGGGGCTTCTTTTTTCGCTAGCCGCGACTGGAACTATTCGCCCCTCGGTCGGTTTCCCGTTCAGTGATGCCTTTGATCCTGAACAGGACCCTGCGACATGGTCTACACGGTCCTACTTATCGTCACCCTCGGGTGGCTCAGCGCGCTCCGTCTTTCTCGTAAAATCGTCGGACGAGCGTCTCGTCGCGAACAATTCTTACCCTGATGGTAGCCCCTCGGCTGCTGAAGGGGTGTTGGTCCGTCAGAGCGGGACCATAGCCGGCGCCTTCCGACGATCGAGTTTGAAGGTGACCGACGAGGCATGCCGCTAGTTGAGGTTCGGGTAGCACTGTCCGTCGCCGCCTTTGTGCATGCCCTTGCCGCATCCTCCCGTAGGGTCGACATTCTTCAGGACCTCGCCTCTCGGCAGCGGCGTGATTCCCTTGTCCTTGGCTCTGGCTCGCTTTTCCTGCTCGCGGCGCCATGCGTCCTCCTCCTCTTGATTGGGAGGCGAGTGCGAGCCAAACGGGCTTGGCCCCTGGCTTTGCTCTGGAACCAGCACGCCGGAACCGGACCCGGATTCCTGTTGGTGGCCTTTGATGACGTCGGGAGGCGGTTGAGGGCCGGACGGCGGCGCCTTCCCATCGGAGCCGGGCGCCCCGCCGAATGGCGGGAAGGGGCAGCCCGGGTCGCCATATTTGCACGGCTGCTCCGGCGCGCAGCAATAGACCTTCCAGCCGCTAAAGCATTGCTTGTGGTTCTTGGCTTTCCATCCGCTGGGACATTCCCCTTCACATAATGGGGCCGTCCCGAACCAGCGGCATTCGGCTGCTTCGGCCGCGCTGGATGCGCCGGCGACCAGTACCAAAATCCCAACCGCGATCAGCTTGGAGCGCAGGCGTGAACCTTGCTTGGCCCGCGAGTTGGCAGGGCTTCGTCTTGCGGTGGCTGGCAGGCGAGGCCACAGACGCGCTTCAAGGACCGTTGTCCTCATTTGACGATGCCCCCCGGTTTGCGGATCACGTCCGGCTGGCGCGTGATGATCGGGGGATGAGGTGTCTGCAATCCAGAGGGTTGTGGCGGCGGCGGCGAGGCGCAGGTCAATATCCCGCCGACGAAGCCCGCGGACGCCCCCGTTCTTTGGTCGCGGGTGATGCCTTTGACATAGCCGCCGGTGACGTCGCCGTCGTAAATGCCAACGGCTCCGTTTTGCCAATGAATCCTGAAGCTGATTTTTGTTTGGGAAAGCACCCCGTCGAAAACATCGCCAGTGACGATCGGGGTGCGGGTGGAAGATGGCCAGTATTGCGCTTTGCCACTGAGGCCGGTGAGGAGCCTGACCTTGTAACCGTTGGTCTGGTCCAGAGAATAACCCGGCGGCACCGTACATCCGGCTTCGGCCGGCGAAGCGGGCAACACCAGTGCGAGAAGGCCCACCGAGGCTGCGATCAGAAGCGTCTGGGCGCGCCCGCCGATGTCCCTCGGGCGTCGATCGATGCGAGTCATGGTTTGGCCTTGCCCAGGATCCTGTACTGGCTCTTCAGCCCGGAGATGCAGCAATTGTTGGCCACCGCCGCAGGCTCGGCATTTTTGAGCCAGCATTTTCCTTTTGGCGCCTGAAGGCCGGGCCTGACCCAAGTCCAAGCCACACATCTTTCGTCCTTGGAGCACGCGATCGAGCATTCGGCATCGGCGGCTTTGGTCGTTTCGAAGCTGCTGTAGTCGCTCCCGGGCATATCCGTG
Source organism: uncultured Alphaproteobacteria bacterium (assembly GCA_963803385.1). Classification (GTDB taxonomy): domain Bacteria; phylum Pseudomonadota; class Alphaproteobacteria; order Rhizobiales; family Methyloligellaceae; genus Methyloceanibacter. The sequence goes on along the minus strand of CAWDMD010000018.1, from coordinate 5,105 downwards.
TTTTTTTGGTATTTACGATCGCAGCGGTCGATGGCTTGCTGGCGCACCGCGGTCTCGGACTGCATGAAACCCCGATCGGCGCTCGCGAGTCCCAGGCACCAGTTGAAATGGTGACTTTCGTCGTCCGCCCAACGATCGCCGGTGTTGCCGCAGCGGTTCGCCTTATTGTTCTGCACCGCCGCCATGGCCGTCTTGGTGTAGTCTTTGCAGGCATCCACATATTGTGGCCGAATGATCTCCACGATCTCATCGCGAATGGTGAAGATGGCGGCGCTGGTGCATGACTTGATGCCCGTTGCCCATTTCCAATTCCCCTTCTGGTTGGGCAAAAACGTTCCGAAGCAGCTTGACTGCACTCCAACAATGCCGAGGACCTGGCCGGCGGGAGTGATCACCCGATCGGGGCCGCCGCTATCTCCCCCCGCGCCGACCTGTCCTGCGGCATTGGTCGGCAGAACATAGGCGGTGGCGCTGGAGGAACTCGGCGCGAATGTCGCGCTGCGATAGAGACCGTCAGTCGGCGGGGCTGGCACGGCAGTGGCCCCCGAGCCGGTTGCAAAGCCAGTGAGGCCCCGGCCGTATTTCATCACCCTCTGGCTGGTGTCCAGCTGGTGGAAATCGAGCAGTTGAACGTTGGTTCGCCCGAAATCGCCTGCCCCGAGGAAAATGAGAGCGACATCGAGGCCCCCGGCGGACCAGTTGCGCACGAGACGCGTCGGAGTCACGGCGCTCTTTGACCAAGCGCCCGCGATCGTAAGGTTTCCAAACGCTTGGGAGGGTCCCCCCGGCTGGCCGGTGGTCGTGACGCAATGGTCGGCGGTCAGTACCCAATATTGATTGACGAGAGTGCCGCTGCACCCGCCAATCGACACCAATCCGAGGGCTTTCTGCGTGGCCACGTCGACGAGGTCGCCGACGATGATCGGCTGACTGACCTGGCCGGTCTTCTCCGCACTGAAAGCGGCACCTGCACCCGCCGCGATGCAAAGCGCCGTCAGACCGATTGTTTGGCTCACTGCGTGCATTGCCCGGTCCTTTCGTGGTCACGGTCTCCGACTAGAAAATGCGTCGGCGCGCGCCTGCCGATCTCCCTCGCTCGCCGATCGGTGCTAGTCACGGCTTTTTGCCCAGGAGCCTGTACTTGCTCTTCAGCCCGGAGATGCAGCAATTGTTGGCCACCGCCGCAGGCTCGGCATTCTTGAGCCAGCATTTTCCTTTAGGCGCCTGAATGCCGGGCCTGACCCAAGTCCAAGCCACACATCTTTCGTCCTTGGAGCAGGCGATCGAACACTCGGCATCGGCGGCTTTGGTCGTCTCGAAGCTGCTGTAGTCGCTCCCGGGCATATCCGTGTTTTTTTGGTATTTGGGATCAGCGTCTGAACCACCGACGCTATCCGGCATTCTTCCGATGCCGGTGCTTGGTTCAGGACCGGCGACCGTAGCGCTGCAAACGTTCACATCGGGGGGATCGACGAAGCAGACGCGATAGTTATGCTGCTCGGCCAACGTGTTTAAGAAGTCTTGCCAGTAGCCCTGATAGACATCATTCGAGGGTCCCAGCACCTCCGTGACTTGCTTGCCGTCCCGGTACACCAGGAATTTCTGATCCTCATAGATCGCACGACTGTCCACGGCGAAATCGAGCCGGACCACCTTTGGCGCGACGCCGCGCACCGTGAACGTCGTAAATCTGATCGGCGGCGGTGGCGGTGGCGGCGTCTTTGGCACCTCGGTGATAATGAAATAGTCCGGCGACCAGCGCCCACAGCCGTCTGGGGTTACGAGGTTCTTGGAGCAGCCCTGCAGGATTACCCGATAGCGCACGCTCGGGCGCAATCCGACGAAGGTCCACTTCGCATTGGGGATATTCTTGACCTGGCGTTGATCGACATGGCCCTCGGGATCGGACAATTGGACATGGAGCATGGAGTAGTCGCCGGTATCACCCCAATGGACGGTGATGGCATCTGGGCTGGCTTCGAAATGGTTGATCGCGGGGGGGTTGTAGTTGGGCGGTAGCCCCGCCCCTGGCAGCGTCTTGGCGCTGGTCTCCGTGCACGCCGTTTCCCCAGTCGCCACGTACTCTGCGCAGACGGAGTATTCGTATGTGGTGCCCGGATTGAGGAACCTGTCGGTGTACAGGCCGACATTCCAGGACAGCGGGTGATGCGGTTCCCCTTCTTCTCCCTTACGCACGATGTAGTAACGGATCTCCTCGCCGGTGCCGCCGCTGTGGCTGTAGCTGACGGTGATCCAGCCTGGCGCGTTTGGCTCCGCGTTGGCGATCGGTGCCTCGGCCGCCTGCGCCGCGCCGGGCTCGGCCAAAATCACTCCCATTGCCGCAAGACCTAAGACGTTAAGGACAGAATGGCGCATGACGTTCTCCATGGGAAAGCAACGGCTCAAGGACGAACAAGAACCTTCCCTTGTTCTTGCAGGATGATGTCGGGCTTCGGCTTGACGACGATGTCCGCTGGCCGCTGCTCCGGCGTGGCGGGTCCGGCAGAGGGTGGCAAGAGCGACGTCGGGCAGGCACCCCGGTTCCGTTCACTGAGCGAATGATCGACGTGTGTTGGCCGTTCGGAGACGGTACGGATGGTCATTGTCCGAGAATGGTGCCGGCGCGCGGCTTCTTCTTGATACCCACGCCATTAATGGGCTGGGATGGGCCACAGCCGTCGGTGCCGCCGCCGTGATAGGGATAGCATTTCCCGTCAGAGGCTAGGCATTGCCCTTGTCCACAAACCCGATTGTCTTTGGGTGTGTTATCGGCGGGCCCGCAGCCGTCGGTGCCGCCGCCATGATAGGGATAGCATTTTCCGTCCGCGCCAACGCACTCACCCTCTCCGCAGGACGCGGTCCTCTTCACCATGCCCGGGCTCGGCTTCCAAGGCTTTGCGTCGATAGGCGACCCAGCAAGGCCGGCATGAGCCATACGTGGCGCATCCGCCTGGGCGCTCGTGATCACCGGCTTTTCGCCGGCCGAGGCAACGGAAGGGCAGAGCGAAATCGCGGTGAGAACGGCGATCACCGGAGAGGAAGTCTGGATCGAGTGGCGCATGAAAGGCGAACTCCTTTTTGATCACGTCCCACGGCGGCGAACGATCAACCGCACAGCGACGTCACGAGCTTGCGGGAGCCGACCGGCGCCGCCTGCTCCAAGACTCGAGGTCGTGATAATCGGGTCCATCTGGTCCGTGCCTCTTCGATCAATTCTTGCCGGGATCGAATCCGGATCGCGGCTTATTCTTGATGCCGAGGTCAGTTGGATTCGCGGGCTTCATCACGTCGCTGTGAGTGTCCTTCTGGGAAAGCGGATCGGGCTTCCCTGGGCAGCAACTGACCTCACCCTTGGGGCATACTCCAGAGGGGCCGGCGTCAGGCAAATCGGGTGGACACCGCCAAAACGAGTGAAAATCCAGATACAAGCAACGGCATTTCGCTGCATCCGCTCCTCCAGAGGCAAAGATCGCGATGGCGAACGTTGCAACGACGATCGAGTTTGAAGGTGACCGACAAGGCATGCCGCTAGTTGAGCTTCGGGTAGCATTGCCCATCACCGCCTTTGTACATGCCATTGCCGCACAACTCGCCGGCCGCAGGGGGCGTCACGCTTTGTTGCCTGAACAATGGATAGGGACACCCCGGCTTGCCGTACTGGCCCGGCCCACAAGCAGCCGCTATCTTGCAGCAGCTACCAAATTCGACCGTTCGTCCCGTGAAGCCGTCGGGAACCCGAACGCCGCTGGTTTTGAACTCCCAGCCATTGCCGCAGCCCGGGGCGGTCGTGTTGAAGCAGTCCGCGGCGTTAGCCACCGTCGCCGCACCGGCGGCAGCGATCAGGGTGCCAATGGCTATGAGGCCGGAGACTGCGAGAGTCGGCGCGGTCCTTCGCCAGCGGCCGCGTGATAGATGTCGGCAATCAAGCGCCAAGCGACGGTTGTCGGATTGATGATAATTCATCTGGACCTCCTTGAGGCCCTTCCTCGGCGGGTAAAAATTAGGGCCTGCGAACGGCGCCGTCTTGGCCTAGGGCGAAGTGCGGATATGCCGGAGGCGAAGTAAATCCGATTACAACCAAATGGCAGGAATGCTAGATTGGGATGGCGCGGGGAAGGCTGGTCCGTTGTTTGGCGGGCGGAGGCCCTTCGATGACCTCGGATGGGAATTGCTCGCTGTTGAGCTTTTCGACGCGGGAGCTTTCAGAACGCGAGCGCCTGCCCTTTTGGCGCGAGGTCTTCGGCCGCCAGGTCGTCCGGATCGACATCGAACCTCAATCCGACGTTCCATTCGAATCCGAGGCGCACCTGCTCGCGCTGCCGGGCCTTCGTGTGTTGTGGTCCCGCTCCCCAACGCCCGCCGCCTGGAATCGGACGCCGGAGCTCGTAAACGATGGTGATGATGATTTCGTGATTGTCATGCCGCTCGCGGGCGCACTCGGACGCTCCCAGCTTGGCCACGACCTAGAGGTTAGCGCCGGCGATGCAGTCGGCGTGCTCCACAGCGAGCCGGCCAGTATTCGATTTCGAAAGGTTAGGTACGTCGCCCTGATAGCCCCGCGTTCAGCCCTTTCGCCCTTCGTCGCCCACATCGAGGATTCCTCGACCAAACGTCACATCCCCCGCGGCACGATGGCGTTGCGACTCTTGAGTGGTTATCTCAAGACGCTCCGCGAGATTTCTGACATCGCCGACCCTAACTTCCACAAGCTCGTCACGACCCACATTTACGATCTGATGGCACTTGCCATTGGGGCCACGCGCGATGGGAAAGAGGTCGCGTTGGCGAGAGGGGTGAGCGCCGCGCGGTTGAGAGCGATCAAGGACCAATTCGCCTTGGATCCATCCAACACGCTCAATGTCGATTGCCGCCCGGCAGGGTGTCACGCCGCGTTATATTCAGCTGTTGTTCGAGGAGGAGGGCACCACCTTCACAGCCTTTGCGCTCGACCAGCGTCTCTTGAGCGCCTACCGTATGCTCACCAACCAGCGCTATGCGTCCTGGACCATCGTCGCTATCGCGCTGGAGGCTGGTTTCGGCGATCTCTCCTACTTCAACCGCAGCTTTCGGCGGCGTTACGGCGCCTCTCCTTCCGAGATACGCAA
>CAWDMD010000017.1:0-12160 GCA_963803385.1 uncultured Alphaproteobacteria bacterium | reverse complement strand
CAAGGTGCCGCGGGAATTCGTGTTCATGGACCGCGCCGCCATCGGCCTTGGCGGCGTATTCCTGCATCTTCGCGCCGAGCTGAACTTTCACCGCCTGTTCGACGACACCATCACCGATTTCGATCTGGGCGAGGTGGGGCGGCGCCAGCGCGAGGTCTTCACCGCCGCCGGCGTGCCATTGCCGGAAGGGTCGATTTGATCAGGGCCAAACCCGACCAACCACCGCGTTGACGCGGTCAGCCGTTCCAGAATTCCTTGACGCTCGGGAGGTCGGCCTTGGCCTTGGCCAAGCCCATCTGCACGGCGGTCCGCATTTCCTTCGGATCGAGGAAGTTGGTGCCCTTGGGCGGATTGGCGAAGGTCACGAACACCTCGCTGCCGCTATTCTTGACGACGTCAAGCTCCTCCTTAATTGGCGCGTGAAAGCCGCTCAACTGGGCATACTCCGGGCTGCCATCGCTGAGCGCGAGCACCAGCACGCGTTTGGCGCCGGCCACGAGATCGGCATGAGTTCCCAGAGCGGGAAATGCCGCCGTCCATGCAATAGTGATCGTCGATCCAGGTCGGCCCGAAATGCCCGGGCAGCGACATCGACGCCGAGACGGCGTGGTTGATGGCAATGCCGCTGTCGGACGAGACCACGACGCGCTCGCCGGTGTAACAGTCGTTGGCGGTGGTGTGCATCGCCGGGCTCGGCCAGTCGAGTGGACCGATAATGGTCTGGATCGCTTGTTGCAGGGCGGCGACAGGCGCGTTGTTCGAGGCCATGGCCGCGCGTCCCAGAGCCTGGATGGCGGCGGGGTCATGGCTCTTGGTGCTCAATTGCAGTTCCAGGGCGCGGGTCTGACTGGCCGCACCGGTGCTGGCCATCACCATCCGCGCCATCACCGCGGGGTGTTGGGCGAACCAGGCAAACTCGTTGGCTTCCTGCGCGAGGCGACCGCTGGTCAGCATAGTGCCGAGGAGTGACCCGGCCGAGGTGCCGACCACGGCCTCGGCCGTGCCGAGATCGACACCGCCCTTGGCCAACGTGGTGATGTAGGCGAGCTGCCAGGCCTCGAACCATTCGCCGCCACCGCCGAGCGCGAGACCGCGCTCCTTGCCGGCGCCGAACGGATCCGGAGCCGGATAGGGGATAACCCGCGCGCCCACTCCAAACGTCGCGCCCGCCGCCGGTGCCGGGGTAGAGGGGCTCCCAGTGTCGGTCGGCTGCGCCAAGCTGCGGAGGCCGGGCAACAAGCCGAAGCCCGCGGCGGTTGCGGCCCCGCCGACGAGCGCGAGACGGCGGGTCAGCGCCGGAAAACCGGAAAATCGAGGAGTGGCCATCCCGAGCATTTGCGGGAGGGCGGGCCTAGGGAGTCAAGGGCAACCGACAAGGATAGGTAACGCCGCATTGCCCGGGGCGGCGGCTTTGTGGTATCTCGCGGCCAGAGTTGGGGCGAATAGGCGAGAATGGGAGTCGGGAATGAAGATCGATCCAGCAGAGGGCCATCCGGCAATGGACTACGCCGAGCATATGAGGACCTATCACCTGTTCCTCAAGCTATCGGCTTACACCGTCGTCATCGTGGCCATCATCCTGGCTGGCTTGACCCTGTTTGTGGTCTGACCGCGCCTAAACCTTTCCAGCCGCAACGCGGCAGGATACTGCCGCCCTCGCAATTCGAGCCGATTGGCGCGTGAAGCGCATTCAGGCCGGCTTCTAGCCTGCCGCCGGAGCCACGATGATCACCATTGGCGTGCCCGCCGAGAGCCCCGAGGAGACGCGCATCGGGCTCAGCCCCGAGACCGCGAAGAAGCTCGTCAAGAACGGTGCCAAGATCTCGGTCCGCTCCGGCGCCGGCTTGCGCTCCCATTTCTCCGACGCGGATTACCGCGATGCCGGCGCCACCATCGTCGCGAGCGACGACGCGGCGGTGAAGGATGCCGACATCGTGCTCACGGTGCGGCGCCCACCGCTGCAGCTGGTGAAGGCGATGAAGCAAGGCGCCATGGTGATCGGCATGCTCGATCCGTTCGGCGATGCCGACGACCTCGCGACGCTGGCGAAGACGGGCGCGAGTTTGTTCGCCATGGAGCTGATGCCGCGCATCAGCCGGGCGCAGAGCATGGACGTGCTGTCGAGCCAGGCCAACCTCGCCGGCTACAAGGCGGTGGTCGATGCCGCGGCGTTGTTCGAGCGGGCGCTGCCGATGATGATGACCGCGGCGGGCACCGTGCCGGCGGCGCGCGTGTTCGTGATGGGTGTCGGCGTCGCCGGCCTCCAGGCCATCGCCACGGCGCGGCGGCTTGGCGCCATCGTCACCGCGACCGATGTGCGTCCGGCGGTGAAGGAGCAGGTGGCGTCCTTGGGCGCGAAATTCATCGCCGTCGAGGACGAGGAGTTCCGTCAGGCCGAGACCGCGGCGGGCTACGCCAAGGAGATGTCGGACGCATACAAGAAGAAGCAGGCGGAACTTGTCGCCGAGCACATCAAGAACCAGGACATCGTCGTCACCACGGCGCTGATCCCCGGTCGTCCGGCGCCGAAGCTGCTGTCCAAGGCCATGATCGAGAGCATGAAGCCCGGCTCGATCATCGTCGATCTCGCCGCCGAGCGCGGCGGCAACGCCGAGCTTACCGAGGCCGGTGAGATCGTCGCCCACAATGGCGTGCGTATCATGGGCAAGCTCAATCTTCCCGGTGCCGTGCCGGTGAATGCCTCGAGCCTCTATGCGCGAAACCTGCTCGCCTTCGTCGAGCCGATGATCGCCAAGGAGACCAAGGATCTTGCCGTCAATTGGGACGACGAGTTGGTCAAGGGCACGCTGATCGCCCGCGACGGCACCATCGTCAATACCATGATCGCCGGGCGCGTCGGGGGAGGCGGCGAAGCGTCGAGCGCGGCCGAGAAGCCCAAGCCGACGAATGGCGCGAAGCCCGCCGCCAAGAAGACCGGCGGTCGGCAGCCCAAGGGAGAGAAGACATGAAGCGCGTAACGAGCCTCTTGACGCTTGCCGTCATCGGCCTGGCGGTGATGGCGTTTCCCGCCGGCGAAGCGCTGGCCAAGGAGGGCGCCGAGGGCGGCCACAGCTTCATCTCGTTCTTCTCGATCTTCGTGATGGCGATCTTCGTCGGTTATTACGTGGTGTGGAGCGTAACGCCGGCACTGCACACGCCGCTGATGAGCGTGACCAACGCCATCTCCTCGGTGATCGTGGTCGGCGCATTGCTCGCCGTCAGCGTCGAAGCGGTGGGCGGCGTCTCCGCGCAAGGCTGGACCTCGAAGCTCCTGGGGTTCGCCGCGCTGATCATGGCCAGCGTCAACATCTTCGGCGGGTTCCTCGTCACCCAGCGCATGCTCGGCATGTATCAAAAGAAGAAGAAATGAGACGGGCATGAGTAACGATCTGGTCGCGCTGCTCTATCTGATCGCCGGCGTCTTGTTCATCCTGGCGCTGCGCGGGTTGTCGTCGCCTGAGACGTCGCGCCGCGGCAACTACATGGGCATGATCGGCATGGCCATCGCGGTCGGAACCACGCTTGCCGTGGCGCGCCCTTCCGATCCTTTGACCTGGGCGATGATTTTGGGCGGTATCGCCATCGGTGGCGGTATCGGCGCCGTCACCGCCCGCCGCATCCCGATGACGGCGATGCCCGAGCTCGTCGCCGCCTTCCATTCGCTGGTCGGCATGGCCGCGGTGCTGGTGGCCGCCGCCGCGTTCTATGCGCCCGAGGCCTTTGGCATCGGCACGCCTGGCGACATCCACAAGGCAAGCCTGATCGAGATGTCCTTGGGCGCCGCCATCGGCGCCATTACCTTCTCAGGATCGGTGATCGCCTTCCTCAAGCTTTCCGGGCGCATGTCCGGCAAGCCGATCATGTTACCGGCGCGGCACCTCATCAACATCGCGCTCGCGGTCCTGCTCGTGCTTTGCATCGTGATGTTCTACCGCGAGCAGACCGCATTTTATTTCTGGGCGCTCGCGCTGCTGTCGTTCCTGCTCGGCGTGCTGATCATCGTCCCCATCGGCGGCGCCGACATGCCGGTCGTGATCTCGATGCTCAACTCCTATTCGGGATGGGCGGCGGCGGGCATCGGCTTCACCCTCGGCAACACCGCGCTGATCGTCACGGGAGCGCTGGTCGGCTCTTCGGGCGCGATCCTATCCTACATCATGTGCAAGGGCATGAACCGCTCCTTCATCAACGTCATCCTCGGCGGTTTCGGCGGCGAGGTGGCGGCCCCGGCAGGCGGCGCGGAGCAGAAGCCGGTCAAGCTCGGCTCGGCGGAGGACGCGGCGTATCTCATGAAGAACGCGAGCAAGGTCATCATCGTGCCGGGCTACGGCATGGCGGTGGCGCAAGCGCAGCATGCATTGCGGGAAATGGCCGATGGGCTGAAGAAGGCCGGCGTCGAGGTCAAATACGCGATCCATCCCGTCGCCGGCCGCATGCCCGGTCACATGAACGTGCTGCTCGCCGAGGCCAATGTTCCTTACGACGAGGTGTTCGAGCTCGAGGATATCAACAGCGAGTTCGCGCAAGCCGACGTGGCCTACGTGATCGGCGCCAATGACGTGACCAACCCCGCGGCGGAAGACGATCCCTCGTCGCCGATCTACGGCATGCCGGTGTTGCAGGTGTGGAAGGCCGGCACCGTCTTGTTCAACAAGCGATCGCTCGCGAGCGGTTATGCCGGCATCGACAATCCGCTGTTCTACCGCGACAACACGATGATGGTGCTCGGCGACGCGAAGAAGATGACCGAGGAAATCGCCAAGGCGCTGTAGCGGCCTCCGATATTAAATTCCGGCAATGTTTGCCGCGTGTTAACCCCTTGTCTCTATCCAGCTTTCGCCGGAATCGCGTCACGCCAAGGCCCCAAAGCCCGTGTCTTGGTGTTGCGCCTGCGGGGGGTGTCCCCGCGACATAGCCAAGCACCTCGCGCGACGGAGCGGAACCGACCTTGCTTTGCCGGAGTAATTCAAGACGCATGGAGCCCGCTGTGGAAACCATGAAAGTCGCGAGCTTCGTCCGGTCTGCCGACATGCCGCTGACATCGCTCCGCGTCATCTTCTAAGCCCCGATTGCAAGAGCTGATTAAGCGTGAGCTCGCTTTGGCGAGCAAAGGGAGCTGACATGGGGCACATTGCCGAACCACCGTTCAAGTGCGGTTCATCGAGGAAACTATAGGGAGAGCAGGTCTCTCACAAGAAAAAGATTGGAAAGGCATCGATCGCTCATGTTGAACCTCGTGCTCTCGCTGTTAGGCACTTATGCGCTGATTTGCGCCGGTGGCTTCGTGCTGCATCGCTATTTCATCTATCTTCCCGATAAGACGCGCTATATGCCGCGGGACGTCGGCCTCGCCACGGTTCGGGAGGTGAGCTTCAGCGGCAAGGACGGCGTCAAGCTCATCGCCTGGTATCAGCCGGCGCGCGGGAAGAAGCCGACGCTGCTCTACTTCACCGGCAATAGCGGTTCGACGGCGAACCGGGCGCGCAAGATCGAAGCCATCGCCGCGAGCGGCTATGGCGTGTTCATGCTCAACTACCGCCGCTATGGCGGTTCGGCGGGATGGCCGTCGGAGGCCAACAACGTCGCCGACGCAGCCGCGGCTTACGATTATCTTGAGGATATCGGCGTGCCGGCCCGCGGCATCGTGGCCTACGGCGAATCTCTCGGCACCGGCGTTGCCACCCGGCTTAGCCTGCAGCGGCCGGTCAAGGCGCTCGTGCTCGAAGCGCCGTTCACCTCCATCGTCGATGTCGGTCATCAGGTCTGGTGGTTCCTGCCGCTCCGCCTGATCATGACGGATCAATATCGCACCATCGACCGCATCGGTTCGGTGAATGTGCCGCTCATGATCGTCCACGGCGCGCGCGACGATCTGATCCCGGTCACCCATGCGCGGCAGATCTACGGTGCCGCCAACGAGCCCAAGAGCCTCGCCATCCTCAGGAACGCCGGCCACAACGACCTGTTCGAGCAGGGCGCCTGGCCGAAAGTCGCCGAGTTCCTCGCGACCTTCGAGGAGGAAGAGGTGCGTCCGGCCGCGATCCAGCAGGTGCCCCAGTTCGAGCCGGTGGCGCTCGCCTCCTAACCAAAACGCGATATTGGCCGGTTCTCGGGGTAACGCCCGAGGCTGCGGCAGCCTGCGATCACGACAAAAGGCAGGAGGGGCTTAATAAGGCCGCGCCGGGCGCGGTGGCCGCGGCGCGGCGGCAACGCCGCTCTCGCGCTGCGCCTTCTTGCGCGCGAGCTTGCGGGCGCGGCGAATGGCTTCGGCCTTCTCGCGGGCGCGCTTCTCGGACGGCTTTTCGTAATAGTTGCGGAGCTTCATCTCGCGGAAGATGCCTTCGCGCTGCATCTTTTTCTTCAGCGCCCGGAGGGCCTGATCCACATTGTTATCGCGAACGACGACCTGCACGCGCGTTCCTCTCCAATACCTTGGCTGAGAGAATGATGGTGGGCCAAACCCATCCATGTCCGGAGCCTATCGGCCCCGAATCCGGCATTGCTCTAACAAAACTCCCGATATTTGTCCAGAGCGTGCAGCTCATGCTGTGACGGGGGAGGAGGAGAACCCGGCGTTAGCTCTTGGGGAATAGCCGGGTGATGTGACCCATCTTGCGGCCTGGCCTCGCCTCGTCCTTGCCGTAGAGATGCAGCGCCGTGCCTTCGGCACCGGCCAGTTCGCGCCAGCGCTCGACGTCGGCGCCGATCAGATTGGTCATCACCGCGTCGCTGTGCCGGTCGGTATCCCCCAAGGGCCAGCCGGCGATGGCGCGGATGTGGTTCTCGAACTGGCTGACGCGGCAGCCGTCGATGGTCCAGTGCCCGGAATTGTGCACGCGGGGCGCGATCTCGTTGATGAGGAGGTGAGGGGCCTCGGCGTCGCGCTCGAACATCTCGACGCACAGTACGCCGACGTGGCGGAGTGCCTCGGCGATGCTGCCGGCGATCCGCCGCGCCTCGAACACCGTATCGGCATGGAGCCGGGCGGGCACGCGGCTGATGGCGAGGATGCCGTTTTGATGCACATTTTCGCTCGGGTCGTAGAAATGAACCAAGCCGTCCGCGCCGCGCACGGCGACCACCGACACCTCGCGGTCGAAGGCGACCAGCCGCTCGAGCACGAGCGGTTGGCCCTTGAATGCCTTGATTGCGTCCGCCGCCTCTTTCTCGGTGCGGACGAGGGCTTGGCCCTTGCCGTCATAGCCGAAGCGCCGGGTCTTCAAGAGCCCCGGGAGCGTCACCGTCGCCAGCGCCGCTTCGAGGCTCTTCGCGTCATCGACCGCGGCATAGTCGGCGACGGGAATGCCAAGGCTGCGGACGAAGTCCTTCTCGCTCAGCCGATCCTGGGTGACGGCGAAGGCCTCAGCCGGCGGATGCACCGGCGCGTGAGCGCCGGCGACCTCAAGCGCGCGCGCGGGGACATTCTCGAACTCGCACGTCACCACGTCCACGCGGGCGGCGAAATCCGCGAGCGCCACCTCGTCGTCGAAGGTACCGACCGTGGATGCGGCGGCGACCTCGAAGGCTGGCGCATCCTCCTCGTCGGCATAGACATGCACGTTGAGCCCAAGCCTCGCCCCGGCGAGCGCCAGCATGCGGCCAAGCTGGCCGCCACCCAGAATGCCGATCGTGCTTCCGGGAGGAAGAGGCTCAGTCATGCTCCTCCGGAGCCTCGGCCACGGCCTCGGTCTGTGCCGCCCGCCAGGCCATGACCCGGGCGGCGAGCGCCCGGTCCGAGAGCGCCAGAATCTGTGCGGCGAGGAGCCCGGCATTGGCCGCTCCCGGCTCGCCGATGGCGAGCGTTCCGACCGGCACGCCGGCCGGCATCTGGGCGATGGACAACAGGCTGTCGAGGCCCTTCAGCGCCTTGCTCTCGATCGGCACCCCGAGCACGGGCAGATCGGTCATCGAGGCGGTCATGCCAGGGAGATGGGCGGCGCCGCCGGCGCCGGCGATAATCACCTTCAGCCCGCGCGATTGGGCGCTGGTGGCGTAGTCGTAGAGCCGCTTCGGGGTGCGGTGCGCCGACACGATTTTGGTCTCGTAGGGGATGCGCAGCTCATCGAGCACGTCGGCCGCAGCCTTGAGCGTGGGCCAGTCTGAGCGGCTGCCCATGATAATGCCGACGCCAGGCTTCTCCTCGCTCATGTCGTGCCTTTGGAAGGGGGGCGTGAAGGCTTCTCGCGAAAAGCGAAGGGCTTTAAAGGGTTGTGCCCTGCTTGGCAAGGAGATTGGGCTTGGAGCGGCCCCGGCGATTGGCCCACAATGCCGGCGGCGTCGATCCGAGCCGAATTGGGGTTGGGGGACCTCAAGCGATGATGAGACTGTTTTTGCTGGTGGTCGCGGCGATCCTGGTGCCGCCCGCGCTCAGCTACGGCATCGATCCCGCCGTTGTCTTGCCCAAGACCATGACCATCGCGGTGGAAGGCACCGACCAGACCGAATTGCTGCGGGCGGTCATGGGCCTCTATCTCGGCATGTCAACGTTCTGCGTCATCGCCGCCTTCAAGCCGGAATGGCGCCACGTCGCCGTGATCTGGGCCGTGTTTTTCCTTTATTCGATCGCCGCCGGCCGCATCCTCAGCCTCATCGTCGACGGGGTTCCGAGCCCCATCCTGCTGTTCTACATGGCGGTCGAGCTGATCGGCGGTACCGTGGGCCTTTATGTGCTCGCGAGAGAGCGGCGGAAGCGCGAAGCTAGGCGATGATGTCCGGCAAGAGTTGATCCTCGACCCGGGCGATCTCGTCCTTGAGGTACAGCTTCTTCTTTTTCAGCCGCTTCAGCTGCAATTGGTCGGCGCGGCCGGATTCCTCCAGCGCATTGATGGCGCTGTCGAGATCGCGATGCTCTTGCTTGAGCCTGAGCAATGTCGCCCGGAGCTCGCGAATGTCGTCGCTCTCCATGGACGCCCCGGCTCCTCGTTGGTTTTGGGGACTAGAGCCGAAGTATCATGGCGAATCCGGGCGGCGCAAGGCTTCTCGACGGGCGTTGCCAATTCCTTGTGCACCACGTTCCGGCCCCCTTCCAGCATTAGACAAAACGCCTCCGATTTGTCAGTATGAACGGTCGGAGACCAACTGAATCGGAGGTCTAGACAATGGCGCTTGACGCACATCTCGTGGAGTTGTCAGAGAAGCACCGCGCACTGGATCGCAAGATCGAAGAGGAACAAGCGCGGCCAACGGCAGACGATCTTCGGATCGCCGACCTGAAGCGTCAAAAACTGCGTCTCAAAGATGAAATAGAACGGCTCAAGCACAAAACGAGCCATTAGGGCGGGATCGTCCCGCCACGGCGGGAGCGGGGAAACGCCTCAACCAGTATCGTCACGAGACCAGCGCGGGCCGCGGGCCTCGTGGGGCGCTTGGAACCTTGATCGCGGTCAAGGACGCGCCGCCAAAACGCGGCTAGCGACGAGCGATATGGCCGGCGCGGACGGAGAGACCCAGGTGCCATTTTCACAGAGACTGCGGGTTGCGTTCTGCCTCGGCTTGGCCGCGCCCGTGGCGATGGTTTTGGTGTTCGCGGGTCCGGCCGAGGCGGCGGACAAGACGCTGGTGAACAAGGGCGAGGTATTGCTGCGGGAGAATTGCTCCCGCTGCCATGCCATCGGCAAGACGGGAGAAAGCCCGCATCCGCCGGCGCCGCCATTCCGGACCTTGTCGCGCAAATATCCGGTCGAGGATCTCGCCGAAGCGCTTGCCGAGGGGATCGTCTCCGGGCATCCGGACATGCCGATCTTCGTGTTCAGCCCGACCGACGTCGAGGCCATCATCCAATATCTGCAAAGCATCCAGGAGCAGTAGCAGGTCTCGCGCGGATCAGCGGCGCTTCGGCTTCCGCGCCTTGGCTGCAAGCGCGACCTCGTAGGCGCGGCGGGCCCAGGCGGCAAGCTCATCAGGATCGTCGAGCAGGCGCTCCGGGATCTCCCAATAGGACATGGCCACCGCAGCGCGGCCTTTGGGCCGGTAGGTGAACGGGCCTTTGCCCTCGGCGGCGAAAGCCTCGGACGAGGTTTCGTCGGCTTTGAGATAGAGCGTGTCGTCGACGAGAATGGCGAACATCACGCCGTCGGCGTAGACACCGGCGCCGCCGAACATGTTGCGAATCGACACCGGGCCGAAGCCGGAGAGCAGATCGGCGAGGAATGTCTTGTAGCCGTCGCTGACAGGCAAAGTTTCAATTCCGCTCGTTCATCAATCGCCTGGGCTGCGCGAGACCATTGCTGCGGCGGACTAAAAGCTGTCCACAGGACCGCAAAAGCCCACGCTCTTGCCATTTTGGCATGCCAATTAACGTCTGGTTCGGTCAATTCTGCTTTAATTTGGCCGAATTGGCCTGGCAAACGCTGACGTATGCCAGGAGCGGAGGGCTTGGCTATGAAGAGCAAGCTGCTTTTGACCTTGTGGCTGATCGGCGGCGTTCTTTACGCGGGTAGCACCGCGTTCCTGGCCCAGGCTGTGCTCGGCGGGGGTGGCGCTTCCGGCAAGCCCACGACCCTCGCGGTTGCCGCCGAGACCCAATGTGCCAAGGACGACGTCGCCCCCAAGTCCGCCGACGCCACGACCAAGACCGCGGCGGTCGCGCCGGCCAAGCCCGCGCCTTCCCCCCAAAAGAATGCCGGAGATCACGCGACACGGACTGTGGCGCCGCAGCCGTCCGCTGCAGCGGCTGACCAGAACGAGCCAGATGACCAGGTGCAGGGCGACGACAGCCAAGCTGGCGCTCAACCCAACGCCCTGCCTGGCGAAGACCAAGGCGAACCCGGCAGTGACACCGCTGCTCTCGACCAAGGTCAGGAGCCCCCGCTTCCCGGCGCGGGCGAAGAGGGTCCCGAACAGGAGGAATGGGCGTTGGTGGTCGCCGGCACGGCTGATATGCGGTCCGAGCCCGATTTGCGGTCGCCGATGATCTATGCCCTGCCGTCAGGGTGGCATGTGCGCGTGATCTCGCGCCAGCCGGGCTGGGTCCAGGTCCAGGATGCCAATAGTGGCGCCGCCGGATGGGTCGAATTGTCGGCGCTGGCGGCGAGCGACGGACCCGGCACGCGGCCCGGCTATCGAGGCCAAGGGCAAGGTTATGGCGGCCCTTATGGACCGCCGCCGCGCTACGCCGATGAGGGTCCCTATCCCTGGCAGGCGCCGCGCCGCCACGTCGGCGAGTTCGGCAATTTCATCCGCCGGGCGCTGGGCGGCTTCTGAGCCGGGTCTTTAGCCCTTCCGCGGCACGCCAATCGACACGGTCAGGAGCGCGCACGGCTCCTGGCGGGGTTTGCCCCAGGCGTGGCGCGAGCCGTTCTGGATCAGGGTGTCGTCTCAAGAAGCTCGGTCACGCGGCGGGGGGAAAGACCCTTGGGCGATGCTCGCCCTTGTCATGGTGGCGGGGAGCGCCGGCTTCGGCGTGACCGTTGTCCTCGACCGCCGGGCGATGGCCGTTGCCGTCATGGGCGTGGTCATGGCCGTTCCCATGATGGCCGTTGCCGGGATGCCCGGCGACGCGGCGCTCGTGGGCAACCGCGGCCTTGATGGCCTCGCTCTGATTGTAGAGCTCCATATGCTCGGCATCTTCCTCGCCGACCGGCGTCAGGGCTTCATCCATATAGAGCTTGGCGTTGGGCTCGGCCTCGATCTTGGCCAGGATCCGCTTCAGGTGCCGCCAGCGTCGCGTAAGTCTCACGGCCTTCCGCGCCGTCTCTGCGGCATAGCGGGCATAGAAAGTGACAGGCGATTCGAGCGGCAGGCCGGGCCGGCGGTCGGTGCGGTGCTTGACGCGGAAGATGCCCCATTGCAGCGGGTGCAGATTTTCGATGGTGACCGCGCTCGAGAACCACATCAGGATCGGCATCAGCGAGCGGAGATTGATGCCGGTGGCGGCGCCGCGGCGCATGATCGTCTCGAGATGCTCGTCGGTGTAGAAGATGTCCCACGCCGAGCGGTAAGCCGCCTGCCATTCCTCCCGCGTCATCTTGGGATGGCCGGTGACGACGTGCTCGAGCTCGTATTTGTTGAGGTCGGGGTCCATCCACACATTCTTCTCGAACAGGACCTTGTGATCCTCCGACCCCGGCAGCGGCGTCAGCACGAAGAATTCGAGGGCGTCGAGCGGCAGCTCGTGCTTGATGATGTCGAGGTCGTGGCGGATCGATTCCGGTGTGTCGTT
>CAWDMD010000016.1:0-11196 GCA_963803385.1 uncultured Alphaproteobacteria bacterium | reverse complement strand
ATAGGATTCGGAGCGGAGCGAGCTCAACGGCGCGCCTTTCAAGGCCGCGGTGACGAGTGCCTGCCAGTCACTCTCTTTCGCCGTGGGGAAGGCCCTTGCCAGGGATAAATCAGTCATTTCCGTCAATCTCTAAGCCCCCTCCGGTCACCTCCTAGCAGAAGGTTGAGCGGCGAGAAAGCCGTGGGCGAGCCGCTTCGCCGCGGTCTTTAGTCTATGCCGGTATCTTGCCACGGGCCTAGCCGGGATTAGAGTGCGGACGAAAGTGACGAGGAGGAGAGGCATGGCCAAGCGCAAGGCGGCGGCGGCGAAGGATGATGATGCGGGGGCGAGCGTCGCTGATGGCCCTCCAGCCGACAGCGTCTATCTCGGCCGGAGTGTCAAGCCGGAGTTCATCTATCTCAGGCTTGCGAACAGGCACGGCCTGATCACCGGCGCCACCGGCACCGGCAAGACGGTGACCCTGCAAGGCCTCGCCGAAGGCTTTTCCGACCAGGGCGTGCCGGTGTTCGTCGCCGACGTGAAAAGCGACCTCTCCGGTTTGGCCGAGCCCGGCGAGCCGAAGTCCTGGATCGAGGCCCGTGCGAAGGAGATCGGTTTCAGAAGCGAGTTCAAGGGTTATCCCGTGATCTTCTGGGATCTGTTCGGGAAGGAAGGTCATCCGATTCGCACGACGGTCGCGGAGATGGGGCCGCTCTTGCTGTCGCGGCTGATGGATTTGAGCGACGCGCAGGAGGGCGTGCTCAACATCGCTTTCAAGATCGCCGACGATGAGAAGCTGCCGTTGCTCGACCTCAAGGATTTGCAGGCCCTGCTCGAAGACCTCGCCGCGCGGGCCAGTGATCTCACCACCAAATACGGCAATATCACCAAGGCCTCGGTCGGCTCGATCCAGCGCTCGCTGCTGGTGCTGGAGCAGCAGGGCGGCTCGAATTTCTTCGGCGAGCCAGTGCTCGATATCAATGACCTGATGCGAACGTCGCGAGATGGTCGCGGCTATATCAGCATCCTCGCGGCGGAAACGTTGATGAACTCGCCGCGCCTGTACGCGACCTTCCTCCTGTTCCTGCTGTCGGAGCTGTTCAAGGAGATGCCTGAGGTCGGCGACCCTGAAAAGCCTTCGCTCGTGTTCTTCTTCGATGAGGCTCACCTCTTGTTCAAGGATGCGCCCAGGGCCTTGTTGCAGAAGGTGGAGCAGGTGGTGCGGCTGATCCGCTCGAAGGGTGTCGGCGTCTATTTCGTCACCCAGAACCCGCTCGATGTTCCCGACACGGTGTCGAGCCAGCTTGGCAACCGCGTGCAGCATGCGCTTCGTGCCTTCACCCCGATGGAGCAGAAGGCAGTGAAGGCGGCGGCAACGACCTTTCGCGCCAACCCCGACTTCGACACCGAGAAGGCGATCATGGAGCTCGGCGTCGGCGAGGCCCTGGTCTCTACTCTCGATGCCAAGGGGCAGCCGACCATCGTTCAGCGAACCTTGATTCACCCCCCGAACTCGCGCGTCGGCCCGATCACCGACGCCGAGCGCAAGGCGATCATCAGGGCAGATCCCATTGCCGGGGTGTATGAGAAGGCCATCGATCGCGACTCGGCGTCCGAAAGACTGCAGAAGCGAACCGAGGAGCGCGACGAAGAAGCCGCCCAAGAAAAAGAACCTGCCGCGAAGAAGGCGAGCGGCGGCTCGCGCAGCGACAGCTTCTGGACCACTGTGGGCAAGACCATTGTCAGGGTGGGCGTGCCGATGGCGACCCGGGTGTTGGAGAGTGCGCTCAAGCGTGGCACGAGTAGGAGCACGCGCCGCTCAGGGGGAGGACGCTTCGGCGGCTTCGGCATAAAAATGCCGCAACCCAAGGATGACGTGCCGAATCCCACGGACGACGAGTAGGGCGCAGGTCCGCGTTCAGGAAGCTCCGCGCTTGCGCTGCCGCCGCTAAGCCGTCACATCAGCGCCCATGTTTACGCTTGATGGCCTCAGCGTCCGTTTGGGCGGTCACCTCGTTCTCGATCGAGCCTCGGCGTCGCTGCCACCAAAGGCCCATGTCGGTCTGGTCGGCCGCAACGGCGCCGGAAAATCGACCCTGCTCAAGCTGATCGCCGGCATTCACGAGGCCGATGAAGGGCGGATCGAGGCGCCGTCGGGATTGCGCATCGGCTATATCGCCCAAGAGGCGCCGGGCGGAACGGCGACCCCGTTCGACACCGTGCTTGCCATGGCGACCGAGCGCACCACGCTTCTTGCCGAAGCCGACCACACCACCGGTCACCACCGTATTGGCGAGATCCATGAGCGGCTGAATGCCATCGACGCTCATGGCGCGCCGGCCCGCGCGGCCCGCATTCTTGCCGGGCTCGGCTTCGACGAAGAGGCCCAGCATCGCCCGCTTGAGACCTACTCCGGTGGCTGGCGCATGCGCGTTGCACTTGCCGGGCTCCTGTTCTCGGAACCTGACCTGATGCTGCTCGACGAGCCGTCCAACCATCTCGACCTCGAAGCGACCATCTGGCTTGAGTCCTTCCTCAAGACCTACCGCAACAGCATCATCCTGGTGAGCCACGAGCGCGAGCTTCTGAACAATGTGGTCGATCACATCCTCCATCTGGAGCGGGGCAAGCTCGCGCTCTATCCCGGTAATTACGACGCATTCGAGCGCCAGCGGCGTGAGCGGCAGGCGCAAGTCGCGGCCACGCACGCCAAGCAGGAGGCGCGGCGCGACAAGCTTCAGGCCTATGTCGACCGCTGGCGCTACAAGGCGCATACGGCGCGCCAGGCGCAGAGCCGGCTCAAGGCGCTCGCGCGCATGGAGCCGATCGCCGGCGCGATGGAGGATGCGTCCCTCGTGTTCGATTTCCCGAGCCCGAAGGAGTTGCGGCCGCCTTTGATCGTGCTCGATGACGCCGCGGTAGGCTACGTTCCCGGCGCGCCGGTGCTGTCGGGTCTCAATCTCCGCCTGGATCCGGATGACCGCATCGCCTTGGTCGGACGCAATGGTAACGGCAAGACCACCCTGGCGCGGCTCCTGGCCGGCCAGCTGAAGCCGATGTCGGGTGCCGTTGCCGCCAGCGGCAAGCTCCGCGTCGGTTATTTCGCACAGCATCAGATCGAGGAGCTTGTTGCCAACGAGACGCCGCTCCAGCACATGGAGCGCCTCTACCCCGGCAAGCCGGGCGAGGCCCGGGCGCAACTCGGCCGCTTCGGCTTCTCGGGCGACAAGGCCAATGTGAAGGTGAGCCAGCTTTCAGGCGGCGAGCGGGCGCGGCTGTCGCTGGCGTTGATCACGCGCGAGCCCCCGCATCTTCTCATTCTTGACGAGCCGACCAATCATCTCGACGTCGATGCGCGCGAAGCATTGGTCGAGGCGCTCACGGAATTCGGCGGGGCGGTGGTCGTGGTAAGCCATGACCGCCATCTGCTCGGGCTCGTTGCCGACCGCCTCGTTCTCGTCGACGGCGGCGGGGCGAAGGACTTCGATGGCAGCCTCGACGACTATCGGGACACAATCCTCGGCTCCGGCCGTGGGAGGTCCGCTGATGGCGGCGGTCCGGCACGGCAAGAAAGTCGCAAGGATGGGCGTCGGAATGCGGTGGAGCTCCGCGAACGCACCAAGTCTTTGCGCAAGGAAGCCTCACAAGCGGAGGCTGAGTTGAAGCGGCTGTGGCAGCGGCGTGCCGAGATCGACGATTTGTTGTCCCAGCCCCAATCTGCCGACGGCATCTCGATCGGCGAGCTGATGAAGACCCGCGCCGAGGTCGAGAGGGAGGTGGCTTCAGCCGAGCATCGCTGGCTTGAAGCGAGCGAGGCCGCGGAGCGCGCGAGCGAAGACGCCGGGGCCGGATCATAAGGGAGCGGCAGAAACGAAGCGGGCGGCCAAGACCGCCCGCTCTAAGCTCTGTTGCTTCCGATTTCAGGCTATTTGGGCGCCTTATCGAGCATCTCCTCGACATGCTCCCAGTTGACGAGATTATCGAACCAAGCCTCGAGATATTTCGGACGCTGGTTGCGGTAGTCGATGTAGTAGGAATGCTCCCACACATCGCAGCCGAGCAACGGCCAACCGCCATGGACCAGCGGGTTCTCGCCGTTTGGCGTCTTGGTGACTTCGAGCTTGCCGTCTTTCAGGGTGAGCCACGCCCAGCCCGAACCGAACTGGGTCTTGCCCGCCTCGATGAAGTCGTTGCGGAACTTGTCGTAGCCGCCGAGGTCCTTGTCGACCATCGCTTGCAACTTGCCCGGCAGCTTCTTCCCGCCGCCGCCCTTCTTCATCCACGGCCAGAAATGATTGTGGTTGAAGTCCTGCCCGGCGTTGTTGAACACGCCTTGGTTCTTGCCATAGCTCGCCTTGACGATGTCCTCGAGGCTCTTGCCCTCGAAGCCCGAGCCAGGAAGCAACTTGTTCAGCGTGTCGACGTACGCCTGGTGGTGCTTGTCATGGTGATATTGCAGCGTCTCAGCCGACATATAAGGCTGAAGCGCGTCATACTCGTATGGAAGCTTCATGAGTTCGAAGGCCACGGCATCTCTCCGGCGGTTTCCTTGGGAAAAGTCAGCCAGAAGCTAAAGGTTCCAAAAAGCCGAGGCAAGCGAGCAGCCTAAACCGGCGCTGCACAAGGAAAAGCGCGGAGACTTGAAGTCCCCGCGCCTTTTGTAAGCAGGAAGGTTAATTGGGCGTGTCCCTACATCATGACGCTGGCGCCATGAAACGCGCATGAAGCGCAAATGAAAGTCAAATGAAGACGTTAGGGAGAAGGGTGGGCGCGGAGCCCCTGAACTCCGCGCCCGGTGCCGAGGAAGGTTCGCTTCATCAGTGCAGGGATCTGACGCTTCGGACCTTGCACCTATGCGCATGAACCGCGACTGAACCGCGCATGCAGGATCGGTTCAGGGAAGGCGCGAGCGCGAGCAGCGTCAGCCGCTACTTCACCAGCGCATGCAGTGCCTTGAATTCAGGCGTGCCGGCTTTGCCCATCCATTCGAACAACACCATCTCGCTGTCCACGATGTCGACGCCGGCCTTGGCCAGCCGGGCAAGCGCAAGCTTGCGGCTCGTCTTCTCTCGCGACGACACCGCATCCGCGACCACGAAGGCCTCGAAGCCCTGCCCCTCGAGATCGATCGCGGTCTGGGCGACGCAGACGTGAGCCTCGATGCCGCCGATCACCACTTGCGGACGACCCTTGCGGCGAAGCTCGTGCAAGCGTTCGCGCAGCGCGTCGTTCTTGGCGCAGGAGAACTCGATCTTCTCGACGACGGCGCCGGCGTAATCGAGCACCTGCCGCAACGGCTCGGCCGTCGGACCGATCCCGCGCGGATATTGCTCGGAATAGGTGATGGGAATGTCGAGCGTCTTGGCCGCGCGCACAAGTCGAACGCAGCGCTCGACCACGCGTTCGGGGTTCGACACCGCGGGAAGCAGCTTCTCTTGAACGTCGATGATGAGAAGCTGTGACTTGTCGCGATCAAGAAGCATGGAGGACCCGAGGTTGAAGGACGGGGGCTACTCTGGCACAGCGCGGCGGGAGCCACTAGCCCTGCGAGCCGTCGCCGAGCCCTGCGATCTTGAGCGCGTAGGCGTAAGCGAGCGCCACCTCCTTCAGCCGCTCGAACCGTCCCGAAGCGCCGGCATGGCCAGCCTCCATGTTGGTCCGTAGCAGCAAGAGGTGTTCATCGGTCTTCAGCTCGCGCAACTTCGCCACCCATTTCGCCGGCTCCCAATAGGTGACGCGCGGATCGGTAAGCCCGGCGAGAGCGAGGATGTGAGGATAGGCGTGGGCGCCGACATTGTCGTAAGGCGAGTAGTCGGCGATGGTGCGATAAGCGGCCTCCCTCTCGATGGGGTTGCCCCATTCCGGCCATTCCGGCGGCGTCAGCGGCAGGCTCGTGTCGAGCATGGTGGTCAAGACGTCAACGAACGGCACCTCGGCGATGATGCCGAGAAAGAGATCCGGCGCCATGTTGGCCACTGCGCCCATGAGCATGCCGCCGGCGCTGCCGCCATGGGCGATGATGCGTCCCCGCGTGGTGAAGCCTTCGCGCGCAAGATATTCGCCCGCAGCGATGAAGTCGGTGAAGCTGTTCACCTTCTTCTCGCGCTTGCCGTCCTTGTACCAGCGATACCCCTTGTCCTTGCCGCCGCGGACATGAGCGATGGCGTAGACAAAGCCGCGATCGACGAGGCTCAGCGCATTGGTGGAGAAGCCGGCGGGAATGGTCATGCCGTAGGCGCCATAACCATAAAGCAGCACCGGGGTCTCGGGACCGAGCGCGGCATCTTTGCGATAAAGAAGCGACACCGGAACCGTCTCGCCATCCTTCGCCGGCGCCATGACGCGGCGCGTGACGTAGTTCGACGGATCGTGCCCGCTCGGAATCTCCTGGGTCTTGCGCAACACGCGCTTGCGCGTCTCCATGTCGTAGTCGAACACCTGCGCCGGCGTCGTCATCGAGGAATAGGTGAAGCGGAGCGTCTCCGTGTCGTATTCGTAGCCGGGAGACATGCCGAGCGCGTAGGCCTCCTCGGCGAAGGCGATGTCGTGCTCGGCGCCGTCGGCGAACCGCCGCACGACAATGCGCGGTAGCCCGTCCTCGCGCTCGAGCCGCACGAGGTGATCCTTGAAGGCCACCACGTCGAGGATCAACCGCCCGGGTCGATGCGGCTCGATCTCGCGCCAATGCTCGCGGCCCGAAGTTTCAATCGGCGCTTCGACGATGCGGTAGTCCTCGGCACCGACTGAATTGGTGAGGATGATCAGCCGGTCGCCGTGATGCTCCACGGAATAGTCGTGTTCAGGCTCGCGCGGGCTGACAAGCCGCGGCGGCTTCGACGGATCCTCGGCGTCAATCAGGCTGATCTCGGCGGTCTCGTGGTCGTGGATGCTGAGCAACAGGAAACGGCGGCTCTGCGTCGCGCCGAGGCCGAGAAAAAACCCGGGATCCGATTGCTCGTGGAGGAGGGTGTCGGCGGCATCGGCACCGATGTCGCGGCGGAGCACCCGGCGCGGCCGATGCTCGTCATCGACCCAGACATAAAGCAGCGTGCGGCTGTCGGCGGCCCATTCGAACGAGCCGTTGTTGTCGCCAATCCGGGCATCGACCAAGGCGCCGGAGTTCGCGTCGATGACGTTGACCGTGTAGAACTCGGATCCCTTGGTGTCGACGGCATAGGCGATGAGCTCATGGTCCGGGCTGTGGGCGACATTGGCGATGCGGAAATAGGCATGGCCGCCGGCGAGCGCATTGCCGTCAACCAGCACGCGTTCCTCGCCGCCGTCTTTCGGCTTGCGGCAGAATAAAGGGTGCTGGCCGCCGGTCACGAAGCGGCTGTAATAGGAAAACGGCCCGTCGGGCGCGGGCACCGAGGCGTCGTCCTCCTTGATGCGGCCCTTCATCTCGGCGAAGAGGCGCTGTTGCAGCGCCTCGGAATCGCCCATGGCGGCGGCGGTGTAGGCGTTCTCGGCGTCGAGATAGGCCCTGATCTCCGGAGCGAGCACGCTCGGGTCACGCATCACGGTCTGCCAATTCGAGGCACGGAGCCACGCGTAGTCGTCGATCCGGGTGATGCCGTGATGGGTCGAGGCGAGCGGGCGTCGGTTGGCGCGGGGAGGCGTTATCCCCGCGCCGGCGAGCTTGGCATCCATGGTTGCAGCTTACTCCGCGCTGCCGTCGTCTTCATCTTCAGTGTCGTGCTTGAGGGCGACGCCGTTGATGCAGTAGCGCAAGCCCGTCGGGTTGGGGCCGTCCGGGAACACGTGGCCGAGATGGGCCTCGCATTTGGCGCAACGCACCTCGGTCCGGCGCATGAACAAGGAGCTGTCGTCATGCTCGCTGACGGCGCCCCCTTCGGCCGGAGCGTAGAAGCTCGGCCAGCCGGTTCCTGAATCGAACTTGGTGTCGGCGCCGAACAGTGGCGCCCCGCAACAAACGCAGCGATACATCCCCTCCCGCTTCTCGTCGGCGTAGGGATGGCTGA
Organism: uncultured Alphaproteobacteria bacterium; assembly: GCA_963803385.1. GTDB lineage: Bacteria > Pseudomonadota > Alphaproteobacteria > Rhizobiales > Methyloligellaceae > Methyloceanibacter. Next base: position 3,235 of record CAWDMD010000016.1, on the reverse strand, counting down.
ACGCGCGCTCGGTGCCGTGCTTCCTGGTGACCCGGTATTGCTCGGGGGTGAGGACCTGACGCCACTCCGAGTCGGACTTGACGGTCTTGCCCTCGGTCATCTTGCCTTCGGTCGGGGCTGCTTGATCGTCGGTGGTGCGCATCGATGGACTATTCCTTTTTGTTATGATTGCTCAGCCGAAATATAGTGCGCCGATCAAGGTCGTGAGAGAGGTGGGCGGGCTTTTATCACGCAGGCTTGATTCGGGCGCGCACGTTCGGCACGCGCCGCAAGCATCAGTCCCAATGCAGTGACTATCGGCGTTGCGGTTAAACTTGATCAGAGCGTCCGAACGGCGCCGACCAATCCAAACTGGCGTATTCGTCCATAGTATTTATTCGCTCGACAGATTTCATCACGATCGCTGCATTGCAGGCCTGCAAAAACTGCTCTATAACGACCGGCGATTGCGCGAATTGATGCGGCGTACATATCCCAGTTGCGAAAATTGCACGGCTTTACGTCACAAAATAGTCCAAGTTTGGTGACCTTAAAGTCTCGTCACCAGCGGACAACAGAGAATTTTATGCAGTTTTCACGCTTTCTCGGCGCGGGAACTGTGCACGATCAGAGGAGCGACTTGATGGAACAAGATCTCGAGAAGAATGAGCTTGTGGAGCTCACGGCCGAAATTGTATCCGCCTACGTGAGCAACAACACTGTCGTCGCTACCGAGTTACCCGGCGTCATCCACAATGTGTTCGATGCCTTGAGCCGGGCGTCCGCCGCCTCGGGTCAGCCGGCCCGCGAAGAGTTGAAGCCGGCGGTCCCCGTCAAAAGATCGGTCAATCCGGACTTCATTATCTGCCTCGAAGACGGTAAGAAGTTCAAATCGCTGAAGCGCCACCTGCGCACGCATTATGACCTTTCTCCGGAGGAGTATCGTGAGAAGTGGGGGTTGCCCCATGACTATCCGATGGTGGCGCCAAACTATGCCGCGGCGCGCTCAGACTTGGCAAAGCGAATGGGTCTCGGTCAGCGCCGCCGGTAAGAAAAACGAATCACTTTGAAGGCGCGGCCGGCGCAAAGGCCGCGGTTTCGCGTTGGGGCCGACGCGCGAACGTCTCCAAATCGGGTAGGGTGCCGCGAGATTCACCACAAGCTATTGTGACTCTTCAGGAATTTCCCGCCAAGGCTTGCGCAAGTCGCACGGACTCCACATAGTCGTAGCCGACGCGGCGATTTGGGAGCCCTGCCAGGGGCTTAACGGGGGGAGGCCAATGCTGTCCGGACGAGCTTTTCGGGCGCAGTTGGTAACGCAAGGTCAGCGCGAACTCTACGATTTTTGGTGTGATGCCGCCGGCTCGCGGCGGATGCCGGCCCGTTCGGATATCGATCCCTTCAAGGTACCGAAGCTGCTCCCTTCCATGGGGCTGATCGATGTCGCGGGCGGCCTTGACGAGGCCCGCTTCAGGCTGGCCGGGACGCGCCTCTACGATGTCTATGGTGGGGAAATCACCGGCAAACATGTCGACCGGGTGTTCGCCGGAGCTTCCGCCGACTACTGGCGGAACGTGCACGGCGCCGTCCTGGAGCGCCGCTCGCCACTCCAGGGTGTGGTGCGCGGGCCAGCCGAAGGCCGCGACCATATCGTGATGCTCTGGATGCGGTTGCCCCTTTCCGAAAACGGCGAGGACGTGGACCGCATTCTCTGTTTCGATACGCTGCCGCCTACCGAGATGGCGCGGACGGCGACCGGCCCGGCGTTGCGGCAATTCGCGGCTTACCAGCCTCCGACGTGGGCTGCGCGGCGCCGGCTCGCCCAGTGCGGTTGAGGCGCGCAAGCTCGCCCTTGTAAGCGCTCATCAGACCAAGGTGGCGGTTGAGGTCGTAGCTCCAATGGCCGGCGTGTGCCCGGCGGCGCTCGGCGCGAAGAGCCTGGCGCAGTTTTGACAGAATGAGCAGACACCCCCTCTGGCTTTGATCGACAAGTTCCTGCGGCCAAAGCGCGATCAGACCCGGCAGGTCGCGGTCCCTCGCATAGGCGCGGGCTTCTACCTCGACCATCGCCGTGAACATGTCGGGTCGCGGCGCGCCAGCTTCCGCTTCTATCCCCTGCTTCGCGCGGCGTTCCGCCGGTTTCGCCATTTCGGTGATCTCCTCGATGTCCGGACGCCAAGCATGCGCCTGGCCGGAACGGCGAGGATTGACGGGGGATAGCGCGCGCCCCTCAGCTGCGATCTTCGCGCGAGACCCTGAGACTTATCCCCGGACACGACCTTGCAGCTAGAGTGAATAGGGATTTATTCCTATAAGCGACGGCCATGGGTCGGGAAGGGAGAGAGTCGATGAGCTGGGTGCAAGCGGATGAGGGACATCCTCCGTGCCGGCCTCCGCGCGGGGCGTCCTTGCATGGAACATGGGCGGCGAGGCGGGCCATCGAGTCCGTTGTGGCCACGGTGTTCGAGGTCGATGCGCGTGAGCTGCATACGCGGTCGCGCGGATCGGCCAGAACGGCGTTCGCTCGCCAAGTGGCGATGTATCTGGCGCACGTGGCTTGCGGCATAAGCCTCACGGATGTTGGCGCGCTGTTTGGGCGCGACCGCACCACCGTCTCTCATGCTTGCAGCCTCGTGGAGGACAAGCGGGACGATCCCGACCTCGACTGCCGGCTGGAACATCTCGAGCAGGCCATCTCCTGCCTGATCAATGCGCTGTCGCTGCGACGGGCTAGCCGATGAGCCGCGCATCCGCACAGCCGAAGGAAGACACGGCGAGTGCCAGGCGCCTCCTGCAACGCCTCACCGATCAGGAGGTCACGCTCCGCCGGGTCGAGGGCTGCTATCGCTTGATGCGGCAATCGACGCAACAAGGGGCGCTCGTGCCGGAAAGCTTGATCAGCCTCTGCATGCGGCACGACTGGCTGACGCGGGACGGGCAGGATCTGGTTCTGTCAGACGTGGGCCGGGCGTCGCTTCGTCGCGATGGCGAGAGCGCTGACCCGTTTCGGCACCAGCATCAGATCAGGGCGACAGGCCTTCGGGATGTCGAGGGCGTTCGCCGGCACGTGACGGTGAACGAGACGGAGAGCCCATTAGGTTGGCTTCGAAGTCGCAAGGACCGAAACGGCCGGCCGCTGATCGCCGATGCGCAATATGCCGCGGGCGAGCGCCTCCGGGCCGACTACTGGTTCGCCGGGCTCAGCCAGCGGGTGACGTCGAACTGGTCGGCGCCGGCGCCGGCCGACAGGTCGCGG
>CAWDMD010000015.1:0-13830 GCA_963803385.1 uncultured Alphaproteobacteria bacterium | reverse complement strand
TGCGGCCTAGGGGGGCGGGAATGGCTTCCGACGGACTGATCACTCTGGCGAGCATTCATGCGCCAAAAGAGACCATGGATCGGCTCGAGCGCGAGGTAACAGCGCGGGGGATGAGCGTCTTCGCGCGCATCGATCACGCCGCGGGAGCGGCTGAGGTCGGATTGCCGTTGCGGCCTACCGAAGTCTTGATCTTCGGCAATGCCAAGGGTGGCACGCCGCTGATGCAAATGGATCAGGCCGTCGGCATCGACTTGCCGTTGAAGGCTTTGGTTTGGCAGGACGCGGCCGGCAAGGTTTGGCTCAGCTACAATGACCCGCGTAGGCTGGCGCAACGCCACCGCCTGGGCCCGGACGCAAATGCAACACTCGAGGCGATGGCGACCGCGCTCAGTGCCGTGGCGTTGGCGGCCACCCAAGCCTCGTAGGCTCGCGCTGCTCAGGCCGCCTTCTTCAGCAGATTGCGGTTGATGATCAACTCGGCGATCTGGACCGTGTTGAGGGCTGCCCCTTTGCGCAGATTGTCCGACACCACCCACAGCGACAGGCCGTTGTCGATGGTGCTGTCCTCGCGGATGCGGGACACATAGGTGGCGTAGTCGCCGACGCATTCGATCGGGGTGACGTAGCCGCCGGGCTCGCGCTTATCGACCACGAGCACGCCAGGCGCCTCGCGCAAAACGCTGCGCGCCTCTTCGGTGGTGACCGGCCGCTCGAACTCGATATTGACGGCTTCGGAGTGGCCGACGAACACCGGCACGCGGACGCAGGTCGCGGTGAGCTTGATCTTCGGATCGAGAATCTTCTTGGTCTCGGCCACCATCTTCCACTCTTCCTTGGTGGAGCCGTCGTCGAGGAAGACGTCGATATGGGGAATGACGTTGAAGGCGATCTGCTTGGTGAACACCTTGGGTTCGGGCGAATCGGTGACGAAGATGCCCTTGGTCTGATCCCAGAGCTCGTCCATGGCTTCCTTGCCGGCGCCGGACACCGACTGGTAGGTGGCGACGACCACGCGCTTGATCTTGGCGAGATCGTGGAGCGGCTTCAGCACCACGACAAGCTGCGCCGTCGAGCAATTGGGATTGGCGATGATGTTCTTCTTGGTGAAGCCGGCGACCGCGTCGGCGTTGACCTCGGGCACGATCAGCGGCACGTCCGGGTCGTAGCGCCAGCACGACGAATTATCGATGACGACGCAGCCTTGCGCGGCGATTCTCGGCGACCACTCCTTGGAGACGGCAGAACCCGCCGACATCAGGGCAAAGTCGACGCCGCGAAAGTCGAAATTCTCCAGGGCCTGGCATTTGAGGCGGCGGTCGCCGAACGACACCTCCACCCCCGTCGACCGACGCGAGGCGACGGCGAACACCTCATCGGCGGGAAACGCCCGCTCGTCCAAAATATTGAGCATCTCGCGGCCGACATTGCCGGTGGCCCCGATGACCGCGATCTTGTACCCCATGGCCAACTCCCGAATCCCTGGCGCTGGTGATGAGCCCGTACGGCTTTGCGGCGATGTATGGGAACACCGGCGCAAAGTAAAGCCGCCTCCGCGTGGCGAGGATGGGGCCTCCCGGTCTCTCTAGCGGACGCGGTTATCCAGCGCGAGGGCGCCGGGACCGGCGCCCGCCAGAACGAGAAAGCCGCCGGCGATGGTGAGGTTCTTCATGAAGTTGATCATCTGACCCTGGTCGGCCATGTCGAAATGGAAGATGAACGCCGCGAGCACGCAGAAGCCCGCGAGCAGGATCGCCGACCAGCGGGTGAACAGCCCGAGCAGCACGCCAAGCCCGCATCCGGCCTCGACGAAGATGACGAGCGGCAGCAGCATGCCCGGCACGCCATGGGACTCCATCATCGCTTGGGTTCCGGCATAGCCGAAGATCTTGCTGATGCCCGACTGGATAAACATCAGCGCCAGGAGCACACGGCCAATCGTGATGAGATAAGGTGCGGCGAAATACATCAGCTTCCCCTTTGCCCTAGTTTAATTGGCACCGTGCCTGGTTCCAAGTCCCGGTTCTTCATGCCGACGATGTTTTGCACCGCGGGATAGCCCCAGGTGGCGAAGACCAGGAGGATAGCCAGGCCCGCAACGGCGGCACCATAGAAAAACGGCATCCGAATATCGAGGGACATGGCTTCGCCGCCGAGGAGATCACAACACCGTAGTCGAAGCTGCGTGCAGATTGCGGCGTGCTCGCCGGCAGGAACGGCTGGTTGGGGTCCAACATCAGTGTCGTCAGAATTGGGTAGAGCAAGCCCTGGCCCATGATGTCGACGAAGACAACAAGCAACAGAGCGAGCTTGGTGAGGTTCATAGGCCGGCGCGGTCCGCTTTAGAGCGAGCCGGACAGTACCGCGTCAGTCTGCCGATCGCGTTAACGTGCGTCGAGAGGCTCGGTCCTGACCGCGGCGCATTTCTTGCCCGTGAACTCGTTCGCCATGCGCACCACCTCGGGGCCGAGAACGTTGGCGGAATTATCGAGGCCGGTGCCGGCGTAGATCAAGGCATAGACCAGCATCGGTCCGCTGGCCTCACCCCAATTCAGGCTCGCCGTCACCGCCTTGCCGTTTTCGAAGGTGACCTTCGGTGCCACCGAGACGTCGATGGCGTAGGGCTTGCCCTCCTTCTTCTGGTCGAGGGTGCAGGAGAGCTTCTGGCTCGGCATCACCACCTCGTAGCGTGCCTCGCTCATGGCCTTGGCCAACACCTCGCGTTTGATCACGAGCTTCGATTGGCACACGGCTTTGCCCCAAGGCCAGTCGAACTTGCCGCCGAGCATCTTGGTGATGGCGGCTGCGCGCCAGGTCTTGACGATGTCGCAGGAGATGTCGGGGCCGGCCGGATCCTCGGTGGCGAGCACGTCGCAGATCTCGATCTTGCAGGCCTTACGCGCCTCCTTCTCGGCCTTCTCCTCAGGCGTGAGCGCCTCCGCGCTGGACGCGGGCGCTGACGGCTCTGTGGAGGCCGCGGGCTCGGTTGCTTCCGCCCCCGTGTCCTCGACGGCCATGGCAGTGGCAGAGACGGTCAAAAGTGCCGCCATCAGTGCCCCCGAACAAAGCGAATTGCTCATTGCGTCCCCCTCTCCGACCGGCCGCTCACCCAGCAAGATTGCGACGTAATTCCTACTGCTTCTAAGCGAGATCTCTAGGCATCGCCGGCTTCGAGTTCGAGGCTGAATTCATGGGCTCTGATTTTAATCACGCGCTCCGATCGCGTTCACCACTCCGGCAATTGGGCTCTCTGATTTGTCCAACTGCAAGATTGGGGGAATCGGCGAATATTCCGAAAGATTGGCCGTCATTGCGCCCTTGAGCGCGCGGAACGCGGACTGAGGATCGATGCGTTCGATCTGGAGGGAGAGGAGCTCATCTGGCCGAGCCAATACTGACAGGATTGTCTCCGTTCGCTCATGTCCGTTGGTCTTGTCAATGAATGTAGCATGCCCATTCAGGCAGATGGCCGCTACAGGTGTTCCCTTCACCAAGGAAGCCAGATCGAAAAGCATCCGCATTGCAAAGGTGTAGACCAGTCGCATTTGCAACTCGCGACTTCGCAGCTTTCCCAGCTGTTTGAGGCCGCGCGGCCCTTTGCTTACAAAGCTGAGCCGCGCTACGTCGGGAACACTGTACTCGACGAGAAGAACTCCATCGCTCGGTCTAAATTGAACACGATGCCCAAAAGTGTGCGGCCAGGGGACATTCGAGTTATCGACGGCGACTTGCACAGCGCGCTGAACTGCTTCCGGTCGATGCGCTACCCAAGCGGCGTGCAATTTGGTCAAGAGCCAATTTTCGGCGCTCTTCGCAGCTTCAAACTGTTCACGACGCTGATGCCACCGCCCTAGAGCAGCCTCATAATCCGCTTGGTCCTTCTCGGCGACACTTTGAGTGGGGTCAGTTGTGCGCTTTCTGAACGGCAGGCGAGGGCCGGGTGCCGAAAACTCCTCTTCGGAAAGGACAAACGGAGATGAAATCAGCGGTGACGTCAGCAGTTGTTCTACCGTCGTCTCAGTCAATGCGGCGGAGGAGAGCGTTTGCCCGACGAATGAGAAGCGCTTGGAACTGGGTTTTGGGTCGGGATCGCTACATTGGGGATTCAGCTTAGAGCGAAACGTAAAAAGAGAATAATCAGGTTCCGTCACCTCAGTTGGCTCTGGGGGTACGTAGACGGGCGAATATTCAGTGTATCCCGTCGGCTTAAATCTGTCCATGCGAGCCGCGCCCTGACGGTGGGCTGTCATCATAGCGGGTGGACCGCCGCGGACGGAAGTCCTCGAATTGTGCTGTCCCTGAAGCTACTGAAATCCTCGACGTTATTATGGATTACCTGCGTCCCTAGCCCAGCGCGGCGGTGATCGCCTTGCCCATCTCCGAGGTCGAGACCGTGCGGCAGCCCTCTTGTGCGATGTCGGCGGTACGGAGCCCCTGATCGAGGACGGCCGCGATCGCCGTCTCGATCCGGTCCGCGGTCTCGCCCTGATCGAGGGAGTAGCGCATCGCCATGGCGAAGCTCGCAATGGTGGCGATCGGATTGGCGATGCCGCGTCCGGCAATGTCAGGCGCGGAGCCGTGCACCGGCTCATAGAGCGCGCGTCGGCGGCCTTGCGCGTCGGTGGCGCCGAGCGAGGCTGACGGCAGCATGCCGAGCGAGCCGGTGGCCATCGCCGCCTCGTCGGAGAGCATGTCGCCGAACAGATTGTCGGTGACGATGACGTCGAACTGCTTCGGGGCGCGGACGAGCTGCATGGCGCAATTGTCGGCGAGAATGTGTCGGAGCGTCACGTCGGCATAGCGCTCCTTGTGGATGCGCGTGACCACCTCGTTCCACAACACGCCGGTTTTCATCACGTTCCGCTTCTCGGCGGAATGAACGAGATTGCGGCGGAGCCGCGCTAACTCGAAGGCCACCGTGGCGATGCGCTCGATCTCGTAGGTTTCGTAGACTTGCGTATCGACGGCGCGCTTCTGTCCGTGGCCGAGGTCGATGATCTCCTTGGGCTCGCCGAAATAGACGCCGCCGGTCAGCTCGCGCACGATCATGATGTCGAGGCCGTCGACCAAATCGCGCTTCAGCGATGAGGCGTCGGCGAGCGCGGGATAACAGATCGCGGGACGCAGATTGGCGAACAGCTCGAGGTCCTTGCGCAGCCGCAACAGTCCGGCCTCGGGCCGCTGCTCGTAAGGAACGCCATCCCATTTGGGGCCGCCGACGGCGCCGAGCATGACCGCGTCGGCTTGAAGCGCGCGTCCCATGGTCGCGTTCGAGATCGCCTCGCCATGGGCATCGTAGGCCGAGCCGCCGACGAGGTCGGTCTCGGTCTCGATGGTGACGCGGCCTTGGCCGTTGACCCAAGCGACGATGCGCTCGACTTCGGCCATCACCTCCGGCCCGATGCCGTCGCCAGGCAGCAGCAAGACATTGAAAACGGCCATGGATCGGGCTCCCCGCTATGCTAAGACATGCCACTTGGGTAACGGGAGATGAGAATGCTGACAAGGGTGCTGTTGGCTTCGGTGCTGGCGGTCGGGTTGGCGGCGGCGGTCGCTGCGGAGGACGCGAAGATCCGCGGCCTTGGCCTCACCGACCATGTGGTGACGGAAGCCGAGCTCGAGAACGGCGACGCCTTGCCGCCGCCTCGCTTCAACACCCCGGGTGTCGCCTATGTGTGGGCCTCAGACCTCAAGAAGGGCGATAGTGTCGACATCACCCTCAACGAGGACGGCCAGTCCTTGATGCGGAATAGCAAGACGCTTGCCGAGGACGAGGCGAATTTCGTTCTCATGGCCGGCAAGAGCGGCGTCCCCGCCGGTGGCTGGCCCGAAGGCAGCTACTCCGCCGAGGTCAAGATCACGCGCGGCGGCAAGACGCTGCTCGAAGAGAAGTCGGAGCCGACACCGTTCCAGTGAGGTCCGATACCGCTCTCAGGCCGCCCCTGCGTGCCTAGGGTAATCTAATACATTCAGAGACCAGGTTGCCGGGTCGTTATTGGATCGCCGGTAAAAGCCCCGGAATGACGGTGGGATTGGACCCTGTCAGAGCCAAGGGCGGCGCAGTTTCAACTCGGCCTCGAAGCGGTCGATATGCTCAGCCTTCTCCAGGGTGAGGCCGATGTCGTCGAGCCCCTCGATCAGGCAGCGCTTCAGATGCGGATCGATGTCGAAATGGATGACGCCGCCGTCGGGGCCGCGAATCTCCTGGGTCTCGAGATCGACGGTGATGGTGGCGTTGGCCCCGCGCGAGGCGTCATCGAGCAGCTTGTCGATCTCCTGTTGCGGCAGCCTGATGGGCAGAATGCCGTTCTTGAAACAGTTGTTGTAAAAGATGTCGGCAAAGCTCGGCGCGATGACGCAGCGGAAGCCGAAATCGAGCAACGCCCAGGGCGCGTGCTCGCGCGACGAGCCGCAACCAAAATTATCACCTGCGATCAAGATCTTGGCCTTGTCGTAGGGCGCCTGGTGCAGCACGAAGTCGGGCTTCGGCTGGCCGGCCTCGTCGTAGCGCATTTCGGCGAACAGGCCCTGGCCGAGGCCGGTGCGCTTGATGGTCTTTAGATATTGCTTGGGGATGATCATGTCGGTGTCGACATTGATCATCGGCAACGGCGCAGCAATGCCCGTAAGCGTGGTGAATTTCTCCATGACCCGGCCTTCGCGTTTGGGAGTTGGACCTTATCTAGCGGCAACGCCCGCGGCTGACCAGAGGGCGAGGCCCGCAAAAAACTGTCTCAACATCTTCGCTTTTCAGGCCTAGGGGCGAGGGACTAAGGTCCTCGACCGATAAACAAGAGGTGGAGCGGGCATGGCGGAGACAGTGGTCTATGAAGCGCATCCGGCGATGTTCCGCGCCCATCCGTTCTGGTTCGTGCTCGCGGTGGTGCTGATCGCCGCGTTCGGCGTCGGCATCATCATTCTGCTCTATTGGTACATCAAGACCCATGCGACGACGCTGATCGTGACCGAGCACGAGCTCATGTATGAGAAGGGCATCCTGAGCAAGGACCGCCTCTCGGTGAACCTCAGGCATGTCCGGTCCGTCTATGTCGCGCAAAGCTTCGCCAACCGCATCCTTGGCGTCGGCACCATTCAGGTCTCGACCGCCGGCGACGAGCCGGAATTCACCATCAAGGACATGCCCGATCCACATGCGATCAGGGAGGCGATCTCAAGGGCCCAGGAGGCGCAGGCCGACCGGGACTGACGGAAAGGAGCCGAGGCCATGACCGGCGGAGCCGACCGGCGCGACCGGAACGATGCGGCGAAGTTGTTCGTGGCGGTCGCCATCGCCGTGGTGCTGTTGATCGCCCTGGGCGGTGCCGCGCTCTACTTCCTCGCCGGCATGTTCGAGGGCCCCAGTCCCTTCGCCGGGGGGCTCGACCTGAAGCAGGCGGCGGTGATCGCCTTTGGCGTATCGCTCGCGGTGATCCTGGTGATGACCATCGTCTCCGGCGGCGACGCCGTACTTGGCGAATTGCCGTTCACGATCCTCGGCTTTCTCGTCTTCTTCGTCGTGTTTTGGCTGATGATCGCCTGGATTTTTTAGCCCGCGCTATTGCGGCCCCAAAGTCTGCGCGATCGGCCTTCGGTTGGGCTGCTGCGGTCCGCTCGCCGACTGGGTCGCGCCGCTCTCGATCAGCTGCTTGTAATAATTGCGCATGGTCTCGCAGCGTTTCGGGCCCGCGGGGTGCACTGAATCCCCCTTCAGCGTGGAGATGAAGGCACAGATGTCCTCCATGCCCACGGCGTCGAGCCAGCCCCATTTCACCCCCCGCCTGATGGCGAAAAGATCGGCCTTGGTCTCGTCGGCGCCGACGAACTGATGCCCGCATTCGTGGCTGTAGATGTAGAGCTTCACCGGGGTGGTGAGGCCGGTGATCTTCTTGGTGTTGAGAATCAGGAAGCCCGGGAAGGCGCCGCCCCAGCTATCGAAATTCGAGTTCAGGACCACCGGGCGCCTGCCACAAACCACCGAGCGGCCGTCGATCTTGAACTTGTCGAAGGGGATCAGCTTGGCCTCGGGACCTGCCTCCTTCAGGTAGTCCTCGACGGTGGGGGCGTCGGAGCCGCTGAAAAAGGTCGCTTCCTGGGCCGAAGCCGGCCCCGGATAAAGGGCGCAGGCCCAAACAGTCAAAGCCCCAACAACCGTGCCCCCAATCCTCATCATTGCGTCCCTCATTGGTGTCAGCTTACGAGGCGAATGAGCTCCATGCAATCGGCCTTGCGGGCCGAAAAAGGCGCTAGTTGCCGTCGCGGGCGGTGACCCCTCCCTTCTTGCCGAAGCATTGCCGGAGCTGGTCGCAGCGTTCCTCGGGGTCGGGATGGACCGGGCCGTGGCCGGCGATATTGAACACTGCGCAGATGTCATTGAGGGCCTGGTCGTTAAGCCAACCTTCGCGCCGCGCGCGTTTGACCGCGTAGCAGTCCGCGGCGTGCTCGCTTGGGCCATACAGGATGTGCCCGCACTCATGATAGTAGATCAGCCATTGCACCTGGCGCGGCAGTCCCTTCAGGGCCTGCATATTGAGCATGATCACCGTCGAGGACACGGCGAAGCCCTCGAAGTCCCGAAGCAGGGTCTGCGTGCTGCCGCAGGAGAGACGCCGGCCCTCGATGACGAGGCGCCCCGCTGGGATCGCCTTGTCCTTCTCTATGCCGAGGGCCTGGTGTTCAGGGCCGGCGACCGCCAGAACGAGCGCAATAATGACCCTCAAAAGGGCAGCCAACCCCATGACGTCTTTCCTCTGCTGCCCTTGATGTGCCCCAGATGCCGGGCGACTCTGGAGGCGTAGCGCCGTTCCCGTCAACGGCAAATAGACCGATGCCTGAAAGCCTTTGTCTTGGGCCGCTGTCGCTCGCCTGTCACAATGCTCAAAACTGCGTGAAGGCGAGGTTGACGATATGGGCCGCCGCAATGTTGTGGCATCTAATGATGGCGGCAGCGGGTCTAGCCGGTGGCACTGATCACTCTCTGACAAGGCGTGGCTGGTTATGAGGTGGCATCCGAGGTCGGCGCAAAGTGTCGGGCGTCTGTGGCTCTTCGGCGCAATGTTGGTCGCTGTGCTCGCACTGGCAGGAGGCCGCGCCATGGCCGAGGCCGATTGCGGCGATGACGAGCCGCCAAAGCCCACCAAGAGTGCCTGCCCCGCCGGCTACAAATACAGCATCAAGCATAAGCGCTGCGCCAAGGTCAGCTGCGCCTCGGGCAGCGTCTGGAGCCGTGGGGTCCAAGCCTGCATCGACGAGCATTCGGCGGCGCTGACCGACCAGGACTTCTACAGCGAGGCCCATGCCCGCTCCGACGACGGCCACTATGCTGATGCGCTCGCGCTGCTCGCCCGCATCGAGAAGCAGGCACAGCCGGCCGTCTTGAACATGGTCGGCTACAACACGCGCAAGCTCGGAGATCTCGAAAAGGGCATCGACTATTACCACAAGGCGCTCGCGCTCGATCCGAACTACGTCAAGGCCCGGGAATATCTCGGCGAGGGCTACTTGCAGAAAGGCGACCTCGGCGAGGCGAAAGCGGAGCTGATGGAAATCGCCGACCGCTGCGGTACGAGTTGCGAGGAATATTCCAAGCTCGAGGACGCGATCCTGAGCTTTGTCGGCGACGGCAAGCGGCTCGACTGGTAGCGCGCTAGGACGTCGCCTCCTGCTCGATCTGCTCCATATCGGCGTCGGAGAAGCCGAAATGATGACCGACCTCGTGCACGAGGACATGGGTCACGATTTGGCCGAGGGTGTCGTCATGCTCGCCCCAATAATCGAGGATCGGGCGCCGGTAGAGAAATACCATGTCCGGCAGAACGGTGGGATCCATCACGCTTTTACGCGCGAGATCGACGCCGTGGTAAAGGCCGAGCAGGTCGAACGGCGAGGAGATGCCGAGACTGTCGAGCACCTCGTCGGTCGCGAAATCCTCGACGCGAATGACGAGGTCGCCGGTGAGCTTGCGAAACGCGTGCGGCAACCGCCGGTAGGCGGCGTCGGCGATGGCCTCGAACTCGACGAGCGACGGCGCCTGGGCCCGGTGCCATTCGATGCCGCCATTGATCGGCGTGCGCCTGTTCATCGGCCGGATCGGTTCGCGGGCTTCCGCGCCAGGATGATGCCCTCTTGCAGGGTGAACACCGTGCCGGTCTCGGTGTCGCGCGGCTTGAGCAAATCGCGCAAGGGCTGTTCCTGAAGCAGTGCGCGGAGCCGCGCCACGGTCGCCTCGTCGCAGCGCATGCGGGTCACCCAAGGCTCGAATTCGAGATCCTGATCCATACGCTCCGCGGCGACGATGTCGAGGCCGGCCTTGCCGAGGACCTCGCGCCACGCGGTGAGACTGAGGCAGTGGTCATGGCTCGGGTCGCGCAATTTCTCGAAGGCGTTATAGACCTTGGCCCAATGTCGCGCGTCCTCGGCCGAGAGCGCCGGGAAGATCTCCCGGTCCGGCGAGATATTGTCGACGACGGCAAGCAGGCCGTTCGGCATCAGCACGCGATACGCCTCGGCGGCGAAGGCCGCGACATCGCCGAAATGATGCGCGGCGAGGCGGCAGGTGACGAGATCGAAGCTCATGTCGGGGAAGGGCAGGTCCTCCGCCGTGGCCTCGACAGTCTTGACATTCCCGAGGCCGCGGGCGGCGGCGAGCTTCTTGGCCTCGGCGAGCATGGCCGCGGTGATGTCGCTGGCGGTGACCTTGGCGACGTGTGGGGCGAGTGCGAGCGCGGTATGGCCGGCGCCGGTGGCGACATCGAGCACGCGCCAGCGCTTTTTCGGCGCTACCAGTGCGACGAGGCGCGCGAGGCTTTCGCCCCTGGCGTGTACCGTCGAGGTAGCGTAGTCGGCGGCGGCCGCTCCGAATTGCTGCTGTGCCAGCGATTTCGTCGATGTCATGCCGCGTTTCCGTTCACCTCTCCCGATGGGGGAGAGGTCGCGCCGCAGGCGCGGGTGAGGGGAAGCAGAAATCTGACCTTGCAGGCATCAACCCCCCTCACCCCGACCCCTCTCCCCACGGGGGAGAGGGAGAACGGGGGCCGAGCGGGTTTCAGAGTGCTTCACCGGAAGTCGCGGATGTCGACGAAGCGCCCGGCGACGGCAGCCGCGGCGGCCATGGCCGGCGACACCAGATGGGTGCGGCCGAGCCTGCCCTGGCGGCCCTCGAAATTGCGGTTCGAGGTCGAGGCGCAGCGCTCGCGGGGGGCAAGCTGGTCAGGGTTCATGCCGAGGCACATCGAGCAGCCCGGCTCGCGCCAGTCGAAGCCGGCCGCCTTGAAGATCTTGTCGAGACCCTCGGCCTCGGCCTGCTCCTTCACGAGGCCAGAGCCAGGCACGATCATGGCGTCGATATTGGGATGCACCTTGCGACCAGCGACGACCTTGGCCACTTCGCGCAAATCCTCGATGCGGCCGTTGGTGCAGGAGCCGATGAACACACGGTCGAGGGTGATGTCGGTGATCTTCTCGCCGCCGGCCAAACCCATATAGTCGAGGGAGCGGATCGCCGCCTTGCGCTTGGTCTCGTCGGCGATCTCCTCGGGCCGCGGCACATGGCCGGTGACGGAGACCACCTGCTCGGGGCTCGTGCCCCAGGAGACGATCGGCGGCAGCTTGGCGGCGTCGAGCACGATCTCCTGATCGAACACGGCGTCGTCGTCCGAATAAAGCGTCTGCCAGTGGCGCAGCGCCTCTTCCCAGGCGCCCGCCTTCGGCGTGCGGGGCCGCCCCTTGATGTAGTCGAACGTGGTCTCGTCCGGCGCGATCAGCCCGGCGCGGGCGCCGCCCTCGATCGACATGTTGCAGACGGTCATGCGCCCTTCCATGGACAGCGCCTTGATGGCGTCGCCGGCATATTCGATGACGTGGCCGGTACCACCGGCGGTGCCGATCTCGCCGATGATGGCGAGGATGATGTCCTTGGCGGTGACGCCTTCGGGCAGCGCGCCGTCGACGCGGACGCGCATGTTCTTGGCCTTCTTCTGGATCAGCGTTTGCGTCGCGAGCACGTGCTCGACTTCGGAGGTGCCGATGCCGTGCGCGAGTGCGCCGAAGGCGCCGTGGGTCGAGGTGTGGCTGTCGCCGCAGACGATGGTGGTGCCGGGGAGCGTGAAGCCCTGCTCCGGGCCGACCACATGGACGATGCCCTGGCGGCGGTCGCGCTCATGGTAATAGTCGATGCCGAAGTCGCGCGCGTTGTCGGCGAGCGTCGCCACCTGGAGCGCCGATTCCGGGTCGTCGATGCCCTTGGAGCGGTCCGAGGTCGGCACGTTGTGATCGACCACGGCGAGGGTCTTCTCCGGGGCCCTGACCTTGCGGCCGGCCATGCGCAGGCCCTCGAAGGCCTGCGGGCTCGTGACCTCATGGACGAGGTGCCGGTCGATGTAGAGCACGCTGGTGCCGTCAGGCGCCTCGTGCACCAGGTGCTCGTCCCAGATCTTGTCGTAAAGGGTGCGGGGCTTATCCATGGTCCAGTTGGATTTTCGGCTGTTTCGTGGGCTTCAGATAGTCGTTCGATGCCGAAATGACAAATCTCCCGGTTCGCCCGTAGGAGCCGGGGGAGTCCAAGAACGATCTCTTTTCTTGGTAAACCTTGCCAACCACGCATCGATAGCAGAGAAGCGACGGGGCGCTCTATCGAGCATGTGTAGAGGACGCAATGCCACAAAATGCCCAAGAATTTGTCGCCGAAACTCTCCACAGCATGGTCTTCCTGAAAGAGTTTGCCTTTGCCCGCAATAGGTTTTCTCCGCCTCTGAGCAGCGAAGTGGAACTTGCGGATGCCGTGGTCATGCTCGGGGACGTCTTGCTTATTTACCAGATCAAGGAGCGATCGGCGGAAGAGGCGGGAGGTGCAGACGGCGAGAGACGGTGGTTCCAATCGAAAGTACTCGGAAGGGCAACTAGGCAGGTCAAGGACACCCTGCAGTATCTGAGCGCATTCGAGGAGATCAGCGTGCCCAACGAGCGTGGCCATCGGTTCAATCTGGCAGCCCGAAATTTCAAAAAGATCATCAAGATTGTGATTTACCTTCCGTCAGCGAACCTTCCAGCTGACTGCGGGGATATCACTCATCATTTGAGCCGCACGGCTGGCTTCATTCATATCCTTGATGTGCGTGACTACTATCACCTCTCTCAGGTGCTCAAGGTGCCCGAAGAGATCGTGCGTTATTTCGAGTATAGAGAGCGGGTGCTGACCAAGATTGTGGAAGCCTCAGACCCTCTATCAGAGCCTGCGATAGCCGGACATTTTATCGGCGGTGATCCAGGCGTGCTTCCAACAAACGCATCGGCTTCATACCTCAGTCGACTCGTTGATGATGAGGAGGATTGGAATCTCACTCCGCTGCTCAGTGGGATGTACGATCACATCATTGCCGATGGTCCCTCTGACGATCACTATCAAATCCTTGTCGAGTTTGCCAAACTTCCTCGATCCATGTGGCGTGAAGTAAAGAAGCGCATCCGCCTTTGTATCGAGAAGGTGCAGAAGAACGAGTTCACTCTGCCCTACAGGCTTGCGTTTCCCGAAACTGACTGCGGGTTTGTGTTCGTACCAGTCGATCCAGAACTGGTTCAGGGGCCCGACTGGCCAACGATCAAGATTCGTGGGTTGCAGAATTTCATGCTTGCGCACAAGCATGAGCAGAAGTTGGGAAAATGCGTGGGCATACAAGTTTTCAGGGACGGACCCTACGTGGAGATATATTGGGGCCTAATAGAGTTCCCTTGGACAGAAGATCCTGCGATGGACGCCCAATTAAACAAAAACTCTCCTTTCCGCCCGGTCAAGGAAGGTCAGGTACCCGGCTATTTGCTGACCGGGGATTAGCTACCTCA
>CAWDMD010000014.1:0-4875 GCA_963803385.1 uncultured Alphaproteobacteria bacterium | reverse complement strand
AGACGGAGTAGGCCCCTCACCCGGCTCGCCGCCAGAGCGGCGAGCCACCCTCTTCCACGAGGGGAGAGGGGTGGGGCTCGCGGCAATGCAACGGACTCCAAGCCCCCACCCGGCGCGCTAACGCGCGCCAACCTCCCCAGCGCCGACCTCCCCGCAAGGGGAGGTATGGTGTATGCTGGTGCTTCAGACGGCTGAAGCGAAACGGCATGGATGCCCGGCTCAAGGCCGGGCATGACGTGGCGCGGGGAGAACGCAAATGGTCGAACGGGTCCTGGTTACCGATGCGGCGCTCGACATGATCGCGCGCTTGCAGCGTATGCACGGTCCGCTGATGTTTCATCAGTCGGGTGGCTGCTGCGACGGCTCGGCGCCGATGTGCTATCCCCGCGAGGAGTTCCGGATCGGCGGCAACGACGTCTATCTCGGCGAGATCGGCGGCACCCCGGTCTATATGGACCGCGACCAGTTCGCCTATTGGAAGCACACCCAGCTCATTATCGACGTGGTGCCCGGCAGAGGCTCCGGCTTCTCCCTCGAGGCGCCGGAAGGCGTGCGCTTCCTGACCCGGAGCCGGGTGTTCACCGACGACGAGGTGCATGCCCTCGACCAGGAGCGCGCATCGTAGAAGGGCAACGCACCCACAATGCCCCCAGCTTCGCGCAGCGCCAAGCGTCGCGGGCCTGATCGCTGTCAACCTAGACGCCCGGCGGAGCGTCAAAAGGGGAAGGCGGCGGATCAGCGCCCTCGCCCCGCCGGGAGCTTTCCGAGCAGCCCGTCACTTTGAAACTGTGACTTAATCTGCGCCGCAACATTGTAATATCCAATGATGTTTGGGTGCATGGTGCCGGTAGCGATACCGCCCAATGTCGCTCCATCTATTGTCCGCTTGTCTTGAGGGATCTCGCCCTGCTTCTTCATAAAGTCCCAATAAGTGTTGAACCAGCTGCGCGAACTGCAATAGCCGTGTCCTCTTGAGGCTCGCGCCAGACCGCCGATAAAGGTCCAATCACGCGGAGCTGCGAAGTCTCGAAGATCGCTGTTCAATGGGATCAAGAATTTGGTGTGGGCAAATTCTGATTTCGTCTTGTTGATCGCATAGCCAAATAAGGGACCAATATCGAAAGTCACGGTCCTTGAGCCGAAGGCCTTGTCTGAACAAAATTCGAATCGACTTTTGTCCAAGGCTCGCTGGGTGGGGTCCATATATTCCGTCAGCAGTACTTTCTGAGGCGACCATCCCGCGGTCTTCCCAGCAAGCCTAGATAGATTTCCGTCGAGCGCCTTGAGCCTTTGGCGAATGAAATGGGCATTTCGGTTGAGGCACTCGCTGTCGCACTTTCCGATTAAGTCGCGGACAACCTCGCCAAAGCCCAGATCATTCCCACCGACGGTGATGATGACATAGTCTGGGCGCCGCGGTGCTGGACAGCCGCCGGTACTGGCGTCAACGCCGTGCCGCAAAGCGCTTTGGCGACAGAAAGCACCTGTGGTTCGATGTAGCGTCCGGCAAAAGTGCCATTGGGGAGGTCATGCCATATTTGCCGCACCTGAAAGACCGTCTCGCGCCCAATGTAGGGCTTGAGCAGACCTTCCTCACGCAAATCCGCCCCCGAGCACGCGAAGGAAATCAGTGTGACTGAGAGATGAGGATTTCCGCCCGCCAACTCCGCGGCCGCGATCGATCCGGGTGAAAAGAGCGAGCGATGGCATCGCTCTTCCCACCAGGTTGGAAATCGCACCTCTTCGAGCGTATGGCCAAAGGAGTCCTCCTGCTTGGGGATGTAGGGGAGGTGAGGAACGCCCTCCCCCGACGCAAACGAATCACCGATGACCGCGATCAGGACGTCTTTCAGTTCCATGTCTTGGTCATAGGTTGCCGCTGCGTTGCCCTTCACCAGTACGACAGCGCGCAAAACGTGAGAGCCGAGTGAAGCGTCGAACTCGGCGTCTCTACACTTGGTTGCGTCTAGCTGGACGCCATCGAGATACCACCTGCAGGTATTCGACTTCGAAGGCACGCTGGCTGCGACTTTACGAAGGGTTTGACCAACATAGTTGGCCCCGTAGCTGTAACCCGTGCCTTTCCAGACCGTGGCATAGTCCTTGCGTATGCGACTGGAGGCGCCGCTCCTGCGGCACCGCGAAATCTCGTTGACGATAGTCGGCACATTTGACGTCTCTGTGCAGATCGTCCAGTAGCCTCGTCTGCTCTCTCTCGCCGACTATGGCCCTAAAATTATTCACGACTCGCCAGTCGATCGGGGAGGCTTCGGCGGCCGTCGCGACACAAACCAGAACACAGAAACCCAGCAGCTTCCGAGTCATTGTCATGTTCAGCTCCGCAGCTCGGCGTGTCGGCGCATTCTGCTGAACGGGTTGCATGGGGTCAATCGGAACAACCTGGTTTCCTTATCGACGTGGTGCCCGGAAGAGGCTCGGGCTTCTCGCTCGAGGCGCCGGAAGGGGTGCGCTTCCTGACCCGGAGCCGGGTGTTCACCGACGACGAGGTCGACGCGCTCGAAAACGAAGGCGTTTCCGTCGGAGGCCAGGCAGCTTAGACTGCCCTCTCCTCTGTCGGGGTCGCCTCCTTGCGCCGTCACCCGTTTGCCCTCTCCCGCCGCGACGTTCTCAAGCTCGGGGGCATTGCTTCCTTCGGCCTCAGCTTCCCGAACCTTCCACCCTTTGACGCCGCCGCGCACGGCGACGAGGTGCATTACCTCGCCGTACGCGACAAGGTGCCGGACCCCAAGGACATCTTCTTCTCGGTGCAATATCCCGGCAAAGCGCCGATCAGGCTCGCCGGCCATTTCTGGTACAACGCCGACACCGTGACCGCGGGCAGGACATGCCCCGCGATCGTCGAGTTCGTGCCCTATCGGCGGCGCGACGGCACCATGATCGCCGACAGCAAGATGTATCCCTGGTTCGCCCATAACGATTATCTCTGCTTCCGCATCGACCTCCAGGGTTCGGGCGATTCCGAAGGCGTGCTCACCGACGAGTACACCGACGAGGAGCTCGTCTACTGCACCCAAGTGATCGCGGAGATCGCGGCGCATCCGTCCTGCGACGGCAATGTCGGCATGATGGGGAATCGTGGAGCGCCATCAATGCACTGATGGTGTCGGCGCGGCCCGACCGTCCCAAGGCGCTCAAGGCGGTGCTCGTCTGCTGCGGCAGCGACGACCGCTGGAACGACGACGTCCATTACATGGGCGGCGCCATGATGTTCGACAATCTCAGCTGGCCGTCGTCGATGTTCGGCTGGCTGTCGCTGCCGCCGGATCCCGCGGTGGTCGGCGACCCGTGGCGGGAGATGTGGCGGACGCGCATCGACAACGCGGATTTCTGGTTCAAGCAATGGGCGAGCCATCAGCCGCGCGATGCCTACTGGCGCGAGAACAGCGTCCGCGATCACATCGCCGATGTCGGCGTGCCGGTGTTCGTGATGTCGGGATGGCAGGACGGCTACAAGAACCCGGCGGAGCGGCTCCTCTCCAGCCTCGAGGCGCTGGGAAAACGGGCGCAAGGCCTGCTCGGACCGTGGGGACACAAATACCCCTTCGGCGGTTACCCCGGACCGCGCATTCCCTGGCTGCAATACACGGTCACCAATTGGTGGGACCGGTGGCTCAAGGGCAAGCCCCCTCCCCCCGGCAGCGACTGGCCGAGCCTTCCCGTGTGGTTGTCGCAGTCGAAGGCGCCGACCAAATCGCCTGCGCCGACGAGGCGGGCAAGTGGGTCGCCGAGGATGGCGCCTGGGCGTCGCGGGTGAGAGAGAAGGTGCTCTATCTCGCCGCCGGCAACCGGCTCGGCGATACGCCGGGCAAGGCGACCTACGACAGCGCAAAGCCGCTGGTGCTCGATACCGACATGCTGGAGACGAGCTCCTGGGGCGAACGCGGCAACGACGATCTTCCCGGCGACCAGACGCGCTTCGACAAGGCCTCGCTCTATTTCGACAGCGCGCCGCTCGACGAGGATCTCGACAGCTTCGGTTATCCGACCGTCAAGCTCACGCTCAACGTCAACAAGCCCACGGCGTCGCTCGCGATCAGGCTGTGTGAGCTCGATCCGGAGACCGGCGCCTCACACCTCATCACCTACCGGTTCTTCGATCTCGCCTATCGCGGCGGCGACATGGCGAAGCCGGAGAAGATCGCGCCGGGCAAGACCTTCTCGCTGCGCGTGCCCCTCAACATCATGGGACACCCTTTCAAGCGCGGCTGGCGCATTCGCCTCGCGGTATCGCCGTCGTTCTATCCGACCCTGTGGCAGAGCGCCGATGCCCCGGTGGTGACCCTGTTCGCCGGCGGCGCCGACGGCTTCGCGCCGAGCGCCCTCAGCCTTCCCGGGCGCGCGCCGCGAGCAGAAGACAAGGCGGCGCAGGCGCTGTTGCCGTCGCATTCGGTGACCACCTACGTCAATCCCGACGACTACCTGCCGACGCTCGCCGAGGCGCGGCCCGCCGCCTCCACGCGCGAGGCGACGCCGGTCACGATCGACGGCAAGACGGGCATGCTGGTGCGGAAGGTGTTCGACAGCGGCCGCTACCAATATGGCGGGCCGCTTAAGGGCCTGTGGATGGACCAGATCGCGGACGAGAATTTCCAGATGATCGTCGACGAGCCGCTGTCGCTGACCGGGTTCACCTCGTCAGCGGCGACACTCGAACGGCCCGACAGCGGCTGGCGGGCGCGGTCGGAGACGACGACACGGGTGTGGACCGAGCTGAACGACGCGGGAGAGCCCGTGTTCCGTTACACCGCGACCGTCCGCGCCTTCGTTGGCAGCGACGACAAGCCTTTCGCGGAGAAGTCCGTTGAAGGCACCGTCGAGCGGGAGTGGACGTGAGAGCCGCCCTTCGCGTCCCCA
>CAWDMD010000013.1:0-18439 GCA_963803385.1 uncultured Alphaproteobacteria bacterium | reverse complement strand
CCGGACGCTCGGGCGGCGCCGGGGCTCGGCCCGTGCCCACTACGAGGCCCTGCCAGGAGCTGGTCAGCGGCGGCGCGGTTGCGCAGACCACGAACTGCGCTTTGAGCTTGCATGCAACCTAGGGGAAGCGGGGCACTGACGGCGAAAGCGCGGCCGGCGTGGTGCGCAAAAATCGCCGCTGTGGCGCGCCCGAGAGGCGCCTGCGCATACTCCACCAAGAGATGCGTAACCAAAATGGACTGCGCTTTTCGGCGCGCCATCCCCTCATCTTCGAGGGGAGAGAATCTTGAGCAAAGCCCGGACGCCGAACATAGCGGCAACGATGGAGTGCGCCCTGGTCTCATTCGTCATGCCCGGACGTGTTCCGGGCATCCAATAGGGCAGTTGAGGCTGGCCTGGCGCGCCAATTGGATTGCCGGGAAAAGCACGGCAATGGCGAAGCAAAGGAGACGTCGCCGCCAGAAAGACACGGCAGCGAGCGCGCTTCACCTCTCCCCAGCGGAGAGAGGTCGCGCCGCGGCCACATCGCGGCGGCGGCGCGGTGAGGGGGTCAAAACCTACCAGCGGAGCTACGAGTCAAGCGGAGCCGCGCGCTCCGCGCCCGTTGCTTGCTCGGCCAAGCCCTATGGGCCAAGCCGGGCCAGTCGAGCATCGCGTCAGCATTTATTTCCATGAGCGAGAAAGACCTGCCGTTCGCCCCGAGGCCAGGCTGCCGAAGGGCTTATCCGACGTTCCCGCGGTGAGATCCGGGCGACGGCGCTGATGCTGACCAAATCCGCAAGGTGTTGAGGCCTATGGCTTCGAGCCGCTGGACCCCCCAGCGATCGAATATACCGACGCCATCGGCAAGTTTCTCCCCGACCAGGACCGGCCCAACGAGGGCGTGTTCTCGTTCAAGGACGACGAGCAGTGGCTGTCGCTCCGCTACGACCTGACCGCGCCGCTCGCCCGCTACGTCGCCGAGAATTACCAGACCCTGCCGAAGCCGTTCCGCCGCTATCAGTCGGGGCCGGTGTGGCGGAACGAGAAGCCTGGTCCCGGCCGCTTCCGCCAATTCACCCAGTTCGACGCCGACACCGTCGGCGCCGCTTCCGTCGCCGCCGACGCCGAGCTGTGCATGCTCGCCGCCGACACCCTCGAAGCCCTCGGCGTCCCGCGCGGGCAGTATGTCATCAAGGTCAACAACCGCAAAGTTCTCGACGGCGTGCTGGAAGCAATTGGTCTTGGCGGTGAAGCTAATGCAGCCAAGCGGCTTGTCGTGCTCCGCGCCATCGACAAACTGGATCGGCTTGGTTGGCCGGGCGTTGAACTGCTTCTAGGCAAGGGACGCAAGGATGAGTCTGGAGACTTCACCAAGGGCGCGGACCTCACATCCGAAGTGATTAGTGTGATCCGCGAGTTTGCTTCGCCGAAGTTTCCGCAGGACATTCTCAGGCTGAGGGATGGCCGACCTATCGATGAGCAGTCGCCAGAAGCCGATACGATTTCTGATGACCTCATCGTCGAGAAGGTAGGAAGCAACTTATCTACAATCACCTCACTCCGTGTGCTGGTCGACAACGCGACGTACCAGAGCGGCCTCGATGAGCTAACCCGCATTGCTGAACTGACCGCCTCTGCGGGCTATGGCCAACGCCAGATATGCATCGACCCCTCCGTCGTCCGCGGCCTCGAATATTACACCGGCCCCGTGTTCGAGGCTGAGCTGACCGCGCCCATCAAGGACGAGCGCGGGCTGCCGATCAGGCTTGGTTCGGTCGCGAGCGGCGGCCGCTACGACGGCCTCGTCGAGCGCTTCACCGGTGAGAAGGTCCCGGCCACCGGCATCTCCATTGGCGTCTCGCGCCTGCTTTATGGACTCAAGACCCTCGGCAAGCTCCCTGCCGAGACCGCGAGTGGCCCCGTGGTCGTGCTCGTGTTCGACCGCGACCGCATCGGCGACTATCAGCGTATGGCGAAGACGCTTCGCGACGCCGGCATCCGCGCCGAGGTCTATCTCGGCTCGGCCGGCATGAAGGCGCAGATGAAATACGCCGATAAGCGCGGCTCGCCTTGCGCCGTGATCCAGGGCGGCGACGAGAAGGCCAAGGGCGAGGTGCAGATCAAGGACCTCGTCCTCGGCGCCACGCTCACCGCGATCAAGGACCGCGACGAATATCTGAAGCAGCAGGCCCAAGCGCAATTCGCCGTGCCCGAGGCGAAGCTCGTCGAGGCGGTCAAGGGCGTCCTCGCCCGCCACCAGGCGTGACCGGCCATGGCCGCGGAATCGGCGCAGCAATTCGAGGCCCTCGAAGCCCAGGCTGCCAGCCTGCTCGATGTGTTCAGAGCGGCCGGCTACGAGCAAGTTGCGCCGTCGCTAATCCAGCCCGCCGACATCTTCCTCGATCGGATCGGCGAGTCGCTGCGGGGCCGCACCTATGTCTTCACCGATCTCGCCGGTGAGGAGCTTTGCTTGCGCCCCGATCTCACCGTGCCGGTGTCGAGGCTTTATCTCGAGCGCCACCCCGAAGCCGACGTCGCGGCCCGCTATTGCTATAACGGCCCGGCATTCCGCTTTCAGCCGCATGGTCCGAGGCGGGATCGAGAATTCCGTCAGGCCGGCATCGAATGCTACGGCGTTCCCGGCCGCGATCAAGCCGATGCCGAGATCGTGCGCCTTGCCACCAGAGCGGTGCGCGAGGCGGGGCTGAAGCGGCTTCGCCTTCGCTTCGGCGACATTGCGCTGTTCTACGCCCTCCTCGATGCGCTCGCCTTGCCGGAGCGCTGGCGCCTGAAGCTGCGCCATTATTTCTGGCGTCCGCCGGAGTTCCACGCGCTGCTGAGCCGCCTCGCCAAGGGCGAGCGTCCCGAGGGCAACGGCGCGGTCGCCGAGCTTGCCGCAACGCTCGAGCGCACCGATCCCGCGCGCGCCGAAGACCTGGTGGCGGAATATTTGGAGGCGAAAGCATTGCCGCTCTCAGGCAACCGCACCCTCGGCGAGATAACCGAGCGCCTGCTTGACTACACCGCCGACCTTCGCGCCGACCCGCTGCCGAAGGAGGTCGCGACCGTGATCGATTATTACCTCGCCGTCTCCGCCCCGCCGCGCGAGGGCGTCGATCGCGTCGCCATGATCGCCAAGGGGGCAGGCATCGACCTTGACTCGGCGCTCGAGGGGCTCGCCCGCCGCTTCGATCTCTTCGGGGAAGGCGGCGTCGACCTTGAGACCGCACGCTTCGAGACCGAGTTTGGCCGGAGCCTCGAATATTACTCCGGTCTCGTGTTCCAGATCGAAGCCGAGGGCGGTGACGAGACGACCCCGGTCGCGGGCGGCGGCCGCTATGACGGCTTGCTCCGCTCCCTCGGCGCGCCTGTCGAGGTGCCGGCGGTCGGCTCCGCCATTCACACCGAGCGTCTGCTCGCGGCGATTCGGCAGGCGTCCCGATGATCGCGACGGCGCTCAGCATCGGCGTGCCGGCGAAAGGGCGGCTCAAGGACGCCGCGGCCGCTCTGTTCGAGAAGGCTGGTCTCGCGCTGCGCAAGACCGGCCACGAGCGCGGCTATCGCGGCATGATCGAAGGCCTCGACGGCGTCGAAGTGGTGTTCCTGTCCGCCGCGGAGATCGTGCATCAGCTGCGAACGGGCCGCATCCATCTCGGGCTGACCGGGGAGGACCTCGTCCGCGAGACCCTTCCCGACGTCGAAGCGAGCGTGGAGTTCCTGGCGCCGCTCGGCTTCGGCCGCGCCGACGTCGTGGTTGCCGTGCCCGATTGCTGGATCGATGTCGCCACCATGGCCGACCTCGAGGATGTCGCGGTGCAATTTGCGCGGCAGCATGGCCGCCGGCTTCGCGTCGCCACCAAATACCTCAATCTGACGCGGCGGTTCTTTGCCCGCCACGGTGTTGCCGGCTACCGCATCGTCGAGAGCGTCGGGGCCACCGAAGGTACGCCGGCGGCGGGTACGGCCGAATTGATCGTCGATATCACCACCACCGGCACGACGCTCAAGGCCAATCACCTCAAGGTGCTCGAGGATGGTCTGATTTTGCAATCCCAGGCGCATCTCGTGTTGGCGCGCGGCGCCGCGTGGTGTGGCGAGGCCACGGGCTTCAAGGATATCGTCCTCGATCGCCTGCGCGCCGTGTCGGGCTAGGCTGGACTGAGATCGAGCTCGTCGGCGGCACGGGCCGCATCGTCCGGCGAGATCGGCGCGACGCGGTGGCCGCCCGCGGCGTCGGGCGTGAGCTCGAGGAAGCGGTCGTGGAACACGACGAGGCTCGCGCGGTGGCCGATGGAGACGATGGCCGCGTCCGGCAGGCGCTCGAGCAGGAGCCGATAGAGCATGGCCTCCGATTGCTCGTCGAGCGCGCTCGTGGCCTCGTCGAGGAACAGCCAATCGGGCTGTTGCAACAGCGCGCGCGCGACCGACAGCCGCTGCTGCTCGCCGACCGAGAGCCGGTCGGACCAATAGGCGGTCTCGTCGAGGCCTGCGTGCAGATGCTCAAGTCCGACGGCGTTGAGCACCTCATCGATCTCCCCCACCGCGAACGCCTCTTGCGGACCGGGATAAGCGAGCGCGCCGCGAAGCGTCCCGAGCGGGAGATACGGCTTCTGCGGCAACACCAGCACGTTCGCCCCATGGGGAATGCGGATGCTGCCCGAGCCGAACGGCCACACACCGCCGAGCGCCCGAAACAGGCTGGTCTTGCCCGAGCCAGACGGCCCGGTGACCAGCACCCGCTCGGCGGGAGCGATGCGCAGGTCCGAGGCGCGCACAATCTCTTGACCGTTCGGCAGGCTGACCACGAGGTCGTCGGCGTGAAGATGGGTCCCGCCGCCGTCTGTGACATGCTCGACCCGCGGCGCTTTGTCGTCGAGCGACTGCGCCCAGTCGATCGAAGCATCGAAGCCCGCGAGCCGGTTCAGCACCGCTTTCCAGTCGGCGATATCGGAATAGGCCTTGACGAAGAAGGAGAGCGCGCCCTGCACCTGACCGAAGGCCGAGGCGATCTGCATCAAGCCGCCGAGCATCATCGAGCCGGTAAAATAGAGCGGGCTCACCACCAGAAACGGGAAGATGACCGCAACCTGGGAATAGCCGGCGGTGAGAAACGTCAACTGCTTGGTCCGCTGCATGATGCCGTACCAATTGCCGACCACGCGTGCGAAACGATCGCTGAGGCGCTCTTCCTCGGCCCTTTCGCCGGATAGCAGCGTCACCTGCTCGGCATTCTCGCGCAGGCGCACCAGCGAGAACCGAAAGTCGGCTTCATAGCGCTGCTGATCGAAGTTGAGCTTGATCAGCGGGCGCCCGACGAGATGCGTCACCCAGGTGCCGAGCGTGGCGTAGATCAGCGCGGCCCAGACGAGGTAGCCGGGGATTGCGAACGAGTGGGAGCCGATCACCAGCGGATTCCCCGCCGACAGGGTCCACAAGATCACGACAAAGGAGATCAGGGTTACGATCGAGCCGAGCAGCGAGATGCCGATATCGAGCGTCTGATTGATGAACTGCTTGATGTCGTCGGCGATACGCTGGTCGGGGTTGTCGGCGGCGTCGCCCTTGAGCCGCATGCGGTAGTGGGTACCCTCGCTCAGCCAGCGCCCGAGATAGCGCGTGGTCAGCCAGCGCCGCCATCTGATCTGGAGCCATTGCTGGAGATAGAGCTGATACACCGCGGCGGCGATGAAGAACGCCGCCAAGAGGGCGAACACCCCAAGTTGCCAGATGAAGGTGTCCCAGTCCTTGTTCTGGAGCGCGTCGTAAAAGGTCTTGTACCAGGTGTTGAAGCGGACGTTCAGCCAGACCTGGAACAGCTGCAGCGCGATTACGGTGCCGAGCAGAACGCGCCCGGTAAATCCGTCCTCGGAACGGAAATAGGGAAAGGCGATGCGCGAAAATTCTCGGGCTGAATTACGGAATCCGGCCAATCAGGGGGTCTCCAGGAGGCTGTCCTTGACGCCTCGAGCCGATCTCTTTGGACGATAGGGCGAAAACCGGGCGCTTGGGAAATTACGTTTGCGTAAGCATTGGGTGATGACCAAGGCTCGAAAAAGGCAAAAGGGGCGGCTTGAGGCCGCCCCTTCGCAACTTAAAAAGGCCCTGATCGCTTAGTCTTACATCATGTCCATGCCGCCCATGCCGCCGCCGGGCATGTGGGCATGCTCTTCCTTCTTCTTCGGCGCCTCGGCGACGCCGGCCTCGGTGGTGACGAGGAGCCCTGCGACCGAAGCCGCATCCTGCAACGCCGTGCGCACGACCTTGGCCGGGTCGATGATGCCCTTCTGCACCAGATCGACATACTCGTTGTTCTGGGCGTCGTAGCCGAAGGTCGGCGACTTCTGGTCGAGCACCTTGCCGACCACGATCGAGCCTTCGACGCCGGCATTCTCGGCGATCTGCCGGATTGGCGCCTGCAGCGCCTTGCGGACGATGTTGATGCCGGCCTCCTGGTCGTCGTTGGCGCCCTTGGCCTTCAGCGACTTCGCTGCCCACAACAGCGCCACACCGCCGCCGGGCACGATGCCTTCCTCGACTGCGGCGCGGGTCGCATTCAACGCATCGTCGACGCGATCCTTTTTCTCCTTCACCTCGACCTCGGTGGCGCCACCAACCTTGATCACGGCAACGCCGCCAGCGAGCTTTGCCAGCCGCTCTTGCAGCTTCTCGCGGTCATAGTCGGAGGTGGTGTCCTCGATCTGCTGCTTGATCTGGCCAACGCGCGCCTCGATGTCCGGCTTCTTGCCGGCACCGCCGACGATGGTGGTGTCGTCCTTGGTGATGCTCACCCGCTTGGCGCGGCCGAGCATCTGGATGGTGACGTTCTCGAGCTTGATGCCGAGATCTTCCGAGATCAGCTCGCCGCCGGTAAGCACGGCAATGTCTTGCAGCATGGCCTTGCGGCGATCGCCGAAGCCTGGCGCCTTCACCGCTGCGACCTTCAGGCCGCCGCGGAGCTTGTTGACCACGAGGGTCGCCAGCGCCTCGCCTTCGACGTCTTCGGCGATGACGAGCAGCGGACGGCCCGACTGGACCACCTGCTCGAGCAGGGGAAGCAGCGGCTGCAGGCCGGACAGCTTCTTCTCGTAAATGAGAATGTAGGGGCTCTCGAGCTCGGTCACCATCTTCTCGGCATTGGTGATGAAGTAGGGCGAGATATAGCCGCGATCGAACTGCATGCCCTCGACCACCTCGAGCTCGCTTTCGAGGCTCTTTGCTTCCTCGACGGTGATGACGCCCTCATTGCCGACCTTCTGCATGGCTTTGGCGATCATGTCGCCGATGGCCTTCTCGCCATTGGCGGAGATGGTGCCGACCTGGGCGATCTCGGCCGAGCCGGAGACCTTCTTCGCGCTCTTGGAGATACCGGCGACGACCTCGGCCACGGCCTTGTCGATGCCGCGCTTCAGATCCATCGGGTTCATGCCGGCGGCCACCGACTTCAGGCCTTCGCGGACGATGGCCTGCGCCAGGAGCGTCGCCGTCGTGGTGCCGTCGCCGGCAGTGTCGTTGGTCTTCGACGCCACCTCGCGCAGCATCTGCGCGCCCATATTCTCGAACTTATCCTCGAGCTCGATCTCCTTGGCGACGGTGACACCGTCCTTGGTCGAGCGCGGGGCGCCGAAGGATTTCTCCAGGATGACGTTGCGGCCCTTTGGCCCCAGCGTGATCTTGACCGCATTGGCCAGGACGTCGACGCCGCGCATCATGCGCTCGCGCGCGTCCGGGCCAAATTTTACCTCTTTCGCTGCCATGCTATTTTCTCCGTTGAAGTCTTTTCGGGGGACAGTGTAAGGGCAGGCTCTAGCTGAGAATGCCCATGATGTCGGACTCCTTCATGATCAGGAGTTCATCACCGTCGATCTTGACCTCGGTGCCCGACCATTTGCCGAACAGCACCTTGTCGCCGGCCTTGACGCCCATGGGCTGAAGCTTGCCGTCTTCGCCTCTGGCGCCGGGGCCTGCGGCGACGATTTTGCCGGTCTGCGGCTTCTCGGCCGCCGTGTCTGGAATGATGATGCCGCCTTTGGTTTTTTGCTCCTCTTCGAGGCGCTTGACCACGACGCGGTCGTGCAGGGGACGAAATTTCATGGAACTGGCTCCGTGTGGAAAGCTGCCGCTTAGCACTCCGGAAAGGCGAGTGCTAATCACGCCGCTTGTAGCGGCGTCGCCCGCGATTTGTCAAGAAACGCGAACGGCGTGGAGCCCTGGCCGTTCACCCCTCAATGCCCTCCGCCGCCTGAGAGCGGCGCTGGCTTGTGCACCAGGACGGAGAGGACGGCAAGCGCGATAAACACCAGCGTCAGCAGATAGAACACATCGGCGAAGGCCATGACCACCCCCTGGGTATGGGTCATCTGCATCAGCTGCTTCAAGGCCATGGCCTTGGCGTCGCTACCGTATTCACGCAGGTTGGCGGCGAGATTGTTGAGGGTCTCGAGCGCGGGCTGAGAGGCGAAGGTGAGCCTCTCGTGCAGTCGCGCCAGATGAAGGTCGGTGTGGTCGTTGAGGACCGTGGTCAAGCCGGCCAGCCCGACGGCGCCGCCGAGATTGCGGGTCAGGTTATAGAGGCCCGAGGCGTTCTTGACGCGCTCGGGCCGGAGCGTCCCCAGCGCGATGTTGTTCACGGGAAGCATGGCAACCATGATGCCGACGCCGCGGAAAATCTGTGGCCAGACCAGTTCCCAGAAATCCCAGTCGCTGGTGAGATAGGTCATCCACCACGTGCCCGCGGCGAAACACAGAAAGCCCGAAGCCAGCATCAATCGCGGATCGACCTTGTTCATCAGTCTTCCGGCGATGGGCGCGGCAAAGAACATGGCAAGCCCCGACACGAATACGGTCTCGCCGATCATGCGCGCGTCATAGCCTCTGATCTCGCCGAGATAGAGCGGGAAGAGATAAGTGAGCCCATAGAGGCCGATGCCGACAACGAACGAGAACAGCGAGCCGATGGCGAAGTTGCGGTCGGAGAAGGCCCGAAGGTCGACCACCGGCGTCTGGCCATCAGCGCCCGGGCAAAGAACGCGATGGCGCTAAGCCCCGACACCCAAGCGAACCAGAGCACGCTCGGGTCGCCGAACCAGTCGTTGCGCGGACCTTCCTCCAGCACATATTCGAGGCCGCCGAGAAAGCCCGCCATGAACAGCAGCCCCACCAGTCGAAGCTGTCGAACAGCCTGAAATCGGGCTTGTCGAAGTCGATCAGCGTAGTGCGGCGATGGTCACGCCGATGCCTGGGATGACGTTGATGAAGAACAGCCAATGCCATGAGAGCGCGTCGGTGAGATAGCCGCCGACGGTCGGCCCGATGGTCGGGGCCAGCGTCGCCACCAGTCCGATCAGCGGCGCGACCAGCCCCATCCGGCTGCGCGGGAAGATCAGGTAGGCGGAAGCAAACACCGTCGGAATCATGCCGCCGCCGATGAAGCCCTGCATCGCGCGCCAAACGATCATCTCGTTGATCGAGGTTGACATGCCGCACATGACGCTTGCAGCGGTGAAGCCTGCAGCCGAGGCGGCGAACAAGATTCGGGTGCCGAGCGCGCGCGATAGAAATCCCGAGAGAGGAATGGCGATCACTTCGGCGACGAGATAGGCCGTCTGCACCCAGGCGATTTCGTCGTTGCTGGCGGAAAGTCCTGCCTGAATTTCCGTCAGCGAGGCCGAAACGATCTGGATGTCCAGGATAGCCATGAACATCCCGAACACCATGGCAGAGGAACGCGACGAGTTTCCGCGCGGATCGATCCGATCGTCGGTGCCCGATGGCGGCCCGGGGATTCGCTGCGATTGGTAGAACGCGACGAGTTGACGGCGACGGCCATCGCACCCCACCTCGTTTTCAATGTTCTTAGGCTGCGCCGCCGAGCAAGCGAGCTGCCCCGCCGTTGCGCCAGCCTTCCCAGCGCCTTTGTATGGTATCGACGCTCGACAATCACCGATATTCCGGGCCGTAGCATTTGCTGGTGTGCGACGGCGGCCGGAACCTCGGATGCGCACCGGCAGACGCTGGACAATCTTGGTGAAATTGCCTGTCGCATTGTCGGCAGGCAGCAGCGAGAAGACCGAACCGGATGCCGGCGAGATGCTTTCGATCGTCCCGCGCACGGGCTTGCCGGGGAGCGCATCGACGCTGATATCGACAACGGCTGTCCGGGCCGCAGCCGCGAGAGCTGCGTTTCCTTGAAGTTGGCGTCGATATAGACGTCATCAAGCGGAACCAGACTCGCGAGCCGCTGGCCCGGCTGGGCATAGTCGCCCGTCTGGATCGCGCGGTCGCTGATCACCCCGTCGATCGGCGCGCGAATGACGGTGAACGACAGTCGCGCTCGGCCTTCGCAAGCGCCGTCTTCAACCCATCGAGCGCTCGGATGGCCTCCTGCTGCTGCGCTTTCAGCACGTCGACTATTGGCCGTGGCCGCGGTGATCCGCGGCCTGCGCGCTGCGCACCGCGGCAGTCGCCTGATCGCGATTGCAGCGAGAGCCTTTTCGAGCGCCTGACGGCTCGCATATTGCTTGCGCTGCGCAGCGCCTGCTGGCGCACGTGTTCCAGCTCGCCATCGGTGGCGGCCGCTTCAGCCGATGCGAGCTGCGCTTTCGCCTGTTCGACGTTTGCCTCCTGCGCCTTGATCTGCCGGCCGAACCGGTCGACCGCGGCCCGCTCGTTGGCGACCTTGTCGCGCGCCGACTTCACCGCGAGCCGATAGTCGCCATCATCGATCGGGCGATCACGTCGCCGGCGTGCACGGTGAGAATTGTCCTCGACGTCGACTGGAGGCGACATAGCCGGCGACCTTTGCCGCCAGCGTCGCGCTGTGGGCGCGGACATAGGCATCGTCCGTCGAGTCGACGAAGCGGCCGACCGTCCACCAATGATAGCCGTACCAGGCCCCGGACCGAGAGCACGGCCAGCGCGCGGAGCTTGAGCCGGTGGGAGCGGAGATTGCGCTTGGGCCGGGGTGAGGCGAACTCGGCATCCGAGGATGCCACTTGCGGACGGGATTCGCTTCGGGGGTCGGCCTCGGGGGCCGGGTCCGGACCGCGCCTTGACCTCGACCACTTTCAACGACGGGCGGCCCGCTTGACCGGTGCGATTTCGTGGTCCTTCCCGGCGTGTCGCCTACATCGTCCGGCAAGATTTCGGCCTGACCGCTTTTTCGTAACATCGCGCGCGCTCTCGGGGTGCGACCGCATGACCGAACCGTTCGGTCAATAGGGCGTTGACATAAGAGCACGAGCTGATCTATGTCAATAACAAACCGAACGGTTCGGTCAAAATGGCGCAGGGAGCGCGAGAGATGTCCCTAGAAGCCTTAACCCACCCGGCGGAGGCGCCGGAAACCGCCAAGCGCCGCCAGATCCTGGAGGGCGCGCGCGCCGTGTTCCTACGGCAAGGTTTCGACGCCGCGAGCATGGGGGAATCGCCGCGAGGCCAAGGTCTCCAAAGGCACGCTCTTCGTCTATTTGACTCCAAGGACAAGCTGTTCCAGGAGATCGTGGAGGAGGAGCGCCAGGGGCAGGCCGAACAGGTCTTTGCGCTCGATTCGAGCAACCACGACGTTGAGGCGGTTCTCGGAAAGCTCGGACGTGACTTCGTCCGCTTTCTCGGCGATCTCCATCGTATCTCTTCGTTGCGGACCGTAATTGCCATCGCCGACCGCATGCCCGACCTCGGCAAGCGCTTTTATGAGACGGGGCCCGCCTACGGCATCGCCCGCGTCGCGCGTTATCTCGAGGATCAGGTCGCCGCCGGCGTTGTTGCCATTGATGACTGCGAGCTCGCCGCGGCCCAGTTTCTCATTCTGCCTGTCGACCACGTTCAAGCCGCTGATGTTCAATGCGTCGGGCCCTCCGAGCAAAGATCGCATCGACTATGTCGTGCGGCGGGCGGTGATGACTTTCCTCGCTGCGTATCGCGTGGAGCCGAAATAGCGGGTCAAAAACGTCGCTGGGCGTCCGCGCCGGTGCGCCGATCCTCAGGCGCCGGCAAGGCGCAGGTAACCGAGCCCCAAATAGATCAGCAGGAACACGCAGACCATGGTCAGGGCGAGACCATGGATCCACAGCCCGAGCGCCGGCTGACAGCCTCGCTGAAAGGGTTGGGCAAATTCGGATAGTTCTGGTCGACGAAGGCGCTCGTCATCTCCATGTGCCGATGCAGCACCGCCCAGCCGTGCGCGGTGATCAGGAGCCAAACGGCGCCGATCACGACTCCGGCGCCGAGCAGCGACAGCGCCGCCCATTTGTTCTGCCACAGCGCCGCGGGGCTGATGGCCAGGGCGCCGACGATCAGCGAATTAGCCACGAGCAGGGCATTGTGGCGCGCCCAGATGGTCTCGCGCTCCGAGTTGATCAGGTCGACATAGGCCTGGAACACGGCGATCTCGTCGGCGGATGGAGCAGAGTGTTTTGTAGCCATGACGCGCGCCGAGCTGACGCCAGAATGGGAGGCGCCCCGAGACTACTCCGGAGCGCCTCGCCAGCGCAAAGAAGAGTTGCGCGGTTTCCGCGCCGCCTATTGTGGCGTCAAGCGCCGGATCAGCGACACGGCATAAGCCGGCGACCGCGCCGCGAAGATCGGATCGTCGGTCGGGCCGGCGATGCCGTCGGCGACATTGGCGGGCAGGAAGCTGAACGCGTTGCAGGTGGCGTCGGGCGCGATGGCCTCGATCTTGACGGTGCCGAGCGGCGCCGTGGCGCGATTGTCCTCATCGTTCCAGCGGAGCGTCGATCCTTGGTCTGATCGCCGTCCTGCCCAAGGATGGCGACGAGGTCGAAGGTGACCGGTCCCTTGGCCAAGCGCTCCTTGAGCTCATCGGCATAGAAGTTGGGCCCCTTGGCCGCCGCCTCGTCCGGCGTCAGCCCAAGCTCGCCCGCCTCGGGAATCGCCTTGTACTTGATCAGTTGCGTCTTGCCGTCGGCGTTGGTGAAGGTGAAGCCGTGCACGCCCCAGTAATCCACCCCGGCATAGCTCGCCGGCACCGGGTGCGACTGAGCCAGGCGTTCGCCGAGTCGATTCGGGATGAGCCTCGAAGAAGGCCTTGAGTTTGTCCTTGTCGCCCGAGGCGAGGGTCTGCAACAGCTCGAGGAAGAGAGCAGGCGTCTGGGCGAAGAATACCGGCGCCGGAATCATCACCAGGTCGCTGACGGCGCCGTTGCCGTTGTCGAAGCGAATGGCGAACCCGCGCACGTTGGCCTGGTCGTTATCCTTGGCGTTCGGGTCGCCGCCGCCGAGCGAGAACCGCGCCGTGACTGGCACCTCTTTCGCGAACTGCGGCGCTTTCGACAATGACGGTGCGTCGGCAGCGGGCGTAAACGAGCCGCTGAGGCAAATGCCCTTGGTGTGCGCGGCGGGCTTCCCCGCATGCTTGCCAAACACGCCATTCAGCGCGTCGACGAGCTGATCCGGCCGTGGCGGCTCCTGGGCATATGAGGCGGTGACGGTGAAGACGACGGCTGCTGCCAGAACGCCGGCGGCGAGTGACTTGAGGGACATCGGCGAACTCCTGACGACGCGAGGAACGGCTGCGACAACAGCACTATCATTCTAGCCGATTGTTTGCGACAGCTCGCGCGTCGCCGGCGTCGCACGACCCTCAAATTGTCGTTATGTCCGGATGGGTGGGTGCCCTGAACGCTCGGCCGCACCGGGACCACGTGCAGCGACACGCAGCAATGAAGACCCGATACGCGCCAATCGAGCGTCTGATCGGCCTGATCATGACGCCGCGTCAGGCGCTCGAGCAAGGTCAGCCCGAACCCCTTGGCGCTCGGCGCCGTGACCGCAGGGCCACCGGATTCTTCCCACCGCAGAATGAGCAGGGGCTGCTCGTCGCGGAGGCGGTCCCATTTCACCTCGATGGCCAGGAGGACGCGCCCATGTCCATTGGAAAGCGCGCCATATTTGATGGCGTTGGTGGCAAGCTCGTGCAGCACCAGCGCCAGCGTCTGGGCGTCATGGGAGGCAAGCAGGAAGGCTTGATTGCCCACCATGGTGACGCGGTCAAGCGCGCCAAGGGGGCCCAAGACCTTCTCGACCAGCCGGCCGAGCACGATGGGGCGCCATTCGGTCTGGACCAGAAGCTCATGGGTGGCAGCGAGGCTGCCAAGGCGTGCCTGGAATGCCGTGACAAAATTGCGTGCTTCCGGCCGGTGCTCGCCACTCAGGGCGACGAGACTGCCGACGACGGAAAGCACGTTCTTCATGCGGTGGGCGAGTTCCTGGCCCATCAGCTCTCTCGCCTCCCGATCGCGCTTCACGGTGGTGACGTCGGCGGCCGATCCGCCATGACCAGGGCCTCGCCGTCCGCCCCGCGCTCGACCACCCGGGCCTTGACCGCGATCCACCGCATCTCGCTCGAGTCCTCCTTGCGGATGCGAAACTCATGCTCGAAGTCGTCGTCGTGCCGGAAGGCCGCTTCCACCGCCTCCTTGAGCCCGAGGACGTCGTCGCGATGGACGAGGCCGAGGAAGCGTCCGGGCGAAACGGGAGCAAAGCCCGACCAGCCGAATAGGTCGTGCGAGCCCGGCGTCAGCAAGCAGGAGATCGCCAGCGAACCGCCATTCCCATAACGCCACGCCGCACGCCTCCACCGCGCGCCGCAGCCGGTCCTCATCGGTGAACGACGGTGGCGTGCCGGCGCGCGTCCCGGAGGCTCTGCTCGGGTCGATCATGCTCGGAATGCCGGGATGGAAGGTCGTTTCAGGAGGTCCTTGGCCGCGATGCGAGGCTGCACTAGCGTCGCTTGTCCGCGGGACTAAAAACGCCTTGAACGTCTTTGTCTTTTAACTTTGACATAATGCCAAAGGTCCCGATCCCGTTAGAAGGCAAGGTGCTTTGCTAGAACAAACCGGCAAAGTGGCACCCTGCTGGCACCGAAGGTGTGGCAGCCCCGCGCTTTGGCGACCCGTCAGTCGGTCGGGATGCCTCGGAGCAGGCATTTGTGGCTGATCAAGTGCAGGGCAGTGTCTGACGCCAAAGGCAACTCTCCAGCAGCTGACCAAAATGAAAGAATTCATGGATGAATTGGCAAGGGTACGGTCTGCGGCGAGTGCCCACGCAGCAGAACTCGGAAAAAAGCATAACCTTCAAGCGACGAAGCAGCCAATTGGCGCTTTGGGCATGTGGTTCAATTTCCTGACGGCCGCCCTAGAGCAAACAAGTCATTACCAAGTCGCGTGGGGCAAAGAGCCAATCGAAGGCTTGGCGCCAGAGCAAATCGCTCGTAAGCGCGCCGAAAACGGCCAGCGGCTTGTTATGCTATCCAAAACCGCATTTGTTTGGTGCTTATCGTCTATCGAGTACGCCATGAAGGCAGCCATGGAGCGCTATCCTGACGTAATGGGTGAGCCAGGGAAGAGGCGGTATCTCCGTGATGTGATCAACATGTCGGCGGATATTGGGTTGATTTCTGATGGTCGTCGCCGTCTATGGCTTGGCGCTAACGCAGTGCGCAATCGGCTGGTGCACAACAATGGCATTGGGAACAGAGATGCCGAGTGGAATTTCTCGGAGAAACTCACAGTCACCATGAACGACGGTGAAATGATTGAAGGCACGATAATGACATTCCCGTACCTTATTGGTTGGCTCTTGGACGCATACGCTGAATGGTGCGACGCGTTTTTGGAGAGGGCAGAGTAGATGCCTTTCACACGCGGTAGCTCATGAGCCGGGGCAGTGTTGGTCCCGTCCCCTTTCGCTCCCTGTCCAACCAGATTTTTTTATTGCACCTCGGTGATTGTGATTTCCAAGGAACCGTTAGGCTGGATGAGGCATCGGGCACGGTGCTTAAGCTCAAGACCAAAGCTATTTTTCGCAGTGAACTCCTGAATGACGGTGCGATTGCCGTTGTTATGAACTTGGGTGGCGTAGCCCAGGATGTGGTGGACATCGAGGGTAGAGGGGTGCGACCAGCGGGCCTCTATCGCTCTGCCACAGGCTTGGCGTGACGGGGCCTCGGGATAGGCCTTCGGAACAGCGAGCGTGCCGCCAGCATTCACTTCGGTGGGGGTGAACCAGACATTGAATGGTTGGCCGCCGTTTTTGGCATTACAGGTCACATAGTAGGCACCTTTTCGTGTGTCACTTCGGTATCCGGTATAGATATTTTCGCAATTCTTTTCGTCCTGGAGAACTTTGAGCGCGCCACGCTTCACAAGCTTCTTTTCGTCGTCAGTAAAATCCAACTCGCCATCAATGTTCCAAATCAGACCAGCTTGAGTGTCGGCAGAGGAATTCCCGGTCACAAACTTCTTGTGGACCCAACCCGTTTCCCAATCGACAGGTTGACCATCAGCCTCCGTGATGTGCCCCTCAAGCCATTCATCGGTTTCACAGAGGCCTTCGAGCACCATAGTGGGCCAGAGAGTGCGATACTCGGTTTGCCCAAGTACCTCCGTGGCCCGTTGGTTGACGACGGAGTTGTATTTGGTGCCCAGCCCCGTGCGAAAGTTTATGTCTTCGCCCTTGAGATAAAATCGGCCCGAGACCGGTGTGCCCTGTTCGCAGGTAGCCGTGGCTGGTCCAGTTGTCAGCACGAGGGCAATCGAAAGCGCGCATATGCCAACCAACGAAAGCCCGAGCCGATGGAAGCCAGGGCTCAGTCTCCGTGATGTGCACCCATTGATGTCCCCTTGATGAGGAGCTACGTGAACCGGCACCCTGCCGAGCGCCACCACCACCTTGATCCATACGTGCAAGGTGACGGCGGCTCTTGCGACCGTAACGCCAGACCGAACAAGATTGACAGCGATCCGCCACATCGACTCCGACCACTCGACCGCCAAACCGAATGTCACCAACACGGCGATGAATGCGGCGACCAACGCCGCACCCTTGAGCTTGTCGAGGAATGTGGTCTGGGCTCCCAATGCGGCTCATAAGGCTGTGGCGTCCGCTTGATCGGGGTGGCGAAAAAGGCGAGCATGCCCGACACTACAACTGACGGGCTAGTCGTACCAAGTCCTTAAGGGCTACGGGCACACGTATTGAACAGGCGCAAGACAGGAGAAACCGGAACATTAAGGGAGCATACGTGATACCCAGTGACTGCCGCCCTAAACCTTTGACATATGTGCGTAAGCGAGCCGGGCGGGCGCCGAGGAGCCGAGATGTCGCTGGCGACGCCGTTCACCTACGAGGTGCCCTGCCAACAATGCCCGTTGCGCTCCTGCAATGTCTTTCGGGAGTTGACCGACGAAGAGGTCGATTTCGTCTCGCAGCTCAAGAAAGGGGAGCTGCGCGCCGGCCCTGGGGCCACAGTGTGGGAGGAGGGCCAGCCCTCTGAGCATCTCTTTACCTTGCTCGAGGGCTTGAGCCGGCTTCGCTCCAAGACCTTGAGCGACGGCCGCCGCCAGATCACCAATTTCGTTCTGCCCAGGGATGCGTCGGCCTGCAAGGGTCCATACAAGGCGCCATGGAGCATTCCGTGGAGACCCTGACGCCCGCGGCGTTCTGCACCTTCCCGCGCGCGCGGGTGTGGGATCTGTTTGGCAAAAGTCGGAATTCTCGCCTTCGACCTCACGTGGCTCGCCGCGCGCCGAGGAACGCATCCTCGACGAGAATTTGCTCAGCCTCGGGCGGCGCAGCGCCGCGGAGCGCACGGCCTATTATCTCCTCCATCTTTACGTCCGCGCCGACGACATCGGCCTCGTCACCGAGGGGCGCGTGCGCTTTCCTTTTCACCCAGCAGCATCTTGCCGACGCTATCGGTCTCTCCTTGGTGCACACCAACAAGACGCTGAAGCGGCTGGAGCGGCACGGCCTCATCCACTGGGATCATGGTTGGTTTTCCTTCGCCCGACATTGGGGCGCTCGCCGAGCTTGCGAACTTCGACCTCAAGGCGCCGCGGAGGCGCCCCCTGCTGTGAGCCCGCCAGTCTGGCCTTTCCGCGGCTTGGCGTTTATCGTCTTGGCTCTGATCTGAGGAGCGCTTAGGCTAGGGCCCGCATCGCTGGGCTGGCTCAACGTCGTGTTGGCGGGGCACTCGCCATTGGGACTGCGCAAGCTGGATGTGACAAGCCATGACCTCTAAATCGAACGGTTCCGGCCGTCTTGCCGTGCTCGACGTCATCGTGCTCATCGCCATGGCCGTGACCGCCACCGCATTCGCCGCCGGCCTCGTCCTCAACTCAGGCATCGACATGGTGGCGGGCGCCATCGCCGGCGTCGCCCTGTTCATGGTGATGGCGTCCTCTCACTACGTCATTACCCGCTCGGCCCGCTCGGCGACGGTTGCCGGCCGCATCGACGAGCTCGAGGAAGCCTTGATCGTGCTCGACGGCGACCTTCAGCGCATCGACCAGGTCGAGGACGACGTCGCCAGGCTCGACCTCCTCAATGACCGCGTCGAGCGCCTCGATCAGGTCGTCTCCGAATATGGCGGCGGCGATGCCGCGCCGAAATTGGCGGAGATCGAGCGCTTCACTCAGGATCTCGAGCAGCTTCGCGACCG
>CAWDMD010000012.1:0-13030 GCA_963803385.1 uncultured Alphaproteobacteria bacterium | reverse complement strand
CGATGGCGAGCGTCAGGGGGAGGGTAATGGCGTTGGA
This sequence comes from uncultured Alphaproteobacteria bacterium, assembly GCA_963803385.1. GTDB lineage: Bacteria > Pseudomonadota > Alphaproteobacteria > Rhizobiales > Methyloligellaceae > Methyloceanibacter. The sequence continues at coordinate 12,993 of CAWDMD010000012.1, read as the reverse complement.
GACCATGATCGGCCAGTTGTGGATGAGCACGCCGAATAGCAGCCACAGCGCCACGCCGCCGGCGAACGCCACATACATCACGAGCGAGATGGCCTTGGTCTCCTTGTGGCGGATGATATGCACCGCCTGCGGCACGAAGGCGCCGGTGGTCAGGATGGCCGCCGCAGCTGAGACCCAGAACTGCATGTTTGCGGGCCTTCCTAGCGGCGCTCCGGAGCGATGTTGCGAATAGCCTCGATGAAACCGCTGAGCTCCGCGCGATCCCATTTGAGGTGAACACGGGTCGTTGCGGCCGGCCGCTTCGCCAGGCTCAGTCCTTCGCGCCACTCCGTCACCGGCCGGATCGGGCGCGGCACGAACCCGCCGCCGCAATTGGGACAGACATCACAGAGGACGTCCACGCAATCGGCGCAGTACGTACATTCATAAGCGCAGATCCGCGCCTCGGTCGAACCGGGCGGAAGATCTTGTCGCAGTATTCGCAGTTTGGCCGAAGCTCCAGCATTCTCCTCTCCTAGGATCGGGCGCCAAGTGGCGTCGTGGCTTGGCGCAGCCAAGCCCGCGCGTGGCCCTTGACCAGGGGTACGATCTTGCGCCTGACGTCGGTGTGATAGGCGTTGAGCCAGAGCAGTTCGTCGCGCGTGAGGAGGTCAGGGTCGATCAGCCTCCGATCGAACGGCACCAAGGTCAGCGTCTCGAAGCCCATCATCTCGCGATCGCCGCCTTTGATCGGGGCCGGAAGTGTCACCAGCACCAGATTTTCAAGCCTGATGCCGTATTCGCCCTCGCGGTAAAGCCCGGGCTCATTCGACAGGATCATGCCGGGTTGGAATGCGACGCTGCCGTAGCGCGACAGCCGCTGCGGCGGCTCGTGGACGCAGAGATAGCTGCCGACGCCATGCCCGGTGCCATGATCGAAGTCGAGCCCCGCCTCCCACAATGGACGCCGCGCGAAAGGATCGAGATCCTGGCCGCGCGTGCCCTTCGGAAACCGCGCCGTCGAGATGGCGACGTTGCCCTTGAGCACGAGCGTGTAGTGCTTCTTCATCGCGGCCGTCGGGGTGCCGATGGCGACGGTGCGGGTGATGTCGGTGGTGCCGTCCGGGTATTGGCCGCCGGAGTCGATCAGATAGAGCGAGCGCGGCCGAAGCTTGAGGCTCGTGGCGCGCGTCGGCCGGTAATGCACCACAGCGCCATGCGGACCTGCTGCCGAGATGCTGTCGAAGCTGATGTCTTTCAGCTCTCCGGTCTCGCGGCGAAACTCTTCGAGCTTGATCGCGGCGCCGACCTCATCGACGCGGCCCGATGGCGAGGTGGCGTCGAGCCAGGCGAGGAACCTCACCATGGCGGCGCCGTCGCGAACATGCGCGGCGCGCGCGCCCTCGATCTCCGCCTCGGTCTTGATCGCCTTCGGCAGGATGCAAGGGTCGTCGCCCTTGACGATTTCAGCGCCCGCCGCTTCGAGCGCCTGCGCGAAGCGCACCGGCGTCGTCTCGGGGTCGAGGCGAACGCGCGCCGATTTCTCGCCGAGGACTTTAAGCCGCTCCTCGAGCGCATCGGGAGGCAGGATCTCGGCCGCGGCCTTGAGATGGCCGCGCACATTGCCGCCAAGCTTCTTGGGATCGATGAAGAGTTGCGGCTTTCCGCGCGCCGGCACGATGGCGAAGGCGAGCGCCAGGGGCGAGTGGCTGATGTCGGCGCCGCGGATGTTGAACAGCCAGGCGATGGAATCGAGCATGGACAGCAGCACGGCGTCGGTCTTGCTGCGCTTCAGGTTAGCATGAACTTCGGCGATCTTCTCCTTGGCGCTGCGGCCGGCAAGCTCGAGCTCTTGCGGCACCACTGGTGCGGCAGGGGGCGCAGGCCGATCAGACCACAGGAGATCGATCGGATTGGTTGCTTGCGGTGCGAGCGTGATGCCGGCCTTGCCGAGGCTTTCGGTGAGGCGCTCGATCTCCTTGATGGTGTGGAGCTTGGGGTCGTAGCCGACCACGCCACCCTTAGGCAGCTTGGTGGCCAGCCATTTCGAGGCCTTGGCCTCCGGAATCTGCAACACCTCGAAGATCGCGGTGTCGGACTGATCGCGGGCTTGGAGGGTGTAGCGGCCGTCCACGAACAGGACGGCGGCGTTGTCGAGCACGATCGCGGTCCCCGCCGACCCGCTGAACCCCGTCAGCCAGCGCAAGCGCTCGGCGGAAGGCGGCAGGAACTCGTTCTGGTGCTCATCGCTATGGGGAACGAGGAAGCCGTCGAGCTTCCTCGCTTTCAGCTCGCGCCGCAGCGCCTTGATCCGCTCGGGCGAGGCACCCGGGGAGCTCACCTCATCGAAGGTTTGGAACATGGTGGAGCCTTGTAGGGCCGCGGGCCGTCGCAATCAATCGCGGCGCACTTTGCGCCGGCTGCCACGACGGAGCAGCAAGGTCGTCCATCCATCGAGAAGGATTCGCGAATCAAGGCTGAAGCCAAGGGCGCGGAACCGCGCCTCGACCTGTCGCGCCTGGGCGTCGAGGAGTCCCGACAGCACACAGATGCCGCCGGGGCGAACCGCGCCGGCGAAGGCGGGCGCAAGCGCCAGCAAGGGGTTGAGCAGGATGTTGGCGAACAGGAGATCGACAGAGGCACGGCTGAGGCGGAGATGCGAGAGCCCGGCTGCGGTAACCACATGCACGCGCCTGCCGACTCCGCTCATCCTCGCGTTCGCGGCGGCGGTCGCGGTGGCGATCGGGTCGATGTCGCTGGCGAGCACCGGCACCTTGAAGGCCCGTGCCACAGCGATGGCGAGGATGCCTGTACCGGTGCCGACGTCGAGAATGCGGCGGGGCCGTATTCGCTTCGACAGCCGGTCGAGCGCGATCAGACAGCCGCGCGTCGTGGCGTGATGGGCGGTGCCGAAAGCAAGACCGGCGTCGATCTCGATAGCGTTGCGGAACCGCGGAACCTTGCCGCGATCATGGTGGCCATGGACGACGAAGCGTCCGGCTCTGACCGGGCCCCGCATGCTCTCGGCGCGCGCCACCCAGTCCTCCGGCAACAGGTGTTCGATGCGGAGGTCCCCGAAGTCGCCCGCGCCGATGGCCGCACGAATAAGCGCGAGCAGCTGCTCGAGCGCCGGCTCCTCGGCGTAATGCGCTGAGACCTCGATCACGCCTTGGCCACGCTCGAACAGGGTGACAGCCAGGGCCGCCGGGAACTCGGCGCCTTCGAGCACCGCGGCGATGGCTTCGGCGGCGCCAGGCGATGCATCCATGGTCGCGACAAAGGTGGCGGCGGCATCAAGCATGCATCTGGCGCCTAGGCGCGCTCGACGAAGCTGTCGACCACCTTCTTCTGCCCGGCCTTGTCGAAATCGACGGTGAGCTTGTTGCCGTCGACCTGGACGATCCGGCCGTAACCGAATTTCTGGTGGAACACGCGGGTGCCGACCTCAAGCCCCGCGCCTTCGACGGTGCTCGCCGCGACCAGGGTGCCGTCGATGGTGATCGGCTCTCGCGCCCGCGGGCTCTGGGTCGTGCCGCCGCGGGGGCGGTTCCGCTGCGCGCGCTGCCAACCCGGTGTCTCGTAGAAGCCGCTCGCGAACAAATTCTCCGCCGTATCGAACCGGCTCTGGCCGTAGCTGCCATGGAAACCGCGGTCCTCCGCCACCTCGACATGGTCGATCGGCAGCTCGTCGATGAAGCGCGACGGGATCGCCTGCTGCCACATGCCGTGAGTGCGGCGGTTCTGGGCGAAGGTGATCTTGGCCCGCGCCCGCGCCCGGGTCAGTCCGACATGAGCAAGCCGCCGTTCTTCTTCGAGCCCGGAGCGGCCCGACTCGTCGAGGCTGCGCTGATGCGGCAGCAATCCCTCGTCCCAGCCGGGCAGGAACACCGCATCGAATTCGAGACCCTTGGCGCTGTGCAGGGTCATCAGGTTGACGCGCTCCGCACCTTCCTCGGCCTCGGCGTCCATGACCAGGCTGACATGCTCCATGAAGCCCGCCAGGGTGTCGAACTCCTCCATGAAGCGGATCAGCTCTTTCAGGTTCTCAAGCTTCGACTGAGCCTGCGGCGACTTCTCCGCCTGCCACATCGCGGTGTAGCCGGACTCATCCAGGATCAATTCCGAGAGCTCGGTGTGACGCATGGCGTCGATCAAAGAGCGCCAGCGGTCGAAGGCGTCGATCAGATCCGCAAGCGCCTTCCGCGGCCGCGGCTTCAGCTCCTCGGTCTCGACGATGAGCCGCGCCGCTTGCATCAGCGGCACGCCGTGGGCGCGGGCAAGCTGGTGCAGCGACTTCAGACTCGCTTCGCCCAAGCCCCGCCGCGGCGTATTGATGATGCGCTCGAATTTAAGGTCGTTGGCAGGATTGAGGGTCACCTCGAAATAGGCGGTGGCGTCCCTGATCTCCTGGCGCTCGTAGAAGCGCGGGCCGCCGACGACGCGATAGGGGAGGCCGAGCGTGATGAAGCGATCCTCGAAAGCGCGCATCTGGAAGGAGGCGCGCACCAGGATCGCGACGTCGCTCAAGTTCTGCCCCTGGCGCTGGAGCTGCTCGATATCCTCCCCGATCACGCGCGCCTCTTCCTCGTCGTCCCAGCAGCCTTGGACCTCCACCTTGTCGCCGGCGCCGACATCGGTGCGGAGCGTCTTGCCGAGCCGGCCCTGATTGTGGGCGATCAGGCCTGAGGCCGCGCCGAGGATGTGGGCGGTCGAGCGGTAATTGCGCTCGAGCCTGATGATCTTGGCGCCGGGGAAGTCGGTCTCGAAGCGGAGGATGTTGTCGACCTCGGCGCCACGCCAGCCATAGATCGACTGGTCGTCGTCGCCGACGCAGCAGATGTTGCGGCTGCCCTGGGCAAGCAGCCTCAGCCACAGATACTGGGCGACGTTGGTGTCTTGATATTCGTCGACCAGCATGAAGTGGAAGCGCTGCTGGTACTGGGCAAGCACATCCGCGTGCTCCTGGAACAGGCGCAAATTCTCGAGCAGAAGATCGCCGAAATCCACGGCGTTCAGCTCCTTCAGCCGACGCTGGTAGAGGGCGTAGAGATCGCGCCCCTTGCCGTTGCCGAAGGCGAAGCTCTCGCTCTCGGGCACGCGCTTTGGCACGAGCCCCCGGTTCTTCCACCCGTCGATCATCGCTGCGAGCAGCCGGGCTGGCCAGCGCTTCTCGTCGATGTTCTCGGCCTGAAGCAGCTGTTTCAGCAGCCTGATCTGATCGTCGGTGTCGAGCACGGTGAAAGACGGCTTGAGCTCGGCGAGCTCGGCGTGGCGGCGCAGGATCTTGACGCCGATGGCATGGAAGGTGCCGAGCCAGGGCATGCCCTCCACCACGCCGCCGATCAGGTTGCCGATGCGCGCCTTCATCTCCCGTGCTGCCTTATTAGTGAAGGTCACGGCGAGGATCTGGGAGGGGCGCGCGCGGCTCAAGCTCAAAATATGAGCGATGCGGGTCGTGAGCACGCGCGTCTTGCCGGTTCCGGCCCCGGCAAGCACGAGCAGCGGTCCATCGAGGGTCTCGACCGCCTCGCGCTGCTCCGGGTTCAAATCCTCGAGATAGCGCAGCGGCTTGAGCCCCATGGCGCGCATGGAGGTCGGAAGCTGTGGCTCACCGGAATCGGAAATCTCGGCCGCGTTCGCGCGAATCTTTGTCATTGCCTTAAACTATACATCGGGCTTGAGGGAAAAAGCGCAAGACCTTGGATTGCAAATGAGAGGGGCCACCGCCCGCCCGAGCGGGCAATTCGCCACAGGCGCTTTCGTCACAACCAAGGTTGCCAGGGCGGCTCCAGGCTGGCAAAAAAGGCTCGATTGCGGGGCAACGAATCTTTCTGAGGGGTGGGCTATGCTGCGAGCGGCGAAGATTGTCGTGATTGGTGTGATTGCAAGTGCGGCGTGGGCGGCTCAGCCCGCGGCGGCTGGATGTCAGGTGATTAAGGCGACGCACAGCGCCGATACCAAGGCCGAAGCCTTGATCATGTCGCGCCAACTCGCGGCGCAAGGCGCCAGTGACCTCAAGCGGTCGAAGGGTTGGCGCTATGTCAGCATGAGCGCCTACAAGGTCCAGCCGGACCCGTTCTGGAAGGCCGTGCGGCCCGTGGTGCCAAAGGACGTCATCTACGGCAAGTTCGTCAACGCCAAGACCTACACCACCTGCTTCACCGGCGTTGTGGTGCCTTATGTCTGCACCTCCGGGTCGAAGGTCTGCGGCAACTAGCCTACGCTTCATTCGAAGTTGTGTGAGGATTCCGGAGGCGCGTTCCGCGCCGGATGCCTCACGCCCGCCACATCCCTTGGTAAGCTCCTCTTCAATCGCCATCTGTTTGGATGGGGGAGAAGGGTTTGTTGGGATGGTGAGTGCTGTGTTTCCGCAATACACGAAGCGCGAGCGTGTCGCCGACGGCTGCATCCATGTCGTCAGCGTCGTCGCCAGCCTGATCGCGCTGGTCGCGCTCCTCATCGTCGCCTTCGAGACCCAGGCCGCGCTGTGGATCGTCAGTCTCGCGATCTACGGTACAGCCCTCGTCGCTACCTTCAGTTGCTCTGCCGGCTATCACCTGATCGTCAGGCCGAAGCTCAAGTCGATTTTCCGCCGCCTTGACCACGCCGCCATCTTTCTCATGATCGCCGGCACTTATACGCCCTTCGCACTGATGAAGATGGACGCCTCCTGGGGGCTGACCTTGCTCGCCGTGGTGTGGTTCATGGCCGCGCTCGGCATCGCCATCAAGCTGTTCGCGCCGCGCTATCTCGAAGGCGTCTCCACGGCACTCTATCTCGTCCAAGGCTGGGCGGTGGTGGTGGCATGGAAGCCGCTGGTCGCGGCGGTCCCGGGCCACGTTGCGCTCCTGCTGATGCTTGGCGGCGTGCTCTACACCGTGGGCGTCGTGTTCCATCTTTGGGAGAAGCTGCCGTTTCAGAATGCCATCTGGCACGGCTTCGTGCTGACCGCCGCGAGCGTGCATTACGCCGCCGTTCTGGACATTGCGGTGTCCTAAGGCAGCTGCACAAGCTTAGGTTTCAGGGACTCATAGCGGTGCTAAAGTCCCGCCATGGACACTGTCGCTTCACACCAGGCCGGAACCGCGCCACGAGATGCCAAAGAGAGGCTGCTCGCGGCGCTCGACGAGCGCTTCGGCGATCGCTTCTCCACCGGCCTCGCACTTCGGGAGCAGCACGCCAACACGCTCACCTGGATCAGCTGCCAGCCGCCTGACGCCGTGGTATTTGCCGACAACACGGCGGACGTCGCTGAGGTGGTGAGACTTTGCGCCGCGGCGCGCGTGCCGGTGATCCCCTTTGGCACCGGCACCTCGCTCGAGGGCCATGTCAACGCGCCGTTCGGCGGCGTCTCGCTGGATCTCTCCCGCATGGACCGCATCCTCGCCGTGCATCAGGAGGATCTCGACTGCGTCATCGAGGCCGGTGTCACCCGCAAAGCGCTCAACGAGCATCTCCGCGATTCGGGCCTGTTCTTCCCCATCGACCCCGGTGCCGATGCGAGCCTCGGCGGCATGGCCGCGACCCGCGCCTCTGGCACCAATGCTGTGCGTTACGGCACCATGCGCGACAATGTCCTGAACCTCACCGCGGTAATGGCCGACGGCAGCGTGCTCAAGACCGGTCAACGCGCGCGGAAGTCCGCGAGCGGATACGATCTCACCGGGCTACTCGTTGGCTCCGAAGGCACGCTCGGCATCATCACCGAGCTCACCTTGAAGCTCCACGGCATCCCCGAGACCATCCTGTCGGCGGTTTGTCCGTTCGCCACCATCGAAGGCGCCTGCAACGCCACCATCGCGGCGATGCAGATGGGCCTGCCACTCGCCCGCATCGAGCTTCTCGACACGGTACAGATCGCGGCCTGCAACGCCTATTCGCGGCTCACGCTTGCGGAGCAGCCGACGCTGTTCCTCGAATTTCACGGTGACGAGGCGACAACGCGGCAGCAGCTCGAGGTCTTTGCCGAAATCGCGGCCAGCGAGGGGGGAGGGGCGTTTCGCTGGGCTGAGCATCCCGAAGAGCGCAGCCGGCTCTGGCAGGCGCGCCACGACGCCTATTGGGCGGCGCGCGGACTTGTCCCCGGCGGCGACATCGTCACCACCGATGTCTGCGTGCCGATCTCGAAACTCGCGGCTTGCGTCGGCGAGACCCATGACGATATCGCCAGCACCGGGCTACTCGCTCCGATCGTCGGCCATGTCGGCGACGGCAATTTCCATGTGATGCCCGTGTTCGATCCGGCAAATCCGACAGCGCGCCGCGCGGTGCAGGGCTTCATCGACCGGCTGGTCGAGCGCGCCTTGCGCATGGAAGGAACCTGCAGCGGCGAGCACGGCGTCGGCCAGGGCAAGATCAACTACCTCGTTCAGGAGCATGGCCTCGGTGTTGAGGTGATGATTGCCATAAAAAAGGCGCTGGACCCCTTGAATATCCTCAATCCTGGCAAGATTTTTGCGATACCATGACGGAACCTGCGAGCGGATTGGACACACGCGTCCATGGCTTTGCGGCATCCCCTCGCCAATGCTCGCGCTTGAGCCTAAGGCATAGACTTCCGTGAACTCATTCCTGCTCGGCTTGACGGCAGTGCTGATCATGGTGCTTGGCGCCTTGTTCGCGGCACCGCTGTTCATCGACTGGAACGACTACCGGCCGGTGTTCGAGGCCCAGGCCACCAAGCTGTTCGGCCGCGAGGTCAAGGTCGGCGGCAAGGTCCACCTCGTGCTGTTGCCGACGCCTGAGCTCCGCTTCGACGACGTCAAGGTTGCGAACGGCGAGGGCGGCTTCGAGGAACCGTTGCTCAAGGCGCGCTCGATCGAGGCGTGGCTGAATATCGGCGCGCTGCTCCGCGGCGCGTTGGAAGCCCGCAAGATCGCCATCGCCGACCCCGTGCTGCGCCTGGTGCTCACCCCTGACGGCACGAGCAGCTGGGCCGACGTCGGCAGGTCCGGGGAGCCTCTGCCGTTCGCGCCGAAGGATGTCATGCTCGACGAGGTCAGCGTCAGCGGCGGCCGCCTTGAAATGATCCAGCCAGATCGGGCTCCATTCGTGATCGAAGCGGTCGACGGTGTGGCGAGCGCCGGATCCTTGGCGGGCCCCTACAAGGTCTCGGCCACCTACAGTTTCGGCGGTCGCCCGCAGGAGATCCGCTTCTCCACAAGCCTAAGCGGTGCCGACGGTCTGTTCAAATTGAAGGCGGCACTCCGCGATCCCGACCGCAGCACCACCTACCTTCTCGATGGCGACGTGACCGGCCTGCGCGACGAGCCGTCCTATGACGGCGACATCGTCATGCGCATTGCGCCGAGTGCCCCGCCACCTCCGCAAGCTGCGAACCAACAGGCGCCGGCGGCCGCGGATCCGCTTGCCACTGGCGAGGCGCCAATTCCGGGCGTCCAGATCGCCGCCTTCGAACTGAAAGGTGCGCTCACGGCGACGCCGGGTCATGTCGAGCTGCCGAATTTCGAGATCGCGCTTCACACCAAAGGCCGCTCCCAGATGATGAAGGGCAAGCTCGCACTCGATTTCGGTAAGGAAACGCGGGTGAGCGGTGCGCTATCGGGCCGGTGGGTTGACGTCGACACCTTGCTCGCGGCGAGCGGGGCGGGCAAAGCCGAAACGCCCGGCTCTGCGATCGGCGTTCTGAACGTACTCGCCGAGAAAGTGCTTGAGCAGGCGGGATCGGTCGGGGAGGGGGCTTTCACCGCGACTTTCGAGCAGGCGAGCATCGGCGGGGATCTCGTCGGCGGCGTCGATGTTGCCCTCACCACCCACAACGGCGACGTCACCATCGACCGGCTCAAGGCCGAGCTTCCGGGCGAGAATCGCTCAAGGTTTCGGGACGCCTCACCGGGAGGAGGGTGGGCCCACCTTCACTGGGCCCGTCAAGCTCGAAGGTTCGAAGCTTCGCACGCTGCTCCGCTGGGTCGCCGGCGACCGCGACATCTCGGGCCAGGCCAGCGTCGGCGCGTTCTCGCTCAACGCCAACGCCACGTTGGGACACGGCGATCTCAAGCTCGACGGAGCCAGGGGCGAACTGAGCGGCACCAAATTCAGCGGCGCTTTGCACTATCGCGGCGGCGATCAACGCCTGGTCGACCTCGTGCTCGATAGCGACCGGCTCGATCTCCGCGAGGTGATGGGCGAGAGCGCCGCGTGGCGGAGCTGGCTGCCGGCCTCCGCGGCGAAGCCGCAAAAGGGTGCGCCCACGCCCGACCTCCTCGCCTCCTGGCGCGACAACGAACTGCACGCGACGCTTCGCGTCGGCGAGCTGTTGCTGCCGAACATCCCGCCGGGGCGCCTCGACGCCAAGTTCAGCCTGGCCAAGGACACGCTTGCCGTCGAGCGCCTCGATTTCGACGCTGAAGGCGCTATCGCCCTCAATGGCAATGGCCGCATCGAGCGATTGAGTGGCGCGCCTGCGGGCAAGGTCGATCTGTCGCTGCGAGCCACCACACCGGAGGGGCTCGCGTCGCGAGCGAGCTGTTGGGCTCACCGAGGGGGCGAGGGAAGCGAAGCAGCTCGCGGGGTTCGTGCCTTTGAACCTCGACATCGGCCTCGACGCTGCAAGCGAAGGCAACACCTCCGTTGCCTCGCTCTCGGTGAACGGCAAGGCCGGCGCCGCGGACATCGCCTTCACGGCAAAGGCGACGGGCGAGCCAGCCAAGCTTGCCGAGGCGGAGATAGACATCGCCGGCACCATCAGCGGCGACCGGCCCCATGCGGTGTTGAGGCTACTCATTCCCGGTATGGCGCCTGATCGGCTTGCCGCCTTGACGGGCACCGATGAGGGCACCGTCACCCTCAAGGCGCACGGCGTGCCCAAAACCGGCGTCTCGGGGCGCCTGGAGCTGACCACGGCGTCATTGCAAGGCGCTTTCGAGGGAGAAGGCGCGCTCAAGCCGGATGGCCTCGCTCTTACGGGCCAAGCCTCGGCAAAGAGCGGCAACGCCTCGCTGCGCTGCTGCTGCTCGGGCTTGAGCCGTCTCCGAGCGCATCATCTGTTCCCCTCGACCTGAGCGCCGGCATCGAGAAGAAGGGCGAGGTCCTCGCTCACCGAAATCTCCGGCACGGTCGCAGGCGAGGCCGTTAAGGGCACCGCCCATTTCGACTTCGGCGGCGACAAGACGCGGTTCGCGCTGAGGGCCGATGCCGGGACGGTCTCTTTGCCGTCGTTGCTGGGTCCCTGGTCGCCTGGCAGCAAACCGCCGCCACGCAAGAGGTCCTTGGCACCATCGCCCGGGACGCTTCGGACGTGTGGCCGGCGCGGAGCTTTGCGCTTGAGCCGCTCATGGGCGCCGAGGGTGAGATCACCCTCAACGCCGACACGCTGACGCTCGGGGCGCCGTTCAAGATCGACCAGGCTGCGCTCGAGGCCGAGATCGATAGCAATGGCCTCGCCGTCACCGACCTGCAGGGGCGCCTGTTCGGGGGTGCCTTCTTCGCCACCGGGACGCTGTCGCCAAAAGGGGCCGGCGCCGAGCTCAAGGCCCATGCCGAGCTCGCCAGGGGTAGCCTCGATCAGGTGTCCAAGGCTCTCGCCGGACGTATCCTGGCCAAGGGGCCGTTCACCATGGGGCTCGACATCGCCGGCGAGGGGCTGAGCCCGGCCGGCCTTGTCGCCGGCCTCAACGGCGGGGGCACGCTGTTCGTCGATCCCGGCGTCCTGCAAAACTTGTCGCCAGCGCCGCTCAAGGGGGTGGCTCGGACCGTCTTGAGATCGCGGAAGATCAAGCTCGACAAGGATCAGATCGCCGCACAGACCAAGGCCGTGCGCGATACGCTGAACCGCGGCACGTATCCGTACGGGGCGGCGGACCTGCCGTTCAAGATCGATAACGGCACCCTGAAAGTCACGCCGGCGACGCTCGCCAACAAAGCCTCAGAGACGACCATCAACGGTTATGTCGAACTCGCGAGCTTGCGCGTGGACAGCGAATGGGTGATGCGGCTCGCAGGCGACAACAGCGCCGAACTGCCGCCGGTGAACATCGTCTTCGCCGGACCACTCGCAGACGCCGGCTCGATCTCGCCGGCAATCGATACCGCACCGATCGAGACCTATCTCACGGTGCGGCGCATGCAAGAGGACGTCGAGCGGCTGGAAAATCTCGATGTCAGCGGCCGCGGCCAGCCGCAAGCTGACACCGATGCGGCCGAGGACGCCGCCTCTGACGCCGACACCGATAACGATGCTGCCGATGCTGGCGCGCCTGCGGCGGGGACGAAGCTCTCCAACGAAAAGGCGGCCATCGAGCATCGCGCGGTGCAGAGAGCCGCGGCGGCAAAGGCTACGGAGGCCAAGCGCATCGCTGATGAGAAGGCCGCGGTACAGAAGGCGGCCGCGGCAAGGCGGGCGGCGGAGAAAGCCGCGGCCGACAGAGCGGCTGCCGAGAAGGCGGCTGCTGCCAAAGCCGCCGCGGAAAAACGCGCTGCCGAGAAAGCCGCCGCTGAAAAGGCGGCCGCCGAGAAGCGCGCTGCGGAGAAGGCTGCCGCCGAGAAGTTGGCCGCTGAGAAAGCCGCCGCGGAGAAGGTTGCCTCGGAGAAGCGCGCTGCCGAGAAAGCCGACGCGGAGAAGGTTGCCGCCGAGAAGCGCGCTGCAGAGAAGGTTGCCACCGAGAAGCGTGCAGCCGAAGAAGCCGCTGCCGCCAAGCGCGCCGCGGAGCAAGCCGCAGCGGAAAAAGCCGCCGCAGCGAAGCGCGTCGCCGGAGCAAGCCGCTGTGGAAAAGGCCGCTGCTGCCAAGCACACCGCGGAGCAAGCCGCCGCCGAGAAGGCCGCCGCCGAGCTTGCTGCTGCGGCGAGGGCTGCCGCCCAAAAGGCCGCGGCCGAGAAGGCCGCGGAGGAGAGGGCTGCTGCGGCGAGGGCCACGGCGCCGCCCGTCGAAGGCGCGCCACACGAGGAGCCGCGGGCTGCCGTGCTCGAGCCCGGCAGCGGCACGCCACCCCCGCCAACGCCTGACCGAGCGCCCGAGGTGTTTCCTGGTCGGGCGATGCTCAAGGAGCCGGGGCTCA
>CAWDMD010000011.1:0-307210 GCA_963803385.1 uncultured Alphaproteobacteria bacterium | reverse complement strand
CGCCGCTTCCGGCGGAAATGCACTGAAGGAGGGCGAACGTGAGCAACGGATCCCTGTTCGACGAACCTGACGAGGTGATCGCGGACCCCGTGATGGACGAGCAAATTTTTCGCTTCCTCGCGGCCTTCACGCAGATCGAGGAGGAAAATCTGAGGGAGCGGCTGATCCGGATTACCGAGTGGATGAGCCGCAACCCGGAGCAGGCGCGCGCCGTCTTGCTGACTTTGACCAAGCACTGACAACGACGAGGGTCATACCATGACGTACCAATCGAACGATGCCACGCCGCCATTGCGGGCGATCACCAACGATGAGATCGAGACCTTTGAGCGCGACGGCGTGGTCTGCTTGCGCCAAGTCATGTCCAAGGACTCCGTCGAGGTCATCAAGGAGGCGATTGACACGGCGATGGCCGAGCTCGACCGGAGCTATGGCGGCTACAATTTGACGGCGATCGTCGACGCCATCGCCGGCGACGACCAGGCGGCGCTCAAGGCCCAGTCCGGCAAGCAGTACGACGTTGAAGCCCTCGGTCAGGCGATCCGAGCCTCCGGCAAGCCGCTGTTGAAGGAGGCCTCAAGCGAGGCTCCGAAACGGAAGGGCAGCTTTCTGTTGGACACCGGCGTGGCGGCGAAGGACAAGAGCTTTCGGCACTTTGCCCTCCTCGGCGAGTGCCCCGAGATCGCCGCGGCGCTGCTGCGATCGGCAGAAGATCAATTTCTACGACGACCAGGTGTTCGTGAAGCAGCCGAAGACGTCGGAGCGCACCGCCTACCATCAGGACAGCTCCTATTTCCATTTCGAGGGCGACCAGGCTTGCACCATATGGATCCCGGTCGATCCCGTCAGCTTCGATAGCGGCACCATCCGCTATGTGCCGGGCTCCCACCGCTGGGGCTTCTTCAAGCCCAATGTGTTCGTGTCGCAGATGGCGTTTCCCGGCGCCGACGGCGAGACCTTGCCCGACATCGAGGGCAATGAGGAGGCCTTCAACATTGTGAGCTTCGAGCTCGAGCCGGGCGACATGCTGGTTCACCATCACCTGACCGTGCATGGCTCGGCCGGCAATGCCACCTCGCGGCAAACGCGGCGGGCGGCGTCGTTGCGCTATTGCGGCGACGACATCCGCTACAAGTTCCGTCCCTACGCGCCGGTGCAGAAGCACTATCACCACAGCCTCAAGGACGGCGACCCGCTCGATTGCGACCAGTTCCCCGTGGTGTGGCCACGGCCGGCGCGGATACCCGTGGCCGCGTAGCTCGAGCCCAGGCCCAGGAGAGCGGAGCCGCCGCGCGCGGGAGAAATCCTCAGCGCGGCGGCGCCATGCTGTGGCTGAGCCCATGCTCGGTCTTCTCCCAGGCAAAGCGCTTGGTCGCGAATTGCCAAAGCGCGCGATAGGCGGCGGCCGAGATCAGGAGCCAGTAAAGCGGCATCAGCGGCACTTGGGCGATGAGGCGATAGCCACCGCGCAAGCGAAGCGCGAAGAGACCGAGACCCATCGAGGCGAGATAGCCGGTCGCGAGGCTGAGCGAGGCGATCAGCCAGAACGGCAGTCCGAACAGGCTTGCCGGCTGCGCGAGAAAAGCGCTGTTGGCGAGATCATACGCTGCGAGCGCATAGAACCAGGGGTGCACCAGTGCCGACAGCAGCGTCCCCCCGACCATGATTTGGAAGGCGAGGAAGCCGTGAGGTCCAAGCTCGCGCCACAACGCCCGCGGCGAGCGCATATGCACGAGCCAGGTCTGCATATACCCCTTCATCCATCGCGTCCGTTGGCGGAGCCAGGACATGAAGCGCGTCGGCGCCTCCTCGAAGGTCGTCGAGGCGAGCATGCGGCAGCGATAGCCCTTGCGGGCAAGCCGCATGCCGAGATCGGCATCCTCGGTGACGTTGAACGGGTCCCAGGCCATCAGCCATTTGAGTGCCGGAACGCGGAAATGATTTGAGGTTCCCGCCAAGTGGGATCGGAAGCTCGAGCCGATCGAGTGCGGGCAAAATTCCATCGAACAGCGCGCCGTACTCGATGGCGAATTGGCGCGTCAGCCATGTGTCGAAGGCGTTGTAGAGGTTGAGCCGCGCCTGCACGCAGGCGAGGTTGGGTGGGCCTTCGCGGAAGGCGGCGACCGCCTTGCGCAGTTGATCCGGTTCCGGCCTGTCCTCGGCGTCGTAAATAACGAGGTAGTCGCCGCGCGCGAGCGGCAGCGCGTAATTCAGCGCTTTCGGCTTGGTGCGCGGATGAAGCTCCGGCACCACCACGATCTCAACCGAGCCAGGGAGATCGAGCGCCTGTGCTGCGGCGATGGTCTCGCCATCGACCGCCTCCAAGATCAGTTTGATGTCGAGCTTGGCCGCCGGATAGTCGAGACGGGCGAGCGCCCGCATCAGCGGCGCGAGCACATTGGCCTCGCGGAACAGCGGCACCAGGATGGTGTAGATCGGCAACTCGGCGTCGTCGATGCGCGGGAGAGGGGAGGGACCTCGTTCCTGCCGTCCGGACAGAAGATCGCAGGCGGCGAATACCCGAAGCGCGATCAGAGGCAGAGAAATGAAGGCGAGCAGGTAGGAGACCGCGCGCATCGATGCGAGCGGCTGGAAGGCGATGGCGGCGGCAAGCGCGACGAGGCCGCACGCCAGAACGCCAAGCTGCCAGGGCGCAAGATTGGAGCGGGCGCTCTGCTCCGGGTCTCGCGCGTGGAGGCCGTCGACCGAGACATGGGCAAAGGCGCGCGCGAAGTGACCGCAAATCGCGCGCCTGACGTCATGCGGCGCCGCCAGCGAGACGCGATAGGGCCGCAAATCCCGCAGCATCCGCGGCTACGGCGTTTGGCGGCAGCTGGTCCGGCGCGATCACATAGGCGCCGCGCCGGCCCCGCTCCTTGAGCAAGCCGCGCAGGATGCACTGACGCGGATTGGTGAGCGGTAGCGGCGCGGTTATCGCGTCGAGCGGAAGATCGTCGCGAAACGGCACGCCGCAGGCCTCCGCCAGCGCCCGGTAGTAGTCCCGCGCGCTGAGCCAGCCATTGGCGATCATCACGGTATGGGGCAGGACGCCCCATTTCTTGCCGAGGGCTTGGGCGCGAACGAGTGTCGCTCTATCGATGTGGCGTCCGACCAGGAAGGCATAGTCTGAGGCAGGTGCTTGGGGCGCAGGGTCCCCTTGCAGCCCAATGCGTTCGACCCCACGCGCTGACACCCCCCACACGCGAGTTCTCCCACCTACAACTATGGCACGAGTATTTGCGAGTTGTAGAACCTGCGCAAGATTCAACTGGCTTTAGAGTGCAAATTTGTTTTTCTCTACTTGGAGTAGATAGATTGCTTTATACAATTTAAGGTTGTGTATTGGCATCTAGCAAGCGGCCTGATCCCACAGTAGAACAGGCGAGAACCGACGCGGCGGGACCGATTTGGGCTCCTTTTCGACAACAACGCACGCCTTCCTCATTGCGCTCGTCGCCGCGATCGGCCTTGCCGTGCCAGCCGCGGCACAGACGCCACCTCAAACCCAGCCCCGGAACGACATCGTTCCCGACGCCTGGCGCGGCGACGTGCTCCGCACCAAGCCGGACATGCACGGGCTCGACAAGCTGCGCTTTGTCACCGACAGCGACTACCCGCCGTTCCATTATTTCGACGAGGAAGGCGTACTGACCGGCTTCAACGTCGACCTTGCCAAGGCGATCTGCGAGGCACTCGAAGTCCAGTGCGAAGTTCGCCCCGTCGAATGGGAAGATTTGTTCGCCGCGCTCGACAAGGACGAGGCCGACGCGGCCATCGCCTCGATCAGGATCGACGCCGACACTTTGGAGAAGGCCGACCTCACCGACCGCTACTATGCGACGCCGGCGCGTTTCATCGCGCGCAAGGATAGCGAGCTCACGGACATCCGTCCCGAGACCGTCGGCGGCAAGAAGATCGCGGTGGTCAAGGGCACCGGTCACGAAGCCTTCGTCCGGCTCTACTTTCCAGAATTGGTGATCGTCTCCTTCGACAGCGCCGAGGAAGCGCAGAATTCGCTGAAGTCGGGCGAGGTCGATCTCATGTTCGGCGACGGCATCGGCCTGACCTTTTGGCTCAACGGCGTGACCAGCAACAGCTGCTGCGAATTTCGCGGCGGCCCCTATCTCGATTCACGCTTCTTCGGCGAGGGCGTCGGCATCGCCGTGAAGAAGGGCAATCGCAAGCTGGTGGACATCCTCAATTACGGGCTCGAGCAGGTGCATGCCTCGGGTCGCTTCGAAGGCTTGTTCCTGCGCTACTTCCCCATGAATTTCTTCTAGCCTTCGGCGTCACCTTCCTTGGCCACGGGCCGTTGCGGCCCGAACGGCAGCCACAGGCTCCAGCCAAATCGCGTCGGCGCCTCGCTCTGATAGGGGTTGAGCCCGATGGTCATGCCGTCCTGCCCTGCGCTCGGCTCGGCGAGATAGGTGCGGAACAGCCGGTCCCACAGCGACAGGTTGAAGCCGTAGTTGCGGTTATGCTCGGTTGTCAGCACCGAGTGATGTATCCGGTGCATGTCCGGCGTGACGATGAAGATGCGCACGAACCTGTCGAGCCAGGTCGGCAGCGCGATGTTGGCGTGATTGAAGGTGGCGCAGGCGTTGAGGATCACCTCGAACAGGAACACGGCGAAGGGCGAGGCGCCGAGCGGCACCACGACCACGATCTTCCACAACATCGACAAGGCAATCTCGACCGGGTGAAACCGCACCGCCGTGGTCACGTCGATGTCGCGATCGGCGTGGTGCACCTGATGCAAGCGCCAGAAGATCGGGACCTTGTGCGAGACGAGGTGCTGGAACCAGATGGCGAGGTCGAGCACGAGCAGCGCCACCGCGACCTTCACCCAGCCCGGCCAAGCCACATGGTTGAGCAGCCCAATGCCGTTCTGTTCGGCATAGAACGCCGCGGCGACCGCCGCGATCGGCACCGCGACGCAAGCCATCAGCCGCAACATCAGCGTATCGACCGCGGCGATGCCGAGATTGGTGAGCCAGCGGCGCCCCTTCGACATCGAGAGCTTGCGCTTCGGCAGCAGCAACTCGATCGCGGCCATCGCCAGAAATACGGCGACGAAGACCCCGAGCCGCCACACGCCTTCGCCTTGGCCAAGGATGTTGTTCATGACGGGGAGAGTAGCAGCAATCGGCGGACTGTTGAGCCTCAGTCCAGGCTCTTGCCCGCGAAGCTCAAGCCGGCGACGCCGATGACCACGAAGGCGATCGAGGCGAGTTTCACCGCGGTCAGCGGCTCACGGAAATAGGCGATGCCGATCATCACCGTGAGCGCGGTGCCGACGCCCGACCAGATGGCGTAGGCGATCGAGAGCTCCAGCCGCCGGAGCGCAAGCACCACCGCCGCCGCAGAGCAGAGGTAGAACACGAATACCCCGACCGACGGCAACAGCTCGGCGAAACCGCGCGACAGCTTCATCGAGGTGGTGCCGGCCACCTCGAACAGGATCGCGATGGAAAGAAAGATCCAAGGCATCCAGGACCAGGCCACCGGCATTCCTCGCGAGCATCTTCCGACTCACAGCGCTTGTCGCGCTTGGATTACTCAACAGCCGAATTCGATGACGCCGTGATGACAGCGTTCACAGCATTTCGAGGGAGGTGGCGCCGACGGGAGGGGGAAAGGCCTCGTTCAGGTCGGCGAGATCGGCGGCGGTGAGAGCAATATCGAGCGCCGCGCGGTTCTCCCGGACGTGGGCCTCGTTGCTGGCCTTCGGGATCACCATCATGTCCTCATGGCGAAGCACCCAGGCGAGCGCGATCTGCGCCGGGGTGGCGTCGTGACGCGCGGCAACGGCCGCGAGCGCCCGATGGCGCAAGATGCGGCCCCGGTCGATCGGGGTATAGGCCATGATCGGAATACCGTGGTCCCGGCTCCAGGGCAGGAGGTCGGCTTCGATGCCGCGCGTGGCGAGATTGTAGAGCACCTGATTGGTGGCGACCGCGACGCCGCCGGGAAGCGCGAACAGCTCCTCCATGTCGCCAACGTCGAAATTGCTGACGCCCCAGGCCTTGATCAGGCCGTCGTCGTAGAGCGTTTCGAACCCGGCGAGCGTCTCCTTCAAGGGATGACGCCCGCGCCAATGCAGCAGATAGAGATCGATCTGGTCGATGCCGAGATGCTTCAGGCTGCGCTTGCACGCGGCGATGGTGCCGGCGCGGGAGGAATTCTCCGGCTTCACCTTGCTGACGATGAACACCTGATCCCGACGCCCAGCGATGGCCTCGGCGACGACCTCCTCGGCGCCGCCATCGCCATACAACTCGGCGGTATCGATCAGCGTCATGCCGAGATCGATGCCAAGCTCGATCGCCGCGATCTCTTGCGCCCGCGCGCGACGGCTTTCACCCATGCGCCACGTGCCGAGACCGAAGTCGCGGCACGGTCGCGCCGGAGGGGAGTTTGAGTGTTGGGACGTCTGCGGCCATCGGAAGCTCGCCACAGGCTGGAGTGCTCCCAGATCAACGTCAAGGGCGGGAAATCGTTCGGGGCTCGCGCAGGGAATGCCCGGTGAGGAACGTGCGACCGCTTCTCACCGTGGCTGTTCGCTGCTCGCGTCTCAGGCTTTCTTTGCCGCCGCGGCTGGCGCCGGCGCCTTCCGCTTGTGCTCCTCGCGGCGGGAATGGAGCTGGAAGGCCAGCACCAACAGCAACACGCCGAAGATCAAAGCATAGGCGCCGAGCCACCAGGTCAGCACCACGGCGCCGACCACGGGCGCGATCAGCAGCACGATGCCGAAGATGACCGAGGCCACCCCGCCGAGCGCGAGCCACCACCGGCCGTGCTCCAACTTCAGGCTGAAGGCTGCGCCGAGCATGAGGCCGCCGGAGATGATCGCCCACACCGCGATGATAAGAACGAAAGCGACGGCGGTGATCGCGGGCCACAGAAAGGCGACGGCGCCGGCGGCGATATCGACCACGCCTTCGAGGAGAAGCAATCCCCAGCGCTCGCCGCTCCGCGCGGCTTTGATGCCGGAAATGATGGCGAGCACGCCGTCGACCAGCATATAGGCTGAGAACAACAGCACGAGCGCCAGGATCGCGGCCGCGGGCACGAGCAGGCAGATCAAGCCGAAGGCGACGCCGAACAGGCCGCGCAGGCCCACTACCCACCAATTCTCGGCGAGAAGTTCGCTCATCACCTCGCACCGCACGTCGGCGGCGGACACTGAATTTTTCCCGGATGCTGCGGTTGCCATGATTGCCTCCCTTGAAGACCTGGTCGCCAGGCCTTGGATCAATGCCGAGTCTGCGCCTGCGTTCCGCGCCAACTCGAATGGAGCGCATAATGCCGCCAATCCCTTAGCAAAAGAGCGGCGCTTTTCCCCAGTTTTCCACATGGGAGGACAAGCGCTCGGCTGCCAGGGCTGCAGGTGCGACCTCGTGACCGCGCTTCGACGCTGGATAAGTTCGATGACAAGCCCCAGGTCATGGGTTCGTCTTCCCCAAACATGCTTCGGCCAGCCGAGGAGCCACATGGACAAGTTAGTTGACACCAATGTCACCCTGAAGACGCCCGCCTATGCGGCGCAGTCGGCGAAATCCCCGCTCGCCCCTCACAGCATCGAGCGGCGCAAACCCCGCGCCCATGACGTGCTGATCGACATTCTCTATTGCGGCGTCTGCCATTCCGACGTCCATCAGGCCCGCGACGAATGGGCCAACTCGATTTTCCCCATGGTGCCGGGGCACGAGATCATCGGCCGGGTCGCCGAGGTCGGCGATCATGTCGGCAAGTGGAAGAAGGGCGACATCGTCGGGGTCGGCTGCTTCGTCGATTCCTGCCGCGAATGCGAGGCCTGCCGCGCCGGCGAGGAGCAATATTGCGAGCCCCGGGATGACGCTCACCTACAATGGCTATGAGCGTGACGGCAAGACGCCGACCTATGGCGGCTATTCCACCCGGATTACCGTCGATGAGAATTACGTGCTGAGGATCCCCGAGGGGATTCCGCTCGAGCGCGCGGCGCCGCTCCTCTGCGCCGGCATCACCACCTACTCGCCGATGCGGCACTTCGGCGTCAACGCTGGCGACAAGGTCGCGGTGGTAGGCCTCGGCGGTCTCGGCCATATGGCGGTGAAGCTCGCCGCACGCCATGGGCGCCGAGGTCACGGTGCTCAGCCACTCGCCGAACAAGCGCGAGGACGCAAAGCGACTGGGCGCCGACGACTTCATCGCCACCAAGGATGAGAAAGTCTTCACGGAGAACGCCGGCCGCTTCGACTTCATCTTCGACACGGTGTCGGCCCAGCACGATTACAACGCCTATCTCAATCTGTTGAAGCGCGATGGCGTCATGGTGCTGTTGGGCGTGCCAACGAGTCGACGGTGCTTTCCGCCCCGTCCCTGATCATGAAGCGCCGCGAGCTCGCCGGCTCGTTGATCGGCGGCATCCGCGAGACCCAGGAGATGCTCGATTTTTGCGCCGAGCACGGGTCGCGGCCGACGTCGAGGTGATCCCGATCGACACCATCAACGAAGCCGATGAGCGCATGAGCAAGGGCGAAGTGCGCTATCGCTTCGTCATCGACATCGCCAGCCTCAAATAGCGCCAAAAAGGGAGGACTACGAGCCGGCAGTAACTGGCTCAATCGGCGCCAAATTGTTAACGCCGAGCGGCCAACGCCACGCTTCCGGCCCTGAAAAAGCCACGAAATTCGTCATTCTCGGGCCAAGACCCGCGCTGCGCGACTGCGGGCATTAACCACGAGTAGATCGTCATCACGCTGGGGCCGGGGGGCTGGAAGCTGATGATCGATGCGTATTCTGGCCCTGTCTGCCGTCCTCGTCATCGTCGGCCTGACGTCGCCGTGTGCGGCCCAAACCGCAACGGCCGAGGCCGAGCCGCCGCGAACCTCCATCGTCGCCAAGCAGTCCCAAGCGCCCGAGCCGCAGCGGTTGGCGCCGCCAGAAGTAACGGCAACGGCCGCGCAGCCCCAGCGCCTCGCGCCCCCCGACCTGCAGCCGCCGATGACGCTGTCGCGGCCGATCCAGCAGGTGCGTACCGTCCCTGCCGAGACACCGCAGCCGGCGGCGCAACGGCGCGCGAGACGAAACAGAGCGCAGCCCCGCTGCCGGCCTTCTCGACGCCAGATAGCCTGCTCGAATGGGTCTACAACTACCGCACCCACAAGGCGCCATCGCGGGTGCCCGCAGCCGTGCGATCCATGCGCGAGCTCGGCCTCTTTCGTGACGATGAGAAGGCGGCCTTCTGCACCGGCTTCATCGCCGGCGTGCTCGGGGACAATCCGAAAGACGGATCGAGGCTCGTGGCCAAGATGTTGCCGATGCCCGACAAGGATCAGGCGGTGCTGATCAGGGCCATCGCCTATTCCGGCCGGCCGGACTGGCACGATCTGTTGACAAAATACAAGGACCGCATGCCGCTCCGCGGGCCTCTGATCGATTCCTATCTTTCCGGTCAAGCCAAGACCCTGATGCAGACCGAACTCGACCAGATGACGGTGATCTACACGCTGTGGGGTTACTACGTCGCCACCGGTCAGTATCAGCCTGTCGTCCGCATCATGCAGGCGTTGCGCTGGTCCAAGAACAAGAATGACGGCGGCTTCTCGGTGAAGAAAATCTTCTCGGGCTGGAAAAACGACCCCAGCGCCGTTGACAAAATCTCGACCGGTGCCACGGCAAAATGGACACTCGCATCCTATGCCGAGCGCAACCGCGATCTCCTCAGCCTCTACCGCGCCGAATATGAGCGGCAGCCGCCGGAGATCGCCAACCCGCTCCGCGACGTGATCGTGGCCGCCGAGGCATTCGAGTCCGAGAAGGTGCGCAAAGACCAATTCGGCGCCATCGAGGATGCGCAAAAGCTGCAGGCCACCAACGAAGCCGGCATGTCGAAGGCGGCGACTGCGGGATCCATCGCCATCGCCACCGGCTGTGTCGCGGCGAGCGCGCTTGGGCAATTCTACATCGCCGTTCCGTGCGTCATCGGGGGCGCGCTGTACACCGGCGCCATGAAGCTGATGCACTAGATTTTCGACGACAAAAACGCGACAGGGGAGGCCACCCGCATGATCCGCGACTTAAGAACCTATGCCACCGCATCGATCAAGGTCGTGGCGGCCGTCTGCTGCTTGGGCACGACCGCCTTGGTGAGCGCCTGCGGCACGCCGGTACCGCTCGATTATCCCGCGTTCCATCTGACCAACGCGCCGGACTCCGACCGCGCCGACGAGCGTCCCTGAGCGGTCGCTCTGATCCCCAGCCGGCAGTTTTACGCAGTGCGGCGGGGCTCAACCGGCGCCTTAGGGTTGCCCGGACCGGGCTCAGTTGCTAAGTGCCGGGCAGTCTGTCGCGCCCTCCTGTCCTAACGGGGCCGCCAGCCAGTCTCGCCTACATCGAGCCTTAAGCATCCGAACGAGTCGTGGATTGGCACCGCTTTCTCCCCAGATCGACGATCCGATCAACGTCGCCCTCTTTCTCGATCTCGACGGCACCGTATTCGACATCGCGGCGTCCCCCGACGAAGTCGGCACGCCGCCGGGCCTGAGAACGACGTTGGGCCGCCTTCAAGCGGCGCTCGACGGCGCCGTGGCAATCCTCACCGGACGGCAGATCGAAGAGGTCGATCGCCTGCTCACGCCGCTGCGTCTCACCGCCGCCGGCGTCCACGGCGCGGAACTGCGCTTGGAGCCCGAAGGCGCCATCGAAGTGTCAAGCGATAGGGTACCGACGCCGCTTCTCGCGGCCGTCGAGCGACTGGTGCAGTCGACGCCGGGTCTCTTGGTCGAGCCCAAAGGCGTCTCCATCGCTATCCACTATCGCGCTGCCCCCGATATGGAACCGGTGCTCAAGACCGAGCTGTTGGCGCTCCTCGATTCCCATCAAAGCCAGTTGGTATTGTCCCATGGCCGGCGCGTGTTCGAGCTGACGCCGCGGAGCTCGACCAAGGGCACGGCCTTGGCGCGGCTCATGGAGCAATCGAGGTTCCGCGGCCGCGTGCCGGTGATGATCGGCGACGACATGCCCGATGAGGCGGCGCTTGAGACCGCGGCGCACCTTGGCGGTGTCGGTCTCAAGGTGAAGGGCGAGCATTTCGCCCGTGGCGCCACGCATTTCTCCGGTCCGGCTGACGTCCGGCGCTGGCTTGAGGATTTCGCGGAGACGCTGGCACGATGACCACCCTCGATCTTGCCGTGATAGGGAACAGCAATGTCGCGGCCTTGATCGATCGTAGCGGCCGGATCGTGTGGACCTCATGGCCGCGCATCGATGGCGACCCCGTGTTCTGCTCCCTCGTCGACGGTGACGACCCCGAGGGCGGCTATTTCTCCATCGCGTTCGACGAGGAGACGGTCGCCACCGAGCAAAGCTACGATCGCAACACCGCGATCGTCCGCACCATCCACCGCTCCGCCTCGGGCGCCTCATTCATGGTGACCGACTTTGCTCCGCGCTTTCGTCAATTCGGACGCATGTTTCGCCCGCCGATGATCGTCCGCCGCGTCGATCGCCTCGAGGGCCTGTGCCGCATCAGGCCACTGATGCGGCCACGCATGGACTACGGCCGGCTCAAGGCCTCGACGATTTCCGGCAGCAACCACATCCGCTATGTCACCGACGCCGGCTCTATCAGGTTGACCACCGACGCGCCAGTCGCGTTCATCGCCAGCGAAAGCGCCTTCGTGCTGTCGCACCCGATGACGTTCATCGTCCATCCCGATGAGAGCCTGCCGGACGCGCCGTCGCGCATTTCCCGGGAGTTCCACGATCTCACCAAGGAGTATTGGCTGGACTGGGTGCGGTTGCTGTCGATTCCGTTCGAGTGGCAGGAGGCCGTGATCAGGGCCGCCATCACCTTGAAGCTCTGCAGTTTCGAGGAAACCGGCGGCATCGTCGCCGCGCTGACGACGTCGATCCCCGAGGCGCCCGACAGCGGCCGCAACTGGGATTACCGGTTCTGCTGGCTGCGCGACGCCTATTTCACCGTCCACGCGCTCAACCGCCTGAGTGCCACGCGCACGACCGAGCGGTTCATCGACTACGTCACCAACATCGTCGCCATGGAGCAGGGCTCGCGGCTGCGGCCGGTCTATGGCGTGGTACCGGAGCAGCCGCTGGAAGAGCGGATCATCGAGGACTTGCAAGGTTTCGGCGGTCATGGGCCCGTGCGCATCGGCAATGCCGCAGCCGATCAGGTCCAGCACGATGTCTATGGCAGCGTTATACTCGCCGCGTCGCCGCTGTTCTTCGACGAGCGGCTGCCGCAAAAGGGCGATGCGTCGCTCTACGCCATGCTTGAATCGCTCGGCAGGACTGCCGTCGATCACGCCTTCGAACCCGATGCCGGAATCTGGGAATACCGGGGGCGAACGCGCGTCCACACCTATTCGGCGACCATGTGCTGGGCCGCGTGCGACCGGCTGTCCCGGCTCGGCCGCAGCATCGGTCTCGAGGACAATGCGGCGACGTGGCGCCAGACGGCGGACCGTCTTCGCGAGACCATTTTGCGCCGCGCTTGGAACGCCGATCGTGCGGCCTTCATGGAGAGCCTCGACGGCGACTCCATCGATGCCAGCGTGCTCTTGCTGCACAAGCTCGGCATCGTCGACGCCATGGATCCGAGATTCGTCTCCACGGTCGATATCCTGGGACAACAGCTCAGCCGCAGTGGCCATTTGCTGAGATACAGTGCCGCCGACGATTTCGGTGACCCACAGGTGTCATTTACCGTGTGCACGCTCTGGTACGTCGAGGCTCTGGCGGCCATTGGCCGCCTCGCCGAGGCGCGCAGGATTTTCGAGTCGGTGCTCGCCTGCCGCAACCATGTCGGCCTCCTGTCGGAGGACATCGATCCGGTTACCGGCAAGTTGTGGGGAAACTTTCCCCAGACCTATTCCATGGTCGGCATCATTCTTGCGGCGATGCGTCTTTCCAAGACCTGGGAAGCGAGTTGATGGGGATTTCGGTCCAGCATCCTCCCGCTACGCGCTAGGCGTCGACCAGGACCTTGAAGCCACCATAGATCATGCGCTTGGCGTCGAAGGGCAGCGACTTGGCGTCCATCATGTCGGCGAGCCGCGGGTCCTTCATCACCTTGGCATTGATGCGGTCACGGTCGCGGCGCGATTTGTAGACGATCCAGGAGAACACCACCGTCTCGCTCGGCTTCAGCTTGACGCTGCGGGGGAACGAGGTGAGCTTGCCCACCTTGACGTCGTCGGCCACGCATTCGCGGAATTCAAGCGCGCCATGCTCGCGCCAGATCTTGCCGGCCTTCCGCGCAAGCCGCCGATAGGCGGGCAGGTTCTTCTTAGGCACTGCCACGACAAATCCATCGACATAGGGCATCTTGGTCTCCTGATCTTGCGCTCTCGGTGGTGATTAGG
Organism: uncultured Alphaproteobacteria bacterium; assembly: GCA_963803385.1. Taxonomy (GTDB): domain Bacteria; phylum Pseudomonadota; class Alphaproteobacteria; order Rhizobiales; family Methyloligellaceae; genus Methyloceanibacter. The sequence goes on along the minus strand of CAWDMD010000011.1, from coordinate 293,840 downwards.
CCTCTGCCTTGGCCGATCCCTCAGGCGTCGCGAGGATCATCCACGATACGCCGAAGCGGTCGGCCAACATGCCGAAGCGCGGCGAGAAGAAGGTCTCGGTGAGTGGTAGCCGCACCGCACCGCCGGGCTCGAGCGCGTGGAACAGGCGTTCGGCGTCGGCAACGCTGGGTGTCATCAGGGTCAAGGCGAACCCCTGGAAGCTCGGCTTTCCGTGGCAATCGCCGTCGGAGGCCATGACCTTGGTGTCGCCGATGCTGAGACAAGCGTGCATCACCTTGTTGTCGGATCCCGGCGACATCATCGACTGGTCGGGGGCGTCCTTGAAGCGCATCAGCTGCTCGACCTCGGCGCCGAGCACGGTCTTGTAGAACTCGATCGCCTCTTCGCAGCGGCCGTCGAATTGAAGGTATGGCAGAACGTGCATGGTCACTCCTCTCCGTGAAAGCGATTCTCTCTATAGATCTCCGTCGTAGGCGCGCTGAAGCGTCGCGATGTCGAACTTCTTCATTTGCAGGAAGGCCTTCATCACCCGCCGCGGCTTATTCGGGTCGGCGTCGGTCATCATCTGCAGCAGCGCGATGGGAACGACCTGCCAGGAGAGGCCGTACCGGTCCTTGAGCCAGCCGCAGGGTCCCTCTTGGCCGCCCTCGGTGAGCTTGCTCCAGAAATAGTCGACCTCCTCCTGGGACTCGCAATAGAACTGGAACGAGATCGCCTCGCTGAACTTGAACTGCGGCCCGCCGTTGAGCCCGACAAACCGCTGCCCGGCAATCTCGAAGTCGACGGCCATGGCCGACCCGGCTTTCTTGCCGTGGATCTCTTGGCCCTCGTCCGGATAGCGCGCGACATTGATGATCCGGGAGTTGTCGAACACCGAGACGTAGAAGTTCGCAGCCTCTTCCGCTTCGCTGTCGAACCAGAGGCAAGGCGAGATTTTCTGGGTCACGATCTCCATGAGCTACTCCTGAATTTTGGCGGCGCGGGGCGGTAAGCGAGCGGCAGGCGAAACCCGCATCGCTCCCATCCGTCCGTCTGTTTGCGGTGCCGAACGGCCGAGACGTCAGGATCGTTGAGGGGTGATCCAGCCGATGGCGGCGCCGCCAGGCTCTTTGAGGATGGCGATGCGGCCGATGCCGGGGATATCGAACAACGGGCGCATCAAGGTGGCGCCGGCCGCGACCGCCTTCTTGGCGCGGCTGTCGATGTCGTCGACGGCGAGATAGGGCATCCAGTTCTCGGGCACGCCGTCGAAACCCGGGCCCTTCATCTCGAAAATGCCGCCGACCGGCTTGTCGCCCATCTTTGCCACCCAGTAGGTGCCGCCGTCGGCCATGGGCATGGCGTCGAAGCTCCAGCCGATGGTGTCGGCGTAGAACTCTCGCGCGGCTTCGGGATCGCGGGTCATCAGCTCGTTCCAGAAGAAGCTGCCATGCGACCACGGCGCCGCCGCCTCATTGCACCCTTCGTCTCGGATCTCGGCCTGTGCTGTCTGTGCCATGTGACTCTCTCCTTTCGAATGTTAAGCGAAATACGCTTCGAGCTTGTCGAGACAGCCGGTCCAGCCCTGCTGGTGTCGCTCGCGAGAGGCGTGGTCGACGAACTGCTCATGGATCAGGGTCAGGATTGAGCCGTCGCCGTCGGGCCTGATCAGCACCGTGACGAGCGACTTGGTTTCGGGCCCGCAGCCCGAGTTCCAGGTGAACACGAGCTTCCGGCCGGGCGTTACCTCGCGATAAACGCCGCTGACCCGATGATGCTCGCCGTCTTTGGTCCTGACGGCGATGGTGTAGCCGCCACCCCCGCGCACATCGAGCTCGGCGCCGGCGAATACTGAACCGGAAGCGGGGCGGAACCATTGCTGCAACTTCGCCGGGTCAGTCCACGCGGCGTAGACTTGCTCCGGGCTCGCCTTGAGCCGGCGCTTGAGAATGAGGCTCGGGCTCAGAATGGCAATGCTGGCTTGGGCAGGCATGGCGGGGTCTCCACAGTGGTTGTCGGTCAGGCAAGATAGGCTTCGAGCTTGTCGAGACAGCCGGTCCAGCCATGCTGATGGCGGTCGCGCGCGTCCTCGTCGAAGAATTGCTCGTGGATCAAGGTGAGCAGCGAGCCCGATCCATCAGGCTTGATCAGAATGGTGACCAGCGACTCGCGCTCGGGCATCGTCCGCCACGCCCAGGTGAACACCAGCTTCTGATACGGCGTCACCTCGCGGTAGACGCCGCTGACGTGATGCTCTTCGCCGTCCTCGGTGTGGAATACGATGGCGTAGCCGCCGCCGGTGCGCACATCCAGCTGAGCCTGCTTCACCGGGCCGGCGTCAGGCCCAAACCACTTCAAGAGCTTTTCGGGCTCCGTCCACGCCGCGTAGACTTTTTCGGGCGCCGCATTGAGACGACGTTTGAGGGTGAGGCTAGGCTTGACGGCGAGGCTGGCTTGGGCGGGCATGACTCTTCCTCCACGAAAGCGGCGAGACGATCGAGTTGTTCGGACCAGAATTCTCAGATAACGGTTGAGCCAATTCATGGCGTCTTCCATGGGCGCTGCCTGAAACTCGCAAGCGACGACGCGCCCGGTCTTGGTGCGGGAAATCAAACCGGCATCGGACAGCACGTCGAGATGCTTCATCACGGCCGGGAGCGAAATCGAAAACGGCCGCGCGAGCTCACTCACCGACATCGTCTGCCGGGCGCCAAGCTGCTCGAGCAGAGCGCGCCTGGTCGGGTCCGACAGCGCGGCGAAGGTGCGGTCGAGAGAGAGGGTCTGACACTTAACCATGAGGTTAAGTGTTACGCTCCGATCCCGTGGTTGTCAAGCGGCAGCTTTCAGCGGTGAATCCGGTAGCCCCTCGCTGGTCACTCTCGCGTTACTTGACCGCGATCGTTGCCCACGGCTAGACATTGAGAGACATGGATACCGTTCGCGCCCTTCTGGTTGGCCTAGTCGCCCTCTCAGTCGCGTTGCTTCCGCTTGGAGGCATCGCCAGCGCCATGTCGCCCGACACGGTTCTAACTGCCACCCAAACTGACTGTTGCCATGACGGCAAGCCTTGCGAAAAGGGCATGGACGATTGCGGCACCTCCGCCGGCTGCGTCCTCAAGTGCTTCCAGCTTTCGGCCTCTATCACCCAGCCCGTTGCCGTCCCCTTGACTGCATCGGCATTGAAACGGCCAGCACTGGTGCGTGAGACCTTCGGCACGCCGCCCGAGAACCCGCCTCTACCCCCGCCCCGTATCTGAACCTCACTGAGTGTGCAGCCCCGCGAAGGCCGTAAGCCTTCGCGATCCGCTATTGTGCGCTGAGCCCGCCGGGCTCGGCAGACCATCACGCACGAGGAACATGGAGACGCGCTATGGGGCGTCTTGGCAGTCTGATCACGTTGGGCGTCGGCGTCGCCGCCGGAGTGGCGAGCAGCTACTGGTACGTCAATCGGCTTGAACCGATTGCGATGCCCGCCGCTGCGGAACAGGCCACGCCGGCCGCGGCGGCCGAGCCGAGAGTATTGTACTACCGCAACCCCATGGGGCTCCCCGACACCTCTCCAGTGCCGAAGAAGGACGCCATGGGCATGGACTACATCCCGGTCTTTGCCGACGAGCAGGATGACGGGACCACCGTCAAGCTCAGTCTCGACAAGGTTCAGCGCAGCGGCGTCAAGACCGAGACGATCGAGGCCAGGAAACTTATCCGCGCCGTCCGTGCGCCGGGGATGGTGGATCACGACGAGTCCCTTCTGACCATCGTGACGGTTCGTTCGGACGGTTACGTCGAGGATCTCTACGTCGATAAGACCGGCCAACACGTCAAGGCCGGCGAGCCGCTGTTCCGCTTCTACAGCCCCCAGATTCAATTGGCGCAGGTAGACCTTATCGTCGCGATGCGCGCTCAAGGCCGACTTGATTCGAACAAGGACCTGGAGGGAGCGATCCAGAAATTGCGGAACCTCGATGTCCCCGAGACCCGCATAGACGAAGTCCGCAAGACGAAAGACAACCCGAGGACGCTGGACTGGCCTTCGCCGGCAACCGGTGATGTCGTCGAAAAGAAAGTCATCCAGGGTCAGCGCGTCATGGCCGGCGACGAGCTGTTTCGTCTCGCCGATCATTCTCGCGTCTGGGTGATTGCCGAGGTTGCCGAGGCCGATATTGCAGCGATAGAGGTGGGAACGCACGCTATCGTTACGTTGAGAGCGTTTCCGAACGAACCGCGCGAGGGTGCGGTCAATTTCATCTATCCGGAGCTCATGAAGCGGGAGACGCGGACCGTGTCGGTTCGCATCGAATTGCCCAATCCCGATGGCAAGATGAAGCCGGGGATGTATGCCGATGTCGTCTTCCATCCGGGCGCCGAAAGCCCGGTTACGGCCGCACCGGCGAGCGCGATCATCGACAGCGGCACGCGCCAAGTCGTGCTCATCGCCAAAGGCGAGGGACGCTTCGAGCCTCGTGAGGTCAAGCTTGGGCGCCGCGGCGATGGCTATACCGAAATCAAGGAGGGTCTTAGCGTCGGTGACGAGGTGGTGACTTCGGCGAACTTCCTGATCGACGCGGAAAGCAATTTGAAGGCGGCACTGCAAGCCTTTGCCAAACCGGAGCCGCCGTCATGATCGCCGAAATCATCCGCTGGTCGGCGCGCAACGTCTTCCTGGTCGGGCTCGCCACAATCTTCGTGACGATCGCCGGCCTCTATGCGGTGTCACGCGTCCCTCTCGACGCGATCCCCGACCTTTCCGACGTTCAGGTGATCGTCTTCACCGAATATCCGGGCCAAGCTCCTCAGGTGGTCGAGGATCAGGTCACCTATCCGCTGACCACGAGAATGCTGACCGTGCCGAAATCGCGCGTGGTGAGAGGTTTCTCGTTTTTCGGCGTCTCCTTCGTCTATGTCATCTTCGAGGACGGCACCGATCTTTATTGGGCACGCTCCCGGGTGCTGGAATATCTGAGCGCCGCCGCGCAACAATTGCCGGCAGGCGTCACCCCGAGCCTGGGGCCCGACGCCACCGGTGTCGGCTGGGTTTATCAATATGTCGTCCGGGGTGTGCAGAAGAGCCTCGCCGAGCTGCGCACCATTCAGGACTGGTATGTCCGCTTCGGCATCGTCAACGCACCGGGGGTGGCCGAGGTCGCAAGCGTCGGCGGCTTCGTCAAACAGTACAGCGTCGTCGTCGACCCGCGACGGCTCCAAGCTCTCGGCATCCCGCTGTCCAGGATCCGCGACACCATCCGCGAGAGCAACATGGATGTCGGCGGCCGCACGGTCGAAATGTCGGAGACCGAGTTCGTCGTACGCGGCCGCGGCTACATCAGGAGCCTCTCCGATCTCGAACAGATCGTCGTCAAGAACGAAGGCGGCGTTCCGGTTCTGCTCAAGGATGTGGCTCGCGTCGAGCTGACACCGGATGAGCGCCGCGGCATCACCGAGCTGAACGGCGAGGGCGAGGTCGTCACCGGCATTGCGCTGCAACGCTTCGGCGAGAACGCGCTCACGGTCATCCAGAACGTCAAGGAACGGATTGCGAAGATTACCCCGAGCCTGCCCAAGGGCGTGACAATCGAAACGGTCTACGACCGCTCCGACCTGATCTACCGCGCGATCGACACGTTGAAGCGAACCCTGATCGAGGAAAGTTTCATCGTCGCGTTGGTGTGCGTCATCTTCCTGCTGCATGCGCGTAGCGCCCTCGTCGCCATCATCACGCTGCCGCTCGGGGTTCTGATCGCCTACATCTGCATGTGGCTGTTGGGCTTGAGCTCCAACATCATGAGCCTCGGCGGCATCGCCATTGCCATTGGCGCTATGGTCGACGCGGCCATCGTCATGATCGAGAATGCGCATAAGCGCCTTGAGCGCGCGCCGCCTGGCAAGCCCAGGACTGAGGTTTTGATTGAGGCTGCGATCGAGGTCGGGCCGGCGCTGTTCTTCAGCCTGCTCATCATCACCGTCTCCTTCCTGCCGATCTTCGCCCTCGAGGGCCAGGAAGGCCGGCTCTTCAAGCCACTGGCCTACACCAAGACCTTCGCCATGGCGGCGGCGGCGGTTCTGTCGATCGCGCTCGTGCCGGCTTTGATGACGCTTCTCGTCCGCGGGCGCATCATGCCTGAGCACAACAATCCGGTGAACCGGTTCCTGATTTGGATCTACCGCCCGGTCATCGAGCTGGCCCTGCGGTTCAAAGTGGCGACCATCGCGCTTGCGCTATTGGTTCTCGCGGCGAGCCTGTGGCCCGCCTCCAAGCTCGGCAGCGAGTTCATGCCCAACCTCAATGAGGGCACGCTGTTCTACATGCCGACAACCCTGCCGGGCGTCTCCGTCACCAAGGCAGCCGAGCTGCTGCAGACCCAGAACAAGATCATCAAGAGCTTCCCCGAGGTGGAGTCGGTGTGGGGAAAGGCGGGGCGCGCGTCGACGGCGACCGACCCGGCCCCGACCGAGATGATCGAAACCGTGATCAACCTGAAGCCGGAGAGCGAATGGCGCGAGGGCATCACCGTCGACTCGCTCATCGCCGCGATGGACAAATCGCTGCAATTCCCCGGCGTCTCTAACGCCTGGACCATGCCCATAAAGGCGCGCATCGACATGCTCGCCACCGGCATTCGCACGCCCGTCGGTGTCAAGGTGTTCGGCAAGGACCTCGGCGAGATGGAGGCGCTGGCCCGCAAGATCGAGGCCGTCATTCGCAAGGTACCTGGAACCACCAGCGCCTATGCCGAGCGTGCCATGAGCGGCTATTACCTCAACGTCGATCCTATCCGCCCGCAGCTCGCCCGCTATGGCCTCATGGTCGCGGACGTCCAAAACGTGGTTGCCATGGCCCTCGGCGCCGAGCCCGTGACCACCACGGTGGAGGGGAGGGAGCGCTACACCGTCAGCATCCGCTACCCTCGCGACTACCGCGACGATCCGGAGACCATCGCCACGCAAGTTCTGATCCCGACGCCGGATGGGGGTACGGTCCCGCTCGGCGAGGTCGCCAAGGTCAGCCGCGCCCAGGGTCCGTCCAGCATCCGCACCGAGGATGCGCAGCTCGTGCTCTATGTTTTCGTCGACTTTCGCGGGCGCGACATCGGCAGCTACGTCGCGGATGCCCAAAAGGCCGTGGCGGCCGAAGTCGATTTTCCCCCGGGCTATTACGCCACCTGGAGTGGCCAGTTCGAGTATCTCGAACGCGCCAAGGCGCGGCTCAAGATCGTTGTCCCGGTGACCGTCCTCATCATCTTTCTGCTGCTCTATCTGAACTTCAGAAGAATAACCGAGACCCTCATCGTCATGCTGTCAGTGCCCTTCGCGCTGGTCGGCGGGTTTTGGCTGATGTGGTGGCTCGGCTTCAATTTGTCCGTCGCGGTCATCGTCGGGTTCATCGCCCTGGCCGGCGTTGCCGCCGAGACCGGCGTAGTGATGCTGATCTATCTCGACCAGGCGCTAAGAGAGCTGAAGGGACAGCGCGAGCATGAGGGACGTCCGTTCACCGCTGCCGACCTCTACACGGCGATCATGTCCGGCGCGGTCGAGCGCGTTCGACCGAAGATGATGACCGTGGCGGCCATCATGGCGGGGCTCTTGCCGATCATGTGGAGCCACGGCACCGGTGCCGAGGTGATGCAACGCATTGCCGTGCCGATGATCGGGGGCATGGTGTCATCGACCTTGCTGACGCTCATTGTCATTCCGGCGATCTATGCTCTGGTCAAGGGAGTCAACCTGCGCGCGGCTTCGCCTGAACCAGTGCGGAAGAGGAATTGGCGCAAGGAGGCCGCCGTGACCGGCCGATGACGAGCGGCTTCAGCTCTTCAGCATGCTGCGCACGAGCTTTAGCGGCGCCCCTGCTTGCGCGATCTGCTCGAAGGTGCACTGGCGCGGCGCCTTGTCCGGCCGGAAGCGGACCAGCCTGGTGCCGTGACGAAAGCGGTTGCCCGTGACCTGATCAAAGGCGACCTCCACCACGAGCTCCGGCTTGACCGGCTCCCAACTTTCGGAGCGTTCGGTGCTCCATCGGCTCTTGCCACCCGGCGCCTTGCCGGTGAAACCCGGCGGCGCTGTCAGCGCTTCGAGGCGTTTGGTCAGCGCCGGGCGCTCGTTATTGGTGATCGTCGCCGTGAAGCCGACATGATCGAGCTTGCCCTCGTCGTCGTAGAGACCGAGCAGCAGGGAGCCGACTTCTTTGCTGCCGGCGCGAAAGCGGAAGCCGCCGACGACGCAATCGGCGGTGCGGATCTGCTTGACCTTGAGCATGGCGCGCTCGCCCGGGAGATAGGGCCCGTCCAACCGCTTGGCGACGACGCCGTCGAGCGCGGCGCCGCCGTGATGGAGCCAATCTCGCGCCTCCTTCGCCTGCAACGTAGAAGGCGAGAGCTTCAACAAGGGCCGGTCGCCGGCGGCGGCGAAGAACGCTTCGAGCGCGGCGCGACGGTCGGTCAGGGGCGCCTCGATCAGGCTGTTGCCGCGCGCATCGAGTAGCATGTCGAACAGGATCAGGATCGCCGGGGTTTCGGCGGAGAGCTTGACGATGCGCGTCGCTGCCGGATGCAACCGCTGCAGCAAGGCATCGAAGGAGAAGGTCACGCCGCGGACGATGGCGAGCTCACCATCGAGGACGAAGCAGCTCTGCGGCAGCGCTGCGAGAGCAGCGGTGACTTCAGGGAAATAGCGCGCCAGCGGTTTGCCGGACTTTGCCTTGAGCTCGACGTCCCGCCCGGCGCGAAAGGCAAGACACCTGAAGCCGTCCCATTTCGGCTCGAACTGCCAATCCTTGTCTTCGGGAAGCTGCTCAACCAGCTTCGCTTCCATCGGTTCGATGTCGACGGGAACCGCGAGAGCAGCAAGCGATCTCGGAAGTGTCATCTCGTCTCGCGCGGGCGACGGCGCGGCAACCGGCGCATGGCGGTGGCGCGGGGGACTACTCCGAGCCGCGGCGGATCAGGTAACCGACGAGCACGCCAACGCCGAGTGCCACCACCAGCGACGCGGCGAGGTTGTCCTTCATCAACTCTTCGGCTTCGTAAGCGGTGTCGGCGGCGTGACCACGCGTGCGGCCCCATTGGCGATTGGCCACCTTGCCGAAGGAGGCGGTCAGATCCTTGAGATAGGCGCGGACATCGTCGAGCTGGTCGCGAAGCTCGTCCGCGTCCAGATCCGGCAAATATCTCGACGCTTTTTGCTCGGCTCGACCCCAATTCATCATGACGTTCCTCCTGACACCATTCGCCCGCATCGGACGGACACCATATCAGCAAACGATTTCGCCGATGTGTCCGTTCCGAAATAGCACGAGCGCCCGCCAGATTGTTGACGGGCGCTCGCATATTGGCAAAGCCTGACGCTATTTCGCGCAGGCTTCCATGCTGGCCATCGCCTTGTGGGCCTCGGCCTCGGTGGCGTAGGGGCCACCCATGTTCTTCATGTTGTCGCCGGGGATGTTGTGCATCATCGTGCATTTGTGACTGGCGGGATCGAACGCCACATAGAACTGCTCGGCAAGAGCGGGGGTCGCGAATGCGGCCACGAGAACGGCCGCAACAAGATACTTGCGCATGATGGTCTCCTTGGGTTGAGACGCTCATCGCGGCCTAAGGGCCACGATCGGACACAGTCCTAGCCCATAAAACCGGCAGATCTCACGTTCAGTTCCCTTAATGGTAGAGAAACCGATAAAACGACCGCTCAAATTGCCTGTTATTGGACACCGCTGCGGGTGTCTCGCCGCGAGGCGGCGGATTTAGAGCGTCATATTACGGGCGCGAATGCCGCGCTCGATCGCAGCGGTCGTCAACGTATCGAGCTCCAAACTGTCGCTGAGCAGCTCCAGGAAGCGGATTTCCTCGGGCTTGACCATGCGGTCCGCGGCCGCGATCTCCAGGGCAATGGCATAGGCCGTCTCGCGCAGCTTCTTCGGCAGGCGCTCCTCCACCAGTCTGAGGACCTGCTCGAGGCCGCCATCGGCGCTGAGGATCTCGCCGCAAGCCTCGGCGGACTTGACCAGATCCTCTTGGTCGTAGTCGGCGAAGACCGGCAAATTGGAGACGATCTCGCCGATGCGGGCGAGCTCCTCGTCATTCATGGTGCGATCGACCGCCGAAATGGTGACCATCACATAGATCAGGACGTCGTGATGGCTCAACGGCTCGGTCATGATCGAACTCCCTGTGCGCAGCGACCCTAAGTCCGCGCGGGACCGTAGAGAATTGCGTTTTGCCCGGCAAGCATCGAGTGGGCGGATGGTTGCCCGAAACAACCGGAAACACTGGCATCGTGCCGAAATCTGTGAAATCTGTCGGGCGAGACACACATCCCCCGGCCCACATCGCCATGCCCGCCAAAGCCAAGACCCGCGGTTCCGCCGCGAAGACCAAGGACGCGAACAAGCGGGCCCGCGAGCCGCAGCAGGAGGCGAGCGTCCCCGCCACGGAGAGCACCGCGCCGCGAGGGGCCAAGGCGCGCGCGGCTAAGATCGAAGTGAACTCGGAGCTTCTGGCCTACGCCCATGTCAGCAAGGCGTGGCCGTTCGAGGAAGCACGCAAAGTCCTGAGCCGGCTGAAGCGGCTGCCGAAGCCGACCGGCGCCATCATCTTCGAGACGGGATACGGGCCTTCTGGCCTGCCCCATATCGGCACCTTCGGCGAGGTGGCCCGGACCACCATGGTCCGCCACGCTTTCCGCGTCCTCACCGAGGACAAGGTACCGACGCGGCTGATCTGCTTCTCCGACGACATGGACGGCTTGCGCAAGGTTCCCGACAACATCCCCAACAAGGCGATGGTCGCCGAGCATCTCGGCAAGCCGCTGACCCAGGTGCCGGACCCTTTCGGCGATCACCCGAGTTTCGGCCAGCACAACAACGCACGGCTGAAGGCGTTCCTCGACACCTTCGGCTTTGACTACGAGTTCCTGTCGGCGACCGAGTGCTACACCACGGGCCGCTTCGACAAGACGCTGCTCAAGGTGCTCGCGCATTACGACGCGGTGCGTGATGTCATCCTGCCGACGCTTGGCCCGGAGCGGCGCGCGACCTATAGCCCGTTCCTGCCGATTTCGCCGGTCTCGGGACAGGTGCTGCAAGTGCCGATCGTCGATCGCGATCTCGCCACTGGCACCATCTTCTACAAGGAGCCCGAGACCGGAAAGCTGTCGCAGGTGCCGGTCACCCGCGGTCACTGCAAGCTGCAATGGAAGGCTGATTGGGCCATGCGCTGGGCGGCCCTCGGCGTCGATTACGAGATGGCCGGGAAGGACCTGATCGATTCCGTGCGCCTGTCCGGGCATATCTGCCGCATTCTCGGCGCGCAGCAGCCCGAAGGCTTCAATTACGAGCTGTTTCTCGACGAGAACGGCGAGAAGATCTCGAAGTCGCGCGGCAACGGCCTGACCATCGAGGAGTGGCTCGCTTACGCCTCGCCGGAGAGCCTTTCGCTCTACATGTATCAGAGCCCGCGGAAAGCGAAGCGGCTCTATTTCGACGTCATCCCGCGCGCCGTCGATGAATATGTCGGCCATCTCGCCGCCTATGCCAAGGAGGAGCAGGAGGCGAAGCTGATTAACCCGGTGTGGCACATTCATTCCGGCGAGCCGCCGAAGGCCGACATGCCGATCAGCTTCGGGCTGTTGCTCAATCTCGCCAGCGCCTCGAACTCCGAGGACAAGGAGGTGCTGTGGGGCTTCATCCGCCGCTATGCCCCCGAAGCGACGCCGGAACAGCATCCGCTGCTCGATCAGCTCGTGGGCTACGCCATTCGCTACTTCCATGACTTCGTGAAGCCGGAGAAGAATTATCGCGGGCCGACCGAGATGGAGCGCGCGGCGCTGATCGATCTCGACCAACGCCTGGCCAAGCTGCCGGAGGGCGTGGCGTCAGAGGACATCCAGGCGGAGGTCTACGCCGTCGGCAAGGAGCATGGTTTCGAACCGCTGCGCGCCTGGTTCTCTGCCCTCTATGAGGTTCTGCTCGGCCAGACCCAGGGGCCCCGCTTCGGATCGTTCGTCGAGCTCTATGGCGTTCCCGAGACCCGCGCCCTGATCGCGCGGGGACTAACCGGGGAACTCGCCGGCGACGCTTGACCTCAGCCTTCGGCGCCCGGCGCCGGTTTTGTTGCGCCTTCCGGGTTGCATTTCGGGCTCCAGCTCCAGGCGTCGCTGCTATGGGTGTCGGCGCGGCACGGCGTTTCGGCCGCGGCGGGTGGCGCCTCGACCGGGGCGCCGATCGGATCGAAGCAGAAAACGTGGCCGGTAACGGGGTTCACCTCGGCCTTGCGGCAGGTTTCGGTCGCGCCCTTGGCGTCCTCGGCGGCGCCGGCACCGACCGCGCGATGGCCTGAGGCGGCGAGGAACACGAGGAGTCCGAGCGCGATCGGACCGAAAATCTTCAATTGAGACATAGTCTTCTCCTTGCGAGCGAGGCCACCATAGAGGAGCCGCCCGGCGGAACGAAGGGGGTTCGCTCCGGCGCGAAATTTTTTTTACCAAGGCGGGAACCATTGCCCCTCCCGCGCATTCTTGTTCTTGGCTGGAATGGCAGCGGCCCCGCTGCCTATGCGCCCCCCGCACCGGCCCCGAAGAGCCAAGTTTGGTATTGCGTAACTTGGCGTTTGTCGTTGAAAGAAGCCCGGCTTGGCCCCAAGCCGGGCTCTTTTGCGTGACGGGGCCTGTGGATAACGCGGACGGGGAGTTCGTGGGGGAGACTTCGGCGGGGACCCTTGGTGGCGCCACGGCCGAAGGTGCGGCTCCGGCGGGGACGCGGAGGGGGGAGTGCGGAGGGACCCCGGAGCCGCTGGCAGGCGTGGGTCATACGCAAAACAAGGCCACTGACCTGCCCGCCGAGCCATCGTTCACCATAATCAAGGCAGAAATGGGTGAGGGCTGCGAAGGCTAAGGGAACCACGAACCCTGCACGCAGGTTTGAAATTCGGTGGGGATCATCGCGCAAACCAGGAGGTGCGAAATGACCCGACCGAGCCTAGCCCTGACCGCCATGGCCGCCGCTCTGACCCTCGGCACCATGGGTGCCCGCGAAACGCCGAAGGAACCGGCGGAGCCCCTTGCCATCAGCGATATCCTGCTGGTCCAAGCCGATCCAGCAACCGACGCTGAAACCAAATCCAACGCCGAGGAATCCGCCAAGATGGGCAAGGAAGAAGGCACTCACTCTGGGGAGAACCAGGGCGTGACCACCGAAAGCGACACCAGCAAGATCGATCAGCCGGCCCGCGCCAATCCAACGACCGGCGACCAATAGGCGGTGGAGGCTGCTACTGGCCGGCCCACAGCCCAAGCCGGTCGCTCTTGGCGGCGGCAAGGGCGTCGCCGAGCGCGGACGCTGCACCAGCCTTCGGCGTGGCCCAGCCCTGGCGCACCAGCCAGGTCGAGAGGTCGTCCCCCGCGACCTCGCAGCGCGCTGTGAAGGCATCGCTCTCCCCGGCGGGCGGCAGCGTGCACACGACGGCGCGCCCGCGGATCAAGTAGGTGAGCGCCCGGCGCGCCTTGGCGCCGCAAGGCCACTTGGTGCCGCCCTTTCTCTCGCACGTCCCGTCGGCGTCATGACTTTCGATGCCCTCGAGACTGATCACCGCCGACTTGGAACGAGCCAAGCGAACCTCGAGCGTGCCCGCGTCGCGCACTTTCACCCTGAAATATCGCTTGGTTTTTGGCGCCGCCGCCGCCGCGGCGTGCTCCTGCTCGTCTAACGCCGCACGCCGCTCCGCCTCGGCCTGCTCCCGCGCGAGCAACAGCTTCTTCTGCTGATCCTCGCTCGGGGGTCTTGCGTCAGGCGGAGACGCGGCCGCAGCTGGCGCCTCCACCGGCTTCGTGGGCGCGACCGTCGGCTCCGGAGGTAATGCCGGCGTGTCGCTCGAGGATGAGGCGGCCGGCACGGTCTTGCCGCGCCCCTCCAAGATCGCGTTCAAGGCCCACGGCCTGATGAAGACGAGCAGCACCGCGGCGCCGAGGATCAGCGAGATCAGGAGAGAGAGGAGCTTCATCGGCCCGCCTCGGCTATCGGCTTGCCATTATTGGCTCGCCCAGACGATGCGGGCGATCCAATCGATACGCTCCACCGGGAAGACGAGATTTGGATGCGCGGGGTTGAAGGAGGCGAGTTCGACCGTCTTTGCCGAGCGTCTGAGCAGGATCTTGGCCATCACTTCGCCCTCGGTCGTGCGCAGCACCACGCGATCGCCTTTCCGCGTGGTCGAATTGGGCGAGACGATCAAGATATCCCCGTCGCGGTAAAGCGGCTGCATACTGTCGCCGGTGACCTCGAGCGCATAGGCGTTGTCGTCCTCAACGCGTGGGAAGCCGATCTGATCCCAGCCGCCGCCCACGGGAAAGCCGCCGTCGTCGAAGAAGCCGCCGGTGCCGGCCTGGGTGAGGCCGATCAGCGGGATGGGCTGCGGCACCTTGCGCAATGCCGGGCCCTCGTCGTCGAGGAGGTGCATGAACTCATCGAGGCTCGCGCCGGTGGCGGCAAGCACCTTGGCGACGCTCTCGGTCGTCGGCCAGCGCGGGCGGCCTTCGGGCGTGACCCGCTTGGAGCGGTTGAAGGCGGTAGCGTCGAGGCCGGCGCGCTTGGCGAGGCCCGAAGGCGACAGCCCGTAACGCCGCGCCAGCGCGTCGATCGCAATCCAGATCTTGCTGTGGGTGAGCATGGGCGCCCACATAGCCGGAATTTATACCCAACCGTAGGAATTATGGCTTATTCGCATCCTCCGGTCCACCGCATTCGCGAGCCCCTGTCAAGCGCCAATGCGGCCTCTTTTCCAAGTATTTTTCGCCCCTTAGCCGTTTCCGAAGGTCAATCCCGAACCCATATAGGACAAGGGCTGGGCACGCGTGGAGGACGGGAATGGATTACCTTGGCGAAGCGAAGAAGTTCATTCAGCGCGCTCAAGAGGCCTCTCGCCCTGAGGTCATGAAGGCGCATCTCGAAATGGCGGACTGGTGGCTTTCGCAGGCAATCGCGGAGGAAGAGGGCGCGTCAGGCCAAGACCGTCGGGAGCCGAACTAACGCCCTTTGCGGGCCCGGGAGCGGGAGCAGCCTCCCTTGTTGCCACGGCAACGAAGAGGCTACTCTCGCCCCGCATCCCATGGGCGAGCCGGTCTACAAAATCTGCACAGCTGCCTTGCTTGAACGGGCGAAGGACGCCGGCCGGTTCGATGGCTCGGCCGACGACGTTCGCGACGGTTTCATTCATCTCTCGCGCGGCGATCAGGTCGAGGGCACGTTGGCCAAGCACTTTGCCGGTCAGGATGATCTCGTCTTGCTCGCCTTCGATGCCGAGGCGCTCGGGGACGGCCTCCGCTGGGAAGTGTCGCGCGGCGGCGATCTGTTCCCGCACCATTATGCGCCTCTCGACCTTGCCCATGTGCTCTGGATCGAAGCTTTGCCGCTGCGAGAGGACGGCCGCCATCGCGTCCCCGGAAGGGTCTTGCCATGAATGCGCTCTACGGCTTGGGGCAGGCTCTCCTTCACGCGCTCGATCCCGAGCGGGCGCATGACCTCGCCATTCGCACCCTCGAGCTTGGCATTTATCCCCGCGCCGCGGCCCCTGACGATCCCCGCCTCGCGCAACGGCTGTGGGGGCTGACATTCAGAAATCCGCTGGGCATGGCCGCGGGCTTCGACAAGAACGCTCGCGTCTTCGGACCGCTGCTCGACATGGGCCTCGGCTTCGTCGAGGTCGGCACCCTGACGCCGAAGCCGCAACGCGGCAATCCCGGTCCCCGGATTTTCCGCTCGGCGGCGGACCGGGCCATCATCAACCGCCTCGGCTTCAACAATGACGGCCAAGACGCGGCGCTGCGGCGGCTCGGCGGGGCGCGATCGGGGATCGTCGGGGTCAATATCGGCGCGGGCAGAGACAGCGAGGACCGCGCCGGCGATTATGTCGAGGGCATCGCGCGCATGAGCGCCGTGGCAGACTATCTCACCATCAATATCTCCTCGCCGAACACGCCGGGCTTGCGCGATCTGCAAGCACCGGACGCGCTCGATGCGCTCCTTGTCGCGCGTTGCGAAGGCGCGAGGAGAGCAGGGCAAGAGGCCGCCGCTCCTGGTCAAGCTTGCCCCCGACATCGCCGACGACGATCTCCCGGCCATCGTCGGCGTGATCGAGGCGCGCGGCGTCGACGGCATCGTGGTCTCGAACACGACACTCGCCCGCGACGGCCTTACCGACCGAAGCTTTGCCGCCGAGGCTGGAGGCCTGTCGGGACGGCCGCTTTTCGCCCGCGCCACGCGGATGCTCGCGCGCCTCTATCGCTTGACCGAAGGCAAGGTGCCGCTGATCGGCGTCGGCGGCATTGACTCCGGCGAGACGGCGGTGGCCAAGATCAGGGCTGGCGCCTCGCTGGTGCAGCTCTATACCGGCCTCGTGTTCCAAGGGCCGAAACTCATCGGCGACATCAACCAGGCGCTGCTGAAGGCCATGGGCGACGCCAGGATCGAAAGCCTCAAGCCTCTGATCGGCCGCGACGCCGGAGAATGGGCCGAACGTGACATGGGGAGCTCAGCATCATGACCGTGACCATCTATCACAACCCGCGCTGCTCGAAGTCGCGGCAGACGCTCGCCCTCCTCGAAGAACAGGGCCTCGTGCCGCGCGTCGTTGAGTATTTGAAGACGCCACCCACGGCCGCGGAGCTCAAGGCCATCCTAAACAAGCTCGGGCTCAAGCCGCGCGATCTCGTCCGCCAGGGGGAGCCCCGCTATGCCGAGCTCGGCCTCAAGGATCGCGACGTGGACGACGACACCCTGATCGACCTGATGGTCGCCAATCCGATCCTGATCGAGCGCCCCATCGTGGTGCGCGGCAACAAGGCCGCGATCGGCCGCCCGCCGGAGAAGGTGCTGGAGATCCTCTAGAGCCGTCCGCGCTCAAGCAGCCCGAAGCGCGGTTGCGCAAAATTCCGCGCTCAAGCAGCGCGGAGCGCGGTAGCGCAGATAAATGGACTTAACTCTGCCGGTTGCGTGAATTGACGTCGACGAGGTCGCTGCGGCTGCCGCGGCCCAGCGTCTTGACGAGCCGCGCCACGAACCACACCGGGAACACGATGACGGCGCCGAGCAGGAAGTAGCGCCCGGCCTTCTCGACCGCGGTCCAGCCGAGATCGTAGAGACGGGCGATCAGCTCGCGAATGCTCTCGATGATGTCGAACGGGCTGAAGCCAAGGGCGGCGAGGAGCACGCCGACCACGAGCGAGAGAATGATGAGCCTGATCAGCACCAGGCCCGGATTGCCGCCAAAAAAGCGCTCCATGATGTCGCTCCCGCCTGCCTTCTCCCGGCATCCGCGAATCGCAAATGCACCCTATCTATGAGCACAATTGGTGAATGAAGAAGGCAAGGTCAAGCAGGTCGGACCCGATGAAGCTGCGTGAAGGAAGCGAACGCCCGGTGCCTGTGGCGCAATTGCCGGAGCCCTTCGCCGGCTGGTTCAAGGCCCGAGGCTGGGAGCCGCGCCCCCATCAGCTTCGGCTGCTCGATCTCGCGCGGGCGCGCCGCGATACCCTGCTGATCGCCCCGACCGGTGGCGGCAAGACGCTCGCCGGCTTCCTGCCGAGCCTGATCGGCCTCAATGAAGGCGAACGCGGGACCGGCATCCACACCCTTTATGTGTCGCCGCTCAAGGCGCTTGCCGTCGATATCGCGCGGAATCTCGCGGAGCCGGTGGCGGAGATGGGCCTTCCCGTCACCATCGAGACCCGCACCGGCGACACGCCGCCGTCGCGCCGACAGCGCCAACGGGTGAAGCCGCCGGACATCCTGCTCACCACGCCGGAGCAGATCGCGCTGATGCTGTCCCATCCGGACGCCGCCGCGCTGTTCGGCTCGCTCAAGACCGTGATCGTCGATGAGCTGCACGCGATGGCTTCGTCGAAGCGCGGCGATCTCCTGGCGCTCGACCTCGCGCGCTTGCGTATGCTGGCCCCCGATCTTATTGCCATCGGCCTCTCCGCGACTGTGGCCCGGCCGTCCGAGCTCGCGGCGTTCCTGGTGCCCCATAAGGGCCAGACCGTCACGCGGCTCGCCGAGATCGTCGAAGTCGGCGCCGGGCTCAAGGCCAACATGGCGATCCTCCAGTCCGAAGCCGAGCTGCCGTGGGCGGGACATTCGGCCCGCTACGCCCTTCCCGAGATTTACGAGGCGATCAAGACGCACCGCATGACGCTCGTGTTCGTCAACACGCGCTCCCAGGCCGAGATGCTGTTCCACGCGCTGTGGCGCTACAACGACGATAATCTTGCCATCGCACTGCACCACGGCTCGCTGGACGTCGGCCAGCGGCGCAAGGTCGAGGCGGCCATGGTGGCCGGCAAATTGCGCGCCGTGATCTGCACCTCGACCCTCGATCTCGGCATTGACTGGGGCGATGTCGATCTCGTCATCAATGTCGGCGCTCCGAAAGGCGCGAGCCGGCTCGCCCAGCGCATCGGCCGGTCGAACCACCGTCTCGATCGAGCCGTCCAAGGCGCTCCTGGTTCCGGCCAACCGCTTCGAGGTGGTTGAGTGCCAGGCGGCGCTCGAAGCTGCCGAGGAGGGGGCGCAGGACACGCCCCCGTCGCGGCCGGGGGCGCTCGACGTCCTGGCCCAGCACGTGCTCGGCATGGCCTGCTCGGCGCCGTTCGATCCCGACGCGCTCTATGGCGAGGTGACGAGCGCCTCGCCTTATCAGGGCCTCACCCGCGAGGGCTTCGACAAGATCGTGCGCTTCGTCGCCACCGGCGGCTACGCGCTCGCCAATTATGATCGCTATGCCAAGCTCCGCGAGACCGGCGATGGACACTACCGCATCGCGCATCCCCGCATCGCCCAACAATATCGCCTGAATGTCGGCACTATCGTCGAGGCGCCGATGGTCAGGGTGCGGCTCGCGCGCTTGAAGGGCGGCGCGCTGAAGCCGTCGTCGCTGCTTGCCGCCGGCCGCGTTCTCGGCGAGGTCGAGGAGTGGTTCATCGAGCAGCTGTTGCCCGGCGACAGTTTCGCCTTCGCCGGCGAGGTGCTGCGCTTCGAGGGCCTGCGCGAGACCGACGCCATCGTCACCCGCTCGCGCGTGCAAGAGCCCAAGGTTCCGTCTTACGACGGCGGCAAGTTCCCGCTCTCGACCTACCTCGCCGACCGCGTGCGCCGCCTCCTTGCCGACGAGGACCACTGGCAGCGGCTGCCCGAGCAGGTCTCGGACTGGCTGCGCATCCAGAGCGAGGTCTCCGTGGTGCCGGGCCCCGACGAAATTCTGGTCGAGACCTTCCCGCGTGGGCTGAAGCACTACCTCGTCTGCTACCCGTTCGAGGGGCGCTTGGCCCATCAGAGCCTCGGCATGCTGCTCACGCGCCGGCTCGAACGGCTGCACGCGCGGCCACTCGGGTTCGTCGCCAACGAATACGCACTCGCCGTCTGGGGCCTTGGCGAAATGGGTGAGATGGTGCGCAATGGCCGACTCGATCTCGACACGCTGTTCGACGAGGACATGCTCGGCGACGATCTCGACGCCTGGCTTGCCGAATCGAGCTTGATGAAGCGCTCCTTCAGGGTTTGCGCCATCATCGCCGGGCTGATCGAGCGCCGCCATCCGGGGCAGGAAAAGACCGGGCGGCAGATGACGGTGTCCTCGGACCTCATCTATGATGTGCTGCGCCAGCACGAGCCCGACCACATCTTGCTTCAGGCGGCGTTTGCCGACGCGGCAACAGGCCTCATCGATGTCGGCCGGCTCGGCGGCTTTTTGCGGCGAATTCGCGGAAGAATCAGGCATATTCCCCTGACACGGGTCTCGCCGCTTGCGGTGCCGGCCATGCTTGAGATCGGTCGCGAGCGCGTGCCGGGCGATGCCAGCGAGGCGCTGATGCGCGAGGCCGTGGAGGAACTGATAGCAGAAGCCATGGGGGATCATGCTGCGCTTGAGGTCTGACGGTTCAACCGACGCGTCTTCCCACGTCGCGCCCATCGAACTCATGGGGCAGACCTTCTCGCCGGTCGCCGCGGGCGCGCTCTATTGGGAGGCGGAAGACACCCTGATCGTCGCCGACCTGCACCTGGAAAAGGGCGCGGCGTTCGCCGCTAAAGGCATGGTGCTGCCGCCCTACGACACGCGCGATACCCTCGAACGCCTCTCTGCCTGCCTTGAGGCCTTCGCGCCCCAGCGCGTCGTGGCTCTCGGCGACAGCTTCCACCGCAGCGAGCTCGCTGGACGCCTGGCTCCGAGCGATTTCGAGCACCTGGTCGCGCTCCAGCGCGGCCGCGATTGGTATTGGATCCTCGGCAACCACGACCCGGTTCTGCCCGACAGCGTCGGCGGCTTCGTCTGCCGCTCGCTCCGGATCGGCGGCATCACCCTTTGCCACCAGCCGTCGCTGGAACGCCAGGCCGCGGAGATCGCCGGGCACCTGCATCCCGTGGCGCGGATCGCGCGGCGCGGCGAAGTGATCCGGCGGCGGTGCTTCGCCACCGACGGCATGAGGCTCGTGATGCCGGCCTTCGGCGCCTATGCCGGCGGCCTCAACGTGCTCGACGAGGCCTTCGGTCCGCTGTTTCTCTGGCAGCGGCTGAAAGCGTGGATGACCGGCAAGCTCGGCGTCTATCCGATGCAGGCGAGCATGCTGCTGCCGGATTGACGCTCAATCCTTCCTGAACAGCGTCCAGGCCGCGAGGCCGGTGGCGACGGCGACGAGCACCGCCAGGATCCCGTAGAGAAACGGGCGCTGGAAGGCGAGCGCGTAGACCACGCGCTCGAATCCGGCCTTGTGGACTTGCAGGCTGCTTTGGCTCTGACTCAACAGCTTGCCGCCGCGAAACAGGTAGACCTCCGTGGTGTAGCGGCCGATCGGCACGTTGACCGGGAGCGTCACGCTGCCCCGAAACAGGCTGCGGCCGAGGAAGCTGACGCCATCGTCGGATTCCTTGAACAGATCGTGCTCTTTCTTCAGCCGGATGAGGCTGGCGCGAAAGGCGCCGTCGCCGGGAGGCTCCGGCGGCTCGGCCTTGCCGAGATCCATGTAGCTGAAGCCGATCTTGAGGCTCTTCAGGGTCTCTTCCGAGGCGATGGCCCGGAACGGCCGCGACGCGAGCGCCGCGTAAAAGCCTGGCACCGAGGAGAAGGTCTGCGACGGCCCGTTCACCCAAAGCCCGGCGATCTGCTCCTTGCGCCTCACCACCATCGGCTTGCTCGGGCCGCTGATGACCATGATCACGTCATAAGCGCCTTGCTCCGGCGACGGCGCCCGGCTGAAGTCGATCGATCCGAACAGCACGATGTTGGCGCCGTTGAAGTTCGACTGGATCGAAATTTCGCGCGTGGAGAGATCCGATTGCACTTGCTCCGAACGCGGCGCGTCGGCGGCCACGGCGCTGAGCGCCGGCATCGGCAGCATGACGGCGGCAAAGGCTATGACCAGTCTTCTGCGTCATCACACACCAACTCCGACCGGCGCCAGACTGTAGAGATCCTCGGGCGTCACCACGAGCCCGATCAGAAGCCTGATCGAGACCGCGAGCACCATGAGCGCAAGGATGATCCGCAGATGCTCGCCCTTCATCCGTTGTCCGGCATTGGCCCCGAACTGCCCACCGATGACGCCGCCGACGATGAGAATGAAGGCAAGCACAACGTCGAGGGTCTGGCTGAGCGTGGCGTAGAGCAGGGTGACGATCGCGGTGATGAAGATGATCTGGAACAGCGACGTGCCGATCACGATGTTGGTGGGCATCCTCAGCAGATAGATCATCGCCGGCACGACGACGAAGCCGCCGCCGACGCCGAGCACCGAGGCGAGCAGGCCAACGGTAAGTCCGATCACGAGAGGCGGGATGGCGCTGATGTAAAGCCGCGAGCGGTGAAACCGCATTTTGAGGGGAAGGCCATGGATCCAGGTGTGCTCGCCGGGCTTTCGCTTGCGGATCGGCTTGCCGGCACGCGACCGCAGGATGGCGCGCAGGCTCTCCATGAACATCAAGGAGCCGATCACGCCGAGAAAGATGACGTAGACGAGGGAGATGAAGACGCCGGCATGCCCGAGCCGGCTCAGGAGCTTGACTAAAAAGACGCCGGCAAAGGCGCCGACCACGCCGCCGGCGATCAGCACCCAACCCATGCGGAAGTCGATATTGCCGCGCCGCCACTGCACCAGCCCGCCGGACACCGAAGAGGCGACGATCTGATTGGCGCCGGTCGCCACGGCGATGGCCGGAGGGATGCCGGAGAACAGCAACAGCGGCGTCAGGAGAAAGCCGCCGCCGACGCCGAACATGCCCGACAGGAAGCCAATCGCCGCGCCAAGCCCCAGCATGACCAGGACGTTCACGGAGATCTCGGCAACCGGGAGATAAACCTGAAGCATCGGCTCCGGCGCGTTGATTTTTTGTTCTTTTTGCAAGGTGTTCGGCGGGCGCGGCGCTGTCAATGCGTTCCGGCCCGCCTTACGAATTTGTCATGCTTCCGTTGCGCCGATGCTGCACTCCGAGATGCGCCGACGCGCTGCCCGGCCTAAGGTGACGGCGAAGGCGCGGGCGCGATCCCGATTCCGGGCGGAAGCGCGCTTTGCTCCGCCACCGGCGGTGCCGCGCCGAAGTCGGGCTTCGACTGGAGCCGGCTATAAAGCAGCGCGGCGCTGATGATCAGCAGTAACGCCGCGATGACCATCAGAAAAGACCGCGTGCGGCGTTCAGGCTCGCCCCCCCGACTGGCGCTGTGCGCAGCCTCTTCGCGTCGCGGGCGCCGAGCGCTTCGTTCCTCGGCGCGCGCGGCAGCGGCTTGCGCCGCGCGGCGGGCGGCGGCGACCAGGTCCTCCATCGAATCGAAAGACATCTCGGCGGTCGTCATGCCCAACCGAGCCGCATCCATCTCGTCGAAATCGACCGCTGCTTCTCCGAAATTGCTTCGCTTGGCGCGGCCGAACGGTAACATCGGCGCGGCCGCTGTCGAAGCCGTGATCCGAGGCGGCGAGGCGATCGCGGAGGGAGTCCAAGTGCTCGTCCTCGTTGCTCATCGCGTCACCACCGGCGGGCGCCATGCCATCAGGCACGCCTTGCTCTGTCGGCTCATGGAAGGGGGCTTGGCTCGGGGATGCCGGGGCTTCGGGCCGCTCCAATTGCTCGGCAAGCCCTTGCAAAGAGGCGTGCATCGCCTCCAGCGTGTCGACCATGCGGTCGTCGGTGACGCGTCCCCGCTCGTTCATGGCCACGAGATCGCGGTGCAGGACCTCGAGCCGCTCCGCCGCGCTCGGCTTGCCGTGCGCTTCGGCGACAAGGCGGGCGGCGTCGGTCGCGGCCTTGCTGGCGAGGCCCTCCATCTCTGCCGGGGCCTGTCGCACCCGCTCGACCAGCCACTGGAGTTGGCTTTCGACGACGCCGATGCGCGGCGATATGCTGCTCGGCGCGCCCGAGTTGCTGCGCCAGATCGCCAATTTGGCGTTCCAGCCGGTGCAGGCTCTCGAGCTTCGGGCTTTGCTGCAGGGCCGCCTCGAAAGTCGCCGCAAGCTCATCCATGCGCGCATTGAGCGTCTCGATTGCGGCGGCGGGCGCGGGACCACCGACCGAATGCTCGAGACGTTGCGCCATGTCGATCAGCCGCTGATCGAGATCCTCTTCGCCGGCGAAGGAGGGCGGCGCGGACGGCACCGAGAGGTCGGGCTCCGGCGCCGGCATGGAGAAGGGGAAGTCGGAAGCGGGAGATGCCTCGAGAGGCTCGCTCGCGGCTTGCGGCCGCGGCGGCAGCACGCCGGGTTCCGCTGCCGCCAAGCCGGCGGCAACAGCCCGAAATTCGGCGAGCGCCTTGTCCAGGGCGGCGAAGTGATCGGTGACTGGCTCGGGCGCCGGCTGCTGGCGCCGGGCGAGGCCGCTCAACTGCTCGCGCAGCCGCTCGAGCGTCTCGGCCTCTTCGGGAGAGACGGCGCCGCCGCCGCCCTTCGGGGTCTGCGACAGCCGGTCGAGGCGGGCATGGAGCTCGCCAAGGGCCTCGTCATAACGGCGTTCGCTCTCCTCGACGCGCTGGATCAGGCGGCGCAACAGGCCTTCGATCGATTCCTGATCGGAAAAGGGAGCGCCGGCGCCGGTTTCGGCGTTGCTCAGCTGCCAACTTGGTTCCGGAGCCATCCCGTTCCCCTGAGGAGTGACGCCCTGTTCGATGGGCCGCTTGGTCGTGGGGTTGGTCTTGTGCCGACGCGCCACCGAACGGGTGATGACCACCGTGGCAAGTTGCGGTAAATTTTGGGTTAAACCCCGGCCTGTTTCGGCACGATCGGCTTGAGATTTGGAGCAAAACCGCAGAGAGTCCGGAGGAGCTCGCCGCGCCTCTTCGCGGCGCGCGAGATGCCGAGCGGGTCCCAATTCGGGAGGCAACGCCATGAACCGAAAATTTGCGGCCATCGTCGTTCCCTTGCTGCTGGCCGCGGCGGCAAGTCCCTCCTTCGCCGATGATGAACCGGGCCGCTATACCCTCGCGCCGGCCGGGAGCAACTTCCTGCGCCTCGACACCGCCACTGGCGCGCTCTCGCTGTGCCGCCAGAGCCTCGGCGGCTGGGCTTGCGCAGGCGTCACCGACGACCTTTCGGCGCTGAAGCAGGAGATCGAGCGCCTCAACAAGGAAACCGAAGCGCTGAAGCAGAGGCTGGCCAAGGCCGAGGCGGATCTCGAAGCGCAAAAGGCGCGCCCCGTCGGCCCGTCGATCCAGATTCCGGGCGTCAACCTCGAGGAGATGAACGCGCTCGCCGACAAGATCATGCGCCGGCTGCAGGACATGGTGCGGGAGCTGAAGCGGCAGGACCCGGAACGGATGCTGTGAGTGCGGGTGAAAGCGCCGCCGGCATGGCAAGCGTCTGACCGCCATGGCCGGGTTCACCCAAGCGAGCGAGATGCTCCGCGTGGCGACGCGCGGCAAGGGCTTCACCGATATCACCCCGGAGGTTGAGGGGTGGCTCGCCTCGATCGGCGCCGACGAGGGTCTTGTCACCGTCTTCGTGTGTCATACCTCGGCGTCGCTCACGATTCAGGAAAACGCCGATCCCAATGTGCGCCGCGATTTGATGGCGGTGCTCGAGACGCTGGCTCCCGAGGGCGACCACTACGCCCATGAAGAAGAGGGCGCCGACGACATGCCGAGCCACGTCAAGTCGATGCTGACGGACGTGAGCCTCTCCATCCCGGTCATGCGCGGGCGCATGACCCTCGGAACCTGGCAGGGGATCTACCTCATCGAGCACCGCGTGGCGCCGCATCGGCGCACCATTGCGCTGAGCTTCCTCGGCCGCTCCAGTGGCGCCTCAGACTGATCCTCTCACGCCCGCGCGAAGCGGTTCGTGGCCGCGACCAGCTCGTGCACGATGCCGGCCTCGGTCATGGCGTGGCCGGCATCGGCGACGATGCGGAGATCCGCCCGCGGCCAAGCTTTGGCGAGATCGACGGCAATCTTGACTGGCGTCACCACGTCGTAGCGGCCATGCACGATGACCCCCGGGATCTCCTCGAGCCGGTCGGCCGCCCGGATCAGCTGATCGTCGGCATCGAAAAAGCCGCCATTGACGAAGTAGTGGGATTCGATGCGGGCGAAGGCGAGGGCATAGGCATCTTCCGAAAAGCGGCGGACGCGCTCCACGTCGGGCAAGAGCGACAGGGTTTTTCCCTCCCATGCGCTCCAGGCCCGCGCCGCCTCGAGTTGAACGTCCTGGTCGGGATCGGTGAGCCGCCGGTAATAGGCGGAGATCATGTCGGCGCGCTCGGCCGCAGGGATTGGGCGGAGATAGTCCTCGAAGGCCTCGGGGAAGATCCAGCTGCAGCCATCCTGGTAGAACCACTCGAGCTCGGCCCGCCGGAGCGTGAAGATGCCTCGGAGCACGAGTTCCGAGGCGCGCTCGGGGTGGGTTTCGGCATAGGCAAGCGCGAGCGTCGAGCCCCACGAGCCGCCGAACACCTGCCAGCGTTCGACGCCGAGATGCTCGCGCAGCTGCTCGATGTCGTCGACGAGATGCCAGGTGGTGTTCTCGTCGAGGCTCGCATGGGGCGTCGACCGGCCGCAGCCGCGCTGGTCGAACAGCACGATGCGGTAGCGGGAGGGATCGTGGTAACGGCGCATGATCGGCGTGGAGCCGCCGCCCGGTCCGCCATGAAGCAACACCGCGGGCTTGCCGTCGGGATTGCCGCATTCCTCGTAATAGAGCTCGTGCGCGGGAGACACCTTGAGCCGCCCGGTGCGGTAGGGGGCGATTTCCGGAAAGAGGCCGAGACGCTCTCCGACAGCATAGGGACGATCATTCATACCGACTGTTGTGGCTCATTGCGCGGCTGTGGTCGAGCGCTGACGGGCCCTGTCGTACAAGGCTTCGCCGCCGGGATCGCGCAGCTCGTCGAAGTAATTCGCCTCAGCCCCCGAAGGCTGCGGTCCGAGCAGGCTGCCGATCGAGGCCGGCAATCAGCCCGAGAGCGACACCGATCAAAGCGGCGATGACCGTGGTCAAGTGACCGTAACTCGAGCCAAGCCTGGCGCCGAACAGGATCTCCGCGAGCACGACGCTAAAGCCGAGCCCGAGCGCCAGCAAGGCGCCGAGCCAGGTGCAGCGTCGCCACCAGATTGCGAGCAGCAGCACCGGGAAGAACGTTGCCGCTGCGAAGCTGAGCGCCAGGATGCCGGCATGCATCAAATCGATATTGGCAAAGGCCAGGAACACGGCGGCGCCGACCGCGGTCGCGGCGATCACGATCCACGCGGTCATCAGGCGCGGCAACACCTCGCCCTGCGGGTCGGCGAGACGGATGACGACGTCCTCGGCCACGCTGCCGGCAATGGTGAAGAGATGAGATGCGGCCGCCGCGAGCGCCACGGCCATGCCCCCGGCGGCAACGAGGACGGTGCAGACGAAAGGAAGCCGCGCCGCCATGGGCAACGCCAGCGCAATGCCATCACGGGCGACAAGCAACTCCGAAGCCTCGATGGTTCCGTCGCCATTGGCGTCTTGCATCAGGATCAGCCGGTAGAGATTGAGATCGTTGAGCCACGACGGCAGCGCATTCGCCGGCGCCTGGGCGATGTCTTGAAACATGAGCAGCCTGACGAAGGCGGCGATCGCGGGCGCGCTCGCGGCGAACAATGCCACGAACAAGGCGGCCCAAGCGACCGATCGGCGTTGATCGGCGACCGAGCCGGTGACGCCGCTGCGCACGAGCAGGCTCGGCAGGGCCGCCGTCCCCAGGGTGAGGCAGAGGAACAGGGTGACGAAGTCGATCCGGCTGACGGCGCCGAAGGGCTGCAAGAATGGCTTCGTGCTGGGCTTGAGCTGTTCGGCCGGGAGTGCCATTGCCAGTTGCTGTGGCGCCGACGGCGAGATGCCGGCGATGGTCTCGGAGCGCGTCAGCGGCGCGAACATCTCGCCATAGGTGAGCTGCGGTGTCGGCAAATTGGTCATCAGCACCGAGACGATGATCAGGGGAATGGCAAGGCCGATGGCGCCGACGATGAATTGCGCCGTGGCGCTCCAGGTCAGCGATCGCATGCCGCCGATGATGGTGATGAAGGTGATGATCACCGCGACCGCCGCCACCGCCAGCTGGTAGGAGATGGCCAGGAACAGAGCGGCCATCAGCGCGGCGATCTTGATTTCCGCGGCGAGCAGCAGCGCCGCCGAGGGAAGCTGCAACAGGCTAGCGACCACGCGCACGGTCCGCGAGCGGAACCGTTGGCCGAGAAAGGCGGGAACGGTGTAGGCGCCGGCCTTGCGCAGATAGGGCACGAACAAGAGGCCGGCGAGGAGAAGCCCGGTGGTCCAGGCGAGCCCGATCGCCAGGCCGTCGAAGCCGAGGAAGAACAAAGTGCCGGTGTAGCCGAAGAAGCCCGCGCCCCCGATCAGCACCGCGGCAAGCACGGCGCCGTTATAGACCGGCGGCACCCGCCGGCCTGAGGCGAAGAAATCCTCGACGTTGAGCGTCCGCGCGCCGAGCGCGATGGCGAGATAGAGCCCGAGGGGAACAACGATCAGAGCCTCGGCCAGCGCGCGTCGCGACCAGCCAAACTGCTCGAACATGGCGAGACAGATCAAGAGCGACACCACCGCGCTGGTGACGATGCCGTAATAGGCGCCGAGATGCGGGTTCACTTGACGCAGGCGCGATCGCGGCCGGCATGGGGGTCAGAACTCCTCGCTCTCGCTGAAGGCCCTGTCGATGCGCTCCTGCGCGCCGGCCGACCAGAAGCAGACGGCAACGATCCCGATCAGAAGGCCCTGCGCCAGGAGATAGAAGCCAAGCGGGAAGCGCAGGAAACCGAACTCGTCGAGCCTGTCGGTGGCAGCGACCACGGCGGCGACGGCACCAACCGCGATGAACACGGAAAACGCGGCGAGCAGCGCCGTCCGACGCCGATGACGATCGCGACCAGGCTGCTCCGACACCGACGCACCCTCCTCAAGGTTCGGCGGACCGGTCTGTGCCGGCCTCGCTGCGATCCTCCCTTGGAACCCAAGCAGTTACCAGTTGGGGCCTGGCTTGCAAACTGGGCCTAGGGAGCCCCGCCTCAGTGGCTCAGGGAGGCGGGCCTCTTCACCTCCCTCGGTTTCGATTGCCGCCCAAACGTGGCAAGCTTTGGACCTGGACAGGAGAGGCTGCAGCAATGCTGAACGAATTCAAGGAGTTTGCCCTGCGGGGCAATGTCGTCGACATGGCGGTCGGCATCATCATCGGCGCCGCCTTTTCGATCATCGTCAAGTCTCTCGTCGACGACATCATCATGCCGCCGATCGGCGTCGTCACCGGCGGCGTCGACTTCAGCAACATCTTCATCGCTCTCAACGGCAAGGACTACGCTTCGCTGGCGGCGGCGCGCCAGGCCGGAGCGCCGACCATCAATATCGGGGTGTTCATCAATAACTGCATCAGCTTCCTGATCGTGGCTTTCGTCCTGTTCATGGCCATCAAGGCGATGAACCGGCTCCGCCGCAAACAGGAGGAGGCGCCACAGACCGAGCCGCCGCCTTCCCGCGAGGTCCAGCTGCTCGAGGACATCCGCGACGCCTTGGTGAAACGTGGCTAACCCGTTGCCTGGCACCGCTTCGGCGCCCTCTTCCCCAAGCGGAGCAGTGGAATGAATTTGCGCGAAGCGGATGAGGGACGGTGGCGCTATGGCTGGTGTCGGGGGTGTTAGAAAATATTTCTCTAAACAAGCGATATCAGGAACCAATTTGCAGCTTTTTCCGTGGAACCGCTTCCTCGTGGAATCATTTTTCATTACATTAGGGCTACGTAGCGGGCGACAGGATTTTCGGCGGACCGGGCAATGACCTCTGGCGCGACATCCGATGACGGTATGAACGGCGCTTGGCCAACGGCTTTGTTGGCGGTGTGCTGGTCCGAGCTCGCGCGGCTGAATGTCGGCCACCGGCGTCTGGCGAAGGTGGCCTGACCATGTTTCTCAAAGTGCGTATGCCCGATGGGACCGACCCATCGCCTCGAGGCGCTTGACGGCTGGCGGGTCATGGAGGTCATCCGCGACTGGGGTCTGCCCATCAAGGCTGAATGCGGTGGCGCTTGCGCCTGCGCGACGTGCCATGTGTGGGTCGATCCGAAATGGCTGTCGAAGCTGCCCGCGCGCGAGCGACGAGGAGCTGGAGATGCTCGACGGCGCCTTTCACGTCGACGAGCGCTCGCGGCTGTGCTGCCAGATCATCATGTCGGAGGAGCTCGACGGGCTCGAGATCGAGCTCGCGCCCGAGAGCCTTGCCGATGCGCCCGTAGGCGCGCCTCGCGGTGGGGAGCTGAGGCCATGCGGAGCTTTCCCATCTTCGTCAGCTTCGACCGCAAGCCGCCTCTGGTTGTTGGCGGCGGCGAGCTTGCCGCCATCAAGGCGCGGCTCCTGTTGAAGCGTGCGGCGATTGTCGATGTCGCCGCGGGCGAGGTCGTGCCCGAGCTCGACGCCCTCGCAGCCGAAGGCCGTGTCGCCGTGATTGCGCCGCTTCCCGGCGTCGATCAGGTGCGCGGCCGGCCGTTGGTTATCTCCGCCACGGGCGATGACGATGAAGATGCGCGCGTCTCGGCCATCGCGCGCGCGCTCGGCGTCCCCGTCAATGTTCCCGACCGCCCGCATCTTTGCAGCTTCTCCATGCCGGCCATCGTCGATCGCGGCGAGGTGACGGTCGCCATCGGCACCTCGGGCGCCGCACCCGTCCTCGCCCAGCGCCTTCGCGCCTGGCTCGAGCGCGAATTGCATCCGCGGCTCGATGCGCTGGCGCGTCTCGCCGGCGAGTTCCGCGATTCCGTGGCCGAGCGGCTGCCCCAAGGCCGCGCCCGCCGCAGGTTTTGGGAAGGCGTGTTCGACGGCGCCGTGGGCGAGGCTGCGCTCTCAGGCGACGACGGCGAAGCCCGCCGCCTCATCGCCGAGGCGATCGAAGCCGCGGTCAAGGGCGGCGCCGCGCCCGGCCGCGTGCTCTTGGTCGGTGCCGGCCCGGGCGATCCCGAGCTCCTCACCTTGAAAGCGGTGCGGGCGCTGAAAGCGGCCGACGTCATCCTTTATGACCGCCTGGTCGGCAATGGTGTGCTCGATCATGCCCGCCGCGAGGCCGAGCTCATCCCGGTCGGCAAGGCCAAAGGCGCGCACAGCGTTCCCCAAGACAAGATCGAGGCGCTGATGATCGCGCGCGCGCGCGCCGGCCAGACCGTGCTCAGGCTGAAGGGCGGCGATCCGCTCGTGTTTGGCCGCGCCGGAGAGGAGATCGCCGCGCTGCGCGAGGCCGGCATCGAGGTTGAGATCGTGCCCGGCATCACCGCGGGCCTCGCTGCCGCCGCAAGCTTGCAGATCCCGCTGACCCACCGCGACATCTCCCACAGCGTCACCTTCGTTTCCGGTCACGATGCGAGCGGCACCGAGCCGAGCTTCTCCGATCTCGATCTCGGAGCACTTGGTCGCGGCAAGAGCACGCTCGTCGTCTATATGGGCGTCTCGACGGCCGGCCTGATCGCCACGCGCTTGCTCGACGCTGGCTGGAGCGCCGCCACGCCGGTCATCGCCGTCGAGAACGCGACCCGCGATAATGAGCGCCGCGTCGCCACCACGGTCGCCGAACTTGCGGCCGACCCCTCGCGCCTCGGCCTGAACAGCCCGGCCATCCTCGTCTTTGGCGAGGTCGCGGGCCTGCCTGCCCATGGCGTCGTCGAGGATGTGCTCTCGCTCGCGGAAGTGAGGCGCGCCTATGCCTGAGGTCATCACCGCCAATCGCCTCACCGACGGCGTCGTCGTCTACCTTGCCTCCGACGGCAGCTGGGTCGAGGACCTGGCCCGCGCCCGCGTCGCCGTGACCGAGGACGAGATCAAGGCGCTCGAGAGCGAGGCCGCCCAGGCCGTCGCCGAGCGCCGCGTGGTCGCCACCTATCCGATGGCGGTTGCCGTCGAGGACGGCACCCCCGCAGCACTTTCCGTGCGCGAACGTATCCGCGCCGCGCACCGCACGACACTGACCAAGGATTGGTACGATGTACCGCTATGATGAGTTCGATCACGCCTTCGTCCGCGAGCGCGTGTCCCAATTCCGCGAGCAGGTCGAGCGCAGGCTCGCTCGGCAAGCTGACCGAGGAAGAGTTCCGGCCGTTACGGCTTCGCAACGGACTCTACCTCCAGCTTCACGCCTATATGCTCCGCATCGCCATTCCTTATGGCGTGCTGAGCCCGCGCCAATTGCGCCAGCTCGCCATGATCGGCCGGCGCTTCGATCGCGGCTACGGCCACTTCACCACCCGGCAGAACCTTCAGTTCAACTGGGTCAAGCTCGTCGATGTCCCCGACATCCTCGCCGCGTTGGCCGAGGTGGAGATGCATTGCATCCAGACCAGCGGCAATTGCGTGCGCAACGTCACCGCCGACCCGTTCGCGGCGGCGGCCCACGACGAGCTCGAGGATCCGAGGGCCTGGTGCGAGGTGCTGCGGCAATGGTCGACGCTGCATCCCGAGTTCAGCTGGCTGCCGCGGAAATTCAAGATCGCCGTCTCGGGCGCCGCCGAGGATCGCGCCGCCGTCGCCTTCCATGACATCGGCCTTCGCATCGTACGCGGGCCTCAAGGCGAGAACGGCTTCCGCGTGTTCGTTGGCGGCGGCATGGGCCGCACCCCTTATGTCGGTCAGGAGATCAGGCCGTTCCTGAAAAAGGAACACCTTTTGTCCTACATCGAGTTCGATCCTGCGCGTGTACAATCTGCACGGGCGCCGCGACAATCTGAACAAGGCGCGCATCAAGATCCTCGTCAATCAGCTCGGCATCGACAAATTCCGTGATGAGGTCGAAGCCGACTGGGAGGCGACGCGCAAGCACGCCGTCGACCTGCCCGCCTCGGAATATGCGCGCATCGCCTCCTATTTCACGCCGCCGAACCTCGCGCCGCGCCCGATCAAGGATGAGGGCGTCGAGCAGCGGCGCATCACCGATCCGGTCTTTGCGTCCTGGCTCAAGCATAACGTTCGCACCCATCGCGTGCCGGGTTACGCCATCGTCACCATCTCGCTGAAGGAGCCGGGCCGGACGCCGGGAGACGCGAGCTCCGACACCATGGACCTCGTCGCCGATCTCGCCGAGCGCTACAGCCGCAATGAAGCGCGGGTGAATTACACCCAGAACCTGGTGCTGCCGCACGTCGCCCGGTCCGATCTGCCGAAGCTCTACGACGAGCTGGCTCGAGCCGGCCTCGCCACTGCCAACAGCGAGCTTCTCGGCGACATGATCTGCTGCCCCGGCCTCGACTATTGCAATCTCGCCAATGCCCGCTCGATCCCGATCGCCAAGGAGATCGCCAAGCGCTTTGCCGATCCGAGGCGCCTGGAGGAGATCGGCCCGCTCCGGCTCAACATGTCCGGCTGCATCAATGCCTGCGGCCATCACCATTCAGGCAATATCGGCATTCTCGGCGTCGACAAGAAAGGCACCGAGCTTTATCAGATCTCGCTCGGCGGCAGCCCCAAGGACGACGCTGCCGTCGGCACCATCATCGGCCCCGGCTTCAGGGCCGAGGCCGTGCCTGACGCCATCGACACCATCGTCTCGACCTATCTCGCCAACCGGCTCGACGGCGAAGACTTCATCGCCACCTGGCGCCGGATCGGCGCGGCACCGTTCAAAGAGGCTCTTTATGGCGCTGCTTGACTTGACCACTGGAACGCTTCGGCCCGAGGGTCGAGAGCCGGGTGTGATGCTCGAACCGACCGCCGATGCCGGCGCGCTCGCGGCTGCTGCGGCCGATGGCGGCATCGTCGCCATCAACTTCCCCAATTTCGGCGACGGCCGCGGTCATTCGCTCGCGGTACTGCTCAGGGAGCGCCACGGCTTTGGCGGCGAGGTCAGAGCCGTCGGCTATCTCATTCCCGATCTCGCGCCATTCCTGCTGCGCTCGGGCTTCGACACCGCCGAGATCACCGACGCCAACGACGTCGACACCTGGCATGGCGCCCTGACGCAGCATCCGCGCATCTATCAGCCGGGCTTCCGCAACCCGTCGCCGCTTCGCCGCGATGCCACCAAGCACGCCGCGGATGACCTCAATGCCCGCCTCGAAGGCATCGGCAACCTCGCTGACCGGATCGCGATGGTCCGGCGCGCCATCGAAGGCCGCATCGCCTTCTCCACCAGCCTCGGTCTCGACGATCAGGCCATTCTCAACGCCATCGCCGAGTTCGACGCCGACATCGACATCTTCACCCTCGACACCGGCCGGCTGTTCCCCGAGGTGCTCGAGACCATCGAGCTTTCCGAGATCCGCTATGGTCTGCGCATCCGCCTCGTCGCGCCTGACGCTGGCGAGGTCGCCGATCTCGTCGCCCGCGATGGCGTGTTCGGCTTCCGTCAGTCGGTCGACAACCGCAAATCCTGCTGCGAGGTGCGGAAAGTCCGGCCCTTGAACCGCGAGCTGCAAGGCGCGCGCGGCTGGATCACCGGCGTCCGCCGCGAGCATTCGGAGAATCGCGCCGAGATGCCGCTCGCGGCTTGGGATGAGGCGCGGGCGCTGCTCAAGGTGAACCCCATCGCCGATTGGTCGAATGACGAGCTCAACGCTTACATCGCCAAGCACAACGTCCCGGTCAATCCGCTGCACGCCCGCGGCTTCGTGTCGATCGGCTGTCAGCCCTGCACCCGCGCGGTGCAGCCGGGTGAGCACCCGCGCGCCGGGCGGTGGTGGTGGGAGAACGAGGAGAAGAAGGAGTGCGGCCTGCATATGAACCCGCACCGCGAGGGGAAGGCTGCATGACGGCGCTCGTATCACATCTAAAGCTGCTCGAAGCCGAGAGCATCCACATCTTCCGCGAGGCGGCGGCGCAATTCCGCTCGCCGGTGTTGCTCTATTCCATCGGCAAGGACTCCACGGTGCTGCTGCATCTCGCGCGGAAGGCGTTCTGGCCGGCCAAGCCGCCGTTCCCGCTATTGCACATCGACACCACCTGGAAGTTCCGGGACATGATCGCGTTTCGCGACAAGACCGCGCGTGAGTTCGGCCTCGATCTCATCGTGCATACCAACCACGACGGCCTTGCCCGCGGCATCAATCCTTTCGACCATCCGCCGTCCGTCTACACCGACATCATGAAGACCCAGGCCCTGAAGGCGGCGCTCGACGCCGGCGGCTTCGATGCCGCCTTTGGCGGCGCCCGCCGCGACGAGGAGGCAAGCCGCGCCAAGGAGCGCGTGTTCTCCTTCCGCGCCCCCGGGCATCGCTGGGAGCCGCGCCGCCAGCGGCCCGAAATGTGGAACCTCCTCAACGGGCGCCTCGGTAAGGGCGATACCGTGCGCGTATTCCCGCTGTCCAATTGGACCGAAGGCGACGTCTGGCGCTACATCGCGCTGGAGCAACTCGACGTCGTCCCCCTCTATTTCGCCGCCGAGCGTCCCGTGGTGAAGCGGGGCGACCAGTTCATCATGGTCGATGACGAGCGCATCAAGCTCGAGGCGGGCGAGCGGCCCGAGATCCGGCAGATCCGTTTCCGTACGCTTGGCTGCTGGCCGCTCACCGCCGCGGTGGAGTCGGACGCGAGCGATATCGACGCCGTGGTCGCGGAGACGCTGCGGGCCAAGATTTCAGAGCGGGCAGGGCGGCTGATCGACCACGATCAGGCCGGCGCCATGGAGATGAAGAAGCGCGAGGGTTACTTCTGATGCATATGGCTGCGCTGAGAGAAGAGATCGCCGTCAGGCCGACGCCGGAGCACGGGGCGGCCCCGGAGAGCGGGGCCATGCTGCGCCTGTTGACCTGCGGCTCGGTCGATGACGGCAAGTCGACCTTGATCGGGCGGCTGTTGTGGGATGCCGCCGCCGTCGCCGAGGACCAGCGCGCCGCAGTGATGCATGCCTCGCAAAACCGCATGGTGAACGGCGAGAAGATCGATTTCAGCCTGCTGCTCGACGGCTTGCAGGCCGAGCGCGAGCAAGGCATCACCATCGACATCGCCTGGCGCTATTTCGAGACGGTCGATCGCCGCTTCGTCATCATCGATGCGCCGGGACACGAGCAATATACGCGCAACATGGCGACGGGGGCGTCGCACGCCGATGTCGCCATCCTGCTCGTCGACGCCCGCCACGGCGCCAAGCGCCAGACGCGCCGGCACGCCGCGATTTGCAACCTCGTCGGCATCAAGAATGTTGTGCTCGCCGTCAACAAGATGGACCTGATCGATTGGTCGGAAGCGCGCTTCCGCGCCATCGAGGCAGACTTCAGGACCATGGCGCAAAGCTTCGGCTTCTCGGAAATCGCGGCCATTCCCGTCGCTGCGCTTCCCGGCGACAATGTCATGCGCCGGTCTCAGGCGATGCCCTGGTATCGCGGCCCGACGCTCCTCGACTACCTCGAGAGCATTGACGTCGCCGGCGAGGTGGCGAGCGCGCCGTTCCGCATGCCGGTGCAACTCGTGGTTCGCGACGCCGACTTTCGCGGCTATGCCGGCACTGTGGCATCAGGCCGCATCAGGCCTGGCGACCGCATCATCGACGCGAGGAGCGGGCTCGGCGCCGTGGTGTGCCGTATCGCCACCATGGATGGCGACCTCGCCTCCGCGGGGAAGGGCGATGCCGTGGTGCTGGAGCTCGATAGCGACCTCGACATCTCGCGGGGCGCCGTGCTCTCCGAGGTGCTGAGGCGTCCGACCAACGCCGACGTGCTGGAGGCGCGTCTGGTGTGGCTCGCCGAGACGCCGTTCGATCCGGAGGCCGGCTATCTGCTTCGCACCGGCACCGATCTGACCCCGGTGACGAGCATGAGCATCTCGGCGCTGGTCGACTTCGAGACTTTGGCCTCGGAGCCGGCCCACGCCTGCGCCGTCAACGATATTGCCGATTGCCGTATTCTGCTCGGCCGCCCGGCCGCCCTTGACCTCTTTGCCGATCTGCCGGCTACGGGGAGCTTTGTCCTCGTCAACGCCGTCGATGGCGCCACCGTCGCCGGCGGCGTTGTCAGCTGGGCTCAGGCCGGCGCTTCCACCGTGGGCGACAACGTCTTCGTCCTCGACCGGGAGTTGTTGTCCCGCGGCCTTTGCTCCGATCTCGGCGATTCTGCGGCCGATCTCGCCGAATTCCATCGGCGCGCGCAAGAGGCCGCAATTTTGCTACGCTCAGTTGGGATTCCCGTCCTTATCGAAATCTGAGGACAGGAGAGGCTAGCCTTAGCGGTCAACGCGGGGAATAATCCCGGGCCACGCCAAGGGGGAGACTTCGGGCTCATGATTGATCTCAGCTGGGCGGCAAAATTTCTGCCGCTGACAGGAGCTGGCTTTGGTGTGGGCTTCCTTGTCGGGTTGACCGGCGTGGGTGGCGGCGCGCTGATGACGCCGCTTCTGATCTCGACCTTTGGCGTGCCCCCGCAAGTCGCGGTGGGCACCGATCTGCTCTACGCCTCCATCACCAAGACCGCCGGCGGCTGGCGCCATCATCTCTCCGATCATGTCGATTGGCCGGTCGTGCTCAGGCTCGCCGCCGGCAGCATCCCGGCCGCGATCATCCTGCTCGCGGCCATGGCCTTCCTGCCCCTCAACACCGTGGCGCTAGCCCATTGGATCAGGTCCGGGCTCGTCATCGCGCTGCCGCTGAGTGCCATCGCGCTCGTGCTCTATCCGCTCTTGGCACGAACGCCGGAGCGGGAGGCTGACGGCGAGCCGCCGAACAGCACGCTCGCCACGGTGCTGTTCGGCGTCGCCCTGGGTCTGCTGGTGACGCTTACCTCCGTCGGCGCCGGCGCCATCGGCGTCGTCGTGCTTGCGGCTCTGTTCCCGCTGCTGCCGGCAAGGCGTCTCGTCGGCACCGACATTGCCCATGCGGTGCCTCTCACCCTCGTCGGCGGCCTGGGCCATCTTGGCCTCGGCCACGTCGATGGCGTGCTGCTGCTCGCGCTCCTGGTCGGGTCGATCCCCGGCATTCTGCTTGGGGCGCGGCTTGCCGGCATGGCGCCGGAATGGCTGTTGCGGCCGATCCTGGCGGTCATGCTGTGTTATGCGGCCTACATCCTCTACACGAAATAAGGCGAGCGCTTCGCCGGTCGTTTTTGAGCGTTTAGCATGGCTGAAGGCACGTCGTGACAACCGGCCCGAGAACGGGAAAAGTGCCTTGACCCAGCGGGACGCCGGTCGGCTACGGGAGGCTTGAGCCTCCTCGGCCGAACCCTCGGCGCGGCGAAAGGCCGTCAAAAAGGGCCTGCCGCAACCTGAGGTTTTGAGATAGACAAAGGGCCCCAACCTTGAAGGACTTGACCGAGGCAGCGACATCCGCCTCCCGGCAAGCGCCAAAAACACCCCACGGAGAAGCACTGTGAAGAGTCTTGTTGCAATCATCGCCTCGGCTGTCGTTGTGGCCTTCACCGGCGCTGCTTTCGCCGCGGAAGATGCGCCCCAGCCCTTGACCCGCGCCGCCTGCGAGCAGGCCGGCATGAAGTGGAACGACCGCGCCAATGTCTGCGGCATCCACAAGCATCACGAAAAGGAAAAGAAGGCTGAGGCGAAGAAGGAAAAGGGCGATGGCAAGGACCTGATGCAGCGGCGGCCGCAGCCGTTGACCCGGGCCGCATTGCAAGGCAGGCCGGCAAGGTGGAACGAAAACGCCAATGTCTGCGGCGGCAACACCATCCACGACAAGATGAAAAAGAAGAAGAAGAAGGCCAAGAAGAAAGCGAAAAGGACGCCATTAGCACCACTGAGCCGGCGCTCGGGCTCTCCGTGATCCGCTAGGCCATCCGGAGACTGGTGCCGCCGCTCAGGATTGAACTGAGGACCTCGTCATTACCAATGACGCGCTCTACCACTGAGCTACGGCGGCTAGGAAAGTCGGGCCGAGGCGCCCGTGCGCCGGGGGCCGAGGGGGCCTCCATGTGGCCGCGGGAAACTGCCATAGCGGGAAAGCCCTTGCAAGGTCGCCTCGGCATTTGGTCGGTCTGACTGCGAGGTCGACGCGGCCATGACCCGGGACAAGGAACCGAAGACAGCGGCCGAACAGCGGCGGAAGCGCCTGGCGGACGAGCTCCGCGCCAATCTTTTGCGCCGGAAGTCGCGAGAGCGCGCACGCCGCGAGGCCAACGATTCCCCGGCCGAGGCCGGAAAAAAGGCAAAGACGGACGAGGCTTAGCCATGGTGCGCCGCTTGCGGCCGGGGCCTCTGGGGGGCAGAATGGGTCTTTCGCCCGTGCCTCGGGGAGGGATCGCGGCGCGGTAGGGGTTTTTCAGCTAAACAGTGCTTTACTTTGGGGCTCCGGCGAGGGAGGGGACGCCATGGATCGTATCCGCATCATCGGCGGCGAGCGTTTGAACGGCACGATTCCCATCAGCGGGGCGAAGAACGCCGCCTTGCCGCTGATGATCGCGAGCCTTCTGACCCGCGAAACCCTCACCCTCAGAAACGTCCCGCGGCTCGCCGACGTCACCCTTCTCGGGCGCATCCTCGGCAACCATGGGGTCGACATCACGGTGGTCGGCAAGAAGGTGGGCCAAAGCACGAGCGACGGCCAGACCTTCAAGCTCAAGGCCGCCGAGATCGTGGACACCACCGCGCCCTATGAGATGGTGTCGCGCATGCGCGCGAGCTTTTGGGTGCTGGCGCCGCTCCTGGCGCGCTGCGGCGAGGCCAAGGTCTCGCTGCCTGGCGGCTGCGCCATCGGCACGCGCCCCGTCGATCTCCACCTCTCAAGCCTCGAGGCGCTCGGCGCCGACATCGAGCTTGAGGGTGGGTACGTCATCGCCAAGGCGCCGAAGGGGCTGACCGGAGGCCACGTCAATCTCGCCAAGGTCTCGGTCGGCGCCACCCACAACGTCCTTGATGGCGGCGGTGTTGGCGCACGGCGATACCGTGATCGAGAATGCGGCGCGCGAGCCGGAGGTCGCCGACCTCGCCAATTGCCTCAAGAAGATGGGCGCCAGGATCCAGGGCATCGGCACCTCGACACTCCAGGTTCAGGGTGTGGACCAGCTCCATGGCGCCGAGCACACCGTGCTTCCAGACCGCATCGAGACCGGCACCTATGCCATGGCCGCGGCGATCACCGGCGGCGAGGTGTTGCTCCAGGGCGCGCGCGCCGATCTGCTCGAGCGGGCGCTTGATCTGTTGCGCTCGAGCGGGGTCGAGATCGAGGACACGCCCTCCGGACTTCGCGTGGCCCGGAACGGCGGCGGGCTAGGCCCCGTTGCCGTCGACACCGAGCCTTTCCCGGGCTTTCCCACCGATCTCCAGGCCCAGCTCATCGCCCTGATGTGCATGGCGCAAGGCACCTCCACCGTGCGCGAGACCATCTTCGAGAACCGCTTCATGCATGTGCAGGAATTGGCCAGGCTCGGCGCCCGCATCGACCTCAAGGGCGATACCGCCATGGTCACCGGCGTCAAAGGGCTGACCGGCGCGCAAGTCATGGCGACCGATCTGCGGGCCTCGGTGTCGCTGATCATCGCCGGGCTCGCCGCCCAGGGCGAAACCGTCATCGGCCGCGTCTACCACCTCGACCGGGGTTTCGAGCGCATCGAGGAAAAGCTCCGCCACTGCGGCGCCCGGATCGAGCGGCTGACCGGCTGAGGGCCGCGCTTGCACTTTTGGGCATTTCTTGTGTCCCTTGAGCGTGCTAGCCGTAGCCGACGAACGGTTGACACGATCTCTCCGCTCTTGTTGAACCGGAGGAGCGCTTAGCCTGGAACCCGACCGATGGCCTCGACACCGCTGAAATTGATTGCGCTCGACGAAGAGGATCTCGAGGTCGTGTCCTCTCATCTTCAAGACGCCGTGGTCCGGGTCGGCGAGATGGCTTATGTGCCGTCGCGAAAGCGGTTCGCCGCGGTCGTCAATCGCTTCAATTGGGAGAAGGCCCTTGCCGGGGAGGAGGCCCAAGCGAATGAACGCAGACGCACCGCACTCCGCTTCGACCGGGTGCTCGGCGCCCAACTGAAGCAGCTGAAGCCCTCGGCGACCGACCGGGTGCTGTCGCTGCTGGCGGTGCGCTTCGAGCCGAAAGATCACCCCGGCGGCTTCATCACGCTCACGTTCTCCGGGGGCGCCTCGATCCGGCTGCAGGTCGAATGTATCGAGGCCGAACTCACCGATCTCGGGCCGGCCTGGCGCACCCGCTCTCGACCACAGCACCCGGGCGAAGAGCCCGGCGGCGCCGCCGCCTGAGATCGTGCCGGCAAATGGCTTTGTGGCTGGAAGAGAGGGCGGCAGATTTCGAAACCCGGTTTGGCGCGTTGCTGTCGGCGAAGCGGGAAGCCTCCGAGGACGTCAATCAAGCCGTCGCCGCGATCATCGAGCGCGTGCGCTGCGACAAGGACGCCGGCCTCATCGACCTCACCTTGCGTTATGACCGCGTCGACCTGCGCGACATGGGCATGCGCGTGACGCCTGCCGAGGTCGAGGCGGCGAAGGCCGCGGTCGACCCGGAGACCCTCGCCGCGCTCACGCTCGCCCGCGATCGCATCCTCGACCATCACCGGCGCCAGCTCCCGGAGAACGACCGCTACGTCGATGCGAATGGCGTCGAGCTTGGCTCGCGCTGGTCGCCGGTCGGGTCGGTCGGGCTGTACGTTCCGGGGGGTACCGCGAGCTATCCGAGCTCGGTGCTGATGAACGCGATCCCCGCCAAGGTGGCGGATGTCGAGCGCATCGTCATGGTGGTGCCGGCGCCGGAGGGCAAGCTCAATCCCCTTGTGCTCGTCGCCGCCGATCTCGCTGGCGTGGACGAAATCTATCGCATTGGCGGAGCCCAGGCCGTCGCGGCGCTCGCCTATGGCACCGAGACCATCGCGCCCGTGGTCAAGATCGTCGGTCCCGGCAACGCCTATGTCGCCGCGGCCAAGCGCCAGGTGTTCGGCCAGGTCGGCATCGACATGATTGCCGGCCCGTCCGAGGTCGTGGTCATTGCCGACAAGCACAACGACCCCGCC
Organism: uncultured Alphaproteobacteria bacterium; assembly: GCA_963803385.1. Lineage (GTDB taxonomy): Bacteria > Pseudomonadota > Alphaproteobacteria > Rhizobiales > Methyloligellaceae > Methyloceanibacter. The sequence goes on along the minus strand of CAWDMD010000011.1, from coordinate 252,517 downwards.
TGGATCGCAGCCGACCTCCTCGCCCAAGCGGAACATGACGAAGCCGCCCAGTCGATCCTGATCACCGATGACGCGCCCTTTGGCCGCGCCGTTGCCGCCGCGGTCGAGTCCCAGCTGGCGACCCTGCCGCGTTCGGCCGTGGCCCGCGCGAGCTGGGAGACCTTCGGCGCCATCATCGTCGTCGAGACGCTGGACCAGGCGCCGGCGCTGTCGGATCGTCTCGCGCCCGAGCATCTCGAGATCGCCACCGACGATCCCGAAGCACTCGGCGAGCGCATCAAGAACGCCGGCGCCATTTTTCTCGGCCGCTATACGCCCGAGGTCATCGGCGACTACGTCGCGGGCTCCAACCACGTTCTGCCCACGGCGCGGAGCGCCCGCTTCGCCTCGGGCCTCGGGGTTCTCGATTTCATGAAGCGCACCTCGATCCTCAAGCTCGATTCCGACAGTCTGAGGCAGCTCGGGCCCGCCGCCATGACGCTTGCCCGCGCCGAAGGCCTCGAAGCCCATCGCCGCTCCGTCGCCATCAGACTGAACGTAAGGGACTAGCCATGGCCGAGGAGCAGGAGCTCATCTCCGATCAGTCGCGCCTCGTCGAGGTCACGCTCGATGAGGGCTCGATCGGCCGCAACTCGACCGATGTCGAGCACGAGCGCGAGGTCGCGATCTTCGACCTGCTCGAGCGCAACACCTTTGCGCTTGAGGGCCAAGAGAACGGCGGCCCCTACACGTTGCATCTCTCGCTCGCCGACAATCGCCTGGTGTTCACCGTCGGCGACACCAACCGCAATCCGATCGTCCATGTGATGCTGTCGCTCTCGCCGTTCCGGCGCCTCGTCAAGGACTACTTCCTCATGTGCGAGAGCTACTACCAGGCGATCAAGACGGCGCCGCCGTCGCGCATCGAGGCCATCGACATGGGCCGGCGCGGTCTGCATGACGAGGGCAGCCAGCTCCTGATCGAGCGGCTCAGGGGCAAGATCCAAATCGACAAGGCTACCGCTAGACGTCTGTTCACGCTGATCTGCGCCCTGCACTGGAAGGGTTGACGCCTTGGCGAACGGTGACGACCTGCCGGGCGCAGTGCTCTTCGCCTGTAGCCGCAATGCCGTCCGCTCGCCCATGGCCGCCGCCATCCTGCGCCACCTCGCCGGCAAGCGGCTTTATGTGGACTCCGCCGGGGTCCGCGCCGGCGAGAGAGATCCGTTCGCCATCGCCGCCATGGACGAATTGGGCATCGACCTCTCCGGCCATCGGCCGACCGCGCTCGAGGATCTGCACGACATGTCCTTCGACGTCATCATTGCGCTGTCGCGGGACGCCCATGAAAAGGCAGTCGCGCTCGCTGGTCCCTATGCCGTCGACGTCGAATTCTGGCCGACACCCGATCCGACCGGAACCAGCGGCAATCGCGAGCAGATCTTGTCGGCCTACCGCGCGGTCCGGGATGAACTGTTTCGCCGCATCAAGAAGCGGTTCTTGATCCCAGGCGCGCCGACGGTCTGAGCTATTCGGACTTGCCTGCCCACGGTCGCGGCCCCGGTATTGACGATCTGCACGCGGCGGTTCTCCTCGGCGAGGGGATCGTCAGGGTTCTTGAGCTGCTCCTCGCCGAAGCCGATCACCGCGAGGCCGGGCGCCGTCGACGCCGTAGGTCTCGACCAGGAACGCCTTGACCGCCTCCGCGCGGCGCTGTGACAGAGCGAGGTTGTAGCTGTCGCTGCCCTTGGCATCGGTATGCCCGGCGATGAGGAAGGATGCATTGCCAAGCCTGGCATCGCTCAGAGCCTTGCCGAGCTCGTCAAGGCTCGGGCGCGCCTCTGGCCGAACCTCCGCCGAATCGAACGCAAAGAAGATCTGCACGTCGACATTCGGCGCCTTGCTCTCGTCGATCAGCTTGGCCACGTCCTCGCGTTCCTCGACCGTGATCCGCCGCGTCTTGAGGCCGCGAAGCTTGGCGTTGAGCTCCTGCTGCTTTGCCTCGCGCTGCGCGGCGGACGGATCGATCCCCCTTGTCTTCACCCCTTGCAAGCCGGACAGGATCTCGTCCGCGCTCTTGACCTCCTGGGCGTACGCCGACGTCCCGAGTGCGAGACCGCCGATGATGAGGCCGTATCCCACGGCCATCCAAAACGACCTTTTGACCCGCATGGCTCAGACCTCCTGGGCGCCGTCTCCATTCTCGCCCTGTTTCAAGCCTAGACTTAAATACAACCGAGCTGAACTGCCGATGAACGGGGGAGCAGAGGGAGGCCGACGGCCGGAAGCGGCGGCGCCTCGCGACGCGACAGCAATCCTCCTTGATTTCTCGGGCCCGCGCGACCATTCTCCCGCCCAATCTGCGAGAGGCGAAAGGAGCCTAATGGCGAAGGAAGAAATGCTGGAGTTCCCGGGGGTAGTGACCGAACTCCTCCCCAACGCCACCTTTAGGGTGAAGCTCGAGAACGACCACGAGATCATCGCCCATACGGCGGGACGGATGCGCAAGAACCGCATCAGGGTTCTTGCCGGCGACAAAGTTCTGGTCGAGATGACGCCCTATGATCTCACTAAGGGACGGATCACTTATCGCTTTAAATAGGCTTCGGGGCGCCAGCGCCGAGCCTGCCGAAAGCGCTCCGCCTGCCAAGAGCAGGGTCACGGAGAGTCCGCGCGCGAGCAAAGCTGGCCACCGGCCGAAGCTCGTTCTGGCCTCAGGCTCGCCGCGCCGGCTGGCGCTGCTTGAGCAGATCGGCATTATTCCCGATGCGCTTCGGCCGACCACTATCGACGAGACTCCGAGCAAAGGCGAAGTGCCCCGCCATCTGGTGCAGCGTCTCGCCCGCGCCAAGGCGGACGCGGCGAAAGCGCTGCTGCGCGACGAGCCTGACTACGCCAAGGCCTTCATTCTCGCCGCCGACACTGCGGTCGCCGTCGGCCGCCGCATCCTCGGCAAGCCCGAGGAAGGCGACCGCGCCATCGATGCACTGGAGCGCCTTCGCGGCCGCAACCATCGCGTCCATACCGCGATCTGCCTGATCACGCCCGACGACCGCAAGCGCGAGCGCGTGGTCGAGACCCGGGTACGGTTCCGCAATCTGTCCGATGCCGAGATCCGCGATTATATCGCCAGCGGCGAATGGAAGGGCAAGGCCGGTGCCTACGCCATCCAAGGCATCGCCGGCGGCTTTGTCGTCAAGCTTGTCGGCTCGTATACCAACGTGGTCGGCTTGCCCTTGACCGAAGTGTTCACCCTGCTCAAGGGCGAGGGCTATCCCGTGACATTCTTCTGGCCGAACCTCGCCGAGATCGAGACCGAGTGAAGCGAAGCGAGCGACCGCAGCCCAAGACGAAGACCAAGCGGGCGCAACGCCAACGGGGTCCGAAGTGCCCGCTCTGCGGTAAACCGACCGTCCAAGCCTACCGGCCGTTCTGCAGCAAGGCGTGCGCCGATATCGATCTTTCGCGCTGGCTTGGAGGGAAATATGTGGTCCCGGGAGAGCCTGTGGCTGGCAACGACGAGACCGAGGATTGAGACGGAGGCGAGGCCCTCGCACCGCTCGACAGGGGAGGGCGGATTTTCTATAAGCCAAGGCCTTGCGCGCCGGCCTCGATTTGGGCCGCGCCGGGGGTGGCTAAAAAAGCCCAGGTAGCTCAGTTGGTAGAGCAGCGGACTGAAAATCCGCGTGTCGGTGGTTCGAATCCGCCCCTGGGCACCAGCCTTTTCTCTCAGTGGACCGGGCGTGGGCTCACCTTTTTCTGCGCCGGAATCCCTGCTCATCCGAAGCGGTCGACCGGTTGCCCCTTCTGAGTCCGAGGCCCTGATGAACTGCCCGGTCCGGTAGCCCCACCGGCACACTAGGTGGCGTCGGCCTCGGCATAACGCTCCGCGCTCGAGTGCCTTCTCCCGCTCCCGCATCCAGCCAATCGCAGCGTCGCGGCGACCGTTTGTCGGGGCTCCCTGCCTCAGAATTGGCCACGGCGTCGGCGGCTCTGCTGTTTGGTCCCGCACGCCATTGACCGGACGTACGATTGAAACTATTTCTGTTGGTGCGCGCTTATTGCGCGAGGCGATGGAGTTCCGCCTTTAACCGCCCATGAGGGCTGATGACTCCTTTCATCCAGTGTCGCTGGAGGAAAGGATTTACGCGTGACCCCGCCTCGCCGACCCCCTCGCGGTGCCGAACCTTGCAGTGTGCAGCCGTGCTCGCGGAGCTGCGCATGACCACGCGCGACGTCCTGCTCCAGGTCTGTCAGGTGCTCACCGTGCTCGCGCTGTCTCCGCTGTTGCAGGGCGCGATCCTGCAATTCGAAGAGCGGGTGCAACTCGCAAAGGGACCCGGCATCTTCCAGCCCTACCGCGACCTGTGGAAGCTCTTTCACAAGCAGGTGGTGGTGCCGGAGAGCGCCTCCTGGGTCTATTGGCTGGCGCCCTTCGTCGCCTTCACCGCGATGCTGACGGTGCCGATCCTCATTCCGGTCCTCACCGATTTTCCCCTGCCGCTCTCGGACATGGGCGACATCCTGGGGGGCGGCCTCATCCTGACGCTCGGCTCGTTCGTCATCCTCCTGGCCGGCCTCGACAGCGGCAGCGCCTATGGCGGGATCGGTTCGAGCCGCGCCGTGATGTTGGCGATCCTGGCCGAACCCACTCTGATCCTTGTCTTTGTCGGCATCGCGCTCCTCGCCAAGGCCATGTTGCCGTTCGTGGTCAATCATCTCCTGGTGCAGAACCCGGCGGTCTATTGGAGCCCAGCCCATTTGTTTCTGATCGCAAGCTTCTTCGGTCTTCTCCTCGTCGAGACCGACCGTGTTCCGATTCACTCGAGCACGCACATCGAGATCTACATGATCGACGAAGCACGCATCCTTGAATATTCGGGTCCGCTCCTCGCCCTCTTGAAATGGGCGTCGATGATGAAGCAATTCATCCTCTACACCATCTTTTGCAACGTGCTGCTGCTCCCGTGGGGACTATCGCGCCAGGGAACGGCTGTCGGCGTGCTCGGCTCGCTCTCCGCTTTGGCCTTGAAGTTCCTCATTGTCGCGGTGGCTGTTGTGTTCGTCGAGACGGCACAATCGCGTCTCCGCTTCTACCGCTACCAGGAGCTGCTCGCTGCGACGTTCGTCTTCGCCATTCTGTCAATCATAAGCACACAACTGGCTTGAAATGCTCACGGCCCACCTCGATCCATTGGCGGCATCGCTGTTTAGCCTGATGGCCATCGCCAGTTTGGTGCTGGCCTTCGTGATGCTGGGCTCGCGATGGCTCAATAACTATCTTTATGCGTTCGCCGCGAAATCGTGGGTGATCGCGGCGTTGTCCGCGACGGTCGCCTACTACGGGAATTACCCCGAGCTCTATGTCGTCGCCATTCTCACCGCGCTGTTCCGGGGTCTCTTCCTGCCCTATCTGATCTGGCGGATTATCAATCGCCTTTCGGCATCCCGCGAGCTTCACGAAATTCTCCAGCCAAGCTCGGCGCTGGTCGCCGGCGCCCTCGGGGTCGTGTTTTCGTTGGCCGTCGCCTATCGCATTGGACAATCGACCGGGCTCGCCGGCACCGTGGCGGTGCTGGCGCTTACCGTCATGCTGTCGATGAAGCTCATCGGCTTCCTGATGCTGACCGTGCGACGCGAGGCTCTGAGCGAAATTCTCGGCTTGCTCATTCTGGAGAACGGCATCTTCCTCGGCGCCCAGATCCTCGTCCCTGGGATGCCGCTCCTGATTGAGATCGTCATCCTGTTCGATCTCTTGATCATCGTCGCCTGCTTCGGGGTGCTCGTGCAATATCTCCTCGCCAATGTCGGCAGCACGAGCAGCCGCGATCTCAAGCGCCTCGTAGGCTAGCCATGACCGGCGCGCTCCTTCTGATCTTGACGCTGGCGCCCGCGGTCGGAGCGATCGGCTGCGTGGTCTTGCAGCGGCCGCGAGTAGCGGAATTTCTCAATCTCGGCGCCGCGAGCCTGTGCTTCTTGGCGTCCATCCCCTTGACTGTGCTGAGCGCGGGCGGGCCGTATTTCTACTGGTCGAACTACATCGTGCTCGACATGCCCGGTGCCTGGGTCGTGCTCTGCGGCGCCGTGGTCTATTTGCTCGCGGCGCTTCACGCCATTGGTTACATGCGGCTTCTTGGCGAAGATCACAAGCTCCCGGCGTTCTACAGCCTCTTTGCTCTGTTCGCCCTCACTATCTTCGCCAGCGCGCTGATGAACAACGCGGGCCTCTATTGGATCGCCATCGAGCTGACCACGCTGGTCAGCACATTTCTGGTCGGGTTCGAGCGCGCCCCCGAGAGCATCGAGGCCGCGTGGAAATACATCATCATCGTCTCCGCCGGCATCAGCCTGGCGCTGCTCGGAACGGTTCTGTTCTATTGGAGCGGAAGCTTGGTCTTGGGTCCGACCTACGACATGACGTGGGGCGTTCTGCGCCAAGCCGCACCGAAAATGGACCCCATGCTCGTCACCTTGGCCTATCTGCTCGTGCTCGTGGGCTATGGCACCAAGGTCGGCCTCGCTCCCATGCACACCTGGCTGCCGGATGCCCATAGCGAAAGCCCGGCACCGATCTCCGCGATGCTGTCCGGGGCGCTTCTCAATGGCGCCATGCTCGGCATCGTCCGCTATCTCTTCATCGCTCAAGAGGCGGGCATCGGCGGGCGCGCACGAACCATTTTGGTCGTCTTCGGCGTCGCCTCGCTTGTCGTGGGGACGCTCTTCATCGTGCGCCAGGACGGCATCAAAAGGCTCATGGCGTATTCGAGCGTCGAACACATGGGAATCGTGGCGATCGGATTCGGCTTTGGCGGTCCGTTGGGGATCGCCGGCGCGTTCTATCACATGCTCAATCATTCGCTGAACAAGTCACTGATGTTTTTCGGCGCCGGCAACATGATGCGCAGCTTTCGCTCCAAGGAGATCGCTCACCTGCGCGACGTGTGGGCGACGTTTCCGGTCCAAGGCGCGCTGTGGCTCGCGGGTGCGGTGGCCATCACCGGGGCGCCCCCCTTCGGATTGTTTCTCAGCGAGCTGATGATTCTCAGAGCCGGGCTGAGCCAGTCGTTCACCTGGGCGGTCTACGCCATGCTTGTGCTGCTCGTGGTGATCTTCGTCGGCTTTTTGAACCATTTTCGCATCATGTATTTCGAGGGCGACGGGCGGGCAGCGGCGGTCCCGAAGGTCAGCGCGTGGTGCATTGCGCCGATGTGGCTCGCCCTCATGCCGCTGCTCGTGCTTGGCATGTGGTGGCCCCACGCGATCTGGGCCCACCTCGAGGCGCTGGCTCGGCGTCTTGGGGGGATTTGATCATGCCTGCGCCGAAGACTTACCGGCCGGATCAGTTGAGGGGGGCTGCAACACGGCTGCGGAAGTCCGGCGGCCGGATGCAGATGGCTTACGCCTGGTACCCCGAACCGGGCCAGCTCGAGCTCCGCTACGTGGCGCATGAGCGAGCAAAGAAGCCGTTCGTGGTCTGGCGATGCCGTCCCGGCGGCATGGTCCCGAGTCTGGCGCCGGTCTGGCCGCTTCTCAGCTGGTACGAAAGAGAGATTACCGATCTGTTCGGGCTCGGTTTCGCGGATCAGCCTCAACCGGAGCCCCTGGTGCTGCTCGGTGGTGTAGAGCCGCGGATTCCCCCCTTCGATCCTGATTATCCGTCAGGCGTCGAACTGCGGGTGGCCTCGGAGCAATCGGGGCTACCTGAAATTGGCGGCGCGGAAGCCGACGTCCAGCTCTTGCCGTTCGGCCCCGTACGCGCCGACGTGGTGGAATCGGCGCAGTTCGTGTTCTTCTACATCGGCGAGGCCATTCTTCATCTGCACACGCGCCTGTTCTTCAAGCATCGCGGCATGGAACAGCGCTTCGAGGGGAAGCCGGCCGAGCGCGGCGCGATTTGGGCCGAACGTGTCTCGGGGGTGGGAAGCCTCGCCCATGCGCTCGCGTATTGCCAAGCGGTCGAAGCGGCTTGCGCCGCCGAGGTGCCGCCACGCGGCCAATTCTTGCGCGCGATCCTGGCCGAGTTGGAGCGCGTCTATAATCACCTTCATTATCTTGGCCATCTCGCCCACACCACGACCCTCAAAGTCGGCGAAGCCGAAGGTAAATTGCTCGAGGAGCGCGCCAAGCAACTCAATGCGCGCCTGACCGGCAGCCGTCTCCTCCGCGGCGTCCTCACCCCCGGCGGCCTCCGCCGTGATCTGCGGCCCGATGGATGGCTCGGAAATGAACTGGAGGCCCTACGCCAGGACTTCGCCGTTTATGCCCAGCGCCTGGAAACGACCGACAGCCACCTCGACCGGCTGATCACGACTGGCCGCCTGGATCGTGAAGTCGCCTTCGATCAGGGCGCCACGGGGCCTATCGAGCGCGCCTCCGGTATCGACCGGGATTTGCGGCGGGATCACCCCTACGCCGCCTATTCCCAACTTCCCGTCAACGTCGCCACCCGCACGGAGGGCGATGCGCACGCGCGGGCGCAGGTCCGGATGGCCGAGATCGACGCGAGCATTGCCATGATACAGCAGGCGCTGTCGCTCCTTCCTGACGGACCGATTTACGCACCCTTCGAGATCGTTCCCCAATCCGAAGGGCTCGGCTGGAGCGAGTCGCCACGTGGCACGCTGATCTACGCCGTCCATATCGGCGACGACCGAAGGCTCGCCAGGGTCAAGATCAAATCTCCCTCGTTTTCAAATTGGCGCGTGTTTCCCTTCACCGTTCAGGACTCGAACATGATGGATTATGCGATCAACGAAGCGAGCTTCGGCCTGACGGTCGCGGGATGCGCGCGTTAGGAGCCTGACAATGCCGCTTTGGACACTTTTTGGACTGTTGCAAGGGAAGCAGACGACCCCATGGCCGCTTGCCGAAGGCGATGACGGCCAAACCGGCGTGCTGGGCATGCCCCGCTATCATCCCGAGCTCTGCATGGAGGGGTGCGAGGCTTGTGCCGAGGTCTGCCCCACCGAAGCCATCACCCTGACTGAAGCCGAAGCGGAGTCCGGCCGCTTGAGCATCGACTATGGCCGCTGCGTCGTCTGCCAGCTTTGCACGGAGGCGTGCCCCAAAGGCGCCATGCAGACGTCCTCGGATTGGGCATTCGGGGTCGAGCACCGTGAGGATCTGATTTGGCGCCGCCACCCCGAGCCAGTGCAGTCGCGCGACGAAGCCGCGCGCCGCCCGTTCTATCGCAGCCTCAATGTCCGGCACGTCGATTCCGGCTCGTGCAACGGCTGCGAATCCGAGCTGCAAGCGTTGAACAACCCGTTCTACAACCTTCATCGGCTCGGCATCTTTTTCACCCCGTCGCCGCGCTTCGCGGACCTCCTGCTCGTCACCGGCCCCGTCACCTACGCCATGAAGGATGTCCTCAGGGCGACCTACGATGCGATGCCGGAGCCGCGATGGGTGATGGCCGTCGGCACGTGCGCGGTTTCGGGCGGCATCGGCGAGGACGGCTACGCCTGCGGCCATGGACTCGAGGGGGTCGTTCCCGTCGATATTTTCTTGCCCGGCTGTCCGCCAAATCCCGCCGCCCTGATCCAAGCATTGCTCATGTTTCTCGAGCGAGCGCCGCAACGCGTGAGCGGAGGCCGCCTTGTCAAATGAGCTTCTCATCGTTGCCGCCTCCGCCTGGCTTGCTGCGGCGGTAATAGCCGCAACCGGTCGGGGGTTGATCCTGGCGAGGGTGCTGCTGGTCGGGGGCTGCCTCGCCGGCACCCTCGCCGCCGTCACCGGGCTTCCGGACGGAAACCCGCCGATGACCCTGCCGTGGCAGGTCGCCGGCGAAAGTCTCTCGTTCCGGATGTCACCCGATGCGCTGTGGCTGATGGGCTTCAGTCTTGCCGCGGCGGCGCTCGCCTGCGCGCTCGCATCGCCCGTAAAAGAGGGTCGAGCCGGATGGCTGTTCGGCGCTGCCGCGAGCCTCTTGGGCGCCCTTGGCGTGTTCGGAATGCGCAACGGCATCGCGCTCCTCGTCTCCTGGGAGGTGATGAGCCTTGCCGGCGGGCTTCTCGTGCTGTCGGAGAAGCTCGCGAAGGACTACGGCAAGGCTGTTCTGTTCATGCTGGCTCTGCTCGAGGCGGGGGCTGTCGCGCTGCTGCTGGCGATCCTCATTCTTGCCGACAGGGGATTCGGTTTCGATGCGTTTTCAACCGTCTCCGCCGGGCTTTCCTTCGCCACCTTGCTGGCCGTCGGCGTGCTCCTGCTTGCCGGCTTCGGGGCCAAACTCGGCGTGCTGCCGTTCTTCGAGTGGTTTCCGAATTTGTATCGGTCCGGAAGCGGTGCCTCCGGCGCCCTCTTGTCCGGCGTGGTGTTGAACGCAGCCTATTTCGGGCTCTCTCAGGGGCTGGTCGGCTGGCTACCGGCAAGCTCCGATGCCATGTGGTCTCTCAGCATCGTCGTCATAGCTGCCGGCGTTTTGAGTGCCGTCCTGACAGCCTTGTACGCCTTTCAGGAGGAAGACTGGCGTTCGCTCCTGAGTTTCTCCTCGGCCGAGAACGCCTCGATCGCCGTCACCATGCTCGGCGCGTGCTTGCTGTTCCGCTCAAGCGGCCTCATGGGACTTGCAAGTCTCGCATGGGTGGTCGCGTTGTTGCACCTCGCCGCCCATAGCCTCGCCAAAGGTGCGTTGTTCCTATCGGCCGACGGAGTCTATCGGGCCACCGGCTCTTACATTATCGCCCAGACGGGCTTGCTGCGGCGCAGTTCATGGATTTTCGGCCTAGGTGCCTTGTTCGCGGCCATGAGCCTCGCAGCGATGCCGCCGCAAGGCGGCTTTGTCAGCGAATGGTACGTGTTCCAGACGCTGTTTCAGGGCTTTCGCCTGAGCACGCTGGGCGGACGGCTGATCATGGCGCTTGCCGGCGCGGGGCTCGCCCTCACCGTAGCGGTTGCTCTCGCCACCTCGATCAAACTGTTCGGGGTGGGGTTGCTTGGACGTGCCGCTCGCCAGGGACCGCCCGTACCTGCTCCTTACGCCGCCGCCGTCGGCGCGCTTGGTCTCTCTGCGCTGGCGTTGGGGATCGGCATGCCGTGGTGGCTCGAGGGCCTCGCAAGCGCCGTCGCCATGCGATTTGGTACCGATGGGGCGACGGCCATGCGCGACGGGCTGCTGCTCGTCCCACTCACCGCCCGGTTTTCGTTCATCTCGCCAACCATGCTCGCAATCACGATGCCACTGTTATGTCTGATCCCGATCACGCTTTACCTTGCCAGCCGGCGTTACGCGATTCGCAGAGCGGCTGTTTGGTATGGAGGCCTCGCTCAAGATCCGGGGCGCGCCTCCACCACGGCCCTCACGTTCTCCAATGCCTTGCGCACGTTTTACAGCTTCGTGTACCGGCCGCAGGAAGAGCTTCGGCGCGAAGCCAAAGGCTCCCACTATTTCGTCCACAGATTGGAGTTCAGCCATGATGTGGCGCCGCTGTTCGGCCCCTACTTTTTCAGCCCGCTGACGCGGAGCGTCATCTGGCTCGCCGATCGTCTGCGCGTCCTTCAGTCGGGCGACCTCAACGCTTATCTCGCCATCATCGGCATCCTGCTCGTTGCCATACTCGCCATCATCTTGGTTTGAGCCGCAGGCGCGGCGCCGGGCTCCTGGACACGGGCCATTCAGGCGATGAGGGACGAGACCCGATCTTCGTCGTGCCGTCACCGCGCAGATTAATTCGCCTTGTCCGGGCATTTGTCGCGCAAGATTTCGTCGGCCAAGGCGTCGGCGACCAAATGATTGGCGAACGCATCGAGATGCACCCAGCTCACCATATGCTGGCGCTCATGGTCGAGCAGGCTGATGATGTCGACGAACGGCAGCTTGTTCTTTTCCGCCCAAGGCCTCAGGTCTCGCATCAGGCGGGCATGGATCAGGAAATTGAACTCGTAGCCCGATATGGCTTCGCCGCGTTGCAGCATGCGCTCGATGCCGGCCGCTTCGTCGCCATAGGTGACGCCCTTCTGGCTCATCCTTTGCGCCGCGGGGATGCCGAACCATGATTTGGAATTGGCCTGCTGGTTGGCGACAATGAAGAGGATGTGCCGGCGTTCGGCCTCCTCCCGGATTCCCTCCAGGTCCTGAAGAAACACCTTGCTGGTTCTGTCGCTCACGGTGCGCAGTGACTCAAGTGCATCACCCGCCGCAACCTGAGTGTGGGCTGCGAACTGTTCGTCCACGAATTGCGCCACAAGGAACGTGCGGGCCATCCCATTCCACGCGCCATGCAGCCAGCCCGTCGACGCTTCAATGTTGCGAGCCTGTCGAAAATCCATCGGGCGAAGGCGGGCACTGTCGTTTCGACCTTCGTAGAACGTAATGACATCGGGATCGAGCGCGAGGCCCTCGGCCACGAACATCGAGCGGATTTGCTCGGCGCGGGCGTCGGGAATGGCGAAGTTGATGACCTCGAAGCGCTTCGGCCCATGGCAAAGCTTGTTGAGCCGCTGCTCCAGCAGATAAGGATAGGTTTCATCATCCTTGTTGTAGAAGCCGAACGTCGACGACGCGCCCAGCGTCAGCACCCTGATGACGTCGTCGGGCTTCGCAATCGAATAATCCTTGCCGCGAAACCCGTGGCTGTTGATGGTGACCGGAAAGATCTCGCCGCTGTCGATGTCCTTGATGTATTTCTTCTCGTTCGGAAAGAACTTGAAATAGCCGCCCTTCTCATTGTTGTGCTTCGACACCGTATTGAGCGTGTCTTCGTTCTCGTCCCAGCCGGCGAGTTCCCGATCGTACTGCTTGAGCAGCTGGTCCTTGCGGTGTTCGCCGAATGCGTTCCGATACCACGGCGTCCCGTAGGCGAGCACCCGCGGCCCGACCTGCAAGGCGAAGTATCCGCGAAAGCCGAGCTCGAGCAGCAGCGCCACCATGACGATCAGGTAGACGGCAAAGGCCAGCTTGCCGCCAAAGCCGCTGCCGCGCCGCGTTGAGTTTGTTTCACCCACGTCGGGAGCCTTCGCTCACCCCTTTAGACAACCGGAGGGCGGATAGCCCAAAACGTCATTTCTTCGTGTAAACGATCTCGAGCTGTTTCCACCGAACGCCGTCGGCTCCCGTGGCATAGGCGGTCAAGATATGCCGGCTCGGGGATTCGATGTTCAACTCGGAGGCCGTCAAGATGACGACGCCAGAGTCAGGATCGATCTCTGTGCCCCGTGTCCGGATCAGGTTCGAATCAGGATCGTAGCGGCCACGCTCGGAGAACATGCCGGTCGAGGTGTTGGTCATCCAGAACCGCTCGTAGAGTTCGGTCTTGCGGTTGTAGCCGAGATAGCCAAGGCTCTGGAAGCCGCCGCCCTGAGAGGTATTGTCCTCCGCATGCTCTTCGACAAAGCGGCCGTCGAGGGTCCACCGGCAGGTGACGCTCCCTGTCAGCTCAACCGCCTCATCGTCGGGGCGCCTCCAATATTTGATCGCTGTGTTCCACTCCCCGATGAGGGCATTCAGCCGCTCATGATCCGGGCCGGGCAAACTCAACATCATACGCCGGTCTTGACTAGAATTTGCCGCGGCCTCTTTCGCCTGGGCGTCCTCCGCCTGCGCTGGCTGCCCGGCGAGAAGCGACATCGCGGCGAATACGCAAAATAGCCCGGCAAAGCCGCGGCTCACCGTTCCAGTCATCGAATTTCCTGCAGCCGAATTCCCCCGCCGCGAAAGAGTAAGCGCGAATCGGGCCCGCCCATCCACATCCGAACTCTGCTGACACCGCCCCCGCAAGAGGGCGGCGCGACCACAGCGATCACGCGTGGCCTTACTGTTTCGGCGGTGGCGGGTTTTCAGGCGGCCGCGCCGGGCAGCCACGGTCCGGACCTCTGTCGCCGCGATCGCAGCCGTTGTTTGGACCACGGTCTGGGCCACGTTCGCCACTACGCTCTGGACCACGGCCTTCGTTTTGCGCCTGTGCGGTAGGTGCGAGGCCCAACAATGCGGCAAAGATTGCAAACGCCAAGACGCCGACGCCGATGCGGCGCCTCGGAGAACGATCCGAATGCGGATCGGCGGTTTGGATCGCTGTTTCCGCCTGCGAGGGCTTGAGCGCGTTAAGCATAGACGACAAAAACGGATTCATAGATAGATGCTCCCTAGCTTCGACCGTCCGGCGGGCTTGGCTCGATAAAGCGCTCAAACTAACGCGCCGAACAAGACTAACGCGCTGAACTCGGCATGACAAAGTGAAATGAACCCATGACGACAAAATATGTGGATTATGCATTCTGAAGAGTTTCCGGGTAGCGTGCGCTCTCAGTCGCGTTAAGCAGTCTAATTGAGCGAGGATCATGGGGAGCGACGACGTCTACATCCTGGGAATTAACGCTTACGATCACGATGTCAGCGCCTGCCTCTTGCGCCATGGCGAGATCGTCGTTGCCATCAACAAGGAGCGACTGACCCGGTACAAGCACGACACCGGCTTCTACGGTGGCGTGGTCGACTATTGCTTGGCGGCGGCGGGGATCGGCCTTGATGCCGTGCAACTCGTCGTTCGCAATTGCTATGTCATGCCGGTCAACAAGATCGAGCAACGTCTGGCCTATCGTGACTGGCCGACCTTCCTGAGCAACAGCGAGCGCGCCGTCGCCGCCGGTCACCCGCTCTATTTGTCCGATTCCGACCGTATCGCCGATATCTCCCATCACCTGGCCCACGCCTACAGCGCCTTTGCGGCCTCGCCGTTCGACGACGGCGTCATCATGGTTGTTGATGGCGTCGGCAGCTATCGCGCGGATGTCATGGAACCGATTCCGCCGGGAGACGATGCCTCACCCTTGGCCCGGGAATCGGAGAGCTACTACCGTTTCCAGGATGCGAAAACCGAGACGCTCAAGAAGGTTTGGATGGAGCCGGTATCCGGCTTTCTCAACGATGAATTCTTCACGATGCCGGGTCTAGGCGCCGTCTATAGTCGGGTCTCGCGCTACGCCTTGGGTAACTGGAACAAGTGCGGTGAGGTCATGGGGCTTGCAGCGTTCGGACGCCCCCAGCGAATGCGCGCCATTGGCTCAGCTCGAGAACGGCCGCCTGAGCGTTCCAGAATGGACCGCCGATATGAACCGTCCTTGGCTCGGCGGCGGCGATTCGGCTTGGGAGCAAAGTTCGTCGCTCGAACATTGGCAGGACCTGTCGTGGCAGGTTCAAGACGATACCGAGCGCGTGCTTCTTGAACGTGCGCGCTGGTTGCACGAGGCCACCGGCGCGAAGAATCTCTGCATCGCCGGCGGTGTCGGACTCAATTGTGTCGCCAACGGTCGCATCGTTCGCGAGGGTCCGTTCGAGAACGTCTGGATCCAGCCGGCCGCGGGCGACGATGGCATTGCCATCGGCTGCGCCTATTACGGTCATCTGGCGCTTCGCCAACAGAAGCGCGGCTACGTCATGGGCCATGCCTATCTCGGGCGCCGCTACGGTCGCGATGATGAGCAAAGAGCGTTCGCCTCTTGGTCCACCCGTGTGGTGACCCGTCACGAGCGCAGTACCGACATCGCCGCGGCGACGGCGGAGCGTCTCGCCGCGGGAGAAATCGTCGGCTGGTTCCAAGGAGGGTCCGAATTTGGCCCACGGGCGCTCGGCAACCGCAGCATCCTTGCCGACCCGCGCAATCCTGCCATGAAGGATCTCCTCAACGCCCGCGTGAAACATCGCCAGAGTTTCCGGCCGTTCGCGCCGGCGGTCCTCGCGGAGCGCAGCCACGAGATCTTCGAAGGCGACACCGACTCGCCCTTCATGCTGCTGTCCATGCAGGTGCGGCCGGAATGGCGGGATCGCGTGCCCGCAATCGTCCATGTCGACGGCTCGGCCCGCGTTCAGACCGTGCACCGCGACAGCAATCCGGCTTTTTATGCCTTGATCGAAGCCTTCGCCGAGCGGACCGGCGTTCCGGTTCTTCTCAACACCTCGTTCAATGTTCGCGGCGAGCCGATCGTCGAGACGCCGACGGACGCCATGAAGTGCTTCCTCTCTACCGACATCGACGTTCTGGTCATGCACGACCTGCTGATCGAGAAACGCTGGACCTATCCGCTGGTCCGGCCCTTCATGCGGTTCGCCGATCGTGTTCGTCAGCATCTGCCCCCAGGGTAACGCTCAAAGCGAGGGCGAGAAAGCTGACACAATGTTAGGGAGCAATTAGGATGTGTCTGAATACGTGGCGGTGCCGTCTGAGGCCGCCTGGTGAAATGTTTAGTGAACCTGGGTTGCGCGGTGCATAGCAACTTTCATGAAAGCTTTGTCGCGAGCGACGTGACGCCGCCCTCGGAACGCGCGACGGGTTTGGTGTTTTCCGCCGTCGCGCTCGTCGTCGCGGTCTTGTGGCGCCATGATCCTATCGTGTCCGTTTCGGCGCTTGGATTGGCAGCGGTACTGGCGCTCGTGAGTCTGATGGCACCATGGCTCCTAACGCCGCTGAACGTTCTTTGGTTTCGCTTCGGCCTGCTGTTGCATCGGATCATGAACCCGATCGTGATGTTCGCGCTGTTCGCTCTTGTCTTTGTGCCGGCGGGCGCCATCATGCGGTGCTGGCACGACCCGTTGCGGCTACGGCGCAAGCCCGAGGCATCGACCTATTGGATCGACCGCGAGGCGAGCGAGGACGCAACCGGGTCGATGCGGAACCAATTCTAGGTCGCGGTTCAGTGCGGCGGCGGATCGATATGAGAAGCGCGGGGTACGCGTATGACAGCCCTAGCTCGTGAATTTCTCGCTTACATGTCCGCTCGCAAGAAGTGGTGGCTGGCACCGATCCTGCTCGCGCTGCTGATCTTTGGTGGATTTCTTATTCTGGCGCAGGGATCCGCCATCGCGCCGTTCATCTACACGGTATTCTGAGCGACCGCCGGCGACCCATGCGGCTCCTTGGCATTTCAGCCTTCTATCACGACAGCGCGGCTGCCCTCGTGGACGACGGTGAGATCGTCGCCGCCGCTCAGGAGGAGCGCTTTACACGCAAAAAACATGACGCCGCCTTTCCCCACGCAGCCATTCGCTATTGCCTCGATGCGGCCAATGTCGACCTCGACGGGGTTGAACACATCGTCTTTTTCGAAAAGCCCTTTATCAAATTCGAGCGCCTGATTGAGACCTATCTTGTCAATGCGCCCCGGGGTTTCACCTCGTTCCGGGTGGCGATCCCGATGTGGATCAAGCAGAAGCTCTACCAGAAGCCGAACCTGGAGAAGGCGCTCAGCGACTATGCGGCAAGTGGCAAGGTCGAGGGCAAGCTGCTTTTTGCGGAGCATCACCAGAGCCATGCAGCCTCCGCCTTCTTTCCATCGCCATTCGAGGAGGCGGTGGTCCTCACCATGGATGGGGTCGGGGAATGGGCTACCGCGTCGGTCGCCATCGGCCGCGGCAATACGCTAAAGATGATGCGCGAGATCCACTGGCCGCACAGCATCGGACTGCTCTATTCGGCGTTCACCTACTACACGGGCTTCAAGGTGAACTCGGGCGAATACAAGGTCATGGGCCTAGCGCCGTACGGGGAGCCCAAATACGCCGGCCGGATCCTCGACCATGTCGTCGACCTAAAGGAGGACGGCTCCTTCTGGCTCGACCAGAGCTACTTCAACTATGCGACCGGACTGACGATGACGTCGCACAAGTTCGCACGACCTTCTCGGCGGTCCGCCGCGCGATCCAACGGCTCCCCTCGCACAACGCCACATGGACATCGCGGCCTCGGTGCAGAAGGTCACCGAAGAGATCATACTGCGCATGACGCGCGAGCTTTCAAGCACATACGGAATCGACAATCTGTGCCTTGCCGGCGGCGTTGCGCTCAACTGCGTCGCCAACGGCAAGGTTCTGCGCGACGGCGACTTCAAGCGCGTCTTCATCCAGCCTGCTGCGGGCGACGCCGGCGGCTCGGTCGGTGCGGCGCTTGCCGCCTACCATCAGCACTTTGGCCAGCCGCGCAAGTTCAACGGCGCGCTCGACGCCATGCACGGCTCCTATCTCGGGCCTGAATTTGGCCAGGACGAGATCGAGAAGCGCCTCGACCGCGCTGGGCGCGGCGTTCACCACCGTCGACAGCGAGGGGGAACTCTACCAGCGCACATGCGACGCCCTCGAAGCTGGCCATGCCGTCGGCTGGTTCCAGGGTCGCATGGAGTTCGGGCCGCGCGCCCTCGGAGCCCGCTCGATCCTCGGCGACCCGCGCAGCCGGATATGCAAAAGCGCCTCAATCTGAAGATCAAGTACCGCGAGAGCTTCCGCCCCTTCGCGCCCTCCGTCCTGCGCGAGGACGTCGCCGACTATTTCGAGCTTGATGCCGACAGCCCCTATATGCTCCTTGTCGCCGACGTGAAGCGCAACCGGCGCACGCAGCATGACGACCGCCGAGGAGGACCTCTTCGGCATCGATAAGCTCAACGTGGTGCGCTCCGACATCCCCGCCGTGACCCACGTCGACTACTCCGCGCGCGTGCAGACGGTGCATGCGGAGACCAACCCGCGCTATCACGCGCTGATTTCGGCCTTCAAGCAGCGGACGGGCTGCGCCGTCCTCGTCAACACCAGCTTCAACGTGCGCGGCGAGCCGATCGTGTGCACGCCGGAGGATGCCTTTCGCTGCTTCATGGGCACGGAGATGGAGACGCTCGTCATCGGCAACTGCATCCTCGACAAGTCCAAGCAGGATCTGGAACGAGCCAAAAGCGGCGACCATTCCTTCCCGGCAGACTAGGGGAACAGCCGGGCTCCGCGCGGAAGAGGGCGGACGGGCGCCTCCGCGGCCAGCCAAGGCAACATGCTCTGGTCCACGTCTGGCCCCATCCTGGCGAACAACCGATTGTCCGCTTCACGGAGCCGTCGGCTCACCTCCCGCCCCATGTTCATCTGGATCAGCGCGAACTGTTTGAGATCCTGGTCATAGAGCCGGTGGAGGTTCGCGGCTGAAAGATGGATTGCGGTGCAATTTTCCAAGGCGCGGACGGAGGCGCTCCGCGGACAGAGGTCCATCACTGCCATCTCCCCAAAGCAATCGCCCTCCTTCAGGGTTCCGAGGAGGTGCTCCCGGCCGCGCCAGGATTTCAGCACGGCGACTTTGCCCGCTTCGAGGATAAACATCGAATCGGCTTGGTCGTGTTCGCGGAAAAAATACGCATTCGCTGGGACGGAGACGACCGGGCACAGGCCGAGCAGGAATTGGAGGATGTCGGCCCGGATTCCGCCGAAAAGGGGCATGCGCTGCAGGAGTTCGATCCGCGCGTCTTGCATGACGACACTCCCGGAATTCTCGTCATTATGATCCGCGGCCTACCGGTCCGCAAGGAAGAGCGACAGAGCGGCGGCGACCGGGTCGAGGTACTGCGCGATCCGGCCGGAGCAAAGCAGACATCTCCAGGGACGGGCCGATGCGGGATTGCGACGCGTAAATGAGCTACCTATCATTCTGACGGTTGCGCCGCCTCGCATCGCACACGCGATCGCGAGCCGGGGCTCACGGGACGCGGCGGACAAGGAGGCAGGAGCCATGGCGAACGAGATAAGGGGGCCGCTGCCGGTCAAGGTCGATGCCACATCCAATGGCGAGTTTCGCCCGGTGCCGCTGACCGAGCATGTGGCGCGCGCCAACAGCGAAGCCGAACTGCGGATCGGTGAGCACGCCAAGCGCGTCGGACTTGGGCGCCGGGCGTTCCTGCAATCGCTCTGCGGTGCGGCGACCACCTTTCTCACGTTGAACAACGCCTTCGCGGCTGTCGACAATACTGGCGGTCTCTTTCGTCTGCCCAAGGAAAGCGCGTTCGAGCCCGCAGCGGCCGCGGAGGTGCTGGCCGGCGATGAGTTCATCTTCGACGTGCAGACCCACATGGTCAATCCGGCTGGCGCTTGGCGCAGCTCCGCCGGCCGGTATTGGGAAAAGATCCTGGCGAGCTTCCCGCAAGGTTCCTGCGGCTCCGATGATCCGGTCGACTGCTTTTCCTCCGAGCAGTTCATCAAGCACGTGTTCATGGACAGCGATACCGAGCTCGCGGTGCTCTCGTTCGTGCCCGAACTGCCCGAGAACAATCCGCTTACGCTCGAAGAGGCCAACCAGGTGCGCGTTCTGGTCGACCGCATGGCGGGCGCCAACCGGCTCTTTCTCCACGCCATGGTGATACCCAATGCCGGTCCGGAAGTGGCCCCGCTCCAGCTCATGAAGGATGCCGTCGACCGCTATCCGATCGCGGCCTGGAAGTGCTACACCCAATGGGGCTGGGGCCCCAAGGGCGGCGGTTTCGAACTCGACAGCCCCGACATCGGCATCCCCTTCATCGAACGCGCGCGCGAGCTCGGCGTGCGCAACATTTGCGTCCACAAGGGCCTGTTTTTTCCATGGTTCCCCATCGAGTTCGGGCGCTGCGCCGACGTCGGCCGCGCCGCGGCCCTTTACCCCGACATGAATTTCATCATTTACCACTCAGGCTACGAGGCGGGGACGACCGAGGGCCCGTATGATCCGGCGAACGCCACCCGCGGCGTCGATGCCCTGATCAAGTCGGTGGAGAGCAACGGCGTCGGCCGGAACGCCAACGTCTATGCCGAACTTGGTTCGACCTGGCGCTTCGTCATGCGCGATCCCACCACTGCCGCGCACCTTGTCGGCAAGCTCTTGAAGCATATCGGCGAGGACAATGTGCTCTGGGGCACCGACGCGATCTGGTATGGATCACCTCAGGACCAGATCCAGGCCTTCCGCAGCTTTCAAATCGCACCGGCGCTGATTGAGGCGCACGGATACCCGGAGCTGACGCCGTCGCTCAAGCAAAAGGTGTTCGGCCTCAATGCGGCTCGCGTCTATGGCGTCGATGTCCCGGAGCGACGCCGAAAGGCGGAAGCCGACCCGATTGGGACGCGCAAGCAGGCTTATCGGGAGTTCGCGGACCCGACCTTCGAGACCTATGGGCCCAAGACCGATGCCGAGTATGACGCGCTGACTGCCGAGCGCGGTGTCCTCCCTGCGTAACGGGCGGTTTGCATGGCCGAGTGGCGTGTTGAGCCCCGCCACCCGCGACGGTACACTGCCGACGTCGTTGCAATTGGGGCTACCAGAAGCTTGAGCCGACGACCTTTTCGCCGGAGAGGAAAGGCAAGACTCGTGGTTCGCCTGAACGCGCGTCGTAGTTCCCAAAAATCACAACGATGATCGGCAATAAGTCTTTTTTGGCGAAGCTCAAGGCGCGGCCGACGGTCGGCGTCGTGCTGCAGAGCGCCTCGCCGCTTGTCGCCCATTCGCTGAGCGCCGCCGGCTTCGACTGGCTCGTCATCGACCCGATCAACTCGCCGCTCTCGCAGATCGAGTTGTTGGCAATGGAGACGGCGGTGGGCGACGCCAATCCGACGCCGGTCCTCATGCGGGTCGGTGGGCCGACCGATCGCAGCGGCATCCAGCAGGCGACGGACACCGGCGCCGCGGGAATTCTCGTGCCGAACGTCAGGTCGGCCGCCGACATCATCAAGGCTCGCCGTCCGACGCGGTTCCCTCC
The DNA here is from genome assembly GCA_963803385.1 of uncultured Alphaproteobacteria bacterium. GTDB lineage: Bacteria > Pseudomonadota > Alphaproteobacteria > Rhizobiales > Methyloligellaceae > Methyloceanibacter. Next base: position 231,079 of record CAWDMD010000011.1, on the reverse strand, counting down.
GGCCGGCGACCGGAGCTTGTTCGGTCCCATGCGCGCGCACCACAAGGAGGGAATGCTGGTGCACATGGTGCGGGCGGACCGGCGGTTTGTCGTCGCCATCCAGCTCGAGAAGGCACCGATCGAGGCGTGGGACGAACTGCTGGTGCTCGACTTCCACGTCGCCGTGCTCGATGTGCCGCAGTTGTGCGTCGAGATGGGGCTCTATGACGCGCTGCTCGCCGCGCCGCCCGCCGGTGACGGCACGCTCGCTTCCCGGCTCGAGCCGTGGCTCAGCGTCTACCGGCAGCCCTGCGCGGAGCTCTCCGGACTGGTCACGCACTTTGCCGCCCTCTGCACCAAGCACCGCAAGGTGGCCGGCGTCCTGCTCGGCGATCATGCGGCGGCGCCGCTCTACCAGAGCCTCGGCGCGAAATTCATCGGGATTGGATCCGACCTGATGGTGATGATGGAGCGTGCCGCGGCAGCCATCGACAAGCAGCGGGTCAACCCCTCGCACGATTGGACGCCGGCGCCGCTGAACTGCGCCGCGGACAAGGCTCGCTCCGATGCGTTCTGGGAATTGCTCCGGCGGCGAGCGCCGTTCGCGGGCTCGATCCTGACCGGCGGGAGCTACGAGGCGACGCGGGCCGTGCGTCCGGCGCCCGTCGTCCTGATCGACTGCTTCCGCGAGGGGTTGGACACCCCGGCCGCCCTCGGCGGGGCCTTGCGTTCCCTCGACGGCCTCGGCCATCGGGTTGTCCGCATCACCTCCGCCGACCCTAAGGACACGCCGATGACCGCCGCGGTCGCTCTGGCTCTCGGCGCGGACTCGGTCGTGGTGCCGGTCGGCAGCGCGGCGGAGGCGCGCGCCGTCAAGGCCGCCTGCTCGTACAAGGGTTCGCGCGCGATCAATATCGGGCCCGAGCTCCCGTACCAGGTCGCCAAGGTGCCGGCCGCCGGCGTTGAGCTCCTCTGCGTCCCGCCGGCGGAGCTCGCCGAGATCATCGCCTCGGCCGATTTCGTGATGGCCTCGACCGCCAACTTCCTTTTGGCCGAGGGCCGCGAGCAGGCGATTGCGAGCCTCGCGTCGCTCCAGGAGGCGTGCAAGCGGCAGGGGACGTCGTTCTTCCTTCTCGATGACGCGCCGCCTTCCGGCGAAGCTGCCGGAGGAGTCGCTCCTCCAATTCGATCAGCGCATCTCGCCGCCGCCGCCGCCGTCCATGGACGAGGACGCCCATGTTGCGGCGGAGAACGCGCGCCTCGATGACTTCAAGCGCGCGCTCCGCCAAGGCCAGAAGTCAATCGGCCAGGTCGTCTGCGCCGCGAGCCCCGCGGTCGCGGCCGCCTATGTTGCGTTCGGGGTCGATTGGGTCTGGATCGAGTGGCAGCATTCGTGCCAGGACGCCGCCACCTTCCGCGCGCAGGTGGCGGCCATCGCCCAGCGTGGCGGTCTGTCGGTTGCGCGCACCGCTGGCGTTCACGACAAGACCGGCATCCAGCAATGCCTCGATGCCGGCGTCGACATCGTTCTGATCCCGTACATCAACACCGTGGAGGAGGCGAAGGAGTTGATCAGGCACTGCCTGTTTGCGCCCCGCGGCGATCGCGTGTGGAACGGCAGCGGGCGCTCGCGCTTGAAGAAACCGGCGGTGATGTTCCAGCTCGAGACCTCCGCCTGCATGGATGCGCTCCAGGAGATCTGCCAGCGGCCGGAGATGGATTTCGGCTTCGTCGGACCTGGAGACCTGGCCATGTCGCTGGGCCTCGCCACGCGCGATTCACTGCTTCGGTACATGAACGCGGACGAGCTCAAGTGGTGCTACCGCTACATCGTCGACACCTGCACCGCCGCCGGTAAGATCGCCGGTGGATTCACGCGTGGCGGCGACCCATCGAGCCTGCTGTCGCATGGCTTCGCCATGGTTGGACTTTCGTTCGATCTGTTGGACGCCATGGCGGGCGCGCAGTCGATCATGACCGGCGCCGTTAGGGTCGGCGGCGTTCCTGTAAAGACCGCGCCCGGCCTCACGCACCTGAAGAAGTGGTCGCGAAACGCATCCAAACTCATCCCGACCGCCGCATATAAATATTCGACGGTGATTCCGACCGTCCTTTCGCACTTGTGGTCGGTCAAGGGCTGGGGCGCCTCGCCCACCCTCGTCCTGCCGAAAGTCATGCCGGCGAACGTGCGCGGGACCGCCGATATGGAGAAGGAGGCGCCCGCGGCCGACCCTCCCCCAGGGCGCCACGAGTTGTCGCGATGACCGTCTCATCTGGCTCCATTGCGAGCGCGATAGCCAGCAAAGCAACTGTTTAACTCGTCTACCCCCAATCCCGGATGACGTCCCGCACGAACCGCTGCACGGCCTCGCGGTGGGTCTCGACCGCGAATTGCTGCGACAGAACCGCCGAGATGCCCTGTCCGGCATTTGCGTCCGGCGAGGTCAAGTATTCGATCCAGTCTTCCGGATCGTCGCTTACGGTGATGCAGGGATCATCGGCCATGGGGAGACCCCGGGTCGCCAGGCTCGTCGCGAGCACGGGCACCCCGTGATAGACGGCCTCGGCGAGCTTGGTGCAAACGCCGCCGCCGTCGATGTGGATGGGGCAGATCATCAGGTCGCACTGCGACCAGGCCTCGGCGAGATTGTCCATGGGACCATGCGCGGTCACCCGCGCCACTCCACGGGCGTAGCGCTGCGTCCCCGCGCCGAAGAGATGGAGGTGGACATTGGGGCCAACGTGAGGAAATACGCTGGAAAGAAACCACGACAGGCCCTGCCGGTTGGGCCACCATGCCATGTTGCCTAGAAATCCGACGTCGACCGTCCCTGCTTTGGGCCTCGGGCTTCTGGCCGGCGCATCGGAAAAGAGAGGTGGTGTCACCAAACTCCGTTCCGACAAGCCGCCGGCGAGCGGGTGCGACGCGTCGAAGTTGGAAAGAAAGATGGCGTTTCTCACCGATTGGATGCCGGCCGTCTCGAACCGTTCCATGCGGCGGCACTCCCAGCGGAGGAGGGGCCGCAAGAGCGGAAACATTCGTTCCAGAGTCTTGGTCTGCGCCGCGAACAATAGGTGCTCGATATTGTGAGCGATCAGCAGCCGCGGAATGGTGGCAGGAAGAACCGTCTCGAGCCACAGCAGGTCGGAGCCATTGACAATCACGAGGTCGAAGTGCTCGCGGTTTACACGCTCAAGCACGCGGTCGCGCAAATTGCGAGAGAAAGTGTACGCCGCTTTCGCCGGCATCGCGTAGACGAACGACCGTGCAATCGACCCGATTTGGCGAAGGGATCGGTAACGGCTGGATGGCGGCCTGGTTGCAAGGCACTCGACCGTCGCGCGCAGGTCCGGGCTCTCGAGCGCCTCGATCAAGCCTCGTGTCACCGTGCTGGCGCCGGTAAAGGAGGCCGGGTCGACAATCGAAACCATCAGGATGCGCAACCCCGCCTGAGAGCCGGCGGGTCGGGGATCGGCAACATCGGCGAATTTGGGCGAACGGCCGGCCGTTATGCCGGGGTCGAGCCCAGTTCGGCCCTCGCCCATCACCAACACATCCGCAAGCAATTCGGCTGGCTGGTGATTGCACGCCGCAACTGTGCGATCCTCGGCAACGCAGGGCGAATGGATCTCGGCCTGCAATTGCGCCCGCAAGAAAAGCCGCCGGTTTCAATCATGACGCAAAGCGCTCAGCAGGTTGCATTGGCTGCGGTTGGTTCGGCCAGAGGAATGCCTTCCGCCTTAATATACGACCATTGCCGCAAACGATATTGTTCCCCTCCATGAAGTCCATGCGGACGTTCGACTACGTCGTCGTCGGTGCCGGGACGGCGGGGTGCGCCGTCGCCAGCCGGCTCTCCGCCGCCGGGGCGAGCGTAGCGCTTCTGGAGGCCGGCGGGCCTTATCGCCGCCTGCTCGATGTCCCGCTGCTGTCGCTCTGGGCCTGGCTGCGCTGGCCTGAGCGGTATTGCTGGCAGGACCGCACCGAGCCGCAAGCGGCGCTCGACGGGCGCCGGATCCTCTGGCACGCCGGCCGGCTGGTCGGCGGCAGTTCGGCGATCAATGCGATGATCTATTGCCGCGGCCACCGCGCGAGCTATGACCGCTGGCAGCAACCGGCAGACGGCCAATCGGGCGCGCCCGCCTGGAACTACGACGCCCTCTTGCCCTATTTCCGGCGCGCCGAGGACTTCGAAGGGAACGAGTCCGCTCACCACGGCGCGGGCGGACCCATTGGCGTGTCGGCGTCGCGCCACCCAACGGCGCTGGGCGAAGCGTTCTTGCGCGGCTGCGACGAACTCGGGATCCGGCGCACGGATGACTTCAATTCGGAGACCGCCGAGGGCGCGAGCTACCTGCACATGACGCAGCGCCACGGCCGCCGAACGAGCAGCGCGCGATATTTGCATCCGGGGCCGGATCTCGGCCGCCCAACACTGTGGCTGCGGTCGCGCGCGAGACGCATTCTATTCGAGGCAGGGCGGGCGAGGGGTGTCGAGGTTGCTTCCGCGGACGGCTCCGGCGTGATCCGCGCCGAACGCGAGGTAATCCTCTGCGCCGGCGCGGTGCGTTCGCCGCAACTGCTGATGCTGTCAGGCGTCGGCCCCGCCGATGCGCTGAAGGGCCTTGGCATCACCGTCGTCGCCGATAGCCCCGGGGTTGGCGGCAATCTACAGGACCATGTCCGCGTGCCCGTCGCCTACGAATGCGCGGGCCCGCGTCCGACGGCGCCGGCGGCGCTCCTGCGCGGTGCCGTTCAATACGCGCTGAGTGGGCGGGGGCTGTTGACCTCGAATGTCTCCGACACAGCCGCGATCGTTCGGCTCGACGACTCCAGCGAGGTTCCGGACATGCGCATTCTCTGCCGCTGGCGCATACTTCCGGAACATCCGGCCTGGGTGGTCGATTTTGCCGTCGTCGCCATCGACCCCGCGAGCCGCGGTCGCGTCGCGCTCGCTTCGGCCGACCCGATGCAGGCCCCGCGCATCGACCCGGGGTACCTTACGGCTCCCGCAGACACCGAAGTGCTGCGGCGCGGCGTGGACCTTGCCCGCGCGATCGCGGCGACGGCGGCGTGCCGCGCTGCCGGCATCGGTGCTGAAGTCCTGCCTGGCGCCGCCAGCACGCTCGCGCATATCCGCGAGCAGGCCGACACGGCGTTTCATGCCGTCGGCACCTGCCGCCTCGGTGGGGATGCCGGCGCCGTCGTCGATCCGTGGCTGCGGGTGGTCGGCGTCTCCGGCTTGCGCGTCGTCGATGCCTCGGTGATGCCCACCACCGTCGCCGGCAATGCGCAGGCTGCGGTGTTCGCCATTGCCGAACGCGCCGCCGACTTCATTCGGGCGGGGCGCTAACGGCGCCGAGGCGCGCTCAAAGCTTCACGGGAAGCGAAGGATAGATTTCGAGCCTGCGGGCGGCCAAGATCGTCAACCAAGCGTTCCCTAGTAGCATTGCCGCTGAAAAGGCGACGGCAGTGCCGACGCTCCCCCACATCCAAGTGGCAGCGAGACCGGACACAACAGCCAATATTGCGCTGGTGGTCTGCACGCGGGCGGTCACGACGTGATGGCCGGTCATGTTCAGAAGATTTGCCACGGGCCCGACGACGGCGGTCGCGAGTTGTCCGCAACTCAAGATCACGAGCACCGGGTAACCGTGCTCAAATCCCGGGCCGAACAGGCGCAGCACCATCGAACCAAAGGCGAAATATGTCAGGGCGATCGCCAGCGAAGGCCAGAACGTCAATCGAATGATATTTGTGTACAGCGCCTGCAGTTCGATATGGCGGTGATGAGCGTGAAGCGCGGCAAATTTGGGCGCCCCCAGCGCCGCGGCGGCGTATGTTGGCAGGGCTACGAATCCTGCCGTCGCTGCCGCCGCGCTATAGATCGCAACATCGTGGGGCTTCAGAAAAATTCCAACCACGATGACGCCAGCCTGAACGAAGATCACATTGGCGAGGGAGATCCACAGGAAGGACATGGCGACGCCGAGCCACGGGCCGAGTTGGATTTTCGGCTCAGCTCTTATCCTGGCCCCGAGGCGTGCGTGCAAAGCGCCCCATTGCGCAATTAGATTTGCCGCATAGGCAACGATCGAGGCACCAACCGCCATGGTGGCGGTCAACTGCGTGGCGCTGAGCAGCAAGATGACGGCGATCACAACAAGGAGAAACAGGGGTTGGCCAAGCTGAAGCGGTCCCCAAGCAAGCGCCAGCCACCCGAGAGCCCGGATCGCTTCTGACCTGACGATGGTCAAAGCGACAATTGGAATGCCGGCCAGCGCGACGATGGTTGGCGCGACATACGCCGGATCGAAATAAGTCTTGAAGACCAGCACGCCACCGATCGCCAGGGTCGCGACCAGGGCACCGCAGCCGAAGGCGAGCCATGAGCTCGCCTTGATGAAACCGACCACGTGTTGCCAATCATCGGTGGCCGCGTATTGCGCCACGAAGCGCACCGCGGCTCCGTGCAGACCCAAAGTCGCCGGATAAGCGAGCAGCGCCATCGCAGCGATGGCGAAGCTGTAAAGGCCGTATTGCGAGGGTCCCATCCAGCGCGCCAGCAGGACAATACTGGCGAAACCGACGGCGCTGGCGAGCACCCGAATAACGACAACGAGTTCCGCGCCGCGGAGGACGGTCGCGAAATCGCCATCCTCCCCTAGGAGCGCGCGGAGCCGAGCCGCTGTTTGATGCACCCGCATCCGCTGGCAACTCCCTCACTGATAGCTAGAAAATCCCCTTGTGAAGAACGGAGGGTATCAGAACTATCATCAGGCGCGATGCCGTCGATAGGCCGCCAGCCTCGGCGGGGATCGTCTTGAGCGGCGAGCGCCGTGTCGCCTGCTGGCGCGTTCCGGCTTTCAGGGGCAAAGTGGAGTCCAGCGATGGGGCGAAGCAGCCCCGGGAACGGCTCACGAGTTATCGGTTCGCGAGGCCTGTCTCAAGACGGTCGTTTCGAAGGAGCTGCAGGCTAACCATGAGCGCGGGCGATCCAAGCATCATTCCAGCGGCGCTTGCTTGGCGCGCCGAAGGCCGCGACGTGGCGCTTGCCACCGTGATCCAAACCTGGGGCTCGGCGCCGCGGCCGGCCGGCAGCCAGCTCGCCATCGACGGAGAGGGTAACTTTCTCGGCTCGGTGTCGGGCGGCTGCGTCGAAGGCGCCGTGATCGCCGAAGCCGGCGACGTGCTGTCCGCGGCGAAGCCGAAAATTCTGCAATTCGGCGTCGAGGACGACACCGCCTGGCGGGTCGGGCTCCCTTGCGGCGGCACCATCCGCATTTTGCTCGAGCCGTTGCTAGGCGGCGGCGGTGGCGGCGTCGCCGTGCTGCACCAGCTCGCGGACGACATCGCCGCGCGGCGCGAGGTGGCGCTGATCACCGATCTCGCCACGGGTGCGCGAGCGCTCGCCCATGGTCCCGGCGATCTCGGCAGCGGCCTCGCGCCGGACCTTGCGCAAGCCTTCGCCAGCGGACGAAGCGTGGCGTCGCCGGGGCGCAACGGTGACCTGTTCATCAACATGTTCGCGCCGGCCACACGCCTCGTCGTGGTCGGGGCCGTCCATGTGGCGCAAGCGCTTGTGCCCCTCGCGCGCGCGCTCGGTTACGATACCGTGATCGTCGATCCGCGGGGCGCCTTCGCCACACCGGAGCGCTTCGGCGATGCGAGGTGCGTGAACGAGTGGCCTGACGAGGCGCTGCGGGCCATCGGTCTGGACGCCGCGACCGCGGTGGCGGTGCTCAGCCACGACGCCAAGCTCGATGACGCGGCGCTCATCGCCGCTCTTCGCTCCGATGCCTTCTATGTCGGCGCGCTGGGAAGCCGGAAGACCCATGCCGGCCGGGTCGCGCGCTTGCTTAAGGCGGGCATTGCCGCCGGCGATATTGGACGCATTCATGCGCCGATCGGGCTCGACATCGGCGCCGAAGGCGCGTCCGAAATCGCGGTGTCGATTATCGCTGAGATCGTCGCCGCACGGCGGGGCAAGCCCGGTGCCTGAGATGAAGATCGCTGCCATCGTGCTCGCGGCCGGCCGCTCCTCGCGCATGGGCAAGCGCAACAAGCTGCTGGAGCCGATCGGCGCCGAATCGATGATCCGTCGCGTTGCCGGGAACGCGCTTGCGAGCGGCGCCCGGCCTGTCGTCGTGGTGACGGGCTTTGAGGCTGCGCGTGTCGCGGGGGCGCTCCTTGAGCTTGATGTCGCCGCCATCCTCAATCCCGATTATGCCGATGGCTTGAGCACGTCGCTTCGAGCAGGCCTGAACGCCTTGCGGCCGAGCGTCGACGGCGCGCTGATTCTCCTCGGCGACATGCCGGAGGTCGAACCGGCGGTGCTCCACGCTTTGATGGCGGCGTTCACCGATACCGCCGCGATCTGCGTGCCCGTGTGGCATGGGCGGCGCGGCAATCCGGTGCTGTGGGGAAGCCGCTACTTTGCCGCGATGAGAAACCTCACCGGCGACAGGGGCGCCAAGCCTCTAATGGCGCGGCACGAGGCGCACATCGTCGAGGTCGAAACCGCAACCGAAAGCATCTTCACCGACGTCGATGCGCTGGAGGACCTCGCGCGCCTCAAGCCGGCAAACGGCTGAGGCAGCGCCTCTCGCTAATCCCCGCCAAGCACGCTCGGCACCGCGCCCGCCGCCGAGACCACGGTGCTGATCTGCTTCGCCTCCAGCATGTGCGCGGCGGCGCTCGGCCGGAACAGATTATATTTCCGAATCTGCGCGCTGTTGTCTTGGGTCACGCCGCTCACGAGAAGATCGGCGCCCACGGTGGTGCTCGTCGCCGCCACGCGCACGCCGGCATTGCCGTCGAACGGCGTGAAGCTCGCGGCCTCGGCAAAGTCGGCCGCGTGGCTGTTCTCCATGGCGCTGCGCAAATAGACCTCGGGTCCGCCCTGTAGCGCCGAGCCGCTGGAATAGACCTTGACCGCGCCGGGACCGGTGAGCTGGCCGACGATGATCCGCTTGGCGCCGCCGATCGCCCCGGTGAGCCAGCCGGTGGCCACGGAGAGTCCGCCCCGGTAGCCAACGCCGAAGGGCATGAAGGCGGCTGTGATCGCCGGCTGGCTGACGCCGTCAGGGCAGAGCTTTGCCGCCGCGTCGTCGCGATGGTCCTTATCGTTGGGCTTGGCGCCAATGGGCGTCATCAGCGGAAAATTGAAGACCTTGACCTGGGCCGTGGTCCCTGGGCCGGGCGCCGTGACGATGCTGTTGCGGCCGGACGAAAAGTCGACGAAGCCGGAGGCGAGGTTCACCCCGGAGCGATCGTTGGGGTAGGGCGCAAACGACGCGAACAGCTCTGGAGCAGCCCCCGGCGAGCCCGTCAACTTGGAGCGATACACCTTGACCTCGCTTGGGATCCCGGGCCCGGACCCGACGATGATGTTGTCGGCGCTGGTGCCATCGATCTGGGTCGAGGTCACGCTGACGCCGCCGCGAGCCTCCGGCGCGAACGCCACAAACCTGACGAGCTCGGTCGAAAACGCGGGCTTGTCGCCGTCGGCCTTCCCGGCATAGGCCACGACCTCGGGAGCGTGATCCTTGCCGGCGCCGACGACAAGATCGAGAACGCCGTCATCGTCGACATCGCCCATGGCGACGCTCACGGCACCCTCGAATCCCGGGAACGGCGTCACCGTGGCGATGAGCTTGTCGCCATTGCCGTCATAGACATTGACTTGCGCCGGGCGCCCCGCCGACCCGGGCACGGCCACCGCGTAGGTCGACACCCCGGGGATGACATTGACCAGGGCCATGAGCCCATTGTCTTCGTGGTTGAGGCGATGGCAATGCATCACGAACAGGCCGGTGAAGTCGTCGAACTTCATGCGCAAGCTGAGCGCGCCTGGCTGGACCACCGCCTCCTCCGCCCCCATCGCCGGCGCGGGAACGTTGGCGTTATCGACCACCCATCTCTCCGGCCCGGTCTCAAGCCCGGTCGTGGGGTCGAAATAATGCGTCACCTGGAAGTCGTTGACGTGGATGTGGATCGGATGCTCGTCGTTGTTGTTGTTGCTGAACCTCCATTCTTCGATCGAGCCGAGCCGCGGCTGCAGCAGCGCAACGTTGGGAAACGTGGTCCCGGCGAAAGCATAGACAAAGGTTTTGGGGTCGGACTTGCTGGCAAGATCGTTGAGGAAGCCGCCATCGATGACGAGATCACGGGTGAAGTCGGGCGCGACCCGGGAGATGTCGTCAAACACGGTATGCGCCTCGAGCGATTGTCCCTCGTCGAATGCGGTGGTGACGCCTTGACCGCCGGAGGCCGCGGCCCGCGCCAGGATCTGCGTCGGCGTGACGAAGAACCCGTCGTAATAGCTGATTGCCGACGGCAGCACGCTTAGGCTGCCGAGCGTGGCGGGGGGATTCTCGGTACCGTCATTGGTGTAGAGAATGCCGGGGGCGCTGATCGCGGTCGCGCCGCCCCCGCGCGGCGGCATCTCCAGAATAAGGTCGCCGCTTTGCGGCATCGTCACCGCGATGGCGTAGCGCGTCGCCGGCGGGATCAGCAGCTTCGTGCCGTGATCAAAAACGGGGTAGTGGACTTCGGGGTAGGGAATGCCATCCTGACCGACAATGGCGAACTTTGGATGGTTGCCGGTCGCGGTCTCGGTCAGCTGGACCGGGAAGTAGACCATGTCGCTGATATTGGCGAGCACCCAGATTTCGGTCTGCCCGGCCTTGCTCTTGATGACCGGCTGGAACTGGCCGTTGACGGTGAACTGCACGTCGCGCTCGTAGTCCGGGAGCGACGGGTTTGCCGGTACGGTTTTGCCGTCGCTGCCGGGCGTGGCCGTGAAGCGTTGGAGATTGCTCGGGATGAATTGGAAGCGGCCGCGCTGGTTGTTGATCGACAGCGGACCCGAGTACCACACCGTGAAAAATTGGTCGCCCTTGTTGGCGTCGCGGAAGTTGAGCGGCGTGAGCAGCGGCCGGTAGCTGCCCTTGGCGAGCTCATCGCCTTCGGGCGGCTTGAGACTACTGACCCATTGCGGCCAGCTGTAGTTGTTGAGCTGCGCCAGCCCCGCTGAGCGATCGAAAACATAATTGTACTGGAGCAGCATGTTGCGGATCGGGATGTGCTTGTCCGTCACCAGCGGCACGTTCCCGTCGGTGCGGCCGATCGCCAGCAGTCCCGCCAGCCCATAGTAGGTCTCGGGCGAGGTGAGGGTATGGAGATGACTGTGGTACCAGTAAGCGCCCTGCGGCACGCCTTTCGGGATGTGATAGGTGTAGGTGTTCGACATGCCCGCGGGGATGTGCAGCATCACATTGTCGACATTGCCCTTGGGGCTGACATGCAGGCCGTGGACGTGCAGGTTGATCGGCGCCGAGGTCATCTGCGCGGGATAAAGCGGAACCTCCTTGCCCTTCGCGGTGTATTGCGGGTCGAGGAAATCCGGGATCGTCAGGCCGGTCATCGCGTTGTCGAGATGGACGATCATCGTCTCGCCCGGAAACACTTGCAGTGTCGGCGCGGGATATGACCCGTCCGCCGCCATCTGGCCGTTCGACGCCGTGCCGCGGATGACCTCATAGCCGAACAGCAGGAAATTCTTGACCGGCTTGGCGACGGTGTCGAGTCGGGCCTCGGCCTGATGGGCGATGAGCCTCACCTCGAGGACGCCATCCTTGCTCGCGAGCGTGACCGGCTCGCGGAACTCTGGGCGCACCGCGGGATCGAATGTTTCAGCGGCGCTTTCAGCGAATGCGCCGCCCTGCCAAAGAGCGGCTGCGGCGAAGCTTATGAAAAGCACGCGAAGTCCGTGATCCATGTCTGACGTCCCTGATCGACAAGGCCGGGAATGCTGTACCCGCACCCCGGTAAGCCTTTGAATGTCATGCGGGGCAGCCAGACCTTCGGTTGGATCGGTATGGCCGTCAACAACCCGGAGCCTTCGCTGTGGTGGCGGCCACCTCTCGTGATCGCTTCCGGCGCGGCTGAGAAACAGCCGGGCTTGATGCTGGCAGATGAACGTTAGCGACCCGTTAGACCAGACGGCATGCACGGGGCTCGCGGGAAGGGCCGTCCTGCGCGCCAAACGAAGGCGTTATCCTGGTTGGTCAAGCTGCCGGCGCACCGATCTTTGCGGTGGATATGCCCAAAACTTGAGCAAAATCACGGCCCTGAGGGAGCTCTCGGAGTATAGTTGGGCCGCGGGCAAATCACGTTCCTCGCGCTCCGCGATGAAAGTCCTGGCAAAGGGAGAATTGAGACCATGGCTGTCTCGACGATGGAAAAATCCGACAATTGGTGGGTGTTTCTGCTTGAGGGCATCGCCGCCATCATTTTCGGCGTGCTGCTTTTGACCGATCCCGCGGCCACGCTGGTGGTGCTCGTCGTCTTCCTCGGTTTCTATTGGCTTTTTGTCGGCGTGCTTGAACTGGTCCGCATGTTCGTCGACCGTTCCGTTCCCTGGATCTGGTCGCTCCTGATCGGCATCCTCGGCATCGTGGCCGGCATTCTCGTTCTTAACCATCCGCTCTCCGCGGCGGTTTTGCTGCCGGCGACGCTCGTGATCTATCTCGGCGTGCTCGGCCTCATCATCGGCGTGCTCGGCATCATCGGCGGCTTCAGCGGCGGCGGCATCGGCTCGTTCATCTTCGGCGTCCTCAACGTGATCATTGGCTTGGTGCTGCTCGGCTCCCCGGTCATGGCGACGCTGGCGGTGCCCTTCGTCTTCGGCATTCTTCTCCTCATCGAGGGCATTGCCCTCATCATCTGGGCGTTCCGCGTCCGGCCTTGAGGCGTTTACGAAGACCGCAAAGATAAGCCCGACCGAGGTCTTGGCCGTCGCCCTCTGGATAGCGTGGCGGGGTCAAGACCTGTAGGATGGCGACGCCGCAGCGACTGGCGACCGAAAGGCCGCCGGTTTCCTCGTCACGGCGTCAAACGCCATTTTGCGTCAACGGTTGGGGAGCAATCAATGAAACGAGTTGGACCACTCCTCTGTGGCGTGGCCGTCTTGGCCATGGCCGCAGGACTTGCGACGGACGTTTCCGCCCGCGCGCTCATCGCTATTCCCTTGCAAGGCCAAAGCGCGCAGCAGCAAGAGAACGACCGTTCCGATTGCGGCGATTACGCGACAGCCGTCACCGGCTACAGTCCGTCGGGACTGCCGATGATCGTCCGCGCCGGTCCTCCCGGCGTCATCTCCGGGCCAGTGCCCACGCCGCCAATTATGGTGCAGACCTCGCAGGGACCTGTGGTGACGTCGATGGCGCCGCCGGCCGGCTTGATTGGGGGTGTCATCAACCGCAAGCAGGCCGCGGCGCTCGATGTGCTCTATGCCAATTATCTTGCCGCCGGGGCCACCTGCCTCACCGCACGCGGCTACCAAGTCCAGATGAACGTCCCTGTGCAATAAGGAGAGCGCGATGCGAAATTCTGTACTGGGGCCGTTGGCCCTGATTGCCGGTCTTTGCGCCCTCCCTGTCGCCGCATCGGCAGGCTCCTATATCTGCGCCGTGAGCGAGGTCTACGAGTGCGTGGCCGTCGAGGGCTGCAAACGGGTCTCCACCGACGCCATCAATCTCGCCGAGCTCATCGTTCTCGATACCGACAAGAAAACACTGACTGGCGCCTCACTCAACGAGAAGTCGCAGTCGGAAGACATCGAGGGCCTGGAAGTGACCGACAAGAACATCTTTCTCCACGGTCACCAGGGCGAGGATACCTGGAATGCGACGATCTCGCTGGAGAACGGCGGGATGACCGGGGGCATCGCCAGCGGTACGTCGTCCTTCGCCCTGTTCGGCAACTGCACGACGAAATAGCATCGCTTAAGCCTATCGAGGAAACCGCCGGCCTTTCGGGCCGGCGGCTGTTTTCGTGCATCTAGGCTTGGCGGCTTACGGACTCGTCTTCTCCGCCGGAAAGATCGTCTTCCAGTCCTTCTTCATGTCGGCGATGGTCCAGCCTTTGGCCACCGCCTCGTCCAGCGCCTTGTCGAGCTTGCCGATTTCGGAGTCGCGGTCATAGGCATATTCGCGCACCGCATCGGTGTGATGCACGAGGCCCATGAAGCGCAGACCGTCGCCGGCCGCGGTCCATTCCAGCATCTCCTTGTCCCCGTCCGAATTGCCGAAGGCGAAGATCGGACGGCGGCCGATGAACTTGTTGATGCCGACAGGCTTGCCAGGGCCGTCGTCGACAAAGTCTACCTTCGGCAGTTTGATCAGGATCGGGCTCGCATCCCACATCTGCCATTCGGTGGCGCCGGTCGAGCCGACCACCTGCTCCGGGGGCACGCCATAGGTCTCGTCGGCAAAGACGCGCATGAACTCCTGGCCGCCGCCGGACACGATGAACGTTTTGAAGTCGTTGGCGCGAAGATAGGCGAGGAGCTCAAGCATGGGCTGGTAGACGAGGTCGGTATAGACCTTCTTGAATCGTGGATGCTTGGCCGTCGCCAGCCAGTCGGCGACGATGGTGTTGAAGTCCGTGGTGCTCATCCCGGAGTGGGTCGCCGTGACGATCTGCACGATGCCCTTCTCGCCCGACGCGGCGATGGCTTTGGCGTCGCCATCGAGCACCGCCTGAAATGGCTGCGTCGTCTTCCACGCCGGGTGTTTCGGCGCCAGCGTCTTGACCCGGTCGAGCGCGAACACGAACTGCGTGTAAAGCGGCTGTTCGACCCAAAGCGTGCCGTCATTGTCGAAGGTGGCGATGCGCTCGGGTGGCGCCACGTAATCGGGACCACCCTTGTCGGTGACCCGGGTAACGAAATCGATGATGGACTGCTTGGTCGGGCCCTCGTTCCAGGAGGGCAGGGGGCCCGTCTCCGCCGCCAGGGCTTGCAGGCTGCCGCAACCGGCAAGTCCGATGGCGACGAGCGTTGCCAGAAAGCCGCGGCGACTAAGAGTGGTGATCATCGCAACCTCCGCGTTTAGGAGCCGGCCCTTGGACCTAACGGCCCGCCAGGACATCCGTGATCAAGACAACGGTCTTTGCCGGAGCCTCGACCATAGGGGAATGGCCGGCCCCGTCCACCGCCTCGATCGGCGCCGACGAGGGCCTCGAACAGCTTGGCGCATGCCACCGGGATCAGCGCGTCGCGCGTGCCGAAGCCAGCCAACGCCGGGGCGCCGCGGCGCCCGGGCGGGACTGCTCGGATTTTGCTCCGGCGTGCTCGGGTGGGTGCCCTCGGCCGTCGCTACGGCGTCAGCCGGCCAATGCCACGTTGCTGGAGCCAAGACTTGACCCCCATTTTGACCTCGGGAAGGACGTCATAGGCTGGCGGATTGTTGGACATGAACCCGATCTTGAACTGCGGCGGATATTTGAACAGCTCCTTCAAGTACCAGCCGCCCGTCTCTCCGAGCGGAACAGCCATCGGGATGTGCCGAATACCGATGCTCACGTCCTCTTGCGGGTTGGTGTAGAGGTTGAACACCACGGCGCCACCGGTGTCGGTGAAGATCGAGCCGGAAAATCCGCCCGTGTAGCCGCGCTGCACGATGCCATCCTCGATCTCGCCGGTGGTCACGCCTTTGAACTCGTCGATGCGGATGGCCGAGTAGTATTGGTTCAAGGTGTAGATGCGGCTGCGGCGGGCCGAGAGACCATCGTCGGCGACCAGGAACGACGCCTGGTCGACGCCGTCGATATAGGTCGTCTTTGGAAACAGCTCGGCGAGCTTGGCGCCGGGCACGCCCGCGAGGTCGAGAGCCGTCGGCAGGATGTCGGCGAGATCGAACAGACCGTCGGAACTCCGGGGTTGGATCATCCCCTTCCAGTAGACGAAGGTCGGCACCCGCACGCCGCCTTCCCAGGCCGACCCCTTGCAGCCTCTGAACGGCGTCCGTCCGTGCGGCGGGATCTCGCATTCCGGACCGTTGTCGGAGGTGAGCAGGATCATCGTGTTGTCCAACTCGCCGATCTCGTCGAGCTTGTCGACGAGCTTGCCCAGGATGTAGTCCATCTGCACCATGCAATCGCTGTACACCGTGCGCGCCATCGATTTTCCCGCCCATTCGTCGGACGGATAATTGTCGAAATGGCAGCCGCGCGTGGCGTGGTAGAGATAGAAAGGCTGGGTCGACCCCTTCATCTTGTCGAGAAAGGCGAGGCTCGTATCAAGCCAATGCTGGTCGAGCTCCTTGATGTAGTCGAGCTCGATCAGTTTGCCGTTCTCGCACTTCGTCTTGTCGGCCGGCGTGCAATGAACCTCGTAATGATCGAAGTTGTCGTTTTCCATCATTTTGAAGCGGTCGGGCGAGAGCGCGACCTCGGGATTGAAGTAGACGTCGCGCCACTCGGTGTACATGTCCGAGACGCCGAGGAAGCCGACATAGTCGTCGTAGCCGACATTCTGCGGCAGCGAGCCCTGGTTCTCGCCCATGTGCCATTTGCCGACTCCTTGCGTGATGTAGCCCTGCTTCTTCAACAGATCGGGCATGGTGATGGCGCCGTCGAGGCCGCCAGGCTCGCCATACATCGGCGGGCGCAGGATGCCGTGATGGAGCGGGTTCTGCCCGGTATGAATGGTGGCGCGGGTCGGCGAGCAAGACGGCGTCGAATAGGCCGATGTCAAAAGCAGACCTTCGCTGGCGAGGCGATCCATGTTCGGCGTGGCGTTGCCGACGGCGGTGCCCCCGCCATTGAAGCCGGGATCGCTCCAGCCGACGTCATCCATCAGGAAGATCAGAATGTTCGGTTTCTTACCGGTCTTCTGCGCCAGCACCGCGAGCTTGTCCTGCGCCGCCTTGTCCTGCTCGGGATGCTGAACGACCGGATACATATTGTCGGCCGGCTGCACGTCCTTGACGTGCATATATTGCTCCGGATGATTGAACCCCGGGGCCGTGGTCGGCCCGGTGCTGGCGCCGCGGATATTCTCCGCAAGCGCCGGACCCGCCGCTGCTGCTAACAGCAGCAACGCCGACGCGCATCCTGTGGCGACCACGCGCGCCAGCACGCGGCCGGCAATCGTCTTGCCTTCATTCATGGCGCTCTCCTTCCTTGTTGCCATCGCGGAGAATGCCAAAGCCATCGCGCCCCCGACCAGGACGTCGCGCCAGCGCTTCAGGCGCGGTCCGACCGATCGGGACATGAGTTCTGGCGTTCCTCCTTGGGATTTATTATCGCGGCTTCAATGGCCCGATCAGGTGCACGTCGCATCCTATTCAGTGCGCGTGCATCCGCAATCGGGAAAAGGTCCCGATGCGTCTTGATGGAACAATAAGCTTACCGATTGATGACTGTTACCTGGCCTCGTCCTCGATCTCGAGCGTCACCAACCGCGCCAGCAGGGTCGCGGGATAAAGCTGACCGAGGATCGCTTCCACGTTGGAAAGGCTTCGCGCCATGGGATGCACCGGCGTGATGTCGCCTCCGGCGCCGGTCAGCGTGCCAAAGCTGTAATAGATCATGGTGCTGTTGAACGCGGGGCTATCCGTGACGGTCATGCCCGAGAACGCGTCGGGCACGGCCAGTGCCACGAAAGTATAGAGCGCGACGAAGGTCAGGCCGATGGCGAGATAGAGCAGAATCGCGCCCATGACACGGTGATAGGTGATGCGTCCCGGCGCGAACACCGCCCAGCCGACCACCCAGGCCAAGGCGAAACCGATTAGCGTCCAGGCGCTCGCGTTGAGAAACACGTCGACATGCGATGACTGACGCAGCCTGAGCCAAGCGGCCGCCGCGGAGAGGCCGATGGCAACGATCATGGCGATGACCGCGCCGGGATGGGGCGACAGGATGAGCAGCGCTCCGGTCACCGCCAGCGCCAGAATGAAGCCGATGATGTCCGTGTTGATGACCGCTGCGGCGTGGAGCGGCGCCAGCACGAACATCCAGAACACCAGCAACAGCGTCAGCAAGGTGAGCAACGGATCCCGCAACTGAAGGCGCAGGCGATCCAAGCCGCTCTCTTTGCCTCTAGCCATTGCGCACCGGCCCCTGTCGCCCCCGCGTCACGAGGGGACAGGAGGCGACCGTCATCATTGCGCGGTCAAGGGTATCTCTTGCGTCATGGTAACCGGCGGCGGGTTCCATTTGCCGGTGAGGGCCGCCGATTTCGGGGCGTAGAGCCGCATGGTGAGATTGAATGGTCCCTTCGGCGCCGGCAGCCAGTTGGCTTCCCTGCCCGCGCCCGGGGTCTCGTTCTGGAAATAGAGATCGAGCGAGCCGTCGGGGTTGTATTTGAACGGCATCCAGCTCGACACCGCGAAGCGGTTGAGCGCATTCGCCACCTGGAAGCCTTCCGAATCGTAAAGCGTGATCGACCAAAAGGCGTCTACCGGCGGAATCTCGGCCTTGTCGAAATGGATGATGTATCTGTTGGCGCCGTCCAGCGGCTTGCCCTCGGCATCGCCGAGGTTGAGCGGATAGATGGCGTCGCCAGGCAAATTGGCGCCCAGACCAAGCTGGGTGACCAGCGCGCGCTTGAGATAGTAGTTGCCATAGACGCCCATGGTGTCGGTGTTCATCGACCAGTGGTTCGCGATCCTCGCCAAGGTCGGCATTTTCCATGCCATCAGCTTCTGCGCGTCTTCCGGGACGTCTTTCAATCCTGCACGGACGGCGGCGTCGGCCGTGTCGAGGTCGAAGCTCTTACCGACTTCGAAGCCGATGCGCTTCAGCCGCGCGAGGATCGGCTGGTCGGTAATGTGCGGCGGCTGTAGCTTGAGAAGCTCGGCCGCATAAGCGAAGAACTTGTCGGCCGGCATGGTATCGACCTGAATCTTCGGCGGCGTCTTCATGTCGATGTCGGGGTTGGGCTCGAACTTCAGTTCTTCCGGTGTCTTGCCCCATTGCGACAACGGCGTGATCTTGTAGCCCGCCTGGATCTTGTGCACGGCGTCATAGTCCGCCGGCCCGTCCGTCTTGGTGCGGCCGATGATCCACACATAGGGCGTCGGCGCATCGATCCGCTGCGTATTGTCCGGGAGCTTGAACGCCTCGACGAAGCGATCGCGGAGATCGGGGCGCCAGCCGGGCGGCGTCACCAGGAAGTTGCCGGCTCCGGTTCCCGTGGTGCGCCAGCCAGGCGAGGCGAACACGTCGGTCCACATATCGAGCATCGGCAGGAGGTAATAGCGCCCCCCGGTGTCGGGCACCGACACCACCATCGGCTCCTTGGTCAGATCGAGCCAGCCGCTCGAATACAACGTATCGAAATTCGGACGCACCACCGCGCGCATGTCGGCGGCGGGAAAGGCCGGGATATTGGCGAAGTGGTTCATCGGACCACCGAGCGATCCAGACCCCGGCGCCATGTTGGTGAGCTGCTTCCGTGTCGCATCCATGGTCACCAGCGAATAAAAATAGAGGTAGGCCTCGACGCCGATGGCGTGAGCGTCCGCTTCCGAGATCGCCGCCGCCTCGGCGCGATTTGGCAAGCCGGCCGGCAGCAGCGCGCCGTAACCAACAACGAGACTCAACAGTCCAACCCATATTTTGTGCATTTCGACTCCTGCGTTGGTCGGCCGCCTCTGACGATCACGTTCGGTCCGACCGTGCTCGGCGGTTAGGGCATGAGCATGGCACTCTGGCATGACATTTTGCGCCAGCTTAAATATTTCACCGAATGTCCGGGACGGTTGCCGCGGCGTCACGGCGGCATTCGCTCATTGGGCGATCGCGCTGCGCGACCCGGCCCTGGCGATACTTCTCCAGCTGCTCCTCGGTCAGTTTCTCCTCGGAGATATTGATCGTGACCTCCTCCAGCTTGCCGGTGAATTTGAACGGGACTTTGTAGTCTTCGCTCACCGGCGTGCCGCGTGTCCTCGCCGATGTCCAGGGTCTCGTCGAGCGACATGCGGTAGGGGATGGTTTGCGGCAAGTGTTCGCTCGCGACCTTGTCACCGTCCACGGTCAGCGTGGCTTGGCCGCCCTTGCCGGCGCCACCGCCGTCATAGTTGAAGTCGAGCGTCACCACGTGACGCCCCGGCGTGAGCTTGTCCTTGCCGGCGACGGTGTAGCGCTCGACACCGCAGAGATTGTAGTGAAACACCGGACGGCTATCGAGCACATAGAGCCCGAGCCCCGCGAAGCGTCCGCCTTGGGTCATGAGTAGACCCTCGGCACCACCTTCGGGAATGTCGATCACGGCGCTGATGCCGAACGACTTGTTCTTGAGGTCCGGCGCCCCGCCTTCGGGAATACGGACCATGCCGTCATAGTAGGTGAACTCGGTGAGGCCGCGGATATTGCTCGGCCGGTTGTTGACGTCGAGGCGCTCGACCTTGGTATTGTCGAGAGGCAGCACGTTGTATTTGACCGCCTCGATATAGAACAGCCGCTGTAGCTCGCGCAGCTTCTCGGGGTTCGACTGGGCGAGATCGTTTGCCTCGGAATAGTCCTCGGCGACGTTGTAGAGCTCCCATTTGTAGCCATCGATCGGATCGACCGGCTTGACGACGCTTTCCCAAGGCGGCGCCACGGGTGTCGTCGCCGCCACCCACCCATCATTGTAGATGGCGCGGTTGGCGAACATCTCGAAATATTGCGTGGTGTGGCGGGCCGGCGCGTTGGCAGCGTCAAACGTGTAGACCATGCTGGTGCCCTCCACCGGGTCCTGCTGTATGCCGTAGACCGAGAACGGCGCCGGCACGCCAACGGCCTCAAGCACCGTGGGCATGATATCGATGACGTGGGCGAACTGCGTCCGCATCTCGCCGTGAGCGTTGATGCGCTTCGGCCAGGAGATGGCCATCGCGTTCTTGGTGCCGCCGAAATGCGACGCGATCTGCTTGGTCCATTGGAACGGCGTATCCATCGCATGGGCCCAGCCGATTGGATAGTGATTGAAGGTCATCGGCCCGCCGAGCTCGTCCATGCGGCGCAGCACTTCCGAGAAGGGCTCCTTCAAATTGTTGAAGAAGGTCATCTCGTTGAGAAGGCCCTGGCGGCTGCCTTCGGCGGAAGCGCCGTTATCGCCCTGGATGTAGATGATCAGCGTGTTGTCGAGCTGGCCAATCTCGTCGATGGCGTCGATGATGCGGCCCATCTGATAGTCGCAATGAGCAAGCGCGGCCGCGTATACCTCCATCATATGGGCGAACACCTTCTTTTCGTCGGCGTTCAGCGAATCCCAAGCCTCAATGCCTTCCGAGCGCGTGGTCAGCTGCGTGTTCTCTGGGATAATGCCCATCGCCTTCTGCTTGGCGATGGTCTCTTCGCGTTGCTTGTCCCAGCCGGAATCGAACTTGCCTTTGAATTTCTCGATCCATTCCTTGGGCGCGTGATGGGGCGCATGCGCGGTCCCTGGCGCGTAATAGGCGAAGAACGGCTTGTTCGGCGCCACGGCGTGCTGCATGCGCAGCCAGTTGATCGCCTTGTCCGCCATGTCGCGATCGAAATTATAATCGGGATCGTCATGCGGCGGCTCGATCGGGCGCGTATTCTCAACGAGCGCAGGAGACCACTGATTGCTGTCGCCGCCGACGAAGCCGTAGAAATATTCAAAGCCGAGACCGACCGGCCACAGGTTGAACGGACCGGCCTGGGTCGTCTGCCAGTCGGGCACGTTATGGTTCTTGCCGAACCACGCCGTGTTGTAACCATTGAGCTTGAGGATATCGCCGAGGCCGCGCTTCGATTGCGGCACCAGCGTGTTGTAACCGGGATAACCGACGCCGGCTTCCATGATCACGCCGGTGGCGGCGCTATGGTGATTGCGGCCGGTAAGCAGCGCCGCCCGCGTCGGCGAGCACAGCGCCGTGGTGTGGAAATTGTTGAACCTGAGGCCGGAATTGGCGATCCGGTCCATGGTCGGCGTCGGGATCGGCCCGCCGAACGTGCTGCTGGCGCCGAAGCCGACGTCGTCGGTCAGGATCAGGAGAATGTTCGGCGCGCCTTCAGGTGCCGTGACCTGCTTGGGAAAATCCTTCACCGAGTCCGCCGGCGTGAGACCAACCTTGCCTTTGAACGGCGGATCCGGCATCGGCAGGACGGTCCGGGCGGCTTCCTGTGCCAGTGCCGCCGAGGCGAAAAAAGAACCGCCGTAGCGGCGGTAACCGAAACCAGTATAGCTCTCATCGTCGCGTCCTCCATTTTCCAAGCCGGCAACCAGGAACGGGCGGCGCGCGGGCCGCCGATCACATCGACGACGCGCACGCCGTAACGTGCTCTACGTCCGCCGGCTCCTGCCTCTCGCCGCACTAGCGCATCAGATTTGGCTGAGTGCGCGCCTACTGGATGTCGCTCTGGAGCTTCGACAGTGATTTCTCCAGGGCCTCCATCTGTCCGCCGACGGTGAAGCTCGCCGGCTTCTGCCGCGGCGGATAGTCTTTGAAGGTCGCCAGGAACTTGCCGACATAGGCTTGCGCCGGCACCAGGATATAGGCCCGCGACAGCATCCAATCGTAATAGGTGTTGGAGGTGATATCGGCGCGCTCGTATGGATCGCGGCGCAGATTGAAGATCTTGGGCACGCGGAGTTCGGTGAATGGATTGGCCCAGATCTTCAGCGTGCCCTCCGCGCGCTGCTCCATGAACACGACCTTCCAGTCCTGATAGCGCAAGGCCATCAGGTCGCCGTCGTCGGAGAAGTAGAACACCTCCTTGCGCGGACCCTTGTCCTCCTGACCGGTCAGGTAGGGCAGGAAATTGTAGCCGTCCAAATGCACCTTGAAGGTCTTGCCGCCCACGTCATCGCCGTCGAGCAGCTTCTGCTTGACGTCGGGCTCGCCCGCAGCGGCCAAGAACGTCGGCAGCCAGTCCATGTGATGCATGATGTCATTGGACACCGAGCCTGGCTTGATGTGGCCCGGCCAGCGGACCATGGCCGGCACGCGCCAGGCGCCTTCCCAGTTGGTGTTCTTCTCGCTGCGGAACGGCGTCGTGCCGGCATCCGGCCAAGTGTTCTGATGCGGGCCGTTGTCGGTCGAGTAGAGCACGAGGGTGTTGTCGGTGATGCCGAGATCGTCGAGCTTCTTGAGCAGCTGGCCGACATTCCGGTCATGCAGCACCATGCCATCGGAATATTCGTCCTGACCCGAGATGCCGCGATCCTTGTCGGCGACATGGGTACGGAAATGCATATGCGTGCCGTTCCACCACACGAAGAACGGCTTGCCCTCGCTGTTGGCCTTTTCGATGAAGGCGATGGCCGCGTCGACGGTCTCGTTGTCGATGGTTTCCATGCGCTTCTTGGTCAGCGGGCCGGTATCCTCGATGGTCTGCTTGCCGACCTTGCCGAAGCGCGGATCGACAGTATCGTCGTCCGTGTCGGTGGCGAAGGTGTGGAGCACGCCGCGCGGGCCGAACTTCTGCCGGAATTCCGGATTCTTCGGATAGTCCTCGTTCTCCGGCTCCTCCTCGGCGTTCAGATGATAGAGATTGCCGAAGAACTCATCGAAGCCGTGCAAGCGTCGGCAGAAACTCGTTCTTGTCGCCGAGATGGTTCTTGCCGAATTGGCCGGTGGCATAGCCGAGCGGCTTGAGCAATTCGGCGATGGTCGGATCTTCGGCGCGGAGACCCAAGTCAGCGCCCGGCAGCCCGACCTTGGACAGGCCGGTGCGAAACACGCTCTGGCCGGTGATGAAGGAGGAGCGGCCCGCGGTGCAGCTCTGCTCGCCGTAGTAATCGGTGAAGATCATGCCTTCATTGGCGACGCGGTCGATGTTCGGCGTCCGGTAGCCCATCAGGCCCTTGGTGTAGGCGCTGATATTGCCTTGGCCGATATCGTCGCCCCAGATGACGAGGATGTTCGGCTTCTTGTCTTGCGCCAAGGCCGGGACTGCGGCGACCAGGACGATGAGCAGTGTTGCAAGCAAGTTGAGCGACACGAAATCTCGTGGGTCTCATGGTTTCCTCCCAGTGGCCTGGCAGCTCTGATCCGAGCTTCTCGCTGCAAGCAGCAATAGCCTCGCGCAGGAGTTTGCCGAGGGCCGTCTTGTTGGCAGCTTACCGATCTGAGAATGAAGGCCGATTCGGCCTTGGGCTATGCAGTTCCGGGGAGTGTCGCGGTCAATTGCTGCATAGCGGGGCTGGGACCCGCGATCGCTCAGAGCAGTGAGAGACCGAGCTTCATTATGCCGCCGACCACGAGCGCGGTGTAGATCAGGACGAGGACCAGTAGAACCCCGAGCACGATGGCGAACGGCTTCCACGGATTTGGCGCCGGTTGCGTCACGACGGACTGTCCAGCCGGGGCGGCGTCTTCTTCCAGGCGCTCCCGTTCTTGCCCAGCTGGACGCCGAGGTCGAACAGCTTCGACATGTAGACAGTGTCGAAGGCTTCGGTGCTGGTGTCGGGGAAATTCCCCGGAATATAGGCGAGGTTGTAGGCGGCACCGTTCCGCTTGGCGAACTCGTACATCTGATAGAGATCGCCGATGCCTTGGGTCTTGATCAGGGTCGAGATCGAGCGCCCGGCGATCGCGAGCGTGCTCGCCTTCACCACCTTGAATTCGGGATCGATACGGCCGTTGCGAACGATGTAGAGCCGGCGGATTGGGCGGATGCCGAGCTTGGTATCCATGCCGCCTGAGTTGATCTGGGTCGGCAGCAGAAACACCTGATTGGTGGTGCCGCCGTCGACATGCATTTCCTGGCGCAACTGTCCCTCGGCATTGACCTCGATATAGACCGGCGGGAACAGGCCAGGGATCGCGGCGGAGGCCAACAGCACGTTCCGGAACAGCTCCAACGCGCGGGGATCGCCGCTCGAAGCGATGCGGCCCATGTCCCAAATCACCGGCCGCTGGGCATCGAGATTGGTGGTGCCGATCAGAAGTCTGCGGCCCCGCGCGTGCTCGTGCGCGACCTCCTGGAGGAATTCCGGCGTGATATAGCTCGCGATCACGCCGGCGAGGGGCGCGTTGCTTGCAAGCGCGTCACCGCCGAGGAGGCCGCGGACCGGATGTTTGGTCACCAGCTGATCGGTGGAGTAGGTGGTGTAGACCGCCTTCAAGGCGGGGTCGTAGCGCGGCCCGAGAAAGGCGAATGGCGCGGTCAAGGCGCCGGTGCTGACGCCGGTGACGATGTCGAATTCGGGACGGTCGCCGCGCGCGGTCCAGCCGACCAGGAGGCCCGCGCCGAAGGCGCCATCGGAGCCGCCGCCGGAAATGGCAAGGAAGCTCACAACCGGCCGCTTGGCTCGGAGCAGTTCCGGCCGGCTCGACCGGACCTGCGCCCATTTCTCCGCGGTCAAGGCGTTGATGTTGGGAGGAGAGCGATCGCCCCAATAGCGAACCTGAGTGCCGTCGAGAACGGAGGCCTTCTCGACCAGTTCGGGCGCGACGGCATCCCGTGGCAGGCCGGCACAAGCGGTGACCAAGAGAGCCGCAAGGAGCGGCGGCCACCAGCACCTTGAACGCAACCAACCCACGAGCGTCCCCCTCGACGGCAGTCACCGCGGACGGCCGGTTCCCTCGGTTTCGTCACAAGGCAATCTGGTCAAAACTTGTCCTTTGCAAGGCGGCACCGATTCCTCGTTCACAAGCGCCGTCCCGGCGCCGGTTCCCGAACTTTCGAGCCCCGGGTTGCCCCGGGGCTCGACTACCGCGTGTGTGAGGCCCTGTTAGCCAAGACCTGGGGATGCGCGGTTTTCCTCTTAAGCCGCAAATTGCGGCTGAAGCTGCCCTCGCCGGGGAGATCGGAGTGGCGCAGCTCTCAATTAAAGCCATCGACACGTTTATAACGCCATGCGGAGGTGACAGGCGCAGCGTGCAGTCCTTGCATAGCTGGCGAAGGCTCGCCGGCGCTGCCGAGCCGTCGTGCCAAGGTCTCGGACGGCCGCTCGCCAAATTGCTCACGATAACGAACGGCGAAGCGGCCAAGCTCGAAGAAGCCGAGCCCGGTCGCGATCTCGGTCACGGTCGCGCCCGGTTCCGCGGATTGAAGCGCGTCGCGCGCCCGTTCGAGGCGGCGGCGCAGAATTGCCCTGAGCGGCGACTGCCCGCGCAGACGCTTGAAGGTACGCACCAGAGCTTGTGCGTCGACGCCGATGCCGGCCGACACGTCCTCGATGCCGATCGGCTCGGCGAGATGAGCGTCGATCCATTCCTCCGCCTGGCTCACATGCACGTCGCTGAGATTGCCGCGAACCGACGCTGTCTCCGGGTGCTTCTCGACCAGCCCTTCGACGAACAGTGTGAGCAACGTGCGTTCGAAGCTCGCCGCCACGCGATCTTGCGTGAGCAATGGGGAGTGCGGATTCTCCAGTTCCTTCGCCATCCACAGACAGAGCGAATTCAAGGTGGCGATGCTCGGGGACTTGAGCGAGAAGGCGGTAGCCCATTCCTCGAACGGCGGCAGCTTGGAAAAGCGCTGATTGAGGGCGGAGCGGGCGAATTCGCCGTCGAGACTGAGCAGCAGCAATGAAAACGATTCGATGTCGAGCAGGAGGTTGGCGCGGGGAGGGTGGATGGTGCATTGCCCCGGCAAGGAGATGGACTCCTTGCCGTTGATGCGGTGGTCGATACGGCCGCTCTGATGGAACAGAATGCGGTACGTGTCGGAGATGGGCCCCTCGCATCTCGCCACCACCCCACAGGGGTGATCGACATAAGCAAGATTGGCACGCTTGAGGTTGGCCTGATTCCAGGTGAGGGCGAAGTCCTTGCCCTTCAGACGCGACCGGTGCCGTTCCCAGACTTTCGACGCAAATCGCTGACCTTCGGCAGCGGAGCTGGTCTGGAACAGCCTATGGCTCGGTAAGAACTCCACTCGGTTCACCCCGGCAAGGTCCTCTCGATGACGGACCAAGGACGCGTAGGGGCGCGCGGACGAAGCCGAACGCCCCAAGCTGAACCGAGTATCTTGGTAGCGACAGATGCGGCGACAATCGGGTGATAACCTGAGTTTCTCTCCGGGAAAACCCCGAGAAAACATACAACTTTCAGAAACTTAGTCGGAGAATGGATCGACTTAAGGCTGGATCAGGTTGGCTCTGACAGCATAGCGCACGAGGTCCGCGGCGGATTTCAAATCGAGCTTGCGCATGGCCGCGGCGCGATGGGTCTCCACGGTTTTGACGCTGATCCGCAGGCGGTCCGCGGCGAGCCGATTGCTGCAACCTTCCGCGATTAACGTCACCACCTCGCGCTCGCGCGGCGTCAAGAACGGCATGGTTCGTCGCCGACAGGCCGCGCGGCCATTATCATTGGCGCCAAGCCATGCACCGATCAAACGCCGGGAGATCGTGGCCGACACGTAGACCTCGTGTCGCGCCACGGCCTCAACTCCATGGCTGATTGACTCTTCATCGTCGGTGCGCAGCAGATAGCCCTTCGCGCCGAGATCGAGTGCCTGTCTCACCGCGGCTTCGTCGCCGTCATTGCTGAAGATCACCATTTCCGCGCGCGGAACGGTTCGCAGGATCTCGCGTGCAGTGTCGAGGCTGGCGGAAAGCGGCTCGAGCCCGATCATGACGACGTCGGGCTGGTGCTCGAAAGCAAGTTGAATGGCTTCAGGGCCTGCACCGGCCTCGGCGCAGACCTCGATGCGTTCGCCCGCGAGCACGGCGCGTAGACCACGCCGTACCACGCACTGGTTGTCCGCCAGTAGAATGCGGATCATCCTCGGCCGCTCCTGGCCTTAAGGCTAACACGCACATTTATGGGGCACCAAGCCCTTATTCCCACACAGCAATCGCAGCCGCGGGGCTCCCCATGTCTCGCCTCAAGGTTGTGACCGCCCGGCCGGCCTCAGTGTGCCGGCAACACCGGCTTCTCGTGCGGCAGGCCGCCGTCGTCGATGTCGAAGTCCGGGTCGAAGATGGTCTTGCCTTGTGCGCCGAGGAACGCGGGCTGCGCCTTGATCCAGAGGCTCGGCTTCTTCTCTTTAGCTTGGGCGAGCAGGCGCGCTTCCAGCTCGGGATGCTCGCCGGCGACGTTGCTCTTCTCGCCAGAGTCCGTTTCGAGATCGAAGAGGTGTGTCTTGCCGGGAGCAAGGCGATCTTGACCAGCTTCCAGCCGGCGAGGCAGAGCGCCGCCATCGCCAGCCTCGCAAGCCTCGCAAGCCTTGCCGCATGGTCTTCGCTGAAACGCTATGCACAACCGCCGAGGGTTCATGGCCTTAGCTGCATAGCCGTCGCGCCCCATTATGTTGCAAATTGGCATCCGTCGGACCGTGACTGACGCCATCGGGCATTTCCCCGGTAGCCAAAGCACGGCCACCGGACTTACAGCTTCAGGGGTCAACCTCATGACAGTTGGGGGCAGCGATGTGGGGGACTGCTTGGCCAGGTCGTAGATTAAGTGCGGCTCTATTGGCTGCCGCCGTCGTCGGGTCGTTGGGCATCGGCGGCGCGGAAGCCGCCGAGTACGGCACCGGCCCTTGGCTCAAGGGCTACACCGACATTCTGGGCGGGGTCATTCCACCGCAGCCCGGGCTCTATGTTCGCAACGACGCCTACCATTATCAAGGCGACGTCAGCGCGACCATCTTCGATGGCAGAGTTCAGCTGGGAGTTGAAGAAAAATACCTGGTCGACGTGCTGTCGCTGACTTACGTCACGCCCCTCAAGATCCTCGGCGGCACCTATGCCGTCAACGTGACGCCGACCGTCATGCAAATGGACGTCAATGTCGGCGTCGGGCTGCCATCCCTCATTCTCCCGGTGGGGCCGGGCATCCCGACCGGACCGATCAGCATCACCCGTGGCGACACCACCGTCGCCCAGGGCGACACGGTGTTCTCGCCGCTGATCCTCGGCTGGCAAGAAGGCAACTTCTATTGGAACTTCGCCTTGTTCGGGTTCGCGCCGACCGGCGAATACAGCAAGCACGAGCTTGCCAACACCAGCCTCAATCACTGGGCCGTCATGCCGCGGCTCGCCGCCAGCTATTTCAATCCGAAGACCGGCTTCCAAGTCAGCGGCGCCGCCATCTATTCGTGGAACTTCGAGAACCCCGCCACCGACTACAAGACCGGCGAAATCCTGAACCTCGACGGCTCGATCACCAAGAATTTCGGCGCCCTCGGCGTCGGCGGGGTCGGCTACGCCATGATCCAGACCACCGGCGACAGCGGCTCGGGCGCGCGGCTCGGCTCGTTTGAATCCCGGGTCTATGGTGCCGGTCCCATCGTGACCTATACGCTCGGCGCCGGCACGCCGACGGCACTCACCTTGATCGCCAAATGGTACGCGGAGTTCGACGCCCAGAATACCTTCGAGGGCAACACCGTCGACGTCGCCGCCAGCTTCAAGTTCTGAGCTTCGGCGGAGCGCGGTCGCGAGGTTGGGCGCTCAGGCCGATCTCGGTCGTACTCTTTGTTCACGGCGCTAACCCATCGTCAGCAACTTGCTGCGATCTTGGCGCCCCGACGCCTAGCCCGCATCAGCTCACGAGGACATCATGGCCGGACCATCAAAGCGCCCCGCGGCGACAGGACAGCGGAGCGCGCCGCTTGGCGCCGCCGCGGCGACGCCCTTCCTTCACCTTGACACCGAGCAGCCCTCTTACGGCCCGTCACCCCCGCCGCTTGCCGGGGCCGAGCTGCCGTCCTTCTGCTTTCATCTCGGCGCCGTCGCCGCGGAAACCTTCGCTGGCGGCACGGCCAAGGAGGCGAACGTGGAGGGCTTCCCGGTCTCCGACAAGCTCGCCGGCGTTTACATGACGCTTGAGCCCGGCGCCTTGCGCGAGCTGCACTGGCACGCCAATGCCGCCGAATGGGCCTACGTCATCGAGGGGCGCTGCCGCGTCACCACCATCGACCCGCTCGGGCTGTCGGAGGTCGTCGATTTCGGTCCGGGCGATGTCTGGTACTTCCCGCGCGGTCACGGCCATTCGATCCAGGGCATCGGCCCCGGGACCTGCACCTTCATCCTCGTGTTCGACAACGGCTATTTCTCCGAGTTCGGCACCTTCTCCATCAGCGATTGGCTCGGTCACACGCCCGCGGACGTGCTCGCCAGGAACTTCGGTCTCCCGGCGTCGACCTTCGCCGATTTTCCCAAGAGCGAGGTCTATATCGCCACGGGCCCGGTACCGGCGGCGCTGCCCCAGGAGCCGGCTCCCGGCTCGCTCAATCAGGTTCCGCTCACCCATCGCTACCAACTGCTGGCGCAGGCCCCGGAGCGATTTGCCGGAGGCACCATGCGCGTCGTCTCGGAGCGCGAGTTCCCGATCTCCTCGACCATGACCGGAGCGCTCCTCGTCATCAAGCCCGGCGGCTTGCGTGAGTTGCACTGGCACCCCAATGCCGCGGAGTGGCAATATTATCTCAAGGGCAATGGCCGCATGACCGTGTTCGGCTCCCATGGCCGCGCCCGCACCGACGACTTTGCCGCCGGCGACGTCGGCTATGTGCCGCAAGGCTTCGGCCACTATATCGAGAACACGGGCGAGACCGACTTGGAGGTTGTCCTGGTCCTCAACAACGCGACCTATCAATCGATCTCCATCACCTCCTGGATGTCCTCGACCCCCGACCTCCTGCTCGCCACCAATTTCAAGGTGCCGGAGGCGACCTTCGCCGCCTTCCCGAGCGGCGAGGTGGTGATGCCGGAGCAGGACTGATCGCCGAGAGCGGCCTCGGCCGCTCCCAGCTTGCGATGTTTTGCCCCACAATGACGGCAATTGGTCCCGTCATTGACTGGGAATCCGAATGTCTCCCGCGTTTCCCAATCAAACGTTGTTGTCTTTGCGTTCTTGCGTTCCCCGGCTAAGTTCCGGCTAAATCCTTGGCCCAAGCACGTCCGCCACAGAGGCGGACGTGAGCGGCTTCTTGGCGTAAGATCGGGACCATGAACGCACAACGGAACGGCGGCGACGATGCGCGCCGAGGCGATAAGGGCGTAACCGACGACGATACGCCGGTGGTGACGCCGGACCCTGACACCGTGGAAGATTCCGCGCCGCCCGCGAACGAGCCTCGCCGGTCGCGCGGCGTCGGCAGGATCGTGTTCCTGCTCATCGCTGCCGGGCTTGCGGGGCTGCTCTACTATTATTGGGGCTTTTGGGAGCAGTGGGGCTGGTTCCAAGCCGCGAAGACGGAGCAAGCGGCGCCTCCGCCGCCGGCGGTGACGGTCGCCACGCCCATCTCGAGAGAACTGATCGAGTGGAAGGATTTCACCGGCCAATTCGAGGCGGTCGATTTCGTCGACGTGCGCGCCCGCGTCAGCGGCTATCTCGAATCGATCCACTTCACCGACGGCCAGATCGTCAAGAAGGGCGACCTGCTCTTCGTCATCGAGCCGAAGCCCTTCGAGCTCGCCCTGGAATTGGCTAAGGCGCAACTCGCCGAAGCCGAAGCCAGTCTCGAGCTCGCCAAGGCCCAGCTGCAGCGAACCTCGGAGTTGCGCAAGAAGGATTATGCCACCGTCGAGACCTATGACGAGCGGGTGGCGCAGGTGAACACGGCGACCGCGTCGCGGGACGCGGCCGTCGCCGCGCTCGACCAGGCGCAACTCAATCTCGACTACACCCGCGTCACCGCCCCGATCGCCGGCCGCGCCAGCCGTCACGAGCTCAGCGTCGGCAATCTCGTGATCGGCGGCACCACCGGTACCCCGACCTTGCTCACCACCATCGTGTCGCTCGACCCGATCCACTTCTTCTTCAATGTCAGCGAGGCGGACGGCATGGCCTATAAGCGCCTCGTGGAGAAGGGCGAGATCCCGTCGGCCCGCGACGAGAAGAAGAAGGTCCAGGTCGAAGCCCAGCTCATCGACGAGACCGGTTGGCCGCTGAAGGGCGCGATCGACTTCGTCGACAACACTTACGACCGCTCGACCGGGACCATCCGCGTCCGCGCGGCATTCCCCAATCCGGACTATTTCATCACGCCCGGGCAGTTCGGGCGCATCCGCGTGCCGATGTCACAGCTTCATTCGGTGCTCCTCGTTCCCGACGCCGCGGTGGTCACCGATCAGTCGACCAAGATGCTGTTCAGCGTGGCGCCGGACGGCACCGTGGTGCCGAAGCCGGTCGAGCTTGGTCCCGTCGTCGACGGCAATCTCCGCATCGTGCGCGGCGGCATCACCAAGGACGACAAGATCATCGTCGCCGGGCTGTTGCGGGCGCGCCCGGGACAGAAGGTGACGCCGCAACAGGGCACGGTCGAACAAGCGGCGACGCCGAAGCAATGACCGCGCGCCTCCCCGGATAACGGCCTCATGAACATCTCGCATTTCTTCATCGACCGGCCGATCTTCGCTGCCGTCATCTCCATCATCATCACGCTGGTCGGCGGCATCGCTTATTTCTCTCTGCCCGTCGCCCAATATCCGGAGATTGCGCCGCCGTCGGTCTCGGTGACCGCGAGCTATCCGGGTGCCTCCGCCGAGATCGTGGCCAAGACCGTGGCGACGCCGATCGAGCAGGAGGTCAACGGCGTCGACAACATGCTCTACATGACGTCGCAATCGACGAGCGACGGCAACATGTCGCTCGCCGTGACCTTCAAGCTCGGCACCGACCTCGATACGGCGCAGGTTCTGGTGCAGAACCGCGTGGCCATCGCCCAGCCGCGTCTGCCCGAGGAGGTGCGCTCCATCGGCGTCACCGTGACCAAGCAGTCGCCGGATCTGATGATGGTGATCCACATCTACTCGCCTGACGACTCGCGCGATCAGCTTTACCTCTCCAACTACGCCACGCTGCACATCAAGGACGTGCTGTCGCGCATCGACGGCGTCGGCAACGTCACCATCTTCGGCGCGCGCGACTATTCCATGCGCATCTGGCTCGACCCGGAAAAGCTCGCCGTGCGCAACCTCACTGCCGGCGACGTCGTCGCCGCGCTGCAGGGGCCAGAATGTGCAGGTGGCGGCCGGCGTCATCGATCAGCCCCCGGTGCCGAAGCCCGGCGCGTTCCAGCTCAACGTCGAGACCCAAGGCCGCCTCACCGATCCCGCGGAATTCGGCAATATCATCGTCAAGTCGGGCGACGACGGCAGGGTGGTCCGCGTCCACGACATCGCGAGGGTCGAGCTCGGAGCCGCCGACTACAACCGCAACGGCTATCTCGATGAGAAGATCGCGGTACCGCTCGGCATCTTCCAGCGCCCCGGCTCCAACGCGCTCGAGACCGCGGCGCAAGTCGAAGCGACCGATGAAGGATTTGTCGCAGTCGTTTCCGCTCGGCGTGAAATACGACATCGTCTACAACCCGACGGTCTTCATCTCGCAATCCGTGGAAGCCGTGATCCACACCATGTTCGAGGCCGTGATCCTCGTGGTGGTGGTGATCATCCTGTTCTTGCAGACGTGGCGCGCCTCGATCGTGCCCATCGTCGCCATCCCGGTGTCGCTGATCGGCACTTTCGCCATGCTCTCGGCGCTGGGCTACTCGCTCAACAACCTCTCGCTGTTCGGTCTCTTGCTCGCCATCGGCATCGTCGTCGACGACGCCATCGTCGTGGTCGAGAATGTCGAGCGCAACATCCGCGAGGGCTTGTCAGTCCGCGCGATGCCGCGTACAAGACCATGGAGGAGGTCGGCGGGGCCCTGATCGCCATCGCCCTGGTGCTGACCGCGGTGTTCATCCCCTCGGTGTTCCTCACCGGCATTCTCGGCCAGTTCTTCCGCCAGTTCGCCGTGACCATCGCCACCTCGACGGTGATCTCGCTGATCGTGTCGCTGACATTGAGTCCCGCGCTGTGCGCGCTCCTGTTCAAGCCGCACGAGCCGCACCCGGGTCGCCAGAGCATCTTTGCGCGGCCGGTCAACGCCTTCTTCCGCGGCTTCAATCGCGCCTTCGAATGGTTGTCGTCGCGCTATGGCGGCCTGACCAGGCGGCTGGTGCGAGTCTCGCTGATCATGGTCATCATCTATCTCGGTCTGATCGGCTTCACGGTGTTCCAATTCGCGAAAGCGCCGACCGGGTTCATCCCGCAGCAGGACCAGGGCTATCTCATCAACATCATCCAGCTGCCGCCCGGTGCCTCGCTCGCGCGCACCGACGAGGTGGCCTTGCGCGTCAACAAGCTGGTGCTGGGGACGCCCGGCGTCGCCCATACCGTTCCGATCGTGGGGCTCGACGGCGCCACCTTTACCAGCGCGCCGAACTCCGCCGTGATCTTCAGCCCGCTCGCCCCGTTTGATGAGCGTGCCAAGGAGGGTCTCAGCGCCGACAAGATCAGTCTCGAGCTCAACAAGAAATTCGCCGGCGTCGAGGACGCCTTGGTCATCAGCGTGTCGCCGCCGCCCGTACGCGGCATCGGCACCACCGGCGGGTTCAAGCTGCAAATTCAAGACACCCATGGGGGTGAGTTGTCGCAGCTCGAGGAGGTGGCACAGTCGGTCGTCACGACCGCCAATCAAACGCCGGGCTTGAGCCGCGTCTTCACCACCTTCAACACCCGGACGCCGAAGATCTGGGCCGATATCGACCGCGTCCGCGCCGAGATGCTGGGGGTGAAGGCCGACGACGTGTTCCAGACGCTCGAGGTCTATCTCGGCTCGCAATATGTCAACGACTTCAACTTCCTCGGCCGCACCTACCGGGTCACCGCCCAGGCCGACGGCAAGTTCCGCCAGGACCTGCATTCGATTTCGGAGTTGAAGACCCGCAATTCCAAGGGCGAGATGGTGCCGCTTGGCTCCGTCGCCTCGTTCAGCAACATCACCGGTCCCTATCGCGTCGAGCATTTCAATCTGTTTCCTTCCGCCGCGGTGCAAGGCGGTACCTTGCCGGGCTACTCCACCGGCTATGGCCTCGCCGCCATGGACCGCATTGCCGCGCAGTTGCTGCCCGACGGCTATGCCGCGGCGTGGACCGAGATCGCCTATCAGGAGCAGCTTGCCGGCAACACCGCCATCTACGTCTTCCTCGCTTCGGTGGTGTTCGTGTTCCTCCTGCTCGCGGCGCAATATGAGAGCTGGTCGCTGCCGCTCGCCGTCATTCTGATCGTGCCGATGTGCCTGCTCGCCGCGGTGAGTGGCCTTCTGCTGCGTGGCATGGACGTCAATATCCTGGCGCAGATCGGCTTCGTGGTTCTGATCGGTCTCGCGGCCAAGAACGCGATTCTGATCGTGGAGTTCGCGCGCCAGAACGAGGAGCACGGCGAGGACCGCTTCCAGGCTGCGTCCGAAGCCGCCCGCGTGCGCTTGCGTCCGATCCTGATGACCTCCTTCGCCTTCATTCTCGGCGTGCTGCCTCTCGTCATCGCCACGGGCGCCGGCGCCGAGATGCGCCAGTCGCTCGGCACCGCCGTGTTCTACGGCATGATCGGCGTCACCGTGTTCGGCTTGATCTTCACGCCGGTGTTCTACGTCGTGGTGCGGAAATTCGCGGCCAAGCCTCGCGCCCATGGCAGTCAAGCGCAGGCCCCGGCCGAATAGTAGCCCGGCGCAGCGACAAGCACCGCGCCCAAGCCCTGCTTCATTCCCCAATGCGGCTAGGATAGACTCCAAATATCTCGACAATCTCGGCGCTTAGCGTGGTTAGGCGAGGCTTTGGCAGAAGAGAACGGCGAGTTTTGAGATGGGTCCGCGCAGCTTCATTGCCGTCATTCTCGCCCTGCTCGGCGCAGGCCTGCTCGGCCTATGGTATTGGGACAGCCCGCGCGAATACCGGCTGTTGATCGCAGCCGGCCAGCGCTCCGGCTACGCCTTCCAGATGGCGACGGCGCTCAAGCTCGTCACCGAGCGCCACTATCCCGAGCTCAGCGTCGAGGTGTTCGAGACGCGCGGCTCCTTGCATGACGCGAGCCTGCTCGATCAGGGCGCGGTGCAATTGGCGACGGTGCAGGCCGACCAGACCTCGGGCCTCGAAGGCCGTCTCGTCGCCGAGCTTTACCCCGATAGCTTCCAGATCGTGGTGCGGCGGAATAGCGGCATCGACACCATCGGCGATCTCGTCGGCAAGCGCATCGCGCTGCCGCCGCAGAAGAGCGGTGAGTATGAATCGTTCTGGTTCCTCGCCCATCATTACGACCTGCGCGAGAGCGACCTCAAGGTCTACACCGGCACCGAGCGCACCACCGACTGGCTCCTCCTCAACGGCGACGTCGATGCCCTGTTTCGGGTGCGCGCCCCCGGCGATGCCTCGATCCTCAATCTGATCCGGCGCATCGACGGCAAGGTGCTGCCGATCCCGCAGGCCGCGGCGCTCAGGCTCCAGCACCCGGCCTTCGAAGCCGGGGTCATCCCGCAAGGCTCATATGTCGGGCGTCCGGCGATCCCCGAAAAGGATCAGCCCACCATCTCGGTGAAGCAGCTTCTCGTCGCCCGCGCCGACGTGCCGGCCGAGGTCATCGCCAAGATTACCTCGGTGCTGTTCGAGCATCGGCGCGAGCTGATGGACATCATCCCGCTTGCCGGTGCCATCGCCGCGCCGCCGCGAAGCGGCGAGAGCTATGTGCCGATCCACGCCGGGGTGTGGGCCTTCTGGGACCGCGACAAGCCGACTTTCCTCCAGGAGAACGCCGAGGCGATTGCGCTGATGATCTCGATCGCGGTGATCATCACCTCGGCCTATCTGCAATGGGCGACGCGGCGCCGGAAGCGGGTCATGGATGCTTATAACCGCGAGCTGATGGAACTCGCCGGCCGCGCCCGCGGCGCGCCGGATTTCGAGACCCTCGACCGCTGCAATGCCGACCTTGCCGCCTTCGTCGGGCGCATCGTCGACGCCACCGAGAACGGCCGCATCAACGCCGCCGAGTTCACGCTGTTCAACTTCACCTACGATGCGGTCGAGGACGCCATCAAGGATCGCCAGCTCCAGCTTGAGCGCCTCGCCAAGGAGGACCGCAACAGGCCGGTGACGCGCGCGCCGGCGAGCGTCGCGGCGGGGCTGTAAGGAGCGAGGGCGCCGAGCGATGTTCAAGCGGCTGCTAATGTGGACGATCGCCATCGCCGCGGGGGTGGCTGCGGCCATCGCCGGCGGCGACGCCGCCGAGCGCTATTTGCAGCAGACGGCGATCAGCGACGCCTTCTCGCGCTTGCGCCTGTTCCACGAGCTGCGCCGCGCCGCGCTTGAGGATTATCTCCAGTCGATGGCCTCCGATGTGCGGGCCGCAAGCGAGAACCCGACGGTCGTCGATGCCGCCGAGAAGCTCGGCTTTGCCTGGTCCACGCTCGGGCCGGAAGCCCGCAAGGTCCTGAGCCGCCAATATATCGACGAGAACCCGTACCCGGCAGGGGAACGCGACAAGCTCGATGCCGTCGACGACATGTCCTATTACAGCCGCGACCATCGCGCTTTCCACGATTGGGCCAGGCGCTTTCGCAAGCATTTCGGCTATTACGACGTGTTCCTCATCAGCCCGCGGGGCGATGTGATCTACAGCGTGGCCAAGGAAACCGACTTCGCCACCAGTCTCAAGACCGGCCCCTACCGCGCGAGCCCGCTGGCCGAGGTGTTTCGCCGCGCGGTCGCCAATCCGGCCGAGGCCGTCACCTTTTCCGATTTCGCCCGCTACCCGCCGAGCGACAATGCGCCGGCGGCCTTTGCCGGTCACGCGGTGCTGAAGGACGGCAAGGTCATCGGCGTCTTCGCCGTGCAGATCCCCTCGGAGCCTCTGAACGAGCTCATGCATTTCACCGCCGGCATGGGTGCCACGGGCGAGACCTATCTCGTCGGACCCGACCAGCTGATGCGCAGCCAGTCGCGCTTCACCACGACGCCAACCTTGCTCGAAACCAAGGTCGACAACGCCTCGGTGCGCGACGGCGAGAAAGGCGGAAGCGGCGCGCACATCGTCGCCGACTATCGCGGCATCCCGGTTCTCTCGGTCTATGCGCCGGTCGACTTCGGCGGTCAGCCCTTCGTCCTGCTCGCCGAGATCGACGAGGCCGAGGTGCTGGGCGAGACCAAGCCTTGGCTCGTCTATGCCGCCACGGCGCTGTCGGGGCTCGCGGCCGCGCTTCTCGTGCTGCTGCTGTTCCGCATTTTCGCGCCGGCACGCCGTGCGCCGCGGGTGCAACACGCGAGCTGAGGGCGAGGGACGGCCCGCTACGGCACCAGCACGACGCGGAAGCGGGCGTCGCCGCTCATCATCCGCTCATAGGCCTCAGGCGCCTTGTCGAGAGGGAAGGTCTCGATCATCGGTTTGACGCCGGTGAGCGCGCTGAAGCGCATGGTGTCTTCGGAGTCCGCGGCTCTCCCCGAGGGCCAGCCGGCAACCGAGCGCCGCTTGCCGATGAGCTGAAGCGGCGTCACCTCGATGGGCTCTGGCGAGGCGCCGACCACGAGCAGCTTGCCGTCGACGCCAAGGCCCGTCGATCAGTGGCGTCATCGCCTTGGCGCTGGTCACGGTCGCCAGGATCACCTTGGCGCCACCGAGCTCGGTCAGCGCCTTGGCGGCATCTTCGGCCTTGCTGTCGATGTAGCGATGCGCGCCAAGCTTCAGCGCCAGCGCCTTCTTCTCAGGCCCGCGCGCGATGGCGATGGTGTGGAAACCCATCTTCGCCGCGAATTGCACGCCGAGATGGCCGAGGCCGCCGATGCCGAGGATCGCCACCACATCGCCGGCCTTCGCGCCGGAATGGCGCAGCGAATTGTAGGTGGTGATGCCGGCGCACAGGAGCGGCGCCGCTTCGAGCGCGTCGAGATCATCGGGAATGGCCGCGAGCGCCTCGTGCGGCGCGATCATGTAGTCGGCATAGCCGCCGTCATAGGCGATGCCCGGCACT
This sequence comes from uncultured Alphaproteobacteria bacterium, assembly GCA_963803385.1. Lineage (GTDB taxonomy): Bacteria > Pseudomonadota > Alphaproteobacteria > Rhizobiales > Methyloligellaceae > Methyloceanibacter. The sequence goes on along the minus strand of CAWDMD010000011.1, from coordinate 192,607 downwards.
TGGCCTTTGACGCAGGTAATGAAATCGCCGCGCCGGCAATTGACGCAGACCCCGCAATGGCCGCCATGCCAGCCTACGCCGACGCGCTGGCCGACTTGCCACTCGGTGACGCCGTCGCCGAGCGCGTCAACACGGCCGGCGATCTCATGACCGGGCACGCGCGGATAGCTGATGCCGCGGATAGTGGCCCTCGACGGTACAGGAATCGCTGTGACAGATGCCGCAGGCATCGACCTTGATGCGCACCTTGCCGGGACCAGGCTCCGGCACATCGCGCTCGACGACTGTGAGCTTGGCTCCTGGTTCACGCACTTCGACCGCACGCATGGCGACCTCCCTGAATCGCCGCTCAGCCGAAAATATGGCTGGCGCTGACGCCGTTGAAAATCGATTGCACCGCGATTGCGGCGAGCAGAACGCCGAACACCCGCACGATAACCTTGCGCGCCGTCAGTCCCATCAGATGATGAACCTCTTGCGCCAGCAGCAGGAACGCAAGGGTGACCAGCATCACCGCAAGGATGGCGAGGACGACGGCGGCCAGGAGCTTCGGGTCGCCCCTGGTGCTAGCGGCAAGAACGATCGCCGAGGTCATGGCGCCCGGTCCCGCCAACAGCGGCGTCGCCATGGGAAACACGGTGATCTCGGCATGATGCTCCGCCTTGCTCTCCGCCTCCTCGCTCTCCTTCGCCGACAACTTGGCCGGTGACGGACGGCTCGACAGCGTCATGTCCAACGCGATGATGAGGAGAATGATGCCGCCGGCGACCTGGAGCGCCGCCAACGACACCCCGAGCTGGGTCAGGATCGGCTGGCCGAACAGCGCGAACACGAGCACGATCAGCGTGGCGATGGCCACCGCCTTGAGCGAGATGGCGCGGCGCTCGGCGCGCGTGGCGTTCGGCGTCAGCGTCGCCAGCAGCACCGCGGAATCGATCGGACCGATCACCGCGAAGAAGGTGGTAAAGGCGGTGAGCGCGGTTTCGAGCATGGAACGTGGCCGGAGACGGTACTTGGGACGGGAAGGGTCTTAGCACTTTTCGAGCGTCCCGACGAACCGCGCCGGGCGCGCAAAACGAGACCTCGGCGCTGGATCGACCTTGGCTCCCATGCCACATTGGAGGCGGCGAAACGGGCGCGCGTATTGAGGCGATGTTGCCATGGCTGAATTGTCAGAGCGGCACGAAGTCAGGCTCCGCGGCAAGGACAAGACCATCACCTTCATCGCCGATTCCGACGATGGCCGCCTCGTCATTCGCCAGGAGGACGACGGCAAGAAGGCGAAGGACGTCTGCGCCATCACCCTGTCGGACCCTGACGAGCTCAGGGTGTTTTTCAAGGGCCTGAGGCGAATGATGGCCTCGCTCGGTGTTTCGGTCGAGCCCGAAGGATCGCCGCCGCCAAAGCCGAAGTCGCTTGCCGCACCGAAGCGCGCTGAGGCCGCGCCGAAGCGTGACGACGCGACGCCGGAGCGGGAGGCTATCGTCGCCGAAGCCCGGCAGCGTAACGCGCAGGCCTTTGCGCCGTGGACCAGGGAGGAAGAAGAGGACGTGCGCCGGCTTTACGAGGCGGGCAAGACCATCGAGGCCATCGCCCGCATGCGCAAGCGCTCGCCGCGGGCGATCGAGCTGCGGCTGCAACGGCTCGGCCTCTTGCCTCCCTCTTAGGCTTTCGCGGCAATTTGCGCATAAATCTTAGGCGGCAAGGGACGTTGCCCATTCCGGCGGCATGAGCTTAAGATCACTGAGCAAAAAGAGTAACGAGTGCGCCGCGGCAGGACCAAGGGTTGCTGAACCGAACCGGAAAGGCCGATTTGCCGAGGACTGAGAAAGTTGATGCGCCGGTGCGCGACGAGCAGCCGGCACCGTCGCGCACATTTTTCGATGAGATGCGTGGCCCCGATGGCAAGGTGCGGCCGGCCTATGCCGACCTTGCCCGGCTGCTCGACAATCTGTCCATGGACTCCCTCGTCACCAAGCAGAAGGCGGCCGAGGAGATTTTCCGCCGCCTCGGCATTACCTTTGCCGTCTATGGCGAAGGCGGCTCGACCGAGCGGCTGATCCCCTTCGACCTCATCCCCCGCATCATCGATCGCAGCGAATGGGACCTGGTCGAGAGGGGCTGCATCCAGCGCGTGAAGGCGATCAACACCTTTCTCTACGACATCTATCACGACCAGGAGATCATCAGGGCGGGCCTGGTGCCGCCGGAGTTCGTGCTCATGAATCCGGCCTACCGCCCGGAGATGCATGGCATCGAGCCGCCGAACCGCGTCTATGCCCACATTGCCGGCATCGACCTGATCCGCACCGGCGAGCGCGATTTCTTTGTGCTCGAGGATAATGTACGCACGCCGTCCGGCGTCTCCTATCTGCTCGAGAACCGCGAAATCATGATGCGGCTTTTTCCCGAAGCCTTCGACACCCAGGGCGTCTCTCCCGTCGGCAACTATTCCGAGCGGCTCCTGGAGAATTTGCGCGCGGGGGCCCCGGGCGGCGCCGAAGATCCCGTGGTCGTGCTCCTGACGCCGGGACGTTACAACAGCGCCTATTTCGAGCATGTGTTCCTCGCCGAGCAGATGGGTATCGAGCTGGTCGAGGGCAGCGACCTGTTCGTGCGCGACGGCCACGTCTGGGCCCGGACCACCGAAGGTCCGGTCAAAGTCGACGTCATCTACCGGCGGGTCGACGATGCCTTCATGGATCCGCTCGCCTTCGACGCGACTTCGATGCTCGGCGTGCCGGGCCTGCTTTCCGTGGTGCGTTCGGGCCGGGTCGCGCTGGCCAACGCGCTCGGCACCGGCGTCGCCGACGACAAGGCCATGTATTGCTACGTGCCGCGCATGATCGAGTTCTATCTCGGCGAGCACGCCATCCTCAACAACGTCCACACCTATATGCTTCGCGAGCCGAAGCAGTGTCAGCACGTGCTCAACAATCTCCATAACCTCGTGGTCAAGGAGGTGCAGGGGTCAGGCGGCTACGGCATGCTCATCGGCCCGGCCTCGACCGCCGAGGAGCGCGAGGCCTATAAGGCGCGCGTGCTGCAAAATCCCGCCAACTACATCGCCCAGCCGACGCTGGCGCTGTCCACCGCGCCGACCCTTGTCGATGGCGAGATCGTGCCGCGCCACGTCGATCTCCGTCCCTTCGTGCTCTCGGGCAAGGAGACCAGCCTGATCGCCGGCGGCCTTACCCGCGTCGCCCTGGTCAAGGGCTCCCTCGTGGTCAATTCGAGCCAAGGCGGCGGCACCAAGGATACTTGGGTGCTGGAGCGGCCCTCATGCTGAGCCGGAGCGCCGAGAACCTGTTCTGGATGGCGCGCAACATGGAGCGCACCGAAAACACCGCGCGTATGCTCGATGTCAGCTTCCGCATGTCGCTGCTGCCGTCGAGCATCGACAAGGAGGCGCTCCATTTCGAGCCGATCCTCGCCATCGCGCCGGGCTCGGGAAGTTTCCACGACCTCTATGACGAGCTCAATCACGAGACCATCGTACGCTATGTCGCGCTCGAGCCCGAGAACGGCGGCAGCATCTGGTCGCTGATCCGCCAAGCGCGGGAAAACGCCCGCGCCCAGCGCTCCTCGATTTCGAGTGAGGCCTGGGAAAGCCTCAACTCCACGTGGCTCGAGGTCCAGAATCTCGACCTTCAAGGCCTGAAACGCTGGGGCTATCGCGACTTCTTCGACTGGGTCAAGGAGCGCTCGCATTTGTTTCGTGGCGTCGTGTTCGGCACCATGCTGCATGACGACGCCTTCCGCTTCATCAGGATCGGCACCTTCATCGAGCGCGCCGACAACACCGCGCGCATCCTCGACGTGAAATATCACGTGCTGTTGCCGGACGGCGAGCAGGTCGGCGGCTTCGTCGACTATTATCAATGGGGCGCGCTGCTGCGTTCGGTCGGCGCCTTCCGCGCCTATCGCAAGGTCTATCACGACACCGTCTACCCCTGGCGCATCGCCGATTTGCTGATCCTTGCGCGAGGATATGCCGCGCTCGCTGCACCATTGCTACGGCAACCTGAGCGGCACCTTGGACGAGCTGGCCGGCAAGAAAGAGCTGGAGTGCCGCAGGCTCGCGGGCCAGACCTATGCCAGCCTCAAATTCGGCCGCATCGATCGCATCTTGCACGCTGGCCTGCATGAATTCCTGTCGTCCTTCATCGTCTCGAACAGCGCTCTTGGCGTGCAGATCCAGGAAGACTTCCTGATGCTGCCCACGGCGATGGTCATGTCTGGAGCGGCGTGACGCGATGCTGGTCTGGGTCGAGCATTCAACCGCCTACGCCTATAGCGAGCCGCTGCTGTCGAGCACGCAGTATCTCCGCATGACCCCGCTATCCGGCAGCACCCAGGCCGTCGAGACCTGGAAGGTAACGAGCCCGGGCGCGCTCATGAACGAATGGCACGACCAATACGGCAATTGCTGCCACACCCTGACCATCGCCCATCCGGTGGAGGAACTGCTCGTCCGGGTCAGCGGCCTCGTGCGCACGCGCGATACCAACGGGGTCGTGGGCTTCGCCTCGGCCGAGCTGCCGCTCGGCCTTTACCTTCGCCACACGCCCTATACCGCCTGCACGAAACCGATCCGCGATTACGCCGCCCGGTTCAGCGCACGCCGTCGACGGCGACATCATCGCGGCGCTGCACGAGATCATGTCCGCCATCGCCGACGACGTCGAATATAGCCCCGGCGATACCCACGTGCACACCACCGGCGCCGAGGCGCTGGAGCAGGGCAGCGGCGTCTGCCAGGATCACGCCCACATTTTCTGCGCCGTGTGCCGCACCCTTGGCATTCCGGCCCGTTATGTCAGCGGTTATCTGTCTCATGGCGACGGGCGCGAGGCCCATGCCGCGAGCCACGCCTGGGCGGACGCCTATGTTGACCATCTCGGCTGGGTAAGCTTCGATCCCTCCAACCGCACCTGTGCCACCGAGTCGCATATCCGAACCGCCACCGGTCTCGATTATGCGGAGGCGTGTCCGATCAGGGGTGTCCGCAGCGGCGGTGGCGTGGAGACCATGACCTTCTCAGTGACGTTTCCGAGTTCAGCAACAACAAGCTCAATCTCAATAGGGGCATCCGGTGACTTATTGCGTCGGCATCCTGCTCAATGAGGGGATCGTGCTCGCCTCCGACTCGCGCACCAACGCGGGTATCGATCGCGTTTCCACCTTCCGCAAGATGCATATCCTGGAGAAGCCGGGAGAGCGCTTTTTCGCCCTTTTGACCGCGGGCAACCTGTCCTTGACCCAAGGGGTGATGAGCCTCCTTGGCGAATGGCTCGGCAACGAGGACCCGGAGAAGGATCTCTGGGCCGTCGGCTCGATGTTCGCGGCGGCGCGGGCCGTGGGCGCGGCCGTCCGCGAGATGCACGAGGTCGACGGCGGTTATCTACAGCAGCGCGACGATATCGATTTCAGCGCCTCGTTCATCCTCGCCGGCCAGGTCCGGGGCGGACAGCTCAGGCTGTTCCTGATCTACGACGCCGGCAACTTCATCGAGGCCATGGGCGATACCATCTACTTCCAGATCGGCGAGGTGAAGTACGGGAAGCCGATCCTCGACCGCATCATCCAGCCGAGCACGAGCCTCAACGCCGCGGTGAAATGCGCGCTGATCTCCTTCGATTCGACCATGCGCTCGAACGTGTCGGTTGGTCCCCCCATCGACCTTCTGGTCTATCGGCGGGATTCCTTGAGCCCTGGCTTCTCCATCAGGCTCGAAGGAACGGACCCTTACCTCCGCTCCATCCGTGAGGCTTGGGGATCGGCGCTGCACAAGGCCTTCGAGGAAACCGTTCCCGATCCCGGCTGGAAGCTCTAGGTCGACGGGCGCTTAAGGATCGCTTTCGCCCCCTGAGCGGATCGCGGATGGGTCGTGACCGCGAGGACACGGCCTTCGGATAACCCCCCGTGGTTGCCGGGATTTGCTTTGCAAACCATCCGGGCATGGGCCTTACTGGGGCGAGGGGACGGAATCGCGTCAAGGGTGACTGGGCATCAAACCACTCGATCGATCGGGCGCCCTAGATATTTGCGTCTGATCAAGGAAGGTTGCGATGCGACATTTCCCGATCCTTGCTGTTGGTTGGTTGATTGCTGTGCCCGCGGCCACGGCCGAGATGCTGCCGGCCTATGATCCGCTTGAAATTTGCTCGTACATTGCCGGCACCTCGGCGCGGCAAGAGCTGATCATGAGGGGCTGCCTCGATTTTCAGGAGCGCATCCGGAAGGAAGTGTCGCTGGTTTGGGACACGCTTCCGCAGCCGGTGCAGGAATCGTGCAGCACCGCCGCGAAAGCGAGCGGCGACTATTGGAAGCTGAAAAGCTGCATCGACCGCGAAGTCGAAGCCGCGGCCGATCGTTAGCCCCAGGCTTGAAGCAGTGGCGGGGCCCTGCTCACCCGGCGCTGAAGGCTATTCCACGATCATCGCTGTCAGGGTCTCGAGGCGGTCGGCCTCCTCGGCAGGCTTGTCCCAGCGGATGCGATGGATGCGGGGGAAGCGCATGGCGACCCCCGATTTGTGCCGCGTCGAGCGATGCACCGAATCGAACGCGACCTCGAACACGAGCTTCGGCTCGACTTGGCGCACGGGGCCGAACGAGTCGACGGTGTGATTGCGGACGAAGGCGTCGAGCTCGCGCAATTCCTCGTCGGTGAAGCCGAAATAGGATTTGCCCACCGGTACCAGCTCCGCTTCGCCGTCCTCTCCCTCGCGCCAGGCACCGAAGGTGTAGTCGGAATAATAGGATGAGCGCTTGCCGCTGCCGCGTTGGGCGTACATCAGCACGGCATCGAGGGTGAGCGGCGCCCGCTTCCATTTGAACCAATGGCCCTTTGGGCGCCCGGCGAGATAAGGGCTCGAGCGCCGCTTCAGCATCAACCCTTCGATGCCGGTCTCTCGCGCGCCGGCCCACAGCCGCTTGAGCTCGGCGACCGATGAGAACGCGAGCATGGCTGACACGTCGGTGCGCGGCGGCCGCGCCTTCGCGTGCCACGCTTCCAGTCGGGCGCGGCGCTCGATGAAGGGGAGGGGCCGGAGATCCTCCTCACCCTCGAACAGCATGTCGTAGAGGCGGATATGCGCCGGGAAGGATTTCAGCATGCGCGGCGTGACGGCCTTGCGGTTGAGGCGTTGCTGAAGATCGTTGAAGGCAGCGACCTCACCCCCGCGCATCACCAGAAGCTCGCCGTCGAGCACCACGCCGCGGGGCAGCCCCTCGACCACGTCCGGGAAGCTCCCCGAGATGTCGTCGCCGGTGCGCGAGAAGAGGCGCGGTTCGCCACCCTGGTTCGCCGCCTGGACGCGGATGCCGTCCCATTTCCATTCGGCGACGAAGTCCTCGGGGTCGATCGCGGCAAGCTCCTTGTCCTCGATCTGGTGCGACAGCATCAGCGGCCGGAACGTGGGGCGGGTCCCCACTTCGGGGCGGGGGGCGGCGCCGGAGAGCCAGGCGAACAGCGCGCCATAGGGTGGATGCACGCCGTGCCAGACCTCCTCGATCTCGGCGAGCGGCTTCCCCGACCATTCGGCCAGCGCGGTCTTGGCGAGCCGCGCCGAGACGCCGACCCGGAGCGCTCCGGTCATGAGCTTGAGCAGGGCCCAGCGGCCGGTGGCATCGAGGCCGTCGAGCCAGCCCGACAAGAGGCGCGGCACTTCGGTCGGGGCGCTGAGGCGGAGCGTCTGCACCACGTCGTCGAGCTTCGGCGCTTCGGCAGCGCTTAAGCCTCCCGGCCACAACAGCGCGATGGTTTCCGCGGTGTCGCCGACATAATCGCGGGAGAGGCCGAACAGGATCGGGTCGACGCGGGGCTCGATCAGCTCGCCCAGGATGCGGCGAAGCGGTAGCCGGAAGAACAATCCGTCGGTGAGAGCGGCGAGCGCCCAGCCCCGGTCCGGGTCCGGCGTCGCGGCGAAGTAACCGGCGAGGAGCCTGAGCTTGTCGTTCCGCGATGGGGTGTAGCCAAGCCGGTCGAGGAGTTCAGCGAAGGCCTTCACTGGTCCTCATCCTCGCGGCCGATCAGGGCCAGCGACCGGCCGCGCCGGCCCGTGGACTGAATATGATAGAGGAGCGCGTCCTCACGTCCATGAGTGACCCATATTTCCTCGGCGCCGCTCTCTTCGATGGTCCGCGTTAACTCGCCCCAATCGGCGTGATCGGAGATCACGAGCGGAAGCTCGACGCCCCGTTGACGGGCGCGGGCGCGGACCCGCATCCAGCCCGAGGCGAACGCGGTCAACGCGTCCGGCAGGCGCCTCGACCAGCGATCCGAGATCGCCGACGGCGGCGCGAGCACGATCGCCCCTCGCATCTCCTCCCGAGGCGCGCCGGTCGCCGCTTTCAACGCGCCGAGCGAAACGCCGCAGCGTTCATAGACCTCGCAGCACGAGGCAAGCGCGCCATGGAGGTAGATCGGCTCGGTGCAGCCCGCCTCGCGCAACATGGCGATCAGGCGCTGGCATTTCCCGAGCCCGTAGACGCCGACCACATGGGCGCGCTCGGGAAATTGGCCGAGCGACTTGAGTAGTTTCGCCACCTCGCCTTTGGCGTCGCCATGGCTGAACACCGGGAGCGCAAAGGTGGCCTCGGTGACGAACAGGTCGCAGGGCACGACTTCGTAAGGCGCGGTGGTCGGATCGGCGGCACGTTTGTAGTCGCCGGAGATCACCGCGCGGCGCCCCTTCCACTCGATCACCACTTGCGCGCTGCCGAGCACATGGCCGGCGGGGACGAGACGCAGCGTCACCTCGCCGACGGTGATGGTCTCGCCATAAGCGAGGCCCTGGGTACCCGCGCTCGCGGCCGTTCCAAGCCGGGCGGTCATCAGGGCGAGCGTCTCGGGCGTCGCCAGCACATGCTCGTGCCCTGGGCGGGCATGATCGGAATGTGCGTGCGTGATGACGGCGCGAGAGACCGCGGCGTGCGGGTCGACATGGAAATTACCGGGACGGCAATAAAGACCGCGCCCATTGACTGTGAGCCAGGAATCGAACTGTTCAGCTTTCATGAGAGGCTGTGGTGAACAAAGCACGTTTTTTGAGGCCGGCCGTCAGGAAAATCACGCCTTGCGTGTACATAAGGCAGTTGCGCGCGCAAAGATTGCTCAACTTTTCGTCGTGTTTTAATCGAGGGTGCAGCATAGTGAAAGTGATGTGGCGGGCGGATGGTCGCCTTGAGGGGTCGCGTCCAACAGGACCGGGTTGGCATCGTCGGGTTGGCGTTGGTCGCTGGTCTGGCGGCGGCGCTGTTGACGCCGGTCGCGGCCAGTGCTGGCTCTGAAGACCCGCATGCAGAAATCTTCACCGGGGTCGAGGCCAGCAACAACGCTGTCAGCGGTTATTTGGGCGGCGGCTACGCGTTCGGCAAGGGACTCTATGATCCGGGCTGGCGGCTCCGGGCCGTCGGCAGCCTCGGCCGTTACGACTATCAGGGCACCCTGTTTGGCGGCGGCACGGACCTCGACACTACCTTCGATGGCGAGGCGCGTTTTGCCGCGGTGCTCGTCGGCTATCAGATCCGTCGCGGCAACCTCACCCTTAAAGTCTTCGCTGGCGCCGAAGCCGAGGACCAGGACATCACCCCCCGCGACCCGCGTAATAGCGTGCAGGGGAGTGCCGTCGGCGCCAGGGTCCAGGCCGAGAGTTGGTTCGATCTCTCGCCGGCCTGGTTCGCCTCCGTCGATGCCGCCTATGGCACCGCGTTCCAGGAGTATTGGAGCCTTGCCCGCCTCGGCTGGCGGGCGTGGCCGAAGCTCGCGCTCGGACTTGAAGGCGGCGTCCTCGGCAACGAGGAGTACGACGCCGGACGCGGCGGCGGCTTCGTCCGCGTGAACCTCCGCCGCGTGGAGATGACGCTCTCCGGAGGCTTTACCGGCAACTACCTCGAGGACGATCCGAGCGGCTACGTCACGCTCGGCCTCTATCGCGCTTTTTGAGGGTAAAAAAAACGCACTGCCGGCCCCGCCCCGGCAGTGCTTCGCCTCATCGGCATGGCGTCCGTCGAAAGTCGCGGCTCGCCCGTTGGTCGTGCATTCTGCGCCAGAGAGGCGTCCCGAAGTGGCTTCGAGCGTGAATCTCTCCGAAGCACAGGATGACGCAACGAAGAACCCAAAGCAAACGGGAGTTCGTGTCCACCCTCATTTTCTTGTCGATGGTGTGAACATTTGTCGTCCGGGCCGTCACTGCCACGAGGCGCAAAGTTGCGGGCAAAGACTGAGGCCCGGACGGCGCAAGCGCTCGTGGCCGTCGTGCTGACGAGAAATTCGCAAGGCGCTCAGAGCCATAGGTGCAGCAGCAATCTCGGCGCTCGAGACCGGGTGACGCCAGACGCGACCGGCGGCAGGGACATTGCCGTCACATTGCGCGGCAATCGGTTTGTGGCGGTTCGGCGACAGCACAAGTCCCGTGCGAGACGGCGTTTTCAACGCCGTGACATGACGATCGGACCGGCCTCGTCAATTCGGCGGCGGCGGCGCTTTCTCGGGCGGATTCGGCACCGAACCGGTCTCGCCTTGGGCGGTGGAGGCTTGCTCCTTCCAGGCCTGGAAGCGCTTGCCAAGCTCCTCGCCATGGGTGCTCCACCAGGCTTCATCGAATTTCAGCGCCTTCTGGAAGTTTTCGGGCGCGGTCGGCAGGAAGCTTTTCATTTCGATGCCGATCTTGGGATGCTTGCCGACGAGAGCGATTGCGGATTTACGCATCGGCCCATAGGCGATGAGCTCGGCTTGCGCCGCCATGTGTGCCGGCTCGGTGGCAAAGGCGATGAAGCGCTTGGCCTCGTCCTTGTTCTTGGCCGCCTTCGGGATCGCCCAAAGATCGAGATCGTAGATCTGGCCGTCCCACACCACATCGATGCGCTGGCGCGCGGCTAACGCCGCCCGAAAGATCCGTCCGCTGTAGCCGGCGGCCATCGCCGTCTTGCCCTCGACCAGCCAGCTGATCGGCTCCTTGGCCTGGTCCCACCACAGGATCTCGGGCTTGATCTTGTCGAGTGCGGCAAAGGCGCGGTCGGCGCCCTCGGTGGTGGCGAGTTCCTGATAGACGTTCCCCGGCTCGACGCCGTCGGCAAGGAGAGCGAGCTCCAGCGTGTAGCGTGGTCCGTTGGGCATTGCCCGCTTGCCGGGAAAGCGCTTGAGGTCGAGGAGATCGGCGATCTTGGATGGCTTCGCCTTGGCGAAAGCTTGGCGATCGAAGGCAAGCGCCGCCGACCAGGCCACGCTCGCAACCCCGCAAGACGTCAGGCCGCCGGCGAGGAAGTCGTCGGACGCGCTGGTCCCGGAGGGCGCGGGGTCGAGCATGGAGACCTCCATGGTCTCCAGCAGCCCGTCGTGGCAGAGCGTGTCCAGGGCGCCGGCCGAGAGATCGACGACATCGATCGGCGCGGCACTGTCGCCGATCTTGTCCTTGATCGCCGAGACCGTGCCGTCATAGGTCTCGGTCTTGATCTTGACGCCCGTCTTCGCCGTGAACGGCTCGAAATAGGCGACGTCCTGGGATTGGCCATAGGCGCCGCCCCAGGTGGCGATGGCGAGCGTGGCGCCGCTGCCGCTCGCCGCTGGCGCGTCCTCGGCGCGCGCCTCGACGCCGGCGGCGATCGTCAACCCCGCCACTGCGAGCAGCCCGAAGAGCCTGGCGATGACCCTGAGCAGATCACGGGGGGAGCGGTATCGTGGCGCAATCTTGATCATGGTGTCCTAGGGCGAAACCGTCTCCGCCGGAAGTCAGTGTGGCAAGGCGCCGGTCGAGGGCGGTTGCAGCGCGCCTTCGCCAACCGTCGGCCGGTCTGCTCTGCGGATCGTTGGCTCGAGCAGTGCACCGCGGATCGAAACCTTGGTCTTGTCCTGCTCGGTCAGCTGCGACGTCTTCGCCCCTTCAATATCGTCCGCGACCGACAGGTTCCAATCGAGCGTCTGGTTCGGCAGATCGACGGTGCCGCCGCCGGAGATGCTGCCTTGCGCCGTTCGCATGGTCACCGAGGCGCATCGGATCACGCCGGCGATGATGCGGCAATCGGCGTCGAGCTCGCTGAATTGACTGCCATTGTCGCCGCTCCAGCCATTCTCCTCAAGCGGCGTTGTCGCCGCGAGAAGATGGCTGACGTCGACCGGCACGCTGCCGTCCTTGATCGCGAGCGCGAGCGTCCCCGTAAGGGTGCGCGAGAAGTCCGCAAGCGTCTCCCCTGCGGTGGAAAGCTCGGCCTTGATCGCGCCGGTCCCCTTCAGCGGCAGGGTCACGCCGAAAGATTCAAGACAGCTGTCGAGGGAGACATCCGTGAGGTTGGCGACAACGTCCATCGGCGTCGTGGTTTCTTCGAGGTCGACGCTGACCCGGCCCTCGGCGGAGCCGCCGCACAGTTCGAGCTCGCCGATCTCGCCGGAAACGATGCCGTCCTTCGCCGAGATGGTGAAGCCGCCGCGGCCAAGCTTGAGCGTGCCGGCTTCGATCTCGGCGGCGGAAATGCGCAAGTCCGCATCGAAATATCGCGCCAGCGCGCCATCGAGCAAAGACGCCTGCGCCGGCGCGCTCGCTTCCGTCTGCGGCGTGCTCCTGCCGAGATAGGGGTCAAGCACGAGGCGGCCGAAGGCGAGCGTGCCTTCGAACCGGGGGCGCGCCGGTTTGGTCGTGACCGCGAGCAGGCCGATGGCCTTGTTGCCGTCAATCGTGAAGGTCCCGTCATCGAAGGTCAGGCTTGGACCGCTCCAGTGGAACGGTCCGGCGGCGGTGAATGTCTTGAGGCTCTCGCCGTCAGGCACCCTGATGCCGATCCAGCGCAGAAACTTGCGTAAATCGTCGATCTCGGCCTCGAGCTCGCCGTCGAGCTTGAACTCGGTTTGGTAGGAGGCGTTGCCCGAAATCGTCGCCTGGATCAGCTTGGAATCGAGGGCAACGCGGACCGGAATGCTTTCTGCGGCCGCGGTCACGCTGGGGGGGCCCGTCTCGACGGTGTAGCGCACCGTCGAGTCCCTGAAGGCGAAGGAGCCGAAGCCAGAGATGGCGCCGGTATCTTCGCTGACGTCGAGATGGGCGTAGACGTCCTTGATCGAGCCGCCGTTACGGCCGAGCTTGATGCGGCCCTTGCGCACATGAAGGGCGCGCACGGGTGCATCGGCGAGCAGCTTCGACATTTCGATCTCGGCCGCCTGGGGCGATACGGGCAGCGTGCCGTCGCGGAGCCTGATCTTCGGCTTCAACAGCCGGAGCGCATCGATGGCGACGCCGCCGCGCAACAGATCGACGAGGTTGAGCGAGACCTTCGCCTCCTTGACGTCGATGGATTGCACCTGAGGCAGGCGCTCGCTGCCCTGAACGCGCAATTCCCCCCGAACCGAGACGTCTGGGAAGAAGCTGACCCGGACCGGGCCGATGAATTTCACCTGACCCTCGGTCCAGCGGGAGAGTTCGCTGGCGACGAGATCGCTGAACCGCGAGGTGTCGCCAATCAGGAATGGAAACAGCGCGATGCTTGGAAGCAAAACCGCAAGAAGGCCAAAAAGAAGCCATCGCCATGGAAACTGGGTAGGCTTCATGCCGTCCGACCACCCCGCAAAAAACGCCCTCCAGCAACGAGTGGCGTCACCCTTCCGTGCACCCCCAGGCCCCAGCCCTTTTAGCCCGATTGGCCGCTGATGGCGAGCCCGGGCGATCGGATTTTACTGGGTTATCAGAAGGGCAGGCGCCTCTTCCCCGGCTGCGGCAGCCGCGTCTCCCCTGCCCAAAGAGCCCCCCGGGCGCCCTGCGACAATCATGCCGTGGAGGAGAATGACCGGCGCCAGGCTCGCCACCACGATCGTCAACGCCGAGAGCCCCGCCTCCTCATAGCGATAGAGTGAGGCGAGCGTGAACACTTGCGTCGCCAGCGTGTCGAAATTGAACGGCCTGAGCAGCAATGTCGCCGGCAGCTCCTTCATGGAATCGACGAAGACGAGCAGCGCGGCGGCGCCCAGAGCCGGGCGCAACAGCGGCAAATGCACCCGCCACAAGGTCTCGCTGATGGTGGCGCCGAGCGTCCGCGCCGCGGCATCGGTATTGCGGGAGATCTTGCTCAAGCCGGCTTCCACGGCGCCGAAGGACGCAGCGAGGAAGCGGATGGTGTAGGCAAGCACCAGAGCGAACGCGCTTCCCGACAACAAGAGACCGGTCGGTAGCCCGAACAGCGAGCGCATCAGGGTATCGATGCTGTTGTCGAGGCCGGCGAGGGGAATGAGGAGCCCGATCGCGAGCACGGTGCCGGGCACGGCGTAGCTGATGGCGGGGACCGCGCTCAAGACGTGGATCAGCTTCGACCGCGTCTGCCGCCGCGCATAGCCGAGCGCCACGGCGAACACGACGGCGAGACAGGCTGCTGCTGCCGACAGCAACAGGCTGTTTACCGCGGCGCGCCAGAACTCCGGCGCGAGCCCGGCCGCGACATGGACCACGGCGTTGCGCCCGAGCACGGACGCCGGAATGACGAATCCGAACAGAAGAGGGAGGGCGCAGGCGAGGAAGGCAAGCGCGCCTGACACACCGCGAAGCGAATTCTCCGGCAGATGCCGATAGCGGCCGGTGGTGTGGTGGAAGCGCCGCCCCGCCCGCAGCGCCCGCTCGATGCCCAGCACCGCGAACACGAAGGCGAGCATGATGCAGGCGATTTGCGCGGCGCCGGCAAGGCTGTTGCGATCGAGCCAGGTGTCGTAGACGGCGACGGTGAGCGTCTTCACCCCGAAGAATTCCACCGCACCGATGTCGTTCAGCGTCTCCATCAACGCCAGCGCGACACCGGCGGCGAGCGCCGGCCGCGCCAGCGGCAGCGCCACCTCCCAAAAGGTTGCCGGCGCGGTGCGGCCAAGGGTGCGGCTCACCTCGAGCACGCAGACCGACTGGGCGAGGAAGCTCGCCCGGGCGGTGATGTAGACGTAAGGATAGAGCACCGCGCTCATCACGAAGATGGCGCCGCCGAGACTTCGGATGTCCGGAAACCAATAGTCCTGGGCATTGCGCCAGCCGAACAGGCTCCGCAGCGCGGTCTGCAGCACGCCGGAATAGTCGAACAGCTCGAGATAGCAGAAGGCGATGATGTAGGTCGGGATTGCTAGCGGCACGAGCAGCAGCCATTCGAACAGGCGGCGCCCGGGGAACCGGTACATGGTGACGAGCCAAGCCGTGCCGGTCCCGATCGTGAGGGTCAGGATGCCGACGCCGGCCATCAGCCCAATGGTCCGGCGCAACGCGCCAGGAAGGACGTTGGCGACCAGATGCGGCCAGGTATCGCCACTCGATTTCAGCGCCAGCACGCCGATGGCCATCACCGGCGCCAAGGCGATCAGCGAGATGATCAGAGCCGCGATCGACCAGCCGAGATTGCCGCTCTCGCGCAACCGCGACACGCGGCGGCGCCATGGGCTTCGCGGCGGTTGAACGCTCCTCTTCGGCATCGGTCAGCTTGTGACGGCCCGCCGGCTCGCGTCAGCGTCGAAGCGGGCGGCGATCGCCGCGGGCTTCAGGCGACGCGGCAAGCGCGGCGACGGCTTCCGGCGACAGGCGCTGGTCCGCTTCCTCGAGGGCATCGGCGAAGGCATTGGCGGCGTCGATCACCGGCTCAACGAGGCTCGATCCGGTGAGCGCGAGGGCGCAAGCGCGCATCGCCGGGCAGCGATGATGTTGGGAGGCCGCGATCAGCGAGATCGCCATGCACTCGTCGGGGCAGAATCCGATGCAGCCGAAAGGATAATATTCGATCTTGCGCGAGGCCGAGGCGCGCACGGCCCTGACCCAGCAGGCAAGCTCCGTCACCGCACGTTTGGCCCGCTCGGTGCCGAGCGCCCGCGAATAGGCGTTCCAGCCCGTCTCCCAGCAGGCGATATCGCCGGTGTCGTAACCGGCAAGCCAGCAGCGGAAGCCGACGCCGACGAGCCATTCAGCTCCGCTCTTCGGCGACGCCGGGGTGGCGATCTTGCCGCCCCCCTCGATCTTGTTGTGGATGCTCATGCTTCATCCCCCATCACGAGCTCGGACCATCGTCGAAGCCAACCTTGTCAACGAGTTCACTCGCCTTCTTGCGCAGCGCAGCGATCTCGTTGAGCGAGATCGGATCAGGTTTGAACGCCCCCCAGGATTGCACCAGCGGCGACCACGGCAAGCCCTCCCTCACCGGATATTCGTTGTTGATCTCGGCGTAGTCCCTCTGACCCTCGTCAGAAGCGAGGAATTCGAGGAGCTTTAACGCGTTCTCCTTATGGGGAGCGTTCTTGGCGAGCACCGCGCCGGAGATGTTCACGTGGGTGCCGCGGCCGTCCGAATTGGGGAACAGGATGTTGACCGAGTTGGCCCATTGCTTCTGTTCGGGCTCTTTCTCGTTCTGCAGCATGGCGCCCATGTAATAGGTGTTGCCGATGGCGAGGTCGCACTCGCCGGCATAGACGCCCTTCACCTGCATGCGGTCGTCGCCCGCGGGCTTCCGCGCGAGATTGGCCTTCAGGCCCTTGAGCCATTCCTCGGTGTCGGCTTCGCCATGGGCCGCAATCATCGAGGCGATCAGCGCGACATTATAGACGTGCTGGCCGGAGCGGATGCAGATCTTGCCCCGCCATTTCGGATCGGCGAGATCCTCGTAAGTGATCTTGTCGAGCTTCACCCGCTCCTTGGACGCATAGACGACCCGGGCGCGGCGGGTGAGCCCGACCCACATCCCGTCCTTGTCGCGATAGGCCTCGGGGATTACCGCATCGAGCGCCGGCGATTGGATCGGCTGCCCAATGCCGGCATCCTTGGCCTGCATCAGATTGCCGACATCGACGGTGAGCAGCACGTCCGCCGGGCTGTTGCGTCCTTCCGCGGCCATGCGCTCGATCAGACCCTTCTCGGCGAAGATCACGTTGACCTTGATGCCGGTCTTCTCCGTGAAGTCTTTGAACAGGGGGTCGATCAGATAGGGCTGGCGGTAGGAATAGACATTCACCTCGCCTGCATCGGCGGCCGCGGCGGGGGAGCTGAGGGCGGCGGCGAGAGGAAGCAGCGCAAGCACAAGGCCTCGCGCCAAACACACTGGCATTTTGTTCTCCTCCAATAATCCGGGGTTCAAGGCCCCGGTATCGGACTTGGCGCCTTCTCAGGCCCCGAAAAGGCGCTTTCCTAACGCTTAAGGGCTCCTCCCGTCTCAAGTCAACGATAAAGTCTTGAATTTCCAGACTTTAGAAGCCTTCTAAGCTTCGCGCCGAAAGTATTCTCGGCGGC
The DNA here is from genome assembly GCA_963803385.1 of uncultured Alphaproteobacteria bacterium. Classification (GTDB taxonomy): domain Bacteria; phylum Pseudomonadota; class Alphaproteobacteria; order Rhizobiales; family Methyloligellaceae; genus Methyloceanibacter. The sequence continues at coordinate 175,382 of CAWDMD010000011.1, read as the reverse complement.
AATAAAATATAGATTGGGAGAGGGGCGAGGGAGCTGGACGAAGCCGCCAATATTCGCCGTTGGAAAAGCAGTCTTCTTCCGATCGGCCCCGAAGCTATGCCGGTTGCGGCTCTCGGCCGCACCGCGTTGTTAGGGCGCCAGCCGGTCGAACGGGAAAATGACGTCCGCCGACGTGCCGAGGCCACGTTGGCTCGTGATCACAAGTTGGGCCCGGTTGGCGTCGGCGAGAGCCTTGGTGACCGGCAGCCCGAGCCCGGTACCGGTTTGCTTCCGCGGCGCGGTGTCGAGCTGGTGGAAGGGCTGCATGGCAAAGGCGATCTCGTCGTCGGTCATGCCGACGCCGTTGTCGTGCACCCGCAGTCTGAGATCGCCGCCTTCGATCAGGCGGGCCGAAACGATCACCTGACCGCCGGCATTGGTGAACTTGATGGCGTTGGAGAGCAGGTTGAGCAGGATCTGCTTCAGCCGTCGCCGGTCGGCGATCACCGTCGGCAGGGTCTGACCGAACGAGGTCCGCAGCAGGATGCGTTCGCGCTTGGCGAGCGGCTGCAGGCTGTTGACGCAAGAACTCGACGAGCTCCGGCAGATCGACCGCGGTGAAGTCGAGCTCGAACTTGCCGGCCTCGATCTTGGAGATGTCGAGGAGGTCGTTGAGCAGGCTGAGCGCATAGAGCCCACTCTGATGGATGTCCTCGACATAGCCCCGGTAGCGTGCGTTGCCGATGGCACCGAGCCTTTCCTCCAGCATCAACTCGGTGAAGCCGAGGATCGAATTGAGCGGCGTGCGGACCTCGTGGCTGACCTTGGCGAGGAAATCGAGCCGCCGCGCGACCACGGCGGCATCGCTCGCGCCATCGTCGTCGTCCCCCTCAGCTTCGGCTTCGGGTTCAGGCGCCTGCGGCGGTGGCGGCTCGATGCTGGCCGGATCGATCAGGCGGATCAGTTCAAGTCCGTCGCCGAGCGGCCGCACCTCGAAGCTGACCTTGAGCCGCCTTCGGCCCCGCGTCAGCGCCTCGACCGCAACGACCCGCTCGTGGCTGGTATCGGTCGCGGGCCGCAGCAGGGCGGAACCCCCGGGCACCACCGCGTCTAGACCGCCGGCGCCGCAGAGCTCGTCATAGCAGCGGTGGCCGAAGGCGTAAGCGAAGGCGGCATTGGCATGCACGAGATCGCCATTGGCGAGAATGCCGATCGCAGCCGGCATCGCTTCGAGCAGGGCTTCGATGCTGGCGCGGCTGAGCGACAGCGTCTCTAGCCCCAGCGCGCCCGCTGGCGTCAGCGACCCTGGCCCGCGCAGCACGCGGCCTTGCACCGCGCGTGCGATGTGCTCCAGGGCTTCCCGGTCTGACTGCGGCGCTTGAGCGCGCCTCGGTTCCGCCTCATCGCCCGGGGGCTGATATGGCAGCGGGAATTGGGTCAAGGCCATCTAGTCGCCGCGCGGAATCGAGGCCGCCAGACTGTCGCCGCTAGGTTTGGCGGCGTGGTAACAACTCATCCACTAAATTTAGGCCAATTAGTGCTGCGTCGGGCGGAAAAGTGCAATGCCCTCGGCACCGACACGATGCAAAAAAATAGCTAAATCGGGCGCCGAGGGGCTTGCCTTTTCGCATCGCAACAATTATTATTGCACTGCAGCATTGATTAGGGGGCGGTCCCCCGGCCGTTCCGCAAACGCCAAGACCAGCCTAGAGGTGAACCCCATGGAGACCCCGTACACACCGCAAGTCGCCGCCGAGCAGGCGCGCGACGCCATCCGCAAAACCACCGAGCAGTTCGAGAAGCTGACGATCGACACCACGGTGCCCGAGAGCGTACGCGCTCTCGCCGAGAAGACCGTGAACCAGACCCGCGAGGCCTATGAGCGCGGCAAGGATGCTCTCGAAGAGGCCGTCGACGCGCTGGAGCGCTCCTTCGACGCCGCCGGCCAGGGCGCTGCCGCCTACAACCGCAAGCTCATCGACATCGCCCAGCGCAATCTCAATTCCGGCTTCGACCTCGCCAAGAGCCTGGCCGGCGCCAAGAATCTCGCTGAGTTCATGGAACTCCAGTCGGCCTTCATCCGCCATCAGTTCGACGTGTTCGCCAATCAGGCGAGCGAGATCCGCGCGCTCACGACCAAGATCGCGACCGACACCACCGAGCCGATCAAGGCTCAGGTCACGCGCTCCCTGGACACCATGCGCAAGAGCTAGCGCCTCCGGCTCTTGCCGGAGACGACATCAGAGGGAAAGTGGCGTAAGCGTCGCAAAAGGCCCGGGCCTCGGCCCGGGCCTTTTGTTTGAGCGCCGAGATCGGACCGGCATCGGCTCCCCTCGCGCTTGCAACCCATGACTGCTTTCGCATAGGTTCCGGCCAAGGCTTTGGCCCGTGCCGCTGTAGCTCAGTTGGTTAGAGCGCTTGACTGTGGATCAAGAGGTCGGAGGTTCGAGACCCCCCAGCGGTACCACTCAAATTCTTGTCCTCAGAGTGAGCCGACCATAACAGCGCGATTATCCGCGGTCGCGAGGGCCTCCGATGCCGCATCCCTGGGGATCGAACGTCCGCAACGACGTTGTTAGCGGCCTGGTATCCGCTGCCGTCGCCATTCCGTTGGCGATGGGGTTCGGAATGTTCGCCTTTGTTTCCCTGGGGGACGAATATTTTGCCAATGGCGCGGCGGCTGGTCTTTGCACCGCCTTCATTGTCGCAGTGGTCAGCGTACTGCTTGGCGACAAGACACCGACGGTTTACGCCCCGCAAATCAACAGCACGTTTTTTCTGGGCGCCTTTCTTTACGGATTGGTCCACTCCGAGGCGGCTGTGCTGCGAGCGCACAGCATCGGGCTGATCCTGGTCGTCTTCTTCGCGGCTGTGCTTCTGGGCGGCCTCTTCCAGGCCTTGTTCGGACTGATCAAAGTCGGGACCCTCCTCAAATTCACACCTCACCCGGTCATGGCGGGTTTCCAAACCACCGCCGCGGCACTGCTGTTCCTCGTGCAGTTGGCGAACGTAAGCGGCTTCGAGCAGACCAAGCCATTCACCTTCGTGTTGACCCATCCCGGCGCGATCAAGCCGCTCAGCGTTTTCGTTGCCGTGCTCACTTTCGCGGTGATGTGGAACTCTCGGAGGCTCATCCCGAAAATCCCGCCGCTCCTCGTGGAACTCGCCGTCGGAACCGCGGCCTACTACGCGTTCGTCGCGTTTGGCTTGCGCGAGGCTCTCGGGCCGGTCATCGGCGAGGCTTCGAAAGACGCCTTCAGCCCCACGCCATGGAAAGATGTGGGCGATCTGATGCGGGCCGACACGCTCTTGGCGCTGTGGCCGACCGTCCTGGGAGGCGGACTGGCTCTCGCCGCCGTCGCCTCCATCGACGCGCTCCTTTGCGCGAAACTCGTGTGTCAGCCGGGCGACGCCAGGCTGGACGCCGACCGGCTGTTGGCGCGCCTTGGCATCGGCAACATGGTTGCCGCCTGTTTTGGCGGCATCACCAGCGGCATCAATATCGGCCCCAGCCTCGTCAACCGGGCCTTTGGCGGCCGGACGCCACTTTCCGTATTGGTGAATGCAATAGCGATCCTGCTCGCATTTACGGTGTTCTTTCCGATCGTGACGAGCTTGCCGCGCGTCGCCCTGTCCGCCGTCATCATCGTGGTCGCAGTACAGCATTTCGACCCCTGGTCGATGCAGCTCATCAGGCAAATCGCAGCCGGTTCGGAGGGGCAGCGGCGATTTCTCCTCATCGATCTTTTCGTGGTCGTACTGGTTGCCGTGCTCTCGATCACCGTGAACATCGTGCTCGCCGTTTTTCTCGGCACGGTCGTGGCGATCATGCTGTTCGTCATACGCATGAGCCGCTCGATCATCCGGCGTACCTATCGGTGCGGCACGGTAAGCTCACGCAAATCGCGTGATGGCGATGAGACGCAGGCCATCGAACGCCACGGCAGCGCCATCCTGGTCATGGAGCTGCAGGGGGCACTGTTTTTCGGCACCGGCGAGCGTCTCATCGATGAGATTGCGAAAGCGACCAAGCAGGAAACGCGAACGCTTATCCTCGATCTGCGCCGTGTCAGCGAGATCGACAGCACCGGAGCCCGCATCATCCTGGACATACAGACTGATCTTGCGCGCAGCGGCACTTCCCTTGGGCTCGTATTCTCGAAGCCCAGCGATATTGTGCCGCGACTGAGGGACTTCGGGGTTCTCGAAAAGGTTTCCGCCGATCGCATCTTCGAAGACGTGGATCGCGCCATCGAATGGGCGGAGGATAGATCTCCTGCGCGCCGTTCTGGATGAGCAGGCGCCGACGCAGGAGGTAACTCTTGACCAGGTTGGCATCCTTCATAATTTCGATTCCGGCGAGCTAGCCGCGTTGCAGTCGCGGCTCACGCGTGTCGTGCACCCGAAGGGCGCGGCGATCTTTCATCAGGGGGACAGCGGCACCGATCTGTTCATGGTGATCAAAGGAAGGGCCAGTGCCTATATTCATCAAACCGCCGGCCGGGACTTCCGACTTGTCACGTTCGCGCCTGGCACTGTGTTTGGCGAACTCGCCATTCTCGATGCGGGCCCACGCTCCGCCTCGATCATCGCCGACGACGATTTCGTTTGCTACGCATTGAGCAGAGAGCAGTTTTTCGTGCTTTCCACGGAAGCCCCAGCGCTCGCCATCAAACTCCTCGCCAATCTTGGTCGAGAGCTGAGCGGTCGGTTGCGTCGTGCCGACCGGATGATCGACGAGCTTGAAATCTGAGGGGCGGAGCGACACGCCGTCCCTTTGCTTCCATCGACGCCCTCTGCGCGCTGCTGTTGATCTGCCGCAAGGCTTTGGCCGGTGCCGCGGACCTAGGTTAGACTGGGAATGGACCCCGCCAACGGGATCATCCGCTCAACCAAATGCGCCGCGCCGGACATCAATAAGAAAGGTCGAGCCATGCAAATACCGCTGCAGCTCAGCTTCAAGAATATGGACGCCTCGCCCGCCATCGAGGCGCGCATTCGCGAGAAGGTCGCCAAGCTCGAACAGTTCCACGGGCGTATCGTCGGCTGCAACGTCGTCGTCGAGGCGCCGCATCGCCATCAGCACAAAGGCAAGCTCTACAATGTGCGGATCGATCTCAGCGTCCCGGGAAAGGACGTGCATATCGGCCGCACCGGGCCGCAGAACCAGGCCCATGAGGACGTCTATGTCGCCATCCGCGACGCCTTCAACGCCGCGGGGCGCCTGCTCGAGGATCAGTCGCGACGGATGCGCGGCGACGTGAAGATGCACGAGGCGCCCGATCATGGCAGCGTCGTGCGCCTGTTCCCGGATTACGGCTTTGCCACCACGCCCGAGGGACAAGAGGTCTATTTTCACCGGAACAGCGTCGCCAACGACGCCTTCGACAAGCTCGAGGTCGGCAGCGAGGTTCGCATGGTGCTCGCCCCCGACGGCGTCGAGGGCGCCCAGGCAAGCACGGTCACGCCGGTCGGCAAGCACCACATCGTTGAATAGGGGGCGAACGCCGCTGAGCCACGGGCTCGTCCCCGCCCTCAGCCGATAGCGTCGGCGCCGACACGCGTAACGCCGAGTGTGTCGAAGCTGTCGCGGGCCGCGGCCATGGAACCGTCAACGTCGATGCCGCGACAGGCATCCTCGATCACCACCACATCGAACCCCTCGCGGCTCGCGTCCTCCGCCGAGTAGCGCACGCAGAAATCGAAGGCGAGCCCGGCGAGAAACACGCGGGTAAAGCCGCGCTCCCGCAGATAGGCCACGAGCCCGGTCGGCGTGGTGCGGTCGTTCTCATAAAAGGTGGAGTAGGAATCGATCTGGCGATGGATGCCCTTGCGCAGGATCAGCGCCGCTTGCGGGACGTGCAGGTCCCAGTGGAACGCGGCACCCTCCGTCGCTTGCACGCAATGGTCCGGCCACAGAATCTGGGGACCGTAGGGCATTATGATGGTGTCATAGGGCGTCTTGCCGGGATGGGCCGAAGCGAACGAGAGATGGCCCGGCGGGTGCCAGTCCTGGGTCAGCACCACGTGCTGGAAGCGGCTCGCCATACCGTTGATGATGGGGACGACCTCGTCCCCGCGCGGCACCGACAGACTTCCGCCTGGGCAGAAGTCGTTCTGGATGTCGACCACGATGAGGACGTCGCTTCGTCCCGGCACAATCCTGTCGGTCATGGCCTCCGCCCATGGTCCAGCACGCGGTGGTCGACAGCCGCGGCGAGATCCTTCAGCGCCCGCCCAATCTCGACGTCGTAGGTCGCGCCGGGTGTGAGCGCGCGCAACGGTTCCGGCAGCCGCTGCATTTGGCTCGCGGCATGGGCGCGACTATCGTCGAGCGATGGCGCTGGCCCAAGACGCTTGCCCGCGCGCATGACCTCGTGGATCAACGTCGCGCCGGACCGTTCGTCGCCCTCGACCGAGATGACGTCGCCGGCCATGCGGTCATCGGCGCCGTAGCGACGCCAGACTTGCTTCCGCCCAGGCCAGGTCTCTTTGCCCGGTGAGTGCTTGCGCCGCGGCAGTCCGGCGTAGTCTTGCAGCTTGTAAGCACAGTCGAGGGCGGGCGCGTCGGCGGAGGTGGTCATGCTCGTGCCGACGCCGAAGCCGTCGATCGGAGCCTTCGCCTTGACGATGGCCGCGATTTGATCCTCGTCGAGACCGCCGCTCGCGAAGATGGTGACGTGCTCGAGGCCGCCGTCGTCGAGAATGCGCCGCACGGTTCTGGAGAGCGCGATCAGATCGCCGCTGTCGAGGCGGACGCCGCTGATGGTGATGTTCTCGTCTTTGAGCTTCGGCGCCAGCGCCACGACTTTCCGGGCCGCGGCCTCGGTGTCGTAGGTGTCGAGCAGCAATACAACGCCGTCTGGCCTCGCCCGCGCGAACCGCTCGAAAGCGAGCGCCTCGTCGTCATTGGCCTGGATATAGGAATGGGCCATGGTGCCGAACAGCGGAATTCGAAACATCTTCCCCGCGAGCACGGTCGCGGTCCCGGCGAAGCCGGCGATGTAGCTCGCGCGCGCGGCCATCAGCCCCGCTTCCGCCCCGTGGGCGCGGCGGAGACCGAAATCGACGAGGAGCTTGCCCGGCGCGGCGAGCACCACCCGCGCCGCTTTCGACGCGATCAGCGTTTGAAAATGGAGAATGTTGATGAGCCGCGCCTCGACGAGTTGCGCCTCGGGGAGGGGAGCGGTCACCCGCAGGATCGGCTCGTTGGCGAACAACACCGTGCCTTCAGCCACTGCATGGACGTCGCCCGAGAAGCGCAACGCCGCAAGATAATCGAGCGTGCGGCTCGAGAACCGCCTTGTGCCCTTCAGCCAGTCGATCTCGTCTTGGCCGAAGTGGAGGGTCTCCAGAAAGTCGAGCGCCTGCTCGAGGCCAGCGGCCATGAGGAAACCGCGCCGGGCCGGCAGCTTGCGCATGAACAGTTCGAACACCGCCGGCCGTGTCTCGCCATAGGCAAGATAAGCCTCGACCATGTTGAGCTGATAGAGATCGGTAAGCAGGGAACTTGCGCCTTCGGTCATGCCGGGTTCCTCGGTCCCAAACTCATCCCCGGAGGTCAAGCCCGAGCGAACAGGTGCTGGCGCCGGCGGTTTTCGTCACCCCGTTGATACGCATCAATGTAGGGCGGTCCGCACTTGGAAGACATATATTACAGGATAGAAGAGCTTCTTGAAGCCGAGGACAGAGCGTCATGGCCGAAGATGTGGACGACAACGATCCCGCCGACGAATTGACGATCGCGCCGAAGAAGGCGTTTTTCATTATCGTCAAGGCGCGGGAGTTCGACGAGGAGGTGGCGCCAGCCGACCCCGATTCCGGTTCGAATCCGACCGACGATCATGAGGTCGATGTGCTGGAGAGCCAACCCGGCGACCCGACGCTGGAAGAGCTCGAGGATGCGCTTGTCGGCTTGAACATCGACGAGCAACTCGATCTTCTGGCTCTGACCTGGCTTGGCCGCGGCGACTTCGCGAGCTTCGCGCAGGCCCGCGGCGAGGCCGAGGACCTGCGGGCCAAGCACATCCCGTCCTACCTGATCGGCGCGCCTAAGCTCGGCGATTACATTGAGGAAGGTCTCGCGCAATTGGGCTATTCTCTCGAGGACTTCGAGGTCAATCGGCTGTAACCCCCGGAACTAAAGGTTAACCCATGCGCATTTCGGTCGACACCTTCACCGGCCATGGCGGCGTCGAGATGCCGCACCGCTTCTCCCTCGACGGACGCCAGGTCGATGTCACCGACAACCTGGATCAATGGCATGGCGCCGAGGACCGTTACTTCAAGGTCAAGGGTAGCGATGGCAATACCTACATTTTGCGCCTCGATGAGGGAGAGGCCGAGTGGGAGCTGATCATGTTCCAGAGCCCCAAATCCGAGCGCGCCCACCCTGACTTCCATGCCATCAAACAGCCGCGTGGCGGAGTCAGGATGTAGCCGGCTTCTGGGAAAGACTAGGAATTCCAGGGACTAACACCCGAGCCACGGCGCTATGTCCGCAACGCCGGCCCATGGCCAAGTACAAGGAAAGCATTGATTAAGCATCGGGAGGCCCAAAGTGGCCTTGAGGACACCAAAAAAGCTTGATTTTCAAGCGCCGTGACCCCATTTTCCCTCCGTGAGGCGTTCCGGCTGAGCCTAGGCGCCCAGGCCGAACTTCCCGAAATACACCAATCGGCAATCGGTTGCGGGCTACTCACTGGCCTTCGAGGCCAGACCCCGTTGGTTTTGTCGCCGGGCGACGCCTCCGGATCTGAGAGGAGCGAGACGAGAATGGATTCGTTGCGGAACTATCAGTTTGAAGCGGAGACCGACGGTTCTACCGTCGCGCGCCCGGCTGAGTCCGCTCCCCCTCGGCAGCCGGAGCCTGCGCTCGCGCGCGTCCCGGCAGCGCCTTCGAGGCCCGCCCCGAGCGATGCCGGCCTCAACCGCGATCCGCTCGATATCTATTTCCGCCACATCGCTGAGTCGGAGTTGCTCACCCGCGAAGAGGAGCTGACGCTCGCGAAGGGCATCGATACAGCCCAGCACGAGCTGCTGGCGCGGCTGTCCGGCATTCCCATGGTGATTGAGCGCATCGGCGCTTGGGGCGAAGCCGTGCGCGAGGGGACGCTTCGCGTCGGCCATATCGTCGATGGCGCGCCGAGCTGCACCGGGACCGACACCGACACCGAGGCCGACACCGAGATCGATGATGAGGCTCGCGCGGCGGAGGTCGCCGGCGTCGCCGAGGCCGACCTTCTGGCGCGCCTCGACGCCATTGGCGTGTTGAGCGAGGACATCGCGCGGCTGGTCAAGAAGCGCATCGCGGCTCTCGCCCGGGGCAAGGAGCTGTCGCGTCCGGCGCGGAAGCGCTTCGACGAGCTCCTGGCCGAGGCAGCCGGCGAAATCGCAGGCCTCAATCTCCAGCAGGATCGGATCACCGACCTCCTCACCGAGATCGAGGCGGAAGCACGCCACCTGCGTGACACCGAGCGCGAGCTGTTGCGCGTTGCCGAAGCCGCGGGCCTGCCCCGCGCTGTGATCTTCGAGCGTCTGTTCGGCCGCGAGCTCGATCCCGATTGGGTCAAGTTCGGCGCCGCCCGTGCCGACAAGATCTGGCGGGCCTTCGCCAAGGCCAATGCCGGGCGTCTCGCCGAGCTTGCCGCCGAGTTCAAGACCATTGCCGAGCGCCTTGGGCTGCCGCTTGCGGAGCTTCGCGTGGCGCTCACCGGCGTCGCCCGGGCGCGGCGCGAGCTGAAGCGCCTCCGCGAGGACATGGTCCGTGCGCATCTGCGCCTGGTCGTGGCCATCGCCAAGAAGTATCGCGGCTACAGCTCGCTCGATCTTCCGGATCTGATCCAGGAGGGCAATCTCGGCCTGATGCGCGCGGTGGAGAAGTACAATTACCGCCACGGCGTGAAGGTCTCGACCTACGCCATCTGGTGGAATTCGCCAGTCGATCACGCGCGCCATGGCCGATCAGGGCCGCATGATCCGCGTGCCCGTGCACATGACGCAGACCGCGCGCAAGGTTCAGCGCGAGCGGCGCAAGCTGCATCAGCTTCAGGGCCGCGAGCCCGGCGCCGACGAGATCGCCGCGCGCTCCGGCATCGCCAAGACGGCGGTGGAGCAGGCCTTGTCCCTGGTGCAGGATCCGACCTCGCTCGATCTTCCTATCGGCGAGGACGGCGACGCCACGCTCGGCGACCTGATCGAGGCGACCGACGCCGTCGATCCGCACGCGGCAGCGGAGGCCTCGGCGCTCCGCAAGTGCGTCGCCGAGGCGCTGTCGCAGCTGACGCCGCGCGAGGAGCGCATCTTGCGCATGCGCTTCGGCATCGGCATGGCCGACCACACCCTCGAGCAGGTCGGCAACGCCTTCGGTGTGACCCGCGAGCGCATTCGTCAGATCGAGGCCAAGGCGCTAGAGAAGCTCGGTCACCCGGCCCGCGCCGGCAAGCTCTCGACCTTCAACGAGTAGCGGCTCGGCTCCATCAGCCCAGATCGAAGGAAAGGCCCGCGACCGACACAGGTCCGCGGCCCTTTCATCGATCTTTCGCTGACCCGGACCTGGTGTCTGGTCAGTCGAGGGTGAAGGAGATCTTGGCGTTGATGCGGTACAGCGCGATCTTGCCGTTCTCCACCTTCGCTTCGTGGTTTTTGATGTAAATCGAGCGGATGTTTCGGACCGTCTTGCTCGCATTGGTCACGGCAACCTGCGCCGCATCGTCCCAGCCCTTCTCGGACTCCGCGAGAACCTCGACCACTTTCAGCATTGTCATCGCTCGCTCTCCTTGCTTGAGGTACGAAATTACCGACCACCTTCCCTGCAAGGCGTCATCGCGCCGGAGACTATAGACCAACGGCGCTGTGGCGTTGACCCACGTCAAGGGCAAAAGGTTCCGAAGGTTTCCCGGAAAACAAGGAGGACGACGCGAGCTTGCTGCTGATACAAGGCGCTCATGGCCGCATCCCTCCTCTATGTCGTCACCGAGGACTGGTATTTCCTCTCCCACCGCCTGCCCATGGCGCGCGCGGCGCGTGAGGCCGGCTACGACGTCCATGTCGCCACGCGTCTGAACCGCGGCAAGGCCGCAATCGAAGCTGAAGGGTTCACGCCGCACGCGCTGTCCTGGCGCCGCGGCAGCCTGTCGCCGTCGCACAGTATCGCCGGCGTGCTCGAGCTCAGAAAGCTGCTGCGGTCGCTGAAGCCGGACATCCTGCACAATGTGTCGCTCAAGCCGGTGCTGCTCGGCTCGGTGGCGAGCCTCGGCGTGTCCCCGCTCGCCGTGGTCAACGGCCTGACCGGGCTCGGGACGCTCTTCGTCGGCGACCACAAGCGGAGCGGCTTGGCGCGTCCCTTGGTTCGCGCGGCGTTGAAGGCTCTGCTCGGCCGGAGCAACAGCCGCACTATCGTACAGAATCCCGACGACAAAAGATTTGTCCTCGATCTCGGCGTGCCCGAGGCACAGATCGATCTGATCCCCGGCTCCGGCGTCGACACCGCACACTTCGTTCCGCTGCCGGAGCCAGGGCCGCCGGTGACGGCGGCCTATGTCGGCCGCATGCTGGTCGACAAGGGTGTCGAGACCTTGATCGAGGCCTTTGGCCTTGCGACCTCGCGCGGGTTGAAGCTGCAACTGCTCCTTGCCGGCGACACCGACCGGGAGAACCTGGGCTCGCTCGCGCCGGAGCAATTGCGCGAATTCGCCTCGGCGTTCGGCATCAATTGGCTCGGCCACGTTGCCGATATTCGCGACGTCTGGCGCCAAGCCCATTTCGCCGTGCTCGCGTCCCGGCGCGAAGGGCTGCCGAAAAGCCTGCTCGAGGCGGCAGCGTGCGGGCGGGCGATGATCGCGACCGACACCCCGGGCTGCCGCGAGATCGCGATCAGCGACGAGACCGCGCTGACCTTTCCCGTCGGTGACGCCGCGGCTCTGGCCGAGGCCATGACGCGCATGGCCGGCGACGCCGAGATGCGCGCCCGCTTCGGCACGGCGGCGCGCGACTTGGTCGAGCGGAAATTCTCCGCTGCGGTCGTCGCCAAGGAGATCGTCGCGCTCTACGAATCTCTCGTGCCACCGGCGGGCCGCTAGCCTCTTCCATATCTCCCCACTCGAGGCGAGGTCGGCGCGCGTTCTACGCGCGCCGGGTGGGGGGCTTGCTTACCTTCACCCCACCCAGCTCGGCCTTCAGCCGAGCTACCCTCCCCATCAAGGGGAGGGTGGGAGCAAGCGGCCCGTCACGGCGTTCCAAGGTTGTTGGCAGCGCCGTTCACGGTGCGCATCATGGCGGCGATGCCGTCTCGCGTCTGGACCTGCGGCGCCCAGCCGATGCCGAGTAGCTTCGCGGCGTCGATGACGAAATTGCCGGAGATCCGCTCCCAGTCGGCCTCTCTGCCAAAGGTCGCCATCAACCGCTTGACCGCGCCAGCCGGTACGCGAACGAGGTGAGGCGAACGCCCCAGCCCCTCGCGCATGGCCGTCACCATCGCGGCGATGGTGATGGGCTCGGGATCGGCGACAAGAAAGGTCTCGCCTTCGGCGCGTTGCGATGTGAGGGCGAGATCGACCGCGGACGCGAGGTTCTCGATCGCGAGCAGCGAGCGCTTGTTGTCGAGACCGCCGAAGGGTAACGGCATCGGCGTCTGCGCCAGACTGGCGAGGCTCGCGATGTTGCCCTTTACGCCCTTGCCGTAGACCACGGCCGGGCGGAGCACGGTAAAGCCGGCGCCGCTCTCTCGCAGCAGCCGCTCGGCGGCAAGCTTGGCGCGGCCATAGGCATCGGTCGGCTGCGGCGTGTCGGCCTCGGTGATGACATGGTCGGCCGCGAGCCCGGCTTGGGCTCTCACCGAGGACATCAGCACCAGGCGCTCGACCTTGCCGCGGGCGGCCGCCGCCAGCTCGCCGACGGCATCGGCGTTGATGCGGACATAGACGTCGTCGGGCAATTGGCCGGGCGCATGGGCAATGCCGGCGAGATGCAACACATGGGTCACGCCGTCGAGGAGCGGCGCCCACTCGGGCCGCCGCGAGAGATCCGGCATCGCCACGCGCTCAACCTGTGCCCGCACCGGGATCTGTTCCGGGTCCCGGGCTGCGGCCCGCACCGCCCAGCCGGCCTTGGCAAGCGTGCCGGCAAGGTGCTTGCCGAGGAAGCCCGAGGCGCCGGTGACGAGGACGGTCCGCCCCGTCATCGCGCGCCTCGCGCCAGGAGATAGAGCACGTAGCCGGTGGCGATGGCGCCGAGCCCCAGCAACAGCAGGTCGGCAATCGTCGAGCGGGTCATCATCGTGGCGATGGCGAGGCTTGCGAGCACGAGGCCGAGCACGAAGATGCGTCCCGTCACCTGCGGCGGCCTGAGCCCGTTGATGGTGGCGCGCTGATAGAAATGCGAGCGGTGGGCGCTGAAAATGTGCTCGCGGCTATAGGCGCGCCGCAAGAGCGTAATGGTCGAGTTTGCGATGGTATAGAGCCCGAGCAGCAATGCCGCGGCGAGATCGGTGCCGGCCACCGCGATCAGCAGGAAGGCAAGCAGGAGCCCGATCGGGAGGCTGCCGGCGTCGCCGAGGAACACCTGCGCCGGATGCTTGTTGAAGATGGCGAAGCCGATCATGGCGCCGAGCAACGCCAGTGCCAGGAAGCCCACGTTCGCTGGCACCGTGCCGAGCGCGGCAAGAACGGCAACGCCGAGCGTCATCGGCACCACCTGCGCCGCGGTGATCCAGTCGAGCCCGTCGAGGAAATTGACCGCGTTCACGAACCACACCGTGCCGATCACGAGCAGCACCCGCTCGACCGGCAAGGGGAGCAGACTTGGCAACAGCCGTAAGTCCTCGGGCAGGCTGAACATCATGGCGATTGCCGCAAGCGTCTGACCGATCAGGCGCCAGGAGACGGGGAGGGCGCGGGCGTCGTCGGCGAGCCCGAGCACGGTGAGGCCGAAGGCGCCGGCGAGCACGGGACCGAGTGCGGCGCCGCCTTCCGCCGGGCGCCACAGGAGCCAGCCGGCCGCGGCGACGATGAGCACCGCAAGCACCACGGCGATCCCGGCGCCCTGCGGCGTGGCTTGCGCGTGCGACGACCGCGCATTGGGATGGGCGAGGAGATAACGCACCAGCACCGGCTTCAAGAGGACGATCAGCCCGGCCGAAAGCACTGCGGCGCCCGCCACCACGCCCGCGGCGCGGGCCAACTCGCCCCAACCCATCGGCTAGTGCAGCGTCCGGGACACCGGCTGCCACTCCTCCTTGAGCGGCGTCGGATGGCCGGTGCTTCCGGGCGTATACCCCTCCACGGTGGCGCGCAGCATGTCTTGGAGCTTGACCTCGTCCTGCCTCTGGACGGCGTCGTCGAGGCGCTCCAAGGCTGCGATCAGGTCGGGGTAGGCCAAGATCGGCTCGGAGTTCTTGAAGATGCGCGGATGGCTCGTCCCGGTGGTGTTCTCGCCGATCAGGAGCTCCTCGTAGAGCTTCTCGCCGCGCCGCAAGCCGACATATTCGATGGCGATGTCGCCGTCGGGATTGTTGTCGTCGCGAAGCTCGAGCCCCGACAGTCGGATCATGGTGCGGGCGAGATCGTCGATCTTCACCGGCGTGCCCATGTCGAGCACGAACACCTCGCCGCCGCTCGCCATGGCGCCGGCCTGGATCACGAGCTGGGCGGCCTCGGGGATCGACATGAAATAGCGGATGATCTCGGGGTGGGTCACGGTCACCGGGCCGCCCGCCTGGATCTGATTGCGGAAGCGCCGCACCACCGAGCCCGACGAGTTCGAGCACATTGCCGAAGCGCACCATGGTGAAGATGGTGGAACCCGCGCCCCGCGTCTCGGCGAGACCTTGCAGGATCAATTCGGCGAGGCGCTTGCTCGCGCCCATGACGTTGGTCGGCCGCACCGCCTTGTCGCTCGACACCAGCACGAAGCGCTCGACGCCCGCGTCCTTCGCCGCCTCGGCCAGCACCAGCGTACCGAAGGTATTGTTCTGCACGCCGGTGAACGGGTTCTGCTCGACGATGGGGACATGCTTATAGGCGGCGGCGTGATAGATCACCTCGACGCCGAAATCGCCGATGGTGCGCGCCACCACCTTGCGGTCGAGCACCGAGCCGAGCACCGGAACGATCTTGGTCTCGGGCGGGATCGGGCCTTCGGCCTCCTTCGGCATACGCCGCTTGATCTCGTCGATCTCCATATCGATCTCGTAGAGCGCCACCTCCGACAGCTCGAACAGGATCAGCGTCTTCGGCCCGAGCGCGAGCAGCTGCCGCGTCAGCTCCGAGCCGATCGAGCCCCCGGCGCCGGTGATCATCACCACCTTGTCCTTCACGTGCTGGGTGAGCAGGTCGAGCTCGGGCGCGACCGGATCGCGGCCGAGGAGATCCTCGACCTCGATGGGGCGGAGGTCGCTGACCTCGACGTTGCCCGACGCGATCTCCTCGAGCGCCGGCAGCGTCTTCACCACCACCGGAAACGGCTCCAGCGCCTTGATCGCGGCGCGGCGCTCGCTGCGGAGCGCCGACGGCATCGCCAGCAGCACCTCCTTGACGTTCTCGGTGGTGATCACCTTGCCGATCTTGCCGGGCCGCAGCACCTTGACGCCGTGCACCACCTGGCCCGCGAGCGACGGGTTGTTGTCGATGAAAGCGACCATGTTGTATTGGCCGGTCTCGTTCAGGGCGCGGAGCAGCTGAATGCCGGTGGTGCCGGCCCCGTAGATGATGACGTTCTTGCGCTCGTCGAAGCTCACGCCCTTGTGCTGCGGCGCGGCTCTGAGCAGCACCGCCCCGGCCCATTGCCGGCTCAGCCTGATCATCAGCGCGGCGATGAGACCGTAGATCACCACCACCGAACGCGGATGGCCCTTGATGCCGGACAGGAGCACGAGGAGCGCCCAGGCGAGCACGGCGATGATCACCGCGACATAAATTCGCGTGGTGCCCTCGGGCCCGATGAACCGGGTCACGAGCTTGTACAGGCCCCGCAGATGGAAGGTGATGACGCCGATGATCGGTGCCGCGGCGAACAGCAAGATCAGGCCGACCGTGTCGGGCACGTAGAACCGGCTCAAGCGCAGCGAATAGGCGGCCCACAGTGCGATCGACAGCATCGCAATGTCGTTGAGTATGAGGAGGGTCCGCTTGAACCAGCGGGGCCGCTCGATGAACCAGACGGCTGCGCGCATGAAAGGGCCACCCCGAACCGGCCTGAGGGCCGGCATCCCATTGGTTTTTGGCGCTAAGCTCTCGTTCAGAGTGCGCTGCACCATACCCGATGCCCGGAACGAGAGGAAGCCGTCAAGACCTATCCATAACAGGAGAAAACCGGCGGAAAAAAGCCCGCTCCGCACCGCCCCTCCTAGCCGAGGATCACCACGTGCAGCCGTTTCGGTCCGTGCGCCCCGCGCACGATGGTCTGCTCGATGTCCGCGGTTCGCGACGGACCGCTGATCAGGTTGACGGTCCGCGGCAATCGACCCTCGCCGTAGATCGCCCGCAACCGGTCGAAGCCATCCTCGTAGCAGGGGACGATGTCGCCGCGGTGGACCAGGACCGTGTGGGACTCGGGCAGGAAGGCGAGGGTGGTCGGGTTGTCCGGTCCCGAGACGAGCACCAGCGTGCCGGTCTCTGCGGCCGCGGCGACGGCGCGCGACAGGCCGGCGCGATCGTCGCCATCCGTTGCCCCGAACGAGAGCGCCAAGCCTGGTGCAACATCCCACGGCAACGCCCGCAGCGCCTCGTCCTCGCCGAGGCGCAACGAGAGCGGGAGATCATGCAAGCGGAGGTTGGCGGCAATGGCCTCGACCGCCGCCTCGGGCGTCGTGGCGCGCGTCACCTCCGCGCCTTGGCTCTCGAGCATCCCCTGGAACAAATCGAGCAGCGCCGCTTCGTCTTGACGGGTCCGCGCCGGGATGGTGCCGCGCTGATGGGCGCCCAGGCGCTCGGCCACGGCTGCCTCTCGTGCCGGATCGCCGCGGCGCGACCCGAGCGCCGTCCTGACCGCTGACAGAACAGACTGACGATACTGTGTGGCTTGGCTCATGGCTTGACGCGGCCCTTGCGGTAACGCGCCTGGAAGGTCTCCCCCTCGGGCGCGGGCAGGTCGCGGGTTCCGGTCCAGGCGCCGGCGAGAGGGACGTGGCGAAATCGTCCGTCGCCCCCGGCAAGGCGTGCGAGCACCGGCATCGCGACCCTGCTCAGGGCGTGATAGAGGCGCGGGCGCTTGGCGAGGAAAGCCCATGTTTTCAGCGCGAGACGCTGCGGCAATGGCGGATTGCCGCGGTCGAAATCGCGCTCCCGCCATTTTCGCATCAGGGCGGGGAGCGGAATCGCCATCGGGCACACCTCCTCGCAGCGGCCGCAGAAGCTCGAGGCGTTGGGAAGGTCGCGGGCGTGGTCGATGCCGTAAAGCGCCGGCGTCAGCACCGCGCCCATCGGTCCCGGATAGACCGAGCCGTAGGCGTGGCCGCCGATGGCGCCGTAGACCGGGCAGTGGTTGAGGCAGGCGCCGCAGCGGATGCAGCGGAGCATGTCGTGAAAGTCGCCGCCGAGCATGGCGCTCCGGCCATTGTCGAGCAGCACCACATGATAGGCGCTCGGGCCATCGGGGTCGCCCTCGCGCGCAGGCCCGGTGGCGAAGGTGGTGTAGGTGGTGATCTCCTGGCCCGTTGCCGAGCGGGCCAAGAGGCGAAGCACGGTCGCCGCGTCCTCGAGCGTCGGCACCAGCTTCTCGATCGAGGTGAGGACGATATGCGTCGCGGGCAGCGTCTCGGTCAGATCGCCGTTGCCCTCATTGGTGACGATGACCGACGAGCCGGTCTCGGCGATCAAGAGATTGGCGCCGGTGATGCCCACATCCGCGGCGAGGAATTTCTCGCGCAGCACGGCGCGGGCCTCGGCGACGAGGTCAGGCACGCTGCCGAGAGGCCGGTCTGGCGGCAGTCCGTCATGGGCGCGGGTGAAATCCGCCGCGATCGCTTCTTTGTTGAGATGGATCACCGGGGCGATGATGTGGCTCGGCCGGTCGCCCCGGATTTGGAGAATGTGCTCGCCGAGATCGGTCTCGGCGACTTCGATGCCGGCGGCTTCGAGGTGATGATCGAGATCGACCTCCTCGGACACCATCGACTTGCCCTTGGTGACGAGACTGGGCGCCCGCATCGCTGGCAGAGACGAAGCACGATGTCGCGCGCGTCTTTCGCCGTCGGCGCGTAATGCACCTCGCCGCCGCTCTCGATCACTTTCCGCTCATAGGCTTCGAGATAGAGGTCGAGATGAGCGAGGGTATGATCCTTGATGGCCCGGGCCTCATCGCGCAGTTGGGCGAACTCCGGCAGCTTGTCGCGGGCCTTCACCCGCTTGGCGATGAAGCCGCGCTTGACGTTGGCCAGCGCCCGCTGGAGATCCTGATCCGCCAGCGCTTCGGCGGCACTCTCCCTGAAGGGGCGCGTCGAGGCAGGTGTTTCGAGGCGTCGGCCATCGCTTCGCTATTCTGGCTTCGGCGGCTGGCCGATCGCAGCCGTCTCGGTCATCCCGGCAAGGACTTCGGCGACATGACGGCATGTGACCGGCGACCCGTCCCGGGACAGCCTGCCGGCGAGGTGGAGCAGACAGCCGAGATCGGCGGCGAGCACGCAAGGAGCGCCGGATGCGGCGATGTTGCGGATCTTGGCTTCGGCCATGGTCGTGGAAATCTCCGGATATTTCACCGCGAAGGCGCCGCCGAAGCCGCAACAGACGTCCCGCTCGTCCATCTCCTTGAGGGTGAGCCCGTCGACGCCCGCAAGCAGCCGGCGCGGCGCGTCGCTGATACCGAGCTCGCGCAGGCTCGAGCAGGAATCGTGATAGGTGACGGTGCCTGGAAATCTGGCGTCGACGCCGGTGACGCCCAGGACCTCGACGAGAAAGCTCGTCAACTCATAGGTCTTTGCCGCGAGCGCTTCGGCGCGCCAAGCGAACACCGGGTCGTCGGCGAGGAGTTCGGGATAATGCCGCTTGATCATGCCGGCGCAGGAGCCCGACGGCGCCACCACATAGTCGAAGCCCTCGAAGGCCTTCACCACTTGGCGGGCGATGGCGATGGCGTCGGCCCGGTCGCCGGAATTGTAGGCCGGCTGGCCGCAACAGGTCTGCTCCCCCGGAACCTCGACGCGCGCGCCCGCATCCTGCAGCAGCTTGAGCGCCGCGAAGCCGACGCTCGGCCGGAAGAGGTCGACCAGGCAGGTCACGAATAGCCCGACATGGGGACTTGCCTGCGATCCGGCTTGTGTTTCCGTCATCTTGTCCCTTGAGAACTGGCTCGGCCCTGTGGCACGGGGGGTACAACCCGATGTAGCATCGGCGCTCTGGGGTAAGAAGCCCGAACTCGGCCCGGCCCCGGAACCGAGGAGGAGGGGGAGTGGCGACGAACGGGAACGCCTTTCGCCTGGCACTCTGCCTGGCGGCGGTGCTGGCGGTGCCGGCAGCGGCCGGCGAGCCGCTGCGCTTCGTCACCCCCATCATCTATGGCACCTTTCTCCCCGGCCTTGGCGAGCCGGCGGCCCGGTTCGCCAAGCTGATCAAGGAGCTTTCCGGCGGCACGATCGAGTTCGATCTGAAACAGCCGGGCGAGGCCGGCGAGCCCCAGGACATCCTCGACAAGGTGTCGAAGGGGAGCGCCGATGCCGGCTTCACCACCGCGAGCTTCTGGGCGGCGAAGCTTCCGGCCGCAGCCCTGTTCTCCGGTTTCCCGTTCGGACCCGACGCCAAGGGCTACGCCGAGTGGTTCTTCGCCGGCAACGGCCTCAAGCTCTACCAGGAGATGTACGATCAGGCCGGCCTCCGCGTCCATGTCATCCCTTGCGCCTTTGGCGGCGGCGAGACCGCCGGCTGGTTCACCAAGGAGGTGGCGACGCCTGACGACCTCAAGACATTGCGCATGCGCATCTTCGGCCTTGGCGGCAGGGTGATGTCGCGTCTCGGGGTCACCACGGTGCTGGTGCCAGGCGGCACCATCGGCCTCGCCCTCGACAAGCACGAGATCGACGCCGCCGAATTCCTCACCCCCGCCGTCGACCAACGCCAGCATCTGCAAGACCACGCCAAGCTGATCTACCTCCCTGGCTGGTATCAGCCTGAGACCGTGCTCGAGCTACTCGTCAACGAGGATCGTTGGAACAGCCTTAACAATCAGCAGCAGACCATGATCGAAACCGCCTGCAAGGCGACGCTGCTGTCCACGCTTGCCGACAGCCGGAAGCTCAAGACCGAAAGCCTCGACGAGCTTGGCACCAAGGAGGGAGTCCGCATCAAGACCCTGTCCGAGGAGGTGATCAAGGCGCTTCGCGACAGCTGGCATGAAGTGGCCAAGGAGGAAGGCGACCGCAATGCGTTCTTCCGCTCGGTGCTCGACGATCTCAACGCCTTCCGCACGCCGAAGCCGCTGCCGCCGCTGCCATCGGCCTCGGCGACGCCCTGAGCGAAAGCGCCGGCGCCGCTTCGCCGGCGAGCCGCAACGGCGGCCGGAGCGAAGCGGCGTCATTGGCTTCGGATTTATTGTGACTGGGTCTTCAGATAGGCGATGATGTCGGCGCGCTCGCCGGCATCGGGAACGCCCTGGAACGCCAAGGCCATCATCGAGTCCGGGATCATCGCCTTGGGGTCGGCGATCCACTTGTCGATATGCTCTTCCGTCCACACCTAGCCCTCGTCCCCGAGCTTCTTCATCCCGGCGGAATAGCTGGGGAAGTCGGCAATGCTCGCGGCCTTGCGGCCGACGATGCCGTTGAGCTCAGGCCCGATCAGCGTTTTGGCGCCAGGTCCGACCTGGTGGCAAATGCCGCATTTGGTGGTGAACAGCTCTTTGCCTTTGGCGGCATCGCCCGCGGCGAACGCGGAGCCTCCGAATGCCGCGAGCATCAGCGTGCCCGCAACGACGCACAACAGCTTCCTCATTCTCATCTCTCCCTTTTGAGGATCCGGACAGAGTTCTTCCCGCCCTGTTTTGGACAATGACCGGTTCGAGAGGTCTCCTTGCTCTCGGTTGGCACCGAACTCTAACAGAAGCCGCCATCCGGCGGGATTAGTTCAAGATGCGGCATGATAACCCGGCGGAATGCAAGGAGTTCCGCCCCGGGCCGGCAGCCGCGCCTATGAGGGCATATTGCCGAGGGCGGTTCCTCATGCGAAACATCGGCATGGCTAACGGGACGTAAATCGCAAAAAGCGCGATTTGAGGGGACCCAAGAGGTCCTTGGAGCCGCAATGTCGCTTCTGACCCTTCCCAAGCCCGACGGCGCGATCCTCGCCCGCCGGGACGAGATCGTCCGGCAGCTCAAGAAGCTCGTCCCGGAGGCGACCCTCATTGCCGACGAGGAGGGGCGCCGCACCTTCGAGACCGACGCGCTCACCGCCTATCGCTGCCTGCCGCTCGCCGTGGTGTTGCCAGGAAGCACCGAGGAGGTGAGCAAGATCCTCCGTTACTGCCACGACAACAAGATCAAGGTCGTGCCGCGCGGCGCCGGGACGTCGCTCTGCGGCGGCGCCTTGCCGCTCGAAGACGCCATCGTGCTCGGCGTCTCCCGCATGACGCGGGTGCTGCAAATCGACGAGACCAATCGCGTCGCCCGCGTCGAGGCGGGCATCACCAACATCGCCATCTCCAACGCCGCCGCGGTTCACGGCTTCTTCTACGCTCCCGATCCGTCGAGCCAGCTCGCCTGCACTATCGCCGGCAACATCGCCATGAACTCCGGCGGGGCGCATTGCCTGAAATATGGCGTGACCACCAACAACCTGCTCGCCTTGCGCGTGGTGCTGATGACCGGCGAGGTTGTCGACATCGGCGGCGACTATCTCGACAGCCCGGGCTACGACTTCCTCGGTCTGATCACGGGCTCCGAAGGCCAGTTCGCGGTTGTCACCGAGGCGACCGTCCGTCTCCTCAAATCCCCGGAAGGCGCGCGGCCGATGCTGATCGGCTTCGGCTCGTCGGAGGCGGCCGGCGCCTGCGTCGCAGGCATCATCGCCGCCGGCATCGTTCCCCAGGCCATCGAGTTCATGGACAAGCCGGCGATCCATGTCTGCGAGAATTTCGCCGGCGCCGGCTATCCGCTCGACGTCGAGGCGCTGCTCATCGTCGAAGTCGCCGGCGCTGACGACGAGATCGAGCTTCTGCTCGAGAAGCTCACCGATATCGCCGAGCGCTATGCGCCGAGCGTCGTCAGGGTGAGCCGCAACGCCGCGGAGAGTGAGCTGATCTGGAAGGGCCGCAAGGCCGCCTTCGGTGCCATGGGCCAGATCTCGGATTATTACTGCATGGACGGCGTGATCCCGCTGTCGCGTCTCTCCGAGGCGCTCCACCGCATCGGCGCCATCTGCCGCAGCCATCGCTTCCGCGTCGCCAACATCTTCCACGCCGGCGACGGCAATCTGCATCCCCTGATCCTCTACAACGCCAATGACCGCGGCGAGCTCGAGCGCGCCGAGCGCTGCGGCGCCGAGATCCTCAAGCTCTGCGTCGAGCTCGGCGGCTGCCTCACCGGCGAGCATGGCGTCGGCATCGAGAAGCGCGACCTGATGCGGGTGCAGTTTTCGGCGTCGGATCTCGCCCAGCAGATGCGGGTGAAGACCGCCTTCGATCCTGACTGGCTCCTCAACCCGGCCAAGGTGTTTCCGCTGGAAGAAGGGCGTGACGGCCAGTGACCGGAAACCTCAGGCTCGGCTTCCATGCGCCTCACGCCGCGGACGAGATCGCCGATCTCGTTGCCGAGGCGGCCCACGCCAAAATTCCCATCGAGGTGAGGGGACGCGGATCGAAGCACGAGGTCGGCCGTCCGGTTCAGGCCGGCACCGTGGTCAGCACCGAAAACCTGGTCGGCGTCTCGCTGTACGAGCCGACCGAGCTGGTGTTGTCGGCATCGGCCGGAACGCCGATTGCCGAGGTCCAGGCCCTGCTCGACGAGCGCGGCCAGCAGCTCGCCTTCGAGCCCGTCGATCTCGGGCCGGTGCTCGGCAGTCCGCCCGGTGAGGGCTCGATCGGCGGGATCTTCGCCACCAACCTCTCCGGCAGCCGCCGCATTTTGGCCGGCGCCGCGCGCGACCATCTTCTCGGCGTCGAATGCGTCAATGGCTGGGGCGAGCCGTTCAAGTCGGGCGGCCGCGTGATGAAAAACGTCACCGGCTACGACCTCTGCAAGGCGGTGGCCGGCTCCTGGGGGACGCTTGCGGTGATCACCAACGTCACCATGAAGGTGCTGCCGCGCCCCGAGGAAACGCGAACCCTTCTCTGCTTCGGCCTCCCCGACCCGACCGCGATCGAGGCGATGTGCCTTTGCCTCGGCACGCCATACGAGGTGTCGGGCGCGGTCCACCTCGAGGCATCGCTCGCGGCGCGGCTCTCCAATCCCAACATCTCCGGCGCCGGCGCCGCGGTCACCGCCATCAGGGTCGAGAACTTTCCGAACTCGGTGCGCTATCGCTTCGGCCGCTTGAAAGACCGGCTCGCCGCCTATTCGCTGTCGCTCGAGCTCGACGACGCCAACAGCCGCATTTTCTGGGAAGAGATCAGGACCTTGCGCATGTTTGCCGGTTCCGACCGCCCGCTGTGGCGCATCTCGACGACGCCGTCCCGCGCCACCAAGCTCGTCGCCGTCATCGCCAGGACCCTCGACATTCGCGTCGCCTATGACTGGTCCGGCGGCCTGATCTGGCTCGACACCACGCTCACGTCGGACGCCGGTGCCGTCGAGATCAGACGCGCCATCGCCGAATTCGGCGGCCACGCCACCTTGATCCGCGCCGAGCACGCGACGCGCGCGAGCCTCGACGTGTTCCAGCCGCTCGATCTCGGGCTCGCGGCCCTGACGCGAAAACTCAAGGCCGCGTTCGATCCGGCCGGCATCCTCAATCCCGGTCACATGTATCCAGGACTTTAGGCGGCACCCATGCACACGAGCTTCGGCGCAGAGCAGCTTCAGGATCCGACCATCGCCCGGGCCGACGCCATGTTGCGGCGCTGCGTCCATTGCGGTCTCTGCACCGCAACCTGTCCGACCTATGTGCTGCTCGGGGACGAGCGCGATTCCCCCCGCGGCCGCATCTACATGATCAAGGAGATGTTCGAGACCGGCAAGGTCGGCGCCCCGGTCACCCATCACATCGACCGCTGCCTCTCTTGCCTCTCCTGCGTGACCACCTGCCCGAGCAGCGTCGACTACATGCATCTCGTCGATCTGGCCCGCACCCATATCGAGGTGAGGGGCCATCGCCCGGCGTCGCAACGCCTCTCGCGCCGGTTCCTGGCCGCGATCCTTCCCAGCCCCGCGCGCTTTCGCGTCGCGCTGTTATTGGCGTGGCTGGCGCGGCCCTTCCGCGGGATCCTCGCCGGGCTCGGCTTCAAGACCGCGGCGGCGGCCCTCGACGTCGCTCCGCCCGGCCTGCCGCATCTGAAGCTGCGGCGGCGCAAGGGCGCGATCCGCCTCGACCGGGCGCCGGTCAAGCGCGTGGCGCTGGTGCTCGGCTGCGTGCAGGAGGTGCTCCGGCCCTCGATCAACCGGGCGGCGATCCGGCTGTTGCGCCGCCATGGCGTCGAGGTGGTGCTCGCCAAGGATGAGGGCTGCTGCGGCGCGCTGGAGCATCATCTTGGCCGCGAGGCAGGCCGCGCAGAAGGCGGCGAAACGGAACGTCGATGCCTGGTCGAGCGCGATGCGCGAGGGCGAGCTCGACGCCATCCTCACCACCGCCTCGGGCTGCGGCACCATGATCAAGGACTACGGCCATCTGCTCGCCCGCGATCGGGGCTATGCCGGCCGCGCCACGGAGATGGCCGAGCGCGCCCGCGATATCACCGAGTTCATCCAGGAGGTTGGCCTCGTGCCGCCGCTCGCCTGGACCAGCCTCCGTGTCGCCTATCATTCGGCCTGCTCGCTCCAGCACGGCCAGCAGGTCGAGACCGTGCCCCGTGGGCTCTTGTCCCAGGCCGGCTTCACCGTGGTCGACATCCCGGAAGGCCATATCTGCTGCGGCTCGGCCGGGACCTACAATCTGCTTCAGCCCGAGCTCGCGCGCGCCTTGCGCGACCGGAAGCTGAGCCATATCGCGAGCGTCAAGCCGGACCTGATCGCCGCCGGCAATATCGGCTGCATCGCCCAGCTTCAGCGCGGCGCCGCGGTGCCCATCGTCCACACCGTCGAGTTGCTCGACTGGGCCACCGGCGGCCCCTGTCCGGATGGGCTCGAGACAGCTGAAATCCAAGGTGCATCCGATCGAAAGCCTGATGGCACTCGCCGCCAACCGGTGAGGCCTTAGAACCTTATTCCAGCCAAAAAATCTGCGTCACCCTGGCGAAAGCCGGCGTCCAGCTTTCCTTCGCGCCGCCGGCGCGAGCTGGATACCGGCTTTCGCCGGTATGACGCTGGTTGAGGAGGGAGAGGAGGAAACTTATCCCCGTGCTTCGCGGCGCCTTTATCCTGCCCTCACCTCGTCCACCGAAGGGGCGTGTTCATGAGGCGTCGTGAGGCGGGACGGGGTGCGGCGCCTGCGGGTCTGGTTCGCATCCGGACACCCGGGCGGCGCCGGGGCTCCGCCCGTGCCCACTACGAGGCCCTGCCAGGAGCTGGCTGACGACCGTCTGGTCTACTTTCTCCGAACGCAGGCCCCCAACGTCACTTTGACTTACGTCCGTTGTAGGGGAAGCGGGGCACTGACGGCGAAAGCGCGGCCCGGCGTGGTGCGCAAAAATCGCCGCTGTGGCGCGCCGAGAGGCGCCTGCGCATCTCCGCAAGAGACGCGGAACCAAAATGGTCTGCGCTTTTCGGCGCGCCATCCCCTCATCTTCGAGGGGAAAATCTTGAGCAAAGCCCGGACGCCGAAGCGTCGCGGCAACGATGGAGTGCGCCCTGGTCTCATTGGCGTCATGCCCGGACGTGTTCGCGGGCATCGCAATAGGGCAGTTGAGGCTGGCGCGTAGCATCACCATTGGATTGCCGGGACAAGCCCGGCAATGACGAAGCAAAGGAAACGTCGTCGCGTGAAAAGACACGGGCAGCGAGCGCGCTTCACCTCTCCCCAGCGGAGAGAGGTCGCGCCGCGGCCACATCGCGGCGGCGGCGCGGGTGAGGGGGTCAAAACCTACCTACCCAGCGGAGCTACGAGTGACGCGAAGCCGGCGGCGCTCCGCGCCCGTTGCTTGCTGGGCCAAGCCCTATGGGCTAGAAGCCGGGCCAGTCAGAGCATCGCGTCAGCATTTATTTCCATGAGCGAGAAAGACCTGCCCGTTCGCCCCGAGGCCAGGCTGCCGAAGGGCTTATTCGACGTTCCCGCGGGTGAGATCCGGGCGACGGCGCTGATGCTCGACCAAATCCGCAAGGTGTTCGAGGCCTATGGCTTCGAGCCGCTGGACACCCCGGCGATCGAATATACCGACGCGCTCGGCAAATTCCTCCCCGACCTCGACCGGCCCAACGAGGGCGTGTTCTCGTTCAAGGACGACGACGATCAGTGGCTGTCGCTCCGCTACGACCTGACCGCGCCGCTCGCCCGCTACGTCGCCGAGAATTACCAGACCCTGCCGAAGCCGTTCCGCCGCTATCAGTCGGGGCCGGTGTGGCGGAACGAGAAGCCTGGTCCCGGCCGCTTCCGCCAATTCACCCAGTTCGATGCCGACACCGTCGGCGCCGCTTCCGTCGCCGCCGACGCCGAGCTGTGCATGCTCGCCGCCGACACCCTCGAAGCCCTTGGCGTCCCGCGCGGGCAGTATGTCATCAAGGTCAACAACCGAAAAGTTCTCGACGGCGTGCTGGAAGCAATTGGTCTTGGCGGTGAAGCTAATGCAACCAAGCGGCTTGTCGTGCTCCGCGCCATCGACAAACTCGATCGGCTTGGTTGGCCGGGCGTGCGAACTGCTTCTAGGCAAGGGACGCAAGGATGAGTCTGGTGACTTCACCAAGGGCGCGGACCTCACATCCGAAGTGATTAGTGTGATCCGCGAGTTTGCTTCGCCGAAGTTTCCGCAGGACATTCTCAGGCTGAGGGATGGCCGACCTATCGATGAGCAGTCGCCAGAAGCCGATACGATTTCTGATGACCTCATCGTCGAGAAGGTAGGAAGCAACTTATCTACAATCACCTCACTCCGTGTGCTGGTCGACAACGCGACGTACCAGAGCGGTCTCGGTGAGCTAACCCGCATTGCTGAACTGACCGCCTCTGCGGGCTATGGCCAACGCCAGATATGCATCGACCCCTCCGTCGTCCGCGGCCTCGAATATTACACCGGCCCCGTGTTCGAGGCTGAGCTGATCGCGCCGATCAAGGACGAGCGCGGGCAGCCGATCAGGCTTGGTTCGGTCGCGAGCGGCGGCCGCTACGATGGCCTCGTCGAGCGCTTCACCGGCGAGAAGGTCCCGGCCACCGGCATCTCCATTGGCGTCTCGCGCCTGCTTTATGGCCTCAAGACCCTCGGCAAGCTCCCGGCCGAGACCGCGAGTGGCCCCGTGGTCGTGCTCGTGTTCGACCGCGACCGCATCGGCGACTATCAGCGCATGGCGAAGACGCTTCGCGACGCCGGCATCCGCGCCGAGGTCTATCTCGGCTCGGCCGGCATGAAGGCGCAGATGAAATACGCCGATAAGCGCGGCTCGCCTTGCGCCGTGATCCAAGGCGGCGACGAGAAGGCCAAGGGCGAGGTGCAGATCAAGGACCTCGTCCTCGGCGCCACGCTCACCGCGATCAAGGACCGCGACGAATATCTGAAGCAGCAGGCCCAAGCGCAATTCGCCGTGCCCGAGGCGAAGCTCGTCGAGGCGGTCAAGGGCGTCCTCGCCCGCCACCAGGCTGACCGGCCATGGCCGCGGAATCGGCGCAGCAATTCGAGGCCCTCGAAGCCCAGGCCGCCAGCCTGCTCGATGTGTTCAGAGCGGCCGGCTACGAGCAAGTTGCGCCGTCGCTGATCCAGCCCGCCGACATCTTCCTCGATCGGATCGGCGAGTCGCTGCGGGGCCGCACCTATGTCTTCACCGATCTCGCCGGTGAGGAGCTTTGCTTGCGCCCCGATCTCACCGTGCCGGTGTCGAGGCTTTATCTCGAGCGCCACCCGCGAAGCCGACGTCGCGGCCCGCTATTGCTATAACGGCCCGGCATTCCGCTTTCAGCCGCATGGTCCGAGGCGGGATCGAGAATTCCGTCAGGCCGGCATCGAATGCTATGGCGTTCCCGGCCGCGATCAAGCCGATGCCGAGATCGTGCGCCTTGCCACCAGAGCGGTGCGCGAGGCGGGGCTGAAGCGGCTTCGCCTTCGCTTCGGCGACATTGCGCTGTTCTACGCCCTCCTCGATGCGCTCGCCTTGCCGGAGCGCTGGCGCCTGAAGCTGCGCCATTATTTCTGGCGTCCGCCGGAGTTCCACGCGCTGCTCGAGCCGCCTCGCCAAGGGCGAGCGTCCCGAGGGCAACGGCGCGGTCGCCGAGCTTGCCGCAACGCTCGAGCGCACCGATCCCGCGCGCGCCGAAGACCTGGTGGCGGAATATTTGGAGGCGAAAGCATTGCCGCTCTCAGGCAACCGCACCCTCGGCGAGATCACCGAGCGCCTGCTTGACTACACCGCCGACCTTCGCGCCGACCCGCTGCCGAAGGAGGTCGCGACCGTGATCGATTATTACCTCGCCGTCTCCGCCCCGCCGCGCGAGGGCGTCGATCGCGTCGCCATGATCGCCAAGGGCGCAGGCATCGACCTTAACTCGGCGCTCGAGGGGCTCGCCCGCCGCTTCGATCTCTTCGGGGAAGGCGGCGTCGACCTTGAGACCGCACGCTTCGAGACCGAGTTCGGCCGGAGCCTCGAATATTACTCCGGTCTCGTGTTCCAGATCGAAGCCGAGGGCGGTGACGAGACGACCCCGGTCGCGGGCGGCGGCCGCTATGACGGCTTGCTCCGCTCCCTCGGCGCGCCTGTCGAGGTGCCGGCGGTCGGCTCCGCCATTCACACCGAGCGTCTGCTCGCGGCCATTCGGCAGGCGTCCCGATGATCGCGACGGCGCTCAGCATCGGCGTGCCGGCGAAAGGGCGGCTCAAGGACGCCGCGGCCGCTCTGTTCGAGAAGGCTGGTCTCGCGCTGCGCAAGACCGGCCACGAGCGCGGCTATCGCGGCATGATCGAAGGCCTCGACGGCGTCGAAGTGGTGTTCCTGTCCGCCGCGGAGATCGTGCATCAGCTGCGAACGGGCCGCATCCATCTCGGGCTGACCGGGGAGGACCTCGTCCGCGAGACCCTTCCCGATGTCGAAGCGAGCGTGGAGTTCCTGGCGCCGCTCGGCTTCGGCCGCGCCGACGTCGTGGTTGCCGTGCCCGATTGCTGGATCGATGTCGCCACCATGGCCGACCTCGAGGATGTCGCGGTGCAATTTGCGCGGCAGCATGGCCGCCGGCTTCGCGTCGCCACCAAATACCTCAATCTGACGCGGCGGTTCTTTGCCCGCCACGGTGTTGCCGGCTACCGCATCGTCGAGAGCGTCGGGGCCACCGAAGGTACGCCGGCGGCGGGTACGGCCGAATTGATCGTCGATATCACCACCACCGGCACGACGCTCAAGGCCAATCACCTCAAGGTGCTCGAGGATGGTCTGATCTTGCAATCCCAGGCGCATCTCGTGTTGGCGCGCGGCGCCGCGTGGTGTGGCGAGGCCACGGGCTTCAAGGATATCGTCCTCGATCGCCTGCGCGCCGTGTCGGGCTAGGCTGGACTGAGATCGAGCTCGTCGGCGGCACGGGCCGCATCGTCCGGCGAGATCGGCGCGACGCGGTGGCCGCCCGCGGCGTCGGGCGTGAGCTCGAGGAAGCGGTCGTGGAACACGACGAGGCTCGCGCGGTGGCCGATGGAGACGATGGCCGCGTCCGGCAGGCGCTCGAGCAGGAGCCGATAGAGCATGGCCTCCGATTGCTCGTCGAGCGCGCTCGTGGCCTCGTCGAGGAACAGCCAATCGGGCTGTTGCAACAGCGCGCGCGCGACCGACAGCCGCTGCTGCTCGCCGACCGAGAGCCGGTCGGACCAATAGGCGGTCTCGTCGAGGCCTGCGCGCAGATGCTCAAGTCCGACGGCGTTGAGCACCTCATCGATCTCCCCCACCGCGAACGCCTCTTGCGGACCGGGATAAGCGAGCGCGCCGCGAAGCGTCCCGAGCGGGAGATACGGCTTCTGCGGCAACACCAGCACGTTCGCCCCATGGGGAATGCGGATGCTGCCCGAGCCGAACGGCCACACACCGCCGAGCGCCCGGAACAGGCTGGTCTTGCCCGAGCCAGACGGCCCGGTGACCAGCACCCGCTCGGCGGGAGCGATGCGCAGGTCCGAGGCGCGCACAATCTCTTGACCGTTCGGCAGGCTGACCACGAGGTCGTCGGCGTGAAGATGGGTCCCGCCGCCGTCTGTGACATGCTCGACCCGCGGCGCTTTGTCGTCGAGCGACTGCGCCCAGTCGATCGAAGCATCGAAGCCCGCGAGCCGGTTCAGCACCGCTTTCCAGTCGGCGATATCGGAATAGGCCTTGACGAAGAAGGAGAGCGCGCCCTGCACCTGGCCGAAGGCCGAGGCGATCTGCATCAAGCCGCCGAGCATCATCGAGCCGGTAAAATAGAGCGGGCTCACCACCAGAAACGGGAAGATGACCGCAACCTGGGAATAGCCGGCGGTGAGAAAGGTCAACTGCTTGGTCCGCTGCATGATGCCGTACCAATTGCCGACCACGCGTGCGAAACGATCGCTGAGGCGCTCTTCCTCGGCCCTTTCGCCGGATAGCAGCGTCACCTGCTCGGCATTCTCGCGCAGGCGCACCAGCGAGAACCGAAAGTCGGCTTCATAGCGCTGCTGATCGAAGTTGAGCTTGATCAGCGGGCGCCCGACGAGATGCGTCACCCAGGTGCCGAGCGTGGCGTAGATCAGCGCGGCCCAGACGAGGTAGCCGGGGATTGCGAACGAGTGGGAGCCGATCACCAGCGGATTCCCCGCCGACAGGGTCCACAAGATCACGACAAAGGAGATCAGGGTTACGATCGAGCCGAGCAGCGAGATGCCGATATCGAGCGTCTGATTGATGAACTGCTTGATGTCGTCGGCGATACGCTGGTCGGGGTTGTCGGCGGCGTCGCCCTTGAGCCGCATGCGGTAGTGGGTACCCTCGCTCAGCCAGCGCCCGAGATAGCGCGTGGTCAGCCAGCGCCGCCATCTGATCTGGAGCCATTGCTGGAGATAGAGCTGATACACCGCGGCGGCGATGAAGAACGCCGCCAAGAGGGCGAACACCCCAAGTTGCCAGATGAAGGTGTCCCAGTCCTTGTTCTGGAGCGCGTCGTAAAAGGTCTTGTACCAGGTGTTGAAGCGGACGTTCAGCCAGACCTGGAACAGCTGCAGCGCGATTACGGTGCCGAGCAGAACGCGCCCGGTAAATCCGTCCTCGGAACGGAAATAGGGAAAGGCGATGCGCGAAAATTCTCGGGCTGAATTACGGAATCCGGCCAATCAGGGGGTCTCCAGGAGGCTGTCCTTGACGCCTCGAGCCGATCTCTTTGGACGATAGGGCGAAAACCGGGCGCTTGGGAAATTACGTTTGCGTAAGCATTGGGTGATGACCAAGGCTCGAAAAAGGCAAAAGGGGCGGCTTGAGGCCGCCCCTTCGCAACTTAAAAAGGCCCTGATCGCTTAGTCTTACATCATGTCCATGCCGCCCATGCCGCCGCCGGGCATGTGGGCATGCTCTTCCTTCTTCTTCGGCGCCTCGGCGACGCCGGCCTCGGTGGTGACGAGGAGCCCTGCGACCGAAGCCGCATCCTGCAACGCCGTGCGCACGACCTTGGCCGGGTCGATGATGCCCTTCTGCACCAGATCGACATACTCGTTGTTCTGGGCGTCGTAGCCGAAGGTCGGCGACTTCTGGTCGAGCACCTTGCCGACCACGATCGAGCCTTCGACGCCGGCATTCTCGGCGATCTGCCGGATCGGCGCCTGCAGCGCCTTGCGGACGATGTTGATGCCGGCCTCCTGGTCGTCGTTGGCGCCCTTGGCCTTCAGCGACTTCGCTGCCCACAACAGCGCCACACCGCCGCCGGGCACGATGCCTTCCTCGACTGCGGCGCGGGTCGCATTCAACGCATCGTCGACGCGATCCTTTTTCTCCTTCACCTCGACCTCGGTGGCGCCACCAACCTTGATCACGGCAACGCCGCCGGCGAGCTTTGCCAGCCGCTCTTGCAGCTTCTCGCGGTCATAGTCGGAGGTGGTGTCCTCGATCTGCTGCTTGATCTGGCCAACGCGCGCCTCGATGTCCGGCTTCTTGCCGGCACCGCCGACGATGGTGGTGTCGTCCTTGGTGATGCTCACCCGCTTGGCGCGGCCGAGCATCTGGATGGTGACGTTCTCGAGCTTGATGCCGAGATCTTCCGAGATCAGCTCGCCGCCGGTAAGCACGGCAATGTCTTGCAGCATGGCCTTGCGGCGATCGCCGAAGCCTGGCGCCTTCACCGCTGCGACCTTCAGGCCGCCGCGGAGCTTGTTGACCACGAGGGTCGCCAGCGCCTCGCCTTCGACGTCTTCGGCGATGACGAGCAGCGGACGGCCCGACTGGACCACCTGCTCGAGCAGGGGAAGCAGCGGCTGCAGGCCGGACAGCTTCTTCTCGTAAATGAGAATGTAGGGGCTCTCGAGCTCGGTCACCATCTTCTCGGCATTGGTGATGAAGTAGGGCGAGATATAGCCGCGATCGAACTGCATGCCCTCGACCACCTCGAGCTCGCTTTCGAGGCTCTTTGCTTCCTCGACGGTGATGACGCCCTCATTGCCGACCTTCTGCATGGCTTTGGCGATCATGTCGCCGATGGCCTTCTCGCCATTGGCGGAGATGGTGCCGACCTGGGCGATCTCGGCCGAGCCGGAGACCTTCTTCGCGCTCTTGGAGATACCGGCGACGACCTCGGCCACGGCCTTGTCGATGCCGCGCTTCAGATCCATCGGGTTCATGCCGGCGGCCACCGACTTCAGGCCTTCGCGGACGATGGCCTGCGCCAGGAGCGTCGCCGTCGTGGTGCCGTCGCCGGCAGTGTCGTTGGTCTTCGACGCCACCTCGCGCAGCATCTGCGCGCCCATATTCTCGAACTTATCCTCGAGCTCGATCTCCTTGGCGACGGTGACACCGTCCTTGGTCGAGCGCGGGGCGCCGAAGGATTTCTCCAGGATGACGTTGCGGCCCTTTGGCCCCAGCGTGATCTTGACCGCATTGGCCAGGACGTCGACGCCGCGCATCATGCGCTCGCGCGCGTCCGGGCCAAATTTTACCTCTTTCGCTGCCATG
The DNA here is from genome assembly GCA_963803385.1 of uncultured Alphaproteobacteria bacterium. Taxonomy (GTDB): domain Bacteria; phylum Pseudomonadota; class Alphaproteobacteria; order Rhizobiales; family Methyloligellaceae; genus Methyloceanibacter. The sequence goes on along the minus strand of CAWDMD010000011.1, from coordinate 142,114 downwards.
CTATTTTCTCCGTTGAAGTCTTTTCGGGGGACAGTGTAAGGGCAGGCTCTAGCTGAGAATGCCCATGATGTCGGACTCCTTCATGATCAGGAGTTCATCACCGTCGATCTTGACCTCGGTGCCCGACCATTTGCCGAACAGCACCTTGTCGCCGGCCTTGACGCCCATGGGCTGAAGCTTGCCGTCTTCGCCTCTGGCGCCGGGGCCTGCGGCGACGATTTTGCCGGTCTGCGGCTTCTCGGCCGCCGTGTCTGGAATGATGATGCCGCCTTTGGTTTTTTGCTCCTCTTCGAGGCGCTTGACCACGACGCGGTCGTGCAGGGGACGAAATTTCATGGAACTGGCTCCGTGTGGAAAGCTGCCGCTTAGCACTCCGGAAAGGCGAGTGCTAATCACGCCGCTTGTAGCGGCGTCGCCCGCGATTTGTCAAGAAACGCGAACGGCGTGGAGCCCTGGCCGTTCACCCCTCAATGCCCTCCGCCGCCTGAGAGCGGCGCTGGCTTGTGCACCAGGACGGAGAGGACGGCAAGCGCGATAAACACCAGCGTCAGCAGATAGAACACATCGGCGAAGGCCATGACCACCCCCTGGGTATGGGTCATCTGCATCAGCTGCTTCAAGGCCATGGCCTTGGCGTCGCTACCGTATTCACGCAGGTTGGCGGCGAGATTGTTGAGGGTCTCGAGCGCGGGCTGAGAGGCGAAGGTGAGCCTCTCGTGCAGTCGCGCCAGATGAAGGTCGGTGCGGTCGTTGAGGACCGTGGTCAAGCCGGCCAGCCCGACGGCGCCGCCGAGATTGCGGGTCAGGTTATAGAGGCCCGAGGCGTTCTTGACGCGCTCGGGCGGGAGCGTCCCCAGCGCGATGTTGTTCACGGGAAGCATGGCAACCATGATGCCGACGCCGCGGAAGATCTGTGGCCAGACCAGTTCCCAGAAATCCCAGTCGCTGGTGAGATAGGTCATCCACCACGTGCCCGCGGCGAAACACAGAAAGCCCGAAGCCAGCATCAATCGCGGATCGACCTTGTTCATCAGTCTTCCGGCGATGGGCGCGGCAAAGAACATGGCAAGCCCCGACACGAATACGGTCTCGCCGATCATGCGCGCGTCATAGCCTCTGATCTCGCCGAGATAGAGCGGGAAGAGATAAGTGAGCCCATAGAGGCCGATGCCGACAACGAACGAGAACAGCGAGCCGATGGCGAAGTTGCGGTCGGAGAAGGCCCGAAGGTCGACCACCGGCGTCTTGGCCATCAGCGCCCGGGCAAAGAACGCGATGGCGCTAAGCCCCGACACCCAAGCGAACCAGAGCACGCTCGGGTCGCCGAACCAGTCGTTGCGCGGACCTTCCTCCAGCACATATTCGAGGCCGCCGAGAAAGGCCGCCATGAAGATCAAACCCCACCAGTCGAAGCTGTCGAGCAGCTTGAAATCAGGCTTGTCGAAGTCGATCAGCAGAAGTGCGGCGATGGTCACGCCGATGCCTGGGATGACGTTGATGAAGAACAGCCAGTGCCAAGAGAGCGTATCGGTGAGAATGCCACCCACGGTCGGCCCGATGGTCGGCGCCAGCGTCGCCACCAATCCGATCAGCGGCGCGACCAGCCCCATCCGGCTCCGCGGAAACACGATATAGGCGGTGGCGAACACGGTCGGAATCATGCCGCCGCCGATGAAGCCTTGGATCGCCCGCCAGACGATCATCTCGTTGATCGAGGTTGACAGTCCGCACATCACGCTCGCCGCCGTGAAGCCCGCCGCCGAAGCCGCGAACACGATCCGCGTGCCGAGCGCGCGCGACAGAAAGCCGGAGAGGGGGATCATCACCACTTCGGCGATGAGATAGGCGGTCTGCACCCAGGTGATCTCGTTGGAGCTCGCGGCGAGCCCGGCCTGGATCTCGGCGAGAGAGGCAGACACGATCTGGATGTCCAGGATGGCCATGAACATCCCGAACACCATGAAGAAGAAGGCGAGCAGGTGCCGCCTGTCGATGTGATCTTCCGTGCGCGAGAGCGGGAGCGCCGGGACCCGGCGACTGGGCGACGTGGTGACGGCGGCGGCCATGTGCGGATGCCTTACCGGGCGCTCGCCGCGCTCTGGTTTACGCCGGCGGGTGCGGCCGCCGCCGCCGTCGAGGGCGCTTTGGCATCGACCTTTTGCTTGGTGTTGATGTCGACCACGACGGACATGCCGGGCCGCAGCACTTCCTGCTCGGTAACCGCAACCGGCACCTCGATCCGCACCGGAACGCGCTGCACGATCTTGGTGAAGTTGCCGGTGGCATTGTCCGGCGGCAGCAGCGAGAACACCGAGCCCGAGGCTGGCGCCACGCTGACCACGGTGCCCTCGATGCTCCGGCCGGGGAGGGCATCGACGGAAACCGACGCCTTCTGGCCGGGCTTCAGCTCGCCGAGCTGCGTCTCCTTGAAGTTGGCATCGATATAGACGGCCCCGAGCGGCACGAGGCTCGCGAGGCGCTGACCCGGCTGAACGTAATCGCCGGCTTCGATGGCGCGATTGCCGAGAACGCCGTCGAACGGCGCCCGGATGGTGGTGAACGAGAGATCCCGCTCGGCCTTGGCGAGCGCGGTCTGCAATTGCATCAAGGTGTGCGCGGCCTCGTTCTTTTGCGCCTTCAGCACGTCGCGATTGGCTTCGGTCGACGAAACGCGGGCCTTGGCGCCTTGCACCGCGGCGACGGCCTGGTCGCGGCTCGCTTGCGCCTGCTCCAGCGCCTGTTGGCTCGCATAGTCTCGCGCCGCAAGCGCCTGCTGGCGTTTGAGCTCGAGCTCGCTCCTTGTCCTGCCGGCTTCGGCCGAGGCAAGCTCCGCCTTCGCCGCGTCGATCTCCGCCCCTTGCGCCGCGATCTGCTTGTCGAAGCGGTCGATCGTGGCCCGCTCGGTGGCGATATTGTCCTTCGCCGTCTGCACCGCGAGCCGATAGTCGCCATCGTCGATCTTGGCGATCACGTCGCCGGCGTGGAGGTGCGCATTGTCGTCGACGTCGACTGTCTCGACATAGCCGGCGACTTTTGCCGCCAGCGTCGCGGTCTTGGCGCCGACATAGGCATCGTCGGTCAATTCGATGAATCTCCCGGCCACCCACCAATAATGTCCGTACCAGGCACCGGCCGCGAGCACGGCAAGCGCGCCGAGCGTCAGCAGGAGGGTGCGGAGATGGCGCTTGGGCCGGGGTGAGGCGAACTCGGCATCGGAAGAGGCCACTTGCGGAGGGGGTGCGCTTCGGGCCTCGGCCTCGGGGGCCGGGTCCAGCACCGGCGCCTTGGCCTCGACAGCTTTCAGCGACGGGCGCCCCGCCTTGACCGGAGCGAATTCGTCGTCCTCCCCAGGCGTGTCGCCTACATCGTCCGGCAAGATTTCGGCCTGACCGCTTTTTCGTAACATCGCGCGCGCTCTCGGGGTGCGACCGCATGACCGAACCGTTCGGTCAATAGGGCGTTGACATAAGAGCACGAGCTGATCTATGTCAATAACAAACCGAACGGTTCGGTCAAAATGGCGCAGGGAGCGCGAGAGATGTCCCTAGAAGCCTTAACCCACCCGGCGGAGGCGCCGGAAACCGCCAAGCGCCGCCAGATCCTGGAGGGCGCGCGCGCCGTGTTCCTACGGCAAGGTTTCGACGCCGCGAGCATGGGGGACATCGCCCGCGAGGCCAAGGTCTCCAAAGGCACGCTCTACGTCTATTTCAACTCCAAGGACAAGCTGTTCCAGGAGATCGTGGAGGAGGAGCGCCAGGGGCAGGCCGAACAGGTCTTTGCGCTCGATTCGAGCAACCACGACGTTGAGGCGGTTCTCGGAAAGCTCGGACGTGACTTCGTCCGCTTTCTCGGCGATCTCCATCGTATCTCTTCGTTGCGGACCGTAATTGCCATCGCCGACCGCATGCCCGACCTCGGCAAGCGCTTTTATGAGACGGGTCCCGCCTACGGCATCGCCCGCGTCGCGCGTTATCTCGAGGATCAGGTCGCCGCCGGCGTTGTTGCCATTGATGACTGCGAGCTCGCCGCGGCCCAGTTTCTCGATTCCTGCCTGTCGACCACGTTCAAGCCGCTGATGTTCAATGCGTCGGGCCCTCCGAGCAAAGATCGCATCGACTATGTCGTGCGGCGGGCGGTGATGACTTTCCTCGCTGCGTATCGCGTGGAGCCGAAATAGCGGGTCAAAAACGTCGCTGGGCGTCCGCGCCGGTGCGCCGATCCTCAGGCGCCGGCAAGGCGCAGGTAACCGAGCCCCAAATAGATCAGCAGGAACACGCAGACCATGGTCAGGGCGAGACCATGGATCCACAGCCCCGAGCGCCGGCTGACAGCCTCGCTGAAAGGGTTGGGCAAATTCGGATAGTTCTGGTCGACGAAGGCGCTCGTCATCTCCATGTGCCGATGCAGCACCGCCCAGCCGTGCGCGGTGATCAGGAGCCAAACGGCGCCGATCACAACTCCGGCGCCGAGCAGCGACAGCGCCGCCCATTTGTTCTGCCACAGCGCCGCGGGGCTGATGGCCAGGGCGCCGACGATCAGCGAATTAGCCACGAGCAGGGCATTGTGGCGCGCCCAGATGGTCTCGCGCTCCGAGTTGATCAGGTCGACATAGGCCTGGAACACGGCGATCTCGTCGGCGGATGGAGCAGAGTGTTTTGTAGCCATGACGCGCGCCGAGCTTGACGCCAGAAATCGGGAGGCGCCCCGAGACTACTCCGGAGCGCCTCGCCAGCGCAAAGAAGAGTTGCGCGGTTTCCGCGCCGCCTATTGTGGCGTCAAGCGCCGGATCAGCGACACGGCATAAGCCGGCGACCGCGCCGCGAAGATCGGATCGTCGGTCGGGCCGGCGATGCCGTCGGCGACATTGGCGGGCAGGAAGCTGAACGCGTTGCAGGTGGCGTCGGGCGCGATGGCCTCGATCTTGACGGTGCCGAGCGGCGCCGTGGCGCGATTGTCCTCATCGTTCCAGCGGAGCGTCGGATCCTTGGTCTGATCGCCGTCCTGCCCAAGGATGGCGACGAGGTCGAAGGTGACCGGTCCCTTGGCCAAGCGCTCCTTGAGCTCATCGGCATAGAAGTTGGGCCCCTTGGCCGCCGCCTCGTCCGGCGTCAGCCCAAGCTCGCCCGCCTCGGGAATCGCCTTGTATTTGATCAGTTGCGTCTTGCCGTCGGCGTTGGTGAAGGTGAAGCCGTGCACGCCCCAGTAATCCACCCCGGCATAGCTCGCCGGCACCGGGTGCGACGTGAGCCAGGCGTTCTGCCGCGTCGATTTGGGATGAGCCTCGAAGAAGGCCTTGAGTTTGTCCTTGTCGCCCGAGGCGAGGGTCTGCAACAGCTCGAGGAAGAGAGCAGGCGTCTGGGCGAAGAATACCGGCGCCGAAATCATCACCAGGTCGCTGACGGCGCCGTTGCCGTTGTCGAAGCGAATGGCGAACCCGCGCACGTTGGCCTGGTCGTTATCCTTGGCGTTCGGGTCGCCGCCGCCGAGCGAGAACCGCGCCGTGACTGGCACCTCTTTGGCGAACTGCGGCGCTTTCGACAATGACGGTGCGTCGGCAGCGGGCGTAAACGAGCCGCTGAGGCAAATGCCCTTGGTGTGCGCGGCGCGCTTCCCCGCATGCTTGCCGAACACGCCATTGAGCGCGTCGACGAGCTGATCCGGCCGTGGCGGCTCCTGGGCATATGAGGCGGTGACGGTGAAGACGACGGCTGCTGCCAGAACGCCGGCGGCGAGTGACTTGAGGGACATCGGCGAACTCCTGACGACGCGAGGAACGGCTGCGACAACAGCACTATCATTCTAGCCGATTGTTTGCGACAGCTCGCGCGTCGCCGGCGTCGCACGACCCTCAAATTGTCGTTATGTCCGGATGGGTGGGTGCCCTAAACGCTCGGCCGCACCGGGACCACGTGCAGCGACACGCAGCAATGAAGACCCGATGCGCGCCAATCGAGCGTCTGATCGGCCTGATCATGACGCCGCGTCAGGCGCTCGAGCAAGGTCAGCCCGAACCCCTTGGCGCTCGGCGCCGTGACCGCAGGGCCACCGGATTCTTCCCACCGCAGAATGAGCAGGGGCTGCTCGTCGCGGAGGCGGTCCCATTTCACCTCGATGGCAAGGAGGACGCGCCCATGTCCATTGGAAAGCGCGCCATATTTGATGGCGTTGGTGGCAAGCTCGTGCAGCACCAGCGCCAGCGTCTGGGCGTCATGGGAGGCAAGCAGGAAGGCTTGATTGCCCACCATGGTGACGCGGTCAAGCGCGCCAAGGGGGCCTAGCACCTTCTCGACCAGCCGGCCGAGCACGATGGGGCGCCATTCGGTCTGGACCAGAAGCTCATGGGTGGCAGCGAGGCTGCCAAGGCGTGCCTGGAATGCCGTGACGAAATTGCGTGCTTCCGGCCGGTGCTCGCCACTCAGGGCGACGAGACTGCCGACGACGGAAAGCACGTTCTTCATGCGGTGGGCGAGTTCCTGGCCCATCAGCTCTCTCGCCTCCCGATCCCGCTTCACGGTGGTGACGTCGGCGGCCGATCCCGCCATGACCAGGGCCTCGCCGTCCGCCCCGCGCTCGACCACCCGGGCCTTGACCGCGATCCACCGCATCTCGCCTGAGTCCTCCTTGCGGATGCGAAACTCATGCTCGAAGGCGTCGTCGTGCCGGAAGGCCGCTTCCACCGCCTCCTTGAGCCCGAGGACGTCGTCGCGATGGACGAGGCCGAGGAAGCGTCCGGGCGAAACGGGAGAAAAGCCCGACCAGCCGAATAGCTCGTGCGAGCCCGGCGTCAGCAAGCAGAGATCGCCAGCGAACCGCCATTCCCATAACGCCACGCCGCACGCCTCCACCGCGCGCCGCAGCCGGTCCTCATCGGTGAACGGCGGCGGCGTGCCGCCGCGCGTCCCGGAGGCTCTGCTCGGGTCGATCATGCTCGGAATGCCGGGATGGAAGGTCGTTTCAGGAGGTCCTTGGCCGCGATGCGAGGCTGCACTAGCGTCGCTTGTCAGCGGGACTAAAAACCCCTTGAACGTCTTTGTCTTTTAACTTTGACATAGTGCCAAAGGTCCGATCCCGTTAGAAGGCAAGGTGCTTTGCTAGAACAAACCGGCAAAGTGGCACCCTGCTGGCACCGAAGGTGTGGCAGCCCCGCGCTTTGGCGACCCGTCAGTCGGTCGGGATGCCTCGGAGCAGGCATTTGTGGCTGATCAAGTGCAGGGCAGTGTCTGACGCCAAAGGCAATTCTCCAGCAGCCGACCAAAATGAAAGAATTCATGGATGAATTGGCAAGGGTACGGTCTGCGGCGAGTGCCCACGCAGCAGAACTCGGAAAAAAGCATAACCTTCAAGCGACGAAGCAGCCAATTGGCGCTTTAGGCATGTCGTTCAATTTCCTGACGGCCGCCCTAGAGCAAACAAGTCATTACCAAGTCGCGTGGGGCAAAGAGCCAATCGAAGGCTTAGCGCCAGAGCAAATCGCTCGTAAGCGCGCCGAAAACGGCCAGCGGCTTGTTATGCTATCCAAAACCGCATTTGTTTGGTGCTTATCGTCTATCGAGTACGCCATGAAGGCAGCCATGGAGCGCTATCCTGACGTAATGGGTGAGCCAGGGAAGAGGCGGTATCTCCGTGATGTGATCAACATGTCGGCGGATATTGGGTTGATTTCTGATGGTCGTCGCCGTCTATGGCTTGGCGCTAACGCAGTGCGCAATCGGCTGGTGCACAACAATGGCATTGGGAACAGAGATGCCGAGTGGAATTTCTCGGAGAACTTACAGTCACCATGAACGACGGTGAAATGATTGAAGGCACGATAATGACATTCCCGTACCTTATTGGTTGGCTCTTGGACGCATACGCTGAATGGTGCGACGCGTTTTTGGAGAGGGCAGAGTAGATGCCTTTCACACGCGGTAGCTCATGAGCCGGGGCAGTGTTGGTCCCGTCCCCTTTCGCTCCCTGTCCAACCAGATTTTTTTATTGCACCTCGGTGATTGTGATTTCCAAGGAACCGTTAGGCTGGATGAGGCATCGGGCACGGTGCTTAAGCTCAAGACCAAAGCTATTTTTCGCAGTGAACTCCTGAATGACGGTGCGATTGCCGTTGTTATGAACTTGGGTGGCGTAGCCCAGGATGTGGTGGACATCGAGGGTAGAGGGGTGCGACACGCGGGCCTCTATCGCTCTGCCACAGGCTTGGCGTGACGGGGCCTCGGGATAGGCCTTCGGAACAGCGAGCGTGCCGCCAGCATTCACTTCGGTGGGGGTGAACCAGACATTGAATGGTTGGCCGCCGTTTTTGGCATTACAGGTCACATAGTAGGCACCTTTTCGTGTGTCACTTCGGTATCCGGTATAGATATTTTCGCAATTCTTTTCGTCCTGGAGAACTTTGAGCGCGCCACGCTTCACAAGCTTCTTTTCGTCGTCAGTAAAATCCAACTCGCCATCAATGTTCCAAATCAGACCAGCTTGAGTGTCGGCAGAGGAATTCCCGGTCACAAACTTCTTGTGGACCCAACCCGTTTCCCAATCGACAGGTTGACCATCAGCCTCCGTGATGTGCCCCTCAAGCCATTCATCGGTTTCACAGAGGCCTTCGAGCACCATAGTGGGCCAGAGAGTGCGATACTCGGTTTGCCCAAGTACCTCCGTGGCCCGTTGGTTGACGACGGAGTTGTATTTGGTGCCCGGCCCCGTGCGAAAGTTTATGTCTTCGCCCTTGAGATAAAATCGGCCCGAGACCGGTGTGCCCTGTTCGCAGGTAGCCGTGGCTGGTCCAGTTGTCAGCACGAGGGCAATCGAAAGCGCGCATATGCCAACCAACGAAAGCCCGAGCCGATGGAAGCCAGGGCTCAGTCTCCGTGATGTAGCCATTGATGTCCCCTGATGAGGAGCTACGTGAACCGGCACCCTGCCGAGCGCCACCACCACCTTGATCCATACGTGCAAGGTGACGGCGGCTCTTGCGACCGTAACGCCAGACCGAACAAGATTGACAGCGATCCGCCACATCGAGTCCCACCACTCGACCGCCAAACCGAATGTCACCAACACGGCGATGAATGCGGCGACCAACGCCGCACCCTTGAGCTTGTCGAGGAATGTGGTCTGGGCTCCCAATGCGGCTCATAAGGCTGTGGCGTCCGCTTGATCGGGGTGGCGAAAAAGGCGAGCATGCCCGACACTACAACTGACGGGCTAGTCGTACCAAGTCCTTAAGGGCTACGGGCACACGTATTGAACAGGCGCAAGACAGGAGAAACCGGAACATTAAGGGAGCATACGTGATACCCAGTGACTGCCGCCCTAAACCTTTGACATATGTGCGTAAGCGAGCCGGGCGGGCGCCGAGGAGCCGAGATGTCGCTGGCGACGCCGTTCACCTACGAGGTGCCCTGCCAACAATGCCCGTTGCGCTCCTGCAATGTCTTTCGGGAGTTGACCGACGAAGAGGTCGATTTCGTCTCGCAGCTCAAGAAAGGGGAGCTGCGCGCCGGCCCTGGGGCCACAGTGTTGCAGGAGGGCCAGCCCTCAGAGCATCTCTTCACCTTGCTCGAGGGCTGGGCCTTTCGCTCCAAGACCTTGAGCGACGGCCGCCGCCAGATCACCAATTTCGTTCTGCCCGGGGATTTCGTCGGCCTGCAAGGGTCCATACAAGGCGCCATGGAGCATTCCGTGGAGACCCTGACGCCCGCGGCGTTCTGCACCTTCCCGCGCGCGCGGGTGTGGGATCTGTTTGGCAAAAGTCCGAGTCTCGCCTTCGACCTCACTTGGCTCGCCGCGCGCGAGGAACGCATCCTCGACGAGAATTTGCTCAGCCTCGGGCGGCGCAGCGCCGCGGAGCGCACGGCCTATTATCTCCTCCATCTTTACGTCCGCGCCGACGACATCGGCCTCGTCACCGAGGGGCGCGTGCGCTTTCCCTTCACCCAGCAGCATCTTGCCGACGCTATCGGTCTCTCCTTGGTGCACACCAACAAGACGCTGAAGCGGCTGGAGCGGCACGGCCTCATCCACTGGGATCATGGTTGGTTTTCCTCGCCCGATATTGGGGCGCTCGCCGAGCTTGCGAACTTCGACCTCAAGGCGCCGCGGAGGCGCCCCCTGCTGTGAGCCCGCCAGTCTGGCCTTTCCGCGGCTTGGCGTTTATCGTCTTGGCTCTGATCTGAGGAGCGCTTAGGCTAGGGCCCGCATCGCTGGGCTGGCTCAACGTCGTGTTGGCGGGGCACTCGCCATTGGGACTGCGCAAGCTGGATGTGACAAGCCATGACCTCTAAATCGAACGGTTCCGGCCGTCTTGCCGTGCTCGACGTCATCGTGCTCATCGCCATGGCCGTGACCGCCACCGCATTCGCCGCCGGCCTCGTCCTCAACTCGGGCATCGACATGGTGGCGGGCGCCATCGCCGGCGTCGCCCTGTTCATGGTGATGGCGTCCTCTCACTACGTCATTACCCGCTCGGCCCGCTCGGCGACGGTTGCCGGCCGCATCGACGAGCTCGAGGAAGCCTTGATCGTGCTCGACGGCGACCTTCAGCGCATCGACCAGGTCGAGGACGACGTCGCCAGGCTCGACCTCCTCAATGACCGCGTCGAGCGCCTCGATCAGGTCGTCTCCGAATATGGCGGCGGCGATGCCGCGCCGAAATTGGCGGAGATCGAGCGCTTCACCCAGGATCTCGAGCAGCTTCGCGACCGCTTTGAGTCCTTGAGGAGCGACGTGCGCACCGAGACCCGGGCGCAGCGTGAGGAAATGGGCACCGAGCTCAAATCCCTCGAGACCCTGATCAAGAAACTGTCGCGCGACCTGACGCACCGCGGCGGTGCCGCCCGCGCCGAAGATGGGAGAGATCGGCGAGGCCTCCGAGGTTCCATGGCAGCTCAAGATGAGCGAGGAAAATCTTCTCGGCGCCGTCCCCACGGTAGCGGCGGACGAGGCTGACCTCGCCGACGCCTCACTCGACAACGACAGCGACGACGAGAACGGCGGCGACGACCGCGAGGTGACAGTGCCGATCGCGCTCGGTGTCGCCGAGGCGGTGTCGATCGTGGCAGTCGAATTTGACGGCGACACGAACCGCGACGAGGACGTCGTCGATCTCCTCGTCGAGGAAGCCGCCCCGTCCCCGCCGCGCGACATCAGCGAAGATCTGCGCCAGGCGATCGAGGCGAACCGGGTCGATCTCTATGTGCAGCCGGTCGTGACGGTGCCCGAGCGCCAGGTCCGCTATTTCGATGCCGTGCCGCGCATCCGCACCGGCGACGACACCGTGATCGCGACGGGCTACGAGGACGTCGCCGAACGCGACGGCCTTCTGCCGCGCATCGACAACATGATGCTGGTCAAGAGCGTGCAGTTGCTGCGCCGGCTCGGCGCCGAGCCGAAGCTGCGAGGCGTGTCCTGCAACTTGTCGCTACAGTCGCTGCGCGACCCCGACTTCTTCCCCGAGCTGGTGGAGTTTCTCGAGGAGAACAGCGCCCTTGGCGACAGCCTCACCTTCAGGCTCAGCCAGCCTTCAATTCAGGATCTCGGCGCCATCGAGCTTGCAAGCTTGAGGACGCTCGGCAAGATCGGTTTTGGTTTCGCCCTCGACCGGGTCTCCAACCTCGATCTCGATTTTGCCGGGCTCCGCGATCATTTCTTCCGCTTCATCAAGGTCGGTGCGGACACGTTCCTCGAGGGCTTGGAGACGGCCAAGGCGCCGGTTCCCGCCGCCGACCTCACCAGTCACCTCGACCGCTTCGATCTCAAGCTGATCATTGAGAATGTCGGTGACGAGCAGAGCTTCGAGCGGCTGATGCAAGCCGGCGTCGAGCTCGCCGAGGGCGACCTCTTTGCCACACCGGCGCCGGTCACGGCGGAGGCTCTGAAGGAGTTGGGGGGACCCGACGCGGCGTAGCACGGCGCGTGGAGGAGCTGACGCTCCCCCACGACGCGCGCTGCCGATTGTTAGTGCTCTGACTGCATCTCTTTCATTTCGCCGGCGCCGCCTTCTGGCGCCGGGGCCATCTCGCCTTCAGGCGCCGCGGGCTTAGCCTGCACGGTGCCGTCGCCGCCAGGCGCGTCCATCGGCGTGCCCTGATCGGAATCCGGCTCGAGCAAATTCTGCACCTCGGCATTCTCCTCGTCGGCGGCGAGGATCAAGAGATTGGAAGCGCCGTCGAGTGCCAGGCGCGGGGCGGCGTTGGCGCTGGTAAAGCCAAGAACGGCAAATGCACAGAGGATCACACCGGCCTTGAGCGGAAGGTGAGACATTGGGTTTCTCCTTGGGATGTCCCTGCGGGCGTCGCCTGATGCGAGGCCCTGGTTGGCGGCAAGCATAGAAATACAGCGTGAGAAGCTTGGCAAAGCCGAAACCAATTCGAGGTCAAGGACGCGTAAACGGCGATCCCCGGACCCCCGCCTCCAAAGCGAACGGGCCGGCGCTTTGGCACCGGCCCGTTTCGAGAGCCTAGTCCTGGTAGTAGTACCGCATGCTGGGCGGCCAGTTCGTCGACGGGAACAGGCGCTGCAGCTCGCGGATCTCGTCATGGCCGTTGCCGTAACGGCGATAGCCGTAGCGGCCGTAACCGGCCGAATACTCATACGATCCGTAGTCGGGGCCGTAGGACGGATAGTAGCGGTGGCCGTAGCCGCCGGCACTGGCCGACCCGGCAAAGGCAATAACGCCAAAAGCGGCCGCAATGGCCAAAACGCTCAATTTCGACAGGGTGGGGAAGTTGGTCATGTCAGGTCTCCTTTGCCGACCCCTTCCCTCGGCGCGAGATATCTGGGGGGCCGCCGGTCGTTGCGCAATGTGCCTTTCACAAGAAAGTGAGGCGAGGAGCGGCCCCTGGCTCCAAGCCGTCCCACCGGCGGGCCTTGCCTTGACCGGTTTCGGCCGACCCTCTACGGGGAGGCCATGTCCGCGCCGACGCCCACGACCCTCTCCACCGAAGCGATTCCGGTGATCGACGCCATTGCCGACATTGGCTCTGGCTACGACGCCTGGCTCGTCGATATCTGGGGCGTGATGCACAACGGCCTGCGCGCCTATCCCGCGGCCGTGGCGGCGACGACGCGTTTCCGCGAGCAGGGCGGTATCGTCGTGCTGCTGTCGAACTCGCCGCGCCCGGCTTCAAGCCTGCAAGGTCAGCTCACCGATTTCGGCGTCGCCGGCACGAGCTACGATGCCACCATCTCCTCGGGTGATCTCACGCGCCACGAGCTTGCCAAGCACGCCGGCACCCGTGTGTTCCATCTCGGCCCTAAGCGCGATCTCCCCATCTTTGCCGGGCTCGACGTCGAACGGGTCGGCGCGAGCGACGCCGAGTTCGTGGTGTGCACCGGGCTCTTCGACGACGAGATCGAGACGCCGGACGACTATCAGGACCTGCTCCGGGACTTTGCCGGGCGGAAGCTCACCATGCTCTGCGCCAACCCTGACCGCATGGTCGAGCGCGGCCACCACCTGATCTATTGCGCCGGGGCGCTCGCCGAGGTCTACGAAGCGTTCGGCGGCAGCGTCATCTATGCCGGCAAGCCCTATCCCCCGATCTACCAGCTTGCGGCTCGAGACCATCGCCGATCTGGCCGGCAAGCCGGTGCCGCGGAGCCGCATTCTCGCCATCGGCGATGGGGTTCATACCGATATGGCCGGCGCCGCGGACTTCGGCCTCGATGCCGTATTCGTGGCGAGCGGCCTGCATCGGCCCAAGGCGGGTGGCGCGGGCCTCGACGGGGCGCACCTCGCGGACTTGTTTGAGGGACGGAGAGCCCCACGCGCGGCCATGGCGGCGCTTGCCTGGTAACTTGGAAGATCCACCAATATTGCAGTGCAGCAGAGGCTTCGCTATTTTCGCGCACGCGAAAAAATCAGGACGGGGGCGATCGAATGACCACGAACGGGAATGGGGCCGCAGCCCAAGGCTATTTCTTCGAGGATCTCGCCGTTGGCATGGAGGCGAGCTACACCAAGAAAATCACCAATGACGACGTGCTCGCCTTCGCCGAGCTGACCGGTGACAACAATCCTGTCCATCTCGATGACGCCTACGCCGCCGGGACCATGTTCAAGCAGCGCATCGCCCACGGCATGCTGACCGCGAGCCTGTTCTCCACGGTGCTCGGCACCAAGCTTCCCGGGCCGGGCTGCATCTACCTAACCCAAACTCTCAAATTCAAAGCGCCGGTGCCGATCGGTGCCGAGGTCGTGGCCACGGTCAAGGTCACGAGCCTCGACCCCGAGAAAGGCCGCGCCGTGCTCGCCACGACGGGCAGCGTCAACGGCAAGAGCGTGCTGGACGGCGAGGCCATGATGATGGTGCCTCGCCGCGAGGTGTCTTAGTCGCGAAATCGCCCGGGCGTCGCGCCTCGCCGATGAACGTCCCAAGGATGCGAACATGGATGTCGTCACCGGTTGGCGAGACGTAGCGCCGGAGGTCAAAGGCGCGGTGCTCGCCATCGGAAATTTCGATGGCGTCCATCGCGGGCATCAGGCGGTGCTCGGCCGGGCGCGCGACCTTGGCAAATCATTGGGACGACGCTCCGGAGCCGTGGTGTTCGAGCCGCATCCGCGCGAATTCTTCGCCCCGGACCAGCCGTTCTTTCGGCTCACCCCGCTGGCGATCAAGCTCGAGCTGCTCGCCGCCCTTGGTCTCGACCAAACCTTCGTCGTCGCCTTCGGGCCCGAGCTCTCGGGGCTGAGCGCCGAAGCCTTCGCCGCCGATGTCCTGGCCAACGGCTTTGGCGCCAGCCACGCCGTCGTCGGCTATGACTTCACCTATGGCAAGGGCCGAACGGGTTCGCCGGGGAAGCTCCAAGCGCAAGGCGCCGGGCTTGGCTTCGGCGTCGATATCGTCGAGCCGGTCAAGGGCGAGGGCGTGCTGTTCTCCTCGAGTCAGATTCGCGACTATCTCCGTAACGGCGAGGTTGGAGCCGCCGCCGAGCAGCTCGGCTATTGGTGGCGCGTGCGCGGCCGTGTCGAGCCGGGTGCAGGACGCGGCAAAGGTCTCGGCTTTCCCACCCTCAACCTGCCCCTCGCCGAAGGCCAGGACATCGGCCATGGCGTCTATGCGACGCGGGTCCAGCACCGCGGCCGCCGCTATCATGCCGCAGGCTATGTCGGCCCGAGGCCGACCTTCGGCGAGGACAAGCCGGTGCTCGAAGCGTTTCTGCTCGACTTCTCCGGCGACCTTTACGGTGAAGAGGTCGAGGTCGAGTTCATCGCCAATATCAGAGGCGATGCCGTCTTCGAGAGCCCCGAGGCGCTCGCCGCCCAGATGAAAGCAGGACTGCGCCGAAGCGGAACGCGTGCTTGCCGCGGTCGAACGCCACGACCCCATGACGCGCTATCCCTTGGGCCGGGCGTTGGCGCGCGATGCGCGAGCGAGCGGCACTGGATTGTAGCAGACGGCGTTGCTAGAACCCGCGAGGGGCACGCCCATCGCGGGCAAAGTCGGCGGAAGCAAGGATCATGGTGAAGGCAAAGAGCAAGATGGCGCTCGCGCGCGCAAAGAAGGGTCGCGCACGGAAGCCCGCGAAGGCGAACGCGGCGGCGAAGAGGGTGAAACGAGCGAAGGCGCCCAAGGCCCAAGCCAAGACGGCAAAGCCTAAAGCGAAGCTCAAGACCGCAAAGCTCAAGACCGCGTCTGCGGCGGCGAAGGCGAAAAGCCGGAAGCCCGCGGCGCCGAAGGCCAAGACAACGGCCAAGACCAAGACGCGGCCAGCCAAAGCTAAATCTGCCAAGACCACAGATCAAGACCCCGAGAGCCAAGGCGCGGAAATCCGCGACCAAGACGACCGCAACGGCGCCCACCACGGCCAAGGCCAGGAAAGCCGCCACCAAGGCCAAAGCGCCAGGTCCGCGTAAAGCCGCGCCCAAGGCCAAGCCGGCGTCGAAGCCGAAGCTTCGGGCGATGGTCGGACCTGCGGCGAAAGCGACCCCGAACAGCGCCCCCAAGCCGAAATTGGCCAAACGCCAAAACCTGCGCCGAAGCCGCCGCAGACCGGCCGCGACTGGAGCGCGACGCTGTTCCTGCCCAAGACGGAGTTTCCCATGAAGGCCGGCTTGCCGCAGCGGGAGCCGGAGCTGCTCGAGCGCTGGGCCGAAATGCGCCTCTACGACCGGCTCCGCGAGGAGGCCATGGGGCGCGAGAAGTTCGTCCTTCACGATGGCCCGCCTTACGCCAACGGCAATCATCCATATCGGCCCGCCCTGAACAAGATCCTCAAGGACGTCGATCAACCGCTCGCAAAGCATGATGGGTAAGGACTCCAACTACGTGCCGGGCTGGGACTGCCATGGCCTCCCCATCGAGTGGAAGATCGAGGAGGAGAATTATCGCGCCAAGGGCAAGACCAAGCCCGATCTCTCAGACCCGGCGGCAATGATCGCCTTCCGCCGCGAATGCCGCGTCCTACGCGCAAGCTTGGCTCGACGTGCAGCGCGAGGAGTTCGAGCGCCTTGGGCGTCAGGGCGATTGGCAGCACCCTTACACCACCATGAGCTTCGACGCCGAGGCGACCATCGCCCGCGAGCTGATGAAGTTCGCCATGAACGGCACGCTCTATCGTGGCTCGAAGCCGGTGATGTGGTCGGTGGTGGAGCAGACCGCGCTCGCCGAGGCCGAGGTCGAGTATCAGGAGGTCACGAGCCACACCATCTTCGTCAAGTTTCCGATCGAGCCGCCGCTCGGACCGCTCAGTGTCACCGTCCACGGCGAAGAGGGCGAAGAACACCCGACGCCAGAAGAGGTCGAGGCCTTCAATGACAAGGTGGCGGGGCTCGCAGGCGCGAGCGTCGTGATCTGGACCACGACGCCCTGGACCATTCCCGGCAACCGCGCCATCGCGTTTTCGCCCGACATCGCCTACGGGCTCTATGAGGTGGTCGAGGCGCCGGAAGACAATTGGGCCAAGCCCGGCGACAGGCTCGTTCTCGCTGACGCGCTCGCGGACAATGTGCGGAACGCCGCGCGCATCGAGAGCTGGCGCCGCACTGCCGATGTCGATCCGCGCGGGCTGATCGCAAGCCATCCGTTGCGCCGGCATCCGGAGGCCAAGGGCGATTATGCCTTTCCGGTTCCGGTGCTGCCGGGCGATTTCGTCACCGAGGATACCGGCACCGGATTCGTCCATATCGCGCCCGGCCACGGCCAGGACGACTTCGAGCTCGGCACCAAGTTCGGCATCAAGGTGCCGTTCACGGTCGATGCCGACGGCCGCTATATCGATGCCGTCGGCATCTTCGCCGGCCGTCGCGTCATCGACGACAAGGGCGCGGAAGGCGATGCCAATGCCGCGGTCATTGCCGCGTTGCAGGAGGTGGGCGCGCTTGTCGCCCGCGGCCGCCTCCGCCACGACTATCCTCATTCCTGGCGCTCGAAGAAGCCGGTGATCTTCCGCAATACGCCGCAATGGTTCATCGCCATGGACTATGAGGGCACTCGGCGGAGCCTCCGACACGCTGCGGGAGCGCGCCCTCGCCGCCATCGGCGACACGCGCTGGGTGCCGCCCCAAGGCGAGAACCGCATCCGGGGCATGATCCTGACCAAACCCGACTGGGTGGTGTCGCGTCAGCGCGCCTGGGGCGTGCCCATCACCGTGTTCCGCAACAAAGAGACGGGCGCCGTCATTCCCTCCCGCGAATTCAACGCCTCGGGCGCGTTGATCGACCGCATCGTCGAGGCTTTCGCCACGGAAGGCGCCGACGCCTGGTTCGAGGCTGGCGCCAAGGAGCGTTTCCTCTCAGGCCTCGTCGATGATCCCGGACGCCTGGGAGAAGGTCGACGACATTCTCGACGTCTGGTTCGACTCCGGCTGCACCCACGCCTTCGTGCTGGAACAGCGCCCGGACCTTGCCTGGCCTGCCTCGCTCTATCTCGAGGGCTCCGACCAGCATCGCGGCTGGTTCCAATCCTCGCTGCTCGAGGCTTGCGGCACGCGGGGCCGTGCGCCCTACGACGCGGTGCTGACCCATGGCTTCGTCGTCGACGAGGACGGCCGCAAGATGTCGAAGTCGCTCGGCAATGTCGTCGCGCCCCAGGACGTGATCCGGCAGTCGGGCGCCGAGATCCTCAGGCTGTGGGCCATGAGCTCGGACTACGCCGAGGACTTGCGCATCGGTCCCGACATCATCAAGGCCAATGTCGAGTCCTATCGGAAGCTCAGGAACACGCTTCGCTTCCTGCTCGGCAATCTCGCCCATTATCGGCCGAGCCTCGCCGTGCCGCACGCCGAGATGCCTGAGCTCGAGCGCTATCTCCTGGCGCGGCTGGCCGAGCTCGAGGTCACGGTCCGCGCCGGTTACGACGCCTTCGACTTCAAGCGCGTGTTCCATGCCCTGTTCAATTTCTGCGTCAACGATCTCTCCGCCTTCTATTTCGACATCCGCAAGGACGCGCTCTATTGCGATCCGTACGGAAGCGTGACGCGGAAGTCGGCGCTCACGGTGCTCGACCGCGTGTTCGAGGCGCTCACCGCCTGGCTCGCGCCGATGCTCTGCTTCACCATGGAGGAGGCGTGGCTCACCCGCTTCCCCGGCGACAGGGGCTCGGTGCATCTCCGCCAGTTCCCCGAGATCCCCGGCGCTTGGCAGAACGAGGCGCTGTTGGAGAAATGGCGGAAGGTGAGGGCGGTCCGCCGCGTCGTCACCGGCGCGCTCGAGATCGAGCGGAAAGAGGGCCGCATCGGCTCGAGCCTCGAAGCAGCACCCAACGTCTATATCGCCGACGATGCCTTGCGCGCGGCGATCTCAGGCCTCGATCTCGCCGAGATCGCCATCACCTCCGCCGCGAGCGTCTCGAGCGGGAAGGGACCCGAAGGTGCCTTCCGGCTCGAGGAGGTCCCGGGCGTTGCCGTGGTCTTCGCCCGCGCCGAGGGCACCAAATGCGCGCGGTCCTGGAAGATCCTCGAGGACGTCGGCGCCGATCCGGAATTCCCGGAGCTCTCCCCGCGTGACGCCGAGGCCGTCAGGCAATTCGACGCTCTCAAGATCGCGGCGGAGTAGGGTCTCGCTATGCGCTTTCTCTTCGGACCACAAACGCCACTCGGGCTCGGGATCGCCGCCGTCGCCCTTATCGCCGACCAGGTGAGCAAGGCCTGGATGCTCTATGTCTATGACATCGGCGCCAAGGGCGTTGTCACCGTCACCCCGTTCTTCGACCTCGTCCTCGTCTGGAACCGGGGCGTCAGCTACGGGCTCCTGCCGCAGGACAGCGACCTCGGGCGCTGGGCCCTGATCCTGTTCGCCTTTGCCGCCGCCTTTGCCCTCGTGATCTGGCTGGCGCGGGTCACCTCGCCGCTTGCCGCCGCGGCCATGGGCCTCGTCATCGGCGGCGCCGTCGGCAACGCCATCGACCGCATCCTCTATGGCGCCGTTGCCGACTTCTTCTCCTTCCACGCCTACGGCTATCAGTGGTACATCTTCAACATCGCCGATGTGGCCATTGTTGCCGGGGTGATCGGACTTCTGTACGAGTTCGTGTTCGGGGGACACAAAAAGGTCTCAAACCCTTCTAAGATGTGAATAAAGTCCGGGCTAACCCGGCACGTTAAGGGGGAGTCGTGGGGCGCTCCGGAACCATCAGCCAAAAGCTCCTCGCCAGGGGCCTTTCCCTCGCCGCTGTCTGCGGCGCGGCCGTGGCGCTTGCGGGCTGCGGCGGCATCGAATTTCAGGGCAAGATCTTCGACTATGCCGGCCTTTCCGGCTCCGGCAGCAAGGAAGACGTGCGCATGACCGAGCGGGCGCCGTTGCTGGTGCCGCCGGACACGAAGCGGCTGCCGCCGCCGGGGCCTGAAGCCGTGACGCCGGTCAACTGGCCGGTCGACAGCGATCTGTCGCGGAAGCAGGCAGTCGATGCCAGGACGGCAGCCGAGCAAAAGGCCGAGGCGGAGGCCTCGCCCGATGTGCCTTATGCCGGCAAGCCGAAGCTGCTCGATCATTGGCTCGGCAAGGACAAGCCCAAGACCGACGGTCTGGTGGACGTTCCGGAGCCAGATCCGTCCGACAAGACGGCCGAGGATCGTGCCCGCGAGCAGGGCAAGCCCCAGGTGGCGCAAAAGCCGATCGACCACAGCCTGGACACGCCGCCTCCGCCTGACGATCCGTTCCACCCCGCAGCCCCGGATAGCTACAAAGGCATGTCCAGTCCCGCGGGCAACACCGCCAGTTGGTGACGGCGCGGCGCTCGCCTCGGTCGCTTCCGCCCCCCGGTCGTGGCAAATTGCCTTGAAAATGCGGTCGCCAAGGCTGAAATGGGAGCCAGCCGCCGCGAACTTCCGAGCCCTTGCGGCGTGAACCCCTGGCCTCCCACACCGGTCACGAACTATGGTGGTATCGATGTTCGATCAATTTGCGGGCGCGTTCGATTTCCGGGCGGGCCTCATCCTCGCCGGGCTCGGCCTTGCCTCGATGGCGGTTGCCGTAGCGCTTGACGGCGCCAAGGCCTCGCCGCGCACGACGGAATTCACCCTTGCCAACGGCTTGCAGGTGCTCGTCATTCCCGATCACCGCGCGCCGGTGGTGACCCAGATGGTCTGGTACAAGGTCGGCGCCGCCGACGAGCCGCCGGGCTCCTCCGGCATCGCCCATTTCCTCGAACATCTGATGTTCAAGGGCACCGAGGAAATCCCGCCGGGGCAGTTCTCCAAGATCGTGGCCAAGAATGGCGGCGACGACAACGCCTTCACCAACCACGACATCACCGCCTATTTCCAGCGCGTGGCCAAGGACCGGCTGCCCATGGTCATGGCCATGGAGGCCGACCGCATGGCCAATCTCAGGCTCTCCGAAGAGGACGTGGTGACGGAGCGGAACGTGATCCTCGAGGAGCGCCGGTCGCGGGTCGACAACGACCCGTCGAGCATCCTGCAAGAGCAGATGATGGCGGCGCTCTACACCAACCATCCTTACGGCATTCCGGTGATCGGCTGGGAGCACGAGATCGCGGCGCTGGACCGTGACGATGCACTTGGCTTCTACAAGCGCTTCTACGCCCCGAACAACGCGCTTCTCGTGGTCGCCGGCGACGTCGAGTCCGAGGAGGTCAAGCGGCTTGCCGAAGAGACCTTCGGCAAGATCGCTCCGAACAAGAACCTGAACGGCCGCATCCGCCCGCACGAGCCCGAGCATGTCGCGCCGGTGCGGGTCGAGCTCGACGATCCGCGCGCCGGACGGCTCACGGTGCAGCGCTATTACCTCGCGCCAAGCTACACCTCGGCGGCGCCGGGCGAAGCCGAAGCGCTCGACCTGCTGATGCGCATCGCCGTCAAGGGCTCGACCGGCAGGCTCTATCGCCGCCTCGTCATGGAGCAGAAAAAGGCCGCGAGCGCCGGCGGCTGGTACTCCGACTCCAATCTCGATGACGGCAAGCTCGCCTTCTACGCCATCGGCACCGACAAGATTTCGCCGACCGAGCTCGAAGCCGCGCTCGACGGCGTCATTGCCGAGTTGCGCGAGGGCGGCGTCACGCAAGGTGAGCTTGACCGCGCCCGCAGCGCCTTTCTCGCCGAGTTCGTCTACACCTCGGACAGCCAATCGCGCATGGCCCGTCATTATGGCTGGCGCCTCGCCACCGGCATGAGCGTGGCCGATATCGACGCTTGGCCGGAGCGGCTGAAACAGGTGACCGTCGCGGACATCGGAGCCGTGGCGCGGCGATACCTGGTCGAGAAGAATTCGGTCACTGGGGTCCTGACGCCCGCGCCGGCGCGGTCGAGCCGCGGTGGCGAGCAACCTGCCCATGCCGTTGCCCCCGGCAGGTCCTAGCGGCGATGGCGCGACGATGGTGCTCTCCAGGCGTCCTCTTCTCTGCCGCGCTTACGGCCGCCGCGGCGCTGCCTTCGGCGCCGGCTGACGCCATGGAGATCAAGCGCATCAAGAGCCCGGGCGGCATCGAGGCGTGGCTTGTCGAGAGCCACGTCAATCCGCTGATCGCCATGCGCTTCGCCTTTCGCGGGGGCGCGGCTCAAGACCCGGCGGGCCGGGACGGCGTCGCCTATTTCGTCTCCGGCATGATGGACGAGGGCGCGGGCGACCTCGATTCCGTCGCCTTCCAGGACCGCTTGCAGTCTCTCGCCATGCGCATGGACTTCGACGCGAGCCGCGATGTCATGCTCGGCAATGTCCAGATGCTGGCGGCCAACGGCGACGAATCCTTCGATTTGTTGCGCCTCGCGCTGACGTCGCCCCGCTTCGATACCGATGCCGTCGAGCGCGTCCGCGCTCAGATCATCGCCGGCCTGAAATTCGATGAGAACGATCCGGAGGAGGTTGCCTCGCTCGCCTGGGACCGGCTCGCCTTTGGCGATCACCCTTACGGTCGTCCCATCAAGGGCACCATGGCCTCGATCGAAGCCATCAGTGCCGATCAGCTCAAGGACTACGCCCGCCGCGTCTTCGCCCGCGACCAACTCCTGATCACAGTGGTCGGCGACATCGACGCCGAAACCCTCGGACAAAAGCTCGATGAGGTGTTCGGCGCGCTGCCGCTCAACTCAGCGCTGGCGCCGGTGTCCGAGGCGTTGCCGCCCCTTGGCCCGACCCGCGAAATCATCCTCATGGACGTGCCGCAGTCCGTCGCCCAGTTCGGCCATCGCGGCTTCTCGCGCAAGGACGACGACTTCATGGCCGCCTATCTCCTCAACTACATCATCGGCGGCGGTGGGTTCTCCTCGCGGCTGATGGAGGAGGTGCGCGAGAAGCGTGGGCTCGCTTATTCCGTCCACTCCAATCTGTTTCCCTATCAGCACGGCGCCGTGTTCGTCGGCAACGTCGCCACCAAGAACGAGGCCGTGGCCCAGTCGCTCGACGTCATCGAGAGCGAGCTCAGGCGTCTCGCCGAGGAAGGCCCGAGCCGTGAGGAGCTGGCCAACGCCAAGAGCTATCTCACCGGCGCTTACGCGCTCCGCTTCGAATCGTCATCGGGCATCGCCAATCAGCTCCTGTGGATTCGCATCGAGGATCTCGGCATCGACTACGTCGACAAGCGCAACGAGATGATCGACAAGGTGAGCCTCGACGACATCAAGCGCGTGGCCAAGCGCCTGATCGAGGCCGACCGCCTGATCACCACCATCGTCGGCAAGCCGGTCGACGCCGAACGCAAGGCCGCACCCGGCTAGGTCGGCGCCAGGGTGAGGCGAAAGCACATCAGCGCGGAAGAGGGTCACAACGCCATGCCGTTGTCGCAGTCGATCGAAGGCTGCCTCGAAGCGGCTATCGGTGACGCTGGGCTGCCGCAGGCCGCGCTCGATCGCGATCTCAACCGTCTCAAGCCGCGACTGGACGAGTTGCGCGCGGCTCATGCCGCCGGCACCCTGCCGCTGCTCCGCGCGCCGCAATGGCGGGACGATATCGCCGCGGCACGCAAGGCCATCGCCCGGCTCGGCGAGGGCGCCAGCACCCTCGTCTTCTTCGGCACCGGCGGCTCGAGCCTTGGCGGGCAGACCTTGGCGCAGCTTGGCGGCTGGGGTATTCCCGGTGACGAGGGTAATGGGGGTCGCTCCCGGCCGCGCACCCGCTTCTACGACAATCTCGACCCCCGCACCCTGGAGCGCGCCCTTTCCGGCCTCGACCTCGCCACCACCCGCTTCGTCATCACCTCGAAATCCGGCAATACCCCCGAGACCCTGATCCAGGCCATCGCCGCCATCGAGGC
Organism: uncultured Alphaproteobacteria bacterium; assembly: GCA_963803385.1. GTDB lineage: Bacteria > Pseudomonadota > Alphaproteobacteria > Rhizobiales > Methyloligellaceae > Methyloceanibacter. The sequence goes on along the minus strand of CAWDMD010000011.1, from coordinate 118,474 downwards.
GGTGCGACAGGCTGGGCTCGAGAGCCACGATCCCAAGGCTTTTCCTCGGACTGACCGAGCCTGCGGCGAAGGGAAAGGCCAACGGCCTCCGTGACCTCTGCGAGGCTCTCTCGATTCCGACGCTGCCCCATGATCCGAACATCGGCGGCCGCTTCTCCGCCCTGACCAATGTCGGCTTGCTTCCGGCGCTTGCCCGCGATCTCGACGTCGAGGCGCTCCGCGCCGGCGCCCGGACCGTCGTCGAGGGGCTCCTTGCGGGCGGTGAGCCGAACGACTTCGCCCCGGCTATTGGCGCGGCCGTCGCCATCGGACTTGCCAAGGAGCGCGGCATCCGGGTCAGCGTGATGTGGCCTTATAGCGACCGCCTCGCGCGCTTCGCCGCCTGGTATGTGCAGCTCTGGGGCGAGAGCCTTGGCAAGAAGGGGAAGGGCACGACGCCGGTCGCAGCCCTTGGCCCCGTCGATCAGCACAGCCAGCTCCAGCTCTATCTCGACGGCGCGCCGCAGCACCTGATTACCGTGATCCGCGAGGCTTGCGCCGGTTCCGGCCCCAGCATTTCCTCCGATCTCGCCCGGGTTGCCCATGCCGATTACCTTGCCGGTCACAGTGCCGGCGATCTGGTGGCGGCCCAGCAGCGCGCCATTCCCGAAGCTTTGACCGCGGCGGGGCGCCCGGTCCGCACCATCGATATCGAGCGCCTCGACGAGCGCGCCCTCGGTGCCCTGATGATGCATTTCATGGTGGAGACCATCCTGGCCGGCGCCCTTCTTGGGGTCGATCCCTTCGACCAGCCGGCGGTAGAATCGGGTAAACTCATCACCCGCAAATATCTGAGCGAAACGGGGGCACGCGATGGCCGTACGTCAGCTGCCGCCGAACCTCATTAACCGCATAGCCGCGGGTGAGGTCGTTGAGCGTCCGGCGAGCGTCGTCAAAGAGCTGATCGAGAATGCGATCGATGCCGGCGCATCGCGCATCGACGTCGCCGCGACCGGTGGCGGCTTGAGCCTGATCCGGGTCAGCGACGACGGCTGCGGCATGGAGGCTCCGGACCTCGATCTCGCCGTCGAGCGCCATGCCACCTCGAAGCTCGACGACGACACGCTGTCCTCGATCCTGACCCTCGGCTTCCGCGGCGAGGCGCTGCCCTCGATCGGCGCCGTGGCGCGGCTCTCCATTCAGAGCCGCGCGCGCGGGAACCCCGCAGCCTACGAGATCGCAGTCGATGGCGGCCGCAAAAGCCCGCTCAAGCCCGCCTCCCTTTCGTCCGGCACCCGCGTCGAGGTGCGCGATCTGTTCTACGCCACGCCGGCGCGGCTCAAATTCATGAAGTCGGAGCGCGCCGAGACCGCGGCCATCGGCGACGTGGTCAAGCGCCTCGCTTTGGCCAAGCCCGAGCTCGCCTTTACCTTGACGAGCGGCGACCGCACCACCTTGCGCCTTGAGGCTTGCGCGCCGGGGCTCCTCGATCACGGCCTCGACCGGCTCGGCCGCATCCTCGGCGAGGACTTCGTCGATGACGCGCTTCCCGTTCGCCTCGCCCGCGGCGCCATTACCGTGGAGGGCTTCGCCGGGCTGCCGACGCTGCACCGGCCGACGAGCCTTCAGCAATATCTCGTCGTCAATGGCCGCCCGGTCCGCGACAAGCTGCTCGCGGGGTCGGTCCGCGCCGCCTATGGCGACCTGGTGCCGAATGGGCGTCACCCAATGCTGGCGCTATTCCTGACGCTGCCGCCGCAAGAGGTCGACGTCAACGTGCATCCGGCCAAGACCGAGCTCAGGTTCCGTGATGCACAAAGCGTGCGGGCCATCGTCGTCAGCGCCCTCCGCGAGGCGCTTGGCGCCGCCCAGCACCGCGCCACGGCAAGCCTGTCCCAGGAGGCTCTGGCGCGTATGGCGCAGCCCTCGAGCGGCATTGCCCCTCGGCGCGGCTTGGGCGGTGCCCCCTACCGGCCGGGCTCGGCCTATGGCCGCAGCTTCGGCTTCGCCGAGGCCGCTCAGGCGCCGCTGGCCCCGGTCTCGGCGCCAAGCGCTACCACCACGGCGAGCGCGGAGAACGGCGCTGCCATGGAGTACCCATTGGGCGCGGCCCGGGCCCAGGTGCATGACACCTTCATCATTGCCGAGACCGAGGATTCCCTCGTCATCGTCGACCAGCACGCGGCACATGAGCGCCTCGTCTATGAGCGCCTGAAGAAGGCCTTCGCCAATGGCGGCCTCTCCCGCCAATTGCTGCTGATCCCCGAGGTGATTGAGCTCGACGCCGAGGCTGCCGACCGGCTCACGGCGGCGGCTCCCGACCTCGAGCGCCTCGGCCTCGTGGTCGAAGCATTTGGGCCCGCGGCGATCGTCGTCCGCGAGGTTCCGGCGCTGCTTGGCCAGGGCGACATCCAGGGACTGCTGCGCGACCTCGCCGACGAGTTGGCAGAGGGCGAGGGCAGCCTTGTCGTCGCCGAGCGCCTCGACCACGTGCTCGCCACCATGGCCTGCCACGGCAGCGTCCGCGCCGGGCGCCGCCTCAATGCCACCGAGATGAATGCGCTCTTGCGCGACATGGAGGAAACGCCGTTCTCCGGCCAGTGCAATCACGGCCGGCCGACCTATGTCGAGCTCAAGCTCGCCGACATCGAGAAGCTATTCCAGCGCCGCTGACCGAAAAATCCCGGTGTAGGCAGCGCAGGGAGGGCGGGGATTACTTGAAGTTCTGCAGCACCGCGGTGCGCAGGAAGGCGCGATCGGCGGTGGCGACGTCGCCGGTCGCCGCGCCGAGGTTGAGATGGGCGATCTGGATCAGGTGCCCGCTTTCGGTCTTCACCAGGGTGTAATGGATCTCGGTGGTAGCGCCGTCGGTGTGACAGGCGGTGAACAGGCGCTTGACGCTGACCGTCTCGGCAGGTTCGCTCACCTTCTTGCCTGACGAGAAGTCGCCGGCGCAGTTCTTGGCGTCGTCGGCGATCACCACGCGCGTCGCCTCGTCGAGGGTAACGCCGCTCATATTCTTGTAGCCGACCAGCGCCGCGACGATGCCGTTGGCGTAGGTCCACACCACGTCGAAATTAGGCATGGGATTCTCGGCCGGATCGACCAGCTCATAGTTGGTGATCCCGGCGGACGCGAGCAGGTTGGCGACGAAATGGAGGGCCTCGGTCTCGGTGAAGAGCTTGTTGGGGTCGCCTCCCGACGGCGCGGCGGTGTCCGTCTTGTGGCCCAGTAGCTTCTCGGCTTCGAGATTCTCGGTGACGCAACCGGCGAGATCGGCGATCGCCGGGCCGGCGCCGGTCAACTTGAAGCTGAACTTGCCGAGGTCGGTGGCCACGGTGAGGACTTTGCCGTCGCGCATGGCATCGACGACGGGATCGGTGTTGGCAAGCGGCACCAAGATGCCGTGCGGATCGACGGTCTTCGCCGTGGACAAGATCGGCGCGTTGTTGTCGACGGTGAGCGCCACGCCGGTACTGTCGCCGACTTTCAGTTTCCAGCCGTCGTCATAGAGTACGAGGCCCCAGTCGAAGTCGCGGCTGATGATGAAGGCGAGGAGGATGCCGTTGTCCGACTGCGCCGTCATGGTGCAGTCCGAGAGCTTGCCGTTCTCGTCGAAGCTCGGCTTGCCCTCCCACACGCCGGAGGTGAAGGCGTGCGCCGGGAGGCAATATGACATCGCCGCCGCGATCATCAGCGACGCGACGGCTATGGCGCGGATACGCATGAAACACCTCTCCCCCGCAGAGACGGTCGCCCATTGAAGCATATGTCGGGGAGGGGGGCCATGGCTTGGCTGGCTAAGTTTTAACCTCCACCTCTCCGGGCGCGTTCCGGGCGAGGACGATCTTGGTGTCGCCATAGCGCCGCACCTCAAGCTCCTGAAACTGCAGCGGTAATGCCACCTCGGCATCGGCCCGCTCCTCGAGTGCGGCAATCGCGCCATCCGCAACCCAGCCCCGGGCGACAGCCGCGGCGAGCGCTGCCTCGCCGAGCCCCTTGCCGTAAGGCGGATCGAGGAAGATCAGGTCAAAACGGGCGAGCGTTCCGGCCTCGCCGAGCCTCGTCGCATCGCGCCGCCAAATCTTGGTCGCGCCGGTAAGGTGCAGCGCTTCGACGTTGCGGCGGATGGCGCCGCGCGCCTCGGCGCTGTCCTCGACGAACAGGCAGAAGCGGGCGCCGCGCGAGCAGGCTTCGAGCCCGAGCGCGCCGGAGCCCGCGAACAGGTCGAGCACGCGGGCGCCGTCGAAATCGACTTGAGGACTGCCATGCTCGAGCACATTGAACAGGGCCTCGCGCACGCGGTCCGATGTCGGCCTGGTGGCGAGACCTTTCGGCGCCTCGATCCGCGCGCCTTTGAACTTACCGGCGACGATGCGCATGGCGCCTTACGACCGTCGATTCGGCCGGCTTCGGCCGGGACCCAAGCCCGAGCTCGGCGGTGAGCGTGGCGCCGAGCTGATCCTTGAGCACCTTCTGCTTCACCTCGCTGACCTCGCCGGGGCGCAACTCGCCGAGCGCGAACGGCCCGAACGACACCCGGATCAGACGATTGACGGTGAGGCCGAGCGCTTCGAGCAGCTTCTTCACCTCCCGGTTCTTGCCTTCGCGCAAGCCCAGCATCAGCCAGACATTGCCGCCTTGGGCGCGGTCGATCCGGGCTTCCACCGGGCCGTAATCCACGCCGTCGACGCTCATGCCCTTGGCGAGGCGGTCGAGATCGGCCGCCGTGACCGTGCCGTACGCGCGCACGCGATAGCGCCTGAGCCAGCCCGTGCTCGGCAGCTCGAGATGCCGTGCGAGCTCGCCATCGGTGGTGAGGAGCAAGAGCCCCTCGGTGTTGAGATCGAGCCGTCCCACCGAGATCACGCGCGGCAAGTCCGGCGGCAGCGCCTCGAATACGGTCTTCCGCCCTTGCGGGTCCTTGTGGCTGGTCACGAGCCCCTTCGGCTTGTGATAGCGGAAGAGACGCGGCGCCTCGGCTAGCGGGCAGCGGCTTGCCGTCGACGCTCACCTTGTCGCTTGGCGTGACCACATAGGCCGGGGTTTCGAGCCGTTTGCCGTTGACGGTGACGCGGCCCTCTTCGATCCAGCGCTCGGCGTCGCGGCGCGAGCAGAGCCCGGCATGGGCGATGGCCTTGGCGATCCGCATCGGCTCCTGGGAGCGCGGCGCTTGCGGCTCCGCCGCCCGCGCTTTCGCCCCTTGACCCCGACTTCCCCTTGCGCCCAGTTTGGCTGCCATGATGCGCGAGAAGCTTGCAGATGTCGTGAGCCCGGGCAAGCGGCCCATGGACCTTGCCTTTGCCGAGGCAGAAGCCGCCTTCGACCGCGGCGAAGTCCCGATCGGCGCCGTCATCGTCGATGGCGGCGAGATCCTGGCGCACGCCGGCAACCGCACCCTCGAATTCCGCGACCCCACGGCCCATGCCGAGCTGATCGCCATTCGCGAGGCCTGCGCCAAGCCTCGGGAGCGAGCGCCTCGTCGATTGCGATCTCTACGTCACGCTCGAGCCTTGCGCCATGTGCGCCGCGGCGATCTCCTTCGCGCGCATCAGGAGGCTCTATTTCGCCGCGCCCGACCCGAAGGGCGGCGCCGTCGAGCATGGCCCGCGCTTCTTCCAGCAGCCGACCTGCCACCATGCGCCCGAGATCTATGGCGGCATCGGCGAGGCCCGCGCGTCGGAATTGCTGAAGCGCTTCTTCGCCGCCCGCCGCTAGGGCAATGAAAGCACGGGGCTTGGGGGCGATTTTCGAGGCTCGGCGGGCGCAAGAAACTGCCCTTGCGCCAGCTTCGCGAACACGCCGTCCTTGGCCACCAGCTCCTCGAAGCTGCCTGCAGTCGACGATGCGGCCGTGCTCGAACACGAGGATGCGCGTCGCGTTCCGGATCGTGGCGAGGCGGTGCGCGATGATGAACGTGGTGCGGCCCCTCATGGCTTCATTCAGCGCCTTGCGTCACCTTGACCTCGGTGGCGGCGTCGAGCGCGCTCGTCGCCTCGTCGAGGATCAGGATCGGCGGGTCTTTCAAGAGCGCCCGCGCGATCGAAAGCCGCTGGCGCTCGCCGCCCGACAGCATGCGGCCGCGCTCGCCGACCATGGCATTGAGCCCGCCCTCGTGGCGGGCGATGAAGTCGAGCGCTTGAGCGCGGTCGCAGGCGGCAAGGATCTCGTCGTCGGTGGCGTCGGGATTGCCGACGCGCAGATTGTCGGCGATGGAGCGGTTGAACAGGAGCGGCTCCTGGAAGATCACGCCGATATTGCGCCTGAGGCTCACGAGCTTGATGTCGCGGATGTCGCGGCCGTCGATGCGGATCTTGCCGCGTTGCGGATCGTAAACGCGATAGAGCAGCGCCATCGCCGTCGATTTTCCCGCGCCGGTGGCGCCGACCAGGGCAATGGTCTCGCCCGGCGCCGCGGTGAAGCTCAACTCCTCGACCGCGGGCATTCTGCCGTCGTAGGAGAAGCTGACGCGGTCGAAGGCGACCTCGCCCCGCACGCTTTTCAGCGTGATCGCGTTCTTGCGCTCCTTGACCGAAGTCGTGGTGTCGAGCACGCCGAAGAATTCCTGGAGCCGCGGCACATAGGTGAAGATGGAATTGACGAAGCGCGCCGACTGCTCGAGGCGCTGAATCAGCATGCCGGCGAAGCTCATGAACATGACGATGCCGCCGATCGTGGTCTGGCCTTTTGCGAACAGGAACAGCCCGAGGATCAGGATGGCGAGCATGGTCAAGGTGGTCGATGCCTTGGTCAGCGTGATCGCGAGCGCCCACCACGACAGCACCGGCATCTGCGCGCCGAGGAGACGATCGACCACTTGCCGCAAGCCGCGGACCTCGTCCTCGATGCGGGTGAAGCTTTGCACCAGGGCGACGTTGCCGAGCGTGTCCGAGGCGCGCTCGGCGAGGTCGGAATAGTAGCGCTCGACCGCCTTCTGCATGGATTGGGTCTTGCGCAGCACGAAGAGCGTCAGCACCACGAACACGAGCGCGAGCCCGATCAGGAGCAGGCCGAGTCGCCAATTGAGGTAAAGGGCAAGCGGCAGCAGCACCACCGCGGAGACGATGGCCGCGAAGTGCTCGCGGAAGAAGCCGAGCCACAGCCACCACAGGGTGTCGGTGCCGGTGAGCATCACCTTCATCAGCCGGCCCGAATGGGTGCCGCTGTGAAAGCTGAGCGGCAGTTGCAGCACGTGCTCGAAATAGTCGGCGAGCACGACCTGGCGGCGCTTGTGCGCGAGCTTGTCGGCATAGAGCGAGACAAGCGCGCTGCACACGATCAGGAACAGGCCGAACCCGACCCAGGCGGCGACCAGGGGCGTGAGCTTCGGCCAATCGAGCGCGCCGCCGTTTTGGGCGCCGGCGAGCGCGTCGATGATACGGCCGAACAGCACGGGCTCCGCGAGCGCCGCCGCGGCCAGCGCGACATTGGCGAACGCGAGCAACCAACCGAGCCGCATTTGCGGCCCGAGCAGCCGAAGCACCCGGGCATAAAGGCGCAACATGGTCATGGGGGGAGTACCCGCAACCGCGTCAGGTCAGTGCGCGTCCTTAGAACTGGGATTGGGGCGTCCAGTAGCGCATGCTCGGCGGCCAGTTGGTCTGGGGATAGAGCCGCTGCAGCGCCTGAACCTCGTAATTGCCCCGCGCATAGGGGACGAAGCCGGAATAGAAGCTCCAGCCGCCGCGACGCCCTGGCACGTAGTAATAGGGCAGCACCGGCGGGCCGCGCCGGCCGTAATAGCCGATCGGAAGGACGGCGTTGTCCGGGCTCGCGGCCTTGGAGACCGCAAGCGGCGCGGCATCGGCCGGAGCGGAGAGCGCCATTTGGCTCAACGCCAAGAGGGCCGTTGCCCCGAGGAGAAGGGCACTTTTGAAGACGGGGAGGGGCATCGCCATGAGGATCTCCAATGACTGCTGGGAGAGAGTTGGGGACGCCGATGCGCCGCCGCAACCCTTGCCGTGTTCGTCTCTCGCCACTCTAGGCGGCAGGCTCTTAATTCGGCGTGACTTCATGCTGCCGCGGCGCCCTCCATGCCCCCCCTTGCGGGGGCGCGGCACCCCCTCACCCGCGCCGCCGCCACGCGGTGGACGCGGCGCGACCTCTCCCCACCGGGGAGAGGTGAAGAGCGATTGCTGCTTGTCTCTTCACGTCACGTTCCTTTCTTTCGTCATTGCCGGGCTCGTCCCGGCAATCCAATGGTGACGCTCACCACCCTCAACCGCCCTATTGGATGCCCGGAACAAGTCCGGGCATGACGACTGAGAGCAGGGCACGCTCTATCGTTGCCGCGACGCTTTCGCGCCCGGGCTTTGCTATATTTCTCCCCTCCGACGAAGGGGGCGAGGGGGTGGCGCGCCGAAAAGCGCAAAACCTTTTGGTGTCCGTGTCCGTTGCCGGACACGGCGGGCGCCTCTCGGCGCGCCACATGCGCATTGCGCTCTGCCGCGAAGCGTTAGCGCATGCTATTTCGCGGCGATTTTTGCGCACCACGCCGGGCCGCGCTTTCGCCGTCAGTGCCCCGCTTCCCCTACAACGGACGTAAGTCAAAGTGACGTTGGGGGCCGCGTTTGGACCTGGGTCCCGAGACCAGACGGTCGTCAGCCAGCTCCTGGCAGGGCCTCGTAGTGGGCACGGGCGGAGCCCCGGCGCCGCCCGAGTGTCCGATTGCGAACCAGACCCGCGGGCGCCGCACCCCGTCCCGCCTCACGACGCCTCATGAGCACGCCCCTTCGGTGGACGAGGTGAGCGCAGAATAGATGAGGCTCGGAGCGCGGGGATAAGTTCGTCGGGTTGGACACCCTTCCCCGCTCCCCTCGCGGGAGAGGCGGTGGCTCGCCGCTCGCGGCGAGCCGGGTGAGGGGTTGTTCTTTTTGACGCGGCTTCCGCGCGAGGGTGTTCGTCGCTGACCCCTCACCGCGCGCCCAAAGGCGCGCGTGCTCTCCCACAAGGGGAGAGCGGGGAGACCGCTGCGCCGCTCAGTCCAACATGCACGACATTTGCTTAACCACTGCACATCCTCACGGGGAGGCATGACACCTGCATGGTCCATGTCTCAAGATGGTGCCATGCATATTCCTCCGGTCATCGAGCTTGCCATCATCGCGGGCTTCGCCGTCATCGCCGCGGTGCTGCTGTGGCAGGCCTTGCGCAAGCGCGCCGAGGCTGCGCCGCCGCTGATCGCCGCGAACTATGTCTGGCTGCGCGACGGCTGGTACCAGATCGACATGCGCGTGATCAACCGCGCGCCGTTCGCGCTCGGCGGCGTCTCGCTCCGCTGCCTCCGCCCGCGGCGCGCGCGCCTGATGGCGCCGGTCAAATCCGTGAGCACCAAGGAATACGACTTCCAGATCTGGTCGGACCCCGAGAGCGACAAGGCCGAGAAATCGATTCCGCTCGACTTCGTCGTCGGGCCCCATGAGGCGGCGGAAGATGCGGCGTCGCCCGGCTCGGAAGCTCATCCCACCGCCTGGCTGTTCCTGCCGGGGAAGCAGGCGCCGGGAGAATTGCTGCTCGAGCTCACGCTCCGCGACGTCAAGGGCAGGCTGCACCGCTACGAGGTCACCGCCACGCCGCAGCAGCGCTAGTCCGCCCCGCTCGATCTCCCGCGCGACGGCGCGCCAGCCGATGTCGCGGCGGCAGAAGCCTTCGCGGCCAGTCGATCTTGTCGATGGCGCCATAGGCGCGGGACTGCGCCTCGCGGATGTCGGCGCCGCGCGCGGTGACGCCGAGCACGCGGCCGCCGTCGGCGAGGATGCGATCCTCCTCCCGCCGCGTGCCGGCATGGAAGATCTCGACGGCGGGATCGGCGCCAGCGGCGTCGAGCCCCTTGATCTCCGAGCCCTTGGCGTAGGCGCCGGGATAGCCCCGCGTCGCCATCACCACGCAAAGCGCGGCGCCGTCGCGCCACTCGAGGCGCGTGCCTTCGAGCCGTCCCTCAGCCGCGGCGAGCAGCACCGGCAACAGATCGGACTGGAGCAGCAGCATCAGCGGCTGGCACTCGGGATCGCCGAAGCGGACATTATATTCGATCAGCTTCGGCGCCCCGTTCGTCGATCATCAGCCCGGCATAGAGCACGCCCTTGAACGGGGTGCCGGCGTCGGCAAGCGCGCGCACCGTCGGCGCGATGATCTCGGTCATGGTGCGTTGGCAAAGGGCTTCGGTCATGATCGGCGCCGGCGCATAGGCGCCCATGCCGCCGGTGTTCGGTCCCTGGTCGCCGTCGAAGACGCGCTTGTGGTCCTGCGCCGTCAGCAAGCGGGATGGCCGTCGTGCCGTCGACCAGGGCGAAGAAGCTCGCCTCCTCGCCGCGCAGGAACTCCTCGATCACCACCTCGGCGCCGGCGTCGCCGAAGGCGCCGCCGAAGCAGGCGTCGATCGCGGCGAGGGCGTCATCGCTCGTCTCGGCGATGATCACGCCCTTGCCGGCGGCAAGCCCGTCGGCCTTGACCACGATGGGGAACGATTGGCCCGCGAGATAGGCCTTGGCCGCCCCTGCGTCGCTGAAGCGGGCGTAAGCCCCGGTGGGGATGCCGGCCCGGGCGCAGAGATCCTTGGTGAAGCCTTTCGAGCCTTCGAGCCGGGCTGCCGCCTTCGACGGCCCGAACACCGTGATGCCCTCCCTCTCGAGGTCGTCGGCGAGGCCGGCGACGAGCGGCGCCTCGGGACCGACGACGACGAGGCCGATGCCGCTCTCCTTGCAGAACCGCGCCACCGCCTCATGGTCGGCGACGTCGAGGGCGATGCAGCCGGCGACCGCGGCGATCCCGGGATTTCCCGGCGCGGCGTAGAGCTTATCGAGCAGCGGGCTTTGCGCGAGCTTCCAGGCGAGCGCGTGCTCGCGTCCGCCAGAGCCTATCAACAGCACGTTCAATGGGGTAAAGCTCCGTCTCGTCAGGCTGCCTAGCTAGCATGCTGGGGCGCCTAGCAAAATGGAGCGTCGTTTCCGCATGTCCGATCCGATCGCCACCTCGCCGGCGACCAACTTGGTCGAATACACCGTCTCGGAGCTTGCCTTCGCGCTGAAGCGGACCGTGGAGGAAGCCTACGGCCTGGTGCGGCTTCGCGGCGAGATTTCCGGCTTCAGGGGACAGCACAGCTCCGGGCATTGCTATTTCACGCTCAAGGACGAGAAAGCCTGCATCGATGCGGTGATCTGGCGGAACACGTTCCAGCGCCTCAAGTTCAAGCCGGAGCAGGGGCTCGAAGTGATCGTCAAGGGACGCATCACCACCTATCCCGGCAAATCGACCTATCAGATCGTCATCGACGATCTCGAGCCGGCCGGCATCGGCGCGCTGATGGCGCTGCTGGAGCAGCGCAAGCAGATGCTCGCCGCCGAAGGCCTGTTCGACGAGGCGCGGAAGCGGCCGCTGCCGTATCTGCCGCGCATCGTCGGCGTCGTCACCTCGCCGACCGGTGCGGTGATCCGCGACATCCTGCACCGGCTTTATGACCGCTTCCCCTGCCATGTGCTGGTGTGGCCGGTGAGGGTGCAGGGCGAGACCTGCGCCGTCGAAGTGTCGGCGGCGATCGGCGGCTTCAATGCGCTTGTCCTCGGAGGCTTGGTGCCGCGACCCGATCTCATCATTGTCGCCAGAGGCGGCGGCAGCCTCGAGGATCTCTGGGGCTTCAACGAGGAGGTCGTGGCCCGCGCCGTGGCCGCGAGCACCATTCCGCTGATCTCCGCGGTCGGGCACGAGACCGATTGGACCATCATCGATCTCGTCGCCGATTGGCGCGCGCCGACGCCGACCGCCGCCGCCGAGCGCGCCGTTCCGGTCCGCGCCGAGCTCCACATCCAGGTGACGAGCTTCGGCTTGCGCGGCGCGAGCTGCCTCAGGCGGCTGATGGAGGGGCAGCGCAATCTGCTCCAGGCTTTCATCCGCGCGCTGCCGCGCAAGACCGACATTCTTGCGCTGCCGCGCCAGCGCTTCGACGGCGCCGCGGCCCGGCTGCCGCGCGCGCTCCACGCCAATGCGCACGCGCACCGCGTCGGGCTCGAGCGCTCGGCCTCGCGCCTCGGCCCGCATCTCCTCAGAAGCGCGTCGAAGGCTGGGCGCCATCGCCTGATCGCGCTCGACCGCTCCGGCGCTCGGGCGTTGTCGGGTCTCGTGGCGCGATCGCGGCAGCGCCTCGACACCAAGACGCAGCTTCTCGCCTCGCTCGGCTATCACAACGTGCTCGCCCGCGGCTTCACCCTGGTGCGCGACGCGGATGGCCGCATGATCCGCCGCGCCGCCGAGGTCAGCGCCCATGAGCGCCTGGACATCGAGTTCGCCGATGGCCATGTATCGGCCGAGGCCGAGGGTCGCGAGCGTAAGCAGGCGGTGAGCTCCGAAGCGGACGCGGAAACGCGACAGTGAAAATCAGGGCACATTGCTCTGAGCAGACTCGCTTCGAACAGCAGCCGACGCTATGGTGACGAGATGATTTGCTTGAAGATGGGCGCGTCCAAGCCGTGATGAACCGGTTCGAACGCAATCTTGGCTTCAAGGGCGAAGCCAAGCTGAAATATCTCGACGGCGAGGTGCAGGTGCTGACGCCCGGCGACTTCGTGCGCTGCGCCGTCACCGGCCGCACCATCCCGCTCGAAGAGCTCCGCTATTGGAGCGTCGAGCTGCAAGAGGCCTATGTCGATGCTGCGGCTTCGTTGCAGCGCTTCATCGAGACCCATCCCGAACCCGCGGCGAGCTAGACCGCGAGCTTCTTGTTGGCGACGGTCTCCACGATGTGGCGTCCGAGGCTGCCGTCGGGAAACTCGATCCTGACCTGAAGCGGGCGCGAGCGGAACTTGAGCTCGCTGAGCGCGGTGCCGTCGTCATCGGGCAGCCGCACCCAATCCTTCTCGGTCGTAACCAGCATGGCGTTGTTGCGCGTCGCCCATTTGAGCAGCGCCTCGGCCTGGCGCTCGCGATAGGCGTGGTGATCGGGATAGGACCAGGTGTCGACTAGCCGGGCGCCGTGCTGCGACAGCGTCGCATAGAATTTCTTCGGATTGGCGATGCCGGCGAAGCCGATCACCGGCAGGACGCCGAGCCAGCGCGGATCGCCCTGGGGCACGAGCCGCGCCTTGAACACGGGCTTGCCCTTGGCCTCGAAGACCTTGGCGAGGACCGTCCCCCTGCCGCCGTCGCCGATCAGGAGGAGCGCGTCGGCGCGCTCAAGCTGCGGCTCGAGCGGCGCGCGTAACGGGCCGGCCGGCATGACGAGACCGTTGCCGATCCCGGTCGCGGCGTCGGCGACGATCAAGGAGAGGTCCTTGGCGAGGCCGGGGTTCTGGAAGCCGTCATCCATGACGATGACCGTGGCGTCGGTGCCCTCGATCAGCTTGGCGCCGGCGGCGCGGTCGGCGGCGACGACGACCGGCGCGTGAGCCCGGAGCAGCAGGGTCTCGTCGCCGACCTCGGCCGCGGTGTGGTCCTCGGTCACGAGCAGCGGACCCTCGGTCTTGCCGCCATAGCCGCGGGTGAGGAAATAGGGCTTCTCGCCGGCCTCCTTGAGCAGGAGGGCGACGGCGATCGCGGTCGGGGTCTTGCCGCCGCCGCCGGCGGTGAAATTGCCGATGCAGATCACCGGCAGCCGCGAGCGGTAGGGCGTGATCCCGGTCGCCTTCGACTCGGCCATGCGGCCGTAGATCGTGGCGAGCGGGGCGAGCGCCGAAGCGAGCGGCCCCCGGCTGCGGTACCACCAGAACGGAGTTCTAAGATGCATGCTGAAGCGTGGCCTTTGGCGGCAGGAAGCGCTCGAGTTGCTCGATGGTGCGCGGCAGCGCCCCGCCCATGCGCGCGATCGCGGTCTCGGCGCGAGCCATCATCTCGGCGCGCGCCTTGTCGTCCTCTAGCAGAGAAAGCACCGCCGAGGCGAGGGCCAGCGCATCGCTGACCTGGATCGCGCCGTGGGCCTCGAGCAGCTCCTCATAGGCGTCGGCGAAGTTCCGCCAGTGCGGCCCGGTCACCACCGCGGCGCCGAGCTTGATGGCCTCGACCGGATTCTGGCCGCCATGGGGCACGAGCGAGCCGCCGATGAAGGCGACCGGCACGAGATTGTAGAATACGCCGAGCTCGCCGATGGTGTCGGCAATATAGATCTCGGTTTCGGGCTCAGGCAGCTTGCCCTCGGAGCGGAGCGCCACGTTGAAGCCGGCGCCGGACAGATAGCTTCGCGATCAACGGCCCGCGATCGGGATGGCGCGGCACGATGACGGTGAGGAGATCGGGGCGCTCCTGCTTGATGGCGCGGTGCGCGAGCGCCGCCATGTCGTCTTCGCCGGGATGCGTGCTCGCCGCAAGCCACACCGTGCGCCCGGTAAATGCCGAGGCCAGGTGCTTGTGCCCGGCGAGATCGACCGGAGGCGGGGGCGCGTCGGCCTTGAGATTGCCGACGCTGAGCGCGCTCGGCGCGCCGAGCGCGGTGAAGCGCTGGGCGAGGCGGTCGTTCTGGGCGAGCACGAGGTCGAAGGCCGAGAACAAGGGCCGGCTCAAGCCGGGGCGCGCGCGCCAGCGGCGGAACGAGGACGCCGACATGCGGCCGTTGACGAGGACGATGGGAACCTCCTTCGCCTTGGTCTCGAGCAGGAGGTTCGGCCAGATCTCGGATTCGACGAACACAGCGAGGTCCGGCCGCCAATGGGACAAAAAGCGCTGCACGTAGTCCTGATGGTCGAGCGGCACGTATTGATGGATGGCAGTCTTCGGCAGCCGTGCTCGCGCGAGCTTCGCCGAGGTCACGGTGCCGGTGGTGAGGAGGACGCGGACGTCGCGGTGCTCGGCGGCGAGGGCATCGATTACCGGCAACACGGCATTGGTCTCGCCGACGCTCGCGGCATGGAACCAGGCGAGGAAGCCTTGCGGCCGGGGCATGCCAGCCTCGCCATAGCGCTCCAGGCGCCGCGGCGCCTCTTCCTTGCCGCGGCGGGTGCGCCAGGCGAGCATCAGCGGCGCGATGGGTGCCGCGAGCCACATCAGCGCCCGATAGGCGCGTAGCGTCAATCCGGGTGTCGCCTCTTCGCGTGGCGTCTCGGCGGACATTGGATCGGTGGCCCCCGCAAGTTGGTAAGCGCGCGCCGTCGCCTGGTTCAGCCCGCGCTCCACGGCGAGGCGGGCCTCCTCCAGCGCCGCCGCGTCGGCGTCTCGAGGCACCCATATCGGATCGCCGACCACGATGCCAAGCGTGGAGAAGGGGAGGTTGAGGGTAAACCTGCTCCACGACTTGAGGCGAAGAGCCGGCTGGTCGCCATGGCGCAGGGGACGATCGGCCGCCCGGAGACCTGCCCCAGGATGACGATGCCCCCTCCGGTCCGCCGCGCCGGTCCGGGGGCGAAGTCGGCGGTCATTGCCACCGTGGTGCCTTGCTTGAGCGCCTTGAGCGCGCCCCGGAACGCGGCGGCGCCACCGCGGTTACGGCGTCTGGGGCCGGCACCGGCGCCTCTGATCAAGGTTATGCCGAAGCGTTTGAGCACGCCGCTGATCAACTCGGCATCGCCGTGACGCGCGACCATGGCGGCAACGTCGGCGGGGCGGTCGGGCTTGATCTTCGGCAGCATGCCGAACTGACCGTGCCACATGGCGAAGATCTGAGGATGCTCGGCGAACAGTTTGGCGTCGGTGTCGGGCGGGTCGCGGCGGACTTCGCTCGTGGCATAGACGAGGCGAATATAGGCCGCCCCCATGCTGCTGCCTAACGCGACCACAGGCCCGGATGAGATGAGCCGCTTCAACATCCTTGAACGCGCTTCGCCTAATTGCCCGCCATGGCCACCGCGCCGGCATCATCGGCGCTGTCGTCGTCGCTGCCGGCATCGGCGTTTCCCAAGTCGCCGTCACCATTGCCGGGACCATGGCCGCCGTCGATGCCGAATTGCGTGTGGTGGAGGCGGGTGTAAAGGCCGCCCTTGGCCACCAGCTCGTCATGACGTCCGACCTCGATGATGCGGCCCTGATCGAGCACGCAGATCAGATCGGCCTTCTTCACCGTCGACAGCCGGTGCGCGATCATCAGCACGGTGCGACCCTGCATCAGACCTTCCAGCGCCTGCTGCACCTTGGCCTCGGCCTCGCTGTCGAGCGAACTCGTCGGCTCGTCGAGGAGCAGAATCGGCGCGTCCTTGTAAATGGCGCGGGCAATGGCGATACGCTGGCGCTCGCCGCCCGAGAGCAGCGCCCCGGCCTCGCCGACCCGGGTGTCGTAGCCCTTGGGCAGGCCCATGATGAAGTCGTGCGCGGCCGCGGCCTTGGCGGCGGCGATGACTTGCGCCTCGTCATCGGGCTTGGTGCCGTAGGCGATATTGGCGCGAATGGTATCGTCGAACAGCACCGGGTCCTGGGTCACGAGGGCGACGGCGTCGCGGAGCGAAGCGATGGTGACGTGAGCGACGTCCTGGCCGTCGATCAAGACGCGGCCCTTCTGCGGATCGAAGAACCGGAGCGTGAGATTAACGAGGGTGCTCTTGCCCGAGCCTGACGGACCGACCAGCGCCACCGTGCGTCCCGGCGGCACCGCGAGGCTCACCCCTTTGAGCACCAGATTTTCGGGCTCGTAGGCGAACGAGATGTCGTCGAATTCGATTTCGCCGCGCTTCAGCTCGAGCGGCTTGGCATCGGCCGCCTCGACGAGCTGGGTCTCACGGTCGACGATGCTGAACACGCGGCTTGCCGCCGCCACGCCCTCCTGCAGTTGGGTCTGCAAGGTCGCGGCACTCTTCAGCGGCCCGTAGATCAGGAGCGCCGAGGTCATGAAGCCCATGAACTGGCCGAGGCTGAGATCGCCGCGCACACCCTTGGTGCCGGCGAAATAGATGGCAAGGGCGAAGCCGAAGCCGGTGAGGAGCTCGATCGACGGGCTCGACAGCGCCCGGGCGCGGGTGCCGCGCATGGTGAATTCGAGCGCGCGATTGATGGTGGTGGCCGCGCGGGCTTCCTCGCGATCCTCCTGACGGTAGGCGCGCACGACGCGCATGCCGCGCAAGGTCTGGGTGACGAGGGCCGAGAGATCGCCGGTCTCCTGCAGCGACTTCGTCGTCGACTTCCGCATCTTGCGGCGCTGGCGCCCGAGCAGGAACCAGGCGAACGGCATGAACAGCAGGATCAGGAAGGCGAAGCGCGCATCCATGTAGAACATGGTGGCGACGAGAATCACGACTTTAAGATAGTTCTCGCCGAGCGTGACGATGGAGCGGCTCGCGGTCTGCCGGATCAGATTGGCGTCGTTGAGGAAGCTGGCCAGCAGTCGTCCCGAATGCACGGTCTGGATGAAGCTGAGATCGGCGGATGCGAGCTTGGCGAACATCGAGATGCGGAGATCGGCGATGAAGCGGTGGCCGAGATAGGCGACGGTGACGTCAGCCACATATTCGGCGATCGCCTTGATAATGGTGACCACCACGATGGCCGCGGTGACCCAGTAGACCATCTCCTGGTTCTTGGCGACGAACACGTCGTCGGCGGTTTTCTGAATGATGAAGGGAATGGCGCCGGTGGTCGCCGCGGTCAGAATCATGGCGAGCGAAGCGAGCAGCAATAGCGACAGGCGCGGCCGCAAATGCTCGTGCCAGATCCGCTTGACGATCTCGGCCGTCGTATAGTGATGATCTTGGATATCGTCGGGCCTCCGCGCGACCATCCTCACATCGCTGAACAGTTGATCTTTCAAAGGCTTCCCCGATTCCGGCGGTCCGGGGCTCGAAAGCCAGCCGACCGCCGCGGTCTTTCTAACATGCGAGGGCGGTAGGCTTTAAGGCGAAAAACCATAAGCGGCCCGGGCCCGTCGACCCTACGCCACCGCTTGGCCCCACCCCGACGCCGCCAAGAGGCGTCCTCGGACCTCCCCACAAGGGGGAGGTAGAACCTCGCGTTACGATGAGGCGCCGCTTTCGAGCTCGGGCTCGAGCAGCCGGTGCAGATGCACAATGAAATAGCGGACATGGGCGTCGTCGACGCTCCGCTGCGCCGCTTCCCGCCAGGCGGAGAAGGCTTCGGCATAGTTCGGATAGATGCCGACGACGTCGAGCGCTTTGAGATCACTGAACTCGATCTTGTCGAGGGAGGTCAACTCGCCGCCGAAGACGAGATGAAGAAGTTGCTTGCTGCCGGCTTTACCAGCCTGTTTCGCTGCCATCATTCGGTCCGCTGTTCTTGATCCACCGACCAAGCACTAGCCGAAAACTGGCTCAGAGGTCTATCGGGCTTGTGCGCGCGATCAGCTTCTCATGGAGCTCGGGCGGCGCGGCGACGAGGCTCTGAAAACGCGGCAGCGGCTTGTTGAAGCGAAAACTGTGGCCGAGATGATTGGTGACGACGCCACCCGCCTCCTCGACCAGAAGCACGCCGGCGGCAAGGTCCCACTCGCTCTTGGCCGAGAGCGACACTGTCGCGTCCGCGCGCCCCTCCGCGACCAGCGCCAGGCGATAAGCGACCGAGTTGACCCAGCGCGACTGCACCCCGGGCCAGGGCTCCGCCCAGATGCGCTTCTTGAACAGGCCGCCGCTGGCGATGAACAATGCGCCCTCGAGCTCGCTCCGGCCCGAAACCTTGATTGGCTTGCCGTTGAGATAGGCGCCTTGGCCGCGGATGGCGTGAAAGAACTCCTCGGTCGCCGGATTGTAGACGATGCCGAGCACGGGCTTGCCCTCCTGCACGAGACCCGCCGAGACGGTCCACTCCGGGATGTGGCGCAGGAAAGCGTTGGTGCCGTCGATCGGATCGACCATCCACACCAAGCGGCGGTCGAGGCGCTCGGGGTTGTCCTCGCTCTCTTCGGAGAGCCATCCGTAGTCGGGTCGCTCACCGATCAGATTGAGATTGAGGGCGGCATCGACGGCGAGATCGGCCTCGCTCACCTCGCTGCCGTCGACCTTGCGGCTGACGGAGAGCTCCTTACGGAAATAGCCGAGCGCAAGTTTGCCCGCCGCCGTCACCGCCCGTTGCAGCAGGCTGAAGTCCTCCTTCAAGGAGTGATGCGGTGGCGCACTATGATGGATGATGGCGGTCATGAGCGGCGAATCGGCAACACTCTCTAAACCATGTGCGAAGGAAGCACCGGATACCAGCCATTAACGACGTCCGTTAAGCGCTTCGGAAAGCTTCTGTGGCAGGATCGGGGCAATCAAGGCTCTCCCAAGGCAGCCTCAAGGAAGATAACAGCAAGGCGTCATCCGGGCCCCAGCGCATCCGCTCTGGGGCCCTCATGCTTTTCACCACCCGTAACATCGTGCTTCGGTGCCAGCGCCGCAACCTTATCGGGCAGTCCCGGGGGCGACCGATGGCCGCTCTTAGAACAGCGAGGCGAGCACCATATCGAGCACGATGGCGGCGAACACGATGGCGCCGAAGTCGCGGTTCGATCGGAAGCGCTTCAAGCAATTCTCCGGATCGTCGATATCGAGGGTCGCGACTTGCCACAGGAGATGCGCGCCGGCGGCACCCATGCCGAGCAGGAACACGATCTCGGCGCCCGACAACAAGCCGGCGGCGGTGATGCCGAGCCAGGCGATGGCGTAGAACCCCGACAGCCAGACCTTGGTGGCGCGGCCGAATCTGAGCGCCGTCGATTTCATTCCGATCAAGGCGTCGTCGTCGCGGTCCTGATGGGCGTAGATGGTGTCGTAGCCGATGGTCCAGGCGATGGCGCCGGCATAGAGAATGAATGCCGGCCATTCGAGCCGTCCCAGCACCGCGGCATAGCCCAGGAGCGCGCCCCAATTGAAGGCGAGGCCGAGCACCGCTTGCGGCCAATAGCTGAAGCGCTTCACCATCGGATAGAGCGCAACGATGGGAATGACGCCGAGACCGAGCCAGATGGTGAAGCTGTTGAAGGACACGAGCACGGCGAGGCCGATGAAGCACAGCACGAGCATGAAGATCACCGCGGCGCGGCGCGTCAGCTGTCCGCTCGGCAATGGCCGCGTTTGCGTTCGCGCCACTTGCGCGTCGATATTCTCGTCGACGAGGTCGTTATAAGTGCAGCCGGCGGCGCGCATGACGATGGCGCCGATGGCGAACAAGAGAAGCAGCCACAGGTCGGGAAAGGTCGCGCCGATGCTCCGCGACGCGAGCGCCACCGACCAGAAGCAGGGTATCGCGAGCAGCCAGAAACCGGTGGGGCGATCGGCGCGGGCGAGACGGAGATAGGGCAGGAGGATCGACGGCGCGAACCGGTCCACGACGTTGCTCGGCGCGGCATCGGCCACGCCCGCGGCTTTACCTTGGGCAACCGGACGTGGCATGTCTGCGACCTCGCCGTCCTTCCGCGCTCGAGTGGAGGAGCTTCCCGACATGCCCTCTAAGCCCCAGCGGCTCTTCGTCAAGCCCTCGTTGATCGCCAAGGCCGAGATCGCGCTCGAGCCCCCCCAGGCGCACTATCTCACCAACGTGCTGCGATGCAAGACCGGGGACGAGGTGCTTCTGTTCAACGGCCGCGATGGCGAGTGGCGAGGCGTTTTGAGCGCCGCAACCAAGAAGCGAACCGCCGTCGTCGTCGAGGAGCGGACGCGGCCGCAAAGCGACGGCCCGGATCTCCATTATCTGTTTGCGCCGCTGAAGCGCGCCCGCGTCGACTACATGGCGCAAAAGGCGACCGAGATGGGGGCCGCGCTGCTGCAGCCGGTGCTGACGCGGCGGACCATGGCCGAGCGCGTCAATACATCGCGGCTCTTTGCCAACGCCGTCGAGGCCGCGGAGCAATGCGGCGTGTTGCGGGTCCCGGACGTTGCTGCCCCGGAGAAGCTGCCCCGGCTGCTGGAGCGTTGGGACGCGGCGAGGCTCCTCGTCTTCGCCGACGAGGCGGCTTCGGTGTCCTCGCCGCTCGCCGCGCTCGATCAGAACCGCGATCGCCCGCTCGCGGTCCTGATCGGCCCGGAAGGCGGGTTCGATGCGGAGGAGAGGGCGCTGTTGCT
Organism: uncultured Alphaproteobacteria bacterium; assembly: GCA_963803385.1. GTDB lineage: Bacteria > Pseudomonadota > Alphaproteobacteria > Rhizobiales > Methyloligellaceae > Methyloceanibacter. The sequence goes on along the minus strand of CAWDMD010000011.1, from coordinate 97,604 downwards.
GGAGCAGCCTTATGTCTTGCCGATCTCGCTCGGTCCCCGGGTGATGCGCGCCGACACTGCGGCCGTCGCCGCGCTCGCGCTCGTTAACGCTGTCCTTGGCGATTGGCGCTGACAGCATGTGGCGACGAACGACCCATTGCCAGACCCCGGGGCGAAGCACGATATAGAGGCCGTCGCTTCAGCCTCGTCGGGGCAGGCCGGATGCCTTTGAGCCGATAGTTGCAACACCGAAGGGCGGAGTTTCTATAAAGATGTCGACAAAGGTAGCGGGGCCGCAGGGCCCGACCGTCTCGACGCGCGACGAACTCGTCGCCTATCTCGAGGCCGGCGCGAAGCCCGAGAGCGACTGGCGCATCGGCACCGAGCACGAGAAGTTCGGCTTCTACCGGCACGGCCACGGTCCGGTGCCCTATGACGGCGGCCGCGGTATCCGCGCGCTCCTCGAAGGCATGAGGGACCGCTTCTGCTGGGAAGGCGTGATCGAGCGCGGCAATATCATCGCCCTGCAGCGCCCGGATTGCCCCAAGGGCGGCGTCATCAGCCTCGAGCCCGGCGGTCAATTGGAGCTGTCCGGCGCGCCGGTCGCGAGCGTGCACGAGACCCATGAGGAGCTGATGCAGCATCTCGCCGAGGCCAAAGCCATCGGCGACGAGCTCGGCATCGGCTTTCTCGGCATCGGCTTCTCGCCGAAATGGACGCTTCCCGAGACCCCGGTGATGCCCAAGGAGCGCTACGGCATCATGAAGCGCTATATGCCGACCGTGGGCCGCCACGGCCTCGACATGATGTTCCGCACCGCCACGGTCCAGGTCAATCTCGACTTCGGCAGCGAGGCCGATATGGTGGCCAAGATGCGCGCGAGCTTCGCGCTGCAACCGGTCGCGACGGCGCTGTTCGCCAACTCACCCTTTACCGACGGCAAGCCGAACGGCTTCAAGTCCTATCGCGCCGAGGTGTGGCGCGACACCGACCCGAACCGCACCGGCATTCTCCCCTTCGTGTTCGAGCCCGGCATGGGCTTCGAGCGCTATGTGGACTACGCCCTCGATGTGCCGATGTATTTCGTCTACCGCAACGGCCGTTATATCGACGTCGCCGGCGCCTCGTTCCGCGACTTCCTCGCCGGGCGGCCTCGCCGGCACTTCCGGGCGAACGCCCGAGCTTCGACGATTGGGCCGATCATCTCACCACGCTGTTCCCCGACGTGAGGCTGAAGCGCTTCATGGAGATGCGCGGCGCCGATGCCGGCACCGTGCCCGAGCTGATGGCGCTGCCGGCGTTCTGGGCCGGGCTTCTCTACGATCGGACCTCGCTCGCCGAGGCTTCGGCGCTGACCAAGCGACTGGACCGCCGCAGTGAGGTGCAGGCGCTCCGTGACGAGGTTCCGCGCCTTGGGCTGAAAGCGCCGTTCCGCGGCGGCACGGTCCTTGACGTCGCCCGCGAAGCCGTGGCGATCGCCGACAGCGGCCTGAAGCGGCGCGGCCTCTTCGATTTTGATGGCGACGACGAGCGCAAATATCTCGCGCCGCTGCTTCAGGTCGCGGCCGAGGGCCGCGCGCCCGCGGACCGCTTGCTCGACGCTTTACGCGACGGCGTGGAACCACGACATCGACCGCCTGTTCGACGCCGAGGCGCTTTAGCGGCCGCATGGCAAATCGGATGGGACGGGGTGGCAAGCGCTGACGGGGAGGGTTGAAAGCGCCAAAGTCAGTACATAGATCGCTGACAAGTCGCCGCTTCGTCCGCACAACCCTGCACGGACGAGGCGCGTTCCGTCCCCCGACGGATGCTGGCCGGCGGTAGCAGCTACCGTCGGCCCTTTTTTTGCCCAGTGCCGTTATTTTATGCTGTTGAGCGCCTCGCCGAAGCCTTGCAGCGAGATCGGAATGCCGATCCCGGCTTCCGGCGTGTCGAAAATGATGAACATGGCGTTGGTGCCGGTCTTCAGCTTGTTGATAACCTCGTCCTGGAGCACGACCTCGGCGATGCAGCCACGCTTGCTGCATTTGAGGAACGGCGCGTTGCCGACGTCCTGATTGTCGATCTTGAGCCCGAGCCCGGTCGGCAGTAGCACCCCGAGCGGCACCACGACGCGGAGCAGCTTCTTGTCCTCGCCGATGGCTTTGTAGAACACCACCGTCAACCCGACATTGGGCCGGTCCTCGGCGGTGACGCTCTGCACCAGAGCGCATTTCTCCTCTTTGGCCCCAGGCGGCGTACGGCAACTGACCTGCCAGGCGCCATAGGTGCCCTTGACGATGCTGCCGGGTCCGGTCGCGGTCGACGTCACGGCGTCGGGCGCATATCCTCCTGGGCCTGGGCGGAGCCCAAGCCGCCGAGCGCGAGCGCGAGCGCGAGCAGTCCTGCGCTAAGCCGTCGCCGCCGCCGCTGGGCCGAGGCGATTCGGGTCCTGCGAGGGGGCCGACGAGGCGCAAACAGGGGTTGGTCCATCAAACTCCGGCCCCGCGCAGGGGCTTTCGCCTAGGGATGAAGCTGATCCGAGCCATCATGCGGGACACCGGTCCGCCTTCGCCGAGCATTGGGGCCAAATTTCGGCGTCCCGAGGACGCCGCAAGGTCTTGCTTTCACTACAGTCAGGCGTGCATTTGCCGCAAGTCTCCCAAATCTTGAGTGTTGCCAAGCTATAGCCTTTATGGTTTGAAAACGGGAACTAAGCTCGTTGGATCGGCGTCCCTGCGCTGTCCTCGGAGCGACAACAAAGCTGGGGGCGGACGCCAAAAACGCGAACATCCTTTCGCGCCGCCCTGCCTTTCGCCAACTGGCGTGGGGTGCCGACTTGCCATCCACGCCGTTGACAAATCGGCCTCGGATCGTCCTTTCTCTTGGCGGGTCCGGACGGACGGAGAATGGGGCTCTGGGAGTGAAGGAATGGCAATTCTCGATCGAAGACTGATGCTTATTGCCGCCGGCGCCACGCTCGCGAGCGGTCCGGCACTGGCCGGGATGGGGCAGCCGTCACCCTGGCAGATGGGCTTCCAGGAGGCCGCGAGCCCAATCATGGAGCAGATCACCGCGTTCCATGACTACGTCAACATCATTATCGTTCTGATCGCCCTCTTCGTTTTGGGGCTGCTCGTCTATGCGATGGTGCGCTTCAACGAGAAGCGCAATCCGGAGCCGTCACGCACGACGCACAATACGCTGCTCGAAGTCGCGTGGACCGTCATCCCGGTCCTGATCCTCGTCGCCATCGCCATTCCGTCGTTCCGGCTCCTCTTCGCCCAATACGATTTCCCCAAGGCCGATCTCACCGTGACCGCCACCGGCAGTCAGTGGTTCTGGACCTACGAATATCCCGATCAGGGCATCACCTTCGCCTCGATCATGGTGCAGGACGCCGATCTCAAGCCGGGTCAGCCGCGGCTCCTCACCGCCGACCACAATCTCGTGGTGCCGGTGAACAAGAACGTGATCGTTCAGCTCAAGTCCAATGACGTGATCCACGACTGGGCGGTGCCGTCCTTCGGCGTCAAGCTCGACGCCGTCCCCGGCCGCTTGCAGAAGACCTGGTTCAGAGCCGAGAAGACCGGCATGTTCTATGGCCAATGTTCCGAGCTGTGCGGCCGCAACCACGCCTTCATGCCCATCGACTGTCGAGGTCGTCACCGAGGATGAGTTCAATGACTGGGTGGCGAAGCAAAAAGAGAGCGCGTCGCTTGACGCCAACGGCAAGGTCGCTACGGCCCATTGATCGGCGCCGCGAGCGGAATCGAGACTACGAAGACGACGAGAACGAGGAAGACAGAGATGGCAGCACCAAGCGCCCACGCACACGCCGCCCATGACGAGCATCCCTATGGCTGGCGGCGCTGGGTCTTTTCGACCAACCACAAAGACATCGGCACGATGTATCTGATCTTCGCGCTGATCGCCGGCATCATCGGCGGCTTGCTGTCCATGGCCATGCGCGCCGAGCTCATGGAGCCGGGGATGCAGATCTTCGGCAACCCAGAAGTCTTCAACGTCTTCGTCACCGGCCACGGCCTGATCATGGTGTTCTTCATGGTCATGCCCTCGACCATGGGCGGGTTCGGCAACTGGATGGTGCCGCTGATGATCGGCGCCCCCGACATGGCCTTCCCGCGCATGAATAACATCTCGTTCTGGCTGATCGTCGCCGCCTTCTGCCTTTTGATCACCTCGCTGTTCATGCCGGGCGCACCCGGGGCCAACGGCGCCGGATCCGGCTGGACCGTCTATGCGCCGCTGTCGACCAAGGGCATTCCCGGTCCGGCCATGGACTTCGCCATTCTGGCGCTCCACGTCGCCGGCGCGTCGTCGATCCTCGGCGCCATCAACTTCATCACCACCATCTTCAACATGCGCGCGCCGGGCATGACGCTGCACAAGATGCCGCTGTTCGTGTGGTCGGTGCTGGTGACGGCGTTCCTGTTGCTGCTGTCGCTGCCGGTTCTTGCCGGCGCCCTCACCATGCTGATAACCGACCGCAATTTCGGCACGGCGTTCTTCGATAGCGCCCATGGCGGCGACCCGGTCCTGTGGCAGCATCTGTTCTGGTTCTTCGGCCACCCCGAGGTCTACATCCTGATCGTGCCGGGCTTCGGCATCGTCAGCCAGATCGTGTCGACGTTTTCGCGGAAGCCGATCTTCGGCTATCTCGGCATGGCCTACGCCATGGTCGCCATCGGCGTGATCGGCTTCGTGGTCTGGGCCCATCACATGTATGCCGCCGGCATCAGCGTGAACACCCAAGCCTATTTCGTGTTCGCCACCATGGTCATCGCGGTGCCGACCGGCATCAAGATCTTCTCCTGGATCGCCACCATGTGGGGCGGCTCGTTGTCGTTCAAGACGCCGATGCTATGGGCGATCGGGTTCATCTTCCTGTTCACGGTCGGCGGCGTCACCGGCGTGGTGCTCTCCAATGCCGGCGTCGACAGGTCGTTCCACGACACCTATTACGTCGTCGCCCACTTCCACTACACCATGTCGATCGGTGCCGTGTTCTCGATCTTCGGCGCTTGGTACTACTGGTTCCCGAAGATGTGGGGCTACATGTACAACGAGACGCTGGGCAAGCTGCATTTCTGGCTGATGTTCATCGGCGCCAATCTGACCTTCTTCCCGCAGCACTTCCTCGGCCTCGCCGGCATGCCGCGCCGCTATGCCGACTATCCGGACGCCTTCGCCGGCTGGAACTACGTGTCGTCGATCGGCTCCTATGTCGGCTTCGCCGGATTGCTGGTGTTCCTGTACGGCATCTATTACGCCTTCTCGCGCAAGGTGCATGCGCCCGCCAATCCGTGGGGCGTAGGGGCCACGACGCTCGAATGGCAGCTGCCGTCGCCGCCGCCGTTCCACACCTATGAGACGCTGCCGCGCATCAAGTAATGGAAGGCAGAACAAACGCATCTCTATCGGCATGGCCGCCGGCGCCGAGAGGCGCTCGCGGCCTTCGCCGATAGTCGGAGCTTGAGTGAGACATGAGCGACGTCAGCATCAACGCGCCATCAGAGACGATTGCCGTCCCCGGCGGTGATGTCGCCGACTATGTCGCGCTGCTGAAGCCGCGGGTGATGTTCCTCGTGGTGTTCACCGCGCTGGTCGGGCTCGTGGCCGCGCCCGGAACCATGCACCCGGTGCTCGCCGTCGCCGCGCTGATTTGCATCGCCGTCGGCGCCGGCGCCGCCGGGGCTCTGAACATGTGGTACGACGCCGATATCGACGCCCGCATGGCGCGCACCGCGCAGCGCCCGGTGCCGCGCGGCAATATCAGCGCCGACGAGGCGCTCAGCTTCGGCACCGTGCTCGCCGTCGGCTCGGTGCTCTGTCTCGGCCTCATGGTCAACTGGTTCGCGGCCGCGCTGCTGGCGCTCACCATCGCCTTCTATGTGTTCGTCTACACCATGTGGCTGAAGCGGTGGACGCCGCAGAACATCGTCATCGGCGGCGCCGCCGGCGCCGTGCCACCGATGATCGGCTGGGCCGCGGCCACCGGCACGGTCAGTCTCCAAAGCTTCGTGCTGTTCCTCATCATCTTCTTGTGGACGCCGCCCCATTTCTGGGCGCTGGCGCTGCTCCGCGTCCGCGACTATGAGCGCGCCGGGGTGCCGATGCTGCCGGTGGTGCGCGGCGAGGCCGAGACCAGGCGGCAGATCCTGATCTATAGCCTGATCCTCGCGCCGGTCGGCGTGCTGCCGGTGTTTGTCGGCCTCGGCGGCACCCTTTACGCCGGAGCTTCGGTGCTGCTTGGCGGCGTGTTCATCCTGTTCGCCATCGCCTGCTATCGCCAGCGGGTCGGCGCCGAGGCGGAACGGGCGGCGAAGAACCTGTTCGCCTATTCCGTGCTCTATCTCTTCCTGCTGTTCGCCGTGCTGCTCGTCGAGCAGGGCTTCGGCCTCGGCGGCAGCGCGTTGTCCCTGCCTTGGACGTTGTGATGGCCGATGAAGAAGCCGAGCGCAAACGCCGCCAACGCATGCGATCCCTGGCCATCGCCTGGGCGCTCGTGGCGCTCGTGGTGCTGTTCTTCGTCGTCACCATCGTCAGGCTCGGCCCCAACGTCATCCATCCGCTCGTCAAGTGAACCGTCATGAGTAACGAGACCGATCCTCAGAAGCCAAAGCGCAGCCACCGCGTCGTCGGCCTTGTCGCTCGCGGGCCTCGTCGCCGGCATGGTCGGACTGTCCTTCGCCGCCGTGCCGCTCTATCGCGTGTTCTGCCAGGCGACGGGCTATAACGGCACGCCGCAGCGCGCCGATGCGGGACCGAAGCAGGTGCTCGACAAGACCATCCGCATCCGGTTCGACGGCAATGTCGATCGCAGCCTGCCCTGGCACTTCGTCCCGGACAAGGCGACCATGGACGTGAAGATCGGCGAGACCGCGCTGGCCTACTTCAAGGCCACCAATCCGACCGACCATGCGATGAGCGGCACCGCGGTGTTCAACGTGGCCCCGGAGCAGGCCGGGCTCTACTTCACCAAGATCGAGTGCTTCTGCTTCAAGCAGCAGACGCTCGCCGCGGGCCAGACCGCGGAGATGCCGGTCACGTTCTTCGTCGATCCCAAGATCGTCGACGACGACGACACCAAGAACATTGACGAGATCACGCTGTCCTACACCTTTTACCGCACCGATCCGGTCCCAGGGGTTGCGGCCGCGCCGCCAGCCGAAAAGTCCGGATCGTGATGTCACGCTGCGCAGCTAGCGCCTGAGGGGGAAACGGAGACAAGCATGGCCGACGCCCACGCCAACCAGCACGATTATCATCTCGTCAATCCGAGCCCGTGGCCGATTATCGGCGCCATCGGCGGCTTCTCCATGGCCTTTGGCCTCGTCATGTATTTCATCTCGAAGAAGGCGGGCGACCCTCATCTTTGGTACGTGCTTCCGGGCCTGCTGATCGTCATCTTCACCATGTTCGGGTGGTGGCGCGAGGTCATCAAGGAAGCGATCGAGGGCTACGAGACGCCGGTGGTGCAGATCTCGCTCCGCTACGGCATGATTCTGTTCATCGCCTCCGAGGTGATGTTCTTCGTCGCCTGGTTCTGGGCCTATTTCGACGCGGCGCTCTATCCGGACGACGCCGTCACCTATGCCCGCACGGCGGTGCTTGGCGGCCAGTGGCCGCCGGTCCCGAGCGTGGACACCGATGTCCCCGGCCTCGGCGACTTCCAGCACACCTTCAATCCTTGGGGCCTGCCGCTGGTCAACACCTTGATCCTGCTGACCTCGGGCACCACGGTCACCTGGGCGCATCATTCGCTGCTCGAGGGCAACCGCAGAGGTCTCGTGCTCGGCCTGCTCGCCACCGTGATCCTCGGCATCCTGTTCACCGTGTGCCAGGCTTACGAATACTCCCATGCCGGGTTCGGCTTCGCCAACCACATCTACGGCTCGACCTTCTTCATGGCCACCGGCTTCCACGGCTTCCATGTCATCGTCGGCACCATCTTCTTGACGGTGTGCCTGGTCCGGGCGATCCGCGGCGCCTTCACGCCCAAGCTTCACTTCGGCTTCGAGGCCGCCGCCTGGTACTGGCATTTCGTCGACGTGGTATGGCTGTTCCTGTTCACCTGCATCTATGTGTGGGGCGCGGGCGCGAACTATCCGGCCGGCTAACGCCCGCGCGGCTTGGCGACATCCGGGGGGCGGCGGTTGGCCGCCCCCTTTTTCGTTTGCGGCGGAGCGTAAGCATGAGAGGCGAATGAGCGAGCACCACACACGGTCCCTCGGCGCGATGCTGATGTCCGGCCTTGCCGGCCGCTGTCCGGCCTGCGGCCGGGGCAAGCTCTATTGCCGGCTACCTCACGCTCGCACCCCGTTGCGATGTCTGCGGCCTCGATTACAGCTTCGCCGATTCCGGCGATGGGCCCGCGGTGTTCGTCGTGCTCGTGACCGGGTTCATCGTCACTGGCGCGGCGCTGTTCACCGAGATCGTCTATGCGCCGCCCTATTGGGTCCATGCGCTGTTGTGGGGCCCGCTGGCGATCATCCTGCCGCTCCTGTTGCTCCGCTCGTTCAAGGGCGCGCTGATCGCGGTGCAATACCACCACAAGGCTGAGGAAGGTCAGCTCGCCTCGAAGTGAGCATGACGCGGCACCTCGTCCTTTTCACCCTGTTCATGGCGGCGGGCCTCGCGCTTCTGATCGGGCTCGGCGTCTGGCAGCTGCAGCGCCTGGAGTGGAAGGAAGGCCTCATCGCCAAGATCGAGGCGCGCGTCCATGCCCCGCCCGTGACCTTGAAAGAGGCGGTGGCGAGGGCCCGCGCCGGCGAGGACATCAGCTACCTCCGGGTCAAGACCGAAGGCCGCTTCGACCACGGCAAGGAGCGCTATGTCTATGCCGTCACCGATGAGGGTGTCGGCTGGCACGTGATCACCCCGCTCGCCACCCCTGACGGCGAGGTGGTGCTGATCGACCGGGGCATCGTGCCCGATGCAGCTCAAGGACCCCGCGACCCGGCCCCAAGGCGAGATCGAAGGGACGGTGACCGTCACCGGGCTCGCGCGGCAGCCTGAGAGCCAAGGCCGCTTCACCCCCGACAATGAGCCCGAGCAAAACCGCTGGTTCTGGCGCGATCTCGGCGGCCTGACGCGGTCGATGTTTCCCGGCGCGCAGCCGGAGGTCGCGCCATTCATCGTCGAGGCCGAAAAGAGCGATGTGCCTGGCGGCTGGCCCCGCGGCGGCGCCACCCGTCTCGACATCCCCAACGATCATCTCCAATACGCCATCACCTGGTTTCTCCTCGCTTTTTGCCTTGTCATCATCTACGCCGTCTATGTGCGGAGCCGCCTACGGCCGCCCGCCAGCCCCGTTGCGGGGCCGGGCTCCGACCGCTAGGTTCACCCCAAGCTTCCCAGGCTTTTCGAGGTTCGGTGTTGAAATACGTAAGCACACGGGGCGAGGCCCCGGCGCTTCCCTTCGAAGGCGCGCTCCTCGCGGGTCTCGCCCGCGATGGCGGCCTCTATATGCCTGAAGCCTGGCCGCGCCTCGACAAGGGCGAGATCGCAGGCCTAGCCGGTCTCGATTATGCCGAAGCCGCCGATCGCGTCATGCGTCCCTATCTCGAAGGGGACGCCTGCCTCGCCGATCTCAGGCCGGTGCTGGAGGAGGCCTATGGCGGCTTCCATCACCCCGCCGTGGCGCCGCTCCGCCAGATCGGTCCCTCGACCTGGCTGCTCGAGCTGTTCCACGGCCCGACGCTTGCCTTCAAGGATCTCGCGCTTCAGGTGGTTGCCCGGCTCATGAACCGGGCGCTGGCGCGCCGGGGCGCGCGCGCCACCGTGATCGGCGCCACCTCGGGCGACACCGGCGCCGCCGCGATCGAAGCCTTTCGCGGCCTCGACATGATCGACATTTTCATCCTGCATCCGCAAGGGGCGGGTGACGGACGTGCAACGGCGGCAGATGACGAGTGCGACCGAGCCCAATGTGCACAACGTCGCCGTCGAAGGCACCTTCGACGATTGCCAAAGACTGGTGAAGGCGCTGTTCGCCGACGAGCCCTTGCGCGACCAACTCGCCCTGACCGGCATCAACTCCATCAACTTCGCGCGGATCCTCGCCCAGATCGTCTACTACTTCACCTCGGCGGTAGCGCTCGGCAGTCCCGGCCGGGCCGTGTCCTTCACCGTGCCCACCGGAAATTTCGGTGATATTTTCGCAGGTTACGCGGCCCGAGCGATGGGCCTCCCGGTCAAACGCCTCGTTATCGCCACGAACCAGAACGACAGTCTCCCCCGAGCCTTCGCCACGGGGATCTACGAGCCGAGGGACGTGATCGCGACCTCGAGCCCAAGCATGGACATTCAGCTTGCGAGCAATTTCGAGCGGCTTTTGTTCGAGCTCGCCGGCCGGGACGGCGCCCGCGTCAGGGCGCGCATGGACGAGCTGCGCCGCGAGGGGTGCTTCCGCCTGGACCAGGCCGAGCTCGCCGCCATGCGCAAGCTGTTCGCGGCCCATGCGATCAGCGAAGAGGACACCGAGATGACCATCCGTGGCCTCTACGAGGAGACCGGCGCGCTGATCGATCCGCACACCGCCGTCGGCGTCGCCGCGGCCCGCGAAGAGGCCGGGAGCGAGCCGATGATCGTGCTGTCGACGGCGCATCCGGCGAAATTTCCCGGACGCGGTCAAGCGCGCCACGGGGCGGGTCGCCGATCAGCCCGAGCGCCTGCGCGTCAAGCTCGGCCAGGACGAACGCTTCACCGTGCTTGCCAATGATTACGGCGCCGTCGCCGAGTTCATCGCGGCGCGGGCGCGGGCAAAAGGCGCGAACACGCCGGCAGGATCGCCGCGCGGCAAGCGCAGCCGCGACAGAGGTGCGGGCGTGAGCATCGCACTCTCCCGCCTCGCCAACGGTCTCACCGTCGTCAGTCATGAGCGGCCGGACGTCGAGACCGCTTCGCTCGGTATCTGGGTCGGGGCCGGCAGCCGCAGCGAAGGCGTGGCCGAGCACGGCGTCGCCCATTTCCTCGAGCATATGGCCTTCAAAGGCACCGCGCGCCGGAGCGCGATAGCCATCGCCGAGGAGATCGAGGCCGTCGGCGGCGACCTCAATGCCGCGACCGGGGTCGACTCGACCGCCTATTACGCCCGGGTGATGCGCCAGGACATGGGCCTTGCCCTCGACATCCTGAGCGACATCCTGCTCGCCCCAAGCTTCGACCGCACCGAGCTGCAACGCGAGCGCGACGTCATCCTCCAGGAGATCGCGTCCTCTCTCGATTCGCCCGAGGACATGGTGTTCGACCTGGTTCAGGCGACGGCCTTTCCCGATCAGCCTGCGGGACGGCCGATCCTCGGCACCATGAAGAGCGTGAAAGGCTTCAAGGCCGATCACCTCCGCTCCTATCTTGGCGCCCACTACCAGGCGCCGAACATGGTGCTGGCCGCGGCCGGCGCGGTCGATCACGAGGCGCTTCTCGCCGAGGCGGAAAGACGGCTCTCCTCGCTCGCCTCGAACGCCGACGCCTGCGCCCGCGCCCGCGCGCTATCGCGGTGGCGTGGTGCGGTCCGACAAGCCGTTCGAGCAGACCCATATCGTGCTCGCCTTCCAGGGGCCGGCCTACGGCGATCCGGACTATTTCGCCGCCCAAGTCTGCGCCGGCGCCCTTGGCGGCGGCATGTCGTCCCGGCTGTTCCAGGAAGTGCGCGAGCGGCGCGGCCTCTGCTACGCCGTCTACGCCTTCGCCTCGGGGTTGAGCGACAGCGGCATGTTCGCGATCTATGCCGCGTCCGGGCCCGACCGCGCCGACAAGCTGTTGCGGGTGATCCGGGACGAATTGCTGCGCGCGGCCGATAGCGGCTTCAAGGACGACGAGATCGCCCGCGTCAAGGCCCAGATCAAGATGGGCCTGCTGGCCGGGCTCGAGAGCGGCAGCGCCCGCGCCGAGCAGCTCGCCCGCCATATTCTGGTTCATGGGCGGCTGCTATCGACGAGCGAGCTGATCGAGAAGGTCGAGGGCGTCACCGCCGCCGATGTGCAGCGGATGGCCGAGCGCCTGATCGCCTCGCCGATCACCCTCGGCAGCGTCGGGCCAATTCTTAATGTTGCAAGATTCGAGGACCTCGCGGCAAAATTCACCCTGGCCTCGAGCCAGGCGGCCTGAGGAGCTTGACACCATGGCGTTGCTGCGTACCGCCACCTCGAGTGATATCGGGCCGGTCATCGATGCCGAGCGCGTCACGCTGCGCACGCCGCAGATGTCGGACTATCCGGCCTGGGCCGAGCTCAGGGCCGCGAGCCGCGACTTTCTCACGCCCTGGGAGCCGCTATGGGCGGCAGACGAACTGAGCCGCTCCTCGTTCCGCCGCCGCGTCCGCCATTATCTCCGCGATCTCCGCGAGGACATGGGCTATGCGCTGTTCATCTTCTCGACCGCGGACGGCGCGCTGGTCGGCGGGCTCACGCTGTGCAATGTGCGCCGGGGCGTGACCCAGGCCTGCACCCTTGGCTACTGGACCGGCGCCCCTTACGCCCGTCAGGGCTACATGACGGCAGCCGTCCGCGCTGTTATCCCTTTCGTATTTGATTCGCTCGAGCTGCACCGGCTCGAAGCGGCGTGCCTGCCCTCCAACACCGCCTCCATCAAGCTGTTGGAGCGGACGGGCTTCGGCCATGAAGGCTTGGCGCGTCGCTATTTGAGGATCAACGGCGTATGGCAGGACCATCTGCTCTATGCGCTGCTCGATAGCGACCGGCGCCGCTAGGAGTGCATTCGAGGTCGCGGTTGACACAAGGCGGGGTGATGGCAGTGAGCCGCTTGGCTCGAGGTGAACGCCGGGGCAGCCGCTGGGCTCGGCTCGTGGCAATCGCCATTGCCGCCGTTCTCGGCGTCGCCCTGTTGCCGGCCTCGCCGGTGCGCGCCACCGACGCCATCGTGGTCAAGCCGGACCAGGACAAGATCGACGTCACCGCGCTTGGCGAGCTCTATGAGGGCCGCGGCGACCGCTTGCAGATCGAGACCGCGCCCGGCCAGGACGGCTATATCGGCCGCATGGCGGTGCAGGCATCGACGCCGGGCACCAGTCCGGGCTGGATCGTCTTCGCCCTGAACAACCCCACCACCGAGCGCATCACGAGATGGCTGGTGGCCCCACGCTATAGCCTTGCCAATTCCCGCGCCTTCTGGCCCGAGCTCGACGCGCCCCGGGTTGCGGCCATCACGCCATCGCTCGGCTTCAGGCCGGAGCGGATCAAGAGCGACCGCGCCGACATGTTCCGGCTCAGCCTCGACCCCGGACAAACCGTCACCTACGCCGCCGAGATGAGCTCGCGCCAGGTGCCGCGCCTCACGCTATGGGATCCCGAGGCCTATCAGGCCAAGCTCCAGGACCGCAATCTGTTCAACGGCGTGCTCCTCGGCATCACCGGTCTGCTCGCCATCTTCCTGACCGCCATCTTCGCCGCCAATCACCGCGCCATCTTTCCGGCGACGGCTCTCGTCGCCTGGGCCGCGCTCGCTTATTTCTGCATCGATTTCGGCTTCTGGACCAAGCTGCTCCCGGTCGGCGCCGAGCATATGGCGCTCTATCGCGCCGCAGCCGAAGCGGCGCTCGCCGCGACGCTGGTGCTGTTCCTCTACGCCTTCCTGCGCATCGGGCTGTGGCATAGCTGGATCAAGACCCTGTTCTGGGTGTGGATCGCGGCCCAGTTTGCGCTCGTCGCCTTCGCCCTTGTCGATCCGCGCATGGCCGCGGGCCTTGCCCGCGGCTCGCTCGTCGCCGTCGCCGCGATCGGAACCTGCCTCGTGGTCTATCTCGCGCTGCGCGGCCAGGATCGCGCGCTGCTCCTGATCCCGAGCTGGATGCTGCTCCTGGTGTGGCTGTTCGGCGCGGCGATGGTCGTGCTCGGCAAGCTGCAAGGCGACTTTATGATTGCCGGCCTCGCCGCCGGCCTCGTGCTGATCCTCGTCCTGCTCGGCTTCACCGTGACCCAGTTCGCCTTCCGCTCCATGGGCGGCAGCGGCGCGCTGCAGCTCGGGCCGACGAGCCAGGTGCAGATGAAGTCGCTCGCCGTGGATGGCTCCGGCGCCGCGGTGTGGCAATGGAACGCCGGCAAGGATCAGATCACCGTGGCGCCCGAGATCGAGGAGGCGCTCGGCGCCATTCCCGGCACCCTCGACACCACCGTCGACCGTTTCCTCCAGCATATGCACGTCGCCGACCGCGAGCGGTTCCGCTTGATGCTGTGGTCGCTTCAGGAGAATCAGGGCGGCGAGCTCCAGACCGAGTTCAGACTGAAGCGGCAGGACGGCAACTACCTCTGGTACGAGCTCCGCGCCCGCGCCGCGCCGAGCGACAACGCGAGGCTGATGCGTTGCGTCGGCCTGCTGCGCGACATCACCGGGCTGAAGCGCTCCCATGAGCGGCTGATGCATGACGCCGTCCATGACAGCCTGACCGGGCTGCCCAACCGCGAATTGTTCCTCGACCGCCTCCAGGGCGCGTTGACGCGCTCCCGCGAAGGCCAGGCCAATCGTCCCACCCTGATGTTCATCGACATCGACCGCTTCAAGAACGTCAATCAGAGCTTCGGCCTCGCCGTCGGCGACAGCATGCTGCTGACGCTGGCGCGGCGGCTGTCGCGCCACATCAACCCGCAGGATACGATCGCGCGGCTTTCAGGCGACCAGTTCGCCATCTTGATGATCTCCGAGACCGACCCGCGCCAGGTGGCGACCCTCGCCGAGCGGGTCCGGCGCGCGCTCAGGACGCCGATGAAGATCGGCGGCAAGGAGATCGTGCTCACCGCCTCGATCGGCATCGTCGTCGACGACGGCATTCCGGCCACGGCCCAGGATGTGCTGCGCGAGGCCGAGATCGCCATGCTCCGGGCGAAGCGCGGCGGCGCCGACCGCATCGAGATCTTCACCGCCTCGATGCGCGGCGAAGAGGAAAGCCCGCTGCCGCTGGAAAGCGAATTGCGCAAGGCGATCGAGCGGCGCCAGATCGCGGTGCTGTATCAGCCGATCACGCGGCTGGCCTCGAACCAGCTCGCGGGCTTCGAGGCGCTGCTCCGCTGGGACCACCCGAGCCGCGGCCGGCTCGGGGCCGACGAGTTCATTCCCCTCGCCGAGGAGACCGGCCTGATCACCGAGCTTGGCAGCTATGTGCTGAGCCAGGCACTTGAAGAGGCGAGCCGCTGGCACAAGCTGCTGCCGCGCGAGCGCGATCCTCTGTTCGTCAGCGTCAATGTTTCGAGCCGCCAGCTGTTTCGCCAGGACCTCGTCCAGGAGATCAGGCTGATGCTGGCGCGGGAGGCGGTGCCGAAGGGCACGCTCAAGCTCGAGATCACCGAATTGCTGGTGATGGAGAACCCCGAACGCGCCGTCGAGATCTTGACTTGGCTCAAGACCTTCGGCGCGAGCCTGGCCCTCGACGATTTCGGCACCGGCTATTGCTCGTTGAGCTATCTCCACCGCTTCCCGTGCGACACCATCAAGGTCGCTCGCTCGCTCGTCCGCGACACCGGACTTAACGGCTCGACGCCGTTGATCCTGCGCTCGATCATCGCGCTCGCCCACGAGCTCGGCAAAGAGGTGGTGGCCGAAGGCGTCGAGACCGCCGAGGACGCGGCCTATCTCCGCTCGATCGGCTGCGAATTCGGCCAGGGCTATTATTACGGCGAGCCGATGTCGCCGAAGGAGGTCGGCGACCTCTTGTCGGCGCTCGCCAGCCACCGCAAGCGGCAGCAGCGCGAGCGCTCCAAGGCGCGCGCGGCGGTCGCGGCGGTGCCGGCCGCGCCGCGCCCGGCGACCTCGGCCTCAGGCGTGTCCTGAATCGTTGACGAGACGGATCGGATCGATCCCGATCCGCCCAAGCACGCGGTTATATTTGCGGTCGACCTCGGGATCGAAGATCAGCTCCGGATCGGCGGCGCAATGCAGCCAGCCATTGGACTGGATCTCGTTCTCGAGCTGCCCTGGAGCCCAGCCGGCATAGCCGAGCGCGAGCAGCGCCTTGTCGGGGCCGCTGCCCTTGGCGATGTCACGCAAGATGTCGATGGTCGCGGTGAGGCACACGCTTTCGTCGATGGGCAGCGTGCTCTCGGCCTTGAAATAATCGGCGCTGTGCAGCACGAAGCCGCGGCCGGTCTCGACCGGGCCGCCGAGATGGACCGCCATGCCGCCCAAGCCGGTCGGAAGCCTGATGCGGTCTTGCGGCGGCACGATATCGAGCTGCTCGAGCAACTCGGTGAAGCTGATATTGGGCGCGCGCTGATTGATGATGATGCCCATGGCACCGTCGGCCGAGTGGGCGCACATATAGATCACGGATTTGGCGAAGCGCGGATCGCCCATCGCCGGCATGGCCACGAGCAGGCTGCCGTCGAGATAACCGTCACGCTCGCGCTTCTGTGGATTGGAAACAGTCATGACACAAGACTACAGGCGCGGTCAGCCCATTGTGAAGGGAAAAGGGACGAATAAAGCGCTTGCCAGCTCTTTTGCTGGGGGCGGCTCACAAAAGATTGAGGCAATGGTGTAGCGGCGACCCGCCGCCTGCCGCATTCGATGCGCTAGAGTTCCCCGCGAGAATGAGCAGAAGGCTTAGATGATCGAAACTGAAGACGACACACCCTGCGCGCGACGCGTGCACACCCTTGTCGGCGGCGCCATCGCCTTTGCCTTGAGCCTGATATCGGCGGCGATGTGTCTCGCCGCGCCGGCGACGGAATTGCCCTGGGTCAAGGAGCCGTATTCGAAGGTTCGGCTCGTCAGCGGCGCCATCGACGACAACGGCACCAACGAGGTGCTCGCCGGCGTCCAGATCCGGCTCGCGCCGGGCTGGAAGACGTATTGGCGCACCCCGGGCGATTCCGGTGTGCCGCCGAGCTTCGATTGGTCCGGCTCGAAGAATTTGAAAGAGGCCAAAGTGCTTTATCCGTCGCCGCATCGCTTCCCCGAAGCCGACGGCACGGCGATCGGCTATGCCGACGAGGTGGTATTTCCCATCAAGATCACGCCTGAGCGCGCGGACGAGCCGGTCGAGCTCAAGGTCAATGTCGATTACGGGCTGTGCAAGACGCTGTGCATTCCAAACCAGGCGGTCTTGAGCCTCGAGTTGCCGCCGAACCTTGCCGCCGGCGACGGCAATTCGCTGCTCCTGCAGCGCTATCTCGCGTTGGTGCCGAAAGAAATCGCGAAAGGGAGTCTGCCGGCGATCGGCCGCACCGAAGCGAAGCTCGACGGCGACCGGCCCGAGCTTCTGATCGAGGCGCTGTTTCCGCCTGGCGCCATCGCCACCGATCTCTTCGTCGAGGCGCCGAACGTCTTCATTCCGGTGCCGAAGCCCCAAGGCGAGGTCGAGAACGGCAGGCAGCACTTCATCGTTCACTTCGCCTCCAAGGCTGAAGCGGAGGCGGTGAAAGGCAAGCCGCTCACCCTCACTTTGGTGTGGGACGAGGGCGGCCGCGAGACCATTTGGACCGTCGACTAGACGCACACACCATATTTGGGCCTCTCGGCAAAGCCGTCTTGGCCCCTTCAAGCGAAGCCGGTATTGTCCGCGGCAACGCGCCCCCGAGGTTGAGGAGACTAATATGACCATTTCCATCGGAGACAGCCTGCCTGACGCCACGTTCCGCGTCCTCGGCACCGAAGGCATCGAGTCGCTATCGACCTCCGATGTCTTCGCCGGCAAGACCGTGGTGCTGTTCGCCGTTCCGGGCGCCTTCACGCCGACCTGCCATCTCAAGCACTTGCCTGGCTTCATCGCCAACGCCGACGCCTTCAAGAGCAAGGGCGTGGATACCGTGGCCTGCGTCGCCGTCAACGATCCCTTCGTGCTCGACAGCTGGGCCAAGACCTCGGGCGGCCAAGGCAAGGTGTTGTTCCTGTCCGACGGCAACGCCGAATTCACCAAGAAGATCGGCATGGATTTCGACGGCAGCGGCATCGGCCTCGGCACCCGCTCCAAGCGCTATGCCATGCTGGTCGAGGACGGCGTGGTCGAGGCGCTGAACCTTGAGGACTCGCCTGGCGTCGCCGATGTGAGCACCGCGGAGAAGTTGATGGCCGCTCTCTAGCGCGCCGGCCCCGCACGCCAGCTTGGTCCTGTGTCCACGCCGGATTGGACCGGTTGGGCCGAGACAGGGCTCGTGCCACCGCAGCCAATCCGTTGTATAGTCGGGGCAAGGGACCAGGGGACCTCGCTTTCATTCAGTGCAACGCCAACAGCGGAGGTCTGCCATGAAAGTCAAAGACGTGATGCACAAGGGCGTCGATTGGGTCAGCCCCGACACGCCCGTCACCGAGCTGGCGAAATTGATGCGTCAGCACGACGTCGGCTCCATTCCGATTGGAGAGGACGACAAGCTGATCGGCATGGTGACCGACCGCGACATCGTCTGCAACGGAGTGGCGCAGAACGGCTTCGATGCTCACCGCAGCACAGCCCGCGACGTCATGACCGAAGGCATCCATTGCTGCCGCGAGGACGACGATCTCGCCAAGGCGGTGCGGCATATGGAGACGCTGAAGGTCCGCAGGTTGCCGGTGATCAACAAGAGCAAGCGGATGGTCGGCATGCTCAGCCTGGGCGACATCGGCAGTTCGGCGACCACCGATCTGTTGTCGGAATTGGCCAAGAGCGTTTCGGCCCACCACCACTGAAATACGGCAAGACTCATCAGGATCAGCTTCCCCTCTCCCCTTGCGGGAGAGGGGTTTCCGCCGAGATCATGCGAAGCAAGTCGCATGGCGGGAAGGGTGAGGGGGTGGTTTCCTGACCCTCTCCCTATCCTCCTCAAGGGGGGAGGGGAAGCCAGACTCGCGGCATCAGTGGCCCTCCGTCGCCCGCTTTGCGACCGAGGAAGGGCGCCATGCCCTCGCGCGCGAGCTCGTCGGCACGCTCATTGTCGTCATGGCCGTGATGGCCTTTGACCCAATGCCAGCTGACCTGATGCCGTAACGCCGCCTGTTCCAGGCGCTGCCATAGCTCGATATTGCGCACCGGCTTCCTGTCGGCGGTGCGCCAGCCGTTCTTCTTCCAGCCCTTGATCCAGCTGGTGATGCCGCCGCGGAGATAATTCGAGTTGGTGTAGAGCTCGACCTCGGACGGGCGCTTTCAGCGCCTCGAGCGCCATGATCGCCGCGGTCAGCTCCATGCGGTTGTTGGTGGAGAGCGCCTCGCCGCCCTTGAGCTCCTTGCGATGGGATCCCGATTCGAGGATCGCGCCCCAGCCTCCAGGCCCGGGATTGCCCGAGCAGGCGCCGTCGGTGTGGATCACCACCTTCGATTTCGCGCTCAACCCTCAGTGCTCCCCGAGCCCATAGTCGCGGTAGGACTTGACGCCGCGATGAAATCTGAGCTTGCGCAGATATTCGCTCGGGTCCTTCCGCTTCACCAGGGCCTCGCCGTCGGTGTTGAGCCAGTCATAGCTCCGGGTCAGGAGGAATCTGAGCGCGGCACCGCGGGCGAGCGCCGGCAGCGCCTCGAGCTCCGCCGCGGTCAAGGGGCGCACGCGCTCGTAAGCTTGCAGCAGGCTCCGCGCCTTGGTGACGTTGAAGCTCGCATCGGTCTCGAAGCACCAGGCGTTGAGGCAGACGGCGACATCGTAGGCGAGCATGTCGTTGCAGGCGAAATAGAAGTCGATCAGGCCCGAGACGCCTCGAGCCGAGGAAGAACACGTTGTCGGGAAAAAGGTCGGCGTGGATCACCCCCTCCGGCAATCCTTTCGGCCAGCGCTGCTCGAGATCCGCAAGCTCTCGTGTCACCTCGCCGCGAAGCCCCGGAATGATGCCGTCGGCACGGTCGGCGATGGCCGCGAACAGCGGCGGCCAGCCGGCCAAGGAGAGGCTGTTGGCCCGCCGCAAGGGAAAGTCGGCGCCGGCAAGATGGAGCCGCGCCAGGGCTTCTCCGAGGCTGCCGCATTGCTCGATCCCGGCGCGCCGCACCGAGACGCCGTCGAGGAAGGTGATCAACGCCGCAGGTCGCCCGGCGAGCTCGCGCAAATTGCGGCCCTCGCGGTCGTGGACCGGCAGCGGACAGGAGATGCCGCGCGCGGCGAGATGCTCCATCAGCGCGAGGAAATAGGGCAGGTCCTCCCTGGCCACGCGCTTCTCGTAAAGCGTGAGGATATAGCGCCCGGCCTCGGTCTGGATCAGGTAGTTGGAATTCTCGACGCCCTCGGCAATGCCCTTGCAGGACGTGAGGGCGCCGATGTCGTAGCCGGCGATGAAGTCGGCAAGCTCCTCGTCGGCGACCTCCGTGTAGACCGCCATGCTAGAGCGCCGACTTGTCTCTGAGTTCGCGCGGCAGCTTGAAGACGACGTCCTCGGCTGCCGTCACCACCGGCTCGACCCGCGCTGCGAACCGCGCCGTGAAGGCGTCGATGATCTCCTGGACCAGGTTCTCCGGCGCCGAGGCGCCGGCGGTGATGCCGAGCCGGCTGATGCCGGCGAAGTCGTCCCAGTCGATCTCGGCCGCGCTCTGCAACAGCATCGCGCGCGGGCAGCCCGCGCGTTCGGCCACCTCGACCAGGCGGAGCGAGTTCGAGCTGTTGGGCGAACCGACCACGATCATGCGCTCGCAAGCGGCGGCGATCTTCTTCACCGCCTCCTGGCGGTTGGTCGTGGCGTAGCAGATGTCGTCCTTGCGCGGGCCGACGATTTCCGGAAAGCGCTCCTTGAGGACATCGACGATGGCCCGGGTGTCGTCCACCGAGAGCGTGGTCTGGGTGGTGTAGGCCAGCGCCCCTTCGTCCTTCGGCTGGAACCTCAGGGCGTCGGCGATGGTCTCGATGAGATGGACCGCGCCTTCGCGGCAATTGGCCCATGGTGCCGAGCACCTCGGGGTGTCCGGCGTGGCCGATCAGGAGCACCTCGCGCCCGGACTGGTGGAGCCGCTCGGCCTCGCTATGGACCTTGGAGACCAGCGGACAGGTGGCGTCGAGATAGAACAGGCGGCGGCGCCGCGCCGCCTCAGGCACCGATTTCGGCACCCCGTGGGCGGAGAAGATCACGGGCGCATCGGTGTCCGGGATTTCGTCCAATTCTTCGACGAAGATGGCGCCCTTGGCTCGGAGCGATTCCACCACGTGGCGGTTATGGACGATCTCGTGACGCACATAGACTGGCGCGCCATATCTGGCGAGCGCCAGCTCGACGATCTGGATGGCGCGGTCGACGCCGGCGCAGAAGCCCCGCGGCGCCGCGAGATAGATGGTCAAGGGGAGGAGGCCTGCGTTCGGCCTGATCTCGTCGCAAATGCCGGTCATCGGCGTCCTGGAATCGGTGCTAAACGGCTGAAATTCTGCGCAAGTCGGGCCTTGTCGGGCCTCCGGACTGGGATTAGTTTGGCACCCAATTCTGGGCAACCGGCGTCAAGGACCTCATCGAAGCCTTCGTGGGCGCTGTTCCGCGGCATATCAGGCGGGGACGCCCGGCGTGTCAAGCTGAGGACGGGGATAAGTTGAAGCGTTCTTGCGCCCTTTGGCTGCTGCCTCTGTGCCGCGGAGCCTCCGTGCTCGCGGCCGGCCTGCTGCTCACGGCTTGCGCCATCTCCAGCATCTCCAACCCATTCAAGTCGGGGGACGATCCCGGCGCGCCGCTGCCGCCTGCTCCCGGCGTTGCCGCCAACGCCGCGGCCGTCGTCCCGGCCCTCAATGGCCCCGGGAACAACCAATGCCCGCCGGTGGTGGCCTGGCCTCACGACCGTCTCGTCACCCTCTATGAAGCCGGCCACACCAACGATGCCCAAGCCATCATCCACCGCGGCGAGATCACCAAGCTCGCCCGCGAATGCCAGTTCTATGGCGATCGCGTCGTGGTCAAATACGGCGTCGCCGGCCGCGTCCTGCTCGGACCGAAAGGGAAGCCGGGGCCGGTGACGCTGCCGATCAGCGTCAAGGTTGCCGATGCCAACCGGCGCGTGCTTGCCAGAGACGCGATGCAGGTCTCGACCATGATCCAGCAGCAGAACCCGGTGGGATATTTTTCCGTGGTCAAGGAGATCTCCTTCCCCGTGGCCATGGGCACCAGGGTTCAGGATTACAAAGTGTTCGTCGCCTTCGGCCCCGGCCAGGGCCCCGGATAAGGATCGCCGTGATGCACAAGCTCGCTTTGGCGTTGGCGTCTCTCATTTTGCTCGGCACGGCGGCTGTCGCCGCGGAGCCGCCTGGCGAATACGCCACCAAGGACGATGCGAGAGCGCTGCTCGACAAGGCCGTCGCCGCGGTGAAAGCCGACAAGGCCAAGGCGCTTCAGATGTTCAACGAGGCCGGCGGCGCCTTTCGCGACCGCGACCTTTATGTGTTCTGCGCCAATGCCGCCGACGGCATCGAGACCGCGCATCCGACCGCGAAAGGCGAGCAACTGCGCGACATCAAGGACGTGAATGGCTTCGCCTTCGGCGAGACGATATTGGACACCGCGACCGCAGGGACGGTCAGCGAGATCGACTATTACTGGCCGCGTCCTGGCTCCGACACAGCCGGCGGCAAAGTCCACCTTCTACACCAAGGTCGACGACCAGGTCTGCGGCGTCGGCTACTACAAGTAACGGGAGGCGCAAGGCCCGGGATCGTCCCCGCGGGTGTCGCCACGACAGCGGGAGTGCCGCATGAAATCCGCCGGGATGTGTCTCGCGCTCGCCGTGCTCCTCGCGCCGTTCGGTTTCGCAGGGCAAGCGGCGTCCGAGCCGAAACCAGCGGTGAGCGCCGCCGCGGAGCAGCTGTTCAAAGCGGGGGACTTTGCCGAAGCCGGCAAGATCTACGCGCAACTCGCCGCGAAAGATCCCAAAGATCATACGGCGGTCCTCCAGCTCGGACGCGTCGCGCTCCTTGCCAATCGGCTCGACGAGGCGGAGAGCTGGCTGAAGAAGGCCATCGCGCTCCGTCCCGACGATGCCGACGCCAAGGTCATGCTGGCCGAAGCCTATTATCGGAGCGACGATTTCCAACGGGCCGCGGCGGCGCTGAACGGCGTTGATGTCGGCACCAACAAGCTGCTGATCGAGCAATACCCGACCTTGAACGTCGCCATGCTGGAGAGTTTCAAGGGAGAGACGCCCTATGAGATCGAAGCCGCCGGCGAAGCGACCAGCCTGAAATTCATCGGCACGGGTCCGTTGCCGGTGGTGAGCGTGCGCGTCAATGGCGGCGATGAGGTCACGTTCTTCATCGACACCGGCGGCTCGGAAGTCGCGCTCGACCCGGAATTCGCCAAGGAACTCGGCCTGCCGCAATTCGGGGAAGTGCAAGGCACATTCTCCGGCGGCGAGCATGCCAGCGTCGGGGAGTCGCGCATCTCGTCCCTCACCATTGGCGACTGGATCGTCAAGAACCTGCCCGTGGTAACGCTCCCGCTCCGCCAACTCTCAAAGGGCCTTGGCGTCAAGCGCATCGACGGCGTCATCGGCACGACGCTGTTCTACCATTTCCTCGCCACCCTCGATTATCCACGTGGTGAGCTGGTGCTGCGCCGGAAAACGGCGGCGGCCCGCGAGCAATTCGCGGCGGAGCCATCGACGAAGAGCGTCACGGTTCCGATCTGGATGGCGAGCGACCACTTCATGGTGGGCTGGGGCCGGGTGGAGACCCTGCCACCAACGCTCCTGTTCGTCGACACGGGGCTTGCCGGTGCCGGGGTCAAACTCGCGGAATTGGTGATCAAGGACGCCGACATCAAGCTCGAGCAGGGCAAGGCTTACGAAGGCGCGGGTGGAGGCGGGAAGCTGAAGATCGTGCCCTACACCGTCGGTCAGCTGTCCCTCGGCGACATCGAGGAGCACGACGTCCCGGGCCTCTACGATGGGCCGTTCCCGTGGGAAATGAGCTTCGGCTTCCATCTCGCCGGCATGGTCGGGCATGACTTCTTCAAGCCCTATGCGGTCACCTTCGACTTCGAGGCGATGCAGATCGTGCTGCGGCAGGGCCCGTGAGCCGACACCGGCGCCCAGGAAAAGACTTCAGTTCAGCTTGGATTTGAGCGCGTCGATGCTCTCCGCCACGAGCTTGCCGGCCCCCTCGGCGGTGAGGTTCTTCGCGATCAGGCTTTGGGCCGCGGCGACCGCGGCATCGACGGCGACGCTTCTGACCTCGCGCACCGCGTCCTGTTCGGCGCGGGCGATCTTGTCCTCGGCGAGCTTCATGCGCCGGTCGAAATGCTCCTTCACCGACTTCCGCGTCTCGGCGGCCAGGGCCTCGGCCTCTCTCACGGCAAGATCGACGATGTTCTTGGTCTCGGCCACGGCCTCGCCCTGCTTGCGCTTATAGTCGGCGAGCACCTTCTCGGCTTCGTCGCGCAAGCGCCGCGCCTCGTCGAGCTCTTTGGCGATCAGCGCCGCGCGCGCGTCGAGCGCGGTCGCAATCTTCTTGTGGACGCCGAGATAGAGCACGAGCCCGACGAACAGGAAGAACGAGACCGCGACCCAGAATTCAGGCTCGAAGATGAATTCCATGGTCACTCCTTGCGCGCCGCTTCGACCGCCGAAGCGAGGTCCGGCTTGGCCGGGGCGACCCCGATCAGCCGCTGCACGATCGCCGCCGCTGTTTCGGCCGCGACCGCGTTCACATCCTTGAGCGCGGACGTCTTGGCGGCGTCGATGCGCGCCTCCGCCTCTATCGCCTTGGCGGAAGCTCGCGCTCGAGATCGGCGCGCTCGGCGGCGACTTCATCTTTCAGCTTGTTGCGCGCCTCGTCGGCGATGGCATGCGCCTTGGCCTTGGCCTCGGCCAGCGCCTGCTCGTAGGCGGCGATCGCTTCCTGGGTCTCGCGGCGAAGCCGCTCCGCGGTCTCGAGGTCGCCGGCGATGCGCTGACGCCGCATCTCGATGACGCTGCCAATCCGCGGCAGCGCCACCCACTTCATCAGCAAATAGAGAATGCTGAAGGTGATGGCGAGCCAGATCAGCTGCGGCGCCCAGTCGAGCGGGTTGAGTTGCGGCATCGTTCGAGTCCCTGGCGTGCTTAGACCTAAGCTTAGAACACGAACAGGATGATCAGCGCCACCACGAGGCCGAACAGGCCGGTGGCTTCGGCAAGCGCGAAGCCGAGCAGCAGGTTGGCGAACTGCCCCGGCGCCGCGGATGGATTGCGGAGCGCGCCTTGCAGGTAATTGCCGAAGATGGTGCCGATGCCGACGCCGGCGCCGACGAGCGCGATCGAGGCAAGGCCTGCGCCGATCAATTTTGCTGCTGATGGATCCATTTCACTCTCCCCTTCAAGGATTGCTGTTGCGGGTGACAGATTGACGACGCGCTAATGATGCATGTGCAGCGCGTCGTTGAGATAGATGCAGGTGAGGATGGCGAACACATAGGCCTGGAGGAACGCGACCAGGATCTCGAGGCCGGTGAAGGCGACCATGAAGCCGAGCGCGGCCCAGCCGCCGAGCACGCCGAGCGCGACGACGAAGGCGCCGAACACTTTCAGCATGGTGTGGCCGGCCATCATGTTGGCGAACAGCCGAACCGAGAGGCTCAACGGCCGCGTCAGATAGGAGATCACCTCGATGACCACGAGCAGCGGCAGCATGAAGAAGGGCACGCCGTCGGGCACGAAGAATTTGAGGAATTTCGGCCCATGCTTGATGAAGCCGATCAAGGTCACGCCGAGGAAGATGAAGGCGGCAAGCGCGAAGGTGATGATGATGTGGCTGGTCACGGTGAAGGAGTAGGGCACCATGCCGAGCATGTTCAGCGTCAGCACGAACATGAACAGCGTGAACACGAACGGGAAATATTTCATGCCGTCGGTGCCGACATTGTCGCGCACCATGCTGGCCACGAATTCGTAGGACATCTCCGCCGTCGACTGGAGCCGCGACGGCACCAGCGCGCGCCGGCGCATGGCGAACAGGGTAAAGGCGGTGATCAAGAGCGCGGCGATGACCATGAACAGCGCCGAGTTGGTGAAGGAGGCATCGAGGCCGAACAGCTTGAGCGGGACAATCCGCTCAATCTCGAATTGGTGCATGGGGTTCGGCAGGTGGGACCCGCCTTGCGCCGTATGCTCCACATTTCCAGTCCGGGCGGCTCAGCCACTTGCAAAGCTCCTAGTCGTCATCGTCGTCTGCGGGGAGATCCTTGCCCGGCAGCGGACCCGCTTCCGCCTGCCGCCTCTGCGCGCTCCGCACCACATTGATGATCCCCGCGGCCCCGCCCAAGAGCAGGAACAGCACCATCAGGAACGGCGCGGTGCCGAGCACGCGATCGAGCCACCAACCGATGAAGCCCCCGACCGCGACGCCCGCGATCATCTCGGTCGAAAGCTTGACCGCCTGGCCCATCGCCGCCCCCCGCGCCTCGGGCTCCTTCGGGCCCGTTCCGTGGCGCTCGCGGGCGTCACGAACCCGGCCCTCAAGATCGTGCAAGCGCCGCTTAATGGCCTCGGTCTCGCGGTCGCTTGTCCCGCGACCCGGGTCATTGACGGCTCCCGCCATATCGGTGCTCGATCTTAGGGGGAACGGCTAGAAAGACCGGCTGGTCCCAAGCTTGGCGGCGCACTTTAGTTTGGGATTTAGGCCTGTCAAGGACCCCGCGCCGGGCCCAAAACACCGCCGGAATACTGGTAGACTGCTGGGGCCCGCACCACGCCACCAAGCCTGGAGGCAAAGCCATTATGACCGCCCCGGCTAATCCTCCCTATGCCTCGCCGCCGGCCTCACTCACCTTGGGCGACTGTGACTTCTACCATTCCATGGACATTCCGGGAGTGGGCGAGATCGTCGGCCTCTGGGATTTGCGCCGAACGGTCGACGACTATCTCGGCCATATCGATTTCGCCGGCAAGCGCGTGCTGGAAATCGGTCCGGCGAGTGGCTTCCTCACCATCGAAATGGAACGGCGCGGCGCCGAAATCGTCGCCGTTGACATCCCCGATGAGGTCGGCTGGGACTTCGTGCCCTTTCCCGAGCCGTTCCTGGCGCCACTCCGAGAGAAGCAGATCGCCGGCATGCCGCGCCTCAAGAACAGCTTCTGGTTCAACCATGCGGCCAACAAGTCCAAGGCGCGAGTGATCTACGCCGACATCTACAATCTGCCGGAGCTCGGGTACTTCGACGTAGCGGTTTTGGCGTCGGTGTTGCTGCATTGTCAGAACCCGGCCGGAATCATTGCCGAATGCGCCAAGCGCGCCCAATCGATCGTCATCACCGAGCTCTACCATCCCGCGCTGACCGGGCCCGTTTGCGAGCTAGTGCCGTCGCCGGAAAATGACACCTGGCATACTTGGTGGCGGTTCACCCCGGAATTTTTTACGCGCTATCTCGGCGTGCTTGGGTTCGAGGACCAGCAAGTGTCGATGCATCAGCACCGTCACACCCTGGTCCCAGACCGCCTGATGCCGATGTTCTCGGTGGTGGGATCGCGCCGCGGCTAGCTCGCGTCGCGCAAGCGCTCGGCGGTCTCGAGATCGACGGAGACGAGTTGGCTAACCCCGCGCTCGCCCATGGTGACCCCGAACAGCCGGCTCATGCGCGCCATGGTCAAAGGATGGTGGGTGATGATCAGGAACCGCGTGTCGGTCTCCTTCGCCATCTCCTCCATCAAGGTGCAGAAGCGCTCGACATTGGCGTCGTCGAGCGGCGCATCGACCTCGTCGAGCACGCAGATCGGCGAGGGGTTGGTGAGGAACACAGCGAAGATCAGCGCCATGGCCGTCATCGCCTTCTCGCCGCCAGAAAGCAGCGTCAGCACCTGGGCGCGTTTTCCCGGCGGGCAGGCGAGGATCTCGAGCCCGGCGTCCAAGGGGTCGTCGGAATCGACAAGCTTCAGCTCGGCGGTGCCGCCGCCGAACAGGGTCTGGAACAGGTGACGGAAATGGGCGTCCACCGTGGCGAAGGCTTCGAGCAGCCGCTTGCGGCCCTCGCGATTGAGATTGGAGATGCCTTGGCGGAGCCTGGCGATCGCCTGCTCGACGTCGGCGCGCTCGCGCTCCATCTCCTCGAGCTGGGCTGAGAGCTCGGCCTCCTCCTCCTCGGCCCTGAGATTGACGCCGCCGAGGCGCTCGCGGTCCGCCTTGAGCTTGCCGAGCCGCGCCTCGACCTCGGCAAGCTCGGGGAGGACGGCGCCCGGTTTGACCCCGGCGAGCGCGAGGCAGGCTTCAGGGGCGCAATCGAGTTGCTCGCGGATGGCGTGAGCCGCCTCGCTCCGCCGCTCGCGCGCGCCTTCGAGCCTCGCCTCGGTACGGGCGCGGGTCTCGCGCGCCGCCGACAACCGCTCCTGGACTTCGCGGAGCGCCTTGTCCCGCGCTTTCAGCTCGGTCTCGGCGCGGGCGAGATCGTCGGCCGCCTTGCTGCGCTCCTGTTCGGCGGCGGCGACGGCGTCGAGCAGGCGCCCGCGGCGCGCCTCGATCTCCGCCGGAAGATTGGCGAGCGCCGCGAGATCGTTTCGCGTCTCGGTCTCCCGCGCGCGCAAGGTCTCGATCTGCTCCCGCGCCTTGGCGATGCGGGTCTGCCACAGCTCCTCCTCGGCGCCAATGGCTTCGAGCCGCTCCTGCCGCAGGCGAACCTCGCGCTCGAAGCCTTGCAGCGCCGCTTCGGCGCGGGCATGGGCCGAGCGGCTTTCGGTAGCATCGCCCCGCGCCCGCTCGAGGGATTCTTCGAGGGCGTTGAGAGCGGCGAGCTCGAGCCCCGCCGAGAGGGTTCGGGCCAGGGCCTCGCGCGCCTCATCGAGGCCGGCGATGGTTCTGGTGTTGGCCTCGGCAAGGGCGCCGAGCTGCTTGCTGTGGACGAGGCTTTCGTGCTCGGCGGCGGCGATGGCGTCACGGGTGCGGCCAAGCGCATCGCGCGTCTCCCGCACCTGGTGGCGGAGCGCCTTGGTGGCGTCGCTCGCGGTTTCGGCCGCGGCCCGCGCCGTCGCGGCTTTCACCTCGGCGGCTTCAAGCCGGCTTGCAGCCTCACTCGCCTCGGTCTTCAGCGCCTCCAACCGGCTCCGCTCCACGAGACGCGCGGCGGCGGCCGTGGCCGAGCCTGAGGCAAGGCTGTAGCCGTCCCAGCGCCAGAGATCGCCTTCCCTTGAGACGAGCCGCTGCCCTGGCTTGAGCCGCGTTTGCAGCGCCTTGCCGACGCTGCGGTCGACGATGCCGATCTGCCTCAGGCGCCGCTCAAGCGCCCGGGGCGCGGCGACATACTGGCTGAGAGGCGTGGCCTCCGCCGGCAAGCCCGGATCCTCGTCGCCACTTGCGGTCACGCGCCAATGCACCGGCGCCGCCTCGTCGCTCGCGGCGTCGAGGTCGTCGCCGAGCGCCGCGGCCACCGCCTCCTCGTAGCCGGAGGCGATGCGGACATCCTCGACGATCGGGGTAAAGCCGCCGCCTGCGGCGGGCTGCAGCAATTTCAGCAAGGTCGCGAGTTCGGTCTGCAGCTCCTGCGCCGCAAGGCTCAGGCGCGACGCCGCGCCCCGCGTCTCGGCCTCGCGGCCATGGGCGGCGTCCTCCGCCGCCTCGGCTGCGGCAAGCTCGCTCTCAACCGTGTCGACGAGGGCCGACAGCCTGGCGAGATCGCCGTTGAGCTTCAGCATGGTGGCGGCGTTGCCGGCAACGCCTTCGAGCTTCGCCAGCTCCTCGGCGATGTCACGCCCTTGCGTCTCGAGCCGCGCGATGCGCTGCTCGAGCGCGACTTGCTCGTTGTCGATGCGGCGGCGCTCGGCGCGCGCCCGGGCGAGATCCTCGGTGGCCGCGCTGAGCGCCCCTTCGGCCGTGGCCAATGAAGCTGCCGCTTCGGCCGCAGCCTCGCGCAATTCGGGCTCTTCATGGTCGCGGACGCTCGCCTCGGCGAGCCGCTTCGCCTCCTGCTCGAGGCGGCGGAGCTGACCTTCGGCTTCGGCGATGTGTTCTTCCTCGCGGGCGAGGTCGCGCGAGGCCTGCGCCAGTCTCGTCTCGAGTTCGGTCTGCCGGGCCTTGGCCCGGGCCTCCTCGCGCTCGAGCGCGTCGCGCTCGACACTCAGGCGATGCAGCACCGCGGCGCGAGCCGCTTCCTCGTCGCGCAACGGCTGAAGCTTGTCGGCGGCACCGGCCTGCTCGCGGAGCGCCTCGGCCTCGGCCTTGGTCTCCTGCGCCATGGCGCCGAGCGCGACCTGGAACGCCGCCTCTTCCTGCTCGACATGGGCGCAGGCCGAGACCCAATGCAGGTGATGCTGCAAAGCCTCGGCCTCGCGGATCTTGCCGGAGATCTCGCGGTAGCGCTGGGCCTGGCGCGCCTGGCGCTTCAGCGCCTGTAATTGCGAGGTGAGCTGGCCGATGAGGTCGCCCAAGCGCTCGAGATTGGACTTCGTCGCCTTGAGGCGAAGCTCGGCCTCGTGGCGGCGGCTGTGCAGCCCGGCGATGCCGGCGGCATCCTCGAGCACGCGCCGCCGTTCCTGCGGCGCCGCATTGACGATCTCGCCGATGCGTCCCTGGCGAACCAGGGCAGGGGAGCGGGCGCCGGTGGCGGCGTCCTCGAACAAGAGCCGGATGTCTCGCGCGCGCGCGTCCTTGCCGTTGACCCGGTAGGCGGAACCGGCTTCGCGCTCGATCCGCCGCGTCACTTCGAGCGTGTCGGTGTCGTTGAATTCGGCAGGCGCGGTCCGGGCGCTGTTGTCGACGAACAGCGTGACCTCGGCGGAGTTGCGCGACGGCCGGCTCTGCGAGCCGCCGAAGATCACGTCCTCCATGGTCGAGCCGCGCATGCTCTTGTAGGAGGTCTCGCCCATGGCCCAGCGCATCGCTTCGAGCAGGTTCGACTTGCCGCAGCCGTTCGGACCGACGACGCCGGTCAAGCCCGGCTCGATCAGGATCTCGGTCGGCTCGACGAAGGACTTGAAGCCCAAAAGGCGAAGACGGGTAATCTTCACGTTGATGTCGCCCTAGCTCGTGAAAACAGCAACGCGCGCGATCAATGCTCGAACCGGCGAAGCCCGCGCGTCACGACGGCGACGACGGTTCGACCAGAGCCTTGAACTCCTCGAAGGTGATGGTGCCTTGCGCCTTGCGGCCGTTGGCAAAGAAGGTCGGCGTGCCGATCACGCCAAATTTCCGCCCCCGCTGCTTCACCTCCGTGAGCCCGTCGATAATGGTTTGATTCGCGAGGCAATTGTCAAACTCCTGTCGCGTCATGCCGCTCGATTTGGCCACCGCATAGATGGCATCGCGGCGCACCTCCTGGCTCACCCATTCCGGCTGCCGCAGCAGGAACGCGTTGAACAGCGAGAAATATTTGTTGGCAGGGGCGCAGCGATTGACGATCGCCGCCGTGCCCGAGGTGTGGCCGATGGGAAACTCCCTGACGATGAAGCGGATCTTGCCGGTGTCGATATATTCCTTCTTCACCCGTGGGAACACGTCGCGCTGGAAGTGGGCACAGTGGGGGCAGGTCAGCGACGCGTATTCGATCACCGTGACCGGGGCGTTGGGATTGCCGAGCGCGCGCTCGCCGAGCGGGCCGTCCTGCATCAGCTCCGCGGCCGGCGGCACGTTGAGCTTCTTATCGACGACGGCGTCCGCGGTCACCGCGCCGCCGCAGCCGGAGAGCGCGATGCAGGCGGCAATCAGGCTTGAGGCTGCTGCCCGTCTCATCGTCCCCCGTCTCTGCCGCTACTGACCCTGAGCCGGCGTCCCGTCGGGCATCGGACTTGTGGTGGCGCCGCCCTCAGGCTTGGCGCCCTCGGTCTTATCCTCGGCCGGGGTCTCGCCAAACGCCAGTTGGAAATCCTTGAGCTGATGGTCGCCCTTGAGCCGCGTGCCGTTGATGAAGAAGGTCGGCGTCGAATCCACCTGGAACTTGTCGTGGGCGATCGAGCGGGTCTCGACGATCTTCTTGAACAGGTCCTGGTCTTCGAGGCACTTGTCGAACTGCTCCTTCGACATGCCGGCTTGGCGCGCAATCTGGAGCAGGCGCTCCTTGCCGTCGGCGCCAGGCACGGCCCAGGTTTCCTGCGTCGAGAACAGGGCGTCGACCATCGGATAGTAGCGGTCGTTGCCGGAGCAGCGCGCCAGCATGAAGGCCGCCGCGGCGAGATTGTCGAGCGGGAACTCGCGCAGCATGTATTTGACCTTGCCGGTGTCGATATATTTGGTCTTGAGCTGCGGGAACACCTCGGTCTGGAACTGCGCACAGTGCGGGCAGGTCATCGAGGCATATTCGACGATGGTCGTGGGCGCATCGGCCGAGCCGACCACGATGTCGGGGAAGGGACCCGGCGCCATCAGCGCGCTGACGGTGGGGTCGACCTTGTCCTTGTCCGCGACCCTGGCACTCGGCTGATCGAAGCCGCCGCGATAGGCATAAATGCCGACGGCGAGCGCCACGGCGACGACCCCCCCGAGCAGAAGCACCAAGGTATTGCTCTTCTGGGCTGGCTTCTCGGTCTCCGTCACTGGCTGTCCTCCACTCGCATCATCGCGTTCTCTGGTAGGCCGACCCCCGGCCTCGGGTTCCCCTGAGCCTGTTGTTTATGGCATGAGCGGCCAAAGCGGAAGCGCCTGTCAACGCCTCGTGAAGTCCGCTTTGACGCCCGCGGCGAGGCGCCGCAAGGCGTCCGCGAGGCCCCGATCGTCGATGGCCTCGGCGACCGGCAAGTCGGCACCTGAAACTGGCTCCGGCGCGGCCGGGGCCGCGGGGAGAGGGGCCTCGCGATGGAGCGGCGCTTGCAGGAACCGGAGCTGGGCGATGGCCCGATAGCCGAAATAGCGGTTGACCCGGTCCAGAATCTGCTCGGCCTGGTGCTGGACCTCGATGGCGCGGGGGCCATCGACCTTCAGTACCAGGGTTGCGCCTTCGGTGCGCCAGCCGCTGATCCTGTCCTTGCCCTCCGGATCGTCGTTCCGCCGCGGCCAGATCACTTTGTCGGGGTTCGTGAACTGGGCGAGGTCGGCACCGACCACCGCCGGCCACTCGGTGAGAAGCGCGGTGGTGGCGAAGCCGCGGGCGCGGGCGATCGGGTCCAGCATCCGCGCCACGAACGCGCCGATGGCCGTGGCCCCGCGCGCGCCCTTGACCCAAGTCTTGCGGTCGTTGTCACCCATGGCGCCCCGATTCCGGTGGAGGGGTGGAAGCCCCGTCCTTGCCTTCGCCGGCTTCGATCCTACACCATGCGAGGGGGACGGTCAGGCCACGGGAGCACCGGATTTGCACAACGAGGATTTCGCCGAAGCGCTCCTTGGCTGGTACGACCGCGAGCGGCGCGATCTG
This sequence comes from uncultured Alphaproteobacteria bacterium, assembly GCA_963803385.1. GTDB lineage: Bacteria > Pseudomonadota > Alphaproteobacteria > Rhizobiales > Methyloligellaceae > Methyloceanibacter. Next base: position 64,509 of record CAWDMD010000011.1, on the reverse strand, counting down.
CCGTGGCGCGCGCCGCCAGGGGCGCGGGCTGATCCTTTTCGGGTGTGGCTCTCCGAGATCATGCTGCAGCAGACCACGGTCAAGGCGGTGTTGCCGCGCTACGCCGACTTCCTCCGCCGTTGGCCCGACGTGAGGGCGCTCGCCGAGGCCGAGCTCGGCGAGGTCCTCGCCGCCTGGGCCGGGCTCGGCTATTACGCGCGCGCCAGGAACCTGCACGCCTGCGCCCGGGAGGTTGCGGGGCGCCACGCCGGCCGCTTCCCGGAGACCGAAGCCGGCTTGAGGTCGCTGCCGGGCATCGGCGGCTATACCGCCGCGGCGATCGCGGCCATCGCCTTCGGCGCGCGCGCCACCCCTGTCGACGGCAATATCGAGCGCGTGGTGGCTCGGGTCTTTGCCGTGACCACGAAGCTGCCGGCGGCCAAGGCCGAGATCAGGACGCTCGCCGAAAGCCTCACGCCGAACAAGCACGCCGGCGACTTCGCGCAAGGCTTGATGGATCTCGGCGCCACCATCTGCACCCCGCGCCGGCCGGCTTGCGGGCTGTGTCCGGTGCGGGCGCTTTGCGCTGGATTCGCTGAGGGCCTCGCCGATGTCCTGCCCTATCGCGACGAGAAGGCGGAGCGGCCGATCCGGCGGGGCGTCGCCTTCGTGGTGCTGAGAGCGGACGGCGCCGTGCTGCTGCGGGAGCGACCGCTAAAGGGGCTCCTCGGCGGCATGCTCGAGGTGCCGTCGACGCCATGGGCCAAGAGTGCGCCTCGCGCGACCGAGGTCGACGCGCACGCGCCCATTGGTACCGAATGGCACAAGACGACCGGCCGCGTCGAGCACACCTTCACCCATTTCCATCTCGTGCTCGAGGTGCTGTGCGCCGAGGCCGGCCTCGATGGGGCGCTCACCGGCGCCGCGTCAGCAGAGCGCTGCCGTTGGGTTCATGTGCGCGATCTGCACGGGGCGGCGCTGCCGAGCCTGATGCGGAAAGTGCTCGCGCACGCACTCGAGCCGGAGACGCGCGCTAGGCGGAGGGCTCGAGCTCCCGCCGTGCCCGCTCGCGCAAAACGTCGATCGGCTTGAGGGTGCCGCCCGCCTCATAGTGCCAGAAGGTCCAGCCGTTGCAGGCTGTCGCGCCCTGCACGTGAGCGCCGATCTTGTGGATCGACCCTTGGGCGCCCTGGGAGGCGATGCTGCCATCGGCACGGACCTCGGCCTCGTGGCGCGCACGCGCGTCGCAAAGCACGGTGCCCGGCGCGATCAGACCGATCTCCACCAGCGCGCCGAACGGGATGCGCGCTTCGCCGCGCTTGCCGCGCACGGTCTCGACCGAGCGGGCGGTGAGCGGTGCCACCGCGGCGATGCGCGTCCGCGCCGCGTCCGCATAGGCCTCTTCGCGCTCGATGCCGATGAAGCGCCGCCCGAGCCGTTTCGCCACCACCGCCGTGGTGCCTGAACCGAGGAACGGGTCGAGCACCACGTCGCCCTTGTGGCTCGAGGCGAGGATGATGCGGTGAAGCAGCGCCTCCGGCTTCTGCGTCGGATGGGTCTTGCGGCCGCAACTCTGCTTCAGGCGCTCTGGGCCCGAGCAGATCGGGAACAGCCAGTCCGAGCGCATCTGCAGCTCCTCGTTCAGCGCCTTCATCGCCTCGTAATTGAAGGTGTAGCGCGCCTTCGGCCCCATCGCCGCCCACACCAGCGTCTCGTGCGCATTGGTGAAGCGGCGCCCCCTGAAATTCGGCATTGGGTTGGTCTTGCGCCAGATCACGTCGTTCAGGACCCAGAAGCCGAGATCCTGGAGTGAGGCGCCGACGCGGAAGATGTTGTGATAGCTGCCGATGACCCACAGCCCGCCTTCGGGCTTCAACACGCGGCGGCAGGCCTTGAGCCAGTCGCGGGTGAAGGCGTCGTAGGCCGCGAAACTGCCGAACTTGTCCCAGTCGTCGTCGACGCCGTCGACGCGTGAGTTGTTGGGCCGCAGCAACTCGCTCTTGAGCTGAAGATTGTAGGGCGGATCGGCGAAGACGAGGTCGATCGATTGCGCCGGCAGACGCGCGAGGCCCTCGACGCAGTCGCCGACAATAATCTCGTCGAGCGGGAGCTTCCGCCCCCGCGTTCCACCCGCACCCATGACGCCAACCCGCTACGCAATACAAGGAACTGAAAGCCCGTCGGACAGACCGGCAGGCGAAGGGTCATGCTGAGGGGCTAAGGTAAAGGCAGGCTTAAGCGCTGTCCACGTCAATGAAATCAGACGTGCTGGCCGCCGTCGATATAGAGCTCGGTGCCGTTGATGTAGCTCGATTGCTCGGTGCAGAGGAAATAGATCGCCTTGGCCACCTCCTCGGGGTGCCCGAGCCGCGCCATGGGGATTTCGGCGACCAGCTTCTCGGTGCCGGGCGACAGCATCGCGGTATCGATCTCCCCGGGCGAGATGGCGTTCACCCTGATGCCGCGGGGGGCGAAATCGGCGGCCATCTCCCGGGTCAAGGCGGCGAGCGCCGCCTTCGACGTGGCATAGGCCGAGCCGGCAAAGGGATGGACGCGCGAGCCCGCGATCGAGGTGACATTGACCACGGCACCCGAGGCCGCCTCGAGCTCATCGATGAGCCCACGGCCGAGCATCAGCGGCGCGAAGAAATTCACCTGGAACACCGTCAGCCAGTCGCGGTGCGCGGTGTCGATGGTGCCGAGCCGCGCGCCGCCTTCACCCTTCGGCGAGATCGCGGCATTGTTGACGAGAGCATTGAGCCGTCCGCCTTGGGCCTTCAGCCGCTCCTTCATCACGTCGATGGCTTCAAGGGTGTTGCCGGGATCGGCGAGATCGACCTGGATGTGATCCTCGGGGCCCGCCTCCCAAGGGCAGTCCTCCGGGAAGCCGTGGCGCGAGCAGGTGATCACGCGCCAGCCGGCCGAGGAGAACCGCTTCACCGTGGCATGGCCGATGCCGCGCGAGGCGCCGGTCAGGATCAGCGTTTTGCGTTCTTCATCGGGGACCTGGGCCATGGCTCAGGATAGGCCCTTCGCCGGGGCTACGGATAGAGCCGGGTCTTGACCCACGGTGCGCGGGGCGAAGGGCGCCGGAACACGATGCGGTCATGAAGGCGATGCGGCCCGCTCGCCCAGAACTCGATTGCGAGCGGCACGACGCGGTAGCCGTGCCAATAAGGCGGCCGGGGGACATCCTTGCCGGCGAACTCGGCGGTCACCCGCGCCACCGCGGCTTCAAGCGCGGCGCGGCTCTCGAGCGGGCGGGACTGCTCGGAGGCCCAGGCGCCGATGCGGCTCTCCCGCGAGCGGCTGGCGAAATAGGCATCGGCCTCGGCATCGCTCACGGGCTCGATCGGGCCGCGAATGCGAATCTGCCGATGCAGGCTCTTCCAGTAGAACAGCAGCGCCGCTTTCGGCGCCGCTTCGAGCTCGCGGCCCTTGGCGCTGCCGCGATTGGTGTAGAACACGAAGCCGCGCTCGTCGGCGCCCTTGAGCAGGATCGTACGCACGTCGGGCAAGCCGTCGGCATCGACGGTGGCCACGGCCATGGCGTTGGGGTCGTCGGGCTCGCTGGCGATGGCCTCGTCCATCCAGGACTGAAACAGGCCGAACGGCTCTTCGGCCGCGGTGAAATCCGGCTGCCCGGCCTGGGTGTTGTCGTCCATGGTCTCACTCGGCTCCGGGGGTCCCGCCCCGACACGGGCGTTTACGGTTTACTCACCCTGATAGCGCACACTCCCTCCCGTTGATAGTTGGTGCGGGATGCGCCGCAAGGCGTCAGTGTGGGGGACGAATGGTTATGCGTACGTTCTATCGTAACGCACCAATCATCATGGGGGCGGGGGCGCTTTTGGTTTTGCTTAGCGCGCCCGCTCCTCGTGCGCTCATCGCCGACGAGCCTTTGCGCACCGGCTCGGTGTCGATCGACGCCGAGGGTGCCGCCCAGCCCGCGGGCTTCGTTGAATTGCGCTCGAGGCTCGACGCCACCGATCGCGCCGTGGCTTTGAATGCGCTCAAAGTGGCCCTGAACGAGCTTGGCGACGGCGGCAGCCTGTTGTGGCGGCGCCCGTCCCGCGCGCTGACCGGCGTCATCAAGGCGGTTTCGGTGTTCCGCGACCGCGATGGCCGGGTCTGCCGCCATGTCAGCTATTCGCTCTCGCTCGGCACCTATGTCAGGCAAGTCGAGGGCGTTGCCTGCCGCGAAGCCGACGGCAAGTGGTCGCTGGCGGGCTAAACCCCAACCCCGTGGAATTTTTTTCCGCTCCCCCCTTGAGAGGGAGCACGCTCGCGCGTCGGCGCGAGCGGAGGGGGGTGCGGAACTCGATTTGGGTCCCCCTCCCTAACCCTCCCTCTCAAAGGGGGGAGGGGATTGAGACGCCGCGTCACGAGTAATTGGCCTTCCGGCCAAGTGGACCCCGCTCTATAAAGCCCGGGCATCATCAAAGCTGGAGGAAGAATGGCCGAAGCGGCCAAGCTGATGGCGGGAAAGCGCGGGATCGTGCTCGGGGTCGCCAACAACCGTTCGATCGCCTGGGGCATCACCAAAGCCTGCCACGACAATGGCGCCGAGATTGCGCTGACCTATCAGGGCGACGCCCTCAAGAAGCGGGTGGAGCCGCTCGCCGCCGACATCGGCTCGAAGCTCGTGCTGCCGTGCGACGTCACCGACGAGGCGAGCGTCGAGGCGGTGTTCAAGGCGCTCGCCGACACTTGGGGCAGCATCGACTTTCTGGTCCACGCGGTTGCCTTCTCCGACAAGGAGGAGCTCGACGGGCGCTACGTCGACACCAGCAAGGACAATTTCGTCCAGACCATGCTGATCTCGTGCTACTCGTTCACGGCGCTCGCGCGCCGCGCCGAAAAGCTGATGCCGAATGGCGGCTCGCTCGTCACGCTCACCTATTACGGGGCGGAGAAGGTGATGCCCCATTACAATGTGATGGGCGTGGCCAAGGCCGGGCTCGAAGCGAGCGTCCGCTATCTCGCCGCCGATCTCGGCAAGAGCAACATCCGGGTCAACGCCATCTCCGCCGGGCCGATCAAGACGCTCGCCGCCTCGGGCATCGCCGACTTCCGCTACATCCTGAAGTGGAACGAATATAATTCGCCGCTGCGGCGCACCGTGACCATCGAGGATGTCGGTGGCGGCGCGCTCTATCTCCTCTCCGACCTCGGCCGCGGCGTCACCGGCGAGGTGCTCCACATCGATGCCGGCTATCACGTCGTCGGCATGAAGAACGAGGACGCCCCCGACATCTCCGTGGCCAAGGAGTAGCTCCACTCCTCGGCGTCATCCCGGCGAAAGCCGGGATCCAGTCATTCTCCTTGCGCTTCGCGCACTGGATTCCGGCGTTCGCCGGAATGGCGGAGGCGCCGGTTCCCGGGAAACAGTTTGTTGCGAACTCGGCGTTATGCTCCCGCCGCTGGACGCCGACTAACCGCGCTCCTAAAAGAAACCCATGTCGCACAATAGCTTCGGCCATCTGTTCCGCATCACCACCTGGGGCGAGAGCCACGGGCCGGCGATCGGCTGCGTGGTCGACGGCTGTCCGCCGGGCATTCCGCTCGAGGTGGCCGATATCCAGACCTATCTCGACAAGCGCCGCCCCGGCCAGTCGCGCTTCACCACGCAGCGGAAGGAGCCGGACCAGGTCCGCATCCTCTCCGGGGTGTTCACCGACGAGGCGAGCGGCGAGCAGGTGACAACGGGCACGCCGATCGCGCTCGAGATCGAGAATGTGGACGCGCGGTCGAAAGACTACGGCGACATCAAAGACAAGTTCCGGCCAGGTCATGCGGACTTCACCTATGCCGCCAAATATGGCGTACGCGATTGGCGTGGCTCGGGGCGCGCCAGCGCGCGGGAGACGGCGTCTCGCGTCGCCGCCGGCGCCGTGGCGCGGAAGGTGGTGCCGGGCTTGCGCGTGCGCGGCGCCCTGGTCCAGGTCGGACCGCACCCCATAGACCGCAGGACCTTCGATTGGTCGGAGGTCGAGCGCAATCCGTTCTTCTCGCCCGACGCCAAGGCGGCCAAGCTCTGGGCCGCTTATCTCGACAAGGTGCGCAAAGCGGGATCGTCCTGCGGCGCCGTGATCGAGATCGTGGCCGAGGGCGTGCCGGCGGGGCTCGGCGCGCCGATCTACGGCAAGCTCGATCAGGATATTGCGAGCGGGCTGATGAGCATCAATGCGGTGAAGGGCGTCGAGATCGGCGCGGGCTTCGCCTCCGCGGCGCTGTCTGGCGAAGAGAATGCTGACGAGATGCGCATCGGCGAGGACGGCGCGCCCGAGTTCCTGTCCAACAATGCCGGCGGCATCCTCGGCGGCATCTCCACCGGGCAGCCTATCGTGGCGCGCTTCGCCGTGAAGCCGACGTCATCGATCCTGACGCCGCGCCACACCGTGGATGTGGCGGGACACGACACCGAGGTCTCGACCAAAGGCCGCCACGATCCTTGCGTCGGCATCCGCGCGGTGCCGGTCGGCGAAGCGATGATGGCCATCGTCCTGGCCGACCATTACCTCCGCCACCGCGGCCAGACCGGCAGGGGCTAGGCATCCGACGTACATCGATCCTCATGCTGAGGAGCGCCCAAAAAAGCGCGTCTCGCAGCATGAGGCCTCACCTTCGAGACGGACCTGCGGCCCTCCTCGGGGCGAGGGTCAAGACGCATCGGCTTGTCCCCCTCACCCGGCGCGGCAAGCGCGCCGACCTCTCCCCGCCGGGGAGAGGTGAAAGCCGCGAGCGCCGTGCTCCCCTCTCCCCTGGGGAGAGGGCTTTCCGCCCGACTTGCCCGCAAGTCGGTTTTGGCGGAAAGGGTGAGGGGGCTCCAGCCTGGGGATGTGGCGCAAGATGTACGACAACATCGTCATTCTCGCCGGCGCGGGGCTGTCGGCCGAGAGCGGGCTCGGCACCTTTCGCGGCCCTGGCGGGCTGTGGGAGAACTTCCGCATCGAGGACGTAGCGACGCCGGAGGCCTTCGCCCGCGATCCGGTCAAGGTCCACGAGTTCTACAATCTCCGCCGCGGCTGGCACAAAGCAGCGCGCCCGAACGCGGCGCATCTCGCGCTTACCACGCTCGAGCGCGAGCATCGCGGCACCGTCCTCACCGTGACCCAGAACATCGATGCGCTCCACGAGGCGGCCGACACCAGCAACCTGATCCACATGCATGGCGAGCTCGAGCGCGCCCTCTGCGCGTCTTGCGGCACCAGCGTGCCTTGGACCGAGGACCTCTCCATCGAGACGTGCTGCGCCCGCTGCGGCGATGCTGCGATGCGCCCGGACGTGGTCTGGTTCGGCGAGATGCCGCGCGACATGGAACGCATCTACGCGGCGCTCGCCGCATGCGACCTGTTCATCTCCATCGGCACCAGCGGCGCGGTCTATCCTGCTGCCGGCTTTGTCATGGAGGCGCGCGCCGCCGGCGCCCACACCGTCGAGCTCAACCTCGAGGCTTCGGATGGCGCGTCGTTCTTCGCCGAGCGGATCGAAGGACCGGCGACCAAGATCGTGCCTGATTGCGTGAGTCGTCTTCTACAAAACTGAAGACTGCGCACCCCTCACCCTTTCCGCCATGCGACTTGCGCAAGGCTTCGCAGCGCAAGATCGCGGCGGAAAACCCTCTCCCACAAGGGGAGAGGGGCATTTGATGAGGCTGCTCGCTTGCCCTCTCCCCCTCGCGGGAGCGGGTGGATCGCCGCCCTAGGCGACGAGCCGGGTGAGGGGGCGTGCTAACGTACGAGCGTGACCACGAGCTCGATATGCGGCGAGAACAGGAACTGATCGACCGGGACGATGCTGGTGATGCGGAAGCCGCCGTCGACAAGGATGCGCACGTCGCGGGCGCAGATCCCGGGGTTGCACGACACCGTCACCACGGTCTTGACCTTGGACTTGGCCAGAGACTCCGCCTGGGCCTTGGCCCCGGCGCGTGGCGGATCGAGCACGACCGCATCGTAGCGGGTAAGCTCCTTCGTCCCGAGCGGGCTACGGAACAGGTCGCGGACGGAAGCGCGGAGCGGTTTCAGCTTCGGCGTCGACGCGCACCGCCTTGGCGAGCGCCGCAACCGCCGCCTCGTCCTGTTCGTAAGCATCGACCTCGGCGCAGGCCGCGAGCGCGAAGGCGAAGGTGCCGAGACCGGCGAAGAGATCAGCGATGCGCTTCGCCCCTTGCGTGCCCTCCCGCACCAGAGCGACGAGTACGGCCTCCGCCGCGCGCGAGGCTTGGAGAAACGCGCCTGGCGGCAGCCCGACGCGCGCGCCTGAGAGTGTGACCACCGGCTCGGCGAGCCGCATGACGGTGTCGCCGTCCATGGTGATGCGCACAATGCCGAGTTCCTCGGCGCTTGCGGCGAGCACGCTGACCTGTTGCGGCGACACGCGGCCGCCTTCGATCACCACATCGAGGCCGTTGTCGGCCTCGGTGACCATGATTTCTATCTCCCGCCTGCCGCCGAGGAGCGGCGCCAGCATCGGCTTCAGCCTCGGCAGCGCCGAAGCAATGCCGGGCGTGACGAGCGGGCAGGCGTCGACATCGACGACGTCGTGGGAGCGCCCGGCGTGAAATCCGAAAGCAACGTCTTGCGGCCCCACGCCGGAGCGCGAAGCTCGCGCGACGGCGGCTCGCGAGCGGCACCGGGCGCACCGGCTCGACCTCCACCTCGATCCCGCGCGCCTTGAAGGCGGCAATGACCTGGTCGCGCTTCCAGGCGAGATAGGCGTTGGCCTCGAGGTGCTGGAGGGCGCACCCGCCGCAGACCCCGAAATGAGGGCAGACCGGCATGGTGCGGTCGGGGCTTGCTTCGAGGACGGCAACAAGCTCGGCCCGGGCGCCATTGATGGCGACCCTGACCAACTCGCCGGGAAGGGTGAAGGGCACGTAGAGCGGCCCGTCCGGCCCGTCCGCCACGCCGTCGCCCTTGGCGCCGAGCCGGTCGATCCTCACCTCAAGCGCCATGGCGGGCGCCGATCAGGATTTCCTCGTTGCCGCTGCCGCCAGGGATCGGGGAGGGCATCTCCGCGAACACGACCCAGCCCGGTTCCGCCTCAATGAAGGCGCGCACCGCGGCGACGGCTCTCGCCCGTGCCGCGCTATCGCGGACGATGCCCCCTTTGCCGATCGCCTCGCGCCCCGCCTCGAACTGCGGCTTCACCAGCGCCACCAGCCAGGCGCCGGGCGCGGCAAGCCGGAGCGCCGGCAGCAACGCCTTGGTCAGGCTAATGAAACTCAAGTCGGCGACGATGGCGCCTGGCGTCTCGGTGACGAGGCCCGTATCGAGGCGCCGCGCGTCGGTTCCTTCGAGCGCGACGACCCGTGGATCCTGCCGCAGCCGCTCGTGCAGTTGCCCGCTGCCGATATCGACGGCGAACACGCGGCTCGCGCCCCGAGCGAGCAGCACGTCGGTGAAGCCCCCGGTCGAGGCGCCGATGTCGAGCGCGATCAGGCCCTTGGGGTCGAGGCCGAAGCCGTCGAGCGCGGCCGCGAGCTTGAGCCCGCCGCGAGACACGTAAGGCGATGCATCGGCGGCGACGGCGAGCGCCGCGTCGGGAAGGAGCAGCATGCCCGGCTTCGCCGCCGTCGCGCCGTCGACGGTGACCGCGCCGAGGCGGATGAGGTCGGCGGCGCGCGACCTCGTGGCGGCCAAACCCCTATCCACCATTATTCGGTCGAGCCGCTTTTTTTTGTAGATGACCATATGCAGTTTTCATACACTCGCACCCGCGTCGGGGAACCTCGCGCGCGGGTGACGAACCGGGAGCGGACGGCACCGCCAACTATACTGCGAAGCGTACCGCTCGGCGCGCACTCGCGGAGGTCTCGTGAGCCAAAGTACGACGGCTTACCTCACCGACAAATGTGAAGTCCGAAATAGCGACGGTACCGGCGGCAAAGCCGTATTTGCTCGGGAGCTTATCGAGCCCGGCGAGCTCGTTGCCGTGTGGAGTGGACGCATCGTCGGTACCGACGAGCTGAACGCGTTGCCGGCCGATATCCGCCGTCACACCGTCCAGGTCGAGGAGGGGCTTTATCTCGCCTCGATCGCCGGCGACGAGCCGCCGGACTACATCAACCACAGTTGCGACGCCAATGCCGGGCTCTCCGGGCAGATCGCCATCGTCGCCATGCGGGCAATCGAACCCGGCGAGGAAGTCACCATCGATTACGCCATGTGCGACGGCTCGCCCTATGACGAGTTCGAATGTGCTTGCGGATCGGTGAGCTGCCGCGGCCGCGTCACCGGTGACGACTGGCGCGATCCGGCTCTGTGGGTGCGTTATGCCGGGCACTTCTCGCCTTACCTGCAACGCCGCATCGACGCGCTGCAGCGGGCGCAGGCGCCCCGCATCCGCCGCCGCAAGCGCGCCACGCTCGCGCTCGTTCACGGAGCGGGCCGCAACCTTGCGTGATCTTTGTCGTTACGTTCCCATGAACGCCAGCCAACAATCGAACGGAGACATGAGAGAAGAGCGATGATGCTCGTCAAGACATACCTTGCGCCAAGCCAGATCCAGGGCCTTGGCGTATTCGCTGGGGAGCCGATCCCACGAGGCAGTCAGTTATGGGTGCTCAATCCGAAGTTCGACATCTTTGTCCATGTCAATGAGCTCGCCGGGCTGCCGGCCCATATGCATGACTTCGTGGCACGCTACAGCTATCCCCATCTCGAGGTCGGTGAGGTGCGCATCGTCGATTGCGACGACGGCAAGTTCATGAACCACTGCGAGCAGCCCAACACCGACTTCAGGGTGTTCGACCAAGGCTTTGCCCTCACGGACATCACCGTCGGCGAGGAGATCACCTGCAACTATTACGAGTTCGACCCCGATTTTCGAGGGTTCGGGCCCACGAGCGCGCTGGATTTGGCGATCGGGGCGATGCAGGCGGGAGCGTTTTCGCCGGCGGCGCGGACCCGGGCCTGAGCCTCTCGGAAGTCTGAACTCGGCTTCGTGGCGGCGTCTTGCCGGGGCGCCAAGGCCCCCGCATTGCCAAGCCTAGCCGCATCGACTAGCAACGGCGGGGATGCGCCCCATATCGCTTGGCAGGGGCCGGTGTTGGCGTTCGTTGAAGAGGTAATCCCCCGACCATGTCTAGCCAATTTGCACCGTCGGCGCGTCGGAGGCTGCGCCTCTATGCTGCGGCCGGCGCCGCGCTGTTCGGCTTGGCGGCTTCGAGCGCGGCCCTGACCGATGAGCCCATGATCTGGGCGGAGAAGACCAACGGCACCTCGACCAGCCTCGCCTACGGTCCGATCGATCCGGTCAAGGGCCCGCTCTTCATGCTGTCGTGCTTCAACAACATGAGCATCATCGTGCTCGACGTGCACAAGGAGATTGCCGGCGCCAAGCCCGGCGCGCCGCTCACCATCGAACTCGCATCGGCCAAGTCCAAGGCGCCGATCGAAGGCGAGGTCGGGCTCAACGATACCACCGGCAAGACCTTCGGCGAGGCGTCGGACGTCGAGCTGAAGCCGGTGCTGGCGGTGCTTCGCGATCCCGGACCGCTGACGGTGACCATGGGCGACACCACGGCAACGCTCGCCGAGCAGGGGCGCGACGAGGCGGTGACCGCCTTCAGCAAGAACTGCGAGGTCGAGTAGCCTCTAAGCGAGCCGCGCGGCGCCGATCGCGGTCTTGAGGCCGGCATCGATGCGGGCATCTTTGCCGAGCGCCGCGAACACGGTAGCGACGATGCCCGAGGCATCAAGGCCGGCGATCTCGTACATCACCTGGGGCTTGTCCTGCTCGATGAAACGGTCGGGCAGGTTGAGCGTGCGCACCTTGAGGCCGCGGTCGAGCAGGCCCTCTTGGGCGAGAGCCTGCAGCACCTGGGCGCCGAAGCCGCCGCTCGATCCTTCCTCGACCGTGATCAGCACCTCATGGTTGCGTGCGAGCTGGCGCAGCAGGTCCCGGTCCAGCGGCTTGGCGAAGCGCGCATCGGCCACCGTCGCCGACAGTCCCATGCCGGCAAGCTGGTCGCTTGCCTGCAAGGCTTCGGTCAGTCTTGCGCCGAGTGAGAGAATGGCGACGGCCGTGCCCTCGCGCACGATACGCCCCTTGCCGATCGGCAGCACCTCGCCACGTTCGGGCAGGGCGACGCCGGTACCTTCGCCGCGGGGATAGCGGAACGCCGACGGCCGGTCGTCGATTGCCGCCGCCGTCGCCACCATATGCATCAGCTCCGCCTCGTCGCTCGCGGCCATCACCACGAAGTCTGGGAGGCAGGAGAGGTAGGCGACGTCGAAGGCGCCGGCGTGGGTGGGCCCGTCGGCGCCGACGAGCCCGGCGCGGTCGATAGCGAAGCGCACCGGGAGATGCTGGATGGCGATGTCGTGCACCACCTGGTCGTAAGCGCGCTGGAGGAAGGTCGAGTAGATCGCGGCAAACGGCTTATAGCCCTCGACGGCGAGACCGCCGGCGAAGGTGACGGCGTGCTGCTCGGCGATGCCGACGTCGAAGCAACGGTCGGGGAACGCCTCGGCGAAGCGGTCGAGCCCCGTACCCGACGGCATCGCCGCGGTGATGGCGACGACCTTGTCGTCGGCGCGGGCCTCCTCGATCAGCGCTTTGGCGAACACCTTGGTGTAGCTCGGCGCCCCGCCGCTCGACGGTTCTTGCGCGCCGGTGACCACGTTGAAGCGGTTGACGCCGTGAAACTTGTCGGCGGAGACCTCGGCGGGCTCGTAGCCGTTGCCCTTCTGCGTCACCACGTGGATCAGGATCGGGCCATTCTCGGTGTCGCGGACATTGCGCAGCACCGGCAGCAGGTGATCGAAATTATGGCCGTCGATGGGGCCGACATAATAAAAGCCGAGCTCTTCGAACAGCGTGCCGCCGGTCCAGAACCCGCGAGTATATTCCTCGGCGCGCGCCGCCCGCCGCTCCCAGCCCTTGGGGAGGATCTTGGCGAGCTGCTTTGCCCAATTGCGCAAGTGCCGGTAGGTCTCGCCGGAGATGAGGCGGGCGAGATAGGCGCTCATGGCGCCGACCGGGGGCGCGATCGACATGTCGTTGTCGTTGAGGATCACGATCAGCCGGGAGTCCATGGCGCCGGCGTTGTTCATGGCTTCGTAGGCCATGCCGGCGCTCATGGCGCCGTCGCCGATGACACAGACCACGTTATGCGTCTTGCCGGCGAGGTCGCGCGCCACGGCCATGCCGAGCCCGGCCGAGATCGAGGTCGAGGAGTGGCCGGCGCCGAAGGTGTCGTATTCGCTCTCCGAGCGCTTGCAGAAGCCGGAGAGGCCACGGCCCTGGCGCAAGGTGCGGATGCGGTCGCGGCGCCCGGTCAGGATCTTGTGCGGATAGGATTGATGCCCGACGTCCCAGATCAGCCTGTCGTTCGGGGTATCGAACACCTTGTGGAGCGCGATGGTGAGCTCGACCACGCCAAGCCCGGCGCCGAGATGGCCGCCGGTCACCGAGACGGCGTCGATGGTCTCCTGGCGAAGCTCGGCGGCGAGCTGCCGGCAGCTCATGGTCGTCCAGCGCACGGAGATCTTCAGGCTTGCGGACCCGATCGAGCAGCGGCGTTTGGCTTTGAGCAGTCATCGAATCCCCGGAAAAACAGCAAAAAAAGGGCCTGAATTCCTGTCTGTGACAGGAGCAATACCGACCTAGCTCCCGCGTTTCAACTAGCCTCTTAGCCCGCCCGAATTGTGTCAGACCCGCTGGCCGGAGATCAGACTATAGTCGAGGTGCCGCGCTTGACTAGTCGTCGACGTCGAGCGGCTCGGTGCCGGTCGCCTCGCCATTGGCGCCGAGCGAGATTTTCTCGACCTTCGCCTCGGCCTTGCGCAATAGTGCGTCGCAATGGGCCTTGAGCGCCTCGCCGCGCTCATAGATCTGGATCGAGGCTTCGAGCTCGACGTCGCCCTTCTCGAGGCGATTGACGATCGCCTCGAGCTCCTTGAGCGCCTGCTCGAAGCTCATGTCCTTGATATCGGTATGCTCGGTCTCGTCGGCCATGGGAGCAGGCTTTAGCCCTTCCGGGCGCCGGGGTTCAAGAGGCAGCCGCCATCAAGGCCTGGACGTGGGCGGCGGTGGAGCGGCCGAGAGCGCCGAGGTCATAGCCGCCTTCGAGCGTGGAGACGACCCGGCCGCCGGCATGCTTCTCCGCCATCTCCAGGAGCTCCTCCGTCACCCAGGCGAAATCGGGCTCGAGCAGCCTGATCTGGGCCAGGGGATCGTCGCGATGGGCGTCGAAGCCGGCCGAGATCAACACCACGTCGGGGCTGAAATTGTGGAGCGCCGGCAGGATGCGGCTCAAGAAGGCGTCGTTGAACGCCTCCTTGCCGTCGCCGGGATCGAGCGGCGCATTCCAGATATTGCCGACCCCGGTCTCGCTCAGCGCGCCGGTCCCCGGAAAGAGCGGCATCTGATGGGTCGAGCCGTAGAACAAATTCTGGTGCGGCCAAAATGCTGCTTGGGTCCCGTTGCCGTGATGGACATCGAAATCGACCACGGCGACGCGTTCGGCGCCATGGACGTCGCGGGCATGGAGGGCCGCGATGGCGATATTGTTGAACAGGCAAAAGCCCATGGCGCGGCCGGGCTCGGCATGATGGCCGGGCGGGCGGATGGCGCAGAAGGCATTATCGACCGCGCCGGTCATCACCTGGTCGACGGCATAGATGGCGGCGCCGGCGGCGCGAAGCGCGGCCTCGAAGCTCTTCGGCGACATCGCGGTGTCCGGGTCGAGCCAGACGAGGTCGTGGCTCGGCGTCGCCGAGCGGATGGTCTCGACATAGGTGCGCGGATGCAGCCGCTTGATCTCGTGCAGGTCGGCGAGCGGCGCCTGTTCGCGCTTGAGGGCATCGAACTCCGGCGCCGACAGCGCGGCGTCGACGGCGCGGAGCCGATCCGGCCGCTCGGGATGGCCGAAACCGGTGTCGTGCTCGAGGCAGACGGGATGGGTGAGAAGCAATGTGGTCATGGGTGGGATGCTCTGGCGGCGGAGGGCAGCTTGACCCGTCAATGCTAACACGCGAAATGACACCATAATGTCCGTTGAACAAGGCTTTGGTTGACGCCATGCCGATCGTTGCCGCCACTGACGAGGCGATTGCCCGCGCCGCGGAGGCCTTGGCGCGGGGCGAGATCGTCGCGTTTCCCACCGAGACGGTCTATGGCCTCGGCGCCAATGCACTCGATGCGTCCGCCGTGGCCAAGGTGTTCGCGGCCAAGGCGCGGCCACGCTTCAACCCGCTGATCGTGCATGTGCCGGGAGTGGCCGAGGCCGAGACCTATGCGGTCGTCAACGATACGGCGCGAAAATTGATGCGCGCCTTCTGGCCGGGACCGCTGTCGCTCGTGCTGCCGCGCCGCGCCGATTGCGCCATTGCCGACCTCGTTAGCGCCGGCCCCGACACCGTGGCGCTCCGCGCGCCGAGCAACCCGATCGCGCGCGCCTTGCTTCAGGCCGCGAACATCCCGATCGCGGCGCCGAGCGCCAACCGCTCGCAGCGCATGAGCCCAACCACGGCCGCCCATGTCGCGGCGGAGCTCGGCGATCTTCCGGCCATGATCCTCGACGGCGGCGCATGCGCCCTCGGCCTTGAATCGACCGTGCTCGGCGTTGACGGCGACACCGTCACCTTGCTTCGTCCCGGCGCGCTCGCGCGCGAGAAGATCGAGGAGGTCCTGGGGCATCCCGTGGCGTTGCCTGAATCCGGCGCTCGACTGGTGTCGCCGGGACAGATGGAGGTGCATTACGCGCCGGAGACGCCGCTTCGCCTTGACGCCACGTCGCCCCGCCAGGGCGAAGCGTTGCTCGCGTTCGGGCCCGATGCGCCGGCGTTCAGTCCGATGATCAATCTCAGCCCGCGCGGCGATCTTGGCGAGGCCGCGGCAAATTTCTTCGCCGCGCTCCGCGAGCTCGACGCGCTCGGCGCGAGCGCCATCGCGGTGATGCCGATCCCGGATCAGGGCCTCGGCGAAGCCATCAACGATCGCCTCCGCCGTGCCGCCGCGTCGCGCGCGGCAAGGCGCAAGAGATGCGCGAAGCCGTCGCCTCGGGCTCGAACGCGCCATGAGCGGCGCGCCAGAGCCCTTGCGGCGGCCGAGCCAGGCGACCCTCGATGCGCTCGTCCGCATCGTCGGCGAAGACCACGCCATCCGCGACGCCGAAGCCATGGCGCCTTATCTCGTCGAGTGGCGCGATCGCTATCAGGGCAAGGCCGCGCTCGTGCTCAAGCCGGGATCGACGGCGGAGGTGGCGGCGATCCTCAAGCTCGCCAACGAGACGCGCACCGCGATCGTGCCTCAGGGCGGCAATACCGGCCTCGTCGGCGGGCAGATCCCGTTCGAGAGCGGGGACGAGGTGGTCTTGAGCCTGAGCCGGCTCACCCACATCCGCGACATCGACCTCGATGGCGACACCATGACCGTCGAGGCCGGCGTGGTGCTCGCCAATGCGCAGAGCGTCGCGGCAAGCGCCGGGCGGCTGTTTCCCTTGAGCCTCGCTTCCGAGGGCAGTTGCCAGATCGGCGGCGTGCTCGCCACCAATGCCGGCGGCATGGCGGTGCTCGCCTATGGCAGCGCCCGCGATCTCGCCCTTGGCCTCGAAGTCGTGCTCGCCGACGGCAGCGTCTGGAACGGGCTCAAGAGCCTGCGCAAGGACAATAGCGGCTACGACCTCAAGGACCTGTTCATCGGCTCGGAGGGCACGCTCGGCATCATCACCGCGGCGGTGTTCCGCCTCTACCCAACGCCGAAGGAGCGCGTGACCGCCTTCGCCGGGCTTGCGAGCCCGGAGGCCGCCGCTTCCTTCTTCACCCGCGTCTACGGAGCAGGCGGGGCCGATGGTGACCGCATTCGAGCTGATGCCGCGCATCGGGCTCGACTTCGTGCTCAAGCACAGCAGCGGCACCCGCGATCCGTTGTCGTCGCCGCATGCCTGGTATGTGCTGTTCGAGCTGTCGAGCCCGCGCGAGGGCGAGGCGGTGGCGCAGCTCGGCGAGGCCCTGCTGGCAGAGGCCATGGAGGCGAAGGAGATCGACGACGCCGTGCTCGCCGCCTCGCTCGCGCAAGCCAAGGAGCTCTGGCGCCTGCGCGAGCTGATGAGCGAGGTGCAGCGGGAGGAGGGCGGCTCCATCAAGCATGACGTCTCGGTGCCGGTGGCGCGCGTGCCTGAATTCATCGCCCGCGCCGATCAGCTCGTCGAGCTGATGCTGCCGGGGGCGCGGCCCGTGCCCTTCGGCCATCTCGGCGACGGCAACATCCACTACAATGTCAGCCAGCCGCCGGGGATGGACCGCGCCGTGTTCCTCGCCAATTGGGAGACCCTCAACGCCGCCGTGCATGAGATCGTGCTCGACCTCGGCGGCTCGATCAGCGCCGAGCATGGCATCGGCCGCCTGAAGCGGGATCTCCTGCCGCACGCGAAACAGCCGCATGGAGCTCGAGCTGATGCGGCGGATCAAGCGGGCCTTCGACCCGAACGGCATCCTCAATCCCGGTAAGGTGCTGTGATTGCTGGCGATCGGAAGCGCCGCGCGCCTAGCTTTCGCCGCCAAAGCAGGGTAGTCACGAGCACTATGAAACGGAAGGCGCACCGGCCGATTGCCCTCGGATTTGGGCTCTGCGCAGCCGCGGTGGCGATGCTCGCTTTCGCCCCTGTCGCCGAGGCGCAGTTCTTCTGGTCGCCCTTCTTCCAGGAGCAGCAGCCGAAGAAGCCGAAGCCGCGCCGCACCGCGCCGAAGCCGCCGGGCGACGACCTACCGCCGATCGTGCCCAAGGAAAGCTCGGCGCCGCCGCCACCCGACGACCGGCCCTATGACCCGAAGCTGTTGCGCCTCGCCGAGATCCTCGGCGCCGTCCATTATCTCCGCGAGCTGTGCGGGGCCGACGAGGGTCAGCTCTGGCGCGAGCAGATGACCAATATTCTGAAATATGAGGGGTCGACAGCGGTGCGCCGCGCCAAGCTCGTCAACAGCTTCAATGACGGCTATCGCGGCTATCGCCGCACCTATCGGAGCTGCACCTCTTCGGCCACCCTCGCCATTTCGCGCTTCTCCATCGAAGGCGCCCAGATCACGGCGGCTCTGGCCAAACCATCGGGCTATGCAAGCAAGGGTCCCGTCGGCGAGACGGCGGCGACCGAGGGCACCACCGCGACCGATGCCGGCGCCGACGGCGCGGCAAAAAAGGAAGAGGACAACGCCAACAAGCCGGCCGAGCCCACCGCCAACGCCGCCGAGCCTGAGGCGCCCAAGGCAAGAAATCGCGGCGCTCGAAACAGGCGGCAAAACAAAGGGCCGGAGGCCAGGCTCCCGAGCCCCCGGATTAACCGTTAGTTCACCTCATTTCTCCCTTGGCAAGCAGCGGCGTGTAAAACCTCCAAACTGGAGGCCATGTCCACAGCAAGAGGGGGAAATCCCATTGCAGTCTGGTCAAGATATCATTCGAAGCCTGGAGCAAGAGGCGCAGAGCCAGGAAGCGCTCCGCTATATCCTCGACGCCTGGGAGGAGGCATTGCATGACGGCATCGAGCCGGAGATGCTGGCCAATGCGGCGTTGTTCGCCGCGCTTGCCGACCTCATCTCCCAATATGGCGAGGATGCTGTCGCCAAGATGACCGGTGGCCTCTCACGCCGCATCCATCATGGCGAGTTCACGCTGCATCGCACGGCGCAATAGATCTCGCCTCAGCCCCAGTGGAGCACGAACTCGTTGAGGAGGAGGCCGACGCCGAACAGGATCAGAAGCGTCCCCGCCACCCGATTGACGAGCTTGAGCCTGTCCTCGTTCAGCCGGTGACGGATGGTGGCGATCAGCTCCGATAGGAACAGCCACCACAACAGGCTTCCGCCCATGACCGAGGCCACCAGCACCAGCGCCTCGAGATAGCCGTTGAGACCGCCGATCACCGAGCTCAGCGCGCCGATCATGGCGATCATGCCGAGAATGGCGCCGGGGTTGGAGACGGTGAGGAGGAAGGTCTGCGGGATGATGCCGGTATGCTCCGAGAGCCGGGATTCGCGCCGGGGCGCCATCACCAGGATCGGGCTCTTGAACAGGAGGCCAATGCCGAACGCGATCAGCACCAGGCCGCCGATAAGCTGTATCGGCCCGGAATAGGTGATCATCAGGTCTGAAATCGCGGTGACGCTGAAGGCGGCAATCGCCGCGAGCAACCCGTCCCCAAGCGCCGCGCCAAGTCCGGCGGCGACGCCGGCCCAGAATCCCCTCGCCACCGCGCGCTGGATGCAAAGGACATTGACCGGCCCGATGGGCGCGGCTACCAGCACGCCAACGGCGATGCCGGCCAGCACGAGCTGGATGGTGGAGAGGACGATATGCGCACCGGTCCACACGTCCAGGCTATCGCTGCGGATCGAAGCGGAAGGCTCGGCGCCTCGGCTCCGTTCCGCGTGCATGGGAAGCGCCGCCGGTGAGGGAGAGTGGCCGCGTGCCTGAGGGGAGGAGAATGAGTTGTCGCATGAGATCAGTCATGGCGGCCTTCGCTGCATTGGTAGCTGGCACGATCTTCATTGTCTACGCCTACCGGGACGACCTCGCCGAGCCAAGCGCGGCGGGCGCGGCGGATCAGCCGGCTGCCGCCACGGAGACGGCGAAGCCGAAAAGCGCCGCACCGACGCCCACCGCGGAGCCACCGGCGCCAGCGGCCATGCCGGCGCAAGCCGACCGCGCCCGCGGCGCCGAAGGGCGGGGCGACCCGTGAGGTGCTTTACGATCTCGAGGCGCTGCCCGATCCCATCAAGAATACGCTGCAAGGCATCGTCGAGGCGGCCCAGAGCGGCGATATCGACGAGATGCTTCCCGTGCTTCAGGAGAACGAGCTGCCGCCGATGCTGGCGGCGGCGGCGGTGAGCGATCCGATCGCGTTCTGGAAGAAAGCCTCGGTCGATGGCGAGGGCCACGACATCCTCGCCGCCATGCTCAACGTGTTCAGCTCGGGCTTCGTCCGCACCGGAGAGGGCAAGGACGCGATGTATGTCTGGCCCTATTTCGCCGAGATGGACCTGTCGCAGCTCACCCCGGCGCAGGAGGTCGAGCTCTTCCGCATCGTGCCGCCGGCAGAGGCGCTCGCAATGAAGAAGACCGGCAAATACACCTATTACCGCGCCGGGATCGGCGGCGACGGCGTCTGGCATTATTTCCTGCAATAGGGCTTCAGGCGATCGTCCGGGGCGGCAGCGCCTCGCCGAAACGCACCGGCTCGCCGAGGGGGGTGCCGAGCTCACCCTCCCACATCGCCTTCTCCCCGCGCACGATGGTACCCACCGGCCAGCCCGTGACCTTGCGCCCGGCGAACGGGGTCCAGCCGCATTTGCTGCCGACCCAGTCCTCCTCGATCACGCGCTCGGCGGCGAGATCGACGATGGTGAGGTCGGCGTCATAGCCGACGGCGATCCGTCCCTTGCCGGCGATGCCGAACAGACGTTGCGGCCCGGCGCTGGTGAGATCGACGAAGCGGGCGAGGCTGAGCCGGCCCTTGGCGACGTGGTCGAGCATGACCGGAACGAGCGTCTGCACCCCGGGCATGCCCGAGGGCGAAGCCGGATAGCTGCCGGCCTTCTCCTCGAGGGTATGCGGCGCGTGATCGGAGCCGAGCACGTCGACCACGCCCTGCGACAGGCCCCACCACAACATGTCGCGATGGGAGGCATCGCGGAGCGGCGGGTTCATCTGCGCGCGGGTGCCGAGCTCGCGATAGATCTCGGGCGCGGCGAAGGTGAGATGCTGCGGCGTCACCTCGACGCTCGCCACGTCCTTGTGGTGCGCGAGGAACTGCATCTCGGCGGCGGACGAGACATGGAGCACGTGCACGCGCTTTCCCGCAGCCGAGGCAAGCCTGACCAGCTTCGTCGTCGCGATGAGCGCCGCCTCGGGATCGCGCCACTCGCTGTGGCTTTCCGGCTCGCCCTCGCGCCTGAGGGAAGCGCGCTCGCGCAACCTTGCTTCGTCCTCGGCGTGAAACGAGGCGCGCCGCTGGATCAGCGCGAGAATGCGCGACAAGGTCGCCTCGTCGTCGACGAGAAGATCGCCGGTCGATGAGCCCATGAACACTTTCACCCCGGCGGCGCCGGGAAGCTTCTCGAGCCGGGGGAGGTCCTCGACATTGTCGTGGGTGGCGCCGACGAAGAAGGCGAAGTCGCAATACATGCGCCCGCGGCCGCGCGCGACCTTGTCGGCGAGAGCAGCCTCGCTCACCGTCGCCGGCTTGGTATTCGGCATTTCGAACACGGCGGTGACGCCACCGAGCACCGCCGATCTGCTGCCGGTATGGAGGTCCTCCTTGTGCTCGAGGCCAGGCTCGCGGAAATGCACCTGGGTGTCGATCACGCCCGGCAGCACGTGGAGGCCGGTGGCGTCCAGGGTCTCGGCCGCGGCGGCAGACGACAGCGCGCCGATCGCCGCAATGCGGCCGTCCTTGACGCCGATATCGGCGAGCCCCTCGCCGGCGTGATTGACGAGGGTCGCGCCCTTGATCAGAAGGTCGAAGGTTTCGGCCAAAACGGGAAGCTTTCGGCATAGTGCTTGCAGGCTCCCGCCCGCATAAATAACTCTTGCGCAGCTTGCAAGCGGAACACCGGATCATGAGCGAGTGCAGCATTGCCAGATTACCAGACCGCGCGGTTCTCCGGGTCTCAGGCCCCGCCGCCCGCGCCTTCCTGCAAGGGCTCGTTACCAACAATGTCGAGAAGGCGACAGACGCCCGCGCGGTTCATGGGGGCCTGCTGACACCGCAGGGCAAGATCCTGTTCGATTTCTTCATCGTCGCCGATGGCGACAGCTTCCTGCTCGATGTGGATCAGGACAAGGCCGCGGCGCTGGCGCAGCGTCTCGGCTTCTACAAGCTTCGCGCCGCGGTGGACATCACCCCCGAGCCGGACTTCGCCGTCGCGGCCTGCTGGGGCTCGTTGCCGCAAGTCCCCGACGGCGTCATCGCCTATGCCGATCCGCGGCTGCCGGAGCTTGGGATGCGGCTGCTTATGCCGCCTGGCGCCGACCTCGCCGCGCTCGATTGCGCCACGGCGAGCGAAGACGACTATCACGCGCGGCGCATCGGCCTGGGCGTCCCTGAGGGCGGCCGCGACTACAGCTACGGCGATGCCTTTCCCCATGAGGCCATGTTCGATCAGCTCGACGGCGTCGATTTCAAGAAGGGCTGCTTCGTCGGCCAGGAAGTGGTGTCGCGCATGGAGCATCGCGGCACGGCGCGAAAGCGCATCGTCAGGATCGAAGGCGAGGGGCCGTTGCCGGAGTCCGGCACCGAGATCACCGCGGGCCAAGCGGCCATCGGCACCCTCGGCTCGGTGAGCGGCGCCTCCGGCCTTGCGCTCATTCGCCTCGACCGCGCCGAGGAAGCCAAGGCCCGCGGCGACCAATTGCGTGCCGGCGACGTCGCCGTCACCGTCAGCGTGCCCTCCTGGGCGCGCTTCAAGACGCCGGCCCCCGCCGCGTCATGAGCGTCGCTTCATGAGCGCCGCCAAGCTCGAGCGCTGCCCTTGGGCCGGATCGGACCCGCTCTATATCGCCTATCACGACGAGGAGTGGGGCGTGCCCAAGACCGACCCTCGCGCCCTGTTCGAGAAGCTGGTGCTGGAAGGGTTCCAGGCGGGCCTCGCCTGGATCACGATCCTGCGCAAGCGCGAAGCCTTCCGCGCCGCCTTCGACAATTTCGACGCCGAGATCATGGCGGGCTACGGCAAGCGAAAGGTCGCGAGCCTATTGAAAGATGCCGGCATCGTCCGCCACCGCGGCAAGATCGAGGCCGCCATCAGCAATGCCAAAGCCTTCCTCGAGCTTGAACAAGGCCCGGGCTTCAGCCGCTTCCTGTGGAGCTTCGTCGACGGCAAGCCGACGCAGAATGCCTACCGGCGCATGGCCGACATTCCGGCCGAAACCGCGCAAAGCCGCGCTCTCTCAAAGGCGCTGAAAGAGCGAGGCTTTCGTTTTTGCGGACCGACGACGCTCCACGCCTTGATGCAGAGCGTCGGCATGGTCAATGACCATCTCGTCAGCTGCCCGCGTCATGCCGAATGCGGCAAGCTCGGCCAGAAGCGGCTTAGCCTTTAGAGCCGCGCGGATCGGCGCTGCGCGGATAGGTGCGCTCTTCTTGGATCTTGCCGTCGCGCTTCTTGATCCTGACCGAACCCCTGCCGCCGACGGCCTTCTCGAGCACGCCGCCCTTGATGGCCGCAGCCTTGTCCTTGAACCGTTTGACGAGCTCGCCCGACCCGTCTCGTTTCAGTTCCCACTTCTTGTTCTGCGCGTTGTGCGAAAGCGTAAATCTGGGCAGCCTTGCCATGCCGTTCTCCCAATCCGAATTTTGATTAGCCTGTACGCGAGCAAGAATCGGCTAATGAATGGCATTATGTATTCAATTCGTCCATGTTTTCCTGGCCCGCTTTCACAACTAATCACGGCGGGCAGCGATGGAATCTCATCGCGATTGTGGACTAGAACGCGATTGAGCCATGCATAATTTTGTCACCGAGACCGGAGCCCGCGCTTGGCAGCGCATGCTGAGCGGGCGGCGGCTCGATCTCCTCAACCCGTCGCCTCTCGACGTCGAGATCGAGGACATCGCCCATGGCCTGGCGCGCGTCGCCCGCTGGAACGGCCAGACCGTGGGGGATCATGCCTTCTCGGTGGCCGAGCATTGTCTTCTCGTCGAGACCATCGCCGGCGCGTTGTCGCCCGGCCTCGACCGCAGCATGAGGCTAGCGGCGCTGCTGCATGACGCCCCGGAATATGTCATCGGCGATCTGATCAGCCCGTTCAAAGCCGCGCTGTCGCTCGATTACCGCGCCTTCGAGGCAAGGCTGCTTGCGGCCATCCACCTCCGCTTCGGCCTGCCGGCCGAGCTGCCGCCGGCGGTGACCAAGCTGATCAAGCGCGCCGACAAGATCGCGGCCTATTACGAGGCGACGGCGCTCGCCGGCTTCTCGGTCGAGGAGGGGCGGCGCTTCTTCGGCCAGCCGCGCGGGCTGAAGCCCCGCCTCGTGACCCGGCTGTCCCGGCTTACGCCACTGCCGGCGGCGGCGAGCGAAGCGGCCTTCCTCAAGCGATTCAACGAGCTGGCGTCATGAGCCTCAAGCACCTGCACCGGGTTGGGGATGACGCCCCGAGCCCCCACATTCCGCCTGAGGATCCGCTAAAAGTGCCGAACGCCATGCCGGAAGAAACCATCTATGTCGCGCCGCTGAGCCTCGTCCAAGCGACTATCGCCGAGGTTCGCGTCAGCCATCTCGTGACCCTGATCAATGGCGACACCCTGGTGCCGACGCCGCCGTCGATTGGCCCTGAGCGGCATCTTCGCCTCGACATGAACGATATCTGCGAGCCGGCGGACGGCCTCGTGCTGCCTTGCGAGGATCACGTCGCCGATCTCGTGCAGTTCGCGCTCGACTGGGACCGCAAGGCGCCGCTTCTCATTCATTGCTGGGCCGGCATCAGCCGGTCGACCGCGGCGGCCTTCATTTCCCTTTGCGCCCTCAACCCCGAGGCCGATGAGTTCAGGCTGGCGCGGGCGCTCCGCGCGGCGTCGCCGACCGCCTACCCAAATCGCCGCCTGGTCACGCTTGGCGATAATGTGCTGTCGCGGTCCGGACGCATGGTCGCCGCCGTCGAGGACATCGGCCGCGGCGAGTTCGCCGAGGAGGGCAAGGTGTTCGCGCTGTCCGCGACCAATGCCGCGTCACGTGGCTGAGCCCGCCCGCGCCCGCGCTATCGACCCCGCCGGCGGCACCCAGGTCGAGCTTGGCCTCAACGCCGCGATCGTCAGCGTTCGCGCGCAGCAGCCGCAGATCCTGGTGGTGAGCCCCGATACCGCCGGCACCGAGGAGTTCGACACGCTGCCGTTCGGCCCGTTCTCGCCCCGCGCCCACCGCACGCTCGACAGCGGCTTGCGCGCCTGGGTCAAGCAGCAGACCGGGCTCGAGCTTGGCTATGTCGAGCAGCTCTATACCTTCGCCGATCGCGGCCGCCACGCCGAGCCGGGCGATACCGCCTCGCACATCACCTCGGTCGGCTACCTCGCCCTGACCAGGGGCTCCGGCGAAGAGCTGCTCGGGTCGCACTGGTCGCCCTGGTACGCCTATTTCCCCTGGGAGGACTGGCGTTGCGGCAAGCCAGAGATCCTCGCCGAGATCGAGCCGAGGCTGAAGGCATGGGCCGAGCGGCCGCCCGCGAGCGACGAGCCGATGCGGCCGCTCCGGCGCGCCGAGCGCTTGCGGGTCTGCTTCGGCACCGGCGGCGGCTTCGACGAGGAGCGGGTGCTCGAGCGCTATGAGTTGCTCTACGAGGCAGGGCTTGTGGCCGAGGCGGCCCACGACGGCCGCTCCGCGGCGCGCCGCTGGGGAGACCTGCCGGAGTTCGGCCGCCCCATGGCCTTCGACCACCGCCGCATCCTCGCCACCGCCATGGGGCGGCTGCGCGGCAAGCTCAAATACCGGCCGGTGGTGTTCGAGCTGTTGCCCCCGGAATTCACCTTGCTCGAGCTGCAAAAGACGGTGGAGGCCATCTCCGGAACGCTGCTGCACAAGCAGAACTTCCGTCGCCTCGTCGAGCAGGGCCGCCTCGTCGAGCCCACCGGGAACGTCTCCACCAGGACCGGCGGCCGGCCGGCGAAGCTCTATCGCTTTCGCCGGGAGGTTGTACTCGAACGCCCGGCACCGGGCTTACGGGTCAAGGCCGGCCGGGCTTGATCCGGCTATGGTCGCCGCTGTCGAGATTTACCAAGACTTGGGCCAGGTTTTCGGCCCCTTGCGGCGTGGAAGCACTCTTGGCTTCCCCGCTGTTTTTGCATATTTTCTATGAACTTGATCGGATTCGATTGTAACGCTGCTTGACCAAGCGCTGTGCGGCCATCGCGGTCGGCTCACCGGGTTTTTTCCGCAGAGTAGAGTCGTCGACCTCATGAGTACCGATGCGCCCCAAAGCCCGATCACACCCCCACATCCACGGGTCCTAGGCTGGTTCGGTACAACCGCGCTCGCCATGGGCGGCAGCAATCAGATGATCTTCCTGATCACGGCGCTGTTCGTGGGCCAGGGCGCCATTCTCGGGCAGGGCAGCGCCGCGGTGCCGTTGCTCATCACCGGGGTTCTTCTCGGCTGGGCCGCGGCGCCGGCCTGGACCGAGCTCGTGCTGATGTGGCCCAACCGCGTCGGCGGCATTTCGGCGGCCTGCGCCGAGGCCTTCCGGCCCTACAACCCCGTGCTCTCGGCCCTGACCGGCACCTGCTACTGGTGGGGCTGGATGCCGACCTGCGGACTGACGGCGCTGCTCTCGGCCTCGGCGATCCAGCAATGGTATTTCCCCGGTCTTCCGGTCGAGGCCGTGGCCATCACCATCGTGCTCCTGTTCACCTTTGTGAACATGTGTGGCATCAAATGGGTGGCGCGTCTCGCGATGCCCATTGCCACGGCGTCCGCCTCGCTTGCCTTCCTCTCCGCGCTGGCACCGATCATCGCCGGCGACGTCGATTGGCACCAGGCCTTCGACTTCCACCTGACGACGCCGTTCGAGGGCTGGTTCGGCGACCTCACCGCGGTGATGGCCGGCCTCTATCTGATCGGCTTCGCGGCCCCGGCCTTCGAGGCCGCCGCCTGCCATGTCGGCGAGACCATGGACCCCAACAAGAACGTGCCGCGCGCGATGCTCGCCTCGGCGGCCATGGCCGGCGTCTATTTCATCGTGCTTCCGCTGGTTTGGCTCGGCGTGCTCGGCCCCGAGCCGCTCGGCCGCGACCTCGCCACCGTGCTCGGCCCCACCTTCGCGCCGCTCCTTGGCAGCTTCGGCAAGGCCGCCGCCATCTGGTTCGTCATGCTCAACATGTTCCACGGCACGCTGCAGCCTCTCGCCGGCGCGGCCCGCACCATGTCCCAGCTTGGCCGACGACGGCTTGTTGCCGCGCTTCCTGTCGCTTCGCCTCAAGGCGACCGACTGCCCCTGGGCGGCGACGACGCTGACCGCCACCGCGGCGATCATCTTCCTCATCGCCGGCGATCCGGTATGGATGATCGCCGCCGCCAATTTCACCTATCTCATCGGCATCTGCATGCCCAACATCGCCGCCTGGCTGCTGCGGCGGGATCTGCCCGACGCCGAGCGGCCCTACCGGGCCCCGCGCGGCACCATCATGCTCGGCGTCATTGCCGCGGTGATCTGGCTGTTCGCCGCCATCCTCGGGTTCCAGCAATTCGGCCTGCCGACGGTGGTGTTCGGCCTCGCGCTCGCCTATTCGGGCGCCGCGCTTTATGCCTGGCGCGTGGTCGAGGACCGGCTGGCCGCGGGCCTCCCGGCCTTGGCCCAGACGCTCCACGTCAAGCTCACCGGCGCCATGGTGCCCGTGCTCGTGCTCGACGGCATCGCCTATCTTCTCGCCGTCAACACCGTCGCCGAAGGCCATCACGAGCTGGTGTCGGTCCTCGCCGACATCTTCGTCGTCGTGGCGCTGCTGACCATCAGCGTCGGCCTCGTGCTGCCCGGCATGATCACCTATTCGGCGATAGAGGTCAGCGGCGCGGCGAAGCGCCTGACCCACGGCACCTTGCGCGACTTCTCCAACGCCATGGGCGCGCTCGGCCGCGGCGATCTCGAGGCCGCGCATGCCTCCGTCAATATCGTCCCGGTCAGGCCCAATTCCGCGCGACGAGCTCGGCGAGATGGCGGACAGCTTCAACATCCTTCAGGAGGAGGTGAGGGATGCCGCGGTCGGTCTCGGCGAGGCGCGCGAAAAGCTGCGCGCCGCGCGCGAGGAGCTGCTCGCGAGACACGAGCACATCGCCCATCTCGCCCATCACGACTCGCTGACCGGACTGCCGAACCGCACCTCGCTCGCCAACTATCTCGACAAGGCCTTCGACGAGGCGAAGGCCGACGGCACGGCTTCGCGCTGCTCACCATCGACCTCGATCATTTCAAGGAGGCCAACGACGTGTTCGGCCATGTCATCGGCGACGAGCTGCTCTGCGCCATTTCCCGGCGCTTGGAGCGCGCCGCCGAGGGAGCCTTCATCGCCAGCGTCGGCGGCGACGAGTTCACCGTCGTGCTTACGGCGCAGCACCTGCACCGGGCCGCTTTCGCTACGGCCAGGCGCCTCCTCGCCGCGGTCGGCGATCCGTTCGAGGTTCGCGAGCAGCTGATCCCGATCGGGCTCAGCATCGGCGGCGCGCTGTTCCCGCAGGACGCCAAGGACAAGGACACCCTGATCGCCAATGCCGATGCCGCACTGTATCGCGCCAAGGCCGACGGCCGCCACATGATCAGGTTCTTCGAACCGGAGATGGATCGGCAGCTGCGCGAGCGCTATGTGCTGCAGCACGATCTCCGCTCGGCCATCCCTCATGGCGAGTTCGCCATGCACTATCAGCCCCAGGCCAAGATCGACGGCGAGGTGTTCGGCTTCGAAGCGCTCATCCGCTGGAAGCATCCCAGTCTCGGCTTCGTGCCGCCGAGCAAATTCATTTCCCTCGCCGAGCAGAACGGCATGATCGCGGAGATCGGCGAATGGACGCTGCGCGAGGCCTGCACCGAGGCGGCGTCCTGGCCGGTGCCGCTGCAAGTCAGCGTCAATCTCTCTCCGGTCCAGTTCCGCCATGGCGACCTTGCCGGCCTCGTCAAATCGGTGCTGACCGAGACCGGTCTTCATCCCGGCCGCCTGGAGCTCGAGATCACCGAAGGCGTGGTGATCAACGACCCCAACCGCGCGCTCGGCATCCTGCGCCGGCTGAAATCGTTCGGCGTGCACATCGCCATGGACGATTTCGGCACGGGCTACGCTTCGCTTTCGTCGCTGCAATCGTTCCCCTTCGACAAGATCAAGATCGATCAGACCTTCGTCTCCGGCCTCGAGACCAACCCGCAATCCGCCGAGATCGTGAGAGCCGTCATCGGCCTCGGCAAGGCGTTGAACGTTCCGGTCATTGCCGAGGGCGTCGAGACCGAAGGCGAGCGGATCTTTCTGCGGCTGGAAGGCTGCGACGAGCTACAGGGCTACCTGATCGGCTTGCCGTCGGCGATCACCGCCTATGCCGACCTGATCAAAGGCGGCACCTTCAAAGCCGCGGGCTTCGAGCTGCGGGTCACGCCGTAATGGCGCGGGGCCCCGCTCCCGGCGTCGATAGGTCGCAAACAAGTGATGCGGGTGACAAGGTCCAGCGGCTCGCGCCGGCGAACCTTGCGGCCTAAATTGCGTTGAGACCTGAGCGGAACCGAAGAGGGCCAATGCCTCGCATCGACGACCGACCTTTGCTGCGCCGCATAACGCCGTATGAGTGGGTGAACATCATCTTCTTGGGGATTATCGGCGTACTGCTCGCGTCGCAATTCGTGCCGAAGGTCGGCTTTGCCGACGATCGCGCCATCGACACGGCGAAGGGCCGCATCAAGGTCGAAACCGTCGCCGGCGGCCTCTCCCATCCCTGGGGGATGGCCTTCCTCCCAGATGGCCGGATGCTCGTCACCGAACGGCCGGGGCGGCTGCGCATCCTTGCCGACGGCAAGGTGTCGGAGCCGCTCTCGGGCGTGCCCGAAGTGTTCGCCCAAGGGCAGGGAGGATTGCTCGATGTGGCCCTCGACCCCGACTTCAAGTCGAACCGCCTCGTCTATCTGTCCTATGCCGAGCCAGGGAAGGGCGGCGCCTCGACCGCCGTTGCCCGCGGCAAGCTCGGCGACAAAGGGCTGGAGGACGTCGAGGTCATCTTCCGCCAGGAGCCGAAGGTCGGCGGCGGCAATCATTTCGGCTCGCGTCTTGCCTTCGCCCCCGACGGCACGCTGTTCATCACCCTTGGCGAGCGGTTCACCTTCACGCCGGCCCAGGACCTCTCGAACGACCTGGGCAAGATCATCCGCATCAATCCTGACGGGTCGGTGCCCAAGGACAACCCCTTTGTCGGCCGGAAAGATGCCCGGCCCGAGATCTGGTCATATGGTCATCGCAACGCCCAGGGTGCGGCCATCAATCCCAAGACCGGCAAGCTGTGGGAGAGCGAGTTCGGTCCACTCGGGGGCGATGAGCTCAATATCCCGGAAGCCGGCAAGGATTACGGCTGGCCCATCGTGAGCTGGGGCGACAATTACGACGGCAGCAAGATCCCCGATCCACCCACGCATCCGGAGTTTGAGGACGCCATTCGACATTGGACCCCGGTGATCTCACCGTCGGGCATCGCCTTCTATACCGGCGACGCCATCCCGGGCTGGAAGGACAACCTCCTGGTCGGCGGCCTGTCGTCGCAAGCGCTCGTGCGGCTGACCCTCGACGGCGATAAGGTCGTTGACGAGGAGCGCATCGACATGGGCAGGCGCATTCGCGACGTGGCGCAGGCCCCCGACGGTTCGGTCTACTTGGCCACCGACGACGGCGGCAAGATCCTCCGGCTCACGCTCGAAAATTCGCCCAATTGACGCGCAAGCTCTAAGATCGACCGCGCCGGTCTCGTTCGGGGATGGCCGCGACTGTACCCCCAGCAACCAAGGAGCGCCGGACCACGGCTCCCGCGTCGTCCCATAAGCCCCTGATCGCGTTGACCGGTGCCACCGGCTTCATCGGGCAGCACCTGCTCAAGGAGCTGCCGAAGCGGGGCTATCGTCTGCGCGTGCTGCTGCGGCGGCCGAGCGAGATTGAGCTCGACTGCGCCAGCGCCCTGATCGGCGACCTGGCCAAGCCCTACAACATGTCGGAGGCGCTTATCGGCGTAGATGCCGTGATCCATTCCGCCGGCATCGCTCGGGCCATGACCGGCCTCCCCGAGGACGACTACCGCCTGCTCAATACCGAAGCCACGATGAAGCTCGCCCGCGCCGCCGAGCGCGCCGGGGTGAAGCGCTTCGTGTTCCTGTCCTCGATCAGAGCCCAGGCCGGCGGCGCCGTGGAGGGCGTGCTCACCGAGGCGGCGGCGCCGGCGCCGACCGACGCTTACGGCCGCTCCAAGCTCGCCGCCGAGCAGGGGCTCGCCGAAACCGGCCTCGATTGGGTCGCACTCAGGCTGGTGCTGGTCTATGGCAGGGGCGTGCAAGGCAATATGGGGCGCCTCGCCGAACTCGCGCGCTCGCCCTATCCGCTGCCGCTCGGCGGGCTGAAAGCGCGCCGCTCGCTGCTCTCGCTCGACAATCTGGTCGAGGCGGTGAGCAAGGTTCTCGCCACCGATCGGGAGCTCAAGCGCCCGTTCATCGTCGCCGATCCCGAACCCTTGACCGTCGGCGAGATGGTCATGGCCATGCGCCGGGGCCTCGGGCGCCCCCCGGCGCTGTTTCCGGTCCCGGGGCCGGTCTTGCGGGCCGCGCTTCGTGCTATGGGTCAGGCCGAGGCCTACCGCCTGTTTGCGCGGCCCCTAGTCGCCGACAGCTCGGCGCTCGCAAGCGTCGATTGGAGCCCGGTGACCACAAGCGCGGCGGGGCTCGCGGCGCTGATGCGGGGCGAGAGTGCCGGCCGGTAGGACGACGGGGAGGGGGCATGATCAAGCATATCGTGATGTTGCACGGCGCCTCGGCCGGCGCCTGGTGCTTCGACAAATTTCGCGGCGTGTTCGAGGAACGCGGCTGGACCTGCCACACGCCGGAATTGGTCGGTCATGGCGCGGACAAGGCGGACGCCGAACACAAGCTCGTCGGCGTCGGCATGGCCGACTATCGCGCCGAGTTCGCCAAATTCCTGGAGACCGTCCCCCCCAACCCCGTGCTGCTCGGTCATTCCATGGGCGCCGTGCTCGTGCAGCAGCTTGCGGCGGAAGGCAAGGCGCGTGCGCTCGTGCTCATGAGCCCCGCGCCGCGCTCGGGCATCTTGCCCGCCTCCGACAGCGAGCGGCAGCTGGACCAGGATCTGATGACAATCGGCCCGTTCTGGCAGAGCGTGATCAACCCGGACTTTAGGCTCGCCTGCTTCTATTCGCTGAACTGTGTGCCGGCGGACAAGCAGAAGGCGGTGTTCGACAAATTTGGACCCGAATCCGGCCGCGCCTATTTCGAGTTGTTCTTCTGGATGTTCGACAAGTCCCGCGCCACCGCGGTCGACACCGACAACGTGCGCTGTCCCGTGCTGTGCCTGTCCGGAGCCGAGGACCATCTCGTCTCGCTCGCGACCGCGCAGGCCACCGCCGCACCCTACCGACATGGGACGTTTTGGGCCGAACCCGGCCATGGCCACATGCTTCCGATCGAGCCCGGCGCCGAGGCGGTCGCCCGCCGCATTGCCGACTGGATTCCGGCCTAGACATGCGCGCGCCCCAAGCCAATGCGAATAGACCAGCCTCAAACCGACCGGAATTCTCCGACCACCTAGCCCGTTGCCATGCGAGACGTCCCCGACATCACCATGCAGCCGATCATTTCCGTCTCGCATCTGTCAAAGATCTATGCGACCGGCTTCGAGGCGCTCAAGGACATCAATCTGGAGATCAAGCGCGGGGAGATCCTTGCCCTGCTCGGTCCGAATGGCGCCGGCAAGACCACGCTGATCAGCATCATCTGCGGCATCGTCAATGCTTCGGCGGGGCAGGTTCTCGTCGGCGGCTACGATATCATCGGCGACTATCGCAAGACGCGCGAGATGATCGGTCTCGTGCCGCAAGAGCTGACCGCCGACATGTTCGAGACGGTCTGGGGAACGGTGTCGTTCAGCCGCGGGCTGTTCGGCAAGCGGGCCGATCCCGCCCATATCGAGAAGGTGCTGAAGGAGCTGTCGCTATGGGATCGGCGCGACAGCAAGATCATGACCCTGTCGGGCGGCATGAAGCGCCGGGTGCTGATCGCCAAGGCGCTCTCCCATGAGCCCCAAATTCTGTTCCTCGACGAGCCCACCGCCGGAGTCGACGTCGAGCTCCGCCAGGACATGTGGCAGGTGGTGCGGGATTTGCGCGACTCCGGCGTGACCATCATTCTCACCACCCACTATATCGAGGAAGCCGAGGACATGGCGGACCGTATCGCCGTGATCTCCAAGGGTGAGATCATTCTCGTCGAGAACAAGGTGGAGCTGATGCACAAGCTCGGTCGGAAACAACTGACGCTGCAACTGCACCACCCGCTCGAGGCGTTGCCGCCGGAGCTTGCGCGTCACAATCTGGCGCTGATCTCGGATGGGCACGAACTCGTCTACACCTATGACACCCAGGGCGATCGCACCGGCATTACCGGGCTCTTACAGGACCTCGGCCAGGCCGGCGTCAGGTTCAAGGACCTGCACACGACGGAAAGCTCGCTCGAGGACATCTTCGTCGATCTGGTGAGGCAGCGAAAATGAACCTGCCGGCCATCCGCGCGATTTACACCTTCGAAATGGCACGCGCCCGGCGCACCTTGATGCAGAGCATCGTCTCGCCGGTGGTGTCCACGTCGCTCTATTTTGTCGTGTTTGGCGCGGCGATCGGCTCGCGCATTGCCCAGATCGAAGGCGTGACCTACGGCGCCTTCATCGTGCCCGGGCTGATCATGCTGATGCTCTTGACCCAGAGCGTCGCCAACGCCTCCTTCGGCATCTATTTTCCGCGCTTTACGGGCACGATCTACGAGCTGTTGTCGGCGCCGATATCCTATCTCGAGATCGTCATCGGCTATGTCGGCGCCGCGGCGACGAAATCGATTATTCTCGGCCTCATCATTCTCGCCACGTCGTGGGTGTTCGTGCCGATCCGCATTGAGCATCCGGCGTTCATGATCGCGTTCCTGGTGCTGACCGCCGTCACCTTCAGCCTGTTCGGCTTCATCCTCGGCATCTGGGCCGACGGCTTCGAGAAGCTGCAGATCGTGCCGCTGCTCATCATCACGCCGCTCACCTTCCTCGGCGGCACCTTCTATTCGCTGAAGGTGCTGCCGCCGATCTGGCAGAAGGTGACCCTGCTCAATCCGGTGGTCTATCTCGTCAGCGGCTTTCGCTGGAGCTTTTTCGGCACCGCCGATGTCGGCGTCGGTTTGAGCCTCGCCATGACGCTGCTCTTCCTCGTGATCTGCCTCGCCGTGATTTGGTGGATCTTCAAGACGGGTTACCGTCTGAAAAGCTGAAGCCCGCCAAACCAGGAGACGATCGACAGGATGACGGACGCCGGGCTGACCAAGCCGAGGCCGCATAGCAAGCAAGACGAACCGACGCTCCGCCGCTCGATCGGACCCGTGCAGCTCGCGCTGTACGGGCTCGGCAGCATGCTCGGCGCCGGCATTTACGGGCTGATCGGCCAGGCCGCGGGTCAGGTCGGCAACGCCGTCTGGCTTGCCTTCGTCATCGCCCTCGTCGCAGCGCTGTTGACGGCACTGTCCTACGCCTCGCTCGGGTCGCGCTATCCGCGCGCCGCGGGCGCCGCCTACGTCACCCAGCGCGCCTTCGGGCTGCCGATCCTGAGCTTCAGCATCGGCTTGGCGCTCGTCTGCTCAGGGCTGACCTCGGTCGCCACCCAGTCGCGCGTGTTCGCCGCCAATCTCGGGACGCTGCTTCACCTCGAAGCGCTGCCGCTCTGGTGGCTCGCGCTCGGCTTCCTCCTCATCCTTGCCGGCATCGCCTTTCGCGGCATTCGCGAATCGATGTGGCTCAACGTGCTCTGCACCGTCGTCGAGGCCTCGGGGCTGATCATCGTCGTGGTCGCCGGCCTCTCTTATTGGGGCAGCGTCGATTACCTCGAAATCCGCGAGGCGCCGAGCGGCGAGGCCGAGATGCTGATCCTCGCCCAGGGCGCGGTGCTGACCTTCTTCGCCTTCATCGGTTTCGAGGACACCCTCAACGTCGCCGAGGAATGCCGCAACCCGCAGCGGACGATTCCCATCGGCCTCATCCTCGCCATGGGCATGGCGGCCCTGATCTATATTGCCGTGGCCATTACCGCGGTGTCGGTGGTCCCCTGGCAAGATCTCGCCGCGGCCCCCGGTCCTATCACCGAGGTGATGCGCCGCGCCGCACCCCGCCTGCCGCCAGTGGTCTTCACCGGGATTACGCTGTTCGCCGTCGCCAACACCGCGCTCGTCAACTATGTCACCGCCTCGCGCCTGCTATATGGCATGGCGCGCCAGGGACTGTTGCCGGCGCGCTTCGGCGAGGTCCATGCCGGGCGGCGGACCCCGCACATCGCCATTCTCGCCCTTCTACTCGTCACCACGCCGCTGGCGCTGATGGGCACCATCGCCGAGCTTGCAGCGGCGACGGTGCTGCTCCTTCTCGTCGTATTCGCCTGCATGAACGGGGCCTTGTTCGTGCTGAAAGGGAGGGCGGGAGAGCTTCCCGGCTTTTTCGAGGTCCCACGCATCGTGCCGGCCCTCGGCGTGCTGGTCTGCCTCGGCCTCGTCGCCGTCCGCGTGATCACCGGAGACTGGCAGGCGCCGGCCATTGCCGGGGTCCTGCTCTTCGGCTGTGTCGTCAGCTACGCCCTGGTGCGGCCACGCGTGACAACGGCACCGGAGCCGTGATCTGTTGTGCCCATGGACGAGGCGAATATCGACCGTGACGCCATGGGGCGCCTGGCCAAGGCCTTGACCTTCATTTGCGGCGCCGAGCACCCGACCACGGTCGCGCTGAAGGCCGCTGCCGAGTTGGGCTCGGCCAAGGATATCAAGGCCGCGCGGGCGCTGTTCCTCAAGCTGAAATCGGGCGAACGCAAGGCCGCTTTGGCCATGCTCGGTGAGTAGCTTGCCCTCTGGAGCCTCGCCATCCTCGCTTCACGATGCTGCCGGTTCCTGTTGAAACCCGCATCTGAATGCCTATACTCTAAGTGAGGATAGCTCATGGAGGGTGGGGGCCGGCCCTTGCGCCGGATTTTTTAACACCCCATATATACTCAGTACGAGCATTAGTACGGGAGTAGGAGTAATGACCATCACCGAGGTCTCGATCGCAACGCGCGGTCCGATATTCAAGCCCGCCGCGGAGCTTCAGCCTGCGACGCTGCCGGACCTCGCCTACACGCCCGAGGTGGCGCGCGAGACCGCCCATCTCTACGAGCGGGTATCCCGGGTCATTCCGCCGATCGAGTGGCCGGGCTTCGCGCCCTACGTCAAGGCCATCAACGACCTGAAGCGGCAGCGGAACGCCGTCGTGCTCGCCCACAACTACATGACGCCGGAGATCTATCACTGCGTCGCCGACGTCATCGGCGACTCGCTCCAACTCGCCCGCGAGGCGGCCAAGAGCGAGGCCGACATCATCGTTCAGGGCGGCGTCCACTTCATGGCCGAGACCTCGAAGCTGCTCAATCCCGACAAGATGGTGCTGATCCCCGACATGCGCGCCGGCTGCTCGCTGGCCGCCTCCATCACCGGAGCCGATGTGCGGGCGCTGCGCGAGGCTTATCCCGGCGTGCCGGTGGTGACCTACGTCAACACCTCGGCCGAGGTGAAGGCCGAATCCGACATCTGCTGCACCTCGTCCAACGCCGTGCGCGTGGTGGAGTCACTGGGCGCCAAGCGGGTCATTCTCATTCCCGACGAGTATCTGGCGAAATGGGTGGCGACCCAGACCCCAGTCGAGATCATCACCTGGAAGGGCCATTGCGAGGTGCATGAGCGCTTCACCGGCGACGAGCTTCGCGCCTATCGCGAGGCGGATCCGGGCGTGAAGATCATCGCCCATCCCGAATGCGCGCCGGACGTGATCGACGAAGCCGATTTCACCGGCTCGACCAGCGGCATGATCAAATGGGTCGAGGACCACCAGCCGAGCAAGGTGCTGCTCGTGACCGAATGCTCGATGAGCGACAACGTCGCCGTCGAGGCGCCCAATGTCGAGTTCGTGCGGCCGTGCAATCTCTGCCCGCACATGAAGCGGATCACCTTGCCGAGGATCCTTGAGTCCCTCGTGTTCCTCAAGGAGGAGGTGACCATCGACCCGGCCGTCGCCGATCGCGCTCGCGCCGCGGTCGAGCGCATGGTCAATCTCAGCCACTAAGGCCAGCGGCGGGTCCACACCCGATGACCAAGCAGCCACGCTCCGCTCCCAAGAGGTCCTCGCGCCAGGCGCGAGGCGAGGGCGGCATCGTCATCGTCGGGGCCGGGCTCGCCGGCCTCTTCACCGCGCTCAAGCTCGCGCCGCTTCCCGTCACCGTGGTCTCGGTGACGCCGTTCGGCCAGGGCGGCTCGAGCGTGTGGGCGCAAGCGGGCATCGCCGCCGCGCTGTCCGAGGGCGACAGCCCCGCGGCGCATGCCGCCGACACCATCCGCGCCGGCGCCGGCATCGTCGATGAGCGCATCGCCGCGCTGCTCGCAGGCGAGGCCCGCGACCGCATCGAGGACCTGCTCCGCTATGGCGTTCCCTTCGACAAGGACCTCGAGGGCCATCTCGATCTCGGCCGCGAGGCGGCCCACGGCGCCCGCCGCATCCTCCATGTGAAGGGCGATACCGCCGGCCGCGCCATCATGGCGGCGCTGACCGCGGCGGCACGGGCGATGCCCTCGATCCATGTGATCGAAGGCTGGTCGGCCCGCGACCTCGTCGTGCGCGACGGCCGCGTCGCCGGCCTCGAGATCGAGCGCGTGCAGGCGGGACCCGATGCCCCGCGTCTTGTGCTCGATGCCTCCGCCGTGATGCTTGCGACCGGCGGCTCGGGGCAGCTCTACGCCATCACCACCAATCCACGCGAATCGCGCGGCGAAGGCATCGCCATCGCCGCCCGCGCCGGCGCCGTCATCGCCGACGCCGAATTCGTTCAGTTCCATCCCACCGCGATCGACATCGGCCGCGATCCGGCGCCGCTCGCGACCGAAGCGCTTCGCGGCGAAGGCGCGACCCTCGTCAACGCACGCGGCGAACGCTTCATGCGCGCGCTCCATCCCGATGCCGAGCTCGGCCCCCGCGACGTCGTCGCGCGAGGCGTCTATCGCGAAGTGATGAGCGGCCGCGGCGCCTTTCTCGATTGCCGCGAGCTGCCTGACTTTGCCGCGCAATTCCCTACCGTGTTCGCCGCCTGCCGGTCGGCCGGCATCGACCCGCGGCGGGAGCCGATCCCGGTGGCGCCGGCGGCGCACTACCACATGGGCGGCGTGTTCACCGATCGGAATGCGCGGACCACGGTCGAAGGCCTGTGGGCCTGCGGCGAGGTCGCCGCGACGGGCGCGCACGGCGCCAACCGCCTTGCCTCCAATTCGCTGCTCGAGGCGGTGGTGTTCGGCGCCCGGGCCGCGAAGGATATTGCCGCGACCGTTCGCGCCGCCGAACCGCCGGCGCTCGCGGCGGAACCAGAGCCCGCCGTTGCGCCTGCCGTCGAGCCCGAACTCGGCCGCGGTGACGACGCTCCGCCAGGCCATGACCGCCAAGGTCGGCGTGATCCGCGACGACGCCTCGCTTCGCGATGCCCTCGGCGTCATCGCCGGCCTCGAGCGCGGCGCATCGTCCGATCGTCAGCTCGCCAACATGCTGACCACGGCCAAGCTGATCACCACCGCGGCGCTGGCACGGCGCGAGAGCCGTGGCGCCCATTTCCGCAGCGACTATCCGGCGCCCGATCCCGAGCTTGCCGAGCGCAGCATGCTGACCTTGCGAGAGGCCGACGCCATCGCCGCCGCGGCGATCAAGCGGCGCGGTCGCGCTCCACGGCGCAGCATGCCTTTGCACGCATGAAGGAGACGGCGAGCCTCGAGCTCCCGCCGTTTCTTGTCGAGCGCGCCGTCAACGCGGCGCTCGAGGAAGATCTCGGGCAGGCGGGCGACATCACCACCGATCCGATCATTCCCGCCGACGCCCGTGGCGCGGCCGAGATCGTGGCCCGCCAAGCCGGCGTGATCGCCGGTCTCGACCTTGCCGAGGCGACCTTCAAGACCCTCGATGCCGATGCGACTTTCGACCAAGCTCGTCGCCGACGGCGCCAAGGTCGAAGCCAAGACCGCTGTCGCCCGCATCGAAGCCAGGACCAGGGCGCTATTGTCGGCCGAGCGCGTGGCGCTGAATTTCCTCGGGCGCCTGAGCGGGATTGCCAGCCTCACCGCCCGTTACGTTGCCGCGGTGAAGGGCACCAAGGCCCGCATCGCCTGCACCCGCAAGACGACGCCGGGGCTTCGCGCCTTCGAGAAATACGCGGTGCGCGCCGGCGGCGGCGTCAACCACCGCTTCGGCCTCTATGACGCGGTGCTGGTCAAGGACAATCACATCGCCGCGGCCGGAGGGCTCGCCGAGGCCCTAACGCGCTTGCGGGCGCGAAGCGGGCATATGGTCAAGGTCGAAGTCGAGGTCGACAATTTGGCTCAGCTCGGAGAGGCGTTGGGTTTCCCCATCGATGCCGTGCTGCTCGACAATATGGACGTCCCGACGCTGACCAAGGCCGTGGCCTTGGTTGACGGCCGCGTGCTGACGGAAGCCTCAGGCGGCGTCAATCTGGAGACGGTAGGCAAAATCGCTGAAAGCGGGGTCGACCTGATCTCAGTCGGGGCGCTTACTCACTCGGCGCCATGCCTAGACTTAGGGCTGGACTGGCGCTGACCGCCCTTGCCGACGGCGTCATCGAGGCGACAGACACCGTTGCCGGTTCAGAACTCGACGAATCGGTCGAGGCCTCGACCACATAAGGCTTCTCGTTCCGCTTCTTGTAGAAGATGTGCCGGCCGATGGAGTCGATCTTGCTCATGTCGCTGACCCAGCCGGGGCTCACGTAATTGGCGTGATAGTAAGTCGAATAGCCGACCTCGGCGAGCCACACCTGACCCGACGTGATCTTGCGCGAGAGGGTCTGGGCGAGATCCCATTGCGCGCCCTGCTTCGGCGTGTCGGTCTTGCCGTCGCAGGCGAAGGAGAACTGGCAGCCTGGGGCCATCTGGCCCTGATAGACGACGCCGCAAATCGTTTCCGGGAATTGCGGGCTGCGCACGCGGTTGAGAATCACCTGACCGACTGCGATCTGGCCGC
This sequence comes from uncultured Alphaproteobacteria bacterium, assembly GCA_963803385.1. GTDB lineage: Bacteria > Pseudomonadota > Alphaproteobacteria > Rhizobiales > Methyloligellaceae > Methyloceanibacter. The sequence continues at coordinate 24,746 of CAWDMD010000011.1, read as the reverse complement.
GCGTCGGCTCGCCCCGCGCCTCGAAATAGATGGCGGTGGAGAGGCAGCGGCGCTCGCGGGTCTCGAACTCGGCCTGGCTTTCGCCCTTATACTTGAAGCCCAGACCCTCCGCGGTGGGGTGATAGGCAATGGTCTCTGCGGTTGGCGGCAGGGTCGCGAGCCCAGGCTGGAACCGCATGGTTTGACCGGGGAAATCGAGGAACGAGACGCTGCCGACCTTGTAAGAGCCGCGGAGCGCGATCTCGGATACGGTCGAACTGAGCCGGTCGGACTTGGTGTCGCGAATGACCTCGCCCCGGCTGGTTCGCAAGGAGTCGTCAGAGCCGGCGAGGCTCGCCGAGATGAACTGCTTGTCCGCGTAGGTGGTGGTGATGACGGTGAGATATTGGTCGGCGCGAGGGCCCTTGCCCTGGCCGCGGAACAGCGACGCGGCGGCACGTGCCAGGGGCTGGTGCGGTGCGGAGATGCCCTCGGGCGGCAACGCATAGGCGGAGCCGTTCCCGGAAAGCGCAAGCTCGATCCTGAAGGCAATCTGGTTGCCCGGAATCGAAGCGTAGCCCAGTCCAATCAACGGAAGTGGCGCGAGCGCAGCGGCTACATGCCACATCCGACGAGGCGAGCGTCGGCCCAATGGTCCCTCCCGGGCTGTCCCCGTTACTCACGCGAAAGGCCGTCCCTTAACCCCGTCGGGCCATCCGCGCGCCTTAATGCCACCCTGTCCCGAGGGCGCACAAGGCTAGTCCCCATTGCTGGAAACCAGTCAAAATGGTGGGAAAAACAGCGCCTTAGTCTTTTTAAGTCCCCCACCGGTTTGCCCGGCATCCCGTCTAGTTGGCAGTTATGCTGCCTAATGATTTAGGACAAATTATGGTGAACGCCAAGGCCGAAATGGTTTTAGAAACAGGGTTAATCAGGCCTTACCTGGAGCTTCAGAGCGGCTTGCGCCGCGGCCAGCCGGGCCACCGGAACGCGGTAGGGCGAGCAGGACACGTAGTCGAGCCTGATGCTTTCCGAGAAGGCGATCGACGCCGGATCGCCGCCATGCTCGCCGCAGATGCCGATCTTGAGATCGGGCTTGCCGCGCCGTCCGCGCTCGACGCCGATCTCCATCAATTCGCCGACGGCCGGATCGAGCGTGACGAAGGGATCGTGGTGAATGATGCCTCTGTCCATGTACTCGCCGAGGATGCGGCCGGCGTCGTCGCGGGACAGGCCAAACGTGGTCTGGGTGAGGTCGTTGGTGCCGAACGAGAAGAAATCGGCGCTCTCGCCGATCTCGCGGGCATTGAAGCAGGCGCGCGGCAACTCGACCATGGTGCCGACGGAGTAGTAGAGGGCGACGCCCTGTTCGGTCTCCACCGCGCGCGCCACCGCCATGATCCGCTCCTTGACGAGGTCGAGCTCGGCCTTGGCGGTGACGAGGGGCACCATGATCTCCGGCATGATGCCGGTGCCGAGATGGCGCCCCGCCTCGAGCGAGGCCTCGAAGATCGCGCGTGCCTGCATCTCGGCGATCTCGGGAAAGCTCACGAGCAACCTCGAGCCGCGATGGCCGAGCATTGGGTTGAACTCGCGGAGTGCCGCGACCCGGCGCCGGAGCTTGCTTGGGCTCACCCCCATCGCCCCGGCGACATCGGCGATGGCCCCGTCGGTATGCGGCAGGAACTCGTGCAATGGCGGGTCGAGCAGGCGGATGGTGACCGGCAGCCCGGCCATGATCTCGAACAGCTCGAGGAAATCCTGGCGCTGCATCGGCAACAACTTCTCCAGCGCGCGGCGGCGTCCCTCTTCGTCATCGGCGAGGATCATCTCCCGCATCGGAATGATGCGCCCCTCCTCGAAGAACATATGCTCGGTGCGGCAGAGCCCGATGCCGTCGGCACCGAAGGCGCGAGCCTGGCGGGCGTCGTCCGGGGTGTCGGCGTTGGCCCTGACCTTCATGCGGCGCAAGCCGTCGGCCCAGCCCATCAAGGTGGTGAAGTCTTCGGAGAGGTCGGGCTCGCGCATCGGCACCTGGCCCTTGATGATGTGGCCGGACGAGCCGTCGATGGTGACGATATTGCCTTTGTACAGAAGCTCGCCGCCGGCGCTCAGTGTTTCCCGCTCGAGATCGATCTGAATCGACGACGCCCCGACGACGCAAGGACGCCCCATGCCGCGCGCGACCACCGCGGCATGGCTCGTCATGCCGCCGCGGGTGGTGAGGACGCCGACGGCGGCATGCATGCCCTGGACGTCCTCCGGCGAGGTCTCGACACGGGCGAGGATGACGGTGTGGCCTTGAGACTTGAGATGCACCGCCTCGTCGGCGTCGAACACGAGCTCGCCGGAGGCCGCACCTGGCGAAGCCGGGAGCCCGGTGCCGATGATCACCTTCGGCGTCTCCGGATCGAGCGTCGGGTGCAGCAGTTGATCCAGCTGCCCGGCATCGATGCCGGCGATGGCCTCCTCGCGCGTGATCAGGCCTTCGCCCGCCATGTCGACGGCGATCTTCAGCGCCGCTTGCGTGCTGCGTTTGCCGCCACGGCTTTGCAGCATCCACAGCTTGCCTTCCTCGACCGTGAACTCGATGTCCTGGATGTCGCGGAAATGCGCTTCGAGTTCGGCGCAAGCCCGTTGCAGATCGGCGAACGCGTCGGGCATCAAGGCTTCCAGCGACGGCCGGCGGTCGCCGGTCGCGGCACGCGCGGCCTCGGTCAGAGGCTGCGGCGTGCGCAAGCCGGAGACCACGTCCTCGCCTTGGGCATTGACCAGGAACTCGCCGTAGAGCGCGTTGTCCCCGGTTGACGGATTGCGGGTGAAGACGACACCGGTGGCGCTCCGCTCGCCCATGTTGCCGAACACCATGGCCTGGACCGTGACCGCCGTGCCCCAATCCTCGGGGATGTCGTGCAGCCGCCGATAGGCGATCGCTCGCGCGTTGCGCCACGAGCCGAACACCGCGGCGATCGCGCCCCAGAGCTGAACGTGGAGATCCTGCGGGAAGGGCTTGCCGAGCTCGTCCTCGACGATCGCCTTGAAACGGGTGATGACCTCGGCCCAATGCTCGGCCTTGAGCTCGGTGTCGAGCTCGAAGCCTTTGAGATTTTTGTAGTTCTCGAGCGCCTCCTCGAACAGGTCGTGGTCGATGCCGAGCACGACGTCGCCATACATCTGGATGAAGCGGCGATAGGTGTCGTAGGCAAAGCGCCGGTCCGATGAGCGCCGCGCCAGCCCCTCCACGGTTTCGTCGTTGAGGCCGAGATTGAGCACCGTGTCCATCATGCCCGGCATCGAGGCGCGCGAGCCGGAGCGCACCGAGACGAGCAGCGGGTTGTCGACGTCGCCGAAGCGCGCGCCGGCGAGCTCGCCGATAGCGTCGAGCGCCTCGACGACCATCGGCTTCAACGCCTCCGGCAGGCTGCGATCGGTTCGGTAATAGGCGGCGCAAACATCGGACGAGATGGTGAGGCCGGGCGGAACAGGGAGGCCGAGGGTCGCCATCTCGGCAAGATAGGCGCCCTTGCCGCCGAGCAGGTCGCGCTGCGTGGCGGCGCCGTCGGCCCGGCCACCGCCGAAGACGAAGACCCAATGGGGTGACGCATCCATGACTTTTGCCGAACACTCCCAACGCGCGCTGCAAGCCTAAAGCAAGCCTGCACTTTTAGCCGCCTCGCTCCGCTGACACAAATGGGCGGGAGCAGAAATGGCTAAGAGCGCAACGGCCGCTGCCCGCGAAGACGCCGGTGCAGGATGAAATCGCCGCTGCCGATAAGCGGACGCCGGCCGGGTGCCGCGTTCAGCTCGTAGGTCCACGCCTCAAGGGTGCCACCGCGGTCGAGGCTGACTCTGACCGCAACGCGGCGAAACGGCGTGTCGGGCTCCTCGGTGCCTTCGTAGTGGTCGAGTTGCGCAAGGAGACGCTCCGGCGCCTTGAGCAGAAACGTCTCGCCGATGATCCGCATCCTCGCGTCGGCCCTGAAAATCGCGCCGGGATACCAGCCGTAATCATACAGCACCCCCGGCACGGAGCCCTTGCCGACAAGGATCGACTGGGCTTGCAAGCGTCTCGCGAAGGGATTGGTGAAGCCGGACGCGCAAGGTGCCATAGACGAAGAGATGTTGATGCATGGCGCTAGTCCGGCAATTTGACGCTGCCAGCGGCGTTGAGTTTCCAAAACGGATTGTGGGCAACCTCCCACAGATGTCCGTCGGGGTCGGCGAAATAAGCGTTGTAACCGCCCCAAAATGTCTTGCCGGCGGGCTTCAGGATGCGAGCGCCGGCGGCCTCCGCTCGGGCCATGACGGCGTCAACATCATCCTCGCTGCCAACGTTTTGGGCGATGACGATGCCGCCATTTCCGGTCCACAGGTCCTGGGCCAGGGCGTCCTCCTTCTGCGCATCGCGTCCCCATATCGCCAGCACCACGGGTCCGGCCTGGAAAAAGCTGACCTCAGGCTGGCTGGCGCGTTTCGACAGCTTGAAGCCGAGGGCCTCGTAGAAGGCGGTCGCGCACGCAACGTCAGCGACGCCGAGGGTAATAAGGCTGACATAAGCAGTCATGATGATACGTCCTTGTCGTCGCGCCGGCCCGGCTCGACCCGAGCATGGACCGGGTGATCCAGTACTAAGGGTGGTCTCGTTAAACCCCTTGGATCTGGTGTTTACTGGATTCCCGCTTTGTGCGGAACGACATAAGCCTGGGAGGCAACAGCCATGACCATTGAACTCACGATGCTCGCGCTCGCCGTCGCGCTCGGCCTCGTCCAGATCGTGCTCGCCACGGTGGCAACGACCGCGCAGACGGGCCTTCCCTGGGCCGCAGGACCTCGGGACGACGTCATGCCGTCGACCACGGCCGTCTGCGGCCGGCTTCGGCGGGCGCTTTCGAATTTCATGGAGACCTTCCCGCTGTTCGCCGCGGCGGTGTTGATCGCCCATGCGGTCGGCCACCACGACTGGATGACGATGTGGGGCGCACAGCTCTATTTCTGGGCCCGCGTCGTCTATGTGCCGCTTTACGTGTTCGGCGTGTTCTTGGCGCGCACGCTGGCTTGGACCGTGGCGACCGCCGGCATTGTCCTGATTTTGCTGTCGCTGGCGTCTTGAGGCTCTAGCCCTCAATCTTGGAGAAATCGGCGACGGTAAGCGTCGTGGCGCGGATGCGGTTCAAAAGCCTGAGCCGGTTCTTGCGCAGTTCGGACGCATCGGCATTGACGGTGACGTGGTCGAAGAAGGCATCGACCGGGGCGCGGAGCCGGGCGATGGCCGACATCGCCGCGGCGAAATCTTCATTGCTCACCGCCGCCGCCGCGGCTCGCTCGACCTCGTCCACGGTCTTCGCCAGCGCCTTCTCCTCCGGCAGCTCGAACAGCTTGGCATCGGGGGCCTCGTCGAAGCTCCGGTTGTCCTTCTTCTCCTCGATGCGGAGGATATTGATGGCGCGCTTGGTGCCGACGAGAAGATTGGCGCCGTCCTCGGTGTCGAGGAAGCGCCCGAGCGCGTCGACGCGGCGCACGATCATCAGGAGATCGTCCTGGCCGCCGAGCGAGAACACCGCGTCGATCAGATCATGCCGCGCGCCCTCGTCGCGGAGATGCACCTTGAGCCGGTCGGCGAAGAAGGACAACAGCTCGTTGACGATGGTCTCTTCGTCCTTGATGCGGACGCCGGCGACGACATAGGCGGCAAGCGCGCTGTGCAGCACGCCGTGCAGCGGCAGACGCAGCGTATTGGCGATGATCACGCGGATGGCGCCGAGCGCGGCGCGGCGGAGCGCGAACGGGTCCTTGGAGCCGGTCGGCTTCTCGTCGATGGCCCAGAAGCCAGCGAGCATGTCGAATTTGTCGGCGAGCGCGACGGCGATGGCCACGGGATCGCGCGGCACCTGATCGGACGGGCCGACCGGCTTGTAATGGGCGGCGATGGCGTCGGCGACCACCGGGTCCTCTTCCTGGTCGAGGGCGTAATAGCGGCCCATGACGCCTTGCAGCTCCGGAAATTCGCCGACCATGTCGGAGACGAGATCGGCCTTGGCGAGGATCGCCGCGCGTTCGGCGAGGTCGGCATCGGCGCCGACCATCAGCGCGATCTCGCGCGCCAACAGCCGCATGCGTTGGATACGGCCATATTGGGTGCCGAGCTTGTCGTGGAAGATGATCTCCTTCAGCTTCAGCACCCGCTCCTCGAGCATCACCTTGCGGTCGTGGTCGAAGAAATATTTGGCGTCGGCGAGCCGCGCCCGGATCACGCGCTCATTGCCGGCGACGATGGCCTTGCCGCCGTCCTCGGCCTTGAGATTGGCGACCATGATGAAGCGGTTGGCGAGGTCCTTGCCGCGGGCGAGTGAGAAGCATTTCTGATGCGCCTTCATGGCCGTGGCGAGCACTTCGGGCGGCACCTCGAGGAAGCTCTCGTCGAACCTGCCGATCAGCACCACCGGCCATTCGGTCAGCCCGGCGTTCTCCGCGAGCAGCGCCTCGTCCTCGATCAGCTCGAGCCGCTCCTTGCCGGCGAGCGCGCGCGCCGCGTCAAGGATCATCACCGCGCGCTCATTGCCGTCGAGCACGACGAAGCCTTGGCGCAGCTTCGCTTCGTAGTCCTGGAAGGTCTTCACGCCGAACGGCTTCGGCGCCATGAAGCGGTGGCCGCGCGTCTCCTTGCCGGAGGCAACGCCGTCGATCGCGATCGGCACCACCTTGCCCGCGAATACGCAAAGGATCGAATGAAGTGGCCGCACCCAGCGGAGCCGCCCAGCACCCCAGCGCATCGATTTCGGCCAGGGAAAGTTGCGGATAATCTCTGGCACGATCTCGCCGATGACCTCGGGCGTCGGGCGCCCTGGCCGCTCGAGCAGGGCCATGTAGTAGTCGCCTTTCTTGTCGGGACGCACCTCAGCTTGCTCGAGCTTGGCGAGACCGGCCGATTTGAGAAAGCCTTGGACCGCGGCCTCGGGCGCCCCGACCCGCGGGCCCTTCTTCTCCTCGCAGATATCGGGAGAGCGCGCCGGCAAGCCCTCGACCACCGCCGTGAGCCGGCGCGGGGTGGCGAAGCTCCTGATGGTGTCGAAGGTGAGCCCCTGGCTCTTCAAGCCATCGCCGAGGAGGCGCGCAAGATCCTCCGCCGCGCGCGGCTGCATGCGCGCCGGGATTTCCTCGGAGAACAGCTCAAGCAGAAGTTCAGGCATGAGCACCACCGGCTTCGGTCTTGAGCCAGGCGGCGCAGCAGGCTCGCGCCAGTTCGCGCACGCGCAAGATGAAGCCCTGCCGCTCGGTCACCGAGATCACACCGCGGGCATCGAGCAGATTGAAGAGATGCGAAGCCTTGATGCATTGGTCATAGGCCGGGAGCACCATCAGATGATGGTCGCCGTCGTCGCCCTTGGCGAGCAGCGCCTTGCACTCGGTCTCGGCGTCCCGGAAATGAGCGAGCAGCATCTTGGTGTCGGCGTGCTCGAAATTGTAACGCGAGTATTCCTGCTCTCCTTGCAGGAACACGTCGCCGTAGCTGACTTTGTCCTCGCCCTGGCCGCCGTTGAAATTGAGGTCGAACACGCGGTCGACGCCTTGCACATACATGGCGAGGCGCTCGAGCCCGTAAGTGAGCTCGCCCGCGACCGGCTCGCAATCGAAGCCACCGACCTGCTGGAAATAGGTGAACTGCGACACCTCCATGCCGTCGCACCACACCTCCCAGCCCAGCCCCCAGGCGCCAAGCGTCGGGCTCTCCCAATCGTCCTCGACGAAGCGGATGTCGTGATTGTCGACGTCGATGCCGATGGCGCGAAGGCTGTCGAGATAGAGGTCCTGGATATCCGGCGGCGACGGCTTCAGCATCACCTGGAACTGGTAATAGTGCTGCAGCCGGTTCGGGTTCTCGCCATAGCGGCCGTCCTTCGGCCGGCGCGACGGCTGCACATAGGCAGCACGCCAGGGCTTCGGCCCGAGCGCGCGCAAGGTGGTGGCCGGATGGAAGGTGGCGGCGCCGATCTCCATGTCATAGGGCTGCAAAATGACGCAGCCTTGATCCGCCCAATAGCGCTCGAGCTTGAGGATCAGATCCTGGAAGGAAAGAGGCGCGTTGCGGCCGTCTGCCTTGGAAACTTTGCCCATCGTCGCTTTTTTGCCGTCGGGGAGGGGGTTGGTTGTCGGCGGGAGACGCTATGCGCGGCGAGCGGCCGCGGTCAAGGGCGCATGCCCGGGAATCCGAGGCTCCAGCGGTCCGTCAGCCGCGTTTCGGGCTGTAGAACTCCGGTCGCCGGATCGCGCTCCAGGCGGACGACCTCGTCAGCCTCGCGGCGGTCCATGGCCTGACGCGCGCGGGCCAACTCGGCGGCGATGCGGCTTTGCTCGTGGCGATACCAGCGTCTGACGAAAAACGCTCCGGCGCCGGCGGCGATAAGCATGAGAAATTGCGGCATGGCCTAGAACCCAAAGCGCGACCAGATCGCTCGCGCCTCGATAGCAGAAATCAGGTCGGCTGCAAGGCCGCCCGAGGAGAAGCCGAAATCGAGCGGGCCGCTCCGTTGCAGCGACACGCTCCGCCTGCGGCGGAACCAGCTCGTCGACGGCATCACCAGGCTGAAGCGGACCTCGTCGCCGTAGATCTCGCGCATCTTCGACCTGATGTCGGACAGGCCGTCGATGAGACCGAGCTCGAGGGCCTTTCGTCCCGACCAGAACGCGCCGGTGAACAGACTGTCTCCAGCCGGCTCGATCCTCGCGCCGCGCCGGTCCTTGACGAGAGCGATGAACTCGTCATGCACGTCACGTTGGATCCCCTTGATGCGCTCGACGTCGCCCGGCTTTTCCGGAAGGAACGGGTCGAGGGTGTCCTTGTCGGTGCCCGCGGTATAGACGCGCCGTTGCACGCCGATCTTGTTGATCAGCTCGTTGAAGCCGAAGGTCGCGGTGACGACGCCGATCGAGCCGACGATCGAGCTCGGATCGGCGTAGATCTCGTCGCCGGCGAGTGCGAGCAGATAGCCGCCGGACGCGGCGACGTCCTCGGCGAACACATAGACCTTGAGATTCTTCTCCTTGGCGAGCGCGCGGATGCGCCTGAATATCAGCACCGACTGAACCGCGGAGCCGCCAGGGGAGTTGATCTGAATGGCGATGGCCTTGGCGCCCCGCATCGAGAATGCCTTCTCGATGGCCGCGGCGCTGGTCGAGATCGACAGCCCGGGCCGAAGCGGCGTGACGACGCCGATCGGTCCGCTGAAGCGCAGAACCGGAATGAGGGCGCCGCGGCCGGTCCAAGCCGGCGGCAGCACCCTGATGAAGCGGTCAAAGAGTGGCGGGCGAACCTCGTCCAAGGACTTCTCCATAACGCCCAAATTACAGGGAGAATGGGTCAAATCAAGGCGGGAGAAGGCTGAGGTCGGCATCCGGGATCCGGTCTAAGCTTTGCTTAACGCAGTCTTTGCGAGCCCCATCACGCGGCCTCGATTGTTTGGTATATTCAGAGCTTGGCGGACCAGGCGCCGGCTCCCCTGTTGACGCGCCGGCGCGGGCACATTTCAGGAGGACTTCCCATGACAAGGCTTTCGACTCTGCTAATTGCGGCTGGCGCGCTTGCCCTCGCGCTCGTTGCCGTCTCTTCGGACCCGGCCTCGGCCGGCTGGCGGCGCGGCGGCTACGGCTATTACGGGCCACGCGCGGGTGTCTATGTCGGCCCCGGCTATTACGGCTACGGCTACCGGCCTTACGCCTATTACGCGCCGTATCCTTACGCCTACTATCCCTATTGGCGCGGCCGTCGCTATTGGCGCTACTAGCCGCCACGCGGCACTCAAAGAAAGGGCCATTCCCGGGATCGGGGATGGCCCCTTTTTCTTGCGGCGCGCGGTGTTTCCAGCGTGAACGCCACATGAATAGCGCCCTCAGCTTCGGTTCAGCGGCCTCCAGCTAAAACCGCACCATGACCCGAGGGAAGAGCCCTTGGTTCGATGGTCCAATCAAGACGCGATCCTCTCCCCCCGCGTCGCATTCTGGAGGTTGATACGATGTTTAAGAAGACCCTTATCGCCGGTGCCGCTCTCGCCGCTTTCGCATTCGCCGTTCCCCAGGCGCAAGCCGGTTACGGTTACGGTCACGGTCATGGCCATGGTCACGGCCACTACGGCCACAACTGGGGCGGCGGCTGCTGGGTGTCCCGTCCGGTGACGATCCGCGTCTGGAGCGACTACGCCTACGGCTACGTCTACAAGACGATCTATCGCAGCATCAACGTCTGCTACTACTAGGCCGTTTTCCGCCCGAGACGCCTCACGCTCGGGCCAATTGAGGGCTGCCGCCTTGTCCCCCCAGGCGGTAGCCCTTTTCTTTTGCTACGCCCCGAAATCGAGCCCTTCGCCACCCCGCAGCACCGCCTCGGCTTTTGCCGTGTAGCGTCCGTCAGGTTCGTGCAGCACGAGGCCCTGAAGCAGCGTCAGCCCGGCGCGGCGTCCCTTCTCGGCGCGGACGATGACCCGCGTCGCGGCTTCGCCCGGCTTCGGGAACAAGGGGAACACGCCGATCGCGCCGAAACTCCGCGCCAGCAGCGGTAACAATTCCGTCAACGCGCCGGCACGGTGAATGACCGTGACGGCACCCTTCGGCGCCGTCATGGTGGCGAGGAAGCGGACCCAGGCGGCAAGCCCGCCGTCCTGCATCACGTGCGCCCGGCCACGATCGGCACCGGTGCGCACCGTACCCTCGCGGTGATAGGGCGGGTTGGCCATCACCTGATTGTAGCCCTCGCGCACGAGGCCCTTGGCGAGCAGCCCATCCGCAGGCGCGGTCACGTCGGCGGTGATCACCGTGACCTTGGCGGCGAACCCATTTCGCGCGGCATTGGTCTTTGCGAGCGCCGCGAGCGCGGGATCGATCTCTACCGCGGTCAAGTCGAGGCCTGCGCATCTGGCAAGAAGGCACAATCCGGCGACGCCGACGCCGGCGCCGGCATCGAGCACCCGGCTTCCCGCGTCCGGCTGGACCGCAGCCTGGAGCCACACCGCGTCGCTGCCGGCGCGGTGTCCATGTTTAGGTTGCAGCACGGTGACGCGGCCGCCCAGGAAATCGTCGAGGGTCGTGGCTCGCGGCTCGGAGCCAGGCCCGTCAGCTCTTGTCGGTGGTGATGGCATTGCCGATGCCAGCCTCGGTGAGGATGCGCCGGGCGCGGGCCAACTCGCTGCTGTCAACGAGCACGCGCCGCGGCAGCGCCCCAATCGAGCCCTCCAGCACGCTCATGTTGGTGTCGGCGACGATGAACACGATACCCTCCTCGCCGAGAAGGGCGCTGACAAAGGAGATCAGCACCGCGTCGTTTGACCGCAACAGTTCCTTCATCGCGGGACATACCTTAGTCGAGGGTGCCTTGACCTCGCGGCTCGAGAACCGACAATATCCGCCTCGGCGTCAAAGGCCCATAAAAGGCGAACCGTTTGGGGAGAAATGTCTTGGGAGTCGTTGTTCAGCTTTCCGGTGCGCGTGACCCAAAGGCAAGCCTTGCGCCTCTCGTCGCGCTTGTCGCGGAGGATATGGGCCATGTCAACCGCATCATTCTCGACCGCGCCCGCTCCAATGTGGAGCTGATCCCCGAACTCGCGCGGCATCTGATCGATTCCGGCGGCAAGCGCCTCAGGCCGATGCTGACCATCGCCGCCGCCAAGCTCTCCGGCTATGAGGGCACCGGCCATGTGCGGCTCGCGGCGAGCGTCGAATTCATGCACACCGCGACCTTGCTCCATGACGACGTCGTCGATGAGAGCAACCTCCGCCGCGGCAAGGCGGCGGCGCGTCTGCTGTGGGGCAACGAGGCGAGCGTCCTCGTCGGCGATTTCCTGCTTGGGCAGGCCTTCAAGATGATGGTCGATGTCGGCTCGCTCGGCGCGCTTCGCATCCTTTCCGATGCGGCCGCGGTGATCGCCGAAGGCGAGGTGATGCAGCTCGTCACCGCCAAGAACACCGAGACCACCGAGGATGATTATCTCGCTGTGATCGACGCCAAGACCGCGGCGCTGTTCGCCGCCGCGGCCGAAGTCGGCGCCGTGGTTGCCGACCGCCCGAAGTCGGAAGCCGCGGGGCTCCGGTCCTATGGGCGCAATCTCGGCCTTGCGTTTCAGCTCGTCGATGACGCCCTCGATTATGCCGGCGAAGCGACGACCCTCGGCAAGAGCGTCGGCGACGATTTCCGCGAAGGCAAGATCACCCTTCCCGTGGTGCTGTGCTACCGCCGCGGCAGCGCCGCCGAGCGTGCCTTCTGGCAGCGGACGCTTCAGGACGGCGAGATCGGCGACAACGATCTCGCCGAGGCCATGACGTTGATGCAGAGGCATAACGCCTTGAGCGACACCATGGACCGAGCCCGCCATTACGGCGCCATCGCCCGCGATGCGCTCGCCATCTTTCCCGAGAGCGAGGCCAAGGCGGCGTTGCTCGACGCCGTCGCCTTCTGCGTCGATCGCCCGTTCTAGGCGCTGCTCGGCAAGAGCCTCGTCGCCGCCACCCACCATGAAGGCTGCGCCGTCGCTACGGTTGCCGCAGCGGCTTTTGCCTCATCTTCGCTGGCGAACAGGGCGAAGCAAGTCGGTCCGCTCCCTGAGAGCCTGACGAGCCGGGCGCCGTCGAGCCGGTTGAGCGCGGCCAGCACTTCGGCAATCGCTGGCACGAGCTTGACCGCCGCCGGCTCGAGATCGTTGGCGCGTGCCTCGGCATAAGCGACAACAGCGTCGAAATTGCCGGCGAAGCTCGGAATTGCCGGCGGCTGTTTCGCCGGCGCGGAGAGGGGAGGGGCGCCGAGCGCGGCGTAGACGGCGCTTGCGGCGAGCGGCAACCCTGGATTGGCGAGGAGGACGCCGCAAGGCAGGCAGCCCCTCAACCGGCGTCACCTGTTCGCCACGGCCGGTCATCAGCGCCGGCCGGCTGCCGAGACAAGCCGTGACATCCGCGCCGAGCGAGGCGGCGAGACCCTCCAGCGCCGCAATGGAAAGCCGGCCCGGATTGGCGCGGGCGAGCAGCCGCAACGCCGCCGCGGCGTCGGCCGAGCCGCCGCCGAGACCGGCCGCGACCGGGAGCGTCTTGTCGAGGTGGAAGCGGCCAAGTCCGACCCCGGGGTCCAACGCCTTCGCGGCTTCGGCGGCGGCGGTGATGAGATTGTCGCCTTCAAGTGCGCCGGCGAAGGGCCCGTCGATGACGAGCGCGAGACCGCGCTCCGGTTCGAAGCTGAGGGCGTCGCCGAGCTCGGCAAAGGCAACGAGGCTCCGCAACTCGTGATAGCCGTCGCCGCGGCGGCCGAGCACCTCGAGCGTCAGGTTGAGCTTGGCGTGAGCGACATCGCGGAGCCCCGTCATCGGGACCGCTCCGCTAGGTGCCGGAAACGATGCAGAGCAGCCTACTCGGCGACTTTCTGCCCGACCGTCGAGTTCGCGGCCTTGGTCTCTGGCGTGTCGGCGAGCCCGTCCTTCAGCTTCTTGTCGATCGTGGCGGTGAGATCGGTATCGGGCTTCAGTGTCAGGCTCTGCTGCCATTGGTATTCGGCTTCGAGCTTGCGGCCGACACGCCAATAGGCGTCACCGAGATGATCGTTGATGACGGGATCGTCGGGCTTGAGCTCGACGGCGCGCTCGAGCTGCTCGACGGCCGACTGCAGATTGCCGACCCGGTAATAGGCCCAGCCGAGGCTGTCGACATAATAGCCGTCGTCGGGCTTCAGCTTCACCGCCTTGCGGATGTAGTCCATCGCCGTCTTCAGGTTCTGGTTCTGATCGACCCAGGTGTAGCCGAGGTAGTTCAGAACCGGCGCTTCATCGGGCGACAGCTCGAGCGCCTTCTTAAGGTCGGTCTCGGCCTCGGGCCAATCCTTGAGCCGCTCGCTGCACACGCCGCGCGCATAGAACAGCGGCCAATTCTCCTTGGTCGGCTTGTCGATCAGATCGATGGCGCGGGTGTAGTAGTCGCGCGCCTCGGCATAGCGCTCGTGCGAACGGAGGATGTTGCCGAGCGCGTCCAAGGGCCTCGTGTCCTTCGGGTTCTTGGCGACGATCTTCTCGAGCAAGGTCTTGGCGTCGTCGACCCGGTCAAGGGCGTTGAGGGCAAATGCCTTCTGGATCTGGACGTTGGGCCAGAGCGGCGAGTCTTCATTGATCGCGTCGAATTCGGTGAGCTCGAGGTCGTATCTCTTGGCGCTGTCATAGGCCTCGGCCAGCGCCACATGGGCGATGGGGAAATCGGGCTTCAGATAGAGCGAAAACTGCAAGAAGATGATGCCCATGTCGAGACCACCTTCGCCCGCCAGGGCATCGCCGATGCCGTAGAACACCTCGGCGAGGCCCTCGCTCGGCGTCGTCACGAGCAGCGGCGGCGTCTTGCCGAACTCGATCTGGCTCAAGAGCGCGGTCGACAACGGATGCGGCCCTGACTTGGCGATGTGCGTGCGCAAGGTCTGCTTCGCCAGCTTGCGGTTCTTCATATTGGCCGCGTGCCGGGCATAGGCGTCGGCGACGCGCAAGGTCGACGGATTCTTGCGGAAGGCCTGGGCGAAGGAGGTCCGCGCCAGCTCGTGCCTTCCGGCGAGATCGGCGATCAGGGCGCGATGGTAGCGTTGATAGAACTGGGCCCAATCGGCGTCGCTCAGGGTGTCGAGCATGGCGAGCGCCTTGTCGGTCTTGCCAGCCGCCTGCTGCACCCAGGCCCGCGCCAGGATCGAGGTGAGATCGGCGATCGGCCCTTGGCGCGCCGCGGCGAAATGCTCGTCGGCTTCCTTGTATTTGCCCTGCTTGAAGGCGTCGCAGCCGAGCAGGAACTGGGCAATGCGGTGGTTCGGCTCGCGCTTGACCAGATCGCGCGCGAGCTCGACGGCGCGATCCCAGTGAGCGGCCGCCGTCTCGAGCAGGAAGGTCTGCTCCAGGATCAGCTCGTTGTTGGGGTCTTCGGCGAGCGCCCGCGAATAGAAGTCGGCCGCGGCGGCGGTGTCGTGGTCGCCGCGCGCTACCCGGCCAGACAGGTAATTGCCGAGCAGATTGCCCGGATCGGAATTGTCGTTGTCGACAACCTCTGAATAGGCTGCGGGCGCGGCGACGATGGCGAGAGCAAACAGCAACCTCCACGCCCATGTGCGGAGAGGTCGATCTTCATTAGCTGGCATGTGCGTTCGGCTTGACGCCGCCCCAGATCTGCGTCTCAACGGCCCCCACTGAGAGGATTATGCGTTTTGGCTTCAATCGCAACCTTATTCCATGCCGGGCAAAGGCGGCGCGTTTGTGGCCATCGGCCGCGACAGGGCGGCGCGGCGGTTCACATGTTCACATAATTGGGCCCGTCGCCGCCTTCAGGGGGGACCCAGGTAATGTTCTGCGCCGGGTCCTTGACGTCGCAGGTCTTGCAGTGAACGCAGTTCTGGGCGTTGATCTGAAAGCGCGCCGAGCCGCCTTCTTCCACCACCTCATAGACCTGCGCCGGGCAATAGCGCTGCGCCGGCTCGGCATATTCCGGCAGATTCTCCGCGATCGGGATGCTGGGGTCGGTGAGCCTGAGATGGACCGGCTGGTCCTCGGCGTGGTTGGTCCCCGACAGGAACACCGATGACAGAATGTCGAAGCTGAGCACGCCGTCGGGCTTCGGGTAGTCGATCGGCTTGGCCGCGGCAGCCTTGGTGAGGCTGGCATAGTCGGGCTTGGTGTGCTCGAGCGTGTGACCGAGGAACGGGAACAGGGTGTTGAGCCACATATCGATGCCGCCAAGCATGACGCCGAGCCGCGTGCCGAGCCGTGACCACAACGGCTTCACGTTGCGCACCCGCTTCAGATCCTTGGCCATGTCGCTTGCGCGCAACGCCTCGGGATAGGCGTCGAGGGTGTCGCGGGCGCGGCCGGCCTCGATCGCGGCGTATGCGGCTTCAGCCGCCATCATGCCGCTCAGCATGGCGTTATGGCTGCCCTTGATGCGCGGCACATTCATAAAGCCGGCGGCACAGCCGACCAGCGCGCCGCCGGGAAAGACGAGGCGCGGGATCGCCTGCCAGCCGCCCTCGGTCAGCGCCCGGGCGCCGTAAGAGATGCGCCTGCCGCCTTTGAGATGCTCGGCGATGCGCGGGTGCAGCTTCGAGCGCTGAAATTCCTTGAACGGATTGAGATAGGGGTTGGCGTAGTCGAGATGGACGACGAAGCCGACCGCCACCAGATTGTCGCCGAAATGGTAGAGGAACGAGCCGCCGCCGGTTCCATCGTCGAGCGGCCAGCCCATGGTGTGCTGCACGAGCCCCGGGCGATGCTGCTCCTTCGGCACCTCCCACAGCTCCTTGAGGCCGATGCCGTATTTCTGCGGGCCGCTCTCGGCGTCGAGGCTGAAGCGGCGGATCAGCTGTTTGGTCAAGCGAGCCGCGCGCGCCTTCGGCGAGCAGCGTGTATTTGCCCGTCAGCGCGATCCCCGGCGTATAGCTGTCCTTGTGCTCCCCATCCTTGGCAACGCCCATGTCGCCGGTGATGACGCCCTCGACCTCGCCATTGGGGCCGAACATCGCCTCGGTCACGGAGATGCCGGGATAGACCTCGACGCCCAGCGCTTCGGCCTGCTCGCCGAGCCAGCGGCAGAGACTGCCGAGGCTGCCGATGTAGCAGCCGATGATTGCTCATCAGCGGCGGCATGAACGCTGACGGCAGGGGGATGCCGCCGGTCTCGGAGAGATAGTAGAAGCGGTCCTCGGTGACCGCGGTCTGAGCGGCGAGCCCTGCTCGCGCCAATCGGGCAGGAGCTTGTCGAGCGCCACGGGATCGATCACGGCGCCGGAGAGAATGTGGGCGCCAACCTGGGAGCCCTTCTCCAGCACCACCACCGAGATGTCGTTGCCCTGCTTCCGCGGCGAGCTGCTTCAGCCTGATCGCCGCGGCAAGACCGGCCGGCCCCGCGCCAACAATGACCACGTCGAACTCCATGGTCTCGCGTTCGGTCGGTTCGGTCACGGGCTGAGCTCCAATCTCCGGACGAGGCTTTCGGGTTTATGTCATTCCCGCAACGGCGGGAATCCTCTATTCCCTTTGGCTGCTAGGCGTTCCTCGGTCAAGCCGGAGAGCGCCGGCCGGAGCCTCTGCCATGCCGCAAGTTGAAGACAAGGCCCTCCACGCACTCCTCGCCTGGTACGAGGCCATGGGCGTCGACGAGGCCATCGGCGAGGAGCCGGTCAACCGTTTCGCCGCCGAGGAAGCGGACACCCCGGTCGCGCGGGCGATCCCTGGCCGCCAGCAGCAGCCCAGGGAGGTCGTGCGCCCGGCGCCGTCGCGGCCCGCGGGCGCCCCGGCGGACCGCGCCACCATCGGCCAGGCGGCGACGCTCGCCGATCTCGAGGCCTTGGTCGCGCGCTTCGAGGGCTGTTCCCTGAAGCGTACGGCGAAGAGCCTCTGCTTCGCCAGAGGCAGCGCCGAGGCCAAGGTGATGATGATCGGCGAGGCCCCTGGACGCGACGAGGACCTGCAAGGCAAGCCCTTTGTCGGCCGCGCCGGCCAGCTGCTCGACCGCATGTTGGCGGCGATCGGGTTCGGCGAGGCCGAGGTCTACATCACCAACACCGTCTATTGGCGCCCGCCGGGAAACCGCACGCCGACGCCGGAGGAGGTCGAGGCCTGCGCCCCGTTCCTGCCCGCCAGATCGAATTGCTGTCGCCGAAGGTCCTGGTGCTGTTGGGGGGCGCCGCGGCGAAGACCATCCTCGGCACGAGCGAAGGCATCATGCGGCTCAGGGGCAAATGGCTGACCTATGCCTGCGCCATCGGCGAGGTGCCGGTGCTCGCGACGCTCCACCCGGCCTATCTGTTGCGGAACCCGGCGGCGAAGCGCTATGCCTGGCGCGACCTGCTGATGTTGAAAGCGGCAATCGACAGTCGATAGGTCCTTAGTCACCGCCCAAATCGGGAGACTGCCCATGGCCCGCATCGACGAAAGCGTTCCCTTCATCCCGTTGCGCATCGCCGTGCTCACGGTGTCCGACACCCGCGACGAGAAGAACGACAAATCCGGCGCGGTGCTGGCCTCGATGATCGCCGAGGCCGGGCATCGAGCTTGCCGACAAGGACATCGTCACCGACGACGAGAAGAAGATCCGCAAGAAGGTGCGGAAGTGGATCAAGGACCCCGAGATCGACGTGGTCATCACCACCGGCGGCACCGGCTTCTCCGCGCGCGACGTGACGCCCGAAGCGGTGCAGCCGCTGTTCGACAAGGAGATCGACGGCTTCTCGGCGCTGTTTCACATGCTGAGCTACGCCACCATCGGCACCTCGACGGTGCAGTCGCGGGCCTGCGGCGGCATGGCGGGCGAGACTTTCATCTTCTGCGTGCCGGGCTCGCCCGGCGCCTGCAAGGATGCCTGGAACGGCATCCTCAAATATCAGCTCGACAATCGCCATCGGCCGTGCAGCTTCATCGAGGTGATGCCGCGCTTCAAGGGCCAGCCTGGAGCGAAGACCAAGCCTTAGGTCTCGGGCGACCGGTGCGGGATCAGACGCTGCCACGCGGCGCGGAGTGTTCCATACGCCTCGGCGGTGTCGACATCGCTCAAAGTCGCAACGGTTGCGACCTTGCGTCCTTCGAGATTGGCGAGGGTGTCGGCAAGCGCATGCGGGCTTGACCAGCGCACGCCGCGAAAGGGCGCGAGCAATCTCGGGCCCCGCCGCAAGCCGACGAGCCAATAGCCGCCATCCGTTGCTGGTCCGAGTACGGCATCGGCGCCGCGAAGCCGCTGAAAAGCCTTGGCGATTTCGCTCGCCGTGATACCGGGAATGTCGCTGCCGACGATGATCGCGGGCCCCGGCGGCAAGCGCTCGGAACAGGCGCTGCATGCGCGTCCCGAGATCGCCCGGGCCTTGCGGCAAACGCTCGACCCTTGCGGTGAAGCGAGGCCAAGACGCGGCTCGGGTCTCGCGATCGGGAGCGACGGCGAGAAGTGTGCGCCAGCGCTTGTCGCGCGCGAGCTTATGCAGCGTATGGGCGAGGCAGGCTCGCGCGAACTGTGTCGCCCTGGTCGCGCCGATCTCGCCCGCGAGGCGGCGTTTGACGCGGCCAGCCTTCGGGCTCTTGGCCATGATGATCAGGCGGGGGCCGTTTGCGGCGCGGATGGCGCGGCGCCGCGGCCGCGTCAGCCATAGAAGCGCGCGATCATGCGCGTCGGCACGCGGAGGAAGTAGAGCAACATGCAGGCGAAGTTGCGCGAGCAGCGCGCGAGATAGCCGTCTTCGCGATAACGCGCCCCGCTCGTCACGGCGCGCGATTTCAGCATGGCAAGCTGCCGCCGCCCGAGCCGGCGCACCAAGTCCACATCCTCCATCAGCGGCAACGGCTTGAAGCCGCCGAGCTCGTTATAGAGCCGCCGCGGGATGAGCAGGCCCTGATCGCCGTAAGGCAGCGCGAACACGAGACAGCGCAAGCCGACCAGCCTTTCCAACAGGCGCGGCATCAGACCGTCGTCGTCGAGGCTGAAGCGGAACGCGGCTGCGGCCGGCGCCCGGCGTCCCGTCGCCACCCGCTCCATGAACGATTCCGCCTCTTCCATCCAGCCGGGATCGAGCACGGTGTCGGCATGGAGGAACAGCAGCCAGTCGCCACGAGCAGCGTCGGCGCCGGCCTGAAGCTGATTGCCTCGGCCGCGTTTCGCCATGATCACCTTGGTCCCGGCGGCGTCGGCGATGAGGGTGGTGCCGTCGGTCGAGCCGCCGTCGACGATGATCGCCTCCTGCACCACGCTATCGACCACCGCAGGCACGAGCGCCGCGAGCGTATGTGCCAGCGTCCTCTCGGCATTCAAGGTGGGGATCACCACGGAAATCATGGGCGCGGACTATAGCGCCTGCGGGCCGAGCGGCAATTCCCTTGGATTTTCCCTAAAAAGATGTTCTTGATTTGTTCTCATGGCCATCCTATATGGGAGCCATGTCCGTCGCCCTGAGAAAGCCCACGGAATTCGAGCACTTCCCGCTTGAAGCGGGAAGGGTGGCGGCCGAGCGCCGCCACGGCCGCGGCACCGAGACCAATCGCTCCGGGCGGTTCGAACCGATCAGCTACGAGCCCGTCGACGACGGCTGGGAGTTGCTTGCCGAGCTCGAGGCCCTGAGCACCGAGGTGCAGGAGGTGCCGGCGCGGCGGATCATCACCCGGAACTCGTCGCCCGACATCGGCTTCGACCGTTCCATCAACCCCTATCGCGGCTGCGAGCATGGTTGCGTCTATTGCTTCGCGCGCCCGACCCACGCCTTTCTCGGCCTGTCGCCGGGCCTCGACTTCGAGACCAAGCTGTTCGCCAAGACCAATGCCGCGGCGCTGCTCGAGCGCGAATTGGCGGATCCGTCGTACCGGCCGAAGAGCATCGCCATCGGCACCAATACCGATCCCTATCAGCCGATCGAGCGCAACTACCGCATCATGCGCCGCATCCTCGAAGTGCTGTCGGCGGCGAACCATCCCGTCGGCATCGTCACCAAATCGGCGCTGATCCTCCGCGACCTCGACATTCTGAGCTCGATGGCCGAGCGCGGTCTCGTAAAGGTGGCGATCTCGGTGACGACGCTGGACCGTAAGCTCGCGCGCGCCATGGAGCCCAGGGCAAGCACGCCCGACAAGCGGATTGCGGCACTTTCGAAGCTTGCGAGCGCGGGCATCCCGACCGGCGTGATGGCCGCGCCGGTGATCCCGGGCCTCACGGACATGGAAATGGAGCGGATCCTCGAACGCGCGGCAGCTGCGGGCGTCAAGGGCGCCGGCTATGTATTGTTGCGGCTTCCGCTCGAAATCGCCGATCTCTTCACCGAGTGGCTCGAGACCAACTGCCCTGATCGGGCGAAGCGCGTTCTGTCGCTGATGCGCTCGACCCGCGGCGGCAAGCTCTACGAAGCGAAGTGGGGGGAGCGTCAGGTGGGCGATGGCCCTTATGCCTGGATGATCGGCCGCCGATTCGAAATGGCCGCGGCGCGGCTCGGCTTCAACAAGGAGACGGTCGCGCTTCGCACCGATCTCTTCACCCCGCCGGTTCTTCCCGGCCAGCAGCTCCGCTTGCTTTAGGCCGAGACCGGGGACTACACCCCCCAATTCCTCGTCATGCCCGGCACCAGGCCAGGCATGACGTCGAGCGGTTGGTGATGTCCCAGTCCAAGGTTTTCCACAGCGACGACCCGTCGTGGCGCGAATGGGTTGCCAATGGCGGCCTTCATGACGAAAACTCGGCAGCCATGGCACCGGCCCTGGCATCGAAGCCCGTCAAGGCGCTCCCGACCTACGACCTCGAATTGGAGCTGATGGATGCGTTCCACGGCCCCGTCGTCGGCATCGACGAGGCGGGCCGGGGCCCCTGGGCCGGCCCCGTGGTGGTCGCCGCCGTGATCCTCAATCCGGACCGCATTCCCGAGGGTCTTAACGATTCCAAGGTCCTGACCGCTGCGGCGCGCGAGGATCGCTATGCCGAGATCATAGCCACGGCTTGCGTCAGCATTGCCATCGGCAACGTCCGCCGCATCGACCGCATCAATATTCTCCAGGCGACGCTATGGGGCATGCGCGCCGCCTATCGCGGGCTCGAGACGCAAGCCGCCGTGGCGCTGATCGACGGCAACATCGCGCCGCGCCGGTTCACCTGCAAAACGCGCACCGTGGTCGGCGGCGACGGCCGCTCGCTCTCGATCGCCGCCGCCTCGATTGTCGCCAAGGTGACGCGCGACCGGATGATGGTGAAGCTCGCGCGGCGCTATCGCCGCTATGGCTGGGAGTCGAACAAGGGCTACGGCACGCCGGAGCACGCCCGCGCCATCAAGGCGCATGGCGTCTGCACCCACCATCGCCGCTCCTTCAGCCCGATCGAGCTCGCGCTGCAGCTGCTCACGGCGCCACCGGCCGAGGCCGCGCCGGACTAACGCGAAGACGCCGTCGGTTCCTCCGCATAGCCGAGCGCGTTCATGCGCTCGAACAGGCCGGTGAGGGCGCTTGGCTCTCGCGTCCGCTGCCCACCGGGCTCGGCCGAGGCGATGCCGGTCTCCGGCGGCGTGTTGTCGGCGGAGCTGTCCGGCACGTAGAAGCTCGCTTCGGCCTGCACCGTCGGGTTGTCGCCGTTCGGGCCGCTCGACGAATCGATGGCGTAGCGCGCCCCGGTGCCCTTCTCCTCGACGAGCGCCGCCCAATGGGTCCAGCGGCTGATGCTGTCCTTGGCGAAGGGCCGCTCCACGGTGTGGTGCTTGAGCAGCCCGTGACGGTCGAGCACGAGGAGATAGCTCGTGGTGTTGGTGGCCTCGTCGACGCAATCTTGCTGGCTCGAGACGCCGGAGCCGATGAAGTCCATGCTCGGCCGGTCGGTCGCGGTGCCGACCGTCGGTGCCACGCGCCGCTCCATCCAGCCGATGGCGTAGGCCATGGCCCGGCGCTCCTCGGCGGGACTGTCGTTGCGGCGCGTCCGCGCCATCAGCGCCGAGATCTCGGCGATGTCTTGCTGCGAGAAGGTGAAAGGCGTCTGCTCTTTGCAGCCATAGGCGTGGCAGACGGTGACGGTGTCGCCTCTCGGCGGCTTGGTCTCGAACTTCTGGAAATGGAGGTCCGGCGGCCCCTCCTGCTCGTAAACGCAGCCGCCGAGCGCGCCGAGCGTGACGCCGAGCAGCATCATCAGTGGCGCAGTGAACGCACGCCGACAGGAGGACATGACAACTCTACCCGTACCCGACGCCCCAAGTTCGGGGTCTTCGGGGGAGAGGATCGCGGTAGAAGGTTTACGATTGGTTAGGGTTAGGGCGTTGCCATGGGGCCGCACGACCCGGCCGGCCCAAAGGGTCGCAGAACGCCACAATTCCGTTATAAGGATAGGGCGCCTTCGCCTTTGGGCGGCGAGACGGAGGGACATCCGCGGTGACCGCGATTTATTTGCAGAAGACGGTGCATGAGGGGCTGTGGTCGCGCCGCATGGCGCTCTTCTTCGTGCAGCTCCTGATCCTCACCGTGGTCCTCCACCGCTTCGGCCTCCTCGCGACCCCCGCGGCGCTGAACCTGTTCGCGGTCTCCCTCGGCGGACTGGTGCTCGCCATCCTCGTCGCCGTGATCGGTCTCGTCCGCATCTGGTTCGGCGGCCAGGCCGGCGGCAAGGAGGCCTTTGCCGGCATCGGTATCGCCCTGGTGGGGCTCGCGGCGCCGCTCTATTTCCTCTCCAATTTCTTCCTGTTGCCGCGCCTCGACGACATTGAGACGACGCCGAGGGAGCCGATGAAGTTCAACGCGCTGGCCGCCCAGCGCCCTGCCGACGCCAACCCCATCGTCGAGCCTGACCTCGAGGCCGCCGCCCTTCAGGAGAAGGCCTATCCCGACATTCGCTCCATGGAGCTCGAGCGGTCCGCGACCGAGGTGTTCGACATGGTCCATGAAGCGGTCAAGCGCATGGGCTGGACCATCGTTGCCAACGAGCCGCCGAGCGAGAACGGCGCCGGACGCATCGAGGCGACCGACAAGACGCTGGTCATGGGCTTCACCGACGATGTCTTGGTGCGCGTCAGGGGCGACGACAGTCAGGCCTTCATCGATCTCCGCTCGGCGTCGCGCTACGGCATGCACGATCTCGGCGCCAACGCCGATCGCATCCGCGCCTTCTTCACCGAGATCAAGGCGACGCTGGAGAAGGGCGAGAAGACCGGACTCGAACAGGCCGAGCCCAAGCCTAAGCCGACGGTGGAGCGGAAGCTTAAGCCGAAGCCGAAGACGACGCGGCGGGCCCGACGGAGTAGACGCTCGACAACCCCGGCGCGCGCCGCGGCAGCAGCGGCAGCCAGTGTTCCCCTGGTTTCCGTCAGCGACCGCTAAACCCCTTCTGATCATGTATTCGAGATGGGCGAGCACCGAGAGGGCCGCGGCGGCCTTCAGATCGGCGTCGAGCTCGCCGTAGATCTTGGCGACGATGCGCGGGATGGTCGAGACGCCGTCCTCGAGACAATCGAGAATGGTCTGCTCCCGCCATTGGCGGTGCATGATATAGGCCTTCACCACCCGCTGCGGCGTCTGCACGCGGCCGCCATGGCCCGGCAGGAAGATCTTGTCGTGGCGCCGCATCAGCTTTTCCAGCGAGGCAAGGAAGTTCGCCATGTTGCCTTCCGGCGGCGCGATCACCGTGGTGTTCCAGCCCATGACGTGATCGCCGGTGAACATGGTGCGCTGCCCGACGAAAGCGAAGCAGAGATGGTCCGGCGCGTGTCCTGGCGTGTGCAGCACGTCGAGCGCGATGCCGCCGGTCTTGATCGCGTCGCCGTCCTTCAGGGTCCGGTCAGGCTCGAAGGCGGGATCGACGAAGGCGTCGCCGAGCCCCGGCGTCCCGGCGCCCCGGCTGCCGCCGGTCGGACCGAAGCTCAAGATCTCGCCGCCGAGCAGTTTCTGCAGCGGACGCGCACCGTCGCAATGATCGCGGTGGCTGTGGGTGACAAGGATGTGGGTGACGCGCTCGCCGCGGGTGGCCTCGGCGATCGCCGCGAGGTGGTCATCGTCGGCTGGCCCCGGATCGATCACGGCGACATGGCCGCGGCCGACGAGATAGGTGTTGGTGCCGAGAAAGGTGTAAGGCGACGGATTGTTGGCGACGATGCGGCGAACCTGGGGCGCGACGTCCTCGGCGACGCCATAGTCGACATCAGCGCTGCGATTGAAGGCAAGCTCGGCGGACATGGTCTCGATCTGATGGTTTGTGCGGGTTCCCGCGCGACATTTAGCTGACCCAGTCAGACTACTCGGCCGCCTGCGAGGCAGCGGTAATCTGAGGGGGTATTTAGCGCAAAATGTGGCCTTTGCGGG
>CAWDMD010000010.1:0-26285 GCA_963803385.1 uncultured Alphaproteobacteria bacterium | reverse complement strand
GAAGCTGCGAGCGTCGTCACCGCGCTTGCCTTCAATTGCAACGGCTTCGCCATTCGCGTCAGCGGCCTTGGCGACACCTGGTTCAAAGGACCACACGCTTCCGTCGAGGCCAAGCTGTTCGAAGGCCACAGCGAGGATGAGATCACCTGGATGGGGGGCGAGAGCATCATCACCGAGACCATCGGCCTCGGCGGCTTCGCTCAGGCTGCAGCCCCCGCGCTCCAGGCCTATCAGGGTGGGTCATACGCCACCATGATCGCGCGGAACGAGGAGCTCTACCAGATCACGGTCGGCGAAAACCCCGACTATCTTATCCCCGCCCTCGGTTATCGCGGCTCCCCGACCGGCATCGACATTCTGAAGGTTGTCGACACCAAGGTGCTGCCGGTCATGGATGTCGGCATCGCCGGCCGCGACGGCGGCCAGATCGGTGCCGGCGTGGTTCGCCCTCCGTTCGCCTGCTTCGAAGCTGCTGCCGAAGCCTATCGCCGACGCTACAACTGAGCAT
The DNA here is from genome assembly GCA_963803385.1 of uncultured Alphaproteobacteria bacterium. GTDB lineage: Bacteria > Pseudomonadota > Alphaproteobacteria > Rhizobiales > Methyloligellaceae > Methyloceanibacter. The sequence goes on along the minus strand of CAWDMD010000010.1, from coordinate 25,777 downwards.
GGCCACGCCGGCAGAGGACCGTTCCATATGGCAGGCTTCGACATCTACGAGCTTGGCGACGTGCCGCTGCAGTCGGGCGCGGTGCTGCGCAACGCCAAGCTCGCCTACGCCACCTATGGCGCGCTCGATTCGGCGGGCGCCAACGCGGTCGTGCTGCCGACCTTCTATACCGGCACCCACCTCCGTAACGAGCCGCTGTTCGGAGCGGGACGGGCCATCGATCCGGCACGGCACTTCGTGGTGTCGATCAACCTGTTCAGCAACGGCTATTCCTCCTCGCCAAGCAATACCCCTCCCCCGCAGGACGGCCCGCGCTTTCCCCATGTCACGCTGTTCGACAACGTCGCCTGCCAGCACCGCCTGCTCACGCAGCACCTCGGCGTCAAGCGCGTCGCCCTCGTGCTCGGCTGGTCCATGGCGGCGATGCAGGCCTATCAATGGGCAGCGCAATATCCCGAGATGGTCAAGGCGATCCTGCCTTATTGCGGCGCAGCCCGCTGCTCCCCTCTCAATTACGCTTTCCTTGACGGACCAAAGGCGGCGCTGCAGGCGGACTGCGCCTGGAACGGCGGCGACTACGAGACGCCCCCGGAGACGGGCTTGCGAGCGTTCGGCCGCGTCTATGTGGCCTGGGCCTATTCCTACGAGTTCTTCGCGAGGCGGCTCTATCGCGATCTTGGCTTCAGCACCCTTGAGGACTTCATGCGCGACTGGGAAGAGGATCATCTCAACTGGGACGCCAACGACCTCCTCGCCAAGATCTGGACCTGGCAGCATGCCGACATCGGCGACAACGCCATTTATGGCGGCGATTTCACCCGCGCTTTGCAGTCGATCACCGCGCGCGCGATTCTGATGCCGTGCAGCACCGACATGTATTTCGTGCCCGCAGATAACGCGGCCGAATTCCGCAACATGCGCCGCGCCGAGTTGCGCGTCTTTGAGTTCCCCATGGGGCCATTGCGTGGGCTCGCCGGGACGCCTGCGCGAGTTCCAGCGCGCGCTCGATGAAGCCGCCGCCGAATTGTTGAGAGGGATAGATCGATGAAGGCTCTCGTGCTGTCCTCGAGCCCGCGCCGCAACGGCAACTCCGCGCTGCTCGCGGAGGCCGTGTTCGAGGGACTGGCGGAAGCTGGACACGAGGTCGAGCTCCTCTTCGCCGATGACTTTCTCCACGCCTTTCTGCGCGACTGCCGCAAATGCCGGAAACCCGACGGCGAATGCGCGATCGATGACGGCTTCCGCGAGGTGTTCCTCGGCCGCTATCTGCCGGCCGACGGCTTTATCGCCGCGACGCCGATCTACTGGTACGGCACCTCGGCGCAGCTCAAGGCGTTTTTCGATCGCACCTTCTGCTACTACGCCGCCTCCTATCCCGGCTCCGAAGACGTGATCAAGGGCATGACGGGCAAACGCATCGGCCTCGTGCTGAGCTCGGAGGAGACCTTTCCGATGGTCTCCGGCGGCGTGCTCTCCCAGATCCAGGAATTCTCCCGCTATACGCACTCGACCTTCGTCGGCGTGGTGCACGGCTACGGCAACGCCCGCGGCGACGTGCTGCGCGATCCCGGCGAGCCCATCGAGGCGGCGCGCCGCTTCGGCAGGGAGTTCTTCACGCGGCATGCGAGCGACTACCAGATCGACAGCGTGCGGCCGGGGCGTGTCTGGGGCTGACCGCTCACGTCGCCGTCAGTAGCACCAAACTCGATTGAGAGATGCGACCCGCAAATCTGTGACGCAAGGAGACACGACATGGCAGGACGGAAGAAGGGCGGCGCCGGTCACGAGCATCACCACAAGCACGCCCACGGTATCAGGCGCGAGGATACCGACGGCGCCAAGACCATGGCCAAGCTCACCCGCATCTCGCAAAAGAAGCAGGGCGAGGACACGAGACGATCCTTGGAGCTCGGACTTGAAGCCGCCGACTCCGTCGTCGATCGCAATATCTCGTTGTTCAGCCGCGGCCATCAGCCCGCCTTCGCCGGCATCAACACCTTCATGAAGGCGCCTTATTGCGAGGACATCCGCAAGGTCGGCGACTTCGAGGCGGCCTTCGTCGGCGCGCCGTTCGACTCAGCCACCACCTACCGCCCCGGCACCCGCTTCGGCCCGCAGGCGGTGCGGCGCATCTCGGCGCTCTACGACGGTTATTGGTTCGACGGCGGCGTCGATATCTATGAGGAGCTCGACCTTTGCGACGCCGGCGACATCTTCGTCATTCCCGGCAATATCGAGAAGACCTTCGACCAGGTCACCAAGGCCGTCTCGCATATCTTCACGTCGGGCGTATTTCCCATCATCTGCGGCGGCGACCATAGCCTCGGCTTCCCCAATGTCCGCGGCATCGCGCCACATATCGACGGCAATGTCGGCATCATCCACATCGACCGCCATATCGACATCCAGGAAAAGGACATGGATGAGCGCATGCACACGACGCCGTGGTTCTGGACCACCCACGAAGGCACGGTGACGACCCACCGCGATCACAGCCACATGCATGATGTCGGTCTGCCGAACTGCCATCCGAAGAACCTGGTTCAGGTCGGCATCGGCGGCTGGTACGGCAACAGGCCGGGCACGGCAGTCGCGAAACGTCGCGGCACCAGCGTCCTCACCATGCAGGACATCGACAAGCACGGTCCGAAGAAGGCGGCCGAGATCGCGCTGGAGATGGCCTGGGAAGGCTGCAAGGCGGTCTATCTCTCGTTCGACATCGATTCCATCGATCCTGGCTTCGCGCCCGGGACCGGCTCGCCCGAGCCCGGCGGCCTCTTGCCCCGCGAAGCACTGGAGATGATCCACACCATCGCCGCCGAAGGCTTGTGCGGCATGGAGGTGGTCGAGGTCTCACCGCCCTACGATGTCAACGACAACACCGCGCAGCTCGCGTGCCGCGTTATCCTCGACGTGGTGGGCACGCTCGTGGATCACGGCCATCTCGGCCATCGCGACAAGGTGATGAAATAGGCGGAGCGCCTATCGCTTGACTGGTGCGAGGTTGCCATTGCGGCGCGAACCCGGCTAAGCAGGTTGGCCGCCGACCGGCGGCGGTAATCAGAGCACGCAGCGGCCAACCCGACGAACATCATGGGTGAGGAACACGGACGTCCGACCGCCCTTGTGACCGGGGCCGCTGCCAGGCTCGGGCGCGCCATCGCGCTCGATCTCGCCACACGCGGCTGGCAGATCGGCGTGCATTATCATCGCTCGGCCGCCGCCGCAGACGCTCTGGTCGGCGAGATCGAGCGCCTCGGCTCCAAGGCGGTCGCGCTTGAGGCCGATCTCACCCGCGAGGATCAGCTTCGCCGCTTGGTGCCGTCCTGCGCCGAACAGCTTGGCGCCCCAACCTGCCTCATCAATAATGCCGCCCGGTTCGAAGCCGACGCGATTGACGCGCTCGATTGGACCGGCTGGCAGGCCGAGCTCGACGTCAATCTCCGCGCGCCGGTATTCCTCACCCAGACCTTCGCCCGGGCGCTTCCCCAGGAGGTCTCCGGTTCCGTCATCAATATGATCGATCAGAAGGTCTTACGGCTGACCCCTCGGGAGTTCTCCTACACCATCGCCAAATCGGCGCTGTGGACCGCGACGCAGACGCTCGCCCAGGCGCTCGCCCCGCGCATCCGCGTCAACGCCATCGGTCCCGGCCCGGTACTGCCGAACCGGCGCCAGAGCGAGGCCGAATTCGAGCGCGAATGTCGCGCGACCCTGCTTGGGCGTGCCGCAACCGTCGAGGAGGTCTGCGCCGCCGTGCGCTTCCTGCTCGACACGCCATCGGTCACCGGCCAGATGATCGCCCTCGATGGCGGTCAGCATCTCTCCTGGCGGCCTGGCGGAGGCGCGAAATCCTAGGGACGAAAACGCGTTCCGCAAGGCGGGACCTTGAATGGCCCCGCTTCGAGGTCCTACCTTCGTCTCACGCTCGGCGCTCTACCAAAACGCCGAAAACCTAGGATTCTATGCCCCTCGAGAAACCCGACAGCGCCAGTCCTTCGCTCCTGACCCGCGTGCGCGATGCCGTGCTTGGGGAAGAACAGGGTGCGGCCGTGATCGCCCGCCACGCCAAGACCGCGCCGGCCGGGCCCGGCGTCTACCGCATGATCGATGCGAAAGGCGAGGTGCTCTATATCGGCAAGGCGCGGCACCTCAAGAAGCGCGTCCAGAGCTATGCGCGCGGGCAAGGGCACAACAACCGCATCGCCCGCATGGTCGCCGACACCGCGAGCATGGAGTTCGTCACCACCCCGACCGAAATGGAGGCGCTGCTGCTCGAGGCGAACCTCATCAAGCGGTTGAAGCCCCGCTACAATGTGGTGCTCCGCGACGACAAATCCTTTCCCTTCATTCTCATCGCCCGCGACCATCAATTCCCGCAGATCCTGAAACATCGCGGCGCCCGGAGCCGGAAGGGCGACTATTTCGGCCCGTTCGCGTCGGCGGGCGCCGTCGGCCGCACCATCAACACGCTGCAGCGGGCTTTCCTGCTCCGGTCCTGCTCGGACGGCTATTTTGAGACGCGGGTCAGGCCCTGCCTGCTCTATCAGATCAAGCGCTGTAGCGCGCCCTGCACCGGGGAGGCGACCGAGGAGGAATACGCCGCGCTCGTCGACGAGGCGCTCCGCTTCCTAACCGGCGAGAGCGACGAGGTGAAGCGGCGCCTGCACAAGCTCATGGACGAGGCGAGCCTGAGGCAGGACTACGAGCGCGCGGCGAGCTTCCGCGACCGCCTGACGGCGCTGTCGCACGTCCAGTCGCATCAGGGCGTCAACCCCGAGAGCGTCAGGGACGCCGACGTCTTCGCCGCCCATCAAGACGCGGGCCAGACCGCGATCCAGGTGTTCTTCTTCCGCACCGGCCACAACTGGGGCAACCGCGCCTATTTCCCCCGCGCCGACAAGAGCCTGCCCGTTGAGGAGGTGCTGGAATCCTTCGTGGCGCAGTTCTACGACGACAAGCCGCCGCCGAAGTTGGTCCTGCTGTCCCACGACATCCCCGGCAGGCGTCTGCTCGGGGAAGCCTTGTCGCTCCGCGCCGGCCACAAGGTGAGCGTGCTCGCGCCGCAGCGCGGCGAGAAGCGCGATCTCGTGGCGCAGGCTCTGGTTAATGCCCGCGAGGTCCTGGCGCGGCGACTTGCCGAATCGTCCTCGCAAGCGGCGATCTTTGCCCGCCTGGCGGAGTTGTTCGACCTCGAGGAGCCGCCCGAGCGCGTCGAGGTGTTCGATAATAGTCACATTTCCGGCACCAATCCCGTCGGCGCCATGATTGTGGCCGGAATGGAGGGCTTCATCAGGAATCAATATCGTAAGTTCAACATCCGCTCCGAGGACCTTGCCCCCGGGGACGATTACGCCATGATGCGGGAGATGCTCACACGGCGCTTCAGCAAACTCGCGCGCGACAAGGACGCGCCATCCGGATGGGCCGCTCCCGATCTCGTCCTGATTGACGGCGGCCCCGGGCAACTCTCGGCGGCGACGGCCGTGCTCGAGGAGCTCGGCCTCGCCGACATCAAGGTCGCGGCGGTCGCCAAAGGACCCGATCGCAACGCCGGGCGCGAGCGCATCTATCTCAAGGGGCGCGAGCCGCTGCTGCTCGAGCCGCGCGATCCCGTGCTCTATTGCATCCAGACTCTCCGCGACGAGGCCCATCGCTTCGCCATCGGCGCCCACCGTGCCCGCCGCAAGAAGGCGATCCACGCGTCCCCCCTCGATGAGGTTCCGGGCGTCGGTCCATCGCGGAAGCGCGCGCTGCTCAAGCATTTCGGCTCGGCCAAGGCCGTGAGCCGCGCCGGCATCACCGATCTCGCCGCGGTCGGCGGCATCAGCGCCCACATGGCGAAGACGATCTACGAGCACTTCCATGAGGGAGGACGGTGAGTTGGACGGAGGCTCCAATATGATGAGCCAGGGAGCACGGAGCGCGGCCCGCGAACGCGCGCCGAGCCGCTTCTGGAATCTGCCCAACATCCTCACCTATGGCCGCATCGTCGCCATCCCGGCGCTGGTCGCCTGCTTCTTCGTCGCCGGCGATTGGGGCCGCTGGCTCGCCATGTGGATCTTCATCGCCGCGGGCGTCAGCGATTTCCTCGACGGCTATCTCGCCCGCGCCTGGCAGCAGCAAAGCGCCGTCGGCCGTATGCTCGACCCGATCGCCGACAAGCTGATCGTATCGGCGGCGCTGCTGATGCTCGCCGCCAATCAGACCATCGCCGGCTGGTCGCTCTGGGCCGGGGTCATCATTCTCTGCCGCGAGATCCTGGTGTCGGGCTTGCGCGAGTTTCTCGGCACCCTGGCGGTCAGCGTCCCCGTGACGCGGCTCGCCAAATGGAAGACCGTGGTGCAGATGGTGGCGATCGGCTTCCTGCTCGCCGGTCCCGCCGGCGACAAGATCTGGCCCTACACCACGCTGTTCGGCCTGAGCCTGCTGTGGATCGCGGCGCTGCTCACGCTCTATACCGGCTACGACTATCTCCGGGCATCGGTCAGCCACGTCATGGACGAGGAACGCTGACGATGCGGCTGCTCTATTTCGCCTGGGTCAAGGAGAAGACCGGAATCGGCGCCGAGGACGTCGATGTCCCGGCCGGCGTGACCACCGTCGCCGAGCTCATGGCGTGGCTCAAGACCCGTGGCCCCGAGTTCGAGCATGCCTTCGCGCGTTCGGAGGTGATAAGGGCCGCCATCGATCAGAGCCATGTGCGCCATGACGCGCATCTTACCGGCGCGCGCGAGATCGCGTTCTTCCCTCCGGTGACGGGCGGCTAGCGATGATCCGCGTGCAGCAGGAGGATTTCGACATCGGCGCTGAGATCGCGGCGCTCAAGGCCGGCCGCACCGATATCGGCGCCGTCGTCGCCTTCTTGGGCACCGTCCGCGACCAGGACGGCGCGATCGAGGCGCTGACGCTCGAGCATTATCCCGGCATGACCGAGGGCGAGCTAACCCGCATCGAGGCCGAGGCTCAAAGCCGCTGGCCGTTACAGGCGTCGCTGATCGTGCACCGTGTCGGCACGCTTCGCCCGAGCGACAATATCGTGCTGGTGCTCACCGCGTCGGCACATCGCGAGGCGGCCTTCGCTGCCGCCGAGTTCCTGATGGACTACCTCAAGACCCGGGCGCCGCTCTGGAAGCGCGAGAGCGGACCAGGCGGCAGCCGCTGGGTCGAGGCCAATGCCAAGGACGACGCGGCAAGCGCGCGCTGGCGAAGCTCGAAAGACGCCGCCGAATAGCGTCGCTACGGATCAGCGGATCGGCACGCCGCGCGGCGCCACGGGCAGATACGGTCCCCACACGCAGATGTCGCCCCATTGGCACGGACCGCGGCGCGGGCATTGACGCTGATAGCTACAGGAGCGGCAGCGGTACACCGGCTGGCAGCCGGTGCAGCGGGCGATGCGCTGGCAATCGCGCCATACCAGCGCGGGCTGCACCAGGGTCTGATGCGGAACCGCACCGGCCAGGCTGCCGGCCACGGCCGCAGCGGCCTTCGACCTCCGGGGCCGGCGGTCCAACGGCGATGAGCGCGAAGAGAAGGGCGCATAAGAGCGCCATCAACGATCGGTGCATGCTCCCTCCCCCGGGCCATTGCCCAGCGTCCAGAGTGCAGCTTGCGGGGTTTTGATTCAAGCCTCCCCGAGAGGCATTTCTACCGATGGATCACCGTGCCGGCGGCCGGGTGGCGCCGCTCCCAGCCTTGGCGCTGCAAGGCCGGCGTGTCGCTGTCCTCTTGCGGATAGCCGATGCAGAGATGGCCGATAAAGGTCCAATCCGGCGGAACCTCGAGGATTTCCCGCATGCGGCCCGGATCCAGGATCGAGACCCAGCCGAGGCCGATGCCTTCCGCCCGGGCCGCGAGCCACAGGGTATGAACGGCAATCGCCACGGAATAATCGAGGGTCTCGGGCATCGTCAGCCGGCCGAGCCCGTGGCCCTGCGCCGTGGCGTGATCGCAAAACACGCTGATCTGGCACGGGGCATCGTCGAGGCCGGCGAGCTTCAGACGCGCGTAGAGCGCCGAGCGGTCCGGCGTCTGCTGCTCCAAGGCCTCGCGATTGCAATGCTCGAACGAGCGCCTGATCTCGGCGCGCCGGGCGGGATCGTCGACGATGACGAAGCGCCACGGCTCGCTCAAGCCGACCGACGGCGCGAGGCACGCGGTCGCGAGCAGCCGCTCCACCGTGCCGTCGGACAGAGGATCGCGCTTGAACCGCCTGACGTCGCGGCGCCAAGCGAGCAGCGCATAGAGATGCTCGCGGAAATCCCGGTCGAAATCGGGTCGGTCGAGGTGATGAAGCTCCACGGCCATGGCGCGGCGACCCTAGCACGGATCGCGCCTCGCGCGGGTGGCGAAGGCCCCTACCCTGCGACGGCGACCTTGGCGGTGCTTGCCTTGGCCGGATGCACCAGCGCCTGATAGTCCGCCATCAGCATGCGGGTGATGTCGCCGACGGCGAAGCGATAGGGGCCGATCTCGGAGACCGGCGTCACCTCCGCCGCGGTGCCGGTGATGAAGCATTCCGAGAAGCCGGCCATCTCCTCGGGCATGATCGTGCGCTCGACCACCTGAAGTCCGCGCTTGTTGGCGAGCCCGATCACCGTGCGCCGCGTGATGCCGTCGAGGAAACAGTCCGGCGTCGGTGTATGCAGCACGCCGTCCTTGACGAAAAAGATATTGGCGCCGGTCGCCTCGGCGATCCGCCCGCGCCAATCGAGCATCAGCGCATCGGCATAGCCTTCGCGCTCGGCCCGGTGCTTCTCGATGGTGCAGATCATATAGAGGCCGGCGGCCTTGCTCTTGGCCGGCGCCGTGGCCGGATCCGGGCGGCGGTATTTGGCAATGGTCAGGCGCAAGCCCTTGGTCAGGGCCGCGGGATCGAAATAAGAGCCCCAATCCCAGGCGGCGACGGCAAGATTGATCTTGGTCGCCTGCGCCGAGACACCCATCTGCTCGCTGCCGCGCCAAGCGATCGGCCGGACGTAGCCGTCGACCAGCCGGTTGGCTCTCACCACGTCGCGGCAGGCCTGGTCGATCTCGGCGACGGAAAAGGGGATTTCGAAATCGAGTCCCTTGGCCAACTCGTGCAGGCGCTGGCTGTGCTCGGTGAGCTTGAAGATCGCGCCGTCGTAGGCGCGTTCGCCTTCGAACACGGCGCTGCCGTAATGGAGTGCATGGGTCAGGAGATGCACCCGCGCGTCGCTCCACGGGATCAGTTCGCCGTTCAACCAGATGAAGCCCTGACGTTGGTCGTATGGCTCGCTAGCCATTGGTCACTCCCTCCCACTCCTTGTTCGGGCCTACCGGCGGAGCCCAGCCCGAACCGGGGCTTTATTATGCTTCCCGGGCCATTGCACAAGAATTGCGCGATGATCCTCCGGGGAGTATCAAGGACCGGATTAAGTCAACATCACTGACATAAATGATCCTCTAACGCAGGCCAAAAACTAAGTCAACATGGCTGACATAAATGACCCTCTGACCCGGCCGCTCGATGCCAAGCGGCGCGATGGCGGCGACCGCGCTGCCTCGGGGCGTAAAGCCGGGCGGCGATCCGATGCCGAGCTCCTTGCCTTCGCCGAACTTCTGTTCTTCGCCTATCGCGACTTCACCCGCGACCCCGACGCGATCCTACAGGACTTCGGCTTCGGCCGCGCCCATCACCGGGTGCTTCATTTCGTCAACCGCCATTCGGGCTTGCGGGTCGCCGACCTGCTCGAGGCCCTCAAGATCACCAAGCAGAGCCTCGGCCGGGTGCTCAAGCAGCTCATCGATCAGGGCTATATCGTGCAGCGGCCCGGCAATGTCGACCGCCGCGAACGGCAGCTCTATCCGACCGACGCCGGGCGCGCCTTGGCCAAACGCCTCGCCGCGCCCCAGCATTTGCGCCTCGCCGAGGCGCTGCGGGCTGCGGGTCCCGGCGCCGACGCCGTGGTCCGCAGCTTCCTGGAAGCCATGATCAATGCCGAAGAACGGCCTAAAGTCTCCTCCATCATGTCCACCTCGCCGGTGGCCGCTGACGATGACGGGGAAACCGAGGTGCCATGACGATGCCAGCGACCATCAAACTCAATCGCGGCCGGGCACCTGACGACAGTTCTCCGCACATCCTCGTCATCGACGATGACAGCCGGATCAGAGACCTTCTCGCCCGCTATCTCCAGGAGCACGGCTTCCGCGTGACCACCGCGATCGATGCGGCGTCGGCACGGGCGACCATGCGCAGTCTGGCCTTCGACCTTTTGATCCTCGACGTGATGATGCCGCATGAATCCGGCCTCGATTTCGCCCGCTCGCTCCGGCGCAAGTCCCAGGTGCCGATCCTGATGCTGACCGCGCGCGCCGAGCCCGAGCAGCGCATCGAGGGCCTGGAGACCGGCGTCGATGACTATCTCGCCAAGCCCTTCGAGCCACGCGAGCTACTGCTCAGGGTCACCAATGTCCTCCGCCGCAGGGCCATCGCCTCGCCTGCCGGCGAAGTACGCATGGGCAGCTTCGTGTTTCACATCGGCCGCGGCGAGCTCAAGCATGGCAGCGAGACCGTGCGCCTGACCGAGCGCGAACGCGAGCTGTTGCGCTACTTCGCCCAACGCCCCGGCACGCCGGTCTCCCGCCATGAGCTCGCCAAGGACAACGACAATGGCGGCGAGCGCGCCATCGACGTCCAGATCAACCGCCTGCGGCGCAAGATCGAGAAGGATCCGGCCAATCCTGTCTATCTGCAGACGGTCCGCGGCAAAGGCTACATTCTCTACTCGGAATGACCCTAGCCATCCCCGACATCAAGCCCGTCTTTGCCGGGGCGCGGACCCTCTACGGCAGGTTCGCCACCGCGATCAGGGACCGGCTGCCGAAGGGTCTCTACGCCCGCGCCCTGATCATCATCATCGCGCCGATGGTGCTGTTGCAGTCGGTGGTCACCTTCGTCTTCCTCGAGCGTCACTGGGAGACGGTAACCCGGCGGCTCTCCACCGCGACGGTGCAGAGCGTCGCCATGCTGATCGATGTCTACAAGTCCTATCCTCAGGATTCGGACTACAAGACCCTGATCAAGCTCGCCAATGACGACCTCGGCCTCCGCGTCAAGATCGTGCCCAATGACGAGCTGCCCCAGATCCGCTCGAAGCCGTTCTTCGATCTGCTCGACCGCACGCTCTCCGACGAGATCAAGCGCCAGATCGGCAAGCCGTTCTGGATCGACACCCTCGGCACCTCCGACTTCGTCGATATTCGCATCAAGCTCGACACTGCGGTGATGCATGTGCTGGCGCGGCGAAGCCAGACCTACGCCTCCAACTCTCATATCTTCCTGTTGTGGATGCTCGGTACTTCGCTGGTGCTGCTAACCGTCGCCATTCTGTTTCTGCGCAACCAGATCAAGCCGATCCTCCGCCTCGCCGAGGCCGCCGATAGTCTCGGCAAGGGGCGGCCGACGCCACCCGACTTCCGTCCCCGCGGCGCCCGCGAAGTGCGCCAGGCGGCGCAGGCCTTCATCGAGATGCGCGACCGCATCGAGCGTCATGTCGAGCAGCGCACCACCATGCTCGCCGGCGTCAGCCACGATCTCCGCACCGTGCTGACGCGTTTCAAGCTTCAGCTCGCCATGTTCGAGGAGTCGCCGGAGCTCGACGCCATGCATTCCGACGTCGACGAGATGAAGGCCATGCTCGAGGACTATGTCGCCTTCGCCAAGGGCGATGCCGGCGAGGACATCGTGCGCACCGATATCGCCGAGGTGTTGGCCGAAGTGCAGAGCCAAACCCATTCCCGCAACGAGGTCAGCGTCGATATCAAGGAAAGGCCGCTGGTGGTGCCGCTCCGGCGTCATGCCTTCAAGCGCGCCGTCGCCAACCTCGTCAACAATGCGGCGCGCTTCGCCGACCACATCGCCGTCAGTGCCAGCAAGGAAAACGGATCTCTCGTGGTCGAGGTCGAGGATGACGGTCCCGGCATTCCCGAGGCCGAGCGCGAGCATGTGTTCCGGCCGTTCTATCGCCTCGACGACGCGCGCAACCAGGACGCCGGCTCGACCGGCCTCGGCCTTGCCATCGCCCGGGATATCGCCCGCATTCATGGCGGCGACATCACCTTGGGCCAGTCTCGCCTAGGCGGGCTGAAGGCCGTTCTAACGGTTCCCGTGTGAGGGGTGTCTCGTGTAATTTGTTCTGATTCGATTGGGGGGAGAGAGATGCCGAGAACAGTGGTCTTGATCCTGGCGCTGGTCGCGGGCGGTTGGAGTACCGGCGCCTTCAGCCAGAGCGATACTTTCAGCGGCGGCGCGATGCCCACGCTGATCCTGCCTGGCGAGATGACAAGCCCGATGACGACCGGGCCCGCGCCCGAAAACAATGTCAGCGACCCCGCCACCTGGGGCTATCAGTCACCGGAAGAGGGTTTGGATCAGCCCTATTCCGTCGAAGGCGAAGAGCAATTGGAGCCTGGAACAAACTAGGTTTCGTGGTGACAAACCCCGAGCTTTGAGGTTTGGTCTTCCCGCATCGTGTTGGGAGGAAAGCCATGCGTAGGATGATCGTCGGATTGGCGGCTTCGTTGGCGCTTGCACCGGGAGGGGTCTTCGCCGAGTCGCTCGTCGACGAGATCCAGGACGAAGAGCAACCCGGTTCGCAAATCGAGATGGACATCGGCGGGGGCGGCGTCGAGATCGGCCGCGAGGGCAACATGCCGCCGCCGTCTCCGGTCGAGGTCGAAGGCGAGGTCCTCGACGTTCCGGCCGGACCCGCCGACCCGGCCGAGATCGATCCCACCGACGACGAGCTTCCCGGCGAAGGGCCGGAGGATCTGTCCGGCCCTGACGACGGGGATGACCTGCCAGACTGACGCCGTTCGGACGGTTCTGGCCTTAGGCGCTCGCCGGGCTCGCCGACGGTCCGCCTGGTGCTTGCTCCGCGCCGCGCCCGCGCTCGCCGCGCCGCTTCCACCCGCGCGGCAGGAACCCGCAGGCAAAGCGGCAAACATCGCCGCACATGGTCTCCATGCCGGCGAGCCGTTGCTCTCCTAACTGGAGCCTGCGGTCGAGTGCGGCCATGGTGCGATCAAGCCCGGGGGTCGTGTCGTCGAGCCAGACGTGAAACACCTTGGCGTAAATCGCGGTAAGTCCGGCGACGCGGAGCCCGGTTCCGGGACCGTCGAGCTTGGCGCCGGCACCGGTGAGCATCCAATATTGCGACGCAAGCGTCGAGCAGAACAGTTTCGCCGCCTCGCCCGGACGGCGGCGGAGTGCCGCATGAATGTGCGCCAACGCCTGTTTGTAGGGCGCCATCACCTCGAAGCGCGTCATGATCAGGTCGAACAGCCGGTCGCGAGGCTTTTGCTCCTCGGCCGCTGGCTTCATCTTGGCCAAGACCTCGGCATCGACCTCGGCCTGAAACCCCTTGAGGAGGTCGGTCTTGCAGGTGAAATCGCGGCGAAGATCGGCGAGGCTCAAGCCCGTTCGCTCCGCGATCGCGGTGAAGCTGACCTGGTCCCAGCCGCGTTCGGCAGCGAGTTCGAAGGCCGCCCGAATGGCACGGTTACGATTACTGAAATCGTCCAACATGGCAAAGCTCCTTTGCCCCTAACATAGGTGCTTTCTGTGGCCACCGAAAGACGAGGCAAGGCGCCGGATTAGGCTTTTAGGAGGAGAGCTCGCGGGAGCGTTTGGCGGCGGCGGCGACCGCGTTCTTGAGGAGATCGCCGAGGCCATTCTCGGCCATCAACACCTCGAGGGCCGCCGCGGTCACGCCGTTCGGCGAGGTCACGTTCTTTCTCAGTTCGTCCGGCGCAAGCTCGGAGCGTCGCAACAGCTCGCCCGCACCGGCAATCGTTCCGCGCGCGAGCCGCACCGCAAGCTCGGGGTCAAGTCCGGCGTCAACGCCGGCCGCCGCCAGATACTCGGCGAGCAGAAACACATAAGCCGGCCCGCTCCCCGACATCGCGGTCAGCGCGTCGAGCAAATGCTCGTCGCCGATCCAGATCACCTCGCCGACGGCCTCGAGCAACTCGTCGCAAAGATGCGCCTGCTCGGGCGTCACTTCGGCATTGGCGCAGGCCGCGGTGATGCCCTGCCCGATGGCGGCCGGCGTGTTCGGCATGGCGCGGACGAGCGGCGTTCTCGACGGCAACAACGACTGCAGGTTGGCCAGGGTGCGTCCCGCCGCGATCGAGACCACGAGCGTGTCGGACCCCAGGAGGGGAGCAAGCGCCGGCAGCACGCCGTCGAGATGCTGCGGCTTGACGGCGACCACGATCACCGCGGGCGGAACCGCCATCTCCACCTTGGGCCGCACGCGCACGCCGTGGCTCGCCATCATCGCCGCGATCTCGGGCGGTGGCGCGGGGTCCTGGACGATGACGGAGCCCGGATCCAGTCCCTCGCGGAGCCAGCCGGCCAGAAGAGCCCCGCCCATCTTCCCGGCCCCGACGAGGAGGAGCGGGCCGGCGAGGCGGAGCGTCATGCCTGTCCTTGGGTTTCGAGCATGGTTGCCGCGAGCGCATCCTCCGGCGACTTGCCGGCCCACAGCAGGAACTGGAAGGTCTGATAATAGCGCTCGCAGGCTTCAAGCGCGCCATGGAGCAGCGCCTCGCATTGGGAGACGTGGGTGTTGGCGCCGGCGAGCAGCAAGCCATGGCGGTACAGCAACATGCCGTCTTCCTTCCACAGATCGAAATGCCCGAGCCAAAGCTGCTCGTTGATCATGGCGATCAGGCGATAGACCTGATTGAGTTTGACCTTCGACACTTTGCAGTCAAAAGCACAAGCAAGGTGCAGGGCCTCCAGATCGTCGCGCCAGGTCAGGGAGAGATGGTAGTCGCACCACGACCCCTCGACCGAAAGCGTAAGCTCGTCGGGAGCGCTTCGCTCGAAAGCCCAGTCGTGGATGGTAGCAATGTGCTCGACCATGTCCACTGGGTTGGTGAACTGGTCGTAGTTAGCCTGTATCGTTGCCATGCGAGTTCTCTGTGGCCTCTTCAGAGTTACCGCGCACGCGTCACGCCGCCGCGAATCAGATTGTGAATCAGTTATATATCGGAGTTTGTGCGCTCACCAACGCCGCTCGGATGCGCTGATTCAAATTGTTGTGGACGGTAGTGGATTAGCTGTGGATGAAGCTTGCCGCGCCCGATTCCAATTCGGGGGCGGCGCCCATCGACGCGATCAGCCTCGTTTGGGCCTGCGCCGACGGACCGGGGAGTTTGCGCGCGGCGTTTCAAGTCCGACCTCGAAGTCATCGATCACGGCCTCGAGCAGAGCGATTCGATGCTTGAGCGCGTCGTTCTCCTCGCGTGCCTTCTGCGCCATGGCCTTCACCGCCTCGAACTCCTCGCGCTGCACGACGTCGAGCTCGCGCAGAATATTCTCGGCCTGGGAGCGAACCACGCTTTCGATTTCCTTGCGCACGCCTTGGGCCGCGCCCGCCGCATCGGTGATCAGCTTGCCGAGCTCATCGAAGAACCTGCCGGATGTCTGCGTCATGGAGAAGACCTTCGCACTCGCCTGAGACGCTCAACTATGGGATGCGGCGGCGCTTCGATCAAGCTGCGGCCAGAAACCGCTTCCCCCCAGCCTTGACACTTAAGAGCGGGCGGTGAAGGGTCGGCCCCGACCGGCACCAGCGCTTTCGGAGGCCATGCCCTTCCTCGTCATCCCCTACCCCGTCATCGATCCAATCGCGTTGGAGATCGGACCGCTGTCGGTGCGTTGGTACGGCCTTGCCTATATGGCCGGCATTCTGCTCGGCTGGCTCTACGGCCGCTGGCTCGTGTCGCGGCCCGCGTTGTGGAACGGCAAGCCGCCGATGACCGTCCCGCAAGCCGACGATTTTCTCCTCTGGATCACGCTCGGCATCGTCGTCGGCGGCAGGCTCGGCTTCGTCTTGTTCTACGAGCCGAGCTATTACTGGCAACATCCTCTCGAGATCCCCGCGGTGTGGAACGGCGGCATGTCGTTTCATGGCGGCTTGCTCGGCGTCATCACCGCGGTTTATTTCTTCTCGCGCGCCAAGGGCATCAACCCGCTGTCACTCGGCGACGTCGCCTCGGCCGCGACGCCGTTCGGCCTGTTCTTCGGCCGCATCGCGAATTTCATCAATTCGGAGGTGTACGGCCGGCCGAGCGACGTACCGTGGGCCATGGTGTTTCCGGGAGCCGATGACATGCCGCGCCATCCGAGCCAGCTCTATGAGGCGGCGCTCGAAGGCGTTGTGCTGTTCATCATTCTCGCCATCGCCACCTATCGCTACAAGGCGCTGACGCGACCGGGAACGATTTTCGGCCTGTTCCTGTGCTTCTACGGCCTGTTCCGCAGCTCCGTCGAGTTTTTCCGCGAGCCCAACGCCGGCCATCCCCTCGACATCGGCATTCTCACGCCGGGTATCGTCTATTCCATTCCCATGATTCTGCTCGGCCTCTGGCTGATCTGGCGCGCGAGGACCAAGCCGGCCATCGCGACATGACGCCGGCGCCGCGCGACGCGAGGTCTCAGGGTTCCTCGCTCGCGGTCAGGCTCGAACGGCGCATCGCGGCCGAGGGCCCGATCAGCGTCGAGGCCTTCATGGAAGCCTGCCTGCTCGACGCCGCGGCCGGCGCCTATACCGCGCGGCAGCCGATCGGCGCCAACGGCGATTTCATCACCGCGCCCGAGATCAGCCAGATCTTCGGCGAGCTGATCGGGTTGTGGGCGGTCGCGGTGTGGCGTGACATGGGCGAGCCGGAGACGGTGACCATCGCCGAGCTCGGACCTGGGCGCGGGACCCTGATGGCCGATGCACTTCGCGCCGCGCGGATCGCGCCGAAGTTTCTCGCCGGTCTGTCCGTGGCGTTGATCGAACGCAGCCCGGTGCTCACCGCACTCCAACGCGACACACTCCGAGGCGCGCAGCCGCCGGTCGGCTGGTATGTCACGCTCGACGAGGTCGCGGGAGGCCCGCTCATCGCCATCGCCAACGAGTTCATCGACGCGCTGCCCATCCGCCAATTCGTCCGCCGCAGCGGCGCCTGGTACGAGCGGGTGGTGACGACCAGCGCCAAGGGCTTCGCCTTTACCGCGAGCGAGCGCGCCGCGGGCGACGAGGACGCGCCGGAAGAGACAGGACGCGCGGCGCCCGAAGGCGCCGTCGCCGAAACACGGCCCGCGGTGTCGATGCTCTTGCGCGAGCTTGCGAGCCGCGCGGCGGGAGCCCCGCTCGCCGCGCTGATCATCGACTACGGTCACGACGAGAGCGGCTATGGCGATACGCTGCAAGCGCTCCGCGCTCACCGCTATGCCGATCCGCTGGCAACCCCCGGCGAGGCCGATCTTTCCGCTCATGTCGACTTCGCCGCATTGAAGCGGCGCGCCGCGGCGCTCGGCCTGAAGTCATACGGTCCGCTGCCGCAAGGCGCGTTTCTGCTCAAGCTCGGCCTTGGGGAGCGCCGCGAACAGCTCCTCAAGACCGCAACGGAGGTGCAAAGGGAAGCGATCGTCACCGGAGCCGCGCGCCTCGCCGATCCCCGCGAGATGGGTGTGTTGTTCAAGGTCCTCGCGCTGACAAGCGCGGGCCTAAGGCCACCGCCGCCTTTCGTCTGAGGGAGTTTGACCTTATCCTGCTCGGCGGCATGGTGACGCCGGACAGGATCTTGTTCTCAGCCGATGAACTCGCACGCTGCGACGGGATTCGCCATGGCTTCTTCACGCGGCAAGGCGGCGTCTCGACCGGCATCTACGCCTCGCTCAATTGCGGGCCCGGCTCCAGCGACGACGCCGACAATGTCCGCCACAACCGGGCGCTGGTCGCCGAGACCTTGGGGGTTTCGCCCGACCGTCTGTTGACGCTCTATCAGGTCCATAGCCCAACCGCCGTTGTCGCCGGCGAGACTTGGCAGGGGACCCCGCCTGAGGCCGATGCCATCGTCACCTCGACGCCGGGCGTTGCCGTCGGCATCCTCACCGCCGATTGCGCGCCGGTTCTGTTCTGCGACCCCGAGGCGCGGGTGGTCGCCGCAGCCCATGCCGGATGGCGCGGCGCGCTATCCGGAGTCGTCGACGCCACCATCACCGCCATGGAGGGCTTGGGCGCGAACCGCGGCAATATTGTCGCGGCGATCGGTCCGGCCATTTCGCAGAAGGCCTACGAGGTCGGCGCGGATTATGTCGAGCGCTTCCTCGCCGAGGAGCCGGAGAGCAGCGCCTTCTTCGTCAGCGACGAAGGTTCCGGCGAGCCCCATTTCGACCTCCCGGGCTTTGTCTGGGACCGCCTGTCGCGCGCCGGCGTCGGAACCATCGCCGACCTCGGCCTCTGCACCTATTGCGACGAGACCCGGCTCTACAGCTATCGGCGCTCTCAGCACCACGGCGAGCGCGATTATGGCCGCCAAATCTCGGCCATCGTCCTGGCCTGATCCATTGGTCACCCCTGCTGCACCCTTGCCACATTGATGCTTAGGCTGGACGCGAGCGGTGCTGGGCGGTTAATGTCCCTTGTTTCGAAGAGGTTTGGGAGCCCCGCTGCGGGTGCGGAGCACCGTCGCAAAGGGGGCTTTGCGGCCAACAGAGGGAGTATTTGTTGGACGCGGATCCAAGACGCGCGCGCTGTCGGCTTGGGCGTATCGCTGCCACGGCGCTGACCACCCTGGTGGTCCTGACGTGTTGCGCCTTCGCCGGCGCCGCGACCGCTGACGCCGGTTTTTTCAAGGACCTCACCAGCAGGTTTTTCGGCGGCGGCGTCGACAAGATGGATCTTGCCCCGATCGTCGGTGCGCCGCCGGACGTCGGCACGAACCTCGCCCGGGAAATGGTCACCGCTGCCGGTGCCAACAAGCTCACGCTGACGCCGGATGGCAGCGGCTCGCCCTACACGCTCCGCAGTTATCTTGTCGCCACCACCGAGAAAAACGGCGCCAAGATCTCCTATATTCTGGACGTCTCCGACGCCAAGGGGCAGCGCGTCACCCGCGTTTCCGGCGAGCAGCTGGTTTCCGGCCGCAAGGGCCGCGATCCCTGGAGCGGCGTCGACGGCGCCGCGCTGCGCAGCCTCGCCACCACCATGACTTCGGAGCTCGCCGCGAACCTGTCCGGTGGTGGCAGCGCCCCGCCCCCGGCCGCTTCCGCCGCGCCGCCAAGCCCGAGCGCAAGCACGAACACGAGGACCGCCGCCGCGCCCGCCCCCCGGCCGAAGGGGCCGGTCACGACCATCGTCTCTCCCGTATCGGGCGCACCCGGCGACGGCACCAGGTCCCTGACCGCCGCGATCAAGAAGCGGCTCTATGCCAAGGGCGTTAAGCTTACCAGCGTCCAGTCGGACAACACCTACACCGTCAAAGGCGTGGTCAGCCTCAAGGATGCCTCGGGCGGCAAGCAGAGTATTCGCATCGACTGGCAGGTGCTCGATCCGAGCGGCAAGAGGCTGGGCACCGTTTCCCAGCAGAACACCATCCCCAAGGGCTCCCTCAACGGGCCCTGGGGCGCGGTCGCCGACGCGGCCGCCGGCGCTGCGGCCGACGGCATCGTCAAGCTCCTGCCGAAGCCGAGTGGTTAAGTTACAGAGCCGCATCCACAGTCCTGTTGGGCACCCGAGTTTACATTTGGCCCAAGGCCTTGTTAAAAGCGCGCTTTCCACCGGTTTCGTCACCGGCGGACGGAAGGCCCTGACGCTCAAGGAGCGGCTCCCATGAAACTGGTTGCAGGCAACAGCAACCGCCCGCTCGCCGAGGCGATCGCGGCCTATCTCAACACCCCGCTGGCGAAATGCATCGTGCGCCGCTTCGCGGACATGGAGATCTTCGTCGAGATCCAGGAAAACGTGCGCGGCGAGGACGTGTTCGTCATCCAGTCGACCTCGGCGCCGGCCAACGACCATCTGATGGAGCTGCTCATTCTGATCGACGCGCTGCGGCGCGCCTCGGCGCGGCGCATCACCGCGGTCATTCCCTATTTCGGTTACGCCCGCCAGGACCGGAAGCCTGGCCCCCGTACGCCGATCTCGGCCAAGCTCGTGGCCAACATGATCGACCGCGCCGGCGCCGATCGCGTCGCCACTCTAGATCTCCATGCCGGCCAGATTCAGGGCTTCTTCGATATCCCGACCGACAATCTGTTCGCGGCGCCGGTCATGGTGCAGGATATCCGCGACAGCTTCGACGCCGACAATCTCATCGTGGTCTCGCCCGACGTCGGCGGCGTGGTGCGGGCCCGCGGCCTCGCCAAGCGTATCGACGCGCCGCTCGCCATCATCGACAAACGGCGCGAGCGCCCGGGCGATTCCGAAGTCATGAACGTCATCGGCAACGTGGCGGGCCGCACCTGCCTGCTCGTCGACGACATCGTCGATTCCGGCGGTACCCTCGTGAACGCCGCCGAGGCGTTGCTCGATCACGGCGCCAACGAGGTCACCGCCTACATCACCCACGGCGTGTTGTCGGGCGGCGCCGTGGCCCGCGTCGACAACTCGCGGCTGAAGGAGCTCGTCATCACCGATTCCATTCTTCCCAGCGACGCGGTGAAGAATGCCCGCAACATTCGTGTGCTGCCCATTGCGCCGCTGCTCGGCGAGGCCATCGCCCGCACCGCGGAAGAGAAGTCGGTATCGAGCCTGTTCTATTGACCTAAAGGATTCGGCGCGCATTTCGTCGCAGCCTTGTCGAAGCCCCATCCTCTCGCCATATGGCCCTTGCGACAGGATCCTTGAGATCGCGGCGGACCGCTACAGCTAACCAGAAGGAGCGCTTATGCACGTCAACTTGGAGCACGCCGAGCAGGCGATCGCGGCCGCTCGTAAGAAGGCCATCGAGCTGAAGACGCAGATGTGCATCGCCGTGGTCGATTCCGGCGCCAATTTGAAGGCGTTCATGCGCATGGACGATGCCTGGGTCGGCTCCATCGACATCGCCATCAAGAAAGCGAAGACCGCCGTGTTCTTCGGCATGGCCACGGGCCAGCTCGGCCAATTGTCGCAGCCCGGCAAGCCGCTTTACGGCATCGAGCATTCCAATGACGGCCTGATCACCTTCCCCGGCGGCGTCCCCATCGTCGACGAGGACGGTGTGCTCGTCGGCGCCATTGGCGTCAGCGGCAGCGTCGTTGAG
The DNA here is from genome assembly GCA_963803385.1 of uncultured Alphaproteobacteria bacterium. Taxonomy (GTDB): domain Bacteria; phylum Pseudomonadota; class Alphaproteobacteria; order Rhizobiales; family Methyloligellaceae; genus Methyloceanibacter. The sequence goes on along the minus strand of CAWDMD010000010.1, from coordinate 4,720 downwards.
AACGATCATGCCGTCGCCGAGGCGGGCGTCAAGGTTCTGGGCGTGACCGAGCTGCCCGAGCATCCCTGGCGGACCTGATCCTCCGGCCCGCCTTCCGCGAAAAATGGCCAAAGCCTGGGATTGTCTTGGCCGCGCCAGCCGTCTATAAGCGCCCTCAATCTTGAGAATGGCGCCGTTAAGGGCGGTCCAGGGTTTATTCGAGGGGCCTTCGCGGGGCCCCTGATCGTTTTGTTGGAGGACAAGCATGGCTGAGGCGGTCGAACTCAAGGCCTGGGCGCGCGGACGCACCGGCAAGGGCGGCGCGCGCGCGGTTCGCCGCGTAGGGCGCGTTCCCGGCATCGTCTATGGCGACAACGCCGAGCCACAGAACATCGCCCTGGATTACAGCGCGATCTGGCAACAAATTCATACCGGACATTTTCAGAGCACGATCTTCATGATCGACCTCGACGGCGCCAAGACGCGCGTCATCCCCCGCGACGTGCAGCTCGATCCCGTGCGCGACTTCCCGATCCACGTCGACTTCATGCGCGTCAGCAAGGATTCGCTGGTCACCGTCGAGGTGCCGGTGCACTTCCTCAACGACGCGGCCTCCCCCGGCATCAAGCGTGGCGGCATCCTCAACGTGGTACGCCACGAGATCGAGGTGCGCTGCCCGGCCGACGCCATCCCGGAATTTTTCGAGGTCGACCTGACGGGCCTCGAGATCGGCGACAGCATCCACATCTCGGCCATCAAGTTGCCGGAAGGCGTACGCCCGACCATCGCCGAGCGCGACTTCACCGTCGCCACCATCGTCGGCCGCGCCGCTGAGGAGGCCGGGCCTGGCGTTGCGGCTGCCGCAGCCGAGGAAGGCGCCGAGGAAGGCGCCGCCGCGGCCGAAGCCGCCCCCGACAAGGAGAAGGAAGAGAAGAAGAAGAAGGACTAGCGTCCTTCGCCTTCTTCATCGTCGTCCTTCGTTTCGCTCAGGATGCAGAGATGAAGCTCTTTGTCGGCCTCGGCAATCCGGGGGCGCAATACGCGTTGAACCGGCACAATGTGGGCTTCATGGCGGCCGACGCCATCGCCGCCGGCCACGACTTTCCAACCTGGCGCAAGCGTTTCTCCGGTCTCGCCGCCGAAGGCAAGCTCGGCCGCGAAAGTGTGCTGTTGCTGAAGCCGCTGACCTATATGAACGAGTCCGGACGCTCGGTCGGCGAGGCGGTACGTTTCTACAAGCTCAACCTTGCCGACGTCATCGTCTTCCATGACGAGCTCGACCTTGCGCCGGGCAAGGTCCGGGTCAAGACCGGCGGCGGCACCGCCGGCCATAACGGCCTGAGATCTTTGACCGCCCATATCGGCAACGACTATGTGCGGGTCCGCATCGGCATCGGCCATCCCGGCAACAAGGCGCTGGTGCACAACCACGTGCTGCAGAATTTCGCCAAGGCCGATCATGCCTGGCTTGAGACGCTGCTCGGCGCCATCGCCGAAGCCGCCCCCGACCTCGCGCGCGGCGGCAACGACAAGTTCCAATCCTTCGTCGCCCACGCCATGCGGACCGAAACCGAGGCCGGCGAGGCGGAGCCCGAGCCCGCGGAGCCGAAGCGCGAGCGGAAGGCGCCGGCGAAGAAAACGGATGAGGAGCCGTCCGCCGCCGAGGGCCCCTTCGGCAAGCTCCGCCGCTGGCTCGGCTCGTGAGGACCTCCCCGCGTCATTCCGGACGCCTAGGCGAGCGCGAATCCGAAGGATTCGCTATTGCGAGCCTTGCAATCCGGAATCCAGGTGCCCCTTGTTCGGCTGAGTGTTGCCCCTGGATTCCGGATAGCTCGGTTTGCCAGCGAAATCGACGATTTCGGGCAAACCGGCTTCCGGAATGACGTGAAACGAAGGCTGGCACCATGGGTTTCAAATGCGGCATCGTCGGGCTGCCCAATGTCGGCAAGTCCACGCTCTTCAATGCGCTCACCGAGACTGCGGCCGCGGCCGCCGCCAACTATCCGTTCTGCACCATCGAGCCCAATGTCGGCGAGGTGCCGGTGCCCGATGAGCGCCTCGACGCGCTGGCCAGGATCGCCAAATCCGCCGAGGTGATCCCGACCCGCCTCACCTTCGTCGACATCGCCGGCCTCGTTCGCGGCGCCTCCAAGGGCGAAGGCCTCGGCAACCAGTTCCTCGCCGTGATCCGCGAGGTCGACGCCATCGCCTACGTGCTCCGCTGCTTCGAGGACGACGACATTATTCATGTCGAGGGCAAGGTCGATCCCATCGCCGACGCCGAGACCATCGAGACCGAGCTGATGCTCGCCGACCTCGACAGCCTCGAGCGCCGGGTGCCGTTGCTCGAACGCAAGATCCGCGGCGCCGACAAGGAAGCGAAGAAGTCCCTCGAGCTCGTCGAGCGGGCCCTGGTGCTGCTGCGCGAAGGCAAACCGGCGCGGCTCGCGCAAGTCGCCGAGGAGGACGAGAGCGCCTTTAGGGCCCTCAATCTGCTTACGGCGAAGCCGGTGCTCTATGTCTGTAATGTCGACGAAGCCGCCGCCGCGACCGGCAACGCGCACTCCAAGCGCGTCGCAGAGCGCGCGGCGGCCGAAGGCGCCGGCTGCGTCATCATCTCGGCCAAGATCGAAGCCGAGCTCGCCGAACTCGCGGCGGACGAGCGCAAGGCCTATCTCGCCGAGCTTGGGCTCGCGGAACCCGGCCTCAACCGCCTGATCCGCGAGGGCTACAAGCTCCTCGGCCTCATCACCTATTTCACCGCCGGGCCGAAAGAGGCCCGCGCCTGGACCGTGACCCGCGGCACCCGTGCGCCGCAAGCCGCGGGCGTGATCCACACCGATTTCGAGAAGGGCTTCATCCGCGCCGAGACTATTCCTTATGACGACTATGTCGGTCTCGGCGGCGAAGCCGGCGCTCGCGACGCCGGCAAGATGCGGCTCGAAGGCAAGGACTATGTCGTCAAGGACGGCGACGTCTTGCACTTCAGATTTGCGACTTGAGGTGCGTGCATCGACCTCACATCTTGAATGTGCTGTTGCAGTAGGGGTGGCTCACAGAGAGATTGTCCGCAATGGGAAGGCCGCCCTCACGCCGACGTTTCTCGTGGTCAAGATGCATCGAATTCTTATGGACATATCCGCCGCAGATCGAGCATCTGACCGCCGCGGTCAATGCTTCTCGCTGAAAGGCCGCCGCTTTTGTTCGAGCCTTTGGTTTGCCCCCAGGCTCGGGAGGAGCTTCAAAATCCTCCTCAGGGTCGGGAGCCGGGGTTAGGAATTTGAATTCCGCATCATTGGCTAGGAGGGCGACTATTTCCGCATCGCGCTTACCACCCCACAAGCCTTCTAATATCTTCAGATAGAGAGCTATCAGCTTACCGACATTGCGCCCGCCGCTGCCGAACTTGTGTACAACTTGCGAGATAAATTCCTTGTGTGCGACTAAAAACGCCTCAAACTCGCGGCGGACGCGTGTAAAGTCGTTGAGCCTTTTTTTCTCCTCTAGATAGTCGATCAACTGGGAGGCGGCCAAGAACGCAGACGGCTGAAACATGCCACCTCGCGTATAGAAGTAGACGATTGGATGAATCCCAAGGGATGCAGAGCTAGTGGTCGTGATCCTCTCCACTTTGCGCTTCACGCTCTTCAAGAACGTGACGGTTTCAGTCCCCTCTGGGTCTGATCTTAAAATCTCCTCTGTGTCTTTTTTTCGCGATGAATTTGCAATACGGACATTGTTCGCTTGATTGACGAGGTCGAAATACAAATGGCAACGCGTTGTACCCTCGTCCAGCTACCGGCACATCTAAGGTCTTAACGGGTCCCTCCGCGAGGGGCGGCTCGTAGATAGCCGAATAGATTTGCTTACTCGTCTCCTCGATGGCGTCTTTGATGGGAGCGGCAAAATTGCGCCAATATTTATGCCCGGTCCCGCCACGTACAATGGCCCGAGCCGCCAATGCGCTGGCGGAATTCCGCGACTTCAAAATTCTTCGTTCGGTAGGATCGATCGGTGTTGCGGCTTGATTGATCTTGAAAAATGAATTGGACGCAGCCTTGGCGTTACCCACCGGAACCCACTGAGCAACAAGATAGTTGGTAGCAAGGCGACTAAGCCTCCTCTGCATATCTTCGTCCGCACCAATCGGATCTTTGGCCGCCTGAACATAGTCGGCGTAGCTACCAACCTCGGTGGCAATCAATTTTCTAGTGCGTTCGGCTATGCGTCTTTGGTCATCGGGAATTTGCCCATCAAAGAATTTCACTGAAGTTGCCTTGTCCCCGTAATCATTTTGAATCCAAGCCATCAGGGCGCTAAGTCTGTGAGCGCCATCGATAACAAATACGTACTTCCCCGATTGCCAAAGGATCACTGCGGGAATTAGGTCCCCGTCGAGAAAAGTCCGTACGAGGTCCGCAATCTTGTTCGGAGACCACCGGGCGGTCTCCCGCTGGAAGTCAGGCTTCCTCAAACCTGGCAAGAGAAACCCGGACTCCAATTCTCGAATTGGGATTTTGTCCAATTGCGTGAAATTCGATGTTCCCGCGTCCACTGCGAAATCCTCTCGCGGGATAAGAGCGTCTAGATTGACGACGTTCGTTGTCATTATGTGCGCCCCGATTATTCCTCGACACGCTCATTATACCTTAGGTTGCAGCTGCGTCTCATCGCCTCTGACATCCCAGTCCTTGCGGACAGGGTAAGCGCCCTCAGCCTTGCGGGGATTGTTTGCTTACCG
>CAWDMD010000009.1:0-193599 GCA_963803385.1 uncultured Alphaproteobacteria bacterium | reverse complement strand
CTTGCCGGTCTTGTTCGCCAGCGCGCCGGCCTTCCGCAACGGGGAGATGTGGGCGCGATAGAGCGCCTCGCAGGCATAGATATTGCCGAGCCCGGCGATCAGTCTCTGATCGAGTAAGGCGGCCTTGATCGAGGCGGTCTTGCCCTTGAGCCGCGAGGCGAGCCATGTGGCGGTGAGATCTTCGCCAAGGGGTTCGACGCCAAGTTCCTTGAACAAAGCATGACCCTCGAGCTCGCTCCCCGGGATCAGATCCATGAAGCCGAAGCGGCGCGTATCGCTGTAGCGGACCGCGGCACCGTCGGCGAAGTGGAACACGATGTGCTCGTGCTTCGGGATGCTCGTTTGCCGGTGGGCGAAGGCGCCTGGCTTCATCGTCTCGCCGTTGGCGCGCGCGATGCGGAAGCGGCCGGTCATGCCGAGATGCATGACCAGCACCTCGCCGTCGTCGAGCCGCGCCAAGAGATATTTGGCGCGCCGGTCGAGCCCGTCGACGGTCCGGCCTTGGAGCCGCTCGGCGAAGTGCTTGGGCAGCGGAAAGCGCAAATCCTTGCGCCGCTGTTCCACGCTTCGGAAGCTGTTGCCGACCAGGACTGGCGCAAGGCCAAGTCTGACGGTCTCGACTTCTGGCAGCTCTGGCATCTTCTATCGCACTGCAAAATAATTCCGTTTGCGCCGCAACAATAGCTTGCTTTTGGGCCATGCGCTATTGTCCAAACGATGTCCGAGAAAGTGAGCAACAGCGGAAACGAGGACGCCGAAGCAAGTTTCGGCTTCGCCAAGGTCGCGCCCGAGGCAAAACAGGGCCTTGTCAACGAGGTCTTTGCCCGCGTGGCGCGCCGCTACGACCTCATGAACGACCTGATGTCGGGCGGCCTGCACCGGCTGTGGAAAGACGACGTCGTTAGCTGGCTGGCGCCGCCGAAGGGGCCTCAAGGCTTTGCCCTGCTCGATGTCGCCGGCGGCACCGGCGATATCGCGTCGCGAGTCCTCGGGGCGGCCGGCACCGGCGCGCGGGCCACGATCTGCGATATCAGCGCCGAGATGATCGCGGTCGGGCGCGATCGGGCCGGCGCCGAAGAGCGGCTCGCCTTCGTGCGCGGCAACGCCGAGAGCCTCCCCTTCGCCGCCCGGAGCTTCGACGCCTATACCATCGCCTTCGGCATGCGCAATCTGACCCGGATCGACGCCGCGCTCGCCGAAGCCTATCGCGTGCTGAAGCCCGGCGGACGCTTCCTCTGCCTCGAATTTTCCGCGGTCGAGACGCCGCTGCTCGATACGCTTTATGACGCCTATTCCATGACCGCGATTCCGGCCCTCGGGGCCCTTGTCGCCGGCGACGGCGAGCCCTATCGCTATCTGGTCGAGAGCATCCGCCGCTTCCCCGATCAGAAATCCTTCATGGGAATGATCGAGAATGCGGGGCTCGAGCGGGTCCGTTACCGCAATCTTACCGGCGGCATCGCGGCGATCCATTCCGGCTGGCGGTTATGAGAGCATGAACGCGATCGCCAATATGGCAAGACTGACGCGGGCCGGCGCCGTCATCGCCTGGTCCGGCGCCCGGGTGCTGCCCGACGAGATCAGGCTGCCGCCGCCGCTCCGTATCTTCGGCCGCATGACGGCGCCGCTCCGGCGGAAGCCGAACGGCGAGGCCTCGCCGAATGTGGCGCGGCTGTCGACGGCGCTCACCTCGCTTGGGCCGTCCTACATCAAGCTTGGCCAGTTCCTCGCCACCCGCGACGACATCATCGGGCGCGAGCTCGCAAGAGACCTGTCGACGCTCCAAGACCGGCTGCCGCCGTTCTCCCAAGCCGAGGCGCGCGATGCGGTGGAAGAGGCGCTCGAGGCGCCGCTCGATACGGTTTTCGCCGAGTTCGGCCCGCCCGTTGCCGCCGCCTCGATCGCCCAGGTGCACAAGGCCACCGTGCGCGAGCGCGACGGCGGGCTCAAGCCTGTCGCCGTCAAGGTGCTCAGGCCTGGCATCGAGCAGCGCTTCAACCAGGACCTCGATTCCTATTTCTTCGCCGCCAAGCTCGTCGAGCGCCTTTATCCGCCGTCGCGCCGGCTCCGGCCGGAGGCCGTGGTCGAGACCCTGGCGAAATCCGTCGCCATCGAGATGGATCTCCGCATGGAGGCCGCCGCCATCTCGGAGATGGCGGAGAACTCGAAGAACGACGAGGGCTTCCGGATGCCGGTGGTCGATTGGAGCCGGAGCGCGCGCCGGGTGCTGACGCTTGAATGGATCGACGGCACCCCGATCTCCGATCGCGACGCGCTCGCGGCGCAAGGTCACGATCTGAAAGAGCTCGGCGCGCGGCTGATGCAGACCTTCCTCCGCCACGCCATGCGCGACGGCTTCTTCCACGCCGACATGCATCCCGGCAATCTCTTCGTCGACAAGGCGGGCAACATCGTCGCCGTCGATTTCGGCATCATGGGGCGGCTCGGCATGAAGGAGCGGCGCTTCCTCGCCGAGATCCTGCACGGCTTCATCACCCGGAACTACCGCCGTGTCGCCGAGGTCCATTTCGATGCGGGCTACGTGCCGCGCCGCCACTCCGTCGATCTGTTCGCGCAGGCGCTCCGCGCCATCGGCGAGCCGATCATGGACCGCCCCGCAAGCGAGATCTCCATGGCCCAGCTCTTGGGCCAGCTGTTCCAATATACCGAAGTGTTCGACATGGAGACCCGGCCCGAGCTGATCATGCTGCAAAAGACCATGGTCGTGGTCGAGGGCGTCGGCCGCAGCCTCGATCCCGAACTGAACATGTGGGTGGTGTCGGAGCCGGTGGTGAAGGCTTGGCTCCAGAGCCAGTTCGGCCCCGAGGCCCAGTTCGAGGCCGCCGCCGAAGGCGCGGTGTCGATGGGCAAGTTCATGGGCGACATTCCGAAGCTCCTGATCCAGGCCGAGCGCACCGGGGAAGCCCTTTCGGCCATGGCCGAGGCCGGCATGCGCCTCGACGATCTGACGGTGGAGCGTCTTGCCGAGGCGCAGGCGAGGCGAAACCGCGGCAGCCGCATCGGCATCTGGGTTGGCGCTATCGCGCTCGCGGCCATTGCGCTCGCGCTGCTGCTTTGAATTGAAGGGTAAGAGCATGCAGAACAAGCGCATCCTCTTGATCGTCGGCGGCGGCATCGCCGCCTATAAGAGCCTCGAGCTCGTCCGCCGCTTGAAGGAGCGTGGCGCGCTCCTGCGCGCGATCCTGACCAAGAGCGGCGCCGAATTCGTCACCCCGCTCTCGCTCTCGGTGCTCTGCGAGGAAAAGGCCTTCACCGATCTGTTCGACCTCAAGGACGAGGCCGAGATCGGTCACATCCGTCTCGCCCGCGAGGCCGACCTGATTGTCGTGGCGCCGGCGACCGCCGACCTCATGGCCAAGATGGCGCACGGCCTCGCCGACGATCTCGCCGCCGCCGTGCTGCTTGCCGCCGACAAGACCGTGCTGGTGGCGCCGGCGATGAACGTCCGCATGTGGCAGCATCCGGCGACGCGCCGGAACGTGGCGCGGCTGCGCGACGACGGCATCGCCTTTGTCGGTCCGAATGAAGGCGAGATGGCGTGCGGCGAATATGGCGAGGGCCGCATGGCGGAGCCCGGCGAGATCGTTGAGGCGATCGAGCGGCTGCTCGCCACCAAATCGAAAGGCGCGCTTACCGGCCGCCGGGTGCTGATCACCTCTGGCCCGACCCACGAGCCGGTCGATCCCGTGCGCTACATCGCCAACCGTTCCTCGGGCAAGCAGGGCCACGCCTTGGCGCGCGCCGCGGCCGCTGTCGGCGCCGAGGTGACCTTGGTGACGGGTCCGGTCGGGCTCCCCGACCCCGAAGGCGTCACCATGGTCAAGGTCGAGACCGCGCGCGAGATGCTCGACGCCGCGCTCGCTGCGCTTCCCGCCGACATCGCCATCTGTGCCGCGGCCGTGGCCGATTGGCGCGCGGCGGCGGAAGCGTCGCGGAAGCTCAAGAAGGAGGGCACGGCGAGCGAGACCTCGCTCCAGCTCACCCAGAACCCGGATATCCTCGCCACCCTCGCCGCGCCGGGGCCGAAGCGCCCGCGGCTCGTCATCGGCTTCGCCGCCGAAACCGAGAACGTCGTCTTGAACGGCACGGCGAAGCGCCGCGCCAAGGCCGCCGACTGGATCGTCGCCAATGACGTTGCGCCCGCGACCGGCGTCATGGGCAAGAACGAGACCCGCGTCCACCTCATCACCGCCGAAGGCGTTGAGGACTGGCCGGTCATGACCAAGGACGAGACGGCGCGGCGGCTGATCGAGCGCGCCGCCGCGATGCTGCCGGGGCTTCGGTCCGCGGCGGAATGACGGAGCGCCCGCGCGTCGTGCTGCGTCTGTTGCGGCTCCCTCATGGCGAGGGCCTGCCGCTTCCGAGCTACCATTCCGAGCACGCCGCGGGCCTCGATCTCGTCGCCGCCGTCCCCGAGGACGGACCGGTGACGCTGGACCCGAGCGACCGCGTGCTGGTGCCGACCGGCCTCGTGTTCCAGTTGCCGCGCGGCTATGAGGCGCAGATCCGCCCGCGCTCGGGGCTCGCGCTCAAGCACGGGGTCACGGTGCTGAACAGCCCCGGCACCATCGACGCCGACTATCGCGGCGAAGTCAAAGTGCTGCTCATCAATCTCGGCAGCGAGCGGTTTTTGATCCAGCGCGGCGACCGCATCGCGCAAGCCGTCATTGCGCCGGTCACCCATGTGGAGATCGTGGAGATCGACGCGGTCGAGGGCACCGGCCGCGGCGCCGGCGGCTTCGGCTCCACCGGCTGACCCAACTAATGATGCGCCCCGCTCCCCCCTTGAGGGGGAGCACGCTCGCGCGCTTTGCGCGAGCGGAGGGGGGTGAGCAGCATCGAAGAAGAGTCGCGGGCGTTGAACCCCCCTCCCTCTCCCTCCCCCTCAAGGGGGGAGGGGAGAGCAATGGCCCCGTCACCAAACCCCTCGGGTGGCAGTGCTAACGCGAATGGCATAAGTATGGATACATGCTCAGCCCGGAGGAAATCGAGCGCTACAAGCGCCAGCTGGTGCTGAAGGAGATCGGCGGCGAAGGCCAGCAGCGCCTGAAGGCGGCAAAGGTGCTCATTGTCGGCGCCGGCGGCCTCGGCTCGCCGCTTCTCATCTATCTTGCCGCCGCCGGCATCGGTACCATCGGCATCATCGACGACGATCGCGTCAGTCTCGACAATCTCCACCGCCAGATCGCCCACGACACCGCAAGCGTCGGCACCTTGAAGACGCGAAGCGCGGCGAAGACCATCGAGCGCCTCAATCCCCATGTCGAGACGCGGCTCTACTCGACCAGGCTTCAGGCCGAGAATGCGCTGAACATCATCGCCGACTATGACATCGTCGCCGACGGCTCCGACAATTTCGCCACACGCTGTCTCGTCAACGACGCCTGCTATTTCGCCAAGCGGCCGCTGGTCGCAGCCGCGGTTGGCCCCTTCGACGGCAGCCTGACCACCTTCCGCGCCTTTGAGCGCGACGGTAGCGGCAAGCCGAGGCCGAGCTACCGCTGCCTGTTCCCGGACCCGCCGCCGGAGGGCACCGTGGCGCCGTGCTCGGAAGCGGGCATCCTCGGCGCCGTCGCCGGCGTGATGGGGACCTTGCAGGCGATCGAGGTGGTGAAGGAGCTGCTTCGGCTCGGTGACAGCCTCGTCGGCAGGCTCTTGCTCTATGACGCGCTCCAGCCGCGCTTCGCCGTGCTCGACTACGGCTGGGATGCCGAAAATCCCCTCAACGGCGAGAGCCCGCGCTACAAGGATCTCTCGCATCACCGTACCCCTGTCGTGAGTGCCATCGGGTGAGGGTGCGCCGTCACCCCGACGAAAGCCGGGATCCATGTTTCTTTGCGCCTGCTGGAGTCCGGCTTGCTCCGGAATGTCGAACCAAGTTGAGACGTGACCCATGGCGACGGAAACCATCACCACGCGCTGCTGCATTGCCGGAGGCGGACCTGCCGGCATGATGCTCGGGTTTCTATTGGGCCGCGCCGGTGTCGACGTCGTGGTGCTGGAGAAGCACGAAGATTTCTTCCGCGACTTCCGCGGCGACACCATCCACCCCTCGACGCTCGAGGTCATGTACGAGCTTGGCCTGCTTGATGAGTTCCTCAAGCTGCCCCATCAGAAAGTCGAGAAGCTTTCCGCAATGGTCGGTAGCGAGCCCATCGCGCTCGCTGATTTCACCCATCTGCCGACCCATTGCCGCTTCATCGCCTTCATGCCGCAATGGGACTTTCTCAACTTCCTCGCCGATCACGCCAAGCGTTACCAGAGCTTCTCGATCAAGATGCAGGCCGAGGCGATGGCGCCGATCTTTGACGGCGAGCGCGTCGTCGGCGTCCACGTCAAGACTCCCGACGGCCCGCTCGAAGTCCGCGCCGATCTCGTGGTGGATGCGGAGGGCCGTCATTCGGAGTTGCGCGAGGCGGCCGGTCTCGACGTCGTCGATCTCGGCGCGCCCATAGACGTGTTGTGGATGCGTCTCACGAAGAAGCCGACCGACGGCTCAGAGGCGCTGGGCCGGATCGAGGCTGGGCGCTTCTTCATCATGCTCGACCGCGGCGACTATTGGCAGTGCGCCTTCGTCATCCCCAAGGGCGGCTATGACGAGCTTCGCGCCAGGGGACTCGATGCGTTCCGCGAGGACATCGTGGCCTTGAGCCCGACATTGGAGGACCGCGTGCACGAGCTCGCCAGCTGGGATGACATCAAGCTGCTGACGGTGCGGGTCGACCGGCTCAAGCGCTGGTATCGCGACGGGATGCTCTGCATCGGGGACGCGGCCCATGCCATGTCCCCGATCGGCGGCGTCGGCGTCAATCTCGCCGTTCAGGATGCGGTGGCCGCGGCCAATATCCTTGCCGGGCCGCTCCGGAGGGGGCCGGTGCCGATATCGGTTCTTGCGCAAGTGCAGGAGCGGCGGCAATGGCCGACGGAGATGACGCAGAGCCTGCAAATCGTCATCCAGAACCGCGTCATCAGCAACGTGCTCAGCCTGAAATCTCAGCCCAAGCCGCCCGCGATTGTAAAACTGTTCAACTGGATTCCGTGGCTGCGCCGCATCCCGGCGCGTCTGATCGGCATGGGCTTCCGCCCCGAGCACGTCGAGACCCCCGAAGCCTCACCCTCACCCCGTCATGCCCGGACTTGATCCGGGCATCCAGGGCCAAGCAAACGGAGCCAGCGACCCTGGATTGCCGGGTCAAGCCCGGCAATGACGAAAAAAAGGGCCTCTAGAACATCGCGGGATGAACGCGGTCCGGTGGCGAATGGCCGTCGAGGAAGGTCTTGATGTTGATGATGACCTTCTCGCCCATATCGATGCGACCTTCGAGCGTGGCCGAGCCCATATGCGGCAGCACCACGACCTTCTCGCTCTTGAGCAGCTTCGGGTTGACCGCCGGCTCGTGCTCGAACACGTCGAGCCCGGCGCCGCCGAGCTCGCCATTCTCGATCATCCTGGCGAGCGCATTCTCGTCGATCACCTCGCCGCGCGCGGTGTTGACGATATAGGCCGACGGTTTCATCAGCGCGAGCCGCCGCGCCGAGAGGAGATGATAGGTCGCCGGCGTATGCGGGCAATTGACGGAGATGATGTCCATGCGCACCAGCATCTGGTCGAGGCTGTCCCAATAGGTGGCTTCGAGCGCCTTCTCCACCTCGGGCGCGACGCGGCGCCGGTTGTGATAGTGGATCTGCAGACCGAAGGCCCGCGCCCGCCGCGCCACCGCCTGGCCGATGCGGCCCATGCCGACGATGCCGAGTCGCTTGCCGAAGATGCGGTGGCCGAGCATCCAGGTCGGCGACCAGCCGTGCCAGTCGTTGTCGGCCTGTTTCAGGATGCGGGCGCCTTCGGCGAGCCGGCGCGGCACGGCGAGGATCAGTGCCATGGTCATGTCGGCGGTGTCTTCCGTCAGCACGCCCGGCGTGTTGGTGACGAGAATGCTCCGGTTCCGGGCAGTCTCGAGGTCGATGTTGTCGACGCCGGTGCCGAACTGGGCAATCAGTTTCAGTTGCGGGCCGGCTTGGCTCAAAATGGCCCGGTCGATGCGGTCGGTGACGGTGGGCACGAGGACGTCGGCGGTCTTCACCGCCTCGATCAGCTCTTCCCTGGAAAGCGGCTTGTCATCGAGATTGAGCTGCGCGTCGAACAGCTCGCGCAGACGCGTTTCCACCACTTCAGGCAGCTTGCGTGTGACAATAATGTGCGGTCGTTCAGAAGCCATAACCCTTCCCGTCAGGATGTCCGTGGGTGTAGGAGCTTACCCCACGGGAGTATGAAGGCGCCCGGAAATCGGCGCGCGCGAGCCTTCTCTAACAGAAGCCGCCCGCGCAGATAAGCGTCATCTTGGCGCGAGGCCATGGTCCGTTCACTTTTATGCGCCATCACAGAGGTAAGCGATTCGTTTGGGCGATCCGAGCCGGCGAGCTGCGGGGACTGATCGGAGCAATGAGCGGGGCGACAGCGGTGGGGCGACGGCATCGGATCGGCATCGGGTTGAAACTTGCGGCCATCGTCATCGTGCTTGCCGGCGTCGCCCGCGCCGCCGACGATGCCGGAGCGGCCGCGGCGGCCAGCCAAACCCATCTGCCGATCCCGCGTTTCGTCAGCCTCAAGTCCGACAAGGTCAATGTCAGGCGTGGCCCGAGCACCGATCAGGCCATCGTCTGGGTGTTCAGCCGCGCCGGGCTCCCCGTCGAGATCATCGCCGAATCCGACAATTGGCGCCGCGTTCGCGACAGCGAGGGCGCCGACGGCTGGGTGTGGCACAGCCTGTTGAGCGGCAGGCGCACCGTCTTGATCGCGCCTTGGACCAAGGCGCCTGAGAGCGTGCCGCTGTTGTCGCGGAAATCGGCCAGCGCCAACACGGTTGCCGAGCTCCAGCCGAGCGTGCTCGGCAACGTGCTCTCCTGTGACGGCGAATGGTGCGAGCTGTCGGTCGACGACTATTCGGGCTTCGTGCAGCAAGACAAGCTGTGGGGGGTCTATCGCGGTGAGGTGATCAAATAGCGGCGCGTCTAACGGAGCGTTAGCGCTTGTTGTCGGTGACGACGCGCACCAGCACATCGATGCGGGAAATGGTCATGCCCTCGGGCGCCGCGGGCAGGCCTTCGACGCGGATCGTCGAGGTGTCCATGTCCACGAGCTCACCCGACTGCTCGCAGAAGAAATGATAGTGGTTCGAGGTGTTGGTATCGAAATAGGTCTTGGCGCCTTCGACCGCGACTTCACGCAACAGCCCGACTTCCGTGAATTGATGCAGGGTGTTGTAGACCGTTGCGAGCGAGACCGGCACCTTCCGGTTCTGCGCCTCCTCATGCAACACCTCGGCGGTGACGTGCCGGTCGCCGGCCTCGAACAGGAGGCGCGCCAGCGCAACGCGCTGCCGCGTCGGCCGCAAGCCAGCCACGCGCAGGCGCTCAGGAATGTCGAAGTCCACAACCGAACCGGTCATCGCACCATCAATATATGGGGAAGTGTCGGCGCCTGCAACGCCATGGCCTGGAAGATGCGCCAAGAAAAATGACTGACCCAGATCAAGGTCCGGCCCGTTGCCGGCGCCGCAATTACCGGCCGAAGGCAGGCTTTTGGCGCCGCCTCGACTGTGTTAGGTAACGGCCGGCCGCGGGGGAAGGGTTAAGCCCTCGCGTGAGGAAGGACAGAATGGCAGAGCGGCGTGACCAGTTCGACTACGAGGATTTGCTCGCCTGCGCGCGCGGCGAGCTGTTCGGCCCGGGCAATGCGCAGTTGCCGCTGCCGCCGATGCTGATGTTCGACCGCATCTCCGAGGTCCAGGAGGACGGCGGCGAGCATGGCTATGGGCGCATCGTCGCCGAGCTCGACGTCAAGCCGGACCTCTGGTTCTTCCCGTGCCACTTCAAGGGCGATCCCATCATGCCGGGGTGCCTCGGGCTCGATGCCCTGTGGCAGCTGCTTGGCTTCTTCCTCGGCTGGCTCGGCGCGCCGGGCAAGGGGAGGGCGCTCAGCGTCGGCGAGGTCAAGTTCTCCGGCATGGTGTTGCCGACCATGAAGAAGCTCGAATATGTCGTCGAATTGAAGCGGGTGATCCGGCGCAAGTTCACGCTCGGCACCGGCGACGGCTGGCTTAAGGCCGACGGCGACACGATCTATACCGCCAAGGATTTGCGGGTTGGCCTGTTCCAGGCAGGTGATACGGCGCCCGCCGGGGCCTGACGCTCCCCGCGCTTGGACGCTTTGACATCGAGACGACGGACGCTAAGGACAGACCCATGAAACGAGTGGTCGTGACCGGCATGGGCATCGTGTCCTCCATCGGCAACAGCGCCCAGGAGGTGCTCGCCTCCTTGCGCGAGGCGAAGTCCGGGATCGTCAAGGCCGAGACCTATGCCGAGCTCGGCTTCCGCTGCCAGGTTCATGGCGCCCCGAAGCTCGACTGGGAGGGGATGATCGACCGCAAGGTCCGCCGCTTCATGGGTGCGGGTGCTGCCTGGAACTACCTCGCCATGGAGCAGGCGATCCGCGATGCCGGTCTCGAGGAGAGCGATGTCTCCAACGAGCGCACCGGGCTGATCATGGGCTCCGGCGGCCCCTCGACGCGGGCCATCGTCCAGGCCGCCGATACCACCCGCGAGAAGGGGCCGAAGAAAGTCGGGCCGTTCGAGGTGCCGAAGGCGATGTCCTCGACCAACTCCGCGACCCTCGCCACGCCCTACCACATCAAGGGCGTCAGCTACTCGATCTCCTCGGCCTGCTCCACCTCGGCGCATTGCATCGGCAATGGCGGCGAGCTGATCCAGATGGGCAAGCAGGACATCGTCTTCGCCGGCGGCGGCGAGGAGCTCGACTGGACCTTATCGGTCCTGTTCGACGCCATGAACGCGATGTCGTCGGATTTCAACGACCGCCCCGAGACCGCAAGCCGCGCCTATGACGTCAATCGCGACGGCTTCGTCATTGCCGGCGGCGCCGGCGTCGTGGTGCTCGAGGAGCTCGAGCATGCGCGCTCACGCGGCGCCCGCATCTATGGCGAGCTGGTCGGCTACGGCGCCACCTCCGACGGCTACGACATGGTCCAGCCCTCAGGGGAGGGCGCGGTGCGCTGCATGCGCATGGCGATGCAGAGTGTCGATGGCATCGACTACATCAACCCGCACGCCACCTCGACGCCGATTGGCGACGTCAAGGAGATCGAAGCGATCCGCGAGGTGTTCGGCGACAAGTCGCCGCCGATCAGCGCCACCAAGTCGCTGACCGGCCACTCCTTGGGCGCCGCCGGCGCGCAGGAAGCGATCTATTCCCTGTTGATGATGAACAACGGCTTCATTTGCGAATCCGCCAATATCGAGACCCTCGATCCCGAGTTCGCCGACATGCCGATCGTGCGCAAGCGCCTGGACAACGTCGATATTAACCGCGTTATGTCCAACAGCTTCGGTTTCGGCGGCACCAACGCCACCCTCGTGTTCCAACGCCATGACGGCTGACCCCGAGACCCCATCCACCCGAGAACCAGAGCAACTGCCATGACAACAACAAAAGACATCGCCGAGCCGCGGCCCTTGATGGCCGGCAAGAGAGGGCTCGTGATGGGCGTCGCCAACGATCGCTCCATCGCCTGGGGCATCGCCCGCGTGCTGCACGGCCAGGGGGCGAACCTTGCCTTCAGTTACCAGGGCGGCGCCTTCGGCCGCCGCGCGGTGCCGCTCGCTCAATCCATCGGCGCCGAGATCATCGAGGAGGCCGATGTCGAGGATCTGGACAGCGTCAAGCGCGTGTTCGGCGTGATCGGCGACAAATGGGGCTCGCTCGATTTCGTGGTCCATGCGCTCGCCTTCTCCGACCGCAACGAGCTGAAGGGCCGCTATTGCGACACGACGCGCACCAATTTCGCGCACACCATGGTGATCTCGTGCTTTTCCTTCACCGAGATCTCCAAGCTGGCCGCCGAGCTGATGCCGAATGGCGGGTCGTTGCTGACCCTCACCTATGGCGGCTCGACGCGGGTCGTGCCGTGCTACAACGTCATGGGTGTGGCCAAGGCCGCGCTCGAGGCGAGCGTGCGCTATCTTGCTTCCGATTTCGGTCCGCAAGCCATCAGGGTCAACGCGCTCTCGGCGGGCCCGATGCGGACTCTCGCCGGTGCCGGCATCTCCGATGCCCGCACCTTGTTCCACTTCCAGCAGCAGCACGCGCCGATGCGCCGTTCGCCGACCCTCGACGAGGTCGGCGGTGCCGCGCTTTATCTGCTGTCGGATTTGTCGGGCGCAGTGACGGGGGAAGTCCACTTTGTCGATTGCGGCTATTCGACCATTTCCATGCCGAGCCTCACGGCCCTAAAAACCATGGAAGCGGAGAAGGAGTCCGAGTCTCACACCGACAAGGCACCGCGCGAGGCCGCGCAATAGTCGAAGTTAAGGAGTTGCTTCCCCCATGGCCCATCTTGTTGTGATGATCTGTCTGCTTTCCAATCCGAAGGAATGCTCGGAGAAGGCGGTCCCCGGCGCCACTGCCGACGACGTCGTCAGCTGCATCAAACAGGCCGGCGACAAGGCCGATGCGTGGCAGAAGGAGAACAGCCAATATTTCGTCATCGGCTGGCGCTGCGTGAAGCAATAGCGCCGGAAACGAAAGACAGATGGCCGGGACGAGCCCGGCCATGACGCAATCCTAGGCTTCGGACCGGAGCCTCAGCTCGCTTCCGCCTTTTGCAGCTCCTTGCCGGTCTCCTGGTCGACCACCTTCATCGACAGCCTGACCTTGCCGCGGTCGTCGAAGCCGAGCAGCTTCACCCACACCATGTCGCCTTCCTTGACCACTTCGCCGACGGTCTTCGGCCGGCCTTCGGCGAGCTGGGAGATGTGCACCAGGCCGTCCTTGGCGCCGAAGAAGTTCACGAAGGCGCCAAACTCCATCACCTTGACCACCTTGCCGTGATAGATCTCGCCGACCTCCGGCTCCGAGGTGATCGACTTGATGCGGGTGATGGCGGCGCGGATCGATTCGGCGTTGGCCGAGGCGATCTTCACCGTGCCGTCGTCGGAGATGTCGATCTTGGCGCCGGACTCCGCAACGATCTCGCGGATCACCGAGCCGCCTGAGCCAATCACCTCGCGGATCTTGTCGACCGGGATATGGATGGTCTCGATCCGCGGGGCATATTCGCCGAGCTCGGGCCGCGCCTCGTTCAAGGCCTTGTTCATCTCGTTGAGGATGTGCATGCGGCCATCACGCGCCTGATCGAGCGCGACCTTCATGATTTCCTCGGTGATGCCGGTGATCTTGATGTCCATCTGCAGCGAGGTGACGCCCTGCGAGGTGCCGGCGACCTTGAAGTCCATGTCGCCGAGATGGTCCTCGTCACCAAGGATGTCGGAGAGGACGGCATAATCGCGGTCCTCCTTGATCAGGCCCATGGCGATACCGGCAACGGGCCGGCCCAAGGGAATGCCGGCATCCATCATGGCGAGTGACGACCCGCACACCGTGGCCATCGAGGAGGAGCCGTTCGACTTCGTGATCTCCGAGACCACGCGGATGGTGTAGGGGAACGTCTCGCGGTCCGGCAGCACCGGGTGGATCGCCCGCCAGGCAAGCTTGCCGTGGCCGATCTCGCGCCGCCCGGGAGAGCCCATCCGGCCAACCTCGCCGACCGAATAGGGCGGGAAGTTGTAGTGCAGCAGGAAGGTCTCTTTGTAGGTCCCCTCCAACGCGTCGATATATTGCTCGTCCTCGCCGGTGCCGAGCGTCGCCACCACGAGCGCCTGGGTCTCGCCGCGGGTGAACAGCGCGCTGCCGTGGGTCCGCGGCAGGATGCCGACCTCGCACACGATCGGCCTGACCGTGACGAGGTCGCGGCCGTCGATGCGCTTCTTGGTGTCGAGGATCGAGGAGCGGACCACGTCCTTCTCCACATCCTTGAACGCCGCCGAGACTTTCGGCGCCAGCGTGCCGTCATCGTCGTCGGGAACGAGCGCATCCAGAACCTTGACCTTGACGGCGGCGACGCTGTCGCGGCGCTCATGCTTGGCGGCGATCTTGTAGGCTTCCTTGAGGCCGGCGACGGCGATGTCGCCCACCTTGCCGGCAAGCTCTTCGGCGCTGGTATCGGCCTTGATCTCCCACGGCTCCTTGGCCGCGCGCTCGGCGAGCTTGACGATGGCGTCGATCACCGGCTGGAAGTGCTTCTGGCCGAACATGACGGCGCCGAGCATCACGTCCTCGGGCAGCTCTTTCGCCTCGGACTCGACCATGAGCACGGCGTCGGCGGTGCCGGCGACGACGAGATCGAGCGAGCTCTCGCGCATCTCATCGATCATCGGATTGAGGGCGTATTTGCCGGCGATAAAGCCGACGCGCGCGGCGGCGATCGGCCCGCGGAAGGGAATGCCGGAAAGCGTCAGGGCCGCGGAGGTGGCGACCATCGCCACGATGTCCGGATCGTTCTCCATGTCATGGGAGAGCACGGTGGCGACGATCTGAGTTTCGTTCTTGAAGCCTCCGACGAACAGCGGCCGGATCGGACGGTCGATCAGCCGCGAGGTGAGGGTCTCCTTCTCGGTCGGACGGCCCTCGCGCTTGAAATAGCCGCCGGGGATCTTGCCCGCGGCGAAGGTCTTTTCCTGATAGTTCACGGTCAGCGGGAAGAAGTCGATCCCGGTACGGGGCTCCTTCGCGGCAACGGCGGTGGCGAGGACGGTGGTCCCGCCATACTGAGCGAGAACGGCGCCGTCCGTCTGGCGGGCGATGCGGCCGGTCTCTAATCTGAGCGGACGTCCCGCCCATTCGATTTCTACGACGTGCTTATGCAGCATGATTATGTCTCAACGCACAGGGATAGTGGCGCCCGAGCAGGCTCCCTGGAAGCGAAAGCTCGGGTCGATATGTGGTGGGGTCCACCGGTGCACGGCGGTGAGCGTCTCGCGTCACCGGCGAATGCCCAGGCGGTTGATGAGCTTCTGGTACCGGTCTGCGTCAGTGGCCTTGACGTAATCGAGCAGCCGGCGTCGCTGGCTGACCATTTTCAGCAATCCGCGCCGCGAATGGTTGTCCTTGTTATGAGTCTTAAAGTGATCGGTGAGCTTGGTGATCCGTTCGGTCAGGATCGCCACCTGCACTTCCGGTGACCCGGTGTCACCGGGCTTCGTTGCGTAATCCTTAATAACTTCTTGCTTGCGCTCTGCGCTAATCGACATCGGTTGTCTCCTGAAAGGTTGGGCGCCGTCCCTAACCGAGATTGAACACGCGGGTAGGGCGCAATTCGCCTTGGCTGACCTCGCCAACCGCAACGAGCTTGCCCCGTGACGTGGCGTAGACAGGCCCGTTGAGGATAGGAGCATCCCGGCCTCGAATGAGCACGGGTTGGCCTCTCTTGAGCCTGGCCGCGTCTTGCCCGCTGACGGCGAGCGCCGGGATGTCGTCCAGCGCCGTCTCTACGGGCCGAAGCACGCCCATCAGGGCGTCGCGGCCGGCGGCACTATGTCCTAACTCCCCAAGCTTTGCCAGGGGAATCGCGTCTTTTTCGTCGAAGGTCCCGACCCTGGTGCGGCGCAGGGCCGCGACGTGGGCGACGGTGCCGAGCGCCGCGCCAAGATCCCTGGCGAGGGCCCTGACATAGGTGCCCTTGCCGCATTCGGCCTCGATCACGCAGCTGTCGGCGTCCGCCATTTCCTCAAGCTTCAGGCTCTCGACAACGGCCAGGCGCGGCGCCAGCGCGAACTCTTGGCTGTCGCGGGCGAGGTCGTAGGCCCTTGCGCCCCCGACCTTGAGGGCCGAATAGCGCGGAGGCACCTGGACGATCTCGCCGGTAAAGCGCGGCAGCATGCCCGCGATCTCTTCGGCCGTTGGCCTCTGGTCGCTCGTGGCCACGACCTTGCCCTCGGCGTCGTCGGTGTCGGTGCTCGCGCCGAAGCGGACGGTGAAGCGGTAGATTTTGCTGCCCTCCACGGCGAACGGCACCGTCTTGGTCGCCTCGCCGAAGGCGATCGGAAGCACGCCCGTCGCCAGCGGGTCGAGGGTGCCGGCGTGACCCGCCTTCGCCGCGCCGAAGAGATGACGGACCCGCCCCACGGCCTTGGTCGAGGTTAAGCCTTGCGGCTTGTCGAGGATGAGCCAGCCGTGGATGGGAAGACCTTTGCGCTGACGCGCCATCGTCTTGCTCGGCTGACTAGTCGCTGTCGAGGTCGCGGGCGACCTTGGGCGAGGCCAACAGCTCGTCGATGCGTTTGGAGGCCGCGAACGAGGTGTCGGCCTTGAAGCGGAGCTCGGGCATGAACTTCAGGCTCACCCGCCGCGCGAGCTCCCCGCGCAGGAAGCGCTTATGCTGCGCGAGATGCTTGACCACGTCCTCGGCGCCGTCGCCGCCGAGTGGCAGCACGAACACGGTTGCAAGCTTCAGATCCGGCGTCATCCGCACCTCGGGCACGGTGAGCGAGTAGCGATCGAGCACGTCGTCGACGATCTCGCCGCGGGTGAAAATCTCGGCAAGCGCGTGCCGGATCAACTCGCCCACCTTCAATTGGCGCTGGGAAGGCGTTTTGCTCTTATGACGCTCGTTCATCGGTTCGCTTGTACGTTTCGCCCTATTCAAATCGTCATGGCCGGCACAAGGCCGGCCATGACGGAGCTTCCTTCCGTTCAGGGCAATAAAAGTTACAGCGAGCGCTGAACGTGCTCAACCTCGAAGCACTCGATCACGTCGCCGGCACGCATGTCCTGGTAGCCCTCGAACGCCATGCCGCATTCCTGGCCGGCCACCACCTCGCGCACCTCGTCCTTGAAGCGCTTGAGCGTCGACAGCTTGCCTTCGTGGATCACGACATTGTCGCGGATGAGGCGCACCTGGGCGCCACGCTCGACCTTGCCTTCGGTGACGCGGCAGCCCGCGACCTTGCCCACCTTGGAGATGGTGAACACCTCCAGGATCTCGGCATTGCCGAGGAAGGTCTCCTTCCGCGTCGGCGCCAACAGGCCCGACATGGCTTGCTTCACCTCGTCGACGAGGTCGTAGATCACGGCGTAGTAGCGGATCTCGACGCCATCGTGTTCGGCGGCCTCGCGGGCTTGCGCATTGGCGCGCACGTTGAAGCCGAGGATCACCGCGCCCGAGGTGGCGGCGAGGCCGACATCGGACTCGGTGATGCCGCCGACGCCGGCATGAATGATGCGCGCCCTGACCTCGTCGGTGCCCATCTTGTCGAGCGCGGCCACGATGGCCTCGACCGACCCCTGCACATCGCCCTTGATCAGAAGGGTAAACTCCTTCGTGCCTGCGGCCTTGATCTGGCTCATCATCTGCTCGAGCGAGCCGCGCTGGCCGGCTACGGCGAGGCGCTTGCGCCGCTCGCGCAGTCGATAATCGGTGATTTCCCGGGCGCGAGCCTCGCTCTCCACAACGGCGAATTGATCGCCGGCTTCCGGCGCGGAATCGAAGCCCAGCACCTCGACCGGGATCGAGGGGCCGGCTTCCTTGACCTGCTCGCCATGATCGTTGATCAAAGCGCGCACGCGGCCATAGGCGGAACCGGCCACGACGAGATCGCCGACCTTCAGCGTGCCACGCTGCACCAAGGCGGTGCCCACGGGGCCGCGTCCGCGCTCGAGCTTGGCCTCGACGATCACGCCCTCGGCGGGACGGTCGGGATTGGCGGTGAGCTCGAGCACCTCGGCCTGGAGCGCGATCGCCTCGAGCAGCTTGTCGAGGCCGATCTTCTTCAGCGCCGAGACCTCGACCTCGAGGGTGTCGCCGCCGAGGCTCTCGACGACGATCTCGTGGCTGAGCAGCTCGGTGCGCACCCGCTGCGGATCGGCGCCCTGCTTGTCGATCTTGTTGATGGCCACGATCATCGGCACCTGCGCCGCCTTGGCGTGGTTGAGGGCTTCCACGGTCTGCGGCTTGACGCCGTCATCCGCGGCGACCACGAGCACGACGATGTCCGTCACCTGCGCGCCCCTTTGGCGCATGGCGGTGAAGGCTTCGTGGCCCGGCGTGTCGATGAAGGTGATCTTCTGACCCGCCGGGGTCTCGACCTGATAGGCGCCGATATGCTGGGTGATGCCACCGGCCTCTCCGGCGACGACGTCGGTGACGCGAATGGCGTCGAGCAGCGAGGTCTTGCCGTGATCGACGTGGCCCATGATGGTGACCACCGGCGCGCGCGGCTGCAACTCCTCGGCGCTGTCCTCGGCGCCGATGAAGCCCTCCTCGACATCGGCCTCCGACACGCGCCGCACGGTATGACCGAACTCCTCGGCGATGATCTGAGCGGTGTCGGCATCGATCACGTCGGTGATCTTGTGCATCTCGCCGTCTTTCATCAGGGATTTGATGACGTCGACGCCACGCTCGGCCATGCGGTTGGCAAGCTCCTGAATGGTGATGACCTCGGGGATCACCACGTCGCGCTGGATCTTCGCCTGCGCTTGCGGTGAGATTTGCTTCTTCTGGCGCTCGCGATGGCGCTTCAGCGAGGCGAGGCTCCGCTGGCGCTGCTCCTCGTCGAGCGCGTTGGTGATGGTGAGACGGCCGCGCACGCGGCGCTCTTCGCCGGTCCGCGGCTTGACGGGACGCTCCTTCTTGTGGCGCGCGTCCTGCGCCCGCGGCGCTTCCTCTTCCTCTTCCTTGACGACAAGGTGCTTGCGGGGCGCTTCCTCGATCTTGCGCTTGGCCTCGGCCTCGGGCTCCGGCTTCGGCGGCTCCTTCGCCTCGAGCGCCGGCGCCTCTACGGCCTCCCTGGCCTCGACCTCCGCGCGCTCGGTCTCGAGCGCCGCTTCGAGCTTCGTCCGTTCGCGTGCTTCGGCCTCGCGCTGACGCGAGTCCTGGAGCGCGCGGAGCCGCGCGTCCTTCTCCTCGTCGGAGAGCGCGCGGAGCACGACGCCGGAGCGGCGCTGCTGGGACTCTTCGCGTGTCGGCGCCGGCGTAGGCTCAGGCGTCGTCGCAACCTTGGGCTTCGGCTCTTCGGCGGGCTGGGTCGCGGCACCGGCGCCAACGGCGCGCCGCTTCTTCTTCTCCACCAGGACGGACTTGGAGCGCCCGTGGCTGAAGCTCTGGCGCACATGGCCGGATTCAACCGTCCGGCGCAGATTGAGCGTCATTTTCCTGCCGCCGCGAGCCGTCTTGTCGTCTGTCTCGTTAATTTCACTCATTCCTTGTCCGTGTCTGATCCAATTGGCTGGCAAGGGATTAAAAGACCCTTGCGGTAGCGTTCGACGCGAGAGGCGCCGGCGAGGAATTTCGCAGCCGCTCCGCCCTGGATCACGGCTGCATGTATCACATTTGACCGCCCCGATGCCAAATCCAATTCATCCGAGGTGAAAGCCCGAATGGACGGGTGGGGGGTTCGCTTGGTGCTCGCCCGGTATTTTCCGTCGAGCTTGCGGCAGCCATCCTCGGCGGCATCGGCCGCGTGAATAAGGGCGGCAACCCGGCCTTTGGCGATGGCCTCCTCGACCTTAGCCGCCCCAAACACCGCTTCGCCGGCCTTATTGGCGAGGGCCAGGCTGCCAAGCGCGCTTTCCGCGAGCAGCCGGTCGACCCGGTCGGCGAGATCCGCCGGCACCTTGACCTGGGTCTTCAGCGAACGGGCGAAAACGTTGCGCTTGGCGGCTTCCGCCACCCGGTCGCGGTCGAGAGCGACCCAGACGCCACGGCCTGGGAGGCGCTCTTTCAGGTCCGGGACGATATCGCCGGAAGGCGAGAGGACGAAGCGGATCAGGTCGGCCTTGGGCAGGCGCTCGCGCGAGACGGCGCAGCGGCGGACGCTGTCGTCCGCCTCCTCACGCGCCTCGGGCAATGGCTCGGCCAAGTCCTGCCGCAACAGCTTAAGCTCCTCAAACCCTGGTCCACGGCGCCGCTCATGACGCGGCGCCGTCGCCTTCAGTCTCGCCCTGATCCTGTTCGTCGCCGGACTCGTCACCCTCGACCGGCTCCGGCTCGGGGACGAGGTCGGCCTCGTCGATCCACCCGGCCTTGACCCGTGCCGCGAGGATCATCTCCTCGGCCTCCGGCTTGCCGACGCTGAAGCTGTTGAGAACGCCGTCGTGGTGGATGGTTTCCTTGTCCTTGCGCTCGCTCCAGCCGAGCAGGTCGTCGGTGGCGCAATCGGCAAGGTCTTCGACCGACTTGATGTTGTTCTCGCCAAGCGCCACCAGCATCGCCGTGGTCAGGCCGGGGATTGCGGTGAGGTCGTCGGCGACGCCGAGCGCCTTTCGCTTCGCATCCTGCTCGGCCTCGATCTTCTCCAGATGCTCGCGCGCGCGGGCCTGAATCTCGGCGGCGGTGTTCTCGTCGAAGCCTTCGATCGACGCAACTTCCGACGGCTCGACGAAGGCCACCTCCTCGATCGAGGAGAAGCCCTCCGAGGCGAGCAGCTGGGCGATGACTTCGTCGACGTCGAGCGCCTCCATGAACATCTGCGAGCGCTCGGCAAATTCAGCCTGGCGGCGTTCGGACTCGCTCGCCTCGGTCATGATGTCGATGTCCCAGCCGGTGAGCTGCGAGGCGAGCCGCACGTTCTGACCCTTGCGGCCGATGGCGAGCGACAGCTGCGCGTCGGGAACGACCACCTCGATGCGCTCGGCGTCCTCGTCGAGCACGACCTTGACCACTTCGGCCGGGGCCAGCGCATTGACGATGAAGGTCGCGGCGTCCGGCGACCATTGGATGATGTCGATCTTCTCGCCTTGGAGCTCGTTCACCACCGCCTGGACGCGGCTGCCGCGCATGCCGACGCAGGCGCCGACCGGATCGATCGACGCGTCGCGCGACACCACCGCGATCTTGGCGCGGCTGCCGGGATCGCGCGCCACCGACTTGATGGTGACGATGCCGTCATAGACCTCGGGCACCTCCTGCGCGAACAGCTTGGCCATGAATTCCGGATGCGTTCGCGACAGGAAGATCTGGGGCCCGCGCTGCTCGCGGCGGACGTCGTAGACATAGGCGCGGATACGGTCGCCGTAGCGGAAGTTCTCGCGCGGCAAGGTCTCGTCGCGGCGGACGATGGCCTCGGCACGGCCTAGGTCGACGATGACGTTGCCATATTCGACGCGCTTGACGATGCCGTTCACGATCTCGCCGACGCGGTCCTTGTATTCCTCGAATTGACGCTCGCGCTCGGCCTCGCGCACCTTCTGCACGATCACCTGCTTCGCGTTCTGCGCCGCGACGCGGCCGAAATCGAGCGGGGGCAGGGGCTCGGCGATGAAGTCGCCGACGAGCGCCGCCGGGTTGCGGCGCCGGGCCTCGGCGAGCGAAATCTGCGTCGCCTCCATGGTCACGTCCTCGACAACTTCGAGCAGGCGCGCGAGCCTGATCTCGCCGGTCTTGGGATCGACCTCGGCCTTGATCTCGTTCTCGCTGCCATAGCGCGACTTCGCCGCCTTCTGGATCGCGTCCTCCATGGCCATGATCACCACCTGGCGATCGATGGCCTTTTCGCGCGCGACTGCGTCGGCGATCTGTAAAAGCTCCAGCCTGTTGGCGCTCACGCCTGCCTGAGCCATGTGTGTCTTGCCTCCACTATCGATGCGGGCCGTTCACCGGTCCCGCCAATAATCCTCTAATGTGTCTTCTTGCCCGCGAGATCCGCGCGTAGCACGTCTTGATCCGCAACGAGCTTGGCCTCGCTGATCAGCGCGAACGGAATGCCGATGGTCTGCGGCTCCGTCTCGCCCGGCAATTCGATGCGGAGGAGCGCCTCGTCGTCGTCGGCCCCCTCGATCACGCCACGAAATCGTTTGCGGCCGTCGACGAGCTCCTTCAGTTCTAGCTTCGCCTCGTGACCCACCCATGACGCGAAGTCGCTGGGCCGGACCAGAGGCCGGTCGATGCCGGGCGACGACACTTCGAGCCGATAGCCGCCGGGCATCGGGTCATGCGCCTCGAACAGCTCCGAGAGCTTGCGGCTGATGGCTACGCAATCGTCGATCGTCATCTGTCCTTCCGGCCGTTCCGCCATGACCTGCACGGTGCCGCCGTCGCGGGCCGAGACCTTGATCCGCACCAGGCGAAAGCCAAGCTCCTCGATTGAGGGCTCGGCAAGCTTGGCGATCTCGCGTTCGATCCCGGTCTCCTTGGCGAAGCGGCGATCGGCGCTGAGGCTTGAGCTCGACATCGAAAAGGCCGTTGTTCCCGCGCGGCGAACCGAGGCGGGACGCCTAATAAAAAGGAGCGGGCGAACGGCCCACTCCTGATCAAAACCAATCATGAGTTCACCGGCAATATACGATCTTTTCCCGAGGATTTCAAGGAGGTTCCAGGACTTAATGGCCGAGGACCGCGTGGTGGATGCGCTCGAAATCGTTGATGCGCTGGTAGCTGAGCGCGCAGATGCAGGACGAGGCATAGCCCCCGGTCGCCGAGGCGCCGAAGGCGAGGCTGTCCTCGAAGTCGCAGGCCTCGTCGCGAAACGTGATCCAGCGCCGCTGCGCCTCCTTGAGCATGTCGAGCTGCGCCTCGGGTCTGACCCCCATCTCCGCGGCGGCGGCTTTGACGCCGTCCTGGAGCGATCCGAACTCCTGATTGAGCAGGGCGTCGGCGGTGTCGGCGGCGCGGGCGAGGCAGGCCTTGTAGTCGGGGTTCGACTGCGTCTCCTTCTCGCAGTCGGTGTAGCAGGCTCGGAGGATCTGGACCTGATCGAGCGCAAGCGCCGGCGACGAGATGAGCAGCAAGAGGAGGAGGATGGTGCGCATCCGGTGTTTCCTTCCGGTCAGAGACGGCGGAAATTGAGATAGGCCGGTTTTCGGCCCGCGCTCAAGGCTTTCCGCTCATAGCGTGTTTCCGGCCAGTCCGAGGGTCGCCGCCGCCAATCGCCGGCGCGCTCGGCGGTCCAGGCGAAGGCGCCGTTGGCGAGGGTGAGGCGGAGCGCCTCGCCGGCATAGTCGCCGTCGTCGCTCGCAAATCTGAACGCGCCGCCGGGCTTCAGCACGCGCGCCAACTGCCCCATGGTCTCGGCGGTGAGCAGCCGCCGCTTCTGATGCCGCTTCTTTGGCCAAGGGTCCGGGAATAAGAGAAAGACGCGCCCGAGCGAGGCATCCGGCAACCAGTCGAGCACCTCGCGGGCATCGCCGTCATGAATGCGGATGGTCTTGATCCCGGAGGCTTCGACCTGCCCGAGCAGGCTCGATACGCCGTTGATGAAGGGCTCGCAGCCGATGAAGCCGATGCTCGGGGTGACGCTCGGCCTGCCACAGCAGATGCTCGCCGGAGCCAAAGCCGATCTCGAGCCAGACATCGGTGACCGGCTCGGCGAACAGGGCTCGAAGCGGGGAGGGCGCGGACGCCGCGAGCGGGAGGCGCAAAACGGGCAGCAGCGTCTCGAGCAGCTTGCTTTTCCGCTCGCTGAGCGGCCGGGCTTTTCGCCGGCCATAGGATCTCAAAGGCGTATCGCGCATGGTCGGTTCTGGAGACATTACCACCACCTCGTCATGCCCGGCCTTGCGCCGGGCATCCACGATTTTCTGTTCAGGTAAAAGACGTGGGATGGCCGGGACAAGCCCGGCCATGACGAGTTCCATATTGTGCTGGTGGCGCTAGCTCAGCTCGGCGCGGATCGGCTCGGCGAGGTCGAGGCGCTCCCAGGAGAAGCCGCCGTCATTGTCGGGCTGGCGGCCGAAATGGCCATAGGCGGCGGTGCGCTCATAGATCGGGCGGTTGAGGCCGAGATGCTCGCGAATGCCGCGCGGGCTGAGATCCATGACCCGCCGCAGCGCCTGCTCGAGCTCGGACTTGGCGATCGTGCCGGTGCCATGCAGGTCGACATAAAGCGACAGCGGCTCCGAGACGCCGATGGCGTAGGCCACCTGAAGCGTGCAGCGGTCGGCAAGCCCGGCCGCGACCACGTTCTTGGCGAGATAGCGCGCGGCGTAGGCCGCGGAGCGGTCGACCTTGGTCGGGTCCTTGCCGGAGAAGGCGCCGCCGCCGTGAGGCGCGGCGCCGCCATAGGTGTCGACGATGATCTTGCGGCCGGTGAGGCCGGCATCGCCGTAAGGGCCGCCGATCACGAACCGGCCGGTCGGGTTCACATAGATCTTGGTATGGCCGCCGACCCAGCCCTTCGGCATCACGTCGTCGATGAAACCCATGACGATCTCTTTGACGCGGGCTTGGCTCACGTCCTCGCCGTGCTGGGTTGAGACGACGATGCAATCGGCGCGCACCGGCTTGCCGTCCTCATAAGCGAGCGTCACCTGGCTCTTTGAGTCCGGGCCGAGCTCGGGCGCGCGGCCGCTGTGCCGCGCCTTCGACATGTCATGCAGAATCCGGTGGGCGAAGTAGATCGGCGCCGGCATCAAGGCATCGGTCTCGCGGCAGGCATAGCCGAACATGATGCCCTGGTCGCCGGCGCCCTCGTCTTTCTCCTTGTCGACGTCGGCGTCGACGCCCTGAGCGATGTCCGCGGACTGCTCATGGACGTAGAACTCGAACTCGGCGTTCTTCCAGTGGAAGCCTTCCTGCTCGTAGCCGATCTCGCGCACGGCGCGCCGCGCCGCGTCCTCGATCACCTCCGGCGTGATCGCGTTCGGGCCCCGGACCTCGCCGGCCATGACGATGCGGTTGGTGGTGACGAGGGTCTCGATCGCGGTCCGCGATTTCGGGTCCGCGGCCATATAGAGATCGACCACGGCGTCGGAAATGCGGTCGCATACCTTGTCGGGGTGACCTTCCGACACGGATTCGCTGGTGAAGAGATAGTTCCGCCTGTTGGCCACGTGACCCCCTGACTGGAGTGCTTGAAGGACCCGACCCAAAGTCGTGCCGGGTTCTTGCAAGAACGGGGGTGGCGGTCAAGCCGCCTCTGGCGGGCTAGCTGCTGTCGGCGGCGCTCAACGCGCGAACGAGATCGACCA
Source organism: uncultured Alphaproteobacteria bacterium (assembly GCA_963803385.1). Taxonomy (GTDB): domain Bacteria; phylum Pseudomonadota; class Alphaproteobacteria; order Rhizobiales; family Methyloligellaceae; genus Methyloceanibacter. Next base: position 168,761 of record CAWDMD010000009.1, on the reverse strand, counting down.
CGCTCTTGCGCACCTTCGGATCGGCGATCTTGACGAAGGCGCGATTGAGCTCAAGCCCCTCGCGGCTGTTGAGGAATTCGAGAATGAAAGTTTCCGAATCCGGTTCGGCCAAGCCTGGGCCTGCGGCATGGCCGTCGCCATGCGGTGCTTCCTCAAAGAAGAACTGGACGGGGACGTCGAGGATCTTGGAGATCTGGAACAACCGGCTCGCGCCGATGCGATTGACCCCCTTCTCGTATTTCTGCACCTGCTGAAAAGTGAGCCCCATGCTCTCGCCAAGTCGCTCTTGGCTCATGCCAAGGAGCATGCGTCGTAGACGGACCCTGCTGCCTACATGCTGGTCCACGGGGTTCGGCTTTTTGCCTGCCATGCGCTCCACTCGCTTTAATTGTGATGGTTGACGGATTTCTTGACAGTTTTGCGTGCATCCCCATGGGAAACGTTCTTAGGGTCGCAACATAAAACCGTCAAGCAGTTACGCACGACAATTTGCGACACGGCACTGTTCAAATCGAGAAGCATTTGCAATGGGTTGGCCCACTTTGGCCTCACTGCTTCAGAGCGGTTGTCCTCACCGGTTTTACACCTCCGAACGGGGCAAATGCGCCCCAACCACAGAGTGCAAACAAGAGAACCAGCGCTTCAATCAATCGTCCCCAGCGCACATAGGGTGTGGGCGGCAACGCCCGCGGCAGCACGCCATCGACGACGCCTTCCTGCTCGAGCCCGAGCGCGGCAACGATGCGCCCGTAAGGATCGATGATCGCCGAGATGCCGGTATTGGCGGCGCGCACCACGGGCAAACCCTGCTCGACGGCGCGGAGTTCCGCCTGGTGAAAATGTTGATAGGGCCCGGCGCTGGTGCCGAACCAGGCGTCATTGGTCAGGTTGAGGAGCCAGCCAGGCCGGTGGTTCGGCTCGGTCACCGCATCGGGAAAGATGATCTCGTAGCAGATCAGCGGACTTGCGGGCGGTGCGCCGGGGATCGCGAGCAAACGGGGACCTGACCCCGCGCTGAAGCCGCCGCGCACGCCGGTCAGCTGCATCATGCCGAGACTCTCCATGAAGTCCTGGAAGGGCAGATACTCGCCGAACGGCACCAAATGTATCTTATCGTAACTGCCGACGATATTGGCCTTATCGTCGAGAACGAGCAGCCCGTTATAGATGCGCTCGGAGATCAGCCGGCCGCTATCGTCGCGATTTTCCTCGAGCCGGCCCGAGCCAACCACAAGCGACGTCCCCTCCGGCAGCACGTTGCCGATGGCGGCAAGCGCCTCCGGCGCGTCGGCGAGAAAAAAGGGAACGGCGGTCTCGGGCCAGACCACGAGGCCGATGCCCTTAAGCCCGCGGCCGCCGCCTGATTTGGTGAGGGCGAGATAGGCGTCGAAGATTTCGACGCTGTTCTCCGGCCGCCACTTATGGGCCTGATCGACATTGGCCTGGACGATGCGGAGCTTGAGGCCGGTATTGGCTACTTCGGCGGTGGCGAGCCGCCGCTCGCCCCACAGCGCGCCGGCGCCGAGCGCCACAACAAGGGTGACGGCGAGTGCGGTGGCGCTCTTCGGTCGCGCGAGCCCCGAGGCGCGGGGTGCCCAAATGGCGAAGGGACTGGCGAACAGGAGCACGGCAAGGAGCGAGAGCGCATAGGCGCCGAACAGCGCCGAGAGCTGCATCATCGGCCCGTTTGCCGCGACCCCATAGCCGATCAGGTTCCAGGGCAGTCCGGTGAGCACGTGACCCCGCGCGAACTCGGCGAGACCGAAGGCGATGGCCAGCGCGAACACGCGCGCGGCACCCGGCCGCCACAGGACCACCGCCAGTGCGGCCGCGGCGGCGTAGAACAACGCCATGCCGCCGGCGAGCCCCGACAGGGCGAAGGGGATCAGCCAGCCATGGCGCCACGGCTCGACGAGAAAGGCTTCGGCGATCCAATAAAGTCCGGTGAGGAAATAGCCGAAGCCGAACCAGAACCCGGTGAGCGCGGCGCATTTCACGCGTTCGGCGAAGATCGCCTCGCGCGCCGCGCAGCCATCCAGCAGCCAGACCATGAGGCCGAAGCTCAAGAACAGCACGGGCCAGGCGTGGATCGGCGCGAAGGCGACCACGGAGACGGCGCCGGCGCCCACGGCGAGCATGGCGCGTTTTGCGCCCGTCAGGGCCGCGACCCAATCGGCCGCCTGCGCGACGCAAGCGACAGGCGACAAGCGAGGCACTCAGGCGCTCTCAGGGCTGGAAGCGTCCGCCTTCTTGCGCTCTTGCGGGGTGTGGACGCGCAGCTTCTTGATGCGGCGCGGGTCGGCCTCCAGCACTTCGAACTCGATGCCGCTCGGGTGCGGCACCAATTCGCCCCGCGCCGGGATGCGGCCGAGCATCGAGAACACCAGTCCGCCGATGGTGTCGATGTCCTCCTCCTGCTCCGGCGACACCAGCTGCTCGCCGAGATGCTCCTCGAGCTCCTCGATCGGAGTCCGCGCGTCGCACACGAGCCCGAGGCGAACGTCCTCGCGGATCAGTGGCTCCTCGGTGACGTCATGCTCGTCCTCGATCTCGCCGACCACTTCCTCGACGAGGTCCTCGATGGAGACGAGCCCGTCGGTGCCGCCATATTCGTCGACGACGAGAGCGAGGTGACGGCGCGACAGCTGCATCCTCAGCAACAGATCGAGCACCGGCATCGACGGCGGCACGTAGAGGATCTCGCGCGTGATATTGATGGCCCCGACCTCGCGCGTGAGATCGACGCCGCCGAGATCGAGCGCGCCGCTCCTTGTCGGTCTCGGCCTCGGTGGTGATCCACGACATCAGGTCGCGGATGTGGATCATGCCGCGCGGATCGTCGAGGGTCTCGTGGTAGATCGGAAGCCGTGAATGCTCGGCCTCGCGGAACACCCGCATCAGCTCGGCGACGCTGGTCGATTGCTCCACGGCGATGATGTCGGCGCGGGGCACCATGACGTCCTCGACGGTGAGCTTGCCGAAGCGAAGCGTGTTGAGGAGCATGGCGCGCTCTTGCGCGCTGAAGGTATCGCCGCCAACCTTGCTGCGCGTCAGGGCATCCTCGATCACCTCGCGAAGATCGGGCTCCTCGCCGAGACCGAACCGGCCCAACAGGCGCTCGAGCCAGGATGGCTCCTCGTCCGCGGGCTGATCGGTTTCCGTCGGCAGGTCGCCGTCGCGTAACGGGGCACTGGTCATGGCGACGCCTCCGCCGCCGCGGCGACATGAGATCGTCGTACGGGTCGGCGATGCCGAGGCGCCCAAGAACCTCGGTCTCCAACGTCTCCATCCGCAGCGCTTCCTCGTCGCCCTCGTGGTCATAACCGAGGAGATGCAACATGCCGTGAACCACGAGGTGGGAGGCGTGATCGGCCGTCGGGATGCCCTTGGCCCTCGCCTCCGCGAGCACGGTTTCGCCGCCGAGGATCACGTCGCCGAGCGGCCGGGGCCCTCCCGGGATGTCGCCGAACGCCTCGCCGGCCGGAAACGACAGCACATTGGTTGGCGCGTCCTTGCCGCGCCAGGTTTGGTTCAAGGCCCTGATCTCATCGTCGTCGGTGAGGACGATGCTGACTTCATAGGGTGCCGAGCGGGGTGGCGCGGCCTCGAACGCGGCGAGCGCCGCCAGCGCGAGCGCGCCGTCGCTGACGCCGCTTCGGTCCCAAAGCTCCGCCCGCCGCATCACCTCGACGTCGAGACGACCGGGAGCCCCGCTGCTACTTGGGCCAGGGTCAGCCATTGCGCTGACCCCGCCGGGGCGCCGCCTCGTAGGCGTCGACGATCTGGCCGACGAGTTCGCGGCGGACCACGTCGCGCGCGGTGAAGGCGATATGGGCGATGTCGTCGATGCCTTTCAGAATTGAGATGGCATCGATCAGCCCGGAGTCCTTGCCTTCCGGCAGGTCGACCTGGCTCGGATCGCCGGTGACGATCATCTTGCTCTCCTCGCCGAGCCGCGTCAGGAACATCTTCATCTGCACCGGCGTGCAGTTCTGCGCCTCGTCGAGAATGACGATGGCGTGGGACAGCGTGCGGCCGCGCATGAAGGCAAGCGGGGCGATCTCGATCATGCCCGTGGCCAGTCCTCTTTCGACGCGCTCGGGCGCGAGCAGGTCGTAGAGCGCATCATAGAGCGGGCGGAGATAGGGATCGACCTTTTCGCGCATGTCGCCGGGAAGGAAGCCAAGCCGCTCGCCGGCCTCGACCGCGGGCCGCGACAGGATCAGCCGGTCGCATTGGCCGTTCTCGAGGCACATCGCGGCGAAGGCGACGGCGAGATAGGTCTTGCCGGTTCCGGCCGGACCGGTGGCGAAGACGAGGTCCTTCTTTTGCAGCGCCGCGAGATAAGCGCTCTGCGCCGGGGTGCGCGCGGTGACCAGCCGCTTTCGCGTCCTGATCTGCTGCGCCGGGCCGGTATCGGCAATCTGTTCGGCTTCGATGCCGGGCTCGGCGGTTCGCGAGTGGCGAATGGCGCCGACAACTTCGCCGACCCCGATCATCTCGCCTTGCGCCAGCCGGCCATAGAGCTGCTCCAGCACCGATTTCGCGGTCTCGCGCGATTGCTCCGGTCCGCGCAGAGACACCACATTGCCGTTGACCACGGCCTGGATGCCGAGGCGGTCTTCGAGCACGGCGAGATTGGCGTCATAGTCACCGAGAAGGTCGCGCACCAGTCTGATGTCTTCGAAGGACACGAGGAGCGAATCTTCGCGGCCATTGGCCGAGCTGGCAGTCGCGCGCTTTTTCGACGTGGTCGCTCCGCCACGCGTCACTGGCGGTCTCCGTCCACTAGCCTTGTTGCTCACACGGCCGCCTGAACTGGTTCGCGCCATTCAAACTCCGATTTGATGACACCGTTGAGACTGTTCGGCCCCGCGCTGACAATGTCAACCGCTACGATGTCGCCGATCAGATGCTCCGGGCCCTCGCCGTGGACAGCCTGAAGATAGGGTGAACGTCCGGCAATTTGCCCCGGTTTCCGCCCTTTGCGCTCGATCAGCACCGGGAGCCTCTGGCCGACAAGTCCTTGGTCGAAGGCTTGCGCCTGCGTCTCGATCAGCGCCTGCAAGGCATGGAGCCGCTCGCGCGCCACGCGATCCGGAATTTGATTCGGCAACTCCGCCGCGGGCGTGCCCGGCCGCGCGCTGTATTTGAAGGAGAAGGCGCGGGCAAAACCGATGTCGCGGACGAGCGCCAGGGTGTCGTCGAAATCGGCGTCGGTCTCGCCGGGAAAGCCGACGATGATGTCGGTGGAGAGCGCGATGTCGGGCCGCGCCTCCCTGATGCGGGCGACGAGCGCCGCGTAGTCCTCGGCCCTGTGCTTGCGGTTCATCGCTTTGAGGATGCGGTCGGAGCCCGCCTGGAACGGAAGGTGCAGATAAGGCATCAGCTTCGGCTCATCGCCATGCAGCGCGATCAGGTCGTCGTCCATGTCGCGGGGATGGCTCGTGGTGTAGCGCAGCCGCTCGATGCCCGGCATTGCGGCGAGCCGCCGGAGCAGCTTCGCCAGCGACCAGTCTTTCCCGTCGGGGCCTTCGCCCAGATAAGCGTTCACATTCTGACCGAGCAAAGTGACCTCGCGCACGCCGCCGGCGGCAAGCCGCTCGGCTTCGGCGACGATGGCGGCGGCCGGCCGCGAGAACTCGGCGCCGCGGGTATAGGGCACGACGCAGAAGCTGCAGAACTTGTCGCAGCCCTCCTGCACGGTGATGAACGCCGACGGCTGCGCGCGCGTCGCCGGACGCTCGGGCAGCGCGAGAAACTTGTCCTCGGCCGGAAACTCGGTGGCGACGATCTTCTCGCCGCCGCCTCGCGCGCTGCGGAGCAACGCCGGCAGCGCGTGATAGCTTTGCGGCCCGACGACGAGATCGACCACGCCCGCGCGCTCCAGAAGCTCGCGGCCCTCGGCCTGGGCAACGCAGCCGGCAACCGCGATCATGGTGGCGAGGCCGTGAGCTTCGCGCCGCTGCTTCATCGCGCGCAGGCGGCCGAGCTCGGAATAGACCTTCTCCGCCGCCTTCTCGCGGATATGGCAGGTGTTGAGGATGACGAGGTCCGCCGCGCCGATGTCGTCGGTCGCCACATAGCCTTCGCCGGCGAGCACCTCGGCCATGCGCTCGGAGTCGTAGGCGTTCATCTGACAGCCGTAGGTCTTGATGTGGAGCGTCTTCGAGGCGTCCGCCATGCGCTTTGGTGTGACACCTCGGGGGCCCGCGTCAAGGGCCGGGCGCCGCTGTACGCAAGGGAATTGTGGTCCGGGCCCCGGCTGTTCCCGGCGGGTTCACAGGCGCCGTGAACCTGTTAGGCTAGGTCCGCCTCAAGGCCCCTTGGATCTCAAGGCCAGTCGGGCCTCGAGGCGGTTTCTAGCGGACCGGGCGCTCGGCTAGCACCGGGCGTCCGCGTCCCGCATCTCCAGCCCTAGACTTAGGCCTTGCACTCGCTCATGCCCTTCATGGCCTTGGCGGCGTCGGACTTCGACTTGAAGGTCTCGGTGCCGACCATCATCATCGACTTGCCGTCCGGCTTCTTGCCGATCACCGAACATTTATGGCTGGTCGCGCTCTGCGCCACGTAATAGCTGGAGGCGGCCAACGCCGGGGTAACCAGGCCTGCGACCAGCAGACCCGCGATCAGATATTGCTTCATGCCAGTACTCCTTGAGGTTGGTGGCCGGTCGTCGTTTCGACGCCCGCCACGGTGGCCGAGGCTTCGCTTCGTTTCCGGCGGGCGTTGGGCGGAACACTTACGCAGAATGTCGCGGAGAGGGCGTGTAGAGCGCCGCGGCGCCGATGTATCGCGCAAGATTGGTGCGTCGCAATATTGCAAACCCGAGCGCCGAAGTCTTTGGCAATGCTCTCGAACTTGGCGCGCGTCGAAGTTGGGCCGGGTGTCGCCGGCGCCGCGGGGCGGGCCCCTCGGGCGCGCTCCGCGTCAACGAGACGCGGGATCGCCAGCCTCGGCGGTCGGCGTCGTCGCGCAACGCTCTGAAGGGTTGTGCCGCCATGCCGAGATAGAGCGGCAACGAGCGCGAAGGCGCACATCAACCACACCTGCCACATCCCCCAGGCGAACGCCGCGATCACCGCGAACAGGGTGAAGCTCGCCGCGCCATAGGCTTGCGCCGCCAAGGGCAAATAAAGCAGGCGGAGCGCCACGGCGGCACCGGCGATCGCCGCCAGGATCGCGCCGATCACCCCGAGCTCGTACCACGCCTGGAGAAAGAGATTGTGGGCGTGCTGGCCGGTGGTGCGCTTGTAGACGAAGCCTTTGGGCCAGTCCGGCGTGCCGTCCTTGGTTTTCATGGCCGGCGTCGAGTTGCCGCCGATGCCGATCCATGGCTGCTCGAGCACGCGCTCGGCGGTGTATTCCCAGATGATGACCCGCGCGCGGAACGAGCTCGGCAGCCATTTCACCTGATGCAAGCCGCTGTTGTAGGCGAGGAAGTCGAGCGGCACTACGAGCACGAAGCCGAGGCACCACATTGCCGCGAGGCCGCGGATGGTGGCGCGGGGCCATTTCAGCGCGAGCAGGAGCACCGCGAGCGACGCCACGATCCCGACTTGCGATGAATTATGCTCGGAGATCGCGATCGGCACCGCGAGCGCCACGAAAAACAGAACGGCGAGGAGGCGGCGGCGCGGCGTCTCGACCGCCGAGCGCAGCGCCAGCAGCCCCGGCCACAGCAGCAAGGCGAGCGTGGCAGCGCTCTGGTTGAACTCCGAGAGATTGATCTTGGTCACCCGCCCACCGACGATGGTGATGTGCTTGGCGCGGTCGGGCCTGAACGCCGCGATGGTGTTCATGGTGAAGCGGGTCAGCGCGCCGTCGCTCAGGAGCTCGATAAGGAGGAATCCGGCGCCGCACAGCGCGCCGGCGATCAAGGCGCGTGAGGCACGCTGCGCTTCCTCGGCGTCGAGCGTGGTGATCGCGGCGCTTCCCGCGAACACGACGAGGGCCGCCGCGGCGAGCAGCGACGATTTGGACAGCGCGCCTTCGGGATTCGCGGCCCAGGCGGCGGAAAGGCAGGTGTAGAGCGAAAGGACCAGGAGCGCGAGCAGTGCCGCATTCGGCTTGAGCAAGGCCCGCCAGTCGACACCCCGCCGCAGCGCGGCAACGATGAGAGTGAGCCCGATGACCATGAGGAAGAAGGGCGACGTCCGCGGCGACGCCGCCGTCACCAGGGGCCCGATGAAAAACAGCGCGATGATCAAGGGCGCGCTGCGCGAGACCTCGCTCATGCGACCGGCAACGCTCGACGACATCAGACCCTCGTTCCCGATGTGAGGTTTGAGCTTGTAGGCCAAGCCGGATGAGATTGCCAAGGTGACGAAAAAGCATGGCCGAACGGGGCCGCTCGCCCGGCCTAGGACTCGTGCTTTGACGCCGAAAATGACATAAGCCCGGCTGCCCTTTTCGCCACAATCGCGCCAACCACCGACGTGACCAAGCTCATCTATATCGGCGGCTACGGCCATAGCGGCAGCACGCTCCTCGAATATCTGCTCGCGGCGAGCCCCGAGATCGTGGCCTGCGGCGAAGTGTCGAGCGTGCTCAGTCAGCGCGGCCGAAAGGAGGATTGCACCTGCGGCAAGCCCGCTGTCGCATGCCCGGTATGGGGGCCGTTGCAGCAAGATGCCGCGGCGCTCGACGGCTGGAGCCATGAGCGCCTCGCGCTTGCGCTTCTGGACGAGAGCGGCGGCCGGTACGCCGCCATGGTCGATTCCTCCAAGACGCCGTGGAACGCGCTTCGCGCCCCGTTTCACTTGCGGCGCGCGCTTGGCGAGGATTTCGTGATGCTGCATCTCACCCGCGATCCGCGCGCGGTGTCCTGGTCGGCGGTGACCAAGGCGGGGCGCCAGGGCACTCGCCCGCTGGCGGCGTTGCGCGCAAGCGGCACGGCACTCGGCTGGACCGCGTCCAATCTCGCCTGCGAGGCCTTCGGCCGCGCCTACCCCGACCAATATTTCCGGCTCCGCTACGAGGATCTCGTCAGCGCCCCGAGCGAAGCGATGCAGGGCCTCGTCGCCAAGCTGCTGCCAGGCGTGAGCTGGGATGCAAAAGGGATCGGCGACAACACCAACAGGCATCAGCTCTATGGCAACCGCATGCGCGCGAGGCGCTTGTCCCTCGCCGAGATCAAGGAAGACAGCGCCTGGTTGAGCGAGATGCCGTCCGCGGCGCGTGCCCTGGCCGCAGGCCTCACCTGGCCGCTCAGAGAGCGATACGGCTATCGCTAGCGGCTGGAACGCTCGCGTTTGGAACGCCGGTGAACGGTTCCGCGTTGATGGCTCGGAACCAGTAACTGGAGTGGACGATCATGCCAGCCAAATCAGCAGCACAGCAAAAGGCAGCCGGCGCGGCTCTTTCCGCCAAGCGCGGCGAGACCAGCCCGAGCGAGCTCAAGGGCGCGTCGAAGAGCATGTACAAGTCGATGAGCGAGAAAGAGCTCGACGAGTTCGCCTCGACCAAGCGCAAGGGCAAGCCCGAGCACGTCTCGAAGTCGAAGTCGAACGGCCGCAAGAAATAGCGCGCCTCGGCGCTATTGCAGCCGCACCAGCACGCTGTCGGCGGCGCCGGTGGCGTCGGTCACGGTTAGGCGCACGAAGCCCGGACCTTCGGCGTCGAAGAACAGCGTGCGCGCGCCTCGCCTCGCCGCGAGCGGCATGCCATCCAGCATCACCGTGAGCGGCGGCGTGCCGCCGGCGATCTTGACCGGGAGCCGGTCTGGCTCTTCGCCTTGACCCGCACTCAATTCGAGGCTGGCCCCGTTCGGCGGGAACACGATCCGCACCGGCCTCGCAACGCTCATGGCGGCGACGGCACGCGGCGTGAAGCGCTGCAGCGGCGGCGGCAGCTTCGCCGTGGTCGCGATCAGCGCGCCCTCCGGCGCCGGCGGCAGCGGCGCGAGCGGTTGCGGCAGCCGGGCGAAGGCATCGAACAGGATCGGCGCCGCCGCGGTCCGTCCTGCAAGTCCGGTGACCGGCGCGCCGTCGGGCCTCCCGACCCAGACCCCGATGGTGTGGGCGCCGTCGAAGCCGACCGACCAGGCGTCGCGATAGCCGTAGCTCGTTCCGGTCTTGAAGGCGATGCGGCCGCCCGCGGCGTTCTCGGGCGGCGGCGAGCCTTGCAGGATCTTGGCGACATACCACGCCGCGACCGGCTCCATCAGGCGCTTGGCGCCGCGCGGCGCGGCATCGAGGTCCTCCGTCAGCGGCGCGACCGTGCCGAGCCGCGCCAAGCCGGCATAGAGCATGGTCAGATCGGCGAGCCTGATGCCGACGCCGCCGAGCCCGAGCGCGAGCCCAGGCGCCTCGCTCCGTGGCAGCACCAGCGCGGCGCCGGCCTCTCCGAGCCGGGTGGCGAGGCGGCTCGGGCCGACCTCTTCGAGCACGGCGACCGCGGGGACGTTGAGCGATTGTTGCAGCGCCCGGCGGACGGTCACCGTGCCCTGGAAGGTGAGGTCGAAATTCTCCGGCGCATAGTTGCCGTAGCGCACCGGGCGGTCCTCGATCAGCGTGTCCGGGTGGATCAGCCCGTCCTCGAAGCCGAGGCCGTAGATGAACGGCTTCAAGGCCGAGCCTGGCGAGCGCACCGCCTTGGTGAGATCGACCTGGCCGGCGCGACGCTCATCGAAATAATCGGGCGAGGCAACGCGGGCGAGGACCTCGCCGCTCTTGTTGTCGACCACCATGATCGCCACCGACATATCCGGCCCGAGCGACCGCGCCCGGTCAAGGGCCAGCGTCTCGAGATTTTCCTGCAACGGCGCATCGATGGTGAGCCGGTGCACGCGGCGATGGGGGGCGATGGCCATGGCGTCGTCGGCGGCGTGCGGCGCGATCATCGGCATGCGCTTCCGTGCATGGGGCACGGGCTCCTGCTTGGCACGGGCGATCTCGGCAGCGCTGAACACGCTGTTGCCGGCGATGCGGTCGAGCACGCGGTCGCGGGCGCGCCGCGCGGCCTCATGATAGCGATCGGGCCGGCGAAGCTCGGGCGATTGCGGCAGCGCCACGAGGAGCGCCGCCTCGCCGAGCGTCAGCCGCCGCGGCTCCTTGCCGAAATAAGCGAGCGAGGCGGCCCTGATGCCTTCGAGATTGCCGCCATAGGGGGCGAGGGTGAGATAGAGCGAGAGGATCTCGTCCTTGCCGAGCCTCCGCTCGAGCTCGAGCGCCCGCACCATCTCCCTGAGCTTGACGTAGAGCGACCGCTGCGCCCTTGGCTCGAGCAGCCGCGCCACCTGCATGGTGATGGTCGAGCCGCCGGAGACGATCTCGCCATGGGTCACAAGCTGGAACGCCGCGCGTCCCATGGCGAGGGGATCGACGCCGGGATGGCGCCAGAACCGCTTGTCCTCATAGGCCAACAGCACTTCGAGGAACCGCGGATCGACGTCGGCACGGCTCGCCGGCAAGCGCCAGCGGCCTTCGCTCGTGGTGTAGGACCGCAGCAGACGGCCGTGGCGGTCGAGCACGGTCTTGGACAATTCGAGATCGTGCCCGAGCGGCGCCGGGCCGAACCCGTCGATCACGTCCCCACAAGGCGCCGATGCCGATGCAGATGAGGGCGCCGAGACCGATCGCGGCGTACAGCGCGCCCCTTTTCCACGGGCTCCGCCGGTCCCCTCCCCCCTTGAGGGGGAGGGCTAGGGAGGGGGGTGAAGTCTGCCTCGCCGGCTGAGGCGTTGTTTCGCTCGCGTGTCGTTCATTTCGCCGGCTGCACCTTGACGGCCCCGGTGCCGGTGCGGCCGAAGCGGTCGGGCCGGTACATGTCCTCGACGCTCGCTTGCGGCAGCACATAGTCGCCAGGCGACACCGCGCGCACGACATAGGCCACGGTGAACACCGATTGGTCGCCGGTGTTGCGGTCGAAGGCGGCGGTGAAGCGATCGTCGCGGAACTCGGTATGCACCGGCGTCGCCGCGTTGGCGATCCAGGGCAGCGTGCCGGTATCGCCCGATGACGCGAGCCGCGGATTGTCGATCTCGAAGCCGGCCGGAATGTAATCGGTGAGCGCGACCCGCGCGAATTGCGGCTGCGGCTCGGTCACCTTGAGCACCACGACGAAGCGGTCGTTCTGCTTGGCGAGCGCTGGATCGGCGTCGGCGCCGTCAAGCGTGTGGAAGCTCCGCTCGAGCGCGAAGCCATGATCGGCCGCGGGCTCCGGTGTCGTCGGCGCGCCGCTCACCGTCACCACGGTATCGACCGGCGTATCGCCGGTGTTGGTGATGGTAACCTCGCTCGCCGCGATGTCGGCCTCGGAGTAGGTGGCGTAGAACGGTCCGACTTGCGTGTTCTCCTCGACGTCGAGGCTGACATTCTGCTTGCCGAGCGCCCGCGCCGCGAGCACGAGCCAGGCATCCTCCTGCGTCGAGGTGCGGGTCACGAGCTTCCGCGCCGCGCCGACGCGCTCGGTGGCGCTGACCAGGATCGGCTTGCCGGCGTCGCCTTCGGCGGCGAGCGTCACCACCACGGCGGCGTCGCGGAGCGGCGAGCCATAGTCGCTGCGTCCGGTCGCGACCGTGGGCTCCTTCGCCAGCGATGAGAGCGCCACGTCGAACACCTTCTCGGCGCGGATGCGGTCGCCAAGCATGGCAAGCGCGGCGCCGACCTCGGCCTTCGCCGTCGCCGTCTTGAGGTCGTCGATCTTGGCGTCGGCGAGGTAGCGGAGATCGCCGACCGGCGCCACGCCATTCCGCGCCAGCACATAGAGCGCGTAAGCGAGCGCAAGCCCGCCATCGGTCGAAGGCTCGGGTGCCGTGCTCACGTAGTTCCGCAAGCGATCGAGCGCGAGCTTGAAGGCATCGTCAGGCACCGAGAAGTTCCGGGCCCGCGCGCGCGTCAAGAAAGTCGGTGACGTAGGCGTCGAGCCAGGGATCGTCGCCGCCTTGCGACCAGAGGCCGAAGGCGCCCTCGGAGCCCTGCCGCGCCAGCACCGTGGCGATGGCGCCGGCGATGCGCTCATCGATGCTTGAATCCGTGGCGAGGTGGAGATTGACCGAAAGCTCGTTGGCATAGAGCAACGGCAACGCCCGGCTCACGATCTGCTCGGTGCAGCCGAGCGGATAGCGGTCGAGCGCCTGCAACAGGCTGGCGACATCGAGCGCCGCGGTCGGCGTCACCGACAGCGCCAGCGTGCCGGTGCCGGCGACAAGATCGGCGAACACGTCGCTCGACAAGGTCAGGCTTTCGCCGGGCGCAAGCGGCTTCACCGTGCGCCGCGCCAGGATCTCGGTCGCCGGGTTAACCGTGAGCGGGAAGCGCCGCTCGAGGGAGAAGTCGCCGGGGCCGGCAACGCTCACCGTCACCGTGCCTTTGCCGATGCCCGACGCGGTGACCGGGAAGGTCACGGCGCCGCGCTTGTTGGCGTCGAGAGGAAGCGACTTTTGCGTTTCGGCCAGGGTGAAGGGACCGTCCGCGGCGAGCGCGACGCGGTAGGTGCCGGTCTCGCCCTCGACATTGTCGAGATCGAGCCGGATCGTGCTCTTGTCGCCATGGAGCAGGAAGCGCGGCAGGGTCGCGGTCAGCACCACGGGATCGCGCACGATCAACGTCGCCTGTGGCGTGGCCGACCTTGTCCTCGGTCCACGCCACCGCCATCACCCGCACCGTGCCGGCGAAGGCCGGGATGTCGAAGGAGACCTCGGCGCTGCCGTCCGGGCCGACGGTGACGATGCCGGAATAGAGCGCGAGCGGCGGCTGGCTCGGCGGGCTCCCTTGCAGTTCGCCCGCGCCGAAGTCGCCGCCCGAGCGGATCTGTCCCCTGGTGCCCTGCATGCCGTCGATCAACTGGCCGTAGAGGTCGCGGACCTCGGCGGAGAGCTTGCGCTGGCCGAGGTAATAGTCCTCCGGCGCCGGCGGCTTGTAATTGGTGAGGTTGAGGATGCCGACGTCGACGGCGGCGACCACGACCCGCGCTTCCTCGCCGGGCGCGAGGCCTGCGAGCTTGACCGGCACCGTGAGCGTGGTCTCGGGCCTGATACGGTCCGGCAGGTCGAGAGAGACGCCGACCGTGTGCGCGGCCTTGTCGATCGAGAACCATTGCACGCCGATGGCGCGGCCCGGCATGCGCTTCGCGTCCGCGTCGAGCGGCCGGCGCAAGGTGGCAAGCACGTAGGCGCCGGTGCCCCAATCCTCGCCGACGGTGAGGGGAAGCTTCGCCGTGCCCGCCTCGACATGGGCCGTGGTGGTCGCGAGCAGCTTGTCGCCGATCACCGCAAGCGTGACGTCGCCGGCGGTCCGCGCCGTCACCGCGACCGTCATGCTGTCGCCCGGCTTATATTCGGGCTTGTCGAGCGCGATCTCGAGGAGGTCCGGCGTATCGGCGCTCGCTTCCGCATAGAAGCCGGAATCGAAGCCGACGCTCGTCTCCGGCCCTTGCGGCTCTCCGCTCGTCACCTCGAGCCGGTAGCGGCCCCAGGTCACGGGCACGGAGATCCGCCCCGGCTGACCCGCGGCGACGTCGATGGTGCCGTCGGCGACGCGCTTCGTCACCTTGATCGGCTCGAACTGCCAATAGCCGTCGCTCCGGTACCACTGATATTTCGAATCGATGCGGAGCAGTTGCCAATGGAGCCCTTGCTTCGCGACCGGCTTGCCGTCCGGCGCCACCATGACCACGTCGAAGCTCGCCGTGTCGGAGTCGCCGAGCGACTTGCCGGTGAAGAGCGGCTTCACCCCGATCATGGCTTGCGGCGGCGTGATGGGGAGGGTGATGCTGCGCTCGACCGCGCGTCCACCGGGCTCCGCCATGCGCACCACCACCGTGGCGTCGAGCGGCCGCGTCGAAGCCGGCACTTTGGTGAGCGCCGCCGCGAAGCTCGCCTTGCCATGGGCATCGGTCTCGGGGAGATCGGCGAGGGGGATGATGTCCGAGCCCGCGCCTTCGTCGCTATCCTCGTCGAAGCCGAACTGATAGCCGGCGAAGCCCGGACGCTCGGTCGCGGGCGCGATACGGATCTCGCCGTCGAGCCCGAGCCCCGCCGCCGGCGCGCCATAAAGGAAGCGGCCGTCGACGCTGATCTCCGCGGGGGTTTGCGGCGAGAGGCTGGTCGCTGTGGTGGCGAGATCGAATTCGAGCCGATCCGGGACGTAGTCCTCGACGAGGAATGTCGCCTCGCCGATCGCGGGACGCTTGGGATCGGTGAAGGCGGCGACGCGCCAGGTCCCGGTCGGCGCCGCCGAGACGATATCGACGTCGAGGACGCGGCCGCCGATGCCCTGATCGGGAACGACGCTGCGGCGATATTCGACGCCGTCGGAGCGCGTCACCACGAGTGTGAGTGGCACATCCTCGACGGCGACGCTGTTGGCGTCGCGCAACAGCGTCGTGACATGCACGGTCTCGCCGGTGCGATAGACGCCGCGCTCGGTGAAGACGTAGGCGTCGAGGCCTTGCGGCGCGTCGCGGCCGCCAACGCCGCGATCGGTCAGGTCGAACGGCGACCCCTTCAGGCTCAGAAAGGCGTATTCGCCGGCGGCCGTCGAGGCGACCAGCATCGCCGGCGACAGACCGCCTTCCCCGCGAGACAGCCCGGCGCGAAGGCCACGCTGCCGTCGCCATCGGTGGTCTTGGTCGCCAGCACCTCGTTGTTGCGCGCGATCAGCCTGAGCTCGACGCCGCCGACCGGCTTCGTCGTCGCCAGCGAATTGACGAAGGCATGGACGCCGTCGCTGCCGGAGTAGGCGGTGAGCCCGAGGTCGGAGACGATGAACCATTGCGTTGCCCGCTCGCTGTACTCCTCCGGGGCAACGTTGCCCGGAACCGCGGCGAGCACGTAGATGCCGGGCGCGAGCTCCGGCACCGCCTCGGTCACGGGAAAATCGGTGGTGACCTCGTCATTCAGCGGCGCCTTGTCGACCGTCATCTCGCCGGTCCACACCTGATTGCCCTTCTGCTCGGCGATATCGTCCAGACTGTAGCCGTAGAGGTTCCGCTCGAAGTCGCCGCCGAGCACGGAGCCGATCAGATTGCGGTCGCCGATGCGGTAGATCGTGACCTTGATCGTGTCGGTGTTGACGCTGACGAGGGGAATGCCCTGCTGCCCCGTCTTCGGCAGCACATAGGCTTTGCCGGAAAGACGGACGAAGGGGCTGCGATCGCGGACATAGATGTTGAAGTCCGCCGTCTTGAGGAGGTCCTCGCCGACGGTCGAGGGCAGGCCCTTCGCGGAGCGTGATGCCATAGCTCTCGCCATGCTTCAGCCCTTCGACGCAAAGCTGCTGGTCGTCGACCGAGAGCGCGGGCTTGTCGATGCCGGCCACGGCGACATAGGGCGAGAAGTCGGTGCGCTTCGGCAGGCTCTCGGTGAATTGGAAGCAGGCGCGGGGCGAAGCGGCATCGGAGTCGACGCTGTAGTTGGAGACGCGGAAGCCGTATTTGGCGCGGAGCTGGTCGTAGGTGGTCTTGAGCTCGAGCGTCTCGTTCAGCTTGAGCGCCAGCGCAAGCGCGTTCAGCGCCGGGCGCCAGTCATTGCGCTTACCGTAGGTGCTGGCGAGGAGGATGAGGGCGTTGGCCTCGTCGGTCGGATTGGTGGCGCGCCGATAGGCGATGTAGGCCGCGGTGGTCGCGTTCTGAAAACGCTCGCTGCCATCGTCCTCATCGGAGGTCGGCATCTTCAGCCAGAGATCGCCGAGCCGGCGCCACGCCTGCACGTCGTTCGGCGCCACGCTTACGATCTGCGTATAGATGTCGACGGCGCTGTCGAGATCCCCTGATCTCAACGCATTGTCGGCGTCTTTCTTGAGGGTGATGACCGGTTTCTGGACAGTGCCCGCCTCGTCCTTCAGATCGGCCTCGAGCTTGATCGCGGCGTCGTCGAGATCGGCGCTTTGAAAAGTCTTTTCGGCGGGAAAAACGGGGGTGAGGGGGGCGGCGACCAACAGAAACAGCGCGGCGATGAGGCCAGCGCGGAAGCATGCAGGCATTGACTTCCTCCGGGCCCCGCCCTCGGCGCGGCGGGACGTGGCACTAATGTAGTGATGGTTTGTGACGGAAGCGAGAGGGGGGCGCTGGTTCTAGTCGGCGAGCGGCGGCAACGGCGGCCAGTGATAGGCCGTGGCGGCGCGGGCAATCAGCGCCGCGGCGAGCGTCGAGCCATTGTCGGAGTTGGTCATGACCACGAGGCCCTGGCCCGCCGCCGGATAGAGGATCAGGTAACCTTGATAGCCGACGTTCTGGCCGCGCTTCATCAGAACGAGGTCACCGCCGTTCCCGGAAACCGCGGCACCGAGCCCATAGGGGCCGCCATTCTGGGGGCGCAGCATCTCGCGCACGGTGTCCGGGGTGAGGAACAAATGGCTCTCGCCGCGCCAGGCGCGCCCGATTTGAATCAAAAGCTTGGCGATGTCCGTGGGCGTCGACCACAGTCCTGCCGCCGCGTGCTCGGGTACGACGCGCCAGCGCCCCGGCAATTCGGCGCCGTCGCCGTAATGTCCGCTCACGGCTCGGCGCTCCAGGTCCGGCGCGATCGGCTCGGCGAAGCTGCTCGCGGTCATTCCCGCCGGGCCGAGCACGAGGTCCTGCATCAACACGGCGAAGGGCTCGCCGGCGACGTCCTGCATCAGCGCTTCGGTGATCTCGAAGCCCCCGCCGGAATAGCGATAGGCGCTGCCCGGCACCGCGACCACGGTGACCGGCGGCGAGTTGGCGGGCGGTGTTCCATTCAGAATCGCGGTGAGGGAGGGGCGGGCCAGCGCCCGGCTCATACCCGATGAAGCCAGGGACGCCGATGCCGGCGGTCATGCTGAGGAGGCCTCGCAGCGTCACTTTATGCGTTGCGTCGAAGTCGTTGGCGGGGACCTGCCAGGAGGTGAGGCGGTCGTTGACGTCCTCGTCGAGCGCGAGCTTGTCCTCGTCGACGAGACGCATGGCGCCGACCGCTGCCACGAACTTGGAGAGCGAAGCAGCCTGATAGATCGTTGTCGGCGTCGCGCCCACGCCATAGGCGCGCGCAAACGCGATCTCGCCCCGGTCGATCACCGCGATGCTCGCCGACGGCACCTTGAGGAGGCTGAGCGCTTCATCGATGCCGACCCGCTTCTCGACGCCGTCGACGGTGATGGCAAGGTCGGTCTCGATCGCGGCGGGATCGGCGGCACGTGCGGCGTCAAAGGCGAGGAGCGCGCCGGCGGCAAAGGCCATCAAGGTCGTCAGGACGGCGCGCCGCGACATCTCCATGGCCGGTCTCCAATCGCTCCACCGTTCGGACGGGCGATCAGCGCTCCCGCGCGAGCGCCGCAATCTCGTCCCGCACCCAGTTGTGACATTCGTCGCGATCATAGCTCGAATGCCAAAGGAGGCGCACCGGAAGAGAGAGGCCCGCAAGCGGCGGGGTAAGGCGCGCCAGGGAGAATTGCGCCTCCAGGATCTCGGCGAGCGAGGCCGGCAAGGTCAAGAGGGCATCGCTGTTGAGGGCGAGCAGGAGGCCGGCGAGCACCGAAGGCACTTGCGCCGCGACATGGGCCGAGAGCCGCGCCTTCGCCAGCGCCCGGTCGAGCAGCGCGATGGTCGGCAAGCCGCTGACTTCGATGTGGTCGCTTGCCGCGAACGCCGCGGGCGTAGGCCGGCGCGCCGTCAAGGGATGGCCGCGCCGGACGAGGGTAGCGAGGCGGTCGTCGTAAAGCTTGAGCACCCGGATATCCGGCGCAGGCAGCGTCATCTGCTCGATGTCGATGGCGAAGTGGCTGCGTCCCTGGCGCAGGGCCTCGATGGTGTCGGGGCCCTGGCCCGGCATCCAGCCGACATGGACCGAGGGCGCGACCGCTTCGAGCCGCAGCCTGAGCGGCTGCACCAGAACGAGCTCGCCGACCTCGCTTGCGGTCATGGCGAAATCGCGCTCGGCCTCGGCGGGATCGAACGGCTGTGCCGGCCGCAGCAGGCTCTCCATGCCGGCGAGAATGACGTGCACCGTCGGCGCGAGCTCGAGCGCCTTCGCCGTCGGCACCAGCCGCTGGCCGGCCCGCACGAACAGCTCGTCCGCGAAGATTTCGCGGAGCTTGGCAAGGGCATGGCTGATCGCCGAGGCGCTCCGCCCCAGGCGCTCCGCGGCCCTCGTTACGCTCGCATCGACGAGGAGCGCGTCGAGGATGACGAGGAGATTGGCGTCGACTTCACGAAGATGCATGAAACAAAATTATTCTACTGAAAAGATTTCACTACGTGCATGTTAGCCGCCGCGCTAGGCTCAACGCAAGGATTACGGTCCTGCCAGGCCATGATCCCTGAAGTGCCGAAGGCGACCCCCGGAAGCGCTTCCTCATTCTCAACCTTTAGCGGCGGTCGAGGGGCTTCGGCCCTGCGGCCGTCGCTCCTGTCTCCCGCGTGACTGCGCGATCGAGGACCAGAAAGATCATGACTCGCATTCCGTCGCTTGCCCGGCTGCTCGCTCTCGCTGCGCTTGGCGTTTGTCTTGGATTGTCGCCGGCAACCGCCGCGGAAACGGACGCGAGCGCCAACGCCGCGCCGTCCGTCAAAATTGTGCTCAAGACCTATGCCGATATTGCCCAAGCCGGGTATACCGACTCGCTTGTCACCGCGCGGACCTTGCAACTCGCCGTGAATCAGCTGCTGGCGCAACCGACCAAAGATAACTTGATCGCCGCCCGCGCCGCCTGGGTCGCGGCCCGCATCCCCTACATGCAGACCGAGGCCTACCGCTTCGGCAACGCCATCGTCGATGATTGGGAGGGCCGGGTGAACTCATGGCCGCTCGACGAGGGGCTGATCGACTATGTCGCCGGGTCCTACGGCACCGACTCCCCCGAGAACGAGCTCTATGCCGCCGACGTGATCGCCAATGTCGCGCTGACCATCGGCGGCAAGACCATCGACACCTCGAAGATCACCAAGGAGCTCCTTGCCGACAAGCTGCAAGAGGCCGGCGGCGTCGAGGCCAATGTCGCCACCGGCTACCACGCCGTCGAGTTTTTGCTCTGGGGCCAGGATTTGAACGGCACCGGTCCCGGCAACGGCAATCGCCCCGCCACGGATTTCGACACCGAGAATTGCACCGGCGGCCATTGCGACCGCCGCGCCGACTATCTGCGCGCCGCCACCGATCTCCTGGTCGACGACCTCGCCTGGATGACGGCGCAATGGGGTCCTGACGGCGACGCGCGCAAGACCATTGTCGACGGCACCAACGAGGCCGGCCTGACCGCGATCCTGACCGGTCTCGGCAGCCTGTCTTACGGCGAGCTTGCCGGCGAGCGCATGAAGCTCGGCCTCATGATTCACGATCCCGAGGAGGAGCACGATTGCTTCTCCGACAATACCTTCGCCTCGCACTATTTCGACGCGCTCGGCATGCGCAACGTCTATCTCGCCCGCTACCGCCGCGTTGACGGCAGCCTGGTCACCGGCCCGAGCGTCTCGGACCTGATCAAGGCAAAGTCGCCCGGCACCGACGCGGAGATGCGCGCCAAGCTCGCCGCCACCATGGACGCCATGGGCACCATCTATGCCCGCGGTATCATGGTCGAGTCCTACGATCAGATGATCGGCGAGGGCAACGATGAGGGCAACGCCGTGGTGCAGAAGGCGATCGACGGCCTGCTCGATCAGACCAAGGCCATCGAACGCGCCGTCGCCGTGCTCGACCTCAAGAAGATCGAGTTCGAGGGCTCCGAAAGCTTGGATAGTCCGGGCAAGGTGATGGACGAGAACAAGTCGGCGGGCGCCGTGGCGCCGTCGGCCGTGCAATAAAGACCGGATCATACTTTAACACGAAAATATCATACGATAACATGCGCAAGGGCCGCTATGCGGCGGAGTTGAGGGAGGTAGAACAAAGTTCCAGTTGTCTATAATTACAGATGTTATAACATAACAAGTCGCTGCACGCCGAGCCCGACGCGAGGTTCGGAGCAGGAGCGGGGATGACGAGCTTCGAACAGTTGGGGGACTAAGACTGATGATGGGACTAAATATCGGGCCACTGCGCCACCAAAGCCTACGCGGAGCCGCACTCGGCGGCGTGCTTGCCGCCAGCTTCGCCGCGTTGCCAGGCGCGGCGTGGGCGGAGTGCGAACTCACCGAAGCCGATATCGGCCATGGCGCCAATGGCGTACCGGAGGACGCGATCGTTGCGATCGACCCGGGAGGCGTGCGCAGCGCTCTGTCGCGTCACGGCATAGAGGTCGGCGGAGTTTATTACGGCGAGGCCTTCGCCAATAGCGGCGGCTACAAGCAGGGTGGCAAGTACGACGGTGTGCTTGAACTCTACCTAAAGGCCGACATGCACAAGCTTGGTTTCTGGAAAGGCCTCTGCTTCCATGCCGATGGCTATCAGATCCACGGCCAGAGCATCACCGCCGACAACATCGGCAGCTTGATGCCGGTCAGCAATCTAGAGGCGACGCCCGCGACGCGTCTGTTCGAGCTTTGGTTCGAGCAGCACATGTTCGACGACAAGCTCGCAGTGAAGGTCGGCCAGCTCGCCGCTGACGCCGAATTCGTCATCTCCGAAGGTGGCGGCTTCTTCTTGAACGGCACCTGGGGCTGGCCGTCGATCACGGCCTCCGACATGCCGAGCGGCGGGCCGGCCTATCCCCTTGCCACGCCCGGCGTCCGCGTCGCCGTCACCCCGAACGACAACCTCCAGCTCCTGGTCGGCCTCTATAACGGCGATCCGGCGCCGCCTTGCGCCAGCGACGATCCGCAGATCTGCAACAGCAACGGCCTCGACTTCGAGCTCAACGATCCGCCGCTGCTGATGATCGAGGGCGCCTACAAGTACAATCAGAGCGGCCGCCTGCCGGGCACCGTCAAGCTCGGCGGCTGGAATCATTTCGGCGACTTCGAGCACCAGCGCATCGACCCCGGCGGCGCCCTGATCGCCGTGACTGGCGGTCCTGGCCGCGCGCTCGACAACGATCATGGCCTTTACGGCATCATCGATCAGCTCATCTGGCGTCTGCCCGGGAGCGAAGATCCGAAGGGCATCGCCCTGTTCGGGCGCGTCATCGGCGCGCCGGAAGACCGCAACCTGGTCGACTTCTACGCCGATGGCGGCTTCACCTTCTCGGGCATGATCCCCGGGCGGCCCGACGATGCCTTCGCCGTCGGCTTTGCCTATACCGGCATCTCCAACCAGGTGAGGGCCTACGATATTGATCTCGGCGAGCCGGTGGCGCGCAATTACGAGGCGCTGATCGAGATCTGCTACACCATGCGGCTGGCGAAGGGCTGGACGCTGCAGCCGGACTTCCAGTACATCTGGCAGCCCGGCGGCAACGTGCCGACCGCATCCGGTAATGGTGCCGTCGCCGATGCAGCCGTGGTGGGGGCGAGGACCACGATCAGTTTTTGACGAAGTCAGGGGTCTGACGAAGGACGAGTGCTCTCACCCGATTTCAAGCTCCGCTGTAGCGTTGTCCGAGTTCTGACCCGAGCACCGCAGAGGCCGTCTCACACGCGCGGTGTGCCGCTTGTCGTGGCATTCGCGCTTGGCGCCAGCGCGCCGCTCTGCGCTGGCGTGTGGCAGAGCTACGGCGCTGGCGGCGACGCCGCCGTTCCCGCGCTGACCGCGCCGGCGACGGACTTCTCGCGCCTCGAGAACGGCGAGGACAAGCCTGGCGGCGGCGCCACCTCGCCCGCCAGCGTCGACAATTCCAATGCCTTCTCCCATTCCTCCGGGAACATGGACTTCAAGCGCGAGTTCGACTTCAAGATCGGCAACGCCATCTTCCGCAAGAACTGGGTCTCGGCGCCGTCCTCGACCGATGCTTCCGACGGGCTTGGGCCGCTGTTCAATTCGCGCGCCTGCCAGAACTGCCATCTGAAGGACGGCCGCGGCCATCCGCCCTTCACCGCCGGCATTCACGATGACACCCACTCCATGCTGGTGCGTCTATCGGTCCCCCCGACAAGCGATGAGGACAACGCCAAGCTGGCGGCCCACGAGCTGAATTCGATCCCCGAGCCGACCTATGGCGGCCAGCTTCAGGACTTGTCGATCCAAGGGCACAAGGCCGAGGGTCAGATCAAGATCGACTACAAGGAGAAGCCGGTGACCCTTGCCGGCGGCGAGACCGCCAGCCTCAGAGTGCCCGAATACAGCATCGCCGACCTCGGCTACGGCCCCCTCGCCGAAGCCACCATGATCAGCCCGCGGGTGGCGCCGCCGATGATCGGCCTTGGGCTCCTCGAGGCCGTTCCCGAATCCGAGATCCTCGCCAATGCAGATCCTGGCGACACAGATGGCGACGGCATTTCCGGTAAGCCGAACCAGGTGTGGTCCCGCGCGGACAACAAGGTGATGCTTGGCCGCTTCGGTTGGAAGGCGAACCAGCCGACCATCAATCAGCAGACCGCCGAGGCGGCCTCCGGCGACATCGGCCTTTCGACCTCCATGATCCGCCGGCCGTCTGGCGACTGCACCGAGAAAGAGAAGGACTGCCTCGACGCGCCCAACGGCAACTCGGCGAAATACGGCGATGTCGAGCTGAGCGACGAGCTGTTCAAGCTCGTGGCGTTCTATTCCCATAACCTCGCCGTGCCGGTCAGGCGGAAGGCCGACGACCCCGAGGTGCTGAAGGGCAAGGCGCTGTTCTACGAGATCGGCTGCGCCTCGTGCCACAAGCCGAAATTCGTCACCGGCGACGTCCCCGACCAGCCCCATCTCTCGCACCAGCTGATCTGGCCTTACACCGATCTTCTGTTGCACGACATGGGGGCGGCACTTGCCGACAATCGGCCCGATGGCGACGCCTCGGGAAGCGAATGGCGCACGGCGCCGCTGTGGGGCATCGGTCTCACCGAGACCGTCAACGGCCATACCCTCTTCCTTCATGACGGCCGCGCCCGCAACGTCACCGAAGCCATTCTGTGGCATGGCGGCGAGGGGGAGGCGTCGCGCGACAAATTCGCCAATCTCGCCAAAGAGGACCGGGAGCGCCTGCTTGCTTTCGTCAATTCGCTGTGAGCCTCATCCCTGTAGCCACGATAGGCCTTCTCCCTCTCCCCGCTGGGGAGAGGGTCGGGGTGAGGGGGATTTAAGGGCGAGGCCTTCCACCTGCGCCCCCTCACCCGCGCCGAAGCCCTTGGCTTCGACGCGACCTCTCCCCGCAGGGGAGAGGTGTCCTAGCCTCCCTGCTCCTAGCCACAGCTCTAATGTTTTCAGCTGGAGCGGCGCAGGCCGAGGCGGATCACGCGGCCATCGCCAAGGCGGCGCTCGCGCAATACATCAGGCCGGGTTACGCCGCGCTTGCCGACAGCGCCGGAGCCCTGAAGCAGTCGGTCGAGACGCTGTGTCATGATCCCTCGGCCCAAGGCCTCAAGCTTGCCCGCGACGCCTTCGCCGTCACCGTCGCCGCCTGGAGCAAGATCGAGCCGATCCGCTTCGGCCCGGTTGCCCACGAGCATCGCTTTGAGCGCATCTTTTTCTGGCCCGACCCGAAAGGGATCGGCGCCCGCCAGGTGCGTGACGCGCTATCCAAGCTCGATCAAAGCGTTACCAAGGAGGAGGAGCTCGCGGCGAAGAGCGTGGCGCTCCAGGGCCTGCCGCCGCTAGAGTACCTGCTTCACGGCAACGGCGCCGATGCGCTTGCTGCGGCAAGTGGCCAGGCCCCGTTCCGCTGCGCGTTCGCCGCGAGCGTTGCCGGCAGCCTCGCGCAGCTCAGCCGCGAGATCTCAGATGATTGGCAGGATGGCGGCGCCGCTACCCAATCCTATCTCGCCCCGGGTCCGGCCAATCAGACCTACCACACGCCGAAAGAGGTGACGCTCGACCTGTTCAAGACCTTCACCAGCGGCATCGAGACCGTGCGCGACCAGAAGCTTGCGAAGATGCTGGGCGCGAGCCCCGAGCGGACGCGCCCCCGGCTCGCCCCGTTCTACGAGAGCGGCCTCGCCTTCAACGACATGGTCGGCAATCTCGAAGGCGTCCGCGACCTCTTCACCCGAAGCGGCCTGGCCCAGGTGGTGCATGAAGAATCGCCGGGGGTCGAGGATTCGATCCTGTTCGACCTCAATCACGCCGTCGAGGTCATGAGCGCGATTGGCCCCCCCGTCGACGAGGTGGTGCACGATGAGGACCTGCGCGCCAAGCTCGAGGCCTTGCGCGTCTCTCTGAAGAGCGCGGCGACCACCGCCGGCGACATGATCGCGCGGGGTGCGGGCCTCACTTTCGGATTCAACGCCATGGACGGAGACTGACCATGCCGATCGATCGACGCGAGCTTCTTGTTGGCGCCGCTGGCGGCGCTGCGCTCCTGGCCCTGCCGTTCCGTCCCGCCAAGGCGAACATCCCCGCCGAGGAGCTGTTCGCCGCCGCGCGCCGCGACGATCGCGGCACCTACTCCGCGGCGTTGTTCTCGCTCGACGAGGGCGACGTGCGGTCGGTCGAGCTGCCCTCGCGCGGCCACGACATCGCGCTCCGGCCAGGCTCTGACGAATGGGTGGCCTTCGCCCGAAGGCCGGGGCGCTTCGGCGTCGCGGTTCCCGGCGGCAAGCGGCCGCCGGTGTGGTTCGCCTCGAAGCCCGACCGGCATTTCTTCGGCCACGGCGCCTTCTCGGTCGACGGCAAGCTGCTGTTCACCACCGAGAACGACTACCAGCACGGCGAAGGCGTCATCGGCATCCGCGACGCCACTGACGGCTATAAGCAGATCGGCGAGTTCCCGGCGCGGGGCTTGGAGCCCCATGACGTCGCCCTCCTCTCCGACGGCCGCACTATGGTGATCGCCAATGGTGGCATCCGCACCCATCCCGACAGCGGCGCCGACGAATTGAACCTCCCCGACATGAAGCCGTCGCTGGTCTATGTCGACATCACCACCGGCGATCTCCTCGAGGAGCAGGTGCTCGCCCCTGACCTGCACCAGCTTTCCATCCGCCACCTCGCCCTTGCCAGGGGCGATACCGTCGCCTTCGGTTGCCAATATCGCGGGCCGGAAGGCGACGCGCCGCCGCTGCTCGGCTTCCACCGCCGCGGCGAGCAGCCGCTGCTCGTGCCGGCACCTGGGCCAACGCAAAGCGAACTCCGCAATTACATCGGCTCGGTGACCTGCGACGCCGGCGGCGGCATCGTCGCCGCCTCCGCCCCGAAGGGCGGCCTCATCACCTATTGGGACGTGGCCGGCCGCCGCTATCTCGGATCGAGCGAATTGAGCGACGGCTGTGGCGTGGCGCCGACGCGTCACCAGGCGAGCTTCCTGCTGACGAGCGGGCGCGGCTGGCTGGTCGAGACCGAGGTCGCCGATGCCCTCGATGAGGATCGCCGCTCTTCGCCCTACGAGTGGGACAATCACGCCATTCTGGTGCGCTAGACGACGCGACATCTTCGGACACGCTCCGACACGGCGCGGGCCTATTCTCACCGCATTTCCGGGCCTAAGCTCGTCACCCGCCGCGCCTTGGTGCGCGCGTCGCGGCCATTCAAGTCTCCCGGTTCGGTACCTACATGAGGCGTGAATGAGCGGGGACGTGTGGCCGCGGGGCTGCCGTTGCCGAGGGGCGTTTCATCTCCCAGCGAGTTGGGCCTTAAGCTTATGAAGTTGTTATTGAAAATCGGCGCCGGCGTGATCGCGCTCCTGGTCCTCGCGCTGGTCGCCGTCAACCTTTTGATCTCGGCCGATGCCGTGCGCGACCGGGTCGCGGCGCGCGTCAAGGCGCAGAGCGGGCGGGATCTCACGGTCCATGGCTCGAGCTCGCTCTTGTTGATGCCGAGCCCGCACATCGTGCTCACCGACGTCGACATCACCGATCCCGAGAATCGCGCCGGCGCCGATCTCACCGTTGCGCGCCTCGCGCTCGATGTCAGCTTCGGTCAATTGTTCAGCCGCCAGGTCGATGCCGACCGCGTCGTCATGGAACGCCCGGTTCTGACGGTGCGCTTGAAGGACGGCGCGCAGCAACAGGGCGATGCTGGCCCGCTTGCGCCACCAGCGCCAACCCGCGCCGCGGCGGCGGCGCCGTTCCGTTACATCGCCGCCGAAGCCGGCGGCGGGTCGTCGGGCCGCGACGTCATGCTGAAGGATGTCCGCATCGAGGACGGCACCGTCCGCATCATCTACAACGCCAGCGGCGACGAGCGGCGCATCGAACATATCGATGCCGCCTTGAGCCTCCCGCATCTCGTCGATCCGCTCACGGCCAAGGGTGATTTCGACTGGAAGGGTCTTCGCGTCGGCTTCGATCTCAAGCTTGAGTTGCCGGCCGATCTCCAGACGCGCTCGGCGCGGCTCGATCTTGCTCTCGACACCGATGCCATCGACGGCAGCTTTGGCGGCTATGTCGCGGCCAAGCCCGCCTTCAGCGCCGAAGGCGACCTCGCCGTGAAATCGCAATCGGTGCCGTCGGTGCTCGCCTGGATGCGCCAGCAACCGCCTTCGGCGACCGCCGTCGGCAGCGGTGAGATCAATAGCCATGTCGCCTGGCAACAGGGCGAGATTGCCTTCACCCAGACGCGCTTCGCCCTCAGCCATGCCACCGGGCAAGGCCAGGCGGTCGTCACCTTGAAGAGCCCGCGGCCTTATCTCCGCGCCGCCTTCGCGCTCGAGACGCTCGACCTCAATCCCTTCTTTGCGTCCTCGCCCGGTCCCTCTGGAGGCGCGGCGCCGGCCCCGCAGCCGTCCGGCGCCGCCGAGCACGTGCAGCCGAAATCAGGTGAGGCCGCCGCTGGAGCCTCGGGGCCCGGCGGCGGCAACGATGCCGGGGCCGAGGCGGCTCCGCCCGAAGCGCCCGTGGCCGAGGGTGCGCCGCCGCAGGCCTCTGACGGCGCGCCTGCGCACGTGACCAATGTCATGCCCGCCGCCTTCGACGCCGACGTCAATGTCAACGTGAGCCTGACCAAGGTGGCGCGGATGACCATCGGGCCGAGCTCGCTCGGCCTCAGCCTTCGCGACGGCGTGCTCGACGCCAATCTCAGCGACATGCAGATCTATGACGGCCAGGGCAACGGCAAGTTCACCCTCGATGCCTCCAAGCCCGTACCCGCCTTCACCAGCCATATCGTGCTCGACAATGTCTCGTTGCAGCCGCTGCTCGCAGGCGCCGCCGGCTTCAATCTCCTTGCCGGCCGCGCCAAGATCGAGCTCGAGCTGAACGGTTCGGGTCGAACGGGTGAGGAGATCAAGCATTCGCTCGGCGGCAACAGCACCATCGCCATCACCGACGGCGCCATAGAAGGCATCAATCTCACCGAGCTGATCGCCGGCATCGGCGCCGGCAAGATGCCGGAGCTCGATCAGGGGCCTGGCGCCAAGACCACCTTTAGCGATCTCGGCGGCACCTTCACCATCGCCAGCGGCGTCGCCGAGTCTCACGATCTGGAGATGACGGCGCCGCTGCTCGAGGTCACGGCGCGGGGCACCGTCGATGTCGTCACCGGCAGCGTCGATTTCCTCACCCAGCCCGAGATCGTCGCCGGCCCCGAAGGCAAAGGTGGCGCCAACGCCCTGGCCGGTCTCTCCGTCCCGGTGCGCATCGAGGGCCCGTTCGCCAACCCGACCTTCAGGCCGGAGATCAAGGGCTTGTTCTCGAGCCCGGACCAGACCTCCAAGACCGTCAATCAGATCGGCGAGATGCTGCAGAAGAATCTGAAGGGCAAGCCGGTCGGCGAGGCCATCGGTCGGATGCTCGGCAACATCCGCATCGGTGGCGCCCGCGGCAGCAATGGCCGCAGCAGCAATAATGATGACGACGACGGCGCTGCGCCGCCTGAGCGCCATGCCGAACCGGAAGCCCAGCCCGAGCCCGAAAGCGACGAGCCCCGCGACCCCGATCTTCAAGACATTCTGCGCTGAGCGGCCAACGCCGGCGACGCCAGCGGCGGGAAAATCTTAACCCTAACGGGCTATTCCGGGTCTTTTCGGGTTTCTTCCTGGCCGCCGTCACATGTCCCTAGTGCTGCGTCGCCTCGCCGTGTTGGCATTGTCCTTGAGCCTCCCGCTCGCGCCGGCGAGTGCGCTTCTGGCGCGCCAGCTCGCCGACCTCGATCCCCATGAAGGCGTCGCCCGGGCGCACGCCATGCCGGTGCAGGGCATCGACGTTTCCAATTGGCAGCGTGACATCGACTGGGACAAGGTTCGCGCCGCGGGAACGCAATTCGCCTTCATCAAGGCGACCGAAGGCGGCGACTATCTCGATCCCAAGTTCCGCCAGAACTGGTACGGCGCCAAGCAGGCAGGTATCCCGCGCGGCGCCTATCACATGCTCTATTGGTGCCGCTCCGCCCGCGAGCAGGCGCTGTGGTTCGTGCGCAACGTACCTTATGACCCCGACGCGCTGCCGCCGGTGCTCGATCTCGAATGGAACCACCACTCCCGCTCCTGCCCGCAAAACGCGACGCCGGAAGTGGCGCTGGCGAAGGTCAAGATCGTCCTCGAGGTGATGGAATCCTACACCGGCAAGCGTCCCATCATCTATACCGACGTCGCCTTTCACCGCGACGTGCTGGAGGGCGAGCTCGACGGCTATAATTTCTGGCTGCGCTCCGTCGCCGCCGAGCCCCACGAGATTTTCCGCAACCGGCCCTGGCTGTTCTGGCAGTTCACCACCACCGGCCGCGTGCCGGGCGTCCCGGTCTCCGTCGATCGCAACGTGTTCAACGGCACGCCTGGCGAATGGCGCCAGATGCTGCCGGCGCCGCCGCCGCGCCGCTCTGTCCAAGGCGCGAATTGAGCGGACGCTCGCGACGGTCCGGCCTCACGCGCGGGCAGACAACAGGCCGGCGCTTCGCCTATAACGGCGCCCATGCCGGCACCCGCGAACAAAGCCAGAGCACCAAGGATCGGCCTCGTCAGCCTCGGCTGTCCCAAGGCCTTGGTCGATTCCGAGCGCATCGTCACCCGGCTTCGCGCCGAAGGCTACGAGCTGTCGCCGAGCTATGAGGGTGCCGACGCCGTGGTGGTCAACACCTGCGGCTTCCTCAACAGCGCCAAGGCGGAATCGCTCGCGGCGATCGGCGAGGCTCTGGCCGAGAACGGCAAGGTCATCGTCACCGGCTGCCTCGGCGTCGAGGCCGACCGCATCCGCGCCGCGCATCCGGGCGTGCTCGCCATCACCGGCCCGCATCAATATGAGGCCGTCGTCGGCGAGGTGCACAAGGCGGTGCCGCGCCCCCACGATCCCTTCCTCGATCTCGTGCCGCCGCAAGGCATCAGGCTGACGCCCCGCCACTACGCCTATCTGAAGATCTCCGAAGGCTGCAACAATGCCTGCAGCTTCTGCATCATCCCGGCCTTGCGCGGGCGCCTCGCGAGCCGGCCGATCGGCGAGGTCATGCGCGAGGCCGAGCGCCTGGTCGAGGCGGGCGTGAAGGAGCTGCTGGTGATCTCCCAGGACACGAGCGCCTACGGCCTCGATCTCGGTTACGCCAAGAGCGCGTGGCGGGGGGAAGAGCGCGAGGCGCGGTTCTTGAGCCTCGCCGAGGCCCTCGGCAGTCTCGGCGTCTGGATCCGGCTCCATTACGTCTATCCCTATCCCCATGTCGATCAGGTGCTGCCGCTGATGGCGGAGGGCAGGGTGTTGCCTTATCTCGACATTCCCTTCCAGCATGCGAGCCCGTCGGTGCTCAAGGCGATGCGCCGCCCGGCGCACCAGGAGAAGACCTTGGAGCGTCTCCGCGCTTGGCGCGCGATCTGTCCCGAACTCGCCATTCGCTCCACCTTCATCGTCGGCTTCCCGGGCGAGACCGAGGAGGATTTCGTTCGCTTGCTCGATTGGCTGAGCGAAGCGCGGCTCGCCCGCGTCGGCTGCTTCAAATATGAGAATGTCGACGGCGCCAAGGCCAACGATCTTCCCGGTCACGTGCCGGAGGCGGTCAAGGAGGAGCGTCATGCGCAGGCTGATGCTGCATCAGCAGGCGATCAGCACCGAGCTCCTCGCGGCGCGCATCGGCACCGAGATCGAGATCATCGTCGATGAGGTCGACGAGGAGGGCGCCATTGCCCGCTCGGCCTGGGACGCGCCGGAGATCGACGGCAATGTCTATCTCAATGGCGAGACCACCGTTCAACCGGGCGACCGGCTGCGCGTCCTGATCGAGCATGCCGACGAGTACGATCTCTGGGGCAGCGTCGTAGCGCCGTCCCAAGCCCGCCGGAGCGCAGAGCTCTCCGGGGCCTAGCGCCCCAATTTACGTCCCCGAGTCGACCGCCTATTCCGCAAGGTCCTGCGAATGCTCAGCATTCAGGCCGCACGTCAAATGCTCCGTCCGGTGCATCGCCTGTTCGCCCGGCAGAATGTCGAAGCCGAGTTCCAGTGCCAACTTCAGCACCGTCTCCAGAGCGGCCACGCGGTCGGGGTCGACACCAGTGACGTGGGCATGATTGATGATGGTCACGAGGCCGTTCTTGTGCGCGACGTTGCGTATGACTTTGCTCCAGTAAGCGGCGAGGTCATCGGGATTGCGGAGACCATTCGCCGCCATCATGTAGTGGATCGCGTCGATCATGAACCATTGCCAGGGAATCCCGATCAAGCCGTTTGGCAATCGCTTCAGCCCATCTCCGGCGTACCCGTCGATATCGAGCGGAATTTCCAGCGGCATCGCCGTCTCTACGCTGCTGTCGAAGGAAAATCCTGCCTCGGCCTCGATCTCCCGCCCGTAGGGACCGATCCTGCCGCCGGGGGCACGAAACCCGGCGGGCCGAACGCCGCGCAGCTTCATCACCTGCAAGCCGTCATTGACATATTGCCGGGCGGTCCGCTCGGGCAGGTCCGCGAAGTCTTCATGGATCCACCCGTGCAAACCGATGTGGTGACCGCCACGCAAGATCGACTCTACGATATCCCCATAGTGGAGAGCGCTCCAGCCTTCGACGAAAAAGGTTGCGCGCAAATCGTATGTCGCGAGCAGACGCAGGATATTCGGAAAGCCGACCGTAATTGCAGGCGACGTCAGGTCGGGCAGGGAGGACTTTCCAAGGCGGACGTTGAGGGCCTCACCCATGTTGTCGAATGTCAGGCAAAGAACGGGCTTCTCTTGCTGCCCCATTGTTTCCTCCGGGAGAAGCTGTCTTCGAGAGTGGGTTCATGAATAGGACGGAGAGCCTAAAAAAAGTGATGGCGTACTCTTTGCCACGTTTCGTTAACGTTAACTTTGCCTTGAGACTTTCAAGATCAGAGTGAGGTCATTCGCCACCTGACGGGGATACGGGGGAAGGGAGTGATACGCGACGCTGCCTCCGCAGTGCGCTTCGCGCCTGAGGACGAGGCCGCGGCTCCGGACGAGCCACGGGCCGACGCGCCGCGTCACCGCCCGCTGCCGCGCGTCGACATCGTCGCCTACTGCGAGGACCAGGACACCGCCGCCGTGATCCGCGACGCCGCGGCCGACCGGCGTCTCGCCAAGGCCAACTGTGGCGGTGCGCATGGGCGGGGTTCAGGCCGCGGTGATGGCCTTCGACGAAAGCCCGACCCCGAGCCTTCTCATCATCGAGTCGCTCCTCGACCGCGACGACATGCTCGCCGATCTCGATCGCCTCGCCGAGATCTGCGATCCGGCCACGAAGGTCATCGCCGTCGGCCACGTCAACGACGTCCTGCTTTATCGCGAGCTGCTGCGGCGCGGCGTCAGCGACTATGTCGTCGCGCCGCTCGAGCGTGCCTCAGCTCATCGATTGCATCGCCGCCATCCATGCCGACGCTGAAGCGGCGCCACTCGGCAGGGTCATGGCCTTTGTCGGCGCCAAGGGCGGCGCCGGGTCGAGCACCGTTTGCCACAACATCGCCTTCGCCATCGCCGCGTCCTTGCGCAACGAGGTGGTCATTGCCGACCTCGATTTGCCGTTCGGCACCGCCGGTCTCGATTTCAACCAGGATCCGATGCAAGGCATCGCCGACGCGCTGATCTCGCCGGAGCGCTTGAACGAGACCCAGCTCGACCGGCTGTTGTCGCGTTGCTCCGATCATCTCAGCCTGTTCGCGGCCCCCGGCACCCTCGACCGCGTCTACGACATCGACGCGGAAGCCTGCGGCACCGTGCTCGATGCGGTCAAGGAAATCGTGCCCTGGATCGCCGTCGACGTGCCGCATCTCTGGACCTCCTGGGCGCGGCAGGTGTTGTCGGAAGCCGACGACGTCGTGATCACGGCGGTTCCCGACCTCGCCAATCTGCGCAATGCCAGGAACCTCGTCGACCAGCTGAAACTAACCCGGCCGAGCAGCAAGGCGCCGCTGCTCGTCCTCAATCAGGTCGGCATGCCGAAGCGGCCGGAGATCGCGGTCAAGGATTTTGCCGACGCGCTCGAGCTCGAGCCGAGCGCGGCGATAGGCTTCGATCCGCAACTGTTCGGCCTGGCGGCGAACAACGGCCAGGCCATCGAAGAGGTCGCGCCGAAATCAAAGGCCGCCGTGCAATTCCGCGAGCTCGCCACCGTCCTCACCGACGGCAGCGCCGACGACCGCGAGGAGGATTCCTTGCTCGCGCCGATCCTCAATCGCCTCAGGCTGACGCAAGACGCGCGCCTAAGCCGCGTCAGGACGCGCGCGCCGCGCGTTCCTTCGATTTCAGCCTCGGCGCCTTCGCTCCATGCCGCCAGTTCCGGCATCGCCAGGATGGTGTCTCCATAGGCCGCGGCCGAGCCGTCGTCGCCGAACTTAGCGAGGTCGACGCCATAGGTGCGGAACCGCGTGGCGACCGGCGCGAACATGGCGTCGGCGTTGCAAAAACCGCCGAACAGGAATGGGCCGCTGCCGCCATGCTTGGCTCGGGCCCCGCGCCAGATCGAGACGATGCGGCGGATGTCGGCCTCGAGGTCCTCGCTGATCGGCGGCGTCGGGAACCGCGTCAAGAGGTCCATGGACATGTCGTTGCGAAGCGCCATGAAGCCTGAATGCATCTCGGCGGAGACCGAGCGCGCCACGGCCCGCGCCTCGGGGTCTTGCGGCCACAGTGAAAGCGCGGGGTGGCGCTCGGCGAGATATTCGAGAATGGCGAGGCTGTCTGCAGACGACGAGCCCATTCGTCTTCAGCGCCGGGACCTTGCCTGACGGCGAATGGCGGAGGATCGCGGCCTTGCTCTCCGGCTGGCGCAGCCTGATGCGCTCCTCGGCAAAGGGAATGCCGGCCCGCGCCATGGCGAGCCACGGCCGCAAGCTCCAGGAGGAGAAATTCTTGTCGCCGATGATCAGGGTGTAATGCGGCTCGCTCATCGCCCGGCCTTCCGCCATTGTCATTGCGACGCTCCCCTGCCATTAATGCGCCCCTCCAGCAAGCCCCCAGATTTGTGTCATGCCGCCGAAAACCCCGCCAAAACCGCGCCGTGATCTGGGAGAGCTGCTGCTCGATCGCGGCAGCGATGGCCTGCCGCTCCGGCTCGTCGCCGCCAAGGACGATGCCAGCCTGAAGGACCTCACCCAAGCCCAGAGGGCGTGGATGGAGGCGCGGAGCTGGCAGCCGAAGGCGGGCTCGGTGCTGCTGCTCTCGGACGAGAACGGGGGCCATCGCCGGCGCGCTGCTCGGCACCGGCGGCGAGGATTGGGCGACGCAATCGCCGCTGCTCCCAGGTGCATTGCCGAATGCGCTGCCCGGCGGCGACTACCGGTTTGTCGGCAAGCTTCCCGATCCCGAGCTCGCCACGCTTGCTTGGCTTGCCGGCTGCTATCGCTTCGGCCGCTACAAGGCCGAGGCGAACGGCAAGCCGAAGCGCCTGGTGCTGCCCGAGGGCGTCGACCGCGCCCGTGTCCTTGCTTTGGCCGAGGCGCTTTATCTCGGCCGCGACCTCATCAACACCCCGGCCAACGACCTCGGTCCGGCGGAGCTCGAAGCCGCGGCGCGGGAGCTCGCCACCGAGCATGGCGCCGAGGTCAAGGTCACCGAAGGCTCGGCCTCTTGTCCGACAATTTTCCCATGATCCACGCCGTCGGCCGCGCCAGCGACCGGGCGCCGCGCCTGATCGACCTCCACTGGGGCTCGTAGCCATGCGCCGAAGGTGACCATCGTCGGCAAGGGCATCTGCTTCGATACCGGCGGCCTCGACATCAAGCCCGGCAGCGCCATGGCCCTGATGAAGAAGGACATGGGCGGCGCCGCGACGGCGCTCACCCTTGCCCATCTGATCATGAGCCGGAAGCTTCCCGTGCGGCTCAGGGTGCTGATCCCCGCCGCCGACAACTCGATCGCCGGCAACGCCTTCAGGCCTGGTGACGTGCTCGAGAGCCGGAACGGCATGACCGTCGAGATCGGCAATACCGACGCCGAGGGCCGGCTCGTTCTCGCCGATGCCCTGAGCCTCGCCGATGAGGAGGCGCCGGACTATCTGATCACCATCGCCACTCTGACCGGCGCCGCGCGGGTGGCGCTCGGACCGGACCTGCCGCCGCTCTTCAGCGACGACGAGGATCTTGCCGCCGGTCTCTTGGCGTCGAGCTTCAGCGTCGGCGATCCGTTGTGGCGGCTGCCGTTCTGGGCGCCCTACGACAAGCTGCTCAAGAGCAACATCGCCGATGTGAACCACATCGCCGAAGGCGCCCATGCCGGCTCGGTGATGGCGGCGCTGTTCCTCAAGCGCTTCGTCACCAAGGCCAAGCGCTTCGCTCATCTCGACATCTTCGGCTGGGTGCCGCGCGAGCAACCGGGGCGGCCGCAAGGCGGCGAGCCCCAAGCGGCACGCGCCCTCTTCGCCTATTTCGAGAAAGAGCTCGGGCCGTGATCAATGGCGTGCTGCCAGACCCGCGCCGCCACGCCTATCGCGAGGACCTGGCCGCGGCCTCGCTGCGCGATCACGTCAAGGCACCGCGCTATGTCACCGGCGAAGCGCGCCAGCTCGCGGTGCCGGTGCTGCCGCTCCGCCGCCGGCCACGCTTCGACGCGACCCTCGACACCGAGGCTCTGTTCGGCGAGACG
This sequence comes from uncultured Alphaproteobacteria bacterium, assembly GCA_963803385.1. GTDB lineage: Bacteria > Pseudomonadota > Alphaproteobacteria > Rhizobiales > Methyloligellaceae > Methyloceanibacter. Next base: position 132,970 of record CAWDMD010000009.1, on the reverse strand, counting down.
CTGACCTTGCTCGAGGAGCGCGAGGGCTGGGCCTGGGTCCAACTCGCCCGCGACGGTTATGTCGGCTATATGCCGAGCGAGGGCTTGAGCGCCGTGGTGCGGGTCCCGACCCACAAGGTCGCGGCGCTCCGCACCTACGTCTATCCCGAGCCCGACTTCAAACGGCCGCCCTCGGCTCTGCTCAGCATGAACGCGCTGCTCTCAGCCGCCGCGACCGAAGGCCGGTTCCTCGCGCTCGAGGGCGGCGGCTTCGTCGTCGCCACGCACACGCGCAAAGTCGATGAGACCGCGCCAGATCCAGTCGCCGTCGCGCTTCGCTTCGTCGGCACGCCTTATCTCTGGGGCGGCCGCACCAGCCTCGGCCTCGATTGCTCCGGCCTCGTCCAGCTCGCCAATGAAGCCGCGGGGCTCGCTTGCCCGCGCGACGCCGACATGCAGGCCGCCGAGCTCGGCCGGCCGCTCGATCCTGCAGGCCGAGCTCGCCCGCGGCGACCTCGTGTTCTGGGACGGCCACGTTGGCATCATGACGAGCGCCGCCGACATGCTTCATGCGAGCGCCGAGCATATGGCCGTGGTGGTCGAGCCGCTGGCCGAAGCCAGGGCTCGCATCGCCGCGTCTGGAGTCGCGTTCTTGGGGTTGAGGCGTCCGTGAGCGCGCGCGCTAGTGCAGCACGCCGAACAGCCAAAGCAGAATGATGATCGGGATCGGAATGCCGATCAGCCAGAGCAGAATACCGCGCATGGTCGGTTCCTTTGTTCTTCGAATCTGATGGACCAACTCCCGGGATATGAGCGGGTTCCGCTTCTCTTCCAATCGCATGCTCACCGTCGTCATGCCCGGACTTGATCCGGGCATCCATGCCGTTATGTCTTGGCAAATTGGAGTGCCAGTGGAGTGGATTGCCGGGTCAAGCCCGGCAATGACGTGAGGTCTAAGTCGAGACCACGCCGCTCCGCGTCGCTTCGAGCTCGAACGCCGCCGCCAACAGCGCCTTGGTGTAGTCGGTCTTCGGCGAAGTGAACACGGTACGCGCCGGACCTTGCTCGACGACCTTGCCGTGACGGAGCACGATGATGGTGTTGGCGAGCGCGCGCACCACCTTCAGATCGTGACTGATGAAGAGATAAGCGAGCTTGTGGCGTTTCTGCAGGTCGCGCAGGAGATCGACGATCTGCGCCTGCACCGAAACATCGAGGGCGGATGTCGGCTCGTCGAGGATCAGGAATTTCGGCTCGAGCACCAGCGCGCGGGCGATGGCGATGCGCTGGCGCTGGCCGCCTGAGAATTCATGCGGGTAGCGATCGCTGAACGAGGGTTCGAGGCCGACTTCCTTCAGTGCCCGCGACACGCGCTCGCGGCGCTCGGTGCGGTCCATGCCGGGCTTCTGGATCAGGAGCCCCTCCTCGATGATCTGCCCGACCGAGAGGCGGGGGCTGAGCGAGCCATAGGGGTCCTGGAACACGATCTGCATGTCGCGCCGGAGCGGGCGCATGCGCTTCGAATCGTAGTCGTCGATGCGGCTGCCGAGATAGACGATCGGACCTTCGCTCGAGATCAGCCGCAACAGCGCGAGCCCGAGCGTGGTCTTCCCCGAGCCCGATTCGCCGACGACGCCGAGCGTCTGGCCTTCCTTGACCTCGAGGTCGATGCCATCGACGGCCTTGATGTGGCCGACGACGCTGCGCAGGAAGCCGCGCCGGATTGGAAACCACACCCGCAAATCCTTGGCCGCGAGGATCACCGGTGCCTTGGCGTTGGCCGCCGGCGGCGAACCCTTCGGCTCCGAGGCGAGGAGGTGCTTGGTGTAGGGATGCTGCGGCGAGGCGAAGATGTCGGCGGTCTCGCCGCGCTCGACGATCTCGCCGTTGTTCATGACGCAGACCCGGTCCGCCATCTTGCGCACGATGCCGAGGTCATGGGTGATCAGCAGCATCGCCATGTGGAACTCATCCTTGAGCTGAAGCAGCAGGTCGAGGATCTGCGCCTGGATGGTGACGTCGAGCGCCGTCGTCGGCTCGTCGGCGATCAGGAGGTCGGGCTCATTGGCGAGCGCCATGGCGATCATCACCCGTTGCCGCTGGCCGCCGGAAAGCTGGTGCGGATAGGAGGCGAGCCGCCCCTTGGGATCTTCGATGCCGACCTTGTCGAGCAGGTCGAGCACGCGCTCCCGCGCCGCGCGGTCCGATAGCCCGCGATGGATCTTCAGCACTTCACCGATCTGCTGCTCGATGGTGTGCAGCGGATTGAGCGAGGTCATCGGCTCCTGGAAGATCATCGAGATCTGGTTGCCGCGCACATGCCTGAGCCCGTCGGGCGGCAGCGCCATCAGATCCTCGCCTTTGAACAGGATCGAGCCGGAAGGATGCGACGCGGCCGGGTAGGGCAGGAGGCGGAGGATCGAGAGCGCGGTCACGGTCTTGCCCGAGCCGGATTCCCCGACCAGCGCCACGGTCTCGCCCTTACCGATGTCGAAGGAGACGTTGCGGACGGCGTGCGTGTCCCTGCCGCTTGAGCGGAAATCGACCGAGAGGTCCTCGACCACGACCAGCGGCTCCGGCGCGAACATCGGTTGCGGCTCTCGCTTCTCGGCCATGCTCATCCTAGGCGCTCTTCTTCTCAGGGGTATCGGCGCATACGCCGTACTCAATCTCGACCGTGGCGTGATCGAGCCCGAAGCGGTCCTTCAGCCTCTGCTTGATGGCCTTTACCAACAGATCCCCGTCCTGGCCGTCGCAGGCGCAGGCATGCAGCGTCACCATGCGGCGCTCCTGGGTGATCGACCACACATGGACGTGGTGCACTTCGTCTAGCCCGGACACATTGGCGACGAGGTCGGGGCCGATATCGCGGGTGTCGAGCTCATGCGGCGCGCCCTCGAGCAGGATGTGTCCCGCCGCCTTGACCACCTGCCAGCCACTTCTGACGATGATCACCGCGACCAGAATTGAGAGCAGGGGATCGATCGGCGTCCAGCCGGTGAGGAGGATCACGGCGCCGGCGATTGTCGCCGCGACAGAGCCGAGCAGGTCGCCGAGCACGTGGATGGCTGCCCCCCTGACATTGAGGTTGTCGCGGTCAGCGCCGTGCAGCAGCGCGAATGCCACCACGTTGACGATGAGGCCGAGAATGCCGACCACCACCATGATGCCGCCATCGACGGGCGCCGGCGTCAGCAGCCGCTCGGCCGCCTCGTAGACAATCCACGCCGCGATCACGAACAGCGCGAGTCCATTGGTATAGGCGATCACCACCTGGAAGCGATCGAAGCCGAAGGTGCGCTTCCAATCCGCTGGTCGCCGGGCCAGGCGGAAGCCGAACCAGGCGAGCGACAGCGAAGCGAGGTCGGTGAGCATGTGCCCGGCGTCGGCAAGAAGCGCGAGAGAGCCGGCCATGATGCCGCCCGCGACCTCGACGAGCATGAACAGCCCGGTGATCAGCGCGGCGAGCGCCATGCGCCTTTCATTGGTGTCAAGGCGCTGGTCCCGCGCGGCGGGACCGGTCGAGGTGTTGGAATGGCCATGCGATCCGTGCATCTCACTCACCCGAAGGATTTGCGCGGATCGAGCGCGTCGCGCACCGCCTCGCCGATGAAGATCAGGAGGCTGAGCATGATGGCGATGACGAAGAAGGCAGTGAGACCGAGCCACGGCGCCTGGAGGTTGTCCTTGCCTTGCGCCAAGAGCTCGCCAAGCGACGGCGAGCCCGGCGGCAGGCCGACGCCCAAAAAGTCGAGCGAGGTGAGGGTCGAGATCGAGCCGTTGAGGATGAACGGCATGAAGGTCAGCGTCGCCACCATGGCGTTCGGCAGGAGATGCTTGAAGATGATCTTGATGTTGGGCAGCCCGAGCGCACGCGCCGCGGTGACGTATTCGAAGTTCCGCGCGCGCAGGAACTCGGCGCGGACCACGCCCACCAGCGCCACCCAGGAGAAGGCGAGCAGGATGCCGAGCAGGATCCAGAAATTCGGCTCGATCACCGCGGCGATGATGATCAGCAGATAGAGCTGCGGGATCGAGGTCCAGATCTCGATGAAACGCTGGAACAGGAGATCGGTCCAGCCGCCGAAATAGCCCTGCACCGCGCCTGCGGCGACGCCGATGATCGAGGCGAAGAAGGTGAGCACCAGCCCGAACAACACTGAGATGCGGAAGCCGTAGATCACGCGGGCGACGACGTCGCGTCCCTGGTCGTCGGTGCCGAGCCAGTTCCACTCGAGCTCGTCGTTGCAAGGATGAAACCCGCCTTTGATCGCCGCCTCGCAATCTTCCTTGGTCAGCATCCAGGTCGGCTTCACCGGAAAGGCCATGGGCGGGTTCTTGTTCGGCGTGTCGTAGGAGAACGGGATCGGCGGCCACAGGATCCAGCCCTGCTTGTCGTCGATCATCTCCTTGACCGCGGGGTCGCGGTAGACGGCCTCGGTCTCGAAGATGCCGCCGAAGGCCGTCTCCGGGATAGCTCTTGAAGATCGGGAAATAGTAGTGGCCGTCATATTCGACGAGCAGCGGCTTGTCGTTGGCGATGAATTCCGCGAACAGGCTGAGCACGAACAGGATCAGAAAGATCCACAACGACCAATAGCCGCGCTTGTGCGACTTGAAGGTCTGCCAGCGCCGCTGGTTGAGCGGCGACAGCCCGACCCGCCACCATTGCGGACCTGCGGCCGTGACCTCCTCGACGACCGCGGCATCTGTCGGCATGTCCATCGGATCACACCTCGCGCGTCTCGAAGTCGATGCGCGGATCGACCCAGGTATAGGTCAGATCGGAGACGAGATTGATGACGAGACCCATCAGCGAGAAGATGTAGACCGTGGCGAACACGACCGGGTAATCGCGGTTCATGATCGACTCGAAACCGAGCAGCCCGAGGCCCTCCAGCGAGAAGATGGTCTCGATCAGAAGCGAGCCGGCGAAGAACGAGCTGATGAAGGCGCCGGGAAAGCCCGCGATGATGATCAGCATGGCGTTGCGGAATACGTGCCCGTAGAGCACCTGGCTCTCGGCCAATCCCTTGGCCCGCGCCGTGATCACATATTGCTTGCGGATCTCCTCCAGGAACGAGTTCTTGGTGAGGAAGGTGAGGGTGGCGAACGCCGACAGCGACATCGCGATCAGCGGCAGCACCAGGTGCCAGAAGTAGTCCATGATCCTGTCGGGCCAGGAGAGCGACCACCAATTCTCCGAGACGAGGCCCCGCAGCGGGAAGATCTGCCAGAACGAGCCACCGGCGAACAAGACGATCAGGAACACCGCGAACAAGAAGCCGGGAATGGCGTAGCCGATCACGATCACCGTGCTGGTCCACACGTCGAAGCGGGAGCCGTCCTGAACCGCCTTGCGGATGCCGAGCGGGATCGAGATGGAGTAGGAGATCAGCGTCATCCATAAGCCCAGCGAAATCGAGACCGGCATCCGCTCGAGGATCAGCTTGAGCACGCTCGTGTCGCGGAAGTAGCTCTGGCCGAAATCGAAGCGGATATAGTTCCACATCAGCAGCCCGAAGCGCTCGTAAGCCGGCTTGTCGAAGCCGAACTGTTTCTCCAGGCTCTTGATGAATTCCGGGTCGAGACCTTGCGCGCCGCGATATTTCGACGGCGCCGACACGTCGCCGGGCGTGCTGCCGGGTGCGCGGCCGCCGCCGGCGATCTCGCTGCCGCCGCCGGAGAACCGCGCCGTGGCGCCGACATCGGTGCCGGTGAGCTGGGCGATCAGCCGCTCCACCGGGCCGCCGGGCGCGAATTGCACGACGATGAACGTGGCGAGCATGATGCCGATCATGGTCGGCACGATCAGCAGCAGACGGCGAAGGATATAGGCGGCCATTGCCTCACGCGCTTTGCCCGGGCCGCCGCCCCCGCCGGCCCCGGGTCTGGATTTTCAAGCCGTTCCTTGATGCTTAGCGGATTCCTCGGGCAGCGTGAACCCGGGAAGCGGCTGCCCACAACCTGATGTGGCGCGGCAGTTTCTCTCAGGGGGCGAGGCCTCTTTAGGGGCGCGGGCCCCCGCCCTGGCGGGTAAAGAGCGGGTGACCGCCTCTCCTTAGAGGATCGGCACCTCGCCGCTGTCGGTGGCAAAGGAGATGTCGGCGAATTGGCACTTGCCTTCCGTCCGCTGGAAGATGCTGACGGCAATCAGCCAAACGCGGACGATAGTCCCCGGCATCGGACCGCCGATACTGGCCGCGTAGTCGGCATAGACGTCGCGCTCCTCGCTCAGCCATTGGCCGAGCTCCTCTTTGCCCGTGCGCGCCACCACGTGGGTCTCGCGCCCCGCCCAGGTCGGAATGGGGCAACGGAACGCGGTGCCCACGGGCAGCTCCGAACTCCAGTAATAGGTGATGTCCTGCCCGTTATCGAATTCCACCGCGACGCTCAGATAGTCGTGGGTCGGCAGCGTGTCTTCGCGGGTTTGCGACGGCAGCTCCTCCATGCGCCATGCCCAGCGGAGCAGCGTGTTGGGCTTAAGCGGCAGCACCGTGTCCTTGACCAGCAGCGCGCCATTGTTGTCGGTATGGCAACAGATGGCGTTTTCCTTGCCGTGATCGTGACACGGTCGATAGATTTCCGCGGGCCCGATGAACCAGAGATACTCCCACCCCTCCGGTGTCGGCACCGGGTTGGTCAGGCGATCGATCTCCGTGGCAACGAGGCCGCCGACGTCGCCGATCGCCGCGAGCCGTCGCAGTCCCGCGAGCGGTTCGGCCTGCCAGCGAACCACCAGGAAGGTGAGGTCGCCGGCCGCGCCTTGATAGACTTCTGGCGGCGTGGCGAGCGCGCCGGTCTTGGTCGACCATTCACCGGGAAAACAGGTGCCGACATAGAGCCGCCCCGGCTTCTCGACTGTGAAGCTGTTCGAGGCGCGGGTGCCGCGGAAGATTTCGCCGTCGGTGCCGATGCGGCACCAGATCTGAAACTGCGATCTGAATGAGAGGTTCGTACCCTTCAGCGACGTCTCGCCGATGCTGAAGGTGCTCACGGTTTCGCCTTGAGCGAGATCGATCCCGGTGTCGAGCCACGGCGTCCGGTCGGATGGCACTTGCACGAAATGGAAGTCGCGCGGCGACGGATGTTGTGCATACAACGGCGATCAACGACGCGGACGTGATCGAGTGCTTTCGTTGGGTGTTCGAGGACGATCCGCGCCAGGACATGGTCGAAGCGCGGCTCGATGCGCTGCTGCCGAAGGAAGAAGACGACGATCGTGGTCTCCTCGATGCGCGGGTTAAGGCCATTGTCGATTTGATCCGCAACGAGCCCGACCGGAACTATACGCAAGTGGAGCTCGGCGCCGCGCTCGGTCTATCGGCTTCACGCGTGCTGCATCTCTTCAGCGAGCAAGTCGGCGTGCCGTATCGGCGCTTCCGCATGTGGAAGCGCTTGTGGCTTTCGACCGAGCTCCTGCACGCGCGCGACAACATGACAATGGCCGCTGTGGATTCGGGCTTCGCGGACGCGACCCATTTCAGTCACGCCTTTCGCGATACCTTCGGCGTCAATCCGGCGCCCGTGTTCCGCAAGATCGAACGTTTCGAGCGCGCGGCCTTTGGGCCTCAACTCTTGCGGCGAAGCCGCGCCACGATGACATAGACGGCGAAAGCGACGATCAAGAGCACGCCGAAGAATAGTCCGACCCGCGGCGACTTCGCCGCCTCCTCGCCTTCCTCCACCACCTCGCTTTCCGAGGACGGCGGTACCGGCGGCGCTTGCGCGGCCCCCGGCGCGGCAGACGCGAGCTTCGCCGCCTTTCCGGTGTCGTACCACCAGGTGTCGAGCACGCCGCGATCGAAGCGGGGCTTGGTTTCGGGCCGGGAGAATTTGTCCCAATAGGCGATGTTATTGGAGGCCTTGTACCAATGCGGCACCCAATAATGGCCGGCCCTCAGCACGCGATCGAGCGCGCGCGCCGCGGTCTCGAGCTCATCGCGGCTCTTCGCCGCGATCACCTTGTCGATCAAGGCATCGACCGCGGGGTCCGAGATGCCGGCAAGATTGAGCGAGCCGTCGATCGACGCGGCCTTCGAGCCGAAATAGCTCGCCAGCTCCACCCCGGGCGTGTTCCGCATCGAATAGCGCTCGGTGGTGATGTCGAAATCAAAACTCTTGAGGCGGCGCTGATATTGCGCCGGATCGACCATGCGCATCGTGGCGTCGATGCCGAGGCGCTGCAGGTTGTTGATGAAGGGCGCGGTGACCCGTTCGAACGCCGGCTCGAAGTTCAGGATCTCGAGCTTCAAAGGCTCGCCTTGGGCGTTGACGCGCTTGCCGTCCTTGATGGTCCAGCCGGCCTCGTCGAGGAGCTTGCCGGCCTGTTCGAGCTGACCCCGGATCTGTCCCGAGCCGTCGGTCTTGGGCGGCACATAGGCGGGCCCAAGCGCCTCTGGCGGCACCGGCACGCCGAGATTGTCAAGCAGCGTCCGTTCCGCCACCGTCGGCGCGCCTTCAGCCTTCATCGATGAGTTCTCGAAGAAGCTCTGGGTACGGGTGTAGAGGCCATAGAACAGGTTGCGGTTGGTCCATTCGAAGTCGAACGCAAGGTCGAGCGCCTTGCGCACCAGCGGGTCTTTGAGCTGCGGCCGCCTCGTATTGAGAAAGAAGCCTTGGGTGCCTGACGGCGTCTCGTCGGGCAGCACCTCTTTCTTGACCTTGCCGGCGCGGAGCGCCGGGAAGTCATATTCGGTGGCCCACACCTTGGAGGTGAACTCCTCGCGGAAATCGTAGGTGCCGGCCTTGAAGGCCTCCATCGCCGCGGTGCGGTCGCGGAAATATTCGAAGCGGATCTCGTCGAAGTTCCAGCGGCCGCGATTGACCGGGAGATCCTTGCCCCAATAGTCGGGATTGCGCTCATAGACGATGGTGCGTCCCTGCTTGACGTCCCCGACGGTGTAGGGACCCGACCCGAGCGGCGGGTCGAGGGTGGTCGCGGCGAAATCATGCGTGGCGTAATAGGTCTTGGACAGGATCGGCAGGCCGGCCACGGTCAGCGGCAGATCGCGCGTCAGCGAGCCCTTGAAGCTGTAACGCACCGTATGCGGGTCGAGGGTTTCGGCCTTGACCACGTCCTGAAGCGTCTGGGCGTAGATCGGATGACCCTTCTGCTTCAGCGTCTCGAACGAGAACACCACGTCATCGGCGGTGATCGGGCTGCCGTCGCTGAACTGAGCCTCGGGCCTGAGCTTGAAGGTCACCGACATGCCGTCGTCGGCGACCTCGGCGCTCTCCGCGACGAGACCATAGACCGCGTCGGGTTCGTCCGCGGCGCGGGTCATCAGCGTGTCGAACAGAAGGTCGAGGCCCTGCGCCGCGTCACCCTTCAGAATGAAGTTGTTGAGGCTGTCGAAGGTGGTGACGCCGCCCCAGCCGATCAGAGAGAAGGTGCCCCCCTTCGGCGCGTCGGGATTGACGTAGTCGAAATGATCGAAGTCGGCGGGGTAGGCGAGATCGCCGAAGGCCGAGAGGCCGTGCTTCGCTTCGGCCGCTTGGGCGAGGTGCGCCGTGCCCGCGACCGCCACGACAAGCGCAAGTGCTCCGAGAGCGAAACGGAAGCTGAGCCGCTTCTCTGTCCTCAACGCTTGGTGGCCTCCGCCAGCTTCTGGGCCTTTTCCGGATCGAGCCACCACACCTGCAGGAAGCCTGGCGTCAGGTCAGGGAGCGTCTCGGGCTGGCCGTAGCGGTTCCAATAGGCGATCCGTACCTTCGGCGCGAACCATTGCGGCACGACGAAATCATCCCACAACAGTACCCGGTCGAGCGCCCGCGTTGCCGCCACCAGCTCCTCGCGATCCTTGGCGAAGATCACCTTGTCGACGAGCTTGTCGATGGCCGGATCCTTGATGCCGATCAGGTTGCGGCTGCCGTTGCGGCCGGCGGCATCGGACCCCCAGAAGTCGCGTTGCTCGTTGCCGGGCGAGTTCGACTGGGCGAAATTGCCGACGACGATGTCGTAGTCGAAGCCGTCGAGGCGCCGCGAATATTGCGCCGAGTCCACCATGCGCAGCCGGGTCTTGATGCCGAGCCGCTCGAGATTGCGCATATAGGGCTGCACGATGCGCTCGAACAGCGGCGACACCAACAAGAACTCGACCGAGAGCGGTTCGCCGGTCTTGGCATCGGTGAGCACCCCGTTCGTCACCTCGTAGCCCGCGTCCTTGAGAAGCTGCATGGCTTGGCGCAAGTTACTGCGGAACGCGTCGGGGCTGTTGTTGACCGGGTTCTCGTGCACCTTGGTGAACACCTCCGGCGGCACCTCATCCTTGACCTCGTTCAGGATCTCGAGCTCGCGGCCTTGCGGCAGCGCCTTCGGCGCGGCGAGCTCGGTGCCCTCGAAATAGCTGCCGACCCGCTGATATTGGCCGAAGAACAAATTCTTGTTCGCCCATTCGAAATCGAACGCGAGGTTGAAGGCCTGGCGCACGCGGCGGTCCTGAAATTGCGGGCGCCTGAGATTGAGCACGAAGCACTGCATCGACTGCGCGCTCTTGATCGGCACCTCCTGGCGGATCACCCAACCATTGCGCACGGCGGCGAAGTCGTAGGCCGTGGCCCAGTTCTTGGCGCTCGTCTCCTGGTGATAGTCGAGATTGCCGGCCTTGAAGCTTTCGAACGCGACGGTCTCGTCGCGGTAATAGTCGAAGCGGATCTCGTCGAAGTTCCACTGGCCGCGATTGACCGGCAGATCCTTGCCCCAATAGTCCGCGACGCGCTCATAACTGATGCTGCGCGCGGGCGACACCTGCTTGATGCGGTAGGGCCCGGAGCCGAGCGGCGGCTCGAGCGTGGTCTTCAACGGGTCGCGCTCCCTGCCGTTCGCGTCCTTGCCGGTCCAATAGTGCTTCGGCACGATGGTGAGTTGGCCCATGATCATCGGCAGCTCGCGATTGCCTTTGACGTCGAAGGTGAACGTGACCTCGTTCGGGCCGGTGACCTCGGCCTTGGACACGTTCTTGTAGTAGAGCGCGAGGCGGGGATTGGCCGCCTTGTTGATCTCGAGGCTGTAGACCACGTCGTCCGGCGTGATCGGCGTGCCGTCATCCCAGCGGGCCTCGTCGCGAAGCTTGAAGGTGACCGAGGAGAAATCCGGCGGATAGGACTCCCATGCGGCGATCAGGCCATAGGAGGTCGAGGGCTCCTCCAGGCTGTCGGTCATCAGCGTCTCGTAGATGAGGCCGAGCCCGGCGGCGGCCTCACCCTTGTAGAGGATTGGGTTGAGGCTATCGAAGCTGCCGATATCGGCTATGCGTATCGTGCCGCCCTTGGGCGCATCCGGGTTCACATAGTCGAAATGCTTGAAGTCCGCGGGGTATTTCGGCGTGCCGATCAGGGAGATGCCGTGATGGTGTTCGCCCGCGTCCTCGGCGCGGACCGGGAGCGCGGCAAGGCCAACGACGACGAGAGCGAGCAGGAATTGACCGAGCATCATGGTGGGGTGCCGCGCGCTTGACGTTGCCAGGAGTGAGCCCGGGCGCCCGGAATGGCCGAGGCCGAGCCGTGAGGCCCCTGCCTCTTACCACGGGGGACCTTCGGCCCTCCATGAATTATCGCTCATATTTCGAGGCTGAGGGCCGCTTTTCGGGGCGCGAGCAGCCCCTTCCCCGCGATGCGGCGGGGAAGGGGGCTCGCGGGTCCTATTCGGCCTGGCCGTCGGGAAAGGCCGGCTGCGGTTGCATCGAGGTCGAGGGCTCGGAGAAGTCGGCCGGAGCCTCTTCCGCGGGAGCCTCTTCCGCAGCGGGCGCTGGCGCCTCGGCCTCCTCCGATGGCACCACGGGCTGTGGCTGCATCGCGGTCGACGGCTCCGAAAAGTCCGCATTGGCCGCGGGTTGCGGCGCCTCGGCCGGGGCCTCTTCCGCGGGAGCGGCAGCCGGCGCTTCGGCTGGCGTCTCCTCGGCGGCAGGAGCAGCAGGCGCTTCAGCCGGCTTTTCCTCGGCCGCTGGTGCTTGAGCCGGCTTCTCTTCGGCCGCCGGTGCCTCGGCAGGCTTCTCCTCGGCTGCTGGTGCTTGAGCCGGCTTCTCTTCGGCTGCCGGCGCCTCGGCAGGCTTCTCCTCGGCTGCTGGCGCCTCGGCTGGCTTCTCCTCGGCCGCCGGCGCTTCAGCCGGCTTCTCCTCGGCCGCCGGCGCTTCAGTCGGCTTCTCCTCGGCCGCGGGCGATTCGGCAGGCTTCCCCTCAGCCGCTGGTGCTTCGGTCGGCTTCTCCTCGGCCGCGGGCGACTCGGCAGGCTTCCCCTCAGCTGCCGGCGCTTCGGCAGGTTTTTCTTCCGCAGCCGCCGGCAGCGGCACCGGGTTGTCTGACTTGGTGCGGAGGAAATCGATGACATCGGCCCGCTTCTGCAGGTCGGGGAGGCCCGGGAAGGCCATGGTCGTACCCGAGGCGAAGGCCTGCGGATTCGTCAGCCACTGATCGAGATGCTCGAAGGTCCAGTCGCCCTCCGAGGCCTTGGCCTTCAGCGCCGGCGAATAGCTGAAGCCTTCAGCCGAGGCGATCTTGCGCCCGACGACCCCGTAGAGATTGGGACCGATCGGGCTTGGGGCGCCTTTGTCGAAGCTGTGGCACACCTTGCACAGAGCCACATCGGCCTCGCCCCGCTTCGGGTCGGCCTTGGCGAGAGCGGGCAGGATCTCAGCACCCGGAACCGCCGGGGCGCCACCGGCGGCTTCAGCCGGTTTCCCGCCTTCAGCCCCAGGCGCCTCGGCGACGGCCTTCGGCTCGGGCAGCGGCGGCGGGTTCTCCGTCTTGCTGCGCAGGAACAGGATCACATTGGCGCGCTGCTTGGCGTCGGGGAGGCCGGGGAAGGCCATCGTGGTCCCTTGCGCGAAGCTCTGCGGATTGGTGATCCAGTTGTTGAGATGCTCGTAGGTCCAGGTTTCGTCGGCCTTGGCCTTGAGCGCTGGCGAATAGTTGAAACCTTCGACCGAGGCGATCTTGCGCCCGACGACGTTATGGAGAGGGGGCCCGATGGGGCTCGGCGCCCCGGCATCGAAGGAATGACAGACCTTGCAGACAGCCGCGGCGGTCTCGCCGGCCTTGGCGTCGCCGCTGGCCAGCAGCGCACCGAGATCGGGTCCGGCAGCCTTCTCGGCCCCGCCGGCCTTCTCAGCCTTGGTTCCGGCGACCTCGATGCCCGGCTTTTCCGGCTCGTGCTCCTCGAAGGCGATGTTGATGAGAGTTCTGGTGCCGAAGATCAGCAACAGCGCGCCAAGGACAGCCATGGCGATCTGGTTGAAGCGATAATGGTTCATATTCGATGTCCCCCCCGGGTGCAGAGGCTGCTTTGCGAGCTCTTGCGGCGGAAAGTGAGTTGGTCAGGCGTCGGCGCTGTTGTAACGGAGCCATTTCCCCCTGCCAAGGTGTCGCGAGCGCGCGCTCCGCGTGTTATCTGACCCCCCATGGCGTCAAATCTGATCGTAATTCCGGCCAGGCTGCGGGCGACCAGGCTCCCGGACAAGCCGCTCGCCGACATCGCCGGCGAGCCGATGATCGTGCATGTCTGGCGCCGCGCTGTCGAGGCCGATTGCGGCCCGGTGATGGTGGTCTGCGACACTCAGTCCATCTGCGACGCCGTCCGCCGCGCCGGCGGCCAGGCCTTGCTGACGAGCCCCGGCCACCAAAGCGGCTCCGACCGCATTTTCGAGGCGGTGCAACGGCTCGATCCCGAGGGGGCCATCGACACCATCGTCAATCTCCAGGGCGACCTGCCGACCCTCGCCCCCGACCTGGTACGGGCCTGCCTCGGGGCGCTCGACGAGCGCGAGGCCGATATCGGCACCATCGCCGCCGAGATCACGCGCGAGGAGGAGCGCACCGATCCCAATGTGGTTAAGGTCGTCGGCTCCCCGCTCGAGCGCCCGCGGACCTTGCGGGCGCTTTACTTCACCCGCGCCACCGCGCCCTACGGCGAGGGCCCGCTCTATCACCACATCGGCATTTACGCCTATCGGCGGCGCGCGCTCGAGCGCTTCGTCTCGCTGCCGCCCTCGCCCCTGGAACAGCGCGAGCGGCTCGAGCAGCTTCGCGCGCTCGAGGCCGGCATGTGCATCCACGTGGCCCTCGTTGACACCATCCCGCTCGGTGTCGATACTCCGGCCGACCTCGCCCGGGCGCGTGAACTTCTCGCCCGTTGAACCTCTTGCCCCACTCGTCTTCGCGTCCCGCTCCGCTTCTTTCCCAACGACCATGACCAAAGCGCGATCGAACAAAATCGCCTTTCAGGGCGAGCCGGGGGCCAATTCGCACCTGGCCTGCCGCGATGCTTATCCGGAGCTCGAACCGCTGCCGTGCCCGACCTTCGAGGACGCGCTCGCCGCGGTGACAAGCGGCGAGGCTGCACTCGCCATGATCCCGATCGAGAACTCGGTCGCCGGCCGCGTCGCCGACATCCATCATCTGTTGCCGGATTCCGGCCTCTACATCGTCGCCGAGCATTTCGAGCGCATCCGCCACCAGCTGCTGACGCTCCTCGGCGTCAAGCTCGGCGAGCTCAAGACCGTGCACAGCCACACCATGGCGCTCGGCCAGTGCCGCAAGGCGATCAGGGCGTTGAAGCTGACCCCCGTCACCGAGGCCGACACCGCCGGTGCGGCGCGGGCCTTGAGCGAACGGAAGGACCGCACGGCAGCGGTGATCGCGTCGAAGCTCGCCGCCGAGGTTTACGGGCTCGCCATCGCCAAGGCCGACATCGAAGACGCGCTGCACAACACCACGCGCTTCGTCGTGCTGGCGAGCAAGCCCGATCGCCCCGACGTGAGCGACGGCCCGGTGATCACCACCTTCATCTTCCGAGTGCGCAACGTTCCGTCCGCGCTCTACAAGGCGCTTGGCGGCTTCGCCACCAACGGCGTCAATATGACGAAGCTCGAATCGTATCAGCTCGAGGGCTCGTTCAACGCCACCATGTTCTACGCCGACATCGAAGGCCATCCCGACGAGCGCGGCGTGCATCTCGCCATGGAGGAGCTTGCCTTCTTCACCAGCGAGATGCGAATTCTCGGCACCTACCAAGCGAGCCCGTTCCGCGCCGACGTCAAGGCTGCCGAGGGCTAAGCGCCCGCGAATCGCTTATCCTCCGGATGTCTAGCCTTGGGAGGGCCCCATGGTTGCCGTCCTCGTTGCGATTCTGATGGTGGTGTTGCCGCTGGTGCACCTGGCGGTGAGCAAGGTGCCACGGACGCCGCGGCGCGTCGTCCACATCCTGCTGCTCTATGCGCTCGTATTCGGCGTCGGCGTCATCGGCTTGCCGCTCGGTTTCATTCCCCATGTGTTCTTTGCCGATGAGGCCGCCCGGTCCATCGGTTGGCCGACCGGAAGCCCGTTTCAGTTCGAGGTCGGGGTGCATGACGGCGCCTGGGGCGTGCTCGGCTTCCTCTGCATTTGGATCGGCGGCTTGTTCTGGCTGGCGACGGGCCTCGGCTGGTCGCTGTTCATGCTCGGCGCCGCCTACGGCCACATCCGCGAGATGATCGTCGAAGGGAACTACGCGCCCTACAACTTCCTGACCATCTTCTCCGACGGGTTCATCGGGGTGTGGCTGCTGGTGCTGCTCTATCTCTACTACCGCCAGGGCGGCTTTCGCAGCTGACTGCCACCCAGGGGTCAGACCCGCGCGGTGAACAGGTAGTAGCCGATGCTACAGAACAGCCGGCCGTGCTGCCGCAAATCGTCGATCGCCGCCGCCCAACGGTCGAAGGCCGCTTGATCGATCGCACCCGCGCGTTGCGCCGTCTTGCCCGTTTCGGTGAAATAGGCCGCTGCGAGCTCTGGCGTGAAGATGACGATGCGCGTCTCGATCTCGATGTCGCGCAAGCCCACGTCCTCCATCAGCCCGCGCAGGTCGCGTATGAGCCAGCCATGCGGAATGTTAGTGTCGCATTCGTGGTCGAGCACGCGGCGCACGAGATCGCGATCCTAAAGGTTGATGGCATTGGCGCCGAAGTCCGGCTCGATGGCGGTGACGATTCCGCCGGGACGCGTCACCCGCCGCATCTCTTCGAGCGCGCGCTTCGACTCGGGGAGATAGACGAGGAGGCGCTCGGCCCTGGCGACGTCGAAAGTGTCGTCCGCGAAGGGCAGAGTTTCGGCGTCCGCGACCTCGAAGGTGACGGTGAGCTTCGCCTGCGCCGCCCGCGCTTCGGCTTCCTTGATGAAATCCGCACTCTTGTCGATCCCCACGACGCGCCCGCCGGGCTCCACCAGGGGCGCGAGGCGCAGGCTTTCGAGGCCGAAGCCGCAGCCGACATCGAGCACCGACGAACCCGGCTTCAATCCGGCATGGTCGCGCGCGAGCGTTTTTGAGGTCCTAGAGTTGCGGAAGGGCGTCAAAGGCTTCGAGCGCCGCCACATAGGGTGCGATGCTCGGCGCGCGGTCGAGATCGGTGAAGGCATGCAACTGGACGTTCTCAGACCCGGTCGCTTCTCCGGCCATGGCTGATCTCCAGGGTATGCGGCGCATCGTAACCTCGTTGTGCCGATAACGCGTGATTACTGGGAATCCGGCGACCCTCGACGCCGGTCTTGGAGCGCCTAGAACTCATAACCGAACAGGGCGATTTCCGGGGCATACCAATTCGCCACGATCAGGCGCGTCTCTTCGTCGTAATAGTCGCGGTAGGGGACGTTGCCGGGCCGGAACATCGTCTTCGCGTCGGGAAGCGCTCCCGCGGGGCTAAGGCCGACATGTTCGAGCGCAACTTTCAGGTCCTGTCCGAGGGTTTCGAAGCGTCCGACAAAATCGACCGCAACAGTCCCGTCGATGGTGTAGACCTCGAAATTGTTGATGAGGGCGCGCTTGTCCTTGTGAATGAAGTTGGAGAAATCCGGCCGCTGATCGCCCTGCCGGTAGCGATGAAAGAACAGCGATACTTCCCGGTCCCAGGGATTCCGCTCAAAGGCAAACTTGAAGTAGGTCCGCCATACCTCTGGATCGATATGCGCGCGAACCTCGCTCGCTTTCATGTGGTTGTAGAAGCCGAAGTCCTTTGCCGACCGTTTGAACCAGCCGCGCTTCATCGCGCGCGGTGACCTCCACCAGCTGTGCAGCCGCCAGTTCTGCGCGCCGCGCGAGTTGGTTCGCCGCGCTTCATCCGCACCGGCAAGAGGGGTGATGATGTCGTTCGGCCCGCACAGCGCGCCGAGCGCAAGCTCGATGCTGGTGCTGGCCGTCTTCTTGGTCTTGAAGAAGATGAACTTATGCTCATGCGAGAAATCATTGCCGGCCTCAAGCTCCGAGGCGGTGATCCCAGCCTTGCTCATCACGGTCGATGGCAGTGCGGCGGCCTCTAGGAGCGAAGCATGGGGCGAGGAAAATGGCGGGACGGTGAGCACAACCACCCGTAATCCTTAGACAAAATGACGCGCCCGACGGCGAGAGCTGGCCCCGGTTGCGCGCGGGCACTGCGCCTCCTTCCGGGTAGGGAGACCGAAGCACCCCGCAACGGGCGCCCGGTATTTTGCCGCGGACGGGGAGCGGCATCCGAGCGGGTTGCCATGGACCCCCCGATCCCCGATATACTGAACCCGGGAGGTTGGCGGCAGGCGCGTTCCTCGCCAACCGGGTCAGGTCCGGAAGGAAGCAGCCCTAACGAGTTTTACGCGGGTTGCGCGTCCAGCCTCCCACCTTTGCGCGCGTTGGAACATGTCCATCAGTTGTGCGTCATTGCCGGGCTTGACCCGGCAATCCATTCCATTGGCCTCTTTTGCTGAGGTGTTTACGGCGTGGATGCCCGGATCAAGTCCGGGCGTCACAGGCTGGTGAGTGTTGAGAGTTCGTCGTCCATGGCCAAAGAAGCTGGGCGGGCGGCTCCGCTTTGTGCGGCATTGGCACCGGCGTGCCCAAAATACCACAACAGTGTAAAACCGGCAGATAAGACCCACCTTTTGCTCGACCGTGCGCACACGCGGGGGCCAGACTGAAACGTCAGCACAATCACCGCACGTGTCACGATGCTTTGGCTCGATGACGACATCCCCCTAAGCCGGCGGGGGTCAGCACGCCATTGGCGAGGGGTTTTCGACGCTGCGTTTGCGCTTCTGCTCGCCGTCTTGTTCCCGGCCTCCGCGCTCGGCGATGAGATCTATACCTCAGTAGAGAACTACGGCTCTGGCGGGGAAGGCCCGAACGCGGTTGTCCAGCAGGCCGCGCAGGGTGTCGCCGATCGCCTCAACGCGCAGGCGCCGTCCTTCGTCCTGTCCCTGGGGGACATGCTTTACGGTATTATCCGACCAACACCTATTACGAATTTCAGCCTCTGCCGCCCTACGGAACACCCAGCTTCGAAAACAATGTCGGCGATCTATACGGCCAGTACATCAAGGGCGTCGGCTCATCCGTGATGAACTTCTTTCCCGTCCTTGGCGACCACTACTGACTGGCACCATGAGACGATCCAAATCGACGAGGCCACCGGTTACTCGATCGGTCCGGCAAGCCTCGGCTACAACACCACCGTGAACATATCGACGGATCCGACATTCTACACCAACGCACAGACTGCATATGCCAAGCGCAGACATACCTTGCAGGCTCCAACACGAAATCCCTCGAACACGCAATTCGGCCTTACCACAGTCTACGACAAAGTCACGATCTTCGGTGCGCCCGACACCCCCGAAAACGGCGATACCTACGAGACCTATATCTCTGAGCTGTACGGCCTCTCCACGAGTCGAGACGCCGTCCGCGGCGCCGGTCCGCTGGTATGACACGCTGCAAAGAAACGTGCACATCTTCGCGCTGTCGACCGACCCTAACGAGCTGTTTCAAGGGGGTTGAAGTCGATCAACATCCAGGACCCGGCACGTCCGCCGACAACCTGCCAACGCTGCCAAGGACAATGGTTCACGGCCGCGCTCAACGCATCGACCGCGACCTGGAACATCGTGGAGACGCACCAGCCCATCGTGAGCGCCTCGACGCCTCAGGAGAGCTACTACTCATCAGGGTAACTCCGCAGAGACATCTCTCTACGGCGTATATGCAATGGTCGACAACACCGACGTCGACCTGGTGATCTCAGCTCACATCCACGGCTTTGAGCAGCTGTACAATAACGGCATCACCTACATCAACAATGGCGCCGGCGGTTCGTGGCAACAGTTCCACTATATCTGCGAACAGCCCGGCGCCACCAACACTGCGACGAGACCTACCAGGTGGATCCTAATTTTGGTGGCTTGGCCGGCACGACGTCATCCAAGACCAAGATGATCGCCCTGACGCAGATGCAAGTCGGCAATACCTACGGCTTTCAGCTGTTCATGACGAGCGACGCGAACAACTATCTGGAATCCCAGTTCTGAAGCTCGACCGATCCGGGGAACGCCAATGGCAATGGCGCCAACTGGACGCTTCTTCGACGACTTTTTCATTCTCAAGAACGGCATGATCAGCGCATAAAAAAAAAAAAAAAAAAAAAAAAAAAAAAAAAAAAAAAAAAAAAAAAAAAAAAAAAAAAAAAAAAAAAAAAAAAAAAAAAAAAAAAAAAAAAAAAAAAAAAAAAAAAAAAAAAAAAAAAAAAAAAAAAAAAAAAAAAAAAAAAAAAAAAAAAAAAAAAAAAAAAAAAAAAAAAAAAAAAAAAAAAAAAAAAAAAAAAAAAAAAAAAAAAAAAAAAAAAAAAAAAAAAAAAAAAAAAAAAAAAAAAAAAAAAAAAAAAAAAAAAAAAAAAAAAAAAAAAAAAAAAAAAAAAAAAAAAAAAAAAAAAAAAAAAAAAAAAAAAAAAAAAAAAAAAAAAAAAAAAAAAAAAAAAAAAAAAAAAAAAAAAAAAAAAAAAAAAAAAAAAAATTTTTTTTTTTTTTTTTTTTTTTTTTTTTTTTTTTTTTTTTTTTTTTTTTTTTTTTTTTTTTTTTTTTTTTTTTTTTTTTTTTTTTTTTTTTTTTTTTTTTTTTTTTTTTTTTTTTTTTTTTTTTTTTTTTTTTTTTTTTTTTTTTTTTTTTTTTTTTTTTTTTTTTTTTTTTTTTTTTTTTTTTTTTTTTTTTTTTTTTTTTTTTTGCTCGGTGGTAATGGCAGTGTGGGAGCGACTCACCGTCGGATATCGCAGCATTCTTCGCACCCTGCAGCTCCATTGGCACGCTGACGGTCAACGTAACCTTACGCTTGAGCCAGGCGCCCTCTACGTAGTGGAAGCTAAATGCTCCAAGCCAAAGCGACAGGTCATCGTCTAGGAACGTCAACCTCACTTTTCCACCTTATCATGCTTATCTTCTGGCGGTGCTTATAAGCCCTAGTACCAACTACGTGATCATCTACAATGACAGCAATCTACGCCGTCAACGCACGTTTCGCTTCTAGTTCAAACTACCCTCTCCTTCCTCACCCCTAGCGTCACTCTATGATCTTCTTCACCTTCCATGACGTTGTCCTGACTCTTTAGCTTTACAGTACGCTCTTCAGCGATGTTGCCTACACGCGCTATCAGCTCGCGTTCGCCTTTGCTTTAGATCTGTTCCCCACCGACTATCTTCTCTTTCCTTACCTCTGTTTTACCAGACTTTACTAGTTCGCACTCCTAGCCTTCGATGTGCTGTCTATCTATATTCCATCCCTACGTGTCCTTTACCCTAGCCTATCGCAGCCTCTATGTGCGCTACGCCTTTTCTCTTTTCTCCTGATGCAGTCTAACTCCACTCGTCGCAATGCTCTCTAGATATCTGCACTCGCCGCTTCTTTTCCGCTAGTAGCCTCCCTCTACAGCCAGTCCATATCTCTTATCTATAACTACTAGTCCTTTAGCTCGCCTTCCACCGCTCTTAGCCACTGTCCTTCTGTACCCTCTTGTACTTCACCTGTTTCTAACTTCTACGTAGACGCAACGCCGCCACAGCCTACCGCTATCTCTGTGTCTTCTTCTCCTTCATCTATGCACAAGTGTCTCTTTCTTCTATCTTGTTTTTTCTCTCCACTATCTCCTCCTTCTCCTATGTTAATGTGTACTCTCTTTATAGCTCAGCGACACTTAGTACCTTACAACCTCGCAGTCTATCTCTGTGTCATAGCCAGTGTCTTTGCGCTGCGCTGCATCTTCATGTGTGCCTGTAGCTATATCTACACTAGCCTCGCCGTCATTTTCCCAGTCTTCTTCTATACAGAAGGCCTCTTACGGCGCCTATACCAGACAGCTCTTCTGCTAGTTGCCTATCCCACCCATATGCTTTTCTTTTTCGCTCTAGCCTTTCGCTTCGCTCTCTTACATCTCTGTCTATGCTTTACTATTTCCACTAACTCTTTTTCTCTCTCTCTTCCTTGCTATTTCCATCGCACTTTTTAGAACGTTCTCTACACTACCTTTTGTTTGCTCTCTTCGCATACCATACATTTTAGAGTCATGTCGTTACACCGCATGTCTCCGCAGCCTTTCTACATGCCTTCTACTCTTTACGCCAGTAGCATCGCTCTCCTTTCGCCTCAACTCTCATATTTTCTTCTACCGTCTACATCTTGCCTCTCTCTTAGTACAGCTCCCTCCTTTGTACATCATTCCTCTTCTTCTTCTCTCTTTTTCTACGCCCACCGCCGTTTTTTTTTTTTTTTTTTTTTTTTTTTTTTTTTTTTTTTTTTTTTTTTTTTTTTTTTTTTTTTTTTTTTTTTTTTTTTTTTTTTTTTTTTTTTTTTTTTTTTTTTTTTTTTTTTTTTTTTTTTTTTTTTTTTTTTTTTTTTTTTTTTTTTTTTTTTTTTTTTTTTTTTTTTTTTGCTGCCGCCGCTGCATCTGTCCTTTACCTATGCCTTGTAGCCTCCGCAACGTTCTGCTCTTCTTCCTCTTCTACTCCTTCTTGTTCTATGTCTTCGCCTTCTTCTTCTTGTTCTTCTTCATCCCTCATTTGTTTTTTGCTTTTATCTTCCTAGCTGATCCTCTCTCCTTCCTTAACTCGTTCCAGTTCTTAGTCTTCCTGCACTACTCTCTCTTCATCCTTCTCTTCCTTTGCTTGCTGTTCGTTCTTCTTCTCTCTCTCTACATTCATCCTCTTTCTTTCTTCTTTATCTTCTCCTCTTTTTTCCACATCCTCTACCTCTTCTTCTCCTTCATCTATTCTCCCTACAACTTCATTCCCTCCTTCACCTACACTTTTTTCCCTGGCTGCTCGTCCTGCTCTACCTCTACTACCGCCTTGGCGGCTTCCGGAATTGATCGCCTGCCGGGGGCTTATAGCGGCGGAGGCATGGTTTGCGGCGCGGCAACCGAGCGGGTTGCCACGGACCCCCCGATCCCCGATATACTGCCTCGGGAGGTTGGCGGCAGGCGCGTTCCTCGCCAACCGGGTCAGGTCCGGAAGGAAGCAGCCCTAACGAGTTTTACGCGGGTTGCGCGTCCAGCCTCCCACCTTTGCGCGCGTTTTTTTTTTTTTTTTTTTTTTTTTTTTTTTTTTTTTTTTTTTTTTCCGCTCCGCTGCCTCCGCTTGTCGAGGCGCCTTCGATGCACCGGTTCCTTCGGCCTTGGGGCCTGGCGCCTCGCTGAAAGTCCGAAGGTTTATGGCCAACAGCGAAGTTCAAACAGCGAGCTTGACGCCGGCGCCGAGCCACGCCGCGCTCGCCCGCAAATACCGGCCGAAGCTGTTCTCCGAGCTGATCGGCCAGGACGCCATGGTGCAGACGCTGAGGAACGCCTTTGCCTCCGGGCGCATCGCCCAAGCCTACATGCTCACCGGGGTGCGCGGCGTCGGCAAGACCACCACGGCGCGCCTGATCGCCCGCGCCCTGAATTACGTGCCGCCGGGCGGCGACGGCGGCCCGACCCTCGACATGGGCGAGGAGGGGATCCATTGCCGCGCCATCCTCGAGAGCCGCCATCTCGACGTGGTCGAGATGGACGCAGCCTCCCATACCGGCATCGACGACGTTCGCGACCTGATCGACAGCGCCCACTACAAGCCGAACACCGCCCGCTACAAGGTCTACATCATTGACGAGGTCCACATGCTGTCGAAGCAGGCTTTCAACGGCCTGCTCAAGACGCTGGAAGAGCCGCCGGAGCATGTGAAGTTCATCTTCGCCACCACCGAGGTGCGCAAGGTTCCGGTCACGGTGCTGTCGCGCTGCCAGCGTTTCGATCTGAAGCGGATCGAGGTCGAGCCGCTCGCGGCGCATCTCGGCTCGGTCGCTTCCCAGGAAGGCGCCGACGCCGATCCCGCCGCCTTGATGCTGATCGCGCGCGCGGCCGAAGGCTCGGTCCGCGACGCGCTCTCTCATCCTCGACCGCGCCATCGCCTTCGGCTCCGGCAAGGTCGCGGGCGACGAGGTGCGCGGCCTCCTCGGCCTTGCCGATCGCGGCCGCATCTTCGATCTGCTCGAGACGTGCTCGCGGGCGACGCCGGTGCCGCGATCGGGAAGCTCGCCGCGCTCACCGGCGACGGCGCCGAGCCGGCACAGGTGATCACCGATCTCGCCGACGCCGTGCACGCGGTGACGCTCGCCAAGGCGGCCGACGCCTCCGACCCCGCCGCGAGCGAGGCCGAGCGTGCGAGCGCCTCCGACCTCGCCGGGCGCCTGTCGATGCCGGTGCTCGCCCGCGCCTGGCAGATGCTGCTCAAAGGTCATGACGAGGTGCGAAGCTCGCCCCGGCCCCATGCCGCCGCCGACATGGTTCTCGTGCGCCTTGCCTACGCCGCCGATCTGCCGACCTCTGGCGATCTCGCCCGGCTTCGGACGGCAGTGGTGCCGGCGGCGAGGATCGCAAGGCGGTGCGGCCCCCGCCAGGAAGGCGCCGCGCCAGCCGGCCCACGCCTCGGCCGAGCCAGCCGCCCTCGATCGAAGCATCGCCGCGCGAAGCTGCGGCACCCGATCACGAGCCGTCCTTCGCTGATCCCAAAAGCTTCGAGGATCTGGTGGCCCTCGCCGGCGACAAGCGCGACCTGAAGCTCAAGAATGCTCTTGAGCCGAGCAAGTGCGCCTGGTTCGCTTCCGCCCCGGCCATCTCGAGCTCAATCCGCTCGACCAGGCGCCGAAGGAGCTCGGCCAGGAGCTGATGCGGAAGCTGAAAGCGTGGACCGGCCGCGTCTGGATCGTGGCCTTGAGCGGCGAGGAAGGTGCCGCGCCTCTTGGGCAGCAGCGCCGCGAGCGCGAGGCCAAGGAGATCGAGGCCATCCGCACCATCCCCAGGTCAAGCAGGTCTTGGATCAGTTCCCGGGCGCCCGCATCGCCGCGGTGCGGCCGGCTGACCCGGGCGAGAACACCAGCCGACAATGATGAGCCGGCGGAGAATGAGTTCAAGGAGGACGGCACCGACCCATGAAAAGTTTCTCCAACATGATGAAGCAGGCCCAGGAGCTTCAGGGCCGCATGGCCGACCTCCAGGCGGAGATGGAGCGCGCCCAGATCGAGGGCCGCTCCGGCGGCGGGCTCGTGGCCGTGACCCTGAACGGCAAGGGTGAGTTGACCGGCGTCAAGATCGATCCGTCCTTGCTCAAGGCCGACGAGGCCGAGATTGTCGAGGACCTCATCGTCGCCGCCCATGCCGACGCCAAGGCCAAGGTCGAGCTGCTGTTATGCAGGCTCACGGCGGATGCCGCTGCCGCCCCATGACTGCGGCGGCCGCCAGCTTCACCTCCTCGGGAGGAAGCTGTTCTGATCGGTCGGGAGGGGGTGTCGCTCTTCGATACTCTACTCGAGGGGAGGAGAGAAGCTCCGCGCCTCCAGCCTTCCGGCCATAGTGCGTCTGCCGCGAGCGCCGAGATCGAGCGCCTGATCCAATTGCTGGCGCGGCTGCCGGGCTTGGGACCCCGCTCGGCGCGGCGTGCGGCGCTTCATCTCGTCAAGAAGAAGGAGCAGCTCCTGGGCCCGCTCGCCGCGGCGCTCACCGAGGCGCGCGACCGCATCGTCACCTGCGAGACCTGCGGCAACATCGATACTGTCAGCCCTTGCACGCTCTGCCGCGACGAGGGCCGCGATCGCACGCTGATCTGCGTTGTCGAGGAGGTCGGCGATCTGTGGGCGCTGGAGCGCGCGCATGTGCTCAACGGGCTCTATCACGTCCTCGGCGGCACGCTGTCGCCGCTCGACGGCGTCGGCCCCGAGGAGCTCTCCATCGCCAAGCTGATCGAGCGCGCGGGCGATCCTCAGGTGAAAGAGGTGCTGCTCGCCCTCAACGCCACCGTCGAGGGCCAATCGACGGCGCATTACCTCACCGACCAGCTTGTCGGCTGCAACGTCTCCATCTCGCGGCTGGCGCATGGCGTGCCCATCGGCGGCGAGCTCGACTATCTCGACGAGGGCACGCTGGCCGCGGCGGTCAAGGCCCGCAAGGCCATGTAAAGGCCTTAAACCGCGCCGCTAATCCGCCCATGCCGGACGCCGCGATCGAATGGCCGAAGAAGCAGCGCGAGCTGCACAATCACCATTTCGACTCCACCGTCTGGAACGACTTCAAGTTCCGCGACGACGACATCGTCATCGGCACCTACGCCAAGTCCGGCACCACCTGGGTGCAGCAGATCGTCAGCCAGCTCCTGTTCGACGGCGCCGAGGAGCTCGAGGTCGCCGCCATGTCGCCGTGGCTCGATCTCCGCGTGCCGCCGAAAGAGGTGAAGCTCCCCGCGGTCGAGGCGCAAACCCACCGCCGCTTCATCAAGACCCACTTGCCGGTCGATGCGCTCCTGTTCTCGCCGAAGGCGAGATACCTCTATATCGGCCGCGACGGCCGCGACGTGATCTTCAGCCTGTATAACCATCACGCCAACGCCACCGAGGACTGGTACCGGGCGCTGAACGACACCTCCCGGCCGCGTCGGTCCCCCGATCCCGCGGCCGCCCGACGACATCCGCCAATATTATCGCGAATGGCTGATGGGCGACGGCTATCCGTTCTGGCCGTTCTTCGAGCATGTGCGGAGCTGGTGGGAGGTGCGCGATCTGCCCAATGTCATGCTGATGCACTTCTCGCGCATGAAGCAGGATCTGCCCGGCGAGATCAGGCGCTCGCCGCCTTTCTCGACATCCCCATCGACGAGGCGCGCTTGCCCGCATTCGTCGAGCATTGCAGCTTCGACTGGATGAAGCGCACGCCGGCAAGACGGTGCCCGCCGGCGGCGCCTTCTGGGAGGGTGGCGCCGAGACCTTCATCCACAAGGGCGTCAACGGCCGCTGGCGCGACGTGCTGAGCCCTGACGAGATCGGCGCCTATGAGGTCAAGGCTCGCGCCGAGCTCGACGAGCCTTGCGCCGCCTGGCTCGCCGGCAACTAGGCGAACCCGCCGAGGCCGCGCCAGGGGGCGGGTCGCCCGCCATTCTTGAGCCACCCGTCATCCACCAAGCCGCCTTGTTCATTCGTTAAGAGTGCCGAGCGCATCGTCTGGTCGTTACCCGGGTCGGCCGCCCTCGAGGAGGGCGCCCCGGGAGGATCCGGAGGAATTGAGATGAAAAGGTTTGTGACATTTGTCGTCGCGGCCTTCGCGCTGGCGATCGTCGCGGTCGTTCCCGGGGTCGCCTCGGCGGGTCACGGCGGTGGCGGTGGCGGTCATGGTGGCGGCGGCGGATACGCGCACGGCGGCGGCGGTTATGCGCATGGCGGCGGTGGCTGGTCCGGCGGCTATGGTGGGGGTTTTCGCGGCCCACGCTATGGCGGCGGCTATGGTGGTGGCTATCGCGGCCCCCGCTATGGCGGTGGCTATGGCCGTGGCTATCGCGGTTACGGCTACCGCGGCTATGGCTATCGCGGCTATGGCTATGGCTGGGGTGGCCCAGCGGTTGGCATCTATGTCGGACCGGCCTACGGTCCCCGTTGCTTCGACCCGGTCTATGGCTGGTATCCCTGCCCCTATGGCTACGGTTACGGCGGCGGCTACTAGCCGAGACGAAAGACAGCGGGCCGCGCCAGCGCCCCGATTTCGGCTCGGCCGCGGCCTAAGCCTGCTCGGCCAGCTTCGCAGTTCCTCGATTTCGGTGAAGCATTGCGCCGCGCTCGCGTCAGGATCACGAGGATGGCTTCCGAGGGGCCACCCGGGATCGCCGCCGCGGCGCAGAGCGCGAAGAACCACATCCCAGCCCACGCTGGCGGCGACGAAGCCCGTGATCGAGGCGAGCGTGGTGCGGCCGAACGAGGCGACCGCCGTCAGAAGCGCGAATTGCGTCGCCGTATGGGCCGGGCTCGTGCACAGCGCCGAGAGATAGGCGATGAACACCACGGTCCCCATCGCGCTCGTGAAGTTCTCCGCTGGAGATGGCGAGCGCGAGTGCCGCGTGATTGACGCCGATCCAGGCCTGCCAGGAGAAGGCGAAGTTCGCCACCGCCTGCAGGATGCCCGAACGCCGCGAAGAGCGCCTTCGACAACGGCATGGCGCGGGAGCGCCGCCGACGTCCCCCGGCGAGCGCTGCGATCAGTCCGACGCCCTTGATGATCGCGGCGTAGCTCGCCTTGTCGAAACCGATGTCCAGCTACAACGGCCCGGCCATGCGCCGCGCCATGGTGTCGGCCAGCTTGTAGAGGATGACGAAAGCGAGGATCAGCCAGGCGTCCTGGCGAGGAATTCGGCGATCGCGGCTAGAAGACTCGGAAAAACGGGATCGATCACCGCCGCCCGCCAGGTGCGTCGGCCTCGCGCTCCTCACTCGCCTCCTTGACCATCAACGCCGTCGCCATGCCGACCAGCATGAGCGCGCCGGCGACCGAGACACCGCTGGACCAGGGCAGCATATTCGAGCTAGGACGAAGGCACCGACCGCCGCGACACCAGCATCCCGATGCGGTAGGCGGCGACCGAAATAGGCCGTGCCCGAGCTTGCCGTCGGCGCAGATATTCGACGCGGAAGGCGTCGATGACGATGTCTTGGGTGGCGCGAGGCGGTGGCCACTCGGCGACGCGACCGCACCATCGCTGGCGCGAGGGTCCTGGAATGCCGAGCAGACAGATCGCACCCATCAGCAGCAGTTGGGTCAGGAGCGCCCAGCCGCCGACCGAGCAGCCCCGAGGATCGGCACCTCGTACCGGCATCGACGCGGCGACCACAGGAATTTGATGGTGTAGGGCAGGCCGACGAGAGCGAACAGACCGATGGTCTCGAGGTCGACCCCGTTGTCGCTTCATCCAGCCGGCAGCAGCGTCGAGGCGGAGAGCAACGAGCGGCATCCCCGAGCAGAATCCCAGCAAGAGGATGATGAGCACGCGGGGATCGAGAAACTCCGTCGAACTGCGCGCCGTCCGAGGCGCTCGGCCAAGGTCGGCTTTGGCGTGGTTCCCCCGGTCGCCGTCATTGCCCTTGCATATCAGGATGGCGGGCTGTCGCCGCCCCCTCAAAGTAAGCCTATTTAGAAGCGCGAGCGCCGCAACTGTGGCGATCGCGTTTCTCTTGGCGGGCCGTGCCACTGTCGTCATTCCCGCGAAAGGGGGAATCCAGTAACCGCCGTTAACGCGTTCGGTTCTGCCGCTGGGGGTACTGGAACGCCCGGTCAAGCCGGGCAATGACAAGCGACGTTGTTCTGAGGATCCAAGAACGGTCCAAGGACGACATTGCGCAGCGACAGAAGGGGCAGCGGCATGGTGCGCGTCGTCGGCATCGATCACATCTCGGTCAGGGTCGGAGACTTCGAGACCTCGAAGGCCTTCTACGACAAGCTGTTCACGTTCCTCGGCTTCAAGGTCCTCGACGAATATCCGGACGCCAAGGGCTGGACCAACGGCAACACCCGCTATTGGATCGGCCAGGCTGACGCGGAAGGGAAGCGGCACCAATATCGCATCGGCGATATCGGGCTGCACCATTACGCCTTCGAGCTCAGGAGCCGCGCCGACGTCGACGCGCTTCAGGCCTTCGTCAAGGAGCTTGGCGCCACCATCGTCGATCCGGCCGACGAATATTACGACGACTATTACGCCGTGTTCTTCCTCGACCCCGACGGCATCAAGCTCGAAGGCATGAAATACGGCGAGGAGCACGCCAAGGCCGCCCGCGCCCGGGCGCGGAAACGCGCCGCGGCGAAAGCCAAGACAGCTAAAGCCAAGACAGCCAAAGCCAAGACCGGCAAAGAGCGGCGCGCGGAACAAACGCGGCTAGCGCTCACTTGACCGGGCCGGCCGGCAACCCGCGCCTGATGATGGCGAAGATCAGCGCCGTCGACCAGCCGATCAGCAAGATGCCGTTCAGCGCCGTCATCGGCGCAAGCAGCCGCCACTGCGGGACCGGCAGGACACCGCCATAGCCGAGCGTGGTGTAGTTGCTGAAGGCGAAATAGACGAGGTCGGTGCCCGGCGGTGCGGCGCCGACAACGGCGTAGGTGCCCGCCCAGATCAGCACCTCGAGAAAATGCCCCATGACCAGGAGGATGCCGGTGGCGACGATGATCAGGCTGTCGGTAAGCACGGCCGGCGCCGCCTGGCCCCGCGCCGACAAGCCTTGGACGGTCCTGACCACGACCGCGAGCAGCACGGCATGAATGATGAGATTGGCGAGGCTCGGCGCCGCGCCGACGATGATCTGATTGAGCAGGCTTTGTTCCTGGCTATTCACCGGGAAGGAGATCCGGCTGCCGCATGATCCTGGCGCGGCGGGGCTCGGCGGGCTCTGCCGCCCGGGCCGGCCCTGGCGAGTCGGCGGCAAGCGGCGCCACGCCGTTACTCTTGATCGCGCTTGCCGCCTCTCCCTCGAAATCGAGTGCCTCGATCTTGTTGCCGCGCGAGGCGATGCGCTCCGACGAGGTCAGGATCTTCTCGATGTCCTGATTGGCCTGGCCGAAATGGCGCTGCAGATCGAGCACGCGCTCGCGCAAGCGACCCATGTCGTCCATCAGCCGCGTCACCTCGCGCTGGATCAGGTGGGCCTGCTCCCGCATCTGCACGTCTTTCAGGATCGCCTGCATGGTCTGCACCGCCAGCATCAGCATGTTCGGCGCGCAGATGAAGATGCGCGTCCGGTGCGCCTTCTGCACCATGTCGGAGAAATGCTCGGCGAGATCCGCATAGATCGCCTCCGACGGCACGAACAGGATGGCGGTATCCTGGGTTTCGCCAGGCAGGAAATAGCGCTCGGCCATGGCGTCAACGTGGCGGCCGACGTCGGTGCGCACGCGCCGCGCCGCGTCCTTCTTCTCCTCGTTGCTGCGCGCGGTGCGAAACGCCTCGAAGCCCTCGAGCGGGAATTTGGCGTCGATCACCACGCCGGCCGAGGTGTTGGGAAGATGCAGGAGGCAGTCGGGCCGCCTGCCGTTGGAAAGCGTGGCCTGGAAGCTGTAGGCGCCCTTCGGCAGGCCGTCCTGGATGATGGCCTCCATGCGCATCTGGCCGAAGGCGCCGCGGGCCTGCTTGTTGGCGAGGATCTCCTGAAGGCTCACCATGTTGGTCGAAAGCTCGGTCAGGTTCTTCTGCGCCGAGTTGATCACGACGAGGCGCTCATAGAGCTTGGCGATGGAGTCCGTGGTCTTGCGCGCCGTCTCGGTGAGGTCGCTGCCGACCCGATGGGTCATGCGGTCGAGGCGCTCGTTGACGCCGCGGGCGAGGTCGCCGTGCCGCGCGACGCTGAGCTCGGCGAAGGTCTGGAGCCGCCCTTTCAGTTCGGAGAGCTGGGCGTCCTGCTCACGCGCATCGCGCCGCCGCCGGCCCATATGCACGGCGACGATGATCACCAGCACCATGAGCGCGAGCACCGCGAGGCCGAGCAGCCCGAACAGGACAAGGATGGGGTCGAGCGTGTAGGTCCCCACCCGCAATGGGTCTAAAGCCATGGCACCTAGCTATAGCCCGATTCGCGTCTTGGCCAGATCAAAACAGGAACATGTTGACCCTGGCTGCCCATAACCTTATGTCAGCCGCAAATGGCGATTCTTCCGATCATCACCATCCCCGATCCCGTTCTGCGCAAGGAGGCCGCTCCCGTCGAGCGGGTCGACCAGGCGCTGCTGACCCTCGCCGAGGACATGCTCGCCACCATGTATGACGCCCCCGGCGTCGGGCTCGCCGCGCCGCAGATCGGCGTCTTGCGGCGGCTGATCGTCATGGATCCCTCCCGCGACGAGGACGCGAAGTCGCCTCTGGTCATGGTCAACCCCGTGATCCTCGAACTCTCCGACGCGATGCGCGTCCACGACGAGGGCTGCCTCTCGATCCCCGACGTCACCGCCGAGGTCGAGCGCCCCGCCGTCGCCCGCGTCGCCTACATCGATACCGAGGGCAAGCCCCAGGAGACGACGCTCGAAGGCATCTGGTCGACCGTGGTCCAGCACGAGATCGACCATCTCAACGGCATCCTCTTCATCGACTACCTGTCGCGGCTCAAGCGCGACATGATCGTGAAGAAATTCACCAAGCAGAAGCGCACCGAGAAGGCCCTCTAGCCGGCCTCGTGTTGCGTGATATCATTGATATCACCAGGAGGCCACCATGTCCGATCTTCTCATCCGCAACATCGATCCCGCCCTGAAACGGCGGCTCCGGGAGCAGGCGCGCCGCAGCGGCCGCAGTCTCTCCGATGAGGCGAAGAGGCTGCTCGGCCGAGCCATGGCTCGGACGGAGCGCGCACGTGGTCTTGGCACCGAACTGGTGAACCTGTTCCGATCTGCCGGACCGATAGAACTCGAGGAACGTCGCCCTGAGGCGCCAAGACGGCGGCCCGATTTCGAATGATCCTTTTGGACACGAACGTCGTTTCAGAGACCATGCGGCGCGACCCGAGCACGGCGGTCATCGATTGGCTCGACCATCAGCCTCGGAGTGACCTCTATCTCTGCGCACCGGTCCTGGCCGAAATCTGTTACGGCATCGCGCGTCTCGAAGAGTCGCAGCGTAAGCGGGGCCTCCTCCAGGCATACGGCCAAATCATCGTCGAGAAGTTTGCCGGCCGCATCCTGCCTTTCGATACTGAGGCGGCCGAGGTCTATGGGAAGCTTGTGGCAAAGCTCGACAGCGACGGTCAACGATTGACGTCCTCGACGCGATGATTGCCGCGATCGCTCTGTCGAATGCGGCAACGCTTGCCACGCGCAATACGCCCCATTTTACGGATACCGGCCTCACGCTCGTCGACCCGTTTGGCGTTCCCCGATGATGCGCATCGTGTTCATGGGCACGCCGGACTTCGCCGTGCCGACGCTTCGAGCGCTGCTCGGCGCCGGCCACGAGGTTGCCGCGGTCTACACCCAGCCGCCGCGCGCCGCCGGCCGCGGCCTCAATGCGCGGAAATCGCCGGTCCAGGTGCTGGCCGAGGCGAAGCATATCCCCGTGCTGACGCCGGAGCGTCTCAAGGGCGAGGCCGAGCAGTCAGCGTTCCGCGACTTGAAATCCGATGCCGCCGTGGTCGTCGCCTATGGCCTCTCTGCTGCCGCGGCCCATTCTCGAAGCGCCCCGCCTTGGCTGCTTCAATGTGCATGCCTCGCTGTTGCCGCGCTGGCGCGGCGCCGCGCCGATCCAGCGCGCCATCATGGCGGGCGATGCCGAGACCGGCGTCTCCATCATGCATGTGGGCGAGGGGCTGGACACCGGGCCGGTTTGCCTCGCCGAGCGCGTCGCGATTTCGCCCGAGGAGACGGCGGGCGAGCTTCACGACCGTCTCGCCGATGTCGGCGCGCGGCTGATGGTCGAGGCGCTGGCCGATCTCGAGCATGGCCGGCTCGCCTGCCGCGAGCAGGGGGACGGCGCCACCTATGCCGCCAAGATCGAGGCCGCTGACGCGCGTCTCGACTGGTCGCGCTCCGCATCAGAATTACACAATCAGATCAGAGGCTTGTCGCCGCACCCCGGGGCCTGGTTCGAGGCCGAGCTCAACGGCAAGCCCGAGCGCGTCAAGGTGCTGCGCGCCGCCCTCGCCGAGGGCGACGACGCCCCCGGCACCGTGCTCGATGACACGCTCACCATTGCTTGCGGCGGAGGTGCGCTGCGCCTGATCGAGGTCCAGCGCGCCGGCAAGCGCGCCATGAAGGCGGAGGATTTCTTGCGCGGCGCGGCGCTGCCCCCTGGCGCGAAGCTTGGGTGAAGGAATCGCCGCCATGCCCCGCTACAAGCTCATCCTCGAATATGACGGCACGCCCTTCGTCGGCTGGCAGATGCAGGACGGCAACCTCTCGGTGCAGGGACGTCTCGCCCAGGCGGTCCGCGAATTCTCGGGAGAGGACGCGATCCCGCGCGGCGCCGGCCGCACCGATGCCGGCGTTCACGCCATCGGCCAGGTCGCCCATGTCGATCTCGCCAAGGACTGGGAGCCGGGCACGGTGCGCGACGCCTTGAACGCGCTCGTCAGGCCGGACCCGGTCAGCGTGCTCGACTGCGAGCGCGTGCCCGAGAGTTTCGATGCCCGCTTCTCGGCCAAGGCGCGTCACTATCTCTACCGCATCCTCGACCGCCGCAGCCCGCCTGCGCTCGAGCGCGAGCGCGCCTGGGGCGTTTATCGCGATCTCGACGCCAAGGCGATGGATCAGGCCGCCACGGTACTGCTCGGCCATCACGACTTCACCACCTTCCGCTCCACCGAATGCCAGGCGGCCTCGCCGGAGAAGACCCTCGACCAGCTCACCGTGTCGCGCCATGGCGATATGATCAGGGTCGAGGCCAGCGCGCGCTCGTTCCTGCACAATCAGGTCCGCTCCATGGTCGGCTCGCTCAAGCTCGTCGGCGAGGGCAAATGGAGCGCGGACGACCTGAAAGCGGCGCTCGAGGCCAAGGACCGTGGCCGCTGCGGCCCGGTGGCGCCGCCGCATGGCCTCTATCTCGTGAAGGTCGACTATTAGCCGCGTTCGCGGCCCCGAGCGCCGCTCGAGGGAAGCATTGGCCAAGGCGCTGATTTTCCTTTACCTCTCTGCCGCGAGGAGGGGGGCGTCGCCCGAAAAGCGCCGATGATCAAACGCATCGCCACGGTCGGAGGGCTGACCCTTGTCTCGCGCCTCACCGGCTTCATCCGCGACGTGGTCATGGCTGCGGTGCTTGGCGCGGGGCCGATGGCCGACGCCTTCTTCGTCGCCTTCCGCCTGCCCAACCATTTTCGCGCCATCCTCGCCGAAGGCGCCTTCAATGCGGCCTTCGTTCCCGCCTACGCCCGCACCCTCGAGCAGTCGGGGCTGCAGGACGCGCGGCTCTTCGCCGACCGCATCGCCGCGGCGCTGCTTGCGATCAACATCGTCCTGCTTGGCCTTGCGCTGCTTTACACGCCGTGGGTCGTCAGCCTGCTCGCCCCCGGCCTCGATCAGGATCCTGCCCGCTACGACCTCGCGGTGACGCTCACCAGGATCACCTTCCCCTCGCTGCTGCTCGTCTCGATGCAGACGATGATCTCGGGCGAGCTGAACGCCAATGGCCGGTTCGCCGCGGCGGCAGGGGCTCCGATCCTGCTCAATATCTGCATGATCATCGCCTTGAGCGTCGCCTATTGGTTCCCGAACGCTGGCTATGCCGCCGCCTGGGGCGTGCTCGCGGCCGGCGTGGCGCAAGTCCTGCTGGTGGGTTTTGACGCCGAGCTCCATGGCTTTGGCCTCCAATTCCGCGCCCCGCGCCTCGATGAGCGGACGCGCAAGTTCCTTGGCGCGCTGGGTCCCGCCATCGTCGGCGCCGGCGGCGTGCAACTTGCCTTGTTCGCCGACACCGTGATCGCCTCGTTCCTCCCGACCGGCGCGCTGTCGGCGCTCTATTACGCCGACCGCATCAATCAGCTTCCCATCGGCGTCGTCGGCATCGCCGTCGGCACCGTGCTGCTGCCGGAGATGTCGCGCCGGCTCGCCTCCGGCGACACCCGCGGCGCGGCCCTGGCCCAGGCGCGCGGCATTCAATTGGCGCTGCTGATGACCGTGCCCTCCGTCGCCGCCGCCATCACCGTTCCCGATCTCATCATGCGGGCGCTGTTCGCCCGCGGCGCTTTCACCGCGGCCGATGCCGCCGCGGCCGGGGCGACGCTTTCCGCCTACGCCATCGGCTTGCTGCCCTTCGTCATGATGCGGAGCTTCACCGCGCCGTTCTACGCCCGCGGCGACACCTTGACCCCGGTGAAGGCGGCGCTGATCGCGGCCGCCGTCAACATCGCCCTGAAGGTGGTGCTGATGGGGCCGCTTGCCCAGGTCGGGCTTGCCTTCGCGACCAGCGTCGGCGCCTGGATCAATCTCTCCTTGCTCACCATCTTCGCCCGCCGCAGGGGCTTTGCCGTCTCCGGAGCCGGGCTCCGTCCGGTGATCAAGCTCCTCGCCGCCGGCGCCGTCCTCGCCGCCGCGCTCTTCATCGGCAACCGCTTTCTGCCCGAGGCTTTGGCTGGACTTACGCACTTCCGCGAGGAGACGACCCTCGGCATTCTCATCCTTGTGGGCGCGGTGGTTTACGCCGCCGCGGTGCTGTTGCTGCTCGGCAAGGGCTGGCTTGGCGGTCTGCTGAAGGATGTGGGCACCGCCGCCGAAGAGGCTCCGGCCAGGGAGATCGAGCAGCCGAGCCCCGAGGAGGCCTCGGCCGCCTTGCCCGACAACACGCCGCCGCCGGCGATCTAGGTTACGGCGCAGACCGGAGGTCGGTCAGCTCGACGTCCGCCGCGTCGATCGGGCGACCGAGGAAGATGGCGCCGACCCGGGCGAAGCGCTCCGGCGAATCCGTGGCGAAGAAGCGCATCCCGGCGCGTGGCAGCTTCGGCGGCATCGCCCGGCTCGGGAGCGCCGAGCGCCGCGGCGACCGCGGCCGCCGTGGTTTCGGCCGAATCGACGATGGCGACGCGGGTCCCGATCACCCGGCTGATGGTCGCCGCAAGCACGGGGAAATGGGTGCAGCCGAGCACGAGCGTGTCCGCCGCATGGCGCCCGTCGAACAATGGCAGCAGATAATCCGACGCCGCGGCGACCGTGACCGGCGTATCGGTCCAACCCTCCTCGGCAAGCGCCACGAACACCTGGCAGGGCTGCTGCACCACCTCGGCGTTGGGGTTGAGCGCGTGGATGGCGCGAAGATAGGCGCCGCCTTTCACCGTGCTCTCGGTCGCGATCACGGCGATGCGATTATTGCGGGTCGCGGCGAGCCCGGCTTTCGCCCCCGGCTCGATCACGCCGATCACCGGGACCGGCGCGAGCGCCGCGGCGAGCGGCTCGAGCGCGACCGCCGACGCCGTATTGCAGGCGACCACCACCATCTTCACGCCTTCGTCGATCAGGAGCCGCGTCGCCTGGAGCGCGTAAGCGGTGACGGTCTCGGCGCTCTTGGTGCCGTAGGGAAGCCGCGCGGTGTCGCCGAGATAGATGAAGCGCTCTTGCGGCAGCCGGCCTGCGAGCGCGCGCAGCACGGTGAGGCCGCCCATGCCGGAATCGAACACCCCGATTGGGCGCGGGTCAGGTGCCATCGTGGCCGAAGGCATCGAAATAGAGGTCGAGGAAACGCCGGTAGATCGCAGTGAGCTGCTCGAGGTCCTTGAGCGCCACCCGCTCGTCGATCTTGTGGATGGTCTCGGTCGTGAGCCCGAACTCGATCACCGGGCAGATGTCCTTGATGAAGCGCGCGTCGGAGATGCCGCCGTCGGTCGAGAGCGTCGGCGTCAGCCCGGTGATCTCGCGCACGGCGTGGCTGAAGACGAGGTCGAGGCGCCCCGGCTCGGTGAGAAAGGCCTGCCCCGGCGGATCGAAATTGAGCCGATGGGTGAGGCCGCTCCCGGCCAGCACGTCGGCCGCCTCATCCCTCAGCCTGGCCGCAAGCTCCTCGGGCGAATGGCTGTCGTTGAAGCGAATGTTGAACCGCGCCGCGGCGATTGGCGGAATGACGTTGGTGGTCGGATTGCCGACGTCGATGCTGGTCACCTCGAAATTCGACGGCGCGAAATAGGCGGTGCCGCCGTCGAGTGGGGTCGCGTAAAAATGGTCGAGCACCTGGATCAGCCCCTTCACCGGATTGTTGGCGAGATGGGGGTAGGCAACGTGCCCCTGAACGCCCGAGATGGTGAGGCGGCCATTGAGGCTGCCGCGCCGCCCGATCTTGATCGCCTCGCCGATATGCGACGTGTTGGACGGCTCGCCGACGACGGCGTGGTCGGGACGCTCGCCGCGCTCTTTCATCCAGGCAAGGATCTTGGGCGTGCCGTTGATCGAGGGGCCTTCCTCGTCGCCGGTGATGAGCAGGCTGATCGATCCTGGAAGGTCCTTGCCCGTCGTCCGCAGGAAATCGATCGCGGCGGCGGTGAAAGCG
Source organism: uncultured Alphaproteobacteria bacterium (assembly GCA_963803385.1). Classification (GTDB taxonomy): domain Bacteria; phylum Pseudomonadota; class Alphaproteobacteria; order Rhizobiales; family Methyloligellaceae; genus Methyloceanibacter. Next base: position 95,950 of record CAWDMD010000009.1, on the reverse strand, counting down.
GCGATCGCGCCCTTCATGTCCGAGGCGCCGCGGCCGTAGAGCACGCCGTCGGCGATCTCGCCGGCAAAGGGCGGATGCTGCCACAGCGAGTCCGGCCCGGGCGGGACCACATCGGTGTGCCCGGCGAAGCAGAGATGAGGCTGGTGGGTGCCGATCCGGGCATAGAGATTGTCGACGTCGGGCGTGCCCTCGTCGCTGAAGGGGAGGCGGTGGCAGCGAAACCCGGCCGGCGTCAGCGTCGCTTCGAGCAGGTCGAGGGCGCCGGCGTCGACCGGCGTGACGCTCGGGCAGCGAATGAGGCCGCGCGCAAGCGCGACCGGGAGGTCTTCCGTATAGGTCATGTCGGCGCCCTCTATAGCGGCTTCGCGGGCCGGTATCGAGGGTTGAGGCGGCCCTCAGAGGGTGGCGTCGGCCTCGGGAGTGCCGAGCGGGTCGGGGCCGAAGCGGTTAGGTCCTCGCGTCCCGCGCAAGAAGCCGAGCTCCACGAACAGCCAGACGCTGAAGCCAAAGGTAACGGCGCCGGTGAGCCCAGCCGCGACCATCCAAGGCCCGTCTTGCTCCTTCGGCACCGCAATGGCGACGACGATCATGATCACCGCCAAGAACACGAGCAGGATCTGGAGAAACACCCAGGCGCCGCTGCGGTCGCGGTCGTGGAGCCGCTTCACGCTCAGCGCGAGGTTGATCCAGAGATTGGCGAGACCAATGATTGTGACGGCAATACCGAAGACCCCAGTCGGCGCCAGTGCGTGCGTGTCCGGGTCGAGTACGAGCTTGCCCGAAGACTGCGCGGCAACTTCGAGCAGCGTAGTGGCGATGCCGGCCACGGCGCCGACGGCGATGGTCGCCACCCACCAATAGAGCCGCTGGATGCGGCCTTTGAAGCTGAACAGCAGGGGTCCGAGGCTCATGGTCATCGGTTCACGTCGTCCCTAAAACGCCTTTGGAAGTCCTGCCAGTTTTAGAACCTCATTGGCCGTGTGTCGCGACTTGGTCGAACGCGGAACCGTGAAATGGCGCTTGTTGACGGCGCTGTACCAGACTTCGTGGCTACCCTTTCCGTGGCGCACCAAAGTGCAACCGTGCTGGCGCAGATAGCGACGAGCTCCCGATAGAAGTTGGCCATTAAGAGCCGGTGAATTCGAGATGCTCTTCAGCCCTGAAGGTTAGTGAGAGTTTGTCCGCCTTCTGACTCGATAATTCCATCAAGTCGGGAAGTACCAGCCGAACCTCTTCAATCATCGCTGGCCAAGTCTCGGCTTCAACCACCAATCCCGGCACGTCGACGCTTGTGGCGAGCCAAACCTGCGCCTCCGGGTCGAAGCGGGCATCGATGGTGAGAGTGCGCATCATCGGCGAATCATCGAACGTTGTCCGGTAAAGGTCAATCCCGCAACAGCTCGTTGATCGAGGTCTTGGACCGCGTGCCCTCGTCGACGGTCTTGACGATCACGGCGCAATAGAGCGATGGCCCGGGCGCACCGTTCGGCAACAGCTTGCCCGGCATGGTCCCTGAGACCACCACGGAAAAAGGCGGCACGCGGCCATAAAGGATCTCACCGGTGGCGCGATTGACGATCTTGGTCGACTGCCCGATATAGACGCCCATCGACAGCACCGAGCCTTCGCCGACGATGACCCCTTCGGCAACCTCCGCTCTCGCGCCGATGAAGCAATTGTCCTCGATGATCACCGGGTTCGCTTGCAGCGGCTCGAGCACGCCGCCGATGCCGGCGCCACCGGACAGATGCACGTTCTTGCCGATCTGCGCGCAGGAGCCGACCGTGGCCCAGGTATCGACCATGGTGCCGCTGTCGACGCGCGCGCCGAGATTGACGAAGGACGGCATCAGCACCGCGCCCGGCGCGATATAGGCGGAGCGGCGCACCACGGCGCCCGGCACCACGCGAAACCCGGCCTCCTTGAAGTCCTTCGCCTTCCAGCGCGTGAATTTGGTCGGGACCTTGTCCCACCAGGCGCCGCCCTCGGGGCCGCCGTCGATCTTGTGCGGATCCTCGAGGCGGAATGAGAGCAGGATCGCCTTCTTCAGCCACTCATGCACCACCCAGTTGCCGTCGATCTTCTCGGCGACCCGGACCTCGCCCTTGTCGAGCAGATCGAGGGTCTCCTCGACGGCGTCGCGCACCACGCCCCGCGTCTTCGCATTGATATCCGCGGCGTGCTCATAGGCACTTTCGATGAAGCTCTTGAGATGCTCGTGCGTCATGATTGGCGGAGATCCTAACGGTCAGGTCAGACAGAACTGCGAAGGAGGCGGCGCCTTGCCGGCGTGCTCTTCGTCGTAAGCGCGCGCAGCGGCGATGCTGGCGAGGAAGCTCGCCAGCGCATCGGTGGTGTGATGAATATGCGACGGCAACTCGGTCCAGCCGGCGATGGCCGCGTGCTCGGGATGATCGGTGCGGCCGCAGGCGACGAGCACGGTGGTCATGCCGACCGCGTGCGCCGTGGCGAGATTGTGGGGCAGGTCGTCGAACATCGCCGCGGTGCCGCCGGCGACGCCATGGTGCCCCATGAAGCGCTCATAGGCGGCGCGCTCGGGCTTCGGCACGAAGGCCGCGGCATGAATGTCGAACACATCCTCGAACCGGCCTTCGAGCCCGAGCCTCGCGATCACCTTCTCGGCGTGCTGGCGCGAGCCGTTGGTGAACACGAATTTGCGCCCCGGCAGCGCGTCGAGCGCAAGTCCGAGCTCCGGCGCCGGCATGACCGCGCTGAGATCGATGTCATGGACATAGTCGAGGAAGAGATCGGGCGGCACGTCGTGCAGCCGCATCAGACCGGCGAGCGTGGTGCCGTAGGTATAGTAGTAGTGCTTCCGCATTCGCTGCGCCTCTTCCGGCGACACGCCGAAGCGCTCGGCGATGAACGCGCCCATGCGCGTGTCGATCTCGGCGAAGAGGTTGCAGTCGGCGGGGTAGAGCGTGTTGTCGAGATCGAACACCCAGGCCTCGACATGCTCGAACCCGGCATTGGTGTCGGGTGTCTTGCTCATGCCGACCGCCTCGCGCTCGTGCGCCGCGCCCGCCGCTCGATCAGGGTGCCGGCGCCATGCTCGGTAAACAGCTCGAGCAGCACCGCGTGCGGCACCTTGCCGTTGATGATCACCACCGCTTCCACGCCTTCGGCGATGACGTCGAGGCAGCTCTCGATCTTGGGGATCATGCCGCCGGAGATGGTGCCGTCCTCGATCAGCGCCTGCGCCTCGGCGCTCGTCAGCGACTTGATCAGGGCGCCGGAGCTTGTCGAGCACGCCCTCGACATCGGTCAGCAGCAACAGCCGCTTCGCCTTGAGCGCGACCGCAAGGGCCGCGGCGAAGGTATCGGCGTTGATGTTGAGCGTCTCGCCGTCGGGGCCGACGCCGATCGGCGCCACCACCGGGATCAGGTCCGAATGAATGATCACGTCGATGATATGGGGATCGACCGCGGCCGGATCGCCGACAAAGCCGAGATCCATGACCCGCTCGATATTGGAATTGGGGTCGCGATAGCGCCGCTCGAGCCGCTTCGCCCGCATCAGATTGGCGTCCTTGCCGGAAATGCCGACCGCCTTGCCGCCTTGGGCGTTGATGGCGCTGACGATCTCCTTGTTGACCGAGCCCGCGAGCACCATCTCCACCACCTCGACCGTCTCGCGGTCGGTGACGCGCAAGCCGCCTTTGAACTCCGACCGGATGTTGAGCCGGTCGAGCAGCTGGCCGATTTGCGGACCGCCGCCATGGACCACGATCGGGTTCACGCCGGCCTGCTTGATCAAGACGATGTCGCGGGCGAAATCGCGTGCGAGCTCCGGGTCGCCCATGGCATGGCCGCCATATTTCACCACCACCGTGGCGTTGTCGTAACGCTGCATGAACGGCAGCGCCTCGGACAGGATCTTGGCCTTGCCATGAATTGCGGCGAGCGCGGGCTCGCCCTGCGGCCTTCTCGGCGCGGGCGGCTCGTTGCGCTTGGCCGCGGATGATTTCGTCTTGCTCACCGGTGTGCTTATAGCGGGGCGCAGGTTAAGAACACAATCAGCCTGACGCTCGACGAGGCTAAGGGGCTCGTCCGTCTAGGAATTCTCCAGCACCGCGGCGACCGCGGCGCGAAGCTCCGGGATCCCGGCGCCGGTCCGGGCCGAGGTGGCGACGATGTCCGGAAAAGCCGCCGGGTGCTTGGCGAGCTCCGCCGCGACCTTGGCTTCGATCGCGGCGCGTTCCGGCGCCTTGAGCTTGTCGGCCTTGGTCAGCACCACCTGGTAGGACACCGCCGCCTCGTCCATCAGCGTCATGGTCTCGCGGTCGTTGGCTTTCAGCCCATGGCGGGCGTCGATGAGCAGGAACACGCGCTTCAGCTCACGCCGGCCCTTGAGATAGTCGCGGATCAGCCGCGTCCAGCCCTTGACCTCGCCCTTCGACGCCCGGGCGTAACCATAGCCGGGCATGTCGACGAGATGGAATTCGGCGTCCTTGCCGATGGTGAAGAAGTTGAGCTCGCGCGTCCGCCCCGGGCGTCACCGAGACGCGGGCGAGGCTTTTCCGTCCCGCGAGCGCGTTGATCAGGCTCGATTTGCCGACATTGGAGCGCCCGGCGAAGGCCACTTCGTGGCGGCCGTCTTCGGGCAAGCCGTCGATGGCGACGACGCCCTTGACGAAGGTGCAGGGGCTCTTGAACAGGGCTTCGCCCCGCGCGATCTCGGGCTTGGTGACTTCGAGGCTCGCCACGGTTCACCTCCCCCCTTGAGGGGGAGGTCGGCGCGAGGCCAGACATGGCATGGCGCCGGGTGGGGGGTGAAGGATAGTCGTGGCCATGTTGACCCCCCCTTCCCTAACCCGTCCCCTCAAAGGGGGGAGGGGATTTACCCAGCTTGCGGCTAGCTCTTGGTCTCGCTCTCGGCGCTGCTCTCGTCGCTCTTCGGCGCCGCCTCGCTCTTGACCCGCTTCGCCCGCCTTGCGGCCTTGGCCTCGCTCTGCGGCGTCTTCGTCGTGTCGCCGCCACCGCTCTTGAAGCCGAGATTCTCCAGCAGCGGAATATCGACACCCTGGCGGTACATGATCGCCGATTGCTGCAGCACCGACAGCGTGTTGTTCCAGGCCCAGTAGATCACGAGCCCGGCGGGGAAGCCCGCGAGCAGGAAGGTGAAGAACACCGGCATCCAGGCGAAGATCTTCTGCTGCACCGGGTCCGGCGGCGCCGGGTTCAGCTTCATCTGCACCCACATGGTCACGCCCATGATCAGAGGCCAGGCGCCGATGGTGAGGAAATGGCCGACCACCGGCACGGTCGCCGGGTCGAACGGGAGCAGTCCGAACAGATTGAACACGCTGGTGGGATCCGGCGCCGACAGGTCCTTGATCCAGCCGAAGAACGGCGCGTGCCGCATCTCGATGGTGACGAACAGCACCTTGTACAGCGAGAAGAACACCGGGATCTGCACCACGATCGGCAGGCACCCCGAGGCCGGGTTCACCTTCTCCTTCTTGTACATCTCCATCATCGCCTGCTGCGTGCGCATGCGGTCGTCGCCGAAGCGTTCCTTGAGACGGGCCATCTCCGGCTGCAGCTTCTTCATCTTGCTCATCGACACGTAGGATTTGTTCGCGAGCGGAAACAGCACGAGCTTGATGATGAAGGTGACGATGAGGATGGCGAGGCCGAAATTGCCGACGAGCTTGTAGAAATAGTCGAGGGCGAAGAACATCGGCTTGGTCAGGAAATAGAACCAGCCCCAGTCGATCAGGAGATCGAATTTGGGAATGCCGAGCTTGGCCTCGTAGCTGTCGACGAGATTGACTTCCTTGGCGCCGGCAAAGACGTGGCCCTTCACCTCCGCCGTGCTGTTGGGCTCGACGGTGACCGCCGCCATCAGATAGTCGCTCTGGAAGCGCTCGTCCCCCGGCGTCGACGAGGTCGCGCCAAAACGGGCATCGAACGTCTTGCCCTCTTGTGGCACCACCACCGCGGCCCAGTATTTATCGGTGATGCCGAGCCAGCCTGAATCGGCCTTGACGGTTAGGGGCTCCTTGTCGAGCGCCTTCTTGTAGGTGATCTGCTCGAGGCTGCCGTCGGCGACGCCGATCAGCCCCTCATGCAGGATGTAAAAACTTCGGGTATTCGGGAACCCGTGACGGGAGACGAGGCCGTAGGGGTAAAGCGTCACCGCCTCCGAGCCTTTGTTCTCGACCGCATCGGTGACGGTGAACATGTAGTTCTCGTCGACGGCGATGCTGCGCTTGAAGATCAGCCCCTTGCCGTTATCGTAAGTGAGGGTGAGCGGCGACTGCGGCGTGAGGGTCGCGCCGGCTGATGCCTGCCACACCGTATCCGATCCGGGAACATCGACCTTGCTGTCGGCCCCGACGACCCAGCCCTGCTCGCTGTAATAGGCGTCGGGCGCGCCTGACGGCGACAGCAGTACGACATTGGGGCTCGTCGGCTCGACCGTCTCCCGGTATTTCTTGAGCACGACGTCGTCGATGCGCGCGCCCTTGAGGTTGATCGAGCCCTTGATGCTCGGGGTGTCGATGGGGACGCGAGGCGACGCCGCAATCGCTTCTTCGCGCGACATCGTCGTCGCTGGCGCGGCGTTTGGACCCAGGCTGGGTTACGCCGCCCGGGCCCAGCGCGCTCGATTGAGTGCCAGGCGCTTGCGGACCAGGCGTCATCTGTGACGGCTGCTGCTGCTGTTCCTGCTGCGCCGCTTGCTTGCCCGCCTCTACGGGCGGCTTCGACGGCACGAAGAAGTACTGCCAGGCGAACAGCACGGCCATGGACAGAACGATAGCGAGGATGAAATTGCGATTGTTATCGTCCATGTCGCTTTACTGTTGGCCGGGCTTGGCGCGGCCGCGTGGCAGGGGCGGTTGGGAATCCCGTCTGAGACTGTTCGGCGCTCGTCGGGGCCTCGGCGCCTGATGGACCTTGGCGAGCGCCCGCTCAAGATCCCTGGTTATCTCGGCGAAGGGCCGTTGTACCGTGCCTGCCCTCGCGATCAAGACATAATCGTAACCGGGCGTGGCGTGCTTTGGTGCCAACAGACGAACCGCCTCCTTGAGGCGCCGGCGCGCCCGATTGCGCACCACCGCGCCGCCGAGGCTCTTGGTCGCAGTGAAGCCGAAGCGTGCCACCTCGCGCTCTGCCTCTGCCGCCTCTTCGCGCCGGATGGCTTGCAACACGAGGGTCGGCGCGGCAAAGCGCGTTCCGTCCCTGGCACGCAGGAATTCGTCGCGGGTCTTGAGGCGTCCGATTGCCGTCACCGGGGAGGCGGGGCAAGCGCTCTCGCGGCCGATCAAGCCGACAGACGCTTGCGCCCCTTGGCTCTGCGCCGTGCCAGCACCTTCCGGCCGCCGACGGTCGCCATGCGGGCGCGAAAACCGTGGCGCCGCTTGCGGACGAGCCGCGATGGTTGGTAGGTGCGTTTCACGAAAAAAACTCCGATAAGCGCTGGGTTCGGCGCTTATAGGTGGCGAAACTGGCCAAGTCAATCCGAGGCGAGCGCGCGTCTATCTCGACGCTCATTGTTAGAGAAGCGCCGATCCCTCCCGGCATTCAAGGAGGGATCGGGCGCAAACGTGCGGCCTCTATTCCGCTTGATCGTCATTCCGGTTGATCGTCTTGGGGCGCCTCGTCGTCAGGAGAGGCACCCTCATCGTCCGGCGACATGGCGCCGTCACCGGACTGATCATCCCCGCCGCCTTCGTCGGTGGCGTCGGGCTGATTCTCGTCGTCGGGATTGGTGGCGTCGGGCTGATTCTCGTCGTCGGGATTGGTGGCGTCGGGCTGATTCTCGTCGTCGGGATTGGTCGCGTCCGGCTGATCCTCGTCGTCAGGATTGGTGGCGTCGGGCTGATCCTCCTCGTCGGGGTCGGTGGCGTCGGGCTCATCCTGGTCGTCGGGATCGGCCGCCGGCGCGCCGGACTGCGCGTAGTCACCATCCGAGTAGGCGTGGCTGCCCGCGACAGCGACGCCGCTCCCGCCACAGCAGAGGCAACCAATAGCCAAAAAGGCCAAAGCACAAAGCCGCACACCCATGGTAGTTCCCTCCTCTAGAGGCGTGAGCGCCTGGGGGGCGGGATCATAGCGGGGAGCGCGATTCGCCAAGCTGCGACAAGAAAGCTTGCCCAATCACGACTGGTTACAGACCATCACGATGGCGGGATTGGTGGTTCCGTACCCGGGGCGCGGTCGCCTATGAGTGATGCCATGGCGGAGCAAGGAAGGGCAGCCAAGGTGGATGCGCCGGCCAAGAGCGGAACCATGCGCTCCTGGCTCAAGCGGCTGTGGCCGCTGTTGCTCCTGATTGCCGCCATGGCCTTCGTCTTCGCCATGGGCTGGCACCGCTATCTCACCTTGGAGGAGCTTGCCAGCCGCCGCGATGCCTTGCGCGCGGCGATCGCCGCCAACACGCCGCTCGCCCTGCTTGTGTTCATGGGCATCTACGCCGCGTCGGTTGCCCTGTCGTTGCCCGGCGCCGGTGTGTTGACGCTGGCCGGCGGCTTCCTGTTCGGCTGGTTCCTGGGCGGCGTTGCCGCCATCATCGCCGCGACCGCGGGTGCCGCCGTCATCTTTCTTATCGCCAAGACGTCGGTTGGCGAGCTGCTCGCGGCCCGCGCCGGTCCTTGGCTCGAGCGGCTTCGCGACGGCTTTCAGGAGAATGCCTTCAGCTATCTCCTGTTCCTGCGTCTCGTCCCTATCTTCCCGTTCTGGCTCGTCAATCTGGCTCCGGCGCTGCTCGGTGTCGGCTTCTCGACCTATGTGCTCGCCACCGTCATTGGCATCATTCCGGGAAGTTTTGCCTACGCCATCGCTGGCAAAGGTCTCGACAGCGTTATCGCCGCGCAGCAAGCGATGCACCAATCCTGCCTTGCCAAGATGGGACCAGATGCGGAAAAGTTATGCCCGTTCAAGATCGACCCTGGAGCGCTGCTGACGCCTGGGCTGATCGCGGGCTTTGTCGCGCTTGGCGTCGTGGCGTTGATCCCCATCGTGGTCAAGCGCTTCCGGCGCAAGTCGGCCTCAAGGGCGTAAGCCACGGGGGAGAGGGGTAACATGGAGGAGGTGCTGAAACCGGACCTCTGCGTGATCGGCGCAGGGTCGGGAGGCCTCTCCGTGGCCGCCGCCGCGGCGCAATTCGGGGTGCCCGTCGTCCTCATCGAGAAAGGGCGCATGGGCGGCGACTGTCTCAACTATGGCTGTGTGCCGTCGAAGGCGCTGCTCGCCGCCGCCAAGCGCGCCGATGCGGTGCGCACGGCGTCGACCTTCGGCATCGACGTCATCGAAGCCCAGGTCGATCACGCCCGCGTCCATGACTACGTCCACGGCGTCATCGCCGCCATCGCCCCGAACGATTCCGTCGAGCGCTTCACCGGGCTCGGCGTCCGCGTGATCGAGGCGCAGGCGAATTTCCTCGACAAGAACACCGTCGAGGCCGGCCGTTTTCTCATCCGCGCTCGGCGTTTCGTCGTCGCCACCGGCTCCTCGCCGGTGATCCCGCCGATCCCGGGCCTCGACGAGGTGCCCTATTACACCAACGAGACCATCTTCGACGTGAGCGAGCGCATCCAGCATCTGATCGTGCTCGGCGGCGGTCCCATCGGCATGGAGATCGCCCAGGCCCACCGCATGCTCGGCGCCCATGTCACCGTGATCGATGCCGCCACCATCCTCGGCCGCGAGGACCCCGAAGCGGCTCGCATTATCATCGACCGCTTCACCGATTCCGGGATCATGCTGCAGCCCGGAACGCGGGTCGAGCGGGTCGAGAAGGCGGTGCAGGGTGTCGGCGTCCATATCGGCAAGCAGGGCGAGACCGAAATCATCAAGGGCAGCCATCTCCTCGTCGCCACCGGGCGCAAGCCGACCGTCAAGGGCTTGAGCCTCGAGCGCGCCGGCATCGTGTTCGATGCCCGCGGCATCAAGGTCAATTCGCGCCTCCGCACCACCAACCCCCGCGTCTATGCCATCGGCGACGTCGTCGGGGGCCTGCAATTCACCCATCTCGCCAACTACCACGCCGGCATCGTCATCCGGAACGTCCTGTTCCGCATCCGCGCCAAGGTCGGGGCCGCGATCCCGCGCGTCACCTTCACCGATCCCGAGCTCGCCCAGATCGGCCTGACCGAGGCCGAAGCCCGCACCCGCTACCGCCGCCGCATCCGTATCTTGCGCTGGCCCTACGCCGACAATGACCGCGCCCAGACCGAGCATGTCAGCCACGGTTTCATCAAGGTCATCACCAGGACCGATGGCCGCATCCTCGGCTGCACCATCGTCGGCGCCGAAGCCGGCGAATTGATCCAGCTCTGGGTCATGGCGCTTGCCAAGGACATGCGCATCGGCGATGTCACCGGCCTCGTGCTGCCCTATCCGACGCTCTCGGAGCTGTCGAAGCGGGTGGCCTACACCTTCTATCAGCCGACCTTAACCAAGCGCTGGCTCCGCACCATCATCGACCTGTTACGCCGGTTAGGCTAAGATTTGGCAGGCGGATAAGGCCTTTGCGGTAAGGCGCTTGAAGTTGGAAGCGAACCAGGAGACCCCGAACGCCCAGGAGCCGCGCGCCCCGTTCGGGCCGCTTTGTCCTCGGGCTGTCCGGCAAATTGCTGATCCTCACCATCCTGTTCGTCATGGTGGCCGAGGTGCTCGTGTTCGTGCCCTCGGTGTCGAACTTCCGGCGGCAATGGCTGACGGCGCGTCTGGAGGATGCGCAGATCGCGGCGCTCGCCGCCGAGGCCGCGCCCGGCGGCCAGCTGCCGAAGATGCTCCGCGACGATCTCCTGAAGAGCGCCAAGGTCAAGGCCATCGCCGTCAAGCGCACCGACTCCCGCCGGCTGATCCTCGAGGAGGACATGCCGGCCGAGATCGACGCCTCCTATGATCTCCGCGACGCCTCCTGGCTCGCGCTGATCGCCGATGCGCTGATGGTCTATGCCGAGCCGAGCGACCGCGTCATCCGCGTCGTCGGCCAGCCCGGCTTCGGCGCCGGCCTGTTCATCGAGGTGGTGATGGAGGAGGCGCCGTTGCACGCGGCGATGATCCGCTACGGCCTCGACATTCTCGGCCTCTCGATCCTGATCTCGATCATCACCGCGGCACTCGTCTATCTCACCCTCGACACCCTCCTGGTGAAGCCGATGACCAAGCTCACCTGGAACATGGTGCGCTTCAGCGCGCGGCCCGAGGATCCGACCCGCATCATCACCCCCTCCGATCGCCGCGACGAGATCGGCATGGCCGAGCGCGAATTGGCGGCGATGCAGGCCGAGCTTGCCGGCACCCTTACCCAGAAGAGCAGGCTCGCAGCGCTTGGTCTCGCCGTGAGCAAGATCAGCCACGACCTCCGCAACATGCTGTCCTCGGCGCAGCTTCTGTCGGACCGCCTCGGCACGGTGAAGGACGAGCGCGTGCAGCAATTGGTGCCGAAGCTGCTTGCCTCGCTCGACCGCGCCATCAGGCTCTGCGCCCGCACCCTCGACTTCGGCCAAGCCCAAGAAGTGCCGCCGCGGCGCATGCAGTTTCCGCTGGCGCCGCTCGTCGCCGAGGTCGGCGAGGGGCTCGGTCTGCCGGGCCCTGAGCGCATCGGCTGGCTGCTCGAGATCGACCCTGACGTCCATGTCGACGCCGACCGCGACCAGCTCTACCGCGTCTTGAGCAATCTCACCCGGAACGCGGTGCAGGCGCTGGAGAGCAAGGGCGAGGAGGGCGGCGACATCGTCATCTCGGCGCGCCGCGAAGGCTCGGTCACCCTGATCGAGGTCAAGGACACCGGACCCGGCGTGCCGGAGCGGGCCAAGGCGCATCTGTTCGAGGCGTTCCAGAGCGTGGCGCGGAAGGATGGCACCGGGCTTGGGCTCGCCATCGCCGCCGAGCTCGTCAACGCCCATGGCGGCCAGATCATGCTGATCGGCAACGAGGGCGGCGCCACCTTCCAGATCGTCATCCCCGACGTCGTGGTCGAGCTTCAGCGCGCGCGCCGCCGCAGCGCCTGATGACGGGTCATCCCGCGATGCCGGTTAGAAAGACGAAGCCGGCATATCCGCTGCGGATCTCGCGCTCAACGATGCCAATCCTTTCAGCCTTGATGCTATGTGCGTGTTGCGCAAACACGCGCTCTATGGACTCCGCCGAAAGCTGCAACACCGGAAACCGGCGGTCGGCTACGATGTAGCCTGACGACCGCACCAGAAAGGCCGCTGCCAGCGTGCCGCCTGGCCTTACGCAACGCGCGAAGGCGGCACAGGCTGCTTCGAACTCGTCTTGGCGCTCCGTGATCGATTCCGCGCAGAAGAACATGGTGGCGGCATCCCATGAGCGCGCCGGCAGTTCGAAGATAGAGCCCCGCCTGACGACGGTCTTGGCGCGCAAGATCGGGATGGGATTTTCGGGCAGATCCAACGCTGGCCGATACGCCTCTCGCGTCACCGCCCAGAAATGACGCCATTGCGGGCGCATCTCCTGTCGACGCAACTCGGCTTCGAGCCAGGCAACGTTGCTTTCCGCGAACTCCCACGCCGTCAGTTGTCGGGCTCGAGGCAAGGCGCAGAAAAATGGAATGAGGTTTGGCCCGGTGCCGACATCGACCACGTCCAGCTCGGCATCGGTCGGGCGCGCCTGCTTCATGGCCGCGACGGCGCAACGGATCACCAGGTCGTCGTCGGGGTGCGGCTCCCCATAGTAGTGCTGGAAGTAAGCTTCGGAATCGAACTGCGCCCATTGGTAATCGGCATTGCCGGAGGGCGACGCCGTACGGTTCTGGGGCGATCTTTCAACCACGGCGCGCTCCTGGACTTGCGGGCTTAGATTTCGCGGGTTGCTCGCGAAAAACAAGTCTCAAAAGCGCATGCTCGGCACTAGCCGGTGGCGCGCGCGGGCGCGAACCGCCGGGGCTCGAATACGCCAAGGAGCTCGGCCATCCCATCCGCGGGGAGCGGCTTGGAGAACAAAAATCCCTGCAATTCGGTGCAGCCGAATTGCGTCATCATCAGCGCCTCGACTTCGGTCTCGACGCCTTCGGCCACGATGTTCACGCCGAGGCCGCGACCGAGGGTGATCACGGACTGCACGATCCTTCGCGATGCATCCACCGTCGAGACGCTGCTGACGAACGTACGATCGATCTTTATCTTGTCGAACTTGAAATTACAGAGATACGCCAGGCTGGCATAACCGGTGCCGAAGTCGTCGAGGGCAGTCTTGAAACCCATGGCACGGATGGCTTCGAGGATGGCCCCGGTGTGATCTGTCGCTTCCAGCAACACGCCCTCGGTGATCTCGAGAATGATGCGGCTGGGCTCGACTCCGTGCTTCGCGATCAATGAGCTCAGGGTCGCTTTCAGGTCGACGTGACGGAATTGAACCGGCGAAAGATTTATCGCGACTTCGAGGTCGGGCCAGCGTCCGGCATCTGCCATGGCGCGGTCCAAAACCCATTCCCCCAGCGCGGGAAGGAACCCGGAGCTTTCCGCAATGGGAATGAAGGTCGCCGGCGAGATGTCGCCGTGCACGGGATGACGCCATCTCAACAGCGCCTCGACGCCGACGATGCCGCCGGTGAGGCACGAGATGATCGGCTGATAATTGAGGCGCAGCGTGTTTGATTCCAGTGCGGCGCGGAGGTCCAGCTCGATCGAGCGCCGCCGCTCAACCTCGTCTGCCATCTCTGGTGTGAAAACGACGGCGCGGTCCCGGCCTCCGTTCTTGGCCTGATAAAGGGCGATGTCGGCGTGACGCATGAGTTCGTCTGCCGAGATGCCGTCATCGGGCGCAATGGCAATGCCCACTGAAACGGTTACCCGGATATTTTGGCCGTTGATAGCGAAGGGTGATGCGAAAGCTCGCGCCACGCGTTCGGCCAGAACGCGACCAAGGTCCGGACCTGCAGGGACGCTGAGAATCACAAACTCATCACCGCCAAAGCGCGAAAGAAAATCCTTCTGTCTCAGACGCGTCTTTAGCCGGGCCGCGACCGCCCTGATGAGATGGTCACCGGCCTCGTGGCCAAGCGTGTCGTTGATGTCCTTGAAGCGATCGATATCGAGATAGGCGGCGACAGCGCGGCCGCGGCCCTGCTCGGCACCATTTAGAAACGCTTCGATCTTCTCGACCATCTGTACGCGGTTCGGCAATCCCGACAGGGCGTCATGCTTGGCTTCGTACCTCGCCTGCCGTTCCCGCCGCGCGAGTTGCTCAGAGGCACGCCGGAGGCGTCGCAGGATCGTCATGGAAAGGATAGCTGTGCCGATAACGCCGAGCGCCACCAGCGGCAGGATGATCGTTAGCAGAACCTGTCCGGGGCGCCGTGTCGTCCAGGACAGAAATCCAACAGGAGTACCATCGTCGCCGACAAAAGCCTCAGACACGATGCCATCGCCTGTTTTCCGCGCTGCGCCGAGTGTCAAATCGTTCAAGAGTAGTGAGCGGCCGATCTCGGTGATGAAGGCCTCGTCGATATAAGTGATGCTGATGAGAAGATTGGGGCTCTTCTTCAACAAACTCATATCGACATTGGGCACGATCGTCAGAGCCGCGACGACTGCGGGCCGGCCCTCAATGGAGACGATGTGCCCTGCCCAACGCGCCGCCTTCACGGCGCCGGCAAGAACCCGGTAGTTGCTTTGCGACTTGCTGAAATTGTCTGGGCGCGTTTTGAGGTCCGAATGCTTGCCGCGCCTCGCCTCGAAGATGATCTTCTCGAGGGCCGGACGCCGACGCTCGAACGCCGCAGGATCGCGTCGTTCGGCATCTAAAAATGAATAGAGCGGGTGATCCTCTCCATTGAGGATGTAGACCTCGTCATGACCGTAGGTCTCGGTGAGAAAGATACCGAAATTTGCGTCGACGAAGTCGAGGTCGATGGCTTCGTCGGTGATCTTGACGACCGCGTCATCCCACCAAGCAACACTCTTCTGCTCGTTGAGCGCGCGGGCGATGCTCTGATTTAGGGCATTCTCGAGGAGCGTGCGTTCGCGCTCGGTTGCCGTTTCATTGGCCGACCACCCGGCATAGGCGATGATCGCGAGCAACAATACGCCGAAGAACGCAATGGCCGCCCCGATCGTTTTCGTCAGCCGGTGGAGATCACCGTGGAAATGAAATGCACTCTCGAGGTTTGGCACAATCGTAATCCACTAGAACAAAGCAGGGACAGTATTGAGATGGCCTGGCAAAGCTGTCCTCCCGTCGTCCCCAAAAAAGGCCGACGCGCTTTGCAGTTGCACGATAGTGATAAACCTCTTTGTCGCGCTGCGCCCGATGCCGCTACCCCGGGGGGCGCCAGATAATGCTCCAACACGCGGGCGTCGGGAAACACACCCGGCGTTAACCATTAACGAATTGCGGCATAATCCCTTCCAGATTATTAAGGTTACTGTCCAAGCCGGGCGCCAAAGTGTTGGCCCTGCTTGTCCCGCGGCGTTTTCGGTATTGGTGCAGTACCCCCGGATGTTGGGCAATCTCGTCATTCGCTCCCGCGCGGATAGCCCGGGACTAATGAAGGCGGCGCGCGCGATCGAGCAAGCCGCCTGGAACGAGCTTGGTTATCTGAACTATACGCGAGCTCATTACGAGCATTACCCGGAGCTCCTCGATATCTATTCAGATTACCAACTCTGCCTGGTCGACGAGGAGACGGACTACCCGGTTGCCGTAGCGAATTGTGTTCCGTTCGTTTGCTCGAGCTCCGATGACTTGCCGCCGGAAGGCTGGGATTGGGTCGTCGAGAGTGCTGCTCACTCTAGAGGTGGGCAGGTCAACATGCTCGGGGCGCTGGCCATCTCGGTGCCCGCCGTCCACCGGTCCAAGGGTTATGCCCGGCTCATGATCCGCTGCCTCATCGACCTCGCGGAGCGCAAGGGCTTGCGCGGTTTGGTGGCACCGGTCAGGCCTTCGGCCAAGGTGCACCATCCGTGGGTGCCGATCCTGGAGTACATCAATTGGATCGACGAAGACGGCCGGGTCTATGACCCATGGCTGCGCAGCCATCTCTCCGCTGGCGGCAAGCTCATTGGGCCCTGCGAGCGTTCGATGGTCGTGCATGAGCCCATCGCGTTTTGGGAGAATTGGTCGAAGCACAAGTTTGAGAAAACGGGCGCGTATGCGCTCGAAGGCGCGATCGCGCCGGTTGCGATCGATGTCGATCGTCAGACCGGCACTTATGAGGAGCCCAACGTCTGGGTGGCCTACGAGGGCTGAGATCATTCGCTGCATCGTGACGCTCCGCCACTCATCGTCTTTGATCGATCTCCGGTCATCCTGCGCTGCAATACCGGCCACTTGGACAAGGAGGGTTTGATGTCCCTGGTCATGGTCTATCTGTGTTTGGCTGCGGCGATCGTGACCGAGGTCATCGCCACGACGGCGCTCGCGGCATCCGATGGTTTATCCAAGCCCCTCCCGAGCGCCATATCGGTCGTTTGTTTCGTCGCCGCGTTTTGGCTCCTCGCGTTCCCGCTTCGCACGATGCCGACCGGGATCGTTTATGCAATCTGGTCGGGATTGGGGATCGTCCTGATAACGGCCGTTGCCTGGGTGTGGGCGAAGCAGCCGCTGGACGGACCGGCACTCATTGGCATCGCCCTGATCACCGCCGGCGTCATCGTCATGAACGTGTTCTCGAAATCCGGCCTCCAGTGACCGGAACGCGCGCCGAGCTTTCGGCCGTAAAGATCGCCCGAGCCGCGGGGCGACGGGACGCAAGGGCTGCTTGCCTTCGCCGGGGCGAGCCATTAGGTAGCAAGGGTTGGCCGCCCCTTGGCGGCCCGTCTTTTCTGCCCCTCGCGGCAGTCTTGACTGGAAGCGCCCGTAGCTCAGCTGGATAGAGCACCAGACTACGAATTTGGGGGTCAGGAGTTCGAATCTCTTCGGGCGCGCCATTCTTGCATCACCCGCTGGACGGCGGCTTCAAGGTTCAAGACGCCAACGGCCAGGCGCTTGCCTACGTCTATGGGCACACGCAAACCAGCGCAATGCCGACCTTGCCAAGGGCCTGCTCGAAGAGGCGCGCGCATCGCCAAGCTGCCCGATCTGCTCGCCAAGGCGAAAGCGTGAGGGTGTGATAAGAAACACCGATGTTGAGAAGCTCGACAATATTTCTTCAGGCCGTCGTCGTGCTCATCGGCATCGGGGCTCTTGCTCTCCTGCTTTGGGAACCTCTCCTCGAGGGCAGGAATGCGCACGCGACGCTCTTTCAAACATACTTCAACGATCCCTTCTTGGCGTACGCATACGTAGCATCCATTCCGTTTTTCGTGGCGCTTCGTCAGGCATTCAAGCTGTTGGCATTTGCCGCACAAGATAAGGTGTTCTCGCAAGCGGCCGTAGAAGCTTTGCGGGTAATAAGATACTGCGCGCTATCCATCATTGGTTTTGTTGCGGGAGGAGAGATGTTCATTATGTTGAGCAACAGTGATGATCGTGCCGGCGGGGTCTTCATGGGCCTCCTCATCGCCTTCGGCTCGCTCGTCATTGCCGCTGCGGCGGCGATGTTTGAACTGATTTTGCGGAGCGCCGTGAATGTGAAATCCGAGCACGACCTAGCGGCGTAACGAGACCAACTCGCCGATCGTCATCAACTTCGATGTCAGAGCTGGCGAAGCGGGATGAGCGTCACCGCGCTTTGCCGCAAGGCGGGGGCTAGTTGCGCCAGCGCCTCGGGCCATCCCGCGCCGCGTGGCGCAGCCCCCCTAATTGAAGCGATAGAACTGATCGTTCAGATATTTGAGCAGGTCCTGCGTTTCGCCCGCGGAGAACTCCTTTTTTGCCATATGGGTGCAGTTGGCCACCTGCTTTTCCAGCGCATCAAGAGACTGAACGTGCCGGTCCTTGCGGGTGAAGACGCTGCTGTCGTGGCATTCCACGCAGTTGGCGTCGTACAAACGCTTGCCGGCGGCGCTGTCACCCGGCAACGAGGCGGCATGAGCGCCCGGCATCAGCAGCATCAACGATGCGACCAAAATAATCCGTTTCATCGGTTTGCCTCCGGCGTTTGGCACCCGGCACCCTCTTAAGGTCGCGCCGCGCGCGAGACGTCGCGCCAGTCTACCCCTTCGTCGTCATGACGACGATGTATTCGCACACATATTGGCTTGGATTGGCGTCGTCGCGGCGCCGGTTGGCCTCGACGCGGATACCGCGACCGTCTGGGTCGTTGGCGCTGCGGAAGGGAAAGAACGGCTTGTTGCCATGCGGATCGTCGGGATCGGCGGTGACGAAACTGGCGTTGACGACGTAATTGTCGAGCGCGAGGCTGGGTGGAACAGGGATCAGCGCCGAGCGCACATTCTGCCGCGCCGGGTCCTCGGGCATGTCGGCCGGCACCCGTCCGAATAAGGTTAATTTGCCCCCGCCGTGGTCGATGATCTCGCTGAAGCAGTCTTTGCTCACGGCAATCCTCTCAAGCTTTCAGCCAAAAATTCACGTCGCCCGCGTGGCCCGGCACGGGTGCCAAACTTCGCCACTAACCTTAACGAACATCTCCTCATTCTCGCCCCGTTTTGGCACGGGTTCGTTGCTCCTGTCTCCGGAACGAATGCGAATCGCCCGCGTTCAACGACAACGGGAGACACGACATGAAGCGCTACGCAACCTTCGCCGTTGCCCTTTCGGCCCTGGCACCATCGGCCTTCGCCGACGGTTCCGTGGTTGCCACCTGGTACGGCAACGAGCTTCGCGGCAACCGCACCGCCTCCGGCGAGATGTTCAATCCTGATGGGTTGACCGCCGCCCATAAGACGCTTCCCCTCGGCACCTGCCTTGTGGTCGCCAATCCGAAGACCGGCAGGTCGGTCAAGGTGCGGGTCAACGATCGCGGCCCGTTCACCAAGGGCGTGAGCCTCGATCTTTCCGCAGGCGCCGCGCGGGCGATCGGCATGCGTTCGACGCAAGGCGTCACCATGCGCCGCTGCGGATAGCGGCGGGGGCTCAGGCCGCTTCGGCTTCGGGCTCCCAGCGCGTGTTCCACCACATCCACTGTTCCGGCGCTTCGCGGATCCACGCCTCGAACTGCGCGAAGATGGCGGTGGTGAGCAGCAAAAGATCCTCGTCGCGGTTGTCGGTGCGCTTGACCTCGATCTCCTTGAGCTCGATGCGGAACCGCGACTTTCCGCCCAACCGGAGGCAGCGCGCCATCCACACCCGCGCGCCGACATGCCGGGCGATCATCGACGGTACCGGCGTGAATCTCGCCTTCTTGCCGAAGAAGGGCACGGCGATGCCGCGGTGGTCGATCTGATCGAGGACGAAGGCGAGATTGCCGCCCTGCCGGACGTAACCGGTGATCTGGCGCGCCGTCCTTTGACCGCCCGAACCGGCCTCGTCCGCCTTGCCTTTGGAGAATAAGCCGCCCGAATAGAGATGCTCGCGCTGCTTGAGCAGGGTGCGGTCGACATATGGATTGGTCAGCGGCCGGTAGACGCCGGCGGGGTTGCCGCCGGTTAGCGAACAGCCCCAGGCGGCAAGCTCCCAATTGCCCATATGTAAGGTGACGCCGATCTTCGGGCCGGGCTCCCGCATCGCCTTTTCCAGCTCGTCACGGTTCACGATCTCGGCGCGGCCAGGCTCGTCGAGGATGCGGTCGAGCAGCATGGTCTCGGCGATGACGCGTCCGAGGTTGCCCCACATGGCCACCGCGATCGCTTCGCGCTCTTCGGGACTCTTTTCGGGGAACGCAACCGCGAGATTGGCCATTACGCGTTTGTGCCGTCCGGAGCGCGGTCCGATCACGCGCCACACTCGCGCGCACAGGCCGACCGGCCAATCGAGCGGCACGATCCGAAACACCGCCAAGGCGCCGCGGAACAGCCCGTACTGCACCCGGTTTCGCAGATCCGCGACGTCAACCCACGAGGGGCGGACGGTGCCAGCATCGGCGGAGAGCAGCGGCATTGGCAGAAACCCCGTTCGTTGGGCCAAGGCCTGGCGGCCGCATGCGGAACCTCGGGGCGTGACACCCATCGCAAGCAACACCACCGGGACACGAAGCCCGAGGACGCAATCGCTGTCGCGGCAGATGTCCTGGCTCGCGGGTCAAAACCTTGCGCCAGGGCCGGTCGAGGCCGCCGCGCCTCCGTCGGCACGAATTGACGCCGGCTCGCCGCCTACAGTTGCGGTGGCAGCTCCGGGCTTGCCTCATGGCGCACCGGATTCCCTCTAAAGCTCTGAGACTGCAAAAGGCTCACAGAACCGAGACGAGACGACTATGGCGAAGGGGGGGAGGAAGGTCAAATGGCGTTACCGCGCCTCATGGCGTTGGTGACGCCTCCAGTTTCGTCCTGATTAGCGCCTCATTCCCGGCAAAAAGGTCAGCGTTTACGTGGTTCACAACTTTGAGCCCCGTTTCCTCGGCTATCTCTTCGAAAATGTCTTTGGCGTATTGATTTAGTAGCAGCGCTTCTCGGAAGCGTCCGGCTCTTATGAGATCTCGAACGTATCGGACGTTCTGCAATTCAGCGACTCTAATCTCAAGAATTGAACTCTCGACGTAACCGGGCCTGACGACCGCCCGATAACGTCTCGCCCAGGCTGAGTCGTTAGCCGCCCGATCCTCAAAGCCCTTCATGACTCGTTCGATCTCGAGATCACGTTTGAAAGGGGATCCGGGCGGCGTACTTAACCTGTACGCGCTGTCGAACCACCCTTTTGCGGCCTTGATCTGCCAACTGCTGTCAAGGGGACTCTTTCGAAAGGCCGCGCGGCACTTATAGTAGTCAGCGACGACATCGCTAAACGCCGCCGCTGCTGAATTTGCGCATTCTCCGGAAAGTACGTCGAGGTCCTTGGACGCAATGTTGGGTCTTTGTACCGGAACTTCT
Organism: uncultured Alphaproteobacteria bacterium; assembly: GCA_963803385.1. GTDB lineage: Bacteria > Pseudomonadota > Alphaproteobacteria > Rhizobiales > Methyloligellaceae > Methyloceanibacter. The sequence continues at coordinate 75,143 of CAWDMD010000009.1, read as the reverse complement.
ATCGGATGCTCCGTATGAATGACCAATATCTCAAGTCCGATGAACTCGGTGTCGTCGGGCCAATAGACGCGGACTTCCAGATCACGCTTTACATCGTCCGAGTCCCAAGGTGCCACCCATTGCATAGGAGGGTTGGGGTCGACATTCCACTGAAAGTAGTCTTCCCAAACCTTTACCTGCTTAGGGTCAGGGTTATTGTCCGGTTCTATGGTGAGCCGAATGTCGTCAGCTCGCGCCGCGGAGAACGCGAACAAAAGTCCAACAACAGACATTACGCCTGGGTTGAGTCCAATAAGGCAGCTCATTTCTTGACCCCAGTGTCGGCGGCCGTATGTGCCGAGGGTTTACCTATCACTTTGCCCTGTTCGTTGATTACTCCCTCAAGTCGTTCACCGGTTGCAAACTGCAATCCGAGGATCAGCATCAGATACGTTGCCAGCGTTTCCTCGAGTCGACTGAAAAAGGGAGTTACATTTGAGGCTTCGTCCGGTACGTAAGCTTCGAATGCAACCTGCATCGCGATGGCCATGAAAATAAACAAAAGTATAATCGCCGAGAGGACAAATGTGCGTCGCGTAGAACTGATAGTGGCGAAACTGCTTGCTGCTATAAATGTTATCAGCGGCATCAAGATTTTATGTACTAGATTTAGAGAGCGTTCGTGGCCAAGTGCAAACGCCATAAACCATTTATTTTGCCCAGGATCTATTGGGGTTGATAAATTTATATTTCTGATATATTCCAGCGTAATTAGGATCAGCGGCAAACAATACATAAAAATTACGCCTAGAATAAGCCAAAAGAAGAAGGTCGACTTGTCGATATTAGGGGGTTTGATGCTGCCCATGGTGGCCCCTCCCATCGCGAAACTAAAACGTGCATGATGGAAAAACAAGCGCAATAGTTGTATCCGAGAACTCTCGAGTGAGGTCCCCGCGCGAGTAACAATGCCACCCAAATTAGGCCGATCCCGCTGGCTGCACTGGTAGCGCGAGTAAGACGTTGGCCTTCTCGCGACCACTAGAGTGCTGTCAGCAAAGTGGTCGAACGGTCGCTAGCTTATTTCCCACCGGCATCCATGATGGTGAAGTCCTTGCCCGAGCGGGTTTCCTTGGTCGCCGGCTGATCGGTGGTGACGAGCACCATGCCGGGCTTCATGCGCTTGTCGATCTCGGCCTGAACGCTCGCCTCCGGCTTGATGCGCTCGACCGTCGAGGTGTCGGGCTTGTCGGCATTCTTGCCGCCCGAGCTGAAGCCGGTCGCCTCCCAGGTGAAGCCGTTCTCATCGCCGCCCTGAAGCACGAACACGTTCGATCCGAGCGGCTTCGACGGGTCGTCGATCTCGGCCTTGCCTTCGGCGACGATGTCGCCGTTCTGGATCACGTAGATCGACTTGTCGGCGCGCGATACCAGGATCGAGGTCACGCCCTTGGTCTTGGCGAACACCGGTTTCGTCTTCTTCGCCACCTTGGTCAGCTCTTTTTTCGCCGTGGCCCCGAGCAGGAGGCCGGGATCGACCACCGTCGCCGGGTGCGTGGCGTCGCCGGCGATGATCACCGGCGTACCGATTTCGGTGATGCCATAGACCTTCTCGGCGAAGGCCGGTGGCAGGCGGACGCAGCCATGTGAGGCGGGATAGCCCGGAAGCTTGCCGGCATGGAGCGCGATGCCGTCCCAGGTCAGCCGCTCCATATGCGGCATCGGCGCATCGTTATAGGTGCTCGAGTAGTGCTCCTTCTCCTTCTGCAGGATGGTGAATACGCCGGTCGGCGTGTCGTAGCCGTCCTTGCCGGTCGAAGCCGTGGAGACGCCGATCTGGATGCCGTTGCGATAGACGTGAACGCGCTGCTTCGGCACCGAGATGATAATCGCGACGGGGCCTTCCGGCGACAGGTCTGGCGTCCACTGAAATTGGCCGGGCTTGAGTTGCGCCGGGCCTTTGGCCGCTTGGGCTTTGCTGGGCGCATTTTTCTTTGCCGGCTTCTTTGCTTGCTGCTTGGCGAACGCCGGCGCGAACAGCGCGTCCCCGGCAATCAGGAGTCCTGCTGCTGCGACCGCGAGCCCAATCGCCGCGCGCCTCGTTAAACTGTTTTGTCGCCCCACCGTCGTTCCTCCGTTCGCCCCGGACACCGGCTCTACCATCCGGTCGATGACAGAGATGAGTCGAATCGGCCCTATGGCCTGGGGAGGGATCCGAACACCGCGGCAAGGCTCTTGACTTCGGTCGGCTCCCGATGTATTGAACCGATCAGTTATTTAACCGATTGGTTATATACGGATGCCGGCCGACCGCCTCGACGCCACCTTCGCCGCTCTCGCCGATCCCACCCGGCGCGCGATCCTCGCCAGGCTTGCCCTCGGCGAGACCACGGTCAGCGAGCTCGCCAAGCCCTTCAAGATGAGCGGCCCGGCCGTCTCCAAGCACCTCAAGGTGCTCGAGCGTGCCGGCCTGATCGAGCGCGGCCGCGACGCCCAGCGCCGCCCCTGCAGGCTCGCGCCCGAGGCCCTCAAATCCGTCGATACCTGGCTCGAGACCTATCGCCGCCTCTGGGACGAGCGTCTCGATCGCCTCGAGGTCTACCTGCAACAGGTGCAAGCGCAGCAGAAGAAGGGGAAAGGGCATGGACGCCATGATCGATAGGGACGTGGACACCGCCGACCGCGAGATGGTCATCACCAGGCTGATCGCGGCGCCTCAGGAGCTCGTGTTCGAGGCCTGGACCGATCCGGCCCACCTCGCCTCATGGTGGGGTCCGAACGGCTTCACCACCACGACCTCCAGCATGGAGTTCAAGCCGGGAGGCGTCTGGCGCTTCGTCATGCACGGGCCCGACGGCCGCGACTACGAGAACCGCATCACCTATGAGGAGATCGTGCGGCCCGAGCGCCTCGTCTATCGCCACGATGATGGCGACGATGGCGGGCCGGTGCGCTTCACCACCACGGTCACATTCGCGACCGAGGACGGCAAGACGAGGGTGACGCTCCGCGCCGTGTTCCCGACGGCCGCCGAGCGCGACCGCGTCTTGAAGGAGCATAACGCCATCGAAGGCGGCAAGCAGACCTTGGCGCGTCTCGATCAGTATGTATCGGAGCACAAGCTCAAACTGCAACAGGCCCAGGCGCAGCAAAAGCAAGGCGACGGGCGCGGACCGGTGGGGCGAGAAACAGCATGAGCCTCCACCTCCATTTCCATCCCCTTTCGTCCTTCTGCCAAAAGGTGCTTGTCGCCCTTTATGAGAACGACACCGCATTCGAGGGGCACATCGTCGATCTCGGCAACGAGACGCAACGCACGGAGTTCAAGACCCTTTGGCCCATCGGCAAGTTCCCCGTTCTCCGCGACGAGGCAACGGACAGCACGGTGCCTGAATCGAGCATCATTATCGAGTATCTGAGCCAGCACTATCCCGGCGAGGTCGAGCTGGTGCCGGTGGACGCGGATCGCGCGCGGCAAGCACGCATGCGCGACCGCTTCTTCGATCTCTATGTGCAAGGGCCGATGCAAAAAATCGTCGCGGATAGGCTGCGCCCCGCGGGACGAACCGATCCGCAAGGCGTGGACGAGGCCAGAGCGTTGCTTGGGACGGCCCTCAACATGATCGACAAGGATATGACGGAAAAGATTTGGGCCCTGGGAAATAGTTTCAGCATGGCCGACTGCGCGGCTGCCCCGGCCCTCTACTACGCGGATCTGGTGATGCCCTTCCGCGACAGCCACCAAAACGCGGCGGCGTATTTGGAGCGTCTGTTGGCGCGGCCCTCTTTCGCGCGCGCCGTGGACGAAGCCGAGCCCTACCGAAAATTCTTCCCGAGTGAATGAGGCCAAGATGTCGTCAGCAGATCAAGACTTCGTCGTCAGCCGCGTCCTCGACGCGCCGCGCGATGTCGTGTGGAACGCCTGGACCGAGCCCGAGCGTCTCGCCGCGTGGTGGGGGCCGAAGGGCTGCAAGCTTCGCGTCGTCAAGGTCGACCTCCGCCCCGGAGGCGTGTTCCACTACGCCATGACCTACCAGCCGGGACACGAGATGTGGGGCCGCTTCGTCTATCGCGAGGTCGCGGCACCGGAACGGCTCGTCTATGTCAGCTCGTTCTCCGACGAAGCCGCGGGGCTCACCCGGGCGCCGTTCAAGGACTCGTTCCCCCTCCAGATCCTGAACACGCTGACGCTCGCCGAGGAGAACGGCAAGACCACCCTGACGCTCCGCGGTCACCCCCTCAACGCGACCGCCGAAGAGCGCGCCACCTTCATCGACATGTTCCCGTCGATGCAGCAGGGCTTCGGCGGCACCTTCGATCAGCTGGAGGCGTATCTCGCATCGCAGCCGTGAAGCGCGGTGAGGTTGGCAGGATCATCCTGCCAACCTCGTCTCTGCGGGGGCTAGCCGTGGTGATGGGCCGGGCGGCTCATCGCGTGGCTGGTGCTCCGATGGTGCTGCGGAGCGACGTAGAACGACTCCTTGGTGACATCGAAATTGCCCGGGCACTTCGGCGCGCTCGGGTTCTCGCTGCAGTAGCTGTAATTGGCGAGCGCCGGGGTGGCGGCGCGCGCCGAGCGCGATCGATGCCGCGAGCAGGATTGCGGTCTTGCTGAACATTGCAAATCTCCTTTGTCGGAGGCCCGAAAGTTTGGGGGGAGGAAACGGGCCATCCCTCAGCGGAACACAGCCGCGTCCCGTTGTTTCCATCGCGCGATGTCGCAGCCGCGAATGTCGCAGCAGCAAATGTCGCAGTCGAATTTTGTCGCAGGAGGATTGCGCGTCCGTCGCGCGGGGAAGGGTCGTAAGCATTGCGCGGCCGAATCCGCGCCGATGCGGCAGTCAAATTGACCTCGGGCAAAACTGCCGCCTACGCTGACCCATGAAGTCCGCCCGCGTGCCGCAGACCCGATCGAAACCAGCGGCTTTGCCACCACGCTCGTGGCGCGGGTGCTGAAGCACGACCCGAAGCACGGTCTATCGACGCTCTATTTCGGCGACGGCGAACTTCGCGTGCCCATGGTGGCCGCCGCCGTCGATTCCGGCGTCAAGGTCACGATCTTCGCCCGCGATGTCTCCGTCGCTCTGTCGCGGCCCATGGACGTGTCGATCACCAACCGCCTGCCCGGGAGCATCGTCGCCATCGAGCCGCTGGCGTTGCCTTACGTGCGCGTCGCCCTGAATCTCGGCACGATCGAGCTTGATGCGCTGGTGACGACGGAATCGGTCGAGCGCCTCGGGCTTGAGCTCGGGCTTAGCGCCTGGGCGATGATCAAGTCCGTCGCGATCGGGAAAGACGCGGTCGAAGCTCTTGCCCTTCCGGCACCTCGGCGCTGGCCCGTGGTTCGTAAGCCGGATCGAGAGACGCGTTGAGCTCGGCAAGAGCCTGGGCGCTTGAGCTGCGCGATCGGCGCTCGATGGAGCCGTAGAGGGCGACCAGGCGTTCGCCGAACGGCGTCAATTCGGCTCCACCGCCGCGCCTCCCAGGAAAGGTCGCGAATACCGGCGTCTCGAAGGTGCGGTTCAGGGCATCGACCATGAGCCAGCATTTGCGATAGGAGACGCCGCTGGTGCGGCTCGCGGCGAGGATCGAGCGTTCCTTGCGAATGGCCTCGATCAGGGCAAGGTCCTCCGGCGTCAGGCGGCCGCCATTGGCGAGCCTGACCACCACGTCTACCTTGGAGGGTCTTGAAGCCATGGTCTCATCCCTGATAACGGCGCCCGGGCCCGCTGCCAAGTGGCGCGAGGGGTGTCAAAGGCGCTAGCTGCCCACCGTCCCCTCCCGCTTGTTCGGGCGTCTTGTCGGGAACGTGCAAGGTCATGGCCAACAAGGCTGCGCCAATATTCAAGCCCATCATTGACAGGATTGGCCAGGCGACGCCTTGCAGATTGGCGAGGACGCCAAGGACCGCGCCGACCGCGACGGCGATGAGGCCGGTCACCGCGTTGGAGACGGCAATGCAGAACGGCCGCTCGTTGTCGGCCGCCGCATCCGTAAGGAACAGCGTGCGTCCGGTCGAGATGCCTTGGGTCCCGATCGCCACCAGGACGAAAACCGGGGCGTAGATGAACGGCGTTTGCAGGTCCGGCTTCATTTCGATGGTCAGCGCCAAGGCTCCGCCGGCCAAGGTGACGATCGCCGCCGTGGCGAGAACCAGCCGGATCGCGCGTGGGTCGAAGCGCGGCCAAATGACCCCGCCGAGAACAAGCCCGAGGCTGGAGGCGATGACGAAGGTGTTGAGGCCACTGGAGTTGTTGCCGTGATAGGTCGCCGCGTGGATCGAATAAAACGGCATGGCGAGCTCGATCGACAGGAACAGCGTTCGCGCCACGAGAAAGCGCCGGAACCACGCGAGCGCGAATGCGATGCGAAAGCCGTTGCGCAGGTCCTGGATGTGACTGGGGCGGCCTCGCGGCGCATCTCCGCTTTCCCCCGCTTGCGACTTGGCCGGCTCGCGCACGGCCAAGATCGCGATCGCGCTCAAGCTCATCAGACCGATTCCGAGCCAGATCAGCTCCTGATGCGCGATCGCCGATGTCCCCGGAGCGAGGATGACGAGCGAGGCGAGGGTGACGGCAATGGCGATGATGCCGGCGATGGACGACTGCATGAACAGCATCCGGTTGCTGCGGCCGATCGGCAGAATCCGTCCGAGCATGTCCTTGAAGGCGAGGGACCGGACGCCACCGGCCGCCCCCATCAGTGTTGCCACGAACAGAAAGACCGGAACGAGGCCGCTGGCCGGCATGGTGTTGACGGTGGCGCTGATGAGCATCACCGCCAGCACCGTTGTCGCGATTGCGAGTCCGACGAACCACTTGTTGGTGCGCGCCGCGCTGATCACCGGCGCGGCGACGATTTGCGCACCGAGCTTGGCGATGGCCGCGAGTGGCACCAGCAGTCCGGAAAAGACGGCCGGCAATCCCGCAGCGGTATAGAGAAACGGCAGGACCAGCTTCTCGCTGGTGAATTGATAGCCAGCGGTGTTCAGGATCCCCTGAGCCAGAAGAACACGGTAGTTCCTGCGTTCGGTGTCGTGTTCCGACATCCCCGTTGCAATTGTGCCGCAGCGGCGGACAGCGGCCAAGAGAACATCGATGTCCTGAAATCTGGCGCCGTTGTCGGATTGCGCGGCAAGGAATGTTTGAGATGCGACAAGCCGAAGCGCAGCCGACCAACGATAAAACTCGCGCCCTGTGGCCCAAATGGCGCAGGCGTGGCGATTGCCTGGTGTTAGCCTTGGTTCAAGGCACTGAGGGAAACGGGGCCCCGGCGTGCTCCTTGAGGAGCGGCGCCGGGGGACATGATGCTACGCCACAGTACAGGTCGGTTCGCGCTTCTCTTTGTTGGCGCCGTCATGGCTATTGCGACCCCGGCCGCGGCCGCCGATCTTGGCCCCGGTGCCTATGCGGCGCCGGCGGTGCAGCCGCTGCCGCCACCACCCGGCAAATGGGAGTTCAGCTTCACGCCCTATGGCTGGTTTTCCGGTATCAACGGTAACGCCACCGCGCGGGGCCACACCGTCAACGTCGATGAAAGCTTCATCGAGATTCTGCAAGACAGCGATTCGTTCGCCGCGCTGATGGGCTATTTCGAGGCGCGCAAGGGACCCTTCAGCCTGTTCACCGACGTGGTCTGGGCCGATCTCGGTTTTCCCGGAAGCTACGACTTCAAGCGCACGCCCTTCGCGCGGTTTCCCGAGCTGGAGCTCGGGGTCAGAGGCACGGCGCAGCTCGACTACCAAGAGCTCATCATCCAGTCTGGCTTCGCTTATGAGCTCGCCAAATGGGCCAACAGCGGCGGCCCCGGCTTCACTGCCGTCGATGTCATGGGCAGCGCCCGCTATTGGAACCAGCAGGCCGACATCACGCTAAAATTCACCGGCACGGCGACGGTCGATCTCCAGCGGCTCGGCCTGAAATTCTCGCGTTCGCGCAATTTCCTGGTCGCCAAGGGCGGTACGCTCGAATGGGTCGATCCCGTGGTCGGCTTACGCCTGCGCCATCAGACGGCGTCCGGGTCCGACTTCGCCCTGGTCGGCGACGTCGGCGGCTTCGGCGCCGGCAGCGACTTCTCATGGCAGGCCGTCGCCACCTATGGCTTCGACGTCCACACCTTCGGCACCACGATGCGCACCGTGCTTGGCTATCGCGCGCTCTCCGTCGACTACAGCGAGAACGGCAGGTACGGCAAGAACGGCATCGACTGGATCCAGCACGGCCCGGTGATGGGCGTCACGTTCCGCTGGTAGCACAGCCTTCGGCAAGAGGGGGCCGGCGCCACCGAAGTGGCGCCGGGCAGGGTAGCCCGCTGACGCAACGACGCCTCACGAGAACGGCGCGTCGTCGGGCATATGCGCGCCGCAGATGGCTTTGCAGCCAGTCGAGGACGGCGTGATCGGGCTCGTCGAGCCGGTCGACCACGCTCTGCAACACCGAGGCGAGATGCTCGGCACCGGGGTGATCGCTACCGATCCGGTCGAGGGCGTGGTGCAAGACATTTGCCAGGCCGGTATCGAGGCGCTCGCCAAGGTCCGGCAACCAGCCGTCGCCGGGCGACCCCCCGTCGCGCACCAGGCTCGGTCTGAAATCGAGACCGTCGGCCGCGACCGAAAAGTCGATCGGGCCCAGGCTAGAGACGGCCGGCGTCGGATCGGATGTCGCCTCGACGGTGGCGACGGAGACCGTCTCGACGGCCGTGGTCTCGATGGTGATCGGCTCGGGGCTTGGAGCGTCAGTGCTCAGGGCCGCGGCCGTCGTCAGGCTCGCGGTGGTGATGGTCTCTGCCGCCGCGGTGCCGCCAACGCCGCTCTCGATCGGAGTTGCAGGCGACGACGTGGCGATGGGGTCGGTGGTGGCCGATGGGGTCGACTTGCGGGTCGGTCCCGGCGGCAGGATCGGGTCGGCGATCGGATCGGTGACGATCGGAGTGTTGAGGCCCGGACCGGGCGCCGCTGCCAGGTTAGGATCGAGGTCAATCAAGTCCATATGATGGATCTCGATGACGACGTCCTTGGACGCGGTCCCGTCCGCTGAGGTCAGCGTGAATGTCGCCGTCAGGATTTCGCCCGCTCCGAGAGCGAGAATGTCCGGGTTCTGTTGGTTGACCACGAAGGTCCAGCTTCCGGCTTGCGTATACGTGAACGTCCCGAGTGCTGAGATAATCTAAGGGTCGGAAAATGTTTTCGCCTATATCGGGATCGTTGACCTGGAGCTGACCGCTAGCGTCCCAGAGTCTCGGCCTTGCCACCGGCAGAGACGACGCCGGCTGAATCGCCCGTGATCGTCGCCACGTCGTTGGCGCCGCTGATGGTGATATCGACCGTCTCCGACAAGCCGCCGTCAACCGATTGGACGGTGTAGGATCGCGTAATTGTCTGAGGGATGCCAAAAGTCGTGCCCAGCTGTTGGACCAGCGACGAGGAATTGTCGAGGGTGAACTGCCAATCGCCGTTGGCATTGACACTGAACGTGCCATAACCGGGGTCGATGAAAACAGTATGCACGAAGGAGGTGCTGCTCAGGTCGCCATCGACATCGGAGATGCTCACCGAACCGGTGGCGACCAGGGTTCCATCTTCAGAAACCGCTCCGGAGAAGTCGCCGACGATTGTCTCCGGATCATCGACGGGGTTGACGGTGAGATCGACCGTGACCGTATTGCTGTCCGCAAGTCCGTCGTTCACCTTGTAGGTGAAGCTATCAGGGCCATTGTAGTTGGCGTCGGGCGTGTATCTGAATAAGCCGGCGGCGCCCAGGATCAGCGTGCCATGCGCCACGTCGCTGACGAGGATCGCGGAAAGCGTGTCGCCGTTGGCGTCGCTGTCGTTGGCGAGCACGCCGGGGGCGGCTATGGCGAGGGTGGTGTCCTCATCCAGCGAATAGCCGTCTCCCGTCGCAACCGGCGCCGCGTTCGGAACCACCGTGAAGGTGATCCTGCCGGTGTCGGCGAGGCCGCCCGGATCCCTGATCGTGTAGGTGAAGCTCTCGGTGCCGGTGAAGCCGGCGGCAGGTGCGTAAATGAAGCTGCCGTCCTCGTTGATGGTGATGCCGCCGCCTCCAAGATTTGCGACCGACATCTCGACCGCGGTCGGCGCCTCGCCGTCGGGGTCGTAGTCGGCGCCGGCACCGTTATCGTCGAGAACGTTGCCCGAGATTTGGCTGTCCTGGCGGCCGGTGAAGGCGTCGTCGATCGCGACCGGTGCGTCGGGGGCCGGCGTGACGGTCAGCGCCACGGTGCCGGTGTTGGAGAGGGTGCCGTCGGTCACCCGGTAGTCGAAGCTGTCGGTGCCGTTGAAGTTGGCGGCGGGCGAATAGGTGAAGCTGCCGTCCGAGGCCATGACGACGGTGCCACCCTGGTCGCTCGCGAAAGAACCGGCGATCACGCTGAGGACATCGTTATCCGGATCGCTGTCCGCGCCGTTGCCGTTGTCCGCCAGCACGTTGCCGGTGATGTCGCTGTCCTCGGGGCCGGTGAAAGCGTCGTCGGCGGCGATCGGGGCGTGCGACGCGAAGGGCGCCGTCTCATAGGCGCCGATGTCGCGATTGTTGCCGCTGTCGCCCGTCCCGGCGACATTGTCGACTGCGGCAACGCCGCGCTGATCGCTGTCGGTCCCGCCGATGGCGCCGTCGAGTGCCGGGTTGGACGGATCGTCGCGAAGCGCAACGGTCTGCGTCGCTCCGCCATTGTCGGCCAAAGCCCCGGAACCGGTCACTGGGTTGGCGATGGTTGCAAACACTTGTGACGGAACGCCGTCGATCTTGCCGTCGCTCGGGTCGTTGTCGGAGCCCTGGCCGATGATGCTGAGTCCGTTGAACGCATAGGTTGTTCCGAAGCCACTGACGGCGAAGTCCGACGAGCCGCCGTTGCCGAGGACGATCGAATTCACCGTCGTCGCCGTACCACCGTTGACGGCAACGCCATGGGCATTCCCGGTTACGGTGACATTGTTCATCGTAATATTACCCTCGGATTGCACGGCATAGGCCGAGCCGACCCCGTTGTTGGCCACGGTGGTGTTGGTCAGGATGGCGGTCGCGCCGCTCTCGACGGCGATCGCGTCGCCGAAGTTGTTGGCGTCGTTGCCGGTGAGCAAGCTGTTCGTGACGACGACCTCGTCGCCGTCGAACACGCGGATGCCGCCGCCGCGATTGACGCCGCCGCCTCCGGTGATGGTGAGCGCGTTCAGCGACACGCTGATAGTGTCGGTGGTGCCGCCATCGATGCTGAACACGCGTCCAGCGCCGTTGGAAGCAATGGTCATGCCCTGCGTGCCGCCGTCGATATCCATATCGGCGGTAATCGTGAGACCGCCGGCGGCGGTGATCTGGCCGCTGGCAATGCTCGTGTCGAACGTGATCACGGTCTCTGACACCGAGCCGTCATTGATGAGGCCGATCGCTTCGCGCAACGAGAGCCCGCCGCCGTCAGCGAGTTCTTCGGCAAGCGTGCCGCCGTCGTAGCTGTCATCGGTGAGCGTGTTGACGGCGAGGGACGCCCTCTCCACAACCGTCACCGTGACGGTCTCCGGGGCGCTGTCGAGGGAGCCGTCATTGGCAATGAATTGGAACGACGCCTCGCCGACGAAGCCGGAGGCCGGCGTGAAGTTGAAGCTGCCGTCGCTCTGCACGATTGCCGTGCCGTTGACGGCCGAATTAGCGACCAGCGTATAGGTGAGGTTGTCGTTATCCGGGTCGTGCCCCGTCACCGTGCCGGAAAAGACTGCGCCAGAGCTTGCGACCACCGCCTGCGCCTCCGCCACGGGCGCGTCGTTGACGCCGCGAACCGTGACCTCGACGCTCGCGGTGTCGGTGCCGCCCTGGCCGTCCGAAACCGTGTAGGTGAAGCTGAACCGTCCGAGCGAATCGAGCGCGAGCGCCTGCACCGCGGCGGAACCGCTCGGGTCGAACTCGATCGATTGGCCGTCCGGGGCGATGGTCAGAGCCCCGGCGAGGTCGCCGGCATCGATCGAGGTGATGGTCAGGATATCGCTCGCGTCCGGATCGGCGTCGTTGGCGAGCACGTCGAGCACATGGACCTGGTCGCCGGCGAGCGCCGCATCGCCGTCGATGTCGCCCAGCGCCACGTCTCTCGCGGCAAAGTCGCCGATCGCGGTGCCGTCGGAAGTGAAATTGCCGTCGCCGTCGTTGTACCAGATCAGGTTCGCCTGGCCGTCGACATTGTTGGCGACGAGAGCGTCAAGGTCGCCGTCGCCGTCGACATCGGCGAGCTCGACGTCGAGGCTCGTATTATTGCCGAGGGGCACGCCGTTGTTCGTGCTCTGCGTGAAATTGCCGTCGCCGTCGTTGAACCACACCTCGTTCGCCGCGCCGTTGTTGTCCGGGGCGCCGCCGGCCGTGCCGGAATTGGCGACGAAGGCGTCGATGGTACCGTCGCCGTTGAGGTCGCCGAGCGCGACGGCGCGGCTCTCGCCGTTGCCGAGGCTTCCCGGCACCTGGGTGAAGCCCGGGTTCTGCAAGTCGCCGTTGTTGAGCCAGACCGTATTCCCGGCATCCTCGTTGGCGATGAAGATGTCGAGATAGCCGTCATTGTTGAGATCGGCCACGGCCACGTCGCGGCTGTTCTCCGTAACGCTGCCGAAGGTGATTACGTGAGCGGTGGCGAATACGCCGCCGCCCTGGTTGAGCCAAATGCGGTTCACGCCCGCGTTGGCCTCGATGATGTCCAGGTCGCCGTCCTTGTCGATGTCGGCGACGGCAACGTCATAGGTTGTGCTCTTGCCGCCGTAGCTGAGATTGGCGCCGGCGGTGAAGTTGGTGCCGCTGCCGTCGTTGAGCCAGATCCGGGTTGGGTTGACGCCGTCCGACGCGACAACGGCATCGAGTTTGCCGTCGCCGTTGATGTCGCCGAGCTCGACGTCGTAATTGTTGTTGTCGCTCAAGGGGGTGACATTGATCACCTGGGTCAGGTTGCCCTGGCCGTCATTGATCCACACCCGCTCCCGGCCTGCGCCGGCAACGAACACGTCGAGATTGCCGTCGCCGTTGAGGTCGCCGAAGGCCGCGCCGTCGCGCGTCAGCGCATCCTGCACCAGGGGGCTGGCCACGAAGTTACCGTCGCCGTCGTTGACGCCGAGATAGACCTCGCCGGTGCCGACCACGAAGGCGTCGTAGTCGCTATTGGCGCCGAAGAAGTCGTCGATGGTGCGCGGTGTGTCGTTGACGCCGTCGATGGTCACCGTGAGGGTCGCGGTATCCTCGCGGCCGGTGCCGTCCGACACGGTGTAGGTGATGCTGTCGGTTGCGGTCTCGCCCGCGCCGAGGGCGTCGAACTGGCCGTTGGGGTCGTAGTCGAAGGTGCCGTCGCCATTATAGGTGAAGATGCCGATGGCGCCGGTGGCGTCGAACCCCGTCAGCATCAGCGAACCGCCATCGGGGTCGCTGTCGTTGCCGAGCACCGAATCCGTGGTGAACGCGGTCTCCTCGTCGGTGGTGAAGCCGGTGCCGGTGTCGTCGGCTGCAACCGGGTCATCGGGAACGGGATTGACGGTAAGGGTGAAGGCCTGCTCGGCGCTGAACTCGCCATCGCTGGCGGTCACCTTCAGCTCGATGTCGCCGTTGAAGTCTTGGGGCGGGGTGCCGGTGAAGCTCGAGCCGTCGAAGGTGAGCCACGTAGGCAGTGCGCTGCCGTCGGCGAGGGTCGCGGTCAAGGTGAGTGCATTGCCGTCGACATCGGCAAAGGCCGCGGCCGGAACGGCGAAGCTCCACAGCGTATCCTCGTCGACGTTCTGGCCGGCGATGCCCTGGTCGACCACCGGCGCGTCGTTCACCGGGGTAATGTCGATGGTGACCGTCGCCGGCTTGCGCCGGATTAGTGCCGTCGTCCGCGGTCACCGTCAGCGCGTAGCTGCCGACTTGCGGATCGTCGACGTCCTGCGCGAGGGTGATGGCGCCGGTATTGGCATCGATGGCGAACAGGCCGAGGTCGTTGCCGGCGGTGATGGCATACGTCAGGCTGGTATCGTCGACGTCGCTCGCGAGCACGGTGCCGACCGCCGCTCCCGTCAGGCTCTCCTCGGCGACCGAGAACGCCTGATCGGCGATCACCGGCGGATCGTTGACCGGGGTGAGGTCGAGGCTGGCGGTGGAGGACGTAGAGAACTCGCCGTCCGAGGCGGTGTAGGCGAAGGTGACGTCGGTATCGTCGTTTGCCGCTGGCGTATAGGTCCAGGTGGCGTCGCCATTATCGACGAGCGTGCCGTTGCCGGACTGGGTCGCAAGATCGGTGATGTTTGCTGCTGGGCCGTCGACATCCGTCACGCCGGCCAAGAGTTCCGCGGAGGTGATGAGGCGCGAGCCATCCTCGTCGATGGCGCCAAGATCGACCGGCGATGCCACCGGTGCGTCGTTGACGGGAGTGAGGTCGAGGGTCGCGGTGGATGAGGCGCTGAACTCGCCGTCCGAGGCGGTGTAGGCGAAGGTGACATCGGTGTCGTCGTCGGCTGTTGGCGTAAAGGTCCAGGTGCCATCAAGATGCTGGACCAAGGTGCCGCTGCCGGACTGGATCGAGAGGGCTGTGATGGTCGCCGCTGGGCCGTCGACATCCGTCACGCCGGCCAGAAGCTCTGAGGGGTGATGAGGCGCGAGCCGTCTTCGTCGATGGCACCGAGATCGACCGGCGCCGCCACCGGCGCATCGTTGACCGGGGTGACCTCGATGGTGACGGTTGCGGCTTGCGGCGGATTGGTGCCGTCGTCCACGGTCACTGTGAGCGCGTAGCTGCCGACTTCCGGGTCGTCGACGTCCTGGGCAAGCGTAATGGCGCCGGTCTCGGCATCGATGGCGAACAGACCAAGACCGTTGCCGGCGATGATGGCGTAGGCCAGGCTGGTATCGTCGGCGTCGGTCGCGAGCACGGTGCCGACCGCCGCCCCGTCAGAGCTTTCCTCGGCGACCGAGAAGGCCTGGTCGGCGATCACCGGCGCGTCGTTGACCGCATTGACGGTGACGGTGACCGTGGCGGTGTCGGTCTTGGTGTTGCCGGCCAGGATATCGCCGTCGGCGACCGTGTAGAGGATGGTATCGACACCGTTGAAGTTGGCGTCCGGGGTGTAGGTGATGGTGCCGTCAGTCTCGATGACCACGGTGCCGTTGGCGGCCGTGGCCTCGATCACCGTCAAGTTGGCGCTATCGACGTCGGTGTCGTTGGCGAGCACGTCGATATTGACCGGCGTACCCTCGTCGGTCTCGGCCGTGTCGTCGACGCCCACCGGCGCGTCGTTGACCGGATTGATTTGGAAGAACTGTTGGTCTGGCGTCGGGTCGAGATCGACGCCGCCATCGGCGGTGCCGCCGTCGTCCTGAACCTGGAAGGTGAAGGACGTGCTGGCGGTGGAGTTCTCCTCCGGCGTGAACACGAGCCTGCCGGCGGCGATGTCGGCGGCGGAGATGAAATCGCCGGCGGCAACGGCGACGCCGTCGAGTGTGAGGGAGCCGCTGTCCGGCAGCGTCGTGATCTTGACCGCAAGCAGGCCGTTCGGCGGCGAGTCGGCGTCATCAAAAATGGCGAAGTCGGCCAGGACGAAAGCGTAAGGCGTGTCCTCGGTTAGGATACGGCCGACTGAAAGCCGAATCCGGCGCGTCGTTGACCGGGGTGACGGTGAATGTCGCCGTCGACGTTGCCGAGGAAAGCCCGTCGGAGACGGTATAGGTGAACGTGACCGGCCCGGAATAGTTGGCGGCCGGGATGAAGGTCCAGGTCGGCCCGGTATGTTGCAACACGCCGAATGCGGGATCGACGGAAACGGAGGTCACACCAACCGACGGACCGTCGTTATCGTCGACGCCGGCGAGGAAATTTGCCGAACGTGAAGGTCTGCGGAGTGTCCTCGAGCCCGCTGCCGAGATCGATCTCGGACGCGGTGATCGGGCTATTCAAGTTGAGCAGGGCCTGCCCGTAGACTGAGCCGCGCCGTCGCTCACCGTGTAGGCGAACACCACGTCGCTGGTGTCGCCAGCCACGCCGGTATAGAGCCAGTTGGCCGATACCAATATCCTGTAGCGTGCCGGCGCCGGACTGAATCTCCAGCGACTCAAGCGTGACGGTCGTGCTGTCGATGTCCGTGACGTGCCCCAGAATCTCGTCGGCGGTGATGATCCGGCTCCCCCCGGTAGCGATCGTGCCGAGTGAGAGACTTGGCGTCTCCGGCGGATCGTTGACCGGATTGACGGTGACCGTGACCTTCGCGGTGTCGGTCTTGGTGCCGGCGACGAAAATGTCGCCGTCGGCAACCGTGTAGTCGATGGTGTCGGTGCCGTTGAAGTTGGCGTCCGGCGTGTAGGTGATGGTGCCGTCGGTCTCGATGACCACGGTGCCGTGCGCGGCCGAGGCCTCGGCCACATACAAGGTCGGACTGTCGACGTCGGAGTCGTTGGTGAGCACGTCGATATTGACCGGAACGTCCTCGTTGGTCGCGGCCACGTCGTCCACGGCCACCGGCGCATCGTTGACCGGAATGTACGTGAACGAGATCTGGTTTGGCGTCGGGTCGAGATCGATGCCGCCATTGGCGGTGCCGCCGTCGTCCTGAACCTGGAAGGTGAAGGACGTGCTGGCGGTGGAGTTCGCCTCCGGCGTGAACACGAGCTTGCCGGCGGCGATGTCCTCGGGCGAGATGAAATCGCCGGCCGCGACGGCGACGCCGTCGAGCGTCAAAATGCCGTGGCTCGGCAGCGTTGTGATCTTGACCGCGAGCAGGGCGTTCGGCGGCGTGTCGGCATCGTCCAACACGGGAAAGTCGGCGAGGCTAAAGACCCGAGGCGTGTCCTCGAACAAGGAGTTGGCGCCAAAACCCGACTCCGGCGCATCGTTCACCGGCGTGACGTCGATGGTGATGGTGTTGGGCGTCTGGTCGAGATCGACGCCGCCATTGGCGGTGCCGCCGTCGTCCTGCACCTGGAAGGTGAGAGAGGCGTAGCCGGTGCCGTTGTCGTTCTCCGCGGGCGTGAACAGGAGTTTGCCGGCGGCGATGTCGGCGGCGCTGATGGCGTCGCCGGCGGTGACCGCCGCACCGTCGAGGGTCAGCGCGCCGGCCGATGGGCAGCGTCGTAATCGTGACCGCGAGCAGCGCGTTCCCGTCCGTATCGCTGAAGCCGAACTCGGCCGTGGTGAAGGTATGGGGCGTATCCTCGAGCGTGGTAATGGTGGAGTCGGCGCCTGACGGCGCCTGGTTCGCCGGCGTGCTCGCCTTCATTGACCGTGACCGTCAGCAGCGACGTCGAGGTGTCGCCGTCGGTGTCCTCGATCTTGTAGGCGAAGGTCTCGAGCTTGAAGTTGAACAGGTCCTGCAGGAACGGCGGCAGGCTCTGCCACCAGCCCGAGCCGATGCTCGCCGGCGGCGTGTAGGTGTAGTCGCCGGGCGTCGCGCCATCGAGATTGATCTTGAGCGTGCCGCCGAGATCGGTGGTGATGGTGAGGTCGCCGGTGGTGTCGTCGTAGGACCAGGCGCCAGACGGCGTGCCGCTCACGGTCACCGTGGTCTTGTCGGCGCTCAGCGTATAGGTGGCGCCGTCATGGCTGATGCTGCGAATGATGGCCGGGCCGTCGCCCTGGGCGTCCGGCAGCAACAGCAGCTTGTTGGCGCCGCCGTCCGGATCCTGGCCGGTGATGACGTTGCCGTGGGTGTCGCCTTCGCCGGCGGTCGCCTGGTCGAGGTCGGGAAGCGCGATCGGCTTCTTGTCGACCGGTCCGACGCCGTTGATCTTGACGGACACCGTCGCGGTATCGAAGCCGCCATGGCCGTCCGCCACGCGATAGCTGAAGCTGTCGGTCGCGGTCTGGCCGTCGCCGAGATAATCGAACTGGCCGTTGGGATCGTAGTCGAAGGTGCCATCGGCGTTGAGGGTCACCGTGGCGCCGGAGGGCAGCGTCACCGTGGACCCCACCGTCGCCGTCCCATTGACCTCGACGACCGTCAGTTGATCGCGATTGAGATCGGTGTCGTTTTTGAGGATGCTCGCCGCGGAGCCGACATGCAGAACGCCGCCCTCGTTGGTGCTGTAGCTATCGTTCTTGGCGTTCGGCGCGAAATTCCAGAAGTTCCACATGGTCGATCCCTCCCTGGATCTGGGATCGGGTGGGCGCCGGCGCGCGCCCGCGAGCCCGTTATCGCTAGCCTTTCAAAAGTGTAGGTCCACGCCGCCGAGCGGGCGCTAACCTATGTTAGGACTTGGCTTGATTTGGCCAAATGCGATGGCAAAAGCTCCTCCTGAAGCGCCCCGAGGTGCTGGCGCACCTCGGGGCATGCATTGACCTCACGAGAACAGCAGATCGTCGTCGGTGAGCACGCTCACATTGGCGACGGCTAGCGCGTCATCGGTACCCAGATGGAGCGTGATGCCGTTCTGGTCGCCGGTGATGGCGGCATCCATCGGATCGAGCACGCCGTCCTGGTTGGTGTCGAGCGTATTGAAATCGAGGCCGGTGAACCCGGAGATCTGAATTTGATCGACGATCTCGCCCTGCGCTCCGGGTTCGAAGTCGGCGATGGTCACGGGTCCGTCGCCGAGATGAAAGACGAAGCGGTCGGGCCCGACATGCCCGTTCAGCGTCGGCGTGCCCGGTTCTGCGACCACTTCCTGCGCCACGACAACTGTGACCGTGGCCATATCGGTGCCGCCATTGCCGTCGTCGATCGCATAGCTGAAGCCATCGGTGCCGCTAAAGCCCGGATCAGGCGTGTAGATCAGGTCCTGGATGCCGTCGCCATTGCTATCGCCGATGGTGACCGAGCCATTGGCGGGGGTGGCATTGGTGATCGTCAGGCTGTCGCCGTTTGCATCGGTGTCATTCCCCAACACGTCGATGGAGACGGCGACGCCCGTCGTGGTCGAGACGATGTCGTCCTGAGCGACCGGCGCGTCGTTGCCGGCAGTGGAGACCACCAGGCTGATCTTCGCCGTGCCACTGAGCTCCCCGTCGCTAACCTCAACGGTGACAGCGTGGTTGCCGATATCAGCAGCGTCCGCGTCGCGGGCGAGGCTGAGCTCACCCGTCGTTGGATTTATCGAAATCAGATCGGAAGCACCGCCGGTGATCTGATAATTGAGCAGGTCGTTCTCCGGGTCACTCGCCGCGACAAATCCTAGCGAGGCTCCGGCGATGCCGTTGTCATCGCTACTGAAGACTTGCGGATTAATGTCCGGAGCGTCGTTGACCGCAACCACGAAGACATCGCGGCTGACGGGGTCGCTGAGGTTCACGCCGTCATCGACGGTGAAGGTCAGCGTGCGCGCTTCCGTAATCGGATTGTCGGAAATATCCTGATAGGTCACCGCCAGCAGAGCCTGTTCGTACTCCGTAGGGGTTGCGGTGCCGGAGAGCGTCAGCACGCCGGACTGGTCGTCGAAGACCGCACTGATCCCGGCTACTGGGATCGAGAGCGCCAGGAAATCCTCGCCCTGCGCGTAGCCACTGATCGCGATCGTTGCGCCGACGAGATTGCCGTCGTCATTGACCGCGATGTCGCTGGCGACCGGGGTGGCCGGATCGTTTTCCGTGAAGTCAAGCGCTGCCGGTTCGAGTCCGCCGAGCGCTGGCGGCGTGTTGCCGCCGCCGACATCGACGGTCAGAGTCGTGGTCGCGTCCGAGCCCGCCGCGTCGGCCATGGTGTAGCTGAACACGTCGGTCGTCGGGTCGCCCGTCGCGGGCGAGCCAAGATTTTGCACGTAGACCCAGCTGCCGTCAGCATGCACAACCAGCGTGCCGTAACGGCCTGCAATCTCGGTATCGACATTGCCTGAGATCGCGCCAGTCGCCGTTCCGGCCTCGACCCCGACCACCGTCTTGGTGTCGCCCCGATCGACATCGGGGTCGTTGTCGAGGACGTTGCCGGTCGCCACGGGCGGGCCGTCAAGGCCGGTCGTTCCGGTCGGGGTTGAACTCGAAGTGCGCTGTGACAGATCGGCGACCAGCGAGACGGCGCCGGTCGCCGGGTCGTAAACGTAAGGCTCGCGGCCCACCGCGCCGTCGGTAGGATTGTCTCCAATCGCTGTAAAATACAGTTTGCCGTCGATTACGGCGAGGTCGCTCGGGCTGGAGCTGGTCGTCCCGGCAGAGAGATCGGAAACCAGCGCGACGTCGCTGGTCGCCGGGTCATAGACGTAAAGCTCGTTGCCGACATTGCCGTCGGTGGCGTTGTTGCCGGTGGCGGCGAAATAGAGCTTGCCGTCGAGAGCAGTGAGACTAACCGGAGAGGAACTGCCGGTTCCGGCATTGAGATCGGCAACCAGCGTGGTGGTGCCGGTCATGGGGTCATGGACGTAAAGCTCGTTGCCGACATTGCCGTCGGTGGCGTTGTTGGCGGTTGCGCTGAAATAGAGCTTGCCGTCGAAAGCCGTGAGACTAAACGGAGAGGAACTGCCGGTTCCGGTATTGAGATCGGCAACCAGCGTGGCAGTGCCGACGGCGGGATCGTAAACGTAAAGCTCGTTGCCAACATTGCCGTCGGTGGCGTTGTTGCCAGTTGCGGTGAAATAGAGCTTGCCGTCAACCACCGTAAGGTTGCCCGGGGTTGAGGAACCACTCCCCGTGTTCAGGTTGGCGACAAGGGTCGGCGTCCCCACAGCCGGATCCAGGACATAGAGCTCTCGGCCGACATTGCCGTCGATGACGTTGCTGCCGGTCGCTGCGAAATAGAGCTTGCCGTCCAAAACCGTGAGACCGGTCGGACTTGAGTTGCCCAACCCGCTATTGAGATCGGCGACGAGTGTTGGCGTTCCGACAGCCGGATCGAGGACGTAAAGCTCTTGGCCAACATTGCCGTCGGTGGCGTTGTTGCCGGTTGCTGAGAAATAGAGCTTGCCGTCGAGGACCGTGAGACCGGTCGGACTTGAGCCGTTCGGTCCGGAGGTCAGATCAGTGACGAGGCTTGTGGTGCCGGCAACGGGATCGTAGACGAACAGCTCCTGGCCGACATTGCCGTCGATGGCGTTGTTTCCAATCGCTGAGAAATACAGCTTGCCGTCGAACGCCGTGAGTTCACTCGGAGAAGAATTCGCGGATCCGCTATTCAGATCGGAGATGAGCATCGTGGCGCCAGTTGCCGGGTCGAGGACATAAAGCTCTTGGCCGACATTGCCGTCGGTGACGTTGTTGCCAGTCGCGGTGAAATAGAGCTTGCCGTCGAGCACCGTGAGGGCGCCCGGCGTCGAGTTCAAAGCTCCGGCGCCAAGATCGGTCACTGGCGCCGTGGCGCCGGTCGCCGGATCAAGTTTGTAAAGCTCGCTGCCGATATTGCCGTCGATGTGGTTGACGCCGTCAGCCGCAAAATAGATCTGGCCGTCGAGAGAGGTGAAATTCGGTTTAGGCGAACTGTTGGACGGATCTCTGTTTAGATCGGTGACGAGGGTGGGCGTGCCGATGGCTGGATCGAGCACATAAAGCTCGGATCCGGTGCTGCCGTCGGTGGCGTTGTTGCCAGCTGCGGTGAAATAGAGCTTGCCGTCGATCACGCTGAATGCGGCCGGAAAGGAACCCTGGGACCCCTCGACCAGATCGGCAACGAGCGCAGTCTGACCCGTGGCTGGATCGTGGACGTAAAGCTCTTGGCCGACATTGCCGTCGATGGCGTTGTTGCCCGTTGCCGCGAAATACAGCTTGCCGTCGAACACCGTGAGTGAGGTCGAGTTGGTGGTCGGGTTGGAGCTGGCCGACCCGGCATTGAGATCGGCGACGAGGTTGGTGGTCCCCGCGACCGGGTCGTAGACGTAAAGCTCGTTGCCGACGTTGCCGTCGGTGGCGTTGTTGCCAGCCGCCGCGAAATAGAGCTTGCCGTCGAGGGCCGTGAGCTGGCTCGGGTTTGAGCCGGAGCCCCCGGGATTGACATCGGCGACGAGCGTGGCGGCACCAGTGGCTGGATCGAGAACGTAAAGCTCGTTGCCGGCGCTGCCGGTCCCGCTGAAATAAAGCTTGCCGTCGAGAACCGTGAGCGACGACGGCGACCCCACATCGGGGACTTGAGTTGGGGTGCCGGCGGCCGGGTCGTAGACGTAGAGCGACCCGCCAGACCGGAAATAGAGCTTGCTGTCGAGGGGCGTTAGCAGAACTGGGGACGAGCCGCTGGGCCCGGACACCAGATCGGCAACCAGCGTAGGCGTGCCGACCGCAGGGTCGAGGACGTAGAGCTCCTGGCCAACATTACCGTCGATGGCGTTGTTGCCCAACGCGTCGAAATAGAGCTTGCCGTCGAGGATCGCAAACTGTTGCGGGATTGAATTGCTAGGCCCGGTGTTGAGATCGGCAACCAGCGTGGTGGTTCCGGCAACGGGGTCGTGGACGTAAAGCTCGATGCCGACGCTACCGTCGGTGGCGTTGTTGCCGGTCGCCCGGAAATAGAGCTTGCCGTCGAGGACGGTAAGTTCGGTCGGCCCAGAACCTGCCGTCCCGTCGGCGAGGTCGGCGACGAGCGTCGTCTCACCGGTGGCGGGATCGTAAACATAGAGCTCGCTGCCGTTGGTCGCCGTGAGCCCCCTGAAATAGAGCTTGCCGTCGAGGACGGTGAGCTCCGTAGGCGAGGAAGAGGCCGTCCCGGGGTTCAGATCGGAGGTGAGCTCCGCAGTCCCGGTGGCAGGGTTGAGGACGTAAAGTTCAGCGCCTGTGGCAGAGCTGCCGGTGGCGCTGAAGTAGACCAGCTGCTGCGGCGCGGTTGTGGCGGTGTCGGCGACGGCGACCGGCGCGTCGTTCACACCGCTGATTGTGAGGGTGAGGGTTCCGGTGGTGGTGCCGCCTCTACCGTCCGAGATCAGGTAGGGAACCTCGTTGACCTGTGCATCATCGGCGCCGAGCTGATCGAAGGCTCCGCCATAGTCGACGGTGATGGTGTCGGCGTCGGGCCGCGCTACGGTCGTGCCGTGGGAGGTCATGACCGACCCCGGCGGGAAGGTCGCGAGATCGATGCCCCCGATATTCGTCACGGTCAGGGGGTCGCCATCCGGATCGCTGTCATTGGCAAGCAGTTGCGACAGGCTGATGGTGATGAGGTCGTTTTCGCTGGCGGTGATGGCGTCGTCCCCGGCGACCGGGGCCAAATCGACGGCCGGCTGCGCCGTGATGCTGAGCGTCGTGGTCGAGGTCGCGCCCGCCTCGTCGGCGATGGTGTACGTGAAGACGTCGAGTTGCGGATCGCTTGGCTGCGGCGCGCCGAGATCCTGGTCGTAGGTCCAGCTGCCGTCGGCATGGAGCACGAGCGTGCCGTAAAGACCCGCGATCGTTTGGTCGAGATTGCCGGAGACCGGATCGCTCGAATTTCCCGCCTCAACGCCGACGACGATCAGCATGTCGGCATGGTCGACGTCGGTGTCGTTGCTGAGCACGTTGCCGTTCAGCGTCATGCCGCCGCCGGCCGGCGTGAACTCGGCCGGATCGGATCCGAGCGTCCGCGTCGAGATATCGGCGACCAGCGTGGTCTCGCCGGTGGCGGGGTCGTAGACATACACTTCGCGCGCGACGATGCCGTCAACTTCGTTGGCGCCCACCGCGGTGAAGTAGAGCTTGCCGTCGACCACCGTGAGGTCGCTCGGCGCTGAGCTTGTAGAGGTCGTGGAGGGACCTGTCGCTGCGATCTTGGCCTCCTGGGCACCGCCGCCACTCGCGGCGATCAGGGTGTTGAGATCGGCGACGAGCGTCGTCTGTCCGGTCGCGGGATCGTAGGAGTAGAGCTCCTCGCCGACATTGCCGTCGGTGGCGTTGTTGCCGGTCGCGGCGAAATAGAGCACGCCGTCGAGCACGGTGAGCTCGCGCGGGTTCGAGCTGCCGCTGCCCGTATAGGCTTCAGGGAGCAGAGTGATATCGCCGGTGCCGGGGTCGAGGACGTAGAGTTCCCGGCCGACATCGCCGTCGGTGTCGTTGTTGCCGTCGGCGGTGAAATAGAGCTTGCCGTCGAGCACGGTGAGCTCATCCGGCTGCGCCCCGCCTGGATCGGTAGAGAGATCGGCCACCAGGTCGGGGACACCGCCCGCGGCCGGGTCGATGACGAACAGCTCGCGTCCGATGTCGGCGCCCATGCCGTTGGTGGCAGTGGCGGCGAAATAAAGCTTGCCGTCGAGCACCGTGAGGTCGCTGGCGTACGATCCGTTGATCCCGGCATAAAGGTCGCTGACGAGCGCTGTGGTGCCATCGGCGGGATTGTAGACGTAGAGCTCGCCACCGACGGCGCCGTCGGTCGAGTTGTTGCCGTAGGCGACGAAGTAGATCTTGCCGTCAAAAGCGGTGAGATCACGTGGGTATGACCCATTGCTGCCTTCATAGAGATCGGCGACGAGGGTCGGAATGCCATCCGTCGGGTCGAGGACATAGAGCTCGCCGCCGACATTGCCGTCGGTGGTGGTGTTGCCTTCGGCGGTGAAATAGAGCTTGTCGTCGATCACCGCGAGGATTTCCGGATAGGAGCCTCCGCCCCCTTCATTCAGGTCGGCCACCAGGGAGGCATTATCGGTGGTGGGGTCGAGAACGTAGAGTTCGCGCCCGGTCCCGGTCGTGCCGTCGTTGCCCTCGGCGACGAAATAGAGCTTGCCGCCAGCCACGGTCAGCTGATCAGGCGACGAACCGTCGACGCCGGCGTAAATATCGGCGACGAGTCGTGTTGCGCCGGTCAATGGATCGTGGACATAAAGTTCCTGGCCCACCTCGCCGTCGATGGCGTTGTTGCCGTAGGCGACGAAATAGACCTTGCCGGCGAGCGCCGTGATCGAGCTCGGGTCCGATCCGTCCTCGCCGGTGGCGAGATCGGCGATCAGCGTGCTCGCGCCACTCGCCGGATCGTAGACGTAAAGTTCACGGCCGACATTGCCGTCGGTGGGGTTGCTGCCTTCGGCGCTGAAGTAGAGCTTGCCGTCGATCACCGTGAGTTCGCTTGGGGTCGAGTTGGCGGGACCGGTGGCGAGATCGGTCACCGGCATGCCCACGTCCGTGGCGGAGTCGATGACGTAGAGCTCCTGACCGAGATTGCCGTCGGTGGGATTGACCACGTCCGCGGTGAAGTAGATGTGGCCGTCGATGACGACGGGCCCCCCCGAACTGCTGCCCCGGGGAGTGTCTGGGTCGGTGCGCACGTCGGCGACGAGGCTGACGACGCCCGTCGTCGGATCGTAGACATAAGGTTCCCGCCCCACGCCGCCGTCGGTGGGGTTGTTGCCTACGGCAGTGAAGTAGAGCTTGCCGTCGATGACCGTGAGTTCGGCCGGATCGCCATTCGCGCCGCTCGAACCACCAACCAACGCCAACTTGGAGATGCTTGAAGCGCTGCCTTGGTTCAGATCGGCGAGGAGCGTCGTGGTTCCGCTCGCGGGATCGTAGACGTAAAGCTCCCGGCCGACGTCGTCGCCGGCCATGTTGGTGCCGTCGGCGGCGAAATAGAGCTTGCCCTCGAGCGCCGTCAGTTCGCCCGGCTCTGCCGAGCCATTTGGTAGCGTGGACGGGATCTCGATCGCCTTGCCAGTTGTGGCGTCGTAGAGGAACAGCGCGGTGACGAGATCGCCGTTTTCGTCGCGGGTGTCCGCCAGGAAATAAAGCTCGGTGCCGACCGCCGTGAGCTGGCGCGGCGACGAGCTTTCGGGACCGGTGATGATGTCTTCCGCGAGCGTCGTCGTACCGGCGACGGGATCATAGACGTAGAGCTCCTGTCCGACATCGCCATCGGTGGTGCTGCCGGTGGCCACGAAATAGATCTTGCCGTCCACCAAAGTGAGCTCTTGCGGGTTCGAGCTGCCCGTATTGAGGTCGGCGATGAGGCGAGCCCCTTCGGGCGCCGTGGCGTCGAGGACGTAAAGCTCGCGTCCGCTATCGCCATTGGCGCTGAAGTAGAGATTGCCGTCGATCACGGTGAGGCCGCTCGGGCTGGACGCGCCGGCCGAATTGACGTCGGCGGCCACAGTGATCTGGCCTGTGGTCGGATCGAGAACGCGGAGCTCGCTGCCATCGGCGTCGAGGGAACCTGCGAAATAGAGCAGCCCGTTGAAGGGGGTCAGCTCGCTGATCGACGATCCGGGATCGAGATCGGTAACGGGGCTCGGGCTGCCGGGGGGAGGGTGTCGATGGTATAGATCTGGATGACGCCGGGATCGCTCTCGGCGACGAAATAGAGCTTGCCGTCGAGAACGGTGAGGTCCGTGGGGGAGGAACCGTCGGCTCCGGGCCAAAGATCGGCGACGAGCTTCGTCTCGCCGGTCGTCGGATTGAAGACATATAGCTCTTGCCCGACCTCGCCGTCAGTCGGATTGTTGCCGTTGGCGACGAAGTAGACCTTGCCGGCGAAATCGGTGATCTGTTCCGGCGAGCTGCCACCTCGGTCGATGTCGTTGACGTCGGAGACGAGCGTGGTCGTGCCCGTCGACCGGTCATAGGCGTAGAGCTGACGCCCGCTGGTGCCTTCGAGAGTGGTTGATTCGGCGGAGAAATAGATGAACGGGATCACGCTCGCGGTATCGGCGACGGCCACCGGCGCGTCGTTGCGGCCATGGACCGTGATGTCGAACACTGCCGTGGCCGTGCCGCCCTTGCCGTCGGAGATCGTGTATTTGAGGTGTCCCGTCTGCGACTCGCCTTCGGCGAGGCTGTTAAGGCTTCCCTTGAGGTCCAAGACGAAGGTGTCGTCGTCGACCCGCGTGAGGGTCAGGCCGTCATCGCTCAGAACCGATCCCGGGGGGAAGGTGGCGAGATCGATGTTGGCGAGCTTGGTCACCGTCAGGGTGTCGCCGTTCGGGTCGCGGTCGTTGGCGAGGAGGTCGGAGAGTTTGAAGGTGAGGACGTCGTCCTGGCTGATGTCCGTCGCCTCGCCAGTGGCGACCGGGGCCCGATTCTCGTCGGTCCCGGGGACGACCGCGATGGTCAGCGTCGTGGTCGAGGTCACCCCCGACGCGTCGCGAATGGTGTAGCTGAACACGTCTTCGCCCGGATTGCCCGTCGAGGGCGCGCCGAAATCCTGCACATAGGTCCAGCTGCCGTCGGTGTTCAGCACCAGCGTGCCGTAGCGGCCATCGATTTCGGTGCCGACATTGCCGGAGATCGGATCGGACAGGGCCCCGGCCTGGACGCCGACGACCGTCAAAGTGTCGCCGGTGTCGACGTCGGTGTCGTTGTCGAGCACGTTGCCGCTCGCCTCGGGGAGCCCATCCGCCGTGAGCTCGGTGAGATCTCGCGGCGAGGAAGCGGCCGTGGTCCGCGCATCGACGTCGGCGACGAGCACCGGCGTCTCGCTGACCGCCGGGTCGATGACATAGATCGCCTGACCGACGAGACCATCGGTTTCGTTATAGGCGGCTGCCGTGAAGTAGAGCTTGCCGTCGACGACCGTGAGCGCGGTCGGATTCGAGCTACCGGCGGTGTTCGGGGCCGCAAGGGCCGCTTCGACGGAGATTTCGCTTTTGCCGCCGCTCGAGCCCTGGGCGATGTTGAGGTCGGCGACGAGCGTGGTGGTCTTGGCGACCGGATCGTAGACGTAGAGTTCGCGGCCGACGACGCCGTCGGTGGGGTTGTTGCCATCGGCGGAGAAATAGATCTTGCCGTTGAAGGCCGTGATTTGGTCCGGATTCGAGCTGCCATCGCCGGCGTAGGCTTCGGGGACAAGTTCGACCTGCCCGGTGTCGGGATCGACCACGTAAAGTTCGGAGCCGGTGCTTTCATTGCCGTCGTCGCCTTCAGCGACGAAGTAGAGCCTGCCGTCGAGCACCATGAGGTCGCTCGGGTAGGAATCTCCACTGACCGAGAGGTCGGCGACGAGAACGGGGTCGGGTCCAACAGCCGGATCGATCACGTAGAGCTCGGTGCCTTGAGGACCCGTCGCGCTGAAATAGAGCTTGTCGCCGACTATCGTCAGCTGGCTTGGCGAAGAGCTGGCGTTGCCGGGGCTGAGATCGGCGACCAGGGTCGGATCGGGGCCTACCGTGGGATCGATGACGTAAAGCTCTTGGCCGACGTTGCCGTCAGGGGTGCCGTCGTTGCCCACGGCCGTGAAGTAGAGCTTGCCGTCGACGGCGGTGAACTCTTGCGGAAACGAGCTTCCGCTCCCCAGCTGGAGATCGGCGACCAGCGTTGCCTCGTTGGTCGCAGGGTCAAGCACATAGAGTTCGCGGCCAACACTGTCGCCGGAGTCGTTGACGCCATCAGCGGCGAAATAAATCTTGCCGTCGAACTCCGTGAGCTGGCCCGGGTTCGAGCCGCTCGCGCCGGGATTCACGTCGACGAGGACTGGCGTGCCGTCGTTGGGATCGAGCACGAACAGCTCGCGCCCAAAGTCCACGGTGCCGTCATTGTATTCGGCGGTGAAATAAAGCTTGCCGTCGATGACCGTCAGGTCGCTCGGGTAGGAGCCGTTGGCGCCGGGGTTCAGATCGGCGACGAGGCTCGCAGGGTTGCCGCTCGCCGGGTCGTAGACGAACAGCTCGCGGCCAAGATCGTTGGTCCCGTCGCTGGCGTAGGCCGTGAAATAGACCTTGCCGCCGGCACCCGTGATCAACTCAATATCGGTCCCGGCTTGCAGGGTGGCGGGATCGGTGACCAGCGTCGTCGTCTCGTCGGCGGGATTGTGAACGTACAGCCCCGCCCCAGACTCTGTGGTGCCCGTGAAATAGAGCTTGCCGTCGATGACCGTGAATTGGCTCGGATTGGAGCTGCCTGGGCCGGGCACCAAGTCGATGAGGGGCCTTGCTTCGCCGGTGAGGGTATCGAGCACATAGGGCTCGACCCCGATGTTGCCGTCCGTTGCGTTGTCGCCGGGGCTGACGAAATAGATGTTGGTGCCGATGACCGCGGTCGTGACGTCCTTGAAGCGCGGGATCACCGGGTCGGTGTTGACGTCCGCGGCCAGCGTCGTTGTGTCGGTGGCGGGATCGTAGACGTAGAGTTCGCGGCCGACATTGCCGTCGACGCTGTTGTTGCCGATGGCGGAGAAATAGAGCTTGCCGTCGACCACCGTGAGCTCGGTTGCCGACGAGCCCGCGGACGGTCCGGCATCGGCGAGAGCGAGCCTGCTACTGTCGTCGGTGTTGCCGAGATTCAAATCGGCGATGAGCGTGATGTCGCCGGTCGCAGGGTCGTAGGCATAAAGCTCGCGGCCGACATCGCCGTCGGTGGCATTGTTGCCGTCGGCGGTGAAGAAGATCCTGCCGTCGAGCACCGTGAGGTTCTCGGGGCTCGAGCCTCCGGGCGAATCCGACGGCCCTGGGATCAGAGTGGTCCTCCCGGTGACGGGATCGTAGACGTAAAGTTCGGCGGCGGTGTCGCCGGTGTCGGGGTCAGTGGCCTCCGCGACGAAATAGAGCTTGCCGTCGAGCGCCGAGATCTGGCCCTCGGAAAGGAGGGGAACGCCGGGAGACGCGTCCGGAACCGCCGTCGTCGTGTTTCCCGTCGGATCGTAGACATAGACCCCGCGGCCGGTGTCGGGATTGTTGGCGCTGAAATAGATCTTGCCGTCGAGTTCCGTGAACCCGTCCGGATACGCACTGGCGGCGCCGGGGTTGAGATCGGTGACGCGGGTGGGCGCATCGCCGCTGGTCGGATCGTAGACGAACAGCTCGACGCCGAAATCGCCGCCAGCCGTGGTGTTGTCGCGCGCGGCGAAATAAAGCTTGCCGCCGATCGCCATGATGCTGATGGCGTCTGCCGAGCCTGATCCTTCGTTGAGATCGGCGATCAGCGAGACTTCGCCGGTGCTGGGGCCGAGCACGCGAAGTTCTTGGCCCGTGACGCCGTCATCGGCAAAGAAATAGACCTTGCCGTCGAGGCCCGTCAGCTCAGTGGGGTATGAATCGTTGGGTCCGGGGTTGAGATCCTTGACCAGCACGGCCTCGTCCGTGGCGGGGTCGAGGACGTAAAGTTCGCTGCCCGCGTCGATGCTGGTCGCCTGGAAATAAAGCTTGCCGTCGATGACCGTGAGGTCCGACGGGGCCGAATCGCCCGATCCGTCAAAAATATCGGCGACGAGCTTGGTTTCGTTCGTTGCCGGGTTATAGACGAACAGCTCGTAGCCGACGTCGCCGGCGGCATCGTTGCCGTTGGCAACGAAGTAGAGCTTGCCGTCCAGGGGGGTCAGCTGTTGCGGGTCCGACCCTCTGCTATCGACACTATCCAGATCGGCGACGAGCTTGAGTTCGCCCGTCGCCGGATTGAAGGCGTAAAGCTCGGTTCCGCCGCCGGTCTCCAGGAAGTTCCCTTGCGCCGAGAAATAGATCAGCGTCTGCGGTCCCGGCGAGGCCGCGGTCGCGATGTCGGCGACGGCAATCGGCGCATCGTTCTCGCCGTCGATGGTGATGTTGACGTTGGCGGTGCTCTCGCCGCCGCGGCCGTCCGAGATCGAGTAGCTGAACTGGTCAGCGGCCGTCTCTCCCGGGTTGAGCGAGTCGAACACCGTCCCCGGATCATAGGAGAACGTCGTCGCGCTGGTACGAGCGAGGAGGGCCCCGGAGTCGAGCGTGATGGCGTCGCCTTCGGCGATGTCGGCGAGAAGGACTCCGTTGATCGCCGTCACCGTCAAAGGATCGCCATTGGCGTCGGTGTCGTTGGCGGTCAGATCGGCAAGGTTGATTTCAAGGGCGGTATTTTCACCGGTCTCGACGGGGTCGTCATTGGCGACCGGCGGGGTGTTCTCGGCTGGGACCGTCACCGTCACCGTTGCGGTGTCCATGCCGCCCTTGCCGTCGCTGATGGTATATTGGAAATCAAACGCCGCCGGGAATGTCGCGCCGGTCGCAGGCCTCACCTGGATCGCATCGAGAATGCCATCGCCGTTGGTGTCGATGGCCTGCCCCAATACGCCGGCCGGCAGGGTCGATGAGTCCGGCACGATGGAGAGCGGATCGCCGTCGGGGTCGGAGTCGTTGTCCAGCACATTGATGGTCAAAGTCGAGGCCCCGGCCGGAGCGGTGACCATGTCATCGACCGCATCCGGTGCCTGGTTTGCTGCGGCGTCCTCGGTGCCGGTGACAACGATGCTCAAGGTCGTGGTCGAGAGCTCTCCCGCCGCATCGCGGACGGTGTAGGTGAACACCTCGGTGGCCTGCTGACCTTGGGCGAGCGCCTCGGTGGCTGGCCGGTCGTTGTCGAGCGTGTAGGTCCATTCGCCCTGGCCATTGATCGAGAGCGTGCCATAGGTGCCGTCGATCGGGTCGGCGGGGATGCCGCCGGTCTGGTTGCCGGTGGCGACGCCAAAGACGATCCCCGCGACACTCAGCATGTCGCCGGTGGCGATGTCGGGATCGGTGTCGTTGGCGAGCACGTTACCGGTCGCGGTCGGATCGCCGGTGATGGGCATACCTGTGGCGTCGGTGCCGGCTTCGATCACCGGGTCGCCGTCATTGGTATCGGGATTGGCGGTCGGCGGCGTGTTGACCACCACCACTTCGTCATTGGAGCCGCTGATGACCACGAATAGTTGCGCCGTCGAGGTCTGGCCACTCGGGTCCTGGATCGTGTAGCTGAACACGTCGGTGGCCTTCTGGCCTTCACCGAGCGCTTCGGTCGCCGCATTGCTGTCGTCGAGGGTGTAGTCCCAGCCGCCGTCGGCGCGGAGCGTGAGGGTGCCATAGGTGCCCCGGATCGTATCGCCGACACCGGCGCCGGGCGTGGTGCCGAGCGGACCGGCGGCAACGCCGACCACCGTCAAGCCCTGGCCCTCGTCGTTGGCAAGCGCGTTGCCCTGGGCGGTGGCGTCGCCCGGGATCGGGGTGCCGTTAGGCTGGGTTCCGGCCTCGACCACGGCGTCGTCGACATTGATATCGGCGACGGCGCGAGGCGGCACCGGGGCCGCCGTATCGGCGCTGCCGGTGATGGCCACGATCAAGGTCGTGGTCGAGGTGGCGCCGTTCTCGTCGATGATGGTGTAGCTGAACACGTCATGGGCCACCTGGCCGGGGGCCAGAGCTTCGGTCGCGGCTCTCCCGTCGTCGAGCGCATAGGTCCATTGGCCTTCGGCGCCGAGCGTCAGCGTGCCGAAGGTGCCGTCGATTGCGGTGCCGACGCCGCCCGATTGCGCCCCGGTGGCGAGGCCTGAGACGACGCCGACCACGGCCAGGCCTTGGCCGGTGTCGTTGTCGAGGGCGTTGCCCGAGCGGTGGCGTCGCCGACGGCCGCGCCGGTGGCCTCGTCGACCCCGGCTTCGATCACCGGGTCGGTGGGATTGGAGTCCGGATGCGCCGCCGGCAGCGGGGCGGCCGGGGTCACGGTGACGACGATGTCATACTCGTTGGTGCCGCCGTTGCCGTCGTCGACGATGTAGCTGAAGCTGTCGGTGCCGACGAAGCCGGCATTGGGGGTGTAGCTGTAGCTGCCGTCGGTGGCGATGGCGACGGTGCCGTTGAGAGCTTGCGCGCCCACCGCATAGGCGACGGGATCGTTCTCGGCGTCGGTCGCCGCGGGCAGGGCGCCGGTGAGCGCCGTGTCTTGGGCCGTGGTTGCGGCGCCGTCGGCCGCGACCGGCGCATCGTTCACCGGGGTGACATCGACGGTCACCGTGGCCGTCGTGGTGTGGTCGCCGTCACCGACCGCGACGCGCAAGGCATAGCTGCCGACCTCTGGATCGTCGACGCCCTGCGCCAGGCGGATGGCGCCGGTGGCGGCGTCGATCGCGAACAGGCCGAGATCGTTGCCCTCGACGATGGCGTAAGACAGAGCGGTGCTGTCGGCATCGGTGGCGACCACGGTCCCGACCGCCGCTCCCGCCACACTCTCCTCGGCAACGGCAAAACGCTGGTCCTCGACCACCGGCGCCTCGGAGGTGCCGCCCGAGCCGACACCTCTCACCGTGATGGTGATGGTCGCCTCGTTGGAGGCGGCGCCGTGGCTGTCGATGGCGCGGTAGCTGACGGTGACGTCGCGGGTCTCGCCCTCGGCGAGGTCGTCGAAGTCGTGGCCGGGATCGAAGCTGAAGGTGCCGTCATTATTATTGGTGACGGTGCCGCCGCTCGGCTGGCCGAGAAGCTCGTAGGTGAGGGTGCCCTGATCGTCGTCGCTGTCGATGTCGTCGCCGACGAATGCTGGGGCCGAGGGAGGGCCTCGGACGATGCTGATCGCCGGGATATCGGCCGTCTCGCCGGCATCGACCACGAGCGCGACCGCCGATGCGGTTGGCGCATCGTTGCTGCCCTGCAGACGGATGGTGACGAGCTGCAAATCCTGTGCGCCGGCGGCGTCGGTCACCGTGACGCGATAGGTCTGCAGCACCTCCTCGCCCTCGGCGAGGGTCTGGATGTCGGCGTCGTTGACCGTGTAGGTCCAGACCGCGGCCTCGGTCGGGCTCGGGCAGTAGCCGCCGCCGGGAACGCAGCGGCGATGACGCCGCCGGCGATGTTGGGATTCACGTCCGCTTCCAGCGCGCCATATTCCATGCCGCTCGGATCCGTCGTCGACACGAACTCGACCGTGGCCGTGTGGGTGTCGCCGAAATCCTTGTCGGTGAACTTGATGGCGCCGGAGACGGTCAGCGCCTCGGTGCTGTCGCCTTCTGGAATTTGTCCCGTCTGCTCGCGCGTCGATGATCTGCGGCGCGTGGTTACCGTCTGGGGGCGGGCTGTGATGGCCGCCAAAGATCTTATGCAGCCAGAACGTGATGACGTCCTTGACCGGCGGAAAGTCAGGACCGTCGTCATGATGCGGCGGGATGTAGTTCGGCAAGCTGCTGCCGTCCTGGACTCATGCGTCATGGACCCGGTCGTTGACGGCTGGGCCCGGGACTTTCCCGAACCACGACCCGATCAGGTCATCGAGATGGTCGTTGATCGACGGTTTGCCGAAGAACCTCGCCATGATGTGCCTCCTGGCTCCTTACGCCGAGGCGGTACGGGCGTGGTGCGCCTACTCACGCGCCGCCGCTTTTCACTGCTGCGAGCCTCGCGATCCTCCCCGCCCAAGTCCACGCTCCGCTCGCCGAGTGGCGAACGCGGGCTTAAGCAGATAGCTTCGATTATCGGTAAAATTATCGGCAAGTTTGATTAGACCTTTTACTAAGATCTTGGGACGCAAGGTCTTTTTCGGTCTTAGCAGGGTGCGGCAGCGGGCCGCACTAACCTATGTTAGGAAGCCTTGCATCGTGATCGACGCGCCGTCCGCGGGTCGATCCGCGCGCTGAAGGGTGTTAGCAACAGCGCTCGGCGGGGCCGGAGGGGATTTGAGTCGAATGCGCGTCATCTATATCGTCGGCACGAGTCACAGCGGCTCGACCCTGCTCGACCTCATGCTCAATGCCCATCCCGCGATCTTCGCCGGCGGTGAGGTCCTCAAGCTCAATCGGCAGCTCCAGGTGAAGGACCCGCGCTGGGACATCTACGCGCCTTGCGCCTGCGGGGTGCCGTCGCTCTGGCAGTGCCCATTCTGGTCGCGCGTCGACGAGCGCACGCGAACGACGAGCGGCAAGTCGCTGGTCGATCTCGATGTGCTCGATCATGCGGAGCTCGACCCGAGCCGCGCGCCGAACGCGATCGCTGTTCGAGGCCATGGCCGAGACCTCCGGCAAGCCTTTCATCGTCGACTCCTCGAAGCTGCCCAAGCGTCTCTCTTATCTGCTGCGGCTCAAGGACCTCGACGTCTATCCGGTCCATCTCATCCGCGAGCCGAAGGGCCAGATCCATTCGGTGCGGCGGAAGCATGGCGGCCTCGTCAAGCACATCTTCCGCTACGAGCTGATCCACGCCCAGATCAGCCGCATGCTGCGGTCGGTGCCTCACAGTGTCGTACGTTACGAGGATCTGGTGCGCGATCCGAAGACCGCGCTTGAAAGCGTGCTCGCGCCGCTCGGGCTCGATTTCGATCCGCGTCAGCTCGACTGGGCCGACGCCGAGAAGCATGAGGTCGCCGGCAATCGCATACGCTTTGACGCTTCGAGCGCGCTTGTTCTCGACACCTCCTGGCGCGACGGCTTGAGCGCCGCGCAGAAGCTTGCCATCGACACCGGCACCCTCCTGTCGCGGCGGACGCTGCCCGGCACCGGCGTCGTCGCCGGCTGACCGTCGCCGAAAACCTCGCCAACCCGCGCCAAAGCTGTTGTCGTTTACGCCATTCGCGGGCCTAATTGCTTTTGGTCCCGAGCGCTCGTCGGGCCCGCGTCTGAGGTTCGCCGCTAAGGGTTGCTGTCTTGACGCTGCATTCGGCTCCGCTGATCTCGACCCTGGTGTTGGGTCTGGTGCTCGCCTTCGCCTTCGGCCTGGTAGCGCAACGCCTGCGGCTCCAGCCCCTGATCGGCTACCTTATCGCCGGCATCGCCATCGGGCCGTTCACGCCCGGGTTCATCGCCGACCAAAGCGTCGCCAACCAGCTCGCCGAGATCGGCATCATTCTGCTGATGTTCGGCGTCGGCTTGCACTTCTCCCTCGAGGACCTGTTGTCGGTGCGCGCCATCGCCATCCCCGGCGCCATCGCTCA
Source organism: uncultured Alphaproteobacteria bacterium (assembly GCA_963803385.1). Classification (GTDB taxonomy): domain Bacteria; phylum Pseudomonadota; class Alphaproteobacteria; order Rhizobiales; family Methyloligellaceae; genus Methyloceanibacter. The sequence goes on along the minus strand of CAWDMD010000009.1, from coordinate 39,803 downwards.
GGCCGTGGTGGCGACGCCGCTCGGCATGCTGCTCGGCTGGGCCATGGGCTGGCCGCCCGGCGCCGGGCTGCTCTTCGGCATCGCGCTGTCGGTGGCGAGCACCGTGGTGCTGCTCAGGATGCTCCAGGAGCGGCGCCTGCTCGACACCGAGCGCGGGCGCATCACCGTCGGCTGGCTGATCGTCCAGGACATCGGCATGGTGCTGGTGCTGGTGCTGTTGCCGCGCGCTCACCGGCGTGCTCAAGGGCATGGAGACGTCGCCCGACGCGACGCTGCTGCTCGAGACCACCGTCATCACCTTGGGCAAGATCGCCGGCTTCCTCATCGTCATGCTGGTGGTCGGCAAGAAGCTGATCCCCTGGATCCTGCATTACGTCGCCCATACCGGCAGCCGCGAGCTGTTTCGCCTCGCGGTGCTCTCGATCGCGCTCGGCTTCGCCTTTGCTGCCGCGGAGCTGTTCGGCGTCTCGCTCGCGCTCGGCGCCTTCTTCGCCGGCATGATCTTGAGCGAATCGCGGTTGAGCCAGCAGGCGGCGACGGAGTTGCTGCCGTTCCGCGATGCCTTCGCCGTGCTGTTCTTCGTCTCGGTCGGCATGCTATTCGACCCGCGGATCCTCGTCGACGAGCCCGGCGCGCTCGTCGCCACCATCTTCATCATCCTCGTCGCCAAGACGGCTGCGGCCTTCGTCGTCGTGCGCCTGTTCCGCCATCCGGTGCCGACCGCGCTCGCCATCTCGGTGTCGCTGGCGCAGATCGGCGAGTTCTCCTTCATCCTCGCCAATCTCGGCGTGCGCCTGACGTTGATACCCGGCGACGTGCGCAGCCTGATCCTCGCCGGCGCCATCATCTCCATTCTGCTCAATCCGCTGTTGATGGAGCTGCTCGACCGGCTGCCGCTCCGCCGGCCGCAGCCAGCCGACGACAAGGTGGCGGCGGCCGAGCCGAAGCCCGAGGCGCTCGGCCGCGAGCCGATCCCGGTCACCCGCCTCACCGATCATGTCGTGCTTGTCGGTCACGGCCGCGTCGGCAGCGTCATCAGCGCCGCGCTGCGCGAAGACCGCACGCCCTATCTCGTTATCGAGACCGACGAGGACGCCGCCGCCGAGCTCCGCCAGCAGAGCATCGAGACCATCACCGGCAACTCCGCCGACCCCGAGGTGGTGCGCGCCGCCAATCTCGCCGCCGCTTGTTGCCTCCTCGTCGCCATCCCCGAGGCCTTCGAAGGCGGCCAGACCGTGATGCAGGCGCGCCGCGCCAATCCCGACCTTCTCATCATCGCCCGCGCCCATTCCGACGAGGAGGTGGAGTATCTCAAGAAGAACGGGGCCTCGATCGTGATCATGGGCGAGTTCGAGATCGCCAAGGCCATGATCGGCGACGTCCGCCGCGCCTTGACCGGGCGGTCGGAACCAGCCGCCGTGCCGCCGCCGGCGCGAGCGGTGAAGCCGCGCCAAGTCCGGAACCGCCGCCGGAACCACCGCCCGCGCCCCGGGACGAGGAGACGCCCGCCTGAGCTGCGTCTCTCACAACATGTGCTTGATGTCCGAGGAGAACGACGGATAGGCGAAGACGAAGTCGCGGAGCGCTGTCGCGGTGATGCCGTGCGCCTTCGCCAGCGCGAAGACGTTGATCAGCTCCTCGGCGCCGTGCCCGACCATATGGGCGCCGAGAATGCGATCGCTGCCGGCATCGACGATGACCTTGGCGTAGGCGCGCGTCTCGGCATAGGTCCGCGCCGAGAACCAGTCCTCCATGTGGTTGACGCTGACCTTGGTGTCGAGGCCTTGCGCCTTGGCTTGGGCTTCGGTGAGGCCGACGCTTGCCAGCGCCGGCACGGTGTAGACCGCCGATGGCAGGCTCGCATAGTCGGGCCGGTGCTTCGGCCCGTCGACGATATTGTCGCCGACGATGTGGCCCTCATAGGTGGCGACCGGCGACAGCTGCGGCACGCCCGTAAGCGCGTCCCCGCACACGAACACCGCCGGATTCGACGTCGAGCGCAGGAAGTCGTCGACGGCGATGCGAAACCCGTCATGGCTCGACGCCGCCCTTGTCGAGATCGAGGCCATCAACATTGGCGATACGGCCGGCGCCGTTGACGACGCGGTCGGCCTCGATCGCGTGCGCCTTGCCGTTCGCCTCGAACACGGTGCGCAGTTTGCCGCCGGCGCGCTCGACCCGGAGCACCTTGACCCCGGTATGGACCTCGATGCCGATCGCCTCGCTCTCGGCCCTGATCTCCTCGACGGCATCGGCGTCGAGGGCCGGCAACAGCCGCGGCAGCACCTCGAGAATGGTGACCTTGGTGCCGGCCCGCGCATAGACGTGGCCGAATTCGAGCGCGATGACGCCGCCGCCGACGAACACCACGCTTCCCGGCCGCTCGCGCTCGCTCAACATCTCGTCCGAGGTGATCATCAAATCGGCGCCGGGGATCGGTAGCGGCCGCGCCCGCGAGCCGGTGGCGATGACGATGTGCTTCGCCTCGATGATGCGATCGCCGACCTTGACGGTGTTGACGATCGACGAACTTGGCGCTGTCGCGGAAGACATCGACGCCGCGCTCGGCCAGGGTCTTGGCGAGCCGGTTCGGAATGCCCTCGATCATGCGCCTTCTCGCGGTCGATCAGTTTGGTCCAGTCGAGGCTCGGCTTCGACACGGCGATGCCATGCACATGCGCCTGCCGGATCTCGTGCAACGCGTGGGCTGCCGCGACCAGCACCTTCTTCGGCGTGCAGCCGCGATTGGGGCAGGTGCCGCCGAGATCGCGATCCTCGGCGAGCGCGACCTTGAGCCCCGCCTTCCGCGTCGGCACGGTGACGCCGAAGCCGGCGTTGCCGCCGCCAAGGATCAAGACGTCATAGCTGTCCGTTGCCATGAGCGAGCTTAGCCGCGGCGCGGCCCTTCGCGCCAATGCCCATGAGGCATGGTTGCCATAGCCGGACCGGGAGCGCGGAACCGGCTTCGCCGGCGCGGCGTTGCTCCCATGACCTTGATATGCGGCGTCCGGCCCCCATATGGGTCTGCCGGCCTGGAGGCATGGAGACGATGAGCAGTACGGAGCAGGTTTTCGGACGCGCCTGGCAAGGCGCCGGCTCCCGTGGCAACGCGGCGGCGGCGGCGGAGTTCTTGCGCGAGTTCAACGCAGGGCTGACCCATCGTCAGCGCCTGGAGCAGGTCCGCTTCATCGCCAACCTGATGGACAACCGCTTCGTCATCCCCGGCACCGGGTTGCGCTTCGGCCTCGACTTCGTCGTCGGGCTGCTTCCCGGATTCGGCGATGTCATCACCACGGCCATCTCGCTCCTGATCGTGCATCACGCCTGGCAGAGCGGCGCCTCGAAATTCACGCTGGCGCGCATGCTCGGCAATGTCGGCATCGACTTCGTCGTCGGCGTCGTGCCCGTGTTCGGCGACCTGTTCGATTTCGTATTCAAGGCGAACCGCAAGAACATGCGCCTGCTCGAGGCGCATCTCGGCAGGCAAGAGGCCAAGGGCACGGTCGAGATCCTGCCGCCCCTGAAGCGCCCGCCGCGAAAATAGCGCTGGGCACGCCTCATTCTCCTTCTTTTTGGAATTGCCGGTTTTCTTCTTGGGCTCGTCGGCCGTCGCCGGACCGGCCCATATGGCTCATCTTCTCCTTGCCTTCCTTTTCCTCTGCGGCCTCGTTCTGGCCGAGATGCGCGTCCCGGAGATCCTTCTCACGGGCGTCGCTGGTGTTGCGTTTATCGGTCATTGCGCGCTCCATGATTGCCTAGACTCATCCCTCGGATAACGCGCGCCGCGCAGCTTTGTTCGCCGAGAGGTCGCTTTGGCCGGAATTTCGCTGAAAGGGGCGAACGGGCGGCTCGTCAGGTCCACTCCCGCTTGATCGTGCCCTCAACGGATTTCTCCGCGAAAGGCTTGTCGTCGCTGCCAACGAAGGCGCGGACGGTCGCGGTGTAACGGAACACGGGCTCTCCCGCGTCGTTCAGCTCGGTCCACACCCGTGTCGTCGTCTCCGACCGCGCCCGCCAGCCGCTGTCGGGCCGTTCGAGTGTCGCCGCTGACGAGGTGAACCCGGTCAGCGACAGCGGCTCGTCGACGATCATCTGGAAATTCTCGTCCGCGATCTGGTCGATCCACAGGCCCTTAAGCGGCCCGCCATATTGGTAGCGGCCGCTGTCGAACACCTTCCGCACCAGCATGCCCGTCTTGCCGTCGATCGTGACCGGCGTCGCCTCGCGCGTGGAGGCGGCGGGCCGCGCCTCGGCGAGCGTCGGCAGATAATCGTCGGGATTGACGTAGGTGGTCACCGAATGCGCCGGCAACAGCGCCTGCGCCGCCTTGTCTTCTGCTCTCGGCGCGCGCCCGGGAAGGATCAGCGCGCTCGGCGCGAAGCCGTCGGCGCCGCCGGCGAACAGGGTCACCACCGGGGCATCGGCGCTCTGCCACAGGGTCGGATAGAACGATGGCGATACCGCGAGGCGAATGCGCCAGCCGCGCTTGAAAGTGTGTCCCATGATGTTGAGGGGCACGGCAGCGAGAAGGTCTTGCCCGGCGCGATCTTCTCCGGCTTCGCCATGTCGCCGCCGCGATAGGCGAGATCGAAGAACCGGTAGGTGACGAGATGTGAGGCGCCGGTCTCCGGATCGAGCTCACACAGCCTGATCGCGAGCGACGCCGTGGGCTTGTTGACGCTGAGCGTGAGCTTGACGGTCGGATAGCCGAAGCTGTCGAGATCCTCGTCGAGCGGCGCGCTGTCGAAATAGAGCGACGCCTTGTCGAAGCGCGTCTGGTCGCCGGGGAGATCGTCGTTGCCGCATTCGCCCCAGGAGCTCGTCTCCAGCATGTCGGTATCGAGCACCAGCGGCTTCGCGCTTTCGTAGGTTGCCTTGCCCGGCGTATCGCCGAGCCGGTTGCCGGCGGCGAGATAGAGCACCTTCTCCTTCACCCGCGACGCCCAGGCGCCGTCCTCGGCGACCCACTTGCCCGCCTCGTCGGCGCAGAGCGATTTGCTCGGCGCCTTCGACTGCGACAACCACACCGGAAGCCTCGGCCAGTCGCTGCCGGGGGGAGGGGTCTTGCCCTTGAGCCACCGGTCCCACCAATTGGTGACCGTGTATTGCAGCCAGGGAATGCGCGGTCCGGGATAACCGCCGAAGGGATATTTGTGTCCCCACGGTCCGAGCAGGCCTTGCGCCGGTTTTCCCAGCGCCTCGAGGCTGGAGAGGATCCGCTCCGCCGGGTTCTTGTAGCCGTCCTGCCATCCCGACATCACGAACACCGGCACGCCGACATCGGCGAAGTGATCGCGGACGCTGTTCTCGCGCCAATAGGCATCGCGCGGCTGATGGCTCGCCCATTGCTTGAACCAGAAATCGGCGTTGTCGATGCGCGTCCGCCACATCTCCCGCCATCGGTCGCCGACCACCGCGGGATCCGGCGGCAGCGACAGCCAGCCGAACATCGACGACGGCCAGCTGAGATTGTCGAACATCATGGCGCCGCCCATGTAATGGACGTCGTCGTTCCAACGGTCGTCGCTGCCGCAGCAGACCAGCACCGCCTTGAGCGCCTTGGGACGGTCGGGCCGCGCCGACACCATCAGCGCATTGATGGCGCTCCACGACTTCCCCATCATGCCGACATTGCCGTCGCAGGACGGATGCGCCGCGATCTGCGCGATCACTTGGGTGCAGTAGACGAGCTCCTCGTCGGTGTATTCGTCGGTGAGCACGCCTTCGGAATCGCCCGAGCCCTGGAGGTCGATGCGGAAGCAGAGATAGTCGTTATAGGCGAACCAGGGATACATCTTGCTGTCGGCGATCATGGTGCCGTCGCGCCGCCGATAGGGCACGAACTCGACGATCGCCGGGCATGTCCTGCCCGCGGTCACGGTGTCGGCGTTGTACCAGAAATGGCCGGCGAGCCTGATCGGCGCTTTGCCGGGATATTGCACCGAGAAGAAGATGTCCTTGGGGTCCGGCACCTTGTCGCGTACGGCGAGGTAATGCACCTCGTCGCCGTGAGCGGCGGCGTCAAAGGGTGGAAGGTTCGGAAAGGCGAGGCCGAAGGGAGCAATGCCGCCGAGCTTGAGAACGTCGCGGCGGGAGAGGGCAAACGGGTGACGGCGCAAGGAGGCGACCCCGACAGAGGAGACGCCAGTCTAAGCTGCCTGGCCGCCCACGGAAACGCCTTCGTTTTCGAGCGCGTCCACCTCGTCGTCGGTGAACACCCGGCTCCGGGTCAGGAAGCGCACCCCTTCCGGCGCCTCGAGCGAGAAGCCCGAGCCTCTGCCGGGCACCACGTCGATAATGAGCTGGGTGTGCTTCCAATAGGCGAACTGGTCGCGGTCCATATAGACCGGGCTGCCGCCGATCTCGCCGAGATAGACGTCGTTGCCGCCGATCCGGAACTCCTCGCGGGGATAGCACATCGGCGCCGAGCCGTCGCAGCAGCCGCCCGACTGATGGAACATCAGCGGACCGTGCATGCGCTGCAAGCGCGCGATCATGTCGAGCGCCGCATCGGTGACCAAGACCCGTTCAACCATTGCTTCCCAGCCTCCTCGTCATCGCCCGGCTTGACCGTGGCGATCCAGTAACCCCTTGAGGCGGCTGAGAGATTGGCTGCGTCCCGGAGGTTACCGTGATTGCCGAGCCCCACCTTCCCGCGGGAAGTGGTGGCTCAGCGGCGAGCCTGGCGCCTACTCGTCTAGAAGAACCCGAGCGCCTTCGGGCTGTAGCTGACCAGCACGTTCTTGGTCTGCTGGTAGTGGTCGAGCATCATCTTGTGGGTCTCGCGCCCGATGCCCGACTTCTTGTAGCCGCCGAAGGCCGCATGCGCCGGATAGAGGTGGTAGCAATTGGTCCACACCCGCCCGGCCTGGATGCCGCGGCCCATGCGGTAGGCCGTGTTCATGTCGCGGGTCCACACGCCGGAGCCGAGGCCGTACAGCGTGTCGTTGGCGATCTCGAGCGCCTCTTCCTCGGTGTCGAAGGTCGTGACCGACAGCACCGGCCCGAAGATCTCCTCCTGGAAGATGCGCATCTTGTTGTGGCCCTCGAACACCGTCGGCTGCATGTAATAGCCTTCGGACAGCTCGCCGTTGAGCTTGGCTGCGCTCGCCGCCGGCGAGCAGCTTGGCGCCTTCCTTCTTGCCGATGTCGACATAGGACAGGATCTTCTCGAGCTGATCGTTCGAGGCCTGGGCGCCGATCATGGTCGAAGCGTCGAGCGGATTGCCCTGCTTGACCTTGTTCACGCGGGCGACCGCCTTCTCCATGAACTTGTCGTAGATCGACTTCTGCACCAGCGCGCGCGACGGGCAGGTGCACACCTCGCCCTGGTTGAGGGCGAACATGGTGAAGCCCTCGAGCGCCTTGTCGAGGAAGGCGTCGTCCTCGGCCATGACGTCGGCGAAGAAGATGTTCGGCGACTTGCCGCCGAGCTCGAGCGTCACCGGGATCAGGTTCTCCGACGCGTATTGCATGATCAGGCGGCCGGTGGTGGTCTCGCCGGTGAAGGCGACCTTGGCGATGCGCTTGTTCTGCGCCAGCGGCTTGCCGGCCTCGACGCCGAAGCCGTTGACGACGTTGAGCACGCCCGGCGGCAGCAGATCGCCGATCAGATCCATCAGCACCATGATCGACATCGGCGTCTGCTCGGCGGGCTTCAGCACCACGCAGTTTCCCGCGGCCAGCGCCGGTGCGAGTTTCCACACCGCCATCAGGATCGGGAAGTTCCACGGGATGATCTGGCCGACGACGCCGAGCGGCTCGTGATAGTGATAGGCGATGGTGTTCTCGTCGATCTCCGACAGCGAGCCTTCCTGGGCGCGGAGGCACGCGGCGAAATAGCGGAAATGGTCGATGGCGAGCGGGATGTCGGCGAAGGTCGTCTCGCGGATCGGCTTGCCGTTGTCGATGGTCTCGACCGCGGCGAGCACCTTGAGGTTCTCCTCCATGCGGTCGGCGATCTTGTTCAGAATGGCGGCGCGCTGGGCCGGCGCCATCTTGCCCCAGGCATCCTTGGCCTTGTGCGCGGCGTCGAGGGCGAGCTCGATGTCGGCGGCTTGCGACCGCGCGATCTCGCACACCGGCTTGCCGGTCACCGGGCTGACATTCTTGAAATACTGGCCTTCGACCGGCGCGACCCATTTGCCGCCGATGAAGTTGTCGTAACGCGGGCGCAGTGCCACCCGCGAGTTCAACGTCTCAATCACTTCGTGCAACATGGAGGCCTCCCTGGACGACTTTGATTATTCTAGGCTTTCGAGCAATTCTGATCCCTGTCATTGACCTGCGTCAAGCGGATTGGCGAGAAGGCATGGAACCGTGCCGCAACCCAAGCGTTTTGGCGGGACGAGGGACTTTGGAGGGGGACGAACGATGGACGATTTGGACCGCAAGGGAAGCAATCTGCTCGTGGGCATCCTCGTTGGCGCCACGATTGTGGCGCTCGGGGTGCTTGGCTATCTGTATTACGACCGGGTGACGCAGAAGCCGATGGTGAAGATCGACGTTCCGGGCTTCTCCGGCGAAATCACCAAGGACAACGGCGGCGTCGACATCGAGGTCGGCAAGGACCGCTAGCGCTTCCAAGCCGCTGCGTGCATCCCTCCCCCAGGGAGGGCAGGCGCGCCCCGATCTTCGCACAGCGCGGTCGGCCGGCGCGGCGGGTGGGCGTGCTCTTTTCACATCCCACCCGGCCAGACTTTGGCTTCGCAAATTCGGGCGACCCTCCCCAGGAGGGGAGGGTATGGCGCAGCGGACCTTACGGGATCAGCACCGCGGCGCCGGTCAGCGCGCCGTTGCGGAGCCGGTCGAGCGCGATATTGGCTTGCGCCAACGGAAACGGCACCACCGTCGTCTTGACCGGCACCTTCGGCGCAAGCGCCAGGAATTCCTCGGCGTCCTGGCGGGTGAGATTGGCGACCGAGCGGATCACGCGCTCCTCCCATAGCAGCTCATAGGGGAAGCGCGGGATGTCGCTCATATGGATGCCGCCGCAGACCACGACGCCGCCTTTGCGCACCGCCTTCAGCGCCGCCGGCACCAGCGCCCCGATCGGCGCGAAGATGATGGCCGCGTCGAGCGCCTCTGGCGGCGCCTCGTCGGAGCCGCCGGCCCACACGGCGCCAAGCGACCGCGCGAAGTCTTGGGCGGCCACATCGCCCGGGCGCGTGAAGGCGAAGATGCGCCGGCCCTGATAGCGCGCCACCTGGGCGACGATATGCGCCGCGGCGCCGAAGCCATAGATGCCGAGGCGCTTCGCCTCCCCGGTCATCGTCAGCGAGCGGTAGCCGATCAGCCCGGCGCAGAGCAGCGGCGCCGCTTCGGCGTCGCTATAGGCGTCCGGCAGATGGAAGGCATAGCGGGCATCGGCGACCGCTGTACGCGGCGTAGCCGCCGTCGATCTGATAGCCGGTGAAGCGGGCGTGATCGCAGAGGTTCTCCTGGCCGTTGCGGCAATAGAAGCAGGTGCCGTCGGTGAAGCCGAGCCAGGGCACGCCGACGCGGTCGCCGATGGCGAAGCCTTCGGCGCCGTCGCCGATGGCCTCGACGTAGCCCACGATCTCATGGCCGAGCACGAGCGGCAGCTTCGGCTCGGCCAATTCGCCGTCGACGATGTGGAGGTCGGTGCGGCACACCCCGCAAGCCGCGACGCGCAACAGCACCTGGTCCGGGCCCGGCCGCGGCACCGGCAATTCGGCCTGCCTGAGCGGCGCGTGCGCCGCGTCCAACACCATCGCCGGCATCGTCGTCGCCATCGTCGTCGTCATGGGGCGATGGTGGGCGCGATGGGTGGAATTGCGCAAGCCCCGCGCCATCGTCGCCTAGGCTCGAGCCAAGGCCCGAAGCTCGGGCGCGAGGTCTACTCGACGCGGCCGAGGATCGCTTGCTGGATCGGCGGTTCCGGATGCCCGAACCAACGGTGACTCTCGCCCGTGATCAGCAAGCCCCAGGCCCGCTTCGCCTGCGGCGCGAACAACACATAGAGCTGGTTGCCCGCGCATTCCTGCGCCTTGCAGGTAAAGCCCAAGGTGTAGGTGTCGCCGCTGACCGCCACCTTGATCGACGGCGTCGGCGGCCCGTCCAAGGTCTCGGCATAGGACTTGACCCAATCCGGCACCAGATCCGGCCCGAGCATTGTCTTCCAGGCGGCGACATAGGCCGGTTCGGCCATCAGCTCGGAGAGGGAAGGGCCGGGCTGTTCGGCGGCGACGGCGGCCGAGCTGCAAAACAGCAGCAAAAGCAGCAATCTGGTGAGCATCGGCGGCTCCATCATCCGTTGACGACGGCCAACAGTGCCGCCTCAGGATGACAGTTTAGCAAAACGCTAGTGCCGGACGAGAGGCCAGCCCTGAAGGCTTGGGCGGAGCGTCGAAACCGCGGCGACGCCGCGTCCCGTCTCGCCCTGATAGGCGCCGGAGGGTTTGGCCGAGGCAGGTCCCGACAGGCGCCGTTCGGCGACCACCGCGGCCCCCGCCCAGAACGCCTCGAAGGCGAGAAGGCCGAGCCGCGCGGTGGCTGGCGCCTGCGGCTCGAACAGGTTCAAGGCGTTGCGCTTGTCGGCCTCGCGGCGCATCACGTCGCCCGACCAGCACATCGCGGCGCCATAGGTCACCTGCTCATGGGCGTCGAGCAGGCGCGGATTGCGCGCCCAGCGCAGGAGGTCCTTGGCCGGCTGGTTGGGGCTGAGCTCGGACAGGCTACGGTAAAGCTGCCGGAGCTCGGGGTCTGGCTCGAGCTTGGCCAGCACCAGCCTCGCGGCGATGCCCGCCGCCGCCAGATCCTTGGCCTTCAGCACCAGCGCCCGGGCCGGGCACGAGGCGGCTGAGCGCAGGATCATCGATAGCGTTCGCGGCTCGTCTTTGTCGTTGCCGACGCGGTCGATGAACGCGGCCAGAATGCCGACGTGCCGATCGAGCTCGGTCTGCCTTAGATCTCTGAAATCCCCCGAACCGACCACAATGCGCATGTATCCCCCTCGCTCTGTGGAAGTATTGCGGGCAAACGCTAAGGCGCTTGCTGGTGCCTTGCCAGAATTAACCAAAACAGAGTTAAGGAAGGTTTGACGGTCCCCTCGTTTTGACCTCCTGGCAGCATCGGCTTGCCGGGCGGAGGCAACGATTGAAGCGCGCGATGCTCCAGCAGCGGCGCGTTGGCGCGCTTCCCCCTCACCCCGCGCTTGCGGCCCTCGGCTGAAGGGGCGAACGCAATACGATAAAGCGCCCTTTCGCTTCGAACCGGAAGGTTGGGGTGAGGGAGCTCGCGCAGGCAAGTCTCGATAAGTCTGGAATGGGCGCGGCCCCAACCAGGGCTTGGCGCCAAAGACAGGAGTGGAATTTCGGTGAGGGACGGAGTCCCCGAGTTTTTCGAGCCGCCGAAGGTAGGACTCGATGAAGTCAACTGGGCACTCGAACCGCGCGCCGCCTGAGTGCGGCGCCACAGGGGGGCCAGACATAGGACTGATCGTACTCCGAACGTACCGACCGGCCGTCCGCCCCCCGGAGCCGCCGATCCCCGTTTACTTTCCCTCAAGGCGCTGAGGCTCACCGCTAAACAAGGCTCTTTCGTGGCCAAATTTACCTTATCGATTCGGAACTTGCGCGATTTGCAGTTTGACAACACCCGGCTGAAACTCTGGGTAGAGAGTATTCAACCCGGGATGGTCTGCATGGCATCGGACCACCGGGACTATGCCCAAACGAAGCCCTCACGGGCGTCACCCCGGCGGAAGCCGGGGTCCAGCGCGCGCGGCGCAAGAACATGGATACCGGCTTTCGCCGGTATGACGCTAGTTTAGGGGGGAGAGGAAAAACTTATCCCCGCGCTCCCGTCCGCCTCTATCCTGCAACCACCTCGTCCACCGAAGGGGCGCGCTCATGAGGCGTCGTGAGGCGGGACGGGGCGCGGCGCCCGCGGGTCGATTCGCAATCGGCACCCGGGCGGCGCCGGGGCTCCGCCCGGGTCCACTACGAGGCCCTGCCAGGAGCTGGCTGACCGTCAGGTCTCGGACCCTTTAGGTCCGAACGCAGGCCCCCAACGTCACTTTGACTTCCGTCCGTTGCAGGGGAAGCGGGGCACTGACGGCGAAAGCGCGGCCCGGCGTGGTGCGCAAAAATCGCCGCGAAATAGCAGAAGAACCCGAGCGCCTTCGGGCTGTAGCTGACCAGCACGTTCTTGGTCTGCTGGTAGTGGTCGAGCATCATCTTGTGCGTCTCGCGCCCGATGCCCGACTTCTTGTAGCCGCCGAAGGCCGCATGCGCCGGATAGAGGTGGTAGCAATTGGTCCACACCCGTCCGGCCTGGATGCCGCGGCCCATGCGGTAGGCCGTGTTCATGTCGCGCGTCCACACGCCGGAGCCGAGGCCGTACAGCGTGTCGTTGGCGATCTCGAGCGCCTCTTCCTCGGTGTCGAAGGTCGTCACCGACAGCACCGGCCCGAAGATCTCCTCCTGGAAGATGCGCATCTTGTTGTGGCCCTCGAACACCGTCGGCTGCATGTAATAGCCTTCGGTCAGCTCGCCGTTGAGCTTGGCGCGCTCGCCGCCGGTGAGCAGCTTGGCGCCTTCCTTCCTGCCGATGTCGACATAGGACAGGATCTTTTCGAGCTGATCGTTCGAGGCCTGGGCGCCGATCATGGTCGAAGCGTCGAGCGGATTGCCCTGCTTGACCTTGTTCACGCGGTCGATCGCCTTCGCCATGAACTTGTCGTAGATCGACTTCTGCACCAACGCCCGCGACGGGCAGGTGCAGACCTCGCCCTGGTTGAGGGCGAACATGGTGAAGCCCTCGAGCGCCTTGTCGAGGAAGGCGTCGTCCTCGGCCATGACGTCGGCGAAGAAGATGTTCGGCGACTTGCCGCCGAGTTCGAGCGTCACCGGGATCAGGTTCTCCGCCGCGTATTGCATGATCAGGCGGCCGGTGGTGGTCTCGCCGGTGAAGGCGACCTTGGCGATGCGCTTGTTCTGCGCCAGCGGCTTGCCGGCCTCGACGCCGAAGCCGTTGACGACGTTGAGCACGCCGGGCGGCAACAGGTCGCCGATCAGATCCATCAGCACCATGATCGACATCGGCGTCTGCTCGGCGGGCTTCAGCACCACGCAGTTTCCCGCGGCCAGCGCCGGTGCGAGTTTCCACGCCGCCATCAGGATCGGGAAGTTCCACGGGATGATCTGGCCCACGACGCCGAGCGGCTCGTGATAGTGATAGGCGATGGTGTTCTCGTCGATCTCCGACAGCGAGCCTTCCTGGGCGCGCAGGCACGCGGCGAAATAGCGGAAATGGTCGATGGCGAGCGGGATGTCGGCGAAGGTCGTCTCTCGGATCGGCTTGCCGTTGTCGATGGTCTCGACCGCGGCGAGCACCTTGAGGTTCTCCTCCATGCGGTCGGCGATCTTGTTCAGAATGGCGGCGCGCTGGGCCGGCGCCATCTTGCCCCAGGCATCCTTGGCCTTGTGTGCGGCGTCGAGGGCGAGCTCGATGTCGGCGGCTTGCGACCGCGCGATCTCGCACACCGGCTTGCCGGTCACCGGGCTGACATTCTTGAAATACTGGCCTTCGACCGGCGCGACCCATTTACCGCCGATGAAGTTGTCGTAACGCGGGCGCAGTGCCACCCGCGAGTTCAATGTTTCAATCACTTCGTGCAACATGGAGGCCTCCCTGGGCGACTTTGATTATTCTAGGCTTTCGGGCAATTCTGATCCCTGTCATTGACCTGCGTCAAGCGGATTACCGAGAACGCATGGAACCGTGCCGCAACCCAAGCGTTTTGGCGGGACGAGGGACTTTGGAGGGGGACGAACGATGGACGATTTGGACCGCAAGGGAAGCAATCTGCTCGTGGGCATCCTCGTTGGCGCCACGATCGTGGCGCTCGGGGTGCTTGGCTATCTCTACTACGACCGGGTGACGCAGAAGCCGATGGTGAAGATTGACGTTCCGGGCTTTTCCGGCGAAATCACCAAGGACAACGGCGGCGTCGACATCGAGGTCGGCAAGGACCGCTAGCGCTTCGCCAAGCCGCTGCGTGCATCCCTCCCCGCAAGGGGAGGGCAGGCGCGCCCCGATCTTCGCGGCAGCGAGGTCGGCCGGCGCGGCGGGTGGGGGTGCTCTTTTCACATCCCACCCGGCCAGAATTTGGCTTCGCAAATTCTGGCCACCCTCCCCTGGAGGGGAGGGATATGGCGCAGCGGACACTTACGGGATCAGCACCGCGGCGCCGGTCAACGCGCCGTTGCGGAGCCGGTCGAGCGCGATATTGGCTTGCGCCAACGGCAACGGTACCACCGTGGTCTTGACCGGCACCTTCGGCGCGAGCGACAGGAATTCCTCGGCATCCTGGCGGGTGAGGTTGGCGACCGACCGGATCACGCGCTCCTCCCATAGGAGCTCATAGGGGAAGCGTGGGATGTCGCTCATATGGATGCCGCCGCAAACCACGACGCCGCCTTTGCGCACCGCCTTCAGCGCCGCCGGCACCAGGGCCCCGATCGGCGCGAAGATGATGGCCGCGTCGAGCGCCTCTGGCGGCGCCTCGTCGGAGCCGCCGGCCCACACCGCGCCGAGCGACTGCGCGAAGTCTTGGGCGACCACATCGCCCGGGCGCGTGAAGGCGAAGATGCGCCGGCCCTGATAGCGCGCCACCTGGGCGACGATATGAGCCGCGGCGCCGAAGCCATAGATGCCGAGACGCTTCGCCTCCCCGGTCATCGTCAGCGAGCGGTAGCCGATCAGCCCGGCGCAGAGGAGCGGCGCCGCTTCGGCGTCGCTGTAGGCGTCCGGCAGAGGGAAGGCATAGCGGGCGTCAGCGACGCTGTACGCGGCGTAGCCGCCGTCGATCTGATAGCCGGTGAAGCGGGCGTGATCGCAGAGGTTCTCCTGGCCGTTGCGGCAATAGAAGCAGGAGCCGTCAGTGAAGCCGAGCCAGGGCACGCCGACGCGGTCGCCGATGGCGAAGCCTTCGGCACCGTCGCCGATGGCCTCGACGTAGCCCACGATCTCATGGCCGAGCACGAGCGGCAGCTTCGGCTCGGTCAATTCGCCGTCGACGATGTGGAGGTCGCTGCGGCACACCCCGCAAGCCGCGACGCGCAACAGCACCTGGCCGGGGCCCGGCCGCGGCACCGGCAGTTCGGCCTGCCTGAGCGGCGCGTGCGCCGCGTCCAGCACCATCGCCGGCATCGTCGTCGCCATCGTCGTGGTCATGGGGCGATGGTGGGCGCGATGGGTGGAATTGCGCAAGCCCCGCGCCACCGTCGCCTAGGCTCGAGCCAAGGCCCGAAGCTCGGGCGGAAGGTCTACTCGACGCGGCCGAGGATCGCTTGTTGGATCGGCGGTTCCGGATGCCCGAACCAACGGTGGCTCTCGCCCGTGATCAGCAAGCCCCAGGCCCGCTTCGCCTGCGGCGCGAACAACACATAGAGCTGGTTGCCGCCGCAATCCTGCGCCTTGCAGGTAAAGCCCAGGGTGTAGGTGTCGCCGCTGACTGCCACCTTGATCGACGGCGTCGGCGGTCCGTCCAAGGTCTCGGCATAGGACTTGACCCAATCCGGCACCACATCCGGCCCGAGCATTGTCTTCCAGGCGGTGACATAGGCCGGTTCGGCCATCAACTCGGAGAGGGACGGGCCGGGCTGTTCGGCGGCGACGGCGGCCGAGCTGTAAAACAGCAGCAAAAGCAGCGATCTGGTGAGCATCGGCGGCTCCATCATCCGTTCGCGACGGCCAACAGTGCCGCCTCAGGATGACAGTTTAGCAAAACGCTAGTGCCGGACGAGAGGCCAGCCCTGAAGGCTTGGGCGGAGCGTCGAAACCGCGGCGACGCCGCGTCCCGTCTCGCCCTGATAGGCGCCGGACGGTTTGGCCGAGGCAGGTCCGGACAGGCGCCGTTCGGCGACCACCGCGGCACCCGCCCAGAACGCCTCGAAGGCGAGATGGCCGAGCCGCGCGGTGGCTGGCGCCTGCGGCTCGAACAGGTTCAAGGCATTGCGCTTGTCGGCGTCGCGGCGCATGAGGTCGCCCGACCAGCACATTGCGGCGCCATAGGTCACCTGCTCATGGGCGTCGAGCAGGCGCGGATTGCGCGCCCAGCGCAGGAGGTCCTTGGCCGGCTGGTTGGGGCTGAGCTCGGACAGGCTACGGTAAAGCTGCCGGAGCTCGGGGTCTGGCTCGAGCTTGGCCAGCACCAGCCTCGCGCCGATGCCCGCCGCCGCGAGATCCTTGGCCTTCAGCACCAGCGCCCGGGCCGGGCACGACGCGGCTGAGCGCAGGATCATCGACAGGGTTCGCGGCTCGATTTTGTTATTGCCGACGCGGTCGATGAACGCGGCCAGAATGCCGACGTGCCGATCGAGCTCGGTCTGCCTCAGATCTCTGAAATCCCCCGAACCAACCACAATGCGCATGTATCCCCCTCGCTCTGTGGAAGTATTGCGGGCAAACGCTAAGGCGCTTGCTGGTGCCTTGCCAGAATTAACCAAAACAGAGTTAAGGAAGGTTTGACGGCGCCCTCGTTTTGACCTCCCGGCAGTATCGGCTTGCCGGGCGCGGGCAACAATCGGCGCGCGCGATGTTCCGGCCGCGGCGCGCTGGCGCGCTTCCCCCTCACCCCGCGCTTGCGGCCCTCGGCTGGAGGGGCGAACGCAATACGACAAGGCGCCCATTCGCTTCGAGCCGGAAGGTTGGGGTGAGGGAGCTCGCGCAGGCGAGTCTCGATAAGTCTGGAATGCGCGCGGCCCCAACCGGGGCTTGGCGCTGAGGACAGGAGTGGAATTTCGGTGAGGGACGGAGTCCCGAGTGTTTCGAGCCGCCTGAGATAGGACTCGACGAAATCAACTGGACACTCGAACCGCGCGCCGACCGAGTGCGGCGCCACAGGGGGGCCAGACATAGGACTGATCGTACTCCGGACATACCGACCGGCCGTCCGCCCCCCGGAGCCGCCGATCCCCGTTTACTTTCCCTCAAGGTGCCGAGGCTCACCGCTAAACAAGGCACTTTCGTGGCCAAATTTACCTTATTGATTCGGAACTTGCGCCGTTTGCAGGGTGGCGACACCCGGCTAAAACTCTGGGTAGAGAGTATTCAACCGGGGATGGTCCGCATGGCATCGGACCACCGAGACTATGCCCAAACGAAGCTCTCACGGCGTCACCCCGGCGGAAGCCGGGGTCCAGCGCGCGCAGCGCAAGAAAATGGATACCGGCTTTCGCCGGTATGACGCTGGTTGAGGGGGGAGAGGACCATGAAACTTATCCCCGCGCTCCGAACCTCCTTTAAAGTCCCCACCACCTCGTCCACCGAAGGGCGCTTCGCGAGGCGTGCGTAGAGGCGGGATGAGGTGCGGCGCCCGCGGGTCTGGTTCGCATCCAGGCACCCGGGCGGCGCCGGGGCTCCGCCCGTGCCCACTACGAGGCCCTGCCAGGAGCTGGCTGACGACCGTCTGGTCTTGGACCCTTGAGGGTCCAAACGCAGGCCCCCAACGTCACTTTGACTTACGTCCGTTGTAGGGGAAGCGGGGCACTGACGGCGAAAGCGCGGCCCGGCGTGGTGCGCAAAAATCGCCGCGAAATAGCATGCGCCTGTCGCTGCTGCGCAAGCGCATGTGGCGCGCCGGAAGGCGCCCGCCGTGTCCGGCAACGGGCACGGACACCAAAAGGTTTTGCGCTTTTCGGCGCGCCGCCCCCTTCGGGCGCAAGCCCGACGGGAGAGAGACAGCAACACCGGACGCGGAAAGCGCCGCGGTAAGGATGAGTCGCGCCTTGTTCTCATTCGTCATGCCCGGACTTGTTCCGGGCATCCAATAGGGCGGTTGAGGGTGGCGAGGCTCACCATTGGATTGCCGGGACAAGCCCGGCAACGACGAAAGAAAGGAACGTCGTCGCGTGCAAAGACACGGGCAGCGAGCGCGCTTCACCTCTCCCCGGTGGGGAGAGGTCGCGCCGCGTCCACCGCGTGGCGGCGGCGCGGGTGAGGGGGCGCCATGGGCATCGATGCGCCCCCCCGACGCCGCAAAGCGTCGTCGGACCTCCCCCCAAGGGGGAGGTATGCCGCGGCTGCGCGGCCTAGCGTTGCCAAGATTCGATCCTATTTGAAGGGGCGAGAAGGAGCGACATGGCATTCTACCTGGTCTCGGCGGTTCCCAAGCATGGGCGTCTCGATGAGCTCGCGGAGCGGCTTGAGCGCGACGAGTTCGTGTCCATGCGTCCCTTCGGCCGTGCCCTTTCCGCCTCGCTTCGCCGCGCGCGGATTTGCCGGGATGGCGTCGCCGTTTGGGAGGAGGAGGATTATTGTCAGCCGCCCCTCGCCGAGGAACGCGCCGCGGTGCTCGACGCCTATTTTTTCGATCTCCGCGTTGAGCCGGTGGCGAAAGGTGAGGGCTGGGCCCGGATCCAAAACCTGCCCCAGCTGTTCCCTGACGCCTGAGCCCATCGACCCGACATGAGATATCTACTCGCATTCTTTCTGCTGTTGGCCTCGACGGCGGCATCCTTGGCCGCGCCGAACATCGTCGTCATCATGACCGACGATCAGGCCATAAGCTCGCTCGCCTACATGCCGAAGCTTCAGAAGCTGATCGCCGAACAGGGCATCACCTTCGACAACAGCTTCGTCAATCTTTCCCTCTGCGCGCCGAGCCGCGCCTCGTTCATGACCGGCGAGGCCGCGCACAATCACGGCATCAAGGCCAACAGTCCCTTGGACAAGGGCGGCTGGGAGAGCTTCAAGGACAAGGAGCCGGACGCGCTGCCGGTCTGGCTGCAACGAGCAGGCTACGACACCGCACTCGTCGGCAAATATCTTAACCGCTACGGCCAGCAGGACACCTTCGGCGCGCTGCTCGGTTGGGCCGGCAACACCTTCGGCATCGACGTCAAGGGTCCGAAGGTCGGCAATCCGCGCGACTGGGTGCCGCCGGGCTGGGATCTCTGGTACGCCTTCACCGGGTCGCGCGTCAGATATTTCGATTATGAGATCAACGAGAACGGCGCCATCCTCGATTTCGGCTCACGCCCCGGCGACTATTCCACCGACGTGCTCGCGGCACGCGCGGTGCGCTTCATCGAGGATCGGCAGGGGACGGCGCAGCCGTTCTTTATGTATGTCGCGACGAAAGCCGCTCACGCCCAAGGCGCCCGCGCCATCCCGGCGCCGAAATACGAGGCCGCCTTCGCCGATGTCCCGCTCCCCACCGGGAGCGCCTTCAACGAACGCAGCCTCGCCCACAAAGCCTTGAAAGCGCCGCGCCTCAAGCAGAAGCACAAGGATCAGCTCACCTTGGCCTATCGCGCGTCGCTGCAATCGCTGCAGTCGGTCGACGATCTTGTCGCTGACGTCGTCGGCGCGCTGAAGCGCACCGGTCAGCTCGACCACACCGTGATCATCTATACTTCGGACAACGGCTTTCTGTTCGGCGAGCACCGCCTGATCGGTAAGGCGGCGGCCTACGAGGAATCCATCAAGGTGCCGCTCCTGATGCGCGGGCCGGGGATCCCCGCCGGAGAGACGCGGGCGCAGCTCGTCAGCAATCTCGACGTGGTCGCGACCATCGTCGATCTCGCCCACGCTCACCCCGACGTGCCCCTCGACGGGCGCTCCCTGGTGCCGCTGTTCGGCAGTGCCGAGGCGCCATGGCGCGGCGCGCTGTTGTTCGAAAGCCCGGTCACCCGCTTCGAGCCGGTCAAGAACCGCTATGCCGGCGTGCGCACGCCGACACGGAAATACGTGAAATACGACGGCGGCTTCGAGGAGCTGTTCGACCTCGCCGCCGATCCCCATGAGCTTGCGAACGAGGCGGACAATCCAGCCTATGCCGGCGATCTCGCGACGCTCCGCTCGCTTCAAGAGAAACTCAAATCCTGCACGGGCGGCGGCTGTTGGGTGAGCGGCGCCGTGCCGTCGAGCGTGAAGGCGAGCGACAATGAAGGGTTTGGCGTTCGCCCCCGGCAGGACTAGAACAAGGTCATGTCCGATCTCATCAACAAGGAACGGGTGCTCGAGGCGCTCCGCGGCGTCAAGGGGCCCAATCTCAGCGACGACATCGTCTCGCTCGGTCTCGTCTCGGAAATCGTGATCCGCGGCGGCAAGGTCTATTTCGCCATCTCCGTCGATCCGGCGCGGGCGCGCGAGCTCGAAGCCATGCGTCAGGCCGCCGAGAAGGTGGTGAAGGATCTCCCCGGCGTCGACGCCGTCACCGTGACCTTGACCGCCGACCGCGAGGCGGGCGGGACTGCCCCCGGAGGCAATGGCGCTGGCAGGACAGCGCCACCGCCGGGATCGCCGGTCGCGCGCGGCGCGGCGCAGGCTGCGCGACACCGCACCGGCGCCATCCCCGGCGTCGCCAATATCATCGCCGTCGCCTCGGGCAAGGGCGGCGTCGGCAAGTCGACCACCGCCGTCAATCTCGCGCTCGCGCTCAAATCGCGCGGACTGAATGTCGGCATCCTCGACGCCGACATCTACGGCCCGTCGATGCCGCGGCTGCTCGGCATCAAAGGACAGCCAAAGCAGCTCGCCGGCAACCAGCTCGAACCGATGGAGGCCTTCGGCCTCAAGGTCATGTCCATGGGCTTCCTCGTCGACGAGGAGACGCCGATGATCTGGCGCGGACCGATGGTGATGTCGGCCTTGTCGCAGATGCTGAAGGACGTCGCCTGGGGCGAACTCGACGTGCTGGTGGTCGACATGCCGCCGGGGACCGGCGACGCGCAGCTCACCATGGCGCAGCAAGTGCCGCTCGCCGGCGCCGTGATCGTGTCGACGCCACAGGATCTGGCCCTGATCGATGCGCGCAAGGGCCTCAACATGTTTCGCAAGGTTGACGTGCCCGTGCTCGGCATCGTCGAGAACATGAGCACCTTCATCTGCCCGCATTGCGGCGAACGGTCCGACATCTTCGGTCATGGCGGCGCCAAGTCCGATGCGGCGCGCCTCGGCGTGCCGTTCCTCGGCGAGGTGCCGCTGACGCTGGCCGTGCGCGAAACCTCCGACGCCGGCAAGCCGGTCGTGGTCAGCGCGCCGGAGTCGGAGCCCGCCGAGGCCTATCGCGCCATCGCCGCCAAGATGTGGGCCGAACTCGAGCATCAAAAGGGCGGCGCGCGCTCGGCACCACGCATCGTCATGGAAAGCTGAAGGGTTGGCGTTCGCGTCCGACTCAGTTATGCGGAGTCTTGAAGGGCGAACGCGTGCGCGAGCGCGCCCGGCAAAGCCACACCTTGACCGACCGACGCTCAATCACCTTGCCACTCTGCGTGCTCGCCGCCGGAGCCGTTCACGGACTCGCGGTGATGGCGCTGTTGCCGATGATGATCACGCTGCCAGGTCCCGGCGCCGTGCAGCAAGACGCGTCGCACGCGGTTAACGTCGACGTGATGCCGGCATCCGCCGCGGCGCCTCCCGTTATCGTGCCGCACGATCCGGAAACCACCGCCTCCCTTCCGGAAGCGGGGGACCATCCCGCCGCCGCGCCCGCGCCTGATCGCGATGCTAGCGACGCCGCCGGTGACGATG
Source organism: uncultured Alphaproteobacteria bacterium (assembly GCA_963803385.1). GTDB lineage: Bacteria > Pseudomonadota > Alphaproteobacteria > Rhizobiales > Methyloligellaceae > Methyloceanibacter. Next base: position 18,299 of record CAWDMD010000009.1, on the reverse strand, counting down.
ACCCCGTGCCGGCGGAGCCGGGCATCGCCGCTATGCCCGAGCCTCGCATCGAGCCTGCCGCGACCATCGTCACGCCGGTGGCGGTGCGCATTCCGGAGCCGATGCCTGAAGAAGTTGAGAGCGCGCCCGCCGTCTCGGCATCCCCTGGTGCCGGCCGTCGAGGACGCTTCGCCGCCGCCAGAACCCGAGGCCAACGACGAAGCCTCGACCGAGGAGACTGCGGCGCCCGTGGCGCGGGTCGAGCCGGCGCGGCTGGATAGTCCCGCGGCTGAGAGTGCGCCCGCCGCCGCCGCGGAGCCGGCCGAGCCGGAACCGGAACCTGAAGCCGATGCGGTCGAGGAGGATGTCCCCGCGCGCCGAGGCCGCCACAGAGGTTGAGCATCAGCCGGAAGCCAAGCTGCAGGAGACGCCCGCCGCCGATCCCCACGCTCAAGCCCGCCAAATCGGCTGAGCCGAAGAGCCCGCGCCTCGGCCCCGCAAAAGAAGGCGAGCGCCACATCGGCAAAGCGCGGCGCTTCGCGTGCGCGGCGCTCGGTTCGGACCAGAACCGTGGTCACCACCCAGGGCGGACTGTTTCAAGATCTGTTCGGTCCGCCGCGACCGGCCAAGGGCGCCACCTCGCGGCGGTCAACGACCGAGCGGTGAGCGCTTGGCGAGAGGCTAGGCGGCGCTGCTGCGCGACTTGATCGACGTCACCTTGCCGCTGGTGTCGGCAGCTTCGGGCGCACCCGGCGGTCCATAGAGAAAACCCTGAACTTGCGGGCAGCCATACTCCCGCAAGATCGAAGCCTGCTCCTGCGACTCTACGCCCTCGGCGGTGACGGTGATGTCGAGCGACTTGCCGAGCGCGATGATGGTCTTGACGATCGCCCGCATCGCCGGATCACGCGACATGTTGCGCACGAATTGCCGATCGATCTTGATCTTGTCGAAGGGGAAGCGGGCAAGATAGCTCAAGCTGGAATAGCCGGTGCCGAAATCGTCCATGGCGATCTTGACGCCGAGTTGCCGCAGCCGGCGCAGCTTGCCGAGCACCTCCTCGGTCTCATTGATGACCATGCTCTCCGTGATCTCGAGCTCGAGCCGCTCCGCCGGGAAGCCGGTCTCGCGCAGAAGATGGGCGATCAATTCGGCGACGTCGCCGTCGCGGAACTGCGCCGGGGAAAGATTGACGGCAACCGTCAGCGGCTCGGCCCAAGTCATGGCGTCGGTGATGGCGCGGCGGAGCACCCATTCGCCGAGCGGCACGATCAAGCCGGTCTCCTCGGCAACGGAGATGAAATGCGCCGGGGCGATCTTGCCATGCACGGGATGATGCCAGCGCACGAGCGCCTCGGCGGCGACGCGCTTGCCGCTGGCGAGATCGTATTGCGACTGGTACACGACCTCGAACTCCTCGCGGGCTGAGCGCGAGCCGCAGCTCATGCTCGACCATGCGCCGCCGCTGCAGCGCCTTGTCCATGCTTTGCTCGAAGAAGCACATGCGCTGGCCGCCGTCGGCCTTGGCCCGCGCCAACGCGATGTCGGCGTGACGAAGCAGCGCCGGCGCCGTATCGCCGTCGCTCGGCGCCAGCGCGATACCGGCGCTCGTGGTGCATACGAACTCGCGGTCGCCGACAGGGAACGGCGGCCGCAGCGCCTCCATCAGGCAGTTGGTGTAGGCCATGACGTCGCCGAGATTGTTGATGCCGACGAGGGCAATGGCGAACTCATCGCTCGAGCGCCGGGCGACGAAGTCGCCGCTGCGAAGCGTGCCCTGGATGCGCCCGCCCATGGCGCGAAGCACGGCGTCGCCGGTGGCGAGGTCCGCCGCGTCGTTGATCTCCTTGAACTTGTCGACGTCGAGACAGAGCACCGCGAGATGTGTGCGGTTGCGCTGCATGTTCGCCATGGCGTTGGTCAGGATCCCGCTGAACGCCTCGCGGTTGGGAAGGCCGGTCAGCGGGTCGTGGTTCTGGAGATAGCGCACCCGCGCCTCGGCCTGTCGATGCTCCTGGCTTCGCATCCAGGCAAGCGCAGATCGGCGTGGCGACGCCGGCGCCGAGCAAGCAGCATGGTGATGGCGGCGATCAGGCCGAAATAGCGCGACAGCACGTTGGCCTGCTCGCTCTGGTCGAGATAGACGAGAAGGGTCGCATCCGACTGACCCGTCATGTGCACCGGGATCGTCAGCACGGCGACATGGGAGACCGCCGCGTCGGAACGGTTGTGCAGCGCGACGTTGGCATCGGCACCGGGCGAGACCTCGGGAACGCTCGGGACGGGCTTCTCCAGCTCGAGGCCGGCCTTGCCGCTGGTGAAGGTGAGCTTGCCGGCCTTGTCGTAGAGTTCGTAGCGGAGCACGCGATGGCCATAGCCGAGAGTGTCGAAGATGCGGCTGATATGCGGCGCGAGGGCGGGGCGCCGGAAGGCGTCGATCAAGGTGCTCGGCTCGCTTTCCAGTCCAGCGCCGATGCGCGCCGAGGCAGTTCGCGCCTCGCGCTCAAGCTCCACTCGCCCGATCCTGCTTGGCGCGACGAAGGCGGCATAGGCGATCAGCGCGCAGAGAAACACCAATCCGGCCCAAAGCCAGTACTTCTTAATGAGCGCGGATACCGACATTAAAGGATTGGGGGGTTAGTGCGGCCACGCACGCGAAACTCTAGGGCCGATCGGTTAAGAACGCCGTAAGCGACGCGCTTAACAAAGCCAAGCAATTCCGGCAGGCGTTGCGGCTTTATCCTTAGGATCTCTCCCGCGAATTGCGTCAAACACGCGGTAAGTTGTTAACCAATTGTCGACAGTCTAACATATCAGCCGCCTGTCGTCGACATGACGCGCGACAGGCGAGGACTGGCGCCCCGCTCGATGACGAAGTCATGGCCTTTGGGCTTGGCCGCGATCGCGGCGTCGATGGCGGCGTTGAGCAGATGGTCCGCTTCGCTCGCCCGGATCGGCGCCCTCAAGTCCACGGCATCCTCCTGCCCGAGGCACATATAGAGGGTGCCGGTGCAGGTCACCCGAACGCGATTGCAGGCCTCGCAAAAGTTATGCGTGAGAGGCGTGATGAAGCCGAGCCTGCCGCCGGTCTCGCGCACCCGGACATAGCGTGCCGGGCCACCCGTGCGGTCGGGGATGTCGTCGAGGGTGAAGTGCTCGTTGAGGCGCGCCCGAACGAGAGACAGCGGCAGATATTGCGCGGTGCGATCGCTGCCGGTGTCGCCCATGGGCATGGTTTCGATCAAGGTGAGGTCGTAGCCTCTGTCGTGACAGAAACGCAGCAGATCGACGAACTCGTCCTCGTTCACGTCGCGCAGCGCCACGGTGTTGATCTTGATCTTCAATCCGGCGCGGGTCGCGGCCTCGATGCCATCCATCACCTGGGCGAAGTCACCCCACCGGGTGATGACCTTGAACTTGTCGGGATCGAGCGTATCGAGCGAGACATTGATGCGGGCGACGCCGCAATCGGCGAGCTGATCGGCGTAGCGCGCAAGCTGGCTGCCATTGGTGGTGAGGGTGAGCTCGTCGAGGTTGCCGCCGAGATGCCGCGACAGCGACCTGATCAGCCACATCAGATTCTTGCGCATCAGCGGCTCGCCGCCGGTGAGTCTCACCTTGCGCACGCCCTTGGCGACGAAGGCGCTCACCAAACGGTCGATCTCCTCGAGCGTGAGCAGGTCCTTCCGCGGCAGAAACGTCATGTGCTCCGACATGCAATAGACGCAGCGGAAGTCGCAGCGGTCGGTGACCGAAACGCGCAAATAGGTGATGCGCCGGCCGAACGGGTCGATCATCTGTTGGCCAAGCGCTGTCATGCCTCGGCGTCGTCCTCCGGCGCGGGGTTGGCTTTGCGGCTATAGAGCTTCGGGCTCTTCACCACACGTTTCCGGTAGCGCGCATCTTGCAGGGCGACGGCGAAGGCGTCGCGGCGCTTGACCGTCTTTTTTCGCTGCATTGATCGCGCCTTGGCTGTCTTCCGTTTCGTGACTGGCCTCGTATCGAACGTGACCGCAACCGTTATTCCACCTTAATATGGGACGTGATCCATGGCATATCAGGCAGTGCCCCCTCAAGGAGATCAAAATGGACGAGCAGCGCTTCAACATGTCGATGCGGCGGTTTTTGAAGGAAGTCGGCGTGACCTCGCAGCAGGCCATCGAGCGCGTGGTGCGGGAGGAGGGGCTGGCCGGCAGGGGTGCGCTCCAGGTGAAGGCGGTGCTGACGGCGCCCGGCACCGGCCTCAATCATGTCGTCGAAGGCAAGATCGATCTCGACTAGAGGGGCCATGGCCGCCACCGATCCCTGGCCAACGGAAATCAAGCTCGATAAGGAGCGGCGGGCCATCACCGTCACCTTCGACGACGGCGCGAGCTTTACGCTGCCGGCCGAGCTGTTGCGCGTTTTGAGCCCAAGCGCCGAGGTGCAGGGCCACAGCCCTGCCGAGCGCGTCACCGTGCCCGGCAAGAAGGCGGTGCGCATCTTGAGGCTCGAGCCCGTCGGCAATTATGCCGCGCGCATCGTCTTCGACGACGGCCACGACACCGGGCTCTACACCTGGAGCTATCTCCGCGAGCTTGGCGAGAACAAGGAGGCGCGCTTCAACGCCTACCTTGAGGACCTCGCCGCCAAGCGTCTGTCGCGCTGAGCCCTACCGCCGCGACTAGAGATGCGTCTTCCCCTGGGTCTCGTCCTCGCTCGTGGCGCGGTCGAGCCGGTACAGCATGCCCTCCTGACCGTCGGTCAGCACGTAGAGCGCGCCGTTCGGGTCCATGCGCACGTTCCGGATCCGCCCGAGTCTCGTGGTCGACGAAATGCTCCTCGCTGACGGTGCAGCCGTCGCCCAAGGCCACGCGCGCCAAAGTCTCTCCGGCGAGCGTGCTGATCCAGAGGATGCGCTCGTTTGGATCGGGCTGAACCAGGAGCCCCGACGGCGCGATCGAGATCGGCGCCCAATAGCGCACCGGCTGCTCCAATCCGGGCCTGGCGTGGCCGAATCCGATCGGCCGGCCGGAATAGTCGACGCCATAGGTGATGATCGGCCAGCCGTAATTGTGCCCGGGAATTATCAGGTTGAGCTCATCGCCGCCTTGCGGTCCGTGCTCGTCCGACCACAACTCGCCCCGCGTCGCGTCATAGGCGATGCCTTGCGGATTGCGGTGGCCGTAGCTCCAGATCTCGGGCCGCGCGCCGGCTTGCGAGCGGAACGGATTGTCCTCGGGGATCGAGCCGTCGGTGCGAATGCGGATGATCTTCCCGGAGTCGTTGGACAGATCTTGTGCCGGATCGCCCTGCCAGCGGTCGCCGACGGTCAAGAACAAGTAGCCGTCCGGCGTCACGGCGATACGGCCGCCGATCTGGTCGTGCCGGTCGCCGGGTGTGCTCTCGAAGATCACCGTCTCGTCAGTGAGCGTTTCGTTGACGTCATCGAGCTTGGCCTTCATGACGCGGAGCACTGACGCCTGCTCGTTGCCGGTGAGATAGGACATGTAGAGCGTCTGGTTGTTGGCGAAGTCCGGATCGAGCGCGAGGTCGATCAGACCGCCATGGCCGAGCCTGAGCACCGAGGGCACGCCGCTGATCTGCCCGGTGCCTTCCGTGGTGACGAGTTGAAGCCGTCCTGGATGCTCGGCCACGAGGAAGCTGCCGTCGGGAAGAAAGGCGACCGACCTCGGCGATTGAAATGGACCCGCGATCCGCTCGGGGATCAGCTTTGGCCCTTGCACGAGGATCAGTTCGGCGCCGTCGCGCGACTGCTGGGTGGTCAGCGATCGCGTCGGCGGGCAGCCAAGAGGCGAGTTTTGCACGGGATCGGCGAGAGCGGCAGGCGCTACCAACAGCGCCACGAGAGCAGATAGATACCTCATGGGAGTCCCCGGATAGTGGTCACAGACGATGAGAGAGTAGTCAGGGGTTCATGTCTCAAATGAGGGGGGTTTGCGTCCCGCCATTCTTGAAAGTTCCCTTGGCGGCGACAAATTATAGCAATAGGGAAGAGGGGCCTAGCGGAACCTTGTCATCTGATTGTCATGGGAGTTCCGGTACTTCGTCTAAAAAGGGTGATAATCCAAGCGCATTTATGAAGGATCATCGCGTGTCGATTCGCTTAGCGGGGAGATGGCTTTGAGCGATCAGGCGGAACGGGGGGTCTCTCAGATCGGGACCAGCCTTCCGGCGAGGGCCGGAGCCGCCATCCTGCGCGGCACGCAAGAACTTTATGCCCGGTTCTTGGCCGCGGTCTGGCTGATCGTGGCGGTCGCCGTGATCATGGCGTCGCTCGTGACCGTCGCCCATCTGTCGCTCCCCTTCGCCGTCGCCGCCTTCCTCGGCTTTGTCGTTTCGGTGGCGCTGCTGCCGCGCCACGAGCTTGAGGACAATGCCGACGCCGAGCTGTTGCAGATCCCGGCCTCCGGCCGTGCCGTGTCGCGGATGCAGGTCATGGCCGAGGCCCTTCCCGACCCCGCCATCCTGCTTAATCCGGCGGGCCAGGTGCTGTTCTGCAATACGCCGGCGCGGGGATTGTTCGCCTCGCTCAGGGAGGGCAGCCACATCTCGTCGGTGATCCGCACGCCGGAGTTCCTCGACGCCGTCACCGCCGCCCCCTTGCGCGGCCGCGCCGTGACCGTGACTTACGCCGAGCGCGTCCCCGTCGGCCGCCGCATGGCGGTGACCGTGGCGCCGCTGGCGCGCGGAACGGAGCGCGACAGCAACATCCTCGTCCTGCTCAGGGATTGACCGAGGTCGAGCGCATCAACCAGATGCGCGCCGATTTCATCGCCAATGCCAGCCACGAGCTGCGCACGCCGCTCGCCTCGCTGCGCGGCTTCATCGAGACGCTGCAAAGCGCCGCCAAGGACGACCCCGCGGCGCGGGAGCGGTTCCTTGCCATCATGGCCGAGCAGGCCTCGCGCATGACCCGCCTTATCGACGCGCTCTTGTCGCTCAGCCGCGTGGAGATGAACGCCCATGTGCCGCCGAGCGGCCTTGTCGATCTCAACGACGTGCTCGACCTCGTACGCGATACGCTCGAGCCGCTCGCGCGGGACTCCGACGCCAGCCTCAAGGTTACGCGCTTCCCGCGCGCGGCGATCGTGCGCGCCGACCGCGACGAGTTGGTGCAGGTGTTCCAAAATCTGGTGCAGAACGCCTTCCGCTACGGCGTCAAAGGCGGCGAGGTGCGGCTCGAGCCGAGACAAGCGCCGCCCGTTGGCCGTCAGCCTGGCCGCTATGCCATCGCGGTGATCGACCAGGGCCCCGGCATCGCGCCCGAGCATCTGCCGCGGCTGACCGAGCGCTTCTATCGCATCGATGTCACCTCGAGCCGGGAGAAGGGCGGTACCGGGCTCGGGCTCGCCATCGTCAAGCACATCGTCAACCGCCATCGCGGCGAGCTCACCATCTCGTCGAAGCCGGGCAAGGGATCGAGCTTCACTGTGCTGCTCGACCCGGCGCGAGAAGCCCTGCCGGTCAAGATGGCGGCCGCCGAATAGGGCCGTCCACAAGCCGTTTTCCGGCGATTCCGGCACTGTCACCCAACTGTCATATAAGTGACATAGTAGCGTTATTGCGCGGCGTTAACGCTCGCCCGACGGTCGGGGGAGGGGCCCCCGCCGCGGGCTTATGGTTGAGCCCGACTATCTCCACCCCCAAAGGGAGAGCGATATGAGGTTCATGTCTTATGCGGCCGCTGCGTGCCTCGCCGCAGCGTTCACGATCACCACCGCCCAGGCGGCCGATATTTCGGGTGCCGGCGCGACCTTCCCCTACCCGGTCTATGGGAAGTGGGCAGACGCCTACAAGAAGGAGACCGGCATCGGTCTCAACTATCAGTCCATCGGATCGGGTGGCGGCATCAAGCAGATCAAAGCCGGCACGGTCACCTTCGGCGCCTCGCGACGCGCCGCTCACCGGAGAAGACCTCGACGCATCCGGTCTGGCGCAGTTCCCCATGGTCATGGGCGGCATCGTGCCGGTCGTGAACATTGAAGGGGTCAAGCCCGGGGATCTGACGATCGACGGTCCCACGCTTGCCAAGATCTTCATGGGCGAGATCACCAAATGGGATGACCCGGCCATCAAGAAGCTGAACGAGGGCGCCAGCCTTCCCTCCTCGGCGATCGCCGTGGTGCACCGTTCCGACGGCTCCGGCACGACCTTCAATTTCACCTACTATCTTTCCGCGGTCAGCGACGACTGGAAGACCAAGGTCGGCACCGAGAAAGCGGTTGAATGGCCGGTCGGCATCGGCGCCAAAGGCAATGAAGGCGTCGCCAACAATGTCGCGAACACCAAGGGCTCGATCGGCTACGTCGAGTACGCCTACGCCCTGCAAAACAAGCTGACCTATACCAAGATGATCAACAAGCGACGGTAAGACGGTCGAGCCGACCGCGGCCACCTTCGCCGCCGCTGCGTCCCATGCCGATTGGTCCTCGCAGCCTGGCTTCGGCGTGATCCTGGCCAACCAGCCTGGCGCCGATTCCTGGCCGATGACGGCGGCCACCTGGATCCTGGTCTACAAGCAGCCGAAGGATACGGCTGCCACGGCCGAAGCCCTCAAGTTCTTCGCCTGGGCCTACAAGGACGGCGGCAAGATGGCCGAAGAGCTCGACTACGTCCCGATGCCGGACAACGTCGTGGCCGCGGTCGAGAAGATGTGGTCTGCCGACATCAAGGACTCCGCCGGCAAGCCTGTCTTCGCTATGAACTAGGTCAAGATTTCGCCAACGAGGCAGGAGCAACCCGCTCCTGCCTCGATTGCGGATGAGTTAGATTGAGCGGCAGGTCGTGCAAGAAGAAACCGCAGTAATTGACACCTTCATTAGAGACGAAGCGCAGCGCGCCCGCATCCTGCGCGGCTTCCGCATCGGCGACCGGACCTTCCGGCTGTTGACGGAGAGTGCGGCGATCACCGTGCTGGTGATCCTCGCCGGCGTCATCTTCTCGCTGATCTACGGCTCGATGCCAACCTGGCGCGCCTTCGGTCTCGGCTTTCTGACCTCGGAAAGCTGGAATCCGGTCACCGAGAAATTCGGGGCGCTGCCTGCCATTTACGGCACGCTGCTGACCTCGATCATCGCCATGCTGATCGGCGTCCCCATCAGCCTCGGCATCGCGATCTTCCTGACGGAAATTTGCCCCGAGAAGCTTCGCCGTACCATCGGCATTGCCATCGAGTTGCTCGCGGGCATCCCGAGCATCATCTACGGCATCTGGGGCCTATTCGTGTTCGCGCCGTTCTTTCAGACCTACGTGCAGCCCGCGCTGATCGACATCTTCGCCAACATCCCGGTGCTCAACCAGCTTTTTGCCGGACCGCCTTACGGCATCGGCCTGCTGACCGCCGGCCTGATCCTCGCCATCATGGTGCTTCCCTTCATCACCTCGATCACCCGCGAAGTGTTCGATACCGTGCCGCCGGTGTTGAAGGAAGCGGCTTACGGCATTGGCTGCACGCGCTGGGAGGTCATGCGGCGCGTGGTCATCCCTTATACCCGCGTCGGCATCATCGGCGGCGTCATGCTCGGCTTGGGCCGTGCGCTCGGCGAGACCATGGCCGTGACCTTCGTGATCGGCAACGCGCACCGCATCGTGCCGTCGATCATGGCGCCCGGCACCACGATCTCCGCGTCGATCGCCAATGAATTCACCGAGGCCGTGGGCGAGCTCTACACGTCGTCACTCGTGGCCCTCGGCCTGATCCTGTTCTTCATCACCTTTATCGTGCTTGCTGCTGCACGGCTCATGCTGATGCGCATCGAAAAGAAGGCGGGGGCTTGAACATGGCCGCCATCGAAAGAAAAGATACGGCTCGCTATGCCCGGAGACGGCGGACGAATTGGACCGCCACGGTCCTGTCCATCGGCGCCGCCGGGTTCGGCCTGACCTGGCTGGCCCTCATTCTCCTGGTCCTTGTCGTCAAGGGTGTCGGCGGGCTGAATCTCGCCGTCTTCACCGAGATGACACCGCCTCCTGGAGGCACCGGCGGTTTGCTGAACCCGATCGTTGGCAGCTTGATCCTCACGGTACTCGCCGTCCTGATCGGCACCCCGCTCGGCATCCTCGCCGGAACCTTCATGGCCGAGTACGGGCGCTATTCGAAGCTCACCTCGGTGATCCGCTTCATCAACGATATTCTGTTGAGCGCGCCATCGATCGTCGTCGGCCTATTTGTCTATGAGATCATGGTCGCGCGCATGGGGCACTTCTCGGCTTGGGCCGGCGCCGTTGCTCTCGGCATCCTCGTCATCCCCGTCGTGGTGCGGACCACCGAGGACATGCTGCTCCTGGTCCCCAACACCCTGCGCGAGGCCTCGTCCGCCCTCGGCCTGCCGCAATGGCTGGTGATCCGCCATGTGGCTTATCGTGCCGCCCGCGCCGGCATGATCACCGGTATTCTGCTCGCCATCGCCCGCATCACCGGAGAGACCGCGCCGCTTCTGTTCACCGCCCTGAATAACCAGTTCTTCAGCTGGAACCTGAACGCGCCGATGTCGAGCCTTCCGGTCGTGATTTTCCAGTTCGCCTTGAGCCCCTACGCGGACTGGCAGCAGCTGGCCTGGACCGGGGCGCTTCTGATTACTGTTACGGTGCTGGGCCTTAGCATCCTGGCGCGCGTGTTGTCCTCAAAGAAGGTGCTGACATGACCCTCGCCAACCAGGCTGGAATGACCGTCGCCAAGGAAGGTACCAACATGACCATCGCCATCCACACCGACCTCAAAGAGCCATCCGCGGTCGAGGGCACCGCTGGCCTGGAGCAGAAGGTCTCGGTCCGGCACCTGAATTTCTATTACGGTGAGTTTCGGGCTCTCGCCGACAACAACGTCAATTTGTACAAGAACAAGGTCACGGCCTTCATTGGCCCCTCGGGCTGCGGCAAGTCTACGCTACTGCGCATCCTGAACCGGATCTACGATCTCTATCCCAATCAGCGCGCCGAGGGCGAGGTGATGCTCGACGGCGAGAATATCCTCAATCCGCATCAGGACGTGAACTTGCTCCGCGCCAAGGTCGGGATGGTGTTCCAGAAGCCAACGCCGTTTCCAATGACCATCTACGACAACATCGCCTTCGGCGTGCGTCTTTACGAGCAGCTGCCTAAGAGCGAACTGGACGGCCGTGTCGAAGACGCGCTGCGCCGCGGCGCCCTGTGGGACGAGGTCAAGGACAAGCTCGATGCGAGTGGCTTGAGTCTGTCCGGCGGCCAGCAGCAGCGTCTCTGCATCGCCCGCACCGTCGCCATCAGGCCCGAGGTGATCCTGCTCGACGAGCCGTGCTCGGCGCTCGATCCGATCTCCACCGCCAAGATCGAAGAGCTGATCGACGTGCTCAAAAGCGACTACACCATCGCCATCGTCACTCACAACATGCAGCAGGCGGCGCGTACGTCGGACTTCACCGCCTTCATGTATCTTGGCGAGCTTGTGGAATTCGACGACACGACCCAGATCTTCACCAATCCCAAGCTTGAGCGTACGCAGGACTACATCACCGGCCGCTTCGGCTAGGACCGGCCCGTCGCGGGTAGAAACGCATTCGAGGAGACCGCATCGAGATGGATACCCACGAGCACATCGTTACCTCCTACGAGGAGGAGCTCTCCTCGCTCAACAACAGGATCGCCAAGATGGGCGGGCTCGCCGAACAGGTCGTCGGTCAGTCGATCGACGCCCTCGAGGGCCGCGATCCGGACCTCGCCGGCGTTACCATTCAGCAGGACGAGGTTATCGACGAGCTGGAGAAGGAGATCGAGGAGCAGGCCATCGTCATGATCGCCCGCCGCCAGCCGATGGCCTACGATTTGCGCCAGATCATGGCGGCGTTACGCATCTCCACCGATCTCGAGCGCATCGGCGATCTCGGCAAGAATATCGCCAAGCGGGCCCTTGCCGTCGTTGGCGAGCAGCAGCCGAAGCAATTGATGCTCGGCTTGAAGCACATGGGCGAGCTTGCCCTTGGGCAGCTCAAGGAGGTGCTCGACGCCTATATCGAGCGCGACGCCGACCGGGCCCTCAAGGTCTGGTACAAGGACGAAGAGATCGACGCCATGTACAACTCGCTGTTCCGCGAGCTCCTGACCTACATGATGGAAGATCCGCGGAACATCGGGCTCTGCACCCATCTCCTGTTCGGCGCCAAGAACATCGAGCGCATCGGCGACCATGCCACCAACATCGCCGAGACGGTGTATTTCCTCGTTCATGGCAACGCCATAACCGACCAGCGGCCGAAGGGCGACAATACGAGCTCGACCCCGGTGCCGATCAGATCCGCGGGTTGAGACGATGCTGAATAACGCCCCGGCCGTGAATTCCAGAGCCAAGGTTCTGGTCGTCGAGGATGAGGAGCCGTTGGCGCTCCTGCTCCGGTACAATTTGGAGGCCGAAGGCTACGCCGTCGATGTCGTCCATCGCGGCGACGAGGCCGAGGTCGCCATCGCCGAAGGCTCGCCCGATCTGATCGTGCTCGATTGGATGCTGCCCGGCATTTCCGGGCTCGAGCTGTGCCGCCGCCTCAGGACCGGCAAGGACTCCCGTAACGTCCCGATCATCCTGCTCACGGCGCGGAGCGAGGAGAGCGACCGCATCAGGGGCCTCACCACCGGCGCCGACGACTATGTGGTCAAGCCGTTCTCGCTCCCCGAGTTGATGGCGCGCGTGCGCGCCATTCTGCGGCGCACGAGCCCGGAGCGCATCGCCTCGGTGCTGACCGCCGGCGACATCGAGCTCGACCGCGAGTCCCATCGCGTGGCAAGGAACGGCCGTCAGGTGCATCTCGGCCCGACCGAGTTCCGCTTGCTCGAGTTCTTGATGCAGAGCCCGGGCCGCGTCTTCAGCCGCGCCCAGCTGCTGGACGGCGTCTGGGGACGGAACGTTTATGTCGATGAGCGTACCGTCGACGTTCATATCGGCCGCTTACGCAAGGCGATGATGCGCGGCAACGAGACCGACCCGGTTCGCACCGTGCGCGGCGCGGGCTACGCCTTCTCCGACAAGCTGGAAGAACCGGCCTGACCGCTTGGCGGCGGCAGGGCTTTTGGACCAGCCGGAAAAGAAAGAAGGCGCCTCGAGCGGCGCCCCCTTTCCCCCCGATTGACCGCTAAAGGGTTAGCCGTAAGCGACGCGCTTCTCGCGCCGCCGTGACGGCGCGGGCTGATAGGCCACCCGCGCGTGATGTTCGCAATAGGGCACCGAACCGCTCGTCTTGCGGCCGCAGAAGTGAAACTCCTCCTCGCCCGGATCGCCGATCGGCCAGCGGCACATCGCCTCCTTCAAGGTGAGGATCGTGGCCCGCTCGGCGGGTGGGATGTAAAGCTCCTCCACAATCGCCGGCAGCGGCTCGATGTCCTCCTCGAAGGTGGGCTTCAGCGCGACATTGCCGCGCGTGCCGAACACGAGCGACGGCGTCCTGTGCTGTCTGCGGCGCTTGTGGCCGCCGCGGCCTTGGGCTCGACGAGCGCGAGCTCGTCGCGCGGCCCGAAAGCCCGAGCCGATGCACCTTGCCGATCACCGCATTGCGAGTCACGCCGCCTAAGCGACTCGCGATCTGGCTGGCGCTCAACCCTTCCGCCCAAAGTCTTTTCAGCAGTTCAACTCTCTCGTCATTCCAAGCCATGTTATGGACCTCCTCGTTAGCGACTCAAAATCCCCCCGTCTCGTCCAAGAGACGGCGTCGAATACTCCGATTTACTGCTGAGAAACGACCGCCCAGGCGAACGCATCACCTACGATATATTGAGGCTGAGCGGTAATCACCCTACTATATCCAGGAAAATGCGGCAAGCGTCCGCCACGCTTGGTGTTCCGTTTTCCACCGGACAAGATCGAGTCTGCCACTTCTTTTGCGAGAATACAAACGGTGGAGTGGACGAAGCCGTGGACGAGCGTGGGATAGCGCGTGCATTGCCGCTAATTGACAGGCCTCAGCGCGCGACCTAAAGCTCTCTAATCCCTCACTGCCGCCCATCGGCGGCAATTTTATTTTGGGACTTGGGTTTCACTGATGTCACCCCTCCTTCCAACCTATGCCCGCAGCGGCCTCGCCTTCGAGCGCGGGGAGGGCGCCTACCTCTATACCGAAGACGGCGAGCGCTATCTCGACTTCGCCTCGGGCATCGCCGTGACCTCGCTCGGCCACGCCCACCCGCATCTCGTCAAGGCGCTGACCGATCAGGCCGAAAAGCTCTGGCACGTCTCCAATCTGCACGTCATTCCGGGACAGGAACGGCTCGCGGCGCGGCTATGCGAGGCGACCTTCGCCGACAATGTGTTTTTCGCCAATTCCGGCGCCGAGGCCGTCGAATGCGCGATCAAGGTGGCACGGCGCTATCACGCCACCAACGGCGCGCCCGAGCGCTACCGGCTGATCACCTTCGAGGGCGCCTTTCACGGCCGCACCCTCGCCACCATCGCCGCGGGCGGCCAGCCCAAGCATCTGCAAGGTTTCGGGCCCCCGGTCGATGGCTTCGACCAGGTGGCGCCCGGCGACATCGACGCGGTCGAGGCGGCAATTGGCGAGGCTACGGCCGGCGTGCTGATCGAGCCGATCATGGGCGAGGGGGGCATGCGCGAGGTCTCCTGGCCGTTCCTGCGCGCGTTGCGGGCCCTTTGCGACGAGAAGGGCATCCTGCTCGTGCTCGACGAAGTTCAAAGCGGCATGGGCCGCACTGGGCGGCTGTTCGCCCATGAATGGGCCGGCATCACCCCGGACGTCCTCGCCACGGCCAAGGGGCTCGGCGGCGGCTTTCCCGTCGGCGCCTGTCTCACCACGAGCGCGGCCGGCGCCGGCATGACCGCTGGCAGCCACGGCTCCACCTTCGGCGGTAATCCTCTTGCCATGGCCGTGGGTAATGCTGTGCTCGACGTCATGCTCGCCCCGGGTTTCCTCGACCACGTCGCGGAGATGGGCTTGCGGCTGAAGCAGCGCCTGGCCGCGCTCCAGGACGAGCATGACGCCGTCATCGACGAGGTAAGAGGCCAAGGCCTGATGCTCGGCGTGAAATGCAAGGTGCCGAACCAGCTCCTGGTGCAGCGTCTCGCCGCGGAGCGCATGCTCACGGTTCAGGCCGGCGACAACGTCGTGCGCCTGCTGCCGCCGCTCATCGTCGGCGAGGCCGAAATCGACGAAGCCTGCGTCAAGATCGATGCGGCTTGCGCGGCATTGGCCGCCAACGCGCCGGCGCCGGCTTAACTGCGAGGCGAGCACCAATGGTCAGCCCGACAGAGCCGCGGCATTTTCTCGACATCGACGCGCTCGATCGCCAAACTTTGCGCGCGATCCTCGACGATGCTCGGGCCATGAAGGCTTTGGGACGCAACCGCCTCCCGGACGGAATCAAGGTCAGGGCAGGCGCCGTGCTGGCCATGATTTTCGAGCAGCCCTCGACCCGGACCCGGGTGTCGTTCGAGGTGGCGATGCATGAGCTCGGCGGCAGCTCGATCATGCTGAGCCGCGGCGACATGCAGCTCGGCCGCGGCGAGACCATCGCTGACACCGCGCGCGTGCTGTCGCGTTACGTCGATGCCATCATGTTGCGCACGAGCGCCCATGAGACGCTGCTCGAGCTTGCCGAGCACGCCACCGTACCGGTCGTCAACGGCCTGACGCAGCGCTCCCATCCCTGCCAGGTGATGGCCGACGTCATGACCTTCGAGGAGAACAAGGGCCCGATCGAAGGCCGTACCGTGGCCTGGCTCGGAGACGCCAACAACGTCGCCGCGTCCTGGATCCACGCCGCGGCGCGTTTCGGCTTCACGCTGAAGCTCGCTTGCCCGAAGAAGTTCAAGCCGGATCCGGAGCTGCTGTCCTGGGCGGAAGGCGAAGGCGCGAGCGTCGAGCTCGGCCACGATCCAAAGGCCGCGGCGCGTGGCGCCGATTGCGTCGTCACCGACGTCTGGGTGTCCATGGCCGACGGCGAGGACAAGAAGAAGCGCAAGAACCTGCTCAAGCCGTTCCAGGTCGACAGCACGGTCATGGCTTGCGCCAATCAGGACGCCATCTTCATGCATTGCCTCCCGGCGCACCGCGGCGACGAGGTAACCGCCGAGGTCATCGACGGTCCGCAATCGGTGGTGTGGGACGAGGCCGAGAACCGTCTGCACGTGCAGAAGGCGATCCTCGCTTGGTGCTTGAGCGGAAGTGCGGCGGGAACAGCCGGGTCGGCCGCCGGCGAGGTGCGCGCCAACGCGAAGCTCCGTCGCGTCGAGCGCGCCGGGGCTAAATGATGGCTTCGGAATCGTCTTCACACGAGCCCATCGAGCTCGTCATTCCCAACGACGACTTGATCCTACCCTTCCAGGCGGACCAGGCCGACGTCTTCGGCCGCCTCGTCAAGCTTGGGCCCGTGGTCGATACCATCCTGTCTCGTCACGACTATCCGGAGCCGGTGTCGAAGCTGCTCGGCGAAGCCGTGGCGCTGACGGCGTTGCTCGGGGCCGCGCTCAAATTCGAGGGCAAGTTCATCCTCCAGGCCTCGACCGACGGCCCCGTCGATCTCCTCGTCGCCGACTACCAGGTGCCGGGTCAATTGCGCGGCTATGCGCGGTTCTCTTCGGAGCGGGTCGCCGAGCTCGAAGATGGCGACCACGACCTGTCCGAGCTTCTCGGCGAGGGCCATCTCGCCATGACCATCGACCGCGGCACCGACACGGAGCGCTACCAGGGCGTGGTGCCGCTCGAAGGCGCGAGCCTGACCGAGGCTGCCGACACCTATTTCCGCCAGTCGGAGCAGCTTCCGACCTTCATCCGCCTCGCCGTCGCCAAGCACTATCGGGGCGGTCAGGGCGGCGGGCGCGGCTGGACCTGGCGGGCGGGTGGCCTTCTGGTGCAGAAGCTCACCCGCGAAGGCGGCCATGGCGGCGCGGGCGACACGGCCCTCGCCGAGGAAGACTGGATGCGGGCGAAGCTGCTTGCCGAGACCGTGGAGGATCACGAGCTGCTCGATCCGCTGCTTCCCGCCGACCGCCTGCTCTACCGGCTGTTCCATGAAGAGCGCGTGCGGGCCTATCAGGCGGTCGCGCTCGAGACCTATTGCAGCTGCTCCCGGGACCGCGTCGAGGAGCTGTTGCGGCGCTTCACCAGCGAAGATCTGAAGGACATGGTGGTCGACGGCGAGGTCTGGGTCACCTGTGAGTTCTGCAACAGCCGCTATCGCTTCGACGCCGCCTCGTTCGCCAACCCCGACGAGGAAAGCTAGGCCTCTCCCCTAAGCCTCGAGCCGGTCCGCGAGCTTGGCGAGGAACGTCATGCAGGCCTCGAGCTGCGCCGCGGCGACGAATTCGTCAGCGGCATGGGCCTGGGCGATGTCACCAGGCCCGCAGATCACCGTCGGGCAGCCGGCCTCCTCGAACAGCCCGGCCTCGGTGCCATAGGAGACGGTGGTGGTCGTATTGGCGCCGGTCAGCGACCGCGCCAGCGCCACGGCGTCGGACCCAGGCTTGGCGATAAACGCCGGCACGCTGCCGAGATGGGTGGTATCGATGGCGGCGGGAAGCCCATTCCGCTGCATCCGCGGCAGCACCGTCTCGGTGCCGTAGCGCTCGAGGCGATCGAAGACGGTCGTGGGATCGGCGCTCGGCAAGCTCCGGATCTGCCATTGGAAGCGGCAGCTCTTGGGCACGATATTGGCCGCCGTGCCGCCCTCGACGGTCCCGACCTGCATGGTGGACACCGGCGGCTCGAAGCGGTCGTTGCTCGCGCTCGCGGCGAACGCCTCGCCGATCCGGTCAAGCTCGACGATCAATTCGGCGGCGCCGGAGATGGCATTGACACCGAGTTCTGGCAAAGCCGAATGCGCCTCCCGCCCCGTGACCACGGTGCGGTAGGCATCGATGCGTTTATGGGCGTCGATCACCGTCATGCTGGTCGGTTCCCCGACGATGATGGCGCGCGGGCGCGGCAGATCGTGCCCGAGCCGCGCGATCATGGGCCGGACTCCGGTGCAGCCGACCTCCTCGTCATAGGACACGATGATGTGCAGCGGCTCGCGCAATTGCCGGGCCGCGAACACAGGGACCGACGCCAGCATGCAGGCGATGAAGCCCTTCATGTCGCAGGCGCCGCGCCCATAGAGCTTACCGTCGCGCCGGGTGAGCTGGAACGGATCGCTCGACCACGCCTGGCCCTCGACCGGGACGCAATCGCTGTGGCCGGAGAGGCCGATGCCGCCGTCGCTTTTCGCCCCGATGGTAGCGAACAGGCTCGCCTTGTTGCCGTCGGCGGACGGCGTCAAGGTCGAGGTCACGCCGTGGCCGTCGAGATAGCCGCGGACGAAGTCGATGAGCGCGAGGTTCGACTTGGCGCTCGTGGTGTCGAACGCCA
>CAWDMD010000008.1:0-24443 GCA_963803385.1 uncultured Alphaproteobacteria bacterium | reverse complement strand
CTTCGCTGTCGCGGCGACGAGACCTGCCCGAGTTTGAACCGAGGCCGGCTGCCCGACACAAGCGCTTGCGGGCAGGAAAGCGTCTCCGGCTGCGCCCACCTACCGCATCTAGGGGCCTTCACATTCCCGACACGTCCCTATAGTATCCCCCCGCGTAACCCGAGTGCGACGGGCGAAAGCTAAGAGGACTTAGCCGCCTTGACCGTCGCCACCGCCTCCGCCACGCCGGGATCTTTTCCGGCGCTGGTCCTGAACGCCGACTACCGGCCGCTCAGCTATTATCCGCTGTCGCTGTGGTCGTGGCAGGACACGATCAAGGCGGTCTTCCTCGACCGCGTCAACATCGTCTCCGAATATGAGATGGCGGTGCACAGCCCGTCATTGTCGATGAACCTGCCGAGCGTCGTCTCGCTCAAGACCTTCGTACAGCCGAGCCGCAGCCCCGCCTTCACCCGGTTCAACGTGTTCCTGCGCGATCGCTTCCAGTGCCAATATTGCGGCATCCATGACGACCTGACCTTCGATCATCTGGTGCCGCGCTCGCGGGGCGGGCAGACGACATGGGACAATGTCGTCACCGCCTGCTCGACCTGCAACCTGCGGAAGGGGGGGCCGCCGCCGAGGCCGGGATGTCGCCGGCGCAGAAGCCCTATCGGCCGACGATCACCGACCTCCACCGCAACGGCCGGCTGTTCCCGCCGAACTATCTGCACGAGAGCTGGCTCGACTATCTCTACTGGGATACCGAACTCGATCCCTAGCCGCCTCGAGGCGCATTGGCCGTCATGCCCGGCCGTTGAGCCGGGCATCGCAGCTTCACACGTACGCGAACTGCGGTGAGGCGTTTCGGATGGATTGCCGGGCTCAATCGCCCGGCAATGACGCACAGCGTGAGGGAGTTCTACCGCTGGCGACGCAAGGGCCGCGCCGTAGACGCCGAGACCGGCGAGGGTCGCCGATACCACCGCGTTCCATCCGGCGAAGGAGAGGCCGAGGAAGCGCCACATCGCTTCGCTGCAGCTCACCACCTTGGCGTGCTCGAGCTCTTGGCTGAGGCCGCCCCCGCACCCATTCCACCGCGGTGCCGCCCGAGCACGAGGTTGGGCCGGGCCACCATTTCCATTCGACACCGGAATGATAGACGCCGACGCCGGCATTGACGAGGAAGGCAAGGGCGATCAGCGCGAGCAGGATGCGCGTCAGCGTGAAGGATACCCACACGCGCGGTGAAGGACACGATCGCCCGTCGCGGGCACGGCGAAATAATAGGCGTAGCGCTCCTGGAGGCAGAGTGGGCAGGGCGCATAGCCGCCGTAGCGCTCGAACATCAGCGCCAGCAGGATGGTGGCGAACGCGATCGAGAACAGGACGGCACTTGACCAGCATCAACTGGCCGGCAAGCGTACTCTTCGATGCCGCTTCAGAGGCCATAATGTGCCAACGCGTATTTGGCGATGAGGAAGCCGCCGACGATGATCACCAGGAAGCCCGTGGTCACCAGGTCAGGCGCTTCTCGATGAAGTGCCGGATCGGCTCGCCATAGATGCGCAGGAGCGCCGCCTCGAGGAAGAAGCGCGCGCCGCGCGTACGTCGACGCGCGACGAAGGCGAAGAAATTTAGCCGGCAAACCCGATGCGATGGTCACGATCTTGTAGGGGATCGGCGTCATGCCCTTGATCAGGATGATCCACGCGCCCCATCTGGCGTAGGCCTCGCGGAACGCGTCGATGCCCTCGCCGTAGCCCTAGGCCGAGATCAGCCAATGGCCGACCGTTCGAAGCGCGCGCCGATGGCGTAGCCGAGCATGCCGCCGAGCACCGAGGCAACCGTGCAGACGCGCGTAGAGCCGCGCCTTCTCCGGCTGGGCCAGCACCATGGGCACCAGGACGACGTCTGGCGGGATGGGGAAAAACGAGCTTTCGGCGAAGGCGACGGCGGCCAGCGCCGGCAGCGCGTGGCGTCCCTTGGAAAGCCTGATCCCCCGTCATAAAGCCCCTTGAGCATGGCTGACTGCTTACCGGGGCACGGGGGGCTTGTCCATTGGCTCAGAGGTCGCGCTCGAGGCGCGGCTAGCCCGGCGGTTGACCGCAACTTTCGCTTACCCCATGTTCCGCCCCGTGCCCCAGTGGCGGAATGGTAGACGCGGCAACTCAAAATCTGTTGCTCGCAAGGGCGTGCTGGTTGAAGTCCGGCCTGGGGCACCACTCCACAGCGCTTTCCATATCTCCCTTAGTTACGCGAGGGCTGGAACTTGCGACGCGGCGGTCTCGTCTCCACGAGCAGCACGGCCTTTACGCCCTACCCCGCGCGATGCGCGGAGCATGAACGGGGCCCGAGAAAGAATTCCGGGCCTGTTGTGCAATGGTGACAGCTGGCTCCCGAAACAGTGCTTAGACTTTGTTTGAAGAGTCAAGGTAGCCGGGAGACAACCATGAACAAGCCCGCCCGTTGAGGCTTTGCCTCGCCGGCTTGGCGCTTTTGGCACTCTCGACGACGGCCGACGCTGCACCCTTGACTTGGACGGATTCTACATCGGCGGCAATGGCGGTGTCGGGTTCGGTCGTGATCGACTTCCGTAGATCTCGAGGGCTTCAATTATTTGGTGGCTAACCCTGTTCCGGGTGAAGTCACCAGAGTTCGAGTCGACTCCGCTTTCATCGGCGGCGGTCAGATCGGATACAACGACGCCTTCAACAATCTCGTCGCGGGCATCGAAGCCGATTTTTCAGGGTTCGATTTCCCGGCGGCTAAGATCCCGAACAGTTCAAGGGCGGACTGGGGGTCCGACACTCGCGTCAGCGTTGGGATGAACTGGCTGTCCACAGTACGGGGCCGCTTGGGCGTCGCCATGGATCGATGGCTCCTCTACGGCACCGGCGGCGTCGCATTTTCCGACGGTGAATATCGAAATCCGACTTTGAATGCGGTTCCCCGCTGCGGCGGCGGCCTGATCGACGCTAGAGGCGATATGGACACCGGATGGACGGTCGGTGGCGGCGCAGAATTTGCCTGGATGGCAAACTGGACGGCCAAGGCTGAGTACCTGTTCGTACGCTTCGACGGCGACGCCTATTCGGGGACGCCACCTACCCCCCACCCAGGGACCCGGTGAACTACCAATTCTCCGCGAGCCCGGCAGAGTTCAACATCGTCCGGGTTGGCCTCAACTACAAATTCGGCGGGGGCTATGAGGCACCTCCGAGCGATGCACCCCTAAAATAACACGTGGCGTTTAGCTTGCGGCCCGCCGTTTGCAACTCAGCAATGCCAGAGCAGTAGGCTGCAACGAACAGGAAGACGACCTCGGTCACCCCTTGCGGTAGAAGTGCGCCACCAGAAAATCGATCAACAGCCGCATGCGGTAAGGCAACCGCTGGCGCGACGGGTAGACGACATGCGTGGCGGAAGGGGGCAACTCATAATCGCAAAGCACAGCCTCCAGCTTGCCGCTGCCGATCAAATCGTCCGTATAGGTGTTGGCGAGATGCGTCAGGCCGAGACCCGCCGCCGCCGCCTCGGCCAACGCTGTGCCGCTATTGCTGGACCAGCGGCTCTCGACTTTCAACTCGAACGGCTCGCCGCCTTTGGCCTGAAATCGCCAAGGCATCCGCGGGATTGAGTGATGCATTCGAAGGCTTTCAGATCTTGCGGCGTTTGGGGCCGGCCGGCGCGGTCAAGATAATCGGGTGAACCGTAAACTTGCATCCGCCGCGTCGCGAGGCGCTTGGCGATGAGATCGGGGTCTCCCGGCGCGCCATGGCGAATGGCGAGATCAAAGCCTTCGCGCACCAGATCGACCCTGCGGTCGACAATATCGAGGTGGATGCGAATGCGCGGATAACGCGCCGCAAACTGGGCCAGCGCCGGCGCAAGAAATGATCGGCGAACACGCCTCCGGCGGAAATCCGAATAGCACCGACGGCCAATTGTTGCTGGTCGGCGATATCGTTCTCCAAGGCGTCGACGTCGGAAAAAATCATCAGCGCCCGTTCGTGATAGAGCGCGCCGATCTCGGTAACGTTTACGTTCGGTCGTGGGGTGGAGCCACCTCTCGGCCAGGCGCTCTTCCAGGGCCGACACCCTCCGACTGATGTAGGACGCGGACGCGCCAAGGGCGTCCGCCGCTACGGTAAATCCGCTTGGTCCACCACCGCAGTGAATTGCAGAAGACCATCGAAATTGCGTATTATTGCTCCTCAACACAATGCTTGAACCGTAGAGCATCTTTATAAGCTGATTTGAAAAAGGCCAAATGGTCAAACTGGACATCGGTCGCCAATGCCGGAGCCCGCAGGAGTGGCCCGGACACGCGATACGCCCCCGTGAGCACTGCGAATCGACCGAAGGAGGTGGAAATGCCCGCCCGAATTCTGATGATATTGACCTCTCACGACATGCTGGGCTCGACCGGTCAAAAGACCGGTTTTTGGCTGGAGGAATTCGCCAGCCCCTACTCGTCTTCACGGATGCAGGCGCCCAGGTAACGCTCGCCTCTCCCAAGGGAGGTCAACCCCCGATCGATCCGAAAAGCAATACGCCCGATTGGCAAACCGATGCGACACGCCGGTTCGAGGCCGACCCGGACGCGATGGCTCTTGGCGAAAACCAAACCGATCGCCGAGCTCGACGCCGGAGATTACGACGCAATCTTTTTTTCCGGCGGCCACGGGCCGATGTGGGACTATCCCGGCAATCAGACCTTGGCGAACCTCATCGAGGCATTCGACGAGGAGGCGAAGCCCATCGCCGCTGTTTGCCACGGTCCGGCGGCTCTGGTTGCCGCCAAAGGCTCCGACGGCTGGCCCTTGGTGAAAGGTCGCAAGGTAACGGGCTTCACCAATGGCGAGGAAACTGCCGTCGAACTGACCGAAGTCGTGCCTTTCCTGCTTGAGGAGAAGCTCAAGGAACTCGGTGGCAACTACGTCAAAGGCCCCGACTTCGAGTCCTTCGTCGTTGCCGACGGACATATCGTGACGGGACAAAATCCCGCTTCATCGGCGGCAGCCGCCGAGAAAGTACTCGAAGTCGTCGGCGGGACGCGGGTTGCAAAGTCGGCTTGACGGCTGGACTGGCGGGAATCCGCGCCGGATCATCGCCGATCGAAACCATTTCTCACGGCAACATTGGATGTAGGAGGTTGGCATGGCTGAGTTAAAGGGAGGCTGTCATTGCGGCGCCGTTCGTTACAAGTCGACTGGTGATGTCATTTTCGGCGGTCATTGCCAGTGTACCGATTGCCAGAAAAGCGGTGGCGGCGGACACAGCTCGATCTTTGCCGTTCCCAAGGACGGCGTGACCATGACCGGTGAGACCAAGGTCTACGAGGCGACCGCCGACAGCGGCAATACGGTAGGGCGCGGGTTCTGCCCCAGTTGTGGCGGACCACTGTTCACCGTCTCATCGGGATTGCCTGATGTGATCATGTTCAAAGCCGGGAGCCTCGACGACCCCGAGCAATTCAAGCCCGGCATGGTGATCTACACCAAGAGCGGGCCTGACTGGGATCAGGATGTCGTCAAGGGTGGACTGCCAACATTCGAAGCGATGCCGCCCATGGGCTAGCGGTGAGCAAGTGATGCCCTCCAGCCCAGGCATCACTTGCCGCGCCACGTGCACCAGCACCGCTCTGCGTTCAAGGCTTGGTCGTCGGCTTGCGCGCCGTGCCGCGCCACTTTTCATCTTCGCCTGGAACGAACCCACGCCCGTCTTTGTTCCAGATAAGAGCGGAGGCGCTACCTCGGAGCGTAGAACATGGCCCAATCTTTGTCTCATCACCCCCGGCGCGCCCTGATCATTGAGGACGAGTTTTTCGTTGCCAATGATCTCGAAGCGATCATGCACACTCTCGGCTTTGAGGTTTGCGATCTTGCCCCAAATGCCCATTCAGCCCGCTCGCTTGCCATTAGCGACCATCCGGACATCGTCTTGGCGGATGTTTCTCTCGAAGGCGGCCGCGAAGGCATCGAAATCGCTCGGTGGATCCGAGAGGTTTGCGAGGTGCCGGTCGTGTTCGTCACCGCCTACACCGATCAGATCCACGATCGAGCATATCCGTAATCGGGTACCAGGAGCGCCGATCTTGTCGAAGTCGGCCTACCCTGAGCGCCTTGCCGAAGTCGTGGGAGCCGTTGACCCTGGCACTCGAACAGCGCCTGAGGCGGCGGTTGCCTAATCGACTTTCACCGCACGGAGGCGAACTCTTAGGCAAAGCGTTGCTGTCTAAATTGAATGACGCAAGCGGGCCGGAGCAGACGGGGCTACGCGCCGTCGGGGCTCTGTCCGTACGTGCCGCCGCACCGTGAGCAGCGCAAGCGCGCGTTCAAAGTCGGAGCCACTGTCGAGTTCAACGCCGCATTCCTCCTCCTGCCTGACAAAATCGTCCAATCGATCTGCGGCGAGCGCCGCTCGCAATGTTAAGTGGATTCCTCCATCTCGTGAGCCTCGCAACGACTGAGTATCTCACGTAGATATTGGCAAGCGGTTGCGTCGCTTTTTTGGCAGCACAGTGAAAAAAGCAAGCCGGGAAGCCAGCCTCAAGGCTGGCTCCTCGGCATCATGCGCAATAATAGAATCGTCGGCGGTCAGCCGCGCATCAGGTCGCGCCAGCCGTTCTCTCTGACATCGACGCCGTAATACTGCGCCGCCTTCTTGATGTTGGCGAAGGCGAGGTCACGATCGGCGTCGGAGACGTCCTCGACCTGATCGAAGCGGGCGAGCGCGTTGATGACGTGCTCGGCGTCGGTCAGCGGCTCCTTGCGCTGCTGCGGAAACGCAAACACGCTCTCCGGCAGTTCGGCCCGATTGTGGATCTCGCCATGCTCCGTGCTCGGCATCCAAGTGGCTTCCATGCTGTTTCCTCCCATGGTGCTCGGGGGGACTGACAACGCCCCCATTCCACATCGGTGCCAGTCGTCAGCGAGGTTACTTGCTGCGACTCCTCAAGCGGCTGACGTCCGGCACCTCCTCGCCAAGAGCGGTTGCGAGATCGATTTGATGATCTTGCTCTTGCACGAGAATCTCTCGGATCTGTTCGGCCAAGGCGAATTCGCCGAGAGCTTCGCATTGGCGAACTCTTTCACGGTAATTGCGAATGGTTTCGTTCTCGTTATCCAAGTCGAACTTAAGCATATCCCGCATCTTTTCTGAAACCTTGACCGGCTTCGGGGTGACGGTCGGCATCTTGCCGAGATAGTCGATCTGGCGCGAGATGGTGAGCGCGTGCTCGAGCTCCTGATGGGCATGCTGCTCGAGCTGATCGGCGATGTTCATGTACTCCGCGCCCTTCAGCACTTGCGAATAGACCACATAAGCGATGATGGCCTGATATTCGCGGGACAAATCCTCATTCAGGAGCTCCGCCAGTTTGTCCCGGGTAATCGACTGATCCGCCATTGATTTTCTCCTCCGAAGAAATACGCCGCCTCACCGCCCGCAACGGGGTCGCGAGAACTCGATCGCGCCGACAAGTCGTGTTTTAGATTAAACTCCGACACAGTTATATCTGCACGACGCGCATGATGGCACAATAACGTCGAAAACTTTGATCGGTTGCAACGGGAGTCGCGACAATTCCGCC
The DNA here is from genome assembly GCA_963803385.1 of uncultured Alphaproteobacteria bacterium. Classification (GTDB taxonomy): domain Bacteria; phylum Pseudomonadota; class Alphaproteobacteria; order Rhizobiales; family Methyloligellaceae; genus Methyloceanibacter. The sequence goes on along the minus strand of CAWDMD010000008.1, from coordinate 16,867 downwards.
CGGCGATCGCGCCAAAGGCCCGCGTTTACCATGGAGAAGAAAATGTCGGAGGCGGCGACACCCATTCCCGAAATTCGCATCACCGAGGACGGCCCCTATCTGGTCTCGGGAAACATCCCGCTCGCCCGAGCGACCATTGGCACCAACGCCGAGGGCGAATCGGTGCGATGGGACTGGGGTGCTCGCTACGCCGCTGAGGCGAACTATGCCCTCTGCCGTTGCGGTCATAGCGCGCAGAAGCCGTTCTGCGACGGCAGCCATTTGAAGACCGGGTTTGACGGCACCGAGACCACGAGCCGTAAGCCTTATCGCGAGGAGGCCAAGGCCATTGTCGGCCCGGCCATGACCTTGACCGACGTCGAGAGCCTCTGCGCCTTCGCACGCTTCTGCGATCCCAACGGCCAGGTCTGGTCTCTGGTCGAGGAGACCGACAACGCGAAAGCCCGGCGCGACTTCGTGCGCCAGACCTGCGACTGCCCCTCAGGGCGGCTCGTTGCCTGGGACAACGCCACCGGCGAGGCCATCGAGCCCGATTATGAACCCTCGATTGGGCTGGTCGAGGACCCGGCGCAAGATTGCTCCGGCCCACTGTGGCTGCGCGGTGGCATCGCCGTGATCGGCGCCGACGGGTTCCGCTACGAGATCCGCAATCGCGTCACGCTCTGCCGCTGCGGCGCCTCCAGCAACAAGCCGTTCTGCGACGGCACCCACGCCGCGATCAAGTTCAAGGACGGATTGCAGGATTAGGGCGCGCCGGTGCCGGTCTCTGCCCGCAGGCTCTGGATCAAAGCGTTGAGCTCGGTATTGTCCGGTTCCGACTTCGACAGCTGCTCGGCATAACGGAGCGCCGCGCCAGTGTTGCCCGCGTTGCGATTGAAGCCGATCAACCCCAAGAGCGTGTCGCGATCGCCGGGATGGCGCACCAGGCTCTGCTCCAGCACCTTGATCGCCTCGCCATAATCTCCCTTCGAGCCGAGCGCCACGGCATAGACGTAGGCATAGCGCGCCCGCGCCGGCTCGAGCTCGGCGGCGCGGCCAAGCTCGGCAAGGGCCTCATCCTCGCGTTTGAGGCGGACCAGCGCGAGCCCGAGCGCATGATGGAGCCCTGCGTCCTGCGGCGACCGCTCGAGCGCCTGACGCAACACCGTCTCGGTCTCGGCCTCGCGTCCGAGCTGCCGGTAGAGATCGGCGAGATTGGCCGCGGCAGGCGCGAAGCTCGGGCTCAAGCGAAGCGCCGCCTTGTACTCGGCCTCGGCCTTGGCGGTATCGCCCCGACGCGCATAGAAATTGGCGAGTGTCGCGCGCAATTCCGGCCGGTCGGCATTGAGCTCGTTTGAGGCGATGAACGCCTTGACGGCGTTGTCGAGCTTGGTGCGGTCGGCCTGCGCCAGCCCCGCTGTGGGCATGCCGGCGAGGAGTGAGGCGGCGCGAATGCGGACCCCACGCACCGGATCGGTGAGGAGCGGCGACACCAATGTCCAAAGTTGTCCCGCCGGCACCCCGTCGAGCATGTCCAGCGCGGCGACGCGCACCAAGGGATCGGGGTCGGACAGGTTCTTCTGCGCCAGCGCAAGGGACGACCGCGACAGTGCCATCGCTTCGAGCGCGCTCGCCCTAGCGAAGGCCGGCGTTTGCGGATCGTCGACGACCGCGGCGAGCAATTCTTGCGCGTCCGCCTCGTCGTTCCAGGCCGCGTGGAACGCCGGGCCGTAGGTCTGGAAGCTTTTGCGGTCCGGACCGAACCAGCCCGCAATCGCGGCCGCGGCCCAATCCCCCGACTTGTCTTTATGGCAATCGGTGCAGGCATTGTTGGTTCCGAGCTTGGCCGAGAGGTCCGGCCGCGGCACGCGGAAACTGTGGTCGTGGCGCTTGTCGATCACCATGAAGGTCCGCGCCGGCATGTGGCAGGAGACGCATCTGACCGCCGGGTTCGCGCCCTCATGATGGCTGTGCGCCACGGTGGCGTAAGTCTCGGCGTGGCACTGCGTGCAGACCTTGTCGCCCGGAAACTTGAGCTTGGCGCTATGGGGGTCGTGGCAATCGCTGCAGGTCACCCCCTTGGCGAACATCTTGCTCTGCTTGAACGAGCCGTAATTGTAGACCTCGTCCTGCATCTGCCCGTCGGGCTGATAGATGCCTTGGGTCATCAGCGCGACGATGTGGGTGTCAGACAGCGGGCGTCCGGGAACCCAGTCCTCCGAAATTTGCCCGCGGCGGGCATGACAGAGACCGCAGGTCTCGACCTCCTTGCGGAGCTGAGCGGGTAGAACGCTTCGCTGCGGCTGGCCGGTCTTGGCATCACGCGCCCAGGTCACGCCGGCCCGCTCGTCGAAGCGCACCACGAGACCCATGTCCGGATCGGTCTTGGCGGACGGGATTAGCCCCTTGGCCCAGGCGACGTGACGCGAGCCTTGCCCATGACAGGTTTCGCAGCCGACGCTGATCTCGGCCCAGGTGGTGTGAAAGCTGTCGGTCTTAGCGTCATAGTTCTTGCGCACGCCGGTCGAGTGGCACTCGGCGCACATGAAGTTCCAATTCTGATTGAGCTTGGTCCAATGCAACACGTCGTCGTGGCGAATATCTTCGTGGGGATAGAGATGGAACCAGCGCTGGCCGCCTGCCCGCCTTCGGCCGCGAATCCCAGGCGAGCGACAGCGCTTGCACGCGTCCGTCGGGAAACTCGACGAGATATTGCTGCAACGGATCGAGGCCGAACGTGTATTTCACCTCGAAGGTCGCGAGCTTGCCGTCGGTGCCGTCGGTCTCGACGAAGAACTTGCCGTCCTTCTTGAAGAAGCGCGAGTGCACGCCGTAATAATCGAAGCTCGCATCGTTGAAGTCGCCGAGCACCGTTTTGTCGCTGGCGTGGGCCATGGCGTGCGCGTGCTGCGAGCCGTGCCAGAGCTTGGCCTCGTCGCGGTGGCACGTGGCGCAGGCGTCGCTGCCGACATAGGCGAGCTGTTCGCCGGCGCCTCCGGCAGTCCGGTGCCAATCCGCGCCGGGCCACCAATAGGCCCCGGCTCCGGCCAGGAGCACCAGGGCCGCAGCGCCGAGGACCGCGCCCCACATCACGCGCGTCGATCCCGGGCCTGCCGCCGGCGTCTCGCCGACGCGTTCCGACGCCGGCTTGGGTTCGGGACGCGGCGCCTGCGTCTTCGCCGACTTCGGCTTGGCGCGGGATTTGGGACGGTTGCGGGTCAGTGGCGGTGCATCCAATTGTCTTCAGGCTGTGTTCATCGGCCGTGCCTTAGCATAGCGGCCAAGATTGGGCGCGGCGTTTCCGCGCGGGCGGTCGCGATCAGGGTGGCAAAACGGCGCAAGCACGACCAAAAGCCGGTAAGTCTTGAGATATTTTGATATAGCGCAAGGTGCTGGAGGCCAGCCTTTGCTTCCTCGGATCAATGGTTGTCAGGGCTGTATTTCCTGGCCAAGGTGTGGTTCAAAGAGCCGAGATTTGGCGGGGTCGCCGGGCAGTTCGGGTTGAGAACGATGGATTACGAGACCTATTTCCGGGAGCATCTTGACGCGCTGCATCGCGAGGGTCGCTACCGGGTCTTTGCCGATCTGAAGCGCCGCTGCGGCGCCTTTCCCACCGCCGACCATCATGGCGGCGACGGCGTCCGCGACGTCACGGTGTGGTGCTCCAACGACTATCTCGGCATGAGCCAGCACCCCGTGGTGCTCGCCGCCATGCATGAGGCGATCGACACCGTCGGCGCCGGCTCCGGCGGCACCCGCAACATCTCCGGCACCACCCATTATCATGTCGAGCTCGAGGCCGAGCTTGCCGATCTCCACGGCAAGGAGGCGGCGCTGCTGTTCACCTCGGCCTATGTCGCCAACAATTCGACGCTCTCGACCTTGCAGCGACTGGTCCCCGGCCTCGTGATCTTCTCCGACGAGAAGAACCATGCCTCGATGATCCAGGGCATCCGCCACGGCGGCGGCGAGAAGCACATCTTCCGCCACAACGATATCGAGCATCTCGAGGAGCAGCTGAAGAAGTACCCGCTCGGCACGCCGAAGATCATCGTGTTCGAGAGCGTCTACTCCATGGACGGCCATATCGCCCCGATCGCCGCCTTCTGCGACCTCGCCGACAGGTACAACGCCCTGACCTATCTCGACGAGGTCCACGCCGTCGGCCTTTATGGCCCCCGCGGCGGCGGCATTGCCGAGCGCGACGGGGTCATGGACCGTGTCGACATCATCAACGGCACGCTGGCCAAGGGCTTCGGCGTCATGGGTGGCTATATCGCCGCAAGCAAAGCCTGCTGCGACGCCATCCGCTCCTATGCCCCTGGCTTCATCTTCACCACCTCGCTGGCGCCGGCGATCGCCGCCGGCGCGCTGGCGAGCATCCGCCACCTCAAGGCGAGCACCGCCGAGCGGGAGCGCCATCAGGAGCGCACCGCGACCCTCAAGGCCCGTCTCGCAGCCGCCAAGCTGCCGGTGATGGACAATCCGAGCCACATCGTTCCGGTGATGGTCGGCGATCCCGTGCACTGCAAGGCGGTGACCGACACCCTGATGCAGCGCTACCGCATCTATGTGCAGCCGATCGATTACCCGACGGTGCCGCGCGGCACCGAGCGCATGCGCTTCACGCCCTCGCCGGTGCATACCGACGCGCAGATGGACTATCTCATCCAAGCGCTCGAGGAGCTGTGGGCCCGCTGCCCCGTGGCCAACGGCCAATATGTCAGGCTCGCCGCGGAATAATCCCGCGTTGGGGTAAACTTGCTTCTCGGATCTCGGAAGGGGCAACGCTCTGAGGGCGCTTCTCCCGTCGCCATTGTCTTGTGCGGGCCCTGCCTCGCGACCGCCGCGGAAGGCCCGCAGCCGCCCTGCGCTGGTGGGCACCGTTTCTACCTACGCCGCGCCGGGCGCACCACCCAATATCCGGGTCTGGACAAGCGCCGACCTCGGTGGGCCTGGACGCCGCCCGCCTGCACCGGTTGGGCGGCGAAAGGCGGCGGCGTCTTGGTGGTCGTCGCCGGCCGATTTGCCTATCGCGGCAGCGCCGGCGATCTGCTCGAGCGCTTCGGCGCCATCTCGGCCTTGGCGGGGCTCCGGTACTGGTCGGTGACCGAAGGCGGTTGGCGCACGCTCATCACCCACGCCACCGCGCTCGAAGGGCCTGACGCTCGGCGCCCCCGCCCCGACTTCACCGTCGCCGAGATGCGAAGCGGCGCTGACCTCTATTTCGCCGAAGCCGACAACCGCGCTTCCGGCGACATCGTCTACCGCATGCAACTCGAGAGCTTCGCACCGAGTGGCTTCGTCGTGGCGATCGAGAATGCGAGCCCGGTCGAGCGCTTCTACCTCACGCTGTTCGCACCGGCCGCTTTGCAATCGGTGCATTTCCTGGAGCGCACAGGGCCGCAGACTGGGCCTATTACGGCCTCGCCTGGGCGGGCGAAGGCCTGCCCTCGCGTCTCGCAGTGCCGAAGGCCTCCTATGTGAACCGGGCGCTTGCGCTCTACCGTTACTTTACCGGCACAATGGCTACCGACGATGACCGGCGATAGGAGATTTAGAAATGCACGGCGAGCCAAACCGTCGGCGGCTCGGATTGCGTCCAGGTCACGCGGTGGCGGCAATGCGCCGGCAGCAGCACCCAGTCGCCTTCGGCGAGCTCGCGGTCACGCGCCTCGCCTTCAATTCTGAGCCGCGCGGCGCCGGCAACGACCAGCACCCATTCGTCGTCGTCTTGATCGTACCATTCGCCTTCAGGCGTCATTTGTCCGGTTGAGACAATGCGCTCGATGCGGAAACCGCGCGCCGTTCAACCAGGCGATCAACCACCTCGTCCGCGCGGCGCCCATCAGGAATGCCGCTGCGCAGAATTCCCGATCTGATCATGCCCCCAACCTAGCACGCGCGTAAGGCAGGAGGAGATGCCGGGCGATCAGGCAGCCTCATGCTCCGCGATGCCCGCACGATTGAGCGCGGCGAACTCCTCGTCGCTGAGATGGATCGCCGCCGCGGCCACATTCTCTTCGAGGTGAGCGACCTTCGACGTGCCTGAAATCGGCAACATCACCGGGCTGCGCTTCAGCACCCAAGCAAGCGCGAGCTGCCCCGGCGTTACGCCGCGCTTCCGCGCCATGGCATCGAGGATCGAGCCACTCTTGGCGAGCTTCCCGCAGCCAGCGGAAACCAGGGAATCAACCCGATGCCGTGCCGCTCGCAATAGTCGAGCACGTCCTCGCTGCCGCGATCGACGAGGTTGTATTTGTTCTGCACCGTGGCGACGGGGAACACCTTGGCGGCGGCCTTGATGTCGTCGACCGAAACCTCGCTCAATCCCGCATGGCGGATGATGCGGTCGTCGAGCAACGACCTCACGGCGTCGAATTGCTCGTTGGCGGGGACCTTGAAGTCGATCCGGTGCAACTGCAAGACCCGATCGTCTCCACCCCGAGCCGCTCGCGGCTCTTCAGTGCCTGCTCGCGCAAATAATCCGGGCGGCCGTCTGTCTCCCAGGCGCCCGGCCCGCTCCGCCTGAACCCCGCCTTGGTGGCGACCAGAATGCCCTCATAGGGGTGCAGAACCTCGCGAATGAGCTCCTCGGAGACATTCGGGCCGTAGGAGTCCGCGGTATCGATGAAATTGATGCCGAGCTCGGGCACACGCCTCAGCGTGCGCACGGCTTCGTCCCTGTCTTTCGGGCGGACCCCAGACGCCCTTTCCGGTCAGGCGCATGGCGCCAAAGCCGAGACGATGGATTTCGACATCCCCGCCGATTTTGAACGATCCCGATTGGCTCGCATCCAGCTTTGACATACCGTGATCTCTCCTACGCAGGTTCATCAATTGAGTTGTAGCGCATGGCGGGTTTGGCGATTTGTGGCCCGACGCTGAATCTAAGGGCTCTCTCCGCTGGGTTGAATGCTCTCGACCAATCTTTCGCTGCTCCGGCGTCCGTTTGCCGCACGAACGCCCTCACTTTCCGCGAACAGCGTTCCCGGATCGGTCGTGTGAGACTAGGCCAGCTGCAACCATCGCAAGGATCTCTCCCCACATGATAACGCGGGGCTTCACCGGGCGGCAGCGCCCGCCGGACATCGCCAAGCGGCTGCCGCCGGGGCAGTCGCTGACCGAGGACTTTCCCGTGCTCTCCGCCGGACCAACGCCGCATATCCGCACCGAGGATTGGTCCTTTACCCTGAAAGTGGGGCCGAAGCCAATCGCGCGCTGGAATTGGGCCGAGTTCAACGCGCTGCCCCAAACCAAGCAGATCCGCGACATCCATTGCGTCACCAAGTGGTCGAAGCTCGACACGCCCTGGCAAGGCGTGCTCATTGACGACATCTTGTCCGCTGCCGGCCTCGACCAGCCACCGACGCCGTTCACGCTCGCCCATTCCTTTGACGGCTATTCCACCAATGTGCCGACCGCCGACCTCGTCGGCGGCAAGGCCATGATCGCGCTTCGCTATGAGGGCGCGCCACTGCCACCAGACCATGGCGGACCCGCGCGCCTGCTCGTGCCGCATCTCTATTTCTGGAAGTCGGCGAAATGGGTGAACGGCTTGCAGTTCACCGAACGGGATGAAGCCGGCTTCTGGGAGCTCCGCGGCTACCACATCTATGGCGATCCCTGGCGCGAGCAGCGCTTCACCGGTGACTGACACCAGCGCCGCCAATTTGGCCGCTTCTCGCGCCTTGCGCTGGCAGCAAGCGACCATCACCGCCATCCTACCGCAGACCCCGCGCGTGAAGAGCTTCGTGTTCACGCCGTCGCATCCCTTCTCGTTCCGCGCCGGGCAGCACGTCGATGTTCGTCTCACCGCGCCTGACGGCTACAGCACCGAGCGCAGCTACTCGATCGCCTCGGCGCCGGAAACCAAGGACAGCATCGAGCTCGCCATCGAGCGTCTCGACGACGGCGAGGTCTCACCGTTTTTCCACGAGGTGGCCGTGGTCGGCGATGACATCGAGCTGAGAGGCCCCATCGGCGGCCATTTCGTCTGGGATGTTGCCGACGGCGGACCGCTGTTGTTGCTCGGCGGCGGGTCGGGTGTCGTCCCCTTGATGTCGATGATCCGCCACCGCGCGACGCAAGGCTCGACCATACCGGTGCTGCTGTTCTACTCGGCGCGGAGCTGGGACGAGATTATCTTCCGCGACGAGCTCATGGCGCTGCACGATCGCCAAGATGGCTTCGAGCTGGTGTTCGCGCTCACGCGCGACCGCGCCCGGCGGGAACGCGATTACGAGCGTCGCGTCGATACCGCGATCCTCACCGAGGTGCTGCCGCGACTGCCGCAAGCGCCGAAGCACGCGTTCGTCTGCGGCTCGAATGCCTTCGTCGGGGTCGCGGCCGATAGCGCCATCGCCGCCGGCGTTGCCCGCGGCATCATTCGCACCGAACGCTACGGCGGCTGACGCTTCTCTCGTTGGCGAGAATTGGCCGCTAATGCTAGAAGCTCACGCGCCATGTCAACACCACCGCTCACCCGCGACCGCCCGATTGTGAAGGGCCGCGCCGCCCTCCTCATTATCGACGTGCAGAATGGCAGTTGGAGCTCGGCCGAGGCCGTCAAGCGTCCCGAGCATCAGGCCGCCGGCACTCGCGCCATTCCCAACATCCGTCGTCTGCTCGATGCGTTCCGGCGCGCCGACCTCGAGGTCATCTACACCGTGATGGAAAATCTCACCGCGGACGGCCGCGACCGCAGCCTCGACTACAAGCTCTCCGGCATCGACATCGCCAAGGGCTCGTGGGAGGCGAAGGTGATCGACGAGCTTGGCCCGGAGCGGGACGAGATCGTCCTGCCGAAGACATCGTCCTCGGTGTTCAATTCCACCAACCTCGATTATCTCCTGCGCAACATCGGCATCAAGGACGTGTTCGTCACGGGCTTTCTCACCGATCAGTGCGTCGACCACGCCGTCAAGGACGGCGCCGACCGCGGCTACTACATGACTTGCGTGCACGACGCCTGCGCCGCCGAGACCGAAGCTCTGCATCAGGCGGCGATCTCCTGCTTCAGGGGCTATTGCCGCCTGCTCTCGACCGCCGAAGCCCTCGCCCTCGTCCCCGGCGACTGATCACTTGCCGCTGTTCAGCACCTCGATGTCGAACGGCTTGAGGTCGGCGTTCGTCTTCAGGAAATCGGTGACTTGGGTGACTTGCGTCCACCGTCGCCGAGGAGTAGAGGTCCGTGGTGCAGGTGTTATCGAAGTCAAGGTGTCGGTGATGATGATGTAGGGACCCTGGTCCTTGACGCTGGTGCAGGCGCAACTGGCCTTGGTCGGATCGTCCTTGTCGATGGTGCAAGGCTTATCGAGCACTGATCCAGGGCCGGTCATTGGTGCAGATGGCATAGCTCTTGACCGGAAAATAACGCGACTTGATTTCTGTTCCGGCGCTTGTCTCCACTTTTTCGGCCGCGCAATCTTCGAGGACCGGCCGAATAGCCCGTCTTCACCTCGCAGCCGCAAGCCACGGTATCCTTGGTGCCCGCGACCGGCGTGCATCGACGCCGTAGTGCACAGCGCATAGGTGCTCTGGCACACCTTGAAGTCGGTCTGATCGTCAGCCTTGGCGGAACCTCCGACGAGCGCCGCGAGCGCGATGACGAAAAGGCCGGTCAGTTTCCACATTGGCGGTCTCCTCGGATCCGGTTGGCGCCGGTCTTCAATAGACTTCGGCGTAGCGCACGCAGAGTTCCGCCGGTTCGAGCCCCTGGACGTAGCCAAGCTCGGAGCGCTTGTGGCGGAGATAGGCTTCGAGGAAGGTCGGCCCGAACCAGTCCTTGACCGCGGCGCTTCCCTCCATGCCGTCGAGCGCCTCGGCGAGCAAGCGCGGCAGCGGCTGTGGCGTGTCCTTCGCCTGCGGCAAGGCGCGCGTGTTGGCAATGCCGTCGGCGCCGGCGAAGATCAGGGCGCCGAGCGCCATATAGGGGCTCGCCGCACCGTCGGTAACGCGGTACTCGAGATTGAACTGGCCGGCGACGTCCTTCTCCTTCGCCGCGGCGAATACAGGGCAAACCCTGAGCGCGGCGCCGCGATCCTGCTTGACGATGTCGATCTCGGTCGGGGCCCAGCGGTTCGGCGTGAGGCGCAAATAGGACACCGGCGACGGCGCGGTGATCGCCGCGATCGCCGGCAGATGATGCAGCACCCCGGCGGCGAATTGCGACGCCGGCTCGCTTAAGCCAAATCGCCCGTTTGGGTCATAGGTCGTCGGCGCGCCGGAGGAATCGTGCAGGCTGAAATGGATGTGGACGCCGTTGCCGGCACCGTCCGCAACCGGCATCGGCGAGAAGATGGCGCGGTGACCGAGGCGCAAGGCCGTGGCGCGGGCCATCTCGCGCACGATCACCGCCTGGTCCGCGGCCTTCAATGCCGGCTCGGGCGAGACCGTCACCTCGTATTGGCGATCGCCATATTCCGGCCAGAGACAAATCCGGCTTGAGGCCCGCGGCGCGGAGGCTGGCGATGAACATCTCGCCGAAGGCGCCGGCGCATCACCAGGCACCAAGACTATAAGCGTGTCTCGGGCGGTCCTCGACGCCGGTGTAGACGAACTCCTGCTCGAAGGCGGCGATCACATTGAGCCCGCTCGCCTCGTCCAACCTGGCGATGGCTCGGCGCAGGAACTCGCGCGGACAGCATTCCCAAGGGCTGCCGTCGGTGTTGCGGATGTCGCCCAGGAAGAAGTGCTCGACGGGGGCGTCGTCGCCGAACGCGACGCGGACCTCGGCGCTCGCATCCGGCACCACCATCAGATCGCCGCCGGTGCCGAACGGCGTATCGAGGATCGGCCCGAACGCGGTACTTCATCAGATTGAAGTGGGTCCGGCCGATGCCCTTCTTCTTCCGCGCCTTGAGCTCGCTCGCCGGGAAGCCCTTGCCGCGCACATGGCCCGCGATGTCGCAGGTCCCGACGAAAATCAATTCTTCACGCTGCATGGCGCTCCCTTATTTCTTCCGGCTTCCGCATTGGGAGTGTACATTAGACGTTATGAACAAAATAGACCCCAATTCTTCGACCTCCTGGTTTCGAGCTACCGGCACTCCGTCGGCGCCGAGCCCAAGTTTCTCGCGGGCGGCGACGCCACGCCGGAATGGCTCTATGAGCACGCGCCCCATTGCGTGCTCGCCCATGACGCTGGCAGCGTGCCGCGCTTCATCTACGCCAACCGAGCGGCGCAAGCCTGCTTCGAATATGACTGGGACGAGATTGTCGGGCTGCCGTCGCACCTCTCCGCGGAGCCGGGAGACCGCGCCGCGCGCCAGCGCCTGCTCGATGCCGTCGCCCGCGATGGGTTCGCCACCGGCTATTCCGGGCTGCGCATCGCCAAGTCCGGCCGGCGGTTCCGGATCGAGGACGGCGTCCTGTGGCAGCTCGTCGACAAGGGCGGGGTGGTCCGGGGCCAGGCCGCGAGCTTCGGCCGCTGGCGCAACGCCTCGGGCTAGGTCTTCGGCGGCAGGGGTGCGAGCGGCGGCTGACGCTCCTCATGGGGGACGGTGGGGTCGATGCACGCCCAGCTCGGCGCCATCGCCGTCCAGATCACGATATCCGGCTTGGGGATGTTGGGATCATCGAGGGTGCCGGCGCGGACGGCGAGCATATGCGGCCGCGCCTCCGATCCCGTGAACACCGGGGTGCCGCAGGCCGCGCAGAACTGCCGGTGCATCAGATTGCCGCTGTCGGCGGTGCTCGAATAGTCGCGGAGCTCGCCCTCGACACTGATGGCCACGCGCGGGGAAACACCACGTTCACCGTGGCGCTGCCGGCGCCGATGAACTGGCAGGCGCGGCACCAGCAGGTGCGCACCGTGATCGGCTCCGCCTCGATGCTGTAACGCACCGCCCCGCACATGCAGCCGCCGGTAATCGCCATGCCTCACCTCTCGCCTCTCGTGCAACGAAGGCGCATCCTAGGTCGGGTCGGGGGCTGGCGGCAAGACGCCGAAAGGCCAAGGCTAGTGGCTAGTGGCTACGTGGCCGGACCTCTTCGCTGATCGACCTCGGCCTGGCTCACCTCGCCAGCCTTGATCAGGGCGCTGACGCAGCTGTTTGACAGGCTGTGCCCGGCCTTGTTCATGCAGAGGCGGAAGCGCCTCGGTCTCCAGCCCATAGTCACTGCAATATTTGCGGTAGTCGTTGCCGCAGGCCTTGCGCACCAAGGGCGTGATCGGCGCCGCGACTGTGACCGAGACGAAACCGCATAGCAAAACGAGAGCGAGCGGTAAAACCGCGCGAAAAGATGTCATGGACGGAGCCCCCAAGAAAAATCCGGTCAAGGCATCGAACGAGTGCCGATGAGCTTAACGCGATTCCTTGTGGACGAGGACGCCGCGGCGAAAAAAGAAATCTGTTGTTGGCGATGAGCCACAGCGCGCCTCGCGCATGATGCGAGACGGCACACGCCGCAACCCGAGCAGCCCGATGCCGCCCCGCCTACTCCTTGCCCATCAGCGTCTTCTGCTGCTCGACATATTCCTCGGAGACGTCGCCTCAGGCTAGCGGCGCGAGCCGCCGGCAAGCGCCCGCAATTCCTCGGCCTGGCGGGCAAAGGTGCCCATGCGCTCCTGCCAATAGCTCATCTGCAGGCTCACAAGCTCCATCGGCGTCTTCACCGTGGCAAGCCGCATGGCGAAGTCGAGCCCGGAGCGCACATTGGCCTGGGTCATCTCCACCAGCTTGCGGTTGACGGCGAGCGCGCCTTGCCCGGCTTCGGTGAGCGACTGCGGCATCATCGCCGTCGGCATGGCGAAGCTCGGCACCGCGAACGGCGGCTTGAACGCCGACATCAGGGGGACCGTCTCGAAGGCGGGCGCGGGCTTCGCGGACTTCGACGCCTTCTTGGCCTCTTTCTTCACATCCTTCTTGGCCTTGCCGTTCGGCTTGGCCGCGATCTTGGCCTCGAGCTTCGGCACGGACTTGAGCGCTGGCTTGGCCGCGGGCTTAGCCGCCGGCGCGGGCTTCGGCGCTGGCGCGGCCTTCACCGGCTTCGCCGCAGTCACGGGTTTCGGCTTCGGCTTGGCTGGGCGCCGGCATCGGCGCCGTCGCCTGCACGCGCATCACCGGCTTCGCCTCGCTCACGGTCTTGGCCTCGCTCAGATGAGCCTTCGCGGTCGGCGCGTTGTCGTTCGCTTGTTTCCGCTTCTTCGTCTTACGCTTCTTGTCGTCGTGGGACTTGGTACCATTCTTCATGTGATCATCCCCGCATGGAGCCGGCCTGATCAGGGCAGGAGTGTCCAAAGCGTGCCGGCATGTTAGGGCGCCACAACTTGCGCCACATAATTTGCACATAGCGGAATCTCACGGCCGATTTACGGCCGCCATGCTGATTCCCTTGGCTAATTTAGGCTTCGTTTTGCGGCGCGTCACGCTTATTTCGCACTTGCGAAGGAAAAAGGCGCTCCTTGGCCGCAGCCACCCAGGCGAAATAGGCCTCGGCTTCGGCGCTTCCCGCCATCTCCGCCTGAAATGCCTCGAACGGAATGCGGCAGGATCTGGCCGCGAGGAACGCCGCAAAGAAGGCCCGCACGCCGGGAGGGAGCGCAGGCACGTTGCGCTTCAAGCAGTGGTGCGGCCGGCCGCGGCAGCGGCCCGCGCGGCGGCAGGCGGCGTTGCCGCAGACCCGCCACAGGCAGAGGAGATCGGCAAAACGCCGCAGCGCCTCGGCGTCATTCGTTATACCCGTCGCGTTCCGCTCGCTGTCACCGTCGTTCCTTTCTCGCCTCACCTTACGGCGTGGGCGCGATGGCGGGGAATGGACCTTCCAACTCCGTCCTACCTCCCGAGGCGGAGGAAGGGCGAAGGGCGTGAGAACGAAAAAGCATCGCATCAACGCCTCGCGCCTCCCCCTCGCGGGGATAGATCCGACGAAACCCCACCGCGAAGCTCGCTCTCCCCTCCCCCTGAGGGGGAGGGATAGGGAGGGAGGTCGAGACAAAAAAAACTCATCATTTCGCCTCGCGCCTGCGCCCCCTCACCCGCGCCGCCGCCACGATGTGGCCGCGGCACGACCTCTCCCCGGCGGGGGGAGGTAAAGAGCGCTCGTTGCTCGTGTCTTTTTGACGTGACGACGCTTCCTTTCCTTCGTCATTGCCGGGCTGGTCCCGGCAATCCAATCATGACGCTCGCCAGCCTTAACCGCCCTAGTGGATGCCCGGAACAAGCCGGGCATGACGAAGAGAGGAGGGCACAGCCGTGCCGATCCTCGCCGCGACGCTGACGCGCCCGGGCTTTGCGAATCTCTCCCTCGAAGATGAGGGGGCGGCGCGCCGACAGACGCAAACCTATGGCTCCGTGTCCGTGCCGGACACGGCGGGCGCCTCTCGGCGCGCCACATACGCTCGAAGCGCATGCTATTTCGCGGCGATTTTTCGCACCACGCCGGGCCGCGCTTTCGCCGTCAGTGTCCCGCTTCCCCGGCAACGGACCGAAGTCAGAGTGACGTTGGGGGCCTGCGTTCGGACCTGGTAAAGGGTCCGAGACCTGACGGTCGTCAGCCAGCTCCTGGCAGGGCCTCGTAGTGGGCACGGGCGGAGCCCCGGCGCCGCCCGAGCGGCCCGTCAAGCGAACGAGCCCCGCAGGCGCCGCACCTCATCCCGCCGGTCGCGCGCTTCGCGATAGCGCCCCTCAAGCGGATGAGGCGATGTCAGATAAGGGCGGCGGGGAGGGCGGGGATAAGTTTTGATCTCAAACGTCCGCTAAGAGCCATAAGCCGACATCTCGCAAGTGAGGGCCCGCATCGATTATAAGTTCGAGTGAACCACAAATAGCCGCCAAGACGTCCAAGAAGTCGGCGAACGCAATGGAGTCGAGCGATGTCGAAGGCGCGCGCGGGGAGAATTCCGGAGGACCAGAAACACTTCCGGCATCACAGCATGAAACTGGAACGGATTGGTGAAGCGTTGTTCGGAGAGAAGTACTACAAGGCGATAGACCGGTCGGACATGCAGTTCTGGCATGAGCTTTATGTTGACGTTTTCCAAGTGCTCCGCGCGTCGGCGCTACGCTCGATGGGTTCGGTCGACCCTGACCATCGGAAGAACATCGAGCAAGAGATCAAATTCGCGCTCGACATGCTCAGCGCGACCAAGGTGAAGGATGAGACGAACGCAGCGGTGATTGCGGCCCTCTTCGATCTTGTGTTCCTCTTGCTGGGCCGCAAACCGTACCGCGCTCGCGGAAAAGTCCGCGAGTGGTCGACGTACCGGACGCTAACCTACAGCCAGACGGAAGAGCAGCTCAGCAACCTTCTTCAGAGCTACATGCACCGCCATCTGCGCGAGCATGGGTTCGTATTCATTTGACGCCGACTACGCATACCTGATTTGGACTCGCGAACGGAAAAAGTCGCAGAAAGACCGTTCGGCATACTGTGAGTGGATGCGCGAACGCTTTCCGAAGACGTATGCGCGGTTTCGCTGATCGCCATCATCATCGGCTACTAATGGGCCCTGAACTTTGAGCCCACTCGCCCCGTCCGCTCTCATAAGAGACCGATGAGAAATAGAGCGAACATCGACCAGCAGCTCAGAAAAGAGTGCCCGGAAGAGTACCCGTTTTTCGTCCGCCAGTCGGCCCGCCCCTCACCCCCTAGGGCAGCAGCCCCTCCCAGTCGGCCGGACGCGCCCTTTAAGTCCCGGCACTAGCTGATCAGGCCGAGGAGCTGCCTTGAAAGTTTCGGCCTACGGGCAGAAGGTCGTGCTCCGAACCCAAAATCTTGGGGGGCCATGATCTATCACCTCCAGCCGCGCCCGATTGCGGCGGCCGAGCTCGCGCCGGCCGGCGACATCGTCGCCATCGTCTATAAAGATTTCCTCCGGGAGCAGGCTGTACGTCGAACCGCTGCCACCGCAGTCGCTGACCTGCTCGGGGCCGGTCCCGGTTGGCACGATCGGCTGCCCCGTGGACCGGGTCTGGTACGGTTTCGCCAACGTTACTGCGCAGCAGGAAGCGGACGCCGAGTGGTTTTACCGCAGCGCCGACCTCGACCGGAACTGGGTCCTGGTCGTGGGACACCTGGCGGCGGTGATCGTGAGGGATCATCGAACCGGCGCCGACCCCGTCGAGCAAACCTGGTTCATGGTCAACAAGCTTTCTGTCACCCCCAACCGGGGACGTGTCATCGAGCGCCACGCGACGCAGTTCTTCTACACAACCGGAACCGCGAGCAACGCGGAGGTCATCGCCATCAGTCGCGGCGAGCAGAACGACGACGGCTGTGAGCGCGTCGCCTCGGACCCGCATGGCGACCTACGGCGGCAATAGCGGCCCGAGCAGCGTCGAAGACATGTTCGTGACGGGGGAGGCCGACTTCACGCGCTCTCCGCTGTCCATCACGGCAGACGAGTATTTCGTCCGGCAGACCCGCTGACGGGCCTACGCTTTGTTAGCCGACATCGGTGGCCTTCCGCCGGCGCTCCCGAATGCCAACTAGTTTTCGATGTTCTTCACGAGGCCCTTGGCGCAGGCGTCCTCGAACTCAGCCTTTGAGATGTCCCCGCTCCCATCTTTGTCAACCTGGCTGAAGTTGACGAACTCAACGGCGCGGCGGCCGATTTCGCCAGCAAGTCGCCCGATGGGACGGCATTATTCCAAATGGCTTCGCACTGCTCAGGATTTAAAGCAGCCGAGGGGCGGCCGGACGTCATGGTGTTCGCCTGTGCGAGCGCGCAGGTGGCAGTTAAGGACAGCACGACTAGGGAGATGATGGACGCTTTGAACATTTGTCTTCTCCTGGGTCTACAAAAGGTCACTCTACCACACAACGGGTGCGGGTGGCGCAACCGCCTTGGCCCGCTCCCTTGCCCTCCCCTTGCGTTATGAGCGCGTGCGGCGTTAGGACGCGCGGACGCGGCGCTTCTTGCGCTCGGCACGGTGCTTATCTG
>CAWDMD010000007.1:0-416782 GCA_963803385.1 uncultured Alphaproteobacteria bacterium | reverse complement strand
GCACAACAACCTGTTTCTGAAGAGTTATCCCCACCGCGCGCGGTGCCAGTTTCGTCTCAACTTACTGCAAAGGTTCCAACTGGGACCCAAAATGTTGGCGTACCAGTCGCCAACTTCCGGATCATTGGGACCGAGTTTTTGGATTATAGGCTGGCGACCCCACCCCCCATTGGACAGGCCCCCCACCCCCGGGGCCCCTTTCGCCAGGGACCCGTTCCAAAACGCCTATGAGAAAATTTCCAACACGATCGTTGCGCGTGGTCGACGTTCTGTGCAGCCATCCTATTTTGAATGCAGTCTTTGGGGAATTATGCGCGGGGCACAACAGACATAGAGGGGCACGCGATGAACGCTATGGAATGGCTGCACACCAGGGCTCGCGAATATTTACACCAGGCTCGCGATTCGAATATTTACATGAAGCGGAACGCCAAGCGATAACGGATTTTTCGCTGTTGTGGACCTTCTTCGAAGCGAAAGCCCTAGACACAGCAGCCTCTGCGAACAGCATTCTTTCGCTTGTAAAAAAGTGGGGACGGACACAAACCCTGGACATCTCTGCGTTCGCAGAAAGCCTTGAATATTTCAAGAATCGCTTCGTCTCAAATGGCGCCTTTACGTACAAATTCGAAAGGCTTAACCTCCGCAAAAATGACAAACCCGACTTGGTAAAGGCAGTTCTGAAAGGTGAGACAACAGATCCAACCAGTTCTCTCGCCGCACTACTTATAATTATTTACCGGCTGCGCAACAATTTGTTCCATGGCGTTAAGTGGGCCTACAATTTCGAGGATCAACTTTCCAACTTTACACATGCAAATTACGTACTCATGATCCTCTTAGAACGGCACGTTAGACTATAAGCTTCACACGTGAGCAACCATCAAACCATCGCGCCACGGTTACTCGCGCGGGTAACGGTGACATGGTGACCTGACTGTGGTCCTAAAATTTGTCTTGACGCTGAACTCCTGGCATGGGGGTCGCGACAGCGTCATTCTCGATACAGGGCTCGTTAGGAACACGATGCTGTGCTTGGTGGGTGGAGATGCGCTTGGTGGCAATTACATCGCATGGTCGGCGATAAGGCAGGCGCTATGCGCAAGCGAACTTTGATGGGTCCTCGAAGCTACCAGACAATATTTCTACAGGTCTATTGACAGCGAGCGCCTACACGGTTGTGATTCAGCTATGGGGTAAGCGAGCACCCCGTGAGGCGACAGCCCAAGCTCCGCGTCCAGAACCCTTCAAGGAGGGACGCGCCATGCCGTCGCCTACCGAAATAACTGTCTCTCAGCTTTCTCGCCTAGTCGGAACACCGTCTGCTCCGGTGATTATCGATGTCTGTTCCGAGGAGGACTTTGATGCTGACGCTCGCCTGATTCCCACTGCACTCCGATGCCATCTCGATCAACTAATGGCGTTAACTCCGAAGCTCTCCGGCTCAAGAGTTGTCGTCGCTTGTCAGGACGGGGGTGAGCTAAGTCAAGGTGCTGCGGCCGTGTTTCGCGCGCAGGGCATTGGCGCCGAGACCCTTGAGGGTGGCAAGCGCGCTTGGCGTGATGCCGAAGAGCCGCTTATCTCATTGGTCAAGCTTCCGAACGCCAAACAAGGAGAGGCGACTCGGTGGGTTACGAGACACCGGCCCAAGATTGACCGAATCGCCTGTCCCTGGCTCATACGACGGTTCATCGACCCGCAAGCCCAATTTCTCTTTGTTGCACCGTCTGAGGTCCTGAGTGTCGCTGAACGCTTCGACGCGACGCCGTTCGACATGGAGGGCGTGTTCTGGAGCCATCGCGCCGACCGATGCACCTTCGATACAATGATTGAGGAGTTCACTCTCGAGACAGAGCCCCTTAAGAGGCTTGCCGCAATCGTCCGAGGAGCGGACACCAATCGTCACGAGTTAGCCCCCCAAACTTCCGGGCTTCTCGCCGTGTCTGTTGGACTCTCCCGCATGTATCGCGACGACCTCGAGCAGCTTGAGGCGGGCATGTTGATATACGACGCCCTATACAGGTGGTCGCGCGACGCAGTGGACGAGGGCCACGATTGGCCAAGTGCCGTCACGCGGAGCTAACCGATGTCGCGGGTTCGTGTCGAGCTAGCGACCGGCGATACTCCTTCGCAGACCGAAACCGTCCGAACCTGGGCGGCGATTGGCCTTCTCTCATTCGGTGGCCCGACGGCGCAGATCGCGCTGATGCATCGCGTAATTGTCGAAGAAAAGGCGTGGCTAAGCGAGGAACAGTACCTAGGTGCGCTCAGCTTCTGCATGCTGCTCCCAGGCCCTGAAGCCATGCAACTCGCGACCTACGTCGGTTGGCGCCTGCACGGCACCGTTGGTGGGCTGATAGCGGGGCTACTATTCGTCTTGCCTGGTGCGCTGGTCGTGTTGGCACTGGCGTCGACCTACGTGGTTTACGGCAATGTGCCCATCGTCGAGGCCGCATTCCTCGGCATCAAGGCAGCAGTGCTCATGATTGTGGTCGAAGCATTGACGCGGATCGCCAGACGCGCCTTGAAACGATTTGACCACTGGGCGATTGCCGCAATCTCGTTTTCGGCGATCTTCCTTTTCGCCATACCTTTTCCACTGATTGTAATTGGTGCTGCGCTTGCCGGGTTCCTGTGGAACGCAACTGGCTACGCGGCTACATCGACCGCTGGATCGGCGCCAATTGGGGTCAAGCCAATAAGAACATTCGCTACGATTGGGACTTGGCTGGCCATTTGGCTCGTTCCGTTGGCCGGGATTGCGGCATCCTTTGGCCCTAGCCATCTTCTCACGCAACTTGGTCTTTTCTTCTCAAAGTTGGCGGTTGTGACGTTCGGCGGCGCCTACGCTGTTCTCGCCTACATGGCACAGACTGTTGTTGTTACGCATGGTTGGCTCAATGCGGGTGAGATGATGGACGGCCTTGGGCTAGCCGAAACGACACCGGGACCATTGATTCTGGTGACGGAGTTTGTCGGCTTTCTAGCAGCCTTCAAGCACGACGGCGGGCCAGCATTTGTTATGGGGCTACTTGGGGCGCTCGTAGCACTATGGATGACATTCGTACCCTGCTTTCTCTGGATTTTTGCAGGTGCACCCTACATCGAATGGCTAAACAGCCAACCCAAACTCAAGGACGCTCTGTCTGCAATCACGGCTGCAGTGGTAGGCGTCATCCTCAACTTGGCTCTCTGGTTCGCGTTGCATGTGTTTTTCGCCAAGGTGACCCACGTTGGAGTCGGACCTCTGAAACTCTGGCTGCCTGAAGCGGCGACGCTTGATTGGCGTGTGGTGGCACTCACGACGGTCAGCGGCTTTTTTCTCCTGCGGCGGCGCTGGAACATACCGAGCGTGCTCGCTGCAGCCGCGCTATTGTCGTTGGCTCTTCAGAGCCTGGCGACTTGAGGCGTGGTCAAAAAAGAGGGGTTCACTAGCTGGCATTGTTATCGCGATGAGGATCGTCCGTCGGCGCCGACATGCACTACGGTTGACCGCTTCGAACAGTGGGTGTATCCCGTATTTACGACTAACTTGGTCAGGTATTCGGCTGTACCTTAATGATTTCGCAAAAGGCAAAATACGCGCTCCGGGCGCTCCTGACCTTGGCTCGCGCCGATGATTCCATGATGATTGCCCAGATCGCCGAGGAGCAGCAAATTCCACGAAAGTTTCTCGAGCAGATCCTCCTCGATCTCAAGCACCAAGGCATCGTGGCGAGTTGGCGGGGTCGGTTTGGCGGCTACGGCCTTCTCATGCCACCCGATCAAATCACGTTCGGCCGCATTTTAAGGATCATAGACGGTCCGATCGCTCCCCTCCCTTGTCTGAGCCGGATTGCCTACAAGCGTTGTCCTGACTGCAAGTCTGAAGCGAAATGTGAACTGAGGCGTGTTTTTGCCCGGGTGGCGGAGTTGGCTCGCGATGTTTTGGACCGAACGACGATTGCTGAGGCCATCAGCGGTGGTTGGAATGAAGAGAGTGAGGTCCCCGGCGTTGCGGCGTCTCGGGCTCGAAGTCGGTCCTAGGCCGCGGGTGTCGAGCGGGGGAAGGGGGGAAACCAATTCTGCGTTAGCGGCGTTTCGTGAAACGGCGTTAACCGGATCAGAGCGCAAATTGGTCAAGAACCTCCTTGCTAAACTCTACTGACTAGATAGGGTTATGGGTGTTATAAGAGGAGATAGCAAAATGTCGAAGCTTAGAACCACCCTCGCCGCTGCGGCGGCGCTGAGTCTGTCAGCCTTAGCCGGTGCTGCCCTGGCTGACACCACCTTGCTCAATGTCTCTTACGATCCTACGCGAGAGCTTTATAAGGCCGTGAATGATGCCTTCATCAAAGAGTGGAAGGCGAAGACTGGAGAGACGGTCAAGATCGATCAGTCACACGGCGGCTCGGGCAAGCAGGCTCGCGCCGTGGTCGATGGACTGCAAGCCGACGTGGTGACGCTCGCGCTTCAAGCCGACATCGACGCTCTGGCAAAGGCCGGCAAGCTTGATACCAATTGGCGCTCGCGGCTTCCCGATAACAGCTCGCCCTATACGTCGACCATCGTGTTCCTGGTACGGAAGGGCAATCCCAAGGGCATCCATGACTGGGATGATCTGGTCAAAGACGGCGTGGCGGTGATTACACCAAATCCCAAGACCTCCGGTGGAGCACGCTGGAATTTCCTCGCAGCCTGGGCCTATGCCGACGAGAAGTACGGGCACGAAGAGGATAAGGACAAGGACTTTGTCAAAAAGCTCTATGCCAATGTGCCGGTCCTCGATACCGGTGCCCGGGGCTCGACCACGACCTTTGCCCAGCGCGGCATTGGCGATGTCCTTCTTGCGTGGGAGAACGAGGCTTTTCTGGCTCAGCGGGAGCTCGGTGCCGATAAATTCGACATCATCGTGCCATCAATTTCGATCAAGGCAGAGCCGCCCGTTGCGGTGGTCGATGGCGTCGTCGACGCCAAGGGCACGCGCAAAGTGGCGGAAGCCTATCTGAAGTTTCTCTATACGCCCGCAGCGCAGAAAATTATTGCCCATAACTACTACCGCCCGTCGGATCCACAACACGCAGACGCCAAAGATCTTGCACGCTTTCCGAAGGTGAAGCTCGCTTCCGTGGATGATCCTTTGTTCGGCGGATGGGACAAGGCGCAGCCCCGCTTCTTCGGTGACGGCGGCATCTTCGATCAAATCTATCAGCCAAAATCAACGAACTGAGTAAAGCCCATGCCAGGCCTCCACGGCCTCGCGTTAAAGCGGCCGAGCGTCATTCCCGGCTTCGGGTTGGCGCTCGGCTTCGCCTTGACGTATCTCGGCCTCATCGTCCTTATTCCGTTGGCAGCCATGGTGCTGAAGGCGGCGAGCCTTGGGCTTTCGGATTTCTGGGGCGTCGTCACCAATCCGCGCACGCTTGCGGCCCTTCGCTTGAGCTTCCTCACGTCACTGGTCGCAGCAATCATCAACGCCGTGTTCGGCCTCATCATCGCCTGGGTGCTTGTTCGCTACCGCTTCCCGGGACGCCGGCTGTTTGACGCCTTCGTCGATCTGCCGTTCGCGCTTCCAACTGCCGTCGCCGGCATTGCGCTCACGGCCATTTACGCGCCGAACGGTTGGCTTGGAGGCTGGCTTTCGCCGCTCGGAATTAAGGTCGCCTATACCCCGCTCGGCATCCTTGTCGCTCTTATCTTCATCGGTCTTCCTTTTGTCGTGAGAACGGTACAGCCCGTGCTCGAGGAGTTCGACCACGAAATCGAAGAGGCCGCTGCAACCCTCGGCGCGGAGCGGAGACAAACCATATTCCTGGTCATGCTCCCGGCCTTGACACCGGCAATTCTTACCGGATTTTCGCTCGCGCTCGCTCGTGCCGTCGGCGAATACGGATCGGTGATCTTCATCGCCGGTAACATTCCATATTTCTCGGAAATCGCGCCGCTCCTGATCGTTATCCGGCTCGAAGAATTTGGGTACGCCGAGGCAACTGCGATCGGCACGGCGATGCTTCTGATCTCGTTCGCTTTGCTCCTCTTCGTGCACTTTGTTCAGGCGTGGCAACGACGGAGGTTCGAGCAATGACCGATACTTCCGTAGTGCCACTTTTATCCCCGCAACGCGGCGAACTGGCGACGACAGAACAATGGCCGGTTCGCGTCGCCTTGATAGCAACCGCGGTTGGCTTTCTTGTGCTCTTTCTGCTCTTGCCTCTTGCCGCCGTGTTCTTTGAAGCCTTTCGCGCGGGAGCTTCGGCCTATATTGACAGCGTCACCGAACCCGATGCGTTGGCCGCAATCAAACTCACCTTGTTAGTCGCCGCTATCGCCGTGCCGGCGAATGTTCTGTTCGGGCTGGCTGCGGCCTGGTCGATCGCGAAGTTCGAGTTCCCTGGTAAGAGCCTCCTGAACTCGCTGATTGACCTTCCGTTTTCCGTCTCGCCAGTTATCGCTGGCCTCATCTATGTGCTTCTATTCGGCGCGCAGGGTTATTTTGGGCCATATCTTCAGAGTCACGGCATTCAAATCATTTTTGCTCTTCCTGGCATCGTGCTCGCGACCATTTTCGTTACGTTTCCCTTTGTGGCGCGCGAGCTTGTGCCCCTGATGCAGGAGCAAGGCGCTGGGGACGAAGAAGCTGCGTTGTCACTCGGCGCCAGTGGATGGCAGACCTTCTTTCGGGTCACGCTGCCCAACGTGCGCTGGGCGTTGCTCTATGGCGTCGTACTCTGCAACGCCCGTGCAATGGGAGAATTTGGGGCCGTGTCCGTCGTCTCCGGACACATCAGAGGAAAAACCAACACTATGCCCCTTCACGTTGAGATTCTTTACAACGAGTATAACTTCGCGGCCGCGTTCGCCGTAGCTTCGCTGCTTGCGCTGCTCGCACTGGCGACGCTCGTCATCAAAGTCGCCCTGGAATGGTGGTACGCCGATCAAATCGCCGCTTCTCGGCGTCACTAGGAGAAAGCTAATGGACGCTTTGGTGGCGAATGGAGTGAATCCAAACTCCAATTTAGGTATTATTCCGATGGGGTGCGGAGAGGTTGAGCCCATGGACGTTTCGGTTCAAAACGTTGTCCGCACCTTCGGTTCAACGGCTGCCTTGCACGGCGTTTCGCTCGACATCCAAGCGGGCGAGCTTATTGCTCTCCTTGGCCCCTCGGGTTCTGGCAAGACAACTTTGCTCCGCATCCTCGCTGGCCTCGACTTCCCAACTTCTGGTTGCGTGTTATTCGGCGGTGAGGACGCTCTAAACCTCACGGTGCAACAGCGGAACGTTGGGCTGGTTTTTCAGAGTTACGCGCTGTTTCGGCACATGACCGTGCTAGACAACATCGGCTTTGGTCTACGGGTTAGACGCCGCACGCGGCGGCCGAGCTCAAGCGAAATTAGGCGTCGCGCGCTCGAGCTTCTGGACTTGGTGCAGCTTTCGGGGTTGGAGAGGAGATACCCCTCCCAGCTTTCGGGAGGACAGCGCCAGCGAGTTGCCTTCGCTCGCGCCCTTGCAATCGAGCCGCGGATCCTGCTGCTAGATGAACCCTTTGGGGCGCTCGACGCGAAGGTGCGCCGCGACCTCCGTCGATGGCTCAGGGAGTTGCACGATAAGACCGGACATACCACCGTGTTCGTCACCCACGATCAGGAAGAGGCGCTTGAGCTTGCCGATCGTGTGGTCGTGCTGAACGAAGGCAGGGTTGAGCAGGTTGGTACGCCTGACGAGATTTATGACGAGCCGAACTCACCCTTCGTCTTTTCGTTCATTGGCGAGTTGAGCGTGTTGCCCGTTCGAGTCGAACAAGGACGGATTTGGCTCGATGATCGACCGCTCGACTTGGCTCCGAATGATTGTCCGGACGGACCAGCCCAATTCTATTTGCGTCCGCACGACGTTGATGTTGTCGGCAACAAACCTGGGTCGATTGCAGGGGTCGTTACGGTGCTGCGCCGGCATGGCGGGTCACGGCGTATCGAGCTTGAGATCGGCGGCAGACGCGATCGCATCGAAATCGAGCTACCGGCCGACATCGAACAGAGCCTGAAAAGCCGTGTAGCCGTGCTGCCTCGCCGTTGGCGTCTTTACCCTGCCGCGGATTCCGAATGCGCATGAGGACGCCTAGTTGATCGGCCATTAGTTGCGACGTGGAACGGCGCCCGAATGACCTATGCGCAGTTGGCAATCCTGCTGTTGCTGTCTTGCCTGTTGATCGCCTTTGCCACCGACAGGTTCCGCATTGAGCTTGTGGCTCTTTCGGGGCTTGCAGCGGGCATCGCGTTGGGCTTGGTTTCCTTTTCGCAAGCATTCACCGGCTTCGCGAACCCAGCCGTGATCACCGTGGCGGAAGTGTTGATTTTGGCGCGGATGCTCGCCCGCTCCAATCTCATGGACTTGGTCTCCGAAAAACTCTCGCGGCTTGCGCGCTCGGACTGGTCGGTCCTGGCGCTCGTGTGCAGTCTCGGCGCGCTAACATCCGCGTTCATGAACAATGTCGGGGCGTTGGCACTCTGGCTGCCGATCACGATGTCGTTGTGCCGTTCGACAGGCGTTGAGCCCGGCAAGGTTTTGATCCCCTTATCTTTTGCCACGTTGCTTGGCGGAACGTGCTCGCTAATTGGAACGCCCGCCAACCTCGTTGTCTCCAATTTTCAGTTAGAGGCTACCGGGCGACAGTTCGGATTTTTCGACTTGGCGTGGGTCGGGGTGCCAATCACGCTGGTGGGTATCTTGTGGTTGGTCGGGGCTGCACCGAGGCTTTTGGCGGGAAGGGGCCTGCAGGAAATCTCGCGCGAAGGGCGCCCTCGACCATTCTTTGCCGAGCTAATTGTTCCGGGGAGCTCGACGCTATGTGGCAAATCCATAGCCGATACCGAGAAGCTGCTCGGGGGGACGATCTACTCTCAACTTCGCGAGGACCGGCACGTTTTTGGCAGCCGCCGCCACCGGAATGTTCTCGCTGGCGACGTCCTTCTGGTCGAGGCAGATGCGGATGCAATTTCCGAAGCTAACCGGTCGGGAGAAACCCAGTTTGCCGCTCCGAAAGGCGCCGGCGCTCTCGAGTGGACCGAGGCGGTCGTCCTACCTCAAAGCGTCGCGATCGGGTCGAGGGTTCAATCAATCGGAGCATTCGCCAGCAGAGACGTCCAGATTGTCGCCATAGCTACGCGAATGCAGCGTATCGAGGGACGATTGGCGGATCTTCAGCTCCGCGTAGGGGACATTCTTCTGCTGTGCGGGCATCCGGATGCAATCGTCGAGGCGTTGGAGGAAGTCGACTGCCTCCCGCTTTCGGCCTCGAATTATGCACCAGCGCTTGACCGCGGCTGGGCGCCGCTCATCGCCTTCATCACCGCGATTGCGATCGCCGCGACCAACCTGATTCCTCCAGAAATCGCGTTCGGTGGCGCGATCATCTTTCTGGCACTCACACAAACCCTGGATTTGCGTCGAGCGATAGCGGAGCTCAACTGGCCGATTCTCATTATGCTCGCGGCTATGATTCCGCTCGGCGACGCTGTAGCAAATACGGGTTTGGCAGACGTCGTCGCGGGGCGCGCGCTTATGCTCATCGGCTCGTCAGATCCTCTGCCGCTGATCGCTACAGTTCTCGCCTGCGCCGTCGCCATAACGCCTTTCGTCAACAACGCATCTGCGGCCGTGGCTCTCGCTCCGATCGCTGTCGCGGTCGCGAAGGTAGCAGGTGTAGAGCCGGAGCCCTTGCTGGCGGCCGTCGCGGTTGGCGTTTCCTTGGATTTCTTCATTCCGTTCGGCCATCACAACAATGCCATGGTCATGAGCATCGGCGCCTATCGCTTCAGCGACTTCGCGCGCGTAGGCCTTCCGCTACCATTGTCACGAGCCTTCTAGCCGTCGTGGCCATCTATCTGTCGCTGCTTTAGATGTCGCTTCGAGGCGGCAAAATCATCCTCTGCTTCCCCACCGCCGCAGAAAGAAATTGTCCCGAAGCCCCTCAAATCGTGCAGAAAACACCTTGTCATTCTCTATAAACTAGGTAGAGTATCAGTAGTTAAAGGACGGGGGATAAATCATGTTGAGAACGCCCGAAGCAGCGAAGTTGATTGGTGTAGTGAGCCTTGCAATTGTGGCCATGGCGCCGATGCCGGCCAAAGCTGCCGACCTCGGTGGCGATTGCTGCGCCGATCTCGAGGATCGCGTTGCCGAGCTCGAGGCAACCACTGTCCGAAAGGGCAATAAAAAGGTTTCGGTGACACTCTACGGTCAGGTGAATCGGGCCGCATTGTTTTGGGACGACGGCGCGGAGCAAGAACGTCTATGCCGTCGACAACAACTACGAGTTATCGCGCTTTGGGCTCAAGGGCAATGCCAAGACCGGCTTGGGCGATTGGGTCGCAGGCTATCGGCTCGAAGTCGAGCCCACGGGGGCCAACTCCTCGAAGCTGAATCAGTTCAACGACGACAATGCCAACGACAGCGCCGGACCTCTGAACGTCCGCCACAGCTTCGTATATCTGGGGAGCAAGACGTATGGTGAGGGGCGCATGGGCCTCACCGCTACCCCCATCTACAACATCACCAAGGACACCAATGTCACCGAGCTCGAAGACACCATGCACTCCGACAACCGGATGATGCAGGGCTTCTTTTTGCGCTCCAAAGGTTATGACAACGCCGAGGGCCTTTCCAAGCTGAAATGGCAGAACATTTCGAGCTGCTACGACTCCTCCAACGCTTTTGTCTGTGGCACGCGCAAGAACGGTGTCGCCTATTGGTCCCCCAACCTTGCGGGCTTCAGCGCTTCGGTTGGCTACTTCGAGGATGACGAGTGGGGGGCGGCTCTGCGTTATAAGAAGGAATGGGGTGAGGCCTTTGAGGTCGGCGCTGGCGTCGGCTACTCCAAGAATACCGACGAGCGCTACCAAAGCGGTGGCGGCGGCGACGCCAATGGGCCTAACCCGCCTTTTGCATCCCCAAACAGTTTCAGGAACTTTAAACGCGACGTGCAGGATTGGGCTGGGTCTGCCTCGATCAAGCATACGCCAACCGGTCTGTTTGTCTTCAGCGCCTTCAGCTTCTCGGAGACGGACGACACCAACACTATTCATTCCGGGTTCTACACCGGAACCAGCGCTCCCCAGATGAATGGCTGGGATATCGAAGCTGGCATTCAGCGGGATTTCGCCTTTTTGGGGCTGAACAAGCTTGGCGAGACGTCATTCTGGGGCGGATATGAGGAAATCAATGATGGCCTCGCCTCGGTGAGCCTCGGCGGCAACTTCCCATCTGACGGCAAGAACTTCGGCGGCATTCCTGCCAACCGCTATCTCAGTGCTAACACCATCGTCGGTGTCACCGTGCCGACAGAGATCATCGGCTCCCAGGTCACCCGCTGGTCACTCGCCTTCGACCAAGCCATCGACTCGGCAAACATGCACCTCTACGCGGCCTACCAGCATCTAACCGCGGACGTGGACCTCGTTACCCGGGCTCCTTCCGTTTCCCCGAGCGGGACGCTGAAGAGCGTCGGAGCGCCTTTGGACGACTTCGATCTCTTCTACACTGGCGCACGTATCTATTTCTAGAGGCACTCATCTTCCCTGGTGTGCGAAGGCTGCCTCACCCCGGGGCAGCCTTCTTTCGCAAACGGGAGCCAGGAGGGGTTCGTGCAGCAGCCGAAGCTCAGTATCTGCGTAGTCGGCGGCGGCTTTACCGGTATCGCCTCCGCGATCGCCTGCCTTGAGCGTGTAAAAAAGCCATTCCGCTTGAGTGTGGTGGAGCCGAGCGCCTCTCTTGGGCGAGGCGTCGCCTTCGGCGCTTATCATCCCCTCCATCTCCTGAACGTTCGCACACGTGACCTTTCTATCCGTGCCGACAAACCCGGTGACTTCTTGAACTGGGCTTTTCAACAGCTCGATCAGGGCGAGAACGACGCCAGCCTGCACGAGAGCCTTGCACACACGTTCCTGCCGCGGCAGCTCTTTGGCGAATATGTGCGGCAGCGGTTCTCGGAGGCGATCGAACAGCGTCGCGACGTCGGGCTCACTGTCGTGAAGGCGATTGCGATCGGTTGCTCGAAAGACTCGGGACGTTTTCGTGTCGTCTTCGACAGGGCCCCGCCGGTACACGCCGATGTGGTCGTTCTTGGCACCTCTTATGGCGTTCAAAAGCCGTCGCACGCCGGCGCACTTACCCCATATTCCCGTTTGTCCGAAGAGCAGATAGCGAGCGCGCGGTCCATGATCTTGGTCGGCTCCGGATTGACTATGGTCGACGTGATCTTGAGTTCGCGTCGGCAGGGCTTTTCTGGCCAAGCGACGGTTGTCTCTCGGCGCGGACAACTTCCCCGAGCCCATGCACCGAAAGGCGTCGTCCCACAGAGTGTTCATATTCCTCAATTCCGGCGCTTATCGACCTTGACTGCCGCCGCAGTATCGCCTGCGAAGCCGCCGAAGCGCACGGAAGCCCGTGGCAGGGCGTAATCAACGGAGTGAGAGGAGAAGCACAGACGATTTGGCAGGCGTTGCCAGTCGCAGATCAAGCGCGATTCCTGCGGCACTTGCGCCCCTTTTGGGACACGCATCGCCATCGGCTGCCGCGGGAAGTTCACGACCAGCTCCAGCGCGAGTTTGCAACCGGCGGCGCGATCTTGCGCAAAGGCCGCGTGATCGCAGTGGAGAGGCAAGCGAGGGGTTTTGAGGTCAAACTCGCTCGGCTTGGATCGGCAACCGAGGAGACGCTAGAAACGGATCTTGTCTTCGATTGCACTGGCCATCGGCCCGATCTCTCATCACCGCTTTTGCAACACCTGTTGGAAAAGGGGCTTCCCCGTCCCGACCGCCATCAGCTGGGGCTCGCGATCAAGCCAAATGGCGAGATCTTGGCCGGCGAGTTCGGCGCGACGCCAGGTCTCTTCGCTTTAGGCCCGCTGGGCCAAGGTACCTTGTGGGAAATAACATCAGTCCCTGAGATTGTTCGGCAGGCGGACGCCGCAGCATCGACGATAGCCGAGGCCACACTCTTGGAAGAAGCGAAGCTTGCCTAAGCACCCTTGTCCGCTTTGGGTCGATGCTGTCGAAAAAGGCTTGAGAGCGGCGCCGAACGGTGATTCCGTCGGCTGATCGGTCGGCGGCGGAGGGCGGGCGATGATGGGGCGGCGGAGACGGGATCAGGGCAAGCTGTTCTACGAGTTCCGGCTCGATGACCGCATCCCGAAGAACCACCTGCTGCGGCGCATCAACGTGTTTGTGACGGCGGCGCTCGCCGACCTGCACAAGGAGCTCGAGCCCTACTACAGCGAGATCGGCCGGCCTTCGATCGATCCCGAGCTCATGATCCGGATGCTCATCGTCGGCTACTGCTACGGCATCCGCTCGGAACGCAGGCTCTGCTCAGGAAGTCGAGCTGCACTTGGCGTATCGCTGGTTCTGCAAGCTCGATCTCGACGACAAGGTCCCGCACCACTCGACGTTCTCGGAGAACCGGCTGGGCCGCTTCCGCGAGAGCGATGTGCTGCGCCACATCTTCGAGCGCGTGGTGTGGGCGGCGATGGCCATGGGCCTGGTCAAGGGCGAGGGCTTCGCGGTCGACGCCAGCGTGCTGGAGGCCAACGCCAGCCGCTATCACGGCAAGGCGCCGGACGAGCTCGACTGGACCGACAAGCAGCGCCAGACGCGGGCGGTGGCCGAGTATCTCGCCGCGCTCGACGAGGCGGCCGAGCCCAATCCCGATCGCAAGCTGCCGAAGGTGATCTCGCCGTCCGATCCCTGCTCCGCCTGGACGGCCAAAGCCAACAAGCGCGTGCAGTTCGGCTATGGGCTCAACTATCTGATCGACATCGAGAACGCCGTCATCGTCGATGTCGAGGCGACGCCGGCCGAACCTATGACGAGGTCGCAGCGACCAAGACCATGATCGACCGCACCGAGCGGTGCTTCGCTCTGAAGCCGAAGCGGCTAGCCGCCGACACCGCCTACGGGACGGGCAAGTTCCTCGGCTGGCTGGTCAAGGAGAAGAGGATTACGCCGCACATCCCGGTCTGGGAGAAGAGCGATCGCGAGGATGGCATCTTCTCGCGGTCGGACTTCAGCTGGGACAAGCGGCAGGGCTACTACATCTGTCCTAACGGCAAGCCGCTCCGTACCAGTGGCACGGTGCATGACGGGCGCACGCTGCTCTACCGCGCCTTAAAGCGCGATTGCGATGTCTGCCCGCTGAGAGCGCAGTGCTGCACCAGGGACACGGCACGCAAGATCCCTCGCGATCTTCACGAGGACGCACGCGATGTGGCTCGCCGGAAGATGAAGACCAAGGCGTTCCTCAAATCGCGCGACGAGAGCAAGCGCGTCGAGATGCGCTTTGCACACTTGAAGACCCATCACGGCTTCGAGCGGTTGCGGCTGCGCGGCCTCTCCGGCGCGCGCGACGAGTTCCACCTCGCGGCCATCGTGCAGAACCTCAAGACGCTGGCCCTGCGGCTGGCGTGGCCCCCGCCAAGCCTCGCGGTCGCGTAGGCTGCGTGAGAGCCAGTGCCGGTGCTGTCCTGTGGCGTCGGTGTCGAGCCCCAGATGGGGTGCAGATGAAGGCGAGTACCACCTCAGCCTCGCAGCAGCGGGGCGACCAGCCCGGTCGTGCCGACGACTTTATCGACAGCATCGGTCAGTAGCTGACCTAACGACCGCCCACGCTGCACGTCCGTTTCGCGCCCGAAACGCACCCGCGGAAGTCGAGGTGTCGGCGTTATACTTCTGCCTGTTGCCGCTCCAGGATAATTGCGGCTATTTCGGCTTGAAGTTCCTCGGGCGGGTTGTCGATGTCCAGGCGGCCTTCCTGAAATCTCTGCGCTAGGTCGACGAGCAATTCGAAGTTCTCTACGCCAATCTGCGCCGGTGGGAAAACCTTACCCCTCGGCCGGTGAACGCCCAGAGAGCGCCATCCACGGTAAACATCCTTGAGCAGCTGGCGCTTCGGGGTGCAAGCGTAACGCAGTAGCCTTACGGCAATTTCGTCGTCACTCAGCTTGAAACGGTCTGGCACTGATTCGTTGAGCATCACAGCAAACAACAGTGCCGTCCCGGGTTTGTCGAGAGTGTCGTCGGTATTCGGGTTGCTCACCTCGCGCTGGTCCAGTGCAGCCTGCATAATAAGCATGTCACGCATGCGCCGGGTTTCCTCAAGTTGATGGAGTTGTTCCTCAACCACGGGCCCGACGAAGCGAACACCCTTTATGGGATCGATGAGCACATCATCGGGGTGAGGCAGTGGGGTAGGGGGCGTTTCGCCCTTGCGTTCAGCTTCAGCGATCTGTTCTTGCCACCTGTCGACATAGCGCTCCCAGATCTCATTCCTCTCGCTGATCTCCCGTGTCCGCTCGCGCTCCGCCCGGGCATAGCGTTCGATGTTCTGTTTCTGCGCATAGGCATTTCCCTTGAGCGCGGAAGCAATTTGCGAACGAAAGACGGCCTCGATAGCTGGGATCTTCTTGATCTCCTCGCCTTCGCGGACCGTGACCAGGCGCTTGGCTTCCTTTAACGCCAGGGTGTTAGCCGACCGATCGCCCTCAACGATTCTGGGTCTGCCCTTGGGGTTGCCCGACTGGCCCTTCTTGAACTGATGCTGCTTCGGTGGGCGCTTGTAGCCCACGCCGAAAAGGATCTCTTTCTTGACTTCTTCCACGGTCTCATCCGACAAGGATTTTCGGTCGGGGCCGGATTGTTCTGGCAGCGAAGCCTGGCCCGAAGCATCATCGCGATCATCATTCCGTCTGTCGTCGGCCATCTCAGCGCCTCCCGCGGGTAGCGGGTTTTCGAGGTTTCGCCGAGGTCGACAACCTTTCTGCCGCGACGTCCTCGAAGGAAAGGTGTTTGTCCTCCAGCTTTGTCGGCTTGCCCGTATAGGTTTCCCAGCGCGTCAGGATCGTGTCGCAATAGGCAGCATCGTACTCGAGAACGCGGGCCTGCCGGCCACAGGCCTCAGCCGCGATAAGCGTCGTACCCGAGCCGCCAAAGACGTCGAGCACGATCTCGGTGCGCCGCGAACAGTCGCGGATCGCATCGGCGACGAGAGCCACCGGCTTGACCGTTGGATGCATGGAAAGCTCGTCCATGCGCCGACTGCCCAAGGCGCTGATGCCTGGGTAGTCCCAGACATTGGTCCGATAGCGTCCCGTCTCGCCGAGTTCGAAGCTGTTGGTGTGCGATGCAGTGCCGACCTTGAAGACGAAGATGAGTTCGTGCTTGGACCTGTAGAAGCTTCCCATGCCGCCATTCGTCTTGTTCCAAACACATAGGTTCTTCAGTTCCGAGAAGACCGCTCCCCCGGCATCAAGGAGTTCCCGCATATGCCGCCAGTCCATGCAGACGTACGCGATCGCCCCGTCGCGCGAGACGGATGCCGCGTTGGAGAGCGTCTCGGTGAGGAAGGCGGTGAATTCGGCCCGTGTCATCTCGCCGGAGGCAAAGGCGAACTCCCGGTGTCGGACCGAGCCGAGCCCACAGACATGGCCATCGATCGCCACATTGTAGGGCGGGTCAGTGAAGATAAGGTCGGCTCTCTCCTCTCCCAAGAGTCGAGCTACATCCCGCAATGAGCGCGCATCACCGCATAGGAGCCGGTGGCGACCGAGAAGCCAAAGATCCCCCGGTCTGGTCGCGGGCTTCTTGGTTGGTTCCGGAATTCGATCGGCTGGGTTATCGGTTGTTGCAGTTGAGGCCTCACGGGCTTGGTCGAGGGCAAGGTCGATCTCGGCGAGCGAGAAGCCGGTTAGCGTTACGTCGAACTCGAGATCGATGAGCGCCTGGAGTTCAATTGCCAGGATCTCACTGTCCCAGCCGGCATTGAGCGCGAGCTTGTTATCGGCAAGCACATAGGCCCGCCGCTCCTCGGCCGTGAGATGCGAGAGCTTCAGAGTTGGAACCGCTTCAAGCCCCAATTCCTTCGCCGCCATGACACGGCCATGGCCCGCGATGATCTCGCCCCCATCACTTATCAGCACCGGATTGGTGAAGCCGAAACGAGTGATGCTGTCGGCGATCTGGCGGACTTGCTTCTTCGAGTGCCGCCGCGCATTGCCGGAATAGGGCCTCAGCGCTGTTACAGGCAACATCTCGATCTTGGGCGTCGTTACATTCATCGTGGTGCCCCTCTTCGAAGGATCGCCGCGAATTGGTGGGGATCCATTCGTCATCCGAGAACAATGGAAAGCCCAGAAATGCAACATGAATGGCTCCCCTCGTTGCTGCGGAGGGAGAGCAGAAAGCACTCACAATGAAGGGGAAGATTTGCGCGTCCTCGAAGCCGCTCGAAGGCCGTCGAAAGCCATTTGAAGACTTCTCGAAGGGACCTTTCAAAAGGCCTTCAAAAACGAGCGAAGTGCGCTGA
Source organism: uncultured Alphaproteobacteria bacterium (assembly GCA_963803385.1). Classification (GTDB taxonomy): domain Bacteria; phylum Pseudomonadota; class Alphaproteobacteria; order Rhizobiales; family Methyloligellaceae; genus Methyloceanibacter. Next base: position 399,450 of record CAWDMD010000007.1, on the reverse strand, counting down.
TCACAATTTCGTGAGCACCCGATTTTATCGGTAACTCACATTGCCGTGTGCTCTACGGAGGATCGGATTCGCGACGGAAGAAGCGCGCCCGCTGCGGCCACCTCGCGTCACCGCGATCGGATGCAAGGAGGCCAGTCAGCACGAGCTGACTACTTGATCACGTGCCAAACGAACGAAGCGGCAGTCTGCCCCTGATGGCGATCATGACCGGCCCCGCCTTCGAGGTTCATGATCGCCAATTGGCGTCCGCATGAGTGCAATCGCATCCCGGACAACGACAGCCCGTTTCCGCTAAGTCGCAACCGAAAACCGCCCCAGGACAATTGACTTGCGGCTGTGGGTAACCGGCTCCCATTTAACGGCAATCCGATCCCACGTAACGGCAATCGAAAACCGGATAACGACAACGAGTTTCAGGCAGAGTTCCCTGTTAAGCGACTTTAGGAAGAGGAGTGGGAAGACAGGAGCGGCCCAATTCCACGCCAAACTCTGGGAATTTCGAGGCGCTGTCGACGAAACAGGGAAATCCCTGTTTAATTCACGTTAGCAGGGAAAGAGAGACGCGTTCGCTGGAGACTCTCAGCACAGCCACGAAGTCGCGGGCATTTTGGCTCTCTCCAGACCTCACCCAAACTGTCCCGCAGAAGCGCGGAAATGCGCCACCAATCGGTGGCGGTTCTGCCCAGAGAGAGCGGAGAGTGCCAAAACCTGAGCGGAAGTCGGGGATTCCTAGCACTTTTTCTCAACTGGCCAGTTCGGGGGGTCGCGCTGTATGAGGCCGCCGATCGCGCCGCAGTCCGGCGGGCTGCACCGCTTGCGGCCGCAACATCAGACGAGGAGTTCCTGATCGAACAGGACTCGCAGCCATTAGAGCCGGCGAAGGTGCTGGCATGGCAATCAGGAAAGGACGCGCGGGGCGCGGAAGGGTGAAAAGCAGAAGGAAGAAATGAGCTGCTGAGAACTGGGCATGCCGCGTGACGAGGCACCGTGCTTGTGTGGCGGAACCTTGGCCGCGCCGGGGCAACCGGTTCTGCTACAATAATGAAGGAATCGGAGGAGGGGACGCATGAACCCTGCGTTCCCCGGAATCATGGACAGCCTTGCTGGGAAATCGGGCGCACCTGGTGCAAACCTCAAAGTCCCCTCTGCGCCGAATGCTATATGCACGACCTGTGCCCCGCCGCGGTGGCGATGCAGAGCAGCATGTGAGGCTGGCAGAAGCGCACTCAAGCTAGTCCAGCGCCGACCAAGGGGAAAGCGGCGGACTACGGCTCGAGCAAGGCGATGAGGCCTTTCAGCAGCTGCTCGGGAGTCGGAGGGCAGCCCCGTACATGCAGGTCTACGGGAACAACGCGAGAGACGCCCCCTTCCACCGCGTAGCTCTCCGCGAAAATGCCGCCATCGACCGCACAATCGCCGACCGCGACGACCCATTTCGGGTTCGGAGTACCATTGTAGGTGCGCAGAAGTGCTTCACGCATGTTCTTGGTGACGGGGCCGGTCACCAACAGCACGTCAGCATGACGTGGCGAAGCGACGAAGCGAAGCCCGAACCGCTCGAGATCGTAAAAGGCGTTGTTGAGCGCATGGATCTCGAGCTCACAGCCATTGCATGAACCGGCATCGACCTCACGAATGGCGAGGCTGCGCCCCAGCACACGACGCGCAGCGCGATCGAGTTGTCCGGCAAGCTCCGCGAGCGCCGCGTCGCCAGGATCGGGCCTTGGCTCGGTAACGGGACGGCGCAGCAGATTTTTGAACAGAAGTCTGCGCATTGCGCCTCTAGAGATCGTGACCCGAATAGGAGCAGTTGAAGGACTTATTGCAGAGGGGGAAGTCAGCCACGATGTTGCCCTCGATGACCGCTTCAAGCAGTGGCCACTGAAACCAGGACGGATCGCGCAAATGGCAGCGCGCGATGCGGCCCTCTTCATCGATGCGCACCGACACCAGCACGTCGCCGCGGAAGCCTTCGACCAGCGCGAGTCCTTCGCGCGTCTTGCCGGCGTCGCCAAGAGGCGCGCGCAGCTCACCTGCTGGGAGTTGCTGGATGATCTGGTCTATCAGGTTGAGGCTCTGCTCGACCTCGCGGATGCGGAGCCAAACGCGGGCGTTGACATCGCCGTCGTCGCGCACGGGTACCTCGAATTCGAGCGAAGTCATAGGGCGGATAGGCAATCGCCTTTCGCGCGTCGAAGGCGCGTTCCGAGGCGCGGCCGACATAGCCCCCGGCGCCAAAGGCCCGCGCCAGGGTCGGCGCCAAATATCCGGTGGCGACGGTGCGATCCTGCAGCGATGCGGTGTTGTCGTAGATCTCGATCAGCTCAGGGAAATTCCGGTGCAGGTCCTCCAACAGCCGGCCGAGGCTCGCGATGCCCCCGGCGTCAAGGTCTTGGGCCACGCCTCCAGGCACCACACGGTCCATCATCAGACGATGGGCGAAACAGACTTGCGCGGTGCGCAAAGTTCGCTCGCGCAGAATGCCGCACTGGGCGTGCACCAGCGCGAAGGACGCATCGTTGCAGATGGCACCGATGTCGCCGAGATGGTTGGCAACGCGCTCGAGCTCGGCCATCAACGCCCGCAGCCAGATGGCGCGTGGCGGAACGTTCACACCAACCGCGGCCTCGACGGCGCGGGCGAAGGCAAGCGCATAAGCGACGGTGCTGTCGCCCGAACAGCGGCCTGCGAGCTTTGCCGCCTGCTGGATGCTAGCCCCCACCATCAGGCCCTCAATGCCCTTGTGGGTATAGCCGAGCCGCTCTTCGAGCCGGACTACCGCCTCGCCATTGGCGGTGAAGCGGAAATGTCCGGGCTCGATGATGCCGGCATGCACGGGACCAACCGGGATTTGATGGAGCCCGTCGCCTTCCACCGGCAGAAAGGCGTAGCCAGGCGGCGCAGTTTTAGAGCGCCGGCGCGCTGCCAAGGGGTGGCGTATCCCCCAGACGCCGTGGTCGAGCCAAGACCGCGTGTCGGGGAGGCCGACTGGTTTCAGGCCCCAGAGATCGCGCATGGCGCGCTCGAGCCGGATCGCCGGCGCATGCAGCTTGCCGACGGAGGGAAAGCTTGGATCCTCGATGGTGACTACGGTGATGTTCGGGACCCGCTCATCGAGCACCGCCATATGCGCGGCTTTCTTGTCCCCCCAAAGACCAAGAAGGGTGAGGCGGCTCTCCGCCAGATCCTGGATCGCCGTGCGCCACAGGTCCTTGTCCACGACCACCCGCGGCCAAGGGCGGTGCGCCTCAACCTTACGGCCGCTCTTGGCGATCTCATCCAATGCGTTCACCAGCGCGCTTTCCGTCATCCCAAGAGCTTCGCCACGTTCTGGAACCAAATGACGAGTGGGCCCGGCAGATAAATTCCAGCGGTGAGCACGAGAGCGAGATGGGCGAACATGGGGACGTACGAACCCTTCGCTGGAGCCGTGGCTCCGTGCGGCTCGCCAAAGGCGATGGAATTAAGCCGCAGGAACAAGGCGCCCACGCCGATAAGCAGCCCCACCACCAGAGGGACAGCGAGCAGCGGCTCCCGGGCGAAGGTTGAACTCACCACCAGGAATTCGCTCATGAAGAGCCCAAGCGGTGGCAGGCCTGCAATCGCCACCACGCCGAGCACGAGACCCCAGCCGAGCACCGGATTGGTTTCAGTGAGGCCGCCCATGTCGGCGATCTTCTGCGTGCCCTTTACCTGCGCGATGTCGCCCACGGCGAAAAAAATTGCCGACTTGGTGAGAGAATGCATGGTCATGTGCAGGAGGCCGGCGAAGTTCGCGAGCGGGCCCCCCATGCCAAAGGCGAAGGCGACGATGCCCATATGCTCGATCGAGGAATAGGCGAACAGGCGTTTGATGTCGCGCCGCCGGTATAGCATGAAGGCCGCAAATAGGAGCGACACCAGCCCCATCCCGATCATCAACGGACCCGGCGCAAGCGCATGGGGGTTCGCGGCAAGCAGCATCTTGAAGCGCAGCAGGGCGTAGAGCGCGACATTGAGCAGTAAGCCTGACAGCACCGCCGAGATCGGCGTCGGCCCTTCCGCATGCGCGTCAGGGAGCCAGGCATGCAGCGGTACGAGGCCGACCTTGGTGCCGTAGCCGAGCAAGAGGAAAACGAAGGCGACATTGAGCAGCGCCGGCTCAAGGGCGGCAGCGTGGGCGACAAGCGTGGTCCACACCATGGAGTTTAGGCCCTCGCCAATCACGGGCTCCGCCGCGAGATAGACGAGGATGGTGCCGAACAGGGCAAGGGCGATGCCGACGCTGCCGAGGATGAAATATTTCCAGGCGGCTTCGAGCGCCTCATGGGTGCGGTAGATGCCGACCATCATCACCGTGGTCAGCGTCGCAAGTTCGATCGCCACCCACATCACGCCGATATTGTTGGTGACGAGCGCCAAGTTCATGGCGAACATCAGGAGCTGGTACATGGCGTGATAGAAGCGCAAGGAGGCGGGCGTCAGCCGCCCGGTCTCAAGCTCGTGCCCGATATAGCTTGCGCTGAACACACTGGTAGTGAAGCCGACGAAGGTGGTGAGGACAATGAAGACGTTGTTGAGGTCGTCGATCAGCAGATACGGGCCTGGCTCCGGGCGTCCGTAGAAGAACAGGGACAGCGCCGCGAGGAATGTGAGCAGCGCCGCCGCGACGTTCAGATACGCGGTCACGCGGTAGCTCGGCAGCACCGCGAGCACGAGCGCGGCGATGGCCGGAATCAGCAGTACCGCCATGACCGCGTCTAAGCTCATGATCGCTCTCCACGGAACAGGTCGAGCGCGTGACTGTCGACCGTGTCGAAGCGCTCGCGAATGCGGAACAGGAATATGCCAATGACGATGAAGGCGATGAGGATGGAGAAGGCGACGCTGATCTCGACCACGAGAGGCATGCCCTTGGCGCCGGTCGCCGCGAGCACGAGACCGTTCTCGAGCGACATAAAGCCGACCACCTGGCTCACCGCATTGCGCCGCGTCACCATGATCAGGAGTCCGAGCAGCACCACAGAGAGCGCGAAGGCAAGGTCCTCGCGCGCGAGCGGGTCGGCCTCGGCGGTCACGCGGAGCATCACCACCATGGACAGCGCCACGAGACCGATGCCCAACAGCATGGTCGGGCCGATGCCGACGACGGTCTCGATCTGGCGGTGGATACCGAGCTGCACGATCATCCGGTGCAGCACAACGGGAATGACGATGGCTTTGAAGGCAAGGGCGATCGCCGCCGTGATGTAAAGGTGCGGCGCGTTCTGTGCGTAGGCCTGCCAAGCAACCGAAAGGGCGAGAACGAAGGCGTGCAGCGCGTAGACGTTGAGGAGCGCGTAGAGGCGGTCCTGGTAGAGCAGCATGAAGCTCACCAGCACGAGCGAGCCAGCGAGGAGATGCGCAATGTCGAAGGTGAGGCTGTGCATCTAGAGGCTCCGCGACACGAACAAAAGCAGCGTGGCCAGCAGGCCAAGCATCAGCGCTGCGCCTAAGAATTCAGGCACGCGGAACACGCGCATCTTGGCGATCGAAGTTTCGAACGTGGCGAGCAGAAAGCCGCCAACACCCAGCTTGAAGAGATAGGCAAACAGACCGACGCCGAGCTCTCGAGCGGTCGCGCCTGACGTTGCCAGGCCCCAGGGGACGAAAATGCAGGCGATGAGGGAGATGTAGAGCAGGAGCTTGAGCGCGGCGGAGAGCTCGATCAGCGCCAGATGCCGGCCCGAATATTCCAGCACCATGGCCTCATGCACCATGGTGAGCTCAAGATGCGTGGCCGGGTTGTCGACGGGGATACGGGCATTCTCCGCGATCGCCACCATGATCAGCGCAATCAGCGCCAGACCAAGCGACACCCGTAACCCAACCTCGGACGAGACCAGGAATCCGGCCATGGTCGAGAGCTGGGTCGAACCTGCCACCAGAGCGAGCGTGAACACGATCATCAGCATGGCGGGTTCGGCGAGAGAGGCGATCATCACTTCGCGGCTCGAGCCGATGCCGCCGAAGCTCGTGCCGACGTCGAGGCCGGCGAGAGCCAGGACGAAGCGCGCGCTGCCCAGAAGCGCAATGATGGCGATCAGATCGGCGATCCAGGAGAAGAGCAGGCCCGTGCGAAAGGTCGGCACCAAAGACGCCGCGACCCACGTCGCGGCGAAGATGACGTAGGGCGCCGCCCGGAACAGCCATGAAGCGTTCTCCGCCAGCACCACGTCCTTTCGCAATAACCGGATGAGGTCGCGATAAGGCTGCAGCAAGGGCGGTCCTTGGCGGCGCAGGAGCCGGGCCTTGACCTTGCGCACGAAGCCCGTGAGCAGCGGCGCGAGCAACAGCACCAGCGCCATTTGCGCGCCCTGGACGGCAAGGTTCACGATCATTGCCATATGGCGAGCACCAGGAGCAGGCCGACCAGGGCCGCGAAGACGAAGGCGAGATAGCGGCGGATGGTGAGGGATTGCATGACGTTGAGGCGCTCGGCGGCTTCGCCGACGACGCGAGCGACCGGCGCATAGAAGATCTCCCAAACCGGATCGTGCAGCAAAACCCTGAGTCGCGCCGGCCGCATGTCGCCTGGCGGCGGCATGTCGACATGGTCACGCGCTTGGAACAGCACGGTGCCGAACACGCGGCGGATCGGCTGGGCAAAGCTCGAGGCGGTGTATTGGGTGGCCGGGCTAAGGTTAGGATAGCCGCAGTCCCAGGCAGGGGCGCGCCGAAGCCTGTTCGAGGCCAAGCGATGGATCGCCGCCGCCGCGAAACTCGCCGAGAACACCATGAACAGGAAGACGAGCAGGCCATTATAGGAGCTGCGGCTTTCGGCGATCGGAACGATGGAGAAGATAGGGCACGCTCGCTTTGCTGCGGCATGCTGGCGCCGATCAGGCTGTGGCTGACAGGACCGAGCGCGTCGATGAAGAACTCCGGGCAGGATCCCCGCCAGGAGACAAAGGCCGGCGAGCAGCAACATGGCGGCAAGCGAGAACCGATCCGTTTCATGGGCGTGCTCGGCGGCCTTGCTGCGCGGGCGTCCGAGAAAGGTGACGCCAAACGCCTTGACGAAACAGGCAGCGGCGAGTGCCGCGGAGAGTGCAAGCAAGGCGCCCACCGCCGGCACCAGGAATTTCAGCGCCCAGGAGCGGCAACTGCGGGCTGAGCAACATCGCCTGAAAGGTCAGCCATTCGGAGACGAAGCCATTCAGCGGCGGCAGCGCCGAGATCGCGACGCAGCCGATGAGGAAGGCGAAGGCTGTGAGCGGCATGGAGTGGATGAGACCGCCAACACGCTCCATGTCGCGCTCCCCCGTCGCGGCGAGCACGGCACCAGCGCCGAAGAACAAGCAGGCTCTTGAACAGCGAATGATTGAAGACATGGAGAAGCGCGGCGGTGAAGGCGAGCGCCGCCGCCAACGCCATGCCGTGCGCCTCGAAGGCCAGGGCAAGGCCGAGGCCGATGAAGATGATGCCGATATTCTCAACCGTGTGGTAGGCGAGCAGACGCTTCAAGTCGTGTTGCATCAGCGCGTACAAGACGCCCAACACGCAGGTGACGCCGGCGATGGGCAACACCACGAGACCCCACCACCAGCCAGGCGGCCCAAGCAGATCGAACACGATGCGCACGAAGCCATAGACCGCGACTTTGGTCATCACGCCGCTCATCAGCGCCGACACCTGGCTCGGGGCTGCGGGATGGGCGAGAGGAAGCCAGGCGTGAAGGGGGACGAGACCGGCTTTCGATCCAGCCCCGACGAGAGCAAGGCCAAGCACGAGCGCGGTGACTGTCGGTGACGGATGGCCGTCGCGCATGGTGGCAAAGGCGTAGGCGCCGTCGGGACCCGCGAGCAGGCCAAACACGAGCAGCAATGCGAGCGTGCCCACGCTTGCCATGACGAGATACACATATCCCGCATGCAGATTGGCGCGGCTGTGGTGGTGCGCCATCACCAGCGCCCAGGACGAAAGCGACATGAATTCCCATGAGAACAGGAAGGTGAAGGCATCGTCGGCGAGGAGAACGAGCGTCATGCCGGCGAGAAATGCTGGATAGAAAGGCAACACGCGCTCGGGCGTCTCCTCGTGCCGGCCATAGCCGAGCGCGTAAAGGCTCGCGGCCGCGCCGCCGAACGCGATGACGATGAGGAAGAAGGCGCTGAGCGCATCCAAGCGGAAATGCGCGCCAAGCCATGGCAGCCCCAGGGGCAGAGTCAAGAGTTGCCGGCTCGGCAGCTGGCAGAAGATGCGCCGCCGCTATCGCGGCGACGATGGCACATGCCAGGAGCGAGCCGCCATAGACGACCAATTGCGCCGCGCGTGTCCGGCCGATCAGCACGCCGGCGGCTGCCAGGGCGAGCAACCCCGCGACAGCTGTCAGGATGGTTGCGAGGCCCATTGCCTGATTCAAGCTTTCAGGCGCACGCCGCGGCCGCCGCCCAGGCTCACGGTGCCCTCCGCGATCAGCTCGATGCCGGCCGCATCGAGCGCGGCGACGAGCTTCATCAGCGAGTTGACGTTGCCGCGGATCACGCCGTCGCTCGCTTCCATCCGCTGGATCGTCGGGAGCGAAAGACCAGCCATCTCCGCCAGTTTGCGCTGGTCGATGCCAAGGAGGGCCCGCGAAGCCCGCAATTGCCCAGCCGTTATGATGGCTTCGACCCCTTCGTTTCCCTATCTTAAACCTCGTTTTCTATATCTAAAATATGAGTTTTGATGTCTCAGTCATAATGTCGCACCGATAAGGATTGTCGAGCGCCGGGCGGTGAACGTCCGTTCCTGGCACTTAGCGGACATCGATGCCAGCGCTTGCCATGTCCTCGGACGCCCAGCCTATGAGCAACGGCAATCTGTCGAACGGAACTACGAAGATTCTAATGCGCCTTTATCGGCGCGTTCGACTTTGCGGCATCGAGGGCTCCGGCTCGACCATGCCGCGCTTGAGGCCTGCGCTCCTCACGACAAGTTAGCTTTCCCTTGCCCCCTGCCAGCCATGACTGCCTAGCGCGCCATTTATGCTGCGATGCACAATTTTGTTGACTCGGTTTGTGCGGTGCAATATAAGGCGACATCACCCACGCCGGACCCCCGGTTTTTGAAAGGATCCAGGAGATGCTTGAGCCATTCCAGAAGGCTACCGACGACTTCCAGAAGATGGGCAAGACCAATTATGAGGCGGTGCTGCGCTCCTATAGCGAGCTGAACAAGGGCTTCCAGGCCATCGGCGCCAAAGTGACGGACTATTCCAAACAAGCATTTGAGGATGCTACCCGCGCTTTCGAGCAGATGGTCGGCGCCAAGTCGCTCGAGCAGGCCATCGAGATCCAGTCGCAGTACGCCAAGAAGGCATACGATACGTGGGTTGCCGAGGCCTCAAAGATTGGCGAAATGTACGCCGCCGTGGCGCGCGACGCCTACAAGCCGGTCGAAAAAGTCGTGAAGCAGAAGGTCGCGTAAGGCTCGTCCTTCTCTTCTTTCGGCCTAACAAAGACCCGGGGACTTCTCGGGTCTTTTTTGTTGGTCGGGCCGCGCCTCGTCGCGCCCGCCCGCCTTGTGAGCGGCGGCTTGCGATTCATTCCTTGGGCAAGACCGTATCCGGAGGATTGGTGCCGGGCGGATTGATCGAACGAATGAAGGCGATGATCTTCCACAGCTGATCCGAGCTCTTGATGGCTGCACCCATTGGCGGCATCGGCGCGTGCACGCTGCCATAGCCCAGGCGCTTGTAACCCTGCTTCTCCAAATCCACCGAGCCGACCGTAATCAGTCTGAACAGCACGTCGTCGGTGTTGCCCCAAAACCAGGCGCCTTGCGTGAGCGCCGGGCAGATGCCGCCGCCGCCGTTGCCGCCGTGACACTCATTGCATCCTGGTAGCCGGAACTGTTTGACGAGTTCCTCGTCCTTCGCCAGCTTGGCGTAATCCGGATAGGGACTGTGCAGCTCGCCTTTGGGCACTTTCGCGACGAGCTCGGTCGGAGGCGTCATGTCCCCGACCTTACAGCATGGCGTCTCCTCGGCCGCATACGCGCCCCACTGTGCGCCGGGCGTGACGCCCAGAACGCCGAGAGCCGAGACTGCCGCGGCGAACGTCAGCGCGTTTCTCTTCATGTTGGCCTCCCAGCCTGACACGTCCCGGACAAGACCGAAGTCGACGCTAAGGGCACTATCAAGCCATGTGCCAGCCGTGGCTGACGCAGATCGACTGTCCGGTCAGCGCCGCGGTCTTGAAGGCGGCAAGGAAGAGGGCGACGTCCGCGACGTCCTCGAGCGTGGTGAACTCTTTGTCCACGGTCTCCGCCAGAAGGATGGTCTTGACCACCTCGTCCTCGCTGATGCCGAGCTCCTCGGCCTGCTCGGGGATCTGCTTCTCGACGAGCGGCGTCAGCACGAAGCCGGGGCAGATGACATTGGCGCGGACATTGTGCTTGGCGCCTTCCTTGGCCATCACGCGCGCGAGGCCAAGCAACCCATGCTTGGCCGCCACATAAGCCGATTTGAGGGGCGAGGCCTCGTGGCTGTGCACCGAGCCCATATAGATCAGGGTGCCGGAATTCTGCCGGTACATGTGCTTGACGCAGGCCTTGGTGGTGAGGAAGGCACCGTCGAGATGGATGGCCAGCATTTTCTTCCAATCGGCGAAGGGGAACTCCTCGATCGGATGCACGATCTGGATGCCGGCATTGGACACGAGGATGTCGACCCGGCCGAAGGTCTCGACGGCGCGCTCAACCCCGGCATTGACCTGGTCTTCCTTGGAGACGTCCATGCCGACGCCGATGGCCGATTTCTCGCCGGCCAACTCCTTGGCGGCTTTGACCGCGCCGTCCTCGTTCAGATCGGCGATCACCACTCTGCCGCCGGCTTCGAGGTAGCGCTTGGCGATGGCGTGGCCGATGCCGCTGGCGGCGCCGGTGATGAGGGCAACTTGTCCATCGAGCTTCATGGCGCGTCACTCCTGCGTTTTGAGATAGTCGTAGACGACCCTTCCCAGGCCGAGGGTGAGATCGGCGATAATATGCTTTGCCGAAACGATTTCCCGCACCGGAAGGGCGCTGATCGGCGCTAGCGCATGAGGCCTTAAGTCGAGTGCCGCCGGCCCCGACCAAGCGCCCTTCATGACGATGTCCTCAAGCCGATAGTCGACGAGTTCCAGAATGCGCGGGCTGCCGTCGACATGGGGGATGATCTTCAGGAGATAGTTCGGCTTCGCCAAGGCGGCGGCAATCGCCTCGAGATCGAGTGCCTTGTGCTTGAACCCCATGGTGCCGGTCGCGACCCGCACCGATCCGTAGTCGAGCGTCCCAACCAGCGTGTCCTTGTCCGCGCTCAGCGTGGGCTGGGCGTATTTCTTGGGAAATCCCCACAGTTCCCGGCCGCCATAGATCGGCGGCCCGTCATTGAGAAACATGGCGTGGGTATAGTTGCCCGCTTGGCCTTGGAACTTCACCGGGATGACTTGACCCGATCTCGGTGTAGTCGCCGAAGCCGGTGGAGTCCGGCATGCGAATGAACTCGTAATTGACCAGCGGCTCGTCGAATGTGAGCGGGGCCGGGACCACGGCTTCGAGCGCGGCGGGATCGGTCCGGTAGGTGATGATGAGATACTCACGGTCGACAAAGCGATACGGCCCCGGCGGAAAGGCGGGGCTGGTCAATGGCATGGCGAAAGCGCGTTTGCGCACGTCATCTAGGTTCATAAAGTCCGTTCCTTTCGATCCCTGCCGAGGTCCCGTGTCGGATCAAGCACGGTGACGCGGCAAGACAGTATGCGCCGTCGCGCCGATGCAGTGGCGGGCAATTGCAATGCCCCGTCATCCCAAGAGCACGATCATATGCCCGTCCGGATCGCGGATGGCCGCGGCGTTTCCGCCGTGCTTTAAGGTCACCACGCCCGTGAACACCAACCTGACACCTTCGGCTTCGAGCCGCCCGGCCAGCGCTTTGAGATGGTCGACCTTTTGAACTTCCCGGGCTGAAGCCACGTCATTAGCCTTGACCTCGGCGGTCAAGGCTCGGCCCCGCGGCGCCCGGCAACAAGAGCTGCGCCCCCCGCCGCGCCAGCCAACACTGAATAGCGGCGCGACCGAATGCGCCAAGGTGCCAAGCCCAAGGTCCGGTGCCCCACCAAGACCGCCGCCGCTGCGGTGTGCTAGCTTCCGCCCGAAAGATCGAGCGGCGACAGGCGACGGCCGCGATAGCCCGTCGCTCTCGCCCGTGAAGACTGAAGGTGAAGGTGTCAGCCTCCGGCCGCAGCACGCGAGACCCCGAGCTCTTTGACGTCGTCGTGATCGGTGGCGGTCACAATGGCCTCGTCTGTGCTGCCTATCTCGCCCGGGCCGGACTGAAAGTTAAGGTGCTGGAGCGGCGCGCCATCGTCGGCGGCGCTGCCGTCACGGAAGAGTTTTACCCGGGCTTCCGCAACTCCACGGCATCCTACACCGTCAGCCTGCTCAATCCGAAGATCATTGCCGATCTCGATTTGCACCGGCACGGGCTCAAAGTCGTCGAGCGGCCGCTGATGAATTTCCTGCCATTGCCGGACGGCCGCTATTTATTGACGGGGGAAGGCCGTACCAAATCCGAAATTGCGAAGTTCAGCGCCGCGGACGCGGATCGCTATGACCGACTATGTCGCCGGACTCTCGGTCGTGGCGGACGCGCTCAGAGATCTGACCCTGAAGCCGCCGCCGAATGTGGTGAAGGGACTTGGGCCTCCGCAGCTTGCGCGAGCTGGCGCGCGCCGCGGCCTTCGGCAACGGCCTTCGCAAACTCGATCTCGAGCAACAGCGCCAGCTTGTCGATCTCTTCACCATGTCGGCTGCGGACTTCCTGTCGCGGTGGTTCGAGATCCGAACCGCTGCAAGCGCTGCTCGGCTTCAACTCGATTGTCGGCACTTATGCGAGCCCGTTCGATCCCGGCACCGCCTATGTGCTGTTGCACCACGCCTTCGGCGAGGTGAATGGCAAGAAGGGCGCCTGGGGCCATGCCATCGGCGGCATGGGCGCCATCACCCAAGCCATGGCCAAGGCAGCGATCGAAGCTGGCGCCGAGATCGAAACGTCAGCGGAGGTCGAGGAGGTGCTGATCGAGACGCGACAATGCGGTGGGCGTCGCGTTGAAGGATGGCCGCGTCGTGCGCGGCCGCGCGCTCGCCGCAAATCTCAATCTGAAGCTGCTCTATACGCGATTGCTGCCGGCGTCGTCTTTGCCATCCGACTTTCTGACGAGGATGCATCAGTTCAAATGCGGCTCGGGCACGTTCCGGATGAACGTGGCCCTTGTCGGAGCTGCCGAGCTTCACGGCATTGCCGGGAAAGGAGCCGCAAGCCCATCACGGCGCCGGCATCATCATCGGGCCGAGCCTCGGTTACATGGACAAGGCCTATCGCGATGCGAGGGAGCGGGGCTGGAGCCGAGAGCCGGTGATCGAGATGCTGATCCCCTCGACCATCGACGATACGCTCGCGCCGCCGGGAGCCCATGTCGCGAGCCTGTTCTGCCAGCACGTCGCCCCGGAACTGCCCAATGGCCGTTCATGGGATGACGCGCGCGAGGAGGTAGCCGATCGTCATGGTCGCGACTGTCGACCGCTACGCGCCCGGCTTCGCGGCGAGCGTTCTCGCGCGGCAGATCCTGAGCCCGCTCGATCTGGAGCGTGAATTCGGGTTGGTCGGGGGCGATATCTTTCACGGGGCGCTGTCGCTCAACCAGCTGTTCTCGGCGCGGCCGATGCTGGGCTACGCCGATTATCGCGGACCGATCAGCGGACTTTATCATTGTGGGTCTGGCGCGCATCCAGGCGGTGGCGTGACCGGCGCGCCGGGCCACAACGCCGCGAAAGTCATCCTCCGGGATCTCAGACCCTTCGCCTTATCGTGAGCGGCGCCTCGTTTCTTCTCTGGCACGCATTTAAGGCACTTGCAGCCGATCGGCTTGAGGATCTGCTCGAAATACTCCTCGCCGTAATAGTAAGCGAGTTCCTCGCCGGGCTTGATGGCGCGCTTGGCCATCACGAACACTCGTCGCCTTGCGAATGTCGATCTCGCAATTGGGGCGGCAGGAGTGGTTGATGTAGCGCGCCGTGTTTTCCTTGTCCCACCCGTCGATCGTCTTTTTCGCCGTGACCTTGAACAGGTAGCGGCTGCGGCTCTTGACCCATTCCTCGTCGGTGATGGTTCGGCCGGTATATTCGATGATGCACGCGCCCCTGGGGATGGGCTCCAGCGCAAACAAGCCTCGCCCCGTGCGGCAGCGCTTGACCGCAAGGCGAAACTCGCCGGGAGTGAACTTCGAAGTCTTCATGCGTTGGCTGGGAGTTGGGTTTGGCTAAGGAGAAGCGGGGCCTACATCTATCCGCCGCTGTTCCCAACGGCAAGACACAGTCCAAAGCGTGCCCGGCGCGCCCGCCGATTTGCGGGTTGCGGGGGACCCTCCTTGGCCGGGACACACCGGCGTGGGGTCGAACCACAGTAGTTGTACGGCGTTATCTGCACGGCTGCCCTTCATCTGGCCTCGTAGCTCTCGGCTCGGTCACTGGCAACATGCGGCGAGGAAGGCTGCACCTCGCTGCGTCTTGGGGTGATCTCCTGTTGCGACGTGAACCGACGCACTTCGACCGAAAGTACAATTTCCTCATCATTCGAGGTCATGAAAAACATGACGCCCGAAAACCGGGGCGTTGCTGCTTCGCTTGGCTGACACCGTAATCATGACTGGGGAGCAAGAACCATGGGGACGAGATCCGTGACATCGTTCGGCGAGGGGGCCGTGGGCCTCGTCGACGTGCTGGGCGGATGCGCAATCGATCGCGCGCCCCGCGGCTTGCGGCACAGGTGGGAGCAAGGCGCGCGTCTCATCGTCATTGCTTCCGGCGATGACGACGATAGCCTCAATTCCGATCTCGAGATCGCGATCTTCGACGCGCCTTAGCCTCGAGACTTCAGAGGGTCACGCCACATTTGGCGTAGTAGGCCGCAATGCCGGGCTCGGCCTTGACGCGCTCATAATGCTCCACGAGCCTCGGCGCGAGGCGATCCGGCAGATCGGTCGGCACATGGTCGAGCACCCCGGACCTGAGCTGGCGCATCAAGATGAACACTTTGAGGTCCGCGACGGAAAGACGGTCGCCGGCGAAATAGCGGCCGCCATTCTGTTCGAGGCGACGTTCGAGCGCGGTGAGGTAGAACGGGATTGGGCCTTCCACGAGGGCTTGACGCTCACTCTTCTTCTGCTCGTCGGGCAGGAACATCGTTGCCGCGATCTTATTGGTAATGTCCTCGACCGCCTCCATGGTCTCGTCGCAGAGCGCCGCATCCCAAGGGTCGGTCGGGTAGAGGCCCGCAAGTTTGCCGACATAGCGATTGATCGCGTTCGACTGCGCCAAGATCTCGCCGTCGACTTCCAATAACGGCACGGCGCCAAACGGTGTCTCTTGTTTACGGCGCGGCCAATCCGCGAACGTGACGCGATCGTCCTCGAACGGAATGCCGGCCATCGCCAGGGCGAGCCTTGCCGGCTCTCCGCGTCCGCCGTGAAAGTCGAAATAGGTAAGTTTCAGCTTGGCCATAGGCGTGCTCCCTGACTGTTAAGACGTCCGATGCGTCCGGTTTCGACATAGTGCCGGTGATCATGGCCGCTCCGAGGCTCGACTTAGTAATAGAGGTGCGGCGCGGCGCATTCGGCTTTCGGCGAAGGGCCTCAAGCACGAGAGGCGTCAGGGGATGCCGAGAAGCGCGGGGAGTTCCGCGAGCGACGCAATCTCGCGGTCGGGAGCGCCCGGCAGCCGCTCGCGGCGCTGGCCGTAGCGATTGCACCATACGACCTGCATCCCGAACGCCGACGCGGCATGGGCGTCCCAGGCATTCGCCGACTGAAATGCGATCGAGGCTGCGGGCACGCCGAAGCGGTCGACCGCCAGTTGATAGACCTTGGGGTGCGGCTTGTAGACGGCTGCCGCCTCGACCGAAAGCACCGCGTCCACGAAATCATCCAGCCCGGCCGCTCTGACAGCGGCATCGAGCATAGCAGGCGAGCCGTTTGACAGGATCGCCGTTGGCAGCCCCGCCGCCTTGATCCGCCGTAGCACCTCCGGCACTTCGGTGAAGGCATCGAGCGTGAGATAGATCGTCATCAGACGCTCGCGTAGCCCTGGTTCGTCGATGCCCAAGGTTTCCAAGGCGAAGTCGAGGGCGTCTCCGGTCACCTGCCAGAAATCCGCATGACGGCCCTGGGCCGCACGCAACCAGGTGTAATGGAGCTGCTTGTCGCGCCACAGCGCGCTCAGCGCGTCGGCATCGTCGCTGAGAAGGTTCCGGCTCGCTTTCGCCGCGGAGGCGAAGTCGAACAGGGTGCCGTAAGCGTCGAATACGCACAACTTGACCCCGGCGAGGGGAGCCTTGCTCAACTCATCGGCCATGGGCTGAACGGCTCATCGGCAACGGTCACCCGCCGTCACCCGCGCAACAGCCGCTCGCAGTGTTCTCGCCCGCGCCGGCGTTCTGGATTGGCGGGCAAGGCACCGAGCCGTAGGAGCAGAACACGCAGCAATCTCCTGGCTTCGGCCGCAGCACCGCACCGCAGCCGGAGCACTCATAAACGACCTGACAGGCGTCGGTCGGCATGATCTCGACCTTGGCGGCGGCACAATGCGGGCAACTGATGACGAACTCAAGGTTCATGTCGAGGGGGGCTCGGCGTTTTCAGTTCTTTGGTTGAGAGGGATAGCCTGCCTTGGTGGTGGCGGTCGTGAGTTCCTTCAGATTGGCACGGGCATCGTCGTACGTGACGACGGCGGTCTTGCCCTTATAGGAGACAACGACGTTCGTGACACCCGGCACCGTTTCGAGACTGGCCCTGACGGTGTAGGGGCACGCCGCGCAATCCATATTCTCGACAGCCAAGGTGACGGTTCTTTCGGCAGCGCTGGCCGGGGAAGCAAGCAAGGAAAGTCCGAGCGCGCAGAAGGTTACAAACTTGGACATCGGGCAACCCTCCGTTCATGCATCGAAGAAGAGCGGTACGACGAGATCGAAGCCAATTGCGGCAACGATCAGCGCTGTCGCCACGACCAGCGCGACCATCACGAACCGGTTCGGCAAGCGTTGCGCGCAGGTCTCGCCGGAGGCACAAACCGCCTTCGACCGTCGATAGACGAGCCAATAGCCGGCGCCAAGGAAGCCGAGCGTGGCCGCGATAGAGTAGGGCTGATAGGCGGCGAGCTGAGTTAAATTCCCGATCCAAGCTCCGCTCACCCCAAGTCCAAACAGGACCAAAGGGAGGAGGCAGCACGAGGAAGCTGCAAATGCGCCGAGAAGGCTGACGGCAGCCATGAGGGTCTGTCCACGCGGCAGAGCCTGCCCACGCGGCGCGACGGCAACGTCGTTCTTGATCCTCATGGCGCGTTCGATACATCCTGTAGTCGCTACAGGTTCAAGGGAAAACGACCATGCGGAAGATCACAGCTTTGCGAGCGGAAGGCCTATCGATTGGCGAACTTTCCCGTCTCACCGGCGTGAACAGCGAAACCATCCGCTATTACGAGAAGATAGGCGTCTTGCCGAAGGTGTCGCGCAGCGAAGGCGGCCAGCGGGTCTATAGCCCGAGAGAAACACGCATGCTTGCCTTCATTCGCCGGGCGCGGGAACTCGGCTTCACTCTCGATGATATCCGTGGGCTGATTGATCTCGGGGCGCCTGGAGACGCTTCATGCCGCGAGGTACAAGATGTCGCTGAGCGCCACCTTGAAGAGATCCGCGCCAAAATCGCGGACCTCAAGAGGCTGGAGCGCTTGTTGGCGTCGACGATCGTCAAATGCTCAGGTGAAAGGGTCCCGGACTGCCCCATCATCGATATTCTCGACGTCCTCCGAACCAAGTCTGCCGCAGGTGGGGCTGGAGTGGCTCCTCGGAGTCGACATTGAGATCGGGACAACCCTGTTTCGGAACGTTTCGCCTTCTATGTGATCAACGGGGCTCGTGACCATTCTCGTAGGCGGGGTCACCGACTGTTCCGGGCGGCTGGCGCCTGCACTTAGTCACAGTCGCTGAATTGGGGAGATCGACGCCCTCAGCGAGGGGCAAATCGCCGTTCGGTAAGAGCTGGTCCGCGCTGCCTAGACGTAATAATTCGATTCGAAATCGCAGCAAGTCTCGCGTGTCCTGGCGATATCGGCTTGACCCCCCGAAGCCTGCCGAGTGCCCATCTGATCATCAACGGATATGTTCACTACGGATAGGTAACTTAATGTTTGACAAGGTATGGATAGGATAGATAGGGTCAGTTTCCGGAATAAAGAAGGAGTTCTTAGTCTCCTCAGTGAACCGTAGGGAGGAACTATGATCATCAGAGGCGAAGAAGTCACGATTCCAACCAGCATGGTTGGTAACTATCCGAATCCGCGCTGGTGGGATGCCTCGTGGGGGCGCCATTTCACCGGGAATCAGGAGCCCCCTGACTCCATGAACCGGGAGTCCCTGGAAGACGCTATCGGCGCGGTCGCCCTCGACCAGGAAAATGCCGGGCTCGACATCATCTCCGACGGGCGCGTTCACGGCGACAATTACGCCGATGTCGCCGTCTATTATTACCTTCACCGCCTCGGCTACGACCTGAAGGGCGGCCATCTCGGCTTCCCGATCTATAGCCGCCTCCACGCCGGGACCATCGAGCACGAGATCAGGCGCCACGGCGCTTTGATGGTCGAGCAGGCCAAGGCGCTGCGCCGCGCGACGAAGAAGCCGACCAAGATCCAATACACCGGCATTCAGGTGCTGGCTCAGTGCACCAACGACCTGTTCTACTCAAACAGCCGCGACCGGGCGCTGGCCATCGCCAAGGCGATGAACCAGGACATCCTGGAAGTCGACGCTCTCGGCATCGATTTCATACAGCTCGACGAGTTCACCTGGCCCTATTTCTACGAGGATTGGGCGATCGAGGCCTTCAACACCGCGGTCGAGGGCGTCAAGAACGCCAAGATCGTGCTGCATGTGTGCTGGGGCAATTGGGGTGGCACGCCGGCCTATTATCCCGACGACACCGCGAAGGCGGGCGAGGTCTTCGACCTCACCAAGCGCAAATCCAATGCATCGGCGCCGTCGGCGACGAGCTCGGTCGTGCCCAAATCCTACGAGGCGCATATCAACGTGCTCAACCTCGAGAGCTGCGGCAGGCGCGACGACGACCTCTCCGGCCTCGACACCTTCAAGAAGTTTCCGCTGCCCGAAAACGTCGACTTCTGGGCCGGCGTCATCGACGTCAAGAGCACCATCACCGAGACCGCCGAGCAGGTCGCCGATCGCATCCGCAAGCTGGCGCAGGTCATCCCGATCGAACGGCTCGGCGTTACCACCGATTGCGGGCTGATTCTCCTCCAGCGCTACATCGCCAAGGACAAGCTCCACGCCATGGTCGAGGGCGCCAAGATCGTCCGCGATGAGGTTGCCAAGAAGAAGCGTGCCGCGTGATCAGCCGCCGTTCGCTGTCCGGGCGGTCCCCAAACCGCTCGGACATCGAAGGGGATTAATTCATGCCTGTCTACACCCTGTACTGCCCGGACTGCGAACACCGTTTCAAGGGAATGGTCATGGCCGAGACTCAGCCGCCGCGAGAGTGGGTGTGCTCGCAATGTGGCAGCCGCCGCGCCGCGCCGGAGGCGGACGTGAAGCCAGAGCGCCATCCCTGGGAAGAGAAGCACGGGGGCGGGTGCCCCTGCTGCGGGTAGGAGAGCGGCGCAAGCCGCACGAGGGGTCTTTCTGCAAATAGCCGGCCATCGGCCGGGGAGGTCATCGCGTGATGTTGGACGGCGAAGCCATTTGGGACGTTCGTGACAGTACTCTGACGATTGAAGAGTGGGGTGTGGCGATCGAGGAAAGGCTGGCGCAGGCCGGCCGATCCCAAGCCATCTTCAATATCGATCCAAACGACAGCCGCGAATTCGACGCGATCTTCATCGGCGGCGGCGCGGCCGGCCGCTTCGGCTCGGCCTATCTGCGTGCCATGGGCGGACGCCAGCTCGTCATCGACCGCTGGCCGTTCTTGGGCGGCAGCTGCCCGCACAACGCCTGCGTCCCACACCACGTGTTCTCTGAATGCGCCGCCGAGCTGATGCTCGCCCGCACCTTCAGCGGCCGGTACTGGTTCCCCAAGATGGATGGCGTCGTGGTGTCGATGAAGGACATCGTCGACATGTTCCGGCGCGGACGCAACGGTCCTCACGCCATCATGAACTATCAGAGCAAGGAGCAGCTCGATATCGAGTTCGTGCTGAACGCGTCCGCGCGCATCATCGATCCACACACCGTGGAGGTGGCGGGACACCGCTTCACCACCCGCGCCATCGTGCTGTGCCTCGGCGCGCGGCCGCAGAGCCTGTCGGTCCCCGGCCTCGACCTGAAGGGCGTGTACGACAATGTGAATCTCGTCGAGACGCTCGATTACGAACCGGGCAAGACCGCGGTCGTCGTCGGCGGCAGCAAGACGGCGGTGGAGTATGGCTGCTTCTTCAACGCCACCGGCCGCCGCACGGTGATGCTGGTGCGCAGCCGCTTGCTCAAGCTCATCCCCGACGGCGACACCCGCACCTATGTCATCGATCGGATGCGCGATCAGGGTATCGAGATCCTCGAAGGCTCGGAGCTGGTCAGGGTTGAAGGCGACGCCAACGGCCGCGCGACCAAGGTGGTGGCCACGACCCCGGACGGACCGCTCGAGATCGAAACGGACTTCGTCTTTCTCGGCCTCGGCGAGACGCCGAACTCTGAGATGGCGGTCAACGCGCTCGGCGTCGATGTCGATCCGCAGACCGGCGCCGTCATCGTCGACGACTATCTGACGACGTCGGTGCCAGGCGTCTATGCCGTCGGCGATCTGATCGGCGCGCCGATGGAGATGTTCAAGGCGCGCAAGAGCGGCGCTTACGCCGCGCGCAACATCATGGGCAAGAGGACGCCTTATTGTCCTACCGACTGGCCGGACTTCCTCCACACCCATTACGAGGTGACGTGGCTCGGTCTCGGCGAGGAGGAGGCGAGGGCGCGTTACGCCAATGTCGTCATCATCCGCATGCCGCCCCACAACCCGAATGATCTCGACATCGGCCTGCCGGCATCCGACCGGGTCATGCTCTACGCCATGGAAAAGCCCCGCCTGTCCGGGTTCCAGAAGCTCGTGATCGATGGCGACAGCAGGCGCGTCCTCGGGGCGCATCATGTCGGCTACGGCGCCAGAGACTCGTTCCAATACCTCAATGTCCTCGTCAAGCAGGGGCTGACCGTCGACCAGCTCGGCGACATGGACGAGCTGTTCCTCAATCCCACCCACTTCATCCAGCTCTCCCGTCTGCGCGCCGGACAGACGGTGCTGCGCGATCTATGAGCCGGGTCGTCCTCATCACCGGGGCCGCCTCGGGAATCGGTTTGGGCCTCGCGCTGCGCTTCCTCGAGGAGGGCGACCGTGTCGTCGCCTTCGATCGAGACCGGGACGGCCTCGACGCGCTTGTCGCGCGGGCCGGCAACGCCACGCTGATCGCCGTCGCGGGCGACGTTAGCCAGGTCGCCGATGTCGAAGCGTGCATGGCCGAAGCCGAACGTCGTTTCGGCGCGGTCGAGGTGCTGATCAACAATGCCGGCACGGCCGGCGGTCCGGACGCGACCACCGTCGGCGAGACCTCGACCGAGGACTTCGATCGGGTGATGGCCGTCAATATCCGCGGTCCGTTTCTGCTCTGCCGCCGCGCGCTTCCCGCCATGGTCGAGCGCAGCCGCGGCGTGATCATCAATATCGCTTCGGTCGCGGGGCTCGTCGCCTTCCCGGCGCGCGCCGCCTATTCGATCACCAAGGCAGCGCTGATCCAGCTGACACGATCCATCACCGTCGACTACGGGCGCCACGGCGTGCGCGCCGTCTCGGTGTGCCCGGGGATGATCGACACGCCGCTGACCCAATGGCGTCTCGACCAACCGCGGCTACGCGAGGAAGTGCTTGCCCGCATTCCGCAGCGCGAGATCGGCACCATCGATCACGTCGTCGCCGCGGTGCAATTCCTGGCGAGCGACGATGCCGCCTATTTCAACGGCGCGGCGCTGCCGATGGATGGAGGCTATCTCGCCATCTAGCGGCGCGCGTGACCCATAACACTTGAGGAAGGAAACGAATGTCCGATCGCTTGAAGGGAGAGGTTATCGCCATCACCGGCGGCGGCGCCGGCATCGGGCTCGCCGTGGCGGCCGCGGCGCTCCGCGAAGGGGCCAAGGTCGTGCTGATCGATCTCGACGCCAAGCTGGCGGAGGCATCGGCCAAGGCTTTGAGCCCGAACAACGGTAGTGCTTGGGGCTTCGGTGCCGACGTGACCAAGGCAGCGGACGTCGAGGCGGCCATGGCAGCGGCAAGCGCGGCCGCCGGTCCCGTGACCGGGCTCGTCAACAACGCCGGCATCGCCGGTTTCGGCTCGGTGCATGAGGCGGACCCCGCGGCCTGGGACCGCATCATGTCGGTCAACGTCACCGGCACCTTCCTCGCCTCCAAGGCGGTGCTTCCCGCCATGATCGCACGCGGCAAAGGTGCGATCGTCAATTTCGGCTCGGTCGCCGGCGTGGTCGGCATCCCGACCATGGCCGCCTACTGCGCCGCCAAAGGCGCCATCGTCAATCTCACCCGCCAGATGGCCGCCGACTATGCCGCCAAGGGCGTGCGCGTGAATGCAGTCTCCCCTGGCACCGTCGCCTCCACCGGCATGGGCCAGCAATTGCTCGGCAGCGATACGAGCCCCGAGGTGCAGGCGAGGCGGCTCGCGAAATATCCGATGGGGCGCTTCGGCGAGCCCGAGGACATCGCCAAGGCGGTGATCTTCCTCTTAAGCGACGAGGCGAGCTTCGTCACCGGTGCCAACGTGGCCGTCGATGGCGGGATGACGGCGATATGAGCGGCGCGGCGACGAGAGCGGGGCCCATAGGGGTCGAGACCGCGACCGACAAGCGGCGCGATCTCGCAGGCGTCGCCGCGATGGTGAAGGACGGCGACGTGGTCGCGGTCGGCGGCGGCCTCTCGTCGCGCGAACCGATGGCGATCCTTCGCGCCATGCTCCGCCGGAACGTGCGCGATCTCCGCGTCGTCGGCTCGGCGCATGGCATCGACATCGACCTCCTCTGCGGCGGAGGCGCCGTGTCCCATTCAAGCGAGAGCTATGTCGGCTTCGAGCAGGATTTCGGCATCGCCCCGAACTACCGGCGCGCCTGCGAGGCGGGCGACGTGCGCGTCGACGACAGCTGCTGCTACACCGTGGTGCAGCAGTTGCGCGCCGCCGTCATGGGGCTGCCGTTCATGCCGGTCCGCTCGGTGCGGGGCACGAGCTTCACCGGCCTCCACCCCGAATACAAGACCATGACCTGCCCTTACACCGGAGAGGAGCTGCTGCTGGTGCCGGCGCTTAACCCGGATGTCGCCATCCTGCACGCTCAATACGGCGACGCGGGAGGCAATCTCCGCATCGAGGGGCCGCCGGTCCTCGATCATCTATTCGCCAAGGCCGCGCGCACCGTGATTGCCTCGGTCGAGGAGATCGTCCCCACCGAGCGCCTCGTCGCGCTCGGCGGCATCACCATTCCCTACTTCTACGTCAGCGCGATCGCCGAAGTGCCGATGGGGGCCCATCCCACGGCCTGCTATCCCTTCTATGCTTATGATCGGCCGCACACGGCCCACTACTACCAGGCCGCGCGTGGCGGCGCCGAGCGCTTTACCGCCGACTATCTCGAACCCTTCATTCGGGCCTGTTCCGACCACGAGGCTTATCTCCGGCGCATCGGGGGCGAGGAAACCCGTCGCCGCCTCGCCTCCTGGGCGACGGGAACCGACGCCTGGATGGCGCTCTATCGCGAGAGGGTCGACGCATGACCCGGGACTGCAGCCTTGGCGAGATGATGATCGGGGCGATCGCCCGCACCATCGAGGATGGGACCTTGGCATTCCACGGCTTCGGCTCGCCCCTGGTGCAGCTTGCGCTCCATGTCGCCAAGCGCACCCACGCGCCCAATCTCGTGCTGGTCGCCGGCGCCACCTATGGCGTCAACCCCGAGCCGCCATTTCTGACGCCGACCACCAATGACTGGGTCATGGACCGTGGCGCGGCGTTTGCGCTCGACATCGAAGAACTGTTCGATCTCGCCGCCGCCGGACGCATGGGGCGGATGTTCCTCTCCGGCCTCCAGATCGACAAGTGGGGCAATTGCAACGTCACCAGCCTGGGCAAGAACCGCCTGGCGATGAAGCTGCCCGGTGGCGGCGGCGGTTGCAATCTCGCCTGCGATGTCGACCACATCACGTTGTGGACCACCGGCCACCGCTCGCCGCTTGACGCCAAGGGCAACCGGCGGTTCCGCCTCGTCGAGCAGTGCGATTTCATCACCAATCTCGGACACCGCACGGGCGACGGGCGCGACCGGCGCGCGCTGGGCCATCGTGGGCTGGGCCCGCAATGGATCGTCACCGATCTCGGCCTGCTCGATTTCGATGCGGAAGGTCATGCCCGGCTCCAGGCGGTCTATCCGGACGTTTCGGTGGACGAGGTCCAAGACAACACCGGCTTCGAGCTAAGGGTCGCGGACACGATCGAGACCATAGCGCCCCCCGATCGCGACACCATCGATTTGATCCGGCGTCTCGACCCGTTACACATCCACGAGAATGAGGTCCGGGCCGAGGATCGCGGGCGGAGGTTCGCTTCGTGATGGCGCGCACTCGGTCGAAACCGAACGGCGCCGCCGTGCTGAAGACGCCGTCATTGCGCGATCGCCGCAACCTGGTCGAGCTGCCTTACCGCGGCGTCAGCGTTCAGCCTTACGACGGCGACATGACCGAGGCGGCGATCAAGACGCATCTCCTCGGCCGCGAAGCCTATCGCCGCACCAATATCATCGTGCTGCGCGGACGCGATGACACCTACGCCCTTGTCGCCGTCGGCCCTCGCGATCGCGAGCCGCTGTTCGCGCCGATCGACGAGGTCGAAGTCTTGGCGCTCCCGGACAGCTGCCGCTTCGTGGTCGATGCCGAGACCGACTGCGCCAATCCTTCCGCCTTGGCGCGGCTCGCCGAGAAGAGCGGCGTCGGCGTCGACGGCACCCTGATCTGCCAGGGTCAATACGACCACATCAATTTCATCCATCACCCCGACCCCCTGACCATCAGGGTGGTGGAGGTCAGCCCGCCCGACCCGCCGAAGCTGTTCCACCTCATCGAGCACGTCCTGACCTATGCCGATCTGCCGCCGATCAAGCTCGAATTGGAGCGGATCGAGCTCAAGGATCTCGCGGCGAAGGAGCATCCCAAGGCCTTTCTCGTGCCCTGCCGCTCCGGCGGCCTCGATGATCTCGGCGCACCGGTCCACTTTCTCGACGAGCGTCCGGCCAAGCGCGAGGACTGGGTGCTGATCGGCTGCGAGCGCAGCCTGCAATTCCATCGTCATTATTACGGCGACGAGCCGCCGCGCATCGAGATGTGCCCGCGCGCCATCGCCGGCAAGCGCAACGATCTCACCATGCTCAAATGCTGCCTGCTCGAGTTCGATATCGAGACCGATGGCAACGTCATCGTCGTGCCGTGGGGATCGGACCTCGCCATGGTCGAGCGGGCCCTGAAGGAAGCGGTGCGCCATGCTTGCTAAATCCAATCGGCCCTGGCTTGGGGTATTGGGCCTCGACGCCGCCATCGACCGTCGCGTGCAGCGGCCACGCGAGGGCGGCATCACCATGGTGATCGACACCGGACTCGGGCTCGCGGCGATGACCGACGCGCTCAAGATCGTCGCGCCTTACGTCGATCACTGGAAGCTCGCCTTCGGCACCTCGGCGCTGATGTCGGCCGACGCGCTGCGGCACAAATTGGAGCTGCTGTCCGAGAACAAGGTGCTGACCTATCCCGGCGGCACCCTGCTCGAGGCGGCCATCGTGCAGCAGCATTGCCGCGTCTATATGCGGCGGGCGCGCGAGCTTGGCTTCCACGCCGTGGAGATCTCCGACGGCACCATCGACCTGTCGCATGACCGCCGCCGCCGCGTCATCGACTGCGCTCGCAACGCCGACCTGATCGCCATCACCGAGGTGGGCAAGAAGGATCCGGCTCATCAACCCGAAGCCGGCGAGCTTGCCGAGCAGGCGGTGCAAGATCTCGAATGGGGCGCGGCGTGGGTCATCGTCGAGGCGCGGGAGTCGGGCCGCGGCGTTGGCATCTACGACGACGCCGGGGCGTTGCGCCGGGAATTTCTCGAGGAGCTGACGCGGCGGCTCGGCGAGAAGATCGACCGCGTCATCTGGGAAGCGCCGCGCAAGGAGCAACAGGCGGCCCTGGTGCGGCGGTTCGGTGCCAATGTCAACCTTGGCAATGTCGCCGCGCTCGAAGCCTTGGCGCTCGAGGCGTTGCGGTCGGGCCTTCGCTACGAAACCCTGTCGCGGATCGCCGAGATCGAGCAGGCCGCGGGGCACTGGAACCCCGCGGTGCCGGAACCGGTGGCCGAGCCGAAGGTGGCCGAGCCGAAGGTGGCCGAGCCCAAGGTGGCCGAGCCGGAGGCAGAGGATGTCCCCTTGCGCGAGGTCTCCAGCCATGGATGACATCAAGCGTCCACCTCAATCCTCGGTGCTCGAGATCGGCAACCGCCTGTCCGAGCCGCCATCCGAGAGCCTGGTGGCGAGCGCCTTCACCGAGGAGATTTCGGGGCAAGGCCAACTCGCAATCCAACTCGGCCTCGTCGATCTTGCCCACGTCATCACTTTGGCGGAGCAGGGCGTCGTTCCCGCCGACAAGGCGAAAGCGTTGGTCGCAGCTCTCCTAAAGCTTCAGAAGGATGAAACCGGTTTCGCCCCTGGCGCGGCCGATGGCGATCTCTACACCAATCGTGAGGCGCATATCGGAAAGCTGACCGACGCCGTCGGCTGGCTTGGCACCTCGCGGGCGCGGCGCGAGGCGCTTTCCACGGCCTATCACCTTTTGCTCCGCGAACGATTGCTCGAGCTCGGCGTGGCGCTCGCAGGCCTCGGCCAATCGCTGCTCACGGTTGCCACCGCCCACACCGAAGACCTGATGCCGGACTACACCTATCTGCAGGCGGCTCAGCCGACGAGCTTCGGACATTATCTTTCGGGCTTCGCCTGGCCCGTGCTGCGCGATCTCGAACGGCTCGAATCGCTTCATTCCCGCGCCGATCTCTGCCCGGCCGGCTGCGGCAGCATGAACGGCTCGGTGGCGTTTCAGGATCGCATCTCGCTGGCGCGGCGCCTCGGCTTTGCTGCGCCGGTCGCCCATGCGCGCGACGCCATGTGGCAGGCCGATCTCGCCATCGAAGCCATGGCGGTTGCCGTCGCCTCGGTCGTCGGCCTCGATCGTCTCGCCGAGGATCTGATGATCTTCGCCACCGCGGAATTCGGTTTTGTCCAGCTCTCGGACCGGCACGCGAGGGCGAGCAAGATCATGCCGCAGAAGCGAAATCCCTTCGCACTGTCCTTTGTCCGCGGCCTCGCCAACCGCCTTATCGGCGAGCAGGCCGGCGTCGCCGCGAGCGGCCGCACGCCCTCCGGCCAGATGGACAGCCGCATGTTGCCCTACGCCGCGGTCCCGGCGGCCTTGCACGCCGCGGCGCAGGCAGCAGCCCTCATGGGCGAGGTCGTCACCGACCTCAGCTTCAACAGCGCCCGCGCCCGCGCTGCGCTCGCCGACGGCGCCTGTTACGCCAGCGATCTTGCCGAGCGTCTGTGTCTCGGTCTCGGTCTCGATTTCCGCAGCGCCCACGGCCTCGTCGCGAGGCTGATCGGCCGGCTCGAGGCCGAGGGGCGGACGCTCGCCAGTCTCACCGACGATGAATTGCAGAAGGCTTGCGCCGAGGCGGGCAGGGAGCTGCCGCCGGTGCCCGACTGGCTGCGCGCCTCCGCGCTCGATCCCGAAATCTGCCTCAAGGCCCGGAGCGATATCGGCGGTGCCGCCCCTGAAGCGACCGGGCGCCAGCTTCGCGAACTCGCCGACATGTTGCTGCCGCATCAATTGTGGCTCGAAGCCTCGCAGCACCGCCACGTGGCGACCGAGAACCATCTGCTCGCCGAAGCGCGAGCGTTCGCGGAGGGCGCGCCATGACCGGCTGGTCGTTCGGCTCGCGCGTCTATGGCAGCGCCTGGTCGACGCCGGCGCTTCGGGCCCTGTTCGACGACGAGCCGCGCACCCGCCGCTGGCTCGATCTGCTGGCAACGCTCGCGGAGGTGCAGGGCGAATTCGGCGTGATCCCGCAAGAGAGTGCCGCCGCCGTCGCCGCTGCCTGCCGCGATGTGGCGCTGGACGACGCCTTCTTCGCCGAGTTCGAGGCGGGCTATCGCGCGACTGGGCACTCGACGGCGGGGCTGATCGAGGCCATGCACCGGCGCTATCCGGACGTGGCCGGCGAGTGGTTCTATTTCGGTGCCACGGTGCAGGACATCACCGACAGCTGGCTGATGCTGGCGCTCGAGGACGCGCGCAGCTTTCTGCTTGCCGATCTCGACCGCGCCATCGCCGCCGCGGCACGACTTTGCCGCAAGCATCGCGACACCTTGATGCTGGGCCGCACCCATGGCCAGCAAGGGCTGCCGATCACCTTCGGCTTCAAGGTCGCGGGCTGGCTCGTCGAGCTCCGCCGCCACCGGCAGCGCTTCACCGAGATTCGCCGCGCGCATGGGTGTCGGCCAGCTCTGCGGCGGGGTGGGCAGCCTGTCTTCGCTCGGGTCCCGCGGTCTTGAGCTGCAAGAGGCGTTCTGCGCCAGGATCGGGCTGCGCGCCACCCGCCATGTCCTGGACCGCGAGCCGCGACGTGATCGTCGAATGGGCGCAGCTCCTGGTGCTGGCCACGGGCACCGCCGACCGCATTGGTCACGAGGTCTACTCGCTCCAGCGCGACGAGATCGGCGAGCTTGGCGAAGGCTTCGAGCAACGCGCAGGTCGGCAGCATCACCATGCCGCACAAGCGCAACCCGGAGATCTCCGAGCATCTCGGCACGCTCTCTCGCGTGGTCCGTGCCAATGCCGCGGCACTCGCCGAGAGCCTGCCTCACGATCACGAGCGCGACGGCCGCTCCTGGAAGGTCGAGTGGCACGCCGTGCCGGAGCTCACCATGGCCGCGGGCAAGGCGCTCAATCTGCTCGCCACCTTGCTGGAGAATCTCGACGTCGACGTGGAGCGGATGCGCCGCAATGTCGAAGCGAGCGAAGGCCGCGTCTGTTCGGAGGCGGTCATGCTCGCGCTCGCACGGAAGCTCGGTAAGCAGTCCGCGCATCAGATCGTGCATCGCGCCGCTCAAGAAGCGGCCGCGCGCGGGGAGCCGTTCGGCCAGGCGATCAGGGTGAATGCCGATATCGCCGCGCGCCTGTCGCCGCAGGAGATCGGCGATCTGCTCGATCCGTCGCGGCAAACCGGCCAGTGCCAATTGCTTGTCGACCGTGTGTTGGCAAGCGAGGAGTGACCATGCGCGGACAGCTCGATTGGCAGCCGCGAACCGAGGAGCCGGCGCGGTTTCCGCTTAATCCGGCGCCGACGCCGCTGTTGCCGGCGCCCGCTCTGAGGGAAGCGCTTGGCGGCCCTGAGCTGTGGATCAAGCGCGACGACCTGATCCCCTTCGGCCTCGGCGGCAACAAGGTGCGGGGTCTCGAATTGATCCTCGCCGACGCCATCGAGGAGGGCGCCGACACGCTGGTCACCGGCGCGGGGCCGCTCTCCAACCACGTTCGGGCGACGGCGGCCGCGGCGGCCCATACCGGGCTCGGCATGGTCGCGGTCTATTGGGGCAGCCCGCCGCGCCGGCTCGAGGGCAATCATTATCTCACCGCGCTGCTTGGCGCCGAGATCCGCTTCACCAACGATGCCGAGCGCAGCTCGGTCGACCTCGCACTAGAGCAGGAGGGCGCGCGCATCCGCGCCGCCGGCGGCCATCCTTATCTGATCCCGCGGGGTGGCGCCTGCCCCCTGGGCGTGATTGGGCACGTTCGCGCCGTCGCAGAGACGGTGGCGCAATGCCGGCAGAACGGCGTCGCGCCGGATTGCGTGGTGATGGCGGCAGGATCGGGCACAACCTTGGCCGGCTGGCTGTTGGGCTCCCGGCTCTATGGCGCTTCCTGGCGTGTGGAGGGGATCGCCGTCAGCCGTCCGGCCGTCGAGGTGCGCGCGCGGATCCATCTCCTCGCCGCCGCGGCCGCCGAACGCTTGGGCTCCCAGTTTCAAATCGATGACGACGAACTGATCGTCCATGACGGCTTCATCGGCGCCGGCTACGGCATTCCGTCGCCGGCAGGCGACGCGGCGCTCGCGCTCGCCGCGCGCTGCGAAGGGCTCGTGCTCGATCCGACCTATACCGCGAAGGCGCTCGCCGGCTACCACGCGCTCCTCGCCGCCGGCCGCTTCACGGACTGCGATACCGTGGTCTTCATCCATAGCGGCGGCTTGCCGAGCGTCTTCGTGCAACGCGGGGGCGACACATGACCGCCTGGCCGCAAGCCTTGTTCGCGCCACGACGTGTGGCGCTCGTTGGCGCGTCGGCGACGCCCGGCAAGCTTGGGCATCTCGTCATGCAAAATCTGATCGCGACCGATGCGGCGTTTCAAGGCGAGGTGGTTGCGGTTCATCCGAAGCGAGGAGAGGTGCTCGGCCGACCTGCCTATGCGAGCCTCTCCGGCGTGCCCGGGGGTGTCGACCTCGCCATCGTGGCGGCGCCCCCGGGCGAGGTTCCGGGGATCATCGAGGATTGTGCCACTGCGCACGTGCCGGTCGCGGTGATCATCAGCGGCGGCTTCGCCGAGACCAGCCAAGCCGGTTTGGCGTTACAACGGCGCGCGCTCGCTGCGGCGCGGGCCGGCGGCGTCCGGTTGATCGGTCCGAATTGCTTCGGTGTGGTCAGCACCAGCGCCGGTCTCAACGCCTCGCTCGGCTTGGGGCTCCCGGCCCGTGGCGGCATCGCCCTCTTCACCCAGAGCGGCGCCTACGGCATGGCGGCCTTCTCGCGCTCGCAGGAGGAGCTGATTGGCTTCTCCAGGGTCGTCGCCTGCGGCAACAAGGCCGATCTCGACGAGACCGATCTCTTGCGCGCCTTCGCCGGCGACCCCGAGACCAGGGTGATCGCCATGCTGCTCGAATTGATCGGCGACGGCCGCGGCTTCTTTGACGCCGCGCGCGAGATCGCGGGCGAAAAGCCGATCGTGGTCCTGAAGACGGGGCGCAGTGTCGCCGGGCGCCGTGCCGCCGCAAGTCACACCGCGGCCTTGGCCACCGACACCGCCGTCACTCTGGCGGCGCTTCGCCAGGCCGGAGTCCATGTCGTCGATGACGGGCTGACGTTGCTCGATCTTGCGGCCACTCTCGACCGCCAGCCGCCGCTAAGAGGCCGCCGCGTTGCCATCGTCACCAATTCCGGAGGCACCGGCGTCGAGCTCGCCGACCTGCTGGACTCCCACGGGCTCGAAGTCCCAAGACTTTCCGAGGCGCAGCAATCGGACATCGCGGCAACGCTTCCGCGCCATGGGTCTGCCGCCAACCCAATCGACGTCACCACCGACTGGCCGCGCTTTGCCGAGATGTATGGCGCGACGCTCGTAAGCCTCCTCGCCAGCGACGAGATCGATGCTGTCGTCCTGGTCCTGCTCCAGCGGTCGGCCCTGATGAGCGAGGTCACCGACCGGGTCATCGCCGAAGTGAGCGCGGCAAGGGCCGATGGCGCGAGCAAGCCGGTCCATGTCTGTTGGGTCGCGCCCGAGGAGGCGGCGGCGAACCGGAAGCGGTTGCTTGCCGCCGGCATCCCCTGTCATCCCTGGCCCGCGCGCACGGCGGAGCTGTTGGCATTGACAGCGAGCAACCGCGCCGCAAGCGACATTGCGCTCAGCCCTCCGGTCGCCCCGGCGCCGCGCGCGATGGCCAATGGCTGGCTGCCGTCGACGCTCGCATTCGAGCTTCTGGCCGAAGCCGGCCTGCCGGTCACATCGTGGCGGCTGGTTCATTCACGCCGAGAGGCGGTCGCCGCCGCCGACGATCTCGGAATGCCTGTGGTGCTCAAGGCAGAGCAACCGGGACTTACCCACAAATCGGAGCGTGGTGGTGTGCGCCTCGGGCTCGCCACCCATGCGGCCGTCGCCGCGGCCTATGACGACGTCTCTACCCGTCTCGGCTCGGCGACGGCACTGTTGCAGCGGCAAGTGGCGCCTGGGATCGAACTCGTGCTCGGAGCCCGCCATGACGCCAATTTCGGACCCGTGGTCATGGCCGGTCTGGGCGGCATCTGGGTCGAGGCCCTTGGTGACGTCGCCTTGCGCCTCGCTCCCGTGGATGAAACCGAGGCGCTTCGCATGCTCGATGAATTGAAGGGCCGTGCCCTCTTGACCGGCGCCCGCGGCCAGGCCGGCATCGACCTCTCGGCCTTCGCCAACCTGATCGCCGCATTCTCGAAGTGGGTTGCCGGTGTTCCCTGGCTGGAAGAACTCGACCTCAACCCAGTCATCGCCACTCCCGACGGCTTCGTCGTGGTCGATGCCCGCATGCGGGCCTCGAGCGCGCCGTCGGCCGTAGCCCCCTCCAATGCCAAGCACTGAACCTGAAGGGATTATCCGTCATGACGACAATTGTTGCCGACATCGCCAAGAAGCCGAAACAAACGCCGGAGCAAGCCGAGGCCGAGATCGGGGCCATGGTCGCGCGGGCGCGCGCCGCGCAGCGGGCGATCGAAGGCTATAGCCAGGCGGAGGCTGATGCCTTGGTGACGGCCGTCGGCTGGCATGTGTTCAAAAACCGCGAGGCCTTGGCGCGCCTCGCCGTCGATGAGGGCGGCTTCGGCCGCTATCAGGACAAGGTGGCGAAGTTCGAAAACCGCGTCATGGGCACGCTCGCCGATATGGCCGGCATCAAGACCTGCGGGGTCGTGGAGGAAATTCCCGAGAAGGGGCTGGTCAAGATCGCGAAGCCGGTCGGCGTGGTCGCGGCGCTGATCCCGACCACCGGACCCGATGCGACACCGCCGGTGAAGGCCCTCGCCGCCCTCAAAGCCCGCAACGCCATCATCGTCTCTCCGCATCCCCGGACCAAGCTGACGTCGATCGCCGTGGTCGAGGCCATGCGCGAAGGCTGCCGTGAGGTCGGCGCCCCGGAGGACCTGATCCAGGTCATCACCCAGCCGTCGCTCGCCAAGACCGAGGCCTTGATGCGCCTCGCCGACCTGGTGGTGGCGACGGGGGGCGCAGGCATGGTCAAGGCGGCGTACAGCTCGGGAACGCCGGCCTATGGCGTCGGCGTCGGCAATTCCGTCCACGTCGTCGACGAAACCGCCGACCTCGACGACGCCGCGCTGATGATCGCCAGGGCCAAGACCTTCGACTACGCCACGAGCTGCCTCGCCGACAATTCCGTGGTCGCGGCGGCGGATATCTACGCGGCGCTCTTACGAAAGCTGATCGACGCCGGCGGCTATCTATGCACCCCGGAACAGAAGCAGCAGCTCGCGCGGGCGATGTGGCCCGACGGTGGTCATATCCCGACCATCGATGTCGTCGCCAAGCCCGCTGCCCGCATCGCCGAGCTGGCCGGCTTCGACCTTCCCGACGATCGCACCTTCCTGATCGTGGAAGAGGACGGCGTCGGCCATGACCATCCCTTCTCCGGCGAGAAGCTCTCGGTGGTGCTGGCGCTCTATCGCTATTCCGGCGGCATCGACGCCGCCGTCGATCTGGTCAACCGCATCACCGGCTATCAGGGCCTCGGCCATACCTGCGGTATCCACACCACGAGCGACGCCAATGTCGAGACGCTGGCCATGGGCACCAAGACCGCGAGGGTCATGGTCAACCAGAACCTCAACGAAGGGGCGGGGAGTCCGCGCAACGGCATGCCTTACACGCTGTCGCTCGCTTGCGGCAGTTGGGGCGGCAACATCACCACGGAGAACGTCAGCGCCCGCAATTTCGTCAATCTGACTTGGGTGTCGCGGCCGCTGCAGCCGAGGGCCATCACGCCCGAGGCGATCTTCGCGGCGCATTGGGTGAAATACGGCAACGCCTGAGCGAGCCACATGAGCCGGGTCTTGATCGTAGGAGGTGTCGCCGCGGGGATGAAGGCGGCCGCGACCGCCAAGCGCCGGCGGCCGGACCTCGACATCGTCGTCCTCCAGGACGAGCCCGAGGTGTCCTATTCGGCCTGCGGTCTTCCCTACTGGCTCGGCGATCCCGGAGGCCTCTCGCGCGGCGCCCTCATCGCCCGCAGCGTCGAGCGCTTTCGTGCCGACGGCATCGATCTCCGCGTCAGGCAAAGAGTTGAGGAGGTCGATCTCGGCGCGCGCCGTGTCCGGGTGAAATCCCTCGAGAAGGGCAGGGCCACCAAGGAGTCCTTCGACGAAATCCTGTTTGCCACCGGAGCGCAGGCGATTCTGCCTCAGATTCCGGTGGCGGGGGGCGCGCCGCCGGTCGTGCCGCTGCGGTCGATCGGCGATGCCGATCGGCTCGCGGGCATGCTTCGCCACAGTGGCCGGGTAGTCATCGTCGGCGGTGGCTATATCGGCCTCGAGATGGCTGAAGCCGCTTGGCTCAGGGGCATGGCCGTCACCCTGGTCGAGGGGATGCCGCGGCTACTGCCGGGTTTCGATCCGCGGATCGGCGAGGCGGCGCGGCATGAGCTGGCGAAGCACGCCGTCCAGATCGTTTGCGGGGTCTCGGCGGCGCAGATCGTCAAGGGCGGCGTCGAGCTCGGCGACGGCCGCCGGGTCGATGCCGATTTGGTGTTGATGGCGGTCGGCGTGCGCCCGCGCGTGGAGCTTGCCACGGCCGCCGGCATCAAGGTCGGCGTGACTGGCGCCATTGCCGTCAACGCCGAGATGCGCACCAGCGTGCCGGGCGCCTACGCCGCCGGCGATTGTGCCGAGGCCCGTCACATCGTCTCGCAGAAAATGATCTGGTGCCCGCTTGGCGACATTGCCAACCGTCAGGGGCGGGTCGCCGGCATCAACCTCGCCGGGGGCCGGGCGACGTTCCCAGGCATTCTCGGCACCGCCATCTTCAAGGTCTTCAATCTTGCCGTGGCGCGCACCGGCTTGACGCGGGATCAGGCGCGTGACTGCGGCTTCGACCCTATCGCGGTTCACGCCAAGGTGCCGAGCCGGGCGCGGTACATGCCACAATCGCGATCGATCGAGGTCATGCTTGTTGTCGACGGGCCGAGCGGACGACTGCTCGGCGCCGAGGCCGTGGGCGCGGATCAGGTCGACAAATATATCGATACGGTCGCCACCGCGATTTGGGGCAAGCTCGCCGCAGAAGACCTCGCGGATCTCGATCTCGCCTATGCCCCCCCTTATTCGCCGGTATTCGCCCCGGCGCAGGTCATTGGCGAACTGGCGCGGAAAGAGAGCGACGATGAGGCGAGCGCCGCAGCCTGATGTCGAAATAACGGCGCGGAGACGGCCTGACCGAAGGCCGAGGCGTAGTGCCGAGCCTGGCGCGCTTCGACCAAGTTCGTTTCTGCTGGAATCCCAGGATGTTGCTGACTCGGGGCATGGCTGTGAGGCGGCTCATGCTCAAGTCACCTGCCGCATGAATGGATATGTATTTACATCTATGTTGATGAGTGGTAAGGGTTGAATTGACCAATAACGAGTAAATTCGTACAATTATCTTTGGTTCGTGCGCGCTGGGAAGAATGGGACGAATAGGGCGGACTGGCCATTGATTTGAGGAGGAGACCAGGGGGTCACCCCTTGGGAACGTTCGGTTGGCCGGCAGGGTCTCCGGTCGGCAATTCTAAGGAGGAAAACCATATGACTGCTTATGCGAATGAACGCCCGGCGCGTATCGCGCAGGCGTCGATGAATAAAACGTGGGCACAGATCGGCGCGATCGGCTGCGGCTTCCTGCTCGTGCTGTACTCCGCAGTTCGCGTCTATCAAGGCATCGCGGGATGGAAATACGGCCTCAATTCCACGCTGCCGGAATTTCAAATTTACTGGATGAGATTGCTTTGGACTCAGCTTGTGCTGCTGCCGCTGATCGGCGTCGGCTGGCTTTCCTACCTGTGGTTCACCCGTGACAGGGACCTGGAAGACCTGCCCCCTCAAGTTGAGATCGTCCGGTACTTCAAGCTTCTCGGATTGCTGCTCGTCTATGTGTTCGCCGTCTATTGGGGCGCGAGCTATTTCGCCGAGCAGGACGGCTCGTGGCATCAGACCGTGCTCCGCGATACGAGCTTCACGCCGAGCCACATCGCCATCTTCTATCTCAGCTTCCCGATCTACATCATTTGCGGATCGGCGGCCCTGATGTACGCCACGACGCGTCTGCCGAAATTCGCAAGGCGCGTCTCCATTCCCTTCATGCTGGCAGTGTTCGGACCGTTCTTCATCCTTCCGAACGTTGGCCTGAATGAATGGGGCCATGCCTTCTGGTTCATGGAGGAGTGGTTTACCGCGCCTCTCCACTGGGGCTTCGTCGCGCTCGGTTGGACCGGGCTGGCGCTGTTCGGCCTCGCCCTTCAGATCGGCCTTCGCCTCAACGAGCTGATCAACGAGATTTGGGGCGAGCACGCTCTGGATGGTGTCGCGCATTAGGCGCCCACCAAAAGGAAGGGGCGTCGGCTGAGCTGTGACCTCCCGGATCGACGAGGCCGGCGCCCCATTTCCCAAACACCAAATGGAACGAGCTCAACCATGAGCCGGTCCGCATAACGACAAGATTGAGGGGAGCGAAATGACCACCACGATGGAATATCGGGAGACCCGTGGAACAAGCGGCGCCGCAGCCAGAGACACGCAAGTGCCTCCGAAAGTTGCTGCAGCACGGGCATCCAGGGCATTTGATTTGGTGATCGCGGTGATCGCGTTCTTCACGATCGCCGGCACGTTTCACCTGCACTTCATGCTGCTGGCCGGTGACTGGGACTTCTGGGTCGATTGGAAGGACCGGCAGTTCTGGGCCACCCTGACCCCCATCGTGGCCATCATGTTCCCGGCCGCGGCTCAAGCCTATCTTTGGGAAAAGTTCCGCCTGCCGATCGGCGCCACGCTTTGCATCCTGGCGCTCATGTTCGGCCAGTGGGTTGACCGCATCCTCGGCTTCCATATGTGGGCGGGGCTGCCCTACAGCCTGATTTTCCCGACGCTCCTTCTGCCCGGCGCGCTGTTCATGGACTCGGTTCTGTTGCTGAGCCGCAATTTTCTCGCGACCGCCATCATTGGGGCTTGGGGCTTCGGGCTACTGTTCTATCCCGGCAACTACCCGATGATCGCGGCGTATCACATCCCCGTCGAGCATATGGGCCAGGTGCAGTCGACCGCGGACATGGTCGGCTATGTCTTCACCCGTTCCTCCACCCCCGAATACCTCCGCTTCATCGAGCGGGGAACGCTGAGAACCTTTGGCGGGCATTCCGCGTGGATCTCCGCCTTCTTCTCAGCCTTCGTCTGCATGATGATGTATCTGGTGTGGTGGTACATCGGCTTGTTCTTCGCCAAGACCAACTGGGTTGAAAGCCCGATCGCAACCTATCTGGGTGTGAAGCCTAAGGCGAACGAGACCGACTAACCCGGCACATAGGCGAACAAGGCGTAAGCAACTCGCATGCACCACAATCCTCGGGAGGGAACGGTTATGCTCCTCGTCATTCGGTCGGCCCTGGCACGGCGTCTTCTGCTTTGGGCCAATCTCTTCATCCTCGTCTGCGCAGTCTCTGTTGTTGGCACCGTCTCCGCCTTCGCTCATGGCGAACGCAACCAGGAGCCGTTCCTGCGGATGCGGACCCTCGAATGGTACGACGTCAAATGGTCGACGGATGAGATGAAGGTGAACGACGATCTCGTCGTCACCGGAAAGTTCAGGGTATTCGGCGACTGGCCGCAGAATCTTGCGGATCCGACACTTGCGTTCCTGTCGACCGGCGGTCCCGGCTCGGTGATGGTGAAGAAGAAGTCGTACATCAACGAGGTTGCGGCGCAAAATTCTACAGGTTTGCAGAAGGGCCGCGACTATAGTTTCAAGATCGTGCTCCAGGCGCGCCTACCCGGGCGGTGGCACATTCATCCGACCGTCCTGGTTCATCAGGCCGGCCCGATCGTCGGGCCGGGCAAATGGGTCGATGTCACAGGCGCTGCCGCGGATTTCGTTTATCCGGTAAAGACCCTCGATGGCCGCACCATCCCTGACCTGTCCACCTGGGGCGTTCGCACCGTCGTCATTTGGCAGGGACTTTGGGCCGCTATCGGCCTGTTCTGGCTGCTGTGGTGGATGCGCCGTCCGATGCTTATCCCGCGCTTCCGCGAGGTGGCGGCGGGCCACGCCGGCCGCCTGATCACGCGCGCGGACATGGTCGTCGCGGCGGGCATTCTCGTCGGCACCGTCACCATCGTCGTCGCTGGGGTGAGTTGGGCCGACACCGAATACCCACGCAGCGTTCCCCTTCAAGCGGGCAAGATGCAAACCCCCCCGCTGCCGCTCCCGGATAGCCAGGTCTCGGTGAAGGTGTTGCGGGCGACCTATGACGTGCCGGGCCGCTCGATGAAGATGACCTTGCAAGTCAAGAACGAGACCCCGGACGTGCTTGAGATCGGCGAGTTCACCAGCGCCAACGTTCGCTTCGTCAACGCGAAGTCGGAAACCGCGGTGAGCAACGTCGACGAGGGCTACCCGGCGGATTTGGTCAACCACGGACTGATCGTGAAGGACGACCGGCCGATACAGCCAGGTGAGACCAGAGAGATCGACATCGAGGCTACCGACGCTGCGTGGGAGGTCGAGCGTCTCACCAGCCTGCTCAACGATCCGGACAATCGGTTCGGAGCTCTTCTCTTCTTCTACACGCCGGAAGGCGTGCGTCGCATTGCCGAGATTTCGGGCCCAATCATTCCGAACTTTCTCGGGACGTCGTGAGGGAGGAAGCCATTAGGTTCGTCGCCGTCATCGGCCTCGCCGCTTATGCGCTGATTGCCTCGGGGTGGTTTTCCCCGCAGGCATCGGCGCATGGCGGGCTGAGCATCGAGCAGGACAAGTGCGTCTTGCGCGTCGGGACGCACATCATCCACTTCACTGGATATCAGCCTCAAGAGACCGACACGCAGGAGTTTTGCGAGGACATCCCGAAGACCGGGAAGACGGTGGTCGCCTTGGACTATGTCGACCCGGGCATGCGCAACCTTCCGGTCGAAGTGAAAATTCTGCACGTCGTCGACGGGTGGAAGGCCGATGACGAGCAGCCCGTCGAATTCAGCCTGCCGCCGGCGTCCTATTCGACCGGCACCATTCACTTCGAGCACGACTTCGCGGAGGCCGGCCGATATGTGGGGCTGGTGACGGCAAAGGAGGGGGGCGCCGATCAAGTCGCACGGTTTCCGTTTGCGGTCGGCACCGCTTGGCCGCCGCTGCTGCGAATTGGCTGGAAGGTGCTTGTGGTGATGATTCTCGGTAGTGGACTGGCGCTGCTGTTGGTAAAGCGCCAGGCGGCGTCCGCCGATCGCGCCCGACGGAGGCGGGTGTGAGGCTGCCACCCTCGCCCAAGCGGCCGTCCCGGCAATCTTGACGGCCTCCGGATTGATCGCCGCCGATTGGCCGAATCACATGACGTGCGAGGCGCGTCTGCGGGGCCTTTGCCGGGGTCCGCGAAGCCGAAAATTGGGGACAGTGAGCGGGCGAAACCGATGCATGTCAGCATCCCAAGTATTCTTGGCGGAGGATGGGTAGAAGGCCGCGTGAAGCTTCGAAATATTGGCGAACTTACTTATGCGATCATGCCAGGACTTATGAAAGATTTGAGCGTAGGGCGGCCTTGGCTACAGGTTTGTATAGGTGCGACACATTTCTTATATGTGGGGTAGCGATTTTTGGCTAAGTAACGATTACGAGTGACACCTGCCGCAGGCGGTCGGCGACATGGAGAAGAGTGCCAATACCTATGAGCAAATTGAAACCACTTCTGACCCTTGACGAGGCATCGACCTATCTCGCGGTGAGCAAGACCACGCTCCGTCGTTGGACCAACGAGGGCACGCTCGCATGTCATCGCGTTGGGCCGCGCAACGAGCGCCGCTTCGATGCCGACGTACTTGACATGTTCGTTGCGAGCGGCGTGTCCGAGACGTCGGACCTCAGGGCACCGACCATCAGCGGCTTGAGCAGCGGCGCCAAGGAAGCCGAACTCCGACCTCGCCTCAAGGCATATCTGCCTGTTCGTCGGGCGCCATGCCGAGCGTTGGGAAGCGTTCCGTCCCTTCTTTTTGAATCACTTCTATGCCGGCAAGCCGACCGTCTACATCCATTCGGCAAGCACGCGCGAAGAGCTTATGGATCGCGTCCGCGATGAGGGATTGGACCCCCACGAACTCATGCATCGCGGACTGCTGACCTTGATTCCGGCGAGCGACGCTTATTTGAAGAACGCGACGTTCACGCCCGAGTTCATGGTCGCCTTCATGCGCCTGCAGATCATCCGCAAGCGCGCCGACAATCACCCATCGCATCTCCTTGTCGGTGAGATGGATTGGTTCTTCACCGAAACGCCGGGCGTCGAGACCATGCACGACTATGAGGCGGCTCTGAACGATCTCCTGATCGAGCACCCGCAGACGACGATCGTGTGCCAGTACGATTTGTCCAAGTTCAGCGGCATCGATGTGATGAAGGCGTGCTCCTCCCATCCCGGGGTGGTGTACCGCAAGCGGCTGCATCAGGGCTATTACAGCGCGAGCGACCGTTAGGCGGTTGCGGGCGCGAGCGGCGCGGGGCCTTTAGCAGCCGGCCTTCCGGCGCTCGAGGCAGGCAATCAATTGCCCGACGGCCGGCGCGATCTGGCGCGCGTCGTCGATGGCCCAGGCGACGAAGCTCGCGCCTTCGAGCGTACTCAGAATGAGCATCGCGGTGGTGCCGGGGTCGACGTCGGCGCGCAACTCCTTGGCGGTGACGCCGGCACGGATCACCCCTTCCACCCAGTCCAGATGCAGCCTGAAGAAGCGGTGGACCCGCTCTTGGATCGATTGCGGCAATACCGCCATCTCTGCCGAGAGAGCGCCGCACAAGGGCAACATGCCGTCGATCATGCTGGTAACGAAGAAGTGGGCGTAGCGCTCCAGCCTGATTTTGGCTTTCGACTCCTGCGCGAGGATCTCCTTCAGGGCGTCTTCGAACCTGACGAGGTAATTGTCGATCAGGACGCCGCCGAGTTCCTCCTTGGTGGCGAAGTGATGGTGGATGCTCGCCTTGCGAATGCCGACGCGCGTTGAGAGGTCGGCATAGCTGAAGGCGGCGTAGCCGCGTGTGCGCAACAGCGCCTCGGCCTCGGCCAGCAGCAAGTCCTTGGTCAGCGTCATTTCGCTCGTCTACCTACTACTTGGTAGCGTGTCAACGGCGAAGGTTTCGGGCAGGCTCAGAGCCGCCGGCTGCGGCCCCGCGCCCGCGCGATGCGAAACCCGAGCCTAATCGGTCGGGAGCATCAAATGCTCGTAGGGCGTCCCCGGCCACATCACATAAGGCGCGGTTTCGTCCGGCTTCGCCCCGTTGGGAAGGCCCTGGGCGAGACCCTTGACGCCGCCGACGATCATGATGTGCGGGCCGGTCTTGACCCAATTGTTGTCGGGGGTCTCCGCCTTGGCGAAGGGATCGGTATTGCTGACGCCGGCGTCTCCCTTGAGCATGTAGATCAGGCCGATCTTCTCCGGCGGCGCCGACTTGCTCATCAGGGCATGCACCCAGTCAAGCCCCACATCGTCGACGCACATCGGCACCCCGCCATGGACCATGCAGGTCCAGCCATTGGTGCCCTTCCGGAGGACCGTCATGTCGGCCATGTTCATGAGCGTGGCGTCTTTGATGAGACTATCCGGGGCAGCGCCCTTCAAGCTTGCCATAAGATCCTCGCTGCTCATGGCGGCATCATCCGCCCTCGCTTCAGGCACAGCGAAGAGCATAAGGGCAAATATCAGCAAATAAAGAGCGGATCGCATGGGTAATTCCTCCTGGGAGTTCGGTTCGTCTTAATTGAGTTTCCGAGCATGACTTCAGTTATAATGTAGGTACGCTCCGCTGCAGTATTGGCCTTTTGGCCTAGAACATCTTTGGTATATTGGCTATCCATCTGCGCAAACCTCTCGGCCGGGCGCGGGTCGCTCTCACGTCGGGCAGCCGTGGCAGCTCGCGCTACGACCCGCTCGGGTCGGACTTGCCGGTGAACAAGGTGCCGTCGGTATCGGTGATGGCGACCTCGAGTTCGTTGTCGGTGCCGCGGCCGAAGCTGAAGCGGAAATTCGGGTTGGTCGAGATCGAGAACGTGGTGTCCATGTCGAACACGAGCTCGCCGTCACGCTTCACCACCACCTCCTTGACGAACCGCGCCGGGATATAGTCGCCGGTATTGATGTCGAGCTGCATGCCGTTCGCGTTCGGGTGCTTGATCATCACCAGCCCTTCGAACAGCGGCGTCGACGACAACGCCGGCGGGAACGCTCTTCACGATGGTCTTGCCGAGACCGACCGTGTCGGCGTCCGGGTCCTTGGCCTGCATCGCGGCACAGCCGCCCGCGGCCTGCACGAATTTGGTCGCCATGTGCAAGGTGCCGTCCTCGGTCTCGAGGATGGCGCGGACATGAGAGAAATTGTCGACGCGGACCCGGGTCGCGAACGAGCGCTCGCCGCCCGTGCCGGCGGCGGGGCCGAAATGCACCTTGGCCACCACCGGGTTCGGGTTCTTGTCGATGATCAGGGT
Organism: uncultured Alphaproteobacteria bacterium; assembly: GCA_963803385.1. Lineage (GTDB taxonomy): Bacteria > Pseudomonadota > Alphaproteobacteria > Rhizobiales > Methyloligellaceae > Methyloceanibacter. The sequence goes on along the minus strand of CAWDMD010000007.1, from coordinate 356,775 downwards.
CAGCGACTTGAGCTTGGCCTTGACGGACGGCGGCACCCGCACCGTGAGCGGCACCACCGCGGCGTCCTCGGCGGTGACCGGGGCATCGAGGGTGACGAAGCCGTCCTCGGCCTTGATGTCGCGGTCGCCGAAATTCGCCTGTTTCAGCGTCGGCCACACATCCTCATCGGCCTTGGCCAAGGATGCGCCGCAGACAAGAAGCGTTGCGGCAAGCGCCGCCGCGGCGGACAGAGAGACAAGGCGATCAACACTGCCGGACATGGCGTCTTCCTCCCAAATTTATTCCCATTCGAGTTCGGCGAAGGCCGCGGTGACGTTTCTCACGTGATACTCATCGAACAGCTTCCAGGAATCGCGCGCCTCGAAGCCCGCCGTCTTGGTCGCGTCCTCGATGGTCTTGCCGTCCTTGATCATGTTGCGGACGTCGGTCGCGATCGTGGCGAGATAGTTCTCCTCCGGATCGAAGGCCTGCGGCAGCTCCATGGCGTGAGGCCCGTGCCCGGGCACGACGCGCGCGACCTTCCGTTCTTTCAGATTGTCGATCACCGCGAGCCAGCCCTCGATAGACCCGTCGAGCGTCGGCACATGGCCCGAGAACAACAGGTCCCCGAGAAACATCGTGTTGGTGGCGCTGTCGGTGATGATGAGGTCGTTGTCGGTATGAGCCGTCGGCTGCGTCTCGAGCAGGAGGGTACGGCCGCCGAGATCGAGCGTCATCTTGTCGTCGACGGCGACGGTGGGAAGCACGATCTCGATGCCTTTGAACGCCTCCGGCCCGAGCATCTTCTTGTTGATCATCAGATAGCGCTCGGCGCGGGCGCGCAGTCCGCGCTCGAGCTTGCGGTTGGCGACGAATTCGGGATTGTCCTCTTTGAACGCGGCATTGCCGAACACATGGTCCGGATGCATGTGGGTGTTGATGACGTAGCGGATCGGTTTGTCGGTGACCGCGCGCACCGCGTTCCGCAATTGCTCGCCGACTTCTTCGCTACCGAGCGTGTCGATCACGGCGACCGCGTCGTTGCCGACAATGAAGCCGGCATTGGCCATGTCACCGCGGTTCTCGGGCGATTGCATCTCGTAGCGGCCCTGATGCACGAAGACGCCGGGGGCGATTTCGGTGACCTCGAGGGCGTCGGCTGCGGGCGCCGCGGCGAAGCCCGGGATCGGCCTCAGAAACGGCACCGATGCGAGCGCGACCGAGATCTTGAGGAGGCCCCGGCGCGACAGCGGCGGTCCGCCGCAATGCGAGCAAATGTCGAGCTTTCCCGGCATCATCGGCGTATCTACCTACTACTTGGTAGCCATGTCAATGACACATCCCCGTGAGCCGCGACGCGCGCCAAACCGCGACAGGCCGCTTGAGTTTTCGGCGAGCACGGGACCCGTCCCGGAAGCGCCCACGTGCATGTGGCCGGGCGGCTCGGTCTGGCCGAGGACGCCAACCACCCAAATGACGAGGACTCCGAGCGCGAGTTCCGCCGCCACCGACCACCACAGCGCTTGAGAGGCGGCGGCGCCAGCCGCCAAGTAATCGCGGGGTCAATCGGAACCGGTTCAAGGCGGCGAAGCCCAGCATGATCAGGAGCAGCGCGACCTTGATCAGGACAAGGTCGCCATAGTCGGTTCCGATCAGGTCGCGGAAGCCATTGGTCATGAACCAGGTGTTGATGACGCCGCTTAAGACCAGCAGCGCGACGCTCCACATGGCAAGCGTCGAGAAGCGCCGGACCATGCCGTATCGGTCGAGAGGCGTGAGCGGGAGACGTGGCCGAAGGAGGAGGAGGAGCGGGATGAGACCGCCGACCCAGATGGCCGCCGCGGCGAGATGGACCGCATCGGCCGCGAGATGGGCGTCTCCGCCGATGCCCATGCCGCTGCCGGCATGGCCGCACCAGGCGAGGCTGACGACGAGCGCGAGGCCGAGCAGCGCGCCCAGCCAATCTAAGTTTCGGGATCGCGGCAGCGGCCGCGCCATAGCGGACTGAGCAGAGCCCGATCAGCAGCAGGCGATGAGGAAACGCAGCGCCGAGACGCGGCCGAACTGGGTGTCGGTGACGACCGACCACATCGTCACCTGGGTGTCATCGTCGGCGAACGCCTGCTCGAGCTCGGACCGGAACAGGCTGAGCCAGAGCGCCCCCGAGGCGATCGCCGCGAGCAGCGCCGCAATCACGGTGCCATCGATCTCCCTTGCCACGGACCTCTGACCTTCGCCTGGCAGCGCGTCCGCCGTCCGCCACGCTGGCGACGAAGATCGCCCCGCCTCCGGCGACGATGCTGGCGCCAAACTGGACCGTCCTCGCTGCAACGAGCCAATCATCCATGGGATCGAGCCGTGGGGCTTTAGCGCTCGCGTCAGCCCCCGACTTTGAAGTTGAAGCTCCCTTGTGTCTTGTGCGTGTCGACGGAAAGGGCGTGCCAGTTCACCCGATAGGCGCCGGGCGCCAATCCCTTCAGGCGAATGCGCATGACATTGCCGCTGACGCTCTTGCCCTGATCGACGCGCGCGCCAGAAGCACTTGAGCACTTCGGCGCCGCTGAATTTGGGCTCGAGCTTCTCGGTGAAGGTGAGCGTGACCTGACCCGGCGACCGCGCCACCGTGCTGCCGACCGCGGGGCTCGCGTGGTCGAGCATGGCATGGGCGTGGGCGGCGGAGGCGATGACCAAAGGCAACAAAAAGGCGATGAGATTGAACTTGCGCATGGCTGGTGACCCCTATTGGTGCAATGCCGGCTGAAACAACGGCTTGCCGAGCGAGTTGGGAAAGATGTCGTCGAGATAGAGATGAAGCTGGCCGACCACGCCGACGCCGTCGCCGCTGGCGCGATTGATCGGAATGATGGCCTCGGCGCCGAGCTGGTACTTGTTGCCGACATAAAGCAGGCCGGGATTGACGGTGCCGGTGGTGCGCTCCTCGCCGCTGAAATTCGCGACTTCCGACTCCAGGTTGAGTTCCACGAGCGGAATGAGGTGATTGATGAAGCCGGGCAGCCCGAGATCCCGGACCGACGATTTGAGGTAAGGCATGCTGTATTGCAGCGTGCCGCCCCAGACGAGGACGCGCGGATTGGGCGTCTGGCCCGGAAGCTCCGTGTCCTCATCGATCTCACGGACCGACGACTTGGTCGGGATGGCATAGCCGAGCTGGGCCGTGACAGCGAACGGCTTTAGGATCGCGACCGAGTCCGGCATGAAGCCGAAACCTTTGCCGTAGAACAACGTCGGCACCAGAGTGGTGAAGGGCTCGGCATCGACCGATTTGCTGCCGGTCCCGCCCCAATCGACGTCGAGGGCGATCGACATCGCCTGTTCGCCCTCCGCATCCCGAACGAACTGATATTTGAAGCTCGTGCCGAGATTGTCGAAGCCGGAGCGGGTGCCTTCGCCAGGGATGTCGAGATGGATCCAGGCCTCCTCGAAGGAGACGCCGAAATTCTCGGTGATCGTCTTCGAATACTCGCCTGAAATATCCAGCTCCCGCGCCGACGGATCGTCGCCGTTCTTGAAGCCGGCGATCGTCGGCAGCGACAGTTCGTCGGCAACGCAAGGATCGTCGATGGCCAAGGTCGCGGGAAAGAACCGGTTGCCGATGATGCAATGGGCGCTCGCCGAACCCGATGCCGCGCAGCCAAGCAAAGCCAGCGCGGCAATTCGGTAAAGATGTGATCTCTCCATGTGTCCCTCCAAGACCCGCGGCCTGCGCACCGCAAAGCGGGTTCAGACGCGGGGATAAACGACTGCCGACGAGCAGGACGTGTCGGCAAGGCAGGGGAGGTCGGAACTAGATGGAGAGGAGAGGGGGACCGCGGCTTTGCGGTATAACGTCTTCGCCGGGCACGAGATCTTCGTCCGGGGCCCGCGGCAGAGGCGTGCTCTCGGCGACATTGGCGATGACCAGGAAAGCCTGGGCCGCGGTGGCGAGATTGAGCGTGCCCAACCCCTTGCAGATCGGGCAATTAGTTCGCGGCTTGGCCGGGCCCCGACTGGCCTTCCGTCGCTGCCCCGTGGTCGTGACAGGGTGCGCGACGGCCTCCGCGGCGGCAAGAAGCGGAGTGATGGCTTGGGAGACGGTGTGCCAGGGGACGAGCACGGCATAAAAAGCCATGCCGATAAGCGCAATCCTGGCGACGCTTCGGCGTCGCCGATGCAATGCCCCCAAACTAATCATTAACAGGCTAGCCACGCCCCCTGACCGAGGTCAACTAGTACCTTGGTCGCGAACGTAAAACCACCCCTTTCACCGGCCGGGTACGGTAAGATGCCCTCCTTGGGACCTGACCCCGGTCCAGACGACGCCAACTCAAAACCGAACAGCAGCATGTTGCCAAGCGCGCCTCGTCGGGCGCCGCCTTCGCGTTGAAAAGGACCGCGCATGAAAATCCTGATGGTACTCACCTCGCACGGAACGCTCGGCGATACCGGCGAGCCGACCGGCTTCTGGCTCGAGGAGCTGGCGGCGCCCTATTACGTGTTCAAGGACGCCGGCGCCGACGTCACCCTGGCGTCGCCGAAGGGCGGTCAGCCGCCGCTCGATCCGAAGAGCAACGACCCGGCGTTCCAGACCGACGACACGCGCCGCTTCGAGGCCGACCCCGAGGCCAAGGCCGCGCTCGCCACAACGCGCAAACTGTCCGAGGTTTCGCCCGGCGACTTCGACGCCGTGTTCTATCCCGGCGGCCATGGTCCGCTGTGGGATCTCGCCGAAGACCCGTCCTCGATCGGGCTAATCGAACGTACCATCGCCGCCGGCAAGCCGGTCGCCGCGGTCTGCCACGCGCCGGCCGTGCTGCGCCACGTCAAAGGACCGGACGGCAAGCCGCTCGTGCAAGGCAAGACGGTCACCGGCTTCGCCAACAGCGAAGAGGCCGCCGTGGGCCTGACCGAGATCGTGCCCTTCCTGGTCGAGGACATGCTGCAAGATCGCGGCGGGACCTATTCGAAGGGCGCGGACTGGCAACCGCACGTCGTCGCCGACGGTCTCCTGATCACCGGTCAGAATCCGGCGTCATCGGCGGAGGCCGCGCGCCTGCTGCTGGAGCAGCTCGGCTAGGGCTTCCACCCTTCGCATCAGCGGCGGGCGAGTGCGTCGCGCTCCTCCGCGGTCAACAACACGTCGAGCGTCGCCTCAGCGAAGGCGCGGTGATGTAGCAATCGGCCGCCATCGCCACGGCGTTGCGATGAGCGACGCCGCCGAAGCCGACGATAAAGGCGCCGGCGGCGCGAGCGGCGACATCGGTCATGCCGTCGCCGACCATGGCAATCGCGCCGTGCTGCGCCGCGAGGCGGCGGCATATCATCGCCTTGCCTTCGGCGCGCGACAGCGGCGACATGTCGTCAAAGCTCCGATAGGCGCCGCTCGCATCGAACTGGATCGGCACCGCGAACACGCGCGCGGCGGGGATGCCGAGGAAGGCGCCGAGATGCCGGATCGCCGGCAACAGGCCTCCGCTCACGACATAGACCGCCTTGCCGAGCCGGTGCAGCGCGTCCACGGTCGCTTTCGCGCCGGGGACCAGCTCCTCGACATAGCGCTGGCCAAGCCAGGCGACCGTCGCCTGATCGGGCCGGACGGCAGCAAGCCGCTCGGCGTAGACGGCTTCGATCGCGAGCGAGCCGTTCATCGCGGCTTCGGTCAGAACGGCGATCTCGCGCCCGAGGCCAGAGCGCGCGGCGAGCTCGTCGATGCCCTCGAGCCGGCTCAAAGTGCTGTCGCAATCGAAGCAGACAGCATCGAATTTCGGTCGCTCGTGGTCCATGGGTCCTGGCCTGCCGCCGGCTCATAAAAAGAGAGAGCGGAGTATATCCGCTCTCGCGTTGGGCAGTCTTGGGAGACGGTCAGGAGAAAGGGAGGTCACCGTGCTTGGCAAACCACGGCGACCGCCTCCGAGAAAGCCCAGTCGAGCCATGGCGTCAGCGCTTCGAGATCCGCGGCCTCGACCGTTGCCCCGGTCCAGATGCGCAAGCCGGGAGGCGCGTCGCGATAGGAGCCGATGTCCTTGGCGACGCCTTCCTTGTCGAGCAGTGCCGCCATGGTCTTGGCGATGCGCTCTTGCAGCTCGGCGGGAAGCGCGGTGACGGCGGGGTCGACGATGCTGAGGCACACCGAGGTGTTGGAGCGCGTCGCCGGGTCCGCGGCGAGATTGGCAACCCAAGGGGTGCGTTCGATCCAGTCGAAGATCACGCCTGCATTGGCGTCGGCCCGCGCGAACAAGGCGTCGATGCCGCCGATGCTCTCGGCCCAGGCGAGGGTATCGAGATAGTCCTCGACGCACAGCATCGATGGCGTGTTGATGGTCCCCCCGTCGAAGATCGAGGCATCGAGCTTGCTGCCCTTGGTCAGGCGAAACAGCTTCGGCAGCGGCCATGGCGGCACGTAGCTCTCGAGCCGCTCCACCGCGCGCGGGCTCAAGATCAGCATGCCGTGAGCGGCTTCCCCCCCCAGCACCTTCTGCCAGGAGAAGGTGACGACGTCGGTCTTGGCCCAGTCGATTGGTTGGGCGAACGCGGCTGAGGTGGCATCGACCAACGTGAGGCCGGTGCGATCGCGTGGGATCCAATCGGCATCCGGAACGCGGACGCCCGAGGTCGTGCCGTTCCAGGCAAACACCGCGTCGGAACCGAAATCGACCTTGGCGAGATCGGGCAGCGCGCCATAAGGCGCGTCCAGCACCCTGACATCCTTCAGCTTGAGGTGCTTGGTGATGTCGGTGGCCCAGCCGGCGCTGAAGCTTTCCCACACCAGCACATCGACGCCGCGGCTGCCGAGCAGCGACCACATCGCCATCTCGAAGGCGCCGGTATCGGAGCCCGGCACGATGCCGATCCGGTACTCGGCCGGAAGCCGAAGCAACGCTCTCGTCTTGTTGAGGGCGAGCTTCAGCCGTGCCTTACCTTCCGGGGAACGGTGCGAGCGCCCGAGAAGAGCGTCGCCAAGCACAGAAGGGGTCCAGCCCGGCCGCTTGGCGCATGGCCCTGACGAGAACAACGGATTGGCGGGGCGCACGGAAGGCTTGCCCCGCGCGTCGGCGGAGAGGGTACGCGTCATGGCTCGATCTCGATCGCCTGCTTGATCGCGGGCAGCGCCCTGATCTCGGCGAGCGCCGCCGCGGGCAGGGGCGCGGAGATACCGACCAAGGCGATGGCGAGCGTGCTCCCCTCGACCATGCCGACCTGCATGCGGGTGATGTTGATATTCTCCCGTCCCAGGATGCCGCCGAGGGCCCCGACCACGCCTGGGCGGTCTTCATGGCGGGTGAACAAGAGGCGCCCTTCGAGCACGGCCTCGACGTCATGGCCGTCGATGCGAACGAGACGCGGATGAAAGCCGCCAAGCAGCGTGCCAGCAACGGTGACCGCGCTGTTGCCCACCGTGGCGCTGACTTCCACCAGAGAGAGATAGTCCTGCACATCCTCCGACCGCGACTCCCTGATGGCAATGCCTTGGCGATGGGCAAGGTGCGCGGCGTTGACGCGATTGACGCGGCCGGTGAGGCGCTTGCTCAACAGCCCAACCAGGGCTTCCGCGGTGATGGGGCGCGGGTCGAGCTCGGCCACGCGGCCGAACAGGCGCACCACGACTTCTTCGACGGGCCCTTCGGCGATGGCGCCGAGCAACCTGCCGAGAGAGTAGGCGAGCGCCTGATAGGGTCGCGACCGACCGAACTGCTCGCTGGCGATGAAGGGCAGGTTGACGGCGGACTGGGCCGCGCCGGTCTCCAGGAAATTGGCGAGGTCCTCGGCGATGCGGAGACTGACCGCCTGCTGCGCTTCTCGGGTCGAGGCGCCGAGATGGGGGGTCAGCACCACGGTATCGAGCGCGAGCAGGGCCGACGCCGCCGGCGGCTCGGCGGCGTAGACGTCGAGCGCGGCTCCGGCGAGGTGCCCGTCCGTGAGTGCTCGATAAAGCGCCTGTTCGTCGACGAGGCCGCCCCGGGCGCAATTGATGAGACGCGCGCCGGGTTTCATCTGCCGCAGCCGGGCGTCGTCGATGAGGTGCCGCGTCTTTTCCGATAGAGGGCAATGCAGCGTCACGTAGTCGGCGCGCGCGAGCAGCGCATCGAGATCGACCGGCCCGGCACCGGCCTCCGCCATGCTCTCCGCCGTGACGAAGGGATCGTAAGCGAGGACCGTCATCTTCAGCGCGCGGGCCCGCTCCGCCACCAGCCGTCCGATGGTGCCGAAGCCGACGATGCCAATGGTCTTGCCGGCGATCTCGGTGCCGACGAAGTGCGTCGGCCGCCATTCGCCCTGGCGCGTCGAGCGGTCGGCTTGGGGCAAATGCCGGCTGAGCGACAGGAGGTGAGCGATGGTCAGCTCGGCAGTGGTTGTCGCGTTGGCGTCAGGCGTGTTGAAGACGACGATGCCTTGCTCTGTGGCGGCGCCGACGTCGATATTGTCGACGCCGATGCCGGCGCGGCCGATGGCTTTGAGATCGCTTCCGGCATTGATTACCGCCCGCGTCACCTTCGTCTTCGAACGCACGATCAGCCCGTGGTATCCCGGGATGCGGTCGATGAGCTCGGGCTCGGTGAGGTCCTTGACGATGTCGCAGTGGAACGCGCCCCGGGCGGCGAGGACTTTCACCCCGTCGTCGTGGATCGGATCTGCGATGAGAATGTTGAGCTTGGCGGTCATGGTGCTGTCAGTGTGCGTGGGCGCGACCGTAGCGGTCAACCCGCAGGCTGACGCTATCAGTTGCTAGAAACCGATCATGGTGAGGGAAGACGTTGCGGTTTAGACGGTTTCGCCCGCCTTTGTCGTTGTCATGGCCTCGGGTCCGCGCGGCGGAGGGCCGCGGCGATCGAGCTCGTCGAGCTCGGCATCGGTGAACAGGCGCGAGCGCGTCAGGAAACGCATGCCCTCCGGCGCCTCCAGCGAGAATCCGGCGCCGCGGCCGGGGACGGCATCGATGATCAGATGCGTGTGCCGCCAATATTCGAATTGCGGCCGCGGACATGTAAAACGGGCAGCCGGCGATCGCGCCGAGATAGACGTCGCCACTGGCCGATGCGAAACTCGCCGAGCGGATAGCACATCGGCGCGCTGCCGTCGCAGCAACCGCCTGACTGGTGAAACATCAGGTCGCCGTGGCATGCCGCGCAGCTTGCCGATCAGCCGCGGCGGCGGCCGTATGTGCGAACTCTGCGAAACGGCCATGTGGGCCTCTGCCCCGGGAGACGCGGGACGGAGATCGGGGAGACTGGTCCGATCTTCCGTCCCGCGGCACGGAACGCTAAGGCTTAGAAGAACCCGAGCGCCTTCGGGCTGTAGCTCACCAGCATGTTCTTGGTCTGCTGGTAGTGATCGAGCATCATCTTGTGCGTCTCGCGCCCGACGCCCGACTGCTTGTAGCCGCCGAAGGCCGCGTGAGCGGGATAGAGATGATAGCAGTTGGTCCACACGCGCCCGGCCTTGATGCCGCGGCCCATGCGGTAGGCGGTGTTGACGTCGCGCGACCACACGCCGGCGCCGAGACCGTAGAGCGTGTCGTTGGCGATCGACAGCGCCTCGTCCTCGGTCTTGAACTTGGTGACCGCGAGCACCGGCCCGAAGATCTCCTCCTGGAAGATCCGCATCTTGTTGTGGCCCTCGAAGACGGTCGGCTCGACGTAGTAGCCGCCCTCGAAGCCGCGGCCGAGGTCGGCCTTCTTGCCGCCGGTCAGGACCTTGGCGCCCTCGCCCTGGCCGATGTTGATATAGGACAGGATCTTCTCCAGCTGGTCGGAGGAGGCCTGGGCCCCGATCATCGTGGTGGGATCGAGCGGATTGCCCTGCACCACCTTCTTCACGCGCTCGAGCACGCGCTCGATGAAGGCGTCGTAGATCGACTCCTGCACCAGCGCGCGAGACGGGCAGGTGCACACCTCGCCCTGATTGAGGGCGAACATGGTGAAGCCCTCGAGCGCCTTGTCGAAGAAATCGTCGTCCTCGTTGAACACGTCGGCGAAGAAGATGTTGGGCGACTTGCCACCGAGCTCGAGCGTGACGGGGATGATGTTCTCGGCCGCGTACTGCATGATCAGCCGGCCCGTGGTCGTCTCGCCGGTGAAGGCGATCTTGGCGATGCGCGGATTGGAGGCGAGCGGCTTGCCGGCCTCCATGCCGAAACCGTTGACGACGTTGAGCACGCCTGGCGGCAGCAGATCGCCGATCAGATCCATGATCACCATGATGCCCATCGGCGTCTGCTCGGCGGGCTTCAGTACGACGCAGTTTCCGGCCGCAAGCGCCGGAGCGACCTTCCAGACCGCCATGAGCATTGGGAAGTTCCAGGGAATGATCTGGCCGACGACGCCCAGCGGCTCGTGGAAGTGATAGGCGATGGTGGTCTCGTCGATCTCCGACAGCGAGCCTTCCTGCGCGCGAATGCAGCTCGCGAAATAGCGGAACTGGTCGATCGCGAGCGGCATGTCGGCGGCCATCGTCTCGCGGATCGGCTTGCCGTTGTCGATGGTCTCGATAGTGGCGATCTCGGCGAGGTGGGCTTCCATGCGGTCGGCGATCTTGAACAGCACCGCCGCGCGGTCGGCCGGCGACGTCTTGCCCCATGCCGGCGCCGCGGCGTGCGCGGCATCGAGCGCTTTCTCGATGTCCTCGGCGGTCGAACGCGCGATGGCGCAAATGATCTCGCCGCTGATCGGCGTGGGGTTCTCGAAGTATTGGCCTTTCACCGGGGCGACCCATTCGCCGCCGATGAAATTGTCGTAGCGGGTGCGGATCTTGATCTGGCCGCCGACGCGCTCAAGCGCGGAGGCCGGAGTTTCTGGCGTTACAATGAGTTGCATGTATTTCTCCTCCCAGGGGGCAGCGGCGGAGAGCTCTTGCGACGCTCATCTCGCGCGAGGCCGCAGTCTAGTACGCCCGCCGGAACGGCCTATTGGCAATTAGTCCAAGCGTAGTGAGCGACTCTCGGAGCACTGTCTCGATCGCCGCCCCGGGCGAAAATCTTGGGAGGATTCAGCGGGACGTTTAGGCAACGACCGCCGCACTCTTGCGGCTCTCGACGGCCGTCTCGATCTCGCTGAGCGCGGCAGGGTCTTCCAGCGTCGGCGGCAGATTGTAGCTCTCGCCGTCGACGATCTTCTTGATGGTGCCGCGCAAGATCTTGCCGGAGCGCGTTTTCGGCAGCCGGGAAACCGTCAAGGCGGTCTTGAAGGCGGCGACCGGCCCGATCCTCTCGCGCACGAGCTCGACGACTTCCCTCTCGATCGCGGCCCGGTCGCGCTCGACGCCGGACTTCACCACGAGAAAGCCGACCGGCACCTCACCCTTTACCGGGTCGAAAGCGCCGATGACGGCGCATTCGGCGACGTCCTGGTGCGAGGCAAGGACCTCCTCCATGGCGCCGGTGGCCAGCCTGTGGCCGGCGACATTGATGATGTCGTCGGTGCGGCTCATGATGAAGATGTAGTCGTCCTCGTCGCGATAGCCGGCATCGGCGGTCTTGAAATAGCCGGGAAATTCATCAAGGTAGCTCGCGCGAAAGCGGTCGTCGGCATGCCACAGCGTCGGCAGGCATGAGGGCGGCAGCGGCAGCTTCACGACGATATTACCGAGCTTGCCGGTCTCGACCGGATGACCGCCGTCGTCGAGCACCTGGATGTCGTAGCCGGGCATGGCGACCGTCGTCGAACCGCGCTTCACCGGCAATGTTCCAAGGCCAACGGGATTGCCGGCAATGGCCCACCCGGTTTCCGTCTGCCACCAATGGTCGATCACCGGAATGCCCACATGCTCCTCGGCCCATAGGATGGTGTCGGGGTCGGCGCGCTCGCCGGCGAGAAACAGCGTGCGCAGGCTGGAAAGGTCGTAGCGCCGAATTAAGTCGCCCCGAGGGTCGTCCCGCTTGATGGCGCGGAGCGCGGTCGGCGCTGTAAATAGCGCGGACGGCCGATGCTCCGAGATCACGCGCCAGAAGGCGCCGGCGTCCGGCGTGCCGACCGGCTTGCCCTCGTAGACGATGGTGGCATTGCCGTTCAGGAGCGGCGCATAGACGATATAGGAGTGGCCGACCACCCAGCCGATGTCGGATGCGGCCCAATAGGTTTCGCCCGGCTTGATATCGTAGATGTTCGGCATCGACCATTTGAGCGCCACCATGTGACCGCCATTGTCGCGCAACACGCCCTTGGGGTGTCCGGTGGTGCCGGACGTGTAGAGGATGTAGAGTGGATCGGTCGCAGCCACCGGAACGCAAGCCTCCTTGCGGCCCGCCGACCGGGCGTTGGTGACGCACTCCGCCCAGTCGTCGTCGCGTCCCCTGATGAGAGGCGCTTCCGCCATGGTGCGCTGGAGGATGATGCAGGCACCAGGCTTGTGGTCGGCCATCTCGATCGCGGCATCAAGCAACGGCTTGTAATGCACGATGCGCCCCGGCTCCACGCCGCACGATGCCGAGACCACGGCCTTCGGCTTGGCGTCGTTGATGCGGACCGCGAGCTCGGCCGCGGCGAAGCCGCCGAAGACGACGGAGTGAACGGCCCCAAGCCGCGCCGTGGCGAGCATGGCGACAACGGTCTCCGGCACCATCGGCATATAGATGATGACGCGGTCGCCCTTGCTCACGCCCTTGTCGGCGAGGACGGCGGCGAAAGTTTCAACCTCGTCGAGAAGCTCGGCGAAGGTAAGTGACCGCTTGGTTCCGGTCACGGGGCTGTCATAGATGATCGCGGTCTGGTTCCCGCGTCCTTCGGCGACGTGCCGGTCGACGCAGTTGTACGAGGTGTTGCATTCGCCGCCGACGAACCATCGGCCGTAGAGCCCGGCGTCGGCGTCGAAGACCTTGTCGAAGGGTTTGTGCCAGACGACATCCGACGCCGCATTGGCCCAGAACGACTCGGGGTCTTTTCGCCAGCTTTCATAGACCTCGCCGTAGCGGCTCATCTGCGCTTACCCTCCCGGTTGGCATCTTCTTATTCGTTAAGTGTCCGGCCCGCGCCGGCTGCCTTCGTCCCGGCGCGCGCAAGGTTATGATCGCGGCCCCACCGGCCCGCGCACCAACGTTTGTCATCATCGCATCGCCCCCCAATGAGAGCGAGCGTCTGCAGCGCGGGGTTCGGGTATACTTTAGTCCAAAAGAAATACCGGCCGATTGGGTCGATAACGGGAAGCACCACGACCGCGACGAAACGGGCCCGAACCGGGGTCTTTCCGAAAATCACGGGGACTGCTTCATGCCGGTCAGGCTTAAGGAAGCGCCCGTTCTTGCAAGGACAGTTATGAGCGATTTCAAGGCATTGGTGTTGGAGAAGAGCGACGGCGCGCAGAGCCTCGCGCTGAAGGGCATGAACGATGACGACCTGATGGAAGGTGACGTCACCGTCCGCGTCACCCATTCGACCGTGAACTACAAGGATGGCCTGGCGATCTCCGGCAAGGCGCCCGTCGTGCGCAGATTTCCGATGATTCCGGGAATCGATTTCGCCGGCGTGGTCGAAACCTCGAGCCACCCGGATTACAAGCCTGGCGACCAGGTTATCCTCAATGGCTGGGGACTCGGCGAGACCCATTTCGGCGGTTACGCCGAGCGCGCGCGGGTCAAGGGCGACTGGCTCGTGCCGCTACCGGAAGGTCTGCATGCCGACGAGGCGATGGCCATCGGCACCGCGGGCTATACCGCGATGTTGTGCATCCTGGCGCTTGAGAGCCACGGCCTTCAGCCGTCAATGGGACCCGCGGTGGTCACCGGCGCCGCCGGTGGCGTCGGCTCCACGGCGATCGCCATTCTCTCCAAGCTTGGCTGGCACGTGATCGCCGCTACCGGCCGCACTGGCGAGAAGGCCTATCTCGAGAATCTCGGGGCCGCCGAGATCATCGACCGCAGCGAGTTGTCCGGGCCCGGGCGTCCCCTCGGCAAGGAACGCTGGATCGCTGGTGTCGACGCGGTCGGTTCGCATACGCTCGCGAACGTGCTCAGCATGACGAGCTACGGCGGCGCCGTCGCGGCTTGCGGCCTGGCGCAAGGCCTGGACCTGCCCACCTCGGTTGCGCCCTTCATCTTGCGCGGCATCACCTTGTATGGGATCGACAGCGTCATGTGCCCGCGTCCGCGGCGCCTCGTGGCGTGGCAGCGCTTGGCGCACGACCTCGATCGCGACAAGCTAAACGCCATGCGCACGACCATCGGACTTGCCGACGTCGCCGACACCGCCAAGGCCATCATGGCAGGCGACGTCCGGGGCAGGGTGGTGGTAGAGATCCAATGACCCTGGGCCGGATACCTTCTTTGGCAAGGAAAACGGCCGCGCCGGGTGATGCTATTGTCTGCGATCTCGGGCTATGCCAGTCTCGGTGCCCGCGGTCGCTTTTCCTCGAGCAAGGAATACGGACGTGGACAATGTGATGCAGAACACCGGAATTCGCGTGGCGGCGAGCGGTGAGACCTCGACCAAAAAGGCCGTCGCCGAATTGAAGCGCGTTCTCGGGAAAAGGCCGATCCAGTATCTGCTCGTGTTCTTTTCCAAGGGCCGCCACGACGCCAAGGCTCTCATCGCTCAATTGGAAGATGCTTTTCCTGGCGTGGTGATCGGCGGCTGCTCGACCGCCGGCGAGATCACGCCCAAGGGGATGACGCAAGGGGCCCTCGTCGCCTTCGCCTTTCCGGTCACCGGCTTTAACCTCTATTCCGACGTCATCGAAAATCCGACCATCGAGAATGCAACGAAAGTGACCAAGAGGCTGTTGGCGCGCGCCGGCGTGACCAACTCGAGAGAAACGAATGATGGTCTGTTCGCGATCCTGCTGACGGACGGCGTGTCGAACCGGGAGGAGTTCGTCGTCGGCTATATCTCCTGGGAGCTGAACAGCATTCCCTTGGTCGGCGGCTCTGCCGGCGATGACGCGGTGTTCGAAGCCACCGATCTGATCCACAGTGGCAGCAAGGGCAAGAAGGTCGCCATCCTGATCGTCGGCAAGACCGACTTCCCGTTCCGCACCTTCAGCGTTCACAATCTGAGACCGAAGCCCGTCAAGCTGGTGGTGACGCGAGCGGACCCCGAAAACCGCATCGTCTCCGAGCTCAACGCCGAACCTGCGGCGAGCGAATATGCCAGCGCCATCGGCATCGACTCGGATCAGCTCGGTCCTCTGAGCTTCGCCTCCTATCCTTTGGCGGTGAAGGTCGGCGACAATTATTATTGCCGCTCGATCCGCAAAGTGAACCCGGACGGCAGCCTGCTGTTCTTCTGCGCCGTCGACGAGGGGGTGGTGTTCACCGCGGCTTACCCGCACAACATCGTCGAATCGACCGCCAAGGAGCTCGTGTTTCTCGAAGACGAGCTCGACGATGTCGACGTCATTCTCGGCTTCGATTGCCTATTCCGGCGCCTCGATGCCGAGATCAGCCAGTCGCGCCATCAGCTCGAGCGGCTCTATAAGAAGCACAAGGTCATCGGCTTCCATACCTATGGCGAGCAGTTCAACGGAATGCACCTCAACCAGACCTTGACCGGCATCGCCTTCGGCCGCAAAGCCCTTTAGCGCGGCCGGCGATTCCGATGCCGCGCGTCGCCGGAGCAAGCCGCGCCAAGCGTTCAGTTGTCACCCGTCAGCTTGAAGGTGAGGGCGCCGGTCGGGCATTTCGCAATGGCGTCTTGAATGTCTTGCGGCGAGGCCCGATCGGGATCGATCCACGGCGTTCGTGACACGTCGAACACGCTCGGCAGGGTTTTGACGCAATTGCCGGCGTGCTGGCAGATCTTCTCATCGTAGAAAATAGTGACAGCCGAGCCTTGATACGCTTGAGCCATTTGTTGTCCTCCCCACCTTAGGCAAGCCAGCCTAAGTCGAAGTCGAGGAAGGGGGTATTGGCCTTTGTGGCACCTTGATGGGCGCTGGCGTTTGCCCCCTGGGGCAACCGCCAGCGCCGAATTCATTTCAGACTCCATTTGCAGCGCCAAAAGTTGCACAAATCGCTTCGCGACGGCGCCTGCTGGCGCGTCACGCCGCCTCAGGTCGCGAAGCCGCAATTAAGATCAATTTCGACGAGCTCTGTGACGGTTTTGCCACAGCCGAAATGACGATCCAAAAGAATATTATTCCCGCCCCGCAGGTGAAGAGAGTTGATTTCTTTCAGTAGCTTAGAGAGCATGGGTCGAGCCTGGGCGGCCTGTGGGCGCGCCTGCTTCAATCCCGAACTTGTCCGCCACACTCAGCATTTGGACTTTGGTCGAAGGGACAGCGGTCCGACCGTCTCGTATGAAATTTCGACTCCTACGTTTGTAGGGATTCTGGAGGATGAAAGAATAAAGCGAGAGACGGGGGATTGGAAAATCATGACACGTCGCCAAAAGATGTCTCAATCGGCGCTGGCCATTGGGTTCGCCCTGGGACTGGGCGCCATCTTGAGTGCCGGCTCGCCTGCGATGGCCGGAGATTCGCTGGAGCCGCCGCCGCCGGCCGCCGCAACGAGCGACTGGGCGGGGCACTTTTTGGTCAGGGCGCGGGCCACTTATCTGATCATGGAAGGCGATGTTGACAAAGCCTACATCAACCCGGCGGGCCCATTCTTCCCGGCGAGCGGCGGCGTATTGCCCGGCCATGACGCATCGGTGACGAACCAGTGGATCCCGGAACTCGACTTCTCCTACTTTCTGACGAATAACTTCGCCCTCGAAGCGATCTGCTGTGCGACCAAGCATACGGTCGACGCCACCGGGGCGCTCGGCGATACCATCAATGCTGTGACCGGGACCGGTCGGGAGGTCGCCAGCACCTGGGCCATCCCGGCAACGATTCTGTTCCAGTTCCATATCCCGATGGGCGCGTTCAAGCCGTATGTCGGCGCGGGCCCCACCTACGCGATCTTCGTCGATTCGGAAGTCGGCTCTGGCCTGGCGCCGGTGGCCAAGTCCGTCAAACTTGACGACTCGTGGGGCGTCACCGGGCAGTTTGGCGCCGATATCGCTATTGGCGGCAACTGGCAGCTGAACGTCGACGCCAAATACATGTTCCTGGAGCCGGACGTGTCTTGGCGAGGGAAGGGCATCTTGGCCGGACGCTCGCTGGTCGTGGACAATCTGAAACTCGATCCGTGGATTCTGAGCGCGGGTATTGGCTACAAGTTCTGACGCTCAGCCGCGGCGTTAGGACGCCGTCTCCTCTCTCCGTCGAACGCCGCGATCGCGTTGCCCAGCCGGCTTTGGCTGCGGCAACGTCGCGGCGTTTTCGTGATGCGCGCCACCCCAGCGTGAAGATCGGGCCTGGCCGGCCGTCATCGACTTTCGCAGGCCGCAAGCCGTCAGATTACAGTCGGTCGAAAGAGATCACCCGATCACCGCAAGTGCAGTGCACCCGAATATGCTGCGCCGCAACATAATGCTTCGCTGAAGCGAGATCACGTAACAAGTCTGTCCTAGATCAAAGCGGCGACGGTCGCCCCAATACAAATAGGCATTGAGTGTTCGTTAGTCCTTGGACTGCGTCCTCCTACGTAAGTTCAATGGCGGTTCGGACGGCACGCTGTAGTCTATGCCTCAAGAGTCAAAGGCCAGCTGTGCTCGCCCTTAAGCCACGTCACCAGGGATTTGGCCGGGAGACTCTTTCGGACAAACGGGGTCGCTGTTGGTTCGGATGGACGCGAGGGGAGCACACAGGTCCGCGGCACGCCGGACGTGCCCGGGGGTTGAATGAAGGTTTCGTGAGGCCGGGGCGTCAGGTCGGGCTGCGGCCGAAGGGCAAAGCAACAGGAACGTAAAATGGAGGACGAAAAATGACGATGGCAGCTGTTCGAGGGACGGGAGCGATTGAAAGCTCGCCCCCCAGGTCTGAATACAAGAGGGCTGATTACTCGCCCGGCAGTTTTGTTTCATTGCGCACCGCCGTGCTCGCGATATTGGGCATTGCAGTCGTGATGGTGTGCTACCGCACCTACCAGCAGATGTTTGCATTCACTGCTGGCCTCGATTCGACCCTTCCAGAGTTCGACACCTACTGGATGAATCTGATGCGGGCCGAGTTGACGCTGATCATGGCCGGCTATGTTGCGCTGTGGTCGTACATCTGGTTCACCCGCGATAAGCATCTGGACCAGCTCCCGGTGCGCACGGAGATCAAGCGCTACTTTACGCTGGTGCTCTTCATCATGGTCTACGCCTTCGCCGTTTATTTCGGCGGGAGCTTCTTCGCTGAGCAGGATGCCTCATGGCATCAGACCGTGGTTCGCGACACCAGCTTCACACCCAGTCACATCGTGCTGTTTTATGGCGCGATGCCGCTCTACGTGTTGTTCGGCGTCGGCTCGTTCCTTTACGCGATGACGAGGCTGCCGAAATTCGCCAAGAATATCTCGGTTCCCTTCGTGCTGGCGGTGCTTGGACCATTCTTGATCCTGCCGAACCTCGGCTACAACGAGTGGATGCACGCGTTCTTCCAAATCGAGGAGGTGTTCTCGGCGCCGGTCCATTGGGGCTTCGTCGTGCTCGGCTGGAGCGTGCTCGCCCTTGGTGGGCTGCTCATCCAGATCGTGCAGGGCATGCTCGAATGTTTCCGGCGCGCTGACGCTGAAATGCCGGGCGTCGCTGTCTAAACTAAAACAAAGAATGAAATTCGCTCCGCCGGGCAGGCCTTCTGTCCGGCGGAGTTCCCGGGAGGATCGTAATATGCAGCAGAAGTTGGCTGACTCCGAGACCGTGCAAATCTACGGGGTGACGTGGTCGAAATGGAGCGCGGCCCTTTCGCGGTGGTTCGACATCCTCGTCGCGATTGTCCTTTTTCTGGCGGTGTTGTCCGCGTTTCACCTGCATTTCATGCTTCTAGCCGGGGACTGGGATTTCTGGGTCGACTGGAAGGACCGGCAGTGGTGGCCGACGCTGACGCCGATCGTGGCGATCACGTTTCCCGCGGCTCTCCAATATGTGTTCTGGGAGAAATTCAGGCTGCCGATCGGCGCCACGTTTGGCATCGTCTGCCTGCTTATCGGGGAATGGATGGCCAGGGGCTTCGGCTTCCATCTGTGGTCTGATTTCCCCATGACATTGATCTGGCCGGCGACCTTGATCCCCGGTGCCATCCTCCTCGACACCATATTGCTTCTCACCGGAAACTTCCTGCTGACCGCCATTTTCGGTGGCATGGGTTTTGGCCTGATCTTCTATGCCGGCAACTGGCCGATGCTGGCGGCCTATCGTTTGCCGATGGAAGTCATGAACAGCATGGTGTCCGTTGGCGACTACATTGGCTACGCCTTCACCAGAACAGCGACGCCTGAATATTCGAGGCTGATCGAGCGCGGGACGCTCCGTACGTTCGGCGGACACTCGGCGGTGATCGCCTCGTTCTTCGCGGGGTTCGCCTGCACGCTGATGTATCTCCTGTGGTGGTACATCGGCATGTTCTTGGCTCGTGTGGTGTGGGTCCCCAACAAGCTCAAGACCATGATGGGGTTCAAGAAAGATCGTCATTCCGCGGCTGAAACGCAGCCGGTGTGAAGCCTCTTTGAGGGACAACGGACGCGTCTGAAAAAACAGACGCGTCCGCACAAACAATATGAGTGGGAGGAAGGAAATCTCCATGATCGGGATCTTCGCAAGCCGATTGACGCGATTGGCCGGATGGCTCGGACTGCTGGTGTCGCTAGGCTGTTGCATCGGCACGGATGCTTATGCGCATGGCGAGCGCAACCAAGAGCCATTCCTGCGCATGCGAACGGCCCACTTTTACGATGTGAAGTGGAGCACGAACAAACTGGCGGTGAATGATCTGCTCACCGTCACCGGCAAATTCAGGCTGTTCACCGATTGGCCGAACAATCTGCCCAAGCCAGAAACTGCGTTTCTTGGGAGCGGAACGTCGGGGCCGGTGCTCGTGCGCGTTGAGAGCTACATCAACGGACAGCCCGCGATCCAATCGGGCAAGCTTGAGCTCGATCGCGACTATGATTTCAAGATCGTGTTCAAGGCACGCCAGCCGGGCCGGCACCATGTTCATGCCATGCTCAACGTCAGTGGGGCTGGGGCCATCCTTGGACCGGGCGCATGGATCGACGTCACCGGGAACGAGTTGGATTTCCGGCTGCCAGCGACGACCCTCGACGGCACCCAGATCGCGGATCTCTCGAGTTGGGGATTCGGTACGGTCGTTAAATGGCATGCGCTCTGGTTCGTTGCAGCGCTGGTTTACATGTTGTGGTTCCTGCGCAAGCCGATGCTTATCCCCCGCTATCTGGTGATAACGGAAGGCAACGAAGACGTGCTCATCACCCGTGGGGACCGTCTTTGGGGCGCTTTCTTCCTCGTCGCCACGATCCTAACGGTATTTCTGGGCGTTCAATGGGCGAATGCAGCCTATCCGAACACCGTCCCGTTGCAGAGCGGTGTGTTCAAGGTGGATCCGCTCCCGCAAGGACCTCGTAACGTCACCATAAAAATGGACCGGGCCACGTATGACGTGCCTGGCCGGTCGATGAAACTCGAGTTAGCGGTCACCAACACGGGTACGAAGCCGATCCAAATCGGCGAGTTTGAGACCGCCGGTCTTAAATTCGTGAACCATGCGGTCCCAGCGGCGATGGCTGGCATCGACCCGAGTTTCCCCAAGGACCTTATTCCGCCGGCGGGAATGAAAGTCGACAACGACGCGCCGATCCAGCCCGGTGAGACGCGCACGGTGAATATCGATCTGACCGACGCCGCCTGGGAAACGGAGCGTCTGACGGCCCTCTTGAATGATCCCGACAATCGCGTTGGCGGCCTGCTGTTCTTCTTCGACTCGGACGGCGAGAGGGAGATCGCCAACGTTTATGGGCCGATCGTCCCATACTTCACCAAGAAGGGTTCGGTTAACTAGCTAAAGATAGCGGGGAACCACGGCGTGGTTCCCCGCTCTTTAGGAGCGTTGAATGAGCGGACAATACCGAAATTTGGCGCTGCCATTGTTGATCGCTTTGGCAGCGTTGTTCATCATGGTCCCCGGAATTGCCCTTGCGCATGGCGGCCTCAGCATGGAGCAGGACACCTGCAAGCTGCGCCTCGGTCCTTACGCCATGCATTTCACCGGATACCAGCCGCTCGCGACTGGCACCAAGGAATTCTGTGAGGACATCCCGGAGGTCGGCGATACCATCGTGGCATTCGACGCCATCGATCCGCCGTTGCGGGAACAGCCGCTCGAGGTGCGGGTCATTCGCGCCACTGGAGACGAGAGCGATCTTGAGGCTGTCACGGTCGTGCATCTCCCGGCGAAGGTCTATCCCTCCGGCAGCGTGACCTTCGAGCACGAATTCAGGGAGCCGGGGAAGTTCGTCGGATTGGTTACGACGAGCGACGCCAACGGACAGTACGTGTCGCGATTCCCGTTCAGCGTGGCCAAGGGTTGGAGCCGGTATAGGCCATACATGTTCGTCGGCTTGGTGATCATCGCCGGGATCGGCTTCTACTGGTACTCGACCACGCTGTCCAAGGGGACATCGGCAAGCGCGCAGCGAAAGGCCCAATGACGAGCCATGCCGTGGCATTGGGGATCGTCTTGCGCACATAAGCGCCGCCCCTTTTGGATGTTGGGCACCGCAATCGCGGCGGCGCTTGCGGGCTGCTCGCAGTCGTCCGATCCGGCCGAGGGCGTGGATATCGCGCAATTCGACTATGCCACCGCCGGCCGCCATGGCACTTGCGAAGCGGGAACGAAGTTGGGGGAGGCTGGTGCGACAGACAACCAGCAATCGATCGACGGAATTTGGTACAATGTCAGAACGCCTCGTAATTACGATCCGACCTTCGCCCATCCGCTGCTGATGGTTTACGCAGCGGGAGGCATGAGCGCGGCGAAGAATGAATCTCTGACCCACCTCACCACCGAGGCGACGCGGAACGGGTTCGTCGTTGGCTACCCGACTCACCGTCCGATGACCCTCGACACGGTGAAGGAGCTCGCGAAGCTGCCGAATGAGATCGCGGACAAGTGGTGCATCGATAGTCACCGCGTGTACGCGACCGGCCATTCCGATGGCGGCACGGTGTCGACCGCCATCGCGCTCCTCGACGATACCAAGGGACTTCTGGCCGGCATAGCGCCGAGCGCCGCCGGCTTCTCGGCGACCGACTTTGAAACCTTCAAATGCCCCTCCGCCCCGTTTCCGGTGATGGTCATGCACAGCAGCTGGGACACGCTCTTCCCAGGCTGGGGAGCTCAGGCCTCGAAATGGTGGGCGGCGTGCAACGGTTGCGATCTGGCGAAGCCACCTCTGCCGGCGGGTGAAAAATGTGTTGCCTATCAGGCTTGCGCCGCCGGAGGTCCGACGCGCTATTGCGAAGGCTCGCGTTGGCACGGAGCGTGGCCAGGCTTGGAGGCGGAGATCGTCCGCTTCTTCGTCTCCGGTGATGACGTCGCTCCCTCTGTGACCGGAAGCCTGACGGGCAATGAGTCCCGCGCTGCAATGCAAGGGCAATTCGAGCGGCGCCGTGGAGACGAAAGAACAGTTAGGCGATAAAGTTAAGACCTCCCGAGCAATGACAGCACACGCCGAATGCAGCATTGAAGGCCGTAGGCTGTCGAGTGCGGCCTTCAGGAGAACGGAGTTGGAAACCATGAAAACTGTAAAGCGGATCGGGGGCATGATCGCCGGGAGCCTCGCATTGGTGCTGTTTGTGGCGCTCGCCTCAAACGCCTATGCGCATGCCCAACTCATCAAAGCCGAGCCTGCGCAGCGCGCCAACATCGCGACGGCACCGACTCGGGTGGCGCTCTGGTTCGACGAGGAAATCGAGGGGGACTATGCCTCGCTCGCCGTGGTCGATGACTCGGGCAAGCCGGTGACGGAGGCCAAGCCGGCGATCGCCAGCGACGATCCAAAGTTGCTCGTGCTGGCGCTGCCCGCTCTCGCGCCCGGCAAGTACACCGTCAAGTACCGCGTGTTGTCCGTCGATGGTCATGTCGTCAACGACGCCTACGATTTCACGGTGCAAGGGAACGCACCGGAGAAATAGGAATGATCGAAGTGGCTGGCGTTGTCGCAAAGTGGCTGCAGCTTGTCGCCAACATGATCGTGCTTGGCACTTGCGTGTTTTTCGTCGTCGCCAACTACGACAAGGCCACTTTCCACGATCCGTTGCTCGACCGGCTTGAGCGGGCGTTGCCATGGCTGGTGGCAGCGCTTGCCGTGTTCATGCTTGTCGATCTCGCCGCCAAGACGGCGGAGATCACGGATGTCGCGGCGAATGCATGGAAGCCCGGAGCGTGGCTCGGGGTCGTCAAGAACACTTGGCTGGGACGGGTGTGGGCAGCGCGCATGGGCCTCGTGTTCCTGCTGCTCCCGATCGCGATCTACGTCCGCAAGGCGCCAAGCGCCCGGTGGCGTTATCTGCTCTGCGCTGTCGCCGCCGGGGCGACGCTGATGGTGGCGGCGCTCTCGAGCCACGCGGTCGCGGAGGAGTCGCCACTGCTCCCTGTCAGCATCTATGCGTTCCACATGCTCATGGCCGGCATCTGGTTCGGGGGACTGCCGGCCTTTCTGGCCGTGGTCTATGGCGCCTTCGGGCCGCGCGCGGAAGGTGCCGCCGGACCCTCTGGTCTGAAGGCAATTCACAGCTTCTCGGCGATGGCGCTGCCGGTCATGATCGTGATCGTCACCACCGGTATCCTCGTCGGCAATCTGCAAGTGGGCGGGCGGTATGCCGCGCTGGTGTCGACCGACTACGGGTGGTACCTGCTGACCAAGCTGTCGCTGCTTTGCGCGATCCTGGTGATCGCCGCCTACGCCCGCTTTGTCTGGGTGCCACAGCTGGAAAGCAGCAATCCGCCGCAAGAGGCTGCGTGGCGCCCGCTCCGTCGTGGCGTGACCGTGGAGTTCACGCTTGCCGTGCTGTTGGTATTTGCGGCCACCTTGTCCGCCAGTACGATCCCAGCCAAGCACGCCACCATCGCCTACTGGCCGTATCCGTTCCGCTTCACGATTGCCGGCACCTGGGGCCTCGGCGTACCCGGAACAACCACCGATCTCCTCATCGCCGCGGCGCTGTGCGCCGCTGCCGTGGCTGTCGGCTTTGCTTGGAGACGTTCAAGCTTTCGTTGGCGCCGTTCCGTGCTGAGCGCGGTTATGGTGCTGGCTCTCTCCAGCATCGCGCTCTCGCTGTACGCCATATCGACCAGAGCCAGCGTCGATTCCTACCGAAACACCGTGGTTCCGTTCGACGCCATTTCCATCGCCCGCGGCGCGAGCTTGTTTGCGGCCAACTGCACCCCCTGCCACGGTCTCCAAGGTAAAGGCGATGGGCCGCTCGCCGCCAGTCTGCCCAAGCGGCCGATCGACCTCCTGACCGAGCCTCATACGGCGCAGCACCAGGTTGGTGACTTCTACAACTGGATCGGTGTTGGCTTTCCGGCGAGCGGCATGCCCCCCTTTGGCGCGCGGCTGACCGAGGACGATCGCTGGGATCTCGTCAATTATCTCCACGTTGTGTCGCGAGGCTACCAAAGCCGAACGCTGACGCCACGCGTGGTGCCGGAGCGGCCCTCGAAAGATCTAGGCGCCCCAGACTTTACCTTCATCGATCAGCACGGTGAGACCCACACTCTCAAGGATTACCGAAACAAGCAGGCGGTGCTTATCGTGTTTTTCACCTGGCCTGAAGACAAGTCGCGGCTCGACGCCCTTGGATCCGAATATGAGGCGATAAAGCAGCGCGATACCGAGGTCATCGCCGTCCCCTGGGGAGGGACCACGCCGGACGCAAGGTGGGCGCAGCAGATGCCGTTCCCGGTGGTCAAAGGCGGCAGTGAGATCGGTCGCAGCTATGAGCCGTTCCGGCGGACCATCGCCAACCCAGATCTTTTTGGCGCGGGCGAGATCCCATCCCACTTGGAGCTGCTCGTCGACAAATTCGGCTATCTGCGGGGGCGCTGGATCCCGCGAGACGACAATGCGGGTTGGAGCGACGGCGGCCTCCTGACCGCCCAACTCGCGCAGCTACAGCATGAACCGCAAATTCTGCCGCCTGCGGCAGATCACGTGCACTGAATTCCGGGAGACTGACCACACTGGCAGAAGAAAGGACTGTGATATCATGAAGATGCAGTGGATCGTAACCCTGATGGGGGTAGCGCTTGCCGCGGCCGTTCCGGCCCCGGCTTGGGCCCATACCGCCAAATATTTCGACAGCCATCCCTCGCCGCATGGCGGCCAGAAACGCATGGCCGGACCCTACCACATCGAGCTCGTGACCAAGCCTGGCGAGGTCACGGTCTATTTGACCACCCATGCCGAACAGGATGTCCCGACTGCGGGCGGCGGGGGCAAGGCCGTGGTCCACGATGGCAGCGGCAAGGAGGTGGCGACGATCCAGCTTACGCCGGCTGGCAAGAACACATTCAAAGGCAGGGGCAATTACCAGCTCGACCAGGACAGCACCGTGGTGGTGTTCGTGAAGATGCCCGACCAGGACGCCTGGGCCGCCGAATTCATGCCGCTCGCGCCCAAGGCGAGTGCCGCCATGCACGACCACGATCACGACGACGCGGATCACGACGACGATCACGATCACGACGCCGACCACGACCACCACCACGATCACGAGGATGAAGGCGAGCACCATCACGACAGTGACTAAACCGCCGCCGCGCCTTTGACGCGTTGGTGCAACACTTGACTGTTAGGAGAAAGACATGTCGAAACTCTCAGGAACCTGCCTCTGTGGCAGCGTCAAATATGAGACGGACGCCGAGCCGCAAATGCTCGCGATCTGCCATTGCTCGCATTGCCAGAAGGCGACCGGTTCCGCCTTCTCGATAAATCTTGGTGTGCCCGGCGACAGCGTGCACATGACCGGGCAGCCGACGGTCTATGAGGATGTCGGCACCTCGGGACAGCCGGTGCTGCGCATGTTCTGCGGCAAGTGCGGCTCGGCGATCGCAACCGATGCCAAGGCCTTTCCTGGCGTGTTGTTTCTCAAGGCCGGGACTCTCGACGACGTTTCCGGATTGAAACCCAATCTGGAGATTTGGACGGACTCCGCGCAAGACTGGGTCACACTCTGTGAAGAGACCCAGAAATTCCCAGCCAATCCGGGGTAAGGAGCAGCACCAAGACAAGCGAGGAACAAACCGGCTTGACCCTGTTCAACGGGTTCGAACGCCACAAAGTGGCGGTCAACGGCATCGATATTGCCTGCGTCGTCGGTGGGACGGGGCCACCCGTGCTGTTGCTGCACGGGTTCCCCCAGAACCTTGCGATGTGGGCCAAGGTCGCGCCGGAGCTTGCCGGCGCGTTCACGGTGGTTTGCGCCGATCTCCGCGGCTATGGCGATTCAGCCAAGCCGAAATGCGCGTCGGACCAGTCGAATTATTCCTTCCGCGCCTTGGCGGACGACCAGCTCGGTCTGATGCGCGAGCTCGGCTTTGATCGGTTTCACCTGGTCGGTCATGACCGCGGCGGCCGCACCGCGCATCGCCTCGCCCTGGACCATCCTGAGGCCGTGCTGAGCCTCGCCCTGCTCGACATCGTGCCGACCTATACCATGTTCGCCAACACCAACAGCAGCTTGGCCAGTGTCTATTGGCACTGGTTTTTCCTGTCGCAACCTGAGCCGTTTCCGGAGCGGCTCATCGGCAGCGATCCGGACTTCTTCTATGAAACCTGTCTGGTCGGCTGGGGCGCGACCAAGATCTCCGACTTCGATCCGGAGATGATCGCCGCCTACCGCCGAGCCTGGCGCCACCCCGAGATGATCCATGGCTCCTGCTCGGATTACCGCGCCGCGGCAAGCATCGACCTCGACCACGACGCCGCCGACCTGGACCGGAAGGTGAGCTGTCCGACGCTGGTGTTGTACGGCGCAAGCGGCGTGATGGCGCAGCTGTTCGATCTGCCCGAGGAATGGCGCGGGCGCTGCGAGCAGGTCACTGCTGCGGCGTTGCCCGCCGGCCACTTCTTCGTGGATCAACTTCCGAACGAGACCGCAGCGATCCTGGGTGCATTCCTCAATGATGCCGAGGCGCGCCTAGCAAGGTGCACTCATCCTGAAGCCAGGAGAAGCACCGGGTGAGACCCCTCAGCCAGCGGAGAATAATGATTATGTTTCAGTCCCCTATTGGCAGGAAGCCGCGCAGCGCAGGCGATCGGCTTGCCTTGCCTGCGCTCATAGGATGAGATTGCTGGGCGCCGGTAGGAGGCGACCTGTGCGTCAAAGGAGATGAGGAGGAGATGTCTCAAGAACCCATGTCGGCGTCGGTGGTGTCGGAAGCCGACCAGCTCAAGCGGCAGATCGCGAAGCTCACCAAGATCAATTCGGCGCTGATGCAACGCGTCGAGATGTCGACGGATCCGCACGCTAGCGCCTACTCCTTGTTCCAGACCGCCATCGCTCTCGAGGGCCAGGTGCGCGGCCGCACCGAGGATTTGAAGAATGCGCTGGGCCGCCTCGAACGCACCAATGACGAGCTCTCCGCGGCGCGCGACGCCTCGGAACGTGCCAATCGTTTCAAGACCCGCTTCTTCACCGCGGTGGGACACGATCTATTGCAGCCTCTCCACGCGGCGCGGTTGTCAGTCAGCGCGCTCTACGATCCGCACGCCACGCCGTATCAGCGCCGTCTCGCCGACGCCATCGGCCACGCGCTGGCGACCATCGAGGAGTTGCTGAAATCCATTCTCGACATCTCCAAGCTCGAAGCCGGCGCCATCACCCCGACGCGACAGCCGGTGTCGCTCGACGAGCTGTTTGCCTCCTTGGCGGTCGACCTGGAGCCTTTGGCGCAATCCAAGAGGCTCGGCCTCACCTGCCAATCCAATCTCCTCTCGGTGATCTCCGATCCACTGATGTTGCGGCGAATTCTCCAGAACCTGCTCGCCAATGCCGTGCAGTACACCCAGCGTGGTGAGATCAAGCTGCTCGCCACGCGCCGCGGCAGTAATGTGGTGATCGAAGTGAGCGACACCGGACCCGGCATCCCGCCGGCCGAGCGCAAGATGATCTTCGAGGAATTTCAGCGCGGTCCTTTGACCGACCAACCCGACATCGGCGGCTTCGGTCTCGGACTTTCCATCGTACAGCGCATGGCCGAGGCGCTCGGCCATCCTCTCGACCTGTCGTCAGAGGTCGGCCACGGCACGCGGTTTTCGATCACGGCGCCGTTTACGTCGCAAGTCGTGACGCGCGCCAAGAGCCCGGTAATCCCGAGCATCACCCGGGGCTTCGGCCTGGAAGGCGCCAAGGTTCTCGTCATCGACAACGATGTTGCCGTTCTCGAGGCCATGCAGGCGCTGCTCGAGCGATGGTCGTGCGAGGCCTACACCGTGCGCAGCATGGCCCAGCTCGACGCCGTCATCGCCTCGGAGCTGCGCCCGGACATCGTGCTCGCTGACTATCACCTCGACCACGGCGAGTCCGGCCTTGCCGCGGTGGAGCGGCTGCGCAGCCTCACCAACCGGGAGCTGCCGGTGGTGATCGTCACGGCCGACCATTCCGCCGAGATCGCCCTCAAGGCGCAGAAGAGCCGGTGCGAGCTTCTGCTCAAGCCGGTGAAGCCGGCGGAGCTGCGCGCCTTGATGGCGCATCTGTTGGCCTGAAATCCCGGCGCGATCGCGGCGCGACACCGAGGCTCGGCAGTCCCCGTCAGGACGCCTCGGTGGCGTGGCTTTGCGCCAGGATGGTGTCGAAGTCGATCCTTGCCACCTCGATCACCGCTTGCGTCCGCGACGCGACCTTGAGCTTGCGCAAAATCTCGGAGACATGCGCTTTCACCGTCGTCTCGCCGACGCCGAGTTCATAGGCGATCTGCTTGTTGAGCTTGCCCTGCCGCAGCATCTGCAGCACACGGACCTGTTGCGGCGTCAGCGTCGCGAGCTTGGCGCTCAAATCGCAGCCGGAGTTGCGGGCGCCTGCCTGCGGCAGCTGGTAGCCCGCAGGCAGTACGATGGAGCCCGCCAGCACCTCGCGAATGGCGTTGGCAAGCTCCGAGCCGCGGGCCGATTTGGAGATGAAACCGGCCGCGCCATAGGTGAGCACCTCATGGACAATGCGGGAATCCTCGAGTGCCGAGACAATGACGATGGGCAGCTTCGGGTAACAGGTCCTGAGCTCGAGCAGTCCCTCGAGGCCCTGGGTTCCCGGCATCGAGAGATCGAGGAGCACGAGGTCGAGCTTGCCGCATTCCTGGTCGATCGCCGCGCGCGCCGATTCGATCGACGCAGCCTCGTGCACGACGGCACCGGGGAAGGCGCTCTGCACCACAAGCCGCATGGCTTCCAGGAACAGGGGGTGATCGTCGACAAGGAGGAAGTTCGTCGGCACTGTTGCAGTCTCCTTCGAGACGCAAGAAGCGCTGCACCCTCAATGCGGACCGGGCCACTCGGGACCGAATTGGAGACCTGCGGAGCGCTTCCTGAGCCGGCTTCTAAAGGCCGTGCTTCAAGGTCGAATATTCGGTTATTGACAGTCCGAAGTAAAGTTCCTTCGAGTTTCATGCCACCTGTCACAGATGATTTGCTTGACAAATGTCAAGCTCAGCGCAACCGACACGCGGGGTGTTGTTACCGTGAGTTGCAGCCGTGAGGTTCAGCCCACCTCGGCGCATTTCCGGCGCTATCGCCGCTGCTGCTCCGCTGCCGATCCCGCGGCGCGAAGCCGCCCCCGTGAGAGGTCATCGGCGTGAGGTCGAGGGGCAGAGCCTGGCGTGCACCGGCAGGCGACCCCGTCGATGAAGGCCGCGACCGAGGCGTCGAAGGCCGCATCGGGATCGAGCGTCTTGAAGGCCGGGATCAAGGCGAGCGTTGCCGGGCAGGCGAGGGGGTCGAGCCCCTTGAGTTCGGCCTCGTCCTCGTCGCTGATCGGCTGCAACAGGCCCTCGGCTTCCGCGAGCGCGTAGCCGAGGATGAAGGCGTAGAAGGCGAGCCCGAGCCCGGCGGCCTCGGCATCCGGCAAGCCGGCGCTGCGCAAGGCCCGGTAGACCACCTCGCTCGAGACATGGTCGGCCGGCCCCGTGGCGTGAAAGCGGAAATGCAGGTGGAATAGCCGCGGATGGCGGTGAGCAAGATCCCGGTAAGCGGCCGCGACATGGCGGAGGTCGCTGCGCCAATCGCCGCTGGGGACGGGGAGTTCGACCGTGGCCAGCGCCCGGTCGGCGATCCGTCGCGTCAGCTCGTCCTTGGAGCCGAAATGATGCAGCACGGTCATGGGATCGACGCCGATGCGCTGCCCGAGTTTGCGCACCGAAAAGCCCACCTCGCCGTCGCGCGACAGCATGTCGAAGGCCGCATCGAGGATGTCGTTGCGGTCGAGTCCCCGCCGGCCGCGGGGCTTGGGAGTGACGGCCTTGCGCGCTGCCTGCCTTGACAATTCTACACCGTAGCCAATAAACTCTTCGCTGTAGCCATACCCGCTCGTCAGCCCCTGTCAAGGCGGTCCTCGGCGGCAGCGGGTGGGAGACGGCGGAGGTGCAGTGTGACCGGCTTCGGACCGATCGCCGAACGAACGATACGACCTGCCAGGATGCGCCGCGAGCGCACCGACACGTTTCCTTCTCCATCGACCGTGACCTTGCGCGGACTGAATCCGAAGGCGGTGCTGCTCCTGCTCTGCGCCCGCATCGGCTACACGCCCCATGGGAGCTTCCAGCACTAATCGGCCGGCCCTCGGGTCACGCTCCGCTGGAGGTTCTTAAGGTGACGAATCAATATCAGACCGAACATTATCAAGAGCTCGACGCTCTCCATCATCTCCACCCCTTCACCAGCCACAAATCGCTGCGGTCGGGCGGCGCCCGCGTCATTGTCCGCGGCGATGGGCCCTACATTTGGGACAGCGAAGGCAACTGCATTCTCGACGGCATGGCCGGTCTGTGGACGGCGAATCTCGGCCACAGCCGCAAGGAGCTCGCCGAGGCGGCCTACGAGCAGATGCTCCAGCTGCCGTTCTACAACACCTTCTTCCGCACCACCCATCCCCCCGTCGTCGCCCTGTCGCGGAAGCTCGCCGAGATCGCGCCCGACAATCTCAACCAGGTATTCTACGGTTCATCCGGCTCGGAATCGAACGACACCGCGATCCGCCTGATCCGCCACTATTGGGTGCTGAAGGGCGAGCCCAAGCGCCGTATCATCATCTCGCGCAAGAACGCCTATCACGGCTCGACCATCGCCGCGGCTTCCATGAGCGGCATGGCCCATATGCATGCCCACAGCTATCCGCTTTATGAGGGCTTCCGTCACATCATGGATCCCTATTGGTATGGCGAGTCGAAAGACGGCGAGACGCGTGAGGAGTTTGGTCTCCGCGCCGCGCGCGCGCTCGAGGATGAGATCCTCGCGGTCGGGCCCGAGAATGTCGCCGCCTTCGCCGGCGAGCCGGTGCAGGGCGCGGGCGGCGTCAAGATTCCGCCGGCGAACTATTGGCCGGAGATCCAGCGCATCGTCGACAAATACGGCATCCTGCTCCTGGCCGACGAGGTGATCACCGGCTTCGGCCGCCTCGGCACCTGGTTTGCCTCCGAGTACTACGGCATCCGCCCCAACCTGATCACTTTCGCCAAGGCGGTGACCTCGGGCTATCTGCCGCTGTCCGGCGTGCTGGTCGGCGACGACATCGTCGACGTGCTGATGGCCCATGACGACGACTTCAACCACGGCTATACGTTCTCGGGTCACCCGGTCGCCTGCGCCGTCGCGCTGAAGAATCTCGAGATCATCGAGCGCGAGCGCCTGGTCCCGCGCGTCAGGGATTTCGGCGCTCCGGCCCTCGCGAAGATGCTGGCGAAATTCAAGGACCATCCGCTGGTCGGCGAAGTGCGTTCGGTCGGCCTGCTCGGCGCCATCGAGCTCGTCGCCGACAAGCGCCACCGCCGCCGCTTCGCCGATCCCGGCCGCGTCGGCCTGATCTGCCGCGATCATTTCTTCCGTGAAGGCTTCATCATGCGCGCGGTGTTCGACACCATGGTCATGTCGCCGCCGCTGATCTGGGAGCAGAAGCAATTCGACGAGGCCGAGGCGGTGATCCGCCGCGCCCTCGACCTCACCCTCAGCGATGTTGCCGGCGAGGTCGCCGCATGAGCCGTCCCATTGTCGTCATCCCGGCTTGCACCAAGCTGATCGACGGCTATGTCTTTGACGCCGTGGGCCGCAAATATGCGACGGCGATCGCCGAGGTCGCGGAGTGCCAGCCGCTTCTGGTGCCGGTCGGCCCCGGCATCTCCGACATCCAGACGCTCCTCGACGTCGCCGACGCCATCCTGCTCACGGGAAGTCCTTCCAACGTCGCGCCGGAGCATTATGGCGACGAGCCGCCGGTCAAGCCAGACGCGCTCGATCCGTTCCGCGATGCGCTGACGCTGCCGCTGATCCGCGCCGCGATCGAAAAGAAGACGCCGCTATTCGCCATCTGCCGCGGCTTTCAGGAGCTGAACGTCGCGCTCGGCGGCAGCCTGTATCAGGCCGTTCACGATGTGAACGGACATAAGGATCACCGCCCGAACTACGAGCTTCCCCTCGACGAGATGTATGGCGCCGTGCACCACGTCCACCTTCGCGGCAAATTGCGCGACTGGGTCGGTAGCGATCAGCTGTTGGTCAATTCGCTGCATTCGCAAGGCATTGCCCGCCTCGCCGAGGGCTTGCGGCCGGAGGCGTTCTCCGAGGACGGCCTGATCGAGGCCGTGCGCGGTCCCGACGACGAGGCATTCTGCCTCGGCGTGCAGTGGCACCCGGAATGGGCGGCGAAGCAGAACCCCGTGTCGACCAAGCTGTTCCGCCGCTTCGGCGCCGCCGCCAAGGGCGTCACATCATGACCAACACGAGGCTCACCACCGACGAAGCCAAGGCCTTTCTCGATGCCAACCCGGTGGTGCAGTGGATCGACGCTTTCATGTTCGACATCAACGGCATCCCGCGCGGCAAGCGTATCCGCCGGTCCGACCTCCTCGGCGTCGTCAAGAGCGGCATCACCATGCCGACCTCGGTGTTCATCATGGACCCGCTCGGCAATTGCGTCGAAGAGACTGGCCGGTTGTGGGAGACCGGCGATCCCGACCACCATTGCCATCTCCTGTCGCGCACCTTGGTGCCGATCCCGGTCGGCGACGGCCGCCACGCGCAAGCGGTGATGGTGCTCGACGTCAAGGACGAGCTCGACCCGCGCTCGGTCCTGGCCGATCAGGTCGAGCGCTTCCGGCGCGCTGGCCAAACGCCGGTGGCCGCCGTCGAGCTCGAATTCTACGTCACCAGCAGGACCACCAATGGCGCCTTCGTGCTGCACACGCCGGAAGGGCTCTCCGCCGACCCCGGGCGGCCGCTGACCTTCGGCTTCGAGGAACTCGATGCGCTCGCGCCCTTCATCGACGACGTCTACCGTATCTGCGAGGCGCAAGGGCTTCCGGTCGATGCCGTGATGCAGGAATCCGGCCCCGGCCAGTTCGAGATCAATCTCGTGCATCGCGCCGACGCCGTCGCGGCGGCCCTCGACGGCCTCCTGCTCAAGCGCGCGGTCAAGGCCGCGGCGCGGGCGCACCAGCTCGACGCCACCTTCATGGCCAAGCCGCACCACGACTGGGCCGGCTCCGGCATGCACATTCATCTGAGCCTGCTCGATCAGTCCGGGGAGAACGTGTTTGCCGGCGATCCCATCTCGCCGCTGTTCCGCCACGCGCTTGGCGGCTTGCGCGAGACCATGGCCCATTTCATGGCGGTGTGGGCGCAGTCGGCCAATGCCTACCGGCGCTACGTGCCGAAGGCTTATGTCTCCATGGCCGCCCATTGGGGCTTCAACAATCGAACCGTGGCGTTGCGCATTCCCCACGGCAACGGCGCCTCGACCCGCATCGAGCATCGCGTCGCCGGCGCCGACGCCAATCCTTACCTCGTCATCGCTTCGATCCTGGCCGGCATCAATTACGGCATCGCCAATCAGGTCGATCCCGGTCCCGCGGCCGAGGGCAACGCCGAGATCATCGAGGCGCCGCCGCTGCCGACCGCGTGGATCAACTCGCTCGACCTGTTCCAGAGCTCGGACATCGTTCGCGGCGCCTTCGGCGCGTCCTTTCAGGACGTGTTCTCGCGCCTGAAACATGCCGAACGCTGCAATTTCGAGCGCATCGTCACCCCGCTCGATCACCTTTGGTATTCGCAAGTCGCGTGAGGCCGCCATGACGTCGCTGGCACATTTCGAACAGGTCGCAAAAGCCATCGAGCTGCCGCGTGACGCGGTGATCGACGGCCGCCTGCAGCCGAGCCTCGGCGGCCGCCGCTTCGACAATGTCACTCCGCGCAACGGCACGGTGCTGAACGGCGTCGCCGAATGTGATGCCGCCGATATCGATGCCGCCGTGGCCTCCGGCCGCCGCGCCTTCGACGATGGGCGCTGGCGCAACCTGCATTATCGCGACAAGAAGCGCGTGCTGTTCGCGCTCGCCGACCTCATCAAGCGCGACGCCGAGACGCTTGCCGTGCTCGAGAGCCTCGATGTCGGCAAGCCGATCAAGAACGCTCTCAAAGGCGACATCCCGGGCGTGGTTCAGCACGCTCCGCTACTACGCCGAGGCGCTCGACAAGATCTATGGCGAGGTCGGCCCCGGTACCAGCGACCGCTTCTCCTTCACCGTGCATGAGCCGCTCGGCGTCATTGGCGCCATCGTGCCGTGGAACTTCCCGCTCTTGATGGCGATGTGGAAGGTGGCGCCGGCGCTCGCCATGGGCAATTCCGTGGTGCTCAAGCCTGCCGAACAGTCGCCCCTGACCGCGCTCAAGCTCGGGCAATTGGCGCTCGAAGCCGGCCTTCCCGCCGGCGTCCTCAATGTCGTCCCGGGCTTCGGCGCCGCCGCCGGCAAGGCGCTCGCGCTGCACCGGGACGTCGACATGATCGCCTTCACCGGCTCCGGCGCCGTTGGCCGCCTCCTGAT
This sequence comes from uncultured Alphaproteobacteria bacterium, assembly GCA_963803385.1. GTDB lineage: Bacteria > Pseudomonadota > Alphaproteobacteria > Rhizobiales > Methyloligellaceae > Methyloceanibacter. The sequence goes on along the minus strand of CAWDMD010000007.1, from coordinate 321,962 downwards.
GCAATATTCAGGCGAGAGCAATCTCAAGCGCGTCAGTCTCGAGCTTGGCGGCAAGTCGCCGCAGATCGTGTTCGCCGATTGCCCGGACCTCGACGCCGCCGCAGTCCAGGCCGCTTGGGGCATCTTCTACAATCAGGGCGAGGTCTGCACCGCGGCTTCCCGGCTCCTGGTGCATGAGGATATTGCCGATGCCTTCCTCGACAAGGTGCTGGCCATCGCTCAAGGCATCGTCCCCGGCGATCCGCTCGAGCCGGCAACGAGCTTCGGCGCCATGGTTTCGGCCGATCAGATGCACACCACTTTGCGCTACATCGACGGCGCCGCCCGCGAGGGCGCGGCACTCCGTCTTGGCGGCAAGCGGGCGCGCATCGATTCGGGCGGCTTCTATGTCGAACCGACGGTCTTCGATGGCGTGGCACCGCAAGCCGCACTCGCCCGCGAAGAGGTGTTTGGCCCCGTCCTGGCCGTGACTCGTTTCCGCGAGCCGGACGAGGCCATTCGCCTCGCCAATGATACCGTCTACGGCCTCGCCGCCGGCCTATGGACCCGTGACGTCTCGCTCGCGCACCGCGCCGCGCGGGAGATCAGGGCCGGCCTCGTCTGGGTCAATGGCTGGGACGCCTGTGACATCACCATGCCGTTCGGCGGCTTCAAGCAGTCGGGCTTTGGACGCGACCGTTCGCTCCACGCACTATATAAATATGCCGACCTGAAATCGGTCTCGATCACCATACGCTGACGGAGGAACGCCATGACCATGATCGCCAAGAAGTTCCCGTCCGCGGCCTTGATAGACGGTCAGTGGGTGACCTCGCCCAAGACCTTTGCCGTGACGGATCCTGCCACCGGCGCCGAACTGGCGGCCGTTCCCGACCTCGGTCCCGCGGAGGCGAAGCGCGCCATCGACGCCGCCGCCCGCGCGTTGCCGGCCTGGTCGGCCAAGACCGCGAAGGAGCGGGCGACGATCCTCAGGCGCTGGTTCGACCTCATCACCGCCGAGACCGAGACCTTGGCCCAGCTGATGACGAGCGAGCAGGGCAAGCCCCTGGCCGAAGCGCGCGCCGAGGTCGCCTATGGCGCCTCGTTCGTCGAGTGGTTCGCCGAGGAAGGCAAGCGCGCCTACGGCCGCACCATTCCGACCACCTTCGCGAATAAGCGCTATCTCACCATCAAGCAGCCGATCGGCGTCGTCGCGGCCATCGCGCCGTGGAACTTCCCCATCGCCATGATCACCCGGAAGGTGGCGCCGGCGCTCGCCTCGGGCTGCACCATCGTGGTCAAGCCGGCCGCGGAGACGCCGCTTTGCGCGCTCGCCATCGCCAAGCTCGCCATCGACGCCGGCGTGCCGGCGGGCGTGCTCAATATCGTCACCACCAAGGATGCGGCCGCTGTCGGCAAGGTGTTCTGCGAGGACGGCAGAGTGCGCAAGCTGTCCTTCACCGGCTCGACCGAGGTCGGCAAGATCCTCTACCGGCAGTGCGCCGACACGGTGAAGAAGCTCACCCTCGAGCTCGGCGGCAACGCGCCGCTTCTCGTCTTCGACGACGCCGATCTCGACCAGGCCGTCGCCGGCGCCATGGCCTCCAAATATCGCAATGCCGGCCAGACCTGCGTTTGCGCCAACCGCATCCTGGTGCAGTCCGGCATCTATGACCGCTTCGCCGCGGCGCTGGTCGAGGCGGTGAAGAAGCTCACGGTTGGTCCCGGCACCGAGGCCGGCGTCGGCATCGGGCCCCTGATCACGAGCGAGGCCGTCGCCAAGGTCGAGACCCTGGTCGGCGACGCCGTCACGAAGGGCGCCAAGGTTCTGACCGGCGGCGGGGTCGATGCCGCCGGGCCGCTTGTTCTATCGGCCCGCGGTCGTGATTGACGTCACCCCCGACATGGAGATCGCGCGCGAGGAGATCTTCGGCCCCGTCGCCGCGCTTGAGCGCTTCGACACCGAGGCCGACGCCATCAGGCTCGCCAACGACACCCCGTTCGGCCTCGCCGCCTATCTGTTCAGCCGGAATTTGAGCCGCGCCTGGCGGGTCGCCGAGAAGCTCGACGCCGGCATGGTCGGCGTCAACGAGGGCATCTTCTCCAACGAGGTGGTGCCGTTCGGCGGGGTCAAGGAATCCGGCCTCGGCCGCGAGGGCGCCGCCGAAGGCTTGGAGGAGTATCTCGAGACCAAATACATCTGCCTGGGGGCCATTGATGCCTGAACAGGCACGCCCGACGGGCAACTGGCTATTGAATGAGCTAGCGAGGTTGGCGGGCAGCGGCCATAATCGGTTCCGCGCGACCTTACGGAGGCCAAAGCAAAAACGAAGCCCCACGTCCACCAAGCATAGGAGAGAGTGAGTATGACCGACGACGCGCACCCCAAATTTCTCACCAAACCCAAGTCACGGCGCTCAGTGTTGCAAGGCCTCGGCGCCGCCGCCATCGGCATCAGCCTCTCGAGCAAGACCCGCCCCGCCTGGGCCGCGGAGGAGAAGAAGCTCAATTTCTACAACTGGGACACCTATATCGGCGAGACCACGCTCCCGGACTTCCAGAAGGAGACCGGCATCGACGTCAATATGAGCCTGTTCGCCACCAATGACGAACTGTTCGCCAAGCTCCGCGCCGGCAACCCCGGTTTCGACGTCATCGTTCCGGGCAGCGAGTTTGTCGAGCGCATGATTCAGGCGGAGATGCTCGAGCCGCTCGATCACGCTAAGATTCCAAACATCAAGAACGTGGCGCCGGCCTTCATCGACGACGCGCCATACGACCCCGGCCGCAAATACAGCATGCCCTATACCTGGCTCGTGATTGGCATCGGCTATCGCAAGTCCAAGGTCAAAGAGGTCCCGGATAGCTGGAAGTGGCTGTTCGATTCCGACGTCTATAAGGGCCGCATTGCCGTCATGTCGGACGCCAGCGAGCTGTTCCGCAATTGCTTCAAGTATCTCGGCCATTCCATCAACGACAAGTCGCCTGAGGTGCTCAAGCAGGCCGAGGCCATGCTCATCAAGCAGAAGCCGAACATCAAGTCCTTCCACGAGGACAATGGTCAGGACCTGTTGCTGTCCGGCGAGGTCGACGTGGTGATGGAGTACAACGGCGACATCGCGCAGGTCATGATCGAGGACGACGACCTCGACTTCGTCGTGCCCAAGGAAGGCGCCATGAAGCAATCCGACACGTTGGCGATCCCCAAGGGCGCGCCGCATCCCGAAAATGCTCTCGAGTTCATCAACTTCATCTTGAACGCGAAAGTCGGCGCCGAGATCTCGGAGACAATCAAATATCCGTCGCCGAACGCGGCCGCCGTGGCGTTGATGCCGGCCTCCTACAAGGACAATACGGTGATCTTCCCGCCGGCCGAGGTCATGGCCAAATGCGAATATCCGAACTACCTCGGGCCCGAATATACGCGCCTTCTCGACGAAGCGATGACGCGTCTACGCGCGGCTTGATTGGACGCATGTGATCTAACGAGCGAGCGACAGGAGAAGAGCCGCCATGGCAACCCAGACCCAAGAGCGTCGGCTGACCTTCTTGGCAACGGCGCTACCGCCCATCGTCTGGGTGGTAGCGTTCTTCCTCGCTCCGCTCGCGATCGTCTGGGGCTACAGCTTCGGTCAGAATGTCGGCCTGACCGAAGTCGACATCACCGGCACCTTCGCCAATTACGTGCGCGCCCTCCAGCCGCTCTACCTTGGCATCTTCTTCAAGTCGATTTTCGTCGCCGGCGTCACCACGCTGCTTTGTCTCATCATCGGCTTCCCGGTGGCGCTTTCCATCGTCTTCGCCAGCGAGCGCTGGCGGCCGTGGATGCTGCTGCTCGTCATGCTGCCGTTCTGGACCAACCTCTTGATCCGCACCTATGCGCTGATCGCGGTGCTGCGCACCGAGGGCTACGTCAATTTCACCCTGAGATGGTTTTGGGACAATGCCAGCTGGCTCATGACCTTGGTGGGCTTGCAGCCGCTCGGCGACTTCACGCCGCTTCAGATGCTCTATAACAATTTTGCCGTGGTGGTGGGGCTCGTCTACGTACATCTACCCTTCATGGTGCTGCCGCTTTACGCCGCGCTCGACCGGCTCGACAAATCCCTGATCGAGGCGAGCCTCGACCTTGGCGCCGGGCATTTCCGCACGCTGTTCTCGATCGTGGTGCCGCTCGCGCTGCCTGGAATCATCTCCGGCATCATCATTACCTTCGTGCCGGCGCTCGGCGCCTATCTCACCCCGGATCTTCTCGGCGGCCCCGACAGCCAGATGATCGCCAACGTCATCGAGCGCCAATTCAAGAAGGCCAATGACTGGCCGTTCGGCGCCGCGCTGTCCTTCCTGCTGATGTATGCGACGTTCGGCGCCATCGCGCTCCGCGCCTATTTCAGCCGCGGCAAAGCCGCCGAGGGTCACGGGATATAACCATGGCCCTGCGACGCGCCCCCCTCGAATATAATCGCACGTGGCAGATGCGCGCTTGGCTGTTCGGCGTGTTCTTCTTCCTTTATGCGCCGCTCATCGCGCTGATCGCCTTCAGCTTCAACGACTCCAAGCGCAATATCGTGTGGCGCGGGTTCACGCTCAATTACTACCATAAGCTTTTCAACGATCAGGTGCTGATGATCGCCTTCGCCAACTCGCTGACCATCGCCTTTTTCGCGACGATCATTTCGCTGGCCATTGGCGCTCTCGCCGCGATTCTCCTCTGGCGGTACCGGTTCACGGGAAAAACCGCCGTGGAAGGCGCCTTCACGCTGCCGCTGGTGGTGCCGGAGATTTGCATGGGTGTCTCCATGCTCTTGTTCTTCACCCGCGTCGTTCCGTGGCCCAACGATCTCATGTGGCCGCTCAGTCTCGGATCGATCATCATCGCCCATGTCTCGTTCTGTTTCCCCTTCGTCGCGCTCGTCGTCGGCGCGAGGCTCGCGAGCTTCAACAAGGAACAGGAAGAGGCGGCCCGCGATCTCGGCGCCAACGATTGGCAGGCATTCCGCGACGTTCTTCTCCCCCATATGCGCCCGGCGCTGATCGCCGGCGGTCTGCTCGCCTTCACCCTGTCGCTCGACGACTTCGTCATCACCTTTTTCACCTCAGGGCCTGACACCATCACCTTCCCGGTCAAGGTCTATTCCATGCTGCGATTCTCGGTGAATCCTGAGGTCAATGCCGCATCGACCATGCTGATCCTGCTCACTATCGTGCTCATGATCGTGATGATGGTGATGCAGAGTAGAGCGCAGAAGGGGAAAGGATAAACGCCGTGGACCAAGCGTTAGCCAAGGACGCGGAAACCACCGCCAAGCCCATCATCAGCTTCCGCAACATTTCGAAGCGGTGGGGCTCGACGGTCGGGGTGGACAATGTCAGCCTCGACATCATGCCCGGAGAGTTCTTCGCGCTGCTCGGGCCCTCTGGCTGCGGCAAGACCACCCTGTTGCGCATGCTTGCCGGCCTCGAAGTCCCGACCGAAGGCCACATCCTGATCGACGGCCAGGACATGGCGGAAATCCCGCCCAATCGGCGCGCCGTGAATATGGTGTTTCAGTCTTACGCCGTGTTTCCGCACATGACGGTCGCCGACAATGTCGCCTACGGCCTCAAGATCGAGGGCGTGCCCCAGGCTGAGCGGGACAAGCGCGTGCAGGAGGCGTTGGACCTCGTGCAGCTCGGCCACCTAGGCGCGCGTATGCCTGATCAGTTGTCGGGCGGCCAGCGTCAGCGTGTGGCGCTCTCCCGGGCGCTGGTGAAGAAGCCGAAGGTGCTGCTGCTTGACGAGCCACTCTCGGCGCTCGACGCCAAATTGCGCGAGGCCATGCGCTTCGAGCTGTCGCAGCTGCAGCAGAAGGTCGGCATCACCTTCATCATGGTCACGCATGACCAGACCGAGGCATTGGCCATTGCCTGCCGCGTCGCCGTGATGAACAAAGGCTCGATCGCCCAGCTTGGCACGCCGTCGGACCTTTACGAGTTTCCGGCCTCTCGCTTCGTCGCCGATTTCATCGGCTCGGTGAACATGTTCGAGGGCACCCTGATCGACGACAAGCCCGACGAGGCGACCGTTGCCTGTCCGGAGCTCGAGCCTCATCCCGTCTATGTCCCCCACGCCGTCCTCGGCAAGGAGGCGTCGTCGGTTTGGGTCGCGATCCGTCCGGAGAAAATGACCCTGCATAAGGACGCCGGCGCGCCGCCCGCCGTGCCCGAATGCCCGGAGGCCCACAACGTCGCCAAGGGCGAAATCAAGAACGTCTCGTATCTTGGCGATATTTCGATCTACCACGTGGTGCTCGACAACGGCTGCCTGATCCGCATCTCGCGCCCAAACCGGTCCCGCTTCGACCAGGACGATTTCGGCGAAGGCGAAAAAGTGTGGGTGAGCTGGGACGGCTCCAGCCCCGTCGTGCTCCAGTCCTGACGCCGGGCCCGCGACAACATCTCGAGACGAGATCGGAAGGTTTTGGATGGCACTCTCAGCCGAGCTTCATGAGCGCAGAGCCGCGGCCGTGCCGCGGGGCGTCGGCCATGCCACCGCGATCTACGCCAAGCGCGCCAAAAATGCCGAGATCTGGAGCGAGGAGGGCAAGCGCTATATCGACTTCGGCGCCGGCATCGCCGTGGTCAATACCGGCCATCAGCATCCGAGGATTGTCGCCGCCGTCGAGGAGCAGATGAAGGCGTTCAGCCACGTCTGCTTCCAGGTCACGCCTTACGAGAATTATGTCAGCCTCGCCGAACGCCTGAACGCCATCGCGCCCGTCGACGGTTCCGCCAAGACCATGCTGGTGTCGACCGGTGCCGAGGCCGTCGAGAACGCGGTCAAGGTCGCGCGCGCTTTTACCGGCCGCCCGGGGATCATCTCCTTCAGCGGCGGCTTCCACGGCCGCACCCACATGGGCATGGCCCTGACCGGCAAGGTCGTGCCCTATAAGAAGGGCTTCGGGCCGTTTCCCGCCGACATATATAATGTCGCCTTCCCCAACACCTATCACGGCGTCACCAGCGAGCAGAGCCTCGAGGCCATCAAGGCCTTGTTCAAATACTCGGCCGATCCGTCGAGCATCGCCGCCATCATCATCGAGCCGATGCAAGGCGAGGGCGGCTTCTATATCGCCCCGTTCGATTTCCTCCGCGCTCTCCGGACCCTGTGCGACGAGCACGGCATCCTCCTCATCGCCGACGAGATTCAGACCGGCTTTGCCCGCACCGGCAAGATGTTCGGGCTTGAGCATTCCGGCGTCAAAGCCGACGTCGTGACCATGGCCAAGGGGCTGGCGGGGGGCTTTCCGCTCTCGGCCATCACCGGGCGCGCCGACATCATGGATGCATCGAACCCCGGCGGGCTCGGCGGCACCTATGCGGGCAGCCCGGTCGCTTGCGCCGCCGCGCACGCCGTGCTCGACATCATCGCGGATGAGAAGCTCTGCGACCGCGCCAACGCCATCGGCGATATCATCCTCGATCGCTGCAATCAGATCAGAAGCCGCTCCAACCTCAATTGCATCGGCGATGTGAGAGGTCTTGGCGCCATGTGCGCCGTCGAGCTGGTCAAGGATACCGCGAGCGGCGAGCCGGCGCCGCAGCTGACCCAGACCTTGATGAAGGTTGCCACCGAGAACGGTCTCATTCTTTTGTCCTGCGGCACCTACGGCAACGTGATTCGCTTCCTGGTCCCGCTCACCGCGAGCGACGGCCTGGTGCGCGAGGGCATGGACATCTTTGAGACGAGCCTCAGCGAAGCCGTGACCCGGGTCGCTTGAGCCGCTCTCGATCGACAGCACATCGTTACGAGGCAATGACATGAGCGCCAAGCTCGCGACCAATGATCTCGAAGCATTCTGGATGCCATTCACGGCGAACCGCCAGTACAAGAAGGCGCCACGCCTGTTTGTCAGTGCCGAAGGCATGTACTTCACCGCCTCCGATGGCCGCCGCGTGCTCGACGGCACCTCCGGCCTGTGGTGCGTCAACGCCGGCCATTGCCGCCCGAAGATCGTCGAGGCGATCCGCCAGCAGGCGGGCGAGCTCGATTTCGCCGGCACCTTTCAGATGGGCCACCCGAAGGCCTTCGAAGCCGCCTCCAAGCTCGTCAATGTCGCGCCGCCCGGCTTCGACCACGTGTTCTTCACCAATTCCGGATCGGAATCCGTCGAGACCGCGCTCAAGATCGCGCTCGCCTATCATCGCGCCAAGGGCAACGGCGCGAAGACGAGGCTGATCGGGCGCGAGCGCGGCTATCACGGCGTCAATTTCGGCGGCATGTCGGTCGGCGGCATCACCAACAACCGCAAGATGTTCGGCGCGCTGTTGGCCGGGGTCGACCACATTCGCCACACCCACGACCTCGCCCGCAACGCCTTCAGCCGCGGCGAGCCGGAGCATGGCGCCGAGCTTGCCGACGACCTCGAGCGTCTTGTCGCGCTTCATGACGCCTCGACCATCGCTGCCGTGATCGTCGAGCCGGTGGCTTGTTCGGCGGGCGTCCTGGTCCCGCCCAAGGGCTACCTCAAGCGGCTGGCTGCGATCTGCGCCAAGCACGACATCCTCCTCATCTTCGATGAGGTCATCACCGCCTTCGGCCGCCTCGGCACCCCGTTTGGCGCCGACTATTTCGACGTCTCGCCCGACATCATCACCACGGCGAAGGGCGTCACCAACGGCGCCGTGCCCATGGGCGCGGTGTTCGTGACCTCGAAGATCCATCAGGCCTTCATGGCCGGCCCGGAAGACGCCATCGACTTCTTCCACGGCTACACCTATTCCGGCCATCCGCTTGCCTGCGCCGCTTCGATCGCCACGCTCGAGATTTATAAGGAGGAGGGGCTTTTGACGCGCGCCTCGGAGCTCGCGCCCTATTGGCAGGAAGCGGTGCACTCGCTCAAAGGACTGCCCCACGTCATCGACGTCCGCAATATCGGGCTGATCGGCGCCGTCGAGTTCGAGCCCCTTCCGGACGCGCCGGGACGCCGCGCCCATACCCGCTTCGTCGAGGCCTTCGAGCGCGGCCTTCTCGTCCGCGCCACCGGCGACATCATCGCGCTGTCGCCGCCACTCATCATCTCCAAGGCGGAGATCGACCAGCTCGTCGAGATCCTCTCCGGCGTCCTCAAGGCAGCACATTAGGGCTCGCGCGCGGCCATGCACATTATCGACAACGCCATCGACGGCCGGAGAGTGAGGTCGGCCTCGCGGCGGCTCGCGCCTGTCTTTAACCCCGCGACGGGTGAGGAGACGGCGCGCGTGCCGCTCTCGACCGTTGCCGAGGTGGATGCCGCCGTTGCCGCCGCCAGGCGGGCGGCCGAGAGCTGGGGCCCGACGCCACCGTTGAAGCGCGTCAAGCCGATGTTCCGCTTCAAGGAGCTGCTCGAGAGGAACGCCGACGACATCGCCCGCGTGATCTCGAGCGAGCACGGCAAGACCCATGCCGATGCCCTCGGGGAGCTCGCCCGCGGCATCGACGTGGTCGATTTCGCTTGCGGCATTCCGCATCTTCTCAAGGGCGAGTACAGCCGCAATGTCGGACCCGAGATCGACAGCTGGTCCGACCGTCAGCCGCTCGGTGTTGTCGCCGGCATCACGCCGTTCAACTTCCCGGCCATGGTGCCGATGTGGATGTATCCGGTGGCCGTCGCTTGCGGCAACACCTTCGTGCTCAAGCCGTCGGAGCGCGATCCCTCAACCTCGATGCTGATCTGGGAGCTGTTCCAGGAGGCGGGCTTCCCGCCTGGCGTGCTCAATGTCGTCCACGGCGACAAGGAGGCTGTCGACGCGCTGCTCGATCATCCCGACGTCAAGGCCGTGAGCTTCGTCGGCTCGACCCCGATCGCGGAACATGTCTATACGCGGGGTTGCGCCGCCGGAAAGCGGGTGCAGGCGCTCGGCGGCGCCAAGAACCACATGATCGTCATGCCTGACGCCGACATGGACCAAGCCGTCGATGCGCTGATGGGCGCGGGCTTCGGCTCCGCCGGCGAGCGCTGCATGGCGATCTCGGTCGCGGTGCCGGTCGGCGACAACACCGCGGACCGGCTGGTCGAGGCGCTCGCGCCCAAGATCCGCACCATGAAGGTCGGTCCAGCCACCGACCCCGAGTCCGAGATGGGGCCGGTGATCACGGCGGAAGCCAAGCGGCGCATCGAGGGGCTCATCGATCAAGGCGTGAAGGAAGGGGCCGAGCTCGTCGTCGACGGCCGCGGCCTCGAGCTTCAGGGCTACGAGGGCGGCTATTTCCTCGGCGGCTCGCTGTTCGACCGCGTCACCAAGGATATGACCATCTACAACACCGAGATTTTCGGCCCCGTTCTCTGCGTGGTGCGCGCCGGCGACTACGAAGAGGCCGCGGGCCTCGTCAACGCCCACGAATATGGCAACGGCACCGCCATCTTCACCCGCGACGGCGACACCGCGCGCGCCTTCGCCGACCGCATCGAGGTCGGCATGGTCGGCATCAACGTGCCGATCCCGGTGCCCGTGGCCTATCATTCCTTCGGCGGCTGGAAGCGGTCGCTGTTCGGCGACCATTCGGTCTATGGCCCCGAGGGCGTGCATTTCTACACGCGGCTCAAGACCGTGACCGCGCGCTGGCCGACCGGCATCCGCCGCGGCGCCGAGTTCAATTTCCCGAGCTTGAAGTAGGGGGAATGGCGACCCAGAGAAGGCGCCGCCGCTAAACCCCGGCGTAACGCCCGACGTGGGGCTACCCCTCGGCGCTGAGCACGCCGGATTTGTGGACCCCATCCATCAGTTTGGCGATGTCGGCCTCCGGCATGTTCCACAAGCGCCACCAGTCCTCGAAGGTCTTGGCCGAGGCGCCGGGGATGAAGGTCTGCAGCTTGCGCCACGCCGCGAGCGCCTCTTGTTTCCGTCCGAGCTGACCGTAGATCGGAATGATCTCGAGGAACGAATAGGACATCTCGTCGTCCTGGTCCTGCCGCGCCACCTCGAGCGCGCGCTCGTAATCCCCGTTCAGGTAGGCCGCGGTATAGACCGTCGAGTGATACCAGCCGATGCTGGCATCGGGATTGAGCGCGTTCGCCTTCTCGGCCAAGGCCACACCGCGCTCATGGTCGCCCGAGGCCGAAATCATGCAGGCGAGAACGGCGGTGATCTCGGCGTCGTAGGGGGCAAGTGTCAGGGCCTGATTGGCTTCGCGCTCAAATTGGTCTAGTCGCTTGGCGAAGAAATAGGCCGACGCCGACACCATCCTGGCGCGCGCGTCGGCAGGGTCCAACTCGACGGCCTTGGTCGCCTGCGCGGTGATCTCGTCGGGCGGCACCGGCGCCTGGTCGAGGCCGAAGACCCAGCCGATCACGGCAAGCCAGGCGAGCTCTCTGCGCGCCTGCGCATTGGTGGGATCAAGCGTGATGGCTTGATGCAAGGCATCGCGCGCCGCTGCAAAGTTCTCGCTGGTCCAGTCCCACTGCATGATCTCGCGCGCCTTGAGGACAAGATCATAGGCCCTGATTTGATCTGGACCTTTGCGTGCCGCCGCCTTCGCCTCGTTGCGTTCGATGGCTCCATAGGAGCCCGCGATCTTGGCCACGATCTGGTTGACGATGTCGTCCTCGACGAGGAACACATCGGCCATGTCGCGATCGTAGCGGTCGGCCCAAAGATGGGTGCCGCTCTCGACATCGATCAGTTGCGCCGTAACGCGAAGACGGTCTTCGGCGCGGCGGATCGAGCCTTCGAGCACGTAACGCGCGTTGAGCTCTCGTCCGAGCTTGGCGACGTCGACAGGCTTACCCTTGTATTGGAAGGTGGTGTTGCGCGCGAGCACCCGCAGGTCTCGTGCCCGCGATAGCTCCGTGAGAATGTCCTCGGTGAGACCGTCGCTGAAATAGTCTTGCTTGGAATCGCCGCTTAGATTGACGAAGGGCAGCACCGCGACTGCGGGAACCTCGGCAAGGCTGCTCCCGGCGGCGCCGGTGGTCTCTTTCGGCTCAGTCCGCCAAAGGTCGGCGGCGAGCCACGCGCCTGCCACAAGCAGCAGGATCAACGCCCCCAGCGGCAACCCCACCTTGCCACTCTTCCACCACTGGCGCCGGGGCAGGGGGGCGTCGCCCGCAACGGTCGCCGAGGCTTCCTTCAACGCGTGATCTCGACCTTCGGCGGCGCCTCCAACCGCGCGGAAACTGATTTGCGGTGTGTAGGTGCCCTTCGGCAGCTCGATCAGGATCGGATCGTCCTTTCCGGCGGCGTCATAATATTCGCGAAGCCGGTCGCGCAGCCGTCCTGCCTCCATGCGCACGATCGGATCGACATTGGCGTCGAAATCCTCGGGACGGTCGAAGACTTCTCGAGCGACGGCGTAGCCCTTGAGGCGGTCGCCGCGGCCGGCCAGCGTTTCGTTGACGATATACTCCAGGAATCGTTGCCGCCGGCGGGACTGCAGGAATGGGCGGCTCTTGAGGATGCGGTCCAGCTGCTCGCGGACGGCCTCTTGGTCGGATTCGGCCCAGCGACTGAACGCAATGACCGTCATGCCTAGCTCCAAGGCGCCGGGCCGGCGCGAGCCCCACCGCCATCCTGGGCGGCGTTGATACCGTATCATACTACGACCGCCTCGCGCGGACTGGCATCCTCCCGCTCGGCTTCAACAAGGGAGAAATCGCCATGAACCTCAACGCGCTGATCTTAACCGTGCCCGCCGCGCTCATACTGCTTGGGGGCTCGGCAAACGCCGGACGGACCATCAAGGACGAGGGCGCTCTTGCCTGCGTGACCGACAAATGGGACGAGACGGAGCCTGACAAGGGACACAAGCTGGTCGACGCGGCCGTGCGCTGCGTGGACATCCCCAACGATCCCGCGGAGCCGAAATACTCCCAGGATTGCAAGGGAAAATACGAGTACCTGCCTGATGGCAGCTGGAAGGCCGCCGGGACCTGCACCGACACCTACAAGAGCGGTGACACCAAATTCGAGACCTGGGAGGAGGGATCGCACCTCAAGGAATATCCGTACAAGGTCACTGGCGGCACCGGCAAATACCAGGGGGCCAGCGGCGGCGGCACGTATATATACGAGAACCTGACCGATACGCTCGCTGGCGGCACCTACAAAGGCACACTGACCTTGCCCTAGAGCCGCGTCGGCGGCGGACCTGAGCACTTGAATAAAGAAGCCGGTCCGTTCGGGGGGACGAAACGGACCGGCTGATGGACGCTGGGGGATGCGTCCGGGGGTAGGATCGGTGTTGCGCCTATTCGGCGGCGACGAGGCGAACGTTTCCCGCGCTCGAGCCATCGAAGCCGAGCGAGGCCGCGACCGCGGCATGGGTGATGCGCCCGCCGCGGACATTGAGCCCGGCGGCAAGATGCGGGTCGCGGTCGAGCGCGGCCAAGCCGTGGTCGGCGAGCTTGATCACGAAGGGCAAGGTCGCGTTGTTCAGCGCCTGGGCCGAGGTCACGGGAACGGCGCCCGGCATGTTCGCCACGCAATAATGAATGATGCCGTCGACCTCGAAGGTCGGATGGTCATGGGTGGTCGGCCGCGAGGTCTCGAAGCAGCCGCCCTGATCGATGGAGACGTCGACGAGCACGGCGCCGCGCTTCATGCGGGGGAGCATGTCGCGGGTGACGAGCTTCGGCGCGCTGGCGCCGGCGACGAGCACCGCGCCGATGACGACGTCGGCTGCGAGCACTTCGGTCTCGATCGAGTCCATGGTCGAGGCCAGTGTACGCACGCGGCCCTCGAATAGCTCGTCGAGCTGGCGCAGGCGGGGGAGCGAGCGATCGACGATGGACACGTCGGCGCCGAGGCCTGCGGCCATGCGCGCGGCGTGGGTGCCGACGACGCCGCCACCGAGGACCACGACCTTGGCCGGACGCACGCCCGGAACGCCGCCCATGAGCACGCCGCGACCGCCGGTCGGACGGCGCAGCGCGATGGCAGCGGCCTCGATGGCCAGACGGCCGGCGACCTCGCTCATCGGCGCGAGCAACGGCAAGCCGCCGGCGGCATCGGTCACGGTCTCATAGGCAATTGCGGTGGCGCCCGACTCCATCAGGCCGCGGGCCTGGTCGGGATCCGGCGCGAGGTGAAGATAGGTGAACAGGATCTGGTGCGGCTTGAGCCGGCGATACTCGACCGCCTGCGGCTCCTTGACCTTGACGATCATATCGGCCTCGGCAAACACGGCCTCGGCCGTCGGCACGATGCGCGCGCCGGCCTTCTCATAGTCGGCGTCGTCGGCAAAAATGCCGGCGCCGGCGCCTGACTGGACCACGACCTCGTGGCCGCGCGCGGTGAGCTCGCGAACCGAACCAGGCACGAGCCCAACGCGGAACTCATTGCATTTGATTTCTGTCGGAACGCCGATGCGCATGGTGGCCTCCAATGCCGGAGCTGTGGTTCGCAAAACAATGCCACAGCTCGCCAAGGGAAAGTTGGCGTTTTGCACGCTACATGTGTAGAATATCGCAGATTACCTGCGCTTCAGACGGATTTGACGCCGGAAAATGAAAGAGAAGGACCTCGACGCATTGGATCGTGCGATTCTGGGCGCCCTGCTCGAGGACGGCCGGCAGAGCCAGGTCGACCTTGCCGAACGGGTCCCGCTGTCGGCGACGGCGATCGCCCGCCGCATCCGGGGCCTGGAGGAGGCGGGGGTCATTCAGGGCTATCAGGCTCGGGTCAACCGCAAGGCGCTTGGCCTCAGCATGACCGTGATCGTGCATGTCAGTCTCAACAGTCAGAACCAGGACCTGCTCAAGGCCTTCGAGGACGCCGTCGCCAAGGCGCCGTCGGTCGTCTCCTGCCATCTCATGTCCGGCGAGGACGATTACCTCATCGCCGTGATGGCCCGCGATCTCGCCGACTATGAGCGGATTCATAAAGAGCAGCTGTCGCGGCTCCCCGGCGTCGCGCGGCTGAAGTCGAGCTTTGTGCTGCGCGACATCGTTAACAAGCCGCTGCCCGCATCCTCGCTGTTGTCATCACGCAAATGATAACGTCGCGCCTGCGGTTCATGCTTCCGGGCGCCTTGTCCGTCTGTTAGCGTAGAGACATCGGCGGGGGCGTTACCCGCGAGAGTTGAAGCTCGAGGTCCTTAACCCGGGAAAGGACTGGCAATGCCGCCCGCTATTGCGCGCCGCCGATCTTCTCTTGTCTCCTTCATCACCACCAACTGAGGGCGCCATGTCACGCACGCCGTTGTTCGCCGCCGTAAGGAGAGCTTTAGCGCTTGCCTCTCGTGATCAAGGTATCGCTTTGCCCCGACAATCCGCGCTGACAAGGCGGAGATTGCTGCGCCTTTCCGCGGCCGCGGCTGGCGCTGCGGCGCTGTCGCCGGCACTCAAGTGGAGCGCTCACGCCGAAGAGAAGGGAGCGAAGTCGGTCGCCATCATCGGCGGCGGCGTCGCCGGGCTGACCGCGGCTTACCGCTTGCTCGCTGCCGGCATGAAGCCGGTCGTGCTCGAGGCGAGCAATCGTTGGGGTGGGCGCATGTTCACCCATTACGACTTCTATAAGGGCATGTTCTGCGAGCTCGGCGGCGAGTTCGTCGACACCAATCATGAAGATTTGCAGAAACTCGGCAGCGAACTCGGCGTCGAGATGCAGAAGCTGGCCGCCGAAGGCGACGGCGAGGACCTCTATTTTTTCAACGGCGTGTTTCATACGCCGACGGACATGCTCGATCCGGAAAAGCAGACCGGGTGCCTTCGTGCCGATCGCCAACAAGATCGCAGAAGACGCCGACAAGCTCACCGACGACGACGATAATTGGACGGACTACGCCCGCAAACTCGACGAGATGAGCCTTAAGGATTATCTTGAGCAGTTCCGCGGCAAAACCGATGACTGGGCGATCGATCTGCTCGATGTGGCCTACAACATCGAGTTCGGGCTCGAGACCAAGGATCAGTCCAGCCTCAATATGGTGGACTTCATCGGCACCGACCTCGGCGAGCCGATTTGAATTGTTCGGCGAGAGCGACGAGGTGTTCCGCATCAAGGGCGGGTCGTCGGCGCTGATCAAGGCGCTCTTGGCCGCGCTCGAGAACAAGATCGACATGAAGCAGGGCTACGCGCTGACGACGCTCGACTATAAAGACGGGAAGATCGTCACGGGTTTCGATGCGCCGGGTGGAGCGCAGACGCAGAGCTTCGATGCGGTCATCCTCGCCTTGCCGTTCACCAAGCTGCGGCAGGTCAAAGGTCTCGACGCTCTGCAGCTGAGCGACGAGAAGCTAAAATGCATCAACGAGCTCGGCTACGGGTCGAACGCCAAGATCTTGCAAGGCACCACGTCGCGCATCTGGCGAAGCCCCGACTCGGGCTTGCCGGCGCCATCGGACGGCAGCTTCTACACCGATCTCGGCTTCCAGAATCTGTGGGACTCGAGCCGCAATCAGCCGGGCGACGCCGGCATCATCACCAACTATTTGGGCATCAAAGCCGGCGCCACCGATGCCAAGTCCGCGCTCGACGCCTTCCGCGCCGACCTTCCCAAGATGTCGCCGAAGATGGCCGAAGTCATCGATCCCAACGCGGTGGTGTCGTGGTTCTGGGCGGTCTATCCGTTCACGCTCGGCAGCTATGCCAGCGCCAAGCCTGGGCAATACACCACGATGTTGGATGTGGCGTCGGAACCGGCGCTTGACGGTCACCTGCAATTCGCCGGCGAGCATACCAGCGCGGACTTTCTGGGCTACATGAACGGCGGCGTCCAAAGCGGCAACCGTGCCGCCGCCGACCTGATCGCGGCCATGGCCCCGCAATAAGAAAATGTCTAGGCGCTACAGCGGCTTGAGCAGGTGTGAGATGATGGCTTTCCTGTGGCGCTTGGTTCCGTCCTAGACTAACATTCCGCTTGTTTACCGAGGGGTTGCGCCCCTTGTTCGCACCCGAAATCCGCTTCCTTTTGCGCCGGCTCACCTCTCTTCAGGAGTCCAACAGTATGAAACCCACAACGAGTGTCGCAGCATCATTCGCCGTCTTGCTTGCCCTTGGCGGTGCCGCCTTTGCCGAAATGCCCACGTCGGTTGGCGAGGGCGAAGGTGAGGTCGATATCGTGGCCTGGCCGGGCTACATCGAGCGCGGCGAGACCGACAAGAATTACGACTGGGTCACCGCGTTCGAGAAAGAGACCGGCTGCAAGGTCAACGTCAAGACCGCCGCCACCTCCGACGAGATGGTGACGCTGATGAATCAAGGCGGCTTCGACCTCGTCACCGCCTCGGGCGACGCCTCGCTGCGGTTGGTCGCCGGCAAGAAGGTGCAGCCGATCAATGTCGACTTGATCCCGAGTTGGAAGACGGTCGACGACCGGCTCAAGGACGCGCCCTGGCATACCGTTGACGGCGTCCATTACGGCGTGCCGTTCCAATGGGGCCCGAACGTGCTCGCCTACAACACCTCCGTGTTCAAGGAGGCGCCGAAGAGCTGGTCGGTCGTGTTCGAGGAGCAGACCCTTCCCGACGGCAAGAGCAACAAGGGACGCGTCCAGGCCTATGACGGCCCGATCTATGTCGCCGATGCCGCGCTCTATCTGATGAAGACCAAGCCCGAGCTTGGCATCAAGAATCCCTACGAGCTCAATGCCGACCAATACGCCGCGGCCGTTGCCCTGCTTCAAGCCCAGCGCGCTCTGATCGGGCGCTATTGGCATGACGCCATGGTGCAGGTCGACGACTTCAAGAACGAAGGCGTGGTCGCCTCCTCGTCATGGCCGTTCCAAGTCAACCTCCTCGACAGCGAGAAGCAGCCGATCGCCTCGACCATTCCGAAAGAAGGGGCGACGGGCTGGGCCGACACCACCATGATGCATGTCGACGCCAAGCATCCGAACTGCGCCTATAAATGGCTCGAGCATTCGCTGAGCCCGAAGCTTCAGGGCGACCTCGCTTCGTGGTTCGGCTCGGTGCCTTCGGTGCCGGCTGCCTGCAAAGGCAATGAGCTTCTGACCGATACCGGCTGCGCCACCAACGGCTTCGACAATTTCGAGCAGATCTGGTTCTGGCGGACGCCGACGGCGAAGTGCGAGCAGGAAGGCGCCTGTGTCCCCTACTCGCAGTGGGCCAAGGACTACATCGCAATTCTCGGCAAGTAGCGCGTCAAACAAAGCTCGGCCCCGGGACGTATGGCCCGGGGCCGCTTCCGGATGGCGCAGCCTATGTCGCCTGCGGTCAGATTGGTCAACGTCTCCCGCCATTTCGGTTCGGTGCGGGCAGTCGACGACGTCACCCTCGACATCGCCGAAGGCGAGTTCTTCGCCATGCTCGGGCCGTCCGGTTCGGGCAAGACCACTTGCCTCCGCCTCATCGCCGGCTTCGAGCAGCCCGACGAAGGCCATATCGAGATCTTCGGCGACACCGCTGAAGGCGTTCCGCCCTATAAGCGCAACGTCAACACCGTGTTCCAGGACTATGCGCTGTTCCCGCATATGACCGTCGGCGAGAACGTCGCCTACGGCCTGATGATCAAGGGCACGCCGCGGGAGGAGCGCCACCAGAAGGCGAGTGCTGCGCTCGCCATGGTCAAGCTCGGTGGCTATGAGGGGCGCCGCCCGGTGCAACTCTCCGGCGGCCAACGCCAGCGCGTGGCGCTCGCCCGGGCGCTCGTCAACGGCCCCAAGGTGCTGCTGCTCGACGAGCCGCTCGGCGCGCTCGACCTCAAGCTCAGGGAGCAGATGCAGGAGGAGTTGAAGGCGCTCCAGGCGGAGCTCGGCATCACCTTCATCTTCGTCACCCACGACCAGGGCGAGGCGCTGTCCATGGCCGACCGCGTCGCCATCTTCAACGACGGCAAGGTGATTCAGGTCGGCTCGCCCATCGACGTTTACGAGCGGCCCAGGTCGCGTTTCGTCGCCGACTTTGTCGGCTCGTCCAACGTCTTGCCTCCCGCCTTCGCCGCGAGCCATGGCGGGGCGCCGAAATGGACCAGTCTCAGGCCTGAGAAGATCGCCGTGCTGCCGGCCGGCGCGCCGGTACCCGATGCCCACGCGCATCTCGACGGCGAGGCCAAGACCATCAGCTACCAGGGCGCGGTCACCAAGGTCGGAATCGACACCGGCGACACGGCGCTGCTGGCGCAGGTGCCCGCCGACGGCACGAGCTTCGAGCAGGGCGACGGCGTCCGGCTGATATGGCCGATATCGGCGATGGTCACGATGGAGGACGACGCGTGAGCCACGCCGCCACCATCGAGCGGGACGAGGGCATCCTCGACCGGATCTCCGACCTCTTTCTGCGCCGCCCCAAGCTTCTCACCTTCGCACTGTTGCTGCCGCCGCTGTTGTGGATCGGCATCGTCTATATCGGCTCGCTGTTCGCGCTTCTGCTGCAAAGCTTCTACCGGCTCGACTACTTCTCCGGCCTCGTCGTCCACGAGTTCACGCTCTCGACCTACGCCGAGCTGCTGGAAGAGGCCAACATCCAGATCATCATCCGCACCGTGTCGATGGCGGCGCTGGTCACGCTCGCCTGCTCGGTGATCGCTTTTCCCATCGCCTATTACGCGGCGCGCTATGCCAAGGGTTGGACCAAGGCGCTGTTCTATCTCGCGGTGATGATGCCGCTGTGGTCGAGCTATCTCGTCAAGATCTATGCCTGGAAGCTGATCCTCGCCAAGGAAGGCATCCTCACTTGGATCGCCCAGGGCCTGCATCTGAATTGGGTGATCAACGGCCTGCTCTCGGTGCCGATCATCGGCGGCCCGTCGCTGTCCTTCAGCTATATCGGCACCTTCTTGGTGTTCGTCTATATCTGGATCCCCTACATGATCCTGCCGATCCAGGCGGCGCTCGAGCGCGTGCCCAAGAATTACATCGAGGCCGCCGCCGATCTCGGCGCCGACCCGCGCCAGACCTTCTGGACCGTGATCTTTCCGCTCGCGCTTCCCGGCATCGTCGCCGGCTCGATCTTCACCTTCTCGCTCACGCTCGGCGACTACATCGTGCCGACCATTGTCGGCAATTCGCGGCTGATGATCGGGCAGGCGGTGTACACGCTTCAGGGCACCGCCGGGAACGTGCCGCTCGCCGCGGCCTTCACCGTGGTGCCGATGGCGATCATGGGCGTCTATCTGTGGGTGGCCAAGCGCATGGGAGCGTTCGATGTCCTCTGATTCGAGCCGCCGCACGCCCTTCGGCCTCAAGCTCTCGGCCATCGCCGGGCTGCTGTTCTTGCATCTGCCGCTGGCGCTGATCGTGCTCTACGCCTTCACCACCGAGGACAAGAGCTATCAATTCCCGCCGCCGGGCTACACCACCAAATGGTTCGCCGTGGCCTGGTTCGATCGGCCGGATCTCTGGCCGCCGCTTTACCTCTCGCTGAAGGTCGCCGCGATCGCCACCTTCCTTTCGCTCATATTCGGGACCTTGGCCGCCGCGGCGCTGTCACGCGCCAAGTTCTTCGGCCGGGAGACGATCTCGCTCCTGTTCGTGCTGCCCATCGCGCTGCCCGGCATCATCACCGGCATTTCGCTTCGTTCGGCCTTCGACATCATGGGCCTCGACTTCTCGATCTGGACCATCGTGCTCGGCCACGCCACGTTCTGCATCGTCGTCGTCTACAACAACGCCGTCGCCCGCTTCCGGCGGCTCTCCGGCAACCTCATCGAGGCGTCGATGGATCTCGGCGCCAACGCCTTCCAGACCTTCCGCCACGTGATCTTGCCGCAGATCGGCACCGCGCTCCTCGCCGGCGGCATGCTCGCCTTTGCGCTCTCCTTCGACGAGGTCATCGTCACCACCTTCACCGCCGGCCAGCAAGCGACGTTGCCGATCTGGATGCTCTCGGAGTTGATCCGGCCGCGGCAGCGCCCGGTGACCAACGTGGTCGCCGTTTTCGTCGTCGTCGTCACGCTGGTGCCGATCCTCGTCGCCTACTATTTCACGCGCGAGGGCGATCACGCGGACATCGTCAAATAGCGGCACGGCCGAAGGCTGGAGGAAAAATCCATGCTCGACACGCAAATGTTGATCGGCTCGAACTTCGTCGCCGGCACCGAAGCGCCGGAAGAGGTGATCAATCCCAAGACCGAGGAGACCATCGTCGCTCTCCCCGACGCTTCGCCCGCCCAGGTCGACGCCGCGGTCAATGCCGCCGCGACCGCATTCCAATCCTGGTCGCGCACCACGCCTGGCGAGCGCGCCGCGCTGTCTGCTCAAGCTCGCCGACGCCATCGATGCCGAGGCCGAGGCCTTCGCCACGGTCGAGGCGCTGAATTGCGGCAAGCCGAGGATCCGCATGCTCGAGGACGAGATGCCGGCGGTGTCGGACTGCTTCCGCTTTTTTGCCGGCGCCGCGCGCACCATGCACGGGCCGGTCGCCGGCGAATACCTCCAGGGATTTACCTCGATGATCCGCCGCGATCCGATCGGCGTCGTCGGCTCGATCGCGCCCTGGAACTACCCCCTGATGATGGCCGCCTGGAAGCTCGCGCCTGCTCTCGCCGGCGGCAACACCATCGTGCTCAAGCCGTCGGAGCACACCCCGCTCACCGCCTTGAAGCTCGCCAAGGTCATCGCCGGCATCTTCCCCGAAGGCGTGGTCAACGTCATCACCGGCGGTGGCGCGACCACCGGCAATGCGCTGATCAATCATCCCAAGGTGGCGATGGTCTCGCTCACCGGCAGCATCGGTACCGGCCAGAAGGTGCTGCAAGCAGCCTCGACCAACATCAAGCGCACCCATCTCGAGCTTGGCGGCAAGGCGCCGGTGATCGTGTTCGACGATGCCGACATCGGCGCCGTGGTCGACGGCGTCAAGACCTTCGGCTTCTACAACGCCGGGCAGGATTGCACCGCCGCATGCCGCATCTATGCCGGCAAGAAGGTCTACGACAATCTCGTCGCCGATCTTTCGAGCGCGGTCAAAGGTCTGAAATTCAATCTGGCCAATGACGACGACAACGACATCGGGCCCTTGATCTCAGCGGTGCAGAAGGACCGCGTGAAGGGCTTTGTCGAGCGGGCCGGCGGCGCGGGCCATATCTCGATCACCGCCGGCGGCAAGTCGCCCGGCGGCAAGGGCTTCTTCTTCGAGCCGACCGTCGTCGCCGGCGCCAAGCAGAGCGACGAGATCGTGCGCAAGGAGGTGTTCGGTCCGGTGGTCTCGGTCACGCCCTTCAGCGACGTCGACGAGGCCGTGGCCTGGGCCAACGACAGCGACTATGGGCTCGCCTCCTCGGTGTGGACCTCCGATCTCGCCAAGGGCATGGCCACCGCGGCGCGGCTCCAATATGGCTGCTCCTGGGTCAACACCCATTTCATGTTGGCGAGCGAGATGCCCCATGGCGGCCTCAAGGCCTCGGGCTACGGCAAGGATCTCTCCATGTATGCGCTCGAGGACTACACCGTCCCGCGCCACATCATGGTCAAGCTCTGACGTCTTTTGCGCTCACGGCGACAGCGCTCCCATGGCGCGTTCGTCGAGAGCGACCGACTTCACCAGGGCGAAGACGCGGTCGCCGAGCCCGAGCCCGAGCTCCTCGATGGCCTTCCGCGTCGCCAGCGCAAACAGATGCCCGTGGCCGTCGAGGTCGATCGACACTTCGGCAAAGGGACCATGGTCGGTGTCGATCTTCGCCACCGTCCCGGCGAGTGTCGTGCGGACGCTGAGCTTGGCGCCGTCTTGCTTCGACAGCGTGATGTCGGTTGCCTTCACCACCACCCGGACCTCGCGCCCGATCGGGCTCAAGCGGCCGACGATCCAGATCGTGCCGGCGGGATGGGAAATCTCGCTGAGGCCGTAGTCGGCGTCGACCGCGGCGAGCCTGCCGGTGATCACCGATGACCTGGCGAAGCGGTCGATGCCGGCGCGTCCCAGCGCTTCGCCGAGCACGTCCTCGACGCCGCCGATGGCGACCACGCGGCCATGCTCCAGCACCACGACGCGGGTGGCGAGGCGGGCGACCTCCTCGACGGCGTGGGAGACATAGACGATCGGGATGCGAAACTCGTCGCGCAGGCGCTCGATCAGCGGCAGGATCTCGAGCCGCCGCTCCATGTCGAGCGAGGCCAGAGGCTCGTCCATGAGCAGGAGCTGCGGCGAGGCGAGCAGAGCGCGGCCGATCGCCACCCGCTGCTTCTCGCCGCCTGACAGGCTCGCGGGCCTCCGCTCCATGAGATGAGCGATGCCGAGCGTCTCGACCACGGGATCGATGGCGATGCGGCGCGCGGTCTTCGGCGCGAGCCAGCGGCCGTAGAGGAGGTTCTGCCTGACGGCGAGATGCGGAAAGAGTTGCGCATCCTGGAACACGAGGCCGATGCGGCGCCGATAGGCGGGGACGAAAACGCCGGGCCTCGGTGTCGACCAATGTCCGCCCATCGAGCACGATGCGGCCGCGATCGGGACGGGCAAGCCCCGCGATCAGGCTGATGGTCATCGACTTGCCGGCGCCCGACCGGCCGAACAGGGCGATGATGCCGGGCCCGCTTGCGAAGGCGACGTCGAGATCGAAGGCGCCGCGCTTCAGCGCCACGTCGACGCCGATCACGGTGTCGCTCTCCTCTGCAGGATGTCGAAGGGCGGTCGC
Organism: uncultured Alphaproteobacteria bacterium; assembly: GCA_963803385.1. Lineage (GTDB taxonomy): Bacteria > Pseudomonadota > Alphaproteobacteria > Rhizobiales > Methyloligellaceae > Methyloceanibacter. The sequence continues at coordinate 298,499 of CAWDMD010000007.1, read as the reverse complement.
CAAGTTCATCGGGCTCCGAAGGCTGTTCCCGCTTCGATATAGCATGATCGCAAGGAGGGTGAAGCGGCTCGGAACGGCTTGTGGGGCAGACCAGCGCTACAGCAGCGACGCAGCGCGCGCGGCTTCGCGCGCCTCGCGCAGCCAGTCGTACCACGCCTCCAAGCCTTCGCCGCTGCGGGCCGAGACGCAGAAGCACCTCGATCCCGGGATTGACCTCGCGCGCATTGGCGATCGCCTGCTCGACGTCGAAATCGACATGCGGCAGGAGGTCGATCTTGTTGAGGATCATCACCTCCGCGGCGTGGAACATGTGCGGGATATTTCAGCGGCTTGTCCTCGCCCTCGGTGACCGAGAGGATCACCACCTTGGCGCGCTCGCCGAGATCGAACAGGGCCGGGCAGACGAGATTGCCGACATTCTCGATCATCACCATCGAGCCCGGCGCAGGCTTCAGCTCCATCAGCCCCCGCGCCACCATGTCGGCCTCGAGATGGCAGCCGGTGCCGGTATTGATCTGGACCGCCGGCGCGCCGGCGGCGCGGATGCGCATGCCGTCATTGGCGGTCGCCTGGTCGCCTTCGAGCACGTAGAACGGCGTCTCCTGTTGCAGGTCGCGGATGGTGCGCTCGAGCAGCGTGGTCTTGCCGGCGCCGGGCGAGCTGACGAGATTGAGGGCAAGGATCTCGCGGCCGGCGAACCAGGCGCGATTCTTCGCCGCCAGCGCATCGTTCTTGGCCAGCACCCGCGCCTCGAGCTCGACGATGGCGTCGGCGCCGTGACCGTGGGCGCGATCGTGCCGCGTGATCATGGGCGTGACCGTGGTCGTGAGCGTGCCCGTGGCTCGTGATCATGCTCATGATCGTGGTCGTGATGGTGATCGTGATGGTGCGCGTGGTCGTGCGCGTGGCTCACGGCCGTGCTCATGAGCATGATCCGCGTTCGCCTCACCAGACATCTCGAGCGTCTTGCCGGTCTCGACATTGAGCGCCGTGACCTTGGCGCCCCTTCCACATCCGCAATGGCCGCACATCAGGCTGCCTCCTCCAACTCCATGGTCTTGATGTTAAGCTCTTCGCCTTGCAGGCGCTCGACCTGGCGCGAGCCGCAAGGGCAGGGCGCGTAGAGCGTCTTGGCGGGAAACTCGGTGCCGCAGGACGAGCAGCGGGCTCGGCCCTCGATCTCGCGAATGTCGAGATCGGCGCCTTCGAGCACGGTGCCCTTCGACACCATGTCGAAGCAGAAGGCGATGGCCTCGCTCATCACCCCGGACAGCGCGCCGACCTCGAGGGTGACGCGGCGCACCCGCCGCCCCTTCGCGGCATCGCTGACGATGGCGACGATGTTGCGGGTGATGCCGAGCTCGTGCATGGGCGGCCCCTCTAGCAGATCCGCGGCAATTGCTCGCCGACCAGCATGTCGACGATGCGCCGGCCGCCGAACCCGGTCTTCATGGTGACCCGTCCGGGCTCGCCGTCATTGACCCGGCCGATGGCCGCGGCGAGCTGCCCCAGCGGGTGCGCCCGGAGCGCCGCAAGCGCCGCGTCCGCCTCGTCGGCCGGGACGATGGCGACGATCTTGCCCTCGTTGGCGAGATAAAGCGGGTCGAGGCCGAGGATCTCGCAGAAGCCTTTGACCTCCTCGCGGATCGGCGTCGCCGTCTCGTCGATCTCGATCGCCGCATTCGACGCCGCGGCGATCTCGTTGAGCACGGTGGCGACGCCGCCGCGGGTCGCGTCGCGCATGGCGCGGGTGCCGGGCGCCGCGGCGAGCAGCGTCTCGATCAGCTCGTGCAGCGCCGCGCAGTCGCTCTCGATCGGCGTCTCCAGCGCCATGTCGCCGCGCGCGCCGAGGATCGCGGCGCCATGATCGCCGAGCAGCCCGTTGACCAGCACCACGTCGCCGGGGCGGGCGAGGTGGACGCCGAGGTCGAGCCCCTCGCGGATGACGCCGATGCCGGTCGTGGTGATGAACAGCTTGTCGCACGCGCCCTTGTGCACGACCTTGGTGTCGCCGGTGACGATCTCGACGCCCGCCGCGCGCGCCGCCGCCGCCATGGAGCGGGCGATCTCGCGCATCAGCGCGATGGTCACGCCTTCCTCGATGATCACCGCGCAGGAGAGATACAGCGGCCGCGCGCCGCCGACGGCGAGGTCGTTGATGGTGCCGCACACCGCGAGCTTGCCGATGTCGCCGCCCGGAAACTGCAGCGGATCGACGACGAAGGAATCGGTGGTGAAGGCGAGCCGGTCGCCATGAGCGGCAAAGCTCGCGAGGTCGAAGCGCGCCTGATCCTCGAGCGGCGCCAGATCGGCGTTGTCGAAGGCCGCGACGAACACGTCGTCGATGAGGTCCTTCATGGCCTTGCCGCCGCCGCCATGCGCCAGCGTCACCGTCGGCACCTTGACCTTGCCGAGCCGGCGGCCCGAGCGGAACTGAGGGACGATGTTCATGCCGCATCAACCTCCGCTTCGGCTTCGGCCTTGAGGCCCCCATATTGGTAATAGGCGGAGCAGGCGCCCTCGGTGGACACCATCAGCGCGCCGAGCGGCGTTTCCGGCGTGCAGGCCGAGCCGAACACCTTGCATTGCCACGGCTTGATCACGCCCTTCAGCACCTCGCCGCATTGGCAGGATTTGGGGTCGGCGATCTTCACGTTCGGGATCGCGAATTTCCGCTCGGCGTCGAACCGCGCGTATTTGTCGCGAAGCTTGACGCCGGAATGATCGATCGAGCCCAGGCCCCGCCACTCGAAGAACTCGCGCAGCTCATAGACCTCGGCCACGGCGTCGAGCGCCGCGGCATTGCCGTCGTCGGGCACCACGCGCTGATACTGGTTCTCGATGTCGGCGCGGCCTTCCTTGATCTGCTTCAGCACCATCCAGATCGATTGCAGCATGTCGAGGGGCTCGAAGCCCGCGACCACCATCGGCTTCTTGTAGAAGCGCGCGATGAACTCGTAAGGCGCGGTGCCGATCACCATCGAGACGTGGCCCGGGCCCAGGAAGCCGTCGAGATGCAGGTCGGGGCTGTCGAGGATCGCCTTGATCGTCGGCACGATGGTGATGTGATTGCAGAACACCGAGAAGTTCGCGATGCCCTCGGCTGCGGCCTGGAGCACGGTGAGCGCCGTCGACGGCATCGTGGTCTCGAAGCCGATGCCGAAGAACACCACCTCGCGGTCGGGGTTCTTGCGCGCGAGCGCGAGCGCATCCATCGGCGAATACACCATGCGGATGTCGGCGCCGTCGCCCTTCGCCTGCATCAGGCTCTTCTTCGAGCCCGGCACGCGCATGGCGTCGCCGAAGGTGGTGAAGATCACCTCCGGCCGCTCGGCGATGGCGACGCAATCGTCGACGCGGCCCATGGGCAGCACGCAGACCGGGCAGCCCGGCCCGTGCACCAGCTCGATCTCGCGCGGCAGCATGCCCTCGACGCCGTAGCGGAAGATCGAATGGGTATGGCCGCCGCACACCTCCATGATGTGGAGCGGCCGCTCCTTGGCGAGGGGGATGGTCTTGACCAGCGCCTCGATCTCCTTGGTGAGGACTTGACGGCCTTCTCGCGATCGCGGAACTCATCGATGTATTTCATGCCGCTGCTCCTCTGGTCGTGGCCGAGCCCCGGTCGTCCGCGAGCAGCGTGTGCACCAGGTCCCAGAGAATGTGGTAGGCGGTGACGTGGCACTCCTGCACGCGGTGGATCGAGCTCGTCGGCACCACGAGGCAATGATCGACGACGCCGGAGGTCTTCATCTTGCCGCCGTCGCCGCCGGCAAGCCCGATGGTGACGATGCCCATCTCCTTGGCCTTGGCGAAGGCCGAGATCAGGTTGCCGGAATTGCCGCTGGTGGAGATGCCGATAAGGCCGTCGCCGCGCTTGCCTTGCGCCAGCCCGCCAATAGACGAGGCGCTTCGGTCGTTCTGATGGACCTGACACGTCAGCGATGGAGGTGGTGATGTGCGTGCGCCTCGCCGTCACCGTGGCGGTGCCAATGGCTGTGGATGAGATGAGTCCGGCGCAAGAGGTTGAAATCTCTCAAGATCTCCGACGGCGTTCCCTCGGCGACAAGCCTGCCTTCGGCAAGGACCAGCGCCCGGTCCGCGATGACATCGACGATGTCGAGGTCATGGGTGGCGGTGACGACGGTGCGCCCGGTGTTCCGGCAATCGACGAGGAATTGAATCATGGCGCTCTGGCTTTCGGGATCGAGCGCCGTGGTCGGCTCATCGAGCAGAAGCACTTCCGGATCGAGGATGAGGACCGAGGCGAGCGCCACGCGCTTCTTCTCGCCACCGGAGAGGCGATGCGGCGCCCGGTCCTTCAGGTGCGCGATCCCGAACCTGGCGAGGGTCTCGCTGACGCGCGCGCGGATGCGGTCCTTGTCCCAGCCGAGCTGCAGCGGCCCGAAGGCAAGCTCGTCGAACACGGTCGGGTTGAAGAGTTGCACGTCGGGGTTCTGGAACACGAAGCCGACCCGGCGGCGGAACGCGAGATTGACCGCCTCGTCCTGCATGCCCTCTTCGGTCAGGGGCTCGCCGAAGGCCTTCACCGTGCCGCGGTCGCAGAAATAAAGCGCATCCATGAGCCGCAACAAGTCGACTTGCCCGACCCGTTGGCGCCGAGCAGCGCCACCCGTTCGCCGGTGCGGACGCTCATGGCGAGGCCGTCCAGCGCGCTCACGGTCTGATACGCGTAAGACACCCCGGATAGTTCAAAGGCGGCCTCGCTCATCGCTGCGCCCACAGGATGATGCCGGGGACCGCGAGCGCCATGGCAAGCGCGGCCCAATCCCGCGGCCCGGAGCGAAAGTCATCCAGGAGATGAACTTCGCCGTGATAGCCGCGCGACACCATGGCGAGATAGACCTCGCTGCTCAGCCCGACGGCCTTGCCGAGCAGCGCTCCGGCGCCGCCGGTGATGATCCTGCGGCGCTCGGCGGCGGTCATCTTGCCGACGAGACGGGCGCGCCGCGCCTCGAACATGTTGAGGGCGGCCTGCATCAGCACGAAGATGTAGCGATAGGTCATGCCGAGCACGGCCACCGCAACCACCGGCACCTTGATGGCGCGGAGCGCCTTGAGCACGTGCGGCCAGGGGGTTGTCAGGATCAGGAGCAGCGCAAAGGTCGCGGCGGTCTCGGCGCGGCCGACCAGAAAGCCGGCGCTGCGCAGGCCCTGGAGCGTCACCGTCCAGTGCAGCAGCGGGATCTCGTAGACGGGGTCGCCGGGGACCAGCACGATCGACGGCAGCGCGATCACGCCCGTGAACAGAAGCACGCTGATCCAGACCTGCTTCAACAGCCGTCCAAGCGTGACGTTGGAAGAAGCGCGAGTGCCACGGCGAGCAGGAACAGCGCGGCGAGTGCGGCGAGCGTCGTGGCCAGCACCACCGAGACGATGAGGAGCAGGAGCGCCGCGAGCTTGAAGCGCGGATCGAGCTGTTGCAGGAGGCCGCTTCCAGCCGCGACCGCTCCGGCGTCGCGCTCGTGATCCATGGCATGGACGAAGGTGGTTGCCACGCTTTCGAGGAAATGTCCCCGGCGATGACGGTGGCGGCCTTGGATGAAGGACTGTTCGGCCATCCGCTGCTTGGTTCTCGCTCCTGCGGCGTTCTTAAGTCTCAGCGCGTTCGCGGCGTCGGCGCGGCGGTGCGGACGGCGAGCGCGGAAATGAGCAGGAACAAGAGGATGATCAAGCCGCCTCCGACCAGCGCCGACATGATGTAGCCGAAGCTCTCGTTCTGCATGAAGCTCGGCGCATAATCGGGGATCGGCGCCGTCCAGATGCTCGAGAGCCGCTCGAGGCCCTGGGGCACCTGCTCAGGAGGAGCGACACTGCCCGACGCTTGCGCGATCTGCTCTCGGACTGCGGCGTCCTTGAAATCCGCGGGCCCCCACTCGCCCCAGGCGATTCCCGCCGCGAGCAGGCCGAGCGGCGTGAAGATCATCAGCACGCGCAAGCCCGAGCCAGAACGCGCGCGTCGCCGCCCAGCCGCCGGTGGCGGCGATTTTGCCCGCGGCCTCCTCGGCTTCGGCGCCCGGCGCCGAGAGCTTCAGCATCTCCGGGTTCGCCCGCTGCAAATAAGCGACGAGCCCAGCGGTGATTACGAGTTCGGCGAGACCGGCGAAGGTCAAGTGGCCGAGGGTCATGGCCGGAATGGCGATCGACAGGGGATAGGGCGCATAGAGCGGCGCGCCGCCCGCATCGTGAAACAGCATCGGCTGGAGGCCGAACTCGACCGCGGCAAACAGGGCCGAGACGTTGATGGCGAGATAGCCCGCCAAGCCCGCCGCGATCACCCGCCGCGGTGAACTCAATCGGCGACCGCCCCGAGACCGCGCGATAGGTCCAATAGGCGACGAACGAGCCGATGATCGCCATATTGAGGCTGTTGGCGCCGAAGGTGGTAATGCCGCCATCGCCAAAGAAGATCGCTTGGATCAAGAGCGCGATCGACGCCGCGATGATCGAGGCCCAAGGCCCGAGCACGATCGCGGCAATGCCCATGCCGACGGCATGACCGGTGGTGCCGCCGGGCAGCGGCAGATTGAACATCATGATGACGAAAGAGAACGCCGAGAACAGCGCCAGCAGCGGCACCATGCGGGTATGCAGCAGGCGCTTCACCCGCTCCGCCGCGACGTACCAGAACGGCACGGCCGCCGCGTAGGCCGCGGCGCAGGTCGACGGACTGAGATACCCATCGGGAATGTGCATCCGCGCCCCTCTGCTCGCTGATAAGCACAGTCGTCGAAATCATCATACAGCAAAGCCGCCGTGTGACAATCGGCACGATTGGTATGAGGTATCGGGCGAGGAGCCCGGTCTATTTGCTGCGACTTGCTTTGGCGGGCCGAGGCGCCTGACGTTGGCCGCGCGCCGCCTTTCGCGGGGCTTCGCCGTGATGGTGGTGATGCCCGTGGCTCTGCGCAGCGCCATGCGCGCCGCCCGTGTCTTCGATCGGCAGGCGCACGATCTTGCCGTGGCGCACGCCGCGTTCGGCGATGACATGCTCGCCGAAATGCTGCACCTCGCCGGAGGTGCCGCGCAACACCGTCACCTCGAGGCAGGTGGCCTCGTCGAGATGGACATGGAGCGAGGCAAGGGAGATCTCGTGATGCTCGTGGTAGGCGGTGGTCAGGCGCTTGGAGAGCTGCCGCGCCGCGTGGTCGTAGACATAGACCAGCGCCGCGACGCAAGCGCCCTTATCGTCGGCGCTGCCCGCGGCATCGCGAATGCCGGCTCGAGCAAGGTCGCGGATCGCCTCGGACCGGTTCTGGTAGCCGCGCGCGGCGATGATGGCATCGAGCTCGGCCATGAGCGCGTCGTCGAGGGTGATGGTCACTCTATGCATGAGGTCCTTCCCATTCCTGTCTTCGTCATGGCCGGGCGCAGTCCCGGCCATCCACGAATGTCCGGAGAAGTTCGAGACGTGGATGGGCGGCGCCAGGCCAGCCATGACCAGACCTCTTATACCGCAAGGTTTGCTAGCCGTGGCGGTTGCCGCAGACCGGGCAGGTGACCTCGAGCAGATAGCCGTACCAGATGCCCTGGCAGCGGCTGCACCAATGTCCGGTGGTCTGCTCGACCGGCGCGCCGAGCTGTGCGGCGAGCGGGCTCGTGCCGAGTTCCTTGACCGGCTCGCCGCTGCCCGGGATGCGGACGCGCGACTGGGGAAAGCGGATGACCGGCGCGCTGTTGTCGGTGTCGTCAGGGTCGTCAGGCGCCGTCATGGCTCAGCCCATTTCGTTCAAGCCGTAACGCTTGATCTTGTTGGCAAGACCAACGCGCGACAGCCCCAGTTCGTTCGCGGCGCGGCTCTGGTTCCAGCGGTGGCGCGACAGCACCTCGCCGACGAGCTGCCGCTCCAGGCTTTCGACCTTTTCCTTCAGCGTCGCGCCTTCCGGGCTGAAGCCGTTGAGGCGCGGCGGCCGCGGCCGCGCCGTCAGGACCGCGGACGACAAGGTCTCCGTGGTCAGATATTCGCCGTCCTTGGCCAGCGCCACCATGCGCCTGATCTCGTTCTCAAGCTCGCGCACATTGCCGGGAAAGTCGTAAGCCCCAAGCTTCTCCAACACGCCTGCGGAGATGCCGAGCACCCGTCTCCCGATGGCATTAGAGTGCTTCGCGGCGAAGAACTCCGCAAGAGCCGGCGTGTCGTCGGGCCGGTCGCGCAAGGGCGGCACCTCGAGCTCGAAGCCGCGCAAGCGGAAGTAGAGATCCTGGCGAAACAGCCCGGCGTTGGCGAGCGCCTTCAGCGGCCGGTTCGAGGCGGCGATGATGCGCACGTTGCAGGTTTCGGTCTTGTCGGAGCCGAGCGGCTTGACCTCGCCCTCTTGCAGAAAGCGCAGCAGGCTCACCTGGAACGACGGCGACACTTCCGAAATCTCGTCGAGAAACACAGTGCCGCCGTCGGCGGCGCGGAACAGCCCGAGCCGGTCGGAGATGGCGCCGGTGAAGGCGCCGCGCTTGTGGCCGAACAGCTCGGACTGCAGCAGCTCGTCGGGCATGCCGCCGCAATTCTGGATCATCAGCGGACTGGTGCGCCGGCTCGAATTGTAGTGGATGCCGCGGGCAAGGAGCTCCTTGCCGGTGCCGGTCTCGCCCTGGATCAGGATCGGCAGCTCCGTCTTCGCCGCTTTCCGCGCCAGGTCGCAGAGCTCGGCCATCTGCTCGCTGACATAGACGAGCTTCTCGAAGCGCTGGCTCTCGGGCACGAGGGGCAGACCGGGACGGCCGTTCATCAGCGAGTCGCCGGAGAACTTGAACTCGCGCGACAGCAGGCGATGACGCCGCGCAAGCTCCCTGGTCTCGAGCGCGCGCTTGACCACGAGCCCGACCTGGTCGGCGTCGAGCGGCTTCCGCACGAACTGATAGATCGATGCCGCCGACAGCGCCTGTGGCGCGAGGTCCGATTGCGGCTTGAGCACGAGCAGGCGGATGATATCCGGGTGCGAGATGCGCAAGGCGGCGAGGAGATCGACACCCTCGGTGCCGCCGTCATCCTCGGCGATGACGAGGTCGACATGGGCGTCGGCGAGCGCGGCGCGGGCATCGGCGGCGGAACGGGTGGCGAGAACGCGATAGCCATATTGGGCGGAGAGCACGTTCAGCGTGTCCCCCCACTCGGCGGGGTCGCTTGAGACCGCGAGAACTGTACCGAGCTCGTCCATGCAATCTCGCTTGTCAGTTCGAATACCTGCTTAGCAGTTCGTTTGCCCGCGATCAATTTCCTTTGTGAGCCGTCGAGGCCGTCGCCGCCGGAGCAGCGCTCGACTCCAGGCGCAAGATAAGACTTGATTTCAGATGCTTAGCGGCAGATGCGAGGCTGCGACAATCGCCGCGACGCTCAGAACCGCGTCGTCAACTGGGTCAACCAGTCGGGCGAGGCGTCGACCAGCATGGCCTCGAGCGCTCTTGTCGAGGCCGGTAGCGACGAGCAGGCCTATCGGCGATGAGGAGGCCGCCGAGCACGGCCTTGCCGCCTTTGCCCGCCTCCATCAGCCGGCCGCGCCAGCGCATGAACGCCTCGCGCGACAAGAGGCCGAGGACAATGAGCGGCAACCCGGCGCCGAGACCGAAGGCGAGCATGGTCAGCGTCACCTCGCCGAGATTTTGGCCCTTGGCGGCGAGCAGCGACGCGGCCCCGAGCGTCGGCCCGACGCACGGACTCCACACCGCGCCGAGCATCAGCCCGAGCGCGAACTGGCCGCCGATCCCGTTCGCGGCAAAGCCGCCGAACTGCCCTTCGACCCAGTTCGACACCGGTCCTCCGGCGGCGGCCACCTGGGCGCTGAGGTTCGGCACCAGCAGGAGGACGCCGAGGCCGATCAGGAGCACCGCGGAGATGGCGCGAAACACCCCGGCGTCGAGGCCGATGGCGAAGCCGATGGTGGCGACGAAGATGCCGATGATGACGAAGGATAGCGCGAGCCCGGCGGCGAGCGCCACCGGCGCGTAGCGATGCTCGCTCGCGGCGCTGCCGAGCACGATCGGCACGAGCGGCAGCACGCAAGGCGACAGGATCGAGAGAATGCCTGCCAGGAATGCTAGGCCGATTGTGCCGAGGGACATGAGGCTTCGAGGCGCTAGAGCGTGCTTTGGAGCATCTCGGCGATGGAATTGGCGTTGGTGTCGCCGACGCTGCGGCCGACTTCCTTGTCGCCCCTATAGGCGATCAGCGTGCTTTGGCGCTGTGCCCCCAGCGCACGCACATCGTCCTTCTGGGTGTCGAAATCCACGTCGAGCACGATGAGGTTCTTGTATTGCGGCTCGGCGGTGAACTCCTTGAGGATCGGCATCTGGGCGCGGCACACCGAACACCAGGCGGCGAAGATATGGACCAGGATCGGCTTGCCCTCCTTCTGCGCCTCGGCAAGGGCGGCTGGCGTGAACGGCTTCCACTCCGCGGCGAATGCCGGGACCGAGGCGAGACTTGCGGCGAGCGGCGATGACACGCGGCGGCAAGGGCAGAGCGAGTTGAGATCATCGGTTGCGATCCTCCCCTTTTCTCCGCGTGAGCGGAGGCGACCTTGAAGCAACCGCTATACCAGCGCCGTCACGACCACCGCCAATCACATGGCTTTACGATGCCGTGAAGACCGATCGAGGTCAGCCAAGGACCGCCGCAAGCCGCTCCCATTCGTCCTCGCTGCCCGGGATGCCTAAGCGCAGCCACTCGGGGGCGTAGTCGAATTGGCGGACGAGGATGCCGGCGCTGCCGAAGCGATTGAACAACTCTGACGCGTGCGGGGCGTTGGCCAAACGGAACAGGCGCGTGCCGCCGAGAACCTTAAGACCCGCGCCTTGCAGCAAGCCATCGAGGCGGGTGGCGTCGGCCTCGAGCCGCGCCTTCGCCTGCTCGCGCCAAGCCCGATCGGCAAGTGCAGCGGCGCCGATGGCGATGGCAGGCTCCGGAGACTGGCCAGGGCCCGAGCGCGGCGCGGAGTGACGCGGCCGTCGCGGGCGCCGCCAGCGCGAAACCGAGCCGCAACCCGCCAAGCCCGTAGCTCTTGGACAAGGATCGCAGCACCACGACCCCTTCGAGCGGCAGATGGGGCGCGAGGCTTAAAGCTCCGTCCTCGAGATCGGCGAAGGATTCATCGACGAGAACGAGGCCGCGCGGTCTCTCGGCCAACGCCGCGATGAGCGCCGTGGCGTCGAAGCGCCGCCCATCGGGGTTGTTCGGATTGCAGATCACCGCAGCCTCGGCACCGCCGAGCGCCTCGAGGCTCCGCGCCTCAACCACGGCGCTCCCCGCCTCGGCGAAGGCGCGGGCGTACTCGCCATAGGTCGTTGACAGGATCGCGACCGATGCCGCCGGAAGCAGGTGCGGCAAGAGCGAGATCAAGAGCTGCGTGCCGGGAACCGCCACGGCCGTGGCCGCATCGGCGAGCGCATAGGCCTTTCGTGCGGCTTGCTCTAGCGCCGCAATGTCTTCAGGTTCTGGCAGCCGGGTCCACGCCGCGGCGCCGAGCTCCGGCACCGGATAGGGGAGGGGATTGATCCCCGTAGACAGGTCGATGAAGGGTTCGGGCGCATCCGGAAACCGGCGGCGCGCCTCTCCGAGGCGCCCGCCATGGCGTGGGGCGTGGGGCTTGGGCTGAGCCATGGGTCTATCGTTCAACGCCGTCATCGTCATCGGCGCGCTGCTGATGGAGGCGAGCTTCGGCTATCCCGACGGCCTCTTCCGCCGCGTCAGGCACCCGGCGGTGTGGGTGGGCGCTCTCGTTAATGCACTCGACAAACGCCTCAACGTGCCGAGCCTGCCCGAGGCGCGGCGGCGCCTCAACGGCGTGCTCGCCCTCGGCACCCTTATCGCCGCATGTTCCGCCGCGGCGGTGTTGATCGAGGACTTGGCGCTGTCGCTGTTGCCGGGTCTCCTTGCGCTCTTGGTGCTGATGTTCGTCGCGAGCACGCTGATAGCCGCCCGCAGCCTCCATGAGCATGTCACCGCGGTCGCCGCTGCCCTCGAGGCCGGCGGCGTTGAGGCCGGCCGCGAGGCAGTGGCCAAGATCGTCGGCCGCGACACGGGCGATCTTGATCAGGCCGGCGTCGCCCGCGCCGCGATCGAAAGCCTCGCCGAGAATTTTTCCGACGGCGTGGTGGCCCCTTGCGTCTGGGGTTTTTTGCTCGGCCTGCCCGGGATGGCCGCCTACAAGGCCACCAACACCGCCGACAGCATGATCGGTCATCGCACCGAGCGCCACGCCGCCTTCGGCTGGGCCGCGGCGAAGCTCGATGATCTCCTCAACCTTCCGGCCTCGCGGCTTGCGGCGCTGTGGCTCGCGCTCGCCGCCGCGGTCCGCGGCGACGCCAGCGTCAAGGCGGCGTTTGCCACCATCCGGCGCGATGCCCGTAAGCACCGCTCGCCGAACGCCGGCTGGCCGGAGGCGGCCATGGCCGGCGCGCTCGGGTTCAAGCTGTCCGGTCCGCGTGTCTATCATGGCACCGAGACCGACGATGCCTGGATCGGCGACGGCACGAGCGAGGTCGCCGCCGCCGACATCCGCCGCGCGGTCGCTCTGTACACCGCCGCCTGCGTGCTGCAGGTCGTGGTGTTCGTGTTGTTCGCGGTTCTCATCGCGCGGCTTTGAGCAGGCGATCGATATCGACATGAGACTCAAGATGGGCTGCAAGCGCGTCGAGCGTGCGCTCGACCTCGGCGTCATGGCTCAGCGCCGACGGCGTGCCGCCGAGCCGCGCGATCCAGGCGCGTCGCTGCGCATCTTCGGCGAACAGGCCATGGACATAGCTGCCGGCCACGCGGCCGTCGGCCGAGACCGCGCCATCGGCGCGTCCGTCGGCGAAGCGGATCAGCGGCCGCGCCGCATCGGGACCGGTGGTCGCGCCCATATGCATCTCGTAGCCTCTGATGGCGACGCCATCGGCGAGCGTCGAGCCTGACACTTCGGTCAGAGATTTCTCGCCCGAGATCTCGGTGTCGACCGCGAGCAGGCCGAGGCCAGGCACCGTCGACGGCGGCCCTTCGATCCCGCGCGGGTCGGAAATCGTCCGTCCCAGCATCTGATAACCGCCGCAAATCCCGAGCACGCGGCCGCCGCGCCGAACGTGGGCGGCGATGTCGATATCCCAGCCTTCGCCGCGGAGCGCGGCGAGGTCGGCGATGGTCGCCTTCGATCCCGGCAGCACCACCAGTTCGCACACGGGCAGCGGCGTGCCCGGCGTCACCATGACCACTTCGACATCAGGCTCGACGGCCAGCGGATCGAGGTCATCGAAATTGGCGATGCGCGGCAGAAGCGGCACCGCGATCCTGACTTTGCCATTGCCGCGCGCAGCTCGCCCCGCGCCGAGATCGTAGGCATCCTCGGCCGGCAGCCGTCGCGCCCCTTCGAAGAACGGCACCAGCCCGAGCGCCGGCCAGCCCGTGCGCCGTTCGATCTCCACCATGCCGTCGGCGAACAGCGTGAGGTCGCCGCGCATGCGGTTGACGATGAAGCCGGACACGAGCCGCGCATCGTCCGGATCGAGCACGACCTTGGTGCCGGCAAGGCTGGCAATGACGCCGCCGCGATCGATGTCGCCCACCACCACCACCGGCACCTCTGCGGCGCGGGCAAAGCCCATATTGGCGATGTCAGCTTTGCGGAGATTGATCTCGGTGGCGCTGCCGGCGCCCTCGACGAGCACGATGTCGGCTTCGCGCTTCAGCTTACCGAAGCTTTCCAGCACCGCCGGCATCAAGCTTTGCTTCAGCTCCTGGAAGGCCCGGGCATTGGCATTGGCGTAGACCTTGCCCTGGACGATGATTTGGGCGCCGATCTCGCTTTGCGGCTTGAGCAGCACCGGGTTCATGTGCACCGAGAGCGGGACGCGCGCGGCCCGCGCTTGCAGCGCTTGCGCCCGGCCGATCTCGCCGCCGTCAGGCGTCACCGCGGCGTTGTTGGACATGTTCTGCGGCTTGAACGGACGCACGGAAAGCCCGCGAAGCGCGAGCGCGCGGGCTAGCCCCGCGACCAGTAGCGACTTCCCGGCATTGGAAGCCGTCCCTTGCAGCATGATGGCGCGGGCGGTCATGGAGCCGTCATCAGAATTCGATGCCAGCCTGCGCCTTCACCCCTTGCGCGAAATGATGCTTCACCAGGGTCATCTCGGTGACGAGGTCGGCGGCATCGATCAGCTCGCGCTTGGCGTTTCGCCCGGTCACGACGACGTGCAGGCCGGGGCGCCGCGTCTTCAAGGTCTCGATCACCTCGTCGAGCGGCAGATAGTCGTAGCGGAGCGCGATGTTGATCTCGTCGAGCACGATGAGATCGATCTCGGGATCGGCCATCAGCGCTTTCGCCGTCTCCCACGCCTTCGCCGCCGCGGCCATGTCGCGCGTCTTGTCCTGGGTCTCCCAGGTGAAGCCTTCGCCGAGCGTGTGCCAGCGCACCTTGTCGCCGTAGCTCTCGAGCACGCGCCGTTCGCCGGTGTCCCAGGCGCCCTTGATGAATTGCACCACGGCGGAGGTCTTGCCGTTGCCGACCATGCGCAGCACGAGGCCGAAGGCCGCCGTCGACTTGCCCTTGCCGGTCCCGGTATGAACGATGAGGAGACCCTTCTCGGCGATGGTCTTGGCCGCGACCTCTGCGTCCTGCGCCGCCTTCCGGTTCGCCATCTTGGCGCGATGGCGCTCTTCGTCGTTCTTGTTCGGCTGTTCGGTCATGGCGATGCCTTCACGGTCATTGGCAGGCCCGCCACCATCAGCACGACCTTATCGGCTTTGGCGGCGAGGCGTTGATTGAGAGCGCCAGCTCTATCACGAAAGGCGCGGCCGAGCGGCGTCTCGGGCACGATGCCGAGCCCGACCTCATTGCTGACGGCGATGGTCGACGCTCCGCGCGTCGCCAGCGCCGCCTCGAGCGCGGCGATGGCCGCCTCGATATCATGGCCGCCGAGCATCAGATTGGTGAGCCACAGCGTCAGGCAATCGATCAGGACCGGCACACCGGCTGGCGCCTCCGCCACGGCGCCGGCAAGATCGATCGGGGCTTCGGTGGTCAGCCAGCCTTCCCCGCGCATGCGCCGATGCGCCTCAATTCGCGCCGCCATCTCGCCGTCGCGCGCCTCGGCCGTGGCGACGAAGATCCAGGGCGGCGGCGAGGCCATGGCCAGCGTTTGCGCGTAGCGGCTCTTGCCGGAACGGGCGCCGCCGAGCACGAGCGTCAAGCGCCCGGCGCGTGCGGCTTTATCCATCGACATGCGTCAGGCTGTTGGCGTGAGGCGCGCGCGGAAGAAGCCGGTCAACCCGCCGAGCAGCACCCAGAACACCAGCGTCGTCAGCACCACGGCGACGACGAAGCTGTGATGCAGGCCTTCGGGGATCGCGGTCTCGTAGGTTGCGGGTTGCGGCGCGCCGATGAGGTGCGGCGCGACCAGAAGCACCACGCCGCCGGCGATGGCCAGCACCGAGCGTCCGTAGACGAGCAAGGCAAGACCTGCCGCGGAAGAGGCCACGGTCCCCACCCACCAGAGCTGCCGCGGTCCAAGCTCGGCGGCTGGCATGGCCGGAAGCTCCGGCGGCAGCCCGAGACCTGGTGCCAGCGTGAACACGGCAAAGGCCGCGAGACCCCAGAACACGCCTTGCCTCCATCCGGCGATGCCCCCGGCGAGCTCGCTCGCGGCGATGAGCAAAAGCGCAAAGCCGATGCCCGTAAGCACGTTGGCGGCAAGGCTGAAGGCGGTGCGTTCGAAGCCGTCCTGCGGTGCCCAGCCCTCGCCATGCTCATGCACGGGAGCCGCCGCGTCCTCATGGGTTTGAGGCGCCTTGGTGTCCTCGGCCTGCTCGAAGGTTTCGGCCTTGAGGATCAGGGGAACGGTGATCAGCTCTTGTGCCACGGTCATGCCGAGACCCGCAATCAGGCCGGCCACCGCCGCGATCAGGACGATGTTGCGGAAATACGCCATGTGGCCCTCCTTAGTGGCAAGGAAAGGCCATGGAATGCCGGTAGTCGTGAGCGGCGTTGTGCACCGCCTCGATGTGGGAAAACCCCACGCCACCGACGATGGAGAGGCCGAGCAAGGCCGCCGCGAAGATTGAAAGCACCCGCGTCGCGGTCAGCTCGGCGGCGCCATGGACGACGATCGCGCTTTTGGTCGATAGGCTCGTCATTTCGTTCTCCCTCTGCCCTCCACCCGAGGGCGGTTCAGGTTGCTCGTCGCCGGCCGGTCTACTGGCTTGCGGGTCAAAGCCTCCCTTCCGCCTTCCCAGAGCGAAAGCTCCAGTGGCATCGAAGAAGGGCAGCTCTCCGCCTACAGTTGCGGGGGCAGCCGCGGCTTCGAGGCTCAAGCCTCTCACCGCGTTCCCGTCTTGCGTCCCGGGGGTTTCACCCCTCGGGAACCGACAACGCTCGAAACTATAAGCTCGGGCCCCGGCCCCGCAAGCAAGAACGCTTGGGCAGCCCCAACTTCGTTGACAAGGAAGCGTGCCCAGCCCTTTATGTGGGGCGAAACTGACGGTCTCCTCGAGAATGAGGAGTGAAAAGGGAATGCGGTGACGGGGTAAGCCCCGAATTCCGCAGCTGCCCCCGCAACTGTAAGCGGAAAGCTTGCCGTAGATTGACCACTGGGGCCGATTTGCCCTGGGAAGGCCGCGGCAAGCGAACGATCCGCGAGCCAGGAGACCTGCCGTCACTTGTTCGAAACCGAGATGCCGGGCGGGGTGCCCTGGCAGCTTGGAGGCCAGCCGGCCCGGCGGCATGCCCGCCGCAAACGATGTGCACCCCGAGGATCGCGTTCACTGCCTGGCGGGGTTCGAATTGTCGCCAAGATTGTCGTCCGCAGCTCTTTATCTGCATCTCGTGCCAGATCCGCGGCGCCGCGCTCCGCGCCCGAAGGCGAGCCGACCGACGGCAAGCGCCTCTATGATGCCGCCCGCGCGCTCGAGGCGGCGATGGGGACTGCGTCCCCAGTGCATGTCGTTCCCACCCTCTGCTTCGCCAATTGCGAGCGCGGCTGCTCCGCCGGCATCTCCGCCCCCGGCAAATGGTCCTACATCCTCGGCGAGCTCAGACCTGAGGACGCCGCCGATCTCCTGCTCTATGGCGAGGCCTACGCCAAAGCGAGCACCGGCGTGGTGCTGCCGTCCGGGCGCCCGGCGTCGCTGCAACGATCCGTGATCGCTCGCTTCCCGTCTCATCTCGATCAAGCCAAGGACGCCGCCGAATGACGACTGCCGCCCGCATCCCCGCCACCATCATCACCGGTTTCCTCGGCGCCGGAAAGACGACGCTCGTCCGGCATCTCCTCGAGAACGCGAACGGCAAGCGCATCGCCATCATCGTCAACGAGTTCGGCAGCGTCGGCATCGACGGCGAGATGTTGCGGGGCTGCGGCATCGAGACCTGCCCCGAGGAGAATATCGTCGAGCTTGCCAATGGCTGTCTGTGCTGCACCGTGGCAGAGGATTTCGTGCCGACCATGCAGGCGCTGATCGATCGCGCCACGCCGCCGGACCACATCGTCATCGAGACCTCGGGGCTCGCGCTGCCGAAGCCGCTGGTCAAGGCCTTCGACTGGCCGTCGATCCGCTCGCGGCTCACCGTCGACGGCGTCATCGCCGTGGTCGATGCGCCTGCTGTCGCCGCTGGTCGCTTCGCCGACGACCCCGAGGCCGTCGCCCGCCAGCGCGCGGAGGATCCCTCCGTCGATCACGACAACCCGCTCGCCGAGGTCTACGAGGACCAGCTGATGGCGGCGGACCTCATCGTCCTCAACAAGACCGATCTGATCGACGCCGCGACCTACGATCTGTTGCAACGGGGCGTGGAGGCGCTCGTGCCCCGCGCCGTCAAGGTCGTCGCCGCGCATGAGGGCAGGGTGGATGCCGCCGTCCTGCTCGGCCTTGGCGCCGCCGCCGAGGACGACCTCGCCGCGCGGCCGTCCCATCACGACGCGCTTGACGGCGCGCACGAGCATGACGATTTCGAGAGCTTCGTCGTGGCGCTGCCCGAGATCGAGGATCCGGAAGCGCTGCTCGACCGCTTGAAGTCCGTCGCTGAAACCCATGACGTGCTCCGCATCAAGGGCTTCGCCGCCGTCGCCGGCAAGCCGATGCGCCTTGCGGTGCAGGGGGTCGGCGCGCGCTTCCGCAGCGCGTTCGACCAGCCCTGGCCGACCGCCGCGGCGCGGCAAGGGCAGATCGTGGTCATCGGCCAGACCGGCCTCGACCGCGACGCCATCCAAGCGCACATCCTGGGCTGATTGGGCTGACGCCATGCATTTCTGGTTCGCGAGACGAGGGCATTGGACGAGGCGGAGGCAGCGGTCGACCTCGGCCAGTCGCCGGCCGATCTCGTGTTCCTGTCCTTCTCCGACAGCGACCTTGGCGCCGTGGCCTCGGCCTGGGGGGCCGGCCGCGACGCGCTTCCCTCGCTTCGCCTCGCCAACCTCGCCAAGCTCAAGCATCCGATGTCCGTCGATCTCTATGTCGAGCAGGTCATCGCCAGCGCCCGCTGCATCGTCATCCGCCTCCTCGGCGGCCTCGACTATTGGCGCTATGGCGCCGAGGAGGTGGCGCACGCCGCGCGCGCGAACGGCATTCCGCTGGCGCTTCTGCCGGGCGATGGCCGGGCCGATGCGCGGCTGGCGAAGCTCTCCACGGTGAGCGAGGAGATACTCGGCCGCCTCGATGGCTTCTTCGCCCATGGCGGTCCGGCAAACACCGCGCACGCGCTTGAGCTCATGGCCCATCTCGCCGGGCCGCGTCCCTGACCACGGCCTCGCCGCAGCGCCCCTGCCGCAGCATGGGGTGCACGCCCTCGGCATCGAGGAGCAGCCCGAGCGCCCGCTCGCGGTGATCGTGCTCTACCGCGCCTATCTTCTGGCTGCGGACCTCGCGCCGATCGAGGCTCTGGCGCGGGCACTCGACCGCGAGGGCCTCAACGTGCGCGCGCTCTATGTCGGCAGCCTGAAAGATCGCGGACACCGGCGCCTTCGTGGCGTCGCGGTTGCGGGATTGGGCCCCACACATCGTCCTCAACGCCACCGCCTTCTCGGCGCGTCTCGACGAGGCGCCGTCGCCTCTGGAGGCTGCCGGCGTGCCGGTGCTTCAGCTCGTCCATGCCGGCTCGGGCCTCGAAGCCTGGCAGCAATCTTCGCGCGGGCTGTCGCAAGCCGATCTCGCCATGCAGGTGGTGCTGCCCGAGCTCGACGGCCGGCTCATGACCACGGCGATCTCCTTCAAGGGCGAGCAGAGCGAGGTCGAAGGTCTCGAATTTGCCCGCGCCGCCCATCAGCCGTCCGAAGCCGGCATCGCCGCCGCGGCCAAGCGCGCCGCCGCCTGGGCGAAACTCGCGACCACACCGCGCGGCGAACGCCGCCTCGCGCTGGTGCTCTCCGACTATCCGGGCGCCGCGGGTCAAGCCGCCCACGCCGTCGGCCTCGACGCCATCGCCAGCACCGTCGAGATCTTGCAGCTCCTCAGATCTGAAGGCTTCGATGTCGGCGACACGCTCCCCGATCAAGCCGCACTCGTCGCCGCGCTTTGCCATGCCGCGCCCACGCCGGTCCTCTCGGTCGAAGAGTATGAGCGCCTGCTCGCTCGCCTCGACGCGGGCGCCCGTGACAAGATCGTGGCGGCCTGGGGCGCGCCTGAAGACGATCCTGCGGTCCGCGACGGCCACTTCGCCTTGCGCGTCGCCCGTCACGGCGAGCTGATCGCCGCGATCCAGCCGGACCGCGGCAATAGCCTCGACCGCAAGGCGAGCTATCACGACGCCGACCTGCCGCCTCGCCACGCCTATGTCGCCTTCTATCTCTGGCTGCGCGAGACGATCGGCATTCACGCCATGGTTCATCTCGGCACCCACGGCACCCTCGAATGGCTGCCGGGCAAGGCCATGGCGCTGTCGTCGTCCTGCCTGCCGGCGGCGCTGCTTGGCGGCACGCCGGTCGCTTATCCCTTCATCGTCAACAATCCGGGGGAGGCCGCCGCCGCCAAGCGCCGGCTCGGCGCCGTGACCATCGGCCATCTCACCCCGCCGTTGAAGCCTGCAGGGCTCGGCAACGACACCCTCGAGCTTGAGCGCCTGATCGACGAATATGCCGCCGCCGACGGCCTCGACCGCCGCCGCACGGCACTGCTCCGCCAGGAGATCCTCGACCGCGCCGCGGCGGCCGGCCTCCTCGCCGAAAGCGGCGCCGACCGCGCCGCCTCGGAGGAAGATCAGCTCGCCCGCCTCGACGCCTATCTCTGCGACGTCAAGGATCTCCAGATCAGGGACGGCCTCCACATCTTCGGCCGCGCACCTGAACCGGACCGCCGCGATGAGTTCCTCGCAAGCACTCGCGCAGTCGAACCCCGCGCTCGACCCCGCGCGACGCTCGCCGAGCGCTTCGACCGGGCCGCGGCCTCCGAGCGCGAAGCGTTGATCGCAGCCCTCGACGGCAAGTTCGTCGCCCCCGGTCCGTCAGGCGCGCCGACCCGCGGCCGCGCCGACGTGCTGCCGACGGGCCGCAATCTCTATGCCGTCGATCCCCGCGCCGTGCCGACCCGCTCGGCGGTGGTGCTCGCCGAGAAGGCCGCGGCGGAATTGCTGCGCCGCCACGTCCAGGACCACGGCGACTGGCCGCGCACGCTGGTGATGGATGTCTGGGGCAGCGCCACCATGCGTACCGGCGGCGAGGACCTGGCGCTGGCGCTGCTGCTGATGGGCGCGCGGCCCCTCTGGGACCAGGGCTCGAACCGGGTCACCGGCATCGAGATCTTGGCCGCTCGCCGAGCTCGATCACCCGCGCATCGACGTCACCTTGCGCATCTCGGGCCTGTTCCGCGACGCCTTCGAGCCCCAGATCGCGCTGTTCGACGAGGCGGTGCGCGCCGTCGCCGCCCGCGATGAGCCCGACGACTGGAACCCGCTCGCCGCTGCCGCGCGTGGCCTGACCGGCGAGGCTTGGCGCCGCGCCACGGCGCGCATCTATGGCGCGGCCCCTGGCGGCTACGGCGCAGGCGTGACCGAGCGCGTCGAACGCGGCGCCTGGCAGTCCCGCTCGGATCTCGGCCGCGACTATCTCGCGGCATCGTCCACCGCCTATGGCCGTGGCATCGACGGCACTGCCGATGCCGACGGCTTCGCCGCGCGCATCCGCCAGGCTGACGCCTTCCTGCATCAGCAGGACCACGCCGAGATCGATCTGCTCGATAGTCTCGACTACGCGGCTTACGAGGGCGGCTTTGCCGCCGCCGCCGTCAAGCTCGGCAACAGCCCTGCGCTCTACCACACCGACATCTCGCGCCCCGAGGCGCCGCGCGTGCGCACCCTGGTCGAGGAGATCGCCCGCATCGTTCGCGGCCGCGCCGCCAATCCCAATTGGATCGAGGGCATGATGCGCCACGGCTATCGCGGCGCCGCCGAGGTGACGCGGAGCGTCGAGGGACTGTTCGCCTTTGCCGCGACGCTGCCGGCGCGTCTCGACCCGCAATTCGACGCGCTTTACGACGCGACCCTCGGTGACGACGAAGTGGACCGCTTCCTGCGCCAAGAGAACCCCGCCGCGCGGGACGCCATGGCCGCGCGCTTCGACGAGGCCATCCGCCGCGATCTCTGGCGCCCGCGCCGGAACAGCGTGGCGCGGCTCAGCGAGGGCGCGGCATGACCGCGGCCCCCGCCGTCAAGGGCTGGTGCCCGACCTTGCTCGCGCCGATGCAATCCGGCGACGGCTGGCTCGCGCGGGTGAAGCCGAGCGCCGGTGTCGTCACCGCAGCCGCGGCGCGCGTCATCGCGCAGGCCGCGAGCCGCCACGGCAACGGCCATATCGACCTCACCTCGCGCGGCAATCTCCAGGTGAGGGGACTTAGCCCGCGCTCGGCCGAGCTGTTTGCCGAGACCATCCTCGCCGCTGGGCTGGCCAGCGCGGATCCTGCGGTCGAGGCCATCCGCAATGTCATGGCGAGCCCGCTTGGGCCCGACGATCCGACGGCCGGTTCGACTCCCATGCGCTCGCGCGCGAGATCGAGGCCATGCTCGCCGCCGAACAGGCGTTGCAAGCATTGCCGGCCAAGTTCTGCATTCTCGTCGATGGTGGCGGCGTGTTGCCGCTTGCCGGCGTTAGCGGCGACATCATGGTGCGGGCCCATGGCGATGCCCTCGGCGTGCAACTCGATGGCGGCGCGCTCGCCGCGCTTGCCGCGCGAAGCACGCTCGCCGAGACGGTCAAGTCCTTGGCGCTCGCATTTTTGCGCCTCTCGCGGAAACGGCACGAACCGCCGCGGCGCATGGCGGCGCTCGCCGCCGAGATCGGCGAGGCTGCGATCTTTGCCGCAGCGGGTCTTGAGCCAGTCGAGATGCGGGGCAACTCGGGCGCGGCGTCACGCGCTCCGATCGGCTTCGTGCCCCTTCTGGCTTCAGCCGAAGGCTGCGTTTGGCGTTGGTCTGCCGTTCGGCCGCATCGAGGCTGACGCGCTGATCGGCCTCGCCCGGCTTTCCGAGCGTCATGGCGACGGCTCGCTGCGCACGACGCCGTGGCGCGCGCTGCTTCTGCCCGGCATCGCCGAGACCGATGCCGCGACGCTCGCCGCCGAGGTCGAAGCGCTCGGCCTCATCGCTAACGCGGCCGATCGGCGCCTCAACATCTTCGCCTGCGTCGGCGCGCCGGCGTGCAACAGCGCGAGCGTCGATGCGCGCGGTGACGCCGCCCGCCTTGCCGCCGCCATTCCGAACGCCACAAGCGGCACCATCCATGTCTCCGGCTGCGCCAAGTCTTGCGCCCATCGCGGGGGCGCCGCGCTGACCCTCGTCGGCCGCGACGGGCGCTACGACCTGATCCGCAACGGCGGCGCGAGCGAGAGGCCTGCGCTCGCCGGCCTCACCATCGCCGAGGTCGTCGCCTTGCTTCAATCTGCCGAGGGTGAGCCATGAGCGCCGGCTACGATTATTCCCGCGACGGCGCCGAGATCTATCGCCGGTCCTTCGCCATCATCCGCGGCGAGGCGGATCTCGCCCGCTTCAGCCCCGACGAGGCGCGCGTCGCCGTCCGCGTCATCCATGCCTGCGGCATGGTCGAGATCGCCCGCGACCTTCAGTTCTCGCCGGGCTTCACCACCGCCGCCCGCGAGGCGCTGCTCGCCGGCAAGCCGGTGTTCTGCGATTCCAAGATGGTCGCGAACGGCATCACCCGCGCCCGCCTTCCGGCGAACAACGACATCGTCTGCACGCTTGCGGCACCGGGCATCGAGGACCGGGCCGCCGAGCTCGGCACCACGCGCTCCGCCGCGGCCCTCGATCTTTGGCTCGATCGCCTCGATGGCGCGCTGGTCGCCATCGGCAATGCGCCGACCGCGCTCTACCGGCTGTTGGAGCTGATCTCCACCGGCGCGCCGAAGCCCGCCGCGGTGATCGGCATGCCGGTCGGCTTCGTCGGCGCCGCCGAATCCAAGGAGGCGCTGGCTGCGCAGGGCGACGTGCCGTTCCTCATCGTCACCGGCCGCAAGGGCGGCAGCGCCATGGCCGTCGCCGCCGTCAATGCCCTTGCCAGCGAGGCCGAGATATGAGCGCGCGCGGCACCCTTTACGGCGTCGGCGTCGGCCCGGGCGACCCCGAGCTGATGTCGCTCAAGGCCGCGCGCATCCTGAAATCGGCGCCGGTGATCGCCTTCTTCGCCAAGAGGGGCAATCCGGGCAATGCGCGCCGCGCCGTCGACGGACATCTCAACCCCGACGCCGAGCTGATCCGCCTCGACTATCCCTTCACCACCGAGATCGCCGAGACCGATCCCCGCTATCGCGACGCGTTGATCGCCTTCTACGACGCGAGCGCCGCCACGCTCGGCGCGAGGCTCGACCAGGGCCGGGACGTCGCCGTGCTCTGTGTCGGCGATCCGCTGTTCTACGGCTCCTACGCCCATCTCCATGAGCGCCTTGCCGAGACGCACCGTTGCGAGGTGATCCCCGGCATCACCGCCATGTCCGGATGCTGGGCGAGCGCAGGCTCGCCCATGACCTGCGGCGACGAGATGCTCGCCGTGCTGTCGGGCACCATGGATGCCGACCGCCTTGCCGAGCGCCTCGCCGCTTGCGATGCCGCGGTGATCATGAAGGTCGGGCGGAACCTCGCCAAGATCAGGCAGGCGCTGGCGCGCGCCGGGCTCCTCGACCGCGCCATCTATGTCGAGCGCGGCACCATGCCCGAGGAGCGCATCGTCAAGCTCGCCGAGAAGCCTGATGACGACGCGGCCTATTTCGGCATCGTCCTCGTTCCGGGCGCGCGGAGGCCGCTATGACCGGGCGCCTCGTCATTGTCGGTCTTGGACCCGGCGCGCACGCGCTGATGACGCCGCTAGCCAACGATGCGCTCGCCGCCGCCACCGACCTCGTCGGCTATGCGCCTTATCTCGCCCGCGTGACTGAGCGCCCCGGACAAATGCGCCACGCCTCCGACAATCGCGAGGAGCTTGCCCGCGCCGGCCACGCCCTCGACCTTGCCGCGTCAGGCAAGTCCGTCGCGGTGGTGTCATCCGGCGATCCGGGCGTGTTCGCCATGGCGAGCGCGGTGTTCGAGGCGATCGAGACCGGCAAGCCGGCCTGGCGCGACGTCGAGGTGACGGTGGTTCCCGGCATCTCGGCGATGCTCGCCGCAGCCGCTCGGGTCGGCGCGCCGCTTGGCCACGATTTCTGCGTCGTCTCGCTCTCCGACAATCTGAAGCCTTGGGATCTGGTGCTCAAGCGTCTCGAGGCCGCGGCCGCCGCCGACTTTGTTATCGTGCTCTACAACCCGGCCTCGAAGGCGCGGCCCTGGCAGCTTGGCGAGGCCTTGGCGCGCATCGGCAAGCACCGCGCCGGCGGAACGCCGGTGATCTTCGCCCGCGCCGTGAGCGAGCCCAACGAGAGCATCGACATCACGACGCTCGCCGAGGCCGATGCGGCGCGTGCCGACATGCGCACGCTGATCATCGTCGGCTCGAGCGCGACCCGGGTCGTGGCGCGCGGCGGCCGGCCCTTCGTCTACACCCTTCGTCACGCGGAGCTGGTCGAGCCATGATGCTGCGCGAGCCAGGTCAGCGCCTCCTCGACGGTCTCGACGCCTTGGGCGTCCGGGACCTCGGGGCGGTCCACCATGATCACCGGCAGATCCAGCGCCCGCGCCGCGGCGAGCTTCGCCGCCGTCGCCGTGCCGCCGGAATTCTTGGTCACCAGCACCTCGATATCATGCGCCCGCAGCAACTTGATCTCGTCGCCGTAAGCGAACGGCCCGCGCGCGGTGATCACCTCGACGCTGCGGCGGCAGCGCGCCGGGCTCCGGCGGCTCGACGCTCCGCAGCACATAGAAATGCTGGCCCGCGGCCTTGAACGGCCCGAGCTCCTTCCGTCCCGTGGTCAGCATCACCCGCTTCGGCTCCGGCCCGAGCGCCGCGGCGGCGGCCTCGATGCTCTCCACCATGAGCCAGTTGTCGCCAGGCCCGGGCGTCCAGGGCGGGCGGCGGATGGCAAGCAGCGGCACGCCCGCGCGTGCCGCGGCCTCGACCGCGCTCTGCTTCATGGTGGCGGTGAAGGGATGGGTGGCGTCGATGAGGACGCCGATGCCCTGTTCGGTCAGATAGTCGGCAAGACCTTGGACCCCGCCGAAGCCGCCGCTGCGGACGGTCACCGGGCTCTTCGCCGGATGCTCGGTGACGCCGGCGAGCGACAGCGTCGCCTCGAAGCGCGGATCGCCGGCGAGCGCCCGCGCCAGCGCCGCAGCCTCGCTGCTGCCGCCGAGGATGAGAATTTTGGACCCGCTTCGCTTCATTCAGCACCAGGGGGTTGCGCCATGACCGGCGCCCATCGCCACGACCAGCCCGGACGCTGGCTCGCCATCGTGGGGCTCGGCGAGGACGGTGTCGAGGGCCTAACCCCTGCCGCCAAGGCGCTGATCGCCAATGCCAAGCTTGTCGTCGGCGGTCGCCGCCACCTCGCCCTCGCCGACGGCCTGCCGTCCGGCGAATGCGTGCCCTGGCAGAGCCCGATCGCGGATTCGCTTCCCGCCATCCTCGCCAATCGCGGCGCGCCGGTGACGGTGCTTGCCTCCGGCGATCCCTATTGCTTCGGCATCGGCGCCATGCTCGCGGCCCATGTGCCGCCCGAGGAAACCATTTGCCTGCCGGCGCCATCGTCGCTGTCGCTCGCTTGCGCCCGGCTTGGCTGGGCCCTCGACGATGTCACCACGCTGTCGCTCTGCGGCCGGCCGATCCACACCCTCGCACCGGCGCTGCAGCCAAACCGCCGCGTGCTTGTGCTCTCCGCCGATGCTGCGACGCCTGGCGAGGTCGCGTCCTATCTCCGCGCGCGTGGCTTCGGCCGCTCGGTGCTGCATGTGCTCGAGGCCCTTGGCGGTCCGCGCGAGCGCGTCCGCGCCACGACCGCCGACCGCTTCGGCTACAACGACGTCGAGGCCTTGAACCTGATCGCTATCGAGGTCGAAGCGAGCGACGACGCCAAGATCATTCCGCTCGCCTCCGGCTTGCCCGACGAGATGTTCGAGCATGACGGCCAGATCACCAAGCGCGAGATCAGGGCCGTGACGCTCTCCTCGCTTAGCCCCCGCGCCGGCGAGCTTCTCTGGGACATCGGCTGCGGCTCCGGCTCGATCGCCATCGAATGGCTGCTGCGCCATCCGGCGATGAAGGCCATCGCCGTCGAGCGCGACGCGGCCCGCGCCGCCCGTGCCGCCGGCAATTCGGCCGAGCTTGGCGTGCCCCGGCTGGAAATTGTCACCGGTGCGGCGCCGGCTGCGCTCGAAGGGCTGCCCCGGCCGGACGCCATCTTCATCGGCGGGGGAGGGGACGCCGCGGTCATCGACATCTGTTGGGCCGCGCTTCGCCCCGGCGGACGCCTCGTCGCCAATGCCGTGACGCTCGAGACCGAGCGCGCTTTGCTCGCCGCCCACGCCGAGCACGGTGGCGCGCTGACCCGCCTCAGCGTCGAGCGCCTCGATGCGGTTGGCGGCAGGCAAGCCTTCCGCCCCGCCATGACCGTGACCCAGTGGAGCGCGCTGAAATCGACCGGAGCCGCGTCATGATCGTCGCCGGCATCGGCTGCCGCAAGAATTGCGATGCGGACGAGATCGTCCGCCTGGTCGAGGCGGCGCTTGCCCAAGCCGCCGCGCCCCGCGCCGCGCTCGCGGCGCTCGCAGCACCTGCCTTCAAGGCGGAAGCCACGGCACCCCGCGAAGCCGCGACCGCGCTCGGCCTGCCGCTTCTCCTCATCGGCGACGCCGATCTCAAATCGGCGGAGCCCAGCGCGGTGACCAGGTCCGCCGCGGCGCTCGATGCCACCGGCCTCGCCTCGGTCGCGGAATCCGCGGCGCTGGCCGGCGCGGGCGCCGGCGCGATCCTGCTGCTCCCGCGCATCACCGGCGATGGCGTCACCTGTGCGCTGGCGCAAGGAGCCGCGCCATGACCGTGCATTTCATCGGCGCCGGCCCCGGCGCGCCGGACCTCCTCACGCTTCGCGGGCGCGACCTCATCGCGCGCTGCCCGGTCTGCCTCTATGCCGGCTCCCTGGTCAATCCCGAGATCCTCGCGCTTTGCCCCGAAGGCGCGCGCATCGTCGACACCGCGCCCATGAGCCTCGACGAGATCGTCGCCGAGTTTGAGGCCGCGCATGAAGCCGGTCACGACGTGGCGCGGCTTCATTCCGGAGACCTCTCGGTCTGGAGCGCGGTCGGCGAGCAGCTTCGCCGCCTCGACGCGCTCGGCATTCCCTATACGCTGACGCCGGGCGTCCCCGCCTTTGCCGCCGCGGCCGCGGCGCTGAAGCGCGAGCTGACCTTGCCGGAGGTGGCGCAGTCCCTGGTTCTGACCCGCACCAGTGGCCGCGCCTCGGCCATGCCGCCGCGCGAGACGCTTCCCGCCTTCGCCGCGACCGGCGCTACGCTCGCGCTCCACCTTTCGATCCAGGCGCTGCCGCGCGTGGTCGAGGAGCTGTTGCCGTTCTATGGCGGCGACTGCCCGGTTGCCGTGGTGGTCCGCGCCAGCTGGCCCGACGAGCGCATCGTCAGCGCCACCCTCGCCACCATCCTCGACGCGGTCGCCGAGGACCCGCCCGAGCGCACCGCGCTGATCATTGTCGGCCGCGTGCTCGACGCCGAAGATTTCCGCGACAGCGCCCTTTACGACGTCAATTACCGGCGCCGCTACCGCTTGGGGGGCGCGGCATGAGCCGGCTTCTCGCCAACGGGCTTGACCGGCGAGCGCCCGACCAGCGCGCCGTCGCGGTCGAAGATCACGACATCGAGCGCGATGCCGCTGCCCGCCAGCACGCTCGGCGGCGACCCCGGCGGCGCGGCGCGCGATCTCATCGCCGAGCGCCACACCGTCGTCGCGCGCGATGGCGAAAGCTTCCGCCGTGGTGTTGGCGTGGGCGATGCGCGTGGCGAGGTCCTCGGAGCCGCCGGCCTCCCGCGCCACATCGGCGAGGGCGGACATCGCGACCCGGCCCCGCGCCGAGTGCAGATCGAGCAGACCTTGGGCGAGCTTGGTGATCTTGGCGACGCCGCCGGCGATGGTCACCCGCGCGATCGGGTGCTTGCGCAGATATTTGAGCATGCCGCCGACGAAATCGCCCATGTCGATCATGGCGGAGTCGGTCAGGCCATAGAGCTTCTTCACCGCGGCCTCGGAGGTGCGCCCCGTGGCGCCGGCGACATGAGCGACGCCGATCGCGCGCGCCACGTCGATGCCCTGATGGATGCTCGCGATCCAGGCGGCGCAGGAATAGGGCACCACCACGCCGGTGGTGCCGAGGATCGAGAGGCCGCCGAGAATGCCGAGCCGCGCATTGAGGGTCTTGGCCGCGAGCTCTTCGCCGTGGGGAATCGAGATCTCGATCGCGACATCGCCGGAGCCGCCATGCGCGCGCGCCATTTCGGCGATGGCTTCGCGCATCATCTCGCGCGGCACGGGATTGATCGCGGGCTCTCCCGGCGGCACCGGCAGCCCAGGCAAAGTCACGGTGCCCACACCTGGCCCCGCCTTGAATTGCACGCCGCTTCCCGCCGCGCCGTTCCGCACCGTGGCCAGCACCAGCGCGCCATGGGTCACGTCGGGATCGTCGCCCGCATCCTTGACCACGCCGGCGGTCGCCGCGCCATCCTTCAGCGCCGAGGTGGCAAGAGCGAAAGCGACGCGCTGTCCGCTCGGCAGTGCGATCTCGACCGGGTCCGGGAACGTGCCGGTGAGCAGCGCCGCATAGGCGGCCTTGGCCGCGGCCGTGGCGCAAGCGCCGGTCGTCCAGCCGCGGCGGAGAGGGCGTGGCTCGTCCATGGAACAGCCAATAGAACTTTGCCGGGAGCCTGTCACCGCGGGGGATGTCGAGGATGAAAGACGCGATTGAAACCGCGCTGGCGAAGCTGCCGGTGTTCGAGCCGGGCGAGGTCTGGCTCGCCGGCGCCGGTCCCGGCGATCCCGCCCTGCTGACGCTCCAGGCGCTTGCCGGTCTCGCCACGGCAGACGTCGTCGTCCATGACGCCCTCGTCGATCCGCGCGTGCTTGCGCTCGCCAATCCCGGCGCTGCGCTCGAATTTGCCGGCAAGCGCGGCGGCCAGCCATCGGCGTCGCAGGCGAGCATCTCCGACCGCCTCGTTGCGCTCGCGCGCTTGGGCCATCGCGTGCTGCGCCTCAAGGGCGGCGACCCGTGCGTGTTTGGGCGCGGCGGCGAGGAGGCTCTGGCTCTGGCGAAGGCCGGCATCCCGTTCCGCATCATCCCCGGCGTGACCTCCGGCCTCGCGGCGCTGACCGTCGCCTCGATCCCCGCGACCGTGCGTGGCATCAATCAGGCGCTGATCCTCGTTACCGGCCATTGCGGCGGCGACGAGGACGCGGTCGATTGGGGCGCGCTGGCGCGGTTTGGTCAGCCCATCGTGCTCTATATGGGCCTCGGCAATCTCGAGGCGATCGCGGCCGCGCTGATCGCGGGCGGCATGAACGCGCACGAGCCCGTCGCGGTGATCGCCTCGGCGACGTTGCCGAGGAACGTATCCTCATCTCGGAGCTCGGCCGCGTTGCCGCCGAGACCAAGGCGCTCGAATTTGAAGCGCCGGCGATCGTCGCCATCGGCGGCATCGTCAAGGTGAGGGCCGAGCTTCTCGACCTCGCCGGGCGCATTCCGGAACTGGTGGCATAGATGACGGCGAAAGCGCTTCTCATCGCGGCCCCGCGCTCCGGCTCCGGCAAGACCACGGTCACGCTGGCGCTGCTCGCGGCGCTCCGCCGCCGCGCCGTCGGCGTCGCCGCGGCGAAATGCGGACCCGACTACATCGATCCCGCCTTCCATGCCGCCGCGACCGGGGTGCCTTGCCTCAATCTCGATGGCTGGGCCATGGGGCCTACCTTGCTCGAAAGCGTGTTGCACGATGCCGCGGTCGGGGCCGATCTCCTTGTCGTCGAAGCCGCCATGGGCCTGTTCGACGGCGTTGCCGGAGCCGCACGCGGCGAGGGATCGGCCGCGAGCCTTGCCGCGGCCTTCGGCTTGCCTGTCCTGCTCGTGCTCGACGTCTCGGGCCAGTCGCAATCCGCCGCGGCGGTGGTTAAGGGCTTTGCCAGCTTCGATCCGCGCGTCCGCGTCGCCGGCATCATTCTGAACAGGGTCGGCAGTCTGCGCCACCGCGCCATGATCGAGCCTGCGGTCGCCACCCTCGGCATTCCGGTCGTGGGCGCCATTCCTCGCGACGAGACCATCCAGCTCCCCGAACGCCATCTCGGGCTGGTCCAGGCGCTCGAACATGACGACCTCGAAGACCGTCTCGACCGTCTCGCCGACTTGGCCGAGCGCCACTGCGATCTCGCCCTGATCCAAAACCTCGCCACGCGCCTTGGCGCCAAGCGGGAGGCAGGCGCCGCCGCGGCGTTGCCCCCACCCGGGCAGCGCATCGCGCTCGCTCAGGACGCCGCCTTCGCCTTCATCTATCCCCATCTCCTCGAGGGCTGGCGGCGCGCCGGCGCCGACATCGTCCGGTTCTCGCCGCTGGCCGACGAGCCCCCGGCGGACGCGTGCGACTGCTGTTGGCTTCCGGGCGGCTATCCTGAGCTTCACGCCGCAACGCTCGCCGATGCCCGCCGCTTCAAGCGGGGACTCGCGGACTTTGCCGCGATGCGCCCGGTCCACGGCGAGTGTGGCGGCTATATGGTGCTCGGCGAGGCCATCATCGATGCCGATGGCGAGCGCCACGCCATGACCGGGCTCCTCGCCCATACAACGAGCTTCGCCGCGCCGCGCCTCCATCTCGGTTACCGCCAGGCCAGGCTCCGCTACAATTGCGCCCTCGGACGCGAGGGCGCGACCTTGCGTGGGCATGAGTTCCACTACGCTTCGCTGATCGAGCCCGGCGGCGACGCTGCGCTCTGCGATCTCGCCGACGGCGAGGGCAAGCCACTCGGCCCGGCGGGCGGACGGCGCGGCAACGTCACCGGCAGCTTTTTCCACGTCATCGCCGGCGAGCCGATCCCGGCCGCGGCGCCAGGCAAGAATTTGGCGGCGCTCGCATGAGCGTCATTGCCCGTCTCGACGATATGCGCGCCGCGCTTACCGGCCTTCCTGGTGGCGACGAGGCCGCGGCCGCGGCGATCGCCCAGCGCCAGTCGCGTCTCACCAAGCCGGAACGAAGCCTCGGTCGGCTCGAGGATCTCGTCGCCTGGCTCGGGTGCTGGCAGGGCCGCGAGGAGCCGCGTCTCGACCATGTCGAGGTGCTGGTCTTTGCCGGCAACCACGGCATCGCCGCCCGCGGCGTCTCGGCCTATCCGGCCTCTGTCACCGCCCAGATGGTCGCCAATTTCGAGCGCGGCGGCGCCGCCATCAACCAGATCTGCAACACCGTCGGCGCCACCCTTCGCGTCATCCCGTTGCGGCTCGAAGCGCCCACGGCCGACTTCACCGAGACCGAGGCCATGACCGAGGCCGAGTTTACCGAAGCGGTTGCCGTGGGGGCCGACGCCGTGCCGTCCTTTGCCGACCTCGTCTGCCTCGGCGAGATGGGCATCGGCAACACCACGGCGGCGGCGGCGCTGGCCGCGGCGCTCCTCGGCGGCGGCGGCGAGCGCTGGGCCGGTCGCGGCACCGGGCTCGACGATCACGGTCTCGCCCGCAAGCGCGCCGCAATCGACGCCGGGCTCGCCCGCCACGACAGGACGCTCTCCGACCCGCTTCGCGCCGCCATGGCACTCGGCGGCAGGGAGCTCGCCGCCATCCTCGGCGCTACGCTTGCGGGGCGCCGCCACGGCATCCCCGTGGTGCTCGACGGCTTCATCGCCACCGCCGCGGCGGCGCCGCTCGCACGCCTCAGGGCCGATGCCCTCGACCACGTCCAGGTCGCGCATTGCTCGGCGGAAGCCGGCCATCGCGATCTTTGCGCCGCGCTAGGCTTCAGGCCGATTCTCGATCTCGACATGCGGCTTGGCGAAGCGTCCGGCGCCGCGCTCTCCGTCGCCGTGCTCCGCGCGGCGCTCGCCTGTCATCTCGGCATGGCGACCTTCGACGAGGCTCACGTCGATGAGCGCGGCTGACACGCTTCGCGCGCGGGGCGCCGAGCTTGCGGCGGCCCTTACCCTGCTGACGCGGCTTCCGGTCCATCGCCTGCCCCTCGGGACTGCACCCGACTCGGGCAGCAGCGCCGTCTGGGCCTATCCGCTCGTCGGTGCCGTCGTCGGTGCCACCGGCGGCGCGGCCTATTGGCTTGCATCGGCCCTCGATCTGCCCGCCCGCGCTCGCGGCGCCCTGGGCAGTTGCCGTGCTGATCCTCGCCACCGGGGCGCTGCATGAAGACGGCCTCGCCGATTTCGCCGACGGCCTTGGCGGCCAATCCAAGGCGCAAAGCCTTGCCATCATGCGCGACCATCGCATCGGCAGCTATGGCGTGATCGCGCTCATTCTCTGCTTTCGCCATCCGCATCACCGCCATTGCGCTCATCGCCGAGACCGCCGCCGTCGCCGCGGCGCTCATTGCCACCGGCGCCGTAAGCCGGCTCGCCGCGGTGCTCGTCATGGCGGCACTCCCGGCGGCACGATCAGACGGACCTCTCGGCTTCGGTCGGGCGCCCAAGTGGTGCCCTCGCTGCCGCAGCCCTTGGCGTCGCTGTCGTCATCTGTTGGCTGCTGCTTCCGTTCGGCACGGCGCTGATCGTGATCGCCGCCGCCGCTGTCGCTGCGGCTCTCGCCGGCGCCATCGCCTCGACGCGCCTCGGCGGCCAGACCGGAGACGTGCTCGGCGCCGCGGTGGTGCTAGGCGAATGTCTCGCCCTGACCGCGCTTGCGATCGCGCTCGCCTAGGCCGGCGCCTCGTCGTCTTCCGCGGCGAACTGCTCGTGCCGCCGCTTCGACTGCACCTCGATGAAGATCCGCGTCACTTCGGGATAACGCCGCTTGATCTTGACCTCGAGGGTGCTCACCGCCTCCTCGACCTGCTCGGAGGTGAGCCCGTCGGCGAAATCGACGCTGAGAGCAAGCAGGATCTCGTCAGGGGCGAGATGCAATGTCCTGAGCTCGTTGAGATTGAGGATGTTGGGAGTCTTGGCGATGATGTCGCCAATACCCTTGACCACGGTGGGGCTCGCCGCCTCGCCGATAAGGAGCCCCTTGGTCTCGTGGGCGAGCAGGATCGCGGCACCGGCGAGGATGGCGCCGATCACCAGCGAGGCGACGCCATCCGCCCATTCCAGACCGAGAAACTGCACGGACGCCACGCCGGCCAGCGCGGCAACGAGGCCGAGCATGGCGGCGCTGTCCTCGAACAGCACGGTGAAGACGGTGGGGTCCTTCGATTGCCGCACCGCGGAGAAGAAGGGCAGCGGCCGCTTTACGCGCTCGGCGCGGCGAAATTCGCGATAGGCGATCCACCAGGCGGCCCCCTCGAACACGAAGGCGAGTCCAAGCACGATGTAATTGACGTAAGGCCGCTCGATCGGATGCGGATTGAGCAGCTTGTAGACGCCTTCATAGAACGAGATGCCGGCGCCGACCGCGAAGATCAGAATGGCGACGACGAAGGCCCAAAAGAAGATCTCGGCGCCGTAGCCGAACGGATGCTGGGCGTCCGGCGGCCGTTCGGCGCGTTTCATGCCGAGCAGCAACAGGCCCTGATTGCCGGTGTCGACCACGGAGTGCACTGCCTCCGAGAGCATCGCCGACGATCCCGTGACGTACGCCGCCGTGAATTTGCTGATCGCAATCAGGGTATTGCCGATCAGCGCGGCGTATACGACCTTGTGCGTTCCGGTCTTCATGCGGTCTCCGGCGAAGGCTTGAAGGGTCTCTATAGAGGAGAAGCGCAACAGGGGGAGGGGGTTCCAGCCGGGTTTGACCGGCATCAACACGAGCGTGCGTCAATTGCGGTGTTATGGGCCGATGAATTAAAGGCCCCATGGCCCACGAACCCAAGGAGATCCTCGCAAATGAAGCCTCTGTTGCTTGGCGCCATCATCGTGCTCGCCACCGCGACCGCGGCGGCCGCTGCCGACGACCTGTCGAGATCCCAAGCCGGCCACGTCTACGCCGAGACCTATTGCTCGAAGTGCCACGGCATTGGCGCCGGTCCGTCGCCCTTGGCGCAGGCGCCGCGCTTCAAGGATGTTGCCGAGCAACCGGGTGTCACGGCAATGTCGCTCCAGGCATTCCTGCAATCCTCGCATCCGACCATGCCGAACATCATCGTCGAGCCGGAAGACATGCGAAACGTCATCGCCTATATCCTCAGCCTCAAGGGCCGGGAGTAGTCGAGGGGGCGTGCTGCCATGAAGCTTGTCAGGATCCTTCTGCCGATCGATCAACAGGGCACCACCGTTGCCTGCCGCAAGGCGGCATTCGCACTCGCCGAGAAATTCGGCGTCCGCCTCGAAGTGCTGCATCTTTGCGCCGCGCCCTGGCAGCGGCTGCCCTATTCGACCGAGCTCAGCCCGTTCTACTCCCAGGACCTGATCGATATTGGCCGCGAGCAGGTGACGGCGGAGCAGGGTGAAGCGAGGACTTGGTTCGACAAGGCCACGGCCGCCCATCCCGGGGTCAAGGCCGAGTTCGTGCCCATGGAAGGCGTCTTCACGCCGATCGCTGCCTGCCGCGCCCGCGTCGCCGATTTCAGCGTGCTGCCAAGCATCGGCGCCGTTGACGACGCCTTCTGGGCGGCGGTGCGCGAGGGCGCCCTGTTCCAGTCAGGTCGGCCCGTG
Source organism: uncultured Alphaproteobacteria bacterium (assembly GCA_963803385.1). Lineage (GTDB taxonomy): Bacteria > Pseudomonadota > Alphaproteobacteria > Rhizobiales > Methyloligellaceae > Methyloceanibacter. The sequence goes on along the minus strand of CAWDMD010000007.1, from coordinate 263,372 downwards.
CTGGTCGCGCCCGAGAGCGAGGCCGCCAACATCGGCGATACCGTCATCGTGGCGTGGAAGGACGGCATCGAGGCGACCCGCGCGGTGGTGGCGGCGGCGCCGTTCCTGGCGGGCGCCAAGCGGATCGTGCTGGTCACGGTTCAGGAGGGCGAGCACCAAGACCCCTCGCTCGCGGCCATGGCCGACTATCTCGCCTTGGCGGGGCTCGGCGTCGACACCAAGACACTTCCGCTTCAGACCGACAATGCCGGAGACGCGCTGCTCGAAGAGGCGGCGAAGCATCAAAATCCGCTCCTCGTCATGGGCGCCTATGGCCATTGGCGCTGGCGGGAATGGGTGTTCGGCGGCGTCACCCAGCGCGTTCTCTCCACCACCACCGTGCCGGTGCTGATGATCCACTGACGGCGCGGACCCTAGCGCCGCGTCAGGATCCCGTAGAGGAATCCGACCCCGGCTGCGACCGCCAGCGTGGACAGCGGATTGCGGCGGACGACGTCTGCGAACTGGGCGGCAGTCGCATTCGCCGTACTCTGCATGCGGTCGAGCTGATGGTGACCGACCCGCGCCGCGTCTCCGGCGAGCGTCTCGAGATCGTCGCGCAAACTGGCGATATGCGCCTTGATGTGCTTCAGATCCTCATCGAGGCTCGGTGCTGGGGGCATATCGGCATCACGTGCGGCCATGCGAGATTTCCTTTCCTGCATCGAAGCGAACGCGGAACCAAACGTCTTTGGGCCCCATGCGGGTCCATTGTCCAAACCGGCTTGTTAAAGTGAATCCAATACAGAGGTTTGTCGGCCGGCCGAGGCGAGAGATCAGGGTTTTCGCCTTTTCCCCGCGTCGATTGACACGGCTCTGTGCCGAGGGCTTTGATCCGGCTCAAGCTTCTTCGGGGCCGTGCTTCGGCCTCCGATCGTGATCAGGCCGAGATGGCGTTGAGATCGTTATGGTATCAGCAGTGAGTTATCAGCCCCGGGGCGGGCTGTTGCACCGTTTGAGGCGGGCGATCTTCGCGCCCCGGCCGCAGGCCGGCGCCTATTGGATCGCGCTCGCCGCCACCGGCGTGATGCTGGTCGTCCGCCTCGGCCTCCAGCATTGGCTGCATAATCATGCCGCCTTTCTCATCTTCATCCCGGCGGTGCTGCTCGCCGCCGGCACTGGCGGGTTGTGGCCCGGCCTGCTCGCCACAGCGCTCGGGCTCGTATTCGGCGTTACTTTCGGCAACACCCTCGACAGTCCCGAGATCGTCGAGGCCATGATCTTCGCTCTGGTCGGCGTCGGCATTTCCTGCTTTGGCCAGCAGCTCTCCCGCACCCGCCAGCATGATCGGCAGTTGGCCGAGGATCTTCGCGCGCGTGAGGCGCATCTTCGGTCTGTGCTCGATACGGTGCCCGACGCCACCGTCGTGATCGACGACAAGGGCGTCATGCAGTCGTTCAATGCCGCCGCCGAGCGCCTGTTCGGCTATCCGGAAGCCGGCGTCGTCGGGCGCAATGTCAGCATGCTCATGCCCTCGCCGTTTCGCGACGAGCATGACCGCTATATCAGCCGCTATCTCGCTACCGGCGAGAAGCGGATCATCGGCATCGACCGCGTCGTCACCGGCCAGCGCCAGGACGGCTCGACCTTTCCCATGAAGCTCGAGGTCGGCGAAGTGCGGACCGGGGATAAGCGGTTCTTCACCGGCTTCATCCGCGATCTGACCGAACGTCAGGCCACCGAGCGGCAATTGGAAGAGCTGCAATCCGAGCTCGCCCGGCTCTCGCGGCTGACGGCCATGGGCGAGATGGCCTCGACGCTTGCGCACGAGATCAACCAGCCGCTTTCGGCGATCGCCAATTACCTCCAAGGCTGCGGCCGCCTCATCAAGGGCATCCAGCATCCGAATGCGCCGAAGATCGAGGACGCGCTCGCGGAGACGACCAAGCAGACCTTGCGCGCCGGCCAGATCATCCGGCAGCTGCGCGAATTCGTGGCCCGCGGCGAGACCGAGAAGCGGGCCGAGGACATCAACAAGCTGGTCGAGGAGGCGAGCGCGCTTGCGCTCGTCGGCGCCAACGAGGTCGGGGTCAAGACCGTGTTCCGCTTCGACCCCCGCGCCGGCCTCGTCCTTGTCGAGAAGATTCAAATCCAGCAGGTGCTGTTGAATTTGATACGTAACGCCATCGAGGCCATGCAGGGCTGTCCACGGAAGGAGCTCCTGGTCGAGACCGCGCTGACCGGAGAGGGGTTGATCGAGATCAGAGTGGTGGACACCGGAAGCGGCTTGGCGGAGGAGATCGTGCCGCGCTTGTTTCAGCCTTTCGTCACCACCAAGCCCGCCGGCATGGGGGTCGGCTTGTCGATCTCCAAGCGCATCATCGAGGCCCATGGCGGCGAGATGTGGGCCGAGCCCAATCCCGAAGGCGGAACGCAATTCCGCTTTACGCTGCGGCCGGCGCTGGAGCTGAGTGGCCACGATGTCAGATAGCTTCGTGGTGCATATCGTCGACGACGACGACGCCGTGCGCCAGTCGCTGGCGTTTCTGCTCAGCACCGCAGGCGTGCCGGTGCGGGTCTACGATTTGGCGACGTCGTTCCTCGACGCGCTGCCGTCGCTTCAGAGCGGCTGCCTGATCACCGATGTGCGCATGCCGGACATGACGGGCATCGAGCTCCTACAGCGACTTAAGGCGAAGTCGATCGACCTGCCGGTGATCGTGATCACCGGACATGGCGACATTCCGCTCGCGGTCGAGGCCATGAAGTCCGGGGCGGTCGACTTCATCGAGAAGCCGTTCGCGGAGGAGGCGATCCTGAAGGCGGTCGACGCCGCGAAGCGCACGACGGAAAAGCGCGGGCGGCAATCCGAGGAGGAAGCGGCTAGTCGCGGCGCGGCTCAAATCCCTGTCCGAGCGCGAGCGCCAGGTGCTCGACGGCCTTGTCGCCGGCAACGCCAACAAGACCATCGCTCATGATCTCGGCATCAGCCCGCGCACCGTCGAAGTTTACCGCGCCAATCTGATGACCAAGATGCAGGCGAAATCGCTCTCCGACCTGATCCGCATGACCCTGTCGGCGCCGCCCGCGGGCTGAACGAGGCTCACGCGCCAACGCCTGCTCACCCCAAAGCCGGTCTTGACGTAGCTCAAAGCCGTGGTCGCGGCCGCGCATACCCTACCGAGAGGGTGCGGCTGGTCTCGCGCCTTCTGAACGGAGGCCGCAGAGAGCGAGGATGTGGGGAATGCGGCTGTGACGGACACCATCCTCATAGCGGTTCGGGACGCGGTCCTCGCCGATTCCTTGCGCTTTTCCCTGGAGCTCGAGGGCTACGATGCGCGGTTCTGCGAACCACCCCTCGAGCCGCCGGCTGACGGCGTCCTCAAGGCCTGCCTCTTGCTCGACCAGGATGTCTTCGTCGACATGGTGGGCAGCGGCAATAGCAACGCCATTGGGCGGCTCGGCGTGCCGACCGTGCTCATGGTGAATCAGCGCACCCAGCGCCTGTTGGATCATGCCTCGGCCGCCGGTGTCACCACCGTCATCGAGAAGCCGTTGCTCGGCGGCGTCCTGTTCGACGCCATCAGATCGGCGCTTGCCGGGCCCGGGCGATAGGCCGAAAGTGCTGAGGGATGCTGGCTTACAAGGAGATGGACAACCTCGCCGCGGTCGAGATCGACATCTCGGGCCGCGTCTCGACGGAGGAATTCGACGCGACCGCGACCAAGCTTGAGACCTTCATCAAGCGTCACGGCAAGGTGCGCGTGCTCGAGGTCATTCACGACTTCGACGGCATGGACGCCAAGGCGCTGTGGCACGATCTGAAGTTCAGCCTCCGCCATCTCAACGACTTCAGCCGCTGCGCCATCGTTTCCGACGCCAAGTTCCTGTCGATCTGGTCGGCGATCGCGGAACCGTTCATCGACTGCGAGGTCGCCTATTTCCCGCCCGAGGAGGTCGAAGCCGCGCGCGACTGGCTGTTATGGCCGGAAGGCGCTGCCGACACCATCTGACGCCTCCCGCTCCACGCTCTGCGGCATTCCGCCTACGTAGTTTCCCGTAGGGGACCGACACGAATTTCTGATTCAAATCAGCCGGGGTACGAAGGGAGCAACAGACCAAGTCCCGGGAGGTTCAAGATGCTGTCGCCCGCCGTCCCCGTTGCCGTCTCCCCACTGCCGCGCAAGCCCGATTTCGCTCTGCCTCTCAGGGGGCAGCCCGCCGATTCCGCCTCGGGCCTCGGCGCGCTCGGCATCGCCATGAGTATCGGCCGCAACATGGAGGTCTACGCCGAGGGCGAGCCTGCCGTGCACGTCTATAAAGTCATCTCCGGCGTGGTCAGGATCTCCAAGCTGCTTCCCGACGGCCGCCGTCAGATCAGCGCCTTTCACACCGCGGGCGACATGTTCGGCTTCGAGCCCGGCGACGCCCATCACGCCTCGGCCGAAGCCGTCGGGCCAGTGAAGGTGGTCGCCTACAAATGGCAGAGCCTGCTCGCCGCCGGCGTGCGCTCGGTCGGACTCGTTCAGCGATCTCCTCAATCTGACCATGATCGGCCTTCGCAACAGCCAAGAGCATCTCCTCCTCCTCGGCCGCAAGAACGCGCTCGAGCGGGTCGCGGCGTTTCTCCTCGACATGGCCAAGCGCACCAATGCCGACGGCGTTGTCGAGCTCGCCATGCCGCGCCACGATATCGCCGATTATCTCGGCCTTACGCTCGAGACGGTGTCGCGCATGTTCGCGGAGCTGAAGGAGCAGGGCGCGATCAGGCTCGAAGGGGCCCGCCGCGTCCATTTGCTCGACACGGAACGTCTTGCCGCCATGGGTGCGTGAGGCTATCAGGGGCCTCATGACCAAGCCGTCGCTCATCACTGTCGCGCGCGTCCTCGCCATTCTGCCGGCTCTCCTTTGGTCGGGCATGGCTAGCGCCGGGTCCACCTCCAAGCCCGACCCGGTCCACGGCAAGGAGTTGGCCGAGCGCGTCTGCACCAATTGCCATCTTGTCGGCAGCGCCACCCAGGAAGAGGCCAATTCCGACGTCCCGAGTTTTCCCGAAATCGCCAATCTCCAAGGCCAGACCGCAGGCGGCATCATGGCGCGCATCATTCTGCCCAAGCATCCGATGCCGCAGATTCCGCTCACCAAGAGTGAGCTGACCGATCTCGCCGCCTATATTATGAGTTTGCGCGACCCGCCGCAGCCTTGAGCGGCCTCAAGCGCCGCGTTTCGGGCCGAGACGCGGGGTCAATTCGAATCGAGCCAACATCATGGAACAGAACCACGCCCTTAGGGCGTTCGTTATCCATCTTGGGGTTTTCGTGGTCGTCGTCGGCGCCCTCGCCGCGATCAACCTCTACCGCAACCCCGACCATCTCTGGTTCGTCTGGGTGCTGGCCGGATGGGGCATCGGCGTTGCGGCCCACGGCCTCGCGATTCTGCTTCAGCGCAGCGACCGCACCGAGCCGATCTTCACCGACAGACGGGTGAGAGGCTTCTTCGTTCACCTCTTCACGCTATGTCGCGGTGAACGTGCTGCTCATCGTCGTCAATCTGCTCTACATGCCGACCTATTACTGGTTCCTGTTTCCGCTCATTGGCTGGGGACTGCTGGTGGCGGCCCATGCTTATGTCGTGTTCTATCGCCGCTCTTCGACGGCGTGACCGCATTGGAGTGATGCCATGAAGAAAGCCAAGCTGTGGTACGTGATCGCCGACGGTGGCCGCGCGCGCTTCGTCGAGCAGGACGATGGCGGTGCCTTCCGCACCCTCACCAATTTCGTCTCCACCGAGCTGCACAAGCGCTCCGAGGAGCTTGGCCGCGATCGTCCGGCGCGGGTGCAGGAAAGCGCCTCACCCGCCCGCCATGCCGTCGAGCCCAAGCGCGATCTGCATGACGCCGCCAAGGAGGACTTCATTCGCGCCGTCGGCGAAGACCTCGCCGGCTTACAGAAGGAGGGCAGCTTCGACGAGCTCGTTCTCGTCGCGCCACCCGGCGTCATCCGTGAGCTGAAAGACGCCTTGAGCAAGCCTGTTGCCGCATGCGTCGTCAAGGAGCTGCACAAGGACCTGACCAAGGTCCCCGACCACGACCTCAACGCGCATCTTTCGTAGCAGTCGTCATCGCCGGGCTCGTCGCGACACACGCTCCTAGCCGGCCCGCGCCACGGCGTGCGCCGCGAGCGGCAGCGAGAGCCTCACCTTGCGCAAGCTCATGTCCTCGGGGTCGAGGGAGATGTCGAAGCCGAGCTCCCGGCACATTTGCAGCATGCGCTCGTTGGCGGCGAGCACGTCGCCGTGGAGGTCGCGCAAGCCTTCCGATTCCGCATAGCGGATCAAATGATGCATCAGGATCCAGCCGAGCCCGTGGCCCGTCAGGTCGCTGCGCACGATCACCGCGTACTCGGCGCTGACATAGTCCGGATCGGCGGCGAGCCGCGCCACGCCGAGCATCTCGGTCTGGTCGCGGGTCATGGCGACGAAGGCCATGGCCCGGGCATAGTCGATCTGGGTGAAGCGGGCATTGGTCTTGTGCGAGAATTCCTTGCGCGGGGCGAGGAAGCGGAAGCGGATGTCTTCCGGCGACAGCCTGGTCTGAAATTCGGCGAGGAGCGGCTCGTCCGCTGGCCGGATCGGCCTGATATGCACCGCAAGGCCCTCGGGCGTCTCCGCGTCGGCCTCCCATTGATTGGGATAGGGCCTGATGGCGATCCGCGGATTGGGTCCGGGCTGGTCGACTTCGTCCGGTGCGAGGCGGATGCGGGCATCGAGCGCGACGATGCCGTTCTCGTCGGCGAGCAGCGGATTGATGTCGAGCTCGCGAAGCGCTGGCGTATCGACCACGAGCTGCGACAGCCGCACCAGCGCGTCGGCGATAGCATCGAGGTCGGCCGCCGGCCGGTCGCGATAGCCTTTGAGCAGACTGTAGATCCGCGTCTGCTGCATCAGGTCGCGGGCGAGCTCGATGTCGAGCGGCGGCAGCGCCACGGCGGTGTCCTTGATGATCTCGGTGGCGACGCCGCCGGCGCCGAACAGGATCACCGGGCCGAACAGCTTGTCGTCGAATACACCGAGCAGGAGCTCGTGCGCGTTGGTCCGGGTGATCATCGGCTGCACCGTGAAGCCCTCGATGCGAGCTTTCGGTATGGTCGCGGCGATGCGGGCCTTCATCGCTGCCGCGGCGTCACGGGCTTCCGCCGCAGAGCCGAGCCCGAGCTTGACGCCGCCGATGTCCGATTTGTGGGAGATGTCCTCGGACAGAATCTTGACCGCGAGCGAAGGCGCCTCGTTGAGAAGCTCCTGCGCCGTGACCTCGACCTCTTCCGGGGTGGCCGCGACCCGGGTCGGCACGGTGGGGATGCCGTAGGCGGCAAGCACCGCCTTGGCCTCGGGCTCCGTGAGTAGCGGCCGGCCGTTTGTTGCCGCCGCGGCCATTGCCGCCCGCGCCGCTTCCGTGTCGATCGCCGAGAGGTCGGCCTCGCGCGGCGGCGTCCGCATCAGCGCCTCTTGCGCCTTGGCGTACTGCCAGAGATAGCCGAAGCCCTCGACGGCGTCGTTCGGCGAATCGTAGGTGGGGATGCGCACCTCTTGGAAGGCGATCCGAGCCTCGGCGGCCGCGTCGGCGCCGAGCCAATTGGTGAGGATCGGCGGCACATGCGCCTTGGCCTTGTGCCGCTCGACGCTGTCGATCACGGCGTGCGCCGCGTCGGTCGAAGACGTCAGCGCCGTCGGGCAGTTCATCACCAGGATGGCGTTGTCCTGGCCGTGCGCGAGCACGGCTTCCATCGCGGCCGCATAGCGGTCCGCCGTGGCGTCGCCGATGATGTCGATCGGATTGGCGTGCGACCAGGTCGCCGGCAGGATCGCGTCGAGTTTCGCCATCAGCTCTGGCGATAGCCTTGCCAGCCTGCCACCCGACGGGATCAGCGCATCGACCGCAAGCACGCCGGCGCCGCCGCCATTGGTGAGGATCAGGAGCTCGTTGTCCGGGACCGGCTTGAGGCAGGTCAGCGTCTCAGCGGCCGTGAACAAGGCCTCCAGATCGTCGACCCTGACGAGCCCTGCGCGCCGGAACGCCGCGGCTACGGTGCTGTCGTTCCCGGCAAGGGCCCCCGTATGCGTCGCCGCCGCGCGCGCCGATAATTCGCTGCGGCCGGACTTGATCACCACCACGGGCTTGGCGCGCGCCGCCGACCGGCTCGCCGACATGAACTTCCGCGCCGAGGGGATGGTCTCGAGATAGAGCAGGATCGCGCCGGTCGAGATGTCGGCGGCGAGATAGTCGAGCAGGTCGCCGACATCGACATCGGCCATGTCGCCCATGGACACCACATAGGAGAAGCCGATGCCGCGCGACTGGGCCCAGTCGAGCACGCCGCCGACGAGCGCGCCGGATTGCGACAGGAAGGCGAGCCGTCCCGGGAACGGACGCGCCGAGCCGAAATTGGCGTTGATGCCGAGCGCCGGCACCCACACCCCGAGACAGTTCGGGCCGATGATGCGGAGGCAGGTCGGGCGCGCCGCGTCGAGCATCGCCTGCTTGGTCGCCTTGTCGAGGCCGGCGGTGATCACCACCGCGGCGCGCGCGCCCTTGGCGCCGAGCTCGGCGATCAGAGCCGGCACCGTCTCCGGCGGCGTCACGATCACCGCGAGCTCGGGCGCTGCCGGCAGCGCCGCGATGCTCGGGAAGCATTCGCGGCCGGCGACCTCCTTGTGCTGCGGATTGACGAGATAGACCGGGCCGCCAAAGCCGCCGGCGAGAACATTCTCGGTGACCTTCTGGCCCGTCGAGCCCGCGCGGTCGCTCGCCCCGATCACGGCGATCGAGCTTGGGCGCAAGGCGTATTCGAGATTGCGGATCGTCATGGAAGCACGGTCTCCTGAGCCCCCGCGACGGGCGCATCTACTCCAATGGCTGCACCATCGTCACCTTGAAGGTGCGCAGCACATCGTCATGCTCCTTGATGGAGACGTATTCGCCGGGGATGAAGCGGTGGTCGCCAAAGCGGTATCCGGCCTCGTCATCCTCGGGATCGCCGAGCAAATCATAATGAAAGGCCCAAGATCCGCCCGGTTTGCGAATGAGATGTCCGACCTCGTCGATCTCGCCGCTCCAGAACCGGCGCACCCGGCAACGCCCGCGGAGGTCTTTCCAGCCGCTTTGGCTGATGCGACCGTCTTCTGCAAGTGGCGCCGTGAATTCATAGCCTCGGTCGCGGCTGCCGTCGGGAAAATCATGGTCGCGGGCAAGCTCCAGGCGGATTTTGCTTAAGCTCATGGCTGTCCTCCGGCGAGAGTTAAGGCTGAGTATTTCAAGCGGATGACAGAGGGCACCAGAATAGGGTGGCGTCGGCCTTGAGAGAAATCAACCTGGCGCGGCATGCCGCGTGGGCAGCACTCCTTATTAGAGCATGACCGCAGCCCCTCAACCCCAGTCCGCCCCGATTCGCCCCGCGCGCCCCGTGCTCGACAAGCTGCGCACGGCGCTGCTGACGCCGGTCCGCGCCATGCGGCTCCGCTACCTGCCGCTGCTCATGATCTATTACGCCTATGGCGCGCTGGGGCTGATCACCATCGCCGAGGCGTTCTGGATCAAGCAAGCGCTGACGCTCTCGCCGGCCGAGCTCGCGGCCATCGGCGTTTGGCTGACGCTCCCCTGGACCATCAAGATGGTGTTCGGCCAGCTGGTGGACTCTGTCCCCGTGCTCGGCTCGCAACGCCGCGCCTATGTGTTCATGGGGGCGTCGCTGGTGGCGACCGGATTGATCGTGCTCGCGGGCGCCGCCGGCGGCTGGATCACCTTCGCCAACCCGAACGCGCTCTATGTCGCGAGCGCAGCTCCTCATCGTCATCGGCGTCGTCCTCCAGGACGTCGTCGCTGATGCCATGACCACCGAGGTCGTCGATCGCACGCAAGCTGACGGCTCGCCGCGGCCGCTCGCCGAGATCGAGCGCGACCTCGGCATGGTCCAGGTGCTTGGGCCGGCTGGCGCTGTGGTCCGGGCGTACTCTCGGTCGCGGGGCTGTCGGGCTGGCTCGCGCAAATGTTCAGCTACGAGACCGTGTTCCTGTTCGGCCTCGTCATCCCGGCGATCTCGGTCACCGGCGCCATCCTCGTCCGTCTCGACGGCGCCAAAGCACAGCCGATCGACTGGCGCATTCTCGGCGGCGGTCTCGTGTTTGGTGTCGCCGTCCTCGTCATCGGCTTGAGCGGCCTGCCGCTGGGTCAGGAGATCATCTTCGCCGTCTCGCTTACGGTCATCGCGCTGATGCTGTATCGCATCGCCGAGGACCTCGACGAGGCGCAGCGCCGCAAGATCATGTTCGCGGCGCTCGTGATCTTTCTCTATCGCGCCTCGCCTGGGGTGGGCGAAGGCTATCGCTGGTTCACCATCGACGTGCTCGGTTTCGACGAGTCGTTCTACGGCACGCTGGCGCAGATCGGCGCCGCCTTGAGCCTCGCCGGCGCCTGGCTGTTCTCCGACGTCATCACGCGCCAGCCGATCGCGCGCGTGTTGCTCTGGCTCACGGTGATCGGCACCTTGCTGTCGCTGCCCTCGCTTGCGCTCGCGCTTCGCCTGGATCAATGGACTGCCGAGATGTTCGGCTTCGGTGCGCGCACCATCGCCTTTGTCGACACCACGGCGTCCGCGCCGTTCACCGAGCTCAGCATGATCCCGGCGCTCACCCTCGTCGCCCTCAATGCGCCTGCAGGCCGCCGCGCCACCTGGTTCGCCCTGATGGCCTCGCTGATGAACGTCGCGCTCGTCGCGGGCCAACTCCAGACCAAATATCTCAACTGGCTGTTCGCCGTCGATCGCGGCTCCTACGAGAATCTCGCGGCCCTCGTCGCCGCGGCGCTCCTGATCGGCTTCGTCGTCCCCGTCGCCGGCATCCTCGCCTTCGGCAAGCGCGCCACCTGACGTCAAAATACCGCAGGCAGCGGTGAGGGGACTTCTGCCCCGGCTTTCTTGCGTCTTTTGCCTGCGAAGTCGGGAAACCGTGGCAGAGCCCGATCGGCTAGCCTCCCTCTGCCAACGAGGCTCTTAAGCCCCTCAACGCGTGAAGTCCGCGAGCGCGGGACTTTCGCCGTTCCCTCGCGGAAGAGTAAGCATTGACTGTAAGACTGAATGCTCGAGGTGCTGCGTGTTCCCGTCCGCTTGCGGCATCGGGATCATCGCGAGGTGTCGTGTGCGCCGCCGCGGCGCTGTTGCTCTTGCTACCTCCCCTCGGCAACGGTGCCACTGCCGATGAGCAGCAGCCTGCGGAGGCTCCCGCCCCCGCGGTCGAGGGCGCGCCGCCCCCGGTCAATGTCGAAATCCATTATCTCGGCAAAGCCTATGACGAGCCGGTGCCCTTGTCGCTCGTCGACAAGGTGCTCACCGACAACGGCATCCAAGGCGCGCGTCTTGCCATCAAGGACAACAATCGGAGCGGCGCCTTTCTCGGCCAGAACTACGAGCTGATCGAGGACATCGTGCCGAAGGACGGCGATGTCGTCGCCAAGGCCAAGGAGATCCTGGCGAAGGGCGACGCCATCGTCGTCGCCGACCTCGAGATAAAGGACCTGCTCGGCGTTGCCGATCTGCCCGAGGCCAAGCACGCGATCATCTTCAATATCCGGCTCAGCGACGACGCGCTCCGCCAGGAGCAATGTCGCGCCAACATTTTCCACGTGGCGCCGAGCTGGGCCATGCGCGCCGATGCGCTGGCGCAATATCTGGTCTGGAAGAAATGGCCGCGCTGGTTCCTGGTCAAGGGCACCTCACCGTCCGATGCCGACTATGTCGCCGCGGTCGAGCGTGCCGCGGGCCGGTTCGGCGGCAAGATCGTCGAGGAGCGCCCATACAAATTCGAGACCGGCAACGCGCGCACCGATTCAGGCCACCAGCAGATCCAGACGCAGATGCCTGAACTCACTCAGGGCGCGCCCGAGCATGACGTGGTTTGGGTGGCCGACACCGTGGAGGGCTTCGGCGAATACGTGCCGTATCGCGTCTCCGCGCCGAGGCCCGTGGTCGGCACCCAAGGCCTGACCGCGGTCGCCTGGCATCGCTCCTACGAGCAATACGCCGGCATGCAGATGCAGCACCGGTTCGAGCGCTTCGCCAAGCGCATCATGACCGAGCGCGACTATTCGGCCTGGCTCGCGGTGCGCGCCGTCGGCGAGGCGGTGACACGCTCCGGCAAAAGCGACGTCCCCGACATCCGCGCCTATCTTCTGTCCGACGCCTTCACCGTCGCGGGCTTCAAGGGGGAGGGGCTCTCGTTCCGGCGTTGGGACCATCAGCTTCGTCAGCCGCTGCTGATCACGGGCGCGCGCTCGCTGGTGTCGATGTCGCCCCAGGAAGGCTTCCTGCATCCGAAGTTTCTCACCGACACGCTCGGCTACGACGAGCCCGAGACCAAGTGCAAGTTCCCAAACTGAGAGAAACCAAAGGCAATCGGAGATGAAACGCTCAATCCTGACTGCGGCCACCGTCGCGCTGTCCTCGCTTGCGGCCTGTCCCGCCCTGGCGTTGCAGATCTACGTTTCCAACGAGAAGGACAACACGGTGACGGTCATCGACGGCAATACGCTCGAGGTGATCAAGACCATCCCCACCGAACGCCGACCGCGCGGCATTATCGCCAGCCCCGATGGCAAGGAGGTCTACGTCGCGGCTGGCGACGGCGACATCATGGACGTCATCGACACGAAGAGGCTCGAGGTCGTGCGCCAGCTCGATTCCGGACCGGACCCCGAGCTGATGGCCGTTGATCCGAAGGGTGGCACGCTTTACATCGCCAACGAGGATGACTCCATGGTCACGGTGATGGGCACCGCGTCGGGCGATGTGCTCGCCGAGATTCCGGTTGGCGTCGAGCCCGAAGGCATGGGGGTGAGTCCTGATTCCAAATACACCGTCGCCACCTCGGAAAGCACGAGCATGGCCCACGTCATCGACAATGCCACGCGCAAGCTCGTCGCCAATGTGCTCGTCGATACGCGTCCGCGCGAGGCGAAGTTCACGCCGGACGGCAAGGAGGTTTGGGTTTCATCGGAGGTCGGCGGCACCATCTCGGTGATCGACGCCAAGACGTGGAAACTGCTCAAGAAGATCCATTTCGAGGTCCCCGGAGTCCGCGCCGAGCAGCTGCAGCCGGTCGGCATGGAATTCACCAAGGACGGCAAATATCTGTTCGCCGCGCTTGGCCCGGGGAACCGTGTCGCGGTGATCGATCCCAAGACCTACGAGGTGAAGCAATATATCCTCGTCGGCCAGCGGCCTTGGCACCTCGAGCTCTCGCCCGACCAGAGCAAACTCTATGTGGCCAACGGTCTCACCAACGACATGACCGTGATCGATGTCGCGACGCTCAAGGCGGAGAAATCGGTGCCGGTCGGCCGGCTGCCGTGGGGCGTGGCCGTCGTTCCATAGTCTCGAAGCTGGCGAAGCACGGGTGAGAGCGCCGCCGAAAAAATGCTGGGCCAGGCGTGAGCCCGGCCCAGCATTTAGCGTCGTCGTCCGGCCGCGGCTTGGCGCCCGGAAGGCCGCGTCGGCAAACGGTGTTATTGGGCGCTGTCCATGTTGTTGATGGTGGCGCCGTTTGCGGCCTTCACGGCGCCGGCCGCGCAACCCTTCTTGAACTCTTCGGCTGAGACTTTGCCGTCGGCATCGCTGTCGACCATGGTGTAGTCGATGACATAGGGGGCGATGTCGTCTTTCGAGACAGTGTCGCCGTGCGGCGAGGCCATCGACCACGCGGCGTCGCAAGCGGCGTCGTCGAGCGGTTCGCCGGCCTGAGCGCTGCCTGCGAACAGAAGCCCGATGGCGAGCAGAGAGGCGGTGGTCAAAAGTGTCGACTTCATTTGCGCTTCCTCCTGTTTATCCCCTCCGGCACAGAGGCACCGAAGGATGAAAATTATCCTAACGATCCGTCCCCTGACGGTCGGGGCACACCTTAGTCTAGCGCCGTCGAATGTCAGGGCGGAGACTGAGCGTGGTTAAGGAAAAGCGGCGCCCTGACTTTCGTCCGAGCGCCGCTTCTAAACGGACGTGACGATGTCGAGCTAATTCTTCTCGGTCTTCATGTCCTTGGCGGTCGACGTGTCGGCCTGGATCCAGCCCTTGCTGCAGCCGGCCTTGAACTCGTCCTGCGTGATCTTGCCGTCCTTGCTGGTGTCGACCAACTGGAAATTGACGACATAGGGAACCGCCTTGTCTTCCGATATGGTGTCGCCATTGGGCGAGGCCATCTTCCACACGCTGTTGCATTTGGCGTCGTCGAGGACGGCACTCGGACGGCCCGACGACTGGGGTTTTTGCGACCCCTCGGGAACGGGCGCGCCGGCGCCGGCAAAGGCACAGGTGGAACCGAGCAGGATCGCCGCGCTTGTGAGAATTGCCAATTTCATAGGCGTTGACTCCTTGAGGTTGTTTCCAACCCCCGTGCATAGAAACGGCTGAATTCGATGAATGTTCCAAGGCTTGAGACCGCCCGTCGCCGTGGCCCTCGTGCGCTTGCAAGCCGACCTTAGTCGAAGGCCAAGCGGGTTGCCCGCGTTTGGAGAAAGGCGGACACTCGTGCCCGACGACCAACATCCTGGGGAGGATCAACGATGGTGAAGCTGACCGTCATGTACGGCCAACCGCAAAGCGCATCCGACTTCGAGAAATATTACGCCGAGACCCATCTGCCCATCGCCGGCACGATGAAGACTGTGCGCAAGATCGAATTGTCGAAGGTCGTCGGTACGCCAGACGGGAGCCCGGCCCCCTTTTATCGGTTGGCCGATCTCTATTTCGACGATCTCGAGCATCTCCAGAGCGTGATGGGATCGCCGGAAGGCCAGGCGACGGTTGCCGATCTTCCCAATTTCGCCACCGGCGGCGTCACCGTGGTGATCTCCGAGGTGTCTTGAGCGTCGCTCCTGCGGCGCAACCCGATCCCGACACCGCGCCGCGGAAAGCGCAACAACCTATGACGCATCGCTCGTCGGAGCGAGGGTTGAGGGCGTCCCTCCGCCGTGCCGCGACGGGCCATCTCCCGCACCCATGCAAGGCGAAGGCTCCCTCGGTGCCGAGGGAGCCGGATTTCGCTCGCTCGCGCGGCGCCGGTTTCCGGCCCTTCCCGAAGGCGACCGGGAACATTTGGTAATCGTTTTGCCAACCTTGACCTTGCAATTTGGCCCCTTCCGTCATGCAGTGCGGGTGGCGGGGGCGCTTGCCCTTCTTGCGCGACTGCCACGGCCGCGTCCCGGCGCTATTACACGCGGCGGTTTTGGCCTTGCGCCCACTCGATGTGCCGGGATCCCGGCCCGCGTTCCTGGAGACGGAAGTCAGTGTTGCAAAAACTCTGGTACGATCGGCCGGTCCGCACCCAGCTTCTCGTCGCGGTGGGGTTGATCAACCTCCTTGCCGCCTTCGCTGCCGTCGCCGTCTCGATCCTCAACACCCGTACGGCGACACGGGTTGAAATCGAGGCCTCGCTCGAGATCGCCCAGCGCTTCGTCAGCTCCACCGTCAAGGAACTCGCCGCGCAAGGAAAGCTCGACGAGCTTGAGGACGAGCTGCCGCTCGAGCTCAAGCATCTCCGCCACGTTCGTATCTTTTTCATGGACACCACGGGGCAGCTTGCCGTGGTGTCGCCGCAGCCCGACCCCGGGAGCGTCCAGCCCCGCGCGCCGAGTTGGTTCGCGGCGTTGGTACGGCCGAAGCTCCCCGGCCGCGCGGTCAGAGTGGTCGCCGCGGACCACGCCAATCCGATCGTTATCGTCGGCGAACCCGCCGACGAGATCGCGGAGGCGTGGCAGGACCTTTATTCCCTGGCCATCGTCTGGCTCCTGCTCGACGTCATCGTCCTCGGCGTTCTTTATGTCGTCCTTGGCCGCGTGCTGGATCCGCTGGCGAGCCTGTCCAAGGGCATGTTGCGGCTCGAGGATGGGCATTACGCGACGCGACTGGAGACGCCGAAGGTCAAGGAGCTCGCCGTCATCACCAATCGCTTCAACACGCTCGCCGAAGCGCTCGACGTGGCCCGGGAGGAGAATAGCGGCCTCTACCGTCAGCTGATCGCGGTGCAGGAGGAGGAGCGGCGCGAGATCGCCAACGAGCTCCACGACGAGGCCGGTCCCTGCCTGTTCGGCATCACCGCCAATGCCTCATCGATCCAGACTATCGCCGATCAGACGGGCGGCCAGCGCAACGATGAGATCCGTCACCGCGTCGGCGAGATTCTCGGCATCGTCGAGCGGCTCAAGCTGATGAACCGCGCGCTGCTGAAGAAACTCCGCCCCGGCTTCCATGGCCGCGTCGGCTTGCCCGAGCTCATTGACGAGCTGATCGTGGGTTTCGAGCGCCGTCATCCGGGGACGCACATCTTCTATTCGGCCGGACGGCTGGCGAAGTCCTATGGCGAGTCGATCGACCTCACCCTCTATCGCTCGATCCAGGAGGCCATCACCAATGCCATCCGGCACGGCAAGGCCACCAAGATCACCATCGATCTTGTCGAGGAGAGTGGCCATCGCCGCAACGGCGCCAAGCGCCAGCACGCCGTGCTGCTTTTGGGCGTGATCGATAACGGTAAAGGCATCGACCCGTCGACGCGGCCAGGCTTCGGTCTCACCACCTTGACCGAGCGCGTGAAGTCGCTCGGCGGCTCATGCGTCATCGACAGCGAGCTCGACAAGGGCACCACCGTCCGCATCGAGATTCCCGTGCAGCGTGAGAAGGCGGAGCGCCCGAAGAAGAAACTTGAACTTGTCGGAGGCATGCCGTGACCAGGGTCCTCGTCATCGACGATCATCCCATCGTGCTGCAAGGGTGCCGGCAGCTGCTCGAAGACGCCGGCGTCGACAATATCGTTCAGGCCCAGACCTTGGCCGACGGCTTTCGTCTCTACCGGGTGCAGAAGCCCGACGTGATCATCGTCGATCTCGCCATGCGCACCGGCGCTCTCGGTGGCCTGTCGTTCATTCGCAGGTTGCGCCTGCACGATCCGCGGACGCCGGTTCTGGTGTTCACCATGCACAGCGATCCGGTCATTGTCAGCCGCGCCCTCGAGGTCGGCGCCACCGGTTACGTGCTCAAGGACACGTCGTCCGACGAGGTGCTTGAGGGCGTTCCAGAAGGTGCGCGATGGGCGCCCGTATCTCAGTCACGACCTCGCCTCCGAGGTCGCCTTCATGGAGGCGAGGGGGACCACCAATCCGCTCAAGCGCATGACCGTGCGCGAGCTGCAGACGCTCGCGCTCGTGGCCGAGGGCAAGCCCTATGGCGTGATCGCCGAGCATTTGCACGTGAGCTACAAGACCGTTGCCAACACCTGCACCCAGCTCAAGGCCAAGCTCGGTGTGCGCACCTTGCCGGAGCTGATGCGCATCGCCATCCAGCATCTTCCCGTGGCGGCCTCCAGATCGCCGAAATAGTCTGCCAACCCCTGCACTGAGCGCAGCGGCTCCGCACCCAGGTCCATGCTGCGTCCGCGGATTACCGGATGATGTCGTGATTCGCTTTGCGAGCTTTTCCGGCCGAGCGCTGAAGATGCGCGCTGAATTGTGGCGCCGGACGCGGCATCGCTCAGGTGCGCTGCACAAATCTGAGCGTTCTTTGGGCAAGATTCTGCGATCGTTCGATGCGGCGCAGCGAACTGACCTCCGACATTAAGAACCAACCGTCAGATTCTGATCCAAGAGGAAATTTTCACTTGCAAAGCGAATGCATTTGGCAATTATGGGCGGGCAGTTTGGCACAGAGCGGGCCGCCCCATGGCAAGGGGTTTTTGATAACCCCTAAGACACGCTCTGCGTTAGGCTGTGGTTCCTCGTGAGGTGTCACTAGCGTGATGTGGTTTTCAGAACTCCCGCCGATTGAAGCGGGCGCGAGGCGCGTTAAATTGCTTCCGCGCTTGAGGACGACCTCTCATATCATCTGTGACATTTGGCAAACTCGCAAGGGCTTGGGCATCCCCTTTGCAGCGCGCTGCTGAGGGCGTGCCCACCACTACCACAAGAACTCAGCTTAATTCGGTGAACTGAGTAAGCTAGGGAGAGGAGAAGGAAATGAATTATTTGAAGTTCAGTGTCGTAACCGGCGGCCTCATCGCTATGATGGTGGGTCTGTCGGGTGCGGCGATGGCTAACTCCGACGAGGAGCAGCTGGCCCGGATGAAGGATCCGGATCAGTGGCCAGCTCCTGGCCGTGACTTTAGCCTCACCCGCCACAGCTCGCTGTCGGACATCAACGCCGGCAACGTGAACAAGTTGCAGATGATCTGGCTCCAGGGCACCAACGCCCTTCGCGGCCACGAAGGTCAGCCCCTCGTCATCAAGGATGTCGGTGGCAAGACCGTTCTCTTCATGGTCTCGGGCTGCCCCGCCATGTCGAACTGCAACGTGGTTCAGGCCCTGGATCTTACCGATCCTGACAACCCGACCCAGATTTGGAACTACGTGAAGAAGACCGATCGTGACGAGTCCGCTGTTCCGCGCGCTTGCTGCGACACCGTCAACCGCGGTGGTTCCTATGCCGACGGCAAGTTCGTCTACGGCACCCTCGACGGTTTCGTCATCGCTCTCGATGGCCAGACCGGCAAGGAAGTTTGGGTCGTCAAGTATGCTTACCCTGAGCATGGCGAGACCATCACCCCCGCTCCGTTGATCGCCGACGACAAGGTGCTCATCGGCTTCGGCGGTGACGAGTTCGCTGCTCGTGGTCGCATGACTGCCTTCAACCTGAAGGACGGCTCCGAAGCTTGGGTCTGCCAGAGCACGGGCACCGACAAGGACGTGTGCCTGACCGCTGACACCAACAAGGCCAACCCGCAATACGGCAAGGCTGGTGAAGATCTTGGCGTCAAGACCTTCCCTGGTGAGGACTACAAGATCGGTGGCGGTGCTGCTTGGGGTTGGTACAGCTATGACCCCGAGTTGAAGATGGTCTACTACTCGACCGGTAACCCCGGCCTGTGGAGCCCTGCCTATCGTTGCCCCGACAAGTCGCACGAGGAGTGCAATGCCGGTGGTTTCGACAACAAGTGGTCGATGACGATCTTCGGCCGCAAGGTTGACAACGGCGAGGCCGTTTTTGCCTACCAGATGACCCCCTTCGATCAGTGGGACTATGACGGCATCAACGAGAACATGCTGACCGACATGACGATCGACGGCAAGAAGGTGAAAGCCCTCACGCACTTCGATCGTAATGGCTTTGCCTATGTGCTCGATCGCACTGACGGCACGCTGCTCCGCGCCACGAAGTACGTGACGACGGACTGGGCCGAGAAGATCGACATGAAGACTGGCCGTCCGGTCAAGGTTCGCGAGCATTCTCCGCTTGAGGTTGGTCGCAACGTTGAGGCTTGCCCGTCCGCTATGGGTGGCAAGGACCAGCAGCCCGGTTCAGTCGATCCGGCCGAGCCGAACATCTTCTACATGCCCACCAACAACTGGTGCATGGAGCTGGAGCCCCAGGAGCGCACGCACACGAACCAGGGCACGGTTTACGTGTTCGCGAACGTGTACATGTATCCTGAGAAACCCGGCACCACCGGCAAGGTCAAGAAGTATGACGTCTTGACCGGCAAGACCCTTTGGGAGATCCCGGATCCTTATCCGAACTGGGGTGGCACCATGGTCACCGACGGTGGTCTGATGTTCTACGGCTCGCTGGGCGGTGACTTCCGCGCGGTCGATCGTAAGAGCGGCAAGATCCTGTGGAGCCGCAAGCTCGGCTCCGGCATCATTGGCAACCCGATCACCTACAAGCTCGGTGGCAAGCAGTATGTCGGCGTTTACTCCGGCATCGGCGGCTGGATTGGCCTGCCCGTGACTGCTGGTCTGGATCTTGAGGACAAGTTCGGCGCCATCGGTGCGACGGCTATGACGAAGGCTGCTGGCCTGAATCATATCCCGCAGGGCGGTGAGCTCAACGTCTTCAGGGTTATGGAGTAACCTAACCCTTTAGACTAGGCTGATTGGGACGCCCGGTGCCCTTGCGGCATCGGGCGTCCTTTTCCTATATAGACCTCTAAAGATCGGACATCCCCTGCGGGCAGGAACGGCTGGCGAGACGGTCCGGGCGTTTGTGCCCCACAGCCATGCGAAGTGAAGCCCGTGTTCCCCACCCCCCTACGTTTCGTCACGGCAGCGGCCCTCGGCCTCGCCGTTATCGGCTTCGCCACGGCGCCGGCCGTCGCGGAGAAGGCGCCCAAGAAGAATTTCACCAGAGACCTCAGCAAGAACTTCGACGAGCTCACCCCGAGCGAGCAGATCGCGATCCGGGCGGCGGCGAAGGCGGCCTACAAGGCGAAGAAGCTCAAGAGCTTCAATGTCTGCGCCGATCCCGGCAACATGCCGTTGTCGAACATCGAGGGCGAGGGCTTCCAGCAGAAGATGGCCCAGGTGCTCGCCGACGCCATGGGCGCGCGCGTGACCTATTCCTGGCGTCCCGCGCTTGAGCGCGGCATGACGCGGCAGACCTTCGATTCGGACATGTGCGACGTGATGTTCGACATGCCCACCAATTACGGCCCGCTGCTGACGACGTTTCCCGTTTATAAGACGCCTTACGTGCTCGCCTATCGCAACGACAAGGGCCTCAAGCTCAGCGGCCTCGACGATCCCAAGCTCAAGGACCTGAAGATCGGCGTATTCCAAACCTCGGGCATTCGCGCAGCACTCGCCAAGCGCGGCATCGTCGACAACGTCAAGCTTCAGACCCTGAGCCATGACGGCGATCTCGTGCCCGAGCATCAGCCCTGGTACATCGTGCAGAAGGCGGTCGATGGCGATATCGATGTCGCCGCGGTGTTCGGTCCCTTCGCCGGCTGGGTGAAGACCATGAAGAAGGAGCCGATCACGATTCAGCCGGTGAATCTCGATGACGACACCGTGCCGCTCGAGTTCGATCTCGCCATCGGCGTGCGCAAGACCGACGCCTTCCTCAAATACATGCTCGAATTCGCGCTCGAGGATAAGGCCGACGAGGTCGCCAAGATCCTCAAGGATTACGGCGTGCCGCTGGTCCAGTGCAGCAAGTGCATCGTGCCCGGCGATCTTCCCGCCCATGGCAGCTACATTGCCCTCAAGGATCAGAAGTTCGAGGCCCGTCCGGACCTCGCTTCGCCCGACCAGATCGTCACCAAGGAGAAGGTCGAGAACTGGCTCGAAGAGGGCGCCGACATCACCCAGGAGCTCTCCAACGCGGTGATCGCCAACGATCTCGACCGGGTGAAATTCCTGGTCGGCAAGGGCGCCGATGTGAACAAGCCCGACGATCAGGGTTGGACGCCGCTGATCAGCGCCGCGCGGCAGCGCCACGACAAGATGGTCGCGCTGCTGATCGATCTCGGCGCCGACGCCAACAAGTCCAACGACGGCATGACCGCGCTCAGCGCCGCGGTGATGCGCGACCATGTGCCGACGGTGAAGGTGCTGATCGACAAAGGCGCCGACATGAGCGAGCCGGGACCGGGCGGCTATCCGCCGCTGCCGCTTGCCATCGGCGAGAGCAGATATGAGGTGGCCAAGGCCCTGATGGAGGCTGGCGCCGACGTGAAGTCGCCGGCGGGAGATGAGCAGTTGACCCCGCTGATGATCGCCGCGGCGCAGAAGGCCCCGGCCGAGGGCGCGATCTTCCTGCCGTCGAGCACGCGTCCCATCGATATCGCCAAAAGCCTGATCGAGCGCGGCGCCGACGTCAACGCCAAGTCGAAGGAGGGCATGACGCCGCTGATGATCGCCGCGGCCCACAACAATCCGCCGATGATCGGCCTCCTGATCGAGTCCGGAGCCGATATCAATGCCACCAACAGCCAGGGCAAGACCGCGGCGGACGTGGCCGAGCTCAACGACAATATGGAGGCCGCGCAAGCCGTCCGCGTGCTCGGAACGGCGAAGGCGGCAAGTTCAGCTCCGGCCGAGACCGGAAAGACCACGAGCCAATGACCTTTTTTCGTTCGGCTGAGACCTGGGTTCGTGCGGCGCCAGCCGCGGCACGCGCCGTAGTTGTGTGCTTCTGCGCCGCCGCGGCGGTAACGATCGGGGTCGTCGCTTTCAGCGCCCCCGTCTTTGCCACCACCGAGGAGGACTTCACCGATAAGGACGTCAACGCCGCAGTGGACAAGGTTGTCGCCGCGCGCAGCAAGGACGGCGTCTTCGTCTTCCACGATCCGAAGCTCAACGCCGACCTCCATCTCGTGTTCGAGAAGGTCAAGATCGATCGCGGCATGAAGGGCTATGGCTGGTTCGCCAACGTCATCTTCCACGACAAGGACGAGCCGAAGAAGCAATACGCCATCGACTTCTGGTTCAAGCCTGAAGGCAAAGAACTCAAGCTGATGGACATCCGGGTGCAGAAGGGTCCGAAGCGGGAGGGTGACGGCTGGGTGATGGTCACGCGGCTCCCGGTCGCTTGGTGGTGGCTGCCGGTGCAGGAGCATCCCGGCGACATGGAGGTGACCCGCGCCTGGCAGGTGATGAGCGCCATCCACAACTACATTGCCACCCACAAGGATGAGAACGGCGACCTCGACATCAAGGACGACAAGACCGGCGAGACCGTCCCCCTCGAATTCGTCGAGATTCATCAGCCGGTGCGCCACCTCAAGAAGGAAGGCGAATATTTTGCCTGCACCGACTTCCGCAAGCCAGGCAGCCAGGATGAGTATTACGACATCGATTTCTGGGTGAACGAGAAGACCGGTAAGCTCGAGTTGACAACGTCAAGATCCATAAGGTCCCCGTCCAAGAAGACGGCATCTGGACCCAAGTGCCGCGCTACAACTTCGACGGCATGGATATTGAAGAGATCAATTAGGGCCTCGCAACCGTTGCGCTAGCGCTCCGCTGACCTCACGAAACCGCTGTCGGCTCAAAACCTTATGCTTTGACCATCTTGGGCCGATGCGGTATGCCCTCTTGGAAAATTCGAGCAAGGCAACCAGGGTAAGGAAACGAAAACGTGCGCAAAATCATCATTGGACTTCTGGCCGTAGGGGTTATGTCTGCCGCGACCTGGGTTGGTCTCGGCTGCTCCCAGGCCGCGGACGAGACCCCAGCGGCATCCCCGACGCCTCCGGCCGACGCGCCTCCTCTGGGCACCAAGCCGTCAACCCCCGCGCCGGCTGGCGGGGCCGCACAGCCTGGCAGCCCCATGCTCGGCCCAGCCACGCCACCCCTCGAACTCGTCAAGAGCACCCCGAAGGGTGAGCTGAAGAATCCCTACAACGCCGACATCGCCGCCATCGCCGCGGAAGGACATCACCGCTATCTCGCCGCTGGATGCAACGGTTGTCACGGCGGCGGCGGCGGCGGCGGCATGTGTCCGCCCTTGACCAACGACACCTGGGTTTACGGCGCTGGCGACGACACCTTGTTCCGGCTCGTTACCCTTGGCTCTGACGGGCTGAAGGCCGATGGCTATACCCGGGTCAAGCATGAGGTCGTGGTCGGCCCGATGCCGCCCTTCGGCGGCATCATCAAGACCAGCGACGATTTGTGGAAGATCATCGCCTTCATCCGCTCGGTGAATCCGAGTTCGATGAAGCAGGTCGACGCGCCCTATGTGGCACCGGCGCAATAGTCGCTTCTAGCCGCGCGGCTATCGCGACTTATGGTTACATGACGATCGCCGCCAAGCTGCTCAGCAGCTTGGCGGTTTCGTTTGACCCCATGACCACGCCTCAAATCTCGCAGCGCACAATCGTCAACCTTGCCATTGTTTAATCTGGCAAAAACATTGCCTGTGGATTGCCAAGACTCCATATCTCTGAGACATATCTGCTGCCCAAGCCGGCGACCGCTTCCCCCGCGCCAGAGCGCCGCCGGTGACCTTCGACATCCCGCGATCCAGGAACCGCTACAGGAGCAAATTGGAGCGAAGCTAGACCTATGTTGAGTTTGTCGGTTGCACGTCTGCATCATGGCGCCAGACAGTCCCTCCGCCTCGCTGCGGCATCTTTCTTGATCCTCACCGTGCTGGCCGCCCCAGCCACGACCGGGCCCGCCCGCGCCGAAGAGCCCGCCACGAGCCCGGCTCCCGCGGCGCCGGCAGCCGCGGCACCGGCAGCCACGCCCGCGGTGCCGAAGGCGCCAGATGCTGCGCCCGCGCCGGCCTTCAGTACCGGTCAGCCGGCCAAGACGATGAGCGTTACCTATCTCGGCAAGAAGTACGAGGAGCCGCTGCCCCTCTCCTATGCCGAGAAGCCGATCACCGACAAAGGCATCCAAGGCGCGCGGCTGATGCTGAAAGAGGCGAACCAGGCCGGCGCGCTCGTCGGCTACCAGTTCAAGATGGCCGAGGCTATCGTCCCCGAGGATGGCGACGTCGTCGCCAAGGCCAAGGAGATCCTGAAAGCGGGCGACACCTTCATCATCGCCGATCTCGAGCCCGCCGATCTCCTTGCCGTCGCCGATCTCCCCGAGGCCAAGAATTCGGTGATCGTCAACATCCGGTCATCTGAAGACGCCCTCCGCCAGGAGGAGTGCCGCTCGAACGTGTTCCATATCATTCCAGACTACGCCATGCGCGCCGATGCGCTTGCGCAATATCTGATCTGGAAGAAATGGCCGCGCTGGTTCGTGATCCGCGGCACCACGGATAAGGACAAGGAATACGTCGAGATGGTCAAGCGCTCGGCGGCGCGCTTCGGCGGCAAGGTCGTCGGCGAGAAGGTCTATGACTTGCCGCCGGGCGCCCGCAACACCGATTCAGGCTATCAGCAGGTGCAGGGGCAAATCCCGATGGAGACCGAGAGCGCGCCCGCCCATGACGTCATCTGGGTGGCCAACAGCGACGATGGCTTCGGCGACTACCTGATGTACCGCACCTACAATCCCGATCCGGTAGTGGGCACCCATGGCCTTCAGGCCATTGCCTGGGATCAGTCCTACACCGAATACGGGGCCATGCATTTTCAGAACGCGCTGCCGAAGATCGCCAAGCGCAAACCGGTCGAGCGCGACTACACCGCGTGGCTCGGCTTTCGCGCACTCGCCGATTCGGCGATGAAGGCCGGCAAGACCGACCCGAAAGATGTGAAGGCCTACCTGCTGTCCGACCAGTTCCGGCTTGAGGGCTTCAAGGGGCAGGCCATGACGTTTCGCTCTTGGGACCAGCAGCTGCGCCAGCCGATCATTCTTGGCGGCGGCACCCGTGTCCCGGTCTCCGTCTCACCGCAGGAGGGCTTCCTCCATCCCACCAACGTCACCGATACCCTCGGCTTCGATCAGCCCGAGACCAAGTGCAAGTTGAAGTAACAACGTCCCAAGGTAGATCCATGATCCGCTCCACCATCACCGCTGCCCTTGCGGCGTCCGTGCTGTTCACGGCGCCGGCCTTCGCCACCACCATTTTCGTGTCCAACGAGAAGGACAACACCGTCACCGTCATCGACGGCGACACCTATGAGATCAAGAAGACCATCAAGGTCTCGCGGCGGCCGCGCGGCATCGTGCTCAGCCCCGACTTCAAGGAGCTGTTCGTGGCCGCCGGCGACGGCGATATCATGGACGTGATCGATACCAAGACGCTGGAGAAGACCCGCGAGCTCGAATCCGGCCCCGACCCCGAGCTGATGGCCATCGACCCCGCCGGCAAGAAGATCTACATCGCCAACGAGGACGATTCGCTCGTCACCGTCATGGACATCAAGACCGGCGACGTTCTCGCCGAGGTTCCAGTCGGCGTCGAGCCTGAGGGCATGACCGTGAGTCCCGACGACAAATACACCGTCGCCACCTCCGAGAGCACCAGCATGGCCCATGTCATCGACAACAGCGCCAACAAGCTGATCGCCAACGTGCTGGTCGATTCGCGCCCGCGCGAAGCCAAATTCACCGCGGACGGCAAGGAGCTCTGGGTGTCGTCCGAAGTCGGCGGCTCGATCTCGGTGATCGATCCCGCGACCTGGAAGGTCGTCAAGCGCATCACCTTCGAGGTGCCTGGCGTTCGTCCCGAGCAGTTGCAGCCGGTCGGTATGGACTTCACCAAGGACGGCAAGGAGCTGTTCGTAGCCCTTGGCCCCGCCAACCGCGTCGCCGTCATCGACGCCGCCACCAAGGAGGTCAAGGACTACATCCTGGTGGGTCAGCGTCCCTGGCACGGCGAGTTCAGCCCCGACGGCAAGAAATATTACGTCGCCAACGGCCTCACCAACGACATGACGGTGATCGACGTCGACAGCCTCAAGGCGGAGAAATCGGTTCCGGTCGGGCGGCTGCCCTGGGGCGTCGCCGTCATGCCCTAAAGCGCAGGCGAGCCCCCTTTTTCACCTCCCCCCTTGAGGGGGAGGTCGACCGATCTCTGATCGGTCGGGAGGGGGGTAGCGGTGGAGACCCATTTCATTCGGCCCCCCTCCCTAGCCCTTTCCCTCAAGGGGGGAGGAGACTCGTCGGTGTCTGGCGGAGCGCTGGGCCTAGCCTCAGGCGCGGTTTCGCGTCTGCACGCGCCTGACGAACGCCTCCGAGACGAGGATGGCGCCGAGCGAGATCGCGACCGAGATCAAGGTCAGCCTGAGCGCCCCGGCGTCACCGCCGGGCACTTGCGTGAAGGTGTAGATCAGGCTCGGCACCGTCTGCGTCTCTCCGGGGATGTTGGAGACGAAGGTGATGGTGGCGCCGAATTCGCCCATGGCGCGCGCGAATGACAGGATGGCGCCGGCGATGACGCCGGGCAGCGCCAGCGGCAGCGTCACCGTGAAGAACACCAGCACCGCGTTGGCCCCAAGCGTCGCGGCGGCCTGCTCCAGCCTGCGGTCGACCGCCTCCAGCGACAGTTGGATCGCGCGCACCATCAGCGGGAAGCCCATGATGGCGCAGGCGAGCGCGGCGCCGGTCCAGCGGAAGGCGAGCACGATGCCGAAGTCCTCGGCGAGGACGCGGCCGATCGGCCCGTTGCGTCCGAACAACAGCAACAGCACGTAGCCGGTGACCACCGGCGGCAGCACCAGCGGCAACAGCACCAAGGCATTGAGCAGCGGCCGCCCGAGAAAGCGCCCCCGGGTAAGGACGAGCGCGACCGCGATGCCCACCGGCAGGCTTGCCAGCGTCGCCAGCGCCGCGACCTTCAAGGAGAGCTTGATCGCGGTCAGTTCTTCTGGGGTCAACGTCAACACGGCCTGTTCCGATCGGCACGGTCGCTCTTCCCACTTGTCTCCCTCTCCCCTCGTGGGAGAGGGCTTTCCGCCGCGATCTTGCGCGCCCCAATAGTCTACCGCAAGTCGCGTGGCGGAAAAGGTGAGGGGGCTTTGATCAACAGCAAAGAGCCCTCCAGTCGGTGAGGAGCCTGCGTTGAAGGCGTATCCGCAACACCCTAGCTCGAAGACGCCTGGAACACGAAGCCTTCCGCCTCGAACACCGAACGCGCCGCCGATGATTTAAGGAACGCCAAAAACGCCGCGGCGTCGCTGCTCCTCGCCGCAATGGTCTCGGCCGCCGGGTAGATGATCGGCGGATGCGTCGCTTCGGGGAAGGTGGCGAGCACCTTCACCTTGGGATCCGAATGGGCGTCGGTGCCATAGACGATGCCAAGCGGCGTCTCGCCCCGCGACACGAGGGCGAGCGCGGCGCGGACATTCTCGGCCTGTGCCGTCTTGTCCTTGACCGCCTCCCACACCCCAAGCTTGAGAAGCGCCGCCTTGGCGTATTTCCCCGCGGGCACCGAGTCGACATTGGCGACCGCGAGACGCCCGTGGCCGAGGAGCGAGGCGAGCGGGAAGGATGGCGCAATGGTCGCCTCAAGCGTCGAATTCTTCGGCGCGATCAGGACCAGCGTGTTGGCGAGAACATTGAAGCGCGTCGCGGGCTGGATCAGCTTGCGCTCGGCGAGATAGTCCATCCAATCTTCGTCGGCGGAGATGAAGACGTCAGCGGGCGCGCCCTGCGCGATCTGCTTGGCGAGCGACGACGATGCCGCATAGGAAATGATTGCCTCTTTGCCACTCTCTTGCTTCCAGGCGGCGTTGACGCCGTCGAGCGCGTTCTTGAGGCTGGCGGCGGCAAAGACCACCGGTCCCTTGTCTGCGGCCGTCGCGGCGAGCGGCGCGAGCCCGGATGCGGCGAGCACCAACACAGCCGCAAGACCGCGGAGGAACGTCCTCCGCGCCACCCCAAACAGGATTGTCATAAGATTTAAGTCCCCTGAAAGCTCGACTCCATGCCATGCGCGGCCGTGCCGGGCTGCTCCGCATGCATCTTGAGCTTGGTCAGGGCTTCGAGGACCGGCGGGTCGAGGCCTTCGCCGCCATTGGCATCGATATAGGCGAAGATCGCCTGACGCATGCGCGGGTCCCAGAACTTCTTGATGTGGTTGGCGATCCCCGGCACGATCTCGTCGGCGCGTTGCACCTCGAAGAACTTGCCGATCTGGTTCGCCATATAGACCAGTCTGTCAGGTTGCATGGCTCGGCCGCACTCCTAGTCCAGGGACCGGGCTTGAAGTTCGCCCTGACCCTGTGGGGACAATCTGCACTGTTTTGGTCCTATATTCCAGAGGGAATAGGAGGACGCTCGCTACTCCGCGGCGACCAACGGTTCGGCGATACGGCGCGACTGTCGGCCAAGCTCCTCATATTCCTCCTGCCATTCCGACGGCCCGTTGGACGGCATCACCTGCACCGCGGTGACCTTGTACTCCGGGCAGTTGGTGGCCCAGTCGGAGAACTCGGTGGTGACTACGTTCACCTGCGTGTTCGGGTGGTGGAAGGTGGTGTAGACCACGCCGGGCGCCACGCGCTCGGTGATATGCGCGCGCAGCGTCGTCTCGCCGGCGCGGCTCGTGAGTTTGATCCAATCGCCGTCGCGGATGCCGCGGTTCTCGGCGTCGAAGGGATGGATCTCGAGCACGTCCTCCTCATGCCAAATGACGTTGGCGGTGCGCCGCGTCTGGGCGCCGACATTGTACTGGGTGAGGATGCGGCCGGTGGTGAGTAACAGCGGATAGCGCGGGCCGGTCTTCTCGTCGGTCGCCACATATTCGGTGATGACGAATTTACCCTTGCCGCGGACGAAGCCGCCGATATGCATCACCGGCGTGCCGTCCGGCGCCTTGGCGTTGCACGGCCATTGCACCGAGCCGAGCTCGTCGAGCTTCTTGTACGACACGTCGGCGAAGGTTGGCGTCAGGGCCGCGATCTCGTCCATGATCTCCGACGGGTGACTGTAGTTCATGGGGTAGCCGAGCGCGTTGGAGAGCAGCTGCGTGATCTGCCAGTCCTCATAGCCGTTCAGAGGCTGCATCACCTTGCGCACCGGCTGGATGCGCCGCTCGGCATTGGTGAAGGTGCCGTTCTTCTCCAGGAACGTGGACCCCGGCAGGAACACATGGGCGTAGTTGGTGGTCTCGACCAGGAACAGGTCCTGCACCACCACGCATTCCATGGCGGCGAGGCCCGCGGCCATGTGCTGGGTGTTGGGATCGGACTGAAGGATGTCCTCGCCCTGGATGTAGATGCCCTTGAACGAGCCGTCGAGGGCGGCGTCGATCATGTTGGGGATGCGCAAGCCCGGCTCGGCGTCGAGCGGCCGGCCCCAGAACGCCTCGAACATCTCGAGCGTCGCCGACTCCGACAGATGCCGGTAGCCAGGCAGCTCGTGGGGGAACGAGCCCATATCGCAGGAGCCCTGCACGTTGTTTTGCCCGCGCAGCGGGTTCACGCCGACGCCCTCGCGGCCGATATTGCCGGTGGCCATGGCGAGATTGGCGATGGCGATCACCGTGGTCGAGCCCTGGCTGTGCTCGGTGACGCCGAGGCCGTAATAGATGGCGCCGTTGCCGCCGGTGGCATAGAGCCTCGCCGCGCCGCGGATCAGATCGGCGGGGACGCCGGAGATCTTCTCCACTTCCTCGGGGCTATGGCGCGGCTGGGCCACGAACGCGGCCCAATCCTGGAACTCGTCCCAATCGCAGCGCTCGCGCACGAATTTCTCGTTGACCAGACCCTCGGTGACGATGACATGGGCGAGGGCGGTGACCACGGCGACGTTGGTGCCGGGCTTCAGCGGCAGGTGGTACGACGCCTCGACATGGGGCGAGCGCACCAGGTCGATGCGGCGCGGATCGACGATGATCAGCTTGGCGCCTTCACGCAGGCGCTTCTTCATCCGCGACGCGAACACCGGATGGCCGTCGGTCGGGTTGGCGCCGATGATGAGGATCACGTCGGACTGTTCGACCGAGTCGAAATCCTGGGTGCCGGCCGAGGTGCCGAAGGTGGTCTTGAGCCCATAGCCGGTCGGCGAATGGCAGACGCGGGCGCAGGTGTCGACATTGTTGTTGCCGAAGCCGGCGCGGATCAGCTTCTGCACCAGGAAGGTTTCCTCGTTGGTGCAGCGCGAGGAGGTGATGCCGCCGACCGAGCCAATGCCGTATTTGGCCTGGATGCGCTTGAACTCGGAGGCGGCGTAGGTGATGGCCTCGTCCCACGACACCTCCCGCCACGGATCGGTGATCTTCTCGCGGATCATCGGATTGAGCACGCGGTCCTTATGGGTGGTGTAGCCGAAGGCGAAGCGGCCCTTGATGCAGGAATGGCCGCGGTTGGCCTTGCCGTCCTTGTAGGGCAGCATGCGTACCACTTCCTCGCCGCGCATCTCCGCCTTGAAGGCGCAGCCGACGCCGCAATAGGCGCAGGTGGTGACCACGGAATGCTCCGGCGTGCCGATTTCGATCACCGACTTCTCGTTGAGGGTCGCGGTCGGGCAGGCCTGGACGCAAGCGCCGCAGGACACGCATTCGGACTGGAGGAACGGCTGTTCCATGCTCGGCGACACCACGGAATTGAAGCCGCGGCCGGCGATGGTGAGCGCGAAGGTGCCTTGCACCTCCTCGCAAGCCCGCACGCAGCGCGAGCAGACGATGCATTTGGAGGGCTCGTAGGTGAAATACGGATTGGAGGAATCGATGCCCGGGTCGGGATGCCGCTGGCCGTCATAGCCATAGCGCACCTCGCGGAGGCCCACGGCGCCCGCCATGTCTTGCAGCTCGCAGTCGCCATTGGCGGAGCAGGTCAGGCAGTCGAGCGGATGCTCGGAGATGTAGAGCTCCATCACCCCCTTGCGCAGCCGCTTCAGGCGATCGGTCTGGGTGCGGACCACCATCCCTTCCGCGACCGGCGTGGTGCACGAGGCCGGCGTCCCGTTGCGGCCCTCGACCTCGACGAGGCAGAGCCGGCAGGAGCCGAACGCCTCGACCATGTCGGTGGCGCAGAGCTTCGGAATCTCGCGGCCGAGCTCGGCCGCGGCGCGCATGATCGAGGTGCCTTCCGGCACGGTCACGGCGACGCCATCGATGGTGAGCGTCACCTCTTTCTCGGACTTTGAAGCCGGGGTGCCGTAGTCGATTTCCTGGATCAGCGACATGTCGGTTTCCTCATTCAGCAGCTTCGAGGCGCTTCTTGTTGGCGCCGAAATCCTCGGGGAAGTGGGTGAGCGCGCTCATCACGGGATAAGGGGTAAAGCCGCCAAGCGCGCAAAGCGATCCGAACTTCATGGTGTTGCAGAGATCTTCGAGCACGATGATGTTGGCGTCGCGCTCCTCGCCGGCCATGATCTTGTCGACCAGTTCGACGCCGCGCGCCGAGCCGATGCGGCAGGGCGTGCACTTGCCGCAGGATTCGATGGCGCAGAACTCCATGGCGAAGCGCGCTTGGCGTGCCATGTCAACGGTGTCGTCGAACACCACGACGCCGCCATGGCCGATCAGGCCGTCGCGCGCGGTGAAGGCCTCGTAATCGAACGGCGTGTCGAACAATTCGCGCGGGAAATAGGCGCCGAGCGGACCGCCGACCTGAACCGCACGCACCGGGCGCCCGGTCCGCGTGCCGCCGCCGATGTCGTCGACGAGCTCGCCGAGGCTGATGCCGAACGCGGTCTCGAACAGGCCGCCATGCTTGATGTTGCCGGCGAGCTGGATCGGCATGGTGCCGCGCGAGCGTCCCATGCCGAAGTCGCGGTAGAAGGTGGCGCCGTCGCTCATGATGATCGGCACCGTGGCGAGCGACAGCACGTTGTTGATCACCGTCGGCTGGCCGAACAGGCCGATATGGGCGGGGAGCGGTGGCTTGGCACGGACCTCGCCGCGCTTGCCTTCGAGGCTCTCCAGCAGCGAGGTCTCCTCGCCGCAGACATAGGCTCCGGCGCCGACCCTGACCTCCATGTCGTAGGCGTAGTCGGACCCCGCCACCTTCGGACCGAGCATGCCGCCCTCGCGGGCGAGCTTGATCGCGATCTCCATGGCCTCGATGGCCTGCGGATATTCGGAGCGGATATAGACGTAGCCGTAAGTGGCGCCGACGGCGATGCCGGCGATGGTCATGCCTTCGATCAGGACGAACGGATCGCCTTCCATGATCATGCGGTCGGCGAAGGTGCCGGAATCGCCCTCGTCGGCGTTGCAGACGATGTATTTCTGCTGCGGCGGGGTCTGAAGCACGGTCCGCCATTTGATGCCGGTGGGGAAGCCGGCGCCGCCGCGGCCGCGCAGGCCTGAATTCACCACCTCTTCGACCGTCGCCGCGGGGCCGATCTCGATCGCCTTTTTGAGGCCCTGGTAGCCGCCATGGGCCTGGTAGTCCTCGAGCGAGCGGGGGTCGATGATGCCGCAATTCTTGAAGGTGAGGCGGGTCTGGCGCTTGAAGAACGGGATGTCCTCGACGAGGCCGAGATAGAGCGGGTGCTTGGCGCCCTCGAGCATGCCGCCGTCGAAGAGGCCCTCGATGTCCGAGGCCTTGACCGGGCCGTAGCCGACGCGGCCCTCCGGCCGTTCGATTTCGACGAGCGGCTCGAGCCAGTACATGCCGCGGGAGCCGGTGCGCACGATGTCGACGTTGAGGTTCTTGGTCTCGACCGCCTTGAACAGCGCCCGCGCCACCTCGTCGGCGCCAACGCAAAGGGCGCCTGCGTCCCGCGATACGAACACGCGCGTCACGCTTGCGCCTCCTTCAACAAGGCGTCGAGCCGATCCTCATCGAGCCTGCCGTGGGGATGATCGTCGAGCATGGCGGCCGGGGATGAGTGGCAGAGGCCAAGGCAATAGACCGGCTCCAGCGTGACGCGGGCGTCCGCCGTGGTCTCGCCCCAGGCGACGCCGAGCTTCTCCTGGGCGCGGGCAGCGAGCGCATCGCCGCCGACGGCCTGACAGGATTCGGCGCGGCAAATCTTCAGCACCCGCCGCCCCGGCGGCTCGGTGCGAAAGTCGTGATAGAAGGTGCGCGAACCATAGACCTCGGCACGCGACAGGTTCAGCGCCTCGGCGATCATCGGGATCGCCGCCTCCGGCACGCAGCCGAACACGTGCTGCAGCGCATGCATGATCGGGAGCGCCGCGCCTTCGCGATGCTTGTGCGCGGCGATGATCGTGCTCGCGCGCTCGACGCTCCATGGCTCGTATTTGGGCATGCGAGAAGGGGCTTTCGCTGCTGCCTGGTTTTGCTGGCGAATGAGTCCCGGTCCGCTGGGACATTTCTCCAGCCATAAGGATATTCTTTCGCCTCCTGCATCGCAAGGCGAGAGGGCGAAATTTCCCTTTGATTACAAAGTTCTATCGGTCGATCGGGATTTCGGATCGAATGCCGGTGGGGCTCGGCTCGGCGAGCAGCGGCGCGAGCTGTTTCGCCTCGCTCACCAGCGCATTGATCAAAGGTGTCAGGGGGTTGCGCTCGGGCACGACGAGGCCGATGGAATGGCTGACCTCGGGCTCGACGATGGGGATGGCCCTGACCGTGTCGGTGAGGCCCAAAGCGGACGCAAGTTTCGCGGGCATCACGCTTGCCCAACGCCCGGTGCGCACGTGGGCGAACAGGACGATGATCGAATCCGATTCGAGCGTCGGCGCCACGTCGGCGCCCGCCTTCCGCAGCAGGCCCTCGATGATGCGCCGGTTCTGCATGTCCGGAGGTGAGGAGGCAAAGCGGGATCTTGCCGACCTCGGCCCAGGTGACGCTGTCGCGGTCGCCGAGCGGGCTGTCGGACGAGATCAAGAGCCGGTATTGCTCGCTATAGAGCGGCACCGTCTGCACCCGCCCCAGGGGCTCGTTGTCGAGATAGGTGAGCCCGGCATCGACCTCCAGATTCTCGAGCTGGCCCAGCACCTCGATGGAATTCCGCGACCAGATGGTGAAGCTGACATCGGGGTGCTTCGCCCGGTAGGGCGTGGTCAGCATCGCCACCATGGCGAGCGCGGTCGGGATCGCGGCGATACGGATATGGCCGGCCAGGCCGCGCTTCAGCGCATCGATCTCCTGATGCATGGCGCGGGTGTCGCCGACGATGCGCCGGGCCCAGTCGAGCACCCGCTCGCCCTCCGGCGTGAAGCCCTGGAACCGCGATCCCCGCTGTACCAGGAGCACCCCGAAGGATTCCTCCAGCTGCTTGATGCCGGCGGAGAGGGTGGGCTGGCTGACGCCGCAGGCCTCGGCGGCACGCCCGAAATGGCGCTCGCGGGCGAGCGCGATGATGAATTCGAGCTTTTCGATCATGCCGGAAGTCTAGGCCTTTTCGCCCCCGAAGTTTCGCCAAGGCTGATGATAGCGCCATCGGGCGACGAGCGCACCGGGCGTAACTTGGAACTTCACCCGGGTCACCAAGCGTTTACATAGCGAGACGATATTTACGATCGATGGCCATGCCAAAGACTATGATGCGTCGCCCCGGCAAAGGGCGCGCCAGTGGAGGAAACACTATGCTACGCAAGCTCACCCTGATCTTCGCGATTCTCGGGGCTCTGATGCTCCCCGGCGCGGCAATCGCCAAGCACGGTGGCGGCGGCCACCATGGGCGGCGGCCACCATGGCGGTGGCCATCATGGCGGCGGGCATCGCGGCGGCGGGCCATCACGCTCAGCCTCACCGTGGCGGCCACCATGGCAGCGTGCATCACGGCCGGAGCCATTATCGCGGTGGTCACCACGGCAAAAGTCACCACGTCTACCGCAGTCACGGCCACAACAAGCACTGGAATCGTGGCATCTACCGCCGCGGCCATGGCTGGGGCCGGTGGTACCATGGCGTGTGGTGGGCCTATGGCGTCGGCTCCTGTTGGCGTCTGGTGCCGGGCGGCTGGGTCTGGGTCTGCTACTAGACTTTCGCCGGCATCGCCTGTCGCGAAGCTACAATCAAGTCTTTCGACCGCTCTGCCCGGAGCGCCGGCATAGGGCTGCGTCCTACGTAGTGTACCTGATGGCAGGTCTGAGCCTGAAGACACACTTGTTTCCACAATGGTAGATGTATTGCGTGACAAGACATGGATGGTTCATGAGATCCGGACTGGAGTGAAGCGATGTCGGGCTACGGTCACGGGCAAGGCATGATGGACGGATGGGGCGGAATGGGCTTCGGTATAATTTTCTGGATCGCGATCCTCGCCCTCGTCATTTGGGCGGTGGTGTGGTTCGTGCGGTCCTCGCCCTACGCGCCAAGCCGTCTTCCGCCAGTTGATCGCCGTTCTTCGGGGCTCGAGGTCCTGGAGGAGCGCTATGCGCGAGGAGAAATCAGCCGCGAAGAGTACCTCCAGAAGAAACAGGACATCTCGAGCTGATCGGAAATTTGCGGTCCAAAGATCGCAATCCAGGGATGGTGTCTTCGCCAAACGCGATAAAGCCTGGCGTCAGTCTTGCCGGTGCGACCGCTGCTGCTCGGCCATGAGGCGGGCGAAGCCTTCCTTGGCGCTTTCGAGGTTCGGATCGGAGTCGAGCGCCGCCCGGAAATCGTCGAGGGCCTTGCTCTTCTCCCCGAGCGCCTCGTAGGCCTGGCCGCGCCGGGTCAAGGCAATGGGGTTGTCCGGCCGTTCGCTCAAGGCATGGGAGAGGTCGCCGACGGCTTTGTCGTAGTCGCCAAGCGTCAGGTAGAGGTTGCCGCGATTGAAGTAGCAATAGGTGAGGCTGGGATCCTCGCCGATGGCGACCGAATAGTCTGCAAGGGCGTCATCGTAGCGTCCAAGCTGCACATTGGTGAGACCGCGATTGCAATAGGCGAGGGCGAAGTCGGGCTTCAGCCTGATCGCCTCGGTGAAATCGGCGATGGCCGCCTCGAACCGGCGCATATGCGTGAACATCGTGCCGCGGTCGTACCACGCTTCGACCAGATCAGCCTTGAGGCCGATGGCGACGCCGAAGTCGCTGAGCGCGAGGGCGACCTCGCCGGTGCGGGCAAGCGCACCGCCGCGGTTGAGATACGCGGTGGCATCGGTCGGGTCGCTCTTGATGATCTGCGTGAGAAGCGCGACCGCGCGTTGCGGCTTGCCGCCATTGACGCAATCCTTGGCTTGAGCATAGAGCGCCGGCGCTGGGCCGCATCGCTGCCCAAGGTCTCGATCGGCAGCGCCTTTCGGGCACCGAGCT
The DNA here is from genome assembly GCA_963803385.1 of uncultured Alphaproteobacteria bacterium. GTDB lineage: Bacteria > Pseudomonadota > Alphaproteobacteria > Rhizobiales > Methyloligellaceae > Methyloceanibacter. The sequence goes on along the minus strand of CAWDMD010000007.1, from coordinate 227,079 downwards.
CGGTCTTTGCCCCGGCCACGCTCACGTCCTTCACCAAGCCGAGCGCAAACAAGGCCACGCATGTCAGAATATGGTCGAGCAGGAAGTCACGTGCCCTTCGCGATCTTTGTAACGGTCAGTCCGTTGCTGGGGCTACTCTTCGTGGTCATGGCCGTGGTCCATCTCCATTGCATCATCTCGTCGTGTGTCTTTGGGGCGCTCTTCACGAGCGTTTGGTATTGGTCAGCGGTGAGGTCCGGCAACTTCCGCAAGAACGCGACGATGTCCCAAAGCAGCTCATCGTTGTGGGTCACGCCCCAGGCGGGCATGCCGGTCATTTTAAGTCCGTGCTTCACGACCCAGAACTGTTCTGCCGGGGTGAGATCGCTCTTGCGGCGGAGTTCGGGCGCTCTCGGATAGAGGCCCCGGCTGATCTCGGTCCGCTTCATCCCGGGGGCGAGATGGCAGAGGCTGCACATCTCGTCATATTGCGCTGCACCTGAAGCAATGCGTTTGGCATCTGCCAGGTCGCCCGGCACGGTCATGTCAGCCGCGCGAATGGCGACCGACCTTTCCCTGACCGTGTTCATCAGCCAAAAAACTGGCTCTGAGTGCGGCTTGTCGGCCGCGACATCAAAGGACCCCATGTAGACGAGCGCGGCGGCAACGATGGCGGCCAGCACGGCACCTGCGGCCACGGTTCCGATCAACCAGCGTGTCGCGGGCCGGGAAGCTACTGAATTGGACATGCTTTCGCCCCTTTGAAATCAATCGCGGAGCGCATCTACTTCTCTATGGCTTCCATTGCGTTGTGCATGTGACCGGCACAGGCCTTCATGTCCTTCTTGGCCATCATCTCTTCGGCCATTTTCATTTCCCCCGTGGCCGTGGTCTTGGCCTCTCCTTCGTCCATCGCTTGAATGTCGGCATGCATCGCGTTCATGCCGGTCTCGTCGCATTTCATCTGATGACCTTCGTGAGCGGCGGCGCAGCCCACCCAAGCGCCTGTCAAAACAAGTGAACCAACAGCGAGCTTCGAAAAAATCCACTTGTGCATGCTGCTCCTCCTTTCGCGTTGAGGGGTAATTGGCGCCGATGCCGTGACTGCTCCCGGGACTAGTGGTGATCGGGATGTCCGCCGGATTTCATGCCCGGCATGTCCATGCCGGGCATGTCCATCCCAGGCTTCTTCATCCCCGGCGCTTCCGTGCCCGGCTGCCGTGAAGGCTCTCCTGCGACCGCGACATCGACTTCATGCGCCACGGTGCCGGCGGGATGTTTGTACCAGCCCGGATCGCGATAGTCTCCCGCCGCGAGCCCCTCGCGCACCTTCACCACGGAGAACATACCGCCCATTTCGATGCCGCCGAACGGGCCGGTTCCGGTCATCATCGGCAGCGTGTTGGCGGGAAGCGGCATCGACATGTCCGCCATACCCGCCATGCCGTCGGTGCCCATGGCCATTGCCGTGGGCGCCGCGGCGTCGACGGCGCGGCCGAGGTCGGCTCGCGCGAGCCCGATGAAAGTCTTCACCTTATGGCCCATGGCATTCATGGTGTGGTGCGATTTGTGGCAGTGGAAGGCCCAATCGCCGGGCGCGTCCGCCACGAACTCGATCGCCCGCACCGCGCCGACCGGAACGTCGGTGGTGGCCTCCGGCCATTGCGCGCTCTCGGGGATCCAGCCGCCATCGGTCATGGTCACGCGGAAGTTGACGCCATGCAGATGCATGGGGTGATTGGTCATGGAGAGATTGCCCATTCTGATGCGCACCCGATTGCCGAGCGCGACGGGGAGGGGATCGATGCCCGGGAACACCCGCGAATTCCACGCCCACATGTTGAACTCGGTCATCTCGGTGACGTTGGGCAACGACGCGCCGGGGGTGACGTCGTAGGCGCTCATGATGAAGCAGAAATCGCGATCGACGCGGCGGAACCCGGGATCGCTGCGGGTGCACCACGAACATCCCCATCATGCCCATCGCCATCTGCACCATTTCGTCGGAATGGGGGTGGTACATGAAGGTGCCGCTCTTCTTCAGCTCGAACTCGTAGACGAAGGTCTTGCCCGGCTTGATATGCGGCTGGGTCAGGCCGCCGACGCCGTCCATGCCGTTCGGCACGATCATGCCGTGCCAATGCACCGTGGTGTGCTCGGGGAGTTTGTTGGTGACGAAGATGCGGACCTTGTCGCCCTCGACCGCCTCGATGGTCGGGCCCGGTGTCTGGCCGTTATAGCCCCACAGATTGACGGTCATGCCGGGAGCGAATTCGCGCACGACCGGCTCGGCGACGAGATGGAACTCCTTCCAGGCGCCGTTCATGCGCCAGGGCAGCGTCCAGCCGTTGAGCGTCACCACCGGCTGATAGTCCTGGCCGCCTTGAGGCGCGATCGGCGGCTGCATCGCCGCGGAGCTGAGTGGTCGGCGCCTCGGGGATCGCCGCAGCCTCGCTGCGGCTGCCGATGGCGGCGACGCTTGCAAGCGCCACCGCCGAGCCGCCGAGAAATTTTCGTCTAGAGAGCATGGCTGTTGTCCTTGTCTAATCGTTGCCGGTCCCGGCGTTGCTGCTCAATGCCAGCACGCCATTGGGACCGGTAAGGCCGCCGCCGCCGAGCACCGCGACGCTGAGATTGGTCGAGGCGAGCCAGAAGTTCCGCTTGGCTTCGATGCTGGTGACGGTGGCCTTCGCCCGCGCGCGCGCCGCTTCGAGGAGCGCGAAGGCATCGACCTGCATGGCGTTATATTGCAGTTCGGTCTCCGCCGAGATCGTCTGCTGCAATGGCAACACCTCGCCCTGATATTTTCGGGCTATAGCGTAAGTGGCGCGATAGGCGCCGTAAGCCTCGCGCGCTTCCGACGCGCGCATTTATGCCCTTCTCCCCGAGCCGGTTGGCGGCCTCCAGATAGCGTTGCTCCGCTTCGCGCACATTGGCCTTGCCGAAGTCGAACAGTGGCACTTCGAGCACGAGCTCGTAGCCGCCGCCGTCGGCGCGCCTCTCGCCTCTGTCCTTCTGCGTCTTGGAGATGCCGGCGGCGTCCAGCACATTGAGGAAATGCGTCTTGCGGGTGAGGCCGTAGGACCGCGCCATCGCCGCCATCTCGGCGCGCGCAATCTGCACGTCGACGCGGGCGTTGACGGCGTCCTGCTCGATGGCGCCTCTGCTGCGCAAGCTGTTCGGCAATGATGGCAGCGTACTTGGCAGGGTGCGACCGAGGTCGTTATGCCAAAGACCCAGCAGCCGCGTCAGCCGCTCTTGCGCCGCGTCAGCCTGTTGCCGGGCCGCGACCAGCTCGGCATCCATCTCGACCGCGATCACTTGGCGCCGTGCCTGATCGAGCTTGTTCACCGCGCCCGTTTCTTTGAGCTGTCCGGCGAGCTTGGCCGCGGCCTCGGCGCTCGCCTTGCCATCGCCGAGCGCGGCCACGATCTCCCGCGCCGCGACCGCCCGCACATAAGCGCGCCGTGTCTCGGCGGCGACGCGCAAGGTCTCCTCCGCCGCGGTGAGCTCGGCTTGGGCGAATTCCTCCCCGGCAATCCTGGTGCGCGCCGGCATGGTCAGAAGCGAGAACAGGCTGCCGATGATCTGGCGCTCGATGTCGAGCTCGACCGGCGTCGAGACGGTCGAAAAGGCGACGGTGAGCGCGGGCGGCCGGCTCGCCTTGACCGCCACCGCCTCGGCAATGCCGAGACGATTATAGGCGGCTTGCAGGCCGGGATTGTTGAGCAGCGCGATCTGCACTGCGGTGTCGGCCCTGAGCGGGCGCCGCAACAGGCCGCTCACGCGCGACTGCACGGCTGTGGCCTCCTCCTGCGAGGCGACCTTCACCACGTCCTTGTTGAGACCGGAGCCGGCCACGAGCGCGACCGTTTCCATGCCGCCGTCCGGCGAGAACGACCGGCAGGCGCTGAGCGAGAGCGCGGCCGCGGCGAGCGCCGCAACGCGCAACCCCCATAGGCTGGAGAGCATGATCAAACCCTCGTCTGTCAGTGACGATGTCGAGGACGGGGCGACGGCCCCGACACGCGAGCGCTACGCTGACAGGAGGGAGATCGGCGGCCGGTCGATGCGCTCGGGCGCGCGGTTGACGGGTCGTGGCGTGACCGGCGGCGCGAGAACGATCGTCACCGGCAGCACCACGAGCACTGGCGCGGAGCCCGGCGCGATGGCGCTCACGCAGAACAGGCCGCAGCAGCCCTTGTGGCCGGGGATCTTGGCGTGACCGCCGCCATCCTTGTGGCTCGCGCTATCGAGCATGCCATGCCCCACGACGTCGCCGTGGCTAAGGCAGTGCACGGTGTTGTTGCCATGGCCGAAGGCCATCACCGCCGGCGGCGCGATGAATGAGAGCGCCGCGAACATGGCGATTGCCATGGCGAGACGAAAGCCGGGCCCTGCGCGGAGGCGTTCCAACATGGGACAACCCTATGGGCAGTCGCCGCGCGTCGCAAGCTCGTGCGAGCAATCCCCTGCGTCGTTGTGCCCGAGTCGCCGCTGCGAGCGGCATCGCCCCCGCGGTTGAGGCCCATTTCCAGCAGAATCTCGGCTGCATGCAAATAATGCAGCTATTTTTGTGAGAAGCATTCATTTCTCGCAAGAGCTCTCGGGGGTCCATCGTTGTGCCTTGCAGTCCGGCCGCGAATTGCTACGGGAGCACTCTGCCTATGACCCTGCCTCGCCTCTTCTCGGCATCACTTCTTTTGGTGACGGTGACCGTCGCCGGCGCGCAGCTGGCGCGAGCCGAGACCGGCATCTCGGTGACCCTGAAGGATCATCGCTTCACACCGGCCGAGATCCATGTTCCGGCAGGAAAACCCGCCACGCTCAACATCAAGAACGAGGACGCGACCGCCGAGGAGTTCGATTCCTCCGCGCTCAAGATCGAGAAGGTGATCGGCGGCGGCGGCGAAGGCAGCGTCAGGCTGCGACCGCTCGATCCTGGGCGCTATCCCTTCATGGGCGAATATCATTCCGACACGGCAAAGGGCGTGGTGATCGCCGAATAGCCTCATGCTTGCGACCCTCCTCATCGTTTTTCGCGAAATCTTCGAAGCCGGACTGATCGTCGGCATCGTGCTTGCCGCGACGCGGGGCGTGCCCGCGCGCGGTATCTGGATCGGCTTCGGCGTCATCGCCGGCGTCGCCGGCGCCTGTGTCGTCGCGGCCTTCGCCGGCGAGATCGGGCAACTGTTCCAGGGGTCCGGCCAGGAGCTGTTCAACGCCACGGTGCTCATGCTCGCCGTGGTCATGCTCGCCTGGCACAACATCTGGATGGCGAGCCACGGCCGCGAGATCGCGGCGGACATGAAGCGGATCGGCGCCGAGGTTGCCGCGGGCGACCGGCCGCTATTCGCCCTTGCCGTCGTCTGTGGCCTTGCGGTGTTGCGCGAAGGCTCGGAGGTCGTGCTCTTTCTCTACGGCGTGCTTGCCGCGGGGGGCACCTCGCTTCCGGCCATGGCTCTCGGCGGCGCGCTCGGCGTCGTCGCCGGCATGGCGGTATCGGCGCTGATGTATCGGGGCTTGCTTGCCATTCCGGCGAAGTACCTGTTCCGCGTCACCTCAATCCTCATCACCCTTCTTGCCGCGGGTCTTGCCGCCCAGGCCGTCGCCTTCCTCCAGCAGGCCGGCTACATCGATACGCTGACCTTCACGGTATGGGACACGTCCTGGCTGCTGCCGGAGGAGAGTGTCGTCGGCCGTCTCCTGCACACCCTGATCGGCTATACCGACCGCCCCAGCGCGGCGCAGCTCGTGGTCTACGTGCTGACGGTCGCGATCATCCTCGGCTTGATGGGGGGCCAGCGGGCACGCATGGTCCGCGCGGCGCCGTCACCGGCGGTGTCCTCCCGCTCCTAAGCCGATCGGCTCGCAGCCGCGGGCAAAATGCGGTAGGTAGCAGAGGACCCTTTCGTCTCGACCGCTATCGCAGGGAGCGCGCCATGCCAGCTGCCAGCGCCATCGTCGCCGACATCGGCGGCACCAATGCCCGCTTCGCCGTGGCCTCCCTCGACACGCTTCAACTCTCCGAGATCCGCCAAGTCCTCTGCGCCGACCACCCGACCGTCGCCGGCGCCGCCGTCGCCTATATCGCCGGTCTGAAACAGCCGCCGCCGCACGGCGCCTTCGCCGTCGCCGCACCGGTGACCGGGGAGGATATCAGCTTCACCAATTCCACCTGGTCCTTCTCCCGCGATGAGCTTCGCGGCGCGGCCGGACTCGAGGCTCTCCACATCCTCAACGACTTCGAGGCGTTGGCGCTGTCGCTGCCTCATCTCCCGCCCGGGGATCTGGTCCAGATCGGCGGCGGCGAGCCGGTCCCCCATGGCACCAAGCTCGTGCTCGGTCCCGGCACCGGCATCGGCGTTGCCGGCCTCGTGTGGTCGTCCGCCGGCTGGGTCGCGGTGCCGAGCCAGGGCGGCCACATTTCGCTCGCCGCCCACGACCAACGCGAGTTCGATCTCGCTTCGCGCCTTCGCGCCGGGCGCGACCGCGTCTCGGTGGAGCGCGCGCTCTCCGGCCCTGGCTTGTCGGAGCTTTATGGCGCCATCGTCGCCTCCCACGGCCTCGGCGCCGAGCCTGTTCTCGCCAGCGACGTGGTGGTGCGGGCGCGAGGCGGCGCCGATGATGCCGCCATCGAGGCGCTCGACACCTTCGTCAAATGGCTCGGCGCCTTTACCGGCGACGCTGCGCTCTTCTTCGGCGCCCGCGGCGGCGTCTATCTCGGCGGCGGCATCGCGCCGAAGATGCTGGAGGAGATCACCACGCCGGGCTTCCGCCAGGCCTTCGAGGCCAAAGGTCGCATGCAGTCCTTCCTGGCGCCGATCCCGGTCTTTGTCATCCGCGCCGAATTCGCGACGCTGACCGGCGCTGCCGCGGCCTTGCGCGCGAAGCTCGCGGGGCGGTGACGATGGCGCTCCCCTTTGACCTAGTAGTTTGCCGTCCCCCGAACTAACCTGCCGGAAGTGCTAGGGTTCGAGGAATGCCGATGGGGCAAGCGCTTCCAGGAGTTCTCGCGCGGAGCGCGGCGCGGCAGGTCTATCGCCTGTTGCGGCTCTCGGCGCCGCTCTTTCGTCCGTTCTACCAGCATATCGGCATCGAGCAGCGTGCCCGCATGGTGACCGCGCTGGTGCGGATCGGGTGGAACGGTGCCGCCGTGACCTCGCCGCTCGGCAAGGACTCCGAGATCGTGGCGCCCGAGCGCCTCACCGCGGGCGTCACCTGCATCGGCCATCCGACTGCCGAGTCCGGCGTCGGCGAAGCCTTGCGCGGCACGGCGCGGGCGTTGCAAGCGGCGGACGTGCCCTTCACGCTGCTCGGCCTCGACAGCTACACCACGGCGCGGCTGGAGGACCGGAGCCTCGCGGCCCACGAGAGTCCGCGCCTCGGCGCTCGCGCCAATCTTCTCTGCGACGGGCTGATCGGCGCCGACATCGCGGTGCGCGCGCTGGGGCCCGCCGCATTCGCCGGCCGCACCAACATCCTGCGCCCGTTCTGGGAGCTCGCCAAGGTGCCGCTCCGCTTTGCCGACAGTCTCGATCGCTTCCAGGAGATCTGGGCGCCATCGGAGTTCGTCCGCAGCGCCTTCGCCGAGGCGACCGAGGTGCCGGTGTTCCGCGTGCCGATGCCGGTCGAGGTCTCGCCGATCGCAGCCGTAAGCCGGTCGCAATACGGACTGCCTGAGAGAGCGACGCTGTTCCTGTTCGCATTCGATCCATCGTCCTTCTTCGCCCGCAAGAATCCCGTCGCCGTGGTCGAGGCCTTTCACCAGGCCTTCGGGGACGGCGGCGACCGCGGCGTCGGCCTCGTCATCAAGACTCTCGATGCCGGCCCGCACGCCGGCATTCTCAAGACGCTGCGGAAAGCCATTGGCGGCGATCGGCGCATTCATCTGCTCGAAGGCACCGTTGCCCGCGCCGAGATGAACGGGCTCCTCGCCTCGGCCGATGTGTTCGTGTCGCTGCATCGCTCGGAAGGCTTCGGCTTCGGTCTCGCCGAGGCGATGCTGCTCGGCAAGCCCGCGGTTGCCACCGCCTATTCCGGCAACGCTGACTTCCTCGACAACGTGACCGGCTATCCCGTGCCCTACCGCCTCGTGCCGGTGAAGGCCGGCGACTATCCGGAGCATGACGGCCAGGTCTGGGCCGAGCCCGATGTCGCCGTTGCCGCCGGGCACATGGCCGCGATTGTCTCCGATCCCGGCACCGCGAGGCGCGTCGCCGCCGCGGGGCAGACCTTCATCAAGACCCACCACAGCCTTGCCGCCGTCGGCAAGTTGATGCGAGATCGTCTCGCCGCGCTCGGCGTCCTCGACGCGCCGGCGTTCCGCGCGCATTAACCCCAATCGCAACCAGGCGGAAACAGGGCATGGCAAAGACGGCGCTCATCACGGGCGTATCGGGACAAGACGGCGCCTATCTCGCCAAGGCGCTGCTGCAACGCGGCTATCGCGTCGTCGGCGCCTATCGCCGTACCTCCGGCATCAATGTCGGCAGGCTCGAGGAACTCGCCATCGCCAAGGACGTCGAGCTGATCGACATGGAGCTGCTCGAGGAGAGCAATGTCCGCCGCGCGCTCCGGCTGCTCGAGCCCGACGAGATCTACAATCTCGCGGCGCAAAGCTTCGTCGGCCTTTCCTTCGAGCAGCCGCTCTATACCGCCGACACCGATGCGCTTGGCGTCATGCGCGTGCTCGAGGCCATGCGCGAGATCTGCCCCGGCGCTCGCTTCTACCAGGCCTCGTCCTCCGAGATGTTCGGCAAGGCGCAACAGGTGCCGCAGAACGAGACGACGCCGTTCTATCCGCGGAGCCCTTATGGCGTGGCCAAGCTGTTCGGCCATTGGAGCGTCGTCAACTATCGCGAAGCCCACGGCTTCTTCGCCTGCTCCGGCATCCTGTTCAATCACGAGAGCCCCTTGCGCGGGCGCGACTTCGTCACCCGCAAGGTGACGCTCGGCCTTGCCCGCGTGGCGCTCGGCGAGGCGGAGACCGTCGCCGTCGGCAATCTCGAAGCCAAGCGCGACTGGGGCTTCGCCGCGCGAATATGTCGAGGGCATGTGGATGATGCTGCAGCGGGAGCAACCAGAGGACTACGTGCTCGCCACCGGGCGGAGTGCAAGCGTGCGCGAGTTCATCGAAGGCGCCGCCGCTGGCTTAGGTTTCGACCTCGAATGGGCCGGAAGCGGCCTCGACACGAGGGGGCTCGACAAGCGCACGGGGCGTACCGTCATCGTCGCCGACCCGAAATACTATCGGCCGGCCGAGGTCGATCTCCTCATCGGCGACGCGCGCAAGGCCAAGGCCGAGCTCGGCTGGGAGCCGCGGACGACCCTCGAGGAACTCATCCAGATGATGGTCAGGGCCGACTACGACCGGGTCAAAACCGGCGTCATCCGTTGCTGAGGGCTGTCAGGAGCCCGAACTCAGAGCCAATTCTGACGGCGAGAAGCATTCCTGGCCTCATAGCAAAGGCAATCGAGCTCCTCCTTCGTAGCTGGGCTGTGAAGCCACAGGAATGCGTCTTCGACAGAGGCGTTGTGAAGCCACTGAAATGCTTCCTCCAAGCCCGGCGACCGAACGCCATCCACCGAACTCGCCGGAGCGGGCGAGTTTGCGTGCGCGCTCCTGCATGCGTTTCAAGGTCTCACTCATGTCCATACCCAAATTCGGCTTGGGGTGACCAATGTGCTGGGGATGATTATTGCGCTGATCGGCGTGGGGAAAAGCAGGCGCTTAGGGATTACGCCCAATGCGTATCTATGCCTCGAATAGGGTTAAGACCTAAAGTTTTGAACGGCGCCATCTCTCGCCTCACGAGAGGTTCTCCCAGGGCCGAGAACCGAGAAGCCCCGAACGCTTCGGGGCTTCTTTCTATGGCGCAGCTCGATCTGAGGCGTTCCCACGGAGGCGACCAGGCAATGCCTCATCGGCGGCTAGTTTCGGGGAATGACGCTACGAGCGCCCTGGAAGACAGACTTGCACGTCTTGCGAGAAGCATGGCCGCGATTAGCGAAGGAGGTGGCAAGCCTGGCGAGCTCGTGGACCAGATTGTCAAGGTCGCGGAGTCTCTCATCGCCTACGACGAAGCATTTGGCGCGCGGCCCGACGAGGAGATCATCCGTCGTGCCTTGGCTCACGTTAGGTCGGGGTCGGACGAGGGGGCGTGAAACATCTCGTCTTCGGTGCAGAGACACAGACTTGGAAAGCGCCGCAAGGATCCCCAACGCCGCACATTTGCAGGGGTTCACTGGCCAAAGTGCGTCAGTGACAGACCTCGCTCAAATGACTGCGCGCCCAGAGTGCCGCCTGGGTCCGATTTTGCAGTCTAAGCTTCCGCAGGATGGCCTTCATGTGGACCTTTACCGTCGACTCGGTAATCACCAGCTTGCGCGCGATAACCTTGTTCGAGGCTCCCTCCGTCAAAGACTGGAGGATCAAGAACTCACGGCGCGAGAGGCCTCTTGGCGCATCACCCTGACTTGCGCTGGAACGCACCTCGTTTGGCAACCCGCCAACGGCATTGACACCGACACCCGGAGTGGTCGCCAGATACGAGGTGGTAATAGGAGCTGACATTGCAGCGTTCACCTCGCCTTGGCACCTCGTTTCAGTCAAAGCCGTCATCCAAAGCGGAGATGTCACGGTTCCGCCCATGAGGATCAGTTCCAACGACTTTCGAAGGTTGTCGCTGGAGATGTCTTGGCACAGGAATCCGGACACCCCGGCATTGAGGGCTCGCATCGTCTCGTCTGGATTTTGAGAAGCCGCGAGGACGACGACCTTGAGAGTGCGATTCGATTTTTTGATTTTTCGCACCAAGTTCTCGGTCTCTGGACCAAATTGCTCGGTGCCGAGCACCCAAACGCCGTGCGCTGCAGACTGCAGGTTGCGTTCGACATCGTCATTCACATTAGGAAATAGGCGTATCGGACGAAAGCGCGACTTAGGAAGATTCTGACGCAGTCCGTCGCGGAACAAACTGCATGGATGAGTTACTATAACTGGGGTACCCGCACTCATCGCCGTGACCTCCCGGCAGCTCCTCCTTCGCATCCCGTCGTTTAAGTTAATCTGATCCTGCAAGCCTCTGGTCGCAACAAAAGAATGAAACTGCGACGGGGTGAAAGAGTCTTTCTTTTCAACTTGTTACTGATGGGCTTGGCAAATGCGTTCGGAAATTTGGTGGTAGGATCGCCGCCAATAATCGGCGCCATGCCTATTTGGTGGGCAGAGGCCGCAGCGGCGGCTTTTTTGGCCGAGCGCGATCGACGGAAGTGCGTTTCTTGCTAAACCCCCCGGTAAAAAGAGGCGTTATCGGCATTCCCCAGAGGCGCTAATTGCCGGCCAGAGAATTGGTTAACCTACTAGGTTGAGAACTCAGTTCAACTAAAGCGGGCGGTGGGCCACGCCATCGCGCGGGGCTTGCAAATTCATCCAGCAAGGTCTTACCCTTAACCACACTGGCAGGCCCGACTTGGGCACGAGGGTTAAGGTGCCGGCTCGGGTCTTCCAGTCCTGCAACCGCCTGCGCAACACCTAGAGGCCAGTACCATGAGTGAAAGCACCAAAGCTGCAGCCGAGAAGGCGCGCGCTTCCTACCGCAAGACTCTCCCCGGGTTCGAGGATTTCGCCAGCGAGGTTGAAATGCGGGACGCCGTACGCGCCTTTGCCGAGAAGAACATAACTCAGACGCGCGAAGTTTATGAACGCTCCAAGGATGCTCTCGACGCTGTACTGAAGAGTTGGGAGAGTTCCTTCGACGCCGCCGGTCAGGGTGCTGTTGCGCTCAACCGGAAGGTCATCGACATTGCTCAACGCAACATCAACTCCGGCTTCGATCTGGTGAAGAGCCTGGCTGGCGCGAAGACCCTTTCCGAGGCCATGGAATTGCAAGCCACCTATTGGCGCAAGCAGTTGGGTGATTTGGCGTCCCAAGCGGAGGAGATGCGCGCGCTGTCGACAAAGGTGACCGCTAATTCCGCCGAGCCGATCAAGGCGCAAGTGGAGCGCAGCATGGAGGAACTCAACAAGCCGACCTAAAGTACGCCGTCGTGGTGCTGCGCCAGCCAACGAAGGAGTGCCAAGGCAGATAGTCGGCTTACGAACCTTTTGAACCGATTGATGCGAAGCCAGCGATGTCCGCTACCGATCCCAGGCGGAACGGCGTGCTTTGCGCGCTATTTGGCGACGTGCGGCTCGGCAAGGCCACGGGCAGAGGTTAGCCTCTCGCTGCGAGTGCAATAAAAGTTGCCAATGACCAAGACATCCATCTGCGTTCGCAAATAGCAGGAGATGGCGTCGTCGGGGGTTTCGACGATGGGCTCGCGCAGGTTGAAGCTCGTATTGAGAACCACGGGCACACCTGTAAGTTCGGCGAATTCCTCGATCACTGCATAGAGCAGAGGGTTCGTACCGCGGCTCACCGTCTGAAGACGCGCCGTTCCGTCGAAATGGACCGCGGCCGCTATCAGGTGTTCCTTGCCGGCCCGGACCTTCGGCGCCATTGTCATGAACGGATCCGCCTGCTCGAGCTCGAAGAACTCCGTCATGCGCTCTTCCAATACGGCCGGCGCAAAGGGGCGAAACCAGGCGCGCTGCTTGACCTGCGAGTTCAGCCGATCCTTCATCGCCACGTCGCGCGGGTCCGCCAGGATGGAGCGATGCCCTAAGGCCCGCGGTCCCAATTCCGAGCGACCTTGATACCAGCCGACGATCTTGCCCGCGGCTAGATCGTGCGCGACCTGCCTGATGAGCTCGTGCTCTGCTCAAGCGCTCATGCGCCAAACCGGCGTTGCCCAGAGCGCGCGCGACCTCCGTTTCGCCATAGCCGACGCCATGAAAGGCGTCAGTGAGCTGAAACTCGCGCGGCTTTCCGAGCGTCTGATGGTAATGCCACAAGGCGCTGCCGAGCGGAGCGCCAGAGTCGGATGCGCAAGGCGGCACCCAGACCGAATGGTAGTCGGTTTCGCCGAGAATGCGTGCGTTCGCCACGCAGTTCAGCGCGACGCCGCCGGTCAGGCACAGATTGCGGCTTTTGTGCTTTTTCGCGAGCGCCCGAACGACGTGCAGAATGGTTTCCTCGACGGTGTGCTGAAGCGCGTAAGCGAGGTCGCGGTGACGACCTTCGATCGGTTCGCCTTTCTCGCGTCGCGGACCGAAGGCCTCGACAAAGCGCTCCTTGAAGGGCCGGTTGAGACCGTGGGTGTGGTAGTTGATGAAGTCCCGGTTGACGGAGAATTCTCCCTCGGGACGGAGATGAACGAGTTCACGAAATTTTTTCGCGTAGGTGTTGTCTCCGGTCGCGGCGAGCGCCATGACCGTTCCTTCCTCGAAATAATTGAACCCGAGATGCTCGGTGACGGCGGTGTAGAGCATGCCGAGGGAATCGAAGATGTGGTTCTGCGCGACCCGCTCGACGCGATTGCCAAGGCCGGTATATGCCGATTGAGCCGTCTCATCGCCATAGCCGTCCATCACCAGGATGGTCGCTTCGTCGAAGGGAGACATGAAGAAGGCGGCGGCGTGCGCATCGTGGTGACGCACTTGCACGATCTTCGGCAATTTGCCCTTGGCGCCGAAGTGCCAAAGCAAGCCCCACCGCAGGCCATTCGGCATGGTGACGATGAGCGTGGACTGGGTCGGCCGGGCGCTAGGCGGAACGAGATTGAGACTGGCGGGAAAGCCATCGCGAACGGCGCCAAACATCATCCGCCACAGCGATCTCATGTGCCATGGCGTGGTGATCACATCGACCTCGGCGAGGCTCAAGCCTCGATCGTCGATGGCGACCTTGAGTGAGCCGAAGGGAAATCTCCGCGTATGCTTCTCGCGGTTGAACCGTTCTTCCTCCAAGACGATGACGGGGATTCCGTCTTCAACCAGCGCCAAGCCAGAGTCATGCGTTCGAGATACGAGTCCAAGAATGCGCACGGCTTGAGGGCTATCCTGGCTGGCTTCGGGCAAATGCAATGACGTGTCCAATCAAACGCGCCATTGGCATTGTCGGTTTCATGGAAGAATTGGTGGCCCAATAATGGCACTTTGCAGTCGAAAGCGTTTATCTCCATGACTGGCGCGACAACCGTACATTTCGCCGCGAGACAGCCGTCGCGTGATCGTGCAACCGACGCCTTGTCGCGGATACGCCCGTGGCACCGAGCGCATATTGCGTTGGCGGCGAATGATGTCCGGTTTCGAGGACGGGGCGGACATCCGTGGCCCACGACCCAACATCAGCGCATGGCCGTCCGATCGAAGATCTGGTCGGTTTCGAGTTGAGGGTTTGCGGATTTCTCCTCCGTGCCTCCGCATGAAAGTGAATCTCCCAGTGCGTTCATAGAGAGGACAGGTTGATCCCGCTTTGGACCGCCTTCGCTCGGCGCGTAGAACGTATGCCGGCCGATTGGCTTTCCGTCCCCTTGCGCCCATGACGGCAGGGACCCGCCGCGTCGTTGCCGAACGATGACCGGATTGAGGAAGTGGGTCGCGCCGGCAGTGGGATCCGGCATTTGGCCACTGAGGACGATATCCGCGATCCTTGCTGCGCTCTGATAGCGAGGATCGTCGCGGGAAAGTCTCTCGATCTGCCTGCGCTTTGTCATCCACGGCTCGAACTGCCATGGTTGCGTCACCACCTCCTCGATATTGTCGCCCCATCTCCCGCTCCTCTCGCGATTGAGAACGACGAAGGCAACTGCGGCTTTGCCCACTTCAGGCTCACCGGTAGCCTCGAACACGATCGTCCTGATCAGATAGTCGCGTTCCTCGGCGTCATAATTCGGGATCGCCGGGCCGAGTTCGGAGATAGGGAGGGTCACGTCAACGGTCTCCGCCGTCGCTTGCGAAGCCGTACGGCGGAAGGCAAACGGACGCAGGGCCGAGTCGCGGCGTGAAGAGACGTCGGGTCGGCCAACGAGAATAGGCGAAAGCAAGAACAGTAGGCGTCGAATTCCGCACGAGCGAGTCCTTCAGTTCTTTGGGAGGTTTTGTGGGGAAGGACGTCAATTCGACGTAGGAACGTGCTCATTTCATGACGCGAAAAGAGCGATCTTGGGATCAATTGGGGCAACAAATTTAGAGGGTGAGGCGGAATCGATGGCGGAAAGAGCTACGAACTGGATCTGCAGCCGAATATTCCGGTCGAAGACTTGCCGTCCGCGGATGTCTGCTGTTCGGGATTGAAGCAGACATAACCCAGGGGGTTCAAAGCCATTCGCGCTAGATGAAATGATACCTGATGCGGCTTCGGCCGCAGGCGTCGGCGATCCGGCGCTCGAGCCTGGCATAGAGGTCGGCGTCGTAATACCGATGCTGGCGCGGATCGCGCAAACCCCCCGGTCCGCCGTTGCCGCCGACCGGCACCCGCGCCAGCGTCGCCGCCAAGGCCTCGCCGTCGATGGCGGCGTCGCCCTGGATGAAGCCGATCGCGGCGGTAAGCGTCCGTTCCTGGGCGTCGATCAGGTCCTCATAGGCGATGGCGAGCGTGTTGCAGCGCCGCGTCGCCACCCATTTTCGATAGAAGTTGATGAAATAGGCGGTCTCCTTCGCGGCGAAGGTGGCAAACGCCTCCTTGCTCTCGTCGCCGATGCCGCGCGCGATCGACAGGTCGTAGTTCGACTGCAGCCGCGGGATCGGCGAGCGGAACTGAATCAGGAATTTGCCATTGAGGTCGGTCGCGTCGCGAAAGCCGAAATCGTGGCTCTTTTGCAGGAAATAGCGATTGCTGGCGTCGCTGTTGTGGGGCCTCGCGCACGGGATCCGGTGGCAGCAATCCGGCCGGTAGAAGCCGCAATAATGCAGCTTCGGCCCGAAATAATGCGTCAGGCATTCGCTCAGGAAGCGGTGGCCGCTGCGTGGCATCGACTTCGAGAAGATGTAGGTGATGTCCGGCGGCTGGAACAGCGAGCGGACCATGGCTTCCGCGCTGCGCAAGGCGCTTTCGAGCGCCCAGGGATATTCGTAATACTCGACGGGCCGCCTGAGCAGCGCGTTCAGATTGATCATCGGAAGCGCTCCACGGGCGTCTCCGCGCCAAGATCGGACGGGCGAGGGGTGCGGGATCGGCCGCGCTATTTGAATTCGACCTTGAGCACCTTGTAGGACTTGCCGCCGCCGGGCGTCGAAACTTCGACGATATTATTCTTGCGCTTGCCGAGCAGGGCGCGGGCGATCGGCGAGGTGATCGAGATCTTGCCCTGCTTCACGTTGGCCTCGAACTTCGCCGACGATGCGGTACTTGACCTTGTCGTCGGTATCCTCGTCCATGAGGGTCACGGTGGCGCCGAACATCACCTGGTCGCCCTTGAGCTTCGACACGTCGATGATGTCGGCGCGCGACAGCTTGTCCTCGAGGTCGGCCATGCGCGCCTCGGTGATGCCCTGCTGCTCCTTGGCGGCGTGATACTCGGCGTTCTCGGAGAGGTCGCCATGGGTGCGGGCTTCGGCGATGGCCTTGATGATGCGCGGGCGCTCGACGGTTTTGAGATGCTTGATCTCGGCCTCAAGCGCAGCAAAGCCCTCCGCGGTCATCGGCACCTTGTCCATCATCGATCACAGCTCCTCTACCCCTCGGACACTGTCCAAGAATTAGCCAGTCTAAGTCAAGAATTGGTTGAATTGCCTCGCTCAAGCGCCCGCGGGTTAGGCCGGTTTCGAGCCGCCCGCATAGCTCTGGAGGGGCGCCACTTTCAGGTTTCCGGCCCGAAGCGCCTTGATGGCCTCGGTCACGGCGAGCGCGCCCGCCAAGGTTGTATAATAGGGGATATGATAGAGCAAGGCCGAGCGCCTGATCGAGAACGAATCGGCCAAGGCCTTGGCGCCCTCGGTGGTGTTGAACACGATATCGACCTCGCCATTGGTGATGGCGTCGACGATGTGCGGGCGCCCTTCCAACACCTTGTTAACCTTTTCGCAGTCGATGCCGTGGGCGTCGAGGTGACGCTTGGTGCCGCGGGTGGCGATGACCCGGAAGCCCATCTCGGCGAGAGCCCTGATCGGCGCCACCACCCGGTCCTTGTCGGCATCCTTGACCGAGACGAACACCGTGCCGCCGAGGGGCACCTTGGTGCCGCCGCCGAGCTGGCTCTTGGCGAAGGCGATGCCGTAATCGCGGTCGATGCCCATCACCTCGCCGGTGGAGCGCATCTCCGGTCCGAGCACGGTGTCGACGCCGGGGAAGCGGGCGAACGGGAACACCGCCTCCTTGACGGCGATATGGTTGAGGGTCTTCGGCTTGAGGCCGAAATCGGCGAGCGGCTTGCCGGCCATGATCTCCGCGGCGATGCCCGCGATCGGCAGGCCGATCACCTTGGCGACGAAGGGCACCGTCCGCGAGGCGCGCGGATTGACCTCGAGCACATAGATCTCGTCGTTCTGGATGGCGAATTGCACGTTCATCAGGCCGACGACATTGAGCACGCGCGCGAGCTCTTTCGCCTGGCGCTCGAGGTCGGCGACGATCGCGGGCTTCAAGGAGTGCGGCGGCAGCGAGCAAGCGCTATCGCCGGAATGGACGCCCGCCTCCTCGATATGCTCCATCACGCCGCAGATGAAGACGTCCTTGCCGTCGGCAAGGGCATCGACGTCGACCTCGATGGCGTCGCGGAGATAGGTGTCGAGCAGCACCGGGCTTTTTCCCGAGACCACCACGGCCGCCGAGATGTAGCGGTCGAGCTGGCCGTCATCGTGGACGATCTCCATGGCCCTGCCGCCGAGCACGTAAGACGGCCGGATCACGAGCGGGAAGCCAAGGGCGCTTGCGATGGCGCGGGCCTCGCTCGGCGACCGGGCGATGCCGCTCCTCGGCTGGCGCAAGCCGAGCCGGTCGATCAGCGCCTTGAAGCGGTCGCGGTCCTCCGCCAGGTCGATGGCGTCGGGCGAGGTGCCGAGGATCGGCACCTTCGCGCCTTCGAGGGCGGCGGCAAGCTTGAGCGGCGTCTGGCCGCCGAACTGGACGATGACGCCCTTGACCCGGCCGTTCACCTCTTCCTTGCGCACGATCTCGAGCACGTCCTCTTCCGTCAGCGGCTCGAAATAGAGCCGGTCGGAGGTGTCGTAGTCGGTCGAGACCGTCTCCGGATTGCAATTGACCATGATGGTCTCGTAGCCCGCCGCCGACAGCGAGAACGCCGCGTGGCAGCAGCAATAGTCGAACTCGATGCCTTGGCCGATGCGGTTCGGGCCGCCGCCGAGGATGATGATCTTCTCGGCGTCGGACGGCCGCGCCTCGCATTGCGGCGTTCCGGCGAACGGCGCCTCGTAGGTCGAATACATATAGGCCGTGGGCGCGGCGAACTCGGCGGCGCAGGTGTCGATGCGCTTATAGACCGGGTGCACGTCGAGCGCCCGGCGGCGGGCTGAGACCTCGCTCGCCTCGAGTCCTGACAAGGTCGCGAGCCGATCGTCGGAGAAGCCAAAAGCCTTCAGCATCCTGAATTGCGCTGCGCTCTCCGGCAGGCCGTGGTCGCGCACGCGCCGTTCCATGTCGACGATGGCCTCGATCTGGCGGATGAACCACGGGTCGATGTTGCAAGCCTCGTAGATCTGCTCTTCGTCGAAGCCGAGCCGGAGCGCCTGCGCCACCTTGAGCAGGCGGTCGGGGGAGGGGGTGCCGAGTGCGGCGCGGATCACGTTCTTGTCGTCGCCCTGGCCGAGGCCTTCGAAGGTGACGTCGTCGAGGCCGGTGAGCCCCGTCTCCATCGAGCGCAGCGCCTTTTGCAGCGACTCCGGGAAGGTGCGGCCGATGGCCATGGCCTCGCCGACCGATTTCATCGAGGTGGTCAGCACCGGCTTCGACCCCGGGAACTTCTCGAAGGCGAAGCGCGGGATCTTGGTCACCACATAGTCGATGGTCGGCTCGAAGCTTGCCGGCGTGGCGCCGCCGGTGATGTCGTTGGCGAGCTCATCGAGCGTGTAGCCGATGGCGAGCTTGGCCGCGACCTTGGCGATGGGAAAGCCGGTCGCCTTGGAGGCGAGCGCGGAGGAGCGCGACACCCGCGGATTCATCTCGATGATCACCAGCCGCCCGTCGGCGGGGTTGACCGCGAATTGCACATTGGAGCCGCCGGTCTCGACCCCGATCTCGCGCAACACCGCGATCGAGGCGTTGCGCATGATCTGGTATTCCTTGTCGGTGAGGGTCAGCGCCGGCGCCACGGTGATCGAGTCGCCGGTATGCACGCCCATCGGATCGATGTTCTCGATGGAGCAGATGATGATGCAGTTGTCGTCCTTGTCGCGGACGACCTCCATCTCGTACTCCTTCCAGCCGAGCACCGATTCCTCGATCAGCACTTCGCAAGTCGGCGAGGCGTCGAGCCCGCGCTCGACGATTTCCAGGAACTCCTCGCGGTTATAGGCGACGCCGCCGCCGGTGCCGCCGAGGGTGAAGGACGGGCGGATGATCGCCGGGAGCCCGATATCCGACATCGCCTCGAGCGCCTCGATCAGGCCTCGCTCGACATAGCGCCGGCGTCGCGCGCCATCGCCTTGCGCCCATTCCACCTCGAAACCGGCGAGCGCCCGCGCCCGCTCGTCTTGATCGGCGATGGCTTCGATGCGGGCGACCTCGGATTTGTATTTATCGCGGTCGGCGCGCTTCAGCACCGCGGCGTCGGCCAGCCGCGACCGTGGCGTCTCGAGTCCGATCTTCTGCATCGCCTCGCGGAACAGCTCGCGGTCCTCGGCCTTGTCGATGACCTCGGCGCGGGCGCCGATCATCTCGACGCCGTACTGATCGAGCACGCCGGCGCGCTCGAGGCTGAGCGCGGTGTTGAGCGCGGTCTGGCCGCCCATGGTCGGCAGCAGCGCGTCCGGGCGCTCCTGCTCGATGATCTTGGTGACGAAGTCGGGCGTGATCGGCTCGACATAGGTGGCGTCGGCGACGTCGGGGTCGGTCATGATCGTGGCCGGGTTCGAGTTCACCAGCACGATGCGATAGCCCTCTTCTTTCAGGGCCTTGCAGGCTTGGGTGCCGGAATAGTCGAACTCGCAGGCCTGACCGATGACGATCGGGCCGGCGCCTATGACCAGGATCGACTTTATGTCTTCGCGCTTCGGCATCCTCAGCTTTCGTCCATGCTTTCGCCTCCCCCTTGAGGGGGAGGCCGGTGGAAGGCCGCTCGCGGCGTTGCACCGGGAGGGGGGTAAACCAAGATTCAGACTCTGTGCTTACCCCCCTCCCTGACCCTCAAGGGGGGAGGGGACTTGCCGCTCGCTGGTATCATCCTCACCGATTTCAGCCTTTGCCCTTGTTCTCTTCCATCAGCGCGACGAAGCGGGTGAAGAGATAGTGGCTGTCCTGCGGGCCGGGCGACGCCTCGGGATGGTACTGCACCGAGAACACCGGCTTGCCCTTCAGCTTCAGCCCGCAATTGGAGCCGTCGAACAGCGACACGTGCGTCTCTTCGACGGTGTCCGGCAAGCTCTCCCGCGTCACGGCGAAGCCGTGGTTCATCGAGGTGATCTCGACCTTGCCGGTGGTGAAGTCCTTGACCGGATGATTGGCGCCGTGGTGGCCCTGATGCATCTTCGCCGTCTCGGCGCCGAGCGCCAAGCCCAGCATCTGATGCCCGAGGCAGATGCCGAACAGCGGCACGCCGGAGTCCACGAGCTTCCTGATCTCGGGCACCGCATAGTCGCCGGTGGCGGCGGGATCGCCCGGGCCGTTGGAGATGAAGACGCCGTCAGGCTTCCGCGCCAGCACCTCTTCGGCGGTCGCGGTCGCCGGCAGCACCGTGAGGCGGCAGCCGGCGGTGGCGAGCTCGCGCAGGATGTTGCGCTTCAGCCCGAAATCGATGGCGACCACGTGGAAGCGCGGGGCCTCCTGCCGTCCATAGCCTTCGCCCCAACGCCACTCGGTCTCGTCCCAGCTATAGCTCTGGCCGCAAGTGACGTCCTTGGCGAGATCGAGCCCGACCATGCCGGGGAAGGCCGCAGCCTCGCGCTTCAGCGCCGCGAGATCGAAGCTGCCGGTCGGATTGTGGGCGATCACCGCGTTGGGCATGCCCTTGTCGCGGATCAGTGCCGTCAGCGCCCGGGTATCGACGCCGGTGATGGCGATGATGCCGCGGGCCTTCAGCCAATCGTCGAAATCCTGGCCGGCGCGATAGTTCGATGGCTGGGTGATGTCGGCGCGGAGCACGCAGCCGCGCACGCCCGAAGAGGCGGCGAGGCTCGCCGTCTCGATGTCGTCGGTGTTGGCGCCGACATTGCCGATATGCGGGAAGGTGAAAGTGATGATCTGCCCGGCATAGGACGGATCGGTCAGGATCTCCTGATAGCCGGTCATCGCCGTATTGAAGCAGACCTCGCCCACCGCGATGCCGACAGCACCCGCGCCCTTGCCTTCGATCACCGTGCCGTCGGCGAGCACGAGCAGCGCCGTCGGCCGCTCTTCGCCCCACGCCGCTGTCGGCCGCGCGCACGGGTCGAGGGCCTCTGCGGCCGGACCTTGGGGGTGATCGATCATCGGCTTTCGTTGTTGCCGCCGGACGAGCCGGGCGTGGGTCAAAGTCGGCTGCAAGTCTCGCACGCGTCAAGCGACGCGGGCAGGCGTCCAACGAGCTCATGTCTTATGGCACGGCTCGATCCCGGTCAAGGCGGCGCGCGAAATATTTTGCTGTGAAAACAATAGCTTATGAGGCCAAAATCGCTTGCTTGGACAACGCCTCTCGATTACGGTGAGAGCTTATTCCTCGATTCCAACGTCTCCCGAGCCATGCGCGATCGTATCACCGCCGCCTTGAAAGAGGCGATGAAGGCGCAAGATAAGCGCCGCATCTCCACGCTGCGCCTGGTCTCCGCCGCTATCAAGGATCGCGACATCGCGGCCCGCGGCGCCGGCAAGGAGAAAGCGACGGACGCCGAGCTCCTCGAGCTCCTCGCCAAGATGATCAAGCAGCGCGAAGAGTTGGAGAAGATCTATCGAGACGCCGGCCGCGCCGAGCTCGCGCAACAGGAAGCGGAAGAGATCGTCATCATCCGCGAGTATCTGCCGAAGCAGCTCTCCGACGCCGAGACCGAGGCGGCGATCGCCGACGCCATTACCGAAGCCGGTGCCACGAGCATCAAGGACATGGGCAAGGTGATGGCGGCGCTAAAGGCGCGCTATGCCGGCCAGATCGACTTCGGCAAAGCCGGCGCCCTGGTGAAGGCCAAGCTCGGCTAGCTCCGGCCGCTTTTGTCATTGTTCACTGCCATTAATAATGGCGTCCGGTCACTGCATTCATGCTGTCGCAAAAGCGACACGTGATGCATCGCGCGCCGTGCTCAAATCATTTGCACTATGCCGTCCGCCTGCGCGCGAATGCTCGCAAATAGTGCTGATCTGAAAATCCAATCGTTCGTTCGGAAAAATCCTGCGGTCGCTGGACGCGCGGCCTTTTGTCTTCGCACTTGCAACATAGATTTGACACTGCAGCGCAATATCTATTGCGCAATGCAGCACGAACTGATTCGTGCTCAGCCAAAAGGAGGCCTAAAATGTTCGCTCGTTTCCAAGCGAAATTCATTGCCGGCGTGGGGGCCCTTACCGCACTCACTCTTCTCGCGCTTCCCGTACGAGCCCAAGAGCCGCAGGCCCACGAGCCGCGGCCCCAAGAGCTCGCGTCCAATTTCGGTCCCGTCGGACCCCGCGAGCCGATCCTCGCGACCCTCGGCGGTCAGCGCGTCATCGCCTTCTTCGTTCCCGAGCGCGGCTCGTGCGCGGTGAATGCGATCATCTGGAAGGACGCTCAAGCCGATGCGCCTTATGCATCGTCGCGGGTGAAGGTGAGCCTCCGCCCCGGTGAAATGGTTCAGTTCGACGAGATCAATAAGTCGATGAACCTGCTCTGCGGCGCGGAAGCGTCCACGCTCTCCGTCGTGGCGCCGCCTGAGCTGATTCTGACCGGTGCCATCGCCAAGAACTAAGGGCGCGGCCGAGCAGTCCTTGGTGCCAGTGCTGAATGAGAGGCCGGGTGGAGCACTGCTCCACCCGGCCTTTTATTTCTGCTTTTCGCGTGTGTGCACCATGAAATGACGCAACACGGTGTTGATGCGGGTCTGATAGCCGGCGCCGAGACGCTTGAAGAAGGCCAGCACGTCCTCATCGAGCCTGATCGAGATCGCCTCTTTCCGCCGCGGCATGATGCGTTCCGCTTTGCTCCAATCGATGTCGAGCAGCCCTTCCCAGTCTGGGTCGGCGCGAGCTGCCGCCTCGATCTCCTCGTCGGTCATGGCACGCAAACGAGCCCAATCCGTCTCGCTCACCTTCCGCTCCAGATGGCCGTCGGGGTGCTCGACGATGTACGTTCCGTCAGCCAAAGCGGTGACGAATTGCACGAGCTGACTTTCTTCACTCCTCATAGCGTCTCCGCTCCTCAATCCTTGAGCGTCGGGCAGAGATGATCCTCACCCGGTCGCCCCGTAGGGTGAAGACAACAGTTATTGCAAGCTCGCCGACCTTGCCGATGCCCAAATACCTCGGTTCCTCCCCGGTGCGCCTTGACTCCAATGTGAGCATCGCCGGATCTGAGAACACCTCTATCGCCGTAGCAAAATCAATTCCGTGCTTTCGTATATTCGCCGCGTCCTTGTTCGAATCCCGAAGGGCGACATCGACCAATCCCTCTAGGGGCAATTTCGGGCCGGCCGTGAGGCCATTGCCTGTATATACATCTGTATTCTAGCAATTCCAGTGTGAAGTTTCCACAGCTTTTCCTCGGCAGCCGCCAGCCGCCAGCCGGATCACCCTGGGTGCTATGATGCGGCCAATTCTTCTCCCTCGCTAACGGCGCATCCTATGAAGTTCTCCGATTCGTTCCTCGATGAAATCAGGAACCGCCTGTCGGTCTCGCAGGTGGTGTCGCGCCGCGTTCAGCTGAAACGCGCCGGCCGTGAATGGAAGGGGTTGTCGCCCTTCAATCAGGAGAAGACGGCGTCCTTTACCGTCAACGACCAGAAGGGCTTTTACCACTGCTTCTCGTCGGGCAAGCACGGCGACATCTTCAGTTTCCTGATGGACACCGAGGGCTTGAGCTTCCCGGAAGCCGTGGAGAAGCTCGCCGGCGAAGCTGGCGTGCCGCTGCCGAAGGCCGACCCGCAATTCGAGCGCGCGGCGAAAGAGCGCCTTGGCCTGATGGAGGCGCTCGACGCCGCGACACTCTACTTCGAAGAGAGCCTTCGGGCGAGGGCGGGACGCGACGCGCTTGCCTACGCCGAGCATCGCGGGCTCTTGCCGGAGACCCTCAATGCGTTCCGCATCGGCTTCGCCCCGAATGCGAAGGATGCGCTCAAAGCTGCACTGATCAAAAAGGGATTCAGCGAGGCCCAGCTCCTCGACGCCGGCCTCGTGATCAAGCCCGACGACGGTCGCGCGCCCTACGACCGGTTCCGCAATCGCCTGGTGATCCCGATCCTCAATCCGCGGAGCCGCGTCGTCGGCTTCGGCGCCCGTGCCCTCGATCCGGCGGCCGAGCCGAAATATCTCAACTCGCCGGAGACGCGGCTGTTCGACAAGGGCGCGATGGTGTTCAACTTCGCCCGCGCCCGGGGACCCGCCTTCGACAAGGCCGAGTTGATCGTGGTCGAGGGCTATATGGATGTGCTCGCGCTGCATCAGTCGGGCTTCGAGAATGCAGTCGCCACTCTCGGCACCGCCTTCACCGAGCGGCAGATGGAGCAGCTCTGGCTGCTCGCGCCTGAGCCGATCATCTGCTTCGACGGCGATCGCGCCGGCGAGGCGGCGGCGGCGCGCGCCATCGACCGCATGCTGCCGAACCTGCGCGAGGGCCATTCCTTCCGCTTCGCCTTCCTGCCGCAAGGCTCGGACCCCGACGACCTCGTGCACAATGAAGGCGCCGCGGCCTTCGCTCATCTCCTCGCCGAGGCGCGGCCCTTGATCGACGTGTTGTGGCGGCGGGAATGCGCAAGCCACAGCCTCGACACCCCTGAACGCCGCGCCGCGCTCGAAGAAAGCTTCGAGCAGCTGCTCGGCACCATCGTCAACGCGCGCGTCCGCGAGCATTACCGCAAGGAGATCAAGTCGCGGCTCTGGGCGCTGTGGCGCGATCTCGGCAAGCGCGCCACGGTCCCCGCCAAGACCCAAGGCTCTGCACCGCAAGGCGGACGCGTCGCGCGGCCGCTCCCGTCCGCCCATGGCTTTGCCATCACCATCATTCTTGCACTCGCCCATCATCCGTGGCTGCTCGACCATTTCGCCGAAGAGGTGGCCGCGGTCGATATCAAGCAGCCGCAGCTTGCTGCGCTCCTCTTCGCGCTGACCGACACCGTGTTCCACCATCCCGGCATTAGCCGCGAGGCACTCGCCGATCTGCTGCGGGAGAGCGCCGAGGGCCGGCTGTTCGACACCCTCGATCGGTCGAGCGCCTTCAAGCGCATCGCCTTCCTTCAGCCCGAGACGCCGCCGGCGGAAGTCTCGTCGCACTTCGCCGAGCTCTTGTTCCGCTGGACCACCTTGAAGAGCCTCGACAAGGAAGTTCAGGACGCGGCCCTCGATCTCGCCGACCTCACCGATGCCGAATATGAGCACTTCACGTTGTTGCAGCAGCAGGTCGCCAATGCCGGACTGCGTCACGACGCCGACGATGCCGGCGATCGCGACAGCGCCAAGCGCTTCCATGACACCATCGCGCGGCTCAAGGCCGAGAATATCGCGGGCCAGCGCGGCAAGCGCACCGATCGCCGTCTCGATCGCCGCTGACGCCGCGGCCTCGACGGTAACGGTTTGAAACATGCCTCACACGGCACCCTAATTGCATAGGGAACAGCCGGTGCCTCGTGCGCGTCGGCATGGCCAAGAATTGTCCGTCTTGAGGGCCTCGCGGCCTTGACACGGGGGGTCCATCTAGCCAATTCCATGGACAGGATTTGACCGGCTGGGAGCGCCGCGAGGGGCCGCACAAGGCGTCGGGGGCTTCCACAGGCGTTGCGTCACGAAGCCGTCGCTTGGTCGTCAGACGTTCGCGTGGCCGTTTGGCCAAGAGCATGCAGCGGGTACGAAGCCCCGCGCGGAGATGACATTCAGTCCGGAACGTTTGCGTTCCATCCTTCTGCTCCTCGGAGCGGGTTTGGTTGGGGAGAAACGAAATCGGCGAAGGCGCGACGCGAGATCCATCACGCTCACATGCCTTCGGTCCGGTGGTCATGTTTAATCGTCGATTAACGGTGCGTGCCGCTAATCGAGCGAAGATATTCGCGATCGCGCGCGGGGATTCGTTTGCCCGCCGGGTCTGACGAGACGCGCTTCGGAGAGAAAATGGGAATGGCGACCAAGACCGCTGAAGCAGAAGACCAAGAACAGCCGCAAACCGAAACCACCGACGGTCCCGTGCTCGACATGTCGGACGCCGCGGTCAAGAAGCTGATCAAGACGGCGAAGGCCCGGGGCTTTGTCACCTACGATGAACTGAACGAGGTGCTGCCGTCGGAGGAAGTCTCCTCCGAGCAGATCGAGGACACCATGTCGATGCTCTCCGACATGGGCATCAATGTCATCGACACCGACGAGGCCGAGGAGACCGAGGAGGGCAATCCCGACGCGCCGCGCGCGGTCGCGACCGTCACCCCGATCGTCAAGATCGAGACCAAGCCCGAGCCCACCGAGCGCACCGACGATCCGGTCCGCATGTATTTGCGCGAGATGGGGTCGGTCGAGCTGCTGTCCCGCGAAGGCGAGATCGCCATCGCCAAACGCATCGAGGCCGGCCGCGAAGCCATGATCGCCGGCCTCTGCGAAAGCCCGCTCACCTTCCAGGCCATCATCATCTGGCGCGACGAGCTCAACGAAGGCAAGATTCTCCTCCGCGACATCATCGATCTCGAAGCCACCTATCAGGGCCCCGACGCGAAGCCCACCCCCTCCCAACCGCTCCCCGAAGGCATGAATGGCGCCGAGCCCCATCCGCAAGGCGACGGCGCCGCCGCGAGCCCGGCGAAGCCCGCCGCCGACGACGACGAAGAGCAGCCCCAGCAGCCGGAAGAATTCGACGACGACGAGGACGATCTCGAGAACTCGCTGTCGCTGGCGGCCATGGAGGCGGAGCTCAAGCCGCAGGTGCTCGAGACCTTCGATCTCGTCGCCACCAACTACAAGAAGCTCCGCAAGCTCCAGGACCAGCTCGTCGAGCGCGCGCTCAGGAATGACGTGCTCTCGTCGGGCCAGGAGAAACGCTACAAGGCGCTGAAGGACGAGATCGTCGCCGAGATCAAATCGCTCTCCTTGAACGCCAACCGCATCGAGAGCCTGGTCGAGACCCTCTACGACATCAACCGCAAGCTCCTCGGCTACGAAGGCCGTATGTTGCGCCTCGCCGAGAGC
The DNA here is from genome assembly GCA_963803385.1 of uncultured Alphaproteobacteria bacterium. Classification (GTDB taxonomy): domain Bacteria; phylum Pseudomonadota; class Alphaproteobacteria; order Rhizobiales; family Methyloligellaceae; genus Methyloceanibacter. Next base: position 199,783 of record CAWDMD010000007.1, on the reverse strand, counting down.
TATGGCGTCAAGCGCGACGACTTCATCGGCGAATATCAGTCGAACGAGCTCGACCCCAATTGGCTTCGCCGCGTCGGCCGCCTCAAGAAGCGGGGCTGGGCCGACTTCGTCCATGACGAGCGCGGGCTGATCAAGGAGGTCCGCCAGGAGATCCAGAACCTCGCCGCCGAGACGGGCCTGCAGATCTCGGAGTTCCGCCGCATCGTCCACATCGTGCAGAAGGGCGAGCGCGAGGCGCGCCAGGCCAAGAAGGAGATGGTCGAGGCCAATCTTCGCCTCGTCATCTCCATCGCCAAGAAATACACCAACCGCGGCCTGCAATTCCTCGACCTGATCCAGGAAGGCAATATCGGGCTGATGAAGGCGGTCGACAAATTCGAGTACCGCCGCGGCTACAAATTCTCGACCTACGCCACCTGGTGGATCAGGCAGGCCATCACCCGCTCCATCGCCGACCAGGCCCGCACCATCCGCATCCCCGTGCACATGATCGAGACCATCAACAAGATCGTGCGCACCTCGCGCCAGATGCTGCACGAGATCGGCCGCGAGCCGACGCCGGAGGAGCTCGCCGAGAAATTGGCGATGCCGCTGGAGAAGGTGCGCAAGGTTCTGAAGATCGCCAAGGAGCCGATCAGCCTCGAGACCCCGATCGGCGACGAGGAAGACTCTTATCTCGGCGATTTCATCGAGGACAAGAACGCGGTCCTGCCGATCGACGCCGCGATCCAGTCGAACTTGCGCGAGACCACGACCCGGGTGCTCGCCTCGTTGACGCCGCGCGAGGAGCGCGTGTTGCGCATGCGCTTCGGCATCGGCATGAACACCGACCACACCCTGGAAGAGGTCGGCCAGCAATTCTCGGTGACCCGCGAGCGCATCCGCCAGATCGAGGCCAAGGCGCTCAGGAAGCTCAAGCACCCGTCGCGCTCCCGCAAACTCCGCTCCTTCCTCGACAACTAATTTCCGTACCCAACCCCCCTTCCTTTCGTCATGCCCGGCCTTGTGCCGGGCATCCAATAGGGCGTGGACGCTGCCCTTGGCCTCTGACGGGATGGAGGCTCATCATTGGATTGCCGGGACAAGCCCGGCAATGACGAATGAGGGTCAGGAACGTCCCCGCTCTTCACCTCTCCCCGATGGGGAGAGGTCGCACCGAAGCCTCGCCCTCAAATAGCGAAGCGGTAGGGCAAAAGATGAAGCACGGTGCGGGTGAGGGGGCGTCCGTCTTTCCTTCTTCGTCATGCCCGGGCTGGCGCTCAAGCAGCGAAGCAGTAGCGCGACTTAAAACAGACCGGGCATCCACGTCTTCCCCTGACCCTCTTTCGTCATGCCCGGCCTTGTGCCGGGCATCCAATAGGGCGTGGACGCTGGCCTTGGCCTCTGACGGGGTGGAGGCTCATCATTGGATTGCCGGGACAAGCCCGGCAATGACGAATGAGGGTCAGGGACGTCCCCGCTCTTCACCTCTCCCCGGTGGGGAGAGGTCGCACCGAAGCTCGCTTCGGTGCGGGTGAGGGGGCTTCACGCCTCAGCCAGCCCCGCGCCTTCGCCGATAATTAACCAGTCCGGCGGAACATCCGCGCCTCGAAGGGGATTACCTTCGGCAACGGCACCAAAGGAGAAAGACCATGCGTTTCTTCGTTCTGGCTGGACTCATGACCGCGGCGCTTGCCGTGCCGGTTCAAGCCGAAGCCGGCCCGGTCACGGCCGTCGCCGCCGGCGCCACCACCGCCGTCGTCGTCACCGGCAGGACCGCGGTGAAAGGCACCGCCGCCGTCGGCAGGACCGCGGTGAAGGGCACCGGAGCCGTGGTCAGGACCACCGGCCGCGGCCTCGTCTGCGTCGCCACCCTGTTCCACCGCTGCTAGCCACACAACGATTTCCCTCCCCTTGAGGGGAGGGAGTCCTCGCAAAGCGAGGACGGGTGGGGTGAAGTCGCCGCCCCGAGGCCGCCTTAAACGGCGGCGTTCGTCTTATTCAGATCGTCAGCCCGGGCTCGGGCCGGGCATCCACGCCTGAAGCGCCCAGGCCGCAGCTGCAAGCTGCTCAATTGCCTGGAGAATTAGGCATTTCGGCTCGGACTTGCGTTCAAGGAGCAGACGTATCCCACTCTATCGAGTTTCCAATCGATCTGATGCGATTCAAAATTCGTTGTCGCAGGGCGGGAAAAATCTCTTCCGCTATGTAGTTAGGCACATCGTCAAACGCTCTAGCGAGTAGGTCCAGAGGACTAATACGGATTGCCCGTGATATGGTGAGTGGCTGTATTGAGCCTGTGGATTTGCCGGTGTTCAGGAGCATAATCCAGCAGTCGCTGGTGCTGGGATGCCGCTCATCGGCTAACCGGTAAAAATCGCCGTCCCGGACCAGATCGGGCTTTCCCAAATGCGAGGACCAACTTCTCCATACGGATTCTGGAAGACCCAGGGCCACGCCGGCACAATCGTGTCGGTCAGCTAGTCTAAATTTCAGCATCATCTGGTAGAATGTCCGTTTGAACACGTTCGAAATATTGGGTCCTTCTACTTGCCTCCCAGCCCACTCCATATTTTCTCGAAGCACCTGCGGAAAGTTGGATTTGTGAAGATTGACTGCGCTGCGCAACGCATCGACGGCATGGCGGTAGGAACCGTGAAAGTCCATGGTTTGAATTTCATACATCGCAAACTGCCCCATGCGGCCGACGGTCCCCACCAAAAAGATTTCGACAATTGTGATATCGAATGAGAGTTCCGGAGACCTATCAGTGCGCGGTATAGATATTTCTCCGCCCAGCTTATCTTGAAAGTACAAGAAGAGCCTTCGGTCTGCCAACTTTCCTAACTCGGTGGCGAGAAAAGCCGCGTCGCCAAGGCGCGTAGCCGGAAATGCGATGAAGGGGTCCTTAACTCCAAACAATTTCTCAATTACTGGGTAAAAGCCCTCCGGTTCAATCGCGCGGTAAGGGCAAACCAGCCAATCTTGGAGCTCGGGAGCTGTGGTGGTGATCGTGCAAACGCCGCTAGAATTGGCCGTCTTCACACAAACCTGTTCGCGGTCCACAACTGCGGAGAGGAAGGGGCAAACACTCTTCTCAATCTCGGGCAAGTCCTCGTGCGTGAGGCATACCTTCGGAAAAATTCGACGCCCATACCACTCGCCAACGTAATTCTTCGGCTTAGGGCCCTCCGCTTCAGCCATTTATATACTTGCCGCAAATCTCAAACCCTAAACCTCTTCGGCCCAGTTTTTCGGCCAAGCGGATGACGGTCCCGCTTCCGCAAAACGGATCCAAAACCAATCCTCCCATCGGACAACTTGAAAGGATACGGGGTTCTACGATCCTCTCGGGAAAGGTCGCACTGTGACCTGCTTGACCTGCCTTGACATTGCAAGACACAACGTCGCGCTTTCCGGCTTCAACGTTTGTTATGTCGTAAAAGTACGCCGCTCGCCCTTCTTTTGGTCGCTTGACGAAATGAAAGAAGTGCTCATGAGATAACCTGAGTCGATCTTTCTCCGGTCGGGGGGGCACGTTGGGCTTAGACCAGATTAGGTCATTTCTAAGTATCCATCGCCGGTCCTGCATTGAAATTGCAAACCTACTCGGTATGAGTAGCAATTGCTTTTCCTGCAGATAGCCCCGCATTGGGGTTCTCCGGCGTGTTCTGCTCTTGCTCGCCAGGCCTTGACGGCCGTTATCCCTTATGGATGACCACCTTGCAAAATAGGTGTCCCCGAGATTTACCCAAAGGCTACCACGTTCCTTGAGCTTCGATCTCGCCAGATCAAAAAATTCGCATAGGTGAAGCGTATACCACTCGGGTATTGGTTCTAAGCCGAGAATGCCCCCGCGCGATCTATACCAGTCATAGCTTGGCTGAGAGGCGCGTGAATTCTCGGGCTCCCAATCAGCCAGAATTCCCCAATTATGTTGCTCGCCATATGTCCGATGACCCCAGTACGGAGGGCTCGTGACAATCAGATCGACCGACGCCTGCGGCAGCTGCTGAATCAAGTCAAAAGCATCTCCGTGGAAAATGGATCCTGGGGCGACGGTGCCTCGGCGTTCGACACTTGCGTCCATTATCTTCGGTAAACCTCCAGACGTCGCTGGCCTAAATAGCTGTAAGAGTATGTTCTCTCTTTGTTCGAAAGGGAAGCGGCCCCGCTAGTTTCCACGATTCTTATTCGGCTCGTGACCAAAAAGCAGCCGCCTATGGTGGGGCCCACCAATCTTATCCCCGGCCCAAAATCCCCCCGTACACTCCGCATCACCTCGTCCGTTCGAAGGGCGCTTCGCGAGGCGTCGTGATTGCGGGACGGGGTGCGGCGTCCCGCGGGTCTGGTTCGCAAGCCAGGCACTCGGGCGGCGGCGGGGCTCCCCCCGGGTCCACTACGAGGCCCTGCCAGGAGCTGGCTGACGACCGTCAGGTCTTGGATCTCCGGGTCTGGCCCCTTCGGGTCTCGACCCCGGTCCCAAACGCAAGCCCCCAACGTGACTTTGACTTCGGTCCGTTGCCGGGGAAGCGGGGTCCTGACGGCGAAAAGCGGGGCCCGCCGATCGCCAAGTCGCCGCGAAATGACATGCGTTTGCGCTTCTGCTTCAAGCGCATGTGGCGCGCCGAGAGGCGCCCGCCGTGTCCGGCAACGGATACGGAAGCCATAGGATTTGCGCTTTTCGGCGCGCCACGCCCTTCGGCCGCAAGCCCGATGGGAAAAAAGACCGGCAAAGCCCGGATGCGGCCCGCATCGCGGCAAGGATCGCGCGCGCCTCTCGGCCCGCCGCTCCGCGCTGAAGCAGACCGCCCTAGAGCAAATTCTTGGTGGCGATGTCCTTGGAGCCCTTGGGTAGCGTGATCAGGAGCCCGTCCTTCGCCAGCATGATGTCGCCGCCTGGCCCCCGCGCCTCCTCCGCCCCATGGAGGAACACGCGCCGCATCAAGGCGTTCCGGAGCGGCGGCACCTCATGGGTGAGCACCAAGAGCGGCACTTGCGCCTCCTCGGCGATGTCCGCGGCCTCGATCGGGGTGGTGTGATAGCCCATGACCTGCCGCGCCATGGTGCCGGCGCGTTCGTTGCCGTTCTTGTCGAGCGCGCGCGCCAGCATCTCGACGAGATTGTTGGAGAGCGCCTCATGCACCAGCACGTCGGCGCCCTTGGAGAAGCGCACCATGTTGCGCACCTTGGTGGTGTCGCCCGAGATCACCGCGGCGCGGCCGCCATAGTCGATGCGGTAGCCGTAGGCCGGCTCGACCGGATCGTGATTGACGAGAAACGCCTCGATCTTGAGCCCGTCCTTGTCGTAGACGGTGACGGCCTCTTCCGGCCCGGGCTTCGGGATGTCGTGGCCGATCATGCGCGCGCCCTCGGCCGGCACGAGCTTGCCGCCTTGGGCGATGCGGAACTCGGCGTCGGCGTTGTAGGCCTGGGCGAAGCCCTTGACCACATCCTCGGTGCCGGAGGTGCCGAAGATGTCGCCTTGCGCGTCGGTGGTGCGCTCGTCGGCGCCGGGCGCGGGCGGCCCATAGACCTCGAGCGGCACCTGCCGCCCGCCGAGCCAGCTTTGCGTCGCCACCTCGCCGAGATCGCCGATATGGTCGGAATGGAGATGGGTAAGGAGCACGGTGTCGACCTTGGCGGCCGGCACGTTGAGCGCGGCGAGCTTGGCCCAGGAGCCGGGCCCGGTATCGATCACCACCACATGGCCGCCGGCGATCACCGCGGCGCAGGCCTTGGCGCGGGTGAGATCCGGCATCGGCGACCCGGTGCCGCAGATCAGGATGTGCAGCGCGTCGTCCTGCATGAAGGCCGGGTTGGCGTTCCGCGCGATCTGCCGCGTCATGCCGCCCTGGATGACGCGGTCCTGCATCCCCGGCATGAACCAGATCATGAGAAAGCCCGCGATGAACAGCGCGGCGATAGCGCTGAAGACGACGGCAAAGCGGCTCATGGCCATGTGTTCCCAACTCCCCCAAGCTCGGGCCTAGACTGGCATAATCGGACGGCTCACGGCACCCCCCGTTGCCGCCGCAGGGCGTTGCCCTAAAAACCACACCGAAAAGCCTGATAACATCCCCGCCATGGACGACATCGTGACCCCCGCCGGCCCGGACATCCCGGCCTCGATCATCGCGCTCGGCATCGCCGACGCGCCGCTCGCGAACCAGGTCGAGGCGGCGATGGCGCGTCTGGTCGCGGCCGGCGTTCCCATCGACCGCTTCAATGTCGGCTGCCGCATCCTGCATCCTCTGTTCGACGGCCTCACCATCACCTGGACCCGCGAAGGCGGCGTCCAGGTCGAATACGCCGCGGGCGTCGACAAGGAAGGCTCCGATTTTCGCTTGAGCCCGTTCTACGTCATGCTCACCGAGCACGACGACACGCGCCGCTTCCCGCTCGGCGACGAGGCGGCGATCGCGCCGTTCCCGCTGCTCCGGCGGCTGAAGGAAGAGGGCTACACCGATTATCTCGCGCTCGTCATCGGCTTCGGCGGCGCGCCGCTCCACCCGCAATCGCTCGACGGGCTTGCCACCTCATGGTCGACGCGCGCGCCATGCGGCTTCTCGGTCTCCGACATCGACGCCATGCGCGCCGTGTTGATGCCGCTCGCCCTCGTGTTCCGGCTCGCCATCAAGGACCAGATCACCAAGGCCGCGCTCGACGCCTTCCACGGGCCGCTGGTCGGCGCCCGCATCCTCTCCGGCACCATCAAGCGCGGCGACGGCGAGCGGCTTGCCGCGGCCTTGTGGTACAGCGACCTCCGCAACTCGACGGGCCTCGCCGACCAGCTCCCGGTCGATTGCTTCCTCGATCTCCTCAACGCCTATTTCGATTGCGTCGCCGGCGCGGTGATGACGGAAGGCGGCCAGGTGCTCGACATCATCGGCGACGCCGTCCTCGCCTTCTTCCCCGCCGGCGACAATGGCGGCACCAAGGCTTGCGCCGCCGCGCTCGACGCCGCGAGCCTCGCCCGCGGCCGCCTCGCCGAGCTGAAGCGCGAGCAGAGCGAGAGGGCGGGCGCCATCGAGTTCGGCATCGGCGTTCATTTCGGCGACGTGGTGTTCGGCAATGCCGGTACCCGCGAGCGGCTCAAGTTCGGCGTGCTCGGCCGCGCCGTGAACGAGGTGGCGCGCACCCAGGACATGAGCAAGCTGTTGCAGCGCCCGGTGGTGGTGTCGGACGCGGTCGCGCGCCGCGCGTCGGTCGCGCTCGCCGATCTCGGCCTGCACGAGCTCCGCGGCATCCCCACTGCGCGCAGGTTATGGGCACTTGATGTGGGGTGACTTGCCCCGCCTCAACTTTAGCGAGAGAACCGCCGATACTTCGCGCAACGCTTGCTATTTTGTCTGACAGCGCCTAGGGTTAACTACTGGCACGCCGGACCCAGGCGCTGACGGTGAAGACTAGTGCGCCGGCTCTGTGCGCGCCCACCTTTTCCGAACATCTCAGCACGCCGAGCGCGAATTGTCGCTCAAGGCCCGCGGCTTCCAGCCTGCGACCCGTAGCGAATGATGCAACCCCACGAGGTATTCTCATGACCCCCATCTCTACCCCCCGAGCCGCCGCCGAAGCCCGCAAGGTATTCCGGCAAACGACCGCCAAGCTGGGTCAGCTCGGTCTCGACACCGCCATTCCCGAGTCCGTGCGCAGCATGGCCGAGAAGAGCGTGGACCAGACCCGCGCGGCCTATGACCGCTCCACGGATGCCTTCGACGCTTCCGTGGCGACGTTCGAGCGGTCGTTCGACGCTGCTGGCCAGGGCGCCGTCGCCTTCAACCGCAAGATCGTCGACATCGCCCGGCGCAACATGAGTTCGGGCTTCGCTCTGGCCAAGAGCCTGGCGGGCGCCAAGAGCCTCACCGATATGGTAGCGCTGCAAGCCGCCTTTTGGCGGAAGCAATTCGGCGTGTTGGCGGCCCAGGCCGAGGAAGTCCGCGCACTTTCGACCAAGGTCGCGGCGGACACCGCCGAACCGATCAAGACTCACGTCGCGCGCAGCGCGGATGGGTACGGCCGGTCGCACTAGCTCAGGCACAGGGTCGAAGCACGCCGCTTCGACCCTTCAACGTTCCGCAGGGAGGATCCTTCCAATGACGATCCGGACGAGCGAGGAGAGCGTCACCTTTCATCGGCCGTTCTGCCTCAAAGGGGTGGATAGGCTGCTGCCGCCGGCGGATTACCGGGTGGTGACGGACGAGGAGCTCATCGAGGGTGTGTCCTTCAACGCATACCGTCGCGTGGCGACGGTCATCTTCGTGCCGGGGCCGTCTGGGCGCGGGATCGAGATGGTCACCATCGAGCCCTCGGATCTTCAGGCGGCGCTGGACCGAGACGCGACCCCGGCTTGAGAGCCGGGGAGAGGCTCGGCAAGTCTAGGGAGACCCGCGGGACACTTCGACCGTCACGGGACGGCGGCCGCCGATCGAGCGGCTGGGGTGATCCCTGCGCAAAAAGAAAAGCCGCCGGAGAAGGCGGCTTCTTCATTGGGGGAGGCGAGAAACGAACGCCCGAGGCTGCCACTAGGCAGCCTCGATAATCGCCCGCTCTAGGCGCCAGCACCGATCTGACGGCCCTTGAGGACGGAGTTGACCTCACGTTGGGCTTGCGCCTGCTCAAGACCATATTTGGCCACGACCTGAGACACGAGGTCGGCCTTCCCCTTGAGCGCTGAGACGTCCTTCTCGGAAAACTTGCTCCACTTGGCGCAAATGTCCTTGGCGACGGCCTGCTTGTTCTGCTCCGTGCTCTGGGGATTTGCAGAAGTGGCCGATGTGGCTGAATTTTCCATGGGTTGTTCTCCAAATAAGAGGAAATATCATCTGAATGAGAATCACTCAAACTGCGCCCTCTATGTATGTTGTCACCAAATAGAAATCAAGGGATGTTGAAAAATAATGTCGAGAAATAAATAGTCCATGTTTCGAGATACTTAATTTCAACACAATTATCAGCTAGAAGCATAACAAATAAACAAAGGGAACTAAATAATGTCTGACACAATCCTGAATTGGTATTCCAACGATCGCTTCCCGCGCGTCCTGATCATCAGCACGTTTCTGACCGTTCTGAGCCTGGCCGCGATCGGCATTCTCTCCTCCCACCTGCTGCCCTGACCCGCGCTGCCAAGCTGCGTGGCGAAGCCCCCACTTGCCGCCGCCGGCGGATTGCGGGTGGTGCCCTCGATCTCGAGGCCGCGCGGGACGAGGATGCCCGCGCCGCTGTGAAGTTTACGAAGTCTAGGGAGACCCGCGGGACGTTTTGACCGTCACTGGACGGCGGCCGACGATCGAGCGGCCGGAGTGAACCCGCGCAAAAAACAAAGCCGCCGCAGAAGGCGGCTTTTTCATTGGGGGCCCCCTACCACAGTTGTGCCCTTGCATTCCGCCCCTCCAACCCCCCTTATGCACGCGCCATGTTCACCAACTGGATGACCTTCGCCTTCGAGATCGCGCGGCTTCAGGCCGAGGCCAATGCCGTGATCGCGCTCCGCATGATGCGGTTTATGCAGGGCGGCAAGGTCGCCGAGCGCGAGGCGCGGCGCATGATGTCGGAGAAGGGCTTCGCCGCGGCGGAAGCCGCGATGATCCTGGCCACCGGCGGCTCGACGAAGAAGGTGGTCCGCCGCGTTCGTTCCCGGGTCAGTAAGAACCGCCGCCGGCTCACCAAGTCCCGCTAACTCACACCTTGTCATCGCCCGGCTTGACCGGGCGATCCAGTAGCCGCGAGCGCCGGCGGCTTCATTGCGGACGACAATGATTACTGGATGTCCGCTTTCGCGGGCATGACAAAAAGGGGGGGCGAGCCCTGCAATGACGGCCCTGTTGGCGAAAGGGCTCCAGCCTGAGCGGCGCTGCGATCTCCCCGCTCTCCCCTTGCGGGAGAGCACGCGCGCCTTTGGCGCGCGGTGAGGGGTCAGCGGCGCAAGCCGCGTCAGAAAAGAAACCCCTCACCCGGCTCGCCGCGCGCGGCGAGCCACCCTCTCCCGCAAGGGGAGAGGGGTTCTTCGTCATGCCCGGAGGGTGTTCAGATTGAACCCAAAATCAACCATCCCCGCAGAAAGCGTGGGCGAAGGCGCTGGGCTCTTTGCTAAGACTTACGGGGCGCGTGCTTCCATTTCCGACAGCACGACACCATCTTCCACGGCAGGCTGCCAAAAGAGGGGTTTTGTCCATGTTGAACAAGTTGTCATTGGTCCTCGCCTGCGGGGTGCTGGCGGCGTCGGTGTCGATCGCGGCGCAAGCTTCGCCGATCTCGTCGGTTCGCCCGCAAGCCGTGACGGCGCCCGTCACCTTGGTGCGCGACGGCTGCGGCATCGGCTTCCACATGGCGCCGTGCGGCTGCATCCGCAATTACACGGCGTGCCCCGTCATTGTCGCGCCGGTCGCACCGGTGGTCGTTGCGCCACAATACGCGCCACCCGTCGTTGCCACGCCGGCCGTCTGTCCCTACGGCTACTATCTCGGCCCGTACGGTCGCTGCCTTCCATACTGAACTTGCCCAAGCTCATGTGGCGAAGGCGTCGGCTTCGGCCGGCGGAACGTGGCGGCCACACGGCCGTACTGGATTGCCGGGTCGAGCCGGCAAGGCCGACAGAGAAGTGACTCGCGGGTGAGCGGTCATTCGCCGCCCACCCGCACCGTCACTTAAAGATCGCACCAGCACACCGGCGTGCCGTGGTCGTTGCCGCAGACGAAATGCGAGCAGTTTGCGCCCTGCTCGTCGATCAGTTTGAGACAGTCGCTGCCGCCTGAGCACCAACACGCCACGCTGTCGCAGCTGTAGCGCTGGTTCTTGGGCTTGGTGGCAAGAGCCTTGGGCAGCTTCGACATCGGAACGATCGTCGCGCTCTTGGCCTCGAGCTGCCGCATGATCTGAGCGTTCATGGCTGCAGCCGACAGAGGCGAGGCGAACGCCGCCGCCAGCACCAAGGCCAAAGCGGCAAGGCCAAGCAAGGTTTTCTGGTACATGGTCACTCTCCTGGTTGGACGCTTTCAGCGAAAGCGTCGTTTGCGGGGAGAAGCGAGCTTCTTCGGCACCTGATGTGGATCGTAGCGGCGTCGCCTTGAACCGGAGCTGAGCCCTCGGTTCACGCGGCATTCATCTCCGCGCTCAAGCAGCGAAGCGTTAGCGCATCGATCAAGCGCTCAAGCAGCGAAGCGTTAGCGCATCGATCAAGCGCTCAAGCAGCGAAGCGTTAGCGCATCGATCAAGCGCTCAAGCAGCGCGAAGCGCGGAAGCGCATCGAATAAAACGCCACCCCACATCACGCCGTGATGCCCGGACTTGTTCCGCGCATCCAATAGGGCGTCGAAGTTGGTCAGCGTCACATTGGATTGCCCGGTCAAGCCCGGCAATGACGAAGAAAGAGGGCACCGCGTCCCCTCACATTCCGCGTCATGCCCGGACGTGTTCCGGACATCCAATAGGGCGTTGAAGTTGGTGAGCGTCACCATTGGATCGCCGGGTCAGGCCCGGCAATGACGACGAGAGAGGGCACCGCGTCCCCTCACATTCCGCGTCATACCCGGACGTGTTCCGGGCATCCAATAAGGCGTTGAAGTTGGTGAGCGTCACCATTGGATTGCCGGGTCAAGCCCGGCAATGACGAAGAAAGAGGGCAGCGCGGAGCGCGGGTGCGCCTAAATAAATTCCCGCTTATTTCTTCGGGCCGCGCCCCGGCTTCCCGCGCTGTTGGTCTGACGCGAGCGGAGACGGCGCCGGCGCGACTTTCTTCTTGTCCTGTTTCGGCTTCTTCTTTTCCTTGTTGCTGCGCATTTGACCTTTGGCCATGTCGTCCTCCTCTGGTGGCGTCGCGGCTAACGTAGGCCGACAAGGTTCAGAACCACCATCGTCCCGTAGGCAAGGATCGCCGCCGACACAGCCAGCACGGCGACCCAGGCCGCGCTCGGCAGGCGCCTCGGTGTCTCGGTATCGTTTGCGGACCGCATGGAGCTCCTGTTCTCACCTGGTAGAGATGAAGGCTGGTCGGGTCGGGCCGCCATGCGGAGCCCAGCCCCCGGCAGGCGTTCGACGCCGGCTGGCGTCTCGACCTCACCCTGCGCCTATTCGCCCTTTAGGTCCAGCGGTCACGCCGCGCGAGGGGCTAAGGGCGCGCCGGGGTCAGCCGGAACATTTCGGCGTCGCCGTCCACTTGATGCGGGCATCCGCCGCTGGAGCGGCGATGCGCGCCGTTGCGCAAGCCTCATGGCGGAAGGGCGAGGGTGTCACATCCAAGCGTTGCCGGCGAAGGCGGCTATTGCCGTCGCGACAACGGGACTATGATTTGCTTCCCCACTCTCACCTGAGGAGCGCCACGCAATGAGCATTTTCGGAAGCATCATGTCAGCCATCTTTGGCACGTCCGCCGCGGCGGAGCCCTCGGCCTCGGCTTCGCCGACGGCCGCGGCGTCATCTGCCTCAACGGCGCAAGCCGCGCCAAGCGCTGGCGCTGCCAAGCCGGCGGCGCCCGCGACCGTTGACGTCGCCGCCGTGCTCGACGGTCTCGCCAAGCAGAACAAGCAGAAGCTCAACTGGCGCATCTCGATCGTCGACTTGATGAAATTGCTCGATCTCGACAGCAGCTCCACCGCGCGCAAGAAACTCGCCGAGGAGCTGCATTATTCCGGCGACATGAAGGACTCCGCCAAGATGAATATCTGGCTGCACAAGCAAGTAATGATCAAGCTCGCCGCCAATGGCGGCAAGGTGCCGGACGACTTGAAGCATTAGCCGCTCTATTTCCCTCTCCCCTTGCGGGAGAGGGCTTTCCGCCGCGATCTTGCGCGTAGAGCGTGCGAAAATCGCATGGCGGAGAGGGTGAGGGGGCAATGCGCCGAGAACTTATCCCCGCACCTCGTTCCACCCTTATTCTCACCTCACCTCGTCCGTCGAGGGGCGCGGGCCTCGGGTGTGGGGTCATGGTGGTGCTTGGCGACGGCAACGCGGTCGCCCGCGCCGCGTGACCTAGAGACCGAACGGATAGGTCTCGTCGGGGCCGTGGGCGTGGACCGGCCGCGCCGCCACCGCTTCGGTCTCCGCGAACCAGATCCAGGCGTCGAACTGGTGTGGCAGCGACGCCTCGAAATAGTGCGAGAGCAGCTCGGTCTCGGGGCGGTAGATGACGCCGATGGCGCGCTCGAGCAGCGGCTCGGCGAGCTCGGCGCGGACCGCCTCGCCTGCTGCCCGGGACCGGTCTCGAGCAGAAAGGCGGCGATGCCGGTGTCGCGCGACCGCCCCTCATAGGAATCGTCCCGCGCCGGGCGCACGCGCTTGATCTCCATGTCGCCGTCCCAGTCGGACGCCGCGGCAACGGTGCCGCGATCGGTGCCGAAGCCGATCAGCGCCGCGTCGTCGCCGAAGCGCTCGCGCGCCAGCTGGCCGATATTGTGCTCGCCCCTGACCTGGCCCATCTCGGTGAAGGCGGCATTGCCGATATGGGAGTTGTGCGCCCACACCACCGCCTTGGCGTCGGGGCCGCGATGCTGCAAGCAGGCGCTCCAGCGTATTGAACATGTGGTGGTCGCGGAGATTCCACGACGCGGCATCGCCGTAATAGATGGCGCGGTAGTATTGCTCGGCGCCGGCGACGATGCGGGCATTCTGCTCGGCGTCGAAGAAAGCCTCGCCGTCTTTGTACAGATAGTCGAGCCGCCGCTTGAGGAGATCGACCAGGGCGTCGGCAACCGGCTTCTCGCACACGGCATAGCCGCGGGAAAGCGCCATATGGCCGTAGCGCGCTGGCTCGGCGCGCCACGGCGCGAGGCAGCCATAGCGCTGGCGCGCGACCCGAGCCGCCTCCGGATCGACCTTGTCGAGATAGCCGAGCACGGCCTCGATCGAGGCGCCGAGGCTGTAGATGTCGAGCCCGTAGAAGCCGGCCTTGGCATCAGGATCGGCGATGGTTGCGTTGATGTCCTTCAGCCGGTTCAGGAACTCGGCGACCTGGCCATTCCGCCACATCCAGGTGGGAAAGCGGGTGAAGGCGGTCTTCGGCACCTTCGGCCGCGGCAGCCCGCGAACATAGGCGTCATAGACCGCGGCATCCGGCCAGTCGGCTTCGGCCGCGACGATATTGAAGCCGTGGCGGTCGACCAGCATCTCGGTGATGCGGGCGCGCGCCTGGTAGAACTCCGCGGTGCCATGGGTCGCCTCGCCGAGCAGAACCACCTTGCGGTCGGCGAAGCGCTCGACGAGGTCGCAAAGCTCGTGCAGATCGCCGAACGGCTCGGCGGCCTCGGCCATCAACCGGCTGACGCGATTGTGGATGGTGAGCGCGCGGTGCTCGGGGCGAAGCAGCCCCGCGGCAAAGCCGGACGGCTGCTCGTCGAGTTGAGGTTTCCGGTCGGGTTCCTTGGCGCCGCTCGGGATCGGCCCAGCCTTGCTCGCCGATCAGGGGCACGAAGGCGACGGCGCCGAAATCCTCTTCCTCGAAACTGTCTTCGCCGCTGCGGGTGACGCGGAGCAGGGTCTGATAGCCATGCTCGCCGACGGGGATCACGAGCCGGCCGCCGAGCGCGAGCTGCTGTTTCAGCGCCTCGGGCACGCGCGGGCCGCCGGCCGAGACGATGATCGCCTGGTACGGCGCTTCGTCGGCCCAGCCCTTGGTGCCGTCGGCGCAAATGATCTCGACATTGCCGTAGCCGAGCCGCTTCAGCCGCTCCCGCGCCAGCTTGGCAAGCTCCTCGTGACGCTCGATGGCGAACACCCTGTTCGCCATGCGGCTCATCACCGCCGCGGCGTAGCCCGATCCGGCGCCGACCTCGAGCACGGTGTCGCCGGGCTTGATCTCGGCAAGCTCGAGCATGCGCGCCACGATGTAGGGCTGGGAGATGGTCTGCCCCGCCTCGATCGGGAGTGCGGAGTCCTCATAGGTGAATTCCTGCAAATGCTCGGGCACGAAGGCCTCGCGCGGCACCTGCCCCATCGCCGCGAGCAGCAGCGGATCGGAGATGCCGCGGGCCTGCGAGATGGCGCGCCACCATATGGGCACGGTCGCGGGCAAACGCACTGTCGAGGATGTCTTCGCGATGGAGGGACATGATCTTAGAACCTCGCACTTCCGGACCCGGTTCCGCCTTGATTTGGATCATGAAATCCCGGGCCCCGAGGCGGCTCACTCCAGCTCGAAGCTGACATGGACCCGGACCTCGACCGTCGCCGTTCCGGCCTCGATCGGCACGGCTTTGGCCATTTCCATGGCCGCCGGCGCCGCGGCATAGCGCGCGACGACGACGCCCTGATCCTCGTTGATGGTGAGGATCTTGCCGAGCTTCACCCCTGCCGCCTCGGCATAGAGCTTGGCGTTGGCGATGGCGTTTTGCATGGCGAGCTGCCGCGCCTTGTCCTTCAGCGCCTCGGGCTCATCGATCCCGAACTCGATCGAGCCGACATCGTTGGCGCCGAGCGTCACCACCTTGTCGAGGATGTCGCCGAGCTTGCCAATGTCATGGACGGTGATCCGCACCGAATTGGTGACCTGATAGCCGATGATCTTGGGCGAGCGGTTTTCCTTGCGGTCCTCGTAGAGCGGCGACACCGAGAAGTTCGAGGTCTGGATGTCCTTGGGGTCGATGCCGTCGGCCTTCAGCGCCGCCACCACTTGCGCCATGGCCTCGGTATTCTTGGCCAGCGCCTCCTTGGCGGTGTCGGCTTGGCTCGTGACCCCGGTCGAGATGTCGACCTTGTCCGGCGCCGTCTTGAGGGCGCCCGTTGCCGACAGCGAGATGGTGCGCTGCGGCGTGTCGTCGGCGAGGGCGGGGGAGGTTGCGGCGATCGCGGCGAGGAGGAGGGCGAGGGAGGCGGTCTTGGCGGTGAAGCGCATGGGCATCCTTTCAACTGGCGGCCGGGCAGGGGAGAGGAAGCGGTGCGAGCGCGAAAGCCGCGCTCGCTCGGGGCCGTTTCGCGCGCCAATAGAACTCTGCTAATGAGGCGGAATTGCGCTGTTTCGAGCGTCGGGCCCGTAGCTCAATTGGTTAGAGCCGGCGGCTCATAACCGTCTGGTTGGAGGTTCGAGCCCTCCCGGGCCCACCAATTTTATGGCCGATATTGGCTGTTCGGCTTTGCTCTGACAGGCTCTGCGCGCGCTTGAGCAGGCATCCCCCCGCATGCAATCATCTCAGGGGGACGCTTAAATGGGGGGAACAATGCAGAAGTTTTGCGCCGCCGTTCTTGCCGGCGCTGTTCTCATGATCGCTTGGTCCGCGGCCGCCGCCGATCTTGGACCGACACCGGCCGACAGCGCTCCGGCGGGCGTCGCGCCGGTGCCCATGATCTTTTGGAGCGGGGCCTATGTCGGATTGTTCGCCGGATACGGCTGGAGTAGGCCTGACGCGAGCGAGCCTATCAATGCCGATACCGGCTTCTTCTACAATTTAGGGAACAAGCCCTATTCGTTGGACGCCGACGGATTCTTCGGAGGTGGCGGCGTAGGCTACAATTGGCAACCGCGCGCCTTGGTCTTCGGCGTTGAAGGCGAAGTCGGTTATCTCGGGCTGAAGGGCTCGCGCATCGATCCGAACGGGATCGCCAATGGCACGCCGGATACGACGACCACCTTCAAGTCCGACTTTTATTCGGCGCTGACCGGTCGCCTCGGCTTACCGATGAACAACGTTCTTTTTTACGCCAAGGGCGGCGGCGCGCTGTTGGATGCCAAGGCGACGACGATTGATCCGTGCGTTGCGCCGCCGACGGGCTGTGGCATCGGAAAGCTCAGCATGAGCGGCGACAAGACCATGGTCGGCTGGACTGCCGGTGGCGGCATCGAATGGGCCTTTGCGGCCAATTGGACCACCAAAGTCGAATATGCCTACTACGATTTCGGCAAGCTCGACACCACCGGCGTCAGTAGCTTCACCGAGCACGAGAGGCAGTCGATCGACGTCACTGCCCAAACCGTCAGGATCGGCCTGAACTACCGGTGGGGCGGGCCCTGATCTCGCATGACACTAAGAGTGACTTGGTACTCCAAATGCCGAAGGGCGCTAGCCTGAGCCGGCGCCCTTGTCAGCCTATTGCTTGTTCTTCGAGCCTTTGAGCCAGTTCAAGAAGGGGCGCTTCTCCTTCTTCACCGTGGTCCCGTGCGCGGTTTTCCTCTTCACCGTCTTCTTGGTGCCGTGGCGGGTCGTGACCTTCTTGACCACCTTCTTCTCGCCGGGCGCCATCATCGCCTTTTTGCTCTTGGCTGACGCTGCGGCGGCAGCGGCAGCCGCGGGCACGCCGCACGCGTTGGCGCCGTCGTTCCAGCTCATGCCGGCGGCATCGCAATCGGCGCGGGTCAAGGGCTGCGACGGTGTGTCGACGCCGCAAGCATTGGCGCTGTCGTTCCAGCTCATGCCCGCAGCATCGCAATCGGCGCGCGTCAGTGGCTGCGACGAGGACTCGTCCGCCGCCATGACGGCGACGCCGCAAACATTGGCGCTGTCGTTCCAGTCCATACCGGCGGCATCGCAAGCACCGCGGGTCAGCGGTTGCGGCATGGCGAAGGCATAGCCGCTCAAGGCGACGGCGGTTACGACAGCAAAGGCGACGATTGGTGTTTTCATAGCATCCCCCCACACGAAGTCGTGATTTGGGGATATTGCACCCGAATTGGCCCCGTTTGCACGCCCTGTTTATGGCCGCGGCCGCGGGGAGATGGTAGGAAAAAGGGGGCGCCGAAGAGCCTTGAGAGAGACGTATGCTGAGGGTCTGGATCGCCGCCTTCCTGGTGCTCTCGCCGGCCGCGGCCGTGGCCGCCGAGCCTACGCTTCAGATCGACGTCGGCGGGGAGACGCGGAGCTTTACCCGGGACGCCATGCTGGCAATGCCAGAGGCCGCGACGGTCGAGGTGCCAAAGGACAGCGCCTATGGCGTGCCGATGACCTACCGCGCCGTTCCGATTTCGGCGCTCCTCAAGGGCCTCGGCTTCCCGCCGGACAGCGTCGTCGTGGCGGTCGCGAGCGATGGGTTCGCCGCGCAAATCCCGCTCAATCTCATGCTCAACACCGACGCCGCGAAGTCGGTTGCCTGGCTTGCGATCGAGCCCGCGGACAAGCCGTGGCCCAAGATTGCGGGGAAGGATTACACCGCCGGGCCGTTCTACATTGTCTGGAGCAAGCCGGAGGCGAGCGGCATCCGCAGCGAATATTGGGCCTACCAGACGGTGAAGCTAAAGAGCCAGCCGCCGCCTGCCACACGTTGGCCGGAGATCGCGGTCGACCCCAGCCTCCCTGCGGACGATCCGATCCGCACCGGACAGACGCTGTTCGTGGCGCAATGCATGCCGTGCCATAAGCTGAACGGCGCCGGCGCCTCGGACGTTGGTCCCGACCTCAACCAACCCATGAACGCGACGGAATATCTGACACCTGGCGGCCTCCATGCCCTGATCCGCGACCCGAAATCGGTGCGCACCTGGCCGGAGCAGAGGATGCCCGGCTTTCCGCCACGCTCCATGAGCGACGCCGAGATCGACGAGGTTATCGCTTATCTCAAGCACATGGCGGGACGGAAGGCCGCGCAGTAGCCGCTTCTCAAAATCCGTAGCCGAGCAGCTTGATCTCGGGCGCGTACCAGTCGGCCACCAGGGCTTCGGTCGCGGGCGTGTAATAGCTGCGGTAGTCGTTCCGCTCGCCCTTGTCGGGGGTGACGTTCGCCTTCGGCACCATGAGGCGCTCGCCAACGCCCGCAAGTGCAAGCGCTTTGGCCAGATCGTCGTCGAGGCTCTCATAGCGGCCAAGGAAATCGACGGCGAGGGCGCCGTCCTCCATGTAGATCTCGTGATTGTCGACATAGGCGCGGCGGCGGCTCGCCATGAAGCGCTCGAAGCTCGGCCGCGCGGCCTTCGACTTGGTTTTGTAGAAGTACCAGGAGATCTGCCGGTCCCACGGGTTCCGGTCGAAGGCGAATTTGAAGTAGCTCCGCCACACCTCCTCGCCGACATAGGCGCGGACAAGGTGCGCCGGCATATGCTCGTAGAAGCCGACGCTTCGGTGGTAGTAGCGCTCGGGGCGCCTGAGCAGCCGCCGCCATAGCGGACGTTTCGGCTTCAGCGGATGCTCGATGCGATAGTTCTGTGGCGGCCGCCCCTGGCGGTCCTCCTCGCTTTCGGCGCGATAGGGCGTGATCACGTCTTCCGGCCCGCACAGCCCCGAGAGCGCCGCCTCGATGGCGGTGCCCGCGGTCTTCTTGGTCTTGAGGAAGATGAATTTGTGCTCGTGGGAGACGATCATGGCGCGGGCTCAGAACTCGTAATCGAGTAGCTCGATCTCGCGCGCGTACCAGTCGCGCACCATCTCGCGGGTCTCGTCGTCATAATACTGCTGATACGGCACCTTGGTCTGCCGGAACGTCCCCTTGGCGTGCGGAAGCGGGGGCAGGGCGATGCCGACGCGGTCAAGCGCGAGCGCAAGATCCTCCTCGAGGCTCTCATAGCGCCCGACGAAATCGACGGCGACGGTCCCGTCGATGGCATAGATGTCATAATTGTTGAGGCGCGCGGCCCGATCCCGATGCATGAAGCGCGAGAACGGCGGCGGCTCCTTCTCGCCCCGATAACGGTGATGGTAGAACGAGACCTGCCGGTCCCAAGGGTTACGCTCGAAGGCGAACTTGAAATAGCTCCGCCACGCCGTGTCGTCGATCAGGGCGCGGGCCTCAACCGCCGGCATGTGATTGTAGAAGCCGTAATCGGCCGCGGTGAATTTGAACCAGCGCCGCTTGAGCAGCGGCCGGGGCGAATCCCACCAGCCATGCTGCTTCCAATTCTGCGCGCCCCGCTTTCCGGCGCGCTTCGCCTCGTCGATCGCGGTCAAGGGCGAGATCACGTCGTCAGGCCCGCAAAGCTCGCTGAGCGCGAGCTCGACGCTGGTGCCGGCGGTCTTCTTGGTCTTGAGGAAGATGAATTTGTGCGCGTGGGAAACGATCATCGCTCAGGAGTTTTTGCCTTGTCCCGAGAGCCAGATGGCGAGGTCTTCCAGGATCGCGCCGAAATGGATCTCCGGGACCTTGAGCGCCGCGGCGATGTCCTGGAGCCGCTTGCGTTCCTCGCCGGCGATGCGGTCGTCGGCGAGTAGCGTGAGATAGGCGCTGCGGACGATCTCTTCCTTGGTGGCCTTGTCGAGGGCCGGCGCCGCCGCCGACAGTTCGGCGAGCAGCACGTCGCGCGGCGTCGCCTCCGCGGCGCTCGCAATCTCCTCGGCCGAAATCGGCTTTCCGGCATGGTCTTGGTAGACCTGCTGGATCAGCTCAACTTCCGCATCGTCGAGGCCGCCGTCGGCGGCCGCCACGGCGATCATCGCCTTCAAGATCAAGTCGGCTCTGAGACTGTCCGGCTGTTCCGCCACGTTCCCCTCCTTCATTCCGGGCGATTGTGATGAGGGGCGCCCGCTTTGCCAAGCGGCAAAGCAGGGCTTGGAGCCTCGCTCCGGCCTGGGCTATGACGCAGGGGCTGCCTGTTTCAGCCGGACCAGCCCAAGCCAGTGACGCCGCTCAAGATCATCTTCCTCGCCGATACGCGGCCCGGACATTATCACCTCGCCGAGGGCGTGATTGCGGCGATCGCGCGGCTCCGCCCGGTCGAAGTCACGCGCGTGCCCGTCGAACGGCGCTGGATCGTGCCGACGCGCTGGCTCCGGCGGCGCATCAACGCCGAGAGCTTTTATCCGCCGCGCATGCTGCGCATGGCCTATCGCATCGATGCCGAAGCACTGCCGAAGGCGGACCTCGTGGTCTCCGCCGGCGGCGAGACGCAGATGCCGAATATCTGCGTCACGCGCTATCTCGGCGTGCCGAACATTTTTCTGCGGCTCGCTGTTGCGCGGGCTTGGGCCCGAAAACTTCAACCTGGTGATCTCGTCCTATGACCGCGATGCGGCGAGCCCGAAGCACATGGTCGTGCTCAAGCCGTCGGCGATCGATCCCGATGCGCTCGGGCGCCCCGCGGAGATCCCGCGCTATGGGCCGGATCGTCACCCGAAGCTCGCGGGGCTCCTGATCGGCGGCAATGCCGGGCCGTTCCGCTACACCAAAGCCGAATGGGAGCGGCTGATCGATTTCGCCCGCGAGGTGTCGAAGGCTTGGGGCACGCGCTGGCTCGTCTCCACCTCGCGGCGGACGCCGACCCAGGTCGCCGACAGCGTCGCCGCGCTTGCCAAGGACGAGACCGTCGTCGCCCGTTTCATCGACTATCGCACGGCCGGACCCGGCACCTTGCCGCAGATCTTCGGCGCCGCCGAGGTGATCGTCTGCACCGAGGATTCGAGCACCATGGTCTCGGAGGCGGTGTCGGCGCGGCTGCCCGTGGTCGGCGTGGCCCCGGCGGCGCACCGCTTCACCGACGAAGAGTCCGCCTATCGCGATTTCCTGATGCGCAACAATTGGTGCCGGGTGTTGCCGATCGCGGCGCTCACGCCAGAGAGCCTCGCCGAGGCGCTCGCCGAGATCGAGCCGATGCGGGAGAACCCGCTCGATGCCCTTGCCGCCAGGCTGAAGGAACGCCTGCCCGTGCTGTTCAAGCCCCATTGAGTCACTCGCGCCAATTCGCTAGAAGCTCACTCGAACTTCCAACTCAAACACAACGCGCCCCTCGGGAGACCCATGGCCAGCCCGCAATACGTCTATGTCATGAACCGCCTGTCGAAGACCTATCCGGGCGGCAAGCAGGTTCTGAAGGACATCACCCTCGCGTTCCTGCCCGGCGCCAAGATCGGCGTCGTCGGCCTCAACGGCGCCGGCAAGTCGACGCTGCTCCGCATCATGGCCGGGACAAGAGACCGAGTTCGTCGGCGAGGCCTGGGCCGCCGACGGCGTCACCGTCGGCTACCTGCCGCAGGAGCCTGAGCTCGACGCGTCCAAGGACGTCACCGGCAATGTCATGGAGGGCGTGTCGGAGAAGAAGGCGAAGCTCGATCGCTACAACGACCTCGCCATGAACTATTCCGATGACACCGCCGACGAGATGGCGAAGCTTCAGGACGAGATCGACGCGGGCAATTTGTGGGACCTCGACGCCCAGGTCGAGCAGGCCATGGATGCGCTGCGCTGCCCGCCTGGCGAAACCGACGTGAGCACACTGTCAGGCGGCGAGAAGCGGCGCGTCGCGCTCTGCCGCCTCTTGCTCCAGAGGCCGGATATCCTGCTGCTCGACGAGCCGACCAACCATCTCGACGCCGAGAGCGTGGCTTGGCTCGAGCATCATTTGCGCGACTATCCCGGCACCGTGGTCATGGTCACCCATGATCGCTACTTCCTCGACAACATCACCGAGTGGACCCTCGAGCTCGATCGCGGGGCGGGCATTCCCTATCACGGCAATTATTCCTCCTGGCTCGAGCAGAAGCAGAAGCGCCTCGCGGTCGAAGGCAAGCAGGACGCGGCCCGCGAGCGGACGCTTGCCCGCGAGCTCGACTGGATCAAGGCGAGCCCGAAGGCGCGCCAGGCGAAGTCGAAGGCGCGGATCAAGGCTTACGACGAGCTTGTCGCCGAGGCCGGCCGCGACAAGCAGGGTAAGGCGCAGATCACGATTCCGCCAGGGCCCCGGCTCGGCAATGTGGTCATCGAGGTCGACAATGTCGGCAAGGGCTTTGGCGACCGGCTGCTGATCGACGATCTTTCCTTCAAGCTGCCGCCCGGCGGCATCGTCGGCGTCATCGGCCCGAACGGTGCCGGCAAGACCACACTGTTCCGCATGATCGTGGGCGAGGACAAGCCCGACAATGGCGACATCCGCGTCGGCGACACCGTCAAGCTCGGCTATGTCGATCAATCCCGCGACACGCTCGACGGCAAGAGGACGGTGTTCGAGGAGATCTCCGACGGCAGCGACGTCATCAAGTTGGGTCAACGCGAAGTGCCGAGCCGGGCCTATGTCGGCTGGTTCAACTTCAAGGGACCCGACCAGCAGAAGAAGGTCGGCCAGCTTTCAGGCGGCGAGCGCAACCGCATTCACCTCGCCAAGATGCTGAAGTCGGGCGCGAACCTGATCCTGCTCGACGAGCCCACCAATGATCTCGATGTCGAGACCTTGTCCTCGCTCGAAGCGGCGCTTGAGGACTTTCCCGGCTGCGCCGTGATCATCAGCCACGATCGCTTCTTCCTCGACCGCATCGCCACCCACATCCTCTCCTTCGAGGGCGACAGCCACGTCGAATGGTTCGAGGGCAATTTCGAGGCTTATGAGGAGGACAAGAAGCGGCGCCTCGGCGAGGACGCCGTGCTGCCGAAGCGGATCAAATATAAGAAATTCGCGCGGGCCTGAGCGCCGAAGCCGCGTACACCGGATGACTCCCGGGCGCTAAGCCCCAGTCGTGTAGCTGATGGCACTGTAGAATTTTCTCGCGTAGTCGGCGATCTGCGGCGCCTTGTCGAGCTTGTTGATAATCCGCCGGGCGTCGATCCAATCCTCCTTGGTCTTGGAAAAATAGTCGCCGAGCTTCTTGCTGGTGAACATGCCCCTTTCCATTCCGGCAAAGAGAATCTTGCCGGCAACAGCAGGATCCAACGCGAGGTTTGGGTTGCCCTCCAGGTCCGATCCGACAAGCTCTCCCGCCTTGTGATAGTTCGCCCGCCCCGTGAGTTGCACGTAGCCGCGTCCGTGAAAAAGAACGCCGTCGCCTTTCCGCGTGTTGCCGAGGGCGGCCGCGACCTTCGGCCGACCACCATCCTTGTCGTACATGTGGAAAAAATACTTCGAACCGCCCTTCTCGTGGATCGGCTTCATGGTGAAAGCGGTCTCGTGATAGGTGGTGGCAAGGGCGTAGGCGAGCCAGCGGTCGTCCTGCTTGGCGCGATCCTTTTCCCAGACATCAAGGATCGCGTTGAGGCCCGCCACCTGGGAGGCCGAGAGCCGACCGCCAAAAAGCCTCGAGCGGACTTGGTCGAAAAAGAATTTGCGATTGATAGTGTCCATTCTTCACCACTACAGCAGGCATTCAGCATACAACCAACACCACGAGCGGGGGATAAGTTACACGTAATACGAGTATATGGCCAAGCGCCATCGCGTGGTGCGAGCAGGGTAGAGGGCACGCTTGCTAAGCCCCGGTGAAACGTATAAACATATCTTTATGTCAGATGCCGAGAGCCCAACCCTTGCCAGTCGAGCCAGCCTGTCGCGCGCAGACGCCTTGAGCCTGCTTCGCGCCGCGGGCGAGGTGACGCGGCTCCGCATCCTCGCGCTCCTCGCCAGGAGCGAGCTCAACGTCAAGGACCTCACCCAGATCCTCGGCCAAAGCCAGCCGCGTCTCAGCCGGCACCTGAAGTTGATGGCCGAGGCCGGTCTGATCGGGCGCTTCCGCGAGGGGAGCTGGGTGTTCTTCCGCCTCGCCGACAGCGGCAACGAGGCGCCGCTCGCCGCCGCGATCGTCGCGAGCCTCGACCCCGCCGACCCCGTCTTCGCCCGGGACCGCGCCCGCGCCGAGGCCGTCAACAAAGCGCGCGGAGAGGCCGCGCAGAATTATTTCAAGGACCATGCCGGCGAGTGGGACCGGATCCGCACGCTCCACGTTGCCGAGAAGGAGGTCGAGGCGGCTATCGGCGACGCGCTAGGCGAGGGGCCGTTCTCGCTCCTCGTCGATCTCGGCACCGGCACCGGGCGCATGCTCGAACTGTTCGCGCCCCGCGCCAATCGCGCCCTCGGCTTTGATCTCAGCCATGACATGCTGGCCTATGCGCGTATGAAGCTGGAACGCGCCGGTCTTGCCCAGGCGCAAGCCCGTCACGGCGACCTCTATAATGTGCCGCTCGCGGACGGCGCTGCGGACGCCGTGATCCTGCATCAGGTGTTGCACTTCCTCGACGATCCCGCCGCCGCCATCGCCGAGGCCGCGCGGCTGCTGAAGCCTGGCGGCAAACTGCTCGTGGTCGATTTCGCGCCGCACGAGCTCGAGTTCCTGCGGGAGCAATCCGCCCATCGCCGTCTTGGCTTTGCCTCGTCCCAGATCAAACGCTGGCTGCAAGCGGCGGGGCTCAAGGTCGATGGCCAGCGCGATCTCGCGCCAACCGAAGGCGTCGGCGCCGAGAAGCTCACCGTCTCGCTCTGGCTTGGATCGAAGCCTGCTGCGGCGCGCGACAAGAAGAAACCGGCCGCTGTGGAGTTCGCCGCGTGATCCTTAACCATCCCGATCGCAAGAGCCGCTTCCTCGGCTCTGGCGACATCGACGTCTCGTTCGAGTTCTTCCCGCCGCGGACCGCGGCCATGGAAGAGACGTTGTGGCGGTCCATCCGCCGGCTCGAGCCGCTCGATCCGACCTTCATCTCGGTGACCTATGGCGCCGGCGGCTCCACGCGCGAGCGCACCCACGCCACCATCGCCCGCGTGCTGAAGGAGACGAAGCTGAAACCTGCCGCGCACCTCACTTGCGTCGATGCCACGCGCGAGGAGGTCGATGCCGTCATCAAGGATTATTGGGACATCGGCGTGCGCCACATCGTGGCGCTTCGTGGCGATCCGGCGCGAGGCGTTGGCGCTCGATACGAGCCGACGCCTGGCGGCTACGCAAACGCCGCGGACCTCACGCGTCGGCATCAAGAGGATCGCGCCGTTCGAGGTCTCGGTCGCCTGTTACCCTGAGAAGCATCCGGAGTCGGCGACGATCGATGCCGACATCGATATGCTGTGGCAGAAGATCGATGCCGGTGCCACGCGCGCCATCAGCCAGTTCTTCTTCGACAACGAGGTGTTCTTCCGCTTTCTCGACCGCGTCCGCGCCCGCGGCATCACCATTCCGATCGTGCCGGGCATCATCCCGATCCACAATTTCAAGCAGGTTGCAGGCTTCGCTCTGAAATCGGGAACGAGCGTGCCGGATTGGCTCGGCCATCGCTTCGAGGGGCTGGAGGACGATCAGGAGACGCGTTATTTGGTTGCCGCTGCCGTCGCCGCCGAGCAGGTGATGGGGCTCGTCGATCAGGGCATCACCGAGTTCCACTTCTACACCCTGAACCGCGCCGACCTCGTCTACGCCATCTGCCATCTGCTTGGGCTTCGCCCCGCGACGAGAGAGCTCAGGGCGGAGGCCGCCCAATGACAAGGACAGAACGCATCGCCGCGCTGAAGAACGAGGCCAAGGAACGCATCCTGATCCTCGATGGCGCCATGGGCACCATGATCCAGCGCTATCGTCTCGACGAGGCCGGTTATCGGGGTGAGCGCTTCAAAGATCATCCTCGCGACCTCAAGGGCAACAACGATCTCCTCGTGCTGACGCAGCCCGCGATCATCAGCGAGATCCACAACGCCTATTTCGAGGCCGGCGCCGACATCGTCGAGACCAATACCT
Source organism: uncultured Alphaproteobacteria bacterium (assembly GCA_963803385.1). GTDB lineage: Bacteria > Pseudomonadota > Alphaproteobacteria > Rhizobiales > Methyloligellaceae > Methyloceanibacter. The sequence continues at coordinate 173,540 of CAWDMD010000007.1, read as the reverse complement.
TCAACGCGCAAGCCATCAGCCAGAGCGATTATGGGCTCGAGGACATCGCCTATGAGATGAACGTTGCCGCCGCCAAGATCGCGCGCGAGGCGGCCGACGCCTGGACCGAGAAGACCCCGGACAAGCCTCGCTTCGTCGCCGGCGCCATCGGCCCCACCAACCGCACCGCGTCGCTCTCGCCCGACGTCAACAATCCGGGCTTCCGCAATGTCAGCTTCGATGCGCTGGTCGAAGCCTATGCCACCCAGGCGCGCGGGCTGATCGAGGGCGGCGTCGACGCCATCCTGATCGAGACCATCTTCGACACCCTGAATGCCAAGGCCGCCGGTTTTGCCGTCGAGCAGGTATTCGACGAGCTCGGCGTGCGCCTGCCGATCATGCTGTCGGACACCATCACCGATCTTTCGGGCCGCAATCTTTCCGGCCAGACGCCCGAGGCGTTCTGGTACTCGCTCAAGCATCTGCGGCCGTTCTCCGTCGGCCTCAATTGCTCCTTCGGCGCCGAGCAGCTTCGTCCTTCGGTCGATGAGATCTCCCATGTCGCCGACACCCTGATCAGCGTCTATCCCAATGCCGGGCTCCCCAATGAGATGGGCGAATATGACGAGACGCCGGCCCATATGGCGGGGCTGCTCGAGGAGTGGGCGCGCGACGGGCTGATCAACATCGTCGGCGGCTGTTGCGGCACCACGCCCGACCACATCCGCGCCATCGCCAAGGCTGTCGCCAAATATCCGCCGCGCCGCGTGCCCGAGACCGGAGCACAAGATGCGCCTTTCGGGCCTCGAGCCCTTCGTCCACGGGTGAGTCTCGCATGAGTAACGGCGCGCAAAATTTCGTCATGGTCGGCGAGCGGACCAACGTCACCGGCTCGGCCAAGTTCCGCAAGCTGATCGAAGCCAATGACTATGCCGCCGCGCTCGAGGTCGCGCGCCAGCAGGTCGAGAACGGCGCCAACATGCTCGACGTCAACATGGACGAGGGCATGCTCAATTCCGAATCGGCCATGGTCACCTTCCTCAATCTCATCGCCGCCGAGCCCGACATCGCGCGCGTCCCGATCGTGATCGAACTCATCGAAATGGTCGGTGATCGAGGCTGGCCTGAAATGCGTGCAAGGCAAGTCCGTGGTCAATTCCATCAGCATGAAGGAAGGCGAGGGCCCCTTTCTCGACCACGCCAGGAAGGTGCGCCGCTACGGCGCCGCCGTGGTGGTCATGGCCTTCGACGAGCAAGGCCAGGCCGAGACCGCCGAGCGGAAGTTCGAGATCTGCAAGCGCGCTTATGACCTCCTCACCGGGACGGTGGGCTTCCCGCCCGAGGACATCATCTTCGATCCCAACATCTTCGCCGTCGCCACCGGCATCGAGGAGCATAGCGATTACGCCCGCGCCTTCATCGACGCGACGCGGCGCATCAAGAAAGAGCTGCCTTATGTCCATGTCTCCGGCGGCGTCTCCAATCTCTCCTTCGCTTTCCGCGGCAATGAGCGCGTACGCGAGGCCATGCATTCGGTGTTCCTGTACCACGCCATTCAGGCCGGCATGGATATGGGCATCGTCAATGCCGGTCAGCTCGCGCTTTACGACGACATCGACCCCGAGCTCCGCGAGCTGGTCGAGGACGTGATCCTCAACCGCCGCAAGGATGCGACCGACCGGCTGCTCGAAGCGGCGGAGAAATATCGCGGCGGGGGGGCGCAGAAGCGGGAGGTCGATCTCTCCTGGCGCGAGAAGCCGGTCGAGGAGCGTCTGACCTATGCCCTCGTCCACGGCATCGCCACCTATATCGAGGAGGATACCGAAGCGGCGCGGGCCCGCGCCGAGCGCCCACTCCACGTCATCGAAGGTCCGCTGATGGCCGGCATGAGCGTGGTCGGCGATCTGTTCGGTGCCGGTAAGATGTTCCTGCCCCAGGTGGTGAAGTCGGCGCGGGTGATGAAGCAGGCGGTCGCCTATCTGATGCCGTTCATGGAGAAGGAGAAGGAGGAGCTCGGCCTGGCCCAAGGCGAGCCTGCCGGGCGGATCGTGATGGCCACGGTGAAAGGCGACGTTCACGACATCGGCAAGAACATCGTCGGCGTCGTGCTCCAATGCAACAATTACGAGGTCATCGATCTCGGCGTCATGGTGCCGGCGCAGAAGATCCTCGATACCGCGAAGGAGCGGAAGGCCGACATCATCGGCCTCTCCGGCCTGATCACGCCATCCCTCGACGAGATGTGCCATGTCGCGGCCGAGATGGAGCGCGAGGGTTTCGACCTGCCGCTCCTGATCGGCGGCGCCACCACGAGCAAGGTGCACACCGCGGTGAAGATCAGCCCGAACTATGCGCGGAGCCAGGCGATCTACGTCACCGATGCGAGCCGCGCCGTTGGCGTCGTCTCCTCGCTGATGTCGCCGGAGGAGCGGCCGAAGACGATCGCGCGCGTGCGCGAGGACTATGCCCGCATGGCCGAATCCCATGCCCGTAGCCGCGCCGAAAAATCCCGCACCTCGATCGCGGACGCCCGCGCCAATCGGCTGAAGTTCGAGTGGAGCGGCTATGCGCCGCCGAAGCCGACCTTCCTCGGCACGCGCGCCTTCAAGAGCTACGACCTCGCCGAGCTCGCCCGCTACATCGACTGGACGCCGTTCTTTCAGGCCTGGGAGCTGAAGGGGCAATATCCGCGCATCCTCGAAGACGACAAATATGGCGAGGCGGCGCGGCATCTGTTCGAGGATGCGAAGACCATGCTCGGCCAGCTCATTGCCGAGAAGGCGCTGGTGGCCAACGGCGTTGTCGGCTTCTGGCCGGCTAACAGCACGGGCGACGACATCGCGCTTTACGCCGATGACACCCGCAAGGAGACGATCGCCACGTTGCACACGCTCCGCCAGCAGATGGCGCGTGACCCGGGCCGTCCCAATCTCGCGCTCGCCGATTTCGTGGCGCCAAAGGCAAGCGGCGTCGCCGACTATATCGGCGCCTTTGCGGTGACCGCCGGCCTCGGCGAGGAGGACGTCGCCAGGCGCTTCGAACTTGCCAATGACGATTATTCCAAGATCCTGGTCAAGGCGCTCGCCGACCGCCTCGCCGAAGCGTTCGCCGAGGCGCTGCACGAGAAGGTGCGCCGCGAGCTGTGGGCCTACGCGCCCGACGAGCATCTCGCCAATGAGGCGCTGATCGCGGAGGACTATCGCGGCATCAGGCCGGCACCCGGCTATCCGGCCCAGCCCGACCACACCGAGAAGCGCACTTTGTTCAAGCTGCTCGACGCCGAGCAGGCGACCGGCCTCAGGCTCACGGAGTCCTGCGCCATGTGGCCCGCGGCCGCGGTGTCAGGGCTTTACTTCGCCCACCCCGAAAGTCGTTATTTCGGGGTGGGGAAGATCGGCCGAGATCAGGTCCTGGACTATGCCGCCCGTAAGGGCTGGGGCCTGGATGAGGCCGAGCGATGGCTCGCGCCCATCCTCAACTACGATCCAAAGCGGATCGCCGATGCGGCCGAATGAGTGGCTGAAAGGGGGGCGTCAGATCATCCCGAGGATGATCGCTGCGACGAACCCAAACGACACCAAAGCCAGGATGGCCGTCAACGTACCGGTAAGCTCCATGGGAAGCCTCCTTTCCGATCGATGCGGTCTTTTGGCTCTAAGGGGGCGATATTAGGGACTCTTCGTGGCGCCCGCCAAGCTCTTTTTTCGCATCGCCCAAGTGTGCCCTTGCTAAAGCAGACCAAGAACGTCTCTCTCGAAACCTTGGTTCCGGCGCCGGCAAAAGAAACCTGTGAGTCCCGGCGCCGCCCCGGGAATCTGTTGCAAAACCGGGCTTTTTGGGCGGTAATAAACTGCGCGCCGGCGTATTGCCGTCGCCGCCCGGAGCCCGCATGGCCCGGAAAAAAGCCCGGACGCACCGTTTTGCCCTGTGGACAACAAAATGCGGGCGTGCTGTTCGGTTAGGGGTCGCGGCTGCTGCTCGGCCCAGGCGGCGGACGGCCCTTTCGAGGATTTGGGGAAGGAAACAGGCATGAGATTGATCGTCGGTATTGTTGCCCTCGGGGTTCTGGTCTTGGCAGGAAGCGGCCCGGCGCGGGCCCTGACCATCTCCAACATCGATCCCAAGCCCCACACGGTCACGGTCACTGCCGGCAGCGAATCCAAGGATTTGACCATTGAGCCGGCAAAGGACGTCGACGCCGATTGCGACTCAGGCTGCAAGGTCAAGCTCGAGAACGGCGAGCAATACGAGTTCCACGGCGACGAAATGGTGTCCATCGAGGACGGCGTCATCTTCATCGACCATTCGCCGAGCATGGAAAAAGCCGACGTTCCGGACATCGATCCCGACGCCGCGCCTGCGCCGCAATAAGCTCTCCGAGGCCGATCTAAGGTCCGCCTAGGGGAAATTTCCGCATCAGGATCTCCTCATAGCCGTCGGCGACAAGGCCCGGCACGACCGCCGCTGCCGCGAAGCCGTGACGCGCGTAGAACGCCGTGGCCCGCACATTGAAGGCGGAGACGCAGACCCAGAGATTGCGGGCGTCGTGACGGAGCGCCGCCGCCTCGAACCAGGCCATGATGCTCGCGCCGATACCGAGCGCTTGCGCGTTCGGCAAGAGCGCCAGAATCTCGAGATAAGGGCCTTTCAGCCAGGGCGAGCGCACCGAGACCAGGCCGGCATCGGTGCCATCGAGGCTGACGAGGTAGCGGCTGACCCCGGGGTCGGGATTGGCGAGCAGCCGGGTGAGCTTCTCGGCGGGATAGTTCATCACCGACCACGGCTCCATGGCGGCGATGGCCCCGGCCATTGGTCGCGCTAGACGCGGTTCGAACGGCAGAAGCTGCACGCGACGATCGCCACTATGGGTGAGCTCAGTGGTGCCCGTTGAGAAAGGAGAAGATGTCATGGCTGCCTTGCCGCTTCGACGCCCGTGCGATCTGTTTGCCGAGCCCGGGTCCGGTGCACCGCTGCGCGATGACAGGCTTCCCGGCGGCTACCAGCTCGCTGACGGTGACGAAGCTATAGCCCTGCTCCTTTAGCTTGGGCAGGGCGAGGGCAAGGGCTGCGGCGGTATTGCGTCCGCGGCCATTGGCGTGACCGACGACGATCGCCCCCGGATGGGCGCGGGTAAGGATGGTGTGGGCTATGGTCCTGGCCGAGACATGGGGGTCCGGATCCCCGCTGACCACGTCCCATTGGATCGCGAGCAAGCCGGCGTCGTCGACGGCCGCGAGCGCCTTGGCGTTGCAGCGCCCGTAAGGAAAGCGGAACACCGCGAGCCGCTCGGCCGGCGCGGGCGCCGTCTCCCCGACCAAGCATTGCCGTGCGGCGAGGCCGGCCTTCGCCCTGGCATAGGCCGCCTCCGTCAGGGTGACTTCATCCTTGATGACGGGGTCACTGGCCCGTGACAGGTCGAGATGCTTCAGACCGTGGCTCCCGACCTCGAACAGCGGGTCGCCGATGAGCTGGGCAGCGCGCTCGGGATGGGTCTCCATCCATTTGCCGCCGGCGAAGAAGGTCGCCTTGATGCCTTCGGCGCGGAGCAGATCCACGATGCGGCCGTCATAGCCCGAGACATAGCCACTCTCCTCGCAAAGATCGAATGTGAGCGCGATCAGCTTCTTGTCGGGCGGCAGGGCGACGCTTTCGATCAGGCCGCGACGCGCGGGTTCGATCGGGGTCGCGGGCGGCAGAGGTGCCGCCTTGAGCGCGGCGACATCGAGCGGACCCTTGGAAGGCTGATGCTTGATCTCGGTCGGGGTGCCGGCGAGGGTTGCCGGCGTCCAGCATTGCTGTGGCGGCGCCGCGTCTTCGGCAAGCGCTGGGGTCGCGAGGGCAAGCAGCGCGAGGACGGTGACGCGGATCAGGCCCATGGACCAACCTTGATGCGCAAGATTGGGCATGCCTCTGTGTCGGGTCGATGACATCTCTGTGGTCAGTTCCGGGCGACGAATCACTGTTGCCAACATAGGCGCGAAAGCGATGGGCGTGCGTTAACGCTGGCTGCTCAAAGCTGAAGCGCTATGATGCCGGCTATTCGCCGGCAACGGTTTGTCCATGACCTTTTTCTATGGTGCGCGGCTACAAAGCCGCCTCGAGGCGCCATAAGGAAGACGCCATGCCGCATCTAGGACCTTCGCTCGAGCAGCCTGTTCCGCTGTCAGACCTGCTCGCCAACGGGCTTGGACGAAAGCCCGACGAACCCGCCTTGCTCTCGCTCGAGGGCAACGCCTCCTGGTCCGAGCTCGACGGCATGGCGAAGAGGCTTGCGGCGAGTTATCTCGCGCTCGGGCTGAAGCCCGGTGATCGCTTTGCCTCGCTGATGCCGAACCGCATTGCGCTCATCGCCCATTATCTCGCCTGCTTCAAGGCGGGACTCGTCGCCACGCCGCTCAACTACCGCTACATGGCGCCCGAGATCGACCATGCCTTTGACGTGAGTGGGGCGAGCGTGATGCTGACCCATGGCGAGCGCCTCGGTGACCTCGCCGCGACCAAGGCGGGGACGCTGCCGCTCGGCGTCATTACCTATGGGGCCAAAAATGGGGGTGGCCTGAGCTTCGAGAGCCTCGCCGGCGCCGAGCATCCCGAGGTCACGCTTCCCGACATGGCTGCGGACGCGCCGGCCGCGATCTTCTTCACCTCCGGCAGCACCGGTCCAGCCAAGGGGGTGACCCACACCAGCGGATCGCTTGGGTGGATGTTCGCGAGCGCGGTGAAGTCCTTCGACCTCGACCCCGACGACGTGGTGTTGCCGGCTTCGTCCTGCTCCCATATTGGCGGCTTCACGTTCGCGCTCTCCGCGCTTTCGGCAGGCGCCCGCGTTGTCGTGGCGAGAGCCTTCGATCACGACGAGCTCGGGCCTCTCTTCCGGCAGACGCGCCCGACCCTGATGTCGATGCTGCCGACGGCGCTGCTTCACCTCCTTCGCGAACACGACATGACGGCGAACGAGCTGAGCTCGCTCAGGCTTTGCCGCTCGGCCGGCGACAAGGTCCCCGAGGAACTCGCCAAGGAATACAAGGCGCTCACTGGCCATTCCATCAGCGAAGGCTACGGCATGACCGAGATCGGTCTCGCCGCGCTCAATCCGCCGACGGAGTCGGCCAAGCTGGGCTCGGTCGGGATGCCGAGCCCGGGCTTCGTGTTCTCCATCCGCACCGAGGAGGGCAATGAGGCAGCGAGCGGCGATGGATGGGCGTCTTTTCGTGCGCACGCCGTCGCGTACCGCCGGCTATTGGAACGACCCCGATGCGAGCGCCGAAGTGATCCGCGAGGAATGGCTCGACACTGGCGACATGATGCGGGCCGACGAGGACGGATATCTGTGGTTTTGCGGGCGCAAGAAGCAGATCATCGTCCATGACGGGTCCAACATCTGCCCGCAGGAGGTCGAGGAAGCGCTGCTCGCTCATCCCGCCGTCGAGAGTGTGGGCGTCGTCGGCCTCCACGACCTCGTCCATGGCGAGAATGTCCGGGCCTATGTTTCGCTAAAGCCCGATGCGCCGCGCCCAAAGTCGCTCGAGCTGATCAAATTCGCCAAGGCGCGCGTCGGCTACAAGGCGCCCGAGGAGGTCGTGTTCTTGGAGGCCATGCCTCTCAACGCCACCGGCAAAGTCGATCGCGTCGCGCTGAAGCAGCTCGCCGCGGGCGACCACGCCCACCACCGCTGATTTCACGCGCACCCCAAGGAGATATGCCATGAGCAAGGTTCTTGACGAAGTGCTTGCCGCCAACGGCGCCTATGCCGCCAACTTCGGCGACAAGGGATCGCTGCCGATGCCGCCGGGGCGGCGTTTCGCCGTTCTCACCTGCATGGACGCCCGGCTCGACCCGGCGAAATTCGCCGGGCTCAGCGAGGGCGACGCGCATGTCATCCGCAACGCCGGCGGCCGCGCCAGCGATGACGCCATCCGCTCCCTGGTGATCTCCCACAAGCTGCTCGGCACCAACGAGTGGTTCGTGATCCATCACACCGATTGCGGCATGGAGACCTTCACCGACGAGGTCATGCGCGGCCTGCTCAAACAGAGCCTCGACACCGCGACGGTCGACGCCGATGGCTGGCACGACGTCGGCAAGGGACCCGGCTCCGCCGAAGGCGACTTCGTCGACTGGCTGACCATCAAGGACCAGGCCGAAAGCGTCACGAGCGACGTCAGCCGCATCCGCTCCCATCCGCTGGTGCCGCGTTCGGTCCCGATCTACGGCTACATCTACGACGTGAAAAACGGCCGGCTGCTGGAAGTGCCGGCGGCGACGAAGGCGGGGCGGGTGGCGTGATCGCGGAGCGCAGGCCGGGGAGCTGAGGCATGCCGGAGGCGGGGGCCTCGGTCACGGCGCCGGTGCGGCTTTGGTCGCTGCTGCAGCGCGGCCTGGACGCGGGGCGCGACCGGCCTGCGATCCTGTCGCTCGAGGGCAGCTGGACTTGGGGCGAGATCGAGGACCGCACCAACCGTCTGGCCAAGAATTATCTCGCGCTCGGCCTGAAGCCGGGAGACCGCATCGCCTCGCTCATGCCGAACCGGATCGCGCTCCTTGCCCATTACCTCGCCTGTTTCAAGGCCCGGCTCGTCGTCACGCCGCTCAACTACCGCTATACGCCGCCCGAGATCGACCACGCTCTCGACGTCAGCGGCGCCAAGATCATCCTCGCGCACGCCGAGCGTGCCGGCGACATCGCCGCCAGCAAGGCCTCGCACTTGCCCCTCGGGGTCATCAGCTACGGCGCCGAGGCGGGGAGCGGCCGGAGTTTCGAGCAATTGATGCAGGCCGAGCCGCCAGCCACCATCACCTTGCCGCAACCGGATCCCAGCGCGCCCGCCGCCATCTTTTTCACCTCCGGCAGCACCGGCCCGGCCAAGGGCGTGACCCATAGTTTCGAGACGCTCGGCTGGATGACGGCGAGCGCCGCCGCGGCCTTCGAGATCACCGCCGACGATATCGTCCTCCCCGGCTCGTCCTGCTCGCATATCGGCGGCTTCGGCTTTTCCTTGACCTCGCTTAGCGTCGGCGGACAAGCCGTGGTGGCAAGGACTTTCGACCACGCCGAGCTTGGGCCATTGCTGCGCGAGATGCGTCCGACCGTGATGTCGATGTTGCCGACGGCGCTGCTCCATCTCATCCGCGAGCCGGGCACGAGCGCGGAGGACTTCAGCTCGCTCCGGCTCTGCCGCTCTGGCGGCGACAAGGTCCCCGAGGAGCTGGAAAAGGAGTTTCGCGCGCTGACCGGCCATCTCGTCAGCGAGGGCTATGGCCTCACCGAGACCGGGCTCGCCGCGCGCAATCCGCCCTCGGGCCTCGACAAGCTCGGCTCGATCGGCATGCCGAGCCCCGGCTTCACGGTCTCGATTCGCGACGGCGACGGGCAGGAAGTTGGCCTCGGCGAGGAGGGGCGCGTGTGGTTGCGGACGCGTTCGGAGATGATCGGCTATTGGAACGACCCAACGGCCACCGCCGAGGTGAACCGCGACGGCTGGTTCGACACCGGCGATGTCATGAAGGCCGATGCCGACGGCTATCTCTGGTTCTGCGGCCGGCAGAAGCAAATCATCGTCCATGACGGCTCCAACATTTCGCCGCAGGAAGTCGAGGATGCGCTGCTCGATCATCCCGCGGTCGAAAGCGCCGGCGTGATCGGCGTGCACAACCTCCTCCACGGGGAGATTGTCCGCGCCTATGTCGCGCTGAAGCCGGACGTGCCGCGTCCGACCGCGGCCGAGTTGATCGCCTTCGCGCGCGGCCATGTCGGCTACAAGGCGCCGGAAGAGATCGTGTTCATCGACGCCATGCCCGTGAACGCCACCGGCAAGGTCGATCGTGAGGCGCTGAAGAAACGTGCCGCCGGCGATCATGCTCACGTTCTGTAGCGCGTTCACCTTGCGCCGTGCCGCAATGGAACTGCACTGCGCGGGCTGCTATAGGCTGAATCCCCGTCGACGAAACAATGAATAAGGGAGTGAAACCATGAGCAAAATCGCAAAAGTCGTGGCGGCGGCCGTCGTCGCTGGCGTCACGCTTGCCGCTGCCAGCATCGCCGCCTTCGCCGGCAGCGAGTTCGAAGGCACCTGGGCCGTGAAGAACACCGACGGCAAGCCATTCGAGATCACGCTGTCGGCTGACGGCAACGCCAAGGCGACCATGGAGAACATGGAGGGGACCTGGAAGGAGGAGGGCGGTACCGCAGTCATCAGCTGGAACACCGGCTGGACCACGAAGATCGCCAAGGATGGCGATCATTATGTGAAGACCGCCTTCAAGAAGGGCGAGAGCGAACCGGCCAACACCTCCGACGCGGTCAAGAAGTAGCGCTGAAGCTTAGGGCACGGGCAGGGCAGCGTCAGTCCGGGTCGGCGGCGTGCTTGGCGATGTTGTCGGCCCGTTCGATCCCGGTCGGGTAATAGGCGCCGGTCGGGCTCGTGCCGAAGCTCAGCATCGTGAGACGCCCGGCCTCGATCGCATCAGGCTCATGGGTCGCCTTCAGCATCTTCACCGCGCAGGTATCGGCGTCGAGCTCCATGTTCCGGAGCGCCGGGCGGATATAGTAGAACGGCTGCGGTCCCAATTGCCCGAGGCCCGCGAAGCGGCGCACATGGCCGAGGGTGTGGTGGCAGCATTCATGGGCCATCAGGAAGTGCGCGTAGGCCGGGTCGGTGGCCAGCAAGCGCGCGCTCATGACGATGACCGGGCGGCCGTTGCGGTCCTGCATCGAGGTCGCCTGCTCGGGGAAGTCGGGCAGAAGATAGGTCGCGATATCGCAATAAGGATTGTCGATGCTCGACAAGCTCGATCGCGGGGCTGGACTGCTCCCGGCGTGAGCGCCGTCCAACCAGAGAACCACCCCCAGCAACAGAGCCCCCGCAAGGATCCACAGGCGAACGATTTTAGCCTCCGTAACTTTGCTTTCCCGTCAGTCTAGCGGTGGGAAAGGGCGCCCTAAAGCCCCTTTTGCCTGGCCGCGTCATCACTTAACGCAATCGTGATGGCAACAGCGGCTCACTAGCCCGCGGTTCAGCCCCGCACTAACATCACGCGCCTTCGGCGCCGATTCGGGAGCCGCTGGCTTCGAACCGGGAATGCCCTACATCGAGCGCATGGCGCGCTACCGCATCATCCTCATCCCGCTGCTCGTCTGGGCGCTCGCCATGATCGTGCCCGGCCTTTGGCGCGTGGTGCAGCCACTTGCCTCCTTCGGCTTCTCCGCCAACAACGACGGCCTGATCTATGACGTGCGCAAGCCGTTCGCTGAGCTGGCGCAGTCGCCGGCCTGGAGGGCAGGGATCAGGAGAGGGGACCACCTCGATATGACGAAGCTCGGCTGCGTGCCCTTCGAGCCGACGGCCTGCGGCAACACCCTTGCCGTGCTCGGCGGCCGGCAGTTCGTGTTGCCCGGGCATTCGGTGACGCTGGATATTCTTGCGGGGGCTGCTCAACTGCCGCGTCAAGTCACCCTCATTGCCGAACCCGAGCCTTCCAATCCGTTCGAGCGCTTCGTGGTGGCCCTCGACCAGCTCGCCGGCGTCCTCGTCGTGCTGGCCGCGGCCTGGCTCGTCTGGACCCGGCCGGGTCCCATGAGCTGGGGGTTCTTCCTTTACGTGATGTGGTTCAACCCCGGCCAGATCTATACCTTCCACGCCATCTTGCAGCGATGGCCGGCGCTGCTCTTGGCGCAAAACGCGGCCGGCACCGTGGCCGAAGCCGCCGGCTATGTCGGTCTCCTCCTCTTCGTCATGCGCGCGCCAAATGGCCGGCCCGACCCGAAATGGCGCTGGCTCGAGCGCGCGCTGCCATTCATCGGCATCGCGCTGGCGCTCGGCCTGGCCGCCTCCTATGGCAGCCTGTTCGATTATCAGACCGAGGCCGGCACCAGGCGCGCTGTCTTCACCGGCTTCGTCGTGGCGCTCTTCGCCCTTGGCATCCTGCTCGAGCGGCGGCGTCGTCAGAGTCCCGAAGACTATCAGCGCCTGCGCTGGGTGCTGTGGGGCTGCCTGATCGGGCTCCCCACCTTCACCGTCGCCGAGCTCGCCCAAACCACGACCATCTTCGACACGAGCTTCGGCGATTTCACCCCGCCCGACGACGTGATCGGCCTGCTCTATCTCGTCAATGGTGTGCTCTGCCTGTTCGTGTTCGAGGCCATCCGCAGAGCGCGGGTGGTGAGCGTGTCGATCCCCCTCCGCCGCGTCACCATCCTCGGCCTCACCTTGAGCATCCCGGCGCTCTTCCTGCATCACAAGGTCGAATACATGCAGGGCCATCTCGCCATTCCCAACTGGGCCTGGATCGTGATTGGCGCGATCTCCCTCTATGTCATCACCCGGCTTCACGAGGGCGCCACCCACGTCGCCGACCGCTACTTCAACCGCGAACTCGACCGCGTCGGCGAGGATCTCGGCGCCGCCATTCTCAACGCCAAGAGCGCGGCCGAGATCGAGCGCCTCCTTGCCGATGAGTCGTTTCGTGCCCTGGCGCTGACCTCGGCGGCAGCGTTCCGCCGCGACGGCGATGCGTTTCATCGCCACGGTAAAGCCAACGGTTGGGATGGCGCGGAAGCGAGAACGCTCGCCGCCGCCGATCCCATGCTCACGCCGCTGGCCAACGGGTCGCCGTTCCCGATTGCCGGCGAGGATGACGAGGCTTCCGTTGCCGAGCTTAAGCTGCCGCAGGGGTTGGCGCGGCCGATACTTGCCGTCCCCGCCGCGAACCCGCTCCACTGCTTCGCCGTCACGCTGTATGGCCCTCACGCCTCTGGAAACGACCTCGATGCCGACGAGCGCGCCGTGCTCGGGCGCATCGCCGGCCAGGCTGCTGCGGTCTATGCTGAGCTGGAGAGAAGCGACATGCGCCAGCGTATTGCGGATCTCGAGCGCGACCTCGCTGAAGCGCGCCCGAAGCGCGGCCCGCGGCCAAAACGAAGCGCCTAGCGCCGTGCCAAGATGACCGGCCCCGTTGGCGCTTCGGATCGGCGCCCAAATTCGCTATTCTCGGGTCACGGTCCCGGAGAGGACCGAAGGGAGGACGCCATGGCCAGTCGACACAATTGGGACGGCGAGCCCGACCGCCTCGAACCATTCCGATTCGGTCTGTTGCTCGTATTCGTCGCGGCGCTCGTGGCGCTGATCTGGTGGGCCTATGCCACCGGGCACATCAAGCATGTGGATACGGTGCCGCCGCCGATCACAGCCCCGTCGCCGCAAGCGCCATAAGTCGAATTTGAAAGCAAGGAGCGGAGTGCATCAGAATTGGCTGGGGCCTATCTCCAAGCGAGCGATACACTCTTGAAGGAGAGGAAACCGATGATCCGCGCGCTCGCCTCAACGCCAACCCGCCGCAACCAGGACGACGCCCGCTGGGATGCGGTCGTCGCCCGCGATGCCGAGTTCGACGGCAGGTTCTACTACGCCGTGGCGAGCACCGGCGTCTATTGCCGCCCCTCTTGCGCCGCGCGCCGGCCGAACCGCGAGAATGTGCGCTTCTTTGCGAGCCCCGCGGCCGCGGAGCGCGCGGGCTTCCGCCCTTGCAAGCGCTGTAAGCCCGACCGGCCGCCGCTGAAGCAGCTTCAGGCGGAGAAGGTGGCCGCGGCCTGCCGCCTGATCGAAACCGCGGAGGAAGAACCGACCCTCGATGCGCTGGCCGATGCGGTCGGCGTCAGCCCCTATCACTTCCACCGCCTGTTCAAGGCCGCGACCGGCGTCACCCCAAAGGCTTATGCCTCGGCCCATCGCCGCAGTCGCGTTCGCGACCGTCTCGGCACGAGCGGGACCGTGACCGAGGCGATCTATGCTGCCGGCTTCAACTCCAACGGCCGCTTTTATGCCGGCGCGGCCGAGGCTCTCGGCATGACCCCAACCGACTTTCGCCACGGCGGCAGGAACCAGATGCTCCGCTATGCGATCGGTGCGTGCTCGCTAGGGCAGGTCCTGGTCGCGGCCAGCGACAAGGGCGTCGCCGCCATCTTCTTCGGCGACGATAACGACTCGCTCCTCGCGGATTTGCGGGCTCAGTTCCCGCGCGCGAGGCTGATCGGCGGGGATACGGACTTCGAGCGGCTCGTAGCCAAGGTGGTCGCTTTTGTCGAAGACCCCAAGATGGGCATGGACCTACCGCTCGATGTCCGCGGCACGGCATTCCAGCATCGCGTCTGGGACGCGCTTCGCCGTATCCCGGCTGGCTCAACGGCGAGCTATGCCGAGATCGCGGAAAAGATCGGCGCGCCGGGATCGGCCCGCGCTGTGGCCAGGGCGTGCGCTTCGAACCCCATCGCCGTCGCCATCCCCTGCCACCGCGTCGTCCGCAGCGACGGCTCTCTCTCGGGATATCGCGGCGGGGTCGAGCGGAAGCGCACCCTGCTCGAGAAAGAGACCAACGGATGAGCCAGGCCGGCGTGGCACGTCCCAGCCCGCCATCTGCCGACGGTGCCGCCCCGCGCATCGCCGCCGGTGACTGGGAGCGCATCGGGCGCGACCTCGACGGCCGAGGCTTCGCGGTGATCGATCGTCTGCTGGCGACGAAAGCGTGCGAGGCCCTCGCCGCGCTCTATGGCGATGACGGGCTGTTCCGCAAGCACGTGATCATGGCACAGCATGGCTATGGGCGCGGCGACTATAAGTATTTCGCCTATCCGCTACCGCCTCTGATCGCCGCCTTGCGGACGGCGGCCTATCCACATCTGGCGCAACTCGCCAACCGCTGGAACGGGGAGATCAACATCGCGGTCCGCTATCCCCTCAACCACGACGCCTTCCTCAAGCGGTGCCATGAGGCGGGTCAAATGCGACCGACGCCGCTCCTGCTCCGCTACGGCCCCGGCGACTTCAATTGCCTGCATCAGGACGTCTACGGCGAGCATGTGTTCCCGCTGCAATTGGCGATCCTGCTTTCGGAGCCGGGCCGGGCGTTCAGCGGCGGCGAGTTCATCTTGAACGAGCAGCGGCCGCGGATGCGGTCGCGAGTAACGGTAGTGCCGTTGCGCCAGGGCGATGCCGTGATCTTTCCCGTCCGCCACCGTCCGGCCAAGGGCACGCGGGGCTTCTATCGGCTCAACGTCAAGCACGGGGTGAGCGAGCTCAGGACGGGGCAGCGCTTTGCGCTCGGCATCATCTTCCACGACGCCAAGTAGGCTCCCGCGGTTAGCCCTTGCCTCTGGTGCGGGTGTTGCCGTGGGGAGCGTTGCGCTCGAGAAACTCGATCATCAAGCCGGGTACCGCATGCACGTGCCGTCCAGTCGCCGTTGAACTAGACTGCTACCTCGCGCTCCATCGCCAGTTCCACCTCCAGGCTTTCGACATCGCGGAAGATCGTAACCACGGCAAGCGTGTGGCCGTTTCGCCGAAACCGCACGAGGCAATCCTTGCTGGCGATGTCGCCGTCGATCTTTAGCTCGTCCCATTGCTCGGCATGGCCGACATAGTTGATGGGGACGTCGTAGTGCTGACTCCAGAAGAAGGGGACGGCGTCGAATGGCTCGCGGTAACCGAGCATATTGAGCGCCGCCGTTTGGCCTTGGCGCTCGGCAACCACCCAGTGCTCTACGCGGATCATTTCGCCGAGATGGGGACACGGCCACCGCGCAATATCGCCGGCGGCAAAAATCGTCGGCTCGCTCGTTTCGAGATAGGCGTTCACGGTGACGCCGCGATCGATGGCCAGCCCGGAAGCTTCGGCGAGCGCGATCCGCGGCCGGACACCAATGCCGGCAACCACGAGATCAGCTTCGAGCGTGCCGCCGCTCTTGAGCTTGACGTGTTTGCCGGCGATGGCGGCCGCCATGTCCTCGAGATGGAAAATTACACCGTGCTCCTCGTGCAGCGCGCGGATGAAATCACCCATTTGCGGCCCGAGAACCCTCTCCATTGGCCGCTTATCCGGCGCCACGACCTGGACTTCGATTCCGCGGGCGCGCAGCGAAGCCGCGACCTCGAGCCCTATGAAGCTCGCGCCCATCACCACCGCCCGCCGCGCTGCCTTGGCGTCGTCGATGATTGCCTTGCAGTCGCCGAGCGACCGGAGTGTATGCACGTGCGGCTGGTCGGCGCCGGGGATCGAGAGACGAACCGGCTCGGCGCCGGTCGCGAGCAGCATTCGGTCGTAGGCGACTATGCTCCCGTCCGCGAGTTGGACCTTCCGCCCTTGCACATCGATACCGGTGACCTTCGTCCTGAGCCGCAGATCGATGCCGTTCTTGGCATAGAAGCTGTCTGACCGCAGGGGGACCCAGTCCTCCTGAGCGTTTCCGGCAAGGTAGTCTTTGGACAGGTTCGGGCGGTCGACGGGAGCGGTATCGTCGTCGCTCAGTATGACGATGCTTCCCCCGAAGTCCTCACGCCGGAGCATCTCGGCTGCGGCGAAGCCGGCGGCACCTCCGCCGACGATGACCATGCGGTCCGGTGCTCTAGCCGCCTGGTTGCCGCGAGGCTCCGGCTTCGGCTGCGGCAGCTTCTCGCGCACGAAAACCTTGCCGTCCAGTTGCTCGACCCGCCAGCACGCTAATGGACTTAAGGCGGGCGCGCGCAAGGCCTCGCCCGTGCGTAGATCGAAGCAGGCGTGATGCCAGGGGCAGCGCACGGTGTCGCCAACCACGAGCCCATCCCCCAAAGGACCGTTGTAATGCGTGCATTGCGCCCCGACTGCGAAAACATCCTTCCCGCGGCGGACCAACAGGATCGGCTCATCCCCGACATGGCCGACGAGCTTGCCCCCGTCGGCAAGATCGACGAGGGCGACACCCTCGGCGAGATCGGGGCCGCTCGGCGCTGCAACAGCTTCAGCCATCCGTTTCTCCCTTGGCACGGACCATACAACAATACCGGAGCCCGGTGGTTCCGATGGGCCTCTTGTGGTCCGGTTAGCCCTTGCCTCTGGTGCGCGTGTTGCCGTGGGGAGCGTTGCGCTCGAGGAACTCGATCATCAAGCCGGCGACATCGACGCCACTCGCCTTCTCCAGCCCCTCGATGCCGGGCGAGGAGTTGAGCTCCATGACCAGTGGCCCGCTCTTGGACCGCAGCATGTCGACGCCGCAAACATTGAGGCCGAGCGTCCGCGCGGCCTTCACCGCCATCTCGCGCTCCTCCGGCGTGATGCGCACCTTCTCGCCGAGGCCGCCGCGATGGAGATTGGAGCGGAACTCGCCGGTCGGCCCTTCCCGCTTCATTGCCGCCACGACACGGTCGCCGATGACGAGGGCGCGAATGTCGGTGGCCTCGGCCTCCTTGATGAATTGCTGTACCAGGATGTTGACCTTCGCCCCCTGAAACGCCTCGATCACCGACTTCGCCGATTGCATCGTCTCGCCGAGCACGACACCGATGCCTTGCGTGCCTTCGATCAGCTTGATCACCACCGGCACGCCGCCGACGAGATCAATGACGTCCTCGGCCTGTTTCGGGTCGTTGGTGTAGGCGGTAACGGGCAGGCCGATGCCCCGGCGCGCCAGCAACTGCAGGCAACGAAGCTTGTCGCGGCTCCGGCCGATGGCTACCAACTCGTTCAAGGGATAGACGCCCATCACCTCGAACTGGCGCAGCACGGCAAGACCGTAGATGGTGATCGAGGCCCCGATGCGCGGGATCACCGCGTCGAAATCCTCGAGCCGCCGCTTGCGGTAATAGAGCATCGGCCGCCGCGAGGTGATGTTGATGGAGACGCGAAGCGTGTTCAGCACCTCGATCTCGTGGCCACGGGCCCGCGCCGCCTCGCAGATGCGGCGATGGCTGTAGAGATGCGGATTGCGCGCGAGCAACGCGATTTTCATAGGAGTGGCCTGGAAAGTCGGTCGCGAGGGAAGAATGACTAGGGCAGGACCTTGCTCGGCTCAAGAGCGAGGGGGCTGCGCGCGCCGGCGGAGCGACGCGGCTTCTGCCCGGCGAGGAAGGAGCGGCCGGGCTCGATCATGACCCGGCCCTCCAGCGCGGTGCGCCCGATCAGCATGCGAAAGCCCATCTGGTCACGATTGGCGAGCGCAAGCTCGATCGGCCAGGACCGGTCGCCGAGCGCAACGTGGGTCTCGATGATGTAGCGGCGCTCGACCTGGCCGCCGGAATTGCGCACGGCGCGTTGGTCGATCGCCGGTGCCTCGCATTTGATCCGGAGCGTGCCGCTGCGCTGCATCGGCTGCACCTCGAAGCGGACCCAGAGCGCCCCGGTCCGCCGGAACGGCTCGATGGCGAAGGCGTGCAACACGCTGGTCCTCGCGCCGGTATCGATCTTGGCCTTGATGGCGGCGACGCCGAGATCGGCAAGCCGCACCCATTCGCGCCAGCCGACCCGCAACATGTCATTCGCGCTCAAGCGCCGATTGGGCATGCCGTCTTCAACTCTGTTCGACGTTTCGCGCCACTCTAGGCCCGCGAGGGCTTCGTCTCAATGGTCCGCTGCTTCTATGGCGCCTCGACGTTCGTTATAGTCGCGAGCGCCGGTTGGCGGAGACTGACATGGGCAGGAACCAGCATGTTGTGGCGCAC
The DNA here is from genome assembly GCA_963803385.1 of uncultured Alphaproteobacteria bacterium. Classification (GTDB taxonomy): domain Bacteria; phylum Pseudomonadota; class Alphaproteobacteria; order Rhizobiales; family Methyloligellaceae; genus Methyloceanibacter. The sequence continues at coordinate 155,100 of CAWDMD010000007.1, read as the reverse complement.
GAGCGCGGCTGGGCGGTAACGCCCGAGGGCGCGGGCGTGCCGAGTGCCGTGTTCAAGACCCAAGGTGAGGCTTGGGAGAAGGCCAAGGCAATTGCCCGGAGGGAGCGCTCCGAGGCGCTGCTCCACGGCAGGAACGGCCGCATCCGCGACCGCACCACCTACGGCTGAGCCTTTGCTTTCAATTGGTTAGGCTCGCCGTCAAGGACTGAAGATCAACACGATATAGACCACGAACAGCAACAAATGCACCGCGCCCTGGAGCACGTTGGTGCGGCCGCCGCCGAAGGTGAAGGAGCTGACGAACAAGGTCAGCACCAAGAGCACGGTGTCGACGCGGTCGAGGCCGAGATGCATCGCGCGCCCGCTATAGAGCCCGACCGCGAGCACCGCCGGAATGGTGAGACCGATGGTGGCCAGCGCCGAGCCGAGGCAGACATTGACCGCGCGCTGCAGTTGATTGTCGAGGGCGGCGTGAAGAGCGGTAAGGCCCTCCGGCGACAACACCAGGATGGCGACCAGGATGCCGCCGAGCGGCGCCGGCGCCCCGAGCTGCTCGATACCGAAGTCGACCATGATGGCGAGGAACTCGGCGAGCACCACTACGGGCGCTAGCGTCAGGATCAGCATGGTCACGTGATAGGTAAGCGATCCCTCCGCGCGCTCATGGTGTACGGCATAGGCGGCCTTGGCCTGGTTTCCGTTCTCCGGCTCGGCGAAGAAGGCGCGATGGCGCATAGTCTGGATGGCGAGGAAGATCGCATAGAAGGCGACGGTGATGGCGCCAAACAGCCCGGCCTGGAACGGTGACAGGTTCGGGTCCGGCTCGGTCTTGGTGAAGCTCGGCAGGATCAGGGCGAACACGGCGAGAGAGGCGATCACCACGAGAAAGGCGCGCGCGCCTTCGAGATTGTACTCCTGCTCCCAATAACGCAGCGCTCCCATGAGCAAGGCGGCGCCGACGAGCCCGTTCAGCACGATCATCAACGTCGCGAACATGGCGTCACGGGCGAGCGTCGGGTTGTTCTCGCCGTGGAGGATGATCGAGGCCATGATCGCGACCTCGATGGCGCTTACCGACAGCGTCAGCACCAGCGTGCCGTAGGGCTCGCCGAGATGCCAGGCCACGGCGTCGGCATGGCGCACCACGCCGAAGGCACACCACATGATCACCCCGAACAGCCACAGGAACACGAACAGACTGGCGGCGTCGCTTTTGACATTTCCGAACAGCGGCTGCTGGAAGGCGTAGACCAGGGCCACAGTGACGACCCCGGCGATCGTCGGCGCGGCCGCGGCAAGATGTTGCCAGGACAGGCGCGTGTTGCCGCCAACGGGCTCGATGGTCTCGCGCTGATTCATTTGTCCCTTTCGCGCACCCTTACGCCGTCTTCAAACACCCGCGCGAGGGCGGTCGTGAGGCGAACCTAGCCCAGGCGTCACTTCGCCGCGAGGCGTTAACCGGCGTTTCCCAAGTGCGGCGCGCCTAGCCGCGCGCAAAGCTTTGATGTAAAAGCCGTTTACATGGGCTCAGACGAATCGCGCTGGCGCCGGCCACGCTCCTATCATCACGGTAATCTGAAGGAGGTCCTGCTCGAAGCAGCGCGCCGGCTGATCGAGCAGCATGGGCCGGTCGGTTTCAGCCTCACCGAGGCGGCGCGGCTCGCGGGCGTCAGCCCCGCGGCACCCTATCGCCATTTCCGCGACCGCGATGCGCTGCTCGCCGAAGTCGCCCGCAACGGCTTCGAGCGCTTCGCCGCCAAGCTCGACATGGCGTGGAACAACGGCATCCCGACGCCGCTTTCGGCCTTCGAGAATCTCGGCCGCGCCTATCTCGCCTTTGCCCGCGATGAGCCAGCGAATTACGCGGTGATGTTCGAGCCCGGGCTTAGCCATGGCGAAGATGCCGGACTGAAGTCCTCGGCAGACCGGGCCTTCGACGTGTTGCAGCGGGCATCCACCGCGCTGTGCCAGGCGCTGCCGCCGGATCAACGCCCGCCGGTGCGGCTGATGAGCCTGCATATCTGGGCGCTGTCTCACGGCGTCGCCGATCTCTTCGTCCAGGGACGCACCGGCGCGGCCAAGATCCCGCTAACGGCGGAAGAGATCCTGGAATTGGGGATGCTGATTTATCTGCGCGGCCTCGGCATCGTGCCTCCGGACAAATCCCTCGGCACCCCCTAGCGGCGGACGCCGTCCGATCACATTTTATGACATGACTTGACTCTGGACAGGACGATCCCACTTATGTGAATGTGAATAACATTCACACCGAAGGAAGGGTTTTCGATGCAGCTGGTTGCGACCTTGGACGACTACGGGAAGCCGGCGTGGATCATCGCCATGATCCTCGGCTTCATTCTTTGGTGGCCCATCGGGCTCGGTGTTCTGGCCTATCTGATCTGGAGTGGACGCATGGGATGCGGAAATAAACTGCAATGGAAGCAGCACTTTATGCAGGAAGCGCGGCGCTTCGGCGGCGGCCTCGGCCCGCTACGCTCGACCGGTAACGCGGCCTTCGACGAGTATCGCGAGGAGACCTTGCGGCGCATGGAGGAGGAGGCTCAAGAGTTCCAGACCTTCATGGGGCGCTTGCGCAAGGCGCGCGACAAGGCGGAGTTCGACCAATTCATGGCCGAGCGTGGCCGCGGCGACGCCGCAAACACCGCATAATGTTTTAAGCGCAAGAGAGGCAACAAAAGTGGGGGCGCGGGACTTCGGTTCCGCGTCCTTCTTGTTTGCCCTCAACTGTAGCCCTCGAGCACGCTTCTGACGCCGAACCAGCGAAACACGATCGGCAACACGAGCGGATTGAACATCAGACGGATGGTGAGCCGCCTCAGCCAGGGGCGGGACCGCTCCGAGGGAACGAACACCTTGGCGAATAGCGCCGCGTCCTGCTGGCGCTTGTCCACCGCGGGCTTGAGCAGCGCCTGATAGGCGGCGAAGGCGGCCGCGTGATCGCCGCGATGGCGGGAGAGTTCCCGGGAAAGCACGTAGGCGCCAGCCATGGCCATGTGCGAGCCTTGGCCGGCGAGAAGGGTGAGGCAGCCGCAAGCGTCCCCGAGGAGAGCGACGCGGCCCTGATACCAGCGAGGCATCACGATCTGCGTCATGGAGTCGAAGAAGATCGGCGCCGTGCCCGGATAGTCCTCGAGCACGCGCTCCAGAATCCAGCCGGCGCCCTCGAACTCCTTTTTGGTGAAATCGAGCCGGCGGTCATGGGGCACATGCACCTCGTCGTGGCGGAACACGAAGGTCGCGTCCACGCGCTTTTCGTCGAGCGGGTAGAACGCGCCGGAGCGGTTGGTTTCCTCATAGAGCTTCAGCGCGCGGTCGAGGTCGAAGCGGTGATCCTCGAGATGAAACGCGGCCACATAGGCGCCGAGGAAGCGATCGAACTGATGCTCGTCGCCGAACACCAACGTTCGCACCTTGGAGTGCACGCCGTCGGCGCCGAACACGAGATCGAAGGACGCTTCGGCGCCATCCTCGAAAGTGACAGTGACCTTGGCCTCGTCCTGGGCGAGCGCCCCGATCGATGCGCCGAAGCGGATGGCGACGCCTGAAGCAACGGCGCGCTCGTAGAGGATGTGCTCGAGGTCGGAGCGGCGGAGATAGACATAGTTGCCGCCGAGTGCGCGCCGCACGACGTCGATCGGCACCGAGACGTAGGTCTCGCCGTGATCGTCGACGAATTGCATGAAGTCGATCGGATAGTGGATGGCGCGGAGCTGCGGCACCAGGCCCATGCGTTCGGCGACGTCCCAGCCCGAGCCGAAGAAGTCCATCATGTAGCCCTCGGCGCGGAGACGAGGCTCGCGCTCGATCACCAGCGGCTCGAAACCAGCCTCTTTGAGCAAGATGCCAAGCGTGAGCCCGGCGATGCCGCCGCCCGAGATCAGCACGTTGGTCATGATCCGTCCTCCCTTCGGCCGTCACGAGATCCGCGCCTAGCCCCCGCGACGCGCGTTCCCCTCAGCTCGCCCGCGAGGCGCGGAAGGCCTGCCAGTCACGTTCGGTGGCCTTGACCATGGCCTCCGCCGCGGCGAGGAGCCAGTCTGCCTTCCGTGCCGCAAGATCGCGCAGCACCTTGGTCCGACGGCCCGGTGTCGCCAAATGCAGATTGGCGGTCTCCCGCCCCATATCTCTGAGAATGAGCCGCTCGTCGCGCTGCTTGGGAAACTGCGCCAGCTCGATGCGACCACAATGCGGGCCGAGCCTGCGAATGACCCAGCCGTCATCGACGGCGTAATAGGGGTCCGGTTGCCGCACCGCGCGCTTCAGCAGCCGAACGGCATTGGCCCGCTCCTTCGGTCGGTTCGTGGCCCAGCCCCAAGCTGACGGCAACCACGCCTTGGCCTCGCGCGCCGCCAGGCCGCCATTGCAGGTGGCCGTCACGACGTAGCGCGGGCGGCCGAGGCTGCCGACGCCGGCGATCCGGGAATAGAAGGCGATGTCCGTCGCTCCCTCAGGCAACCACCCGAGCAGCAGCCGCCGGATAGGTTTGGGCGGCGTTGCGGGCGGGAGCTTGCCGATCCGGTCCCAGAACGGCGTCGGCGCCCTCTCGGCGCCGGTCGCCATCGCGCGTAAGCTCGGATGGCTCTCCTCGAGGATGAAGGGATTGCCGCCGGCGTCCAGGAAACCGGTATAGCCGTCGAGCACCGCGGCCGCCGCGTCGCTCGGAGCGATGCTGAGGTCGCTGTCACGTTGGGCGAGGATGGCGCTCGTGACCAGCCGCACCAGATCAAGCGCATAGGGCATCCGGGCCACTTCATCGAAATCGTTGACGCCCCAGACGAGCCGGCCCTCGGCATCCCGCCAGGTGCCGAAATTCTCGACATGAAGGTCGCCCACCGCCAGGACCTCGGGCGATGCGGCGAGCTCCGGGCAAGTCTGAAGCCAGAGCGGACCCCAGCGATAAAAAGTCCCGCGCAGGAGCACGAAGAGCGAGCTCGCCATGGCTTTGTGCTTCTGCTCGAGGTCCGGCTCGACGACGACGATGCGCTTGTGAAGCCAACGCTCATAGTCGGCGGTGGCGGTGACGATCGGCGCGGTCTCGATTGCCGACGCCGGGGCGTCGCTCGCGTGGCGGCCCTTGTTCTTGCTCGACCTGGCCATGCTGGCCTCCAGGTGGGTCCGACGGCGTCACAGCTCGCACGGCTGGGCCCAGTGGTATCAGCGGCGAGAGCGAGTTGCCAGCCTAGTCCCGCTCGCCAACAGGTCCATAACCACCGCCGGTCGGCGTCTTGATGACGATGGCCTCGCCTGGCTCGACGATGGTCTGCGCGCAAGCCTCCAGGCTCTCCAGGCGCCCGTCCTTGCGCCGCACGAAGTTCGCGCCGAGCTCCCCGGGCTCGCCACCGTGAGCACCGAAGGGCCGCACCCGCCGGAAGCCGGAGAGAATGGCGCATTGCATCTGTTCCAGAAATCGAATGACACGAAGGGTCCCGTCGCCGGCGCGCCAGCGGCCGTTGCCGCCAGACCCGCGCCTGATATCGAAACGCTCGAGGAGGACGGGGTAGCGGAGCTCGAGCACCTCCGGATCGGTGAGCCGCGAATTGGTCATATGAGTCTGCACTGCCGCCGCGCCGTCGAAGCCGGGCCCGGCGGGCGCGCCGGAGCAGATCGTCTCGTAATATTGGGTGTCGGCATTACCGAAGGTGAGATTGTTCATGGTGCCCTGCGCCGATCCGAGCACGCCAAGCGCACCATAGAGGCAATTAACGACGGTCTGGCTGGTCTCGACATTGCCGGCGGCGACCGCGGCGGGATAGCGCGGCGCGAGCAGCGAGCCGTCCTCGACCACGATCTCGATGTGACGCAGGCAGCCGGCGTTGAGCGGAATGTCATCATCGACGAGGGTGCGGAACACGTAGAGCACGCAAGCGCGCGTGATCGGCTCCGGCGCGTTGAAGGTGTCGGGCTGCTGGGCGCTGGTGCCGGTGAAGTCGACAATAGCCTTGCCGCGGTCGCGGTCGACGCTGATCGCGACCTTGATGCGAGCGCCGCTGTCGGTCTCGATCTCGAAGCTTGACGGCTCGAGTTCGACGATGACCCGGGCGACGCTCGCGGCGGCATTGTCCTGAACGTGGCCCATATAGGCCTCGACCACATCGAGGCCATACGTGGCGACGAGCTTGTGCAGCTCCTCGACGCCCTTGGCGTTGGCCGCGGCTTGCGCCTTGAGGTCGGCAATATTCTGGGTCGGATTGCGCGCGGGGTAGGGGCCTTCGGTGAGAAGCGCCAGCACCGCGTCCTCGCGGAACCGGCCGCCATCGACCAGCTTGAACGGGTCGATATAGACGCCTTCCTCCTCGATCCGCGTCGCCTTCGGGCTCATCGACCCCGGCGCGATGCCGCCGATATCGGAATGATGCCCGCGGGCGGCGACGAAGAACAGGATCTCGGCGCCGTCTTCAGCGAACACCGGCGTCACTACGGTGATGTCGGGAAGATGAGTACCGCCATTATAGGGCGCGTTCAGCATCCACACGTCGCCGGGCTTTAGCTCCGATCCGACCTCGCGGACCACGGTGGCCACGCTCCGGTCCATGGAGCCGAGATGCACCGGGATGTGCGGGGCGTTGGCGACGAGCTGCCCGTCGCGATCGAAGATGGCGCAGGAGAAGTCGAGCCGCTCCTTGATGTTGACCGAGCGCGCGGTGTTCTGCAGCGCGTAACCCATTTGCTCGGCGATGGCGGTGAAGCGCTTGTTGAAGACTTCGAGCAGCACGGGATCGGGGCTCGTGTCGAGCGCAAGCCTCGCGTCGCGCTGGCCGATGCGTCTGAGAAGAATATGGTTCTTCGCGGTGACTTCGGCCTGCCAGCCCGGCTCGACCACCACGGTCTGGTGCGGCTCGATGATGAGTGCAGGCCCGGAGATGCGCTGATCCGCGCCGAGGTCGTCCCGTAGGAACACCGGCGCGTCGTGCCAGGCGCCGCCGGTGAAGAGCCGCGTCGTGGTGTGTGGAACCGGCGGACGGTCAGCCGCAAACGCGAGGTCCGGCTCGGTGGGATGGCCGCCGCCGCCGAGAGCTTCGACCTCGATGGCCTCGATCTCGACCGGCTTGTCGGGGCTGGTGAAGCCGAAGCGCCGCCGGTGCAGCTCTTCGAACGCGGCTCTCATATGTGCGAGCAGGTCGTGCCGACTCACGGCAGAGAAGGCGGAACCCCCTCTCCCCGGTGGGGAGAGGGCTGGGGTGAGGGGGGCCTCGCGCGCAGTTTGGTCCCCCTCACCCGGCTGCTTCACGCGCGGAGCAGCCGACCTCTCCCCATTGGGGAGAGGTGAAGCGCGGCCCGGCATTGAGACCGGAAGGGAGCTGTCGGTACCGAGATAACGGAGATGCGCCTCTTCCACGATGCGAATGCCGTCTCGGGTGACGCCTTGGCTCTCGAGCTCGCGCGACGCATCGTCGGCAAGCGGCGCGGCAACAGCCTCCGCCGCTTCGAGGCCCTCTTCGTCGAGGAGGCGCAGCACCGCCTGGCTCCGCGTCGCCTTCAGCTCGGCGAGCCCCATGCCATAAGCCGACAACACGCCGGAGAGGGGATGCAGCAGCACGTGGGAGATGCCCAGCGCATCGGCGACGAGACAGGCGTGCTGGCCGCCGGCGCCGCCGAAGCAATTGAGCACATAGTCCTCGACGTCATAGCCTCGCTGCACCGAGATGGTCTTGATCGCGTTCGCCATGTTCTCGACCGCGATTCTGATGAAGCCGTCGGCGACGGCCGCAGGCTCGCGCCCGTCGCCGATCTCGCGGGCGAGCGCGGCGAAAAGCGTATGCACCGTGACGGCGTCGAGCGGCTGGTCCTGGCCCGGCCCGAAGATCCTGGGGAAGAAGTCCGGCACGAGCTTGCCGACCATGACATTGGCGTCGGTGACGGTGAGCGGACCGCCGCGGCGGTAGCAGGCAGGCCCTGGAACGGCGCCGGCCGAATCCGGCCCGACGCGGAAGCGCGCGCCGTCATAGACGAGAATCGAGCCGCCACCGGCGGCGACGGTGTGGATCAGCATCATCGGCGCCCGTACGCGAACGCCCGCGACCACGCTCTCGAAGGTGCGCTCGTACGTGCCGTCGTAGTGGCAGACGTCGGTCGAGGTGCCACCCATGTCGAAGCCGATGACGCGGTGGAAGCCGGCGATTCTCGCGGTCTCCACGGCGCCGACCAGACCGCCGGCCGGTCCTGAGAGGATGGCGTCCTTGCCTTTGAACAGATGAGCCGAGGTCAGGCCGCCGGACGACTGCATGAACAAGAGCGTGGTCTCGCTCTTCTCCGACGAAAGCGCTGCTGCGACGCGGTCCACATAGCGGCGGAGGAGTGGCGAGAGATAGGCGTCGACCACGGTGGTGTCGCCGCGGCCGACGAACTTGACCAGGGCGCTGACCTCGTGACTGACCGAGATCTGCGCGAAGCCCACTTCGAGGGCGACGCGCGCGGCCTGGCGCTCATGTTCAGGATGCGCATAAGCATGCATAAAGACGATGGCCACGGCATCGATGCCGTCGTCCCGGGCCGCGGCGAGCGCGTCCTTCAGCACGCCTCGATCGAGCGGCGTCTCGACGGCGCCGTCGGCAAAGATGCGCTCGGGCACCTCGACCACGCGCTCGTAGAGCATCGACGGCTTCTCGATGTGGCGCGCGAAAATCTTGGGCCGCGCCTGGTAGCCGATCTCGAGCGCGTCGCGGAATCCCTCGCTGACGACGAGCAAAACCCGGTCGCCATTGCGCTCGAGGAGCGCGTTGGTGGCGACCGTGGTGCCCATCTTGACACTCTCGATCAGTTCCGTCGGCAGCGGATCGCCCCGCGGTACGCCGAGGAGATCGGCGATGCCGGCCGTCGCCGCGTCCTCATAGACTTCAGGGTTGTCGGAGAGAAGCTTGTGGATGATCAGCCGCCCGTCGGGCGCGTGCGCGACGATGTCGGTGAAGGTGCCACCGCGATCGATGCAGAACTGCCATGTGCGGCCGCGCGTCATCCGATCCGCTTCAGCCCCGCGGCATAACGCTTCCAGCGCTTGACGTAGACGTCCGACGCCCGTGCGGTCATGGCGCGGGTCTTGTCGTCGGCCTCGCGGATCAGTTTTGCCGGCGCACCGACGATCACCGAATTGTCTGGAAACTCTTTGCCCTCGGTGATCAAGGCCCCGGCGCCGACGAGGCAATTGGCGCCGATTTTGGCGCCGTTCAGGATCGTCGCCCCCATGCCGATCAGGGTCGCATCGCCAATGGTGCAGCCATGGAGCACGACGTTATGGCCGATGACGCAGTCCACGCCGACGGTGAGGGGAAAACCTGGATCGGTGTGCAGCGTGCAGTTGTCCTGGATCTGCGACCGCGCGCCGATGTCGATCCATTCATTGTCGCCACGGAGCACCGAACCCCACCAGATGCTGACATCGGAATGGAGCCGCACGCGCCCGATCACCGCCGCCGTCTCGGCCAGCCAATAAAGCCCGTCGGCCGGAAGCTCGGGTGCCTCACCGTCAAGCGCGTAAAGTCCCATACGATACACCTCGGCTTTGTCATCATCGACGAAGGGATGTAAGCCAGTATCAACTGAGCGGGGGAGGGGCAATGGCAAGGGACATGTCCCCGAAGGAACAGGCCAGCACAGAACTTCAGGCGAGCGGGCCGGTCGGTCTGCTTGACCGCTTCTTCGGCCTTTCGTGTGCGGGAACGAGCATCGCCACCGAGCTTCGCGCCGGCGTCGCCACCTTCCTCACCATGGCCTACATCATGTTCGTGAACCCGGCGATCCTGGAACAGGCCGGCATGGATCATGGCGCCGTGTTCGTCGCCACCTGCCTTGCAGCCGCGGCGAGCAGCGCGATCATGGGCCTCTACGCCAACTACCCGATCGCGCTCGCGCCGGGCATGGGGCTCAATGCCTATTTCGCTTTCAACATGGTGCCGGAGCTCGGCGGCAGCTGGCAGCTCGCGCTCGGCTGCGTGTTCCTGTCCGGCGTGCTGTTCTTTCTGATTTCACTGACGCGGCTGCGCGAATGGCTGATCAATGCGATCCCGATGAACCTCAAGCTCGGCATCGCCGCAGGCATCGGGCTGTTTCTCGCCCTGATCGGCTTGCACAATGCGGGGATCGTCGCCGGCGATACCACCACCCTCGTCACTCTCGGCGATCTGTCGCAGCCGAAGGCTCTGCTCGCCGTGGCCGGATTCCTGCTGATCGCAGGACTTGCTGCGCGCAAAGTACCGGGCGCGATCATCTTCGGTGTCATCGCCGTCACGCTCGCCGCCGTCTGGCTCGGGCTCGAGCCCTGGCACGGTCTTGCCGCCGTTCCGCCGTCGCTGGCGCCGACCTTCCTGCAAATGGATCTCGCCGGCGCCTTTCAGCTGGGCTTCGTCACCATTACCCTGACGCTCCTGCTCGTGACCCTGCTCGACACCGCGGGGACTCTGATCGGGGTCGCGCGCCAGGCGCATCTTCTCGACGAGGACGGCCGCTTGCCGCGGCTGCGCCAGGCACTCCTCGCCGATTCCGGCGCCGCCATGCTCGGCGCCGCCCTCGGCACCTCGACCACCACCGCCTATATCGAAAGCGCGGCGGGCGTGGAGGAGGGTGGCCGCACCGGGCTCACCGCCCTCGTCGTCGCCGCGCTCTTCGTTACCAGCTTGTTCCTGGCGCCGCTGGCCCACACCGTGCCGACCTACGCCACGGCACCGGCGCTTCTTTTCGTCGCTTGTCTGATGGCTACCAGCCTCGGCGCCATTCGCTGGGACGAGCCGACCGAATACATCCCGGCGCTCGCCATCGCCTTGATGATCCCCTTGAGCTATTCGATCGCCACCGGCATCGGCCTCGGCTTCATCGCCTATGTGGCCCTGAAGCTGCTGTCGGGCCGCGTCCGCGACATCAATGGCGCGTCAGCCGTGATCGCCGCGGCCTTTCTCCTGAAGCTGATCTTCGCCTGAGGGCGCGAGACCTTGAGACCGTCACAGTCTCCCTTTAGGCTGTTATCAAAGACAAATGGGGGACACGATGCAGCGCAACCGATGGGGGCTGGCCTTAGGCCTCGGAGCGATGATGACCGCCGGCGCGGTTGCAGCCTCGGCGCAGCCTCTGCCGCAGCCGCCACCGATGCATGGGCTGCTACAGCGGGCCTGGAGCCTGACCGGCGAGTGCTACCCGATCGATTTCAATGATGTCGATATTCAGTGGTACGCGGGGCGCGGCGTCTATCAACTCACCGTGAGCGGCATGAAGCCTTACACCAACATGGAGGTGTCGCTCAGCCACGAGGCCTATAGCGGTCGCCCGGCCTATTGGCGCACCGTCGTCGTCGGCTGCGTCAAGAACGGCCTCGTGTTGCCTATCGCCGCGCCTTATTACATCACCATGAATCTCGACCAGTTCGTGGGCACTAAGGGCGTCGAGATCGTCGGCGCCTCCCGCCGCATCCGACGTCCGGTGCCGCGGTCCTAAACCGGCGAACCGCAGGGGCAGGATGCCCCTTGTCGGGCCCATGCACCCTCGGCTATAGGGTCCGGCCATGGACAGCGAAGTTACGACCTCCCGCCAGCCCTACGGCAGCGGCAATCCGATTACCATCTTCATCACCTCGCTCAGCGCCGCGATCGTGGTCGCCGGCGGCTTTGGCATCATCGTCGAGGCCTTCATCGTCGCCGGAGCCGACCTGTTCGGGCTTGGCCACATCTTCGTTCTGATCGGGAGCGCCCTCACCATTCTCCTGACGCTGTGGCTGTTCGTCTGGTGCTTCGCCCGCTCCTACCATGTCGAACGCCGCCTCCAGGCAGGCCTCGAGGTCGATGAGCCGCAGCTCTCGATTCTCGCCAATTTCCGCGATTTGGGGCCGGCCCCGTCGAAGTCCTGAACTCGGCTCTGGCGCCACGGCGCGGGAACGATTATCCACATGCGGGGCTTACAGAAAATCCTTATGCTCTAGGCGCAAACAGTCTGGGGGATTGCGGCAATGTCGATTTGGGGAAAGCTGGCTGGCGCTGCGGCGGGGCTTGCCGTTGGCGGTCCGATTGGAGCGCTCGTTGGCGGCGTGGCAGGTCACTACGCGATCGATCGCGGCCAGGAGGAGGACGGGCCCGCCGAAAATCAGGTGGCCTTCACCGTTGGCGTGATCGCGCTCGGCGCCAAGATGGCGAAGGCCGACGGCGTCGTCACCATGGATGAGGTCAACGCTTTCAAGGAAGTGTTCAAGGTTCCGGAAGGCGAGATGAAGAACGTCGCGCGCGTGTTCAATCTCGCCAAGCAGGATGTCGCTGGCTACGAGGCCTATGCCGAGCAGCTTGCGACCATGTTCAAGGGCAACCGCAAACTACTCGAGGATGTGCTCGAAGGCTTGTTTCATATCGCCAAGGCCGACGAGACGTTGCATCCGCGCGAGGAGCAGTTCCTGCATCAGGTGGCCAAGCGCTTCGGCATCAGCGACACGGAGTTCGCCTATATCAAAGCACGCCACGTCACGGCGGCCAAACGCAATCCCTATGACGTTTTGGGCATCACGCCCTCGATCAGCAACGAGGCGCTGAAGAGCCACTACCGCAAGCTCGTCGCCGACAATCACCCCGACAAGCTGATCGCGCGCGGCGTGCCGAAAGAGTTCGTGGCCATCGCCACCGAGAAGGTCTCGGTCATCAATGAGGCCTATGACCAGATCGCGCGTGAGCGCGGCATGTAGCTTTCATGCCCGTCATCCCGGCGTAAGCCGGGATCCACGAACCGTACTCGGCTTCAATCAGTCTGGATTCCGGCTTACGCCGGAATGACGACTTTGCAGACACGATGACCACAGCCCCAGACACCCCGCTTGCAACGTTATGGTGCCCGGCGCCGAACCGCGAGCCGCGGCGGAACGGCCGCAAGCCCGACTTGCTCTTGTTGCACTACACCGGCATGGCGTCCGCCGAGGCCGCGCTCGACTGGCTGACCCGCGAAGACTCCAAAGTGTCATGCCACTACCTCGTCGACGAGGAGGGGAACATCACCCAGATGGTGCGCGAGGGAGAGCGCGCCTGGCACGCAGGCCAGAGTCTCTGGGCCGGCGAGACCGATATCAACTCCTGCGCCATCGGCATCGAGATCCACAATCCGGGTCACGACATCGAATATCGCGACTTTCCCGAGGCACAGATGGGCGCCGTCGAGGCGCTCTGCCTCGACATCCTCGCCCGGCGCACCATCAGGCCTGAGCGCGTGCTCGCTCATTCCGACATCGCGCCCGGCCGAAAACGCGATCCCGGCGAGAAGTTCGATTGGGCGCGGCTCGCGCGTACGGGCATCGGCCTTTGGGTGGCGCCAGCCCCTCTCGGCGACGATCCCGGCCTCGGCCCCGGCGACGAGGGCGAGGCCGTCACCAAGCTGCAGCAGGATCTTGCCGCCTATGGCTATGGCGTTGAGATCACGAGCACCTACGGCCGCGGCCTGGAGAACGTGGTTGAAGCCTTTCAGCGCCACTTTCGCCCCGAGCGGATCGACGGCCGCGCAGATGCCTCGACGCGCGATACGCTGGCGCGGCTGCTCGCCGCGTCGCGGGCGTCGCCGGTGGTGTGAGCCGCCTCGCGCTATTGCTTCTTGCTGGAGTAATACTCCTGCGCCTTGGCCAGGTTGCCCTCCGGATTCTTCATGAACAGCGTCTTGGCAATTTCGTTGCCGAAGCAATAGGTCTTGCCGTCGATGGTCTCGTTGACGGAGCAGTCGGTCTTTATCTCCTTACCGAGGGCGAGGCCTTCGGCGCACAGATTGTCGAACTCGCCCGTCCCGGCCGACGCGGCGCCGGCGGCAACGAGCATCAGCGCTCCGGTCAAGACAGGCAGGCATAGGCTCCGGATCATGGACGTCTCCTTGGCGTCGGGTGTTGCTTTGATCATTGCGAGGATGCTGGCGGGAAATGGCACCTTCAAGGCTCGGGCTTGCCTCGTCAATCAGCGCTCAAGCATTGCTGGCGGTGCCGTAGCTCGCCAGCGCGCCAGGATCGCGGACCTCGATGCTGCCACGCGATGCGCGCACCCAGCCGGCGCGCTCCCATTCGCCGAGATAGCGCGTGATGACCTCGCGCACGCTGCCGAGATCGAGCGCAAGCTGCTGATGCGTCTTGGCGACGATGCCCCGATCGTCGGCCTCGGCGAGCAGCCGCCGCGCCAGCCTGAGATCGAGGCTGGCGAACGCCACCTCATCGACGAGGGTAATCAAACTCGACAGCAGGTCGCCGTAATTGTTGAGGACGAATTGGCGGAACGGAGCGGATGCGGTTAGCAGCCGGTGAAACACCGGCGCCGGTAGTGCTGCCAGCAGCACGTCGGTCTCGGCGCTGCTCTCGGCGGGAAAGCCGCGGCCCGCCATGAGACAGGAAGTGGTGAGCACGCAGGTTTCTCCGGGACCAACCTGATAAAGCAGGATCTCGCGCCCGCACTCCGAGATTTTGAAGACCCGGGTGCGTCCCTCGATGCACATCACATAGGCATTGCAGCGCTGGCCCTGACGATAGGCGATGTCGCCGCTCTTCAGCCGGTTGAAGCCGATGTTCTCGAGCATCTCGACGCGGTGCTCGGGCTCGAGTTCTGGAAGATTAGGAAACGCCGCCATCCAGCGGCTGATCAGGTTCTCGTCGACCATGATGAGCCGAACCACTCCTCTTTTGCGGCGCGAGTATGAAACAGCCAAGCCCCGCGCCACGCACACAATGTCGTTACAGCAGCGCTGGCGTGCGCTGGCGCCGGAGGCGCCTAACTCCAAGAAACACCTGGCAAATTGTCTCCAGATCACGCACACGCGATTGGACAGAGCGTGACTTCGGTTACATACCGAATGCTGACAATCCGCCAGGAAACAGGCAATCAAGGCGAAAGCCTTGAGCAAAAATCCCAAGACTCACGAGGAGAAACGCCATGATTAGGGGCCCCATCTTTTCCGTCGTGGCAGCCGCGTTGCTGCTTGGCCTTGCCACGGCGGCCCCCGCGGCGGCTGAGGACGCCGCCAGCTCGTCAACGCCCGTCGCGTCGCCGGCTCCCGTCAAAGGTGAGTTCGACGACTATTGCGTCATGGGCCTGTCCGAGGGCCAGAACATAAAGACCGACTGCTCGGTGACCTGGACCGGCGAGGACGGCAAAGTCTACTGCTTCTCGTCGGAGAAATCGAAAGCCGCCTTCCTCAAGGATCCCGAAGGCACGCTCAAAAAGGCGCGCGAATTCGAGGCGGCGAAGGCTGAGGCCGCGGCGAAGGGTGCCAAGGACTTCAAGGAAGCCGACGTCAACGACGCCGTGAAAAAGACGATTGATGAACGCACTAAGGACGGCGCCTTCGTCTTCCACGACCCCAAGCTTAACGCCGACCTCCATCTCACCTTCGACAAAATCAAGGTCGTGCGCGGCATGGAAGGCTATGGCTGGTTCGCCAACGTCATCTTCGACGATAAGGACGAGCCCAAGAAGCAATACGCCATCGACTTCTGGTTCAAGCCCGAAGGCCAAGAGCTGAAGCTGATGGACATCCGGGTGCAGAAGGGACCGAAGCGCGATGGCGACAGCTATTACATGATCACGCGGCTTCCGGTCGCCTGGTGGTGGCTGCCGGTGCAGGAGCATCCCGGCGACATGGAAGTGACTCGCGCGTGGCACGTGATGAGCGCCATCCACAACTACATCGCAACCCATAAGGACAAGGACGGCAACCTCGAAATCAAGGATGACAAGACCGGAGAGACCCTTCCGCTTGAATTTGTCGAGATCCACCAGCCGGTACGCCATCTGAAGAAGAATGGGGAATATTTCGCCTGCACCGACTTCCGTAAGCCCGGCAGCCAGGATGAATATTACGACATCGATTTCTGGGTGAACGAGAAGACCGGCAAGCTCGAAGTCGACAACGTCAAAGTGCACAAGGTCCCGGTGCAGGAGGACGGTGTCTGGACGCAAGTCCCGCGCTATACCTTCGACGGCATGGATTTCGACATCACCAATTAAAGTCGCGATCAGGGCGAAGCCGAAGCAGCTTCGCCCTGGTTGTCGTTGCTAGGCGGTGAAGCCGCCATCGACGTTCAGCGTCGTGCCGGTGATGTAGGCGGCCGCGGGACCCGCAAGGAACGCGACCGCAGCCGCGACCTCTTCAGGCTTTCCATAACGGCCAAGTGCAGTTCCGGCCTTCAACATGTCTGCCACGGGGCCGTCTTTCGGCGCCATGTCGGTATCGATCGGACCAGGCTGGACGGTATTGACGGTGATGCCTTTGGCGCCGAGATCGCGCGCCCAGCCGCGGGTGTAGCCGGCAACCGCCGCCTTGGTCGCGGAATAATCGGCGAAACCGGGCACTGGGGATAACTCGCCGGCCACCGAACCGATGGTGATGATGCGTCCGCCTTCGCCCATGAACTGCACCGCCGCCCGTACGGCCGCGGTGACGCCGCCGACATTCACGGCAAAGAGACGCTCGAGTGCGGAGACATCGGCCTCCGGATCGTTGACGGCGCCGCCCGCGAACACGCCGGCATTGTTGACGAGGATATCGAGGCGCCCGAACTCCTTGGCGACGCTGTGCACGAGCGTTTCGACTTGCTTCGCATCGGCCTGATCGGCCTTGAACGCCTTGGCGCGCACGCCGTCGTCCCGTAAGTCTCTCACGACCGCCTCGGCTTTGTCGGCGGACGCGGCATAGCTCACCGCGACGTCGGCGCCCTGGTCCGCGAGGGCCCGGGCGATCGCCGCGCCGATACCGCGCGAGCCGCCGGTAACCAGGGCGACCTTCCCGGCGAGCGGCTTGGAGGTTGATAATACGCTGAACTCTTTGGCTGCGACTGGCTTGGACATGGTCAGCTCCTTTAAGATTTATGTAGCAAGTGATACACATCTAGAAGCTGGACGCCGAGTGTCAAGTGCATTATGTAGTGTGTAATAAAAAAGTGAAGGAAACTCACCCCGTGGCAAAGGGACGCCCCCGCGCCTTCGATCTGGATCAGGCCCTCGACCAGGCGCTCTACGTGTTCTGGGAGCGGGGCTATGAGGGCACGTCGGTGTCCGATCTGACGTCGGCCATGGGCATCAATCCGCCGAGCCTCTACGCCGCCTTCGGCAACAAGGAAGCACTCTTCAGGAAGGCGCTCGACCGCTACGAGGCGCGGCGCGACGAAATCATGGCCGAGGCCTTCGCGGCGCCGACGGCGCGCGAGGCCATGAGCCGATTGCTTCTCGGCGTTGCCGATCGCTTGAGCGGAAGCGACAACCCGTCAGGCTGTCTCATGGTCCAGGCCGCGCTCTGCGGCGGCGATGAGTGCGAAACGGTGCGAAAGGACCTCGCCGCGCGGCGGGCGCAAGGCGAGGTGCTGATCCGCAAGCGGCTCGAGCGCGCCAAGAAAGAGGGCGACTTGTCGCCGAACGCCGAGCCCGCGCGTCTTGCCCGCTACGTCTCCACCGTGATGCAGGGCATGGCGGTCCAGGCCGCAGGCGGCGCGAGCCGCAAGCACTTGCGCGAGCTCGCCGAGATGGCGCTCCAGATCTTCCCCGCGACTGCGCACGCTTGACGCCAGGCCTTTAACCTCCCTTATTACCCAAGTCAGCAGGCCGGATGGCCGCTCTGCAAGTTGCCAGCGTATTTGGCGGGCAGGGAGGAAAGTCCGGGCTCCTTGGAAGCACGGTGCCGGATAACCTCCGGCGGGGGCGACCCCAGGGATAGTGCCACAGAAAGCAAACCGCCTCGGATTTTCGAGGTAAGGGTGAAAGGGTGCGGTAAGAGCGCACCGCGGCCTTGGCAACAAGGACGGCACGGCAAACCCCACCGGGAGCAAGACCAAATAGGGGCGGCGTGGCGGCGTTAAACCCGCCAGTCCCGTTTCCAGACGAGCCGCCCGGGTTGGTCGCATGAGACGCCTGGCGACAGGCGTCCGAGATGAATGGTCATCGCCCCGCGGCAACGCGGGGCACAGAACCCGGCTTACAGGCCTGGTGGCATGCTTATGACTGGCGCGGAGGAAGCCCTTCGCGCCAGTCTCCATCTCAGATCAAGGTCAGATCAACGAAACTTTGGCCGCTCTCTCACGTTATCACCACAGGCTAACGCGAAGGAGAGCTGAGATGCTGTATTGGGCTTTGGTATTTCTGGTGATTGCGCTCGTTGCCGGCGCGCTCGGCTTTGGCGGCATCGCCGGGGCCTCGGCCGGTATCGCCAAGATCCTGTTTTTCATTTTCCTCGTCTTGCTTCTGATCTCGCTCGTCATGCATTTCATGCGGGGCACGGCGCCTTAGCGACGGAGTCGCGTTCCCAAGAATCACGGCAACCGAAAAGGCCGGGACGAACCCCGGCCGTTTGGCAGCGATAGTGTGCGATCGGGCTGCGTCGCCCTTCGCCGTCAGTCGTGATCAGGCCAGGTCGAAGCGATCGGCGTTCATGACCTTGGTCCAGGCCGCCACGAAGTCCTTCACGAACTTCTCCTTCGAGTCCGCGCAGGCGTAGACCTCCGCAAGCGCCCGTAGCTGCGAGTGCGACCCGAAGATCAGGTCGACACGGGTGCCGGTCCACTTCAAGGCGTTGGTGTTGCGGTCGCGGCCCTCGTACACGCCATCGGAGCCGGCGGCCTGCCATTGGGTGCTCATGTCGAGCAGGTTGACGAAGAAGTCGTTCGTCAAAGCCCCAGGGGTCTTGGTCAAGACACCGTGCTTGGACCCGCCGGCATTCGCACCGAGGACGCGCAGGCCGCCGACGAGAACCGTCATCTCGGGACCCGTCAGCGTCAGCAATTGCGCCCGATCCACCAAGGCCTCCTCGGGCATCATGAACTGCTCGCCGCCGAGATAGTTGCGGAAGCCGTCGGCACGCGGCTCGAGCGCGGCGAAGGACTCGACGTCGGTCTGATCCTGCGACGCGTCCATGCGCCCCGGCATGAACGGCACCGTCACGTCGATGCCGGCATCCTTCGCGGCCTTCTCGATCGCCGCGGAGCCGCCGAGAACGATCAGGTCGGCGAGCGACACCTTCTTCTCGCCGGTCTGCGAAGCGTTGTACTCCTTCTGGATCGCTTCGAGCTTCCGGAGCACCGCCGCCAGCTGAGCCGGCTGGTTGACCTCCCAGTCCTTCTGCGGGCTAAGGCGAATGCGCGCGCCGTTGGCGCCGCCCCGTTTGTCCGAGCCGCGGAACGTCGAAGCCGACGCCCAGGCAGCCGAGACAAGCTGCGACACCGTGAGGCCGGACGCGAGAATTTTCGCCTTCAGTGCCGCGATGTCTTGTTCGCTGACCAATTCATGATCGATCGTCGGGATCGGATCCTGCCAAACCAGCTCTTCCTTTGGAACGAGCGGGCCGAGGTAGCGCGCGATCGGGCCCATGTCGCGATGGGTAAGCTTGAACCACGCCCTGGCAAACGCGTCGGCGAACTGGTCCGGGTGCTCGTGGAAGCGGCGCGATATCTTCTCGTAGGCAGGGTCGAGCCGCAGCGACAGGTCCGTGGTCAGCATGGTCGGCACATGCTTCTTCGACTTGTCGTGGGCGTCCGGGATCGTGGCTTCCGCGTCCTTGGCCTTCCACTGATAGGCGCCGGCTGGGCTCTTCTCCAATTCCCATTCGTACTTGAACAGGTTGTCGAAGAAGAGGTTGCTCCACTTCGTCGGCGTTTGCGTCCAGGTGACTTCCGGGCCGCCGGTGATGGTGTCGGCGCCGAAGCCGGTGCCATGGGTGCTCTTCCAGCCGAGGCCCTGATCCTCGATCAAGGCGTGTTCCGGCTCCGGACCGAGGAATGACGGATCGCCAGCGCCGTGGGTTTTACCGAAGGTGTGACCGCCGGCGATCAGCGCCACGGTCTCCTCGTCGTTCATCGCCATGCGGAAGAACGTCTCGCGGATGTCCTTGGCCGCCGCGACCGCATCCGGCTTGCCGTTCGGCCCTTCCGGATTGACGTAGATCAGGCCCATCTGGACCGCGCCGAGCGGTTCCTGAAGCTGGCGTTCGCCGCTGTAGCGTTCGTCGCCCAGCCACGTCCCCTCGGGACCCCAGTAGAGCTCTTCGGGTTCCCAGACATCGGCGCGGCCTCCGGCGAAGCCGAATGTCTTGAAGCCCATCGAATTCGAGCGCGACGTTGCCGCTTAGAATTATCAGGTCGGCCCACGAGATTTTTTTGCCGTATTTCTGCTTGATCGGCCACAACAGCCGACGCGCCTTGTCGAGATTGGCGTTGTCCGGCCAGCTGTTGAGCGGCGCGAAGCGCTGCTGGCCGGCACCGGCGCCGCCGCGGCCGTCGGTGATGCGGTAGGTGCCCGCGCTGTGCCACGCCATGCGGATGAACAGTCCACCATAGTGCCCGAAGTCGGCCGGCCACCACTCTTGCGAGTTGGTCATCAAGGCGCGCAGATCCTCGATCACGGCATTCAAGTCGAGGCTCTTGAACTCCTTGGCGTAGTCGAAGTCCTCGCCCATCGGATCGGACAAATTGGAGTTCCGATGGAGAACCTCGAGGTCTAGCTGCTCCGGCCACCAGTCGCGGTTCCGGTGTCCACGGGTGCCGCCCATGAACGGGCATTTGCCCGCGCTCTCGTCAGTCTTTGCGTCCATATCTCTATCCGATCGTGTTCTGTCGTTGTGTTCGAGTGGTTGTGGGCGCTCGCCCCGAGTTTTGCGTGCGGCGCATCATCAGCGCAAATTAGATTTCTCTATGGTTACGATAATCACAGCTTATTCTGGTGCCGGCGTGCCCAGAAAATCGCGGATTTGCAGCATGGTTTGTTCGGGCTGCTCCTCCTGCGGCATGTGCCCGCACGCGTTGACGAGGCCGAAGCGGGCATTGGGCATCTCGCGGCTGAGCTTGAGGCCGACGCCAACCGGCACCACCCGGTCGTGGTCGCACCACAGGATCAGGGTCGGCAGTTCGATGGAAGCGTAGCGGGCCGAGATCTCATCGACGTCATCGGGCATGATCTGGCGTGCGCTGTAGATGATGGCGTGCTTGCCGGCCGCGGTCTTCATCGGCTTGGCATAGGCCTCGATCTCGTCGTCGCCGATCTTGCTGTTGTCGAAATAGGCGATGCGCAGCGCGAGCTGGATCTGCAAGGTCGGCGGCGCCATACGCACGCCGAGCTGCGACACCACCGGCGTGTCGAGCATCCTGAAGAACACCGGGATATTTTGCGGATAGGCGATGGTGTCAAGCAGCACGAGCTTCGACAGTCGGCCTTTAAGCCGCGTATCGGCTTCAAGCGCAAGCAGGAGTGCGATGCCGCCGCCATAGGAATGGCCGATGATGGTGAGATTGCGAAGGTCGCGCTCGAGAATGAGCTGCGTCAGGAGCTCCGCCTGATCGGCGGCGGAGTAGCGTTCGTCGAATGGCTTGTCGGAGCGGCCGAAGCCTTTGAGGTCGACGGCAATGACCTTGTGATCGCGGGCGAGGTCCGGCGCAATGCGGCGCCAGGTGAAGGTGTTGGTGCCGAAGCCGTGGATCAAAAGCACGGGCGGCCCTTCGCCGCGCTCGGCGGCATAGAGCTTGACCGGAGCGTCCGGCGGGCCGAGCCGGGCGAATGGGCCTTCGGTCGCATCGCTCGCGGCAAGCGCGACCGAGCCGGCACCGAACATCAGCGCGGCGAGCCCAAGCGTTAGCCGTTTCCGTCGAGTGAGCATCACTGCGGCCCGCCGCTCTTAACGCAGTTACTCCTGGGCGGCGACGGAGGTCCCGCCGGCCCGATTTAGACTTTGTAAACCGCTTCGCCGCTCCGCGGCAATCGTGGTGGGGACGAAGTGGCGTCGGGAGAGGGTGCTCGCCATTACCGCCAACACTGTGGCCGCTTTCCCACAGAAATCCCGGCTTCGTTAAGCTTAATCCCATCTGATTCCTTGACGACCCATAAAATCCCAGGTAATCCCATATTTGCCCGTTCGGTGAGTAGGTGGGAGAGGCCCGGCAGCGCTCCTTTTGAGGCCACGGGGGGATCGCGCCGCCTCTCCCACCAGATCTCCGAGCGAAGCAGTCGCGCCTGGAGCGTGTCGCAAGTCTTGGGTGAGCCCAGGTGCCGATGAGGGGGAGATGGACCAATTTGTCTCGGCATTCACAAATAAGATCGACGCCAAGGGCCGAGTCTCCGTTCCGGCTTCCTTCCGCACCGTCCTCGCCAAAGACGGCCTTGATGGGATTTATTGCTACCCGTCGCTCGATGCGCCGGCGCTCGATGCTGGCGGCCAGCGGCTGGTCGACAAGATCAACGGCCTTGTCGAAGATCTGGCGCCCTATTCCGACGAGCGCGACCACCTCGCCACGGCGCTGTTCGGTACCAGCGAAATCCTTTCTATCGATCAGGACGGGCGCACCATCCTGCCGGAGCGGCTCAGGGAGCACGCCGGCATCACTACGCACATCACTTTTGTCGGCCTCGGCGAGAAGTTCCAGATGTGGGAGCCAGGCCGATTTGACCAGCATTTGGCGGAAGCGCGCCAAAAGGTCCGCGATCTCCGCAAATTGCTCGGCGCGGGGCGCCGCGGAAGCGGCGGGCCAGAGGGAGCACGGGAATGATGGCGGGTCGCGGCACGGGCTTTTCGGCCGCCGGCGGACCGGCCCGCCACATTCCCGTGATGCTCTCAGAGGTCATTGAGGCCCTCGACCCCAAAGACGGCAAGCTCTTCATCGATGGCACTTTCGGCGCGGGCGGTTACGCCCGCGGTCTGCTGGAGGCGGCCCGCTGCGAGGTGCTCGCGATCGACCGCGATCCTGGCGCTAAGGCGTTCGCCAAGGGGCTCGAAGCTGATTTTCCCGGTCGTTTGAAATTCGTGCTCGGCCGCTATGCCGAGATGGGGGAGATTGCCGCTGGCGAAGGCATCAGCGCCGTCGACGGCGTTGCCCTTGATCTTGGCGTCTCTTCCATGCAGCTCGATCAGCCCGAGCGCGGCTTCGCCTTTAGCCAGGACGGCCCACTCGATATGCGCATGGGGGACGACGGCCCGACCGCGGCCGATCTCGTCAATGATCTGCCGGAAGGCGAACTCGCCGCCATCATCTCGACCCTTGGCGAGGAGAAGCGCGCAAGGTCGATCACCCGCGCCATAGTCAAACGGCGCGCCGAAGCACCGATCACCCGGACTGCCGAGCTTGCCGATCTCGTCGCCGGCGTCCTCGGCCGGCGCCACGACGACCCCAAGCATCCGGCGACGAGGACCTTCCAGGCGCTTCGCCTCTATCTCAACGAGGAGCTGGTCGAGCTCGCCAGGGGATTAAGCGCCGCCGAACATCTCTTGAAGCCCAAGGGCCGGCTTGCAGTGGTCACCTTCCACTCACTCGAGGATCGTATCGCCAAGCGCTTCTTCGCGGCGCGATCGGCGCCGGCTCCACTCGGATCGCGCCACCTGCCGCAAGAAAAAACAGCGCCATTCGCGCCAAGCTTCATTCTTCTTAACCGTCGTCCGGTATCACCATCAAAGGAAGAGATCAGGCTGAACCCGAGATCCCGCTCCGCGCGCCTCAGGGCGGCGGAACGGACCGAGGCTCCGCCGCATGCTCTTGACCTCGCGGCCTTGGGGGTGCCGCGCATCGCTTTGCCGGCTTGAGGGGGACCGTTCGTCGCGGTTTTTTTGGCATGTTGCGTTTCGTCAATATCTGTCTCGTGCTTGCGCTCGTGGCGCTCGCCTACGTCATCTACGAGGTGAAATATCAATCGCGCGCCCTCGATGAGGACATCGCAGCGCTGCGCAAAGAGATCGAGACCGAGCGGGACGCGGTCGCCGTGCTCCGCGCCGAATGGAGCCTGCTCAATCGGCCTGAGCGCATCGAGCGTTTGGCCGAGAAGCATCTCAATCTTGGGCCGGCGCGTCCGAATCAGCTGGTCACCCTCGATACCGTTTCCGACAGTGACTTCGAGCGCGCCCGCACCGAGGCTGCCCATCAAACCCTGGCCGCGCCTGCCGCGAGCGCGCCTGAGCCTGCCGCGCCTGCCGCACCGCCTCCCGCCAAGACGGTCGCCACCGCCGACGACAAACCGCTGCCGCCGGTGACGGTGTCGCCGCCCGGCAAGTGAGATTTCCACCCTTGGCCCGCGATCCTCATATCAGCGTCACTGCGACTCCCGCCGAGCGCGCTTATCTCGCCAAGAGCCGGCGGCGCTACCGGCTGGCCTGCCTTGCCTTCACCGTCGCCTTTCTGGCCGTCGGCGGGCGCCTCGTCAGCCTCGGCTTCGATGCCGTGGCGCCGAGTTCGGGCGGCATCCGCGACATCTCGACCACGGTGCACCGGCCCGACATTCTCGACCGCAACGGCCGGCTGCTCGCCACCGACATCAAGGGCGCGACGCTCTACGCCGATCCGGCCAAGGTCATCGACCGCGACGAGCTCGTCGAACAGGTCGCGACCGTGCTCCCCGACATCGATAGCACCGAGCTCCGCGAACGGCTGAAGCAGGGGCGCCGATTCGTGGCCATCGCCCGCGAGCTGTCGCCGATCCAGCAGGCCGAGATCTACGAGCTTGGCATTCCTGGCCTCGGCTTCATCGAGGAATATCGCCGGGTCTATCCGGTCGGCGCCACCGCCTGCCACGTGGTCGGCCTCGTCAATGTCGACAACAAGGGCCTCGCCGGCATCGAGAAGTTCATCGACGACAATCCGCAGCTGGCGATGTCCAATCCCGAAAACGCGGTCGGCGGCGAGACCGTCACCATATCTCTCGACCTCGGGGTTCAGCATGTCGTGCGCGAGGAGCTCGAGCACGCCATGACCACCTTCAAGGCCAAGGCCGCTGCCGGCGTCGTCATCGACGTCCACAGCGGCGAGGTCATGGCCTTGGTGTCGCTCCCTGACTACGACCCCAATCACCGCGAGCAGGCCCTCGACAAGGATCGGCTCGATCGCATGAACTCGGGCGTCTACGAGATGGGCTCGGTGTTCAAGGTGTTCACCGCCGCGGCGGCGCTCGACGGCGGCAGCGCCACCATGCGCTCGAGCTACGATGCGAGTCAGCCGATCCACGTCGGCTCCTTCACCATCAGCGATTTCCACGGCCAGGGGCGCCGACTGACGGTGCCCGAGATCTTCATCTACTCCTCGAATATCGGCGCGGCGAAAATGGCGCTCGATCTCGGCATTGAGCGCCACCGCGCGTTCTTGCGCCGCATCGGCCTGTTGAGCCGCCTCCACACCGAGCTCGGCGAAAGCGCGGCGCCGATCGTGCCCGACCCGTGGCAGCGGGTGAACACCATCACCATCGCCTTCGGCCACGGACTTTCCGTCACGCCGCTACAACTTGCGGCTTCGGCGCTGCCATTGGTCAATGGCGGCTTCGCCGTGACCCCGACGTTCCTGCCGCGGTCGCGCGAGGCCGGCATCAAAGAGGCCCCGAGCGTACTCAAGCCATCGACCAGCCAGGCCATGCTGTCCTTGATGCGCCTCAACGTGCTGAAGGGAACAGGCAAGCGCGCCAACGCCGAAGGCTATCGGGTCGGCGGCAAGACCGGCACCGCGGAGAAGGTCGTCGGCCGTCACTACGATGGGTCTGCGCTCCTCACCTCGTTCCTCAGCGTGTTCCCGACCGATGCGCCCGAATATCTCGTCCTCGTCATGCTCGACGAGCCGAAGCGGGTGCCGGAAAGCCATAACCAGGCGACCGCCGGGCTGAATGCGGCGCCGACCACCGGCCGCATCGTTGAGCGTATCGCCCCCATTCTCGGGGTGGCGCCAAAGCTTCCCGGCGACGACCACAAATTTGACGAGAAGCTACTCGCCTCTTATTAGGAGAGCGCGGTTTTCGGGCTTTTGACGGCCTCTTTGGGCCAAGGCTCCAGGCTGTCGCGGGGCGGATGCGATGACCCTTGGTGAGTTGATGGGGCCCGAGGCCCCGCTGCCCGCGCCGTGGCTTTCCATTCCGATCGTGGGGCTAACGGCCGACAGCCGGAAGGTCGAGCCAGGCTATCTCTTCGCTGCCCTTCCCGGATCCAATACCGATGGCGCTCGCTTCATTGCCGACGCTCTGGCGCGCGGCGCTGCGGCGATCCTGATGCCGCAGGGCGGGAGCGGGGCGCCGGCGGATGCCCGGCTCAACGGCACCCCCGTGGTCGAGGACGCCGATCCGAGGCGCCGGCTCGCGCTCATTGCGGCGCGGTTCTTCGGCGCCCAGCCTGAGACCGCGGTCGCCGTGACCGGCACCAACGGCAAGACCTCGGTCGCCTCCTTCACCCGGCAGCTCTGGGAGCAGATGGGCGACACCGCGGCGAGCCTCGGCACTGTCGGCGTCGTCGGGCCTGCCGGCACGAGGACGCTCGCTCACACCACGCCGGACCCGGTCGAACTGCACCGCATCTTGGCCGAGCTAGCCAATGAAGGCGTCACCCACCTTGCGCTCGAAGCCTCGAGCCATGGGCTCGAGCAGCGCCGCATCGACGGGGTCAGGCTCGCGGCGGGTGCCTTCACCAATATCTCCCGCGACCATCTCGACTACCACCCGACATTCGAAGCCTATTTCAAGGAGAAGCTCCGCCTGTTCGATGAGCTGTTGCCGCGAGGGCGCCGGCGCCGTGATCGATGTCGACAGCGATGCCGGCCGCGAGGTTGCGGCGCGCGCCGCGGCGCGTGGGCTCGAGGTGATTTCGATCGGGCGCACCGGAACGACCTTGCGTCTCCTTGCGGCGGCGGAAGACGGCTTTGGCCAACAGCTCACCATCGAGCACGACTGGCAAGACCGAGCGGGTGCGGCTCCCTCTCGTCGGCGCCTTCCAGGCATCGAACGCCCTTGTCGCCGCCGGGCTCGCCATGGCGACCGGAGGAAGCGCCGACCGAGTCTTGCCGCTTCTTGCCAATTTGCGCGGCGCGCGAGGACGCCTCGAGCTTGCCGGCACCGCCCGCTCGGGGGCGCCGATCTTCATCGACTACGCCCATACGCCCGACGCACTCGCCAAGGCGCTCGATGCGCTTAGGCCCTACGTCAAGGGGCGCCTCGCCGTGGTGTTCGGCTGCGGCGGCGATCGCGACAAGGGCAAGCGCCCGGAGATGGGAGCCGTCGCGGTTGCCAAGGCCGATGTCGCCATCGTCACCGACGACAATCCGAGAAGCGAGGAGCCTGCCGACATCCGCCGCGATATCCTGGCGGCCGCGCCCGGCGCCATCGAGATCGCCGGCCGTGCCGGGGCCGTGGCCGGCGCGATTGCAGCCCTGAAGCCGGGGGATGTGCTACTGATTGCCGGCAAGGGGCACGAGACGGGCCAGATTATCAAAGGGACTGTCATTCCCTATTCTGACCATGACGCGGTCGATGCCGCGCTGAAGGGTGAGGCGAAGCGTGGCTAAGCCGCTGTGGACCGTTGGTGAGATGGTGAAGGCCGTGAGCGGCAAGAGCTCCACGCCGAAATCCACGGCGGTGAGCGGCATCTCCATCGACAGCCGCAGCCTCGCCCCGCACGAGGCCTTCATCGCACTTCGCGGCCTCAACCGCGACGGCCATGCCTTTGTCGAGGCGGCCCTGGAGCAGGGCGCTTCCTGCGCCATCGTCGATCAGAGCTTCAGGGCGCCGCGGGGCGCCGAACCGAAGCTGCTTCGCGTCGCCGACACGCTCAAGGCCTTGAACCAGCTTGGCAGCGCCGCCCGCGCCCGCGCCAAGGACGCGGTGGTCATCGCCGTGACCGGCAGCGTCGGCAAGACCGGGACCAAGGAGGCGCTGAAGCTCGCGCTGGCGCCGTCAGGCCCGATCCACGTCTCGCTCAAGTCCTACAACAACCATTGGGGGGTGCCGCTCTCCCTCGCCAATATGCGCGAGGACACGCGCTTCGGCGTGTTCGAAGCCGGCATGAATCACGCGGGCGAGCTGCGGGCCCTGACCAAGCTGATCAGGCCACAGATCGCCATCATCACCACGGTCGCGCCGGTCCATCTCGGCTTCTTCCGCTCGGTGGAAGCGATCGCCGATGCCAAGGCCGAGATCCTCGAAGGCCTTGTGCCCGGCGGCGCCGCCATCCTCAATCGCGACAATCCACATTACGAGCGGTTGCGGCGCCACGCGCTGCAGCACAAAGCGAGGATCGTGAGCTTCGGCGAGGCGGCAAGCGCCGACGCCCGCGCCTTGGCGGTCGAACTCGGCGCGGAAAGCTCCGAGGTGAAGGCCGACATTCTCGGCGATATCGTCACCTACCGCCTCGGCTCGCCCGGCGCTCACTTTGTCTGGAACTCGCTTGCCGTGCTCGCGGCCGTCAAGCTCGCCGACGCCGACGTCAAGGCCGCCGCGCGCGCACTGTCTGGCTGGCGGGCCCAGACCGGTCGCGGCGAGCGCATCTTCGTCGCCGGCAAGGACGGCCGTATTGCCATCGTCGATGAGTTCTACAACGCCAACCCGGCGTCGATGCGCGCGGCGCTTGCCACCTTGGGACTCACGCCGCGGGAAGAGTTCGGCCGTCGCGTTGCCGTGCTCGGCGACATGCTCGAGCTGGGCGGCCTCGGTCCCAAGCTGCATCAGGAGCTGGCCGAAGCGGTCGATGCCGCCGACGTCGATGTCGTGTTTGCCTGCGGCGAGATGATGCGCGGCCTCTACGAGGCGCTGCCCCGCTCGCGTCGTGGGGCCTACGCCAAGACCTCGGAACAGCTGACGCCGCTCCTCACCAGCGGCGTGCGGTCCTGGCGACATCGTCATGGTCAAAGGCTCGCTCGGAAGCCGCATGGCGCCTCTGGTCGAGGCGCTCCAACGCCATTTCGACGCGGCCGGTGCGTCGGCTTGACGGTCGTGACGAGGCCCAGAAATCGGGACAATTCGTCGAAATTAGCCCTAAAAACAAAGGCTCAGGCGAAAATCGCGATTCCCTTCGCGTCGCTTTGGCCGTAAACGGGCCTGAGGGGGAAGGCCATGCTCTATTGGTTGTCCGAACTCGCGGGCGAAGTCAGCGTCCTCAATATCTTTCGCTACATCACCTTCCGCACCGGCGGCGCGCTGCTGACGGCGCTGCTGTTCGTGTTCCTGTTCGGACCGGCGATCATCCGATCCTTGCGCGTCCGCCAGGGCAAAGGCCAGCCGATCCGCACCGACGGTCCCGAGCGTCATCTTCTGCAAAAGCAGGGCACGCCGACCATGGGCGGCTTGATGATCCTCTCCGGCGTCACCGTCGCGACGCTGCTGTGGGGCAATCTCCACAATCCCTATGTCTGGGTGGTGCTCGCGGTCACCCTCGTTTATGGCGCCGTCGGCCTCTACGACGACTACCTCAAGGTGACCCGGCAATCGGCGACGGGCTTCCGTGGCCGCATCAAGATCGTCATCGAGACCGCGGTCGCCTTGATCGCCGCCTGGGTGATCGCCTCCGTGGGCGAAGCGCCGTTGGCGACGGAGCTCGCCATTCCGTTCTTCAAGAACGTGCTGATCCCGCTCGGCTGGTTCTTCCTTCCCTTCGGCGCCTTCATCATCGTCGGCGCCGGCAACGCCGTGAACCTCACCGACGGCCTCGACGGTCTCGCCATCGTGCCGGTGATGATCGCCGCGGCCACCTTCGGCTTCATCGCCTATTTCGTCGGCAACGCCCTGTTCTCGGAATACCTCCAGATCCACTTCGTCCAGGGTACCGGCGAGCTCGCCATCATCTGCGGCGCCCTGGTCGGCGCCGGCCTCGGCTTCCTGTGGTTCAACGCGCCGCCGGCCCAGATCTTCATGGGCGACACCGGATCGCTCGCCCTTGGCGGCGCGCTTGGCACCATTGCCGTCGCCACCAAGCATGAGCTGGTGCTCGCCATCGTCGGCGGCTTGTTCGTGCTCGAGGCGATCTCGGTGATCGTCCAGGTGACCTCGTACCGGCTCACCGGCAAGCGTGTGTTCCGCATGGCGCCGCTGCATCACCATTATGAGCAGAAGGGCTGGGCGGAATCGACCGTGGTAATCAGGTTCTGGATCATTGCCGTGGTGCTTGCGCTTGCTGGCCTCGCCACCCTGAAATTGCGCTAGATTCGGTCGAGATGATTCCCGCCACCACCTTTGCCGGCCGCGATGTCGCGGTTGTCGGCCTCGGCCTAAGCGGCATCGCCGCCGGGCGGGCGCTGCTCGCTGGAGGCGCGCGCGTGTTGGCCTTCGATGACAGCGAGGCGGCGCGCGACAAAGCTGCGGCGCAAGGCGTGGCCATCGCCGATCTGGCCAAGGCCGATTGGAGCGGGATCGCGGCGCTTGTGCTCGCTCCCGGCATCCCGCTCACCCACCCGGAACCCCATTGGAGCGTGACGCGGGCGCAAGCCGCGGGCGTCGAGGTCATCGGCGACACCGAGCTGTTTTTCCGCGAGCGGGCGAAGCAAGGTTCGAGCGCCAAGGTGGTGGCGATCACCGGCACCAACGGCAAATCCACCACCACGGCGCTCACCGCGCATCTGTTGGAGGCGGCCGGGAAGTGGATCGCGCTCGGCGGCAATATCGGCAAGGCGGTACTCGACCTGCCGCCGTTCGCCGAGGGGCTGACTTATGTGCTCGAACTCTCGACCTTCCAGATCGATCTGACGCCCTCGCTCGCGGCTGACGCTGCCGCGCTCATCAACATCACCCCGGACCACCTCGACCGCCACGGCACGCTCGAGACCTATGCGGCGATCAAGGCGCGGATCTTTTCGGGGCTGCCGGCGGACGGCACCGCGGTCATCGGCGTTGACGACGAGCCTTCGCGGGCCATCGCCGACCGGCTTCGTGGTCCCTTTGCCGTAAAGCGCATTGCCGTCGGGCGGCCCGTCGAAACCGGAGTGTGGGCCGAGGACGGCGACTTGATCGAGACCGAACGGGGAAGGGAGCTCGCGCGGGTGAGCCTCGCGGGCATCGGCTCGCTCAGAGGCGCCCATAATTGGCAGAACGCGGCGGTGGCCTACGCGCTGGCGCGCTCCCAAGGTCTCGATGCCGCGACGATCGCCTCGGGGCTGAAGAGCTTCGGCGGCCTCGCGCATCGCATGGAACTGGTGGCGCGCGCTGGTGCGGTGCTGTTCGTCAACAACTCCAAGGCGACCAATGCCGACGCCACCGCCAAGGCGCTGGCGAGTTTCACCGACATCTATTGGATCGTCGGCGGCAGGCCGAAGGCAGGGGGGCTTTCGGGTCTCGAGCCGTTGTTACCACGCATCGTCCGCGCCTATCTGATCGGCGAGGCGGCGGACGCATTCGCCGCACAACTCGGCACCGCCGTGGATCACATCCATTGCGGCACCCTCGAGCGCGCGGTCGAAGCTGCCGCCACCGATGCGTCCCGGTCCTCCGCCAAGGAGCCGGTAGTGCTGTTGTCGCCGGCATGCGCCTCGTACGATCAGTTTGCGAATTTCGAGGCGCGCGGGACGAGCTTCCGCGATTGCGTCATGAGACTTGACGGGGTGAGCCCGGTCGAGGCGCGCGGGGAAGGCGGCATGAGGATCACCCGCGCCGACAAGAGCATTCTTTCCGACTGGTGGTTCACCGTCGACCGGCTGATGCTTTTCGGCCTATTGTTGCTGATGGGGACCGGCCTCGTCTTGTCGCTCGCGGCAAGCCCGCCGATCGCGGAGAAATTCCATCTCGAGCCGTTCTATTTCGTCCGGCGGCAAGCGGCGATGCTGCTCCCCGCGGTGCTCATCATGTTCGGCGCCTCGACGCTCACCCCGAAACAGATCCGCCGTGCGAGCCTGATCATCTTCGTCGTCGGCATTGGCCTGATGGCGCTGACCATGCTGGTCGGGCCGGAGATCAAGGGCGCCAAGCGTTGGCTTCAGATCGGCTTCGTCTCCCTCCAGCCGTCGGAATTCGTAAAGCCGGCCTTCATCGTGCTCACCGCGTGGCTCTTCAATGAGAGCCAGAAGCGGAGCGACGTGCCGGGTATCGAGCTTGCCCTCGTGCTCTATGGCATCTTCGCGCTGCTGCTCGTGCTCGAGCCCGATTTCGGCCAGACGCTCTTGATCACGCTCGTCTGGGGCGCGCTGTTCTTCATGGCCGGGATCAATCTCCTGTGGATCGGTGCGCTCGCCACGGCGGCAATCGCCGGGCTCACCTCGGCCTATTTCCTCGTGCCCCATGTGGCCTCGCGCATCGACCGCTTCCTCAACCCCGCGTCCGGCGACACCTATCAAGCCGACCGCGCCTTCGAATCCTTCCTGCGCGGCGGCTGGTTCGGGCGGGGGCTGGGCGAAGGCACGATCAAAGACGTGCTTCCGGATTCACATACAGACTTCATCTTTGCCGTCACCGCGGAGGAATATGGACTGATCGCCTGTTTGATCCTGCTCGCGCTGTTCGCCTTCATCGTGCTCCGGGGCCTATCCAAGGCTTCGCAGGAGTCGGACGGCTTCATCCGCCACGCCACCGCCGGGCTGATCATGTTGTTCGGCCTCCAGGCCCTCATCAACATGGCGGTCAATGTCGGGTTGCT
Source organism: uncultured Alphaproteobacteria bacterium (assembly GCA_963803385.1). Classification (GTDB taxonomy): domain Bacteria; phylum Pseudomonadota; class Alphaproteobacteria; order Rhizobiales; family Methyloligellaceae; genus Methyloceanibacter. Next base: position 122,844 of record CAWDMD010000007.1, on the reverse strand, counting down.
CCCCGCCAAGGGCATGACACTGCCTTTCATTTCCTACGGCGGCTCGTCGCTGCTCGCCATGGCGCTGACCATGGGCTTTGCGCTCGGTCTGACACGAAAGCGCCCGCGAGCCGGGCGTCTTCTGCGCGGCCGGGAAAGTGAGGCTGCTTCCGGCACGAGGGAAAGCGCGACGGAGCAGGTGGCGTGACGACGCCGACGATCCTGCTCGCCGCCGGCGGTACCGGCGGCCATTTGTTTCCCGCTGCCGCGCTCGCCCAGGAGCTTGGCCATCGCGGCTATGCCGTCGAGCTTGCCACCGACATGCGCGCCGAGAAATATGGCGGAGACTTTCCTGCCCGGGTCATTCACCGCATCCCCTCGGCGACCATGACGAGCCGGTCACCGATCGCGCTTGCCGCCACCTTCTCGCGGCTCGGCATCGGCTATGCCGGCGCACTCGCGATGCTGGCGCGGCTGCGGCCGAAGGCTGTGATCGGCTTCGGCGGCTATCCGACGCTGCCGCCGATCATCGCTGCGAGCACGCTCCGCATTCCAACCGCGATACACGAGCAGAACGCAGTGATGGGCCGCGCCAACCGGCTCTTGTCCCGCTTCGTCGACCGCATCGGGCTCTCCTTCATGCCGACCAAGCTGCTCGCGCCCGAGGCGGAAGCCAAGGCGAGGCTTGTCGGCATTCCGGTGCGCGACGCCGTGCTCAAATTTCGCGATGTTCCTTATACGCCGCCCGATGCAAGCTCCCGCCTGCTGCTGCTCGTGTTCGGTGGCAGCCAAGGCGCGCGGTTCTTCTCCGAGGCGCTGCCGCCGGCGCTCGCCTTGCTGCCCGACCCGATCCGCGCCCGCATCACTTTGGTGCAGCAGGCGCGCGAGGAGGATCTCGAGGGCTTGCGCGAGGCGTACGCCCGCGGCGGCATCGCCGCCCATCTCGCGCCCTTCTTCCGCGATCTGCCGGAGCGGATCGCGACGGCCCATCTCGTGATCGCCCGCGCCGGCGCGTCCACCGTGGCCGAGCTCACCACCATCGGCAGGCCCTGCCTGCTCGTGCCGCTGCCCCACGCCCTTGACAACGATCAACTCGAAAATGCTACACGGCTGCAAGATGTCGGCGGCGGCTGGTGCGTGCGCCAGGCCGAGCTGACGCCCGAGCGCCTTGCCGAGCTGCTCGAGGGACTGCTGTCCGAGCCTGAACGTCTCGCCATCGCCGCAAACAAGGCGCACGCCATGGCGACGCCCGATGCCGTGGCACGGCTCGCCGATCTCGTTGACGAGCTGGCAAGAGTTAAGGAGTAAGTGCAGCGCCATGCACATGCCCGACCCGGACAAGACCGGTCTCGTCCATATCGTCGGCATCGGCGGCATCGGCATGAGCGCCATTGCCGAGGTGATGCACACGCGCGGCTATACCGTGCAGGGCAGCGACCTCAAGGACAGCGCCAATCTCGAGCGCTTGCGGGCGAGGGGCATCGATTGCCTGATCGGCCACGACCCCGTCAACGTGAATGAGGCATCCTACCTCGTTATTTCTACCGCGGTGAAAGCCGGTAATCCCGAATTCGAGGCGGCGAAGGAGCGCGGCATTCCCATTATCCGCCGCGCCGAGATGCTGGCCGAGCTGATGCGCCCTTGCGCCACGGTCTCCATCACCGGCACCCACGGCAAGACCACGACCACCTCGCTGATCGCCGATGTCCTCAACTGCGGCGGCCTCGATCCCACGGTCATCGCCGGCGGCATCATCAATGGCTGGGGCACCAATGCCCGTATTGGCAAGGGCGAGTGGATGGTGGTCGAGGCCGACGAATCCGACGGCACCTTCCTGAAGCTGCCGACCCAGATCGGCGTCGTCACCAATATCGATCCAGAACACATGGACTATTGGGAGAGCCTGCCGGCCTTGCATCAGGCCTTTCATCAGTTCATCGAGGCCATTCCGTATTACGGCCTCGCCGTCGCCGGCATCGACCATCCCGTCGTGCGCGAGCTGGTGGCGCGCCTCGGCGGCGCCGCCAACGGCCGCCGCATTGTGACTTATGGTGTCGCCCGCGACGCCGACATCAGGCTCGTCAATGTGCGTCCGGCGCGGGACCGCATCCTATTCGACGCGAGGCTCGGTTCGGGCGTCGCCGGTGGCGCCCGCATGTTCGAGGAACTGATGCTGCCGGTGCTCGGCCATTACAACGCGCTGAATGCGCTCGCGGCCCTTGCCGTTGCGGCGGAGGCGGGCGTCAGCGACGACGTGATCCGCGCGAGCTTGGCCGGCTTCTCCGGCGTCAAGCGCCGCTTCACCCATGTCGGTGAATGGCAGGGCGTCCACGTCTATGACGATTATGCCCACCATCCCGTCGAGATCGCGGCGGTGCTGCGCGCCGCCCGCGTTGCCGGACCGGGACGCGTGATCGCCGTGATCCAGCCGCACCGCTACACGCGGCTGCAGAGCTTGTTCAACGAATTCTCGGCCTGCCTCGACGACGCCGACATTGCCCTGGTGACGCCCGTCTATTCCGCCGGCGAGGTGCCGATCCCCGGCATCGACCGCGATGAGCTCGCCTTGGGGCTCCGCCGTCACGGTCATCCGAATGTGCTCACCATCGATGGCGAGGAAGAGTTGGTCGAGACGGTCGCCGCCTTGGCGCAAGAAGGCGACCTCGTGGTCGGGCTCGGTGCCGGAACCATCACCGACTGGATCAACGCCTTGCCGCGACGGCTCGCCGTGCATGGGGGTCTTGCATGAACGAAGCCACGGCCCCGACTGCCTCGGCGAACCGTCTCGCCGACGAGCTTGCGCGTCAACTCCCTGAACTCCGCGGCAAGCTGATGCCGCAAGTGACACTCGCCGAGCTCACCTGGTTTCGCGTCGGCGGTCCCGCCGAGGTGCTGTATTCGCCGGCGGACGAAGCCGACCTCTCTTATTTCATGGCGAACACGCCCGCCGAGATTCCGGTGACCATCATCGGGCTCGGCTCGAACCTGCTCGTGCGCGATGGCGGCATCGGCGGCGTCGTCATCCGCTTGGGGCGGGGCTTCGGCGACATCAAGGTCGAGGACGGCGCGCGGCTTCGCGCCGGCGCTGCCGTGCCCGACGTCAAGGTCGCGCGCGCCGCGGCCGATGCCGGCATCTCCGGCCTCTCCTTTTATCGCGGCATCCCTGGCTGCGTCGGCGGCGCGTTGCGCATGAATGGCGGCGCTCATGGCCGCGAGACCTGCGAAGTGGTGGTCGAGGCCCGCGCCGTCGATCGCCAAGGCCAAGTGCATGTGCTGCCCGTCTCCGAGCTGCACTATTCGTATCGCCATTGCGGTGCGCCGGAGGACCTGATCTTCACCGCGGCGCTGTTCCAGGGCGAGCCTGGCGACCCGCAAGCGATCCTTGCCGAGATGGACGGCATCGCCGCCTATCGCGAGCAGGCGCAGCCCATCAAGAGCCGCACCGGCGGCTCGACCTTCAAGAATCCCCTGGGCAACAAAGCCTGGCAACTGATCGACGCCGCCGGTTGCCGCGGGCTTGCCGTCGGCGGCGCCCACGTCTCCACCATGCATTGCAACTTCCTCATCAATGAGGGCAAGGCGACTGCCGCCGACCTCGAGCGGCTCGGCGAGACCGTGCGCGAACGGGTCAAGACCACGAGCGGCGTCGACCTCGAATGGGAAATCAAGCGCCTTGGCGTGCCGAGATGATCTTGCGCCTCACCCTTCGCGCGGACCTTCAGTTACTCCTCTGGGTGAGGGTATCCGTAAGCAGCCTCATGCTGAGGAGCGCCCGGGGAGCAGCGTCTCGAAGCGATGAGGCACCTGCCTCTCGCCTAAACCGGAGAGGGCACACCCATGACAGACGCACAAACGCACGTCGCCATGCTGATGGGCGGCTGGTCGTCCGAGCGAGAGGTTTCGCTCCGCTCCGGCGAGGCCTGCGCCGCCGCGCTCGAAGCCCAAGGCTATCGCGTCACCAGGCTCGATGTCGGCCGCGACGTCGCCACCAGGCTCACAGAGCTTCGCCCCGACATTTGCTTCAATGCGCTGCATGGCCGCTTCGGCGAGGACGGCTGCATCCAGGGTGTACTCGAGACCCTTGGTATCCCTTACACCCATTCCGGCGTGCTCGCTTCGGCGCTCGCCATGCATAAGGAGCGCGCCAAGGCGGTGCTGCGCCAGGCGGGCGTTCCCGTCGCCGAGAGCCTCGTTGTCGCCCGCGAAGAGGCCGCCCGCGCTCACGCCATGCCGCCGCCTTATGTGATCAAGCCGGTGGCGGAGGGCTCGAGCGTCGGTGTGTTCATCGTCCGGGAGGATCAGGCCCACCCGCCGCAGGAGCTCCATTCTGCCGAATGGAGCCTTGGCGAGGAGGTCATGGTGGAGCGCTTTATCCCCGGCCGCGAGCTGACCTGCGCGGTGATGGGCGATGAAGCGCTGGGGGTGATCGAGATCCGCCCGGCCGAGGGCCTAAGCTTCTACGACTACACCTCGAAATACGCCCCGGGGGGCTCAATTCATGTCCTGCCGGCGCCGCTTTTACCGAATGTTTACCAATTGGTACAGAAGCTGTCGGTAGCGGCTCATTGGGCACTGGGCTGCCGTGGGGTCAGCCGTTCCGACTTCCGCTTCGACGAGCGTCCGGATGGCCCGGGGGACCTGATCTGCCTTGAGGTCAATACCCAGCCCGGCATGACGTCGACGTCACTGGTGCCCGAGCTTGCTGTTCACAGCGGCCGCTCATTTGGCGAGCTGGTCCGCTGGATCCTGGAGGATGCGTCGTGCAATCGGTAGGCCCGATCAACGGGCGAGGCAAAGTAAGAGGACCGACCGACGCCCTGCTCGCGCGGGCCATCGTCGTGCCCGCGCGCACCTTCGCCGGATTGAAGCTGCCGAGCTTCCGCGGCTCCAAACGCTTGCCTGGAGGCGCCGCCCTCGACCGCGGTGGCAGCACTTGGCGCATCATCGCTCTGGTCCTCATCGCCGCCGCCGTCGGCTATGGCGTGTGGTGGAGCGGCAAGGACGGCATCTATGGCGACGCCATCAAGGGCGCGAGGGCTCTCGCCGTCACCGCCGGCTTCGGCGTGAAGCGCATCACCATTGAAGGCCAACAGCATGTCACCGACGCCGAGCTCGCCGCTGCCCTCGGCGCCGGCCCCGGCTCGATGATCCTCGCCTTCGATACCGACGCCGCCAAAGAGCGCCTTGAGCACGTTCCTTTCATCAGGCATGCCCAAGTCATGCGGCTTTTGCCGTCGACCCTTCAGGTGGTGATCGAGGAGCGCGTGCCGTTTGCCGTGTGGCAATCGAAGGGCAAAACCTACGTCGTCGACGCCGAGGGCACCGTGCTCGCGCCGACCGTCCGCGAGGCCTATGCCGATCTGCCGCTTGTGGTCGGCGACGGCGCCGAGAAACACGCCGCAGCTCTGGTCAAGACGCTGGGCCCGTTCGAGGATCTCGACCGGCAGGTGCTCGCCGCCATCAGGGTTGGCGACCGGCGCTGGAATCTGAAGCTCACCTCGGGCATCGACATTTTGCTTCCCGACGACGCGGTCACCGATGCGCTGGAGACCCTTCTCCGCCTCGATCACGACCGCGGTTTGCTCAAGCGCGACATCGCCGCCGTCGATCTTCGCCTTGCCGACCGTGTCAGCGTGAGGCTGGCGGCGGCCGCGGAGTCCGGCGCGCCGGAACAAAGCCCCGTGGCACCCGAGGTGCCGACGGCGAGCACGACCAAACGCAAGACCTGAGTGGGGGTTAAGGGGGGATGCGGCAGTCAGGTCCAAATCGCTCGAAGCGCCAGCGCATCGTGACCGCGCTCGACGTCGGCACGAGCAAGATCTGCTGCCTGATCGCCAAGACGTGGTCGGCGCCGGATTGGCTCGAGGTCGCGGGCGAGGGGGTCCAGTTCGAGATCCTCGGCTTCGGCCATCACCGCGCCGAGGGCCTAAAAGCCGGCATGGTCACCCATCTCGACCGCGCCGAGCATTGCATCCGCGCCGCGGTCGATGCCGCCGAACGGATGGCCGGCATCATCGTCGATGAGGCCCATGTCGCCGTCACTTGCGGCAGGCTGCAAAGCGAGACCTTCTCTGCCAGCGTGGCATTGCCAACCGGCGCTGTGCGTGAGGACGACGCGCTGCGCATTCTTGCCGGTGCGCGTCAATATGCCGAGCGCGAGAAGCGTAGCGTGCTGCACACGCTGGCGACCGGCTACCGCCTCGACGACAATGGCGGCATCCGCGATCCTCTGGGCATGTGCGGCGAGCGGCTCGGCATCGACGTCCATGCCGTTACCGCCGATGAAGTCGCCATGCGCAATCTCGCGCTCTGCGTCGAGCGCTGCCATTTGGAGGTGACGAGCCTTGTCGCCGCCCCTTATGCCAGCGCGCTTGCGGTGATGACGCCCGATGAAGCGAAGCTCGGCGTCGCCTGCCTCGATTTCGGCGCCGGCACCACGACGCTCTCGGTGTTTGCCGACGGCCATTTCGTTCACACCGATGCCATTGCCCTTGGCGGCAATGGGCTCACCGCCGACATCGCCCGGGCACTTGCAGCGCCCCTCGACCACGCCGAGCGGCTGAAGACATTGCATGGCAGTGCCTTCGCCACCGCCTCCGACGAGCGGGAGATCATCACCTTTCCGTCGGTCGGCGAGCGCGAGAAGGGCATCATGAACCAGATCAGCAAGGCGCAGCTCGCGGTCATCATCCGCCCGCGCGTCGAGGAGATCCTCGATCTGATGCGGCGGCGGCTCGCGGCCTGCGGCCATGCATCGGAAGCCGCGCAGACCCTCGTTCTGACCGGCGGCGGCAGCCAGCTCACGGGGCTCGCCGACCTCGCCTCCAACATGTTCGGGCGGCCGGCACGCCTCGGCCGCCCCCGCACCCTCAACGGTCTGCCCGACGGCGGCGCCGGACCGGACTTCGCCAGCAGCATTGGCCTTCTGCTGCAATGGGCCCGCGGCGACGACAAACTTTCAGGCCGCGCCGAGCAGCGCTTCTTGCGCACCGGCACCGGCTATTTGGCCAGAGTGAGTGAGTGGATTCGGGACAACTTCTAACAAGCTGAAAAGCGCTTCCAAAGATCAAGAAAGCAGGTCGCCATGACGATCAATCTCAAGGTTCCAGATCTCACCGAGCTCAAGCCGCGGATCACCGTGTTCGGTGTGGGCGGAGCGGGCGGCAACGCCGTCAACAACATGATCGCCTCGGGGCTGCACGGCATCGAATTCGTCGTCGCCAATACCGATGCGCAGGCGTTGCTCAGCTCGAGTGCCGAGCGGCGCATCCAGATGGGGACGCACGTGACCGAGGGTCTCGGCGCCGGCTCCAAGCCAGAGATCGGCGCGGCCGCGGCGGAAGAGGCCATGGCCGACATCAAGGCGCATCTCGCCGGCTCCCATATGGCGTTCATCACCGCCGGCATGGGTGGCGGCACCGGAACCGGTGCGGCGCCGGTGATCGCGCGTGCCTCCCGCGAGGAGGGCATCCTCACCGTCGGCGTCGTCACCAAGCCGTTCCATTTCGAGGGCCACCGGCGCATGCGCGCCGCCGACCTCGGCATTGGCGAGCTTGAGAGATATGTCGACACGCTGCTCATCATCCCGAACCAGAACCTGTTCCGGGTCGCCAACGAGAAGACCACCTTCGCCGACGCCTTCGCCATGGCCGACGACGTGCTCCGCGCCGGCGTCTCCTGCATCACCGACCTCATGGTCAAGGAAGGCCTCATCAATCTCGACTTTGCCGACGTCCGCACCATCATGGCGGGCATGGGCAAGGCGATGATGGGCACCGGCGAGTCGAGCGGCGACCGCCGCGCCGTCGAGGCGGCCGAGGCCGCGATCTCCAATCCGCTGCTTGACGATGTGTCGATGAAGGGTGCGAGCGGGCTTTTGGTTTCGATCACCGGCGGCAATGACCTCACGCTCTATGAGGTCGACGAGGCCGCGAGCCGCATTCGCGAGGAGGCCGATGCCGACGCCAACATCATCGTCGGCGCCACCTTCGACGATGAGCTCGACGGCTCCATCCGCGTGTCGGTGGTCGCCACCGGTCTTGGCCACCTGGCGTCCCAGCAGCCGAAGCCGGCCCCTCAGGACAAGGCGAGCTTGAGCGAGCGGCTCGCCGGGCTTGCCAGCGTGCCGAACGCGACGGCCCAGGCGCCGTCGCCGGCGCCGCAGCAGCGCCCGCAACCCGTCAGGCCTACGCGCCCCATGGCCGAGGAGCCGAAGGATGCCCAAGTGTGGCGGGCCCCCGGCAACGTCACCATCGAGCGCCGGCCGCCTCAGCTCGCGGCGAGTGCCATTCCGCAAGGCGTGTCGCCGCAGCGGCATATCCCGCCGGGCCAGACCTTCGTCCCCGCGGCACCCGCGATGGTGCAGCGCCCGGTGCGGCGCATGCCCAACGTGGAGGAGTTCCCCGTGCCGGCACAGAATGCGTTGAAGGCGCGCCATGGCGAAGCCCCCTCGGTCGGTCTTGCCGCTCAGAAGAAAAAGGTCGGGTTCCTCGAGCGCCTTAGCAATGTCGCCCGCGGCCGCAAGGACGAAGAGGATGCAGCGGCAGTCAAGCACGAGCCGGAGTTCGGCGCACCAAGGCCGGCAAAAGCGGCCTCCAAGTCCGCCGATGCGGCGCCGAAGGGCCTCAAGATCGAGCGCCCCGGCGGCGAACCGGCGATGGCGGCGCTGCCGAAGTTGGTCGATGCCGAGCCGAAGATTGTGTCCATGGACACCCGTGAGCCGATTGACGAATCACCAGAGGACGACGATTTGGAGATTCCCGCATTCCTGCGCCGTCGCGCCAATTGACGGCTGAAATCGGCGCAGAGAGACGCACCCTAGGCGCCCCCGGAGTTGGTAAAAATACGTTGCAAGTCAGTGGGTTAAGTTAAGGGGAAGCCGGTAACACATTGAAAGAAACCGTGATTTGTCGCTCCAGTACCCCAAGGTTAAGGTTCATCATCAATTTGATCCGCGGGGGACAAGAAAAAGGCGCCAAAACGGCGCGGCGGATCGACGGGGGCTCCGGGGACTCTTATCCGACCTTGAGCCTGAGGGAACTTGTAAAGACGGCTTGGGGGCCATGAAGGGATTTATTGGGGCACGGCAAACCACGCTTGCCAGCGAAATCTCACTGACAGGCACGGGGGTTCATAGCGGAGCGCCAGTTTCCATCATTCTTTACCCGGCTGATGGCGATACTGGACTGCGCTTCTTCCTATCCAACGGCGATGGCGACGGCACCGAGATCCCGGCCGACCAGCGGTCTGTGACCGGTGTCACGCTTTGTACCGTGCTTGGCGACGGCAACGGCGCGTCGGTCGCGACCGTCGAGCATCTCCTTGCCGCCCTTCGCGGTCTCGGCGTCGACAATGCCCTGATCGAGATCGACAGCAACGAAGTCCCGATCATGGATGGCAGCTCGGTCCGTTTCGTGGAGGCTATCGACGAGGTCGGCCTGGTCGAGCTTGAGGCTCCCCGCCGCTACCTCAAAGTCTTGAAGACCGTTACCGTCGAGGATGCCGGGGCCTTCGGTGAACTCTCGCCCCATAACGGCTTCCGCCTCGATGTGGAGATCGAGTTCAACTCCGAGCTGATCGGCGCCCAGAAGATCGAGATTGATCTCAATCCAGGCTCTTTCCGCCGCGAACTGTCGCGGGCCCGGACCTTTGGCTTCATGAAGGACGTCGAACGGCTGTGGGCCGCGGGCCTCGCTCTCGGCGCCTCCCTCGAGAACACCGTCGCCATCGGCGACGACCGCATCATCAATCGCGAAGGTCTTCGCTATCCCGACGAGTTCGTGCGTCACAAGGCGCTCGACGCTGTCGGCGACCTCGCTCTTGCCGGGGCTCCGATCCTCGGCGCCTATCGCTCGCGTCGCGGCGGCCACCGGCTCAACAGCCTCGTGCTCAAGGCGATGTTTGCAGATCCCGAGGCCTGGACCGTGGTCGAAGCCCCGCGTCCGGCCCGCGAAGTGCGCCACGCCGAGTTCACGCAGCGGATTGCTGCGGCGAATTTCGCCGCTGAGCGCAGCTAGGCCAACGTCACGCTCGACTTTCTGTTGCGCCGCTCGGGCGTTTGCCGCGCGTTGCCGCTTCACGACCATGGCCGATTAGCCTGTCGGCCTGCATCAATTCCTCGCCGGAGCAAAAAAACACCATAATCAGCGGGTTGGCTGCTAGTCTGCGCAATAACAGGGATGGCGGGTCACCACCCGGGTGGCACCCCGCACAAAAACTGAGCAAAACCAAGGGACCTGAGGTCAATTTCGGGTTCCACCAGACGGGAAGCGGCGTTAGCTTGACGCCGGGGCCGGCGCCTACCGGCGCGAGACGCCCACAAGCATTGGGGGTTTTCTTGAGGGGCACGAGGTCCAATCTTCTTGCGGCGCCAAAGGCCGACGGCCCGTGGCGGCTGCCTTTTATCCTCGGCGTCGTGATCCTCACGGCGAGCCTCACCGCCGGCTGCGGTTCCCTGTTCGGCAAGAAGAAAGAAGACGGGGAGATCGCCACGCCTGACGTCATTTACGGCCGCGCCGACCAGATGCTCGACAAGCAGAGCTACGAGGAAGCGGCCAAGCAATATGAAGAGGTGGATATCAATCACCCCTATTCGCGTGAGGCCCGCCGCGCCATCGTCATGGCGGCTTATGCCTATTACAAGGCCGGCAAATACGACGACGCCGTGTCGTCCGCCGACCGCTACCTGACGCTGCATCCGGGTACGCCCGAATCCGATCTCGCCCAGGACATCATCGGCATGGCCTATTACGACCAGGTGCTCGATCCGAAGCGCGACCAGACCAATGCGCGCAAGGCACTCCAGGCCTATTTGACCCTGATGCAGCGCTATCCCGACTCGCGCTATGCTGCCGAGGCGCAGAATCGCGCGCGCATCCTGCGCGACCTGTTGGCGGCGAGCGAGATGCAGGTTGGGCGCTATTATCTGCGCCACAGCAATTACCTCGCGGCGATCAACCGCTTCAAGGTCGTGGTCACCGACTACCAGACCACGGCGCAGGTGGAAGAGGCCTTGAGTCGCCTCACCGAGGCTTATATGGCGTTGGGCATCGTCCCCGAGGCGCAAACAGCGGCAGCGGTCCTCGGCTACAACTTCCCGGACAGCAAGTGGTACAAGAACTCCTACACGCTCCTGCAGAAAAAAGGCACGAAGCCGCAGGTGCATCCGGGCTCGTGGATCACCAAGACGTGGAAGGGCGACGCCAAGCCCGCCTGATCGGCGCGCCATGCTAGCCGCCCTGTCGATCCGCGACATCGTTCTGATCGACCGGCTCGATCTCGAATTCCGGCACGGACTGTGCGTACTCACTGGCGAGACCGGCGCCGGCAAGTCGATCCTGCTTGATGCCTTCGCGCTCGCTCTCGGCGCCCGCGGCGACGCCTCGCTCGTCCGGCGCGGCGCCTCGCAAGGCCAGGTCACGGCGAGCTTCGAGCCGGCCGCCGACCATCCGATCATGCAGCTTCTGGCCGAGAACGGCCTCGAGGCCGAAGGCGCCGTCATCCTCAGACGCGTGCAGTCGGCTGACGGCCGCACCCGCGCCTTCATCAATGACGTTGCCGTCGGTGTGCAGCTGTTGCGCGAGGCGGGACGGATGCTGGTCGAGATTCACGGCCAGCATGACGATCGGGCTCTGATCGATCCGAGCGGCCACCGCGACCTGCTCGACGCCTTCGCCGGGCTGACCGGCAAGGTGAGCGAAGTCGTACGCGCCTACGAGGGCTGGAAGGCGGCCGAGGCCGAGCGCGACCACCACGCCGGCGAGATCGCGGCGATCCGCGCCAATGCCGACTATGTCAGCCATGCCCTCGATGAGCTCGTCAACCTCGATCCCAAACGCGGGGAGGAGGAAGCGCTCGCCATCCGCCGCCAGCTGATGATGCAGGGCGAGAAGATCGCGGGCGAGCTCAACGAAGCGCTCGACGCGTTGCAAGGCGAGGGCACGGGCGGTGCCCGGCTCGCCGCGGCGCTCCGGCGCATCGAGCGTCAGACCGGACCGGGGCAACAGGTTCTGGCGCCGGTCGCCGAGGCGCTTGAGCGCGTTCTTGCCGAGACCAACGCTGCCCGTGCCACGATCGAGCAGGCTCTCGCCGCCACCGCCTTCGAGCCGGAGCAGCTCGAGCGCGACGAGGAGCGGCTGTTCGCGCTCCGCGCCGCCGCGCGGAAGCACAAGGTCTCCGTTGACGACTTGCCCGAGCTTGTGACCCGGCTCGAGACCGAACTCGCCGCTCTCGACCAGGGCGAATCCCGGCTCGAGGCGCTCGCCGACGCCGCCAAGGCCGCGCGCGAAGCCTATGCCAGCGGCGCGACGGCGTTGAGCGGGGCGCGGAAGGAGGCGGCCGCGCGGCTTGACGCCGAGGTCCTCGCCGAGCTTGCGCCGCTCAAGCTCGAGAAGGCGCAAGTTGCTCACCAAGGTCGAGACCGGGACCATCGATGAGGGCGGGCCCTATGGCATCGACCGTGTTGCCTTCTTCGTGCGCACCAATCCCGGCACCGAGCCGGGGCCCTTGATGAAGGTCGCCTCTGGCGGCGAGCTCGCCCGGGTGATCCTCGCGCTGAAGGTCGTGCTCGCCGCCCGTGGCTCGGCACCGACCCTCGTCTTCGACGAGGTCGATTCCGGCGTTGGCGGCGCCACCGCGGCGGCTGTCGGCGAGCGGCTCGCGCGGCTCGGCACAGGCGTCCAGGTCCTCGCCGTCACCCACGCGCCTCAAATCGCGGCCCTTGCCAACGAGCATATGCTGATCGCCAAGGAGGCCGTGGCCGGGCTCGATGGCGAGGCCATGGCAACGCGGGTGCTCGTGCTCGACGGCGAGCGCCGCCGCGAGGAGATCGCGCGCATGCTTGCCGGCCAGACCATCACCGACGAGGCGCGGGCCGCGGCCGAGCGGCTGATGAGCAAATCGGCATGACCAAGGCCAACACCAAGACCAAGACGAAGCGCGGCACGAAGAGCGCCGCCTTAGAGTCGAAGCCGGTCGCGCAACTGACGGAAGAAGAGGCCGCGGCCGAGCTCGAGCGTCTTGCCCGCGAGATCGCCCATCACGACGCGCTCTATTATCGCGAGGCGGCGCCCGAGATCTCGGACGCCGCCTATGACGCGCTGCGCGAGCGCAACGAGGCAATCGAGCAGCGCTTCCCGCAGCTCATCCGCGAGGACAGCCCGTCCTCGCGCGTCGGCGCGGCCCCGGTCGAGGCCTTCGGCAAGGTTACCCACCGCGTGCCGATGCTCTCCCTCGGCAACGTCTTCGACGAGGAGGGTTTGCGCGACTTTCTCGACCGCATCGGGCGCTTCCTCGGCCTCGACAGCATCGAGGGCCTCGCCTTCACCGCCGAGCCCAAGATTGACGGCCTTTCCATTACGCTTCGCTACGAGAAGGGAAGGCTGGTGCAGGGCGCGACCCGCGGTGACGGCTATGAAGGCGAGAACGTCACCGTCAATGTCCGCACCATCGCCGACATCCCGGATGTGATCAGGGCCAAGGACTTCCCCGATCCGTTCGAGGTGCGGGGCGAGATCTATATGGGCCGGGCCGCGTTTCAGCGCCTTAACGAGGCGCAAGCGGCGAAGGGTGACCGGCTGTTTGCCAACCCCCGCAATGCGGCTGCCGGGTCGCTCCGCCAACTCGACCCGTCGATCACCGCCTCGCGGCCGCTGCAGTTCTTCGCCTATGGCTGGGGCGAGGCACCGAGGTTACCGGACGACACGCAATGGGGCATCTACCAGGCCTTTCTCCGCTGGGGCTTTCCCGTCAACCCGCTGATGCGGCTGACACAGAGCGTCGAGGAGATGCTTGAGACCTACAAGGAAATCGAGTCCGGCCGCTCCGGCCTCGACTACGACATCGACGGCGTCGTCTACAAGCTCGACCGCCTCGATCTTCAGGAGCGCCTGGGCTACGTCTCGCGCTCGCCGCGCTTCGCCATTGCCCATAAATTCCCAGCCGAGAAGGCGACCACGGTGTTGCACGACATCGAGATCCAGGTCGGCCGCACCGGCGCGCTGACGCCGGTGGCCAAGCTCGAGCCGGTGACCGTCGGCGGCGTCGTGGTGCAGAACGCGACGCTGCATAACGAGGATGAGATCGAGCGCAAGGACGTCCGCATCGGCGACACCGTCATCGTCCAGCGCGCCGGCGACGTCATCCCGCAGATTCTCGGCGTGGTTCAGGAGAAGCGGCCTAAGGGCTCGAAACGATTCGTCTTTCCCGAGTTGTGCCCGGCTTGCGGCAGCCATGCCGTGCGCGAGGTCAACCCCATCACCGGCAAGGTCGATGCCGTGCGGCGCTGCACCGGCGGCCTCGTCTGCCCGGCCCAGCGGGTCGAGCGCCTCAAGCATTTCGTCTCGCGCAACGCCTTCGATATCGAGGGGCTCGGCGAGAAGCACATCAAGTCCTTCTACGACGAGGGCTTGATCCAATCGCCGCCGGACATCTTCACCCTTCAGGCCCGCAATCGCCGCGCCACCGCCAAACTCGAGGAGCGCGAGGGTTGGGGCCCGACCTCGGCCGAAAAGCTGTTCGCGGCTATCGAGGCGCGCCGCAACATTCGGCTCGACCGCTTCATCTATGCCCTCGGCATCCGTCATGTCGGCGAGATCACGGCGCGGTTGTTGGCGCGAAGCTACGGCACGGCAGATACCTTCCGCGACGCCATGATCGCCGCCGCCAATGACCGGGGAGGGGAGGCCTTTGCCGAGCTCGACAATATCGAGGGCATTGGGCCGACCGTCGCCGAGGCCATCGCCGATTTCTTCGACGAGCCGCACAACGTGAAGGTGGTCGACGAGCTGCTCGAGCATGTGAGCCCCGAGCCGCTCGAGGCCATCGACCACGCCTCGCCGATCTCAGGCAAGACCGTGGTGTTCACCGGCACGCTCGAGCACATGACGCGGCCGGAGGCCAAGGCAAGGGCCGAGCGGCTCGGCGCCAAGGTCGCGGGCTCGGTGTCGAAGAAGACGGACTATGTGGTGGCCGGCCCCGGCGCCGGCTCCAAGCTGAAAGAAGCGCAGAGCCTTGGCGTCCAGGTGCTGAGCGAAGAGGACTGGCTCAAGCTGATCGGCCAGTAGGCCGAAGGCGGCTACGCCACGCGCTTCAGCCAGGTGCGCCGGGCGTGAACTTCGACCCAGGCCACGGCTTCGCGCACGTCGCAATCGCCGCCGCAGGAGGGACAAGCGAATTGCGGCTGGCGCTTCATCTCGCCGAGAGTCGAATGGATCTCGTGCCCGCAAGAGGGGCAACGCGACTTGGTGGCCACCTGTTGCAGGGCCTGTGCGATCGTTTTTGCCATAGGCCTACCATAAACTGATTCGGCCCTCGGTCCGAACACTACCCGTAGCGTTTCCGCGCTCAGCCGATCGGCGCCGTGGCTTGGCGGAGCCAAGCCCTCTCCCGGCCCTTGACCAGGGGCCCGATCTTGCGCCTTACCTCGGCGTGATAGGCGTTGAGCCAGAGCAGTTCGTCGCGGGTGAGGAGGTCGGGTCGATCAGCCGCCGATCGAACGGCACCAAGGTCAGCGTCTCGAAGCCCATCATCTCGCGATCGCCGCCTTTGATCGGGGCCGGGGGCGTCACCAGCACCAGATTTTCAAGCCTGATGCCGTATTCGCCCTCGCGGTAAAGCCCGGGCTCATTCGACAGGATCATGCCGGGCTGGAATGCGACGCTGCCGTAGCGCGACAGCCGCTGCGGCGGCTCGTGGACGCAGAGATAGCTGCCGACGCCATGCCCGGTGCCATGATCGAAGTCGAGCCCCGCCTCCCACAATGGCCGCCGCGCGAAAGGATCGAGATCCTGGCCGCGCGTGCCCTTCGGAAACCGTGCCGTGGAGATGGCGACGTTGCCCTTGAGCACGAGCGTGTAGTGCTTCTTCATCGCGGCCGTCGGGGTGCCGATGGCGATGGTGCGGGTGATGTCGGTGGTGCCGTCCGGGTATTGGCCGCCGGAGTCGATCAGATAGAGCGAGCGCGGCCGAAGCTTGAGGCTCGTGGCGCGCGTCGGCCGGTAATGCACCACGGCGCCATGCGGACCTGCTGCCGAGATGCTGTCGAAGCTGATGTCTTTCAGCTCTCCGGTCTCGCGGCGGACCTCTTCAAGCTTGATCGCCGCGCCGACCTCATCGACGCGGCCCGATGGCGAGGTGGCGTCGAGCCAGGCGAGGAACCTCACCATGGCGGCGCCGTCGCGAACATGCGCGGCGCGCGCGCCCTCGATCTCCGCCTTGGTCTTGATCGCCTTCGGCAGGATGCAAGGGTCGTCGCCCTTGACGATCTCGGCGCCTGCCGCTTCGAGCGCTTGCGCGAAGCGCACCGGCGTCGTCTCGGGGTCGAGGCGAACGCGCGCCGATTTCTCGCCGAGCGCCTTGAGCCGCTCTTCGAGCGCATCGGGAGGCAGGATCTCGGCCGCGGCCTTGAGATGCCCGCGCACATTGCCGCCAAGCTTCTTGGGATCGATGAAGAGTTGCGGCTTTCCGCGCGCCGGCACGATGGCGAAGGCGAGCGCCAGGGGCGAGTGGCTGATGTCGGCGCCGCGGATGTTGAACAGCCAGGCGATGGAATCGAGCATGGACAGCAGCACGGCGTCGGTCTTGCTGCGCTTCAGGTTAGCCTGAACTTCGGCGATCTTCTCCTTGGCGCTGCGGCCGGCAAGCTCGAGCTCCTGCGGCACCACTGGTGCGGCAGGCGGCGCAGGCCGATCAGACCACAGGAGATCGATCGGATTGGTTGCTTGCGGTGCGAGCGTGATGCCGGCCTTGCCGAGGCTTTCGGTGAGGCGCTCGATCTCCTTGATGGTGTGGAGCTTGGGGTCGTAGCCGACCACGCCACCCTTCGGCAGCTTGGCAGCCAGCCATTTCGAGGCCTTGGCCTCCGGAATTTGCAACACCTCGAAGATCGCGGTGTCGGACTGATCGCGGGCTTGGAGGGTGTAGCGGCCGTCCACGAACAGGACGGCGGCGTTGTCGAGCACGATCGCGGTCCCCGCCGACCCGCTGAACCCTGTCAGCCAGCGCAAGCGCTCGGCGGAAGGCGGCAGGAACTCGTTCTGGTGCTCATCGCTATGGGGAACGAGGAAGCCGTCGAGCTTCCTCGCTTTCAGCTCGCGCCGCAGCGCCTTGACCCGCTCGGGCGAGGCACCCGGGGAGCTCACCTCATCGAAGGTTTGGAACATGGTGGAGCCTTGTAGGGCCGCGGGCCGTCGCAATCAATCGCGGCGCACTTTGCGCCGGCTGCCACGACGGAGCAGCAAGGTCGTCCATCCATCGAGAAGGATTCGCGAATCGAGGCTGAAGCCAAGGGCGCGGAACCGCGCCTCGACCTGTCGCGCCTGGGCGTCGAGGAGTCCCGACAGCACGCAGATGCCGCCGGGGCGAACCGCGCCGGCGAAGGCGGGCGCAAGCGCCAGGAGGGGTTGAGCAGGATGTTGGCGAACAGGAGATCGACAGAGGCATGGCTGAAGCGGAAATGCGAGAGCCCCGCCGCGGTAACGACATGCACGCGCCTGCCGACGCCGTTCATCCTCGCGTTCGCGGCGGCGGTCGCGGTGGCGATCGGGTCGATGTCGCTGGCGAGCACCGGCACGTTGAAGGCCCGTGCCGCCGCGATGGCGAGGATGCCGGTGCCGGTCCGACGTCGAGAATGCGGCGTGGCCGTATTCGCTTCGACAGCCGGTCGAGCGCGATCAGACAGCCGCGCGTCGTGGCGTGATGGGCGGTGCCGAAGGCGAGCCCGGCGTCGATCTCGATGGCGTCGCGGAACCGCGGAACCTTGCCGCGATCATGGCGGCCATGGACGACGAAACGTCCGGCTCTAACCGGCGCCCGCATGCTCTCGGCGCGCGCCATCCAGTCCTCGGGCTGGAGCCGCTCGATGCGGAGATCCCCGAAATCGCCCGCGCCGATGGCCGCGCCGATAAGCGCGAGCAATTGCTCGAGCGCCGGCTCCTCGGCGTAATGCGCCGAGACCTCGACCACGCCTTCGCCACGGTCGAACAGGGTGACAGCCATGGCCGCCGGGGCCCCGGCGCCCTCGAGCACCTCGGCGATAACCTCGGCGCCGCCCGCCGGCATCCATGGTCGCGACGTAGGTGGCGGCGGCATCAAGCATGCATCTTGCGCCTAGGCGCGCTCGACGAAGCTGTCGACCACCTTCTTCTGCCCGGCCTTGTCGAAATCGACGGTGAGCTTGTTGCCGTCGACCTGGACGATGCGGCCATAACCGAATTTCTGGTGGAACACGCGGGTGCCGGCCTCGAGCCCCGCGCCTTCGACGGTGCTCGCCGCGACCAAGGTGCCGTCGATGGTGATCGGCTCTCGCGCCCGCGGGCTCTGGGTCCTGCCGCCGCGGGGCCGGTTCCGCTGCGCGCGTTGCCATCCCGGTGTCTCGTAGAAGCCGCTCGCGAACAAATTCTCCGCCGTATCGAACCGGCTCTGGCCGTAGCTGCCATGGAAACCGCGATCCTCCGCCACCTCGACATGGTCGATCGGCAACTCGTCGATGAAGCGCGACGGGATCGCCTGCTGCCACATGCCGTGGGTGCGGCGGTTCTGGGCGAAGGTGATCTTGGCCCGCGCCCGGGCCCGGGTCAGTCCGACATGGGCAAGCCGCCGCTCTTCCTCGAGGCCGGAGCGGCCCGACTCGTCGAGGCTGCGCTGATGCGGCAGCAAGCCCTCGTCCCAGCCGGGCAGGAACACCACATCGAATTCGAGACCTTTGGCGCTGTGCAAGGTCATCAGATTGACGCGCTCCGCACCTTCCTCGGCCTCGGCGTCCATGACCAGGCTGACATGCTCCATGAAGCCCGCGAGGGTGTCGAACTCCTCCATGAAGCGGATCAGCTCTTTCAGGTTCTCGAGCTTCGACTGAGCCTGCGGCGACTTCTCGGCCTGCCACATCGCGGTGTAGCCGGACTCATCCAGGATCAGTTCCGAGAGCTCGGTGTGACGCACGGTGTCGATCAAAGAGCGCCAGCGGTCGAAGGCGTCGATCAGATCCGCAAGCGCCTTCCGCGGCCGCGGCTTCAGCTCCTCGGTCTCGACGATTAGCCGCGCCGCCTGCATCAGCGGCACGCCGTGAGCGCGGGCAAGCTGGTGCAGCGACTTCAGGCTCGCTTCGCCCAAGCCGCGCCGTGGCGTGTTGATGATGCGCTCGAATTTGAGGTCGTTGGCGGGATTGAGCGTCACCTCGAAATAGGCCGTGGCGTCCCTGATCTCCTGGCGCTCGTAGAAGCGCGGACCGCCCACGACCCGATAGGGGAGACCGAGGGTGATGAAGCGATCCTCGAAGGCGCGCATCTGGAACGAGGCCCGCACCAGATCGCGATCTCGCTCAAGTTCTGCCCCTGGCGCTGAAGCTGCTCGATGTCCTCCCCGATCACGCGCGCCTCTTCCTCGTCGTCCCAGCAGCCTTGGACCTCGACCTTGTCCCCGGCGCTGCCGTCGGTGCGTAGCGTCTTGCCGAGCCGGCCCTGATTGTGGGCGATCAGGCCTGAGGCCGCGCCGAGGATGTGGGCGGTCGAGCGGTAGTTGCGCTCGAGCCTGATGATTTTGGCGCCGGGGAAATCGGTCTCGAAGCGGAGGATGTTGTCGACCTCGGCGCCGCGCCAGCCATAGATCGACTGGTCGTCATCGCCCACGCAGCAGATGTTGCGGCTGCCCTGGGCGAGCAGCCTCAGCCACAAATATTGGGCGACGTTGGTGTCTTGATATTCGTCGACCAGCATGAAGTGGAAGCGCTGCTGGTACTGGGCAAGCACATCCGCGTGCTCCTGGAACAGGCGCAAATTCTCGAGCAGAAGATCGCCGAAATCGACGGCGTTCAGCTCCTTCAACCGCCGCTGGTAGAGCGCGTAGAGATCGCGCCCCTTGCCGTTGCCGAAGGCGAAGCTCTCGCCCTCGGGCACGCGCTTTGGCACGAGCCCCCGGTTCTTCCACCCGTCGATCATCGCCGCGAGCAGCCGGGCCGGCCAGCGCTTCTCGTCGATGTTCTCGGCCTGAAGCAGCTGTTTCAGCAGCCTGATCTGATCGTCGGTGTCGAGCACGGTGAAAGACGGCTTGAGCTCGGCGAGCTCGGCGTGGCGGCGCAGGATCTTGACGCCGATGGCATGGAAGGTGCCGAGCCAGGGCATGCCCTCCACCACGCCGCCGATCAGGTTGCCGATGCGCGCCTTCATCTCCCGTGCGGCCTTATTAGTGAAGGTCACGGCGAGGATCTGGGAGGGGCGCGCGCGGCTCAAGCTCAAAATATGAGCGATGCGGGTCGTGAGCACGCGCGTCTTGCCGGTTCCGGCCCCGGCAAGCACGAGCAGCGGTCCATCGAGGGTCTCGACCGCCTCGCGCTGCTCCGGGTTCAAATCCTCGAGATAGCGCAGCGGCTTGAGCCCCATGGCGCGCATGGAGGTCGGAAGCTGTGGCTCACCGGAATCGGAAATCTCGGCCGCGTTCGCGCGAATCTTTGTCATTGCCTTAAACTATACATCGGGCTTGAGGGAAAAAGCGCAAGACCTTGGATTGCAAATGAGAGGGGCCACCGCCCGCCCGAGCGGGCAATTCGCCACAGGCGCTTTCGTCACAACCAAGGTTGCCAGGGCGGCTCTAGGCTGGCAAAAAAGGCTCGATTGCGGGGCAACGAATCTTTCTGAGGGGTGGGCTATGCTGCGAGCGGCGAAGATTGTCGTGATTGGTGTGATTGCAAGTGCGGCGTGGGCGGCTCAGCCCGCGGCGGCTGGATGTCAGGTGATTAAGGCGACGCACAGCGCCGATACCAAGGCCGAAGCCTTGACCATGTCGCGCCACTCGCGGCGCAAGGCGCCAATGACCTCAAGCGGTCAAAGGGTTGGCGCTACGTCAGCATGAGCGCCTACAAGGTCCAGCCGGACCCGTTCTGGAAGGCCGTGCGGCCCGTGGTGCCGAAGGACGTCATCTACGGCAAGTTCGTCAACGCCAAGACCTACACCACCTGCTTCACCGGCGTTGTGGTGCCTTACGTCTGCACCTCCGGGTCGAAGGTCTGCGGCAACTAGCCTACGCTTCATTCGAAGTTGTGTGAGGATTCCGGGGCGCGTTCCGCGCCGGATGCCTCACGCCCGCCACATCCCTTGGTAAGCTCCTCTTCAATCGCCATCTGTTTGGATGGGGGAGAAGGGTTTGTTGGGATGGTGAGTGCTGTGTTTCCGCAATACACGAAGCGCGAGCGTGTCGCCGACGGCTGCATCCATGTCGTCAGCGTCGTCGCCAGCCTGATCGCGCTGGTCGCGCTCCTCATCGTCGCCTTCGAGACCCAGGCCGCGCTGTGGATCGTCAGTCTCGCGATCTACGGTACAGCCCTCGTCGCTACCTTCAGTTGCTCTGCCGGCTATCACCTGATCGTCAGGCCGAAGCTCAAGTCGATTTTCCGCCGCCTTGACCACGCCGCCATCTTTCTCATGATCGCCGGCACTTATACGCCCTTCGCACTGATGAAGATGGACGCCTCCTGGGGGCTGACCTTGCTCGCCGTGGTGTGGTCCATGGCCGCGCTCGGCATCGCCATCAAGCTGTTCGCGCCGCGCTATCTCGAAGGCGTCTCCACGGCACTCTATCTCGTCCAAGGCTGGGCGGTGGTGGTGGCATGGAAGCCGCTGGTCGCGGCGGTCCCGGGCCACGTTGCGCTCCTGCTGATGCTTGGCGGCGTGCTCTACACCGTCGGCGTCGTGTTCCATCTTTGGGAGAAGCTGCCGTTTCAGAATGCCATCTGGCACGGCTTCGTGCTGACCGCCGCGAGCGTGCATTACGCCGCCGTTCTGGACATTGCGGTGTCCTAAGGCAGCTGCACAAGCTTAGGTTTCAGGGACTTATAGCGGTGCTAAAGTCCCGCCATGGACACTGTCGCTTCACACCAGGCCGGAACCGCGCCACGAGATGCCAAAGAGAGGCTGCTCGCGGCGCTCGACGAGCGCTTCGGCGACCGCTTCTCCACCGGCCTCGCACTTCGGGAGCAGCACGCCAACACGCTCACCTGGATCAGCTGCCAGCCGCCTGACGCCGTGGTGTTTGCCGAGAACACGGCGGAAGTCGCCGAGGTGGTGAGACTTTGCGCCGCGGCGCGCGTGCCGGTGATCCCCTTTGGCACCGGCACCTCGCTCGAGGGCCATGTCAACGCGCCGTTCGGCGGCGTCTCGCTGGATCTCTCCCGCATGGACCGCATCCTCGCCGTGCATCAGGAGGATCTCGACTGCGTCGTCGAGGCCGGTGTCACCCGCAAAGCGCTCAACGAGCATCTCCGCGATTCGGGCCTGTTCTTCCCCATCGACCCCGGTGCCGATGCGAGCCTCGGCGGCATGGCCGCGACCCGCGCCTCTGGCACCAATGCTGTGCGTTACGGCACCATGCGCGACAATGTCCTGAACCTCACCGCGGTAATGGCCGACGGCAGCGTGCTCAAGACCGGTCAACGCGCGCGGAAGTCCGCGAGCGGATACGATCTCACCGGGCTACTCGTTGGCTCCGAAGGCACGCTCGGCATCATCACCGAGCTCACCTTGAAGCTCCACGGCATCCCCGAGACCATCCTGTCGGCGGTCTGTCCGTTCGCCACCATCGAAGGCGCCTGCAACGCCACCATCGCGGCGATGCAGATGGGCCTGCCACTCGCCCGCATCGAGCTTCTCGACACGGTACAGATCGCGGCCTGCAACGCCTATTCGCGGCTCACGCTTGCGGAGCAGCCGACGCTGTTCCTCGAATTTCACGGCGACGAGGCGACAACGCGGCAGCAGCTCGAGGTCTTTGCCGAATCGCGGCGAGCGAGGGGGGAGGGGCGTTTCGCTGGGCTGAGCGTCCCGAAGAGCGCAGCCGGCTCTGGCAGGCGCGGCACGACGCCTATTGGGCGGCGCGCGGACTTGTCCCCGGCGGCGACATCGTCACCACCGATGTCTGCGTGCCGATCTCGAAACTCGCGGCTTGCGTCGGCGAGACCCATGACGATATCGCCAGCACCGGACTACTCGCCCCGATCGTCGGCCATGTCGGCGACGGCAATTTCCATGTGATGCCCGTGTTCGATCCGGCAAATCCGACAGAGCGGCGCGCGGTGCAGGGCTTCATCGACCGGCTGGTCGAGCGCGCCTTGCGCATGGAAGGAACCTGCAGCGGCGAGCACGGCGTCGGCCAGGGCAAGATCAACTACCTCGTTCAGGAGCATGGCCTCGGTGTTGAGGTCATGGTTGCCATAAAAAAGGCGCTGGACCCCTTGAATATCCTCAATCCTGGCAAGATTTTTGCGATACCATGACCGAACCTGCGAGCGGATTGGACACACGCGTCCATGGCTTTGCGGCATCCCCTCGCCAATGCTCGCGCTTGAGCCTAAGGCATAGACTTCCGTGAACTCATTCCTGCTCGGCTTGACGGCAGTGCTGATCATGGTGCTTGGCGCCTTGTTCGCGGCACCGCTGTTCATCGACTGGAACGACTACCGGCCGGTGTTCGAGGCCCAGGCGACCAAGCTGTTCGGCCGCGAGGTCAAGGTCGGCGGCAAGGTCCACCTCGTGCTGTTGCCGACGCCTGAGCTCCGCTTCGACGACGTCAAGGTTGCGAACGGCGAGGGCGGCTTCGAGGAACCGTTGCTCAAGGCGCGCTCGATCGAGGCGTGGCTGAATATCGGCGCGCTGCTCCGCGGCGCGTTGGAAGCCCGCAAGATCGCCATCGCCGACCCGGTGCTGCGCCTGGTGCTCAACCCTGACGGCACGAGCAGCTGGGCCGACGTCGGCAGGTCCGGGGAGCCTCTGCCGTTCGCGCCGAAGGATGTCATGCTCGACGAGGTCAGCGTCAGCGGCGGCCGCCTTGAAGTGATCCAGCCAGAGCGGGCTCCATTCGTGATCGAAGCGGTCGATGGCGTGGCGAGCGCCGGATCCTTGTCGGGGCCCTACAAGGTCTCGGCCACCTACAGTTTCGCCGGCCGCCCGCAGGAGATCCGCTTCTCCACAAGCCAAAGCGGTGCCGACGGTCTGTTCAAATTGAAGGCGGCACTCCGCGATCCCGACCGCAGCACCACCTACCTTCTCGATGGCGACGTGACCGGCTTGCGCGACGAGCCGTCCTATGACGGCGACGTCGTCATGCGCATTGCGCCGAGTGCCCCGCCACCGCCGCAAGCAGCGAACCAACAGGCGCCGGCGGCCGCGGATCCGCTTGCCAATGGCGAGGCGCCAATTCCGGGCGTCCAGATCGCCGCCTTCGAACTGAAAGGTGCGCTCACGGCGACGCCGGGTCATGTCGAGCTGCCGAATTTCGAGATCGCGCTCCACACCAAAGGCCGCTCGCAGATGATGAAGGGCAAGCTCGCACTCGATTTCGGCAAGGAAACGCAGGCGAGCGGTGCGCTATCCGGCCGGTGGGTTGACGTCGACACCTTGCTCGCGGCGAGCGGGGCAGGCAAAGCCGAGGCCCCCGGCTCTGCGATCGGCGTTCTGAACGCGCTCGCCGAGAAAGTGCTTGAGCAGGCGGGATCGGTCGGGGAGGGGTCTTTCACCGCGACTTTCGAGCAGGCGAGCATCGGCGGGGATCTCGTCGGCGGCGTCGATGTTGCCCTCACCACCCACAACGGCGACGTCACCATCGACCGGCTCAAGGCCGAGCTTCCGGGCGAGAATCGTCTCAAGGTTTCGGGACGCCTCACCGGGGGGAGGGTGGGCCCACCTTCACTGGGCCCGTCAAGCTCGAAGGTTCGAAGCTTCGCACGCTGCTCCGCTGGGTCGCCGGCGACCGCGACATCTCGGGCCAGGCCAGCGTCGGCGCGTTCTCGCTCAACGCCAACGCCACGTTGGGACACGGCGATCTCAAGCTCGACGGAGCCAGGGGCGAACTGAGCGGCACCAAATTCAGCGGCGCTTTGCACTATCGCGGCGGCGATCAACGCCTGGTCGACCTCGTGCTCGATAGCGACCGGCTCGATCTCCGCGAGGTGATGGGCGAGAGCGCCGCGTGGCGGAGCTGGCTGCCGGCCTCCGCGGCGAAGCCGCAAAAGGGTGCGCCCACGCCCGACCTCCTCGCCTCCTGGCGCGACAACGAACTGCACGCGACGCTTCGCGTCGGCGAGCTGTTGTTGCCGAACATCCCGCCGGGGCGCCTCGACGCCAAGTTCAGCCTGGCCAAGGACACGCTTGCCGTCGAGCGCCTCGATTTCGACGCTGAAGGCGCCATCGCCCTCAATGGCAATGGCCGCATCGAGCGATTGAGTGGCGCGCCTGCGGGCAAGGTCGATCTGTCGCTGCGAGCCACCACACCGGAGGGGCTCCGCGTCGCGAGCGAGCTGTTGGGGCTCACCGAGGGGGCGAGGGAAGCGAAGCAGCTCGCGGGGTTCGTGCCTTTGAACCTCGACATCGGCCTCGACGCTGCAAGCGAAGGCAACACCTCCGTTGCCTCGCTCTCGGTGAACGGCAAGGCCGGCGCCGCGGACATCGCCTTCACGGCAAAGGCGACGGGCGAGCCAGCCAAGCTTGCCGAGGCGGAGATAGACATCGCCGGCACCATCAGCGGCGACCGGCCCCATGCGGTGTTGAGCCTACTCATTCCCGGTATGGCGCCTGATCGGCTTGCCGCCTTGACGGGCACCGATGAGGGCACCGTCACCCTCAAGGCGCACGGCGTGCCCAAAACCGGCGTCTCGGGGCGCCTGGAGCTGACCACGGCGTCATTGCAAGGCGCTTTCGAGGGAGAAGGCGCGCTCAAGCCGGATGGCCTCGCTCTTACGGGCCAAGCCTCGGCAAAGAGCGGCAACGCCTCGCTCGCGCTGCTGCTGCTCGGGCTTGAGCCGTCTCCGAGCGCATCATCTGTTCCCCTCGACCTGAGCGCCGGCATCGAGAAGAAGGGCGAGGTCCTCGCCGTCACCGAAATCTCCGGCACGGTCGCAGGCGAGGCCGTTAAGGGCACCGCCCATTTCGACTTCGGCGGCGACAAGACGCGGTTCGCGCTGAGGGCCGATGCCGGGACGGTCTCTTTGCCGTCGTTGCTGGGGTCCCTGGTCGCCTGGCAGCAAACCGCCGCCACGCAAGAGGTCCTTGGCACCATCGCCCGGGACGCTTCGGACGTGTGGCCGGCGCGGAGCTTTGCGCTTGAGCCGCTCATGGGCGCCGAGGGTGAGATCACCCTCAACGCCGACACGCTGACGCTCGGGGCGCCGTTCAAGATCGACCAGGCTGCGCTCGAGGCCGAGATCGATAGCAATGGCCTCGCCGTCACCGACCTGCAGGGGCGCCTGTTCGGGGGTGCCTTCTTCGCCACCGGGACGCTGTCGCCAAAAGGCGCCGGCGCCGAGCTCAAGGCCCATGCCGAGCTCGCCAGGGGTAGCCTCGATCAGGTGTCCAAGGCTCTCGCCGGACGTATCCTGGCCAAGGGGCCGTTCACCATGGGGCTCGACATCGCCGGCGAGGGGCTGAGCCCGGCCGGCCTTGTCGCCGGCCTCAACGGCGGGGGCACGCTGTTCGTCGATCCCGGCGTCCTGCAAAACTTGTCGCCAGCGCCGCTCAAGGGGGTGGCTCGGACCGTCTTGAGATCGCGGAAGATCAAGCTCGACAAGGATCAGATCGCCGCACAGACCAAGGCCGTGCGCGATACGCTGAACCGCGGCACCTATCCGTACGGGGCGGCGGACCTGCCGTTCAAGATCGATAACGGCACCCTGAAAGTCACGCCGGCGACGCTCGCCAACAAAGCCTCAGAGACGACCATCAACGGTTATGTCGAACTCGCGAGCTTGCGCGTGGACAGCGAATGGGTGATGCGGCTCGCAGGCGACAACAGCGCCGAACTGCCGCCGGTGAACATCGTCTTCGCCGGACCACTCGCAGACGCCGGCTCGATCTCGCCGGCAATCGATACCGCACCGATCGAGACCTATCTCACGGTGCGGCGCATGCAAGAGGACGTCGAGCGGCTGGAAAATCTCGATGTCAGCGGCCGCGGCCAGCCGCAAGCTGACACCGATGCGGCCGAGGACGCCGCCTCTGACGCCGACACCGATAACGATGCTGCCGATGCTGGCGCGCCTGCGGCGGGGACGAAGCTCTCCAACGAAAAGGCGGCCATCGAGCATCGCGCGGTGCAGAGAGCCGCGGCGGCAAAGGCTACGGAGGCCAAGCGCATCGCCGACGAGAAGGCCGCGGTACAGAAGGCGGCCGCGGCAAGGCGGGCGGCGGAGAAAGCCGCGGCCGACAGAGCGGCTGCCGAGAAGGCGGCTGCTGCCAAAGCCGCCGCGGAAAAACGCGCTGCCGAGAAAGCCGCCGCTGAAAAGGCGGCCGCCGAGAAGCGCGCTGCGGAGAAGGCTGCCGCCGAGAAGTTGGCCGCTGAGAAAGCCGCCGCGGAGAAGGTTGCCTCGGAGAAGCGCGCTGCCGAGAAAGCCGACGCGGAGAAGGTTGCCGCCGAGAAGCGCGCTGCAGAGAAGGTTGCCACCGAGAAGCGTGCAGCCGAAGAAGCCGCTGCCGCCAAGCGCGCCGCGGAGCAAGCCGCAGCGGAAAAAGCCGCCGCAGCGAAGCGCGTCGCGGAGCAAGCCGCTGTGGAAAAGGCCGCTGCTGCCAAGCACACCGCGGAGCAAGCCGCCGCCGAGAAGGCCGCCGCCGAGCTTGCTGCTGCGGCGAGGGCTGCCGCCCAAAAGGCCGCGGCCGAGAAGGCCGCGGAGGAGAGGGCTGCTGCGGCGAGGGCCACGGCGCCGCCCGTCGAAGGCGCGCCACACGAGGAGCCGCGGGCTGCCGTGCTCGAGCCCGGCAGCGGCACGCCACCCCCGCCAACGCCTGACCGAGCGCCCGAGGTGCTTCCCTGGTCGGGCGATGCTCAAGGAGCCGGGGCTCAGGACGGGAGCGCGCCTGAGCCGGATCAACCGCTTCCGGCCGCTGCCGAGGAAGTCCCGGCGCCGCCTCCTGCGCCGCGCGTCCGCCGCCCGCGGCCGCAGCCGGCGCCCGACGACTGGAAGAAGGGCATCAGCATTTTCGGGGGCGGCTAGACGCGTTAGGCGCGGAGGCGCGCGAGGACGTAAAGCCGGATCGCCGCCGAGAGGCTCGTCTCGGCGCGCGGCCCCGAGCGCTTGCGATCGATCTCGGCGATGACATCCGCCACCGAGCGTCGCTCGCGCCGCGCCAACGCGTTCAAGGCGTCCCAGAATTCATCTTCGAGCGAGACGCTGGTGCGGTGGCGGGCGATGGTGATGGAGCGCTTGTGGCGCGGCTTCGCCATGACGCGCGACTTACCGCTTGGGGCCGATCATGTCCTCCGGCCTCACCAGCCGGTCGAATTCAGCCTCGTCGACAGCGCCGAGCCGCACGGCCTCCTCGCGCAAGGTGGTGCCGCGCTTATGCGCTGACTTCGCGATCTCGGCTGCCTTGTCATAGCCGATATGGGGCGCGAGCGCCGTCACCAGCATCAGCGAGCGGTCGAGATGCTCCTTGATGCGCTCACGGTTGGCCTCGATGCCGACCACGCAATTGTCGGTGAAGCTCATGGAGACATCGGTCAGGAGCCTGATCGATTGGAGCATGGTGAACGCCATCAGCGGCTTGAATACGTTGAGCTCGAGATGTCCTTGGCTGCCGGCGAAGGACATGGTGGTGTTGTTGCCCATGACCTTGGCCGCGACCATGGTCACCGCCTCGCATTGGGTCGGGTTCACCTTGCCGGGCATGATCGAGGATCCCGGCTCGTTCTCCGGCAGGAGCAACTCACCGAAGCCCGACCGCGGGCCTGAGCCCAACAACCGGATGTCGTTAGCGATCTTGAACAGAGACACGGCGAGGCTGTTCAGCGCCCCGTGGGTAAAGACATAGGCGTCGTTGCTCGCCAGCGCCTCGAACTTGTTCGGCGCCGTGATGAAGGGCAGCCTGGTCGTCTCCGCGACCTTGGCCGCGAACAATTCATCGAAGCCGGGACCCGCATTGAGTCCGGTGCCGACCGCCGTGCCGCCTTGCGCCAGCATGTAAAGCCCGTAGAGCGACTGCTTGATCCGCTCCATGCCGTGGTCGATTTGTGTTGCGTAGCCGCCGAATTCCTGCCCGAGCGTCAGGGGCGTCGCGTCCTGGAGATGGGTGCGGCCGATCTTGAGGATGTCCTGGAAGGCCTCGGCCTTGTCTTTCAGCGCCTGGTAGAGATGGGCAAGCGCCGGGTTCAGATGACGGGCGATTTCGTCGGCGGCGGCAATGTGCATCGCCGTCGGGAAGGTGTCGTTGGAGGATTGGCCGAGATTGACGTGGTCGTTGGGATGGATCGGGTGCTTGGCGCCGCGGGTCCCGCCGAGCATCTCGCTTGCCCTGTTGGCGATCACCTCGTTCAAATTCATGTTCGACTGGGTGCCGGAGCCGGTTTGCCACACGAGCAGCGGAAAATGGGTGTCGAGCTTCCCGGCGATGATCTCATCGGCCGCATCGGCGATCGCCTGGGCAAAGCGCTCCTCGATCAGGCCGAGCTCGAGATTGGTCAGGGCGGCTGCCTTCTTGACCAGCGCGAGCGCCCGGATCAGGGGCCTCGGCATGATCTCCTCGCCGATCCTGAAGTTCCGGCGGGACCGTTCGGTCTGGGCGCCCCAATAGCGGTCCTCGGCCACCTCGATCGGACCGAAGGAATCGGTCTCTTTCCGCGTTTTTGCGGCGCCGGTGGTGGTGGTCTTGCTTGGGGTCTTCGTCGAAGCCATGCTTACGTCTCCTTTGGCGGCCATGGGGTCAGGCGGGCGGTCGCCAAGCCGCTTTTGGGGCAAAGTCATGATCTATCGGCTTGACGTTGGCTAGGCTATAACACCGCAAAGGGGTGGGAGAACGCGTTCATTGTCGCTCGTTTTGTGGCCTTCTGCCGAGGAGCGCCCAACTTCTGCCGCGGCCGAATTCCGCGATATTGGGTGAGGAAGGCTCGTGATTGAGGTTCCTGTGAAGATGGCGCTGCCGGCGCCACGCGCCGTGCGGGTGGCGCTCAATGTGGCGCGCATCTGCGGCCTCGTGGTGTGCGCCATCGGGGCGCTGGCGCTCGTCAGTTGGCACGTCTCGCTGCCGGCGCTGGACCGGATCCTCCCCAATCTTCATGGCCTCGCGCCTGACGCCGCCGCTGCCGTGCTGGCCGCCGGTGCCGCGCTGGTTTGGCTGACATTTCGGGGCCTTAGGCCGATTTCCTGGCTGATCGCCGTCGCCCTCGTGGTGGCTCGGCACGGCGGGCCTTATCCAGGATCTCTACGGGTTCGACTTTGGCATCGACCGCATCCTGATCGGCGAACACCCGGCGCCGCCCGAGGCCGCCGGCGACGTCAATCTGACCCGCATGGGTCCCGGCATGGCTGCGGCGCTGATCCTGTTCGGGCTTGCGCTGCTCACCGCCAAGAGCAATCGGCTCGGCTCGGCCTTGAGCCAGGTCCTGGCCATCGCCATGCTGGCACAGGTGCTGACGGTGCTGGTGGGCCACGCTTATGGCGTCGCCACCTTCTATTATCCCTTCCCCTTCACCGCCATGTCGCCCTACGGGCTTGCGAGCATGCTGCTCCTTGCCGCGGGCCTCCTTGCCGCGTCTCCGGAGTACGGCATCGTGGCGGCGATCACCGAGGCATCGCCGGCCGGCGAGATGCTGCGCCGCCTGCTTCCCGGCATCTTGATCTTGCCCTTGGTGATCGGCTGGTTCGCCCGCCAGGCCGAGTTGGCGACCTATTACGACAGCGCCGCGACGCTCGCCATTTTCGCCGTGTCCAGCATCATCGTGCTGGCGGCGTTCACGTGGACCACGATCGACGCGGTGCGGCGCTCGGACCGCGCCCGCAACGAGGCCCTGATCGAGCTCAGAGGCCAGAGAGAGTGGCTCAGCACCACGCTCGCGAGCATCAGCGAAGGCGTCATCGCCACCGACCCGGCGGGCAGCGTGCTCCTCCTCAACAAGGTTGCCGAGCAGCTCACCGGCTGGCCGGTCGGGGCGGCGCGCGGCCGGCCGATCTGGGAAGTGTTCCGGGTCATCGACGAGACCACGCGGAAGCCGATCGACGACCCGGCGCTCCGGGCCTTGCGCGAGCGGGTGACGACGCATCTCGAATCCGGGACGCTGCTGGTCACCCGGGACAAGAAGGAACTGCCCATTGAGGATTCCGGCGCGCCCATTCTCGGTTTCGACGGCTCGCTTGCCGGCGCCGTGCTGATTTTCCGCGACGTGACCGAGCGAAGGCGCGTGGCGCAGCGCCAGGACATGCTCGTCGGAGAGCTCAACCATCGCGTCAAGAACGTGCTCGCCATCGTCCAGTCGCTGGTGCAGGCGAGCCTCCGCCAGGCCACCAACAAGCCGGCCCAGGCCATGGCCCAGACCTTGTCGGAGCGCTTGCGCGCGCTTCACCGCGCCCACGATCTGTTGCTCGAGGCGCGATGGTCGGGCGCGAGCCTCAAGGCCATGGTCGAGCGCGAGCTTGAGCCCTATCAGCGCGAGGGCGGTCCCAAGATCCTGATCAAGGGTCAGGACATTCTGCTGCCGCCGCAATGCACCTCGATCCTCGCCATGACCTTGCACGAGCTGGCCACCAATGCGGTGAAATACGGCGCCTTGTCCGCCAACACCGGCCAGCTCAGCGTCAGCTGGAAGACCGCGCGCGGCAACCGGTTGATGTTCACCTGGGAAGAGCGCGGCGCCGGCGTGCCGGTGAAGCGGGGGAGCGGCTTCGGCACGCAGTTGATCGACAAAGGCATCCGCCACAATCTTGGTGGCGAGACCAAGGTCGATTTCAGGGCGACCGGCCTCTATGTCGAGCTCAACGTGCCGCTCGAGCCCGCCAAGGACACAAGGCCGAAATCGCTTCCGGCCCCGGCCGAGTCCGTCTGATCACTCAAGCGTGCTGATCGCCTCGTTGGCGTGGCGGAGACGCTCGGAGAAATCGCGCGTCAAATTGGCGAGAATGGTCACCATGATGTTGGGGTGGCTTGCGCCGAGCTCCTTCAACTGCTCGACGGCAAAGCCGTAGCAGACCACCCGCTCGTCGGCGATCACGTCGGCGGAACGGGCGCCGCCATCGAACAGAGCCATCTCGCCGAAGGTGAGCCCGGGCCCGAGCGAGGCGACGCGCCGCTTCTTCTCTCCGCTCTTGGTCGGCACTTTGATCTGCACGCTCACCGTGCCCCGCGCCAAGACGAAGAACAGCTTGGCCTGATCGCCCTCACGAATGATGACCTCGCCCTTCTCGAAGATCAGGGGATTGACGATGGTTTCCACCAGCCTGACCTCCCCGGGGCTCAGACCCTTGAACACGTCGAGGGCGGCGAGGGCGAATTTCGGCTGCGGCGCCTTCGCCAAGAGCTGGGTAAGGAGCTTGTCCTCGCACCATTCGAGCGCGGTATCGACGTCCAGGAACACGCGGCAAAGCCGGTCGGTCTCATGCTCGGCGAGCAGACGCGACAGCTCGCCGAGAGGCCCGTCGCTCGGAATCTCCGCGAACAGAAGCTCGGTCGGACGGTCCCGCATCGCTCGGGCAATTCTGAGAATGAGCTTGTGGGCAGAGGTGTCGGCGAGATGGACGCGCTTGAAGTCGACAATGATGTAGCGGGCCGTGTCCGAGATTTCGGTGATGCGCCTCATAAGGTGCTCGGTCGATCCGAAGAAGAGCGGCCCTTGCGCCTCGACCACGGCAATCTTGGCGCCTTCGGCACCAAGCAACTCGCGCTGCTCGGCGGTGCGCAAGCGGCTCGAGCGCACGCGATCACCGCGATAGTCGCGGCGGATCACGCTGCGCACATTGGTGCGGTTGTTGAAGACGTGCAGCTCGAACTCGTTGGAGATCTCTTTGCACACCTTGATGCCGCGCACGCTGTTGCCTTGCGGGTCGAGCGGCGGCGAGTAGACGCCGATGCCGACCTGGCCCGGGATCACGGCGAGGATGCCGCCCGAGACCCCGCTCTTCGCCGGCATCCCGACCTCGTAGGACCACTGGCCGGCGTAGTTGTACATGCCGCAGGAATTCATCACCGAGAGCACGTCGCGAACGTAGTGGGGATGATAGAGCGGCACACCGGTCAGCGGGTTGATGCCGTCATTGGCGAGCGTTGCCGCCATGATGGCGAGGTCGCGGCAGGTGACGCTGATGGAGCACTGGCGGAAATAGAGGTCGAGCGCCTCGATCGGGTCACGACCGATCATGCCGGTGTTGAGCATCATGTAGGCGATGGCGCGGTTGCGGTGGCCGGTTGCCAGTTCCGAGCGGAACACCGCGTCGTCGATATCGAGCTTCCGCGCGGCGAGGTGCGAAAACAGGTCGACCATGGTCGCGGTGCGTTCCTCCAGGGTGTCGCCCGGCATCATCGCCGCGACCGCGATGGCGCCGGCATTGACCATGGGGTTGAAGGGCCGGTTCGCTACCTCGTCGAGCACGATGGAGTTGAACGCCTCGCCCGTCGGCTCCACGCCGACACGGTTGAGCACATAGGCGCGGCCGAACTGCTGCAGCGCGAAGCCATGCATGAATGGCTTCGAAATCGATTGAATGGTGAAGCTGTGGCCGGCGTCACCGGCGGTGTAGACCCGCCCGTCGACGGTCGCCAGCGCAATGCCAAAGGTGCTGGGATCGGCCTTGCCGAGCTCGGGGATATAGTCGGCGACCCTGCCGCCCCTCTCCTTCGCAATGCGGGCATGCAGCTCGGAGAGAAACTCTTCGATCGGGGTGAGCAGAACAACAGGGCCGCCTTCCGGCGTGCGCGCGTCGCTATAGACGTCGTTCAAACAAACCCCCAACCGGATTTGGCACCTGTCGACCGGCAGAGCCTAACAAAGACGCAACGTCGATGTGAGCCTAAGTTTTAGGCAACAATGCCAAGCACTTCAGCAGTTGGCACGCGCTATTTCTTGCGGAAGCGGTCGAGGTGAACGATTTGGCCTCCCGGCCGCTCCTCCTGGCCAGGGAGCGCTTGCGGGCTCTCGGCGGGCTTCGGCAACGGGGAAGCGTCAGACCGGGGCTCCGCGGGTTGCGCGTGAGCTTCCTCGTCGCCGTCACCAACAAGATCCGGCAACGCCGCCGCCATCTGCTGCCGGGCGAGATCGTTGGCGGCGTCGTGCTTGCCGAATTGCAAGCCGAATTGTGCCGAGGGATCGTAGAACGACTTCACCGCCTGGAACGGTACCACGAGCCTCTCCGGCACGCTGCCGAAGGAAAGCTTCACCTCGAAGCGGTCGTTGGTCACCTGCAGGTCCCAGAACTGGTACTGCAGCACGATGGTCATCTCGTCGGGATATTGCTCTTTGAGGCGCTTCGACACCGAAACGCCGGGGGCCTCGGTGTCAAAGGCGATGTAGAGGTGGTGCTGGCCGGGGAGGCCGGTCCTCTGCACCATGCTCAAGACCTTGCGAATCACGCCGCGCAGCGCGTCCTGCGTGAGGAGGTCGTATCTGATCTCGTCGTCTGCCATGGACCTCGTCGCTTCGCGACCCGAGGCAGGGTCCCCGTCAATAAAGTGGAGGGCTTCTGTTGGCCGGTGCCCTCCGAACCGCGCCTAACCCCTGCGAGGAGATTAGGACTTAATTTTCAGGCTATCGCGCCGCTTACGCAGCGAGAGCAGCCTCCGCATAGTTGTCGTTGGCAACTATTTGGTTGGCCCGATAACGGCGGAACCATGCCGAGCGAAAGCACGACCTTTACACCCTCGTCGATCCTGGTTCGCCCCCGCCGGAGTTCAGACATCGTTGACCGGTAATGAGACATGGGAAAGTTGATCCCCTCTACGTCCGCTGCCGATCTCTGAACCCTGGTGGAGGCGCCGGGTACTGCCCCCGGGTCCGAATGGCTTATTACGAAGGCTATTTATCGCCATAGTCGGCTCACACCGACCTTTCCTATATAAGCCGCCGGCCCGCGAAAAAAAAGGTTGAAGGCTGGGGCCTCGAGGGGGTGGGGATAAAGGCGCGCTCTTGGCACGCGAGCGCGCGCCTCACTTGCGCTTGATCTTGACGATTTCGCCGCTTCGGGCATCGACCTTGATTTCGATCTTGTGGCCGCCGGCGTCGCGGCCCTCGACCTCCCAGACGCCGTCGTCGAGCTCGATCTCCTTGATGGTGACGACGCCCTTGGCGAAGGCCATGTCGCGCACGTCGTCGACGGTAAGACGCTTGGCCGCGAGCGCCGGATCGAAGGCCAGAGAAACAGCGAGGATAACCAGGCACGGCAATAGACGCATCACGAGACACCTCTCTAAAATTGGGGTGGCGAGACCTTGAGTCGAGCCTATATCGGGGTAGAGGCTGCTGCTACCCTGGCCGCCATCCTTGCTGAAAGGAATCCTAGCTTTTGCGCCAATATCTCGACCTTCTCGCCTTGATCCGGGACACCGGCGTGCGCAAGGACGACCGCACCGGGACCGGCGCGCTCAGCCTGTTCGGGCATCAGATGCGTTTCGATCTGGCCCAAGGCTTCCCGCTCGTCACCACCAAGAAGGTCCACGTCAAATCGGTGATCCACGAGCTGCTCTGGTTCCTGCAGGGCTCGACCAACGTCCGCTACCTCGACGAGCATGGCGTTACCATCTGGGACGAGTGGGCGGACGCAGAAGGCGAGCTTGGACCGGTGTATGGGCGCCAGTGGCGGTCGTGGCCGGCGGCGGACGGACGCCACATCGATCAAATCACGAGCGTGGTCGAAGCGCTGAAGCGCGACCCCAACTCGCGACGTCACGTGGTCAGCGCCTGGAACGTCGGCGAGCTCGACCGCATGGCACTGCCGCCCTGCCATTGCCTGTTCCAGTTCAATGTCGCCGAGGGAAAGCTGTCCTGTCAGCTCTATCAGCGCTCCGCCGACGTCTTTCTCGGCGTGCCGTTCAACATCGCCTCTTACGCGCTTCTGACGCTGATGATGGCGCAAGTCGCAGGCCTCGCTCCCGGCGAGTTCATCCACAGCTTCGGCGACGTGCATCTTTACCTGAACCATCTCGACCAGGCCGACGAGCAGCTCGGCGCACACCGAGGCCGCTGCCGCGCATGGAGCTCAACCCGGAGGTGAGCTCGCTATTCGACTTCGTCTATGACGACTTCAGGCTCGTCGGCTACGATCCCCACCCAGCCATTCGCGCCAAGGTGGCGGTGTAAGGGTGGCAAGAGAGGCTGAAGCGGGCGGGCCGACCATCGCGCTTGTTATCGCGCGTGCCGAAAACGGGGCCATTGGCAGGGGAGGGAACTTGCCCTGGCGGCTCTCCACGGACTTGAAGCAGTTCCGCAAGGTGACCCTCGGCAAGCCGCTGCTGATGGGACGGCTCACGTTCAAATCGCTGCCCCGCGCCCTTGATCAGCGCGCCAACATCGTCCTTTCCCGCGATCCGGATTTCGTGGCGCCTGGAGCGGTGGTTGCCGGCAGCCTCGAGGAGGGCCTTGCCGCGGCCCGCCAGGCCGCGCGGGCCGCGGGCGTCGACGAGATCATGGTGATCGGTGGTGATGACGTGTTCCGCGCGGTGATGCCGCTGGCCGGCCGCATCTATCTCACCGAAGTCCACGCCGCCCCCGACGCTGATGTCTGGCTCCAGGACTTCGACCTTAGCGAATGGCGTGAGCTTTCCCGCGAGCGCCACGAGCCAGGCCCGCGGGACGAACACCCTTTCAGTTTCGTCGTGCTGGAACGCAAAAAACGCCCCGTGCCGGAGGCACCTTAGTCTTTAGTCTTAGCCCTTTGTCGAAGGCTGCCCTGCATTGCACTTGCCGCGGGACCTAGCCTATAACCGTCAAGCACCGACGCATGGCTGCCATCATCCTCGCGAATAGTCTTGCGTCAGGGTGCTGCCGTCCGCCCGGTCGGTCCAGCGCCACCCCTTCAGCAGACAATCAGGACGAGTCTTTAAATTATGCCTTGGAGCAATCAGAGCGGCGGCGGCGGGGTTGGAAGGGGGGCCCCGGCGGTGGTCCCTGGGGCCCGAGACCTGGCGGCCCCGGCCAGCAGCCCGATCTTGAGGAGTTCCTCCGCCGCGGCCAGGACAGGATCCGCCAGGCCCTCCCTGGGGGCAGCGGCAGCTTCGGCGGTCCGCTCGGCATCGCGCTCGCCCTGGTGCTTATCGCCGTCGTCGGCTTTTTTGGCTTCACCGTGCGCGTCAACCCGGAAGAGCTTGGCGTCGTTCTGAGATTCGGCAAATTCGTACGGCTGCTCCCGCCGGGCCTCAATTTTCGCTGGCCCTATCCGGTCGAGGTCGTCGAGCTGCCCAAAGTGACCCGCGTCAACCGCATCGAGATCGGCATGCGCGGCTCCGCGGAGAACCGCGAGACGGCTGCCGCCGTCCGCGACGTACCCGAGGAGAGCCTGATGCTCACCGGCGATGAGAACATCGTCGATGTCGATTTCGTCGTGTTTTGGCGCATCAACGATGCTCCCAAGTTCCTGTTCAACATCGAGGACCCGGAAGCCACGGTGAAGGACGTCGCCGAGAGCTCGATGCGCGAGATCGTCGGCCAGAGCGACATCGAACCGATCCTGACCGAAGCCCGCGCCAAGACCGAGGCCGCGGTGCAACAGTTGATGCAGAAGGTCCTCAACTCCTATGGCGCCGGCGTTCAGATCATCCAAGTGCAGTTGCAGAAGGTCGATCCGCCCGCGCAGGTGATCGATGCCTTCCGCGACGTGCAGGCCGCGCGTGCCGACCAGGAGCGCCTGCAAAACGAGGCACAAGCCTATGCCAACCGCATCATCCCTGAAGCCAAGGGCGAGGCGGAGCGGATCCTCCAGGCGGCACAGGGTTATCGCGACAAGGTGGTGGCCGAATCGCAGGGTGAGGCCGACCGGTTCCTCAAGATCTACCAGCAATACAAGCTTTCGCCCGACGTGACTCGCCAGCGCATGTATCTGGAGACCATGGAACGGGTCCTCGGCGACACCGACAAGGTGATTGTCGACGGCAAGGCCGGCAGCGGCGTCGTGCCGTATCTGCCGCTGTCCGAGTTCACCAAGAAAGCGCCCGAGCCCGCCGAGGAGGGCCACCAATGAACCGAACGCTCCTCACCACGATCCTGGTCCTGTTCGGCATCGCCGCGGTTGCTGCCTTCCTGACGCTGTTCACGGTCGAACAGACCCAGCAGGCGCTTGTGCTCGAATTCGGCAAGCCCAAGCGCGAGATCAAGGATCCGGGACTCCACTACAAGATCCCCTTCATCCAGAACGTCGAATATTTCGACAAGCGCATGCTCGGCATCGACACCGCCTCGCAGGAGGTGATTGCCTCTGACAAGAAGCGGCTCGTGGTCGACGCCTTCGCGCGCTATCGCATCGTCGATCCTCTGATATTTTTCCAGAGCGTGCGCGATGAGCGCATCGCCAATTCCCGCATCGGCGCCATCCTCGAAGCCTCGCTGCGGCGGGTGCTTGGCGCCGCGAGCTTCCAAAGCGTGGTACGCGACAGGCGCGATGAGCTAATGCGCACCATCCTCAGCCAGGTCAACCAGGAGTCGAAGGAATTCGGCGTCGAGATCGTCGACGTTCGCATCAAGCGCGTCGATCTGCCCGAAGCCAACATGCAGGCCATCTACCGCCGCATGCAGACCGAGCGGCAGCGAGAGGCGGCGGAGTTCCGCGCCGAAGGCGAGGGCGCGTCACGGCGCATCCGCGGCACGGCCGATCGCGAAGTCACGGTGATCAAGGCCGATGCCACCGGCGAATCGGAGCGCATCCGCGGTGACGGCGACGCCGAGCGCAATCGCATCTATGCCGCGGCCTACAACCAGGATCCGGGCTTCTTCGGCTTCTACCGCTCGATGAAGGCCTATGAGGCTTCCTTGAAATCGGGCGACACGCGGATGTTGCTGAGCCCTGATTCCCAATTCTTCAGGTACTTCAACGATGCCGCCGGTCAGCCTGGGCTGCGTCCGGACCAACAGGGACGGCAACCCACTCCTCCCGCCAAGACCTCGGGACCTGCGCCGGAGGCGGCGGCGCCTACTCCTCCGGCAGAGCCTCACGCCGAGTTGGACGGTAGCGGTGCACCGCTCCCCGAGCCCTCGAGCGGCGGCGAGCCGGGCGAACCGGGCGGGCAAGCTTCTCAGGCCCAGTAACACCGTCCGGCGGTGGGAATGAGTGATTTCATTGTTGCCTTCGGCCTCGTGCTCGTGATCGAAGGGCTGCTGTGGTCGCTCGCTCCGAGCCTCGGACGGAAGCTGCTCGCGGCCACCGCCGGAACACCGGATTCCTCATTGCGCCTTGCGGGCGCCATCGCGGTTGCCGCCGGCGTCGTTGTGGTCTGGCTGGTCCGCGGCTAACGGCGAGCGCGTGCGTTCTGCCAAGCTGCCGCGATTTGCGCTAGACTCGTTGTTGCGGATGCAGGCCTGGAGTGGTCGGGACATGATGGGGTGCAGAGGCCGGGACTGGGTGGCACAATCCTCATTTCGGTCGGCGGTGAAGGCCGCCGCCTTGGCTGTCCTCCTTGCCGGCCTGCCGCTCCTCGGATCGGCCGGGCTGGCGCGCGGGCCGGCTTCCGTCGCCGACGTCGCCGAGGGTCTCCAGGATACGGTGGTCAATATCTCGACCACCCAGACCCTCAAGGGCTCCAAGGAAAGCGGTCCCGTGGTCCCGGATCCGAAAGGGTCCCCCTTCGAGGAGTTCTTCGACGATTTCTTCGATGACGAGGACAGCGAAGGGCTGCCGCGCAAAGTGAGCTCGCTCGGCTCGGGCTTCGTGATCGATCCCTCGGGGCTGATCGTCACCAACAACCACGTCATCGAGGGCGCCGACGAGATCATCGTCAATTTCACGGACGGTTCGAAGCTGAAGGTGACCAAGATCCTCGGCCATGACCCCAAGACCGATCTGGCGCTGCTCAAGGTCGAGCCCAAGCATCCGCTAAAGGCCGCGAGCTTCGGCGATTCCGCCAAGATGCGCGTCGGCGATTGGGTGATGGCCATCGGTAATCCCTTCGGCCTTGGCGGCACGCTCACCGTCGGCGTCATCTCCGCCACCAAGCGCGACATCAATTCCGGCCCTTACGACGACTTCATCCAGACCGATGCCGCGATCAATCGCGGCAATTCCGGCGGTCCCCTGTTCAACATGGACGGCGAGGTCATCGGCGTGAACACCGCGATCATCTCGCCGACCGGAGGGTCGATCGGCATTGGCTTCGCGGTTCCCTCCAACAGCGCCATTCAGGTTATCGACCAGCTCAAGCAGTTCGGCGAGACGCGGCGGGGTTGGCTTGGGGTCCATGTGCAGAACGTCACCGAGGAGATCGCCAAGAGCCTTGGGCTGAAGCAGACCGAGGGCGCGCTGGTGGCGAATGTGGTCCCGGACAGCCCCGCATCCGTCGCGGGGCTGAAGCCGCGCGACGTCATCCTCACATTCGACGGCCAGCCGATCGAGACCATGCGCAGCCTGCCCAAAGCCGTTGCCTCCACGGCAATCGGCAGAACCATCGATATGGAGGTCTCGCGCGACGGCGAAATCGTCCACCTCAACGTCACCGTCGGGCGCCTGCCAGCCGACGCCGGAGAGCCCGAAGAAGAGCCAGAAACCGCCGACACCGAAGAAGAGGTGGCGCCGGACCACGAGGATCTGTTGGGACTGTCCATCGCGCCGCTCACCGATCAGCTCCGCGGCCAGTTCCATATCGGCAAGGATGTCGAAGGTGTGATCATCACCGATGTCGACGCCAACAGCCCCGCCGCGCGCAAGGACGTCAAACCAGGAGACGTCATCGTCGAGGTGACCCAGGAGCGGGTGACGGACCCGCAGGAGGTTCTTGCCAGGGTCGCCGCGGTGAAGAAGTCGGGGCGGAAGTCGGTGCTGCTCCTGATCTCGGACGCCAAGGGAGGCCTTCGCTTCGTGGCGGTCCCTGTCGCCTGAGGCGCGCGGGGTGGACAGGCGGGCGATTCTGATTGCCGGGCCGACGGCGAGCGGCAAGTCCGCCGCCGCTCTTGAGCTCGCGCGACGCCTCGACGGCACGGTCATCAACGCCGATTCCATGCAGGTCTACCGTGAGCTCGCCGTGCTGACGGCGAGGCCAGGCCCGGCCGAGGAGGTCGGCATTCCGCATCTGCTCTACGGCACTGTCCCGGCGGTGGAAGCCTACTCCGTCGGCCGCTGGCTCGCCGATGCGGAGGCCGCCATCGCCTCGTCGCAACAAGCGGGCAGCGTGCCGATCCTGGTCGGCGGCACCGGTCTCTATTTCAAGGCGCTCGTGGAGGGGT
This sequence comes from uncultured Alphaproteobacteria bacterium, assembly GCA_963803385.1. Lineage (GTDB taxonomy): Bacteria > Pseudomonadota > Alphaproteobacteria > Rhizobiales > Methyloligellaceae > Methyloceanibacter. The sequence continues at coordinate 81,780 of CAWDMD010000007.1, read as the reverse complement.
TGGCGCCCGTCCCCGACATTCCCCCGGAGGTGCGTGCCTATTGGCGTGAGGAGGGAGCGAAGCACGGCCGGGAAGCCCTTCATGCCGCGCTCGCCGAGCGTGACCCGCTGATGGCCTCGCGGCTATCGCCCTCCGATCCGCAGCGGATCGTGCGCGCCCTCGAGGTGATCGACGCCACCGGCGTGTCGCTCGCCGAATGGCAGGGCGGGAACGCCCAGCCTGTGCTTGCCGCAGATGAGGCACTCAAGCTCGTGGTCGCGCCGGAGCGCGAGCCGCTCTACGTCGCGATTGAAGCACGTTTCGATGTCATGCTGGCGCGGGGGGCCATCGACGAGGTGCGCAGCCTGCTCGACCTCGACCTCGATCCCGGGCTCCCCGCCATGCGTGCCCACGGCGTGCGTGAGCTCGCTGCCTATCTTCAGGGCCGCACGGGCCTCGAGGAGGCGGCGGCAAAGGCCAAGACCGAATCGCGCCGCTACGCTAAGCGGCAGATGACCTGGACGCGACGCTACATGGCCGATTGGGACTGGGTGCCCGATGCCGCCGCGGCCGTCGAAGCGGCCACTGCCGCGATGCGCGCTACACCGTGACCTGGGTGCCGATCTCGACCACCCGGTCCGTCGGCAGCTGGAAGTAGCTCGACGCGTCATCGGAATTCTGGGTGAGGAAGATGAAGAGCTTGTCCTGCCAGGTCGGCATGCCCGACCGGGCGTCGGGCCGGACCGATCGCCGCGACAGGAAGAACGAGGTCGACATGATGTCGAAGGTCCAGCCGAGCTTTCGGGCGATGGCAAGGGCGCGTGGAATGTTGGGCGTCTCCATGAAGCCGAAATGCAAGATCACCTGCATGAAGCTGTCGCCGAGAGGCTCCATCTCGACCCGATCTTCGGTGGAGACCCGTGGCACGCCTTCGGTGACGATGGTCAGGATCACGTTGTTCTCGTGCAGCACCTTGTAGTGCTTGAGGCTGTGGAGCAGCGCCGTTGGCGCGCTTTCCGGAGCGGCCGTGAGGAACACCGCAGTGCCAGGCACGCGATGCGGCGGGCTTTTTGCCAGCGATTTGATCAGATCGCCCACCGGCATTTCGAGCCTGCCGGGTCTTGGCGGCGAGGATTGCCGCGCCTTTGCGCCACGTCAGCATGACGACGAGGAGGCAGGTGCCGATCAGAAGCGGGACCCAGCCGCCTTGGGGAACCTTGAGCAGGTTGGCGCCGAAAAAAGTGAAATCGATCAGCATGAAGGGCACCATCAGCGCGAGCGCGCCCCACAACGCCCACTTCCAGACCCGCCAGATCACCATGAACGCCATGATCCCATCGACGAGCATGGTGCCGGCGACGGCGACGCCATAGGCCGAAGCGAGGCCCTCCGAGGAGCGGAACATGGCGACGAGGAGCAGCGTCCCGACCAGCAACAGCCCCCTGACCCGGGGAATATAGATCTGCCCGGCCTGGGTCTCCGAGGTGCGCTTGATCTGAAGCCGCGGCAGGATGCCGAGCTGAACCGCCTGGTTGGTCAGGGAGAAGGCGCCGGTGATCACCGCCTGGCTCGCGATCACCGTTGCTGCGGTGGCGAGGCCGATCATCGGATAGAGCGCCCATTGCGGCACCATGCGGTAGAACGGGTTGGCCACCGCCGAGGGGTCGGAGAGGACGAGGGACCCCTGACCGAGATAGTTGATCGCCAAGGCCGGCAGCACGAAAAACAGCCACGCGGTTTGAATCGGCTTCCGCCCGAAATGGCCGAGATCTGCGTAGAGCGCTTCGGCACCGGTTACGGCCAGGAATACAGCACCGAGCGTGGCCAGCCCGATCAGCGGGTTCTTGATCACGAAAGCGATGCCATAGGCCGGGTTGAAGGCATTGAGAACGCCGGGATCGTCGGCGATATGCATGAGGCCGATGCCGGCCAGCGCGATGAACCATATCGTCATGATCGGCCCGAAATAGGAGGCGACCATGGCCGTGCCCCGCGACTGAATGGCGAACAGGGCGATGAGGATGATGACCGTGAGCGGCACGACATAGGTGTCGAGCTGCGGCGCCGCCACCTCAAGGCCTTCGACCGCCGAGAGCACCGAGATCGCCGGCGTCAGCAGCGCATCGCCATAGAACAACGATGCCGCGATCATGCCGAGGACGAGCAGCACGTATTTGGCCTTGGAAGACTTCATGGCCCGCTGGGCCAGAGCCATCAGCGACAGGGTGCCTCCTTCGCCTTTGTTGTCGGCGCGGAGCAGGATCAGCACATATTTCGCGGTGACGACGAGGAATAGCGCCCACAGGATCAGCGACAACACCCCGATCACGGTGCCCCGCGACAGGTCGCCCTGCAGGCCGCCGGCGGCTTCCAGCGCCACCCGGAAGGCATAAAGGGGGCTCGTGCCGATGTCGCCATAGACGACGCCCATGCAGCCGAGCGTGAGCGGCCAGAACGCTCTGGCGTGGGTCTCGTTCTCAGTACCGTTTACGGCAGGTGTATCGGAAATGACCCGCGCCATTCGACCTAACGAAGATGGGAGATTGTGGTGGTCTCAGTCGTAACGCCATCGTGGCGGACGCGATCCAATGCCCGCAAGCACATAAGCGCAATGATGCCGATTGTCTAGGCTCGGCGGGGCAAAGTGCCCGGGCCGCAAAGAGCTCGGGGCGATGGAGCAATAAAATTGCGTGTTCTTGACGCAACCGTAATTTTCAGAAAGAATTACGGCAGCAATATTTTCATTCATTTGCATTAGGCGTTGACCCCCCGTCCCCGAGGCCCTAGGGTGCGCGCCGCATTTGGGCCATTCCCGAGTTTGACACGACGGTGACGCCGGACGTTCCGCCGGCAGAATGTGAGACGTAAGTGATGCCACGCGCGATGACAGGCGCAGAGATGGTGCTTCAGGCCCTGGCCGATCAGGGTGTCGACCATGTGTTCGGCTACCCCGGCGGCGCCGTGCTGCCGATCTATGATGAGCTGTTCAAGCAGCACCGGCTGAAGCACATCCTCGTCCGCCACGAGCAGGGTGCGGTCCACGCCGCCGAAGGCTATGCGCGGTCCACCGGCAAGGTCGGCTGCGTCCTTGTCACCTCTGGTCCCGGCGCCACCAACGCCGTCACCGGTCTCACCGACGCGTTGATGGACTCCATCCCGATCGTTTGCATCACCGGCCAGGTGCCGACGCATCTGATCGGCAACGACGCTTTTCAGGAATGCGATACCGTCGGCATCACCAGGCCCTGTACCAAGCACAATTATCTCGTCAAGGACGTGAACGCCTTGAGCAAGGTCCTGCACGAGGCGTTCTACGTGGCGCGGAGCGGGCGGCCCGGTCCGGTGGTCGTCGATATCCCCAAGGACATTCAATTCGCACGCGGCATCTACACCGGCCTCTCCAACTCGCAGCACAAGAGCTATCGGCCGCAGATGGACGGCGATGAGCGCGCCGTTGCCTCTGCCGTCGACCTGATTGCCAACGCCAAGCGTCCGGTCTTCTATACCGGCGGCGGCATCGTCAATTCGGGGCTGCTGGCGACCGCCCGCTTGCGGGAATTCGTGCGCCTGACCGGTTATCCCATCACCTCCACTTTGATGGGCCTTGGCGCTTTTCCGGCATCGGACAAGCATTGGCTCGGCATGCTCGGCATGCATGGCACCTATGAGGCCAACAACGCCATGCATGATTGCGACGTCATGATCTGCATCGGCGCGCGCTTCGACGACCGCATCACCGGCAGACTCGACGCCTTCGCGCCGGGGTCGAAGAAGATCCACGTCGATATCGACCGCTCGTCCATTAACAAGAACGTCAAGGTCGACATCCCCATTGTCGGCGACTGCGCCCGCGTGCTGGAGCAGATGCTGAAGGCATGGCAGGCGAAGAAGCCCAAGGTCGACAAACTGGCGCTCCGGGCCTGGTGGAACCAGATCGACCTTTGGCGCGCGCGGCACTGCCTGCACTACCGCAAGCGCGACGACGTGATCATGCCGCAATACGCCATCGAGCGGCTTTATGCCCTGACGCGCGGTCACGACGTCTACATCACCACCGAGGTCGGCCAGCATCAGATGTGGGCGGCGCAATTCTTCAAATTCGAGGAGCCGAACCGGTGGATGACGTCGGGCGGCCTCGGCACCATGGGCTACGGCCTTCCCGCCGCCGTCGGCGTGCAGACCGCGCATCCCGACTCGCTTGTCATCGATATTGCCGGCGAAGCCTCGGTGCTGATGACCATGCAGGAGATGTCGACCGCGGCGCAGTACGATCTGCCGATCAAGATCTTCATCCTCAACAACCAATATATGGGCATGGTCCGCCAGTGGCAGGAGCTGCTTCATGGCGGCCGCTATTCGCATTCCTACACCGAAGCGCTGCCCGACTTCGTCAAGCTCGCGGAAGCCTATCAGGGCGTGGGCATCAGGGCCGAGAAGCCGTCGGAGCTCGACGACGCCATTCGCGAGATGATCGCGGTGAAGAAACCCGTGATCTTCGATTGCCGCGTCGACCAGCATGCCAATTGCTTCCCGATGATCCCGAGCGGCGAGGCGCACAATCACATGCTGCTCGGCGACGACCCGGATGACGTCGAGCGGGCGATCAGCGAGCAAGGCAAGGTCCTGGTCTAGGCCATGTCGCAACCAGGATCGGCATATTCGCTGGAAACGCGGGCGGAGAAGCCCGAGCGCCACACCATGAGCGTGCTCGTCGACAACGAGCCCGGCGTGTTGGCGCGCGTCATCGGCCTCTTCTCGGGCCGCGGCTACAATATCGACTTGCTCACCGTGTCGGAGACCGAGCATGAGGCGCATTTGTCGCGCATCACCGTCGTCACCTCCGGCCCGCCCATGGTCATCGAGCAGATCAAGGCGCAGCTCGAACGTCTCGTTCCGGTGCATTCGGTCACCGATCTGACGGTGATGGGGAACCCCGTCGAGCGCGAGCTTGCCCTCGTCAAGGTCGCTGGCAAGGGCGAGAAGCGGGTCGAGGCCTTGCGCCTCGCCGAGGCCTTCCGCGCGCAAGTGATCGACGCCTCGACCGAGCATTTCGTGTTCGAGATCACCGGGCGCCTCTCCAAGATCGAGCAGTTCATCACCCTGATGCAACCGCTCGGCCTCGTCGAGGTGTCCCGCACCGGTCTCGCCGCCATCTCGCGCGGCGCCGAACGGATGTAGGCTCAAGCCTTTGCGCGCGCCGCGGATTGGCTGAACACGTTGAGGAGATAGTTGAGCAGGAACACCAGGAGCCCCGAAAGCACCGTTAGCGAGCCCGCGGCCGCGAGCGCCACGGTCTGATGCGCCTGCGCCAGCGGGATGCCGATCAGGAAGATGACGGCGCCGAAGTTGTAGAGAATGAAATGCGCCGGGGCGAGCTTGCTCTCGGCGAGCGGCGGGAAGGAGCGGTAGAGCAGCCCGAACAGCACCATGGAGGCGAAGCCGATCAGGTTGATATGGGCATGAAGATGGGCCTGCTCGAAGCGCTCGTTGATGCCGACCCAGATGCCGAAGCCGAAACCGAAGGTGCCGTAGAGCAGGCCGATTAGAATGAACCAGCGGTCGATGTTTTTCATGGATTTCCCTCTCTCCGAACCCAGTCCGGCATCCGGATAGCCGAGCCGAGACCACTTGCAAAGTGCGCCCCCGGGCGTCAAAAACTTACAGCCAGTAAACGCCGTCAAACTTTTAGGGCAGGGGACAGTTCTCAATGCGCGTCTATTACGATCGGGATGCCGATCTCAATCTGATCAAGGGCAAGAAGGTCGCCATCGTCGGCTATGGCTCGCAAGGGCACGCCCACGCGCTGAACCTGCGCGACTCCGGCGTCGCCGAGGTCGCGGTCGGCTTGCGCCCGGGCTCGAAGTCGGCGCCGAAGGCGGAGCAAGCCGGGCTCAAGGTGATGGACGTGGCCGATGCCGCCAAATGGGCCGATGTGGTCATGCTGCTCGCGCCCGACGAGCTCCAGGCCGACATCTGGGAGCGGGAGCTGAAGCCCAACATGAAGCAGGGCGCGGCGCTGTTCTTCGCCCACGGCCTCAACATTCATTTCAATCTGATCGAGCCACGCCCCGACATGGATATCTGCATGGTGGCGCCGAAAGGGCCGGGCCACACCGTGCGCGCCGAATATATGCGCGGCGCCGGCGTCCCCTGCCTCGTGGCCATCGCCCAGGATTCCTCGGGCAACGCCCACGACCTCGCGCTGTCTTATGCCAGCGGCATCGGCGGCGGCCGTGCCGGCATCATCGGGACCACGTTCCGCGAGGAATGCGAGACGGATTTGTTCGGCGAGCAATCGGTGCTGTGCGGTGGTCTCGTCGAGCTGATGCGGAACGGCTACGAAACGCTGATCGAGGCCGGCTACGCGCCGGAGATGGCTTATTTCGAATGCGTCCACGAGGTGAAGCTGATCGTCGACCTCATCTATGAGGGCGGCATCGCCAACATGAACTACTCGGTCTCCAACACCGCGGAATATGGCGAATATGTCTCCGGCCCGCGCGTGGTGGGCAAAGCCAGCAAGGACGCCATGAAGCAGGTCCTTGACGACATCCAGTCCGGCAAATTCGTCAAGGATTGGATGCTCGAGAACCGCGTCAATCAGACGAGCTTCAAGGCCATGCGCGCCAAGTGCGACAGTCACGACATGGAGGAGGTCGGCAAGCGCCTGCGTGGCATGATGCCCTGGATCTCCGAGCGCGCCTTGGTGGACAAGAGCAAGAACTAGCTTCGCTAGCGGAATTTCCTGTCACTGACCGCGTCATGGCCTGTGCCCGGCCATCCACGTTTTTCGACCTCCGTGTCATGACAGCGAGCGGTTGATGGTGAATAGTCTTCACCCATGTTGATCACGCGGCTCGCCAAGATCGCGATGTGTCTCGCGCTTGCGCTCTACTGCCTGCTCGTCGCCTACGACAACGTCACCGATCCGCGTTGGAACTACGAGTTCGTCCAGCATGTGATGAGCATGGACACGACCTTTCCCGGCAACGGGGTGATGTACCGAGCGGTCACCAACCCTCGGGCGTGGCAGATCGTTTATGCGCTGATCACTGCCACCGAGGCGGCATGCGGCGTGCTTTTTTTCGGCGGCGCGCTGCAAATGTGGCTGGCACGTTACGCCGCCCCCACCGGCTTTCAGCGCGCCAAGGTGCTGGCCATCGCCGGCTCGGCGCTCGCCTTCCTGCTATGGTTCTTCGTGTTCATGGTCATCGCCGGCGAGTGGTTTGCCATGTGGCAATCCAAGACCTGGAATGCCCAACCGGCCGCATTCCGTATGTATATGACGGTGCTGGCCGTGCTGATTTTCGTCGCGTTGCCGGAGGGTGAGCTCGATAGGGACACCAAGCCATGACCGACCGCCAAGCGATCGAGACCCTGCTTGAGGAGCTTTACGCGGCGCGCGTGCGCGGCGACCTTGAGGCTTTGCGCAAGCTGTTCGCCCCCAACGCCACGTTTCAGGTTGCGGGCTCCGACAAGGCAAGCCCGATGCCGATCTTCGTCAAGGGCAATCCCGGCGTCATGGGCCTGATGCAGAACATGATCGCGACTTTCGAGCTCAGCGACTTCTCGGTGGTTGAGATGCTGATCGACGGTGCCCAAGCCGCGGTGCGCTGGCAGGCCACGGTGCACCACACCGGGACCGGGCATGTGTTCACGACCGAGCTGGCCGATTTCATCACCGTCGCCAACGGCCAGGTAACCTCCTTTATCGAATTCCTCGACACCGCCCTTGCCGCCAAGGTATTGGCCAAGAGCTAGCGGGGACTTGGCGTGATATGATCGGGCCCAGTTTCAGAGGAGGCGCGGCCGTGGATTATCGCGATCGGCAAGTGGTGGTGACCGGCGGTACCGGGGCACTCGGGCAAGCGGTGGTGGCGGGTTTGATCGAGGCTGGCGCCGTCTGCCACGTGCCCTGGCGGCACGAGGCCGAGGCCGAGCGCTTTCCCTATCGTGATCACCGGCAGGTCAAGCTGGTGGGCCCCATCGATCTCGCCGACGAGGCGGGGGTCGCCCGCCTGTTCGAAGGTATTCCCCTGCTGTGGGCCTCCATCCACATCGCCGGCGGCTTCGCCATGTCGCCCCTGGCCAAGACCAGCAAGGCGGAGTTCCTGAAGCTGATCGACACCAATCTCGTGAGCTGCTTCCTGTGCTCGGCCGCGGCGGTCAATGCCATCGCCGGCACCGGAAAAGGCGGCCGCATCGTCAACACTGCGGCGCGTCAGGCGCTCGAATGGCGAAGCGGCGCCGGCATGGTCGCCTATACCGCGAGCAAGGCTGCTCTCGCCGCCCTGACCGTGGCGCTCGCAGAGGAGGTCGCCAAGGAAGGTATCCTCGTCAACGCCGTGGCGCCGTCCATCATGGATACGCCGGCCAACCGCGCCGCTATGCCGAAGGCGAATTACGATGCCTGGCCCAAGGTCGAGGAGGTCGCGGCGACGGTCCTGTTCCTCGCTTCGCCGGAAAACAAAGTCACGCGCGGAGCCATCGTGCCCGTTTATGGCCGGTCATGAGGTGAGGGGCGTTCAGAGGGCCGAGTAGGATGGCGAAAGAGACGACCAAGAGTACGGAGATCGGCCTCGTCTTGCAGGGGGGAGGGGCGCTTGGCGCCTATGAGTACGGCGCCATTACCGCGCTGCTGGAACTCATCGAGGAAGCGATCGGCAAGAGGTCGCGAGGTCACGCTCAAGGCCGTGACCGGCGTTTCCATCGGCGCCATCAACGCGGCCTGTGTCGTCGGAGCCATCAACAGGACCGACGCGCGCCGGCGGATCTCGGCGCTGTGGAACGACCTCGTGCTCGAGACACCTGTATTTTGGCCTTGGCGGATCCAGCGTGATCTCGCCCTTTACGGCCTGCCCAATTTCTACACCCCGCGTCCCGACCTGTTCGCCTTTCCGAGCTGGACGCATCTCTACGACACCCATCCCTTGCTGCCGACGCTCGCCCGCCACATCAATTTCAAGGCGCTGAATGAGAGCGACACTGCCCTCGTGATCACCGCCGTCGATGTCGAAAGCGGCGTGTTGAAGCGGTTCTCCAACCGCAAGCTGGACAAGGCGGACCACACCACGATCGAGCCCCACCACGTGCTTGCCAGCGGCAGTCTGCCGCCGCAATTCCCCTGGACCGACATCAAGGATGAAGCACGGGCCGCGGCACTATTGGGACGGCGGCATCGTCGACAACACCCCGCTTGGCGATGCCATCGATGCCTTCAGCGTCGGCGACGACGTGAAGCGGATCCTCGTGGTCATGAATCTGTTCCCCCAGACCGCTAGGCTGCCTGGCTCTCTTCTCGAGGTGACGGAGCGGGTCGACCAGCTCCGCTTCGGTAATCGCGTGCGTCAGGACACCAAGACGGCACAACGGGTCAACGACCTGATCACCACCATCGACGAGCTGGCGAAGCTCGTCTCCGGCGACCTGCCGCCGAAGATCGCCGCAGGCGTCCGCAAGGCGCGCGCCTACAAATACGTACAGACGGTCGAGATCTCCCTCGGGCCGACTTCGGAAGGCCTCAGGCGAGTACGGCTTTCGCGACTTCTCGCGCGAGGGGATCGAACGCCGCAGGACCGCCGGCCGCGCCATGGCGCTGGCGAAGCTCCGCTCCGAGCTCGGATAGCAACGTCTCAGAGGAACGGTTGACGCGATGAGAGCGCTTTCCAGCTTGAAGTCATTTGGAGTGCACATGAGACATCTGACCCTGCGATTGAGCATGATCCCGGCTCTGGCGTGCTGCCTGCTGGCAAGCGGGGCCGTAGCGGCGGAGATGACCGACGCCGAGAAGGACGCCCTTCGCTCGTCCTGCCGCTCCGACTATTTCTCCTACTGTTCCAGCGTGCCCCGCGGCCCCGGCGTGTTGACCTGCTTGCAGAAGAATATCGCGAGCGTGTCGGCAGGATGCCGGCAGGCTCTGAGCAACCTTGGCGGCGCTTCCACGCCTCCGCGGCAGCGCCGCCGCCCGCCGCCGCAGCCAAGACCGCGCCTCCACCGGAGACGTCGAGCCCACCGCCCACGCACGCCACCACGCCTTCGGCCGCGCCTCGCGGCAGCCGAGGCGCCGCTCCGCCACCGGCCCCTGCGGCGGAGGCCACTCCAGCGCCGCCGGCAACCCCACCACCCGCAGCGAAGGCCGCCCCGCCAGCTCCGGCGGCACCGGCAGCCCAGAGTGCCGCGAAGCCCCCGGCCAGTGCGCCGAGCGCACCGGCGAAGACCGCTGCGCCGCCGCCGACCGCCGGCCGCGGCGATGGAACCGGCGCCGGTACGGCCCCTGGAAAGGCTCGTGTTCTTGCGCCGCGCCTGTGGCGGCGACGCGAGCGCGTTTTGTGCCGGGGTGCCGCTCGGCGGCGGCCGCATCGTCGAGTGTCTCTCGGCGCAGATGCCGTCCCTGTCGCCACCGTGCCGGGACGCTCTCGTCGTCCTCGGCCGTTAAAGCGGCGACGCCACAAATGGAGATGCAAAGCATGAGGCTGGTCGTGATGTGTGCAGCGCTGCTGCTCGCGATGTCGAGCGTCGCGCGGGCCGATGATGTCGCCTGCGTCAGCACGACGTTCAATTTACTGTCGCCGAACGACAAGGTGTGCATCAGCGATTTCGACGATCCAAAGGTGCCGGGCGTCACCTGCTTCATCTCCCAGGCTCGCAAAGGCGGCTGGGGCCAGCCGCTCGGACTCAACGAGGACCCCTCCAACTTCTCCGTCTCCTGCCGGCAATTGGGACCGGTCACCGCCGACCTCGCGACCTTGCCGAAGCGCGAGGAAGCCTTCAGCGAGAAGACCAGCATCTTCTTCAAGAGGACGCGCATCTACCGCATTCCCGACGTGAAGCGGAAAACCATCATCTATCTGGCCGTCAGCTCGAAGCTGATCGACGGCTCGCCCGCGAACGCGGTCAGCGTGGTGCCGATCATGCCTTGGCCGTCGCCGTAGCCAGGACGCCCAACCGCCCCGCCGGCGATCGGCGCCTCGTCGTTGCCGTCAAATCTTCCCGATTGTCAGCGAGATTGGCGTCCGACGAATAGCGGGCGGGGCACGAGGACATGACGGCGCCAGGCACGAATCGAGGGCGAACGGCTGAGAGTAGCTGCTCGCGAGCTTGCTGCTCGCCGCCGTTTTCGCGCCTACGAGCGCCAGCGCGGAGCCATCGTCCGCGGCCTGTGCCCCCGCGCCGTCTTCGGCCCTCCTCGTCAACGTCCGGGACAAGGGCGCGATGGGTGATGGCCAAAATGACGATACGGCCTCGATCCAGGCCGCGATCGACGCGGTTGCCGGCAGCGGCGGAACGGTGCTCGTGCCAAGCGGGACCTATATGGTCGACGCCGCCGGCAAGGATCGGATCAGGCTGAGAAGCGACATGACGCTCCGCCTCGCGCGCGACGCGGTCATCAAGGCCATTCCGACCAGTTCCAAGAAATACGCCGTGCTCTCCATCTCCGGCGCCGCCAACGTCACTGTGGTCGGCGGCACGCTCGAAGGCGAGCGCGACCGCCACCAAGGCAAGATCGGCGAGGCCGGCATGGGCATCCGCATCGACCGCGGCGCCGACACCGTCACCATCTCGGGCGTGACCGCAACGGAAGATGTGGGGCGACGGCTTCTATGTCGAAGATGCGAAGGACGTGCGCTTCTGCGGTGTCGTCGCCGACGGCAACCGGCGCCAGGGACTGTCCATCGTCGACGCCGATGGGGTGACCGTGACCGAACTCGGTGTTCAAGAACACGCGCGGCACACGCCCGAGCGCAGGCATCGATCTCGAGCCCGACGAGCCCGCCCACAAGATCACCAATATCCGTATCGAAGGCTCCAAATTCCTCGACAATGCCGGGTCGGGAATTCAGATCGCCGGCAAGAGGGGACGCGTGGCCAAGGTCGAGATCGCGCGCAACACCTTCAGAGGCAACCGTCCGCTCCTTGTCGAGGACGCGCCGGCGGTCCAAGCCGCGGCGATCTGCGACAATCGGCAGGTGGCTCACGAGACCGCGGCGACCGAAGGCCTCAATGCCTTCGCCGATCCCGTCGCTCTGGTCATGCATCAGAACGACTGCGGCGAGGGTCACGATCCGCGCTTTGAGGTCAATCGCGGCAAGCGCAAGCGCCCGAAGTGAGCGCAAAAGTGAGGCCGCAGCGGCGAAATCATCGCTGACCTCCGGTCGAAGGGTTGCAAAGGCGCGAGGCAGGGGCTAGACCCCCCTCAAGGGAGCCTTTGCTCTCCAGATTGCCCCGGTAGCGCCCCGCGGGTTCGCGCCTGACCGGAAATCCTGCCGCGTTCGGTTGCTCGGCTTTTCGGCGAATTTGGCCGGAGGCATCGCATCGCTGCCGCGAGGGCAATCGACGGGAACGGCAACCGATTAAACGGAAAGGAGCCAGCTCTGAAAGTTTTTGTTCGAGAAAACAATGTCGAACAGGCCCTGAGGGTCCTGAAGAAGAAGCTCCAACGCGAAGGCCTGTTTCGCGAGATGAAGCGCCGCCGCGCTTATGAGAAACCATCCGAGCGGCGGGCGCGAGAGCGGGGCGAGGCCATTCGCCGCGGCAGAAAAGCCGCGCGGAAGGCCGCCCAACGCGAAGGCCTCTTGCCACGCACCGCTGCGAAACGCGCCGCCACGGGACACCGCTAGAACTCTCGCACATCGTCACCCCGGGGAAAGCCGGGGGTCAGCGCACCCAGCGCCAGACAAAGCCGGATATCGCCACGACGCCGAAGATCCTTTCCAGCCAGAAAGATCTGCGTCACCCTGGCGAACGCCGGGGTCCATTTTCTTTTCTTTCGCGCCCTCGGCGGGAGCTGGATACCGGCTTGCGCCGGTATGACGCTCGTTGAGGGGGAGAAGGAACTTATCCCCGCCCTTCGGGTCTCTCTTATGCTGCCATCACCTCGTCCACCGAAGGGGCGTCATCGCGAGGCGTCGTGAGGCGGGACGAGGTGCGGCGCCCGCGGGTCTGATTCGCATCGAGGCACCCGGGCGGCTGCGGGGCTCCGCCCGTGCCCACTACGAGGCCCTGCCAGGAGCTGGCTGACGACCGTCAGGTCTCGGACCCTTCGGTCTACGACCCTAGGTCCGAACGCAGGCCCCCAACGTCACTTTGACTTACGTCCGTTGCCGGGGAAGCGGGACACTGACGGCGAAAGCGCGGCCCGGCGTGGAGCGAAAAATCGCCGCAAAATAGCATGCGCTATCGCTTAGCGTAAGCCATGTGGCGCGCCGGGAGGCGCCCGCCGTGTCCGGCGACGGACACGGACACCAAAAGGTTTGCGCTTTTCGGCGCGCCACCCCTTCGGGGGAACCCTGTTCGGCCACTTCGTGGCGAGGGGAGAAGCGATGCAAAGCCCGGGCGCCTAGGCCGCGTCGCGGTACCAAGGACCCATGCCTGATCGAGGCCCTTGCCCACGACCGGGCTTCGCACTATTTTCCCCATGGCGCGAGACCCGCGCCACGACCAGGTGAATGATGCACGGATTGCAGGCCCAGATGCGGATTGAGACCGGCGCCAAAGAGCCGGCCATCTCCGCTTGCCTGCCCGTCACCCCGGCAAAGCTCCTCCTTAGACGCCCCTGAGCTCCGGCGGTCTCGCTCGAGGCGAGACGGGCGTTCAGGGGATGGCAACGAAACCCGCAGAGAATTCAAGCGGCTCGCCAATCGTGCTAGATTGCCAAGCCAAGGAGCTTAAGGATTAGCGTAATGGACTCCGACCGCACTGACACCCCGTCACCCGCCCGCGCCGAACAGGATCGCGTGGTCATCTTTGACACCACCTTGCGCGACGGCGAGCAATGCCCCGGCGCCACCATGACCTTCGAGGAGAAGCTCGAGGTCGCCGAGCTGCTCGACGAGATGGGCGTCGACATTATCGAGGCGGGCTTCCCGATCGCGAGCCAGGGCGATTTCGAGAGCGTGCAGGAGATCGCGCGCCGCGCCAAGCGCTCGGTGATCTGCGGCCTGGCGCGGGCGCAAACCAAGGACATCGAGGTCTGCGCCGAGGCGATCAGGCCCGCGCATCGCGGCCGCATTCACACCTTCATCGGCACCTCGCCGCTGCACCGCAAATATCAGATGAGCATCGACGAGGCCGAGGTTCTCGCCCGCGTAACGGCCTCGGTGACGCTCGCGCGTAATTTCACCGACGACGTCGAATGGTCGGCGATGGATGCGACCCGGACGGAAGACGATTTCCTCTGCGCCTGCGTCGAGGCGGCGATCAAGGCCGGCGCCACCACGGTGAACATCCCCGACACCGTCGGCTATGCCACGCCTGACGAGTTCGCAACCCTGATCCGCATGATCGCCGAGCGGGTGCCGAACTCGGACAAGGCGGTGTTCTCCACCCACTGCCACAACGATCTCGGCTTGGCGGTGGCGAACTCGCTGGCGGGGGTGATCGCCGGCGCCCGTCAGGTCGAGTGCGCCGTGAACGGCCTTGGCGAGCGCGCCGGCAACGCCGCACTGGAAGAGATCGTCATGGCGATCCATACCCGCGGCGATGCCATGCCGGTCTGGACCGGGATCGACACCACCATGCTGACGCGGGCCTCCAGGCTCGTGTCGCGCGTCACCGCCTTCCCGGTGCAGTACAACAAGGCGATTGTCGGCCGTAACGCCTTTGCCCATGAGAGCGGCATTCATCAGGACGGCGTGCTTGAAGCATGCCGGCACCTTCGAGATCATGACGCCGGAGAGCGTCGGCCTGAAGGAATCCTCCCTGGTCATGGGCAAGCATTCCGGCCGTCACGCCTTTCGCGAGAAGCTCCGCGAGCTTGGCTACGAGCTCGGCGACAACGCCTTCGAGGATGCCTTCGTCCGCTTCAAGGCGCTCGCCGACCGCAAGAAGCACGTCTATGACGAGGACATCGAAGCCCTGGTCGATCAGGAGATCGCTTCCGCCCACGATCGCATCAAGGTCGTGGCGCTGACGGTGATCGCCGGCACCGGCGGCCCGCAAAAGGCGACGTTGACCCTCGACATCGACGGCAAGCATCCAGACCCATGAATTGACCGGCGACGGCCCGGTCGACGCCACCTTCCGCGCCATCAAGGCCATCGTGCCCCACGAGGCGCGGCTGCCGCTCTATCAGGTCAGCGCCGTGACCGAAGGCACCGACGCCCAAGCCGAGGTGATCGTGCGGCTCGAGGAGGGCGACAAGACCGTGACGGGGCAGGGGCTCCGACACCGACACCATGGTGGCCTCGGCACGCGCCTATGTCAGCGCCCTGAACAAGCTCCTTGCCCGCGGCGCCCGGCGCAAGCCCGAGAGCATGCTCGCCTCCTAGAGGCTTGCCTCCTGAGACGAGGGGCTTCGTCCTCGCGGCCTTAGGCGGACCGCAAACAAGAAAGGCGGCTGGCTTCGCGCCAGCCGCCTTTGTCTTGTCTCGGTGTCGCGGTGGTGCCGCCGGACTCACCGCATACCGTGGCCTCACCGGCATTCCGGCTTCTCGGGGTGCTTCTGGCACTTGTCTTTCTTGTTGTTGTTATCGCTATTGTTGCCGCCGCCGCCGCCTCCGGACTGATTGCCCTGGGCGCGTTGGCCACCCTGGCCGCCGCCTTGCGAGGCGCCCCGGGCGTCGCCGCCTTGTCCGTTGCCGCCGTCGAAATTCTTGTCGCTTGTTCTTATTTTTGTTGTTGTTGTTGTTGCCGCCGCCTTGGCCGCCATTTTGATCGAAGGCCTTGGCTTTGCCACCTTGGCCGTTCTGACCGCCGAAATTCTGGTTCTTGTTCTTGTTTTTGTTGTTCGTGTGTCGCCGTTGTCGCGCCGTACCGTCCCCCGCTCGGTCTGGGTGCGGAGATCGCCATCGCCGAAGCTCTCTTGTTCTTGTTCTTGTTCTTGTTGTTGTCGCCCTTGTCGCATCGCGGTTGCCGTGTTTCGCGACTTGTTGGCTCCGCTCGGCGCTGAAGCCCTTTTGATCATCCTTGCCGCCGGTGCCGTCCTTCACGACCGGGGGCGGAAGCGTTCGGCGCGGGGGCGCCGCCGAACTCTTTCTTGCCGTCGTCCTTGCGGTCGTGGTCCTGACCCTTGTTGGCTTGGCCCTTGTTCTTGTCGTTGTCGTTGTCGCCATTCTTGTTGGCTTGGCCCTTGTCGTTGCCCTGGAACTTGTCTTTGTTGGCCTGCCCTTGTCCTTGTCCTTCACCTCCTTGTCGTTGTCGTCCTGACCGCCGAGCTTGCCGTGCTTGCGCTTGAAGGCATCGGGATCTTGTTTGGCGATCGACTTCACGTCCTTGGCGCTTCGCCCAAACCCTTTCGGCGGCTCGCCCTTGAAGGTGTGCTTCAGCTTCGCCTTCGGCTTGAACTGATCGGGATGGTCGGCGAATTTCTTCGGCCCGCGATGCCCGTCGCCTTTATGGACGCCAGGCGCATAGACCCTGATGCCGTTGCCGTGGTGGTTCTTGTCGTAGCGGCCGCCCTTCCAGCTGTCGACCTTGTAGATCTTCTGCACATAGATCGGACGCCGGGTGATCCTGACCACGTAATCGCGGGGAACGCCGTAGTTGTAGACCACGCCGCCGCGGAACTGCGGACGATAGACGCGCGTGGCGCCGAGAAACACGACACCGAGATCGGCGATCGGCACGGCGTAGTGCGGGATGGCCCGGGAGGTCATGTAGCGCGGCGGCACGAACACCCAGGATTCGGCGATTGGCGGCTCGTAGCCGACCGGGGCGCCATAGGCGTAGCCCGGACGCTGCGGTCCGATCGGCGCCCAGCCCACATATTGGTCGTCATAGCGCCACTGCACCCAGGCCGGCGCCCAGGTGTCGCCGGGCACCCAGAACCAGCCATAGTCGGGGTCATAGCCCCAGCGCCCGTAGTGATAGACGGCCCAGGCGAACGGCTCGTTCGACTCCCAATACCAGCCATACTCCTCGGTGGAGACCCAATGGCCGACGGTATAGGGGCGCCAATCCGGCGAGACGTCCTCAGGCAGCCACACATAGCCGAAGCGCGGGTGCCACACCCACTGCCCGTAATGCTCGAGCTCGTCGTAGAAGGTGTCGATATCGATGTTTTCTTGCGCCAGAGCCTGGCCGCCGAGGCCGAGACGTTCGGCGCCTGGGACCGGCAGGCCCGGGCTGCGAGCAACGCGGCCAAAGTGGCGACGCCAAGGAGCATTTTAAGCCAAAGCCTAGGTTTCATTATCGTCCTCCAAGTCCCTAGCTCGGCCCCCAGGGACGCAAATTCGCATTTCGTCGCTAACGCTCGTAATGGCGCTTTGCGGCCAAAGACTGGCGGTTGCATAATCCTCTCCACAGGCGAGCGTCTTTTTTCGAGAGCCTTTGTTCCACAGCTTTGGGCTGGGCGGCTTCCGGAGATGGTCGGCCCCAACCGCTTGTGTCTTGCGCCGGCATTACTATGTTGTGGCGGACAGACTATGTGGCGGACAGAGCGGCCTGATGATGCACGTTCCGTAGACAGGGCGCGCGGGCTTCTGCTAAGGGGGCGGTCCCAGTGGCCGGACTTGCCCCGGCCGCGGTCGGTGGGGCGCATAGCTCAGGTGGTAGAGCAGCTGACTCTTAATCAGCGGGTCGTAGGTTCGAGTCCTACTGCGCCCACCAATAATCAAGGACTTAGCCCGTCATACGTTGCTCGCGTTGCGCAGCTTCGTTCGGCGTTCCTGGTGGGGGGGTTGCGCCTACAATCACAACGGGTATCTTATGATTGATGCACGTTTTGGTACGCCTCTGGCGCCAAGTCCTCACCCTTTTTCGCCGACGCTGCCTAGGTGTGACAAGGGCTCAGCTCGAGCTCGTCGAGAAGGCGCGCGGGCCGGTGTGTTCACGCGGGACGATTAAGCCTCGCTCGTTCCCAACGTGGCTCCGATTGTGGTCCGCTACCCGCAACCTACTGCTTCATGCCGGGGGTTTCTTGCCGTACCGCTCAGGACACCTGTGAAGCCGCCGGCACAACCTTGATGGCAACAGACCCGTAATCAGTTTCAAGGGTGCGGCCGTCCTTCTTATGGGCCTGCTGCCAACGGACCAGGCTGCTCTCGTCGCCGCCGCGGAAAATCAACCGTCAGACACAAGCTGAGAGCCCGGGCGTCCGTCGCGTTCGGACACATCCAGAGAGCCACCGTCTTGGAAAGCATCGACTTTTCAGAAAAAGCAGCGACGTTTCGGACATTGACGGCAACAGCGCCGACCGCCATCTTCCGCGCCCATGGGCAAGAAGGGCATCGTTCGCAACGTCAGGCGGGGCAATTTCGCCAAGGTGCTCGGCGCCATGCATCCCGGCTGTCATCAGCCGATGAGCAACACCAGGCTCGACCGCTATCCGGAGATCTTCGCCACCGCCGCCGAGGCGCTCCCCGATGCGCGCCGCATTTTGTCCTTCGGCTGTTCGAGCGGAGAGGAGTGCGTGACGCTCGCCAAATATTTTCCGCGCGCGAAGATCATTGGCGCCGACGTCAATTTCCTCAGCCTAGCGAAGGCGATGCGATATCTCTCCCGCAACGTTCGCTTCGCCTATGCCAACGACAAAACCTTGCGCCGGCTGGGTGAATTCGACGCCGTGTTCTGCATGGCCGTGCTGCGCAATCCGAGGAAGAAGCTGCATGCGGGACGCTATCCGTTCGACCGCTTCGAGGAGCGGGCGCATTTTCTCGAGACCCTGGTCGGGCCGGGCGGCATCCTGGTGATTTACAATTCGAACTACCGTTTTGGCGACGTTGCCCACCTCCATCGCTATGAGCGGATCCCTTTCGTCGCCAAGCATGACCGGGGTCTCTACCTTCCCGACGGCGTTACCGAGGTTGAACCCGATAGCTGCCTGTTCCGCAGGGTTGACTAGCTCCGGGCCATTCTTTGCGTCCTTAACGCTCTGCTAACGCGCGCGTATTTCAATCCTCCGTGGCGGAGGATTGCGTGTGTTGCGTCGCTCGTTGGCTTTACTCATCTGTGCGCTTATGTGCGGTCTCGGAGGATGCAGCTCGGAGACCGTCGACATGACCACTACGGCAAGCCTCGGCGACCGTTGGAAGATAGAGAAGGCCACCGGCACCTGTAACGCTGAGATCGAGAAGAAGCGATGGGGCTCTCTTGCCGCGATGCTCAGCTACGAGCAGGCCGAGCCCGATCACGGCTTCGCCAAGTGCATGGCACCGAAGCTCCGAAGCACAACTGAAAACCGATAAGCCGCGACCCGCCGCGTCACCGCTTTCTCGCAGTCGCCTTATCCAGCGAACATCAATGGGTCGCAGTGTTGGCTCATGACTGACCGCGTCGGCGCATGAAAGGAGGAGCCATGAGACGTGCCCTACTGGCGTTCGGTCTGGCCCTGCTCCTCCAGGGCTGCGGCCCGGAGCCAAAGGATCTCTACCTGATCGCCCTCATGGGCCAGTCCAATATGGAGGGACACGGTGAGCTCTCAGAGTTACCCGCGAACTTTCCCCTCAATCCGACCAAGATCTGGAACTTCACCAACGCCTATGAATGGGAGCCCGCCAAGGAGCCGATCGACTCGACGGAAGGGCAGGTCGACAAGGTTTCCGAGGGGCGGAAGGGGAAAGAGGGTGTCGGGCCGGCGCTCGCGCTCGCCGACGCTTTCGTCTCCGCCCATCCTGCCGTCTCCGTCGGCCTGATCCCGTGCGCGCGCGGCGCGACGCGGATCAGCCAATGGCTGAAGACCAAGACCGACGACCCGCGATCCACTCTCTATGGCTCCTGCATGAATCGCATCAAGACCGTCGCGCCCCGGAACGGCACCATCAGGGCGGTGATCTTCTGGCAGGGCGGCAGCGACGGGCGATATGAGGAGGACGCGCCTAAGTGGAAGGAACGCTTCACCACCTTCGTTGCCGACCTCCGCGCCGATCTCGGCGATCCCAATCTCCCGGTGATCATGGTGATGCTTGGCGACCCGCCGGTGCCGAACAGATACCGCTACTGGCAAGTGGTGCGTGACCAGCAGCACGCCGTGGATATCCCCGGTGTCGCCACCATCGAGGCCAATGGCTATGAGCGGAGAACCGACGGCATCCATCTCACCACCAAAGGCCAGCTCGCGATCGGCACGGACCTCGCACGCCTCTTGCCGGCGCCATGATGCCAAGACCTATCGGCTTGCCGTGGCGAGCATGCCTCCGAGACGCGCTCTCGCCTCGGCAAACACCGCGGGCCAGGCGCGCCCTTCTCGGTAGAGAAAAACCATCTCCGGATACCAAGGCGAAGGCCCGGTTCGCGGCCAGATCGCGGAAGCCTTATCATCGCGGAGATGCAAGGTGGGCACGCGAAGCATCCCCGCCATGTCGATGGTGGTATTGCTGATGGAGACCACCGCATCGAGCGCCGCGATCTGCGTGGCAAAGCCGTCGAGATCGACGAGCTGGTTGATTGCCGTGTCGTGGATGACGCGGCCTCCCAGTCCCCGTAACGCCGCGAGATCGCTTTCAACGTCGCCATATTGCAGCGAGACGGAGGTTGCCGACGGCCAGTCGAGCAACGGCGCCCAGGCCTCGAGCGGCGGAAGCACCTTGTTGTCGTTGCGGCTCCCCCAGGAGATGCCGATCAGCGGTCCGGCCAGATACTGCCCGTAGCGCGCCCGGAGTGCCGCGGCGCGGCTCACGTCGGCACGTAGCGGCACGAAGGCGCGCCTCATCTCCGCAGCGTTCCGGGCGAACCGGAGAGCGATGGTCTCGTAATAGGCCACGACATCGGCCTCGGCGAAGCCTACGGCGTCATCGAGCCCCCGCGGACGCACAGCGACGCCTTGAAAACTGCGGGCAAGGAGCGGGACGAGCCTGGGCTCCGTAAGCACGATGGTGCGGCGGGCCCGCTCCGCCACGGGAGCGATGAAGCGCGCCATGCGTAATTCCTCGCCGACGCGATCTCGCGGCGTATAGGCGCGGATGAGAATGCTGCGGCCGGCGAGATCGCCGCCGTCCCATTCGGGGAGGGGGCTTTCTTCCGTTAAGGCCGCGGCGCGGATGCGAAGCTCCCAGGCGCGCGCGTAAAGCTCGAGACGGATCAGGGTGTTGCTCGCCCTGTGCATCGCTGCGGCGTCACCGGCCGCCTCGGCGGCGGCGGCGGTCTGCAAGGCGCGCTCTTTGCGCGTGGCCTTGACGGCGACGGTCCCGTTTTTGCCCTGACCTGCGCCCTTAGTCCACCGTCGCCACCAGGTCACGACGGCGCATCATCGGGTAGGAAACATGGAAGAGAAACGCCCGAGAACAATGGTGGGCGCGGTCACGCGATCGCTTTCTCAAGGCGCGTCCTCGCCTCGGCGAGCATATCCGTCCAGGGGCGGCCGTCCCTGTAGACGAAGGCCATGTCCGGATACCAGGGCGAGGGCCCTGTTCGCGGCCAGATCGCGGAGGACAAATTATCGTCGCGAAGATGCGCGGTCGGCACACCGAGCATCCCCGCCATGTCGATGGTGGTGTTGCTGATAGCCACGACGCCATCGAGGGCCGCGATCTGCGCCGCGAAGCCGTCGAGATCCTTGATCTGATCGATGTCCTTGTCCTCGATCACGCGGCCGTCCGTGAGCTGACGCAACACGGCAAGGTCGCTTTCGGCGTCGCCATATTGCAGCGAGACGAAGGTTGCCGAAGGCCAGCGAAGCACGGACGCCCAGCTCTGGAGATCAGGGACGACCTTGTCGCCGTTGCTACTGCCCCAGGCGATGCCGATGACCGGACCGCTCGATCCTTGCTTGTAGTCTTCGCGCAGCGCGGCGCTCCGAACTGGGTCAGCCTGCAACCGCACGAAGGAGCGTCGCATCTCCTCCGCGGTCTTGGCGTGGTGAAGGGCGATGGTCTCGTAATAGGCGGCAACATCGGCCTTGGCGAAAGCGGCGGCGTCATCGGCACCCCGCGGGCGAACCTCAACCCCCGCGAAGCTGCGGGCCAGCAGCGGCACCAGCCTTGGTTCGGCAAGCACGATCGTATGGCGGGCCTCTTTCGCCACCGGGGCGATGAACCGCGCGAGCCGCAGCTCTTCGCCGACGCGATCGCGCGGCGTATAGGCGCGAACGAGGATGGTCCGGTTAGAGAGGTTACTGCCGTCCCATTCGGGGAGGGGGCTTGGCTGGTCGATCTCTGCCGCGCGAACGCGAAGCTCCCAGGCGCGCTCGTAAAGCTCGAGGCGAATGAGCTTGTAGGTGCAGCGGTGCATTCGTTCGGGAATGCCTCCGGCCTCCATCGCGGCAGCCGTCTCGTAGGCATATTTGACGAAGTCTTCCCGGTTGGCTTTGCGCTTCTTGTGCTCGCTTTTGTGCGCGGCCCGCGCGTCGTCGCCGGCGTCGCCGCTCTTGCGCCGGAACCAGTCAACGAGGCGTTCGACCGGCCCCCCGTTGCTCAAACCTCGTTGCACATCTGCCATTGCGAACCTGCGGAACCGAAAGATTTGTCGGGAAACGGGAGGAAAATATGACGAAGCCCATCGTCGGAGTCCACAGTCACGATGTGAGTTCGAAGCACGATTGACGCCCAAAAAGGGTCAAAGTTTACGCGGCTGTTCCGAGGGGCCGGGGTTATCGCTTGGGGTCGCCTCTTTTTTGTACTATCCGGCTCGTATTATCCAGCCTCTATCGTTTTTATCCATGAAGGCATACGTCTAGGGAGAGAACATGATGCGATTGATGATGGCTTTGCTGATTGTCTTGGTGCCGACGGTCGCGTTGGCGAAGGGCGAGTGCAAGGACGACAAGAAGAAGTTCTGCAAGGACGTGGTCGAAGCGAAAGGCGACGTGGGCGATTGCCTGGAGAAGCATCTCAGCGAGCTCAGCGAAGCTTGCAAGACCAAACAGCAGACGAAGTCAGACAACCCCGCCCACGAGAAGAAGGCCGGTGATGCGGGTAAGGCCGGAAATGGGGACGCAGCCGACACGAAGACCACCGCTCCGGAAGGCGCGGCGCAGTAGTCCCATAACGGCCTCCGACGGCGAAAGCGCTCCGATCGTGATCCTGTGGGCGTCCAGCGGGGTCTCGCGAGGCTGGCAAGCATTTTTGCCACTGCTGTGGCTTGAGCGCCAGGTAGCTGAAATTACTTCGACTTCTGGCGCATCTCCGGCGCTTTTGATCAGCACACCGCAAAAAACTACATAGATTAAGCAGCAGTTTGAAAGTAGTGTCCCCGACGCCCCGTAAAGAGTTTGGGGCATCGGGACTTAGCGGCGGGTGCAACAAGATCTCGAAGCGGTCGGACACAGAGTTGTGTCGGACTACTACGCTTGCGCTCAAAGCAAGACGGCCCCGAAATTGCGCAAGTGCCGTGGGGGGCAAATTTGTGACTAAACCTAAGGTTGTTTTGCTGAACGACACGTCCACGTTCAATCATCATGGCTGCGATCTGGTCGTCGAGCAAATTCGGCACAATTGCAAGGCGCGTGGCCTTGACTTGTGGCACACGGTGAAGCTCGGCGATGACTGGCAAGCTGCGCGCCACCGGGCGCGCCTGATGGAATCCAACCTCGTGCTCGTAAATGGCGAGGGCGTGTTGTGCAACAACAGAAGAATGGCCCTTAGCCTTGTTCAAAGCGCCGCTTTCTGCCGAGAAAAAGGCATCCCCTGCGTCCTGATCAACACTGTCTATCAGGACAACGGCAAGGAGATCGCGGACCTCGTCCGTCAATTCAATCTCGTCTTTGCGAGAGAGAGTCGAAGCCAAACAGAGCTTCGCATCGAGGGCATTGACAGTGAAGTCGTGCCTGACATGGTCCTGTCGCGCCCCGACCTTCCGTCGTCGGAGCGAAATGGGTTGATGGTTACGGATTCCTCCAGCGACGCCGCCGCAGCAGAGCTTCAGGCGTTCTACACCCGGACACATCGGGCGGAATTGGCCTCTCTGTTTCGACCGGCATCCGCTTCGCAGGCGAGCCGCAAAGTTATTGGGAAGGTGCTCGGCAAGCGCGTATTGAAGCGTTGGGGACTTGATTGGCACCGAAGTGAAAAGCTACGCAACCCGCTCTTCGACGCCGCGGCTCTTGGATCGGTCGACGATCTCTTCAAAAGAATCTCCAGCAAGAGGTTGATCGTCACCGGGCGGTTCCACATGGTCTGCATGGCGATGCTCGCGCGTACCCCCTTCGTTGCGCTGCCGGGCAATACCCATAAGACCGAGGGGATGCTCGCCGACGCCGGCCTTTCACATCGCTTTCGCACCTCACCACCCGACGAACCCGACCTCCAAGGATGGTCGGAGTGGCGCGACGAGGAAGTGGCAAGCGTCGAGGCCTACCTCCAGGAGGCTCGGGGCCGGATTTCGAGGATGTTTTCTCGAGTTGCTCGGGCGGCGGCGGCCCTGTTCCTAAGCGTCCAGCCGCTGCTCGATACCTGCGATCTGATTTTGCCTTGACGAGTATGGCGCAGCGGGACCGGCGCTGCGTCGAACCTATGCCGAGCGCCGATGTGCCACCGGCATGGTTTCGATCACCTTCTCTGGCAAATCGCGTTCGAGCTTTCGAAAGATCGACCCGTCGGGCGTGGCCTCCGTCAATCCGTCCGGCAGGAACACGGTGTCATGCTGTACCGTGACAGGAATGCTTTCATAGTGTGACCGGTTTGCCGTGTCGCTGAAGCGATAACTCGCATTGTGAACGATCAGGAGCCCACCGGGCTTCACCAGGGAGTCGAGAAAGAGCACTCGCTCTTGAAATCGTTCGAACGGATAGTGCTCGCCGACGTGTTCCCGTTGAGGCGTCCGCAGCACAGCCATGCAGAACACCGCATCGAACGGGGCGTATTTCTTCAGCATGCGATCAACGGCGTAAACGAACCGGACTCGCTCGCTCTGAAACTTTCTGGCCTTCCACAGGTTCAGCGGATTGATGTCGGTGCCAATGATCATTGCGGCCGGGAAGTATTCTGCGAGCGTGGCGCATTCCTCTCCCGTCGAACATCCGAAGGAAAGGATCCTGAGGGCGCTGGGCAGCAGCGCGGCGGCGGCAGTAAAAATCTCTGGATAGCGGTTCAGGGCGGTCCGGTTCGGGCCTTGGTGCCAGCCTGGATGGAGTTTAGCTATGGCTTTAATAAATTTTCCGCGCCGGATCTTACGGATAATACCCATCGACAACCCTCCCGACCGACGCGGTGCGCCCCTTCTTGTTTTGGGCCCGAGAATTTCGCTGCAGCTATCTTGAGTTTGAGACGACTTTGGGATCAAGAACAAGGCATTTTGTCGCGCGGAGGGCGTCTGAACGGCAGGCCCTTGCGGGGTCAGGCTTGCTGAGGCAAGCAGCCTAGAGTATCGGGGCGCCAGGTTCGCCCATTTGCGGCAGTCGGAGGGTTTGATTTCGTGGAGAAGCGTTACTGCACTTGGCTGATCGACAGCGACCGTTGGCGCGCCTTCCGGCCGCGTCCTGACGACATCATCGTTGCCACCTATCCCAAAAGCGGCACCACCTGGATGCAGCGCATCCTGAGCCTATTGATCTTCCGCTCCGAGGAGCCTCTCGCGCTCGACCGCACCTTCCCGTGGTGGGAGGTCAATCGCCGCCCCATCGAGGCTCTTGTCGAGGATTTCGAAGCTCAAAGCCACCGCCGCTCGGTCAAGACGCACATCCCCTTCGACGGCGTCCCGCATTTCGACGGCGTCAAATACATCCACGTGGTGCGCGATGGCCGCGACGTGTGCATGTCGTACCACAATCACTGCACCGGCTTTCGGCCCGAGGCGCTTGAGCGGATGGACGCCATCGGCTTGGCGGAGCCGAGCCTGCGCCGGCCGTATCCCCGGGTCGATCCGGATCCGGCAGTCCATTTCCACAACTGGCTGACCATAGGCGCCATCGACAGCCAACAAGATGGAACGCCGTATCTGTCCTATTTCGACTATGAACGCAGCTTCTGGGACGCCCGGAAAACGCCGAACCTGCTGTTCGTGCATTACGACGATCTCCAAGCCGATCTCACGGGCGAGATGCGCCGCCTCGCCGACTTTCTCGACATCGACGTGTCCGATGCCGAGCTTAAGCGGATGGCTGGCTCGGCGAGTTTCGAAGCCATGCGTAAGGATGCGGCGGTGCTGATTCCGGAGATGGCAAAGAATTTCGAAGGCGGAGCGTTGCGCCTCGTCAACAAGGGCCAGTCCGGGCGCTGGCGGGGCCTCTATGACGAAGCGGATGTCGCACTGTTCGAAACCAAGTTGCGGCGCGCCGTTCCCGATGCCTATGCCGACTGGCTGCTCGTCGGCCGCATCGCCGGAGGCGGCCTCGACCCGTCGGCGATGTAGCGCGGCATGCCGGGGCGGCCACGACGCCTCAAGACCCAGTCGTCTTGTTTAGAGGCTTCGGCACCGCCAGACCTTCCTTGACGGTGTGAGAGATGAATGGCGCGCTGCGCGGGTCGACGCCGTTCTTCACCGCAAGGTGCAGCGAGGTGAAATCCGCGATCATGGCGAGATCCATGAGCACGGCGAGTGGCGTGCCGCCTTCGCCACGCACCGAATGAACCGGGACCTTTCCACCCAAATAGTCGGCGAGGCGATCCATTCGCTGGCTCACCCGAGAATCTTCGAACCCATGGCGCAACATCACGAAGGCGTCGCGCGCGAGGGTAAGGTCATTCCGGCAATCCCAGGCGACGGCTTCGTTGTGGCTCGCATTGGGCTGCGCCGAGGCTGACGCCGACTGCCTCGCATTCTGATTGATCTGCGCCTTCCAGCGCTCCGCCGCCGTGGCGCCGATTGGCGTGTCGCCCTGGCAAGTCACGTGGCGGGCCACGAGGTCCGAGGCGAGGCGCTCGGCGAAACTCCCGTCGCGGCTGAGCTCCTCGCGGCGGCGGCGAAGTTGCGACGCGGCACTTTCGAGCCAAGGCTTCGCCTCAGGCAGAAGGCCGGTGCGCTCGAGTGTCGCCAGCAACGCGCCGACCACGACGCCGAAGGTGGCGCGGGGCGGCTTGATCTCAGGCGGGATGCGGACAATGGCGGCGCCGGCGTCCGCGGCGAAGTCGATCAGCCAGCCTCCGGTACTGAAGGCGACAAGACGCGCGCCGCGTGCCACGGAGGCCGAAGCGGCATGGTTCACCTCGTCGGTGTTGCCGGATCCGGAGAGCGCAAACACGAGTGACTGGTTGCCCACGCATCCTGGAACCTCGTAGGCACTTTCCACGAGGATCGGTATCGGCACCGTGGCGCCGCCAACGGCGCGCACGACCTCTCCAGCCGTCCTGCCGGTGCCCATGCCGAAGATGACGATGTTCTCGATCTCTCCGCGCTGCGGCAGCCCTTGGAGTCCTCCGGCACTCTCGGCCCCGAGCAATAGATGCTCAGGGAGCGCGTAGGCCAGATCGCCAAGGGGCAGCTTGCTGGACGGCGACGTGCTCACGACTGCTCGACCGTCGGCAACGCCGAGAGCCGCCCGCCGTCCTCGACGATGGTCTGGCCGGTGACATAGGTGTTGGCGCCGGAGCTCAAAAATCCGATCAACGCTGCGACCTCGTCGGCCGAGGCAATGCGGCCCAAGGGCACGCTCCGCTCATAGCGCCTGACTTTTTGGGGGTCATCAGGCCAGTCGGGATTGACGAATTTGCCAGGCGCAACGGCATTGATCAGCACCTGCGACAGGCCAAGCTCAAGCGCGAGGAGCCGAGGCAGCGCGGCAATGGCAGCCTTGGAGACGGAGTACGAGAGGGCCGCCGTCGGTGACGCCGAGACCCCTGCCGTCGAGGAGACGAGAACGACACGGCCTCCTCCAGCCTGCTTCATCAACGGCAGAAACGCCTCGATGGCGAACACGACGGAGCTGAGATTGACGTCGAGCACCTCTCGCCAATGCGTCTGATCCAACCCGCCGAGACGCGCCGAGGTCCCGTTCGCGCCCTTGCCCGAAAGCGCGTGCGCCAGCACCAGGGATGGCGGATTGCGCCATAGCGACGCCGGCAGCGCCGCCACGATGGCCTTCAGGCCGTCCGGGCCGGCGACATCGGCTGCGACCAGCGTCAACTCGGCACCGAGCGGGGCGAGATCGGCTTGGGTCTTCTCCAGCCGTTCCGCATCGCGATCGATCAACACCAGCTTGATGCCGGGTCTCGCCCACCAGCGCGCCACGGCGCGGGCGAGATGACCGCCGCCCCCAGTGATGATGATGGTATCGACCGCCTCCACCTTGAGCGCCCCGCCTTACACCGCCTCGAAATGTGAGACGGAGGCGAGTTGGGCCATCAGGTCGACGCAGCCGGGGAAGGACACGCTGATTTTTCCCCAGCCAGACATGGTCGTTGGCTCCTCGAGTGAACTCGCCAAGGTCATCGCGGCGAAGATAACCCGATGGTCGGGGGGCAACGCCAGGGATTTCGCGCTTCTGAGCTCCGACGGCTCGATGACGAAGCCGTCCGCGGTGCCCTCGATGTTCACGCCGAAGGGACGCAACGTGGCGACGGTGGTGGCGATGCGGTCGGTGTCCTTGTCCTTGAGTTCCTGCGCATCGTGGATCACGGTGCGGCCTTCGGCTCTCGCGGCAAGAGCCGCCAGCATCGGCAATTCGTCGATCATGCTTTGCACTAGGAAGGCGCCCTCCACCTCGATGCCGCGAAGCTGGCGCCCGGACTCCACGATGATCCTGCCGATCGGTTCGTTGCCGCGCATCTCGGTCGGCTCGATCTCGATGTTGGCGCCCATGGCCTGGAGCGTGCGCACGAAACCCGTCCGCGTCTCGTTGATGCCGACATCCTCAATCACGAGGCGGCGGGGGAGCGGGCTCGCGACCACGCAGGCGATTGGCAGCGACGCCGTGGAGACGTCGCCCGGCAGCGTGAGGTCGAATGCGGGGATGCGGTCCGGCGGCGACATGCGTACGCTGGTCTCGGTCTCGTCGACGGTGACGCCGAGATGGCGCAGCAGCCGTTCGGTGTGATCACGTGCCTTGGCGCGACGCTTGATCGTCGTCTCGCCGCTCCCTTGCAGTCCGGCGAACAGCAGCGCCGACACCGGCTGCGCGCTGAACACCTCGACGCTGTGATTGATCGGGCCGAGCATCGATCCGTGAATGAGCGTCGGCAGCCGGCCTTGAGTCGACCTCATAGACGATATTGGCACCCGCCTGACGCAGCGGTTCGACGATCCAGGTCATCGGCCGCTGGCGCAACAATTCGTTGCCGTCGATGCGGAAATCGCCGGGCGTGCCGGCAAGGAGGCCCATAAGAATGCGCGCCGTCGTCGCCGAGTTGCCCGGGCTCAAGGTCAAGCCCTTCTCCGCCAGCTTGAAGCCACGCAAACCCCGGCCGCCGATCACGTAGGACGTGTCGGCGGCCTCCCAGATGTCGACTCCGAGCTGGCGGAGGATGCCGAGATTGCCTTCGATGTCGTCGGAATGAGGCACGTTGTGGAGCGTGCTGGTGCCGTCGGAGAGCGCCGCGGCGAATGCCGCGCGCTGAGCGATGGCTTTGTCGCCTGGCGGGCGCCAGACGATCTCCCGCGCGGCGGCGAGGCTAAGCCCGATCGTCACCGGAGCCTTGTCGCGCTTGCCGGCACCTGGGGCCTCAGCTCCGCTCGGCATGATCCGCATGTGGTACGACATGCGGTCGATAACTTCATTGTCTGACAGCAGTGCCTCGGTTTCTTCGTAGTCCACCGGCGGCGCCGGTACCCGGTTCGGCATCGCCGCGGCGAAGGAAGCGTAGCGAAATCGTTTCCGCTGCAGTCCAAGGTTCTCCTCGGAAACGAACGCTCTCGGCGTGACCGTGGCGAGGCCGAGCTTGACCGCCTCCTGCACGATCTTCTCGCCCTCTTGCGTGCGCGTCATCACGATCGATTGCCGTGGAGGCTTCGCACCGCTTTGACTGCTGGCATAGATGTTGGGATCGCCATCGGAAATCGACACATCGGCAATGCCCGACCACCAGTCGCCGCAGACGAGGCAACGGTGCGTCTTGAAGCGCTTGAACTCGTCGACGACCTCGAAGAAGGGCAGCGCCCGCCGCTCGCCGCCGCGCGTCTTCACCGCGAATTCGCCCGGATATTCGCCGTCGCGATACCGCATCTCGACGACGTCCTCGAGCGCGACGCCAAGCTTTTCGGTGATGAGAAATTCGGTGCCCGCGAGCATGGTGCTCGAGGCGCACGCGATCTCGACCGCCAGCACCACCTTCTCGGCAACCTCCGGCATCGGCACCAGAGTTCGCATCTTGCGCACCGCTTGGATCTCGCACGGCACGCCGATCAGGGCGATGCGCTCGTAGCGAGGATCGCGCAGCAATTGCAGATTGGGGGTCAGGCAATAGCTGGTCTGGCCGCAGCGGATCACCTCGTCTTCGCTGTCGGTGATCACGGCCGCCGGCACCCAGGGGCGGTCGGCGTTACGCCCGACGACGATGACCGCGTCGGCGAGGCCCGAGCGCAAGCGCGGTCAGCATGAGCGTGGTGCCCGCGCCGCCGGCGGCGGCGCCCTTGAGCACGCGGGGATCGGTCGACGTCAGGACGAGGCTCTGGCGGAAGATGCCGGTCCAACGCTCCGCGGGCGTGCGGCTCCGGCCAAAGATGCTGGCTTCGGATCTCGGCATCGCCGTGTCCTTGCCCGGACAGACGTCGAGGCACAGCGAGCACGTGCCGCAATCCATGGCTTCGGGGTCGACGGTAGTGACCGGCGTGCTGTCGGGGCCGATCGCGAGCCAGTTCGGCGGGCAAACAGCGACGCAGGCGCCGCAGCGCGCGCACATGTCCTGATCGAGGATCTCGTTCTTGAGATCTACATATGGCATTCAGCCAGCAATTCCGTCGCGATGTTGGGGTCGGAGGCCGGCGGTTTCCACCGCCCTCGTAGGCTCCCGATGGGAGCCCGCTCTATTTGACCATAATAAGGCTCGCGAAGGCGACCACTCTCGCCGCCCTCCGTGGGCGTCTAAGTGCTTGAAGGCGCGCCCGTCGTCAATGCCCTCGACCTTCGCCGCGTAGCTTTGCTATTAGGGTGCGCCTGAGGGCGCGGGGACGCGTCGCGGGCGATGAGAAGGCTGCTGTCGAGGGTTCGGACTTGAATTCTGTCAATCTCGCCGACGTTTTCGTGGGCATGGCCAGCCGCTGGCCGGATCGCCCCGCCTCCATCTCGCAGCAGCACACGCTCTCCTACGCCCAGCTTGTCGCGCGGGCGGCGCAGTCGGCACGCGAGCTCCGCTCGCGCGGCGTCGCCGCCGGGGCGAATGTCGGCATCAGTCTCCGCGACAACGCCGAATCCCTCGTCTTGATGATCGCGCTGTGGATGTTGGGCGCGACCGCGGTTCCCATGGATTTCCGCACCAACGGGCCAGAGAAGAATTTGCTGGCCAAGGAATTCAGCCTGGCGGCCATCATCGAAGACCGCCAACCCCCGGGCGCCGAATACGAGTCGATTGTCGTCAATCCATCCTGGGCCGAGA
This sequence comes from uncultured Alphaproteobacteria bacterium, assembly GCA_963803385.1. Lineage (GTDB taxonomy): Bacteria > Pseudomonadota > Alphaproteobacteria > Rhizobiales > Methyloligellaceae > Methyloceanibacter. Next base: position 50,530 of record CAWDMD010000007.1, on the reverse strand, counting down.
CCCTCGCCAAGCACGACGGCAGCCCTGTCTTGCCCGGCGAAGACGGAGCAGCACCGGCATTCATCTCGCTCACCTCCGGCACCACGGGCCGGCCGAAGGGCATCGTCATCGACCACGAGCGGATGCTGCTGCGATCGACGTTCGATGCCGAGCGGCTCGAAGGGCCGTTGCTCAATCCGTTGCCGATGTCGTTCTCGGCGTCGCGGACCCATGTCTTCTCGGCGTTGCTCCAGGGTTCCAGTGTCTATTTCTATCCGCTGCTGTTCTCGGCCCAGCAGCTTGCCGATACCTGCTCGCCGGCGAAGCGAAGTCCCTCTGTGCGGTGCCGACCATCGTCCGCAACATGTTCGACCTGTTCGGCGACACCTCGATACCCGCATTTCCGAATCTCGAGGCGCTCTACTGCTTCGGCGCGCCAATGGCGCCGGCGGAGAAGGTGAGGGCGAGGCGGTCGCTTTGCGCCAATTTCGTCCAGGTCTATGGCGCCACCATCTGCGGCCGCATCAGCGCCCTGTCGGGGCCGGAGCTTGAGACGCGGTCCGACACCCTCGGCCATGTGCTGCCCCATGTGTTGCTGCAAATCGTCGATGCCGACGATCGCGTCGTTCCTCCCGGCGAGCCGGGGACGATCCGCCTCCGCTCGCCCGGCATGGCCCGAAGCATCTATGGCGGGAGCGGGCGGTTCCGGCGACAGCTTCAAAGGAGGCTGGGCCTATCCCGGCGATCTCGGCGCACGCGATGCCGACGGCTTCCTGCAACTGCTCGGCCGCACCTCGGACCTCATCATCCGCGGCGGCGCCAATGTGCACCCCGCAGAGGTCGAGCTCGTCATCGGCGAATGTGAGGGGGTGCAGGAGGTTGCCGTGGTCGGCTTCACCAAACTGCCTGAAGGCGAGGAGATCGCGGCTTTCGTCGTTTCCCCCAGTCTCACCGAAGCCGCCCTCGACGCCCATTGCCGCACGCGGCTTGCGCCCGACAAGCGCCCGCGGAAATTCGTGCTGGTGGCCGATTTGCCCCGCAACGCCAATGGCAAGGTACTTCGCTCCGAGCTCCGGAAGCAGCTCGAACAGGCGGGTTGAGAAAGCCTGTCTCGGCCAAAAACTGCTGGCAGGAGCGCCGATCTTGAACTCGGGCTTCGCCGATGCGACAGTCTCAGCCAGGGGGTAAATTTCCATGATCACACGCGAAAGCTTGAACCTGCAGACGCCCTACGAGCCTCCGGCCGGCGAGGTCGAGGCGTTGATCGCGGCGACCTTCGCCGAGGTGTTCGAACTCGACCAGGTTGGAGCCCAGGACGAATTTTTCGATGTCGGCGGCGACTCCCTTCTCGGCGAGGTGCTGAGCCAGCGCATTTCCGAACGTACCGGGCACGACTTTCAAATTTCAGCCCTGATCGAGCACGGCTCGCCACGTCAGATCGCAAAATTCCTTGCCAAGAAGTCCGATTCGGCGGCTACGGAAGTTGCGTCACGGCCGCCGATCTTTCTCATTCACGGCCGCGCTGGGTTCACCCTGCCCCAGCCCGACTTCCGCAAGGCGTTCGGCGAGGGGCAGGAACTCCACGTGTTCGAGCTCCCCGGAATTCGTGGCGGACAAAGCTATGACCGCCTCGAGGACATCGCCGGCGTCTATGTTGCACAGCTGGTCGAGCGCCATCCGCAAGGGCCGATCCTGATCGCCTCGTTTTGCGTGGGCGCACTGATCGCGCTGGAAATGGCGGCGCAACTCGCCGCACGCGGCAGGCCCGTGACCCAACTCGTGTTGCTGGACCCAAGCTTGCCGAAGAACCGCGGCGTCGACGTGAGGCGGGAGCTGAAGCGGAAAGCGCGCCGCGAGCACGGTGACGCCTACAAGCCCCTGCCGGGCATGATGCGGATGCAGCTGCTGTTGCACAAGCTGCGTGAGGCAATCCGGCGGATGACAGGCAAGGAAGAAGATCCGGCCGAGGCCATGGAGCGGTTCCGGGAAAGGCTGCTGACGAAGGAAGAGCGCGGTCGTTCGAAGACGCAACCGGAATTGATCGACGCGCGGGCCAAGCTTCAAGTGGCGATGTCGCGCTACAAGCTGCGCAAGTTCGATGGGCCGGTGGAAATTCTCGCCTCGCCCGAGCGTGAGACGGACAATGCCTGGACTGAGCTGCTGCCGCGACGGCGCGTGCGGCGCGTGTTCGAGAAGCACAGCGAGATCAGCACCGGCAAGGCCGCCTCGCTGATGCAGTCGATCTTCGATGCGGCTCTCGCCGAGACGGCGTCCTCGCCGCCGGAGCCGGCGGAGGCCACCATGAGCCTCGCCGCCCGCCAAGCCTGAAACCATCCACGGCACACGCTCATGGTGTGATTCCCGGCAGGACGACGCTGCCACGATGCTGGCGGTATCCTGACTTAATTTTTTGCAAATGCGCCCATCCGTGCCTTAAGTGTTTGATCTTTCTATGTTGCACGTGCGCAACGAGCATGCGCAAAAGCCACAATCCCAGCCAAATCGGCTTGCCACGTCCTGATCGGAGCGGTTTTATGTCCGAGTTGTGCATTGCGATGGGGGTAGCTGTGGCCGATCGGCGGTCGAACGGCAGCGCGGGGGACCAGCAGTCTCTGGAATACGTTCCCGCCGAAGGCAAACTTCGGCGGGCTGACCTTGCGCTTTCCACGTCGTGGAAGGAACCCGGCACCGAGGCCGAGCGCAAGCTCGTGGCGATCTGGCAAGAGGTCTTCGAGATCGACACCGTCGGCGTGCTGGACGACTTCTTCGAGCTCGGCGGCGATTTGTTCACCGCCGCGACTCTCGCCACCGAAATCGAAGCGACCTTCGGCAAGCGCTTCACACCTGCTGACATCATCAACCAATCGACCATCGAGCAGCAGGCCCTCGGTATTGTCGACGAGAGCGGCGCCGCCGAATTGCCGGCCTGTATCGTTCTCGGCCGTGCCGGTGGCCCAAAGCCACCGCTGTTCATGGTCCATGGCGGCAAAGGCTTCGCGTTCTTCGGGCCGAAGTTCTTCGACATCGTTGGCGAGGAGCGGTCGATCTATCTGTTCCAGGCCCCGGGCCTAGACGGCCGTACGCCGCTCGAGAGCATCGACGAGGTCGTCACCCTGAAGGACTATGCGGGGCTTTATGTCGAGGCGATGCGCAAGCTCCAGCCCACCGGCCCCTACCATCTCGTCGCCATGTGCTCCGGCTCGTTCATCGCGGTCGAAATGTGCGAGCAACTGGAAAAGGTGGGCCAAGCTGTGCGACGGCTCATCCTGCTTGATCCGACCTCCGTGCCTCCGGCGATGAGGCCGTCGGCAATCGCGGAATTGCGGGAAAAGAAGCGCGCCAAGCGCGCGAACAGGAGTCTCGGGGGCCGGATTCTGGACCTGCTGCGCGGCTCGGGGCAGGACGAAGAGGAAACCGATGACTACGATCCTTGGGAGATGCCTCTTAGGAAGGAGGAGGACCTTCGCCAGAGGATCCAGCAACGCGTCGAGCAGATGAATGAGATCGCGCCCGAGCAACGCTCCTTCACCGAGGAACGCATGTTCAAGATGTCGCAGCAGTTCCGGGCGGCGCTTTATACCCACATGCCTCGCCCGTACCCGGGGAAGGCCGTCTTGCTCGTGAGCGCCTTGAGGGCGAAGGAAACGCTCGCTGAGGGAGGCTTCTGGACCAACAACCTCGGCGGCCTCGAATACCAGGTGCTCGGTAAGAAGCACAAAGACCTGTTCGAGGATAAGCTGGCGGAAACCGCCGCCTTTGTGCGGAACGCCCTCAACTAGCCATTTCGCCATAGCGCTGCCGCGTCCGGGTCCTAGGACCGACCGAAAGCAGGATGTCGCCTTGGGGCCTGGCCGACTAATTTCGGCCTCGTGCCCGTGGGGATTAGCCCCACACCTTTGCCGGCTGCGGCCCCGAACTCGCGAGGCCGGCCGATCAGACGGAGGCCATACCATGACGCAATGGCTGAGATTCGAACGTGGCGGACGCCAAGGCTTCGGCGCTTTACGCGGCGACGTCGTCGAGATCTACGACGGAGACCTGTTCGCGGGCCCGCGTCAGACCAAGGACTCCGCGAAGCTCTCGGACGTCCGCGTGCTGACCCCATGCGATCCGAGCAAGATGATCTGCCTGTGGAACAATTTCCGCGAGCTCGCCGCAAAACTCGGCGCCGAGGCCCCCGAAGAGCCGCTCTATCTGCTCAAGGCGCCAAGCGCCTTCACGGCGGATGGCGATACCATCCATCGGCCGAAGTCCTATGCCGGCAAGGTTGTCTATGAGGGCGAGCTTGGCATCGTCATCGGGCAGCGCTGCGGCAATGCCGGCGAAGTCGAGGCGAAGGACTGTATTTTTGGCTATACCTGCATCAACGACGTAACCGCGGCCGAGCTCATCGCCAAGACGCCGAACTTTCCCCAATGGACCCGCGCCAAGAGTTTCGACGGTTTCGGTGCCTTTGGTCCGGTGATTGCCACGGACCTCGACCCGATGACATTGCGGGTGAGGACGGTCCTCGACGGTCAGGAGCGCCAGAAGTACCCTGTGAGCGACATGATTTTCCCGCCCGCCAAGCTGGTGAGCCTGCTCTCCCACGATATGACGCTGCTCCCGGGCGACATTATCGCCTGCGGCACCTCGGTCGGAGTCGGCAGCATGAAGGGCCCGACCAATCGGGTCGAGGTGTCGATCGAAGGCATCGGCACCCTCAGCAACGTCTTTGCGCAATAAGCTCGGGCCTGATTTGGCCAAGACAGGCTTACGCGAATTGGCAAATTTTGACCTGAGTTTGGACGGTCCAAGGATGCTGTCGCACGACCCTGTGTTCATTGGTGGCATGTTCAAATCCGGCACCTCGCTGCTGCGGGCGATGCTCGGCCGGCACTCGCGCATCTTTGCGGGGCTCGAGACCCAATGGCTCACGCAGGATGGGCGGAGCACGTCTGCCGAACGGCGCGAATGGCTGGAGCGCCTTGCCATCTTTTTTGACGTCCCCGCCTCGGCGTTGGAACAAGCGGTTGGCGACGAGGTCCAGGCCGACGCGTGCCTCGATCGGTTGATGCGCTTTCTTTCGGGCCGTGCCGGCAAGCCGCGCTGGGCCGAGAAGACCCCCTTTAATGTCGGCGTCATCGACCGCATTCTGACCTACTGGCCTGACGCCAAGGTCGTCCACGTCGTGCGCGATCCGCGCGACGTCTATGCCTCCATGGTTGAGATCGGGAAGTGGACGGAGCCAGCAGTCTTTGCCAACCATTGGCGCGATACGGTCGGGGCCGCGCGGGACTGGCTCGGCGCGGGGCGCCATCCGGCCTACCACGAGCTCCGTTATGAGAAACTCGTGCTCGCCCCCGACGCGACCATGCGGGAAGCCCTCGCATTTCTCGGCGAGCCGTGGGAACCTGAGATCGCCATGTTCGACGGTCGGCCTCAGGACTTGGAGCGCGTACAGCGTGCCACCGGGAAGCTCAGCGCGACTTTGAGGCGGCTCGCGATGCCGCTCACCGGTAGCCGCATCGGCGTGTGGGCCAAGATCGTCGGGGACGAGGGGTGGGAACCCATCAGCGCGGAGCTCAATCGGCGTGGTTACGAACGGCTCGTCGCGGCGCTGATCGCCGAAACCGAGGCCATCGCAGCGGAAGTCGAGTGCTCGGGAGGCGTGAGTCTCGTGGGATCGAAGCCGTGAAAGCTATGATGTATCATTATGTCCGGCCGAGCGCGGATGGGCTGCCGCACTTCCCCTACCTGAAGCTCGCCGACTTCGAGCGACAGCTCGACGATTTCGCGCGCGACCACGGCTTTGTCGATCGCGAGGCCTTTCGCCGCTGGGCGGAAGGCGGTCCCGCACCGGACGGCGTACTCCTCACCTTCGACGACGGTCTGCGGGATCACCTCGACTTCGTGCTGCCGGCGCTGAAGGCGCGCGGGCTGTTCGGCTTGTTCTATGTGAGTTCCGGTCCGCCGACGACGGGCCGGATCCTTGACGTGCATAAGGTCCACTTGGCCTTGGGGCGCCTTGGGGCGCCGGCCGCGTTTCAATGGCTAAGGTCCAATGCGCCGGAATTGCTCACGGCCATTGAGGCAAACGCCAGTGCCGCGTCGCCCTACGCGCATCAGACCGCGGACCAAGCGACCAAGTCTCTGAAGCAGCTCTTCAACTGGCGGCTTACCGGAGAGGAGAGGGCAGGGGTTCTTGACCGGTTGCTCGAATATGCCTTCGCCGGCGCGCCGCCACGCTGGCAGGATTTCTATCTCGACGAGAACGGTGTGCGGGCCTTGAGTGATGCCGGCATGGGGGTCGGCCCCCACAGCCACACCCATGAACTCTCGATCCGGCTAACGCCGGGCCGCCAGCGCGAAGAGGTGTTGCTGTCTTCGGCCTTTGTGGAGCTCCACGGCGGCAGCCGCGACTGGGGCTATTGCTACCCTTATGGCGCGCGCTCGGCCTTTTCGGAGGAGACCGAGAGGGCGGTTGCCGAAGCCGGCTGCCCCTTTGCCTTCGCCTTCGAGGCCCGTGATATCGCCACGCCCTTGGCGGAAAGCGAGCGCTTTGCGCTCCCCCGACACAATTGCAATGCCTTTCCGAACGGCGCCGTGTCTTACGGCAGCGACGTCGCCGGCTGAGCCACGCGGACTATTTGCTGGTGGTATAGCGCCATCCGCGCCATTGGCCCGGGTCGCGCAGCACGAAAGGCGTCACCCAATCGGCATAGGCCTGCACTGCGCCTGCGTAATCGGGCTTGCCGTCGGCGCCGTCGACCACGGCGATCGGCGCTCCGATGGCCGCCTCGAAACGTCCCGGCGCGAGCCGCAAGGTTGAGACTGGAAGCACCGCGGCGCCCGTGGCGCGGCCCATGGCGAGAGGGCCGGTGGCGAGGATGATGCGGCTGCCGAGGAAAGCTGCGCCGGCCGTGTTGCGCCCCTTGTTGCCGACCGTGATCGAGATGGTGGCGTTCTCGGCGAGACCCTCGCGCAACCGTTGCAACGCCATGCGCGTCTCGTGCTCCTCGGCCATGAGCCGCTCGCCGAGATAGCGATCTTCGATGCCGCGGCGCACGGCGTTGAGGTAGCGGACGCCGAAGCGTGTGGTGGAGAAGCCGTGGATAGGGCGGCTGAAATGACTGACCGCTAGCCCCAGGCGCCGCCACGCCATCTTGGCGATGAGGTCGTTGAAGCTGAAATTGCCGGCCCAGAAGATGATGCCGCGTCCTTTTTCGAGCGCCGCCGCGACATGCTCCTGACCGGGAATGTCGATCTCAGGTTCCCAGCCGCCCGGGCGCCAGGCGCGGAGATATTGGAAGCGCTCCTCATAGCGGTTGGCCCAGTTCTCGGCGGGGATGCCGTTCGCCAAATCTGCCTCCGGCGTACCGGTAAGGGCCGCGGTGACGTAAGCGACCTCATTGCGGTTTCGTGCCGGATGCGTCGCCGCGTTGACGCGGCCGAACAGCCGCGAGAGCGACCACCAGAGGGGTTCGGGCAAGCTCCAGGCAAGGAGTCCCTGCACCCCCAGTCGCGGCACTTCGTAGATGTCCTTGGCCGTGACGAGCGGTCTTTGCGGCGGTGCAACAGGCGCGTGTTCGTCACGCTGGGGCTGTGCCGCGGCGGTGGGTTTCGTGCTCATAACAGCTTGACGATATTCGCCTTTTGTCGAGCGTCGCGAGGTAACTCTCGCCTTGCGTGCGGAGACCCCCGCAATATAATGGTTGCGGGGCTACAAGTGGCGTCAGCTCTATAGCATCGGCCGCCCGCGACAAGCATCCAAAAAGGTCGGGCGACAACAGGGGAATGTTCGATTGCGCCTCGACGCGCGGTTGAGCCTTGAGGGTGTCAAATGAAGATCTGTATCGTCGGCGCCGGCGCCATCGGCGGCATGCTCGCGGTCAAGCTGTCTTTCGCCGACAACGCGGTTTCCGTCGTCGACCGCGGCGCCCATCTCGCCGCCATCAAGAATAAGGGACTGCACCTGCAGTGGCAGGACGGCACCATTTGGAAGGCCAACGTCAACGCCTATGACAGCGCCTCGGACGTTGGCGAGCAGGACCTCGTCGTCCTTGGCGTCAAGGCCTACGATCTCGAGCGCGCCGCCGAAGGCATCGACGCGCTGCTCGGACCCGAGACCATGGTGATGACCGTCCAGAACGGCATCCCCTGGTGGTATTTCCAGAGGGAAGGCGGCCAATTCGACGGCAAGCGGCTCGAAAGTCTCGATCCCGACGGCGCTCTCGCCGACCGGATCGACGCCGGCCGCATCATGGGCTGTGTTGCCTATCCGGCCGCGGCCTTGGTCTCACCTGGCGTGATCGAGCACGTCGAGGGCGAGCGGTTCCCGGTTGGCGAGCTCAATGGCGAGGAGACCGAACGCGCCAAGATGGTCAGCGATGCCTTGATCAAGGCCGGGTTCAAGTCTCGGGTGATCACCGACATTCGCGCCGAGATATGGCTCAAGGCCTGGGGCAGCCTGACCTTCAATCCGATCAGCGCTCTGACCCATGCCACCATGGCCGGGATTTGCCGCTTCCCCGAGACGCGGCGACTTGCTGTGGCGATGATGACCGAGGCGCAAGACATCGCCTCGAAGCTTGGCGTTACCTTCCGCCACACCATCGAGCAGCGCGTCGAAGGCGCCGAGAAGGTCGGAGAGCACAAGACCTCGATGCTGCAGGATCTCGAAGCCGGCAAGCCGCTCGAAGTCGAGGCTTTGATCGGGGCGATTCTCGAGATGGGACGGATGACCGACACGCCGACGCCGGTGATCGAGTCGGTTCATGCTCTCGTCAAGCTGCTTGACCACGAGACGCAGGCGAGGCGCGCGGCCGAGGCCGAGGAGGCCGCCATCAAGGCGGCATAGCGCCGGAGGGCTTTGCCACGACCGGGGCTCGCCGCACGGGGTGACCGGACGGGTGACATCAACCTGGCTTCGCTGATGAAGAGGCGAACGTCGTGACGAGACACCGCATACTCTATCTGCCCATGGAGACGAAGGCGCGCGAGCTCTTGGGCAAGAGCTTCCTCGCCGCCCGTGCGGTCGAGCGCGGTTGGATCGTGGTCACGGGGGCCCACGCCGACACGCGGAAATTCATGCTCGAGCATCCGGCAGGCCTCTACGTCGAGACGAGCATCCCCAACGCCAAGGCGGCGCGGCTCGAGCGCGTCCATGCCGCCGGCCACGGCATCGCCAATCTGTGCGAAGAGAGCATCGTCTATATCGACCCGCTCGATTACTGCACGCGCAAGATCGGGCTCGAACTCGCTGAAATTCGTCGACCTGCTCCTGGTTCCGGGCCAGCGGAACTGGCAGCACCTCAGCACCTATCGCCCCGAATGCAACGGCAAGGCGGTGATCACGGGCAATCCGCGCTTCGACACTCTGTTGCCGGGGGTGCGTTGCGTCTACAGCGATGAGGCCGACGAGATCCGCGACAAGTTCGGCGAATTCATTCTGGTCAACACCAATTTTGGCAGGCCCAATCCTTTCCGCCCCGGCGACGACCCGGTCGCCAAATTGATGGCGCGCGGTCTCGTCAACGAGGAAGACAACGCCGACCTCATCCGGCGCCATGTGAAGTTCAAGCGCTGGCAGATGCAGGGCCTGCAAGGCGTGCTCGCCGACCTTGCCACGTCGGGCGCGGTTGAGAAGATAGTCGTGCGCCCGCATCCGGTCGAGAATCACGACGTCTGGCGCGAATGGGCGCGACCCCTGAACATCGAGGTGCGCTACGAGGGCAGCGCCAACAACTGGATGATGGCCGCCGATGCCGTAGTCCATCCAGGCTGCACCACCGGCATGGAAGGATTGCTGCTCGACCGCGCCGTGTTCTCCTACGTGCCGGATGCCAACAGTGAGTTCATCGGCGAGCAGGACCGCGCCAGCGAGTGCGTCGCCAATGCCGATGAGTTGTCGAAAGGTCTCGCCAGGGTGCGCGGCCTTGACCAGCAGGACGTGCGCAAGGACTTCAGGGCGCAACGCGAGCGGTTACGCAACTCGATCGTGAACATTGAAACGCCTTACGCCGCCGACCGCATCCTCGACGCCTTCGAGGCCTTCGATCTGAAGCCGGTCGCTCCCGAGCAGGTCATCAATGGCGGCGGCATTCTGGCCAAAGCGATGCAGGTCGCGGGCCGATTGCTGCCGAGGCGCAGCCCGGCGAAGCCGGACGAGCGCAGCCTGCAAAAGTTCCCCGGCGTCTCCGAGCAGGAGATCACGGCGCCGCTTGCGCAATGGGTGGACGCCTGTATCCTCACCCAAATGCCGCAGGTGACGCGCTTCAGCGACCGCCTGTGGGTGCTTCACTGAGCGGTGGTGCATCCAGCGGCGGCCTTGACAGGAACCGTAAAATCTCAACCCTTTCAGTGGTTAGCCACGAAATGATGAGCGCAGCAGTCAAGCGTGAGTTTGACACGTGAATAGCCTCAGCATTGCTGGACGTAGCGTCGGGCCGAGCCATCCGGCTCTCCTGATCGCGGAGGTCGCGCAGGCCCATGACGGCTCGCTTGGGCTCGCCCATGCGTTCATCGATGCGGCGGCCGAGGCCGGGGTCGATGCCATCAAGTTTCAGACCCATCTCGCCGCGGAAGAGTCGACCTTGGATGAGCCCTTTCGCGTTCGCTTCTCGCAGCAAGACCCGACGAGGTTCCATTATTGGCAGCGCATGGAGTTCACGCCGGAGCAATGGCGGGAGCTCGCCACCCATGCGCGCCAGCGCGGCCTGATCTTCCTCAGCTCCGCGTTCTCGGTTGCCGCCGTCGACTTGTTGCAGACGATCGGCACGCCGGCCTGGAAGATCGGCTCCGGCGAATTTGCCTCGCCCGATCTGTGGCGGGCAATGGCCGCAACTGGCGCGCCGATCATCTTCAGCACGGGCATGGCCACGCGCGCCGAGATCGGGAATGCCGTGGCCGCGTTTCGCGCCGCCGGCTTGCCCTTTGCCCTGATGCAATGCACGAGCGCCTATCCGACTTCGCTCGAGGACGTAGGTTTGAACGTGATCGACGAATTGCGCCGGGAGTTCGGCTGCCCGGTCGGACTATCCGACCACAGCGGCAGCATCTTCCCGGGTCTCGCGGCCCTCGCGCGCGGCGCGGATTTGCTCGAGTTCCACGTAATCTTCGACCGCCGCATGTTTGGCCCCGACGTGGCGGCGTCTCTCACCTTCGATGAGGCTCAGCTATTGGTCCTCATGCGCGATGCGCTGCGCACAATGGATTCACATCCCGTGGACAAGGATGCTATGGCTGAGGAGCTCAGGGGCTTGCGCGAAATGTTCGGCAAGAGCCTTGCGCCGGTTCACCCGATTGCCGCCGGGACGGTATTGAGGCCAGATATGATCGCGACCAAGAAGCCCGGCGGGGGCATCCCGCTCGAAGCCGCCGAGCAAATCGCCGGGCGCCGCCTTGCCCGCGACGTCGCCCCTGATCGCATTCTTCGCTGGACCGACCTCGTGGAGGAATGACCGTGAGCCCGCGCAAGGTCTGCGTTGTCGTCAACAGCCGGGCGAATTACGGCCGCATCAAGAGCTTCTTGCGTGCGGCCGCGGATCACCCGGATCTCGAACTGCAACTCGTAGTCGGCGCCTCGGCGCTGCTTTATAGGTTCGGCTCGGCGATCGACATCATCCGCGCAGACGGCTTCGAGCCACAGGCCGTGGTCCACTCCGTCGTTGACGGGGAAACGCCGGTCACGATGGCGAAGTCGGTCGGCCTCGGCACCATCGAGCTTGCGACACATTTCGAGGCGCTCAAGCCCAACGTGGTGCTGACCGTCGCCGACCGGTTCGAAACCATCGCTACGGCGATCGCCGCTAGCTACATGAACATCCCCGTGGCACACACCCAAGGCGGCGAAGTGACGGGCTCGATCGACGAGAATGTCCGTCACGCCATCACCAAGTTGTCTCACATCCATTTCCCCGCAACCGAGCGCGCCCGCGAGTTCCTGTTGCGCATGGGCGAGCAGCCCGACACCATCCATGTCACCGGCTGTCCGTCGATCGACGTTCTCGTCGAGAACGACCTCGCCCTGCCGCCGGACATCTTCGCGCGCAATCGTGGCGTCGGCGCCCCGCTCGACGTGTCAAAGCCGTACATCATGGTGCTCCAGCATCCCGTCACCACCGAATATGGCGAGGGCCTCGCCCAGATCGAGGCGACTCTGAAGGCGGTGGACCGCATCGGCCGCCAAGACATGCAGGTGATCTGGCTATGGCCCAATGCCGATGCCGGCTCCGACGACGTCGCCAAGGGCTTGCGCGTGTTTCGCGAGAACAACGACCCCACTTATTTGCACCTCTACCGCAACTTCTCGCCCGAGGATTACGCGCGGCTGCTCGACAACACGAAGTGCATGGTCGGTAATTCATCCTCGGGGCTGCGCGAAGCCGCATTCCTCGGCACGCCGAGCGTCAATATCGGAACCCGGCAGCGCGGCCGCGACCGGGCCCACAACGTCATCGACGTGCCCCACGATGCCGATGAGATCTACAGGGCAATCGAGCGCCAGATCGCCCATGGGCGCTATCCACGGTCTCTGATGTTCGGCGACGGCAGCTCCGGCAAACGCATCGCCGACATCCTTGCCGCCACGCCCCTGAAGCTGGAGAAGTTGTTGAGCTATCTCGACGCGGAGGAAGAGCGGCCATCGCCGAGGTTCAGAAGGATTTCCGTCTAGCCGAAGACGTGAAACTGCCCAACCGGCCGAACCGCGCGGAGCTGTGTCATGCTTGCAATCATTCCGGCCCGGGCAGGGTCCAAGGGCGTACCGGGCAAAAACAAGGCGCTGATCGCGGGCCGGCCTCTGGTCGACTACACGGTCACGGCTCTGGAGCAGGCGCGCTCGGTGACCGGGATCATTCTCAGCACCGACGACGAGGAGATTCTTGCCGCCTATCGCGACCGACCCGGCTTGCTCGCCCTGCGGCGCCCGGAAAGTCTTGCCAGAGACGATTCCACCACGGCCGAAGTCGTGACCCATGCCCTCGAAGCCTGGCAAGTGCTCGGGCACGAGATCCCCGATGCCCTCTTCGTCGCCCAGCCGATCACGCCGCTCCGCACCGTTGCCGACATCGAGGCCGCCTATGAGCTGTTCCGTGGCAGCGGCTGCGAGTCCTTGATCAGCGCCTGCCGTGCCGAAGGCATCCGCCATCCGAGCGGGATGTATCGGCTCAAGGAGGGAGAGCAGCGCGCCACCCCCTATCTGGATAAGCCGGAGCCGACCCGGAGGCAGGATTTCGAGACCGTGTACCAACGCAATGGCGCTATCTACCTCGTCACCACCGAGTTCTTCCACCGCACCGGGCGGCTGCGGAGCGACGATCCCGTGATCTATGAGATGCCCTGGCAGCGGTCGATCAACATCGACGTTCCAGGGGATCTCATGATCGCCAGAGCCTTGATCGAGAGCGGCATGCATCGTGACGAGGCAGCGCGATGAAGATCGTGGTGACCGAGCCGCTTCATCTTGCGGAGAAGGTCAAGGAGACCCTCGGCGCGCTTGGCACCGTGGTCTACGGTCCGCTGGATGACGACACGCTTGCCCGCGAGCTTGGCGATTGCGACGTAGTGATGGTGCGGCTCGGGCGCCATATCGGCGAGCCGCTGATCGCCAAGGCGCCGAAGCTCCGCTACGTCCTCACCGCCACCACCGGTCTCGACCATATCGACCTCGACGCGACGCGTCTCGCCTCCGTTCGGGTCATCAGCCTGCGCGACTGTCAGCACGCCATCATGGACGTGTCGGCGACGGCGGAGCACACCCTCGGCCTCATGCTTGCGCTGTTGCGTGGCACACCCGCCGCCACGGCCCATGTGCTTGCCGGCGGTTGGGACCGCGACAAATTCTGGGGCAGCCAGCTCAAGGGAAAATGCCTCGGGATCGTAGGCTATGGGCGCATCGGCGCCATGGTCGCGGCCTATGCCGACGTCTTCGGCATGACCGTGGCGGCCAACGACATCACGCCGGAGAAGGTTTCTTCCCCGGCGAAGCCGGTCTCCCTCGACGAGTTGCTGCACACGGCGGACGTCGTTTCCCTCCACGTCACCGCGACGCCCGAGAATTGTCACCTCATCGATCGGAACGCCATCGCCCGGCTCAAGCGTGGCGCGGTGTTCATCAACACCGCCCGCGGCTCGTTGGTCGATGAAGCCGCCTTGGCCGAAGCGGTCGAGAGCGGACGGCTCCTCGGTGTCGCGGTTGACGTCCTCGAAGGCGAAGAACATGGCACCACTTCGCACAGTCCGCTGTTGGCGGCTGCGAAGGCCGGCCACAACGTCCTCATCACGCCCCATATCGGCGGCGCGACGCGTGAAGCCATCGCCCGCACGGAGACCGTCCTTATTGAACAGTTCTTGAAGGTGCTCGAGGATGAGCGCGGCGAACGGGGAGAAGTGGGAGCGAATGGCCGGGTCCGCGAGGCACGGCGCTAGGCGCCGAATTTGTCCCAGGAACGGGGCCACACTACTATGCTGAAGGCGCTTGGTGGGGATAACACGTGACGACATCGCCATCATCGGCCGCGGGGAAGATCTAGTGCAGCGCACTAACCAGATCGCGGCGGCGGCGCAGCTTGATGCCGCTGGCACTGGAGTCGCGAGCCGGTCCGCTACGTCTGGCCACGCGCCGAAGCGTGTCGGCCTCGTCATCTCTCATCTCGGTCCGGGCGGCGCACAGCGCGTCGTCACCAATGCCGTGGAGGTGATGGCCGGCCGCGGCATCGATCTGCATGTGATGGTCTTCACCGATCGCCCTGATGCCTACCCAACCGATCCGCGGGCGACCTACCATTATTGGCTGCCACGCCGCGACCACGATGGTGAAGGCATCGACACGGACGGAACCGAGGAGATCGCCGCGGTGCAATCACGGAAGTCGAAGGCGGGATTGCGGATGCTGCGACCACTGGTGCCGAACGCGGTCGCCTTCGGCGTCGAGCTATTCCGCATTTCGGCGTGGATCAGGCGGACCGTTCAGGAGATCGAGCCGGACGCCGTGCTCTCGTTTCTGACGCAGACGAACATCATGACTGTGCTCGCCACCCGCGGGCTGCGGGTGCGTACCGTGATCTCCGAGCGGAATGATCCGCGCCTTCAACGACATCGCCCGCGCGTCGAATTCCTGCGGCGCCTCGTCTATCGCCGGGCGGACGCGGTGACGGCCAACAGCATGGGCGCGCTTGATGCGTTGGAAGCCTTTGTCCCGCGGGAGAAGCTCGCCTTCCTTCCCAATCCGCTGATGACGTCTCTCTCGAGCGAGGCTTTCGAATACGGCGCGCCGGCCGTGGTCACGGTTGGACGGCTCGTTGAGCAGAAAGGCATCGACGTCTTGCTTGCCGCGTGGGCCAAGGTCGCCGCGGCACTGCCTGACTGGCGCCTCGCCATCGTTGGCGGCGGCCCGCTGGAGCATGAGCTCAGGGCCAGCGCCCGCGACCTTGGCATCGAGGGCAGCGTCGGCTGGCACGGCCAGGTCTCCGATCCGTTCCCCTTCCTGCGCGGCGCCCAGTTCTTTGTCATGACCTCGCGCTTCGAGGGCACGCCCAATGCCTTGCTCGAGGCCATGTCGTGCGGTCTTCCCGCGGTCGTGTCCGATGCCTCTCCGGGCCCGGTCGAGCTGATCGGCGCTGGTGACGAAGCGGCGGGACTGATCGTCCCCGTCGACAATCCCGAGGCGACGGCCGCGGCGATCATCCGCATGGCCCGGGATGAGACGCTACGCCGGCGGCTTGCGCTCAACGCCAAAGAGCGCGCCGGCGCCCACGAGGCCGACCAGGCCATCGAGGTTTGGCTTCGTCTGTTGCGCTGCGGTTAAGCGGTGCGCATTGCCTTCGTCATTCCCAGTCTGGGCCCAGGCGGCGCCGAACGCGTCGCTACGCTGTTGGCCAATTACTGGGCGAGCGAGGGCCACGAGGTGCTCATAGCGACCTTCGATAGCCCTGGGGTAGAGCCGTTCTTTGCCGTGGACCCCCGCGTCGAGGTGCGCGGACTGTCCGCCACGAATGCCACACGCGGGCTCGCTGCTAGGCTCGCGACCAATGTGACCCGCCTTGCCCGCCTACGCGCGGTGCTGCGGGAGCTCCGCCCCGACGCCGTGGTGGCCTTCATGACGGAGGCCAATGTCGTCGCAATTTGGGCGGCGAGGGGCCTCGGCATCCCCGTTGTCGTTTCCGAGCGCAATCAGCCCGACCGGCCTGGGCTCGGGCGGTCCCACAAGCTCGCCCGCCGGCTCACCTACCCGGCTGCCGCTGCCCTCGTGGTGCAAAGCAAGGATATCGCCGCATGGGCGAGGGCGCGCTTTCGTATCCCCGTCCACATTCTTCCCAATCCGGTGATGCCTGTGGCCGATTCGCCGCCCGGCAACGTCGGCAACGGCGGTCAGCTCATCGTCTCGATGGGGCGTCTCACCCAGCAAAAGGGCTTTGACGTTCTTTTGCGAAGCTTCGCCGCCATCGCGGCGAAGCATCCCCATTGGAGGCTTGTGATCTACGGCGAGGGGCCGGACCGCGCCGCGTTGGAGACGTTGCGCCTCGAGAGCGGCTACGCGAGCCGGATCGACCTGCCGGGGCTCGCAACGGACCGTGCCGAACCCTGGCATGGGGCAAGCCTCTTCGCGCTGCCGTCGCGCTTCGAGGGCTATCCGAACGTGCTCCTTGAAGCGCTGAGCCAAGGTCTTCCGGTGGTTGCCACCGATTGCCCGGGGGCCACGCGGGAGATCCTGGCGGAAGGTGTCCACGGTATGCTCGTGCCCCCCGAAGACATCGCCGCCATGACAGCAGCGCTCGATGCCATGATGTCGTCGCCCGACCTGCGAGATTCCTACGCTTCGAAGGCGCGATCCGCTGTCGCAGGGCTTGATATCGCCATGATCGGCAAGCGCTGGCTCGATCTTCTCGAGGCGCTCAAGGGCTGACGCGGCTTCATCAATCTGTGCTAGACCTGGGTCCGCGCCGTGGTCTGCCGCAGCTCCGGAAAGTCGGAAGGGCGGGGCCCGGCGGGCGCTAACGCGTTAGCGCAAGATGGCAAACGGGGAATCTAAAGCGCTCTGATGCTGAAAGAAGTCAAGCCGACCGGGCTGGAGGCACCAGCGTCCTTCATCAGCCGTTTCTTGCGCCAGGGCCGGAACTACTCCTCCCTCGTCGGCTGGTATGTCTACACCATCTTCAGGGATCCGCGCCGGCTGATCGCCGCCATCATCCTGAGCTTCCTGCATCTCGGCAGTCAGGCCGCTGCTATCGGCACCATCTATTGGTATGGCCGGAACATGCAGAAGGACGGTCCGGTCACGATTCCCTATTTGAAGATGAGCGTGAACCTCAGAGATCAACCTGAACTGCTCTGGGTTGTTGTCATCGTTTCTACGATCTGTTTCGTCTTGAGCGCGTCCTTCCTCTACCTATCGCGTGGGGCGCTGCTCAACCTGCTGCAGCAGCATTTTGCGCGAAAGCTGGAGAGCCTGGTGCTGTTGACCATGCGTCTCCCCGATGCGCGCATTCGCCTCGCCAGCACCCTGTTCATGGATTTCGGCGTGAGCGGTCTCGGGGTCGGCGCCCGCCGCGGTGCGATCATGGCGATGAGCTTCTCCACGGCCATTACCGCATTGATCGGCGGTATCGGCGCCTCGGTGTTTATGTTCTGGGTAGATCCGACGCTGACGGCCCTGATCCTCGTGTCCGTGGTCGTGGCGGCGCTCTTTCTCTACCCGCTGACGCTCCGTGCCGTCCGCAGCGCCAAGGATCGGGAGAAGGCGCAATATGCGTTCAAGGACGAGTTGCGCGGGCTCAATGAAAAGAGAGGCTCTGTCGATCAACTCGAACTGACCATGAAAACGACCGACGAATTGGCGCGCGCCTTCATCATGCGCCGCCGAATTCTCACCGAGTTCGTATTCGCCATCGAGATCGGCATCACCGTCATTGTCGGTCTGGTGGTCTATTATCTCGCCCGCGAGGCGCTCGCGGGCAGGGAACAGTGGGCTCAATTCATCGCCTACATCGCGGCGATGCGGATGGCGCTCAACGGTATCGGCCAGCCCATTCGCGCCTTCGGCGTCGTCAGCCGCTTTTATCCGAACCTCGTCCGCTACCACCTCTTCATGAAGGACATGCAGCGCCTGGCAACCTTGAAGTTCGGCCGGGTGCAACGCGGCGATACCGTGATCCTCGGCACGCTTCCCAATGGCGATGACGTCGTCGTCGAGGCCGGCGAGTGCCTGGCGCTCCTCTCGGTTGATACGACGAACGAACTGAAGCTTGGGTTGCTCGGCGCCACGGCACAAGAGTCGCGGTTGCCGCTGGAGACGACGACTTTCGATCCGACTAGCGCCACGCCGACCGACGCGAGCATCGTCATCATCAAGCCATCCAAGCTCGAAAAGGATGGCAAGTCGCTGCGGACGCTTATAGCGGGTCAGCTCGCGGACAAGGTGACGCTGATCTCCTACGAGCGCCCCGACGCCGCTGGCAGCTTTGGTGAAAAGCGGGTGCTGACCTGTTTTGAGGGCGAGTTGCAGCGCTTTGCCGTGTTGGGATCGGAACAGGGCGACGCGGTGCTGCAGGAATTCGCGCTCAAGGTTGCCCATGGACGGAGACGCAAGGGCTACGTCGACGTCGACGAGGAGGACGAAGACGACATGTAGGCTCGGGGGGCTGCCTCTTGGCCTCGCCCCAAGCCGCGGCTATGATCCGCCGAGCCTGAAAACAGGGTGGTCCGGAGGCTTCGCCGCTAGGCTGGAGCCGGTTCCGGGGGGACAAGACACTCGATATTATCAAAGGCCGTCACGCTTCCGCCCATGACCAGCAAGCCGAAGAACTTCATCATTCTTGTCGAGATGACGGAGCGTGAATTGCCGGCTGCGGTTCTGCTCGGCACCGAGCTTACCGGTCGCGGCCATCATGTCCGGCTGATCGAGAAAGGGCGGTTCCGCAAGTCGCCGGCCTCCTTTCCGCCGAGCATGGTGCTGGAGAAGGGACTGACGACGGGCTGCCTTTCGCGCTTCCGCTCGATTCGGCGCGCGGGCCATCTGCTCACCGTCATGTGCCAGGAAGGACTGACCTACCGCTCGGGAGAGGATTACATCGAGCGGCGTGTCTGGGGCGAAACCTTGAAAACCGTCGACAACCTGTTCCTCTGGGGCGAGAGGCAGAAACAGGATCTGGAGAGGTTCCTGCCACAAGTCCGGAGATACGATGTCACCGGCAATCCCCGCTTCGATCTGCTTCACCCTCGCTTCCGCGCCTGCTGGGAAGCCCAGGAGCGGGACATCAAGCAGGAGCACGGCGATTTCGTTCTGTTCACCTCGCGGTTCGCCGCGGTCAATCACTTCAGGCGGGACCTCGAGGAGACGGTCGACCGCAGGAGCGAGATCTACACCGGGGACGCGCAGCAGACCGTCAACGAGCGCTTTCACTACCAGCACGCGCTGTTCCTGAACTTCATGGAGGGTGTCGCCGCGATGGCGGCCCGGTTCCCGGACAAGACCTTTGTCCTTAGGCCCCACCCGCTCGAGGATCCCGACAATTGGCGGGCCCGCTTCCAGGATGTCGGCAACGTCGTTGTCCGCGACGGGGGCTCGGCCATTCCGTGGTTGAGCGCGGCCCAATGCGTCGTCCACAATGCCTGCACCACCGGCATCGAAGCCTATCTTCTGAACCGCCCCGTGATTGAGTATTATCCGGACGGAATGACACACAACGAGCTCGATCCGGTGCTTCCGGGCAAGGTCACCGGCTTCTGCACCGGCACCGAGGAACTCGCCCAGTGGCTCGAAACCAACATGGGCGGCGCGGCCGCGGTCAACCGCAGGGCCTCTTCCGACGAGCTGATCGCCCACCACGTCCACAATGCCGTGAACCCGAACGCTTACAGCGACATGGCGGCGGCCATGGAGAGCTTCCGAGTACCGCCGCCCTGGGCGCCGTTGATGAACAAGGTTTCACGGGCCCACGCGCCGAAGAAGATGCAGAAGCGGTACATCGAACTCGGCGAAGTCAATTCTCTATTGCAGGCCTTCGTGACGTGCAAGGTGAGAGACCGATTTGTTCCGGCCGTAAGCGACGAGGTCGGCATCAGGCTGAACTGAGAACGCCTCGATCTGCCGATGGCAGCGTGTGACTACGCGGCATTCCGGCGCTTCAGCTCGGCGCAACCATTCGCCTTTCGCAAAACCGGGTGAGCCGATGGAAGGATCTCTGACAGGATCTGACATGCCGAGGGGTGTGACCGGGAGCGGGCCGGACTTCCTCGTCATCGGCGCGCAGCGGGCCGGCACGACCTGGTTGCATCGCGTGCTCTCGCAGCACCCCGCCTTGTGGCTGCCACCGGTGAAAGAGCTGCACTATTTCGACCGCCTCGAAACCAAGCGCACGATCCTCGAGGCCAAGGAGCGCCGGCGCGTCGGCTTGAAGCGCCTGTTGTCGCTCGATCCCTGGTACGCCAACTATTGGTTCGGGGCCCGCGGCGATCATTGGTATGCAAGCCTTTTTCGCCGCGGCCAGAAGCTTGGACTGATCACGGGTGAAATCACGCCGGCCTACGCCACCTTGAACGATAAGATCTTGCGACGCATTCACCGCATGAACGACAACATCAAGCTCGTCTTTGTCATGAGAGACCCCATCGATCGGGTGTGGTCCGCGGTCAACAACGCGGCCAAGAAGGGTGCCGCCGACGCCTCCACCGTGGCGACGGCTCTCGAGCGCGCCCGCGAATCTGGGGCGAAAGCGCGCTCGGCCTATGCCGACACCATCGCGCGCCTTGAGGCGATCTTTCCTCCGCGCCAGATCCATTATTGCTTCTTCGAAGACCTCCGCGATCGCCCCAAAGCCCTCACGGCGGAGGTCCTGACATTTCTCGGCGTCGAGCCGAAACCGGCCGTCCCCATCCGCTTGCCGCAAGCGGTTAATGTCGCCGCCGGGTCAAAGGCCGCACCCCTCGAATTCGCCCGTGAAATGGCGCGCGACTATCTTCCGATGGTGGAAGAGCTTTGCCGCCGCTTCGACGGGCCGCCGCAGAAATGGCGCGCCAGGTACGAGCACCTGCTGACCGGAGCAGAATGCGGCGCGCCGGAGCCCCCCGCGAAAGCCGAGCCGACATCAAATGTCAGATAAGGCAGACCCCGTTGAAGATCATCTTCATCGCCAGCTTGAGCCATAGCGGCTCCACCCTGCTCGACTTGATGCTCAATGCGCATCCCGAGGTGGTGTCGGTCGGTGAGCTGAAGCAGCTTGGCCGTTTCGCGCGCTTCGAAAAGCCGGGCCGGCGCCTGCGCTGCACCTGCGGCGCCGAGAGTCTCATCAGCTGCGATTTCTGGAGCCGGGTCAGCGCCCTCACCAAAGCCAACATCGGCCGCACGATCCGTGATCTCAATGTCGAGGACTACGACGACGTCGACACCTTCAATGAGGACAATGTCGCCCTGTTCGAGGCGATCGCCACCGTGGCCGGCAAGAGCAACGTCGTCGATTCATCGAAGCAGGTGATGCGGCTCGCGCGCCTGTTGCAGATTCCGAATCTCGACGTGTTCCCGATCTTCCTGCTCCGCGACCCCAAAGGCCAGATCTGCTCCTCGCAAAAAGACTCGTCGAGCCTCGTCAAGCTGATCGGCAATTACGTTCGCACCAATCGGGAGATCTATAACCTCGTCAAGAACCGGCCCCACGCCGTGGTTCACTATGAAGAGCTCGTGCGCAATCCCGAAGAGACCCTGAGCAGCCTGATGCGGGAGCTGGGTCTCGCCTTCGATCCCAATCAGCTTCAATGGGCAGAGCCGGTGCGCCACAATGTCGGCGGCAACGGCATGCGGCGCGGCACCTCAAGCGAGTTGAAGCTCGATGAGAAGTGGCGTGAGCGCTTCTCCTTGCCGCAGCAGATGGTGATCGACGCCGGCACGCTTCTCGGGCGCTATCCCCTGGTCAAGCTCGGCATGCGCTGAGAGAAGAAGGACGAGATGGCAGCCAAGACTGTGCAGAGTCCAGGAGATGCGGCAGCAGGTCATCGCGACGCTACGGCCACCGCGATGCAAGTGGTCTTGATCGGTGGCGCCCAGCGATCCGGTACGACGCTGCTTCAGACCTTGCTCGCCAATGCGCTCGCCGCCCCAGTGCTGTCCGAGGCCCATATTCTTTGCGACCTACTCGCCGCATACAAGCGGGCGAAAAGCACGCCGCGGAAGACGCAGTATTATTACAAGACCGACGGCGACCTGCTCGCCTTCTTCCAAGATTGCGCTAAACGCCACATCGCCGACCTCACGCGCAACGTCGGTGGCGCGTCGGCGTTGGTGCTCAAGGATCCAAACCTCATTCAGGTCGATGCCGAGGCTGTGGCCGTGCTGCCCGGTGCGATCCGCATCGCGTGCCTCAGAGACCCCCGCGACATCGCCGCATCCTTCCTGCGCATCGGGCATCGCGAGCAGCCCGAAGGGGCTCCCGGCAAGTACCGCCGGCGGGACATCGATTTCATCGGTAAGAAGATCCTGGGGCTCCTACGAGCCACTGATGCAGGGCCGCGCCGCCACTGACGTCATTCTGGTGCGCTACGAGGATGTGGTGACCAGGACGAAAGAAACTCTTGCCGGCCTCGCGCGCAAAACCGGTCTTCCACTCTCCTTGGAGCGGATCGACGCCATGGAGTGGCTCGAGGCTGAATCCCGCCACGATCCCGCGTGGATCACGGAACTCGAGGAGAAGGGGCCGTCTGCGGCGAGCGTTGACGCGTACAAGACCGTGATGCGCCCCAGTGAAATTGCTCTTACCGAGGAGATCTGCGCGCCGCTGATGGCCTGGGCTGGCTACGAGAGCGCCACGCCTCGGATGTCATCGGCAGGATGGGGCCTCACCAGGCTTCCCCGCGCCCTCGTGCGCCGGATGAGGGGGGGCTAAGCGCCTCGCCTCCGTTGAGTTCCACCGGGGCGCTCCGGACTGAGCTAAGATGCGAGCCAGCATGACGCAGAGCCGAGCCTTGCCCGACCGCCGCCTCCTGGTCGTTACCGAGTCCCTTGGGGTTGGCGGCACCGAGAGCCATCTCATCCGCACCCTGCCGCGGTTGGTTGAGCATGGCTGGAGCGTCATCACGTTTTGCCTGACCGAGCGCGGCGAGCGCGCCGAGCAGATGGAGGCGGCAGGCGTTGAAGTGGTGGCACCGCCGAGACTGGCTAAGCGCAAGGGCTCGATGTTGCGCTATCCGGCCCATGTGACCCTCGCCACCAACAAGCTCTATT
This sequence comes from uncultured Alphaproteobacteria bacterium, assembly GCA_963803385.1. GTDB lineage: Bacteria > Pseudomonadota > Alphaproteobacteria > Rhizobiales > Methyloligellaceae > Methyloceanibacter. The sequence goes on along the minus strand of CAWDMD010000007.1, from coordinate 27,360 downwards.
GGCTGATGCGGCGCTGGCGCCCGCATATCGCGCACTTCTATCTTCCCGGGCCTTATCTGATTGGCGCTCCAGTCGCTATCGCCACTAATGTGCCGATCAAGGTCATGAGCCGGAGGAGCCTTTCCGACTACCAGCAGAATTGGCCGATGGTTGCGCGGCTGGAACGGCGTCTACATGCGAAGATGGATGCCGTTGCCGGCAATTCTCGTGCCGTCGTCGCGCAGCTGATCGAAGAGGGGGTTCCCGAAGCGAAGGTCCGGTTGATCTATAACGGCATCGAGCCGTTGCGGAACCTTCCTGAACGCAGCGAGGCGAGGCGCGCCCTCGGTCTCGATGACGAGGCTCTGATTGGCGTCGTGGTCGCCAACCTTATTCACTACAAGGGGCACCGCGAGCTTGTCAGGGGACTGTCCCATGTCGAACAGTTGCTCTCGATGCCTTGGCGCATACTGTTCGCGGGCCGAGACCATGGACTACGGGCCGAGCTCGAGGCGCTCGCCGCCGCGCGCGGTATCAGTCACCGCATCCAGTTTCTCGGCGAATACTCCGACATCCCCCTGTTGCTCTCGGCCGCGGATTTCGGCCTTTTGACCTCGCGGGAGGAGGGCTTCTCCAACGTTATTTTGGAAGGCATGTCGGCCGGCCTGGCCATGATCGTGACCGATGTCGGGGGCAACGCGGAGGCGGTGATCGACGAGGAGACCGGGTTTGTCGTCCCCCCGCGCAATCCGAAGGCGATCGGCGATGCCATACTCCGCCTTGCCCGCGACCCTGCGCTCCGCCGGCGCTTGGGTGCCGCCGCGCGGGAACGCGTCGAAAAGACCTTCTCGATCGATCAATGCGTCAAGGCGCATGCAGAGCTTTATGAGGACTTGCTTCAAGGAAGCGAGGGAGCGAGGATCGCCGCGGAATAGGCCTAAGATCGAACACCGTCCGAGGCGGTATCTTATGCCTTGCTCGGGTAACTTGACGGTATCATTAACAATGTGAACCGACGGCCGGAGATGTAAGTAAGGACTTGCGTTTCCGTAGACGCTCTTCTTTGATAAACGGCCCTGAGCCGATGCTTTAGGCGAAATGGTTGGGCTAATGACCACCTTGAGAGAATGTGCCAATACGGCTGCGGCCGCGCTGGCGGAGAAGCTGCGTGCTTCCCGCGGCAATATCGACACCGGCACCTTTGCCGACATCATCGAAGCGGTGCTGAACCAGGCCACGAGCGAGCAGGAAGAGGGCGCCGAACGCCGGCTCGTCGACCTTGAGGCTTCGATGCAGAAGCGGCTGACGCGGCTGCTCGACGCCTCGCCGGCGGTGATCTACAGCTTCAAAGCCAAGGACGACTTCGCGCCGATTTTTGTCAGCGCCAACATCGAGACCTTGTTCGGCTACGCGCCGCAGGACTATCTCGACGATCCCAATTTCTGGCGCGAGCACGTCCATCCCGACGATCTGCCGAGTGTCGAGGCTGAGGTCGGCGATCTGTTCGAGAACGGTAAACATTCGCTTGAATACCGCTTTCGTCGCAAGGACGGCACCTATCGCTGGGTGAACGACGCCCAGCACATGATTCGCGATGAGGCCGGTGAGCCGCTCGAAATCGTCGGCTCCTGGAGCGACATCACCGACCTGAAGCGGGCCGAGGAATCCGAGAACGCCGCGCGCGAGCGCCTGTCGGTCTTGCTCGAGAGCGCACCGGCGGTGATCTACAGCTTCAAGGCCAGCGGCGACTATGCGCCGACTTTCGTCAGCGAAAATATCAAGCGGCTGCTGGGGTATTGCCCGGAGAAATATCTCAAGAACGCCGATTTCTGGCGGAGCCGCGTGCACCCCGACGAGCTCGCCACGGTCGAGGCCGACCAGGCGAAGCTGTTCGAGCAAGGTTGGCACGAGACCGAATATCGCTTCCGCAACAAGGATGGCTCCTATCGCTGGCTTAGCGACGTGCAGCACCTGATCCACGACGAGCAGGGCAAGCCGCTCGAGATTGTCGGCTCGTGGAGCGACATCACCCAGCGCAAGGCCGCCGAGCAAGCCGAAGATGCGTTACGCGCGCGCATGGGTCTCCTGCTCGAGACGGCCCCCGCCGTGGTCTACAGCTTCGCCGCGAGCGGTGACTACGCGCCGACTTTCATCAGCGAGAACGTCAAGCGCGTGCTCGGCTACTGTCCCGACGAATACCTGAAGCACCCGGATTTCTGGCGGACACGCGTGCATCCTGAGGACCTGGAGACGGTGGAGGCGAGCCAAGCCAAGCTGTTCGAGGAAGGCCGCCACGCCGCCGAATATCGCTTCCGCAAGAAGGACGGCAACTATTGCTGGGTCAGCGACGAGCAATACCTGATCCGCGACCGCGGCGGTCAGCCGCTCGAGGTGGTTGGCTCCTGGAGCGAGGTCACGGCGCGCAAGACGGCGGAACAGGCCGCCTTGCAGCAAAGCGAGCAGCGGTTAACGGACGCCATCGAGTTCGATCTCGGAGGGCTTCTCTCTGTACGACACCGAGGATCGCCTGGTGCTCGGCAACTACAAATATGCCGAGCTGTTCGATCACGGCGACGGGCCACCGAAGCCCGGCACGCCCTATGAGGAGATCCTCCGCGCCGCGGCGGAGCGCGGCCTCATTCGCGACGCCCGCAAAAATCCCGATGCCTGGATCAAGGAACGCATGGCGCAGCACCGCAATCCCGGTGAGCCGGTGCTCGAGCATCGCGCCGACGGCCGTTGGCTCCAGGTCAGCGAACGGCGCACCGAGAATGCGGGTAGGGTGGCGGTTTACAGCGACCTGACCGAGTTGAAGGAAAGTGAGCAGCGCGCAGCAGCCGCAAACCAGTTGATCTTGCAAAGCCTGCGTTATGCGCGACGCATCCAGGCCGCGATCCTGCCGGCGGCGCGGGAACTCGCGACGGTGGCCGACGACCACTTCCTGATTTGGGAGCCCCGCGACATCGTCGGAGGCGACTTCTTCTGGTTCCAGCCGATCCCTGACGGCCATGCCGTCATCGTCGGCGATTGCACCGGCCACGGTGTCCCGGGGGCTTTCATGACGCTCGTTGCCTGGGGCCTGCTCGACCGCATGCTGCAGTCGGCCCCGGGCGAAAACCCAAGCGAAGTCTTGAGCGGTCTCCATCGCGGTGTACAAAGTCTGCTCGGCCAGGACCAACAAAGCGGCGACACCGACGATGGGCTTGAAGCCGGCGTTTGCTTTATCAATCCGAAACAGCAGAAAATGACGTTTGCCGGGGCCCGCTTCTCGCTCTGGCGTTCGAACGACGATGGCGTCGCCGAGATCAAGGGCGACCGCAAGGGTATCGGCTATCGCCGCTACCCGAAAGAGACCGCCTTTACCGATTACACGCTGCCCTTTGCCAACACCGACTCCTTCTACATGACCACCGACGGCCTCATCGATCAGATCGGCGGCCCGCGCGGGCGCTCCTTCGGCAAGACCCGCTTTCGCTCTTTTCTCAAGAAAAGCCGCCGACACCCGATGCAAAAGCAAGCTGAGATCTTGCGCAAGGAGTTAGATCGCTACCAAGGCCAGCAACTCCGGCGCGACGACCTCACCGTGCTCGGTTTCGTTCCGCTTGGCGATGCCTGAGGGACCCGGATGCTCGCTCCCGAACTCTTCGACCTGCGCGCGTCTCTGCAGCGGCAAGGCATCATCTTTGCTTACAGCGGCTACATGACCGAGACCGTGCTGAGCGGCGTCGGTGAAGCCCTGAAGCAGAAACTGACCATCGACGACGCCGACACCAAGACCCTCCGCAGCGTGTTTGCGGTCTTCGTCGAGCAGATGCAGAACATCATCCGCTATTCCGCTGAGTTGGAGGAAAAACAGGGCCGGTCGGACAGCCAGATTCTGGAAATCCGCTATGGAATCCTAACTATTGGTCAAGAAGATGGGGACTACGTGGTGCATGCTGGCAACCTCGTCGCGCGTTCCGACGTCGAGCGTCTGCGCGCGCGCTTGTGCAAGATTCGCGACATGAGCAAGGAAGAGCTAAGGGCGCTGCACAAGGAGCAATTGCGGGCCGGTCCCGAGGAAGGCAGCAAGGGCGCAGGCCTTGGCCTTATGGAAATTGCGCGGCGCTCGTCTAAACCGATCGAATTCGACTTCAGTGATATCAATGATGACTATGCCTTCTTCAGCCTCAAGGCGAGCGTCTGAGGAGCGGCCGATGATGTGGAAATTCGAAATCCCCGCCACGGTTCGCACCCCCGAAGTGTCGTTCGATTTTGGCGAAAATCATTTGAAACTCTCGGGCAAGTCCTATCCGGAGGACGTCACCGAGTTCTACCATCCGGTGTTCGATGCCCTCGACACCTATCTCGCCAAGCTCGGCAAGGGCAATTGCCGCTTCGATTTCGAGCTCATCTACCTGAACTCCAGCAGCGCCAAGGCCGTCATGATGGTGATGGACAAGCTCGATGCCGCGGCGGCGAACGGAGCCTCGGTCGACGTCTTCTGGCATTACGACAAGGAAGACGACACCATGCAGGAGCTCGGCGAAGAATTCGGGGAGGATCTGGCCAGCGCCAGGTTCCACCTCGAGAAAATGGCCGGTTAGATGTCCGGCGACGATCTCTTCGCCGCCGAAGAAAGCGTCATCGCGGCCGCCGAGCAGTTGCTTGCCGATGATGGATTTGGCGCCGCCGGCGAACGGCAGCCTTTTGAGCAGCTGCTGAAGAACTATCAGAAGCTGTTCCGGACCGCGCGCCGGCTGATGCGCCTCGGCGATCACAATGAACGCCAGCTCAACGCCGCCGCCGCGGTGATCGCGCAGAAGAACAGCGAGCTCCAGGCGCTCTCGACCAAGCTGTCGAAATATCTGTCGCCGCAGATCTACGACTCGATCTTCTCCGGTGCACAAGGCGTGGAGATCGCCTCGAACCGCAAGAAGTTGACCATCTTCTTTTCCGACGTGGTCAATTTCACCGAGACCACCGAGAAGCTCGAGTCCGAAGAGTTGACCAATCTGCTCAACCGCTATCTCACCGAGATGTCGGACATTGCGCTCCAATATGGCGCCACCATCGACAAGTTCATCGGGGACGCTATCATGGTGTTCTTCGGCGATCCGGAGACGAAGGGCGTCAAGGAGGATGCTCGCGCCTGCGTACAGATGGCGATCGCCATGCTGAGGCGCATGCGCGAGCTCCGCTCCGAATGGCAGGAACTGGGGGCCGAGAAGCCGTTCCGCTTGCGCATCGGCATCAATACCGGCTTCGTTACGGTAGGCAATTTCGGCAGCAGCGAGCGCATGGACTATACGATCATCGGCAACGCCGTGAACCTCACCGCCCGTCTGCAATCCCACGCCGAGATCGACGGCATCATGCTCGGTCACGAGACATACTCCCTGGTCAAGGACGAGGTCGCGGCCGAGGAGCAGGCGCCATTCAAGGTCAAGGGGTTCGCCGAGCCGGTCCGCGCCCATAAGGTGCTCGGCCTCTATGACGACCTCGCCGAGGAAGGTCTCGTCATCCGCGAGGAGCAGGACGGCTTCCGGTTCCTGCTCGACCTCCAGAAGCACGACAAGGCCGCGGCCATCGGCAAGGTGGAAGAGCTTCTGACCCGCCTGAAGAAGTAACTAGCGCGCGGTCGCTGCAGCCTAACGACGGCTAGTCTCGCTTACTTTAGAATCTCAGGGTTCCAGCCTAGCAGCGCAAGCATAATGAAAAACCCTGCGATGTAGGCAACGGCCACGGGCCATCCCTCTCTTAACCAGCGGGTCGCGGATTTCGCTTCTGGCATCAGACCCGCGACCGCGACGCCGGCGGACGACCCGAACCAAATCATGGAGCCGCCAAAGCCGACGGCGTAGGCGAGCACACCCCAATCATAGTTGCCCTGCTTTATGGCGAGCGCGGTCAACGGAATATTGTCGAACACTGCTGAGACGAAGCCAAGTCCGAGCGCTGTCTCCCAGCCGGGGGATGGCAAGGATTTGACCGGCATCATCGAAGCTGCGGAGACAAGAGCGATGAGAAAGAGGGCGCCGCGCGCGGCTTGCGGAAGGATAGACCAATCCGGTCGAGCGACCGGGGCGGTCAAGAGAATTGCCGCCGCGACCGCAAGCCCGATGAGGGGGATTCTGTCCAGAATTTGGGGGTCGAGCAAATGGGCCCCGACATTGGCAGCGATCGCCGACGCCAGCACTATAATGACCACGGCAACGTGCCGGAAAGAGATGCGCAGGCCTGCCGGCTGATCTTTGTCGATCGGCGCGTATTTCTGTTGGGCAAGCGATGCCGGGACGCCCGAGACGAAAAGCGCACACGTGGCCGCGACATATGCATGAAGTACGGAAAGCGGGCTGAGGCCGGCGATCCAAAGCATTGTCGTCGTCGTGTCACCGATGACGCTGCCGGCGCCGCCGGCGTTGGACGCGGCGACAATTGCCGCGAGATAGCCGATGCGGACGCGACCTTTGAAGACACGCCTCGCAACGGTCGCGCCGATTAGTGCCGCGGCGATATTGTCGAGGAATGAGGAGATAACGAACACGAGCACCAGAAGCACAAAACCGCCGGTCCAGCCGTCTGGTAAAAAAGCCGGCATCCAGTCGGGGATGCGGCTTGCCTCGAAATGGCGTGCAAGGAGAGCAAAGCCGAGCAGAAGCAGAAAAAGGTTCGCCAGGAGAACCCATTCATGCTCGAAATGCGCGAAAAGACCTACTGGCCCCGCGCCTTCGGCGAAGCCGGTAGTCGCCAGCTTCTTGACGATGATACTGCCCAGCCCGATGAGGGCGATCGCGAGCGTATGACGGTGAAAAATCGCGACGAAGGCCAGGGTAATGGCAAACAGCAGAAAATCGCTCAGTACGGATAGATCCTGGGCGCCGAGGAGAGGGGCGACATTGACGGCCACGACTAGGTTCCTGCCGGTTTCGTTGTTGATTCAGCGGGGTGATAGACTATTGCCGGCGATCACAGCCGAAGCGTCGCAACTCGATCTGAGACATGGGAAGGCTCGGAATCAGGCTCACGTCTGGTGGAAAAAAACGGTGGGGATAAGCAGGTTCCCTTAACATTGTCTGTTATTCGCACCAAGCCAACATATGAGGGAAAGCCTATGTGATCCGCTCAGCGGCGCATAGCGGACGGTCCAATGTCTTCCTAGGTGTGGAGGCTCGGAAGTCCCCGACGTGTCTCTCACAGTTTGAATGACCCTCACGTGCCCGCGGCGGAATGGTGGCGGGATGATTGGGCGAGCAACCCAACAGTTCGTCCAGTTGACTCACATCAAAGTTCACCGCGAAGTGACGCGTCAGGTATACTTCGCGAAGGAGTCAGCCCAGATGCACAAGCTGCTCGTCCCGTTCGATAGCTCAGACAGCGCGATGCGTGCGCTTGAATACGCAATCAAGCTCGCCAAGGAGCATGGGCCTATGGAGCTCGTGATCGCTTACGCGCACGAGCCGCCTGTCATCTATGGCGAGATTGCGGTCTATTTGCCGGAAGATAAGGCCGACGAACTGCAGCTTAAGCATAGCGAGGACATATTGCGGCCAGCGATCGAAAAGGCGGAGCGGGCCGGGGTCACGTTCACGACCCAAGTCCTGATCGGCGACATTCCGAAATCAATCGTGTCATGCGCCGAGCGCTTCGGCTGCGACGGGATTGTGATGGGAACACGTGGCATGAGCGCGATCGGTAATCTCGTCATGGGGTCCGTTGCAACGAAGGTCGTTCACCTCACCAAGCTTCCGGTCACGCTCGTGAAATAGCGTTGGGTTCCTCGCGCGAAGCTGCGTTTCCAGCATGGCCGCGCGACCGCCGCCGCAACGGAGGCATCATAGCTCGACGCATGGTCCCATTCCCGGTCTGCTCTGCACGGATCGCGATCGTCGGCTTCTGGCTGGGTGCGTTGAGGCCGATATCGCCGCCGTCGATATGAGCGGCGATCCCGAGGGCCGAATCTGTGGCGTTCACCGTACGTCCCGGTTACTGCTTCGCGCCATAGGCCCCTTCGATCCCCGACACAGCCGCGTCTTCAACTATTCGCGAGTTGCCCGGCCAGAATTTTTGTTTCATAGCACGAGAACGCGCCTTGTCCCCGGGGCGTTGTCAGTCGAGGAGGCGGCAGAATCGTCCTCGGCGGGCGGCGGAGCACGGACAAACGCCAGCGTTGCCGGATTTGCTGGCACAATCATGGATTGACTCGCTGCGCCAAACGCGGAACACGTACCGAGGGTCCGGCCGCTCGGCACTCGCGCTTTTCGCGCATGAAGGGCTTCGATGACCACAATGAAGAGTGCGAGGCCAGAGGCTGCGCGGAAGCGGGCGAAGCGACAGCCCCTGCGCACGGACGAGGGCTTCAAGACCGGATCACTGGCGCCCCAGCCCGCCGGAAGCCTTTCCCTTGCTGCGGCCATCGGCTCCCAGGTTCGCTCCCTACGGCGTAAGCTCGACCTTACGGGCGCCGAGCTTGCCGATCAGGCCGGCCTTTCGGCCGGGATGCTGTCGAAGATCGAGAATGGCGTGGTTTCGGCCTCCATCGAGAGCCTCGATTCCCTCGCCCGTGCCCTCAATGTGCCCTTGACGACGTTCTTTGCCTCTTATGAGGAGCAGCGCGACTGCTCCTTCGTGCCGTCCGGCCAGGGGGTGACCATCGAGCGCCGCGGCACCAAGGCAGGACACCAATATCAGCTGCTCGGCCACTCCATCTCGGGAGATGTGGTCGTTGAGCCCTATCTCATCACGCTGACCGAGGAAGCGAAGCCTTACATCATGTTCCAGCACGCCGGCGTCGAATTTATCTACATGCTGACCGGCAGGGTGCTGTACCGTCATGCCGACAAGGCTTACCCCATGGTCCCGGGGGACGCGCTGTTTTTCGACGCCGCAGCCTTGCACGGGCCGGAAGAACTCACCAAACTCCCAACCACTTACCTCTCCATCATCATCTATCCGCGCAGCTAATTGGTTCGCTGTCATATTTCCTACTAGGAAAGTATTATTCCCAGTAGTTGACACGACGCGACGGCGCCGCTACGCTGTTTCATTGCGGCGCAATGGCTCCGCCGGCCTTCAAATCATGGATAGGTGGATTGGATGTGTGGGATTGTCGGCATCTTTCTGAAGAACCGAGCGCTTGAACCTGAGCTTGGCAACATGCTTGCCGGGATGCTTGGCACCATGTGCGACCGCGGACCCGATAGCGCCGGCTTCGCCATTTACGGCGCGGGGGACGCGGACCATGTGAAGTTGACCCTCCGCGCGGATGCAGCCGACGTCGATTTTGGCGCCCTGGCCAAGACGGTCGAGGCGGCGATCGGGGCGCCGGTCGCCGTGGACATCCATGCCACCCATGCCGTGTTCAAGCTGCCTGCGTCATCCGAACCGGCAGCCCGCGCCGCGATCGCGGAAGCCAGGGCGGGCGTGAAGATCGTCGGCGCCGGCACCCGCATGGAAGTCTACAAGGAGGTTGGCCGCCCGGACGCCGTGGCCAAGCGCTTCGATCTCCCCCATATGGCGGGCTCCCATGGCATCGCTCATACCCGCATGGCGACGGAATTGGCGGTGACCACCAACGGCGCCCATCCGTTCTCAACCGGCCGCGATCAGTGCCTCGTCCATAACGGCTCGCTCTCCAACCACAACGGCCTCCGTCGCGAGCTTGAGCGCAAGGGCATCCATTTCGAGACCGAGAACGACACCGAGGTCGCCGCCGGCTACATCACCTGGCGCATGAGCGAGGGCGCAAGCCTCGGCGAGGCGCTCGAGCAGTCGCTGCAAGACCTCGACGGCTTCTACACCTTCGTGGTTGGCACCGAGGACGGCTTTGGCGTGCTGCGCGACCCTATCGCCTGCAAGCCCGCGGTCATGGCCGAGACCGACGATTATGTCGCCTTCGGCTCCGAATATCGCGCTCTCGCCAGTCTGCCGGGTATCGACAAGGCCCGCGTCTGGGAGCCCGAGCCCGCCAAGGTCTATTTCTGGGAACGGCATTGATGCGGGTCGTCGATCTCGAGGTCACATCACTCCGCGACCTGAACCAGATGCTGCATGATCTCGGGGAGGGGACCAACGAAACCCATTTCCGCGTCATCAATCCGCGCGGCCGTCACGCCATCGCCGCCGGCCTCGACGCGCCGGTCACCGTCGAGATCGACGGCAATGCCGGCTATTATTGCGCCGGCATGAACAAGCGCGCCAATGTCATCGTCAATGGCAGCGCTGGCGTCGGCCTCGCCGAGAACATGATGTCGGGTCGGGTGCACGTCAAAGGCGATGCCTCCTCGTCGGCGGGCGCCACCGGCTGCGGCGGGCTCCTTGTCATTGACGGCAATGCCGCCGCACGCTGCGGCATCTCCGCCCGCGGCATCAACATCGTCGTCAAGGGATCCGTCGGCCACATGTCGTCCTTCATGGCCCAGGCCGGTGCCCTCGTCGTGCTCGGCGACACCGGCGACGCACTGGGCGATTCCATCTATGAAGCGCGGCTTTTCGTCCGCGGCAACGTGAAGAGCCTCGGCTCCGACTGCATCGAGAAGCCGCTCCGCGACGAGCACAAGCAACAGCTTGGGGAGCTCCTCAAGGCCGCTGGCCTGAACGGGCAGGTCGACCCCGGCGAGTTCCGGCGCTACGGTTCCGGCCGTACCCTCTATCACTTCCACATGGACAATCTGGAGGCTTATTGATGAGCGCGGAAACCCGCTGGGTTCACACGCCGCCCAGGGAATTGGCGACCTTTGACGCGCATTCGATTGCCGAGATCCACCGCGCCGCGGCGACCGGCCTTTACGACATCCGCGGCTTCGGCGCCAAGCGCAAGGTCCCGCATTTCGACGATCTCCTGTTTCTCGGCGCTTCCATCAGCCGCTATCCGCTCGAAGGCTATCGCGAGCGCTGCAGCACCGATGTCGTGCTCGGCGATCGCTTCGCCAAGACGCCGCTCCACCTCAAGATCCCGATCACCATCGCCGGCATGAGCTTCGGCTCGCTGTCGGGTCCGGCCAAGGAAGCGCTCGGCCGTGGCGCCTCTATGGTCGGCACCTCCACCACGACCGGCGATGGCGGCATGACCGACGAGGAGCGCCATCACTCGAAGCTCCTGGTCTATCAGATCCTGCCCTCGCGCTACGGCATGAACCCGGATCATCTGCGCAAGGCCGACGCCATCGAGATCGTCATCGGGCAGGGGGCCAAGCCCGGCGGCGGCGGCATGCTGCTCGGCCAGAAGATCTCGCCCCGCGTCGCTCAAATGCGGACCTTGCCGGAAGGTATCGACCAGCGCTCCGCCTGCCGCCACCCCGATTGGACCGGCCCCGACGATCTCGAGATCAAGATCGAGGAGCTTCGCGAGATCACCAATTGGGAGAAGCCGATCTACATCAAGATCGGCGCTGCGCGGCCTTATTTCGACACTGCGCTCGCGGTCAAGTCGGGCGCCGACGTCGTCGTGCTCGACGGCATGCAGGGCGGCACTGCAGCGACGCAAGAGGTGTTCATCGAGCATGTCGGCATCCCGATCCTTTCGGCGATTCGCCCCGCGGTCCAGGCGCTTCAGGAACTCGGTATGCACCGCAAGGTCCAACTCATAGTCTCCGGCGGCATCCGCAACGGCGCCGACGTCGCCAAGGCGCTCGCGCTCGGCGCCGACGCCGTGTCGATCGGCACCGCGGCTCTGATTGCGCTTGGCGACAACGCGCCGCATCTCGCCGAGGAGTATGGCAAGATCGGCACCAAGCCCGGCTGTTATGACGATTATCATGAGGGCCGCGACCCGGCGGGTATCACCACCCAGGATCCCGAGCTGATGGCGCGCTTCGACCCCATTGCCGGCGGTCGCAGGCTTGCCAACTATCTCTCGGTGCTGACGCTCGAGACCCAGACCATTGCGCGCGCCTGCGGTAAAAGCCATGTGCGCAATCTGGAGCCAGAGGATCTCGTGGCGCTCACGGTTGAGTCGGCGGCGATGGCCAAGGTGCCGCTCGCCGGCACGAATTGGATACCAGGCAGTGACAACGGCTCGTTTTAGGTCAGGAGAGTAGGGATGGCGACGGATCTGGCGGCAATCGCAAAAGAACGCGGGATCAAATATTTCCTCATCAGCTATGTCGATCTGTTCGGCACCATGCGGGCGAAGCTCGTTCCCGCCGCGGCGATCGCCGGCATGGCCAAGAACGGCGCGGGGTTCGCAGGCTTCGCCAGCTGGCTCGACATGACGCCGGCCGACCCCGACGTGCTCGCCATTCCCGATCCCGACAGCCTATTGCAGCTGCCGTGGCGCAAGGAGGTAGGCTGGCTCGCCGCCGATCCTTACATGAACGGCAAGCTCGTGGAGCAGGCGCCGCGCAACGTCCTGAAGCGGGCCATCGCTGAAGCCAAGGCTATGGGCTATCAGCCCAAGACCGGCGTCGAGTGCGAATTCTTCCTCATCAGCCCTGATGGCGAAGGCATCGCCGACACCAGCGATCACCAGTCCAAGCCCTGCTACGACCAGCAGGCCTTGATGCGCCGCTTCGACGTCATCAGCGAGATTTGTGACTCCATGCTCGAGCTCGGCTGGAACCCCTATCAGAACGACCATGAGGATGCCAACGGCCAATTCGAGATGAACTGGGATTACGACGACGCGCTCAAGACCGCCGACCGCCACGCCTTCTTCAAATACATGGTGAAGTCGATCGCCGAGAAGCATGGGCTGCGGGCGACCTTCATGCCGAAGCCGTTCGCGACGCTCACCGGCAATGGCTGCCACGTCCATTTTTCGCTGTGGAAGGACGGCAAGAACCTGTTCGAGGACGACAAGGACGAGATGGGGCTGTCGAAGCTCGGCTATCAATTCATCGGCGGCATTATCCATTCGGCCGAAGGCCTCGCTGCCCTCACCAATCCCACGGTCAACTCCTATAAGCGCATCAATGCCCCGCGCACGACTTCCGGCGCGAGCTGGGCCCCGAACACCGTGACCTATACCGGGAACAACCGTACCCACATGATCCGCATTCCGGACGCCGGCCGCTTCGAGTTTCGCTTGGCCGACGGCGCCGCCAACCCCTACGCCCTGCAGGCCGCCGTTCTCGTCACCGGCCTCGACGGCATCGCCAACCAACGCGATCCGGGCAAAAGGCTCGACATCGACATGTATGCCGAAGGCCACACCGTGAAGGACGCGAAGCGGCTGCCGCTCAATCTCCTCGACGCGCTACGCGCCCTCGAAAGCTCGAAGGTGCTGCGCCGAGGTCTCGGCGGGCCGTTCATCGACGCCTATCTCAAGCTGCGGCACGCCGACTGGAACGAATATTCCCGCCAGCTGACCGACTGGGAGCGGCGCACCACGCTCGACTGCTGACCGCGGTTGGGTCAGCTTGCGAGCCTGGTCCGGCTCGGCGGCTCGCCGAAGGCGCGCCGATAGGCGCGGGCAAACTGGCTAGCGGAGGCAAAGCCCGTCGCCACGGCGACGTCCAGCACGGGGAAGGCGGTCTCCCGCAACAGCTGCCGCGCGCGCTCGAGCCGCATCGAGCGATATTGGCGGTGGATGCCGTGGCCGAGATGGCGCTGGAACAGGCGCTCGAGCTGCCGCACCGAGACGCCGGCGATCCGCGCCAGCTCGGCGCGGGATTGTGGCGCCTCGATGCTGTCCTCCATGCGCCGCAGCACGCGGAGCAGCTTCGCGTCGGTGACGCCGAGCCTCACCCTCAAGTCCATGCGCTGCGGCCCCATGCCCTCGCGGATATGCGTGTGCAGGAACCAATCGCCGACCGCGGCGGCAAGCTGGCGGCCGTGATCGCGCTCGATCAGGGCCACCATCATGTCGAGCGCCGAGATGCCGCCGGAGCAGGTGATGAGATTGCCATCGATCTCGAACAGCGATTGGGCAAGCGCGATGTCTGGAAATTCCTCGCGGAACGACGGCTGATGCTCCCAGTGGAGCGTCGCCCGGTGGCCGTCGAGCAGCCCGGCCTTAGCAAGGATGTAAGGGCCGCCGGAAATGCCGCCGATGGTGACGCCGCGCCGCGCCAGCCTTCTGAGCCAAGCGAACACCGACCTGTCGCCGAAGATGGCGGGGTTGCCGCCGGCGCAGACGAACAGCATGTCGGCGTCGCGGTCGGTGCCGACGCCGACATCGGGCAGGATGGCGACGCCGTTCGAGGCGAGCACCGGCTTGCCGCCCGGCGCTGCATGCCACCAGCGATAAAGAGTGCGTCCAGAGATGAGGTTCGCTGCGCGCAGCGGCTCGACCGCCGCCGTGTAGGACATCAACGCGAAGCCCGGCACCAGCAGAAAGCCGACCGAACGCGCGGCCTCCGCGGTGCGCGATCGGGGGGGCTTCGGAGCCGCGACAGCTTGGTTCCCGTTCATGTCGTAAAATGTCAAACGCGCGTCGCTAATTGTCAATAAGCGGCAGCGTTGCGGCGCACACTCAGCCGATGCGGTATTCGGCCTTCTCCGTCTTCACCAACGCGCTTAGCGGCAATCGCGGCTGGGAGCGCGTCTGGCGCAAGGCCGAACCCAAGCCCCAATATGACGTGGTCATCGTCGGTGGCGGCCACGGCCTTGCCGCCGCCTATTACCTCGCCAAGGTCCACGGCATCACCAATGTCGCCGTGGTGGAGAAGGGTTATCTCGGCTCCGGCAATATCGGGCGCAACACCACCATCGTCCGCTCCAACTACATGTTGCCGCCGAACACCCGCTTCTACGAGCATGCGCTGAAGCTGTGGGAAGGATTGTCGCAGGAGCTGAACTTCAATTGCATGGTCAGCCAGCGCGGCGTCCTCAACGTCATTCATTCCGACGCCCAGCGGAATGCTTATGTGCGGCGCGGCAACGCCATGCGGCTCGCCGGCGTCGACGCCGAGTTGCTCAACACCGAGCAGGTGCGTGAGCTAATCCCCTTCGCCGACTTCAGCAATGCCCGTTTCCCGATCCGCGGCGGGCTGCTCCAGCGGCGCGGCGGCACCGTGCGCCACGACGCCGTGGCCTGGGGCTATGCCCGCGCGGCCGACCAGCGCGGGGTCGATATCATCGAGCAATGCGAGGTCACGGGGATCCGAATAGAGAACGGCGCCGTGCGGGGTGTCGAGACCACCCGCGGCTTCATCGGCGCGCGGAAAGTTGGCCTCGCGGTCGCGGGCAACAGCTCCCGCGTCGCGTCCTTCGCCGGGATGCGCTTGCCGATCGAGACCCATGTGCTGCAAGCCTTCGTCAGCGAGGGGCTGAAGCCCGTGATCGACCACGTGGTCACCTTCGGCGCTGGCCATTTCTATGTCAGCCAATCCGACAAAGGCGGCCTCGTCTTTGGCGGCGATCTCGACGGCTACAATTCCTACGCCCAGCGCGGCAACCTGCCTACGGCGGAGGATGTGATGGAGGGCGCGCTGGCGCTGTTCCCGAACTTCGCCCGGCTGCGCATGCTGCGCAATTGGGGCGGCCTGATCGACATGACCATGGACGGCTCGCCCATCATCGACAAGACCGACGTCAGGGGCCTCTATTTCAACGGTGGCTGGTGTTACGGCGGCTTCAAGGCGACGCCCGCGTCGGGTGAATGTTTCGCCCATCTGATCGCGCGCGACGAACCGCCCGACCTGATCCGCGGCTACAGGCTCGATCGCTTCAAGGCTGGCGCCATGCTCGACGAGAAGGGCATGGGCGCCCAACCCAATCTTCACTAGGGACCAAGGCCTAACGACGATGCGGATCAAATGCCCCTATTGCGGCGAGCGTGACGCCCAGGAGTTCGCCTATCTCGGCGCCGCCGACCCGAAGCGCCCCGATCCCGACGCCGAGGGCGCCGCCGGCGCCTTCTACGATTACGTCTATCTCCGGGAGAACCCGGCGGGGATCCTTGCCGAGTTCTGGTACCACACGGGGGGCTGCCATTCCTGGCTCAGGGTCGAACGAGACACCCGCACCCACATCATCCATTCCGTGGCCTACGCCTCGCCCCATGAGGGCGGCGACTGATGGCGCCCGCGGCGAAACAGAGCCAGCCCTTCAGGCTATCGCAAGGCGGTGCCGTCGATCGCAGCCAGACGCTCGATTTCAGCTTCGACGGCAGTACCTATTACGGCCACCCGGGCGACACCCTCGCTTCGGCGCTCCTCGCTAACGGCGTCCGCCTTGTCGGCCGCTCCTTCAAGTATCATCGCCCGCGGGGCATCTTCACCGCTGGCGTGGAAGAGCCCAATGCCCTCGTCGAGCTACGCCATGGGGCGCGGCGGGAGCCGAACATCCCCGCCACCATGGCCGAGCTCTATGACGGCCTCGACGCCAAGAGCCAGAACCGCTGGCCGTCGCTCGCCTTCGACATCCAGTCGATCAACTCGGTGTTGAGCCCGTTCCTCTCCGCCGGCTTCTACTACAAGACCTTCATGTGGCCGGCCTCGTTCTGGGAGAAGGTCTACGAGCCGCTGATCAGGCGGAGCGCGGGTCTCGGCCGCGCCGCGCTCGAGCCTGACCCCGACCATTACGAGAAGGCGACCGCTTATTGCGACCTGCTGGTGATCGGCTCAGGGCCGGCGGGGCTGATGGCCGCGGTCACCGCCGCGCGTGCCGGGGCCCGCGTCATCCTTGCCGAGCAGGATTTCAGTTTCGGCGGGCGGCTGCTTTCGGAGCAGCAGGCGATCGACGAGGCCCCGGCGCGCGATTGGGTCGCCGCGGTCGTCGCCGAGCTCAAGAGCCTCGACACCGTGCGGCTGATGCCGCGCACCACGGTGTTCGGCGTCTACGACCAGGGCACCTTTGGCGCCATCGAGCGCGTCAACGACCACGTCGGGCTCGCGCCGGCGCATCAGCCACGCCATCGCGGCTGGCGGATCGTGGCCGGGCACGCGGTGCTTGCCGCCGGCGCCATGGAGCGTGGCGTCGCCTTCGGCGACAACGATCGCCCTGGGGTGATGCTCGCCTCGGCGGTGCGCAGCTACGTCAACCGCTTCGGTGTGGCGCCGGGGAAGCGTGCCGTGGTGCTTACCACCGGCGACGATGGCTGGCGGACGGTGGCGGACCTCGCCGCCGCCGGCGTCGAGATCGCTGCCGTGGTTGACCCCAGGGACCGCGCCCCGACCGGTGTTGAGGGCCGGCCGTGGCCGGTTTTGCCCGGCGCCGCGGTCGAACGCGCCTCAGGCGGACGCGAGCTCCGGGCCGTTGTCGTGCGCCACAAGCTCGGCGGCATCACCACCATCCCCTGTGACCTGCTCGCCGTCGCCAATGGCTGGAACCCGACGCTCCATCTGACCTGCCACCTCGGTGGCAGACCGGCCTGGGATGATCGCCTCAAGGCCTTCGTGCCGGGGACGCTGCCCCCTGGGATGAGCGTCGCAGGCGCCGCGGCAGGGCATCTCACGCTCGCCGAGGCGCTCGCCGATGGCGCCAAGCTTGGTGCCGAGGCCGCAGGCGCAGCCGGCTTCAGCGCGCCGCTCGCGCCGCTACCTCACGCCGCCAACCCCGAAGGCGCCGCGACGGAGCCGCTGTGGCGCGTGAAGGGCGGCAAAGGCAAGGCCTTCGTCGATCTCCAGAACGACGTCACCGCCAAGGACATCGAGCTCGCCGCCCGCGAGGGCTACTCGGCGGTCGAGCATGTGAAGCGTTACACCACCCTCGGCATGGCCACCGACCAGGGCAAGACCGCGAACGTCACCGGCCTCGCCATCCTCGCCGAGATTGCCGACTGCACCATCCCCGAGATCGGCACCACCACCTTCCGGCCGCCTTTCAGTGCCGTGAGCTTCGGCGCCTTCGCCGGCCATCACCGGGGCAAGGACTTCCGGCCCACGCGGTTGCCGCCCTCCCATGACTGGGCCAAGGAGGAGGGCGCGGTGTTCGTTGAGGCCGGGCTGTGGACGCGGGCGCAGTATTACCACAGGCCCGGAGACAAGACCCTCGAAGCGAGCATCGCGCGCGAGGCGGAGACGGTGCGCGCTTCGGTCGGCGTCTGCGATGTCTCCACCCTCGGCAAGATCGATGTTCAAGGACCTGACGCCGCGGCCTATCTCGACCGCCTCTACATCAACAAGCTCTCGACGTTGGCGATCGGCAAGGCGCGCTACGGGCTGATGCTTCGCGAGGACGGCATCGTCATGGACGACGGCACCGTGGCGCGCTTCGGGCCGGAGCATTACCTCACCTCCACCACCACGGCGAACGCCGGCAAGGTGTTCCAGCACATGGAATTCTGCCGTCAGGTGTTGTGGCGCGAACTCGATGTCTCGATCGCCTCGGTTACCGACCAATGGGCGCAATATTCCATCGCCGGCCCGCGCTCGCGCGACGTGTTACGGAAGCTGGTCGATTCCCAATTCGACATCTCCGATGCGGCGTTGCCCTTCATGGGCGTGGCCGAGCTTACTATCTGCGGTGGCGTTGAGGCGCGGCTGTTCCGGGTGTCCTTCTCCGGCGAGCGCGCCTACGAGCTCGCGGTTCCGGCGCTCTACGGCGACGCCGCCATGCGCGCGGTGATGGAGGCTGGCGCCGAATTCGGCATCGCGCCTTATGGCACCGAGGCGCTCGGTGTGCTCCGCATCGAGAAGGGTCACGCCGCGGGTCCCGAGGTTAACGGCCAGACCACCGCCGCCGATCTCGGCCTCGGCAAGATGATGTCCACCAACAAGGACTTCATCGGCCGCGTTCTCGCCGGCCGGCCGGCGCTTTCGGCGCCCGGCCGTCCCATGCTGATCGGCGTCAAACCGGTCGATCCGTCGAAGCGGCTCACCGCCGGCGCCCACTTCATTCCGCTCGACCATCCCGCCCGCGTCGAATACGACCAGGGTCATCTGACCTCGGTCGCGTGGTCGCCAAGTCTCGGCCACGACGTCGGCATCGGCTTCCTGGTCGACGGCCGCGATCGGATCGGCGAATGCGTCCGCGTCGTCGATCTCCTCCGCGGCCACGATTTCGAATGCGAGGTGGTGTCGCCGGTGTTCATCGATCCTGAAGGAGGGCGGGTCCGTGGCTGACCTTATTCTCGCTCCCCGCACCGCCTTTCAAGGTCTCGCCGTGCCCGGCCGCTACGGCCACGTCGTCGGCGACGACCGGCCCGTGGTCATCGCCGAGCGAGCGGGCCTCGCCGTCGCGCAAATCTGCGCCAGGCGCGGCAAGGCGGCCGAACTCGTCGCGGCCATCGGCGACGCGAGCGGCGTTGACCTGCCGCGCGGCCCGAAGCGTGCCGCGGGCAACGGCCTCGCCATCATCGGCATGGGGCCGCACGAATGGCTCGCGGTTGCCGACGGCGAGCGGGGGCGGGCGGCTCTCGCCCAGTCAAGGAAGCGGGGCAGGGGCTCGCCTCCTTCGTCGATCAATCCCACGCCAAGGCCGTGCTGCGGCTCTCCGGACCGCGCGCCCGCGACGTGCTTGCCAAGGGTTGCGGCCTCGATCTCCATGAGCGGGTGTTCAAGCCGGGCGACGCCGCGACGACCCAGATTGCGCTGATCCCGTGCCAGCTGTGGCAGCTCGACGAGATCCCCACTTTCGAGTTTTCGGTGCCCTTGGGCTACGCCGGGAGCTTCTGGTCGTGGCTTTCGGCGTCCGCGGCCGAGTATGGCTTCGAGGTCAAGCCGCCGATTTCCGGCGACGCCTAGGCAGAAGCCCTATCTCTGCGGAATTCGCGTATTCGTCACGTATCGAATTGAAAAGAAAGCGAGGACGACACCGAATAAATAGAGCGCAACGCTAACGGCCTGGAACCCGATCCACGCATTCATCCCTTGGGTGATTGGCTTGTAAAAGAAGGAAGGCCAGATCGCATTTGTCACGAAGTAGCCGAGATAGCTCGTAAGGAAAGTGGCAATCAGCCCCGCAATGCAAAGCCACAGAGCCGTGTAGTCCACCGACTCTGTTTCAAGCTTGTCGCCCGGCAGCAACCAGTAGACAGCCCCAATTGCGACCATGCCGAGGCCACCGAGTTGCAGAACATAAGTTGCAAATGTCCAGGGGTAATTGAACCACTGCGCGCCGCCATCCTCGAACATGGCGCTCTCAGTTGTCCCGTGAAAATAGTAGCCCAACAGACCGAAGCCAAAGATCAGACCAAAGATGAAGAGGCTTAATCCCCAGCGGATGAATCTCACACCGAGAATTGTTGTCTCGTCGACTATCACGCTTGGTGTGGCCATGATGCTCCTCCCTTAAGGAATTTGCCTCCATCGGATGCTGGGGACGACGGAATGAAAAGAGGGGATGCAACAATGGTGTGTGGCGCCAGTCAACTCGCTTGCTAGAGGTTTTCCACGGCGTTCGCCTCCGTATCTTCGCCGATATCTTCCCCTTCCGCATGGGCATCCTTGAGCGCCCTCACCAGCGCGTCGTAGAAAGCAGTCATGTCCGTAATTTTGTCGTCTGGACCAACCCAGCGTTGGATTAAGGCGAGCGCGGCCGTATTGGCATCCATCTAACAAACTCCGGCTGGACTAGGGTGCTGCTTCCCGTCTTTGGCGCAAGCGGCCTTCAAACGCGGAAGCAGGTGCTCAAGTTCCGGAGATGCGGCTTTGCGTCTTCGATAAGCCAGGGGAAATCCGTTCAAAGCCACGGAGTGTGAGCGCCGAGGCTTTCCAGGGCTGCCCGGGCAGAAGCGCGGAAGCCCCGACCCAGTGAAGGGCCGGGGCTTCTAAAATGGCGGTTGCGTTTCGCCGCCCTGCCTAGGAGATCGCTGCCTTCCGCTTCAGGCTCTGAACTCGTGGAGATAAGCCCGTGGCATTCGCGCTGCCGCTGGCGTTTTTGGTCGAAGGACACCGACTTGAGCGATCTCAGGATGATGTGCCGAAAATCGCTGATTCAAGTCAAGTTTGATCCCAAGTCCAATTCGCGGGCCTTGCCCGGCGTATAATTATCGCTAGCGGTAGCAGCTGGCGATGCTTCTCACTTGGCCAGTAATGAGTGGCCGCGGTTGCCGGGCAACTGGAGGTGAGGCCATGGACCCGAATAGCCTATACGAAGATCTTGACGTGCTTTCCGAGCAGCAGATTGAGGTCGGTCTTGCCGCAGGCAAGTGGGCAGAACATGACCGCCAGATCGTAGAGCATTACCTCGACCGAATTAAGTTGGAGGAGGCCAGAGCGGCGGTCGCAGAACAGCTGAAGATATCCCATGTCACGAAGCAGGCAGCGGTGACTGCGGTGGGTGCAGCGAAAAAGGCAAATCTCTTCGCGACTGCTGCCCTCATCCTCTCGGCGGGGGCATGCTTCGCTCGTCACTATGGCAGTCATCGTCTACTTAGCTTCAGGCGGCTGAGAGGGCGGTCATTCTCGGTGAGTCGATAGGTTTCAGCCTATCACCTTCCATGGAGAAGTCGCCTAAGCGGTTTGCCGCTTAGCCGCTTGTTATTCCTCGTCCAGTTTCGTCACAGAAAGATCACGCCGGCTTTGTGATCACCGCATAGTCGGCATAGCCACGATACAAGTGTTGAAATTCCAGCGCGGCACCGGCGTCGCTCGCCAATCTTGCAAGCGCCGGCTCAAGGTCCGCCCGCGGCTCCACCGAGAATTGGCGCAGCCAAGCGCGCAAACCCTTGCGTTGAACCACCGCGGC
Organism: uncultured Alphaproteobacteria bacterium; assembly: GCA_963803385.1. GTDB lineage: Bacteria > Pseudomonadota > Alphaproteobacteria > Rhizobiales > Methyloligellaceae > Methyloceanibacter. The sequence continues at coordinate 5,889 of CAWDMD010000007.1, read as the reverse complement.
CACCCTGTTGCTCGCCGAAGTCGACGACATGTAGCCGGCCGCCGGGGCCACGGCCTGCGAGCGCCTGGCGCAGGGCCTGCCGCCAGGGCGGGATCATCGACAGCGCGTAGGAGATGAACACGCGGTCGAACGCGCCTACGCCGAACAGACGCTCGCCGGATGAAGTCGTCGCGTCGCCGACGACGGTCGATGCGATCAGAGAGCCCCGCACGCGCGATCGAGGCGCGCGCGGTGTCGAGCATGGCGCGCGGAGATATCGAAGCCGTAGAAGTGCGCATGCGGATAGCGGCGCGCGCCTTGATGAGGTTGCGCCCCGTCCCGCACGCGACCTCCAGCACCGTTCCGCCCGGCGGCGGCTCGAGCTCGTCGAGCAGGCGGTCGCGGCCCAGAGATAGTACTTGCGCGAGGCATCATAGATGTACCGCTGATAGCGGTAGATCGCATCCATGTGCGCGGCGGCGGGGAGCGCCGGCTGAGCCACGGCGCGCCTCCTCAGCCTTGCAGCACGTAGCGATGGAACCCGCCGTAGATCGAGGAGCGGTCCTTCGCCGTCCATCGCCGGCAGGCTCGCGGTCGTAGTCGAACCGCGACAGGATCGCATCGGGCACGCGGCCCGGCAGGATCGTCTCCTCGCCGGCGGTGCGGAAGATGACGCGGGCGCCGGGCCGGGCCGTGCGCACGATCTCGGTCCACAGAGCGTTGAGTTGCTGCGTCCGTCATCCAGTCCTGGGCATCGAGCAGCACATAGGCGTCGAGCGAGGCGGCGGGCTGCGTGGCTCAGATGCTCGGTGAGCGAGGCGTGCACCACGGTGACGTTGCCGGCGCGCGCGCGCAAGACCTCGAAATTCTCGCGCTGCAGATAGGGCGGCAGCGGCCCGCTGCCGCCGCTCGCGTAGCGCCGCCCGAAGGCCTGCCACGCGAAGTAGTTGTCGGCGAGGTCGAAGTCGCAGGCGAGCCGCTCGAGCCGCGCATGCAGCACGTCGGCCATGCTGGCCTCGCTGCCCTTGAGCGCGGTGAACTGCGAGGGCGGGATGCCGAGCCCGAACAGCGCCGACGGCCGGTCGAGCAGCCAGCGGATGTGCCGCTTCTTGAACAGCGGCGCGAGCTCGCGCTCGAAGATGCGGCGCTGCTCGGCGCGGCACTTGGCCGCGAGCAGCCGGCGCGGGTTGGCGCCGTGCATGCGCGCCAGCAGATGGCCCGCGCCGATGAAGCCGCCGAGCAGTCCGTGGCGATAGACGTTGGTGCCGAAGTAGCCGATGCGGCGGCGCCCGAGACGGTCGCGCGAGTCCCAGTACTTGCGCGTCGCCGCGTCGAGGTGCGGGCGCAGATAGGTCATGTAGGCATCGATGTTGTGGCGCGCCGTCGGCCTCGGCAAAGAAGCGGCAGAAGGCGGCGTAGTCCGGCAGGTGCGCAAGCGCTGCGAGCTTCAGCTTGTTGAGCGCGACGTGCGCGGGATTGAGATCGACGGCCGTGATGTGATCGGGGCAGCGGCGAGATAGCTCAGCACGTTGCAGCCGCCCGACGCGATGGCGATGAGCCGCTCGCCGTCCTGGAGGCGCAGGGCCTCGAGGTCGACGACGCGGTCTTCCCAGATCTGGGGATAGACGAGCCCGCTGAAGGCGAGCGTGAAGAGCCGCTCCTGGATGCCCTGCCGGGCGACCGGCTTGTGGCGATGCACCGCCTGGCGCAGGCGCTTGTTCGTGCTCCGACGCCGCTGCTGCGTCCCATCACCCAGTGTGACCGATGCCTTTTCAGCCTCTTGATAATCGATGCCCATGGCGGGCTTCGCCCTGGGCTTTGCCCAGATCCCGGGCAATTTCATCGTTCGCTCCCGTTTTGCCACTTAACCCGGCCAGGATCACGACATTTCCATATCCGGATTATGACAAGGCGGGACGCTTGGCCGTTGAGATTTGGGAGTGCGGTCGTTTCGCGGCCCCCACGGGCCCCATTCGGCGAGCTTCCCTCGCAGACACTCCGCGCAGCTAACTCGTCACGCAGCGGAACATGACGACGTTCTTTGCCGCGCCGGTCACCATGATCTTCATGTTTTTGGCGTGGCAGAAATCGCCGGCCTTGCCGACCGCGGCAGCGGCGGCCTTATCCTGACGCTTGGCGTCACCCAGCCCCGGCATGGTGCTGTACGAGATGGTGTAGCTGCCGTCGCCGGCTTCCTTGACGTCTTCGATCTTGGGCGGCCCCGAGGTGCAGCCGGCGACAAGCGCGGCGAGGGCAGCTCCCAAGCACAACGTGCGGAAATTGGCCATTGCGCAATCGTCTCCCCAGGACGATTTTAGCACAGGAGGGATGGCCTCGGGGAGACGACTCCGGGGTGGTGCGACCATCGGAGGTGGCAAGATTTCGCCATGGCGGCCAAGCGCAAGCTGATCGGCTTTGATCCGGAGACCTTGCGGGCGCTGGAGCAACTCGCGCGCGACCGCGGCAAGAGCGTCCAAGATCTCGCCAATGAGGCCTTCGCCGACCTTCTCGCCAAGCACCACCGGCCCCGCACCCTGAAAGAGGCGCTCAAGCAAAGCGCGCGCAGCGAGCCCGCCAACGAGAACAGGCCGCAAAAGAAGCGCGGCTCTTGAGGCTTACCCGCTCAGGATTGAACGGAGAGGAAGGAGTGGCTTAGGTCGGTCTGCTGATCGCGGTGCTGCTTATCTTGTCCATCTTGATGGCGCAGAGCCCGCGTAACGCGGGCTCAGCTGGGCCCCCCGCATCTGGGGGGAACCCCTAGGCGGCAACAGCGCGAGCAAGACGTACTGGGCGGCACGCAGTTGGAGGGCCCGGGCTTTCACCCGGGCCCTCCAATCCTGGCTCACATGATTTAGGCCGTGCATTCCTTCATGCTATGCATGGCCTTTTTCGCTTCAGCCTGCGTCTTGTAGGGGCCACCCATGTTTTTCATCGAGCCCGACGGGATGTTGTGCATCATGGTGCACTTGTGGCTCGCAGGGTCAAAGGCGACGTAGAATTGCTCAGCAAGGGCAGGGGTAACGAAGCCGGCGATCAACGCCGCCGCAATAACATACTTTTTCATGGTCGCTCCTTGGGGTATGGCGGCCGCACCCGGGCGCCTAACCGGCGATGAACGCCCTTCGGAGCCGTAATACCTCAGCGATCTGGTGCGACTCTTGGCTCATCCGCCTGACTTGTCGGGCATTTGTTACAGAGAGAGCAGGTCTTCCTCGGACAAGCTAGGGGCCCGATAAGCACGGAGGTGCCGATGCCAACGATCTACATCTCAGACAAAGGCAACGATGAGAACGACGGTCTATCTCCTCAGACCGCGATCTATTCCCTGAAGCGAGCGCTAGCACTCCAAGGCAGCAAAAATGATCACAGCATCCACTTTGGACCCCGCGCGTGGCGACGAATCAAGACGGACTCGCCGGGGGAGCGGTCGAGCCAGGATCAGGCATGATGCAAACGCGGGAGGTTCCCCGCCACCAGCCTTAGCTTTAGGCCCTTTAGAGCGGCGCGCCGCCGTCGACTTATTGCTCCCAAGCTAAGTAGCCGAAGATGCCATGGTGACCACAGCCAGCATGGCTCCTGCCGAAAGGATGAGGGCCGCGGTCGCAAAAAAGCTTGCCCTGTTTGCTGCGCTTATCGCCCGCCACCGCTCGCTTGCTTCGTGCTCTGCGAGATTTTTAGCTGCTCAGCGACCGCGACCTTGGCCTCCTCCAACCTGATTTGGTCGAGGTAATGCTCCACGAGTTGGCGCTCGTATTCGTCCCACTTGCCTGCCGCAAGGCCCACCGCAATCTGGTGCTCGGTAAGCACGGCAAGATCGCCGTAGAGGGCATTCAAATCCGTGGCCATGGCTTCGCCTCCAACTCTGCTGCTGACCACTGGCTCGGCTACCGGGTGGCTCGTCACAAGAACCAGCACTTCCGTGGCGCGAACAATCACGCAAGATCGCGTGACACCAAACCTCTAGCCTGATAGCGCACTACCCTTCGTCGTTTGCTCGAGAACGGAGGTCTCCTGATGCCGGCGGATCAGCTCGATGCCTGGGTTCGTGCCTATCTCGAGGATGTGTTCAACCGTCATAATCTGCAGTCACTGGACAACTATATGACCGACTGGTCTCGCACTGGTTGGGCGACCGGATCCTTCATGGGCATGAAGCGTGGGGAAAGGCGATGGCCAGCTTCTTCAATGCGGTTCCCGACGCCGACTACGCCCTAAACGACCTCTTCTTTGCCGGCGACAAAGGTGTATGGCGCGGGACTTGGCACGGCACCGAACGAGGCGAGTGGGAGGGAATCCCGCAGCTGGCAACAAGGCCAAATGGACGGTGATCATAATCGGCAGGTTTGAGGGCGAGAAGCTGGCTGAGGATTGGGTCGAATACGACAGATACAACATGTTTCGGCAATTGGGCGTCGTATAGCGTTGGAGCTACAGAAACTCCGTTTCGGATTTAACGCTTGATGTCCAGAACGTACCGGCCACCGGTCAACGACCTGGTGCAGATGCGCTCGGAGGCTGGCGATGTGGCGTTCAATGCTGAATAATCGTGTCGCCCGAGTGACAACCTCCGGATCCAATGAGTGCGCCGGAAATGCCACGCCTGTTGCGATGCGATTGAGCGCGCGATGTAGCGCAAGCTCGTCGCCATTTGTAACGAGGAGACCCGAAATTTCGTCCTCAATAGTTTCGGCGAACCCACCGGTGCGGCTGGCGATGACGGGAACGCTGCGAATAACTGCTTCAGGTTTAACCATGCCCAGCGGCTCGGCCCATAAGGAAGGTGCGACAAGCGCCCAGGCGGTTTCGAGCTGCCGGTCGATGGCGGCGCGGTCGAGCCATCCAGTAAAGGTCACGACGTCTTGAAGGTCCAGCGCGCGGACCGCGCTTTTCAGCTCATTTAGCAAGGGGCCATCGCCCACGATCTTCAGGCGTGCCGCGGGCATGTCAGCGTGCAATCTCGCAAATGCGCGGACCAGCAGAGGCACGCCTTTTTCAACGCTCAAGCGGCCGCAGAATACGAACTGCGGATCCCGCGATGGCTTCCGTTCGAATGCACCTCCAGGACTGACGACAGGCAGAGGGAGCGACTTGCATAGGATCCCGTGCGCCTCAAGCTGCCTTTGCATATGGCGACTGCATGCAAGCACGAGCTGTGGCTGACGGATGGCCTGCTCGATGGCGGCATACCGTATCGACTCGCGCAGCCAATGCGGCAGGGAAAGGCATCCGGCCTTCAAGCAGATTGTGCCAGCGCGTTGCGTACAGATTTCTCCGGTCGGGAGGAGCTCGACCCGAGCGGGCAAATGATCTTATAGTCGAGCACCATCATCACGCTCGGGACCGATCCCAACGCCCACAGGACAGCCGGCGACAGGTGATAGGCGAACATGTGGACGAGAGCGACGTCTGGTTGAAACGAGCGGATCGCCACCCGAGCTTGGTGGATGGCGAATGGGTTGACGACTTGAAGGCCCACCTGCGCAGCTTGACGGGTCGTCCCGTAGGCGACGAACTCCGCTGCACCGTGCGCCGCCGACCCTGCACTGCTCGTTAACAGGCGCACCTCGTCGCCGGCCGCCCTCAGGCCCCGATGTACCAGGTCGAAGTATACTTCCGCCCCTCCGGGCCTCGGCATCCAATCCGTCACGAGCAGGACGCGCAAGCGGCGGGACATCAGGGCACAACTACGGGCACACCTCGCTGAACCCATCTCGGCGGCGAGCACTACTGCGAGGCTTCGTTCGCCATCTTCGACGGTTGGAATGTGCACCACCTCACCGCCGATCCGCTGCACGAATGCGCGAAGCGATCGCCCAAATGACGGCTGATAAGAAGGCTGCAGCCGCCGCCGCGCCCACACGGTTGCTTCGTCCAACTTGGGGAACGACCATGCCGGTCGCACTCCGTAGC
>CAWDMD010000006.1:0-16893 GCA_963803385.1 uncultured Alphaproteobacteria bacterium | reverse complement strand
ATAAGTCGCTGGACGGGGCACTCGTTCACGGCGGCATTGCCCACAAGGTCCGGGTCAACCTGCGATGGATCGAAGCCCAGGGCTTCGAGCAGGAGGATGCGTCGGCCTATTTGGAGGACGTGCACGGCATCCTCGTACCCGGCGGCTTCGGCGAGCGCGGCTCCGAAGGCAGGGTCAGCGCCGCCGCTATGCACGGCTGCGGGGCGTGCCCTATTTCGGCATCTGCTTCGGCATGCCGATGGCGGTGATCGAGGGCGCGCGCGAACCTGCCGGCATCGAGGAGGCAGCTGGACCGGAGGTCGGCCCGACGCCCGAACCCGTGATCGGCCTGGTGACCGAATGGATGAAGGGCGACGAGCTGGAGAAACGCCCATAGAACGGCAATCTCGGCGGCCCCGTCCGCCTCGGCGCCTATGACGCCGTGCTGGCGAAAGGCAGCGAGGTCGCCGAGATCTGTGGCGCCACCATTTCGGAGCCGTACCGCCACCGCTACGCGGTCAATATTCTTTACCGCAACCGGCTCGAGGCGGCCGGCTTGCCGTTCTCTGGGGCTTTCACCGACGGGCTCTGCAGGAGATCGTGGAGATCCCCGCCGTCCCTGGTTCATCGGTCTGCGATTCCACCCCGAGCTCAAATCGCCGCCGTTCAAGCCCCATCCACTTTTTTCGCCTCGTTCATCGGCGCCGCCGTCGCGCAGTCGAGGCTCATGTAATGGCGGTCCTTGATTCAGAATGCTCGTCATGCCGGCGGAAGCCGGTATCCAGACTTTGCTTGGCGCATTGCAAGTCTGTCGGGGCGTGCATCATCCTCTCCGCGGCGCGATATGCGTCCGGGCTTTGCATCTCTTCCTTGCCGCTTCAGGCAAGGGCCAGGGCGCGCCGAAAGGCGCAGTCCTTCTATGGAGACACGTCCGTTGCCGGACGTGCCGGCACCTTCCGGCGCGCCACATGCGCTCAAGCAGCGAAGCGTTAGCGCATGCTTTTCTCGCGGCGTCTATGCAATGCCGGGCCGCGCTTTCAAGCTTTCAATCGGCGCTCACGCAGCGAAGCGATAGCGCCAACCAAAAAACTTTCAGCCAGCTCCTGGCAGGATTCGTAGTGGTCCCGGGCGGAGCCCCGGCATCGCCCGAGTGCCGAACTTGCGTGTTCGACCCGCGGGCGCCGCAACCTCGTCCAACTTCGACGTAACGCCTCGCGAAGCGACCCTTGGCGGACAAGGCCGAGAGCAGGATAGGGGAGGTTCGAGGGGCGGGGATAAGGAGGGGGTTGTTGGATAGCCGTGGCGGGCCAGCCCATGACAGGGGTCGGGAGCGGCTCCCACAGAGACCGTCATACCGGCGAAAGCCGGTATCCAGTCTTTGCTTTGCACGCTTCGCGCGCGCTAGATTCCGGCTTCCGCCGGAATGACGAGTTATGGCGATGTCAAACAGCGTGCACCAAGGCAGCTGCGGCTGCGGCAAGGTGCGGGTCGAGGCGAGGGGAGAGCCCTACCGGGTCGGCGTCTGCCACTGCCTGACCTGCCGCAAGCTGCACGGCGGGCCATTCAGCTTCTATGCCGTGTTTTCGCCCGATGCTGTGACGATCAGCGGTGAGGTCAATGTCTTCGAAAGCTCGGAGCACGGGCGCCGCTATTTCTGCCCGGCCTGCGGCTCTCAGGTCTACTCCCACTATTCGCGGGCGGATGAGATCTATGTCTATCCCGGCTCGTTCGACGAGACGGCGCTATGGCAGCCGACCTACGAGCTGTGGACCGTCCGGCGCGAGGCTTGGCTGCCGCCGTTTCCGAGCGTCGTCCACCGCTATGAGACCGACCGGCCGCAATGGAGCCGGACGGAGCCTTGAGGGCTCCGCCCCGCTTGCGGTGACGGCTCTCAGCCGAACGTCGACAGTTTGTCGAAGCGGTCGGCGAGCAGGTAATACACCGTAACCCTGTTCTTGGCGCGGTCGCGCTTCATGGTCTCGCCGACGGCCATGATCGCATCGTCGAGCACGGGCTCCGGATGCGTCAGCCCTAGCTTCTTTTGCAAGAAGCTCGTGCGCACCCGGTCAAGCTCGGACTTGTCGGAAAACGCCACGAGCGAGGAGTCGCGCTTTTGCAGCGCGATGCCGAGATAACGGACGATCCCTGCGATCGCCTGGTCGTCGGCGTCGGGCGCGTAGCGCCTCACGTCGGCGCCCCAATCCTTGCCATCCTTGGCGCCACCGGCGAGGCGAGCAGGCGCGGCCGAGGATTCCGCCGGTGCCGAGGCGCCAGGTGCCACGTCGGACTCTCCCGCGCCACGCACGGGAACGACGTCATCGGCGGCAAGAACGCCGGACTTGAAGAGATAACCGGCGATGCCGGCGCCAAGGAGCGGCGCCAGGATGAACAGCCACACCTGGTAGAGCGCCTGCGGATTGCTGCCGAAGCCTACGATGGCAGGCCCGAGCGACCGCGCCGGGTTCACCGAGGTGCCGGTGATGTTGATGCCGAGCAGATGCAGCGCGACCAGGGTCAGTCCGATGGCGAGACCGGCGAGACCGACCGGCGCCCCCTTCTGCGTGACGCCGAGGATGCAAACCAGGAACAGGAAGGTGCCGATCACCTCATAGAGAAATGCAGCCGTCAGATTGTACTCGCCAAGATAGCCCGGACCCCAGCCGTTTTGCCCGAGCCCTCCGCTCCAGCCGGACGCTTTGCCCGACAGGATGAGGTAGAGCACGACGGCGCCGGCAATCGCACCGAGGATTTGGGCGATGACATAGCTGACGAAGTCCGAGCCGCTCATGCGACCGGCGACCAGAGCGCCGAAGCTCACCGCCGGGTTTATGTGACAGCCGGAAACCTGGCCGATGCCATAGGCCATGGCGACAAGGGTGAGACCGAATGCCGTGGCAATGCCAAGCACGTCAACCGAGGTCGCCCCGGTCCCCATGCCGGCGATGACGGCCGTGCCGCAGCCGATGAGAACCAAGGCAAACGTGCCGATAAACTCCGCAATCGCTTTTTTCATGATGGTGCCTCCCCTGGCGAAGCCGCGGATGATGCCAGAAGGCGCACGCTCGCGACAGAGACGAAAAACGCTTGCGAATTTGAATTGATTTTTATTGGTTGGTATCGAGACGCTTCAGCGCCGCCTCGATTTCGGCGCGGTCTTCATTGCTCGGATTGAGGGCGAGCGCGGCGCGATAATCGGCAATGGCGCGGTCGCGATCGCCTTTATGATCGTAGATCACGGCGCGGTTGGCCAAGGCCTCCCGATAGCGCGGGTAAAGCTCGATGGCTTCGGTGTAGTCCGCCACCGCCTTGTCGATGTCGCCCTTTTTTTCATAGGCGACACCGCGATCGTTGAAGGCGTCAGAGTCGGTGGCGTTCAGCGAAATCGCCTCGGTGCAATCGGCGATGGCCAAATCGGCCTTGCCCTGATCGGTGTAGGCGACGCAGCGATTGACCAGCGCTTCGCCGTATTGCAAGTCGATCTCGATGGCCTTGGAGAAATCGGCCACGGCCTGGTCGAGGTCGCCCTGGTCGCGATAGGCCAGCCCGCGGTTGACATAAATCCTGGCTTGGCGGGGATCGATCTCGAGCGCGAGGTCGAAGTCCTCGATGGCGCGCTCGACCTCACCCTTCGACCGATAGGCGCCACCGCGAAGGCCGTAGGCGAGAGCGACGTGGGGCCCGAACGGATCCTGCTGCAGGAACTGCGTGCACCCGTCGATCTGGCGGTCGAGATCGGCGTCCTGGTTGCAATCGTCGATCGGATTGGCTTGCGCCAGCGCAACGGGCGGGACGTCGACGCACATGACGCTGGCGCCGATCAGGCAAGTTATGGCTATCATCGCGCGCAAAGCGGTGGCTCCCAGAAGGATTCTGGGACGGAGTTTAGCAGAGATCGGGCCATGTCTGAGGCGTCCGTTACCGCGCTCCGCGGCACCATTGTCGGCTTCACCGGCGACCCGTTTCTCCTTGACTGGGCACAAGCGCTAACGCACGAGCCCGACGGACTGATCCTCTGCCGCGACGGATTGATCGAGGCCGTGGGCCCCCACGACAGGCTGAAGGCCTCACTCCCCGCCGGCGTTCCCGTCACCGACTATTCCGGCTGCATCCTCTCCGCAGGCTTCGTCGACACCCATGTGCATTACGTCCAGACCGAGATGATCGCCTCCCCGGGGAAGCAGCTCCTCGAATGGGTCAACGACTATATCTACCCGGCGGAGGAAGCCTTCGCCGACGAGGCGCATGCGAGTGTCGTCGCCAGTGTGTTTTGCGATCAGCTGCTCCGCAACGGCACGACCACGGCGTGCGTCTATTGCGCTGTTTATCCGCAGTCGGTCGACGCCCTGTTCGCGGAAGCCTCAAAGCGCAACATGCGGCTGGTCGCCGGTAAATGCATGATGGACCGCAACGTGGCCGAGGCTGTGCGGGACACGGCCCAAAGTGGCTACGATCAGTCCAAGGCGCTGATCGGCAAATGGCACGGCAAGGGGCGGCTCGGCTACGCCATCACGCCGCGCTGGGCCGGATCCAGCACGCCGGCGCAGCTCGAGGCGGCGGGAGTGCTGTGGCGGGAACATCCCGGGCTCGCGCTGCAAACCCATATCGCCGAGACCCGCGACGAGGTCGCCTTCGTCATGGGACTGTTTCCCGAGCGAAAGGATTTTCTCGACATCTACGATCACTACGGTCTCGTCCGCCGCCGTACCGTGCTCGGCCATTGCGTCTGGTTCTCGGAGTCCGAGTTTGCCCGGGTGCATGAATGCGACGCCTCGATTGCCCACTGCCCGACGTCGAACCTGTTTCTCGGTAGCGGCCTGTTCCACATGCGCGCCGCCAAGGACCCGAGGCGGCCGATCCATGTCGGCCTCGCCACCGACATCGGCGCCGGCACCAGCTTCTCGCTGCTGCAGACGGTGAACGAGGCCTACAAGATCGCCGCGTTGAACGCGGCGCCGATCGATACCGTCGAAGCGCTCTACCTTGCCACGCTCGGGGGCGCGACCTCGCTCGGGCTCGAGGATTGCATCGGCTCGCTGCAGCCCGGCCGCGAGGCCGACATCGTGGTGCTCGATCCGAAGGCGACACCGCTGCTCGCCTTTCGCGAGGCACGGTCTCGCTCGCTGGAGGAGACCTTGTTCGTGCTGATGACACTTGGCGACGACCGCGCCGTCCGCGCCACCTACGTGGCGGGCGCGCTGGCCCATACCCGCGAGCCAGTTGACGGTTGAGCCGCCCGCCCTCATGGTCCGGCCATGACCGCTCCCATGACGCCGATGCCAAGCCCTGTTGTCGCCGTTGGTCCGGCGAGGTTCGGCAACGCTCTGCCGCTCGCCTTGATGGCCGGCCCGTGCGCCCTGGAAAGCCGCGGCCACGGCTTGGAGATGGCCGAGGCCCTCAAGGAGATCGCGGCCAAGGCCGGCGTCGGCCTCGTCTACAAGAGCTCCTTCGACAAGGCGAACCGCACGAGCGCAAGAAGCGCCCGGGGGCTCGGCCTCGCCGAGGCGCTGCCGATCTTCGCCGAGATCAGGGACAAGCTCGGACTTGCCGTGGTCACGGACGTCCACGAGCCGGAGCAATGTGCCGCCGTGGCCGAAGCCGTCGACGTGCTTCAGATCCCGGCATTCCTCTGCCGCCAGACCGACCTCCTCGTCGCCGCGGCGAAAACCGGAAAAGTCGTCAACGTCAAGAAGGGCCAGTTTCTCGCGCCGTGGGACATGAAGCATGTGGTGGCGAAGATCGTTGGCGCCGGCAATCCAAAGGTGCTCGTGACCGAGCGCGGCGTGTCGTTCGGCTACAACACCCTCGTCTCCGACATGCGCGCGTTGCCGATTCTCGCCGAGACCGGCGCGCAGGTGATCTTCGACGCCACCCATTCGGTGCAGCAGCCCGGAGGGCAGGGGGCCCAGAGCGGCGGCGAGCGGCGCTTCGTGCCGGTCCTCGCGCGCGCGGCCGTTGCCGTCGGCGTCGCCGGCCTGTTCATCGAGACCCACCAGGATCCCGACCGCGCGCCGTCCGACGGGCCCAACATGCTCCCGCTCAAGGACCTCGCCCCTCTGCTCAGCGAATTAGTAGAGATCGACCGGCTGGTGAAAGCGCGGCCCGCTCGCTAGCGGTGCGATATGCTCTATTGGTTTGCGCTGTCACCGGCGCTGGCCGGCGGCTCGCCATCCGTCAATTCGGTCCACAGCGCGCCCGAAAGTCCGGCAAGAGAAAGCACGAGCCCGAACAGCAGCAGCCCGACAGCTGTCAGCTTCTGCTGCGGCTCGATCTCGCGGGGGTCCTTGCTGATCAGCACCGAGGCGTAATAGGCGCCGAACAGCACGAGCAGCGCGCCGATGACGCCAAGGCAGAGGCCAAGAAGATCGGAGGGCGCGAGTTGGGCGATCTCGGCTGCTGCGTCACTCATGTCGTTCCCGTCCCCATAATTTGGCTCAACCGCGGCCGCGATAAGGGGCGACACCCTGGTCCGGCAGCCAGAGGCCCTCCGGCATCGTCCCGTGCTGCCAGAACACGTCGATGGGAATGCCGCCGCGCGGAAACCAATAGCCGCCGATGCGCAAATAAGCGGGCTCGATCAATTGGACGATGCGCTTGCCGACGGTGACCGTCGCGTCCTCATGGAAGGCACCGACATTGCGGAAGCTGGCGAGATAGAGCTTGAGCGACTTCGACTCCAGCAGCCAGCGCTTCGGCGCGTAGTCGATGACGAGATGGGCGAAGTCCGGCTGCGCCGTGATCGGGCACAGGCAAGTGAATTCCGGCGCCGTGAAGCGCGCGGCATAGAGCGTTTCGGTATGAGGATTGGCGACGCGCTCGAGCAGCGCGTCCGCGGGCGACGCGGGAAGTGGGGTTCGCTTGCCGAGTTGCTTTGGTTTGCCCGTCTTCGGCGCCATCAGCTCACCTATTCGGCAGCGCGCAGGCTGGGGCCGGGGCCTGCATAGACACAGCCCTCATGACAGCTGTCGCGGGCGATCTCGATCTCGGCGAGCCCCGGGAGGCGATTGTGCAGCCGATCCCAGAGCCACATGGCGATGCGCTCGAGCGTCGGCGCTTCAAGTCCCTCGATCTCGTTGAGGAAGCGGTGATCGAGGGCGTCGCGGGCATTGGCGATGGCGGCTTCGAGATCGTCGAAATGGAGCAGAATGCCCGTCTCCGGATCAGGCTCGCCGTCGACGGCAACGCGGGCGCGGAACGAGTGACCGTGCACCCGCGCATTGGGGTGCCCGGGAGGCGCCGACGGCAACACATGAGCCGCCTCGAAAAAGAACTCCTTGTAGACACGCATGGGCAGTCGTTTAGGGGATTTGCCGGCGTCAAACCAGGGCTTGGGGGCGGCTAGCGCAGGCCGAGGAGCTTGTGGGTCTGGAGGCTCAAGCGCCATCTCGGGTGGGCGAGGCAATAGTCGATCGCAGCGCGGAGGTGGGCCGCGCTTTTCGCGCCGGCATCCATGGGTTGGAGCAGGAAATGGGCGAAGTCGAGAGCCTCGAACGCCGTCGGCTCTAATTCGCTTTGCGGATAGACGAGCTTGAGCTCGTCGCCCGAGCGCTGCGCGAGCGGCGCGCCGGCCTTCGGGCTAACGCAAATCCAGTCGATCGAGCGCGGCACGGGAACGGTGCCGTTGGTCTCGATCGCGATCGCGAAGCCCGCCGCGTGGAGCGCCACGATCAAAGGCGCGTCCACCTGGAGCATCGGCTCGCCGCCGGTGAGAACCACGAAGGGCGGCGTGCCGCTGTTGCCCCGCCAGGCCCGGCGGCAGGCCTTCGCCAAGCCCTTGGCGTCGGGAAATTTGCCACCACCCGGGCCATCGGTGCCGACAAAGTCGGTATCGCAGAAATTGCAGATGGCATTGGCGCGGTCTGGCTCGCGCCCCGACCACAAATTGCAGCCGGCAAATCGGCAGAAGACGGCAGGCCTGCCGGCCTGCGCGCCTTCGCCTTGCAGCGTGTAATAGATCTCCTTCGCGGCGTACATGACCCTTAGCTCGCTCTTTCGCAGAGCCGAGACAAGAGTGAATGTCAGAGGCCGCCGCGGAGGTTCCGCAGCGCGAAAGGGATGCGAGCTGCCGCTATTTCTTCTCCGCGGGAGGCGTATATCTTCCGGGGATGACCTTCTCGGGAGGATTCGTTCCGGGAGGATTGATCGAACGAATGAAGGCGATGATCTTCCAAAGGTGATCCGCGGTTTTCACGGTGAAGCCCATTGGCGGCATCGGCGCGTGGACCGTCCCATATTGGTAGCGCGTGAAGCCCTGCTTCTCGAGTTCCGCGGAGCCGAGGGTGGCGAGCCTGAAGAGCACATCATCGGTGTTGCCCCAGAACCAGACACCTTGTGTCAAGGCCGGGCAGAAGCCACCGCCGCCGTTGCCGCCGTGGCACTCATTGCAGCCCGGCAGCCGGAACTGCTTGACGAGATCCGGGTCGTCCTGCGCCAGCTTCTTGTAGTCCTGATAGGGGCTATGGAGTTCTCCCGGGGGCACCTGCTTCACCAACTCATCGGGGGGGGTTTCGTCACCCGCCTTGCAGCAGATTTGCTCTTTGGTACCTCCATCGGAGGGCGCCTCGTCGGCGGCCTGGGCCATCCACGCAACGCCGCCGATGGTCAAAAGGCTGAGCACAATGAGTGCTGAAAGTCCCACATTTGGTCGCTTCATTAAGGTCCTCCCTGACCAATGTCCCACTGATGGGGATGAGTGTGACAGATAGAGTTTGTGTTAAGCGAAAGACGTAAGCCGTTGGGCTGTTACTTGCTTGGCTGCGCGACTTTGTCGCGGTCCGGATCATCGTCAGCCACGGAATGCGGCCTCCTGGGCTTCCGCTAGCGACGCCTGCCAGGCCTGAAAACCCTTGGCGCGCAGCTCGCAAGCGGGGCAGGTGCCACAGCCATAGCCCCATGAGTGGCGCCGGCTCCGGTCGCCGCGATAGCAGGTGTGGGTCTCCTCGATGATCAGCTCGACGAAGGCCTCGCCGCCGATTTTTTCGGCCAGCGCCCAGGTCTCGGCCTTCGACAGCCCCATCAGGGGCGTGTCGATGCTGAAGGCGACCTCGGTGCCGAGACCGATGGCCTGTTCGAGGGCCTTGAGCGTCGCGTCGCGGCAGTCGGGATAGCCGGAATAATCCGTCTCGCACATGCCGCCGACGAGGGCGTGCAGCCCGCGGCGATAACCGAGCGCGGCGGCATAGGTGAAGAAGATCAGGTTTCGCCCCGGCACGAAGGTGCTGGGCAGGCCTGAGGCCAGCATCTCGATCTCGGCGTCCGAGGTGAGGGCGGTGTCGCCGATGGCCCCGAAGCTGGAGATGTCGATGACGTGGTCGGGGCCGAGCCGCGCCCCCCAGTCCGGGAAGGCGTCCGCGATTCTGGTCCGCACCCTGTCGCGGCAGGCGAGCTCCACCTCATGCCGCTGGCCGTAGTCGAATCCCTACGGTTTCCACGCGGGCGTAGCGGTCGAGCGCAACCCCCAGGCAAACGGTCGAATCCTGGCCCCCGGAAAACAGCACGAGGGCCCCGGTTGGGTCAGAGGGGGGTGAGGGTTGCATCGACAACTGACTTGCCTTTTAGTTGTTCAATGGTTACACTGCTACCTAGACGAGAGGCCGAAAGCTTGGGGGGCTAGGCCATGGGGCGCGCGCTCGCCGCTCTTTGCGGGACAATTTGCATCCTTCTTTGCAGCTGCTCGACCATCGTCAAGGGCACCAAGCAGCAGGTCTCGGTGGCCACACCTGGCGTGCAGGGGGCGATGTGCACGCTCACGTCGCCGGCGATCGGCACCCGGACCGTACAGACGCCCGGCAATATCGTCCTGCCGAAGAGCAAGCACAACGTTTCTGTCGCTTGCGCTAAGCAGTGCTACACCGACGGCGTCGGCGTCCTCGCCTCGGAGACTGAAATCATGACCGCCGGCAACGTGGTGTTCGGAGGGCTTATCGGCCTTGGCGTCGACGCCGCGTCGGGCGCCATGAACAAATACGAGCCGGAGGTCGACGTCGCCATGACACCGATTCCCAATTGCCGGGCCCCAAGGACCGGCAACGGCGTACCGATGGCAAGCGCGCCGCCCTTGCCTCCGAGCTAGCCCTCGCGTTTTCCCGAACGCCGCCGGCAACATACGGCTTCCGATTCCAGACCTGCTGGGCTAAGAGGGCGCCAACGTCCCGTTTGTCTTCCGCACACCCCGGAATCGAACCATGACCGCCATTGCCACCGTCGTCGGCCGGGAGATTCTCGACAGCCGCGGCAACCCCACCGTGGAGGTGGATGTCGTCTTGACGAATGGCGCCTTCGGCCGCGCCGCCGTGCCGTCGGGCGCGTCGACCGGGGCGCACGAGGCGCATGAGCTGCGCGACGGCGACAAGCGATACGGCGGCAAGGGCGTGCGCAAGGCCGTCAGCGCCGTCAACGGGGAGATCCGACAGTCGCTGACCGGGCTCGACGCCGACGACCAGCGCGGCATCGACGAGCGTCTCTGCCGGCTCGACGGCACCCCCAATAAGAAGCGTCTCGGCGCCAACGCCATCCTCGGCGTGTCCCTGGCGGCGGCCAAGGCCGCTGCCCGCGACAATAGCGAGCCGCTTTACCGCTATCTCGGCGGCGCCGGGGCGACGCTTCTTCCCGTGCCGATGATGAACATCCTCAATGGCGGGATGCACGCCGACAATCCGATCGATTTCCAGGAGTTCATGATCGCGCCGGTCGGCGCGCCGAGCTTTTCCGAGGCCCTGCGCATGGGCGTGGAGGTCTTCCATGCGCTGAAGAGTGCCCTGAAAGCGGCCGGTCACAACACCAATGTCGGCGACGAGGGCGGCTTTGCCCCGAACCTCGCCTCGACCCGCGAAGCGCTCGACTTCGTCATGGCGGCGATCAAGGCAGCGGGTTACGAACCCGGCAAAGACGTGTTTCTTGCCCTCGATGCCGCGGCGACCGAGTTTTATGCCAAGGGTCGCTACGAGCTGAAAGGCGAGGGGCGCACGCTTAGCCCCGAGCAAATGGTTGCCACCTACAGCGACCTCGTCTCCAACTATCCGATCTATTCCATCGAGGACGGCATGTCCGAGGACGATTGGGACGGCTGGCACGCCTTGACCGATGCTCTCGGCAGCCGCTGCCAGCTCGTCGGCGATGACATCTTCGTCACCAATGTGGCAAGGCTCCGCACCGGCATCGACAAGGGCATCGCCAACGCCATCTTGGTCAAGGTCAACCAGATCGGCACCTTGAGCGAAACGCTGGCCGCCGTGCACATGGCGCAGGATGCGGGCTACGCCGCAGTGATGTCGCACCGCTCCGGCGAGACCGAGGACGCGACCATTGCCGACCTCGCCGTCGCCACCAATTGCGGGCAGATCAAGACCGGCTCGCTCGCGCGCTCCGACCGGGTCGCCAAATATAATCAGCTGCTCCGCATCGAGGAGGAGCTTGGCAACGCCGCGCGTTACGCCGGTGGCTCGGTGCTCAATCGCTCGCGCTAACCGCCGATTAACCCTCGCCAAGTGATTCTGTCCGCTTCGTCGTTGTTGCCAGGCGCGACCCGGGCCATCCATCGACGGACGAGGGGACCAACGCGAATGCGCCTCCAATCTCTCCTGTTCCCGCTCCTCGCCTTGGGCGTCGGCGGGTATTTCGTCTACAGCCTCCAGTCGGGCGACCACGGCCTCGAGGCGCGCGCGACATTGGAGAAGCGGAAGGCGGTTCTGGCCGGCGAACTTGCCGGGCTCCAGGACGTGCGCAAGCGGGTCGAGCGCGACGTCGCCCTGCTCCGGCCCGAAAGTCTCGATCCCGATATGCTCGACGAGCGCGCCAGGGCCATTTTGAACCTTGCCCACCCCGACGATCTCGTGATGTTGAAGCGCCGCGCACCGACCTCCGAACCAGGGTCGTCCGTCAAGCCCTAAATTTGTCCAAGCGGGCCTGTCTTTCAGCGGAATCCAAACTCGTGTTAGCGTTCACGCCAACAACCGCGTTGAACCGCGAGGAACACCTGTTGACCATGCCGTCAGATGAGGCCGGGGACCCCGAGGCGCCCGCGTCCACACCGTCCATCATCCCTTCCGAAGCGCTGGCCTCGGCCGAAGTGCTCGAGTATGGCAGCGCGCCACCGCTATCCGGTTCGCAGGAAGTCGAGGCCTATCGCCTCATGCTTCTGATCCGCCGCTTCGAGGAAAAGGCAGGCCAGCTTTACGGCATGGGCCTGATCGGCGGCTTCTGCCATCTCTATATCGGCCAGGAGGCCGTCGTCGTCGGCATGCAGCTCGCGCGCGGGGAGGGGGATGAGGTCATCACCGCCTATCGCGATCACGGCCACATGCTCGCTTGCGGCATGGATCCCAAGGGCGTGATGGCCGAACTGACCGGGCGCCGCCACGGCTATTCCAAGGGCAAGGGCGGCTCGATGCACATGTTCTCGGTCGCCAAGAATTTCTACGGCGGCCACGGCATCGTCGGCGCGCCGGCGCCGCTCGGCACCGGTCTTGCCTTCGCCAACAAATATCGCGGCAACGACCGCGTGTCCCTGACCTATTTCGGCGAGGGCGCGGCCAACCAGGGTCAGGTCTATGAGAGCTTCAACATCGCCTCGCTGTGGAAGCTCCCGGTGGTCTACATCATCGAGAACAACCAATACGCCATGGGCACCCCGGTTCAGCGCGGCAGCGCCCTTGCCGAGGAGCTCTATCATCGCGGCTCGGTGTTCGGCATTCCGGGAATGAAGGTCGACGGCATGGACGTGCGCTCGGTCAAGGCTGCGGGCGAAGCCGCGATCGCGCAAGTGAGGCGCGGCGGCGGCCCGGTGATCCTGGAGATGCGCACCTATCGCTATCGCGGCCATTCGATGTCCGACCCGGCCAAATACCGCAGCCGTCAGGAGGTGCAGGAGGTTCGCGCCAGCCGCGACCCTATCGAGCTCGTCGGCAAGCGCCTGGTCGAGGCCGGCGTGATCGACGATGATCGCCTGAAGCAGATCGACAAGGACGTGCGCGCCGTCGTCAACGAGGCCGCCGAGTTCGCCACCAGCGACCCTGAGCCCGACACGAGCGAGCTCTATACCGACGTCGTGGCGTAGCCGAAGCAGAGCTTAAGACGAAATGTCCATTGAAATCCTGATGCCGGCGCTCTCTCCCACCATGGAGGACGGCACGCTTGCCAAGTGGCACGTCAAGGAGGGTGACGACGTGAAGACCGGCGACGTCATCGCCGAGATCGAAACCGACAAGGCGACCATGGAGGTCGAGGCCGTCGACGACGGCAAAGTGGGCAAGATCCTGGTTCCGGAAGGCACCGAGCATGTGAAGGTCAATGCCCCTATCGCCACGCTGTTGACCGACGGCGAGGCCGCTCAAGGTCCCGACACCTCTCCCCGTGTGGGAGAGGGAGATCGGGTTGATGCGGCTCGCGCCCCGGAACCACCGGCGGATCTCGGCGAACGGCCGCCCGATGTCGAGCAGGCGCCGGCGGGGCCGCAGACAGCGCCAGCGGAGCAACGAGAGCCGACCCGCCGAGGTCTCGCCGTCAACCGAGATGGTGACCATGACCGTGCGCGAGGCGCTGCGCGATGCCATGGCCGAGGAGATGCGCGCCGACGACCGGGTGTTCGTCATGGGCGAAGAGGTCGCGGAGTATCAGGGCGCCTACAAGGTGACCCAGGGGCTGCTCCAGGAATTTGGCCCGCGTCGCGTGGTCGATACGCCGATCACCGAATATGGCTTCGCCGGCGTCGGCGTCGGCGCGGCCTTCGCCGGGCTGAAACCGGTCGTGGAGTTCATGACCTGGAACTTCGCGCTGCAAGCCATCGACCACATCGTCAACTCGGCGGCGAAGACGCTCTACATGTCCGGCGGCCAGATGCATTGCCCGATCGTGTTCAGGGGGCCGAACGGCGCCGCAGCCCGGGTCGCCGCCCAGCACAGCCAGGACTTCTCCGCCTGGTACGCAAGCGTGCCGGGGCTGAAGGTGATCGCGCCCTACACGGCGGCCGACGCCAAGGGCCTGCTCAAGGCCGCGATCCGCGACCCGAGCCCGGTGATCTTCCTCGAGAACGAGATCCTGTACGGCCAGAGCTTCGAGGTGCCCAAGGGTGCGGACTTCGTGGTTCCCATCGGCAAGGCGCGCATCGCCCGCGAAGGCACCGACGTCACCATGGTCTCCTATTCGCGGGGGGTGGCTTACGCGCTCGGTGCCGCGAAGCGCCTCGCCGAGGACGGGATCGAGGCGGAGGTCGTCGACTTGCGCACTCTGCGCCCCCTCGACATCGACACGGTGATCGCCTCGGTGAAGAAGACCAACCGCATCGTCACTGTCGAGGAAGGCTGGCCGGTCTGCTCGATCGGCTCCGAGGTCTGCGCTCGCGCTGCCCTTGACGCCTTCGATCACCTCGATGCGCCGCCGGTCAAGATCACCGGCGCCGACGTGCCGATGCCCTACGCCGCCAATCTCGAGAAGCTGGCGTTGCCGTCGATCGACGCCATCGTCGCGGCGGCGAAATCCGTCTGTTACCGGGAGTAGCGCGCGTGGCCGGGGCTTCGATGAGCTGGAAACCGGGCGGCTGCCACTGCGGCGCGGTGCGCTTCGAGGTGTTGGCGCCGGACGCGATCGAGGCCGAGGAATGCACCTGCTCGATCTGCCGCATGACCGGATATTTGCACCTGCAGGTCGAGAAGGAGCGCTTTCGCCTGCTCCAAGGCGGGGACGCGCTCACCACCTACAGCTTCAATACCGGCACGGCGACGCATCTGTTCTGCTCCATCTGCGGCATCAAGAGCTTCTACGTGCCGCGGTCGAAGCCTGACGGCTACAGCGTCAACGTGCGCTGCCTCGACGACGGCGCGGTCCACGTCACCCGGATCACGCTCTTCGACGGCGAGCATTGGGAAGAGCACATGGCGGCGCTGGCCGACGGGCGGAGCGATTAAGCCATGCCGACCGAGATCCTGATGCCAGCATTGTCGCCGACCATGGAGGAGGGCACCCTTGCCAAATGGCATGTGCGCGAGGGCGATCGCGTGCAATCGGGTGACGTCATCGCCGAGATCGAGACCGACAAGGCCACCATGGAGGTCGAGGCGGTCGACGAGGGCACTATCGGCAAGCTTCTCATTGCCGAGGGCACCGAGCACGTGCCGGTCAATAAGCCGATCGCGCTGCTCGTCGGCGACGATGACGAGGCCGATGCGCCGAGCCCCTTGCCGCAGCCCTCTCCCCCGAGAGTGGAGGGAAGTCTTCAACGCGACGCCACGCGGCGGTTCCGACGACGGCGATGCCGCCACGATCGCCAAAGAGGTCATGACGCAGATTGCCGAGCAGATCATGCGGAACGGCACGGGCAGGGATCGGGTGTTCGCCTCGCCGCTCGCGCGCCGGCTCGCCGGCGAACGCGGCCTCGATCTCGGCGCACTGCAAGGGTCCGGTCCCCACGGCCGCATCATCAAGCGCGACGTCGACCGGGCCCCAACCGCGCGCCCTCACGCCGCGGAGGAGGCCGAAGCGCTCGAGACGTCGAGGCCGGCGCGTCAGCCCGAGCCCGAGCCCGGTGAAGAGCCCGAGCGGCGCCGCCTCGTTCCCACCGTTCCGAGCAGACCTGGAGCCGGGATCTCCGATGACCAGGTTCTGGCGTTGTACGAGCCAGGCACCTACGACCTGATCCCTCACGACACCATGCGCCGAGTGATCGCCGAGCGGCTGACCCTCGCCAAGCAGATTATCCCGCATTTCTATCTGTCGATCGATTGCGAGCTCGACGCCGTCCTCGCCGCGCGGCAGCGGCTGAACGCCATGGCGCCGAAGGACGGCCCCCACGCCTTCAAGCTCTCGGTCAACGACTTCCTCATCAAGGCGCTGGCCATGGCGCTGCAAAAGGTGCCCCGCGCCAATGCGGCCTGGACCGACGCGGGGCTCCTGCTCCATCGCGCCTCGGACATCGCCGTCGCGGTCGCGCTCGACGGGGGCGGCTTGTTCACCCCCGTTGTCCGCAATGCCGAGCTGAAAAGCCTGTCGGAGATTTCGAACGAGATGAAGGACCTCGCCGCGCGGGCGCGCTCGAAGCGGCTTGCCCCTCACGAATATCAGGGCGGCAGCACCACGATCTCCAATCTCGGCATGTATGGCATCGACCGCTTCGACGCCGTGATCAATCCGCCCCAGGCCAGCATTCTGGCCGTCGGCAGAGGGGAAAAGCGCCCCGTGATCAAGGACGATGCCGTGAAGATCGCGACCATGATGAGCGCGACGCTCTCGGTCGATCATCGGGTCATCGACGGCGCGCTCGGCGCCGAGCTGCTTGCGGCCTTCAAGGCCTTCATCGAAGACCCCGTCACCATGCTGGTGTGATGGCGCAACTGCCGAAATTCCGGCCCGCGACCAAAGCCGACGCCGCCGCCCTTGCCGTGCTGGTGGATATCGCCGGCGAGGGACTTCCGGCCCATCTATGGAGCACCCTGCGCGCGCCGGGCCAGTCGATCCTCGAAATGGGCCGCGAGCGCGCCGCGCGGGAGGAGGGTGGCTTCTCCTACCGCAACGCCACGGTCGCCGAGCTCGATGGCGAGATCGCCGGGTGCCTCGTCGGCTATCGCCTCGGCGACCCTTATTATTTGTCCGATCTCGACGCCGCACCTGAGGTCGTCCAACCGCTGGTCAAGCTCGAAGCGAAGGCGCCGGGCTCCTGGTACGTCAATGTACTCGCCACCTTTCCCGAGTTTCGCCGCCGCGGCATCGCGCGAAAGCTGCTCGGCCTCGCCGAGACCAAGGCCGCGAAGGCGGGAGCGCCGTCGTTGAGCGTCATCGTCGCTGGCGAGAACGCACGGGCGATGCGCCTCTACGCCAACGCCGACTATGGTCCACTTGCCAGCGAGCCGGTGTCATGTTTCCAGGGTGCCCACACGGCGGAGATTGGGCGCTGATGGTGAAGCGCTTGAACGGATAGCCAAGATTTGA
>CAWDMD010000005.1:0-14771 GCA_963803385.1 uncultured Alphaproteobacteria bacterium | reverse complement strand
TTTATGCCGGGCATCCACGGCTTTTTTTGGCGCGATCATAACTAAAACGTGGATGGCCGGGACAAGCCCGGCCATGACGAGGGCATTTGGGACTGGGGTGAGCCGGCGATGACACGCGTAGTTGGCTGGGACGTGGGCGGCGCCAATGTCAAGCTCGCGGCCGTCGAGGCGGGCCGCGTCGAGGCCGTGGCCCAAATCCCCTGCCCGCTGATTCCGGACCGCGGCAAATTCGATCAGGCCGTCGCGGCAGCGCTACCGCTGATCGGGGCGCCGGCGGTCCACGCCGTGACCATGACCGGCGAATTGTCCGATGTGTTCGAGGCCCGCGAGGATGGGGTCGGCTACCTCGTCGACTTGATGGTCAAGACCGCGGGCACCGTGCCGGTGCTGATCTATGCCGGAGCTGCCGGCTTCCTCGCGCCGCCCGCGGCAAAGCGGCAGCCGCTGAAGGTCGCCTCCGCCAATTGGCACGCGAGTGCCGCGCTCGCGGCCAAGCGTCATGGCGAGGCGCTCCTTGTCGATATCGGCACCACCACCACCGACCTCATTCCCATCAAAGTGGGCAAGGTTGCCGCGCTTGGCGCGACCGACGCTGAGCGGCTCGCCTCGGGCGAGCTGGTCTACAGCGGCGTGGTGCGCACTCCGGTGATGGCGCTCACCCAAGCCGCGCCGTTTCGCGGGCGGAGCCAACGCATTGCCGCGGAGCGGTTCGCCACCACGGCCGACGTCTATCGCCTAAGCGGAGACCTTCCCAAGGATGCCGACCCCTATCCCACCGCCGATCAGCGCGGCAAGAGCACCGAGGAGAGCGCAAGCCGCCTCGCGCGCATGCTCGGACGCGACGCGGCTG
This sequence comes from uncultured Alphaproteobacteria bacterium, assembly GCA_963803385.1. GTDB lineage: Bacteria > Pseudomonadota > Alphaproteobacteria > Rhizobiales > Methyloligellaceae > Methyloceanibacter. Next base: position 13,921 of record CAWDMD010000005.1, on the reverse strand, counting down.
AGGCCGCAGCTGCCGATTGGGTGGCGCTTGCCTGCCATTTCGCCAGCTGCCAGCTCACGATTATCGAGGAAGCGGCGCGAGAGGTGGTGATACAGCAGCGGCTCCCAGGCACCGCGCCGGTGATCGGCGCCGGCTGCGGCCACTTCCTCGCGCAGCAACTCGCGGCGCGGCTCGGGCGGCCGTATATCGATTTCGCCGATCTGCTCGACGCCGCGCCGGAGGCCCGGGAGGCCGCCTCGCGCGCGGCCCCGGCCGTGGCCGTCGCCCTGCTCGCGCCGGCGTGCTAACGCTTCACGCTCGCGGAACCAAAGGCGGACGCTAGGGTGTCTGAGGAGAACGCGGCAAAGCCACTCGAGACGCGGGACGCGCTGACGGCGGCGCTGTTGTTTCTCGGTTTGGCGGCGATCTTCGCGATGACGCGGTCGCGCTGGCTCGACGACTGGGACTCGGTCAACTTCGCGCTCGCGCTCGACAGCTTCGATCTCCTCAAGCACCAGCCGCATCCGCCCGGATTTCCGGTCTATGTCGCCGCGGGGAAGCTCGTTCATTTCGTCGTTGCCGGCCACGCGGCGGCGCTAACGCTGGTGTCGTCGCTTTCCGGCGCCGCGGTCGCGGCGATGGTCTTCGTGCTGCTCCGGGGCTTCGTCGACTGGGCCGTTGCTCTCGTCGCCGCCGTCGCCATGGCGCTGTCGCCGCTCTTCTGGCTGCAATCGGGTCTCGCCCTCACTGACATGTTCGCCATGCTGTTCGTCGTGGCGTTCCTGTTGGTCGAGGACCATCCCACGACCGCGCCACCAGGCGATCGCTCGAGGCTGATCGCCTGCGGCGTCATCGCCGGGCTGTCGCTCGGGGCGCGGCCGGATGTCACGCTGCTCATCGTCGCCTATTGGTGCGGCGCACCCTGTGGTCGGGATCCTTCAGCTGGAGGCATCTCCCGACGGCGGTGCTGTCGTTCCTCGCCGGAGTTCTGGCTTGGCTGGTGCCGGCGGCACTCGCGACCGGCGGCTTCGAAACCTATTTCTCGGCTTGCCTCGCGCAATTTCAATACCGCCTCGACAGGCCGGCGGTGTCGGTACTCGGCGGTCCCCTCAGCCTGTCCTATCTCGCCACACGCGCCGCCGCATTGCTCGGCTGGCTCGGGCAGAATTTTGCCCCGGCGCACATCACCAATAGCCGGCAAGCGGCGCTCGGCCTCTTCGTGCTCGCGCCTTACGTCTATTTCGCCTGGCGGAGCCCGGCGAAACCGGTGGCGCGGCCCTATCTCATCGCCTCTGGGCTCTATTTGCTGATGCTGTTCCTGCTGTTGCCGACCCAGCATCAGCGCTATTTCCTGCCCTTCACCCTGATCGTCGCCTTCGCCGTCACCGGCGTCCTCGTCCTGTTCCGGCGACCCGTGATCCGGGCGGTGGCCATGGCGGCCCTGGTCGCGCTCAGCGTGGTGCCGTCGTCGTTCCTGATCGGTGGCCTCGCCAAGCCGCCGCCGCCCGTCGTCGCCATCGCGTGGATCAAGCGGACCCATCCGAACGCCATCGTGTTCTCCGGAAGCGTGTCGCGGCACCTGACCTTCTATTGGCCCGAGGCGGATTTACGACCGCAGCCGGAGACCGAAGCCGAGTGCGCCGCGTTCGCCGAGGCCGTCGCCTCGGGGCGCCCGGTGCTTGCGACCCGGGCCGACATCTGCGGCGCGCAAGGGAGCGAAGTGGCCGCATTCCGGCGTTATCGGCGGATCCACGACAAGCACCACCAGATCACGCTCTTTGCCTTTGGGCCCGCCCCCATTAGATAGAGTCCGGCGCGATTGCAGGAGGAGGATGGCGTGACGCTGGATTTCGATGTCGCCATGCCCGTGGCACTCGGCATCGGCCTTGCGGCGGCGACCGGCTTCAGGGTGTTCCTGCCGATGCTGGTCATGAGCGCCGCCGCCTATAGCGGCCATCTCCCCTTGGGCGACAACTTCGCCTGGCTTGGAACGCCGCCGGCCCTGATCATGCTCGGCGTCGCGGCGGTCGCCGAGGTCCTGGCGTACTACATCCCGGGCGTCGACAACCTGCTCGACACCCTGGCGACGCCAGCGGCCTTTGTCGCCGGCACCGTCGTCTCGGCGGCGGTGATCACCGACCTGCCGCCGATGCTGAAATGGACCACGGCGGTGATCGCCGGCGGCGGCGTCGCCGGGCTGACGCAGAGCGCGACCGCGCTGCTCAGGGCAAAGTCGACGCTGTTCACCGGCGGCATGGGCAACGTTATCCTGGCGACCGGCGAGCTCGACGGGTCCCTCTTGCTGGCACTCCTCGCCCTCGCGGCGCCGATTGTGGCCCTCATCCTCGTCGCTCTATTCCTATGGCTCGCCTTTCGCCTGGTGCGGCAGGTCACGCGTCGAGCCGACACATCAAAGGGTTGAGGCAAGTCCTTTACTCTCCTGGCGAAATTATTGGCCGCCGCAGGACCTCCCTGGGCTAGACTTGCGTTGAACCCTCGAAGTCAAACGAGAACGGAGCGTCTCATGCGTCACCTCACCCTCGCCGCGGTCGCCGTTGTTGCCGGGGTCTCGGTCCTTGGCTCATCGGGACAGGCTGCCCCTGGGCCGAGCCTTGCGGCTGCCGCCGCCACCACGGTGGAAGCCGGCATGATCCACGAGGTGCAGCTGTTTCCGCGGCGCTATTACCGGAACCATCCTTACGCGGTTCCACCTGGCACGGTCGTGGTGGCGCCACCGCCGGTGGTCGTTCCCGCGCCCGTGGTGCCCGAGGGGGCGCCCGTGGTCGAAGGCGTACCGGTGGTGGTGGTGCCGCTCCGCCCGGCAAGCTGCGGCGAGTTTCACTATTGGAACGGGGTGGCTTGCGTCGACGCGCGCTACAACAATCCGTATATCGGACCGCGCTAGAAGCGGGCGGCAGCGCGCCGCCATGTCCCAGAATATAGACTGAGCGCATGACGGCCTTCATCGCCCTGTTGCGCGCCGTCAATGTCGGCGGCACCGGCAAGCTCCCCATGAGCGAGCTTCTGCGGCTGTGCGCGGACGTGGGGCTCACCTCGGCGCGCACCTATATCGCCAGCGGCAATGTCGCGTTCAAAAGCCGCAGCGCCGAGGCCAAGGTCAAGGCTCTGCTGGAGCAGGCGTTGCGCGACTATGCCGGCAAGCCCGTCGGCGTGATGGTGCGCACCGGCCTCGAGATGGCGGCGGTTGTCGCCAATAATCCGTTTCCGACCGCGCCGCCGCACCGGACCGTCGCCATCTTTCTCGATGCGCCGCCGCCGTGGGATACGCTGCGGACACTATCCGGACAGAAGGACGAAATGGTGCGGCTCGGGACTCGGGAGATCTACGTCCATTACGGGGAGGGCATGGCCAGCTCGAAGCTGAAGATCCCCGCCGCGAAGGCCGGCACCGCGCGCAACATGAACACCATCGCCAAGCTCGCCGCGATGGCGGCCGCGCTCTAGGTCATTGGGACCCGGCGCCGTTGCCGAGCGTGCACAGGAAGTAGTGCCGGTCGATGACCAGATCCACGGGCCAGTGCGGCCAATGGGTGCGGTGGAGCTCGGCAAGCGACACCACATCGGCGACGCCCAGCCCTACCTCGGCGGCAAGCGCGCCGAGGTCGTTGAGGCCGAAGCTCCAGGGCGCGCCCATGGCGGCGAAGCGGCCGACGAAGTCGGTGGTGGGCTGATCCCCGGTGGTGCCGGCGACGACCTCCTCGGTCATATAGTCGAAGGCGATGGTGAAGCGGTCGACGCGTCCGATGTCCTTGAGAACGGCCATCACCGCGCCCCTCGTCAGGTACATGCTGTTGCCCTCCCAGAGGAAGAAGGCCGGCTCATCGCGCCTGAAACCGTTCCGCTCCAAGAGCGCCAGCACGCCCTCGGCGACATAGTCGCCGGGGATGAGCACCGCGGGGTTGTCGATGCCGCCCGCGGCGAGCCGCTCACGCTTGAAGCTCAAGGTGCCCGCGTCGTCGATCTCGAAGAAGACAACGCCGGGCGTCTCTTTGCGCACCGCGCGGGTGTCGAAGCCGGCGCCGAGAATGACCACCTGGCGGCAACCTTGGGCGATCGCGTCATCGAGGCGGTCGTCGAAATAGCGGGTTCTCAGTCTCAAATTCTTCCCGGCCGACGGAAACCCGTCCGCGACGGCGGCAGCCGCCGCGCGCGTGGTCTCGTCGAGAAACAGGCCGACGATTCGATCGGTGTAGAGCGGATTGGCTTCGGCGTTCTCGGCGGCGCGAAACTCGGCAACGACGAACGCCGTCCCTGTCACCGACCTGATCGCCGTCATCTCGTCACGTCCCGGACTTCGGCGCATGCTTGAAGTGGTCCTCGATCTTGTCGACGATCAGCCGCCAGGCTTCGTGCTCGCGCGGGCCAGCGGTCTTCTCCACGGCGATCTGGAGATAGCCGAGCTCGCGCTCGATCTTCTCCCGCGGCAGCATATGCAAGCGGCTCGCCAGGATCGCCGCCTCGATCACCGCGGCCTTGGCCCGGTTGAAGCCCTGGAACGGCGCGTGGTTCGCCTCGAACACGACCTTGCAGTGGAAGCGCGGCCGCTGCTCGTCCTCCTCGATATGGGCGACCTTGAGCTCGGCGTGGGCGAGCGCGGCATCGAGTACGCGCCCGGGGACGCGGGTCGCGGGTCGCGTCGGCCAGTCGCGATTGCCTGTGAGGCAGCCGGCGAAGACAAGCGCGTCATCGGTGAAGTTGGCCACGGCGTAAGGATTGGCGCGGAGATTGTCGAGGGTGGTCGACGGGCGGAACGGCGCGATGATCCAGCCGTCCCCCTCGCCGCCGGGCTCGGCGATCAGGCCGAGCGGGGCGATGTGCACCTCGCCTTCGGCGCTGATGGTGGTGACGATGGTTTCCCGGATCATCGGCATGGGTTCTAGCTCTCCTCCCTCCCCCTGCAAGGGGAGGGCTGGGGTGGGGGTCGATCAATTGGCAATATCTGTTTTAACGCGGCAAGGTCCAGAGCTATGACCCCCACCCGGCTTGGCATGAGCGAAGCCAACCTCCCCCTTTCAGGAAGAGGAGGTTTACCGCTTCCTCTTGGTGATGAGCGTGTGCCCCGCCTCTCTGAGCCTGGTCTTGTCGTCGGCGGGGGCGTCGGCGGCAACGCCCCAATCGAGCGGCTCGTCCTGAGCGTAGCGCTTGGCGAGCCGCCAGGCGATCTCGGCGCGCGCGAGCTCGACGCCGAGATAGAAGGCGTGCGCCCCGTCGGCCTCGATATCGAGCTTGGGGTAGAGCTCGAACACGTCGTCGGCGATGTGGTGGCCGTCGCGGTTGTAGATGTGAATGCCGTCCTCGGCGATCTCGATGCGGAAATTCTTGTCGCGGACGGCGCCGGCATTGTCGGCGATCTCTTGCGGGCTGTGCGGGAACGGGTCGCGGGCATGGATCGCGAGCAGCCCCGAGGCATAGTCCTTCGGCAACCCATGGTCGGCGCGGGCGGCATACATGATGCGGCGGGCGAGATCGTGCTCCTCGACGGTGCGGCGGGTATGGGGGCTCACCTGCACCACGAGCACGTGTCTGATGTCGAGCTCGGCGGCGATGCCGAGCAGCACCGCGGTGATGCCGGTGGTGTCGGCATCGGTGAGCTCGGTGAGGTTGCCGGTGCCCATCAGGATCTCGGCCTGCGGGCTCTTCCGCCGGAGCTCGGCGTAGCGCTCGAGCGAGGCCATGAAGCCGAAATTGATGGGGTCGAGCACGGGGTCGGCGAGATAGGGCCTGCCCTTATTCTGGAGCGCGTCCATGGCGCGATAGAGCGAGGCCATGTCGCCGTGATCCTTGGGGATCAGCACCGGGGTCGAAGTCACCTCGTCGGCGATGGCGAGGGTGTCCTCGTTGAGGCTGAGCAGGAAATCGGCGCCGGCCTTGCCGCCGCGGATGAGCTCCGTTGGCTCGGCGGAATCGACGCTTGTCTTGTAGCCCTTCTCCTTCAGCGCCGCGACCGCCGCCTCCAAATGCGGAAACGGCGTATCCGGCAGGCAGCCGAGATCGATGACATTGGCGCCCTTGCGCACATAGTCCTCGGCGCGCTCCAGGATCGCCTCAACGGCCAACGCCGAGGCATCGACGATCTCGGCGAAGATCTGGATGTCGTATTTGGTCATGTCGGTCGCCCGCGCGGCGCGGCCGAAATAGCCCGGGATGTCCTTGAGCTCGTCGGGTCCGCGCAGGAACGGCACGCCGAACCGCGAGCTCAGGCGGTCGAGGTCGGCGCGGCAACGGCCCGGCAGCATGATCGTGTCGGCCTCGATCGGCTCCGGCAGGCGCCTCGAGATGATGTCCTCGGTCATCAGCGCCGCGACCTTCACCCCGATATCGAGGATGCTCCAGTCGAAGCCTGGTTTCATGCCCTCCAGCACCGCCTCGAGGCGGGGCTTGGCGAGGTGTCCGGTGAGAAAGAGGATGTTCTCGGCCATCGATAGCTTCTAACCCGTCGAGGGTTGAAATGCGAAGAGCCAGGGAAACTACGTCATTCCGGCGTACGCCGGAATCCAGTTCGCGCGGGACGCGCGAATAAGACTGGATACCGGCTTTCGCCGGTATGACGCGCAAGCGGCAGGCTACCTAGCCACACTCTTCGTCATGCCCGGACTTGATCCGGGCATCCATGCCGTTACCCCCTCAAGCACGTTAGAACTCGTCATGCTCGGACTTGATCCGGGCATCCATGCCGTTACCCCCTCAGCACGTTGCGGCGCCAGTGGAATGGATTGCCGGGTCAAGCCCGGCAATGACGGCGGTAAATCCAAGGGTGAAATCGACCCAATCGATATCGTCATGGCCGGACTTGTCCCCTCTCCCCTCGCGGGAGAAGGGTGGCTTGGACCTTCAGGTCCAAGCCGGGTGAGGGGTATTGCTCGACGCCCCTCCCCTCGTCATGGCCGGGCTTGACCTCTCTCACCTAGCGCGAGTGCGATGTTCCCAGAAGAGGAAATCTCTGCATCGCCGAGCGGGACAGACCGGCGCTCTAGTTTTATGCCTCTTGATCCCAGTCGTTGCCCTCGCCACGCGAGCGGATGCGGTCGTAGTTGTATCCATGCTGCGGCACGAAAACGAGGTTTGTGCGTTTCGCAAAAACCTCCTCCGATTGCCCATTTGGTCTTATGTCGATTTCTGGTTGATACATCCGGGAATACCCGGCCCGATGCCTTGTTTTGAATCTGTCCACGTAATCGACGTAGCCAAAAACATAAAAGCGGGTCATGCCGTTGCGGATGCTTTCCAATTCTTGATCAGAAATGACACCGCCGAACGTCGTAAAAACTTTGTCGCCAGCGACGAGGAAGGCGCTGGTCGCATACTTATTGCCCTCGCTGCGGTTGTAGGGGGGCGTTGGGGGAAGGTCATTGCCGATAGGCAGAATGAGCCGTGTTACATGAATGTCCGTTACGTCAGCTGGGGTCCGCCCATAGTTGATTGCTTTAGATCTTACAAACCAACTTCCATTCCCAAACCATACACCGGGCCGCTCATGCGACATCTTCACGTAGGCACGCTCAGAAGCGCGTGCGGTGGAGACTGTACGCCGCAAAATAAGGGTTTGAAGCAATGCAACGCAAACGAGGGCACCGCTGAAAATTAAGAGCCCCAGTGTGTAGTCGGCCATTCGCTCATTCAATTCATTGAGCAATACGGTTGGGGTTTTCTGTTGGGATTTGTTGTCACCACTCCGCTCGTCTGGCGGGTCTGGAGAGAGGGAAGATAGCCCCCATGCCGCCCCAGCAACCGCCGAGGCAAGCCACAACGCGATCACATATCGCCAGAACTTTGTCGTTGCCATCCCCTAACGTTTGCGACCGATCAGACACGCTAACCTGCTTGGCCGCTCTAGCATTGCCCCAAGGCCGCACCGAAAATGTCAGCGTTCACCCGGTGATTATACCGAAACTGGAACTCCGCAACATAGAGTGGCAGGTACGTGCGGCTCATCCTGTGATAGGTACCGACATGTCGCGGGTCGCCCTGAAACCCCGGGCATGACGGGTTGAATCTATCCCCCTCTTATCCCCATCCCCCAAACCTCCCTTATCCTGCCCCCAGCCTTGTCCGCCAAGGGTCGCTTCGCGAGGCGTTGTCGAAGCTGGACCAGGCTGCGGCGCCTGCGGGCCGAACGCGCAACGTTCGGCACTCGGGCGGTGCCGGGGCTCCGCCCGGGACCACTACGAGTCCCTGCCAGGAGCTGGCTGAAGGTTTGCGTTCGCGCTCAAGTAGGCCGAAGGCCGATAGCGCCGTTTTGATGCGCGCTACCGCTTCGCGACTTGAGCACAAGGCGCAAACTTGAAAGCGCGGCCCGGCATCGCAGAAACGCCGCGTGGAAGCATGCGCTTACGCTTCTCTGCGATGCGCATGTGGCGCGCCGGAAGGTGCCCGCACGTCCGGCGACGGACGTGCTGCCATAGTTGGACCGTGCCTTTCGGCGCGCCCTGACCCTTGCCGGAAGCGGCAAGGGCGAGACGCAAAACCCGGACGGAAAGCCGTCGCGGAGAGGATCATGCATGCCGGTGGCAATTCCCGCTCAAACTGATTTGCACCGCGCGGCCGCGCTGTTCGAGCTGTGGCGGCTGTGCCGCAAGTCATGTTGCAAGCGGGCTCGCGCCTGTCGCGGCGATGCGAGGGGCTGCTGCGAAACGCTGCTGGCTTGGTCGGAGCGGCTCGCGCTCCGCGACAAGCACGTCGATTTCGCTGCCGCGATGCAGCGGGCGCGCGATGAGCAAGCGGCTCGTCATGCCCGGACTTGATCCGGGCAGCCACGTCACCCTGGCGAAAGCCGGGGTCCAGCGTTCCGCGCTGCCGGATTCCGGCTTGCGCCGGAATGACGGATACGTGGCTGGCCGGGACAAGCCCGGCAATGACTGCGTTTGAATGTGCCGACAGGCTCAGTCGATGGTTGCGCCGCAAGCGCCGTCACCGGCCGAGGCGAGGCTCGCGGCGAACGCTGCCTGGTCGCCGCGGCCGAGGAGGAATACGGGGAGGCCAGCGTTCTTGAGCATGTCCGGGAAGGCGGCATCGACGACGCCGTCGCGGGCCAGGCCTTTCGCGCCGAAGGCGCCGCGCTCGCGGCGCACGGACTTGATGATGAAGCAGCGCTCGGCATTGAGCCGCCGCGCGAGCCAAAGTGCAAGACTATCGGAGGTCACGGTCCAGGACTCAGGGATGTCGCGGCGGCTGGCGACCAGCGTGTACGGTGCCCAGACGGCGACGCGGCGGCCGGCGAGCGACCGCCGCAGCGCCTCCTCGGTATCGCCGACCTCAAAGCCCGCCCGTAAGCTAGCGACGGCCCAGGCGAGCTGATCCATGGCGAGCAGCGCCATGCGATGCGCGGCGACATCGCCGAAGCCGAGGTCGCGTTGCGAGGCGCGCACCTCGTCGGCAAGCGCGCCACCTCCCGGAACCACCACGATCGGGCGCGGGCTCGCGGCAATGGCATCGAGCCACGCTGGAAGCTCACGGGAGCGGACGACGCTGCCGCCGAGCTTGACGACGATGGGATGCGCGGCGAACGCGGGCGCGGCCTCTCGGCGCGGCGCTGCGACTGACCGCCGCCCGGTCATGGGGTCAACCCCTTCCCTTTCGGCGCACGATCTCGACGCCGACGGCGCCCGGCTCCTTGTCGAGCTTCTCGATCTTGACCCGCACCAGCGCCGCGCGCGGGTGCGCAAGGCAGCGCGTGGCAATCTCGTCGGCCAGCGTCTCGACCAGATTGATGTGGCCTTCGGCGAGGATGCCTTTGATGGTCGCGATGATCGTGTCGTAATCGAGTACGCGGGAGATCTCGTCCTCGACGGCCTCGCCGCTCGGCGCCACCTCGATATCGACGGAGAAGCGGGCGCGCTGGGTGACGCCCTTCTCGTGGCTATAGACCCCGATCTCGGCATCGAGCACGAGGTCGTGCACGAACACGCGGTCATAGGGCGCATCGGTGCTGGTGCCGCTGCTGGAGACGACGCCGGCGCGCGTCATTCGCTCTGCTGCCATTGACCGCTGAACTCCATGAGGATCTCGGGGGCGCTGCCTAGCACAACGCTGGAGCCTCTGCTTCCGGCAATTCCGCGACCGGCGCGCGCGAGGCCACGTGGGGGATCAAGGCGCGGATCGCGGCGCAGGCGTCCCGGTCGATGCCTGCGTTGCGCGAGCCTTGGCATAAGGCGCCGCGGAAGCCGAGGAGGTCCGGGTGGAGCGCAAGGAGCGGCGCCATGTCTTCGGCGCGAAGAGAGCCGGCCAGTCCCACCATGAGGCCATGGGCCTTGGCGTCGGCGACGAAGGCGGCGAGCTCTCGTATGCCGAGATGGGCGCGGAGCGAGCCTGCGCTCTTATCCGCGGTGTCGAGCATGACGCCTCTTGCGCCGATGGCGGCCGCGGCAGCGACGGCATCGAACGCCGGCATCGCGTCGGCGAACAGCACGAGGACGAGAGGCTTGCGCTCCGCCAGTGGTTCAAGCGCGGCGAGAGCGGCGCGAGATCGCCGCCCGGGAAAAGGCCGATCTTGATGAAATCGACGCCGAGCGCGAGACGGTCCGCCACGGCGCTCGCTATGCGTTCCGGCTGCATCGGCACGTCGCCGATGGTGGCGCTGACCGGGCGGCGTCCGCCAACGGCCGCGACGATCGCCATGCCGGTGCCGCGATCGACGGCGCCGAGAGCGCCTTGCGCCGGATCCTTCAGATCGATGACGTCGGCGCCGGCAAGAAGGGCAATCTCCGCCTCGGCCGGATCACGGACGCTCGCCAGGAACAGGGCCATCGAGCGCTACCGGAACCAACCGAACAATCCGCCACCGCCGCCGCCGCCTCGGCGTGGCTTGCTCTGGCCGCCGCCGCTCGGACCGCCCCACGGCGAGTTGAAGAAGCCGCCGCCCTCATCGCGCGCGACCGGCCTCGTCTTCGCCCGTCGCAGCTTGATCTCGTTGGCGGTGCCGTCCGGGTCAGTGACCACCACGGAATAAGCCTGCCAGTCCCACTTGGCCTCATTCGACCCCCAGCTAAAGGGCTCGATGGTGACCACCTTGTTGGACCAGAGGTCGATGATGGCGGTGTACACCAAGTCCTGATCGGCGCCGGCGCCGAGAGCGCCGGCGTCGTAGCGCAGCAGGCCGATGCCGGAGAGCGAGTCCTTCCGCAAGCTCCAGTCGAGGATCTTGGGCTTGCCCGCACCGAACATCTCAAGCTCGGCCCGGACCTTCGGATATTTCTCGTTGCTGGCGACGTAGCGGCCAAGCGACGGCTCCGTGATCACCCAGTCCTCCACCGGCGCCGCCAGAGGCTGTCCCTGTTCAGGGGGCACCTCCTGATCGAGCTTGACCAGGGCGTCGCGGCTCTCGGACTGGAACGGATCGAGCTCGAGGGCCCGGCGGTAATCGGCGATGGCCTCGTCGGTCTTGCCCATGGCCTTGTAAATATCCCCCCTGACGCGCAAGGCGACCGCATCGTCGGGGGCGATGGCGAGGGCCTGATCGACATCGGTCAGCGCCGCATACTCGACCGGAGGAGCCGGCGGTTCTGGGGCGGCTTCCGGCGCTGTTGCCGCCGTGCCGTCCGGCGCTGCTGCGGCGCCGGGTATGGCGGCGGGGGCGGCGTTGCCATCAGCAGCAGCGGAGGCGTCGGCGCTCGGGGCTGCCTCCGGCGCGGCCGGGCTCGCAGTATCGGCCTGGGTCGTAGCGTCGGCCGGGGCGGCCGCATCCGCCGGGACGGCTGCTGCGTCGGGCGCGGCGTTCGGATCGGGCGCGGGCGCACCGTCAGCGGAGGCCGTGGCGCCGGCTTGGCCTGCGGCAGCATCGGGCTGCGGCGTAGCGTCCGCTGCGGCGTTGGCATCAGCGGGCGCGTTGGCATCGGCGGGCGCATTAGCATCGGCGGGCGCGTTGGCATCGGGGGCGCGGCGGCGTCGGCCGGGGCCGGCTGCTTGGCGACGACCGACTCGGGCTTCGGTATCACTGGCGGATCTTTTTGCAGCTTCACCGCGGCACGCATCGCATAGGCCTCGGCGTCTTGGGGGGCGAGTTCGATGGCGTGGCTATAATCGGCGATGGCGTCGTCGTAGCGGCGCACCTGGCTGAAGACGTCGCCGCGCTCCAGATAGGCCTCGACCAGATCGGGCTTGAGCTCGATCGCCTTGTTCAAGTCGTCAACCGCCGGATTGTACTTCTTGTCGCCGGCAAAGGACTTGGCGCGCTCGAGCAGAATCGCCGGCTGGTCGGGCTTGGTGCCGAGCACCTGGCTGAAGTCGTCGGCGGCGTCCTTGAAATTGTCGAGGGCGAGGTTGGCCTCGCCGCGGTTCTCGTAAGCCGCGTCATATTTGGCGTTAAGTGCGATGGCGCGCGAATAGTCGTGGAGCGCGGCGTGGTAGCGCTTCAGCGCAGCGTGGGCCTTGCCGCGGCCATTGAAGGGCACGGCGCTGGTCGGCATCAGCTCGACCGCCTTGCGGAAGTCCTGGAACGCCGCCTCGTTTTCGCCGAGCGCGGCGCGGGCGTTGCCGCGGTTGTTGTAGGCCGCGCCGTAATTCGGCGACAGCGTGATGGCGCGGTCGAAATCCTTCACCGCCTCCTCGGGATGGCCGAGATCCATGAGCGCATTGCCGCGGTTGTTGTAGACATTGGCGCTCTCCGGCGAGATCTGGATCGACTGGTTGAAGTCGTCAACCGCTTCCTTGGTCTGCTTCAAGCGCCACTTGGCGACACCGCGATCGCTGTAGATGCTCGCCTTGACGAAATCGGCGATCTCGGGATTGGACAGGGCTTCGTCATAGGCCGCGACCGCCTTGTCGTATTGGCCGCGGATCAGCGCCGCGGCGCCCTCCCGCGCGCGGAGCAGCGTCACGTCCTCGGCGAAGGCGGCACCCGCGCCCGCGACGAGCACGAGCAGAGCCCCGCACAGCTTGAGCCATTTTGGCGCCATCAATCCCTAGAATCGGACCGCGTTGGCCTCTTCCTTTCCATGTCTCTTATAAGCGCGCGCTGTGTCAATAAAAGGCCAGACCCCTGCGCCTAAAGCCCCCTTACCCTTTGACAATGCACACTGTGTGTGTCACATATTTTGTTAGCCTCACTGAGGCACATAGATGAAGGGGAGCCAGATGGGAAAATACGAGCCGTTAGGGAATTTCTTGCGCAAGCAGCGCACTTCGATGGTGCCGATGACCTTTGGGGACATCGAGAGGGTCACTGGAGCGGCACTGCCGCCGAAGGCGCAGTTTCACCGCGCCTGGTGGAGCAACAATCCTTCGAACAACGTGATGACGAAGGTTTGGCTCGATGCGGGTTTTCAGACCGAACAGGTCGACATGGCGGCACGCAAACTCGTGTTCCGCCGCGTCAGCGAAGCAACGCCGTCCGGTCCCGAAGCACCTGCCACGTCCCCGGCCCCTGGGCTCGGCAAGCGCCATCCATTGTTTGGTGCACTCAAGGGCTTCGTTCGGATCATGCCGGGTACCGACCTCACGAAACCTGCTGATCCCAATTGGGGTGAAGAGCAATGAACGGGCAGCCACTCCTGTTGGATACCTGCACTGTGATCTGGATGGCAGAGGATGCGGCTATCGCGCCGGAGGCCGTGGACTTCCTAAGCGCGGCCAACGATGCCGGCGCCATCACCTACGTATCGCCGATCAGCGCTTGGGAGGTTGGACTCCTGGCGGCCCGCGCGCGGCTGCAATTCCTAATTACACCGGAAAGGTGGTTTCAGCGTGTCCTGGAGACGCCGCACATGCGTCTTGCGGAAATGTCACCGGATCTCTTGATCGCCTCATCCTTTCTTCCGGGAAATCCGCCTCGCGACCCGGCGGATCGAATCATCGCCGCCACAGCGCGCGATTACGGCTGCACACTGCTTACGCGCGATGAGGCTTTGCTGGACTATGGTACGCAAGGGCACATTCGCGCGATACGCTGCTGAGAGGCAACTAGGTCGTTCGGGGCATTCCGAACGCC
>CAWDMD010000004.1:617500-1209374 GCA_963803385.1 uncultured Alphaproteobacteria bacterium | reverse complement strand
GACGGCCCTCCAGCGGCCGCGGGCCGAGACTACCACGAGCCGGCCCGGAAATTATGGACCCCACCTCACCTGCCCTACCTTGGTAGCGCGCCTGTGCAAGTTGTTCCGTTGACGGACAGATTCTTTGTGCCGGAACCTGCGACGCATGTTAGCGTTTTATTTCCGGGCAAAGGAGGGGGGCGATGGCAAAGACGGTGGGGGCGATTCTTGGCGACATCTACGACGCTTGGCGGGCACACGATCTCGATTGGCTGGCAAGCTATCTTCCCGACGATTTCTGCCACGTGGTGCACGTTCCGGAGTCGGTGCACCCTCTGGGAGGCGCCCGCAAAGGCAAGAGGCTCGCAATCGAGCGCTGGGCCGTGATGCTCGCGCGGTATGAAATCCTCCGCTACGACACCCACGACATCATCATTGAAAGAAACCGCGCGGCGGTGGAGATCCCGATGCACTATCGGGACCGGGAGACGGGCACCGTGCTCGAGACGACCAAGGCCAATTTTTGGACCATGGAGGACGGCTGGCCGGTGAAGCTCACCGAATATTACGACATCACCGAGCTCCAGAGCTTCTTCGCCCCCGTGATCCCCACGGCGCAAGCCTGAGCTGGTTAAGGCGCCTCTAGCCGCGACCCAACATCGCGAGCAGCTGAGGCGTCGGATAGGAATCGGCGGGCAGACCGAATTTGATCTGCATCTGCCGCACCGCCTCGCGCGTGCCCTCGCCGATAACGCCGTCGATCTTGCCGACGTCGAAGCCGCGCCTGGCAAGCAGCTGCTGCAGCTGTCTAACCTGTGCCTGACTCAGCACCTCGATCGGACCGTTGCCGCGGGACATCGCCGGCGCGCCGGCGAGCCGTGTGGCGTAATAGGCCGCGCTCGTGGAGTAGACGAGACTTTGGTTCCACTGGAGATAGACGTCGAAATTCGGATAGGCAAGGAAGGCAGGCCCGTTCCGGCCCATGGGCAGCAGCAAGGCGGTCGGCACATTGTCGGCCGGCAGCGCCTTGCCGCTTGGATAGGTCACCCCCGACTGGGCCCAATAGGCGCGCGGCTTCTTGATGGTGAGCTCGGCCTGGCTCCAATCCATCTGCGTCGGCACGCGCACCTCCTCGAGCCAAGGTTGGCGGGCTTTCCAGCCGAGCCCGTCGAGATAGTTGGCGGCGGAGGCGAGCGCGTCGGGAGTGCTCCTGACCATGTCGCGCTTGCCGTCGCCATCGAGATCAACGGCATATTCAAAATAGACCTTGGGCACGAATTGGAACTGCCCGACCTCACCGGCCCAAGGCCCGCGCATGTCCTGAGGCCTGAGATCGCCGCGCTGGATCACGCGCAAGGCGTTCATGAGCTGCTCGCGGAACTCGTCTGGGCGCCGGCAATCGTAGGCGAGAGTGGCGAGCGCGCGGAGCGTATCCATGTTGCCCATCACCTTGCCGAAATCCGTCTCCAGCCCCCAGAATCCGACCAGCACCGGGCCCGGCACGCCGTAGCTCCGCTCGATCTTGCCGAAGGTGCCGGCGTATTTCTGGAGCAGACTGCGGCCAATCGCGAGCCGGTTGTTGTTGACCATGCGGCCAGAGAACTGGAGGAAGTTCTGCGTGAACACCGATTGTCCGCGATCCTTGGCGATCACGGCGGGGTCGTAGCTGACCCCGTCGAGCGCCGCCGAGATGACCGCCGGCGAGATGCCCTGCGCCGCCGCTTCCTGCTTGAAGCCTTGCAGCCATCCGCCGAAGCCTGCCGGTCCCTTGCCACAGGTCGCCGCCACTGAGGGCGCCGCCAACCCGAGCAGCATCGCGGTGCCAAGCGCGCCGCAAGCCGCAAATCGCATCATGCGCGTGATGTGCCTCGTCATGGGCTGCACTTGAACCGAGGTCGGAAGCCACAGTCAAGGGATGACGGCGACGCCGGCGTCAACGATCGCCTTTTTGATACGTGCCGATCAGCTCGGATTTGGCGAGCACGTGGCCTGTCATCGCAACCTCGAGCTCGGCCTTGGTGGCATGCGGCAAGTCAAGCGTGGTGTCGAGCGCATAAAGTTTGTGAACGTAGCGATGCCTGCCGATTGGCGGGCACGGACCATTATAAGCCGCACTTTTGAAGTCGTTGACGCCGCGCACCGTGCCTGCGGGCAGGCCACTCCCCGCGGCATTTTCGGCGAGACCCGTGACGTCGGGGGGAATGTTGTAGAGCACCCAATGCACCCAGACGCGTCGCGGCGCTTTCGGATCCGGCGCGTCGGGATCGTCGAGGATCAGCGCGAGAGCCTTCGTGCCCGCCGGCACCCCGGCCCAGGCGAGCGGCGGCGAGACGTCCTTGCTCTCGCAAGTATAGATGGACGGTATTGGCGCTCCGGCTTCGAACGCCGGAGAGGTCAGCGTCAGAGCCATGGCCGCATCAACTCCTTGCGCCAACAGCATGGGCGCGCCCAACAGCAGACTGAAGACGACACCTATCGGAATGGACCGGAACTGCTTCGCCGCCATTTGCAAATTGCTGCTGGTCAGGAGCGCGGCTGTTCTGTAGCGCGCCTAGTCGGTGTGCGGCGGCAAATCCCCAAGCCGAAGTCTCTCTCGCAGCCTGTAGATTCTCCGCTCGGCTTCGCTCCTGCTTAAACCCTCGTTGAAGGCTTGCGGTTCCTTGATCTCCTCCGCAAGGCGTCTGAGGGAATCAGCTTGGGCGCCGGTCATCGGTTCTCTGGTCGGCGCCCACGCGCCACGAGCGATCGTCGCCGCGCCGGAGCTCATCTCCTGCTGAACCTGAGCCTCTGATGTCTTTTTCTTCTGCATAATTCGGTAATCCCCAGCCATCCTTGGTTGTTCCGTTTTATCCAATAAATACATGTAGTGGCTGAAAAGGGCAATGATTAGGCAGCGTTTGGACAAGAATTATGCAGGGTTGAGCTCAGCCTATGGCAAGTGCAGAGTCCGACGACTACATGAGTGAAGAGCGTCTTGGAATTGGGTTGAGGATTGGTTATCGATCGTCGCAGCGGCTTCGTCCCATCGGAGCCACCTGCCAGGAGCCGGTCCGAACGGACCCTGCTCCGACGAGGAGACGACATCATGCACACCCCGCTACCTTATCTGGCTGCCTGGGCCGCGGCCTTGATAATTGTCATTGCGGCGACAGGGCATGCGGCGGCGCGGATCGAGTGCCGTGGGAATTTTCAGGTCACCAAGTACGGCCCGATCGCCACGCCCTATTGCGAGGAAGAGCAGATTGCCTACGTGGCGCGGAGCTATGGCCAGAACGTCTCGGGATCCCAGGTTCGGAGAGATCCGCTGCTCAAGGTCTATCTCTGCCAGACCATCGGCTACGACAACCGGTTGAAGGGCTCCTGCGCCGGCTACGGACCTGACGCCTACGCCCCTGGTCGCTGAACGATTGCTGCGCTAACACCTCGCCACGCTGCCCATGTGCCGGCGCCGGTCGTCGTAACGACGGCCGGACCCGTTTTTGCCCGCCAAAATCTCGCCACCCGACCCGGCCAGATCCCTTCCTCGCATCAAGGAACCGTGGCCCGAGCACCGGCAAATCGGCGCTAAAAGTTAATTCAATTGCCGTCAAATCGCCCCTCAATGACCGCGAGGCAGCCGATTTCTCGCCTTGTTGCCCAGTAGTTTAACCGCACGCACTCATGCGTGCAGGCCGGCTTGATTCGTCGTCGGCCACCAACCCCAAGACATACGAATAGGAGTCCGTAACGCATGTTTCGAATGCGAGCCAAAATCGTTGCCATGGGCCTCGTTGGGGGTGCCATTCTGTTACCTGCCGATCTCGCTCTCGCTGACCAGGTCGGCCACGCGTCGTGGTACGCGCTGAAGTCGCGGACCGCGAGCGGCGAAATGATGAACCCGAGCGCCTTGACCGCGGCGCATCGGTCCCTGCCTTTCGGCACCAAGGTGCTGGTCGAGAATTTGAGGAACGGCCGTTCGGTGGTCGTGCGCATTAACGATCGTGGACCCTTCGTGAAGGGACGGATCATCGATGTCTCCAAGGCTGCCGCCTCGAGCCTCGGCATGATCGGATCGGGCACTACCAGCGTCCGGGTCAGCCCGGTCGGCAAACGGTCCTCGAAGAGCGTCGCCTCAAACGACTGACGACCATGACGCGCCGGCACCGGACTCGATCCGCCGCCGGACCCCAGGCAAACTCTAAAGCGCCGGGCTCAAGGGCCCGGCGTTTTACATGGGGCCAAGTCAAAAGCCAATAATTAGACGACAAATAACTGAGATTTATTTACATCACCGTCTCTGTCACATCGTTGTTCTGCCCCGGTGCCCCAAGAATTTCGCTGGGCAAGGTTCCGCAAAACCGGCATAGTCCAGGCCAAGCGGGGGAAACCCGCCAAGCGACAACTAGGGGACTGAAATGCTTCGCACCACACTGATCGCCGCCGGCGCGGCGCTGTGCGCCATTGCCATCACCATGGTCGTTTCCGAACCGGCACAGGCCGGAAGCTGTGTCATGGTCACGGCCAAGGGGCGCGGCCTGAGCGATGGCGCCGCCGGCAAGCGCGCCGCCGCGAATCTCAACCGGCACGTCAAGCGTTGGGCGCACAAGAACAAGCTGACGACCGTCCGCGTCGGAGATCCATCGACCGCTTGCGGCAAAGGCATGGTCGCCAAATGCACGACATCCAAGAAGGTTTGTTCATAGCGCCGCTGTGCTCCAGCGGTGACGCATTGGTAACCATAACGACGCTAGACTTACGGTCGATTCGGACCGGGAGCATTCAGGGAAAGAAACGTGACCATGTTTAAGTGCAAAGCCGTCTATCGGCCGCTCGCCCTGACCGCGGTTCTGGTTGCAGCCTTCTCGCTCGGCCTGCCGGCACATGACAGTCATGCCCAAAGTGCAGGCGCGAAAAAGGCGCCCCGCGACCCGGTGATCGGTGGCTATTCGACGACGTTGAGCGATGTTTGGGGACCTCCCGAAATGCCGGGCGCGCCGAGAGATTTCGGGCCGAATTTCGACTTCCCCGCCGGTGGCAGTATTTCCTTACCCTCGAGCGTGCCGAGCGCCGTGCAGGGCCCTCCGGATCACTCACCTTATTTTCAGTAGTCATCCCTCTCAGGCATCCGCCCGCCCCAAGTTCGCCCGCAAATGGGTAGATGGGCCTTGCACTTGGCTGGGTCACGACCCTAGAGTGGGCGCCTTGTGTACTGACATCGGGTGAAGTCTGGCCGCGTATGCTCTTGAAGAGGGATCGTGGTTGCTTTCCCCGTCTAGGGAGTTAACGAATATTGTCCGCGGTCTTTATTGATACGTGGGCAAATTGGAAGGGGGAAAGGAGAGCTTCCCATGCGCCAGACTGGGACCGTAAAGTTTTTCAATCACTCGCGCGGCTTCGGCTTCATTACGCCTGACGACGGCGGCAAGGACGTCTTCCTTCACATCTCCGCCTTGCAGCGCTCGGGTCTTCCCGCCGTCGATGAAGGCCAGCGTGTCACTTTCGAAACCGAGCCGGACCGGCGGGGCAAAGGTCCCCAGGCCATCAACGTTCAGCTTGGCGAATAGCATCTCCTGACAATTCGGTGCCCGATCGCGCTTTTTGAGCGCGTGACTTGGCGTGTGCGCGCCCCTAGTTTCCGACCATGGCCTTAAGTCCGTCACCCGAAGCCGCGAGCCTCGAGCTTGCGGACGTGCTCCGCAATCTGGCTTCAGACCGAGAGGCCGCGCTCGACCGGCTGTTTCAGTTCCTCGCCATCCCGAGCATTTCCACCGATCCGGCCTATCATGCGGCCTGCCTTGAAGCTGCGGACTGGTGCGCCGAGACCCTGCGCGAGATCGGCTTCGCGGCACGGGTCGAGCGGACCGCCGGCAAGCCCATGGTGGTGGGCCAGTGGCGCGCCGACGGCGGCGCGCCGTTCCACGTCCTGTTCTACGGCCATTACGACGTGCAGCCGCCCGATCCCCTTGAGCAATGGACCGTCCCGCCGTTCCAGCCTCACCTTGTCGCGGATGCCGAAACACGGCGAGGTCATCGTCGCCCGCGGCGCCTCTGACGACAAAGGTCAGGTCATGACCTTCCTCGAGGCCTGCCGCGCCTGGGTCGCGGTTCACGGCAGGCTCCCCGTCGACGTGACCGTGCTGCTCGAAGGCGAAGAGGAATCCGGCAGCCCGAGTTTCCCCGACTTTCTCGCGCGCCATGGCGAGGAGCTCAAAGCCGACATCTGCCTCGTCTGCGACACGGGCCAATGGGACGCCGATACGCCGGCGATCACCGCCTTTTTGCGTGGACTTGCCTTCTCCGAGATCACCGTCACCGGGCCGTCGCGGGACCTTCATTCCGGGCTCTATGGCGGGCCGGCGCAAAACCCGATTCGGGTTCTCGCCGAGCTGCTCGCGGCCATGCGCGACGCGAGCGGCAAGGTCACCCTCCCCGGCTTCTATGACGGCGTCGTCACCCCCTCGCGCGCGCAGCTCGCGCAATGGCACGAGCTCGGCTTCGACGTCGCCGCCTTCTTGGGAGAGATCGGTCTCGCCGTGCCCGCCGGAGAGCGAGATGCAAGCCTCCTCGAGCAACTCTGGTCCCGGCCGACGGTGGAGATCAACGGCATCGTTGGCGGCTACACCGGGCCCGGCACCAAGACGGTGATTCCGTCCCGGGCCACGGCGAAACTCTCGTTCCGTCTCGTGCCCCATCAGCAGCCGGACAAGATCCTCGATGGCCTGCACCAGTTCGTCGCCGCGCGGCTGCCGCCCGATTGCGGTGCTACCTTTGCCGGCGAAGGCGGCTCGCCAGCCGTCGGTTTCGACACCTCGTCTCCGCCGTTCGAAGCGGCGGCGGCTGCGCTCGAGGCAGAATGGGGCAAGCCACCGGTGATCATCGGCTGCGGCGCATCGATCCCCATCGTCGAAGCCTTTAGTTCTCAGCTCGGCATGGACGCCATGCTCATCGGCTTCGCCCTCGAGGACGACCGCATTCATTCGCCCAACGAGAAATATAATGTGAAGAGCTTCACCAAGGGTGCCCGGAGCTGGGCGAGGATCTTGGGCGAACTCGCCGCTGTCGGGGCCAATGGGCAGAGCTAGGCTCCTTGGTCTCTGCGCCGTCGGCGTGGCGGCGATGCTTGCCCTCGGCTATTTCGGCCGCGCCGAGCCCGATCGGGCCCGACAGTTCGACTATTACGTCCTCGTGCTCGGCTGGTCGCCGACCTATTGCGCTGCCGAGGGTCGCGCCCGCCATGACCAAGCCTGCCGTGCCGGGCGCAACCGCGCCTTCACGTTGCACGGGCTATGGCCGCAATACGAAAAGGGCTGGCCGCAGGACTGCGACAGCGGCAAGCGCCCCTGGGTTCCACAGCAGGTGATCAACGCGATGCGCGACATCATGCCGAGCAGGACCCTCGTCATTCACGAATACCGCGCCCACGGCACCTGCTCAGGGCTCGACCCCAGTCAGTATTTCGGCGTCGCGCGCGATCTCTACCATCGCATCAGCGTGCCACCGCGCTTTGCCGAAACCGAGGGGCGTCTGATGCTGTCGCCTGAAGGGATCGAAACCGACTTCCTAAAGGCCAATCCTTGGCTCGACGCCAGCATGATCTCGGTGACCTGCCGGGATCGGGCGCTGCTCGACGTGCGCGTTTGCTTCAACCGCGACTTGCGCCCGCGGCGCTGCGGCGCGAACGAGGCGCGACGCGATTGCCGGCTGGGCCGCGTGACGGTGCCGCCCGCGAGCAGCCCGTGATCGCAACGGGACCATCAGAAGCGATAGATCAGTGAGCCTCGATAGGTATTTACGTCGGGATCGTATTTCACGTCGCCGCCGGGATAGGACACCGAGTCGGAATTGAAGTCCGTGAACTGGTAGTCGAAGCGCGCGCTCCAATTCGGATTGAGCGCGACTTCGGCGCCACCGCCGACGCTCCAACCATAAAACGATCCGCTGCCCGAACCGCCGCCTTTGCCGCTTACCGGCAGGTCGATATCGGCCCAGGCGCCGCCGGCGGTGACGAACAGCATCACTTGCGGCACCACGGTGACGCCGGCACGCAGACGCAGATTGGCCATGGCGTCGATATCGGGATTGGCGCTAGTCGGGCTGCCGCCGAAATGGCCGCTGCCGTTCACGCCCGCGGCCAACAGATCTCCCTCGAAGCCGAGCACGATCGGGCCGTTCTGCCAATTGTAGCCGCCGGTGATGCCGCCCAGCATGCCGCTCGCATCGATTGGCGTATTCGACTGCGAGAAATCGAAGGTCGAGGTGGCGCCGCCAAGGGTGCCGCCGATCCACCACCCTGCGAACAGGAGCGGCGCGGCGGCAGGCGGCGCTTGATAGACGAGCGGCGGCGGGGCCACGTTGATCACGTCGGCGGCGACGGCGTCGCCTGAGGCCGCGGCGCCGGCCACAAACGCGACAGCAAGAGTCAAAGCCTGGTCGAATCGTGCACGCAAAACAGACTCCCTCACGATTGGAGGCTCCGGCCCTGTTGCCGCGCCAGCACGAATCATGCTGGGCCAAGCGCTCACGGTCCCAGGGTAGTTCGCTACCCTTACAATCGGTTAACCACGCAGTGGGGCGAAACTTCGTAGCGTTAACGGCGCGTTAATGGCCATCCCAAGGCGCCTCCGCCGTGGTCCCGCGGAGCACCCGGGTGTCGCGGGCCCCGCTAGCGCGCCTCAAACAGCGCCACGCAGCCTTGGATCTCCATGGCGACGCGATCGAACCGGGCTTCAAGACCATCGCGGAGCGCGGCGATGTCGTCGTCGAGATTGTTGAAGACGCCTTGGCGGTTGTAGAGGCCGAGCAACGCCCGCGCCGCGGCATTGGGCGCGATGCCGCGGCCGAGAATGGTGGCCCCGAACAGAACCCCCCGTTCGGAGAGCAGCGACCGCAAAGGATCCACCACCCCGAGCTTCTCCGACATCCGCCCCGGCAAACAGTGCAGCACATAGGTCAGTCCGATGCTGTCGACCGGCTCGAGACCGCCGGGCAGAGGGGAGAACAGGCTCGCCTCGCGCGGCACCGGCCGGTAACGGGCGAGGCGCTCAGCCGAGCGCGCCAAGCAGTGGCGGTTGATATCGAGCAGGGCGAGATAATCGAAGAGCGGCGGGTTGGCGCGGTCGATGAAGAAGCCGGTGCCGACGCCAGCCTCGAGGTGGCGCGGCGAGAGGCTGGTCCGGTAGAGGTCGAGCAAGCGCTCGGTGGGGCACCGCCAGGCGAAACGATTGGAAATGCCGTGGACCAGGCGGTCGTACACCCGAAGCATCAGCGGCGTGTAGACGGCGTAAGCGGCCGCGACCGCCGCGGTATCCGGCTGAAAGCCTGGCCGATCGTCGTGATGCTCGGACATCACCTAGCTATGGCAGCCGGCGAGGCATGAAAAAAGGGCGCCGCAAGCGGCGCCCTTTAGTTGGGAAGTGCCTTTTTGGGAAATGTCGAAACGGTTAGAACGTGGCCTTGATGGCGCCGACCACCCGCGCGTCGCAGTTATCCCTGCCGCCGCTGTTGATGGCGCAATCAGTCTTGCTGTAGTTCGTATCGTAGTAGCGAATGTCAGCAGACCAGTGGTCCATGAAGCCAAGGGTCAGGCCGGCGTTCCAATAGGTGTAATTGGGCACGAGTGCCGTGTCTTCGTACAGCTGCCATCCAAGGGCGCCGCTGACGCTGGGCGTGAAGAATCCGAATAGCTTGTTGGTGAAGGAGTAGCTCGCTCCCAACTCAATGGCATCCGACTGGGTGCCGATGCCGGCCCAATCAGGAGACCAATAGTTGTTGATGCTGAGACCCAAATTGCCCCAGGTCTTAGCTGCGCCAGTTTTCAGCTCGAAATAGTCGCCTGCGTTCGCACTCGGATAGGTATATTCGAGAGCGGTGACGTTCCAGTCGATGCCCCAAAAGGTGGGCGCGATGCCGCCGTAATAGTCGATCTCGATGCCATTCCCGAATGCGGTATTGGATCCCCAAATGCCGGCAAAGAACATGCCGTAGGTCGCATCGAATTCCGGCTGAACCGCAGGATCCTGACTGGTGTTGGAAATGCTGCGGAACATATAGTCCGTCGTAAACGTCGCGGACCCCGAAAGCGCAAGCTTCGGTGGATCCCCTGCGTAGGCCTGCGCCGCAAACCCTGCGATGAGCGCAACTCCCACGATCCCCGATTTGACAATCCCTGCCAGCAATCTTCCCCGAGCCATTTGTAGTCTCCTGATCTTTTGCTTGTCCCTGCTATCGAATTTTGTTCGACAGGATCAGAACGCCACATTCCCCCGTTGCGGTCTGATACCCCCGTACCTGATCAGTGAGAATAGTCTGAGCCCTCCCTTGCGCAATTAAAAACCCTTGGTTTCCGGCAACATTTCCGGCGGTGTGATTATTTTGCAATAGGGCAACAGCGTTTGCTGATGCTTTAGGCTTTGGCCCTCAGATGCCGCTCTAACATGCTCATTGACATCGCATAAAATTAGAACTGCTCAAATTTTCAGCGCGAGCATTCGCCGCCTCGGGCGCCGCCGATATAGCGTCCTGCGTGAAGACCGCCCGGTTCACCCCGACAGATTGCAGAAAAACTCCAGGCGGTAAGGCCGGCGGGCTCAGGTCGCGATTCGTTTCGCCCCGTGGCGCTCGGCGGTCAAGGACCATACGCCGGTACCCACGGGAGGCAGCCCCTAGCCCTCGGCAAGGAACGTCCGCACCTCCTCGGCGAATATCTCCGGCGTGTCGTGGGGGATCCAATGGGAGGCATTCTCGACCCGGACCAGGCGGGCATTCGGAATCTCGCGTGCGAGCCGCTCGCCATCCCAAATCGTCTGCCAGGGGTCGTGCACGCCCCAGAGACAAAGGGTTGGCGCCCTGATCTCCCCGTGCCTCGGCGCCAGCATGGTGGTGTGATTGGTGTTGAGGGCGCTGGCATTACGGATGATCGAGATCTTGCCCTCCTCGTCGCTATAAGGGGCGACGATGCCGGCTTCGAACGCCGGCGTCAGCCGATCGCTATTAAAGAGGCCGTCAGGCAAGCCGGAGGCGAGAAAATCGGCCACCTCCCGTGGCGCCTTGCTGCGCCAGTTCGGATTGCCGAGCGCGATCATGTCGTCGATCGGCCACGAATCGTAGGCCACGACATTGGTCAGCACGAGACGGGCGACGCGGTCGGGTGGTGGATGGCCATGATCAGCGAGACGCCGCCGCCGGTGTCATGGCCGACGAAATGTGCGCGCTCGATGCCGAGATGGTCCATCAACCGCAGGATCATGTCGGTCTGGGCCATGAGCGAGCGGTCGAAGAAATCGCGCCGGTCGGAATAGCCATGGCCGAGGAAATCGGGGGCAATGACGCGGTGGTGCGGCGCAAGCAGCGGGATCACCTCGTTGTAGAGGAACGACCAGGTGGGAATGCCGTGCAGCAGAATGACCGGCTCGCCAGCGCCGACATCGGTCCAGGCGACGCGGAGCGGCGTGAAGCTGAGTCCGTCGAGGTCCGCCGCCGTCTGCCTTTGGCGGAAGGCCTCGTGTCCGAGGGGTGCTGCCCGGTCCGCCGCCGCCATGCCTCCGGCGCCTCCCCGCGCCCAGCGAAGCTAATATTGCTCTGTTTTCTCCGAGACTTCCTGGTACCAGCGGCTGCGCGTGCCGATCTTGGCGCGCATCTTCCAGCCCAAGGTCTTCGGCGCCGTCTCGATGGCGGTCGAGCAACGCCTCGATTCGGCCGCGGATCACCTCATGCTCTTTCGGCCCGATCGAGGGAAACTCGGTGAAGTAGCTCGGGCACCCGCTTCAGATTGGTGGTGAAGGTGTAATAGAAGCCCCAGTCCTGGCGCATCATGTCGACGATATAGGCGGTGTCGATGGCCTTCGGGCCGGCCTCCTGATGCGAAAGCGGATGCTCGAGCATCAACACGATGGTGTCCTTGAAGTCCTTGAGGTTGATCTCGACGATCTGCATCTTCTCGAGCAGCAGGTCCGTCGTGCAGATCGTCGGCTTGTCGAGGCCGAGCCGGTCCTTGAAGGGGATGCGGTGGCAGAAATAGAGCTCGTCGGCGAACACATCGACGTTGAGACCGGTGTCCTTGTGCAGATAAGCGTGGCGCGCGCCTTCCGACGCCATGTAGATGCCCTCGTCGGGCTCGTAGCCGCGCGTCGATGAGGAACGCGCGGATGGCCCGGTTCTGCTTCTTCTCCGCGCCGAAATCGACGTCGGTCAAAACCCGCTTGGTGTCCTGGAACAGGTGCAGATTGTTGGGGCACTGGAGACGATAGGCGATCGAGCCGAGAATGCGGAGCCGTATGCCTTCGGCTTCCGCGTCGTGAACGAGGGCAAGCGCTTCGTCGACAAACTCCAGGTTAAGGCCTGGATCGGCGGGCATTTGATTCAACTGTCCCTCCTCGGGCTGCCGGTCGGGGAAACCATTTGACGCCTCTCCCTCCCAAAAGGCGACATGTCATGCTGCCACGCCTGGGGCGGCGAAGGGGGCGGAACGCGCCAAGCGCCCCGCCCGCTCCTGCCGACGCAAGGCGCTGGATTCATTCTATGGGGATCTCCTTGAATGCCAGCGTCACGTCGATGCCCTGCGAGCGCCGGATCAACTTCATGACGTAATAGAAGACGAAACCCAGCACGAACACGCCGGCGACGATTATGAGTTGGGTCGGATCGTGGCCTGCTGCATTCGGATCGAAGAACAGCGTCCAAAAATAGAACTGAGACGCGAGGAAGCCGCCGAAGCAGGCCACGCTCATCATCGGCAGCCCGAAAATGGTCCGGCTGGCGATCGGCGACTTTTCATAGAGCTGCGGCCGGAGATACGGGAAAAATATCCCGGCACCGAGCACCACGGACCACGCCAGCACCGCGGCCTCGATCAGGATCACGATCCTGGAGAACCACGGCGTGAACACGAACAGCGCCATGAAGATCAGATTGACGATCGTGGTCACGGTGATGGCGACCATCGGCGTGTGATAGGTTTCCGAGATTTTGCCGATCGGCGCCGGGGCGACCCGGTCGAACGCCCAGGCCACGATGGCCCGCACACCAAAGGTGTGCATGCCCGGAATCCACATCCACATCCACAGCGCCAGACCGAGCGAGGTGATCACCGTGATCAGTGGCGACTTGGTGAGAATGCCGGTCAGGAGCGCGATGGCCGGATCGGTCGGCGTGGTCAGGCCGCCATTGCCGCTCAGCACGTTGAACACGGCGGTGCCGAGGAACTCGAAGCCGAACACCTTGTAGGCGAGCCAAATGGTGATGACCCAAGCCACGGTGGAGCACAGCACCGCGCCGAGCATTCCCACCGACTGCGACTTGCCGACCGACTTGATCTCGCCGCCGATGGCGATGGAGAAGGCGGCGCCGACCAGCGGCAGGAACGGCCAGTTGGACACCAACAAGGTCTGCCAGAGATCGAATCCGGCCTCCCCCCAGCCCTTCTCCTTGCCGCTGGCGATGATCGCGTTATAGGCGTCGGGCACGCCAAGCGACGGCCCAACCAGCGCGTTGAGGTTGGTGACGAACTGCTCCCGGGTCGACATGGCCAGCACCACGATCATGAACACCGTGCTGGCCATGGCGAGAATGAAAACCCACTTGTTGACCGTGAGATAGAAGCGCATGCCGAAGGAAAGAACGACCTGCGACAGGATCAGAATCGCGGCCCCGATCAGGAATGTCGCCCACGGCTCGAGCATCGTTTGCGAGATCGTCAGGAAGGTTTCATTGCCGGTCAGGAGGTTGAGCGCCGCAAACATCGGAGCCAGCGCCAGGATCACGATCCAATAGGCGGCGATCGCGCAGTAGAACAGCCAGGCGGTGATCTCGACCAAACTCATGGTGAGCGCCAGCGCCGGCGGCAGGATGCGCGATCCGAACACGTAGATGCCGCCGGACCGTGGCAAGGTAATCGTCCAGGTGATGAAGCCGAACGAGATCAGCGCCATGGCGAGGCCGGCGATGACGCAACCCCAGATGAGGTTGCCTTGCGGATAAAACGCCGGGCCGTAATACAGCATCGACCCGACGCCGAGGCCGATACTGACGAGACCGAGATCGTAGATGAAGGTGTCCGCCAGCCCCGCGGTTCGGATCAGCCCGGAGGCCTTTCGCAGGAATATTCGTTTGTCTGCGCCAACATCAGAAACCGACATTTTCCCCTCCTTCTGTCGATGCGTCGCTCGCCGGTGTGCGCCGTTACCCTTGCGTCAGATTGGTTTGGGTGACTTGGCCGTCGCGGAGAGTGATCATGGCCCCCTGCAGGATGCCCTCGGGGTAGACGCTGCCCGGATTGATACAGATGGTCTTGCCGATATTGATCTTGGCGCGCCCTTCATGGATGTGGCCGTGCAGACCGAGGAGCGGCTGGTATTCCTTGATGACGTCCGACCAGGGTCTGACAGCCGGCGTGGATTTGTGCCGGCAGGCCCATCTCGTAGACGACCTGAAGGTTCTTATCGAGCTTGGGGCAGGCATCGAGTGCGGTGCCCATCGGCGGACAATGCACATTGAAGATGCAGCGGCTCATGTCGGCGACCTGCGGGATGAGCTCGGCGAAGCGGGAGACGAACTGGTTTTCAGTATATTCCCGCTCGGTGTCCCACGGCGTCGGTGTCGAGCCGCCGCAGAACAGCATCTGATAGCCGCCCTTGAACTCGCACACCTGCATCTCGTGAAAGTCGAAATGCGGCGCCTGGGTCAGGATGTCGTCGATCTCGCGGAAGTCGTCATTGCCGGGAATGGCCACCAGCGGAATCTCGGTGCCCTTGAGCTTGGTCGTGGCGAACTCGGCCCATTCGCGCACGCGCTCCAGGACCAGGCGCTTGAACAGCACGGCCTGTGCCTCCGGGTCTTCCCGGAGCGCCTGAAATTCGGCCTCCGACATCACCGCCGGGTAGAAGCCGATATTGCCTTGGCGCTTGACGAAATCGTCGAGTTCGCTCTTGTCGTTGATCTGCACCTGCTCGCCATGCTGGAAGGCGAGGAAGGTGCCGTCCTCCTGCTCTGCGATCGGGATCACGGCCTTGCCGGTAAGATCGCCGCCGAGGACGAGGACGTCGGCGCCGTAGAATTTCGCGCCGTTGACGAACTTCTTGAAGCAGACATTCGAGCCGTGAAGGTCCGAAGCGAAGAAGATCTTCACTTCTCCGTCGCCGCCCTTGTCCTTCTTGCGCCAAAACACCGCGGCACTCCCGTGCTCAGAATTTCGTCAGGTAGTTGTCGATCTCCCACTGGGAAATGGAGTTGTGGTACGACCACCATTCGGTCTTCTTCAGGTCGATATAGGCGTCCCGCAATTCGTCGCCCATCACCCGTCGCCCGAGGTCGTCCTGCTCGAAGGCGGTAATCGCCTCGAGCAAGGTCTGCGGCAGCTGCCTGATACCCCGCGCGGCGAGCTCCTGGTCCGACAGCTCGTACATGTTGACGAATTGCGGATCGCCCGGATCGAGATCCTGCTCGATGCCGTCGAGGCCGGCCGCCAGGAACATGGCCGCGGCGAGATAGGGGTTCATCGACGGATCGACCGCCCGGCATTCCCACCGCGCGCTCGACAGGTCGTGGTGAGCGTCGCGGTGATCGCCCTCGATGTGCGGCCGCAGCGACGGCACCCGGAACATGTGGGTGCGGTTGTTGCCGCCGTAGGAAATGAAGATCGGCGCCCAGGTGTAGCCCGTCATCGAACCGGTCTTGATCAGGCGCTTGTAGGAGTTGACGGTGGGACAGCTCACGGCAACGAGCGCCGCGGCATGCTTCTTGAGGCCGCCGAGGAACTGATAGGCGCGCTGCGACAGGCCGCAGCCGCGCGGATCGGCGCCGTCTCCGGAGATGTTCTTCCCGGTGTTCACGTCGGCGAGCGACATGTTGAAATGCGCGCCCGATCCCGTCCGGTCGGCGTAAGGCTTGGGCATCATGGTCGCTTCCCAGCCATATTTGCGGGCAAGCTCCTTCATCATCAGCCGCCACACCACGAAGCGGTCGGCCATGGTCATGACGTCGGCATAGGCGAAGTCGAACTCGAACTGGCCGTTGGCGTCCTCGTGGTCGAAGGAATGCACCTTCCAGCCGAGCTTGTTCATCGACGACACGACGTCGTTGAGAAATTCCAGATTGATGAGCGTGAGCGAGGCGTCGTAGGCCGCCTTGGCGATGGTGTCCCGCGGGTCGTTCTGGGCGAAGCCGTTCTGGGCGGCAGGGTCGAGCCTGACGATATAGGTCTCGCATTCGACGCCGAGGTTGAACTTGAGCCCCAGCTTGGCGGCGCGCTCCACCTGCTTCGCCAGCGCCGTGCGCGAACACATCGAATAGGGCTGCTCGTGATAAGCGAGATGCCCCGGAATCACGGCGACGTTCTGCCGCCACGGGAGCTGCATCACCGCATCCGGGTCCGGAACCACCGCCAGCTCGTCGTCATGAGGACCCTGGCCGAGCCCATCGAGCGCGGCGCCGGTGAACAGCTCCGAGCCACGCATCATCCTGTCGAAATGATCGATCGGGACCGTCTTGGTCTTGGCGATGCCGTGAACGTCGACGTAGAGCGGCATGCAATATTCGACGCCCTTCTCCATCAGGCTCCGCATCGTCTCCCGCTCCGGCTTGCCGCTGCCGGCGGCTTCGAACTCC
The DNA here is from genome assembly GCA_963803385.1 of uncultured Alphaproteobacteria bacterium. Classification (GTDB taxonomy): domain Bacteria; phylum Pseudomonadota; class Alphaproteobacteria; order Rhizobiales; family Methyloligellaceae; genus Methyloceanibacter. Next base: position 1,192,817 of record CAWDMD010000004.1, on the reverse strand, counting down.
GCTCCGGTCTTGATTTCGTTCATGGATGCTTGCTCTCCCTTGAGCCTACGCGAGCCGGGACGCCTGTTTGAGAATTGGCCGTATTGTTGTTCCCCGTGATTGGGCTGCGCAGATCTGTTGGCCGCGCGCCCTCTGTCACTCCCTTTGAGGCCGCGATCGGCGACGCACAAGGTCGAAGGACGCGTGGACAGAGCCCAACTGTGCTCGCCTCTAATTAAACAGTCAATTAGTTTATCGGACGGTCGATGCGTATAGTTTGATCACGCTGCGCAATGCGCAGGCACCGTAAACGCCGGTTTTACAGGCAGTCTGCTGGTGAGATGTCAGATGGGTTCAGGGCGACATTCAGCGCCGCTGCGGCTTCATCCGCTGCTTGCCGGAATAGCCCAGCATGTCCAGCACGCGCCGGTGCAGGTCGCGCACCGCCGCTTCCAGATTGAAGTCGGTTAGGATCACCGCGCGCACCATGCAGCCGTCGAGATAGGTCGAGATGAACTGCGCCATGGCTTTGGGATCGACGGGTTTGAATAGCCCCTGCTTGATGCCTTGGCGGATCACCTTCGACAGCAGCTTGCGTTCTTTGTCGTAGAAGCTCTCGATCGCCGCGGCGATCTCAGGGTCGCCTTCATGCGCGCCTCTGAAATCGAGCGCGATCTTCACGAAGCGGTGGATCTCAGCATATTTGTTGACGTGGTTCTCGAGCCACGCCGAGATCACGCTCGGCGGATCGGCGCTGATGTCTTCCAGCGCGCGCACATTCTCGAAGGCGCGGCCGACGGCGTGCTCGATCGTCGCCCGAAACAGATCGGTCTTGCTGTCGAAATAATAGTAAAGCAGCGCCGTATTGACACCGAGCGCCTTGGCGATGTCCTTGATCGTCACCGAGGCAAAATTGCGCTCGGCAAACAGGTCGAGCGCAGTCGCCATGAAGGTGTCGACGCGGGCGGCGCTATGATCCTCGCGCCTGGGGCCGATCGGAGCTGCCCTGCGCATCTCCCGCTCGCCGCGCTTCATGCGTTCAAGACCCCTAGTTGGTTGATGCGCCATCGGTTCTTCTTCTCTGATCTCGTTCATTGGCTTGCTCCGCGGCCACGGCCCCTCCTAAGGCGCACGCGACCGAGTCCTCCCTGCCGAATTACACCAACCGCAACTTCCCGGAAAGCGTCCGCGCCCGATTTCGGGGCGCAAAAGCCCGACGAGCCTCAAATCGACGATCAACGACACTAGGACCGGTCGGGAGTAGGATGCAATGCACTTGCACGGACTTGCTTTAAGGAAGCGGTTAAGTAACACTCTCCCAGCCACTAATTAATCGACCAATTAACTCACAGCGGGGAACGCATGCAAGACGCAGCCGCCAGCCGCGCCCAAGCCAACAGGCTGGCCTTCGACCGGCTCACCACGTCGGAGCCGACCCTGATCGACGTCCGACCCGCCGGCGAGGTGGTCCCCGGCTTTACGCCGACGACCATCCTCACCTCCGGACCGCCGACGCCCTGGCCGGACTATAGTGGCGGCCAGCGCGAGGCCATCATCGGCGCCGCCCTGTTCGAGACTCTTGGCGAGACGAGGGACGACGTCATCGCGAAGCTCGACGCCGGCGAGATCACGGTCGGCGCCTGCCACGATTTCGGCTGCATCGGCTCGCTCGCCGGCGTCTATTCCGCCTCGATGCCGGTGTTCGTCGTCGAGAACACGACATTCGGCAACGTCGCCTATTGCAACATCTATGAGGGCTCCAACCCGCGCCGCCTGAACTACGGAGTTTATGACGACGGCGTGCGCGAACGGCTGCTGCTGATTCAGAACGAGATCATTCCGGTGATTGCCGAGGCCCTGCATGAAGCGGGTCGCATTCCGCTCAAGCCGATCATGAAGCGCGCGCTCAACATGGGCGACGAGCTTCATTCGCGGAATACCGCCGCCGCGCTGCTGTTCTTGCGCGAGCTGACGCCGGCGCTTGCTCAGGCTTGCCGCCTCCGGAAGCGAACGCATCACCACGGCGGTCAAGGCCATGACCGACGACCATTACTTCTTTCTGCGGCTGTCCATGGCGGCCGCCAAAGCCACGGCCGATGCCGCCCGCGATATCGAGGCTGTCGAGCGTCGTCACCGCGCTCGCCTTCAACTGCAACGGCTTCGCCATTCGCGTCAGCGGCCTTGGCGACACCTGGTTCAGGGGACCACACGCCTCCGTCGAGGCCAAGCTGTTCGAAGGCCACAGCGAGGACGAGATCACCTGGATGGGCGGCGAGAGCATCATCACCGAGACCATCGGCCTCGGCGGCTTCGCCCAGGCCTCTGCCCCAGCCCTCCAGGCCTATCAGGGCGGCTCCTACGCGACCATGATCGCGCGCAACGAGGAGCTCTACCAGATCACCGTCGGCGAGAACCCCGACTATCTCATTCCCGCCCTCGGCTATCGCGGCTCGCCGACCGGCATCGACATCATGAAGGTTGATCGAGACCGAGGTGCTCCCGGTCATGGATGTCGGCATCGCCGGCCGCGACGGCGGCCAGATCGGCGCCGGCGTGGTGCGGCCTCCGCTTGCCTGCTTCGAAGCTGCTGCCGAAGCCTATCGCCGGCGCTACAACTGAGCATGGCCACGCCGGCGGAGGATGGTTGCCGATGGCAGGCTTTGACATCTACGAGCTTGGCGACGTGCCGTTGCAGTCCGGCGCGGTGCTCCGCAACGCCAAGCTCGCCTACGCCACCTATGGCACGCTCAATGCGGCGGGCGACAACGCGGTCGTGCTGCCGACCTTCTATACCGGCACCCACCTCCGCAACGAGCCCCTGTTCGGAGCGGGCCGCGCCATCGATCCGGCAAGGCACTTCGTGGTGTCGATCAACCTGTTCGGCAACGGCTATTCGTCCTCGCCAAGCAACACCCCTCCCCCGCAGGACGGCCCGCGCTTTCCCCATGTCACCCTGTTCGACAACGTCGCCTGCCAGCACCGCCTGCTCACCGAGCGCCTTGGCGTCAAGCGCATCGCTCTCGTGCTTGGCTGGTCGATGGCGGCGATGCAGGCCTATCAATGGGCAGCGCAGTACCCCGATGTCGTCAAGGCGATCCTGCCTTATTGCGGCGCGGCCCGCTGCTCTCCGCTCAATTACGCCTTCCTCGACGGCCCCAAGGCGGCGCTCGAGGCGGATTGTGCCTGGAATGGCGGCGACTACACCGCGCGCGCCGGAGAAAGGCTTGCGCGCGTTCGGCCGCGTCTATGTTGCCTGGGCCTACTCCCATGATTTCTTCGCCAAGCGGCTCTATCGCGAGCTTGGCTTCGCTACCCTCGAGGACTTCGTGCGCGACTGGGAGGAGGATCACCTCAACTGGGACGCCAACGATCTCCTCGCCAAGATCTGGACCTGGCAGCATGGCGACATCAGCGACAACGCCATCTATGGCGGCGATTTCACCCGCGCTTTGCAGTCGATCACCGCGCGCGCGATTCTGATGCCGTGCAGCACCGACATGTATTTCGTGCCCGCAGACAACGCCGCCGAAGTTTCGAACATGCGTCGCGCCGAGCTGCGCGTGTTCAACTCGCCTTGGGGCCATTGCGTCGCGTCGCCCGGACGTCTGCCGGAGTTCCAGCGCGCACTCGACGAAGCCGCCGCCGAATTGTTGCGAGGATAAACCCATGAAGGCTCTCGTTCTCTCCTCGAGCCCGCGCCGCAACGGCAACTCCGCGCTGCTTGCGGAAGCCGTGCTCGAGGGACTGACCGAAGGCGGACACGAGGCCGATCTCGTCTTCGCCGACGATTTCCTCCACGCATTCTTGCGCGACTGCCGCAAATGCCGGAAGCCCGACGGCGAATGCGCGATCGATGACGGCTTCCGCGAGGTGTTCCTCGACCGCTATCTGCCGGCCGACGGCTTTATCGCCGCGACGCCGATCTACTGGTACGGGACCTCGGCGCAGCTCAAGGCGTTTTTCGACCGCACCTTCTGTTACTACGCGGCGTCCTATCCGGGCTCCGAAGACGTGATCAAGGGCATGACGGGCAAGCGCATCGGCCTCGTGCTGAGCTCGGAGGAGACCTTTCCCGATGGTCTCCGGCGGAGTGCTCTCCCAGATCCAGGAATTCTCCCGCTACACGCACTCGACCTTCGTCGGCGTGGTGCACGGCTACGGCAACGCCCGCGGCGACGTGCTGCGCGATCCCGGCGAGCCGATCAAGGCGGCGCGTCGCTTCGGCAAGGAGTTCTTCACGCGGCATGCAAGCGACTACCAGATCGACAGCGTGCGGCCGGGGCGGGTCTGGGGCTGACCGCTCACGTCGCCGTCAGCAGCGCCGTGCCCGCGGCGATCAGACCGATCGCCGCCCATTGCGTCTTGCTCACCAACTCGTTGATGACGATCCGCGCCAACAGCACCGTCACCACGCTGAAGCCGGAGGCAACGACCAGAGTGATGTGCGGCGCGGCACTCTTCGCGCCGGCGAGCAGCGTGAAATAGCCGGCGGCGTCGAGGCCCGCCTGAAGGCTGACGAAGGGCAGCCATTCGGCCGGCACCCGCGGCCTGACGCCTTGGACCAGCAGGATCAGGGCAATGACGACGAGGCCGGTCCAGCGGCCGATCCACATCGTCTGCAATCGCCCCGATCAGCGGCGTCGACACCTGAGCGGTCAGAAAAATCCCGGCATAAGCCACCGAGGCGCCAACGGCGATCAGCACCGTGGCCCGGTTTCTCTCAGCGTTGGCGATGTCCGGTCTCGGATGTGGCACTTCGGGTGATGACGATGCCGCCGACAAGGATGACGAGCATGGCGCCCCATTGCAGCGCGCTCGGGCGCACGCCCGCGAGCACGTTCACCAGCAACACCAGCGCCGGGTGGGCGGCGACGATCGGCGCCACCACCGCGATTGGTCCGCGGGCCAAGGCGACATAAAGCAGGATGCACATCACGGCGACGAAGATGCCGTGGGCAACGGCGAAACCGTTCAGCCGAGCGGCGACCACGCCAGCTCGGCCCCGCTGGCGAGGAGCCAGATGGTGGCCCCCAAGGCTCCGACCAGAAGCACGAAGCCGTAAGTCAATGGCGCGCCGAGGGCCCTCGCGCTGAACCGCGCCATGAAATCGGCGCCGCCGAGGCTGAGCGCGCTCGCCAATCCGAACAGCGCCGAGATCATGGGGCCTCGCCGCCGGCGCCATCGCGCCTTTGCCACCTGCGCCAACTCGGTGTTGAATTGGCGATTGCCGCGCCTTGGCCCGCCGCCAAACCGAAACTAAGGGTGTCCTGTCATGCTCCGCCCCACGCCCAACTTCTCCCGCAATGTCGATTGGAACCTGTTGAAGACGTTCCACGAGATCGTCGAAGCCGGCGGCGTCAGCCGCGCCGGACGGGCGCTTCGCCGCAAGCAGCCGGCGCTCAGCCTGGCGCTGAAGCGCCTCGAGGCGGAGCTCGGCGTGACCTTGTGCCGGCGCGGGCCGCGCGGCTTCGAGCTGACCGACGAAGGCATGCTGGTCGCGGACACCTGCCGCTCGCTGAACTCCCTCGTCCGCAACGTGCCGAAGCGGCTCAGCAACCTCACCGAGGAGGTCCGGCGGCAGGATCTCGATCCAGGTGATCTCGAGTCTGGTGTGCGAGCGCTTTGACGCCGCCATCGCCCGGTTCCACGACCGCCATCCCAGGGTCGAGATCCTGATCGACATCACCACCTGGGACTCGGTCGCCGCGGCGCTGCTCCGCGACGAGATCGATATCGGTGTGGCACCGGCGCAGACTTTGCGCTCCGACCTCAGCTATGACTTTCTGTTCGATGAATCGCACGGCGCCTATTGCGGTCCGACCCATCCGCTTTTCGGCAAGACCTTCGACGACCCGTCGGCGCTGTCGAAGCAGGCTTTCGTGCTCACCGGCGCGGATGAGCCGGATGTGCTGACGGCCTTTCGGACGCGACACGGGCTCGGCCTTCAGGTCGCCGGCCTATCGGAGCATCTCGACGAGCGAAGCGACTCACGCTGTTGGGCGTCGGCATCTGCTTTCTTCCCGAAGGCTTCGCCGCGCCCGATGTTGCGGCTGGCCGGCTGTGGCCGCTGCTGCATCGTGCCGAGCAGCCGAGCATTCCCGTGTTCGTCATTACCAACCAGCGCGCGCCCACGAATCTCGCGCGCCAGCTGCTCCTCGCCGAGATCGGCAGTCGCTGGCGGCGGCACATTGAAGCGCTAAAATCCATTATCGGGCCGGCGATTTTGCCGCCTGCCGGGCGCCGCAGCATTGATCCGCTCAATGCCGCTCAATTGAGGATTTCGCTCTGTTCCCCGCGCGGGCCGGTGCGCCATAGTTGCCCGCAGTATTGGCAGCGAGGACACGACATGGCAGGACGGAAGAAGCGCGGCGGCGGTCACGAGCATCAGCCACCCGCACACCCATGGTGTCAGGCGCGAGGACACCGACGGCGCCAAGACCATGGCCAAGCTCGCCCGCATCTCGCAGAAGAAGCAGGACGAGGACACGCGACGATCATTGAAGCTCGGACTTGAAGCCGCCGACTCCGTCGTCGATCGCAATATCTCGTTGTTCAGCCGCGGCCATCAGCCCGCCTTCGCCGGCATCAACACCTTCATGAAGGCGCCCTATTGCGAGGACATCCGCAAGGTCGGCGATTTCGAGGCGGCCTTCGTCGGCGCGCCGTTCGATTCCGCCACCACCTACCGCCCCGGCACCCGCTTCGGCCCGCAGGCGGTGCGGCGCATCTCGGCGCTCTATGACGGGTATTGGTTCGACGGCGGCGTCGACATCTATGAGGAGCTCGATCTTTGCGACGCGGGCGACATCTTCGTCATTCCCGGCAATATCGAGAAGACCTTCGACCAGGTGACCAAGGCCGTCTCGCATATCTACACCTCCGGTGTCTTCCCCATCATCTGCGGCGGCGACCATAGCCTCGGCTTCCCCAACGTCCGCGGCATCGCGCCACATATCGACGGCAATGTCGGCATCATCCACATCGACCGCCATATCGACATCCAGGAAAAGGATATGGATGAGCGGATGCACACGACGCCGTGGTTCTGGACCACCCACGAGGGCACCGCGACGACCCACCGCGATCACAGCCACATGCACGATGTCGGGCTTGCCGAACTGCCACCCGAAGAATCTGGTGCAGGTCGGCATCGGCGGCTGGTACGGCAACAGGCCGGGCACGGCCGTCGCGAAACGTCGCGGCACCAGCGTCCTCACCATGCAGGACATCGACAACACGGCCCGGCCAAGGCCGCCGAGATCGCGCTCGAGATGGCCTGGGAAGGCTGCAAGGCGGTCTATCTCTCCTTCGATATCGATTCGATCGATCCGGGCTTCGCGCCCGGTACCGGATCGCCGGAGCCTGGCGGGCTCCTGCCGCGCGAGGCGCTGGAGATGATCCGCACCATCGCCGCCGAAGGCTTGTGCGGCATGGAGGTGGTCGAGGTCTCGCCGCCCTACGACGTCAACGACAACACGGCGCAGCTCGCCTGCCGCGTCATCCTCGACGTGGTCGGCACCCTCGTGGATCGAGGGCCATCTCGGCCACCGCGAGAAGGTGATGAAATAGGCGGAGCGCACTCTCGCTCGACCGGCGCGAGGTTGCCATTCCGGCGCGAACCCGGCTAAGCAGGTTGGCCGCCGACCGGCGGCGGTAACCAGAGCACGCAGCGACCAGCCCGACGAACATCATGGGTGAGGAACACGGACGTCCGACCGCCCTTGTGACCGGGGCCGCTGCCAGGCTCGGTCGCGCCATCGCGCTCGATCTCGCCGCGTACGGCTGGCAGATCGGCGTGCATTACCATAGTTCGGCCGCCGCGGCCAGAAGCTCTGGTCGGAGAGATCGAGCGCCTCGGCTCCAAGGCGGTGGCGCTTGCAAGCCGATCTCACCCGTGAGGATCAGCTTCGCCGCTTGGTGCCGTCCTGCGCCGAACAGTCGGCGCCCCGACCTGCCTCATCAACAATGCCGCGCGGTTCGAAGCCGACGCCATCGAGACGCTCGACTGGGCCGGTTGGCAGGCCGAACTCGACGTCAATCTCCGCGCGCCGGTGTTCCTCACCCAGACCTTCGCCCGGGCACTTCCCCAGGGGGCCTCCGGCGCCGTCATCAATATGATCGATCAGAAGGTGTGGCGGCCGACCCCAAGGATTTCTCCTACACCATCGCCAAATCGGCGCTGTGGACCGCGACGCAGACCCTGGCCCAGGCGCTCGCCCCGCGCATCCGCGTCAATGCCATCGGTCCCGGCCCGGTGCTGCCGAACCGCCGCCAGAGCGAGGCCGAATTCGAGCGCGAATGTCGCGCGACCCTGCTCGGGCGGGCCACGACCATGGAGGAGATTTGCCGCGGCCGTACGCTTCCTGCTCGACACGCCATCGGTGACCGGCCAGATGATCGCCCTCGATAGCGGTCAGCATCTCTCCTGGCGGCCTGGCGAAGGCGCGAAATCCTAGGGACGAAAACGCGTTCCGCGAGGCGGGACCTTGAATGGCCCCGCTTGAGGTCCTACCTTCGCCTCAGGCCGGCGCCCTTCGAAGCGCCGAAAACCTAAGGATTTTATGCCCCTCGAGAAACCCGACAGCGCCACTCCCTCGCTCCTGTCCCGCGTGCGCGACGCCGTGCTCGGGGGAGAACAGGGTGTGGAGGTCATCGCCCGCCACGCCAAGACCGCCCCGGCCGGTTCCGGCGTCTATCGCATGATCGATGCGAAAGGCGAGGTGCTCTATGTCGGCAAGGCGCGGCACCTCAAGAAGCGCGTCCAGAGCTATGCGCGCGGCCAAGGGCACAACAACCGCATCGCCCGCATGGTCGCCGACACCGCGAGCATGGAGTTCGTCACCACCGCGACCGAAATGGAAGCGCTGCTGCTCGAGGCGAACCTCATCAAGCGGCTGAAGCCCCGCTACAATGTGGTGCTCCGCGACGACAAATCCTTTCCGTTCATTCTCATCGCCCGCGACCATCAATTCCCGCAGATCCTGAAACATCGCGGCGCCCGGAGCCGGAAGGGCGACTATTTCGGCCCGTTCGCCTCGGCGGGCGCCGTCGGCCGCACCATCAACACGCTGCAGCGGGCCTTCCTGCTCCGGTCCTGCTCGGACGGCTATTTCGAGACACGGGTCAGGCCGTGCCTGCTCTATCAGATCAAGCGCTGTAGCGCGCCCTGCACCGGCGAGGTGACCGAGGGGAATACGCCGCACTCGTCGACGAGGCGCTCCGCTTCCTCACCGGCGAGAGCGACGAGGTGAAGCGGCGCCTGCACAAGCTCATGGACGAGGCGAGCCTGAAGCAGGACTACGAGCGCGCGGCGAGCTTCCGCGACCGCCTGACGGCACTGTCGCATGTCCAGTCGCATCAGGGCGTCAATCCCGAGAGCGTCAAGGACGCCGACGTCTTCGCCGCCCATCAAGACGCGGGCCAACCGCGATCCAGGTGTTCTTCTTCCGCACCGGCCACAACTGGGGCAACCGCGCCTATTTCCCCCGCGCCGACAAGAGCCTGCCCGTCGAGGAGGTCTGGAGTCCTTCGTGGCGCAGTTCGACGACGACACCGGCGCCGAAGCCCGCGCTCTTGTCCGACGACATCCCCGGCCGGCGTCTACTCGGCGAAGCTCTTGTCGCTTGCGCCGGCCAACGTCAGCGTGCTCGCGCCGCAGCGCGGCGGAGAGGCTCGATCTCGTGGCAGAGGCCCTGATTAATGCCGGCGAGGTCCTGGCGCGGCGACTCGCCGAAGTCGTCCTCGCAACCGGCCTCTTCGCCCGGCTTCCGAGCTGTTCGACCTCGAAGAGCCGCCCGACGCGTCGAGGTGTTCGACAATAGCCACATTTCCGGTACCAATCCCGTCGGCGCCATGATTGTGGCGGGAATGGAGGGCTTCATCAGGAATCAATATCGGAAGTTCAACATCGCTCCGAGGACCTTGCCCCTGGGGACGATTACGCCATGATGCGGGAGATGCTCACACGGCGCTTCAGCAAGCTCGCGCGCGACAAGGACGCGCCATCGGATGGGCCGCGCCCATCTCGTGCTGATCGACGGCGGCCCCGGGCAGCTCTCGGCGGCGACTGCCGTACTCGAGGAACTCGGCCTCACCGACATCAAGGTCGCCGCGGTCGCCAAGGACCCGACCGCAACGCCGGGCGCGAGCGCATTTATCTCAAGGGGCGCGAGCCGCTGCTGCTCGAGCCGCGCGATCCCGTGCTCTATTGCATCCAGACGCTCCGCGACGAGGCCCATCGCTTCGCCATCGGCGCCCACCGTGCCCGCCGCAAGAAGGCGATCCACGCTTCCCCGCTCGACGAGGTTCCAGGCATCGGTCCATCCCGGAAGCGCGCCCTGCTCAAGCATTTCGGCTCGGCCAAGCCGTGAGCCGCGCCGGCATCACCGATCTCGCCGGGGTCGGCGGCATCAGCGCGCAGATGGCGAAGGCGATCTACGAGCACTTCCACGAGGGAGGACGGTGAGTTGGACGGAGGCTCCAATATGGTGACCGGAGCACGGAGCGCGCCGCGCGAACGCACGCCGAGCCGCTTCGGAATCTGCCCAACATCCTCACCTATGGCCGCATCCTCGCCATCCCGGCGCTGGTCGCCTGCTTCTTCGTCGCGGGCGATTGGGGCCGCTGGCTCGCCATGTGGATCTTCATTGCCGCCGGTTCAGCGATTTCCTCGACGGCTATCTCGCCCGCGTATGGGAGCAGCAATGCTCCATCGGGCGTATGCTCGACCCGATCGCCGACAAGCTGATCGTTTCGGCGGCGCTGCTGATGCTCGCCGCCAATCAGACCATCGCCGGCTGGTCGCTGTGGGCCGGTTCATCATCCTCTGCCGGGAATCCTGGTCTCGGGCTTGCGCGAGTTCTCGGTACGCTTGCCGTCAGCGTGCCCGTGACGCGGCTCGCCAAATGGAAGACGGTGGCGCAGATGGTGGCCATCGGCTTCCTGCTCGCCGGTCCCGCCGGCGACAAGGTCTGGCCCTACACCACCCAGTTCGGCCTGACGCTGCTGTGGATCGCGGCGCTGCTGACGCTCTATACCGGCTACGACTATCTGCGGGCCTCGGTGAGCCATTGCTGGACGAGGAAAGGTAGCCAGATGAGGCTCCGCTATTTCGCCTGGGTCAAGGAGCGCACCGGCATCGCCGCCGAGGACGTCGAGGAGCCGGCGAGCGGCGCACCATCGCCGATCTGATCGCCTGGCTGAAATCGCGAGGGACCGCTTCGACGCCGCCTTCGCGCAGCCGGAGGTGATCCGCGCCGCGGTCGATCAGACGCATGTCCGCCATGACGCCACCTTGCTGGGGCGCGGGAGATCGCCTTCTTCCCGCCGGTGACCGGAGGCTAGGATGATCCGCGTACAGCAGGAGCATTTCGACCTTGGCGAGGAGATCGCGGGGCTACAGGCCGGACGCACCGACATCGGCGCCATCGTCGCCTTTCTCGGCACCATGCGCGAAGAGGCGCCCTGACATGATGACGCTCGAGCACTATCCCGGCATGACGGAACCCGAGCTCGCCCGCATCGAGGCCGAGGCCCGCTCCCGCTGCCCGCTGCAGGCCAGCTTGATCGTGCATCGCATGGCCGCTCCAGCCGAGCGACAACATCGTGCTGGTGGTCACCGCGTCGGCTCACGCGAGGCAGCCTTCGCCGCCGCCCAGTTCCTCATGGATTACCTCAAGACCCGCGCGCCGTTCTGGAAGCGCGAAAGCGGACCTGAAGGCACGGGCTGGGTCGAGGCCAACGCGCGCGACGATGTCGCCCTCGCCCGCTGGCGGACCATCCCAAAGCGGGCTGCCGAGTAGAGGCCCGACTATCGTATCGGCACACCCTTCGGCGCCAATGGCAAATACGGGCCCCACACGCACACATCGGCCCAGTCGCACGGCCGGTAGCGGCTGGTGCATTGGCGTTGATAGGAGCAGGCCCGGCAATGATAGACCGGCCGGCAGCCATTGCAGCGGGCGATCCTCTGGCAGTCGCGCCAGACACGGGCTGGCTGCACCAAGCTCTGATGCGGCAATGCGCCAGCCGGCTGCCGCCAAGCACCGAGTGGCCGGCATCGGCGTGACGCGCCGGAGCGGCGGTGAAGGCTTGCCCGCGAACAGAAGAGCCAGAACCAGCCCCATCAGCGATCTGTAGATGGCCCCCTCCCCCAGCTCTCTGCCGGCGAATTCTAGACCGCCGTGCTTTAGCATTCATCTGTAAATGACGCGCTCCGGCGCTCGAGATGCCGCTTCTCCCAGCCCTCGCGCTGCAATACTGGCACATCCTGCTCTTCTTGCGGATAGCCGATGCAGAGATGGCCGATGAAACTCCAGGCCGCGCGGCACCTCCAAGATATCCCGGCGACGCGAACCGGATCGAGAATTGACACCCACCCGAGCCCGATGCCCTCCGCGCGGGCGGCGAGCCATAACGTGTGGATGGCGATCGCCGCGGAATAGTCCAGCGTCTGCGGCATGGTCATGCCGACCAAGCCCATGGCCCTGCGACGTCGCCCGGTCGGCGAACACCGCAGACCTGGCACGGCGCTTCGTCGAGCCCGGCGAGCTTGAGGCGCGCATAGAGTTGGGCGCGGTCGGGCTCCTGCGCCCGCAAGGCTTGGGCGTCGGGAAGGTATCCTCGAAGCAGTCGCGGATCGCGGTGCGACGGACTTGCTCGGTGACGATGACGAAGCGCCAGGGCTCGCTTAAGCCCACGGACGGCGACAGCCGCGCGGTCGCGAGCACGCTCCACCGTGCCGTCCGGCAGAGCATCGCGCTTGAACCGCCTGACATCGCGGCGCCAGCCGAGCAGCGCATAAGCTGCTCGCCGAAATCCCGGTCGAAAGCGGGTCGGTTGAGGTGGTGAACCTCCACGGCCATGGCGGGCGCGACCCTAGCACGGATCGCGCCTCGCGCGGGATGGCGAAGATCCCTACCCTGCAGCGGCGACCTTGGCGGCGCTTTCCCCTGGCCGGATGCACCAGGGCCTGGTAGTCCGCCATCAGCATGCGGGTGATGTCGCCGACGGCGAAGCGATAGGGGCCGATCTCGGAGACCGGTGTGACCTCGGCCGCGGTGCCAGTGATGAAGCATTCCGAGAACTCGGCCATCTCCTCGGGCATGATCGTGCGCTCGATCACCTGAAGGCCCCGCTTGTGGGCAAGATATCGATCACCGTGCGCCGTGTGATGCCGTCGAGGAAACAGTCTGGCGTCGGCGTATGCAGCACGCCGTCCTTGACGAAAAAGATATTGGCGCCGGTCGCCTCGGCGATCCGCCCGCGCGAATCGAGCATCAGCACATTGGCATAGCCTTCCCGCTCGGCCCGGTGCTTCTCGATTGTGCAGATCATATAGAGGCCGGCGGCCTTGCTCTTCGCCGGCGCCGTGGCTGGATCCGGGCGGCGATATTTGGCGATGGTTCGGCCTGAGACCCTTGGTCAGGGCCGCCGAGATCAAGGTCGGAGCCCCAATCCCAGGCGGCGACGGCGAGATTGATCTTGGTCGCCTGCGCCGAGACACCCATCTGCTCGCTGCCGCGCCAGGCGATCGGCCGGACGTAGCCGTCGACCAGACGGTTGGCCCTGACCACGTCGCGGCAGGCCTTGTCGATCTCAGCGACGGAATGGGGGTTTGTCGAAGTCGAGCCCCTTGGCCAAACTCGTGCAGACGCTGGCTGTGCTCGGTGAGCTTGAAGATCTCGCCGTCATAAGCGCGTTCGCCTTCGAACACGGCGCTGCCGTAATGGAGTGCATGGGTCAGGAGATGCACCCGCGCGTCGCCCCACGGGATCAGCTCGCCGTTCAGCCAGATGAAGCCCTGGCGTTTGTCGTATGGCTCGCTAGCCATTGGTGGCTGGCCTCCACTCCTTCTTCTTCGGGCCCACCGGCACAGCCCAGCCCGAACCGAGGCTTTATTATGCTTCCCGGGTCATACCACAAGAATTGCGCGATGATCCTCCAGGGGGAGTATCAAGGACCGGATTAAGTCAACATCACTGACATAAATGATCCTCTAACGCAGGCCAAAAACTAAGTCAACATGGCTGACATAAATGATCCCCTGACACGGCCCTTCGACGCCAAGCGGCGCGATGGCGGCGACCGCGCTGCCTCGGGGCGTAAAGCCGGGCGGTGGTCTGATGCCGAGCTCCTTGCCTTCGCCGAGCTCCTGTTTTTCCCGACTTCGCGACTTCACCCGCGACCCCGACGCGATCCTACAAGACTTCGGCTTCGGCCACGCCCATCACCGCGTGCTTCATTTCGTCAATCGCCATTCGGCTTGCTCGCCGTCGCCGACCTGCTTCGAGGCCCTCAAGATCACAAAGCAAAGCCTCGGCCACGTGCTCAAGCAGCTCATCGACCAGGGCTACATCGTCCAGCGGCCCGGCAATGTCGACCGCCGCGAACGCCAGCTCTATCCGACCAATTCCGGGCGGGCCTTGGCAAAACGCCTCGCCGCGCCCCAGCATTTGCGCCTCGCCGAGGCGCTGCGGGCGGCCGGTCCCGGCGCCGACGTGGTGGTCCGCAGCTTCCTGGAAGCCATGATCAATGCCGAAGAACGGCCTAAAGTCTTCTCCATCATGTCCACCTCGCCGGTGGCCGCTGACGATGACGGGGAAACCGAGGTGCCATGACGATGCCAGCGACCATCAAACTCAATCGCGGCCGGGCACCTGACGACAGTTCCCCGCACATTCTCGTCATCGACGATGACAGCCGGATCAGAGACCTTCTCGCCCGCTATCTCCAGGAGCACGGCTTCCGCGTGACCACCGCGATCGACGCGGCGTCGGCGCGCGCGACCATGCGCAGTCTGGCCTTCGACCTTTTGATCCTCGACGTGATGATGCCGCATCATCCCGGCCTCGATTTTGCCCGCTCGCTCCGGCGTAAGTTCCAGGTGCCGATCCTGATGTTGACCGCGCGCGCCGAGCCCGAGCAGCGCATCGAAGGTCTCGAGACCGGCGTCGACGATTATCTCGCCAAGCCCTTCGAGCCACGCGAGCTGCTGCTCAGGGTCACCAATGTCCTTGCGCCGCCGCGCCGTCGTCTCGCCTGCCGGCGAGGTCCGCATGGGCAGCTTCGTGTTTCACATCGGCCGCGGCGAGCTCAAGCAGGGCAGCGAGACCGTGCGCCTGACCGAGCGCGAACGCGAGCTCTTGCGCTATTTCGCCCAACGCCCCGGCACGCCGTCTCCCGCCATGAACTCGCCAAGGACAATGACAATGGCGGCGAGCGCGCCATCGACGTCCAGATCAACCGCCTGCGGCGCAAGATCGAGAAGGATCCGGCCGATCCTCTACCTGCAGACGGTCCGTGGCAAAGGCTACATTCTCTACTCGGAATGACCCTCGCCATCCCCGACATCAAGCCCGTCTTTGCCGGGGCCCGCACCCTCTACGGCAGGTTCGCAACCGCGATCAGGGACCGGCTGCCGAAGGGTCTCTACGCCCGCGCCCTGATCATCATCATCGCGCCGATGGTGCTGCTGCAATCGGTGGTTACCTTCGTCTTCCTTGAGCGTCACTGGGAGACGGTGACCCGGCGGCTGTCCACCGCGACGGTGCAGAGCGTCGCCATGTTGATCGACGTCTACAAATCCTATCCCCAGGATTCGGACTACAAGACCCTGATCAAGCTCGCCAATGACGATCTCGGCCTTCGCGTCAAGTCGTACCGAATGACGAGCTGCCGCAGATGCGCTCGAAGCCGTTCTTCGATTTGCTCGACCGCACCCTCTCCGATGAGATCAAGCGGCAGATCGGCAAGCCGTTCTGGATCGACACCGTCGGCACCTCGGACTTTGTCGATATTCGCGTCAAGCTCGACACGGCGGTGATGCATGTGCTGGCACGGCGAAGCCGGACCTACGCCTCCAACTCCCATATCTTTCTGCTGTGGATGCTCGGCACCTCGCTGGTGCTGCTCACCGTCGCCATCCTGTTCCTGCGCAACCAGATCAAGCCGATCCTCCCGCCTCGCCCAGGCTGCCGAAAGCCTCGGCAAGGGGCGGCCGGCGCCACCCGACTTCCGTCCACGAGGTGCCCGCGAAGTGCGCCAGGCGGCGCAGGCCTTCATCGAGATGCGCGACCGCATCGAGCGCCATGTCGAGCAGCGCACCACCATGCTCGCCGGCGTCAGCCACGATCTCCGCACCGTGCTAACCCGCTTCAAGCTTCAGCTCGCCATGTTCGAGAGTCGCCGGAACTCGACGCCATGCATTCCGACGTCGACGAGATGAAGGCCATGCTCGAAGACTATGTCGCCTTCGCCAAGGGCGATGCTGGCGAGGAGATCGTACGCACCGATATCGCCGAGGTCCTGGCCGAAGTGCAGAGCCAAACCCATGGGCGCAACGAGGTCAGCGTCGACATGAAGGAAATGCCGCTGGTGGTGCCGCTCCGGCGCCACGCCTTCAAGCGCGCCGTCGCCAACCTCGTCAATAATGCGGCGCGCTTCGCCGACCACATCACCGTCAGTGCCAGCAAGGAAAACGGATCTCTCGTGGTCGAGGTCGACGATGACGGTCCCGGCATTCCCGAGGCCGAGCGCGAGCATGTGTTCCGGCCGTTCTATCGCCTGGACGACGCCCGCAACCAGGACGCGGGCTCGACCGGGCTCGGCCTTGCCATCGCCCGGGATATCGCCCGCATTCATGGCGGCGACATCACCTTGGGCCAGTCTCGCCTGGGCGGGCTGAAAGCTGTTCTAACGGTTCCCGTATGAGGGGTGTCTCGTGTAATTTTGTTCTGATTCGATTGGGGGAAAAGAGATGCCGAAAACAGTAACTCTTGGTCCTGGCGCTGGTCGCGGGCGGCTGGAGAACCGCGGCCTTCAGCCAGAGCGATACTTTTAGCGGCGGGGCGATGCCCACGCTGATCCTGCCTGGCGAGATGACAAGCCCGATGACGACCGGGGCCGCGCCTGAAAACAATGTCGGCGATCCCGCGACCTGGGGATATCAGTCCTCGGGAGAGGGCTGGGATCAGCCCTACTCCGTCGAAGGCGAAGAACAGCTGGAGCCTGGGACCAACTAGGTTTCGTGGTGACAAACCCCGAGCTTTGAGGTTTGGTCTTTCCGCATCGTGTTGGGAGGAAAGCCATGCGTAGGGTGATCTTCGGTTTGGCGGCTTCGTTGGCGCTTGCACCGGGAGGGGCCATGGCCAACTCCCTCATCGACAAAATTCGGACGAAGAGCAACCCGGTTCGCAAATCGAGATGGAAATCGGCGGGGGCGGAGTCGAGATCGGCCGTGAACGCAACATGCCGCCGCCGTCTCCGGTCGAGGTCGAAGGCGAGGTCCTCGACGTTCCCGCCGGACCCGCCGACCCGGCCGAAATCGATCCGGCCGACGCGGAGCTTCCCGGCGAAGGTCCCGAAGACCTGTCGGGTCCTGACGACGAGGACGACCTGCCGGACTGACGCCTTCTGACCGTTCTTGGCCTTAGGCGCCCGCCGGGTTCGGTGACGGTCCGCTGGGCGCCTGCTCCGTGCCGCGCCCGCGTTCGCCGCGCCGCTTCCCCCGCACGGCAGGAACCCGCAGGCAAAGCGGCAAACATCGCCGCACATGGTTTGAGTGCTTGCGAGCCGTTGCTCGCCTAACTGGAGCCTGCGGTCGAGTGCGGCCATGGTGTGATCAAGCCCTGGGGTCTTGTCGTCGAGCCAGACGTGAAACACCTTGGCGTAAATCGCGCTAAGTCCTGCGACGCGAAGCCCGGTTCCGGGACCTCCGAGCTTGGCGCCGGCGCCGGTGAGCATCCAATATTGCGAGGCGAGCGTTGAGCAGAACGGTTGCGCGCCTGCCCCGGACGGCAGCGCAGCGCCTCATGAATGCGCTCCAGTGCCTGCTTGTCGGGGCCATCACCTCGAAGCGCGTCATGATCAGGTCGAACAGCCGGTCACGTGGCTTTTGCTCCTCCGCGGCGGGCTTCATCTTGGCCAAGGACCTCGGCATCGACCTCGGCTTGAAACCCCTTGAGCAGATCAGTCTTGCAGGTGAAATCGCGGCGAAGATCGGCAAGTCCCAAGCCCGTTCGCTCCGCGATCTCGGTGAAGGTGACCTGATCCCAGCCGCGTTCAGCAGCAAGCTCGAACGCCGCCCGAATGGCGCGGTTACGGTTACTGAAATCGTCCAACATGGCAAAGCTCCTTTGCCCCTTAACATAGGCGCTTTCTATGGCCGTCGAAAGACGCGGCGAAGCGCCGGATTAGGCCTTTAGGAGGAGAGCTCGCGCGAGCGTTTGGCCGCTGCGGCGACCGCTTTCTTGAGGAGATCGCCAAGGCCGTTCTCGGCCATCAACACCTCGAGCGCCGCCGCGGTCACGCCGTTCGGCGAGGTTACGTTCTTTCTCAGCTCGTCCGGCGAAAGCTCGGAGCGCCGCAACAGCTCGCCGGCGCCGGCGATCGTTCCGCGCGCGAGCCGTGCCGCCAGCTCGGGGTCAAGTCCGGCGTCAACGCCGGCCGCTGCGAGATATTCGGCGAGCAGAAACACATAGGCCGGCCCGCTGCCCGACATCGCCGTCAGCGCATCGAGCAGATGCTCGTCGCCGATCCAGATCACCTCGCCGACGGCCTCGAGCAACTCGTCGCAAAGATGCGCCTGCTCGGGCGTCACTTCGGCATTGGCGCAGGCCGCGGTGATGCCCTGCCCGATGGCGGCCGGCGTATTCGGCATGGCGCGGACGAGCGGCGTTCCCGAGGGCAACAACGACTGCAGGTTGGCCAGCGTCCGTCCCGCCGCGATCGAGACCACGACAGTGTCGCGCCCTAAGAGCGGAGCAAGCGCCGGCAGCACGCCGTCGAGATGCTGCGGCTTGACGGCGACCACGATCACCGCAGGCGGAACCGGCATCTCCACCTTGGGCCGCACGCGCACGCCGTGGCTCGCCATCATCGCGGCGATCTCGGGCGATGGCGCCGGGTCCTGAACCATGACGGAGGCCGGATCGAGTCCCTCGCGGAGCCAGCCGGCAAGAAGAGCCCCGCCCATCTTCCCGGCCCCGACGAGGAGGAGCGGGCCGGCGAGGCGGAGCGTCATGCCTGTCCTTGGGTTTCGAGCATGGTTGCCGCGAGCGCATCCTCCGGCGACTTGCCGGCCCACAGCAGGAACTGGAAGGTCTGATAATAGCGCTCGCAGGCGTCAAGCGCGCCATGAAGCAGCGCCTCGCATTGGGAGACGTGGGTGTTGGCGCCCGCGAGCAGCAAGCCATGGCGGTACAGCAACATGCCGTCTTCCTTCCACAGATCGAAATGCCCGAGCCAAAGCTGCTCGTTGATCATGGCGATCAGGCGATAGACCTGATTGAGCTTGACCTTCGACACCTTGCAGTCGAATGCGCAAGCAAGGTGCAGGGCCTCCAGATCGTCGCGCCAAGTCAGGGAGAGATGGTAGTCGCACCAAGACCCCTCGACCGAAAGCGTAAGCTCGTCGGGAGCGCTTCGCTCGAAAGCCCAGTCATGGATGGTAGCAATGTGCTCGACCATGTCCACTGGGTTGGTGAACTGGTCGTAGTTAGCCTGTGTCGTTGCCATGCGTGTTCTCTGTGGCCTCGTCAGAGTTACCGCGCACGCGTCACGCCGCCGCGAATCAGATTGCGAATCAGTTATATATCGGAGTTTGTGCGCTCACCAACGCCGCCCGGAAGCGCTGATTTAAATTGCTGTGGACGGTAGTGGATTAGCTGTGGATGAAGCTTGCCGCGACCGACTCCGATTCGCGGGCGGCACCTGTTCACGCGATCAGCCTCGTTTGGGTCTGCGGCGACGGACCGGCCGGTTGGCGCGCGGCGTTTCAACCACGACCTCGAAGTCATCAATCACGGCCTCTAGCAGAGCGACCCGAAGCTTGAGCGCGTCATTCTCCTCGCGTGCCTTCTGCGCCATGGCCTTCACCGCCTCGAACTCCTCGCGCTGTACGACGTCGAGCTCCCGCAGAATATTCTCGGCCTGGACACGAACCACGCTTTCGATTTCCTTGCGCACGCCCTGCGCTGCGCCAGCGGCATCGGTGATCAGCTTGCCGAGCTCATCGAAGAACCTGCCGGATGTCTGCGTCATGGAGAAGACCTTCGCACTCGCCTGAGACGCTCAACTATGGGATGCGGCGGCGCTTCGATCAAGCTGCGGCCAGAAACCGCTTCCCCCCAGCCTTGACACTTAAGAGCGGGCGGTGAAGGGTCGGCCCCGACCGGGACCAGCGCTTTCCGAGGCCATGCCCTTCTTCGTCATCCCCTACCCCATCATCGATCCAATCGCTTTGGAGATCGGACCGCTCTCGGTGCGTTGGTACGGCCTGGCCTACATGGCAGGCATCCTGCTCGGCTGGCTTTACGGCCGCTGGCTCGTATCTCGACCCAATTTGTGGAACGGCAAGCCGCCAATGACCGTCCCGCAAGCCGACGATTTTCTCCTCTGGATCACGCTCGGCATCGTTGTCGGCGGCAGGCTCGGCTTCGTCCTGTTCTACGAGCCGAGCTATTACTGGCAACATCCGCTCGAGATCCCCGCGGTGTGGAACGGCGGCATGTCATTCCATGGCGGCCTGCTCGGGGTCATTACCGCGGTCTATTTCTTCTCGCGCGCCAAGGGCATCAACCCGCTCTCGCTCGGCGACGTTGCCTCGGCCGCGACCCCGTTCGGCCTATTCTTCGGCCGCATCGCCAATTTCATCAATTCGGAGGTGTACGGCCGGCCGAGCGACGTGCCGTGGGCCATGGTGTTTCCCGGAGCCGACGACATGCCGCGTCATCCGAGCCAGCTCTATGAGGCGGCGCTCGAAGGCGTCGTTTTGTTCACCATTCTCGCCATCGCCACCTATCGCTACAAGGCGCTGACGCGACCGGGAACGATTTTCGGCCTGTTCCTGTGCTTCTACGGCCTGTTTCGCAGCGTCGTCGAGTTCTTCCGCGAGCCCAACGTCGGCCATCCCCTCGACATCGGCATTCTCACGCCGGGCATCGTCTATTCCATTCCCATGATCCTGCTCGGCCTCTGGCTGATCTGGCGCGCGAGGACCAAGCCGGCCATCGCGACATGACACCGGCGTCGCGCGACGCGAGGCCTCAAGGTTCCTCGCTTGCAGCGCGGCTCAAGCAACGCATCGCCGCCGAGGGCCCGATCAGCGTCGAGGCCTTCATGGAAGCCTGCCTGCTCGACACTGCGGCCGGCGCTTATACCGCGCGGCAGCCGATCGGCGCCAAGGGCGATTTCATCACCGCGCCCGAGATCAGCCAGATCTTCGGCGAGCTGATCGGGTTGTGGGCGGGCGCGGTGTGGCAAGCCATGGGCGAGCCGGGCGTGGTGACCATCGCCGAGCTCGGACCGGGACGGGGCACCTTGATGGCCGATGCGCTCCGTGCCGCGCGGGCGTCGCCGAAGTTTCTCGCCTGCCTGTCCGTGGCGTTGATCGAACGCAGCCCGGTGCTCGCCGCAGCCCAACGCGACGCACTGCAAGGCGCGCAGCCGCCTGTCGGCTGGTATGCAACGCTCGACGAGGTCGCGCGAGGCCCCCTCATCGTCATCGCCAACGAGTTCGTCGACGCGCTGCCCATCCGCCAGTTCGTCCGCCGCAGCGGCGCCTGGTACGAGCGGCTGGTGACGACCAGCGCCGACGGCTTCGCCTTTGCCGTGAGCAGCAGCGCCGCGCGCGACGAGGACGCGCCTGAAGAGACAGGACGCGCGGCGCCCGAAGGCGCCGTCGCCGAGACGCGGCCCGCGGCGTCGATGCTCCTGCGCGAGCTTGCGAGGCGCGCAGCGGAAGCCCCGCTCGCCGTGCTGATGATCGACTACGGTCACGACGAGAGCGGTTACGGCGACACGCTGCAAGCGGTCCGCGCTCACCGCTATGCCGATCCGCTGGCCACGCCCGGCGAAGCCGATCTTTCCGCTCACGTCGACTTCGCCGCGTTGAAGCGGAGTGCCGAGGCCCTCGGCCTGAAATCATACGGGCCGCTGCCGCAAGGCGCGTTTCTGCTCAAGCTCGGCCTTGGGGAGCGCCGTGATCAGCTCCTGGCGACCGCAACCGAGGGGCAAAGGGCAGCGATCATCTCCGGCGCCGCGCGCCTCGCCGATCCCCAGCAAATGGGCGTGCTGTTCAAGGTCCTCGCGCTGACGAGCACGGGGCTACCACCACCGCCGCCTTTCGTCTGAGGGAGTTTGACCTTATCCTCCTCGGCGGCATGGTGACGCCAGACAGGATCTTGTTCTCCGCCGATGAGCTCGCACGTTGCGACGGGATTCGCCATGGCTTCTTCACGCGGCAGGGGGGCGTCTCGACCGGCATCTACGGCTCGCTCAATTGCGGGCCTGGCTCCGCCGACAACGCCGACAATGTCCGCCAGAACCGGGCGCTCGTCGCCGAGACCTTGGGGGTGTCCCCCGACCGCCTGTTGACGCTCTGTCAGGTCCACAGCCCAACCGCCGTTGTCGCCGTCGAACCTTGGCAGGGGACGCCGCCCGAGGCCGACGCCATCGTCACCTCAACGCCGGGCGTTGCCGTCGGCATCCTCACGGCCGATTGCGCGCCGGTTCTGTTCTGCGACCCCGAGGCACGGGTCGTCGCCGCGGCCCATGCCGGGTGGCGCGGCGCGCTGTCCGGGGTCGTCGACGCCACCATCGCCGCCATGGAGGGCTTGGGCGCGAAGCGCGCCAGCATCGTCGCGGTAATCGGACCGGCCATTTCCCAGAAGGCCTACGAGGTGGGTGCGGATTATATGGAGCGCTTCCTCGCCGATGAGCCCGAGAGCAGCGCCTTCTTCATCACCGACGAAGGCTCCGGCGAGCCGCATTTCGACCTCCCGGGCTTCGTCTGGGACCGCCTGTCGCGCGCCGGCGTCGGTGCCATAGCCGATCTCGGCTGTTGCACCTACTGCGATGAGACCCGGCTTTTCAGCTATCGCCGCTCTCAGCACCACGGCGAGCGCGATTATGGCCGCCAAATCTCCGCGATCGTCCTTGCCTGACCCCGCGTTCGCCCTGCTGCAGCCTTGCCACATTGATGCTTAAGCTGGACGCGAGCGGGGCTGGGCGGTTAATGTCCCCTGTTTCGAAGAGGTTTGGGAGCCCCGCTGCGGGTGCGGAGCACCGTCGCAAAGGGGGCTTTGCGGCCAACAGAGGGAGTATTTGTTGGACGCGAATCCAAGACGCGCGCGTTGTCGGCTTGGGCGTATCGCAGCCACGGCGCTGACCACCCTGGTGGTCTTGACGTGTTGCGCCTTCGCCGGCGCCGCGACCGCTGACGCCGGTTTTTTCAAGGATCTCACCAGCAGGATTTTCGGCGGCGGCGTCAGCAAGATGGATCTCGCCCCGATCGTCGGCGCGCCTCCGGACATTGGCAAGAACCTCGCCCAGGAAATGGTCACCGCCGCCGGGGCCAACAAGCTCACGCTGACCCCGGATGGCAGCGGCTCGCCCTACACGCTCCGCAGTTATCTCATCGCCACCAGCGAGAAGAAGGGCGCCAAGATCTCCTATATTTTGGACGTGTCCGACGCCAAGGGACAGCGCGTCACGCGCGTCTCCGGCGAGCAGCTGGTTCCCGGCCGCAAGGGCAGCGATCCTTGGAGCGGAGTCGACGGCGCCGCGCTGCGCAGCCTCGCCGGCACGATGACGTCGGAGCTCGCCGCGAACCTGTCCGGCGGCAGCGCCCCACCCCCGGCCGCTTCCGCCTCGCCGCCGAGCCCAAGCGCAAGCTCGAACACAAGGACCGCGACCGCGCCGCCCCCCCGGCCGAAAGGGCCGGTCACGACCATCGTCTCTCCGGTATCGGGGGCACCCGGCGACGGCACCAGGTCCCTGACCGCCGCCATCAAGAAGCGGCTCTATGCCAAAGGCGTTAAGCTTACCAGCGTCCAGTCGGACAACACCTATACCGTCAAAGGCGTGGTCAGCCTCAAGGACGCCTCCGGCGGCAAGCAGAGTATTCGCATCGACTGGCAGGTTCTCGATCCGAGCGGCAAGAGGCTGGGCACCGTTTCCCAGCAGAACACCATCCCCAAGGGCTCCCTCAACGGGCCCTGGGGCGCGGTCGCTGACGCTGCTGCCGGCGCCGCCGCCGACGGCATCATCAAGCTCCTGCCGAAGCCGAGTGGTTAAGTCACAGAGCCGCATCCACAGTCCTGTTCGGCGCCTGAGTTTACATTTGGCCCAAGGCCTTGTTAAAAGCGCGCTTTCCACTGGTTTCGTCACCGGCGGACGCAAGGCCCTGACGCTCAAGGAGCGGCTCCCATGAAACTGGTTGCAGGCAACAGCAACCGCCCGCTCGCCGAGGCGATCGCGGCCTATCTCAACACGCCGCTGGCGAGATGCATCGTGCGCCGCTTCGCTGACATGGAGATCTTCGTCGAGATCCAGGAAAACGTGCGCGGCGAGGACGTGTTCGTCATCCAGTCGACCTCGGCGCCGGCCAACGACCATCTGATGGAGCTGCTCATTCTGATCGATGCGCTGCGGCGCGCCTCGGCGCGGCGCATCACCGCCGTCATTCCCTATTTCGGTTACGCCCGCCAGGACCGGAAGCCTGGCCCCCGTACGCCGATCTCGGCCAAGCTCGTGGCCAACATGATCGACCGCGCCGGCGCCGATCGCGTCGCCACCCTCGATCTCCATGCCGGCCAGATCCAGGGCTTCTTCGATATCCCGACCGACAATTTGTTTGCGGCGCCGGTGATGGTGCAAGATATCCGCGACACCTTCGACGCCGACAATCTCATCGTGGTCTCGCCCGACGTCGGCGGCGTGGTGCGGGCCCGCGGCCTCGCCAAGCGCATCGACGCGCCGCTCGCCATCATCGACAAGCGCCGCGAGCGCCCGGGCGATTCCGAAGTCATGAACGTCATCGGCAATGTGGCGGGCCGCACCTGCCTGCTCGTCGACGACATCGTCGATTCCGGCGGCACCCTCGTGAACGCCGCCGAGGCGTTGCTCGATCACGGCGCCAACGAGGTCACCGCCTACATCACCCACGGCGTGTTGTCGGGCGGCGCCGTCGCCCGCGTCGACAACTCGCGGCTGAAGGAGCTCGTGATTACCGATTCCATTCTTCCCAGCGACGCGGTGAGGAACGCGCACAACATTCGTGTGCTGCCCATTGCGCCGCTTCTCGGCGAGGCCATCGCCCGCACCGCCGAAGAGAAGTCGGTATCGAGCCTGTTCTATTGATCTGGAAATTCGGCGCGCATTTCGTCGCAGCCTTGTCGAAGCCACATGCTCTCGCCATATGGCCCTTGCGACAGGATCCTCGAGATCGCGGCGGACCGTTAAAGCTAACCAGAAGGAGCGCTTATGCACGTCAATTTGGAGCACGCGGAGAAGGCGATCGAGGCCGCACGCAAGAAGGCCATCCAGCTGAAGACGCAGATGTGCATCGCCGTGGTCGATTCCGGCGCCAATCTGAAGGCGTTCATCCGCATGGACGATGCCTGGGTCGGCTCCATCGACATCGCCATCAAGAAGGCGAAGACCGCCGTGTTCTTCGGCATGGCCACGGGCCAGCTCGGCCAATTGTCGCAGCCCGGCAAGCCGCTTTACGGCATCGAGCATTCCAATGACGGCCTGATCACCTTCCCCGGCGGCGTCCCCATCGTCGACGAGGACGGGGTCCTGGTCGGCGCCATCGGCGTCAGCGGCAGCGTCGTCGAGAACGATCACGCCGTCGCCGAAGCCGGCGTGAAGGTTCTGGGCGTGACCGAGTTGCCCGAGCATCCCTGGCGGACCTGATCCTCCGACCAACCCTCCCGCGAAAATGGCCGAGGTCCGGGATTGTCTTGGCCGCGCGGGGCGTCTATAAGCGCCCTCAATCTTGAGAATGGCGCCCTTAAGGGCGGACCAGGGTTTATTCGAGGGGCCTTCGCGGGGCCCCTGATCGTTTTTGTTGGAGGAGAAGCATGGCTGAGGCGGTCGAACTCAAGGCCTGGGCGCGTGGACGCACCGGCAAGGGCGGCGCGCGCGCGGTTCGCCGCGAAGGGCGCGTCCCCGGCATCGTTTACGGTGACAAGGCCGAGCCCCAGAACATCGCCCTGGATTACAAGCGCGATCTGGCAGCAAATTCACACCGGCCATTTCCAGAGCACGATCTTCATGATCGACCTCGACGGCACCAAGACGCGGGTCATTCCCCGCGATGTGCAGCTCGATCCCGTGCGCGATTTCCCGATCCATGTCGATTTCATGCGCGTCAGCAAGGACTCGCTGGTCACCGTCGAGGTGCCGGTGCACTTCCTCAACGAAGCGGCCTCCCCGGGCATCAAGCGCGGCGGCATCCTCAACGTGGTGCGCCACGAGATCGAGGTCCGCTGCCCGGCCGACTCCATTCCGGAATTTTTCGAGGTCGACCTGACGGGCCTCGAAATCGGCGACAGCATCCACATCTCGGCCATCAAGCTGCCGGAAGGCGTACGCCCGACCATCGCCGAGCGCGACTTCACCGTGGCCACCATCGTCGGCCGCGCTGCCGAGGAGGGCGCGCCGGCGCCGCGGCCGCCGCTGCCGAGGAAGGCGCCGAGGAAGGCGCCGCCGCGGCCGAAGCCGCGCCCGAGAAGGAGAAGGAAGAGAAGAAGAAGAAGGACTAGCGTCCTTCGCCTTCTTCATCGTCGCCCTTCGTTTCGGTCAGGATGAAGAGATGAAGCTCTTTGTCGGCCTCGGCAATCCGGGGGCGCAATACGCGTTGAACCGGCACAATGTGGGCTTCATGGCGGCCGACGCCATCGCCGCCAGCCATGACTTTCCAACCTGGCGCAAGCGTTTCTCCGGCCTCGCCGCCGAAGGCAAGCTCGGCGGCGAAAGCGTGCTGTTGCTGAAGCCGCAGACCTATATGAACGAGTCGGGACGCTCGGTCGGCGAGGCGGTACGCTTCTACAAGCTCGACCTTGCCGACGTCATCGTCTTCCACGACGAGCTCGACCTTGCGCCGGGCAAGGTCCGGGTCAAGACCGGCGGCGGCACTGCCGGCCATAACGGCCTGAGATCTTTGACCGCCCATATCGGCAACGACTACGTGCGGGTCCGCATCGGCATCGGCCATCCCGGCAACAAGGCGCTGGTGCACAACCACGTGCTGCAGAATTTCGCCAAGGCCGATCATGCCTGGCTCGAGACGCTGCTCGGCGCCATCGCCGAAGCCGCGCCCCGACCTCGCACGCGGCGCCAACGACAAGTTCCAATCCTTCGTCGCCCACGCCATGCAGGCCGAAGCCGAGGCCGGCGAGGCGCGGCCCGAGCCCGCGGAGCCGAAGCGCGAGCGGAAGGCGCCGGCGAAGAAAAAGGACGAGGCGCCGTCCGCCGCCGAGGGCCCCTTCGGCAAGCTCCGCCGCTGGCTCGGCTCGTGAGGACCTGAACCGACATGGGTTTCAAATGCGGCATCGTCGGGCTGCCCAATGTCGGCAAGTCCACGCTCTTCAACGCGCTCACCGAGACCGCGGCGGCGGCAGGCGGCCAACTATCCGTTCTGCACCATCGAGCCCAATGTCGGCGAGGTGCCGGTGCCCGATGACGCGCCTCGACGCGCTGGCCAGGATCGCCAAATCCGCCGAGGTGATCCCGACCCGCCTCACCTTCGTCGACATCGCCGGCCTCGTCCGCGGCGCCTCCAAGGGCGAAGGCCTCGGCAACCAGTTCCTCGCCGTGATCCGCGAGGTCGACGCCATCGCCTATGTGCTGCGCTGCTTCGAGGACGACGACATCATTCATGTCGAGGGCAAGGTCGACCCCATCGCCGACGCCGAGACCATCGAGACCGAGCTGATGCTCGCCGACCTCGACAGCCTGGAGCGGCGGGTGCCGCTGCTCGAGCGCAAGATCCGCAGGCGGCGACAAGGAGGCGAAGAAATCCCTCGAGCTGGTCGAGCGGGCGCTCGTGCTGCTCCGCGAAGGCAAGCCGGCCCGGCTCGCGCGAAGTCGCCGAGGAGGACGAGACCGCCTTCAAGGCGCTCAATCTGCTGACGGCGAAGCCCGTGCTCTATGTCTGCAATGTCGACGAGGCCTCGGCCGCGACCGGCAACGCGCATTCCAAGCGCGTCGCGGAGCGCGCGACGGCCGAAGGCGCCGGCTGCGTCATCATCTCGGCCAAGATCGAAGCCGAGCTCGCCGAGCTCGCGGCGGACGAGCGCAAGGCCTATCTCGCCGAGCTTGGCCTCGAGGAGCCCGGCCTCAACCGCCTGATCCGCGAAGGCTACAAGCTCCTCGGCCTCATCACCTATTTCACCGCCGGGCCGAAAGAGGCCCGCGCCTGGACCGTGACCCGCGGCACCAGTGCGCCGCAGGCCGCGGGCGTGATCCACACCGATTTCGAGAAGGGCTTCATCCGCGCCGAGACCATCCCCTATGACGACTATGTCGGTCTCGGCGGCGAGCGAGGCGGCGACGTTGCCGCCGTCCACGGTCTCGATGTGCCCCGTGGTCTTGCGCGCCTTGGCCAGCACGACGAAGGCCTGGGCCACGTCCTCGGCCAGCACCTCGCGGCCGAGGAGATTGCCGCTCATGT
This sequence comes from uncultured Alphaproteobacteria bacterium, assembly GCA_963803385.1. Classification (GTDB taxonomy): domain Bacteria; phylum Pseudomonadota; class Alphaproteobacteria; order Rhizobiales; family Methyloligellaceae; genus Methyloceanibacter. The sequence goes on along the minus strand of CAWDMD010000004.1, from coordinate 1,164,379 downwards.
AAGCGGTCTCCGACAGCCCCCGCGCCCGCGCCCGGTCCTTGATCATGGCGTCGGTGAGAAGCCCGCTCCGCACTCTGTCGGCATTGACGCCGTTGGAGCGGATGCCGTCGACGCCGTAGTCGAGCGCGTATTGGCGCATCAACAGCATGGCCGCTGCCTTCGGCAGACCGTAGGGGCCGAAATTAGGGCCTGGGTTCACCGCCTGCTTCGATAGATTGAACAGCAGCGCGCCGCCGGTGCCCTGCTTCAGCATGATGCGCACGGCCTCTTTGGCCACGGTCTGATGGGCGAAGAAATTGAGCTCGAAGCTCTGGCGCAGCAGCTCGTCGGAGACCTCCCCGATGCGGCCCTGCCACGCGGCGCCGGCATTGGAGACGACGATATCGACGCCGCCGAAGGTCTCGCACACGAGCGCAAAGGCGCGCGCGACCTGGTCCGGGTTGGTCACGTCGCATTCGAGCCCGAGGCCCTTGATGGCCTTGGCCGCGGTCTCCGCCGCCTCGCCGCGAATATCGAGGATGGCGACCGCGGCGCCCTCTGCCGCAAGCGCCTTCGCCGTCGCGGCACCGATGGCGCCTGCCCCGGTGACGAGCGCGACCTGCCCGGTCAGAGGCTTGACCACGGCGCCCTTCAGCTTGGCCTGCTCCAGGCTCCAATATTCGAGCGCGAACAGGTCGCTCTCCGGCAGCGGCTCGTAGCGGCCGATGCCTTCGGCGTCGGTGACGACGCGCACGGTGTTCTCGGCGAGATCGGCGGCGATCGACGCGTCCTTCGCGGTGCGGCCGATGCCGAATAGCCCGAGCCCCGGCACCAGCACCACGCGCGGCGCGGAATCGAGCTTGGTCTTGGTGTTGCCGGCGCGATCGTTCTCGCGGGCGAAATAGGCGTCGTAGCGCGCGGCGAAGGCCGTGACCGCATCCTTCACGGCGACGGCGAAGTCGGCGAGCTTGCCGGGCTCCGGCGGCGGCACCACCAGCGGCGTGTTCTTGGTACGGATGATGTGGTCGGGGGTGACGACGCCGCGCTGGCTGTATTCGGTCAGCTCGGCGCCGTTCACATAGCTGAGGATCTCGGGCCCGGTGCGGAAATCCATGACGAAGCGCGTCGGCTCGCCGCCCGGCGTCTCCGGAGAAAGCGCCACCGCGCCCCTGACGATCGGCGCCACCTCGGCGACCGGCGCCACCTCCGCTTCGAACGCCCGCGGCTGGAACACGATCGGCCGCCCCTGGCGCAAGCGGCTCTCGGCGAGCGACACCATCTCGATCATGCGCTGATAAGCCTCGCGGGCGCTGTCGCCGAAGGTGAAGATGCCGTGCTTGTGCAGGATCAGCCCCTCGACGTCGGGCTTCTGCTCGAACACTTCGGCGGCGGCCTTGGCGAGGCCGAAGCCCGGCGCGATGTAAGGCACGATGCCCATGCGCCCGTCATAGACCTCGCGCGCCAGCGCCTCGCCGTCGGGCTGATCGACCAGCGACAGCACCGCGGCGGCATGGGTGTGATCGATGAATTTGTGCGGCAGGAAGGCATGCAGCAGGGTCTCGACCGAGGGGTTCGGCGCGGTGGCATCGAGCAGGTTGAGGCGCTGCACATTGACCATGGATTCGTCGGAGAGCGCGTCGAGCGCGCGCAGGCGCCTGAGCGGCTCGAGCTTCACCGCCGGCATGCCTTGCGGCTCGATGTCGGCCATGTCCCAGCCCGAGCCCTTGACGCAGATGACCTCGTGCTCCTCGCCGAGATCGTCCATCGCGCGTGTCTTGACCGAGGTGTTGCCGCCGCCGTGAAGCACGAGCAGCGGGTCGCGGCCCAAGAGCCGCGTGGTGTAAACCCGAAGCGCGAGATCCTCGCGGGCGCCCTTGGCGCCATATCCTGTCACCGCGTCACGGGCGGCGCCGTCATCCCATTTGCTTTGCATGGCGCGTGTAATTGCAAGTTTGCCTCGCCACCGCAAGTCAAGCTTCGTGAACCCCTCTCCCCTTGGGGGAGAGGGCTTGCCGCCGCGATCTTGCTGGCGCAAGCCCTCGCAAGTCGCATGGCGGCAAGGGTGAGGGGGTGATTTGGCTCTGACGCCGCTGCGCGGCTTACCCCTCACCGCGAGCTTCGCTCGCGTGCTCTCCCACAAGGGGAGAGCGGGGAGCCTGCTGGGCCGCTCAGGCAAGTTCGATCGAAGCGTTTCGTCGCAGCTTAAGCCGCTCGGCCCTCGGGGGAGCGGTGAAAAAGGCCGCCCGCGGGGCGCTGGGAGGGAACGGCATGAATGCCCGGAACAAGTCCGGTCATGACGAACGTTTGGTTCGATTGGCTCGGTCCCGAGCCGTCCCCAAAGATTCCACGGTTTGGCCCGGTCCTAAACCGATTTGCAACAACTTCTCATGCAAACTCGCAGGTTACGGGTAGCTCTTGATAGTTTGAGGGAGCTGGAGGTGGGGAAGCACTTCGATCATTACCGGCCTGAGCGCCACTACATGCGCGGGCCGGGTCCCAAATGGCAGGCAAAGCACGAAGGCGTGCCAGCGCAGGCTACCGAGCCGGAAAACCACGGGGCGCTGCTGGCGCTGTGGGCCGTGCCCGCCGTGGCTGTCGCGCTGATCGTCGCCGCCGTCGCGCTGACCTAGAGCGCGAGAGGGACCTCGTTGGATGGCCCGGGGGCAGCTCCGGCCATGACGGCTCTGCCGTAATTGAAAACCTAATTGCCCGCCGCCTCGCCGCCGGTGCGGATCACCACGAGGCGGTCGGTGCCGGACTCGGCGCCCCAAACCTCCCCAGGCCGGCCCAGCATCTGCCGCACCGCGGCGCCCGCCTTGTCGCTCGGGAAGCTCTCGAAGCGTTCCGTCACCGGATCGAAGCGCAGAATGGCATTGGCGCCGAAATCGCTGACCCAGACCTTGCCGTGCTCATCGACATAGACGGCGTAGGCGTGCGGATCGTCGCCGGGCAGCTTGTAGACCTTCCAGTCCCGCTTGGCCGGATCGTAGCGGCTGAGATTGCCGGTGTTCCATTCGCTGATCCACAGCACGCCGTCCGCGTCCGACCACACCCGCCGCGTGCCGGCTTGCGGCGTTTTCGGCTCGACCACCTTGGTCGCGCCGGTCTCCAGGTCAGGCTTGCCGAGGAAGCTTCCCGCCAGCGACACGTAATAGATGACACCGTCGGGCGTCGCGGCGATGCCGTAAGGGCCGGCACCCTTCGGCGCGTCCCACACCGACATGTCGCCGGTCTTGGGATCGAGCCTGCCATAGATGCCGGTCTGGCCCGTGAACCAGATGCGGCCTTTGCTGTCGAAGGCGGCGGTGTTCAGATTGGCGTTGGTCCCGGCCTTCGGCAGCGGAAACAGTTTCACCGCCTTGGTGGTCGGATCGACCCGGGCAATCGCGTTCTGGCCACCATCGGTGACCCAGGCGGCACCGTCAGGTCCGACGATGACGCCGTGCGGGCGCGAACCGTCGCCAAGCGGAATACGCTCGACGGCGCCGGTCGCGGGATCGAGACGCCCGAGCGCGCCGGTGAACTGCGCTGTGAACCACACCCTGCCGTCGGGCGCGGGCGCCACGTCATGAGGATGGTCTCCGGCGCCGACCGGGAAGTACTGCACCTCCTCAGCCGCGGCGGACAGCGTCAGGCCGGCCGTCACCAATAGCGCGAGAATCAAGGCGAGGCGTCGCATGCGGCTTGGTAGCGCTTCAGTGTGAACAGATGAAGGCGCGCGGTTTCGCGGGCGCGGTCGCGGTTAAAGCAGAAACGCCGCGGCAAGGCCGGCAAAGGTCAACGCCGTGGCGATCAGAAGCGGCTTGCCGAGCGAGGGGCCGGCAACGACGAAGGCGATGCCGCATTTGACCAGCGTGTTCGACAACGCGGCGATGACGATGGCGATCACGGCGACGCGGGCGTCGCTCGACTTGGCGAAATCGGACATCGAGAGCGTAATGGCATCGACGTCGGTGAGGCCGGCGAGCGCGGCGACGGCATAGAGTCCACCGGGCGGAAAGTGCTCCTGCACGATCTTCACCGCGAGCAGCACCACGGCGAAGAACGCTGCGAACTTCGCCGCGGAGGTGAGGCTGAACGGATTCTTGACGTCGAGATCCTTGCTCGAGGCCGCGTTCCTGGTCTCCGAACGATCGCGGAGATAGATCAACGCCGCGAACCCCGCCACCGCGACGGCCATCAGCGCGAAGGGAACGAGCATCGGCTTGAGCAAGGCGCGGTTGACCACCGCCACCAGCACCAGCACGCGTGCGAACATCACCGCCCAGGACAAGAGGATGCCACACGCGAATGCCCCCGTATTTTGCGGATTGTCCCGCGCCTCCCTCGCGAACGACAAGCTGACCGCGGTGGAGGAGACGAGGCCCCCGGCCAAGCCCGTCAGCGCCGCACCCCTCCCCGGCCCGAGCCAGCGCGTCAGCACATAGCCGACCAGCGACAGGCCCGAGATCAGGATCACCAAGAGCCACAGCGAATAGGGATTGAGCGCACCCCAGGGGTCGATGGGGTGATCGGGGAGCAGCGGCAGGGCGATGAAGGTGGCGACCAGCAGCCTGACGCCGGCATAGACGTCGTCCCAGCCGAGCTTGTCGACGAAGCCGTGCAGCGGTTGCTTGTAGGCGAGCACCGCCGCGGTGACGACGCCAAGGCCGATGGCGAACTCGCGATAGCCGAGCATGACCATGGCTCCCAGCAGCAACACGACGATGGACGCGATCTCGGTGGTCAGGCCCTTGCCGTCCTCGCTCGTCTTGGCGGTGACGAAGTAGCCGACGGCGACGAAGGCGCCGGTGATGAGGAGGGTCACCACCAGGATCCAGGGTGCTGCGTAATGCTGCGACAGCCACCCGGCCATGGCGCCGAGCAGCGCCAGCAGGATGAAGGTGCGCAAGCCGGCGATGTGTCCGGCCGCCTCTTCGCTTTTGCGCTTCTCGCGCTCGATGCCGACGAGCGCCCCGAGCAGAATTGCCGTGGCCCAGTCGAGGGCGCCTGTCAGCAGCTGCTCGTAATCCATCGGACGAGCTCTCTAGGTCTTGGCTTCGGCGTGCTCCGGGTAAAGCCTGGCGAGGCCGTCGCGGGTGCCGGGCGTGACGCCGCGCTCGGTGATGAAGCCGGTGATGAAGCGGAGCGGCGTCACGTCGAACGCGTAATTCGCGGCAGGACTCCCGCTCGGCGTAATGTCGACCGTGGCGATCGAGCCATCGGGCAGGCGTCCCGTGACATGGGTGACCTCGCGCGGGTCGCGCTCCTCGATTGGGATATTGCTGCCGTCGGTGATGGTCCAGTCGATGGTCGAATGGGGCAGCGCCACGAAGAAGGGAACGTCGTTGTCGCGCGCGGCAAGTGCCTTGAGGTAGGTGCCGATCTTGTTGGCGACGTCGCCGCTGCGTGTGGTGCGATCGGTGCCGACGATGCAGAGATCGACGCGCTTCTGCTGCATCAGATAGCCGCCGGTGTTATCGGCGATGATGGTGTGGGGCACGCCGTGCGCGCCGAGCTCGAACGCCGTCAGCGACGCCCCCTGATTGCGCGGGCGGGTCTCGTCGACCCAGACGTGAAGCGGGATGCCCTCGTCATAGGCGCGATAGATCGGCGCCAGCGCCGTGCCCCAATCGACGGTAGCGAGCCAGCCGGCATTGCAATGGGTGAGAATGTTGACGCGCTCGCCGCCCTTCTTGTCGGCATGCGCCTTGATCAGCCCGTAGCCGTGCTCGCCGATGCTTGCGGCAAGTCTCGACGTCATCGTCGCAAATCTCGGCGGCCTTGGCGTAAGCCGCCGCCACCCGCGCCTCACGCGGCTGGTTGCGCACCGCCTTCTCCATCTCGCCGAGCGCCCAGCGCAGATTGATGGCCGTGGGTCGCGTCGCGGCGAGCGTCTCGCAAGCGCGCTCGAGCGCCTCGTCCGAGGCGTCGTCACGGAGCGCAAGGGCGACGCCATAGGCCGCGGTCGCTCCGATCAGCGGCGCGCCCCTGACCTGCATGGTGGCAATGGCGTGCGCCGCGTTCTCCAGCGATTTGAGGGTGACGGTCTCGAAGGCGAATGGAAGCTTGGTCTGATCGATGATCTCGACCGACCACCCGTCGGGATTCAGCCAGATGGTCCGGTAGTGCTTGCCGTTGATGTTCATGGCCCGTGACTTAGCACGGCCACCGACCGTCCCCGCAACCCTGATTCGCCGTCTCGCTTAGGCGGCGCTGCGGCGGCCGAGAGGCTTCGGCGCCACGAGCCAATCGCGGAAGTCGTTCGCCGTGAGCGGGCGCGAGATGTGATAGCCCTGAACCTCGTCGCATCCCGCCTCGGCGAGAAAGTCGTACGCCTCCTGCGTCTCGACGCCTTCGGCCACGACCCGGTATTTCAGGTCATGAGCCATGTCGATCATGGCCCTGACCAGGATCTGGTCGCGCTCGATGCTCTCAAGCGCCGCCATGAACGACCGGTCGATCTTGACGATGTCGACCGGGATGTTCTGGAGATAGGAGAAGCTGGAATAGCCGGTGCCGAAATCGTCGATGGCGCAGGTGATGCCGAGCGCCTTGATGTCCTTGAGATGCTCGAACACGCGGCGGCGCATGCGGATCAGCGCGCTTTCGGTGAATTCGAGCTGAATGGCGGTCGGCGGCAAGTTGTGCCGCGCCAGCCCCTGCTTGAGCCGCTCGACGAAATCCTCCTCTTCGAGGTTGGCGCCGGAGATGTTCACGGATACCGGCACGGTCACCCCCTCGCCGCGCCACAGCGTGATCTGCCACAACGCCGCGCCCATGACCCAATCGGTGAGAGCGCCGGCGAGAGCGGTCTGCTCGAGCAGCGGGATGAATTCGCCGGGCGGGATATTGCCCATGGTCGGATGGCACCAGCGCAACAGCGCCTCGGCACCGGCGCAAGCGCCGGTGCTGACATCGATACGGGGCTGGTAGACGAGGCTCAGCTGGTTTGGCGCCACGAGCGCCTCGCGGATGCCGACGAGCAGCTTGAAGCGGCGGTGATGCTGCTCATCCTTTGCTGGCGAATGCACTTCGACCTTGACCTCGGCCTCGCGCGCGTCAAGCGCGGCGCCGAACGCCTTGCGCAGGACGTCGCGCGGCATGGTGTCGCCGAGCCGGAACGGCACGACGCCGATGACGGGACGCGCCGCCACCGGCACGCCGTCGGACTCGACGAAATCCGCGAGCCGGGACTGAATCTCCGCAAGCATCTCGGGGAGCTTCTGCCGTATCGGCTCGCGCAGCAGAAACACGAGCTCGGTCGCGCCGACGTGGTAGATCTTGCGGTCGTTGCCGAGCAGAGGCCGGATCGCTGTGCCGCCGAACTTGACCAGATCGTCCACGAAGGTCGGCCCCAGCACCCGCCTCGCGTCGGCGAGCTGATACGCATCGGCGAGATCGATCAGGACCGCCATGCATTCATGCTTCGAATGGTCGCGGGCAAGATCGTCCATATCCTCGACAAGCTGGGTGCGATTGGGCAGTCCGCTCACGGCATCGACGCGCCCGAGAGCGTGCTGAAGCTCGATCTGGTCCATCACCATTTCAGCCAGGTCCCGCAGCAAGGAGACCTCGGCCTTCGTCGCGGTCCGCGGCTCCTCGCCAAGCACGCACATCGAGCCGAGGGTGAAGCCTTCATGGGTGATAAGAGGGGCGCCGGCATAGAAGCGCACGCCGGCGTCGGCCAGCGGGCTATCGCGGTAGGTTTCGTCGGCGAGAAGATCGCTGACCACGACCGGCTCCCCGGTCGCGGAGACCTTGTCGCAGGGGGCCTTGAAGCGGGGAATCTGCTGCACGTCGACGCCAACGCGGGACTTGAACCATTGGCGGTCGACGTCGCTCAGCGAAATGGCCGAAATCGGGAGTCCGAACAGGCGGCTCGCCATGCGGGTGATGCGATCGAAGGCTTCACTCGGAGGCGTGTCCAACAGGCCAAGGTCGCGCAAGGCGCGAAGACGCGCCTGTTCGCGTTTGGCTGTCTTGAGTGCTGGCGCCGTGCGAGAGCCCATGATTTCTCCCCGATCGCTACCTGGAGGTCATATGGGATACAATTGCACGCCTTTACAGGCATTTAGCGCGAATAAGGTTTCAAAATTAAACTCAATTCTAACGCTAAATCGAGCGGGAATGCTTGATAAATCCCGCCTTGGAGCGCGCTAAATGGCGCTCGCACCGTAGGCGCGAAGCTCGAAAATCCATCAATTGAAGCTCGAGACGCGCCTTTAGTCGCCCTCGAAGGTCATCAGGGTGTGGCACTCGACGCCAAGCCCGGCGAGGCGCCTCGAGCCGCCGAGATCAGGCAGGTCGACGACGAAAGCGGCGCCAACCACGTCGGCATTGAGCTGACGCAGGAGCTTGACGGCGGCCTCGGCGGTGCCCCCGGTTGCAATCAGGTCGTCGACCAGCAGCACCGGCTCGCCGGAGCTCAGCGCGTCCTCATGAACCTCGATGACATCGATGCCGTATTCGAGGGCATATTCCTGGCCGATGGCCTTGGCCGGCAGCTTGCCCTTCTTGCGGATCGGAACGAAGCCGCAGCGCAAGCGGTCGGCGACGGCGCCCCCGAGGATGAAGCCACGCGCCTCAATGCCTGCGACCGCCTCGATCCTGCGATTGGTGAAGGGTCTGACCAGTTGCTCAATGCAGGTCCGAAGTCCCGTGGCATGGCCAAGCAAAGTGGTGATATCCCGGAACATGATGCCCGGCTTGGGATAGTCGGGTATCGTCCGCACCAGGTCCTTGAGATCGATGTTCTCGGTAATCGTCATAAGACCTCCGCGAGGTAAGCCGGACCAACGGGATTGCTTCGCGAGCCTATAGTCGAAGGGGCCGCTGCTGCCTAGCACCCATGCCAGCACGAGGCGAGTGCCGTCTTAGGTCACTTTCGCCAGCACGCGGCCGGCGACGGCGTCGAGCTTCTTCAGGAGCTCCGGGTCGCGCGCTTCCGGCGCGGTGATGATCGCGGTGTCGAGCGCGCGGTCCGACCCGATCGGGCACGGCTCATGCTCCCGGGGAAAGTCGCGCGCGAGCCGCGCCACGAGATTTGCCGCCTTGTCGGCGTTGGCCACCAGCACCTTGATGATGTCCGTGACCGTGACCGCATCGTGATCCGGATGCCAGCAATCGTAGTCGGTGACCATGGCCACGGTGGCGTAGCAAAGCTCGGCCTCGCGCGCGAGCTTGGCCTCCGGCAGATTGGTCATGCCGATCACCGCATAGCCGAGGTTCTTGTAGGTGAGGCTCTCGGCGAGCGTGGAGAATTGTGGCCCTTCGATGCAGACGTAGGTTCCACTTCGCGCCACCGGGATGTCCTCGGCCTCCGCGGCGTTGGTGAGATGGAGGCGGAGCCGCGGCGCCACCGGATGCGCCATCGACACATGCGCCACGCAGCCCGTGCCGAAGAACGAGCTGGCGCGATTGAAGGTGCGATCGACGAACTGGTCGACGAGGACGAAGGTTCCTGGCGGCAGCTCCACCTTGAACGACCCGCAGGCCGAGAGCGAGATCAGGTCCGTCACCCCTGCCCGCTTCATCACGTCGATATTGGCACGGTAGTTGATGTCGGAGGGCGACAGGCGATGGCCTTTGTCGTGACGCGACATGAACACGATCGGCAGCCCGGCGATTTCGCCGATGCGGAGCGCCGAGGACGGCTCGCCCCACGGGCTCTCGACGCGCTCCTCGCGCACGTGCTCGAGGCCGGGGAGATCGTAAAGCCCTGACCCGCCGATGACGCCGAGTATTGCTTTGGTCATATCACCCCCATGAAGTCGCGCCGCCGGAAGCTCACTCGCCAACCCGCATGTAGAACACGCCCCACACCCAGCGGCCGCGGCCGTCGGCGCCGGGCTTTTGCCCCGGGGCCCGCGTGTTGATCAGCCATAGCGGGCCCTGCTGGCCGATGCCAAGCGGCGTGCCGTCGACCTCGAGCGCGATGATCCAGTCGGAACCATCGACATCCTCAGGCAGGAGCCAGCCGGTGAAGCCGTTGACGGCGACAAAGCTGATCTTGGCCTTCGCCGCCTCGATGCGGCCGAGCACCTCGCGCAAGCGCGGTCCCTTGAAGGTAGCAGGCGCGCCCAGCTCCTTCGTCGTCGCCGTGACCGTGCCTTGCGGCAGCGCGGCAAGCATGGCGCGGTCGAAGGCGAAGGCTTTGGGGAAATCGATCTTCTGCGTCGCCAGCAGACTGTCCTTGTTGGTATCGAGCGACCCCCGATTGCTCTCGCCGACGAGCCCGCTCACGGTGAGCAGCACCATCTCTTTCGGCGCTGGCTCTTCAGCCGCAGCGGATGCCGACCAGGCGCAGAGTGCCCCGATGACAGCAACGAGAACAGCACGCATGGGGTGGAGACCAAGAGGTTGGAGCCGAAGCGCATCCTCGGCTGCCGCTCGCCCGCGGTCAAGCTATCGGCGCGTCGAGCGGAGGCTTTGCGCGGCGCTTGGCGTGGCCGTGAACGCCGGACCACACCACGCGCTTCGCCAGGAACATCGCCACCGCCAGGGCGAACAGGAACACGATCACCCTGGCGCCAAGCATGTGCCGCTCCTGGAGCTTGGGCTCGGCGGCCCACATCAGGAAGGCCGCGACGTCTCTCGCGTAATTGTCCGCGGTCGGCTTGGTGCCGTCGGCATATTCGACGAGGCCGTCGGCGAGCGGCGGCGGCATCGCGATCTGATGCCCGGGAAAGGCGACGTTGTAATGCATGCCTTGGGCGAGGTCGAACCCATGCGGCGTATCCTTGTACCCGGTCAGCAGCGCGTAGATGTAATCGGGGCCGCCGGGCCGGGCCTTGGCCATCACCGAAAGATCCGGCGGCAACGCCCCGCCGTTTGCGGCGCGCGCCGCTTCGTCATTTGCAAAGGGCGAGCGGAACCGGTCCGACGGGCGTCCTGGGCGCTGATACATCTCGCCCTTGTCGTTCGGTCCGTCGGTGACCTGGATCTCTTCGGCGAGCCCCTTCACCTGGTCGGGCGAAAACTCTGGACCGCCCAGTTCGCCGAGATTGCGGTAGGACAAGAGCCGCATCGAATGGCAATTGGCGCAGATGCGTTTGTAGACGCCGTAGCCGCGCTGGAGCTGTGTTTGGTCGTAGGTGCCGAACGGTCCGTCGAAGCTCCAACTCTGAGATGCGATTTTCGGCTCCGGCGGCGGCTCCTGTGCCGCGGCGACGACCGGGAGCAGGGCGAGCGCAAACGATGCGCCAAGTGCAAAGCCGATCGGCGCGCGGATCATAGTGCCGCCTCCGGCTCGCGCTGTCGTCGCTTGGCGGCGGCCGCGGCCGGTGGTGCCTCCTCGGGACCAAGCACGGATTCGGTGATGCTGCCCGGGAGTCCCTTGGGCTTCTCGATCCAGCCGACCACCGGCATCACCAGCAAGAAGAACAGGAAGTAATAGGCGGTGAAAATGCGCCCCAGGATCAGATAGCCGCCCTCCGGCGGCTGCGAGCCGAGATAGCCGAGCGCGACGCAGGTGATGATGAAGGCCCAGAAGAACCATTTGTAGATCGGGCGGTAGCGCGTCGAGCGCACGCGCGAGGTATCGAGCCAGGGCACCAGGAACAGCACCACGATGGCGCCGATCAGCCCGGCGACGCCGAACAGCTTGTTCGGGATCGCCCGCAGGATCGCGTAGAACGGCAGGAAATACCATTCCGGCACGATGTGTTGCGGCGTTTGCAGCGGATTGGCCGGGACGTAGTTGTCAGGATGGCCAAGCGTGTTCGGCGCGTAGAACACGAACAGTGCGAACAGGAGCGCGAACAGCACCAGCGCAAAGCCGTCCTTCATCGTGTAGTAGGGATGGAACGGCAGCGTCTCCCGCGGGCTCTTCACGTCGAGGCCGGTGGGATTGTTGTTGCCGGGGATGTGCAGCGCCCAAATGTGCAGGACGACCACGCCGGCGATGATGAACGGGAACAGATAGTGCAAGGAATAGAGGCGGGTCAGCGTCGGTCCGCCCACGGAAAAGCCGCCCCAGATCCACTGCACCAACTGCGTGCCGAGGCCCGGGATCACGAGATCGAGCGACGAGAACAGATTGGTGATCACGGTCACCGCCCAGAAGCTCATCTGCCCCCACACCAGCGAATAGCCCATGAAGGCGGTGGCGATCATCAGCAACAGAATGAGCACGCCGAGGATCCACAGGATCTCGCGCGGCGCCTTGTAGGAGCCGTAATAGAGGCCGCGGACGGTGTGGATATAGGCGGCGAGGAAGAACATCGAAGCGCCGACCGCATGGGTGTAGCGCAACAGCCAGCCCCAATTCACGTCGCGCATGATGTGCTCGACGCTGTCGAAGGCACGATCCGCCGCCGGGATGTAATGCATGGCGAGCACGATGCCGGTGGCGATCTGCGAGATCAGCATGAACACCAGGATGCCGCCGAAGGTCCACCAGTAGTTGAGATTGCGCGGCGTCGGGAAGGTGATGAATTGATCGCTCATCACGCGCACGACCGGAAGCCGCGCGTCGAGCCATTTCTCAAATCCGGTGGTCGGTTCGTAAGTCGAGGGATGGGCCATGAAGCGTGCGCTCAGCCGATTTTGACCTTGGTGTCTGACAGGAAGGCGTAAGGCGGGATCGCCATGTTCTGCGGCGCGGGTCCGACGCGCACGCGTCCCGCGGTATCGTATTGCGAGCCGTGGCAAGGACAGAACCAGCCGCCATAGTTACCCTTGTAGTCGCCCGGCGACTGACCTTTGGGGATGCAGCCGAGATGGGTGCAAATACCGATCATCACGAGCCATGGCTCGCGGTCCTTGCCGGCGCGATTGGCGTCGGTGGCCTGCGCGGTGTCGGGAAGATTGGCGTTGCGCGCGACCGGATCGATCAGCTCGTCGACGGGAACGGCCTTGGCCGCCTCGATCTCCTTCTCGGTGCGGTGGCGGATGAAGATCGGCTTGCCGCGCCACATCACCGTAATGGCCTGGCCCTTCTCGAGATGAGAGAGATCGACCTCGGTGGTGGCGAGCGAGAGCGCCGATTGGTCGGGATTCATCTGATCGAGCAGCGGCCATAGGCCGAGACCGAACCCGACGACGGCAAACCCTCCGGCGGCGATCATGATGACATCGCGCCGGGAGGGATCGTCTTCGTGTTGGGGAATGGGGAATTGCGCGGGGGTTACGTTATCGGCCACGTGACCTTCGCTCCTAACCGTCGCCAATGGCCGCAACGATCCTTAAGGCTTCCACGGAAACGCTCGCTCCCGCGGCCCCTCGCCCGGACCGTCACGCCTTGAACTTGTGCCTCTCTCCACGCCGGCCGATGGCTTGGCCGACATGCCTGATAAGTTTTTCTTGCATCAGCGTCCAACCTTGTCCAGGACCGTTCCCCGGGCAAATTGGCGCAGTGCACAAAATTCCTGCGGAAGACATGCCAGTCAAGCCCCAACGAGACTTTGATCGAGGTCAAAGCCAGACTTGACCCCGGCCTGCATTCCGGGGCCCTGTGAGGCAATAAAGTCACGTCGAGTGGGGCCATGAGCGAAACCAAGGCGTTAGCGGGCGGAGAGCGGGATATTTCCACCGTGGAAGCCCGGAAAGAACGGGCCAAGGCCTGGTTCGAGACCCTGCGCGACCGGATGCTTGAGGCGCTCGAGGCGGTCGAGGACGCGGCGGCTGGCTCCGAACTTTATGAGGGCGAGGCGCCCGGCCGCTTCACGCGCACCGCCTGGAGCCGCGAGGAGCCCGACGGCTCCGAGGGCGGCGGCGGCGTGATGTCGTTGATGTCCGGCCGGGTGTTCGAGAAGGTCGGCTGCCACACCTCGACGGTGCACGGCACCTTCGCCCCCGAATTCGCGCAGGCGATCCCCGGCGCCGACAAGGACCCGCGGTTCTGGGCCTCGGGCATCTCCTTCATCGCCCACCCCAAGAACCCGAACGCGCCGACCGGTCATATGAATACCCGCATGGTCATGACCTCGAAGGGCTGGTTCGGCGGCGGCGGCGACCTCACCCCGGTCCTGATGCGGCGGCGGACGCAAGAAGATCAAGATACTAAGACTTCCACGCGGCGATGCGCGCCGCCTGCGAGGGCCAGCCCTCCGCCGACTACAAGCGCTTCAAGGAGTGGTGCGACGACTATTTCTATCTGCCGCACCGGAAAGAGATGCGCGGCATCGGCGGCATCTTCTTCGACTATCTGGATACCGGAGATTGGGAGGCCGACTTCGCCTTCACGCAAGCCGTCGGGCGCGAATTCGTGCGCATCTATCCGGAGATCGTGCGCCGCAACATGCTTGAGCCTTGGACCGAAGCGGACCGCGAGGAGCAGCTCATCCGCCGCGGCCGCTACGTCGAGTTCAATCTCCTCTACGACCGGGGCACCCTCTTCGGGCTGAAGACCGGCGGCAATGTCGAGGCGATCCTGTCCTCGATGCCGCCGCTGGTGATGTGGCCCTAGGCTCGCTCACCCCCGCACGCCGGCATAGGCGAGCGCCGGCGCTTCGACGCCGACACTGACGCCACTGACGCCGACACGGGTCTGGATCACCGGCGGGTTGGCGATGAGCTGCGCGATCAGGAGCGACAGCGCGGTGACGAGCAGGATGAAAACGAACTTCCACATCGCGGCCTCCGAGAGCTTGGCCGCCGCAACCATCGCGATCGGCCATGCCGCTCTCGTAAGCGGCCGCGCCTGAACGCCACCTGAGAGGCGCGTTCATCTGCCGTTTGGTTTTCGCCCTTGTTCGTGGCAAGCTGGGGAAATCGAACCTTTTCGAGGGGCCAGGTTCGCCGAGATGATGAGGCGGAACGTTCCGCGGCCTTCGCCGGACCCCGCCGGGAGCGTCTACCCGTGTCCCGAGGCTTCGACTACACCGCACCAGCGGAACTGTTCGCGCCGAAGGGCCGCCCGGGGATGCGGCAGCCGGTGGCCTATCGCCGCTTTCCGAGCGCCGCCGCCGCCATCCGCTATGCCGTCGAGGAGCTGTCCCAGGCCGGGCTCGCCGCCGCCATCCTCGAGGTCAACGAGGACAGATTCGACCATATCGGCATCCGCCAGCTCTACAACGACGATGCCTATCCTTTGCGGCGGCGCAGCAAAGCCGATTGATTAAACACACGAAATTGGTCTTGCCAAATCCGGGGCTTCTACCCATACTCCCTTCACCGGGCGCCCAAGGCTTTGGGCGCGGACTTGGACTGACGGCAAAGTGATCATCGCGCCGGTTACGAGCACGACACCCTTTCCTGAAATCTCAAGACGCCAGGGGACCCTCTCGGTCCTAGGGCCCGTTGTTTGAAACTCGAACGGGAAAGGAATTCCCCCCATGGCTCGTGTCAATGGCACAGTGAAGTTCTTCAATCATTCGCGCGGCTTCGGCTTTATCCAGCCGGAGGACGGCGGCAAGGACGTGTTCGTACACGCCTCCGCTCTCGAGCGTTCCGGCGTGCCGGCGCTCAATGAGGGCGACAAGGTCTCCTTCGAGATCGAGGACGACCGCCGCGGCCGCGGCAAGCAGGCTGCGAACGTCCAGCTCGCGTAGCAAGCGCGACCTTCACACTTTGAGCACCGCCGGACTTCGTGTCCGGCGGTTTTTTATTGCGCAGCTTCCGAGCGCATCCCCTTCCCCCTTGGGTCAGGGAGGGGGGTCATTCGAAAGACGCGGCTTAGCCGCTTGCCCCCTCCGCTCGCGACGACGCGAGCGTGCTCCCCCTCAAGGGGGGAGCAAACATTACCGTCAGTTCCTGCATTAGATCTTCCACACCAATGAGCCACTGTGACGGCGCGATTTCGCCGCAAAAACACGGTTCAATTCGTCACAGACCCCCTGATGAATCGGTTGCGCTTGGGCGCGGCGCCCGGCGCTTCAGCCAAGGATCGAAATCACATGACGAGGACAGTGTTGAAGGCCCTTGCGATCGCGGCGGTGATGACCACGACCGCGCTCTCCCTCCCGGCCACCGCCGAGGCCGGACACGGCTGGGGTGGCCACGGCCCTTACTGGCATGGCGGCGGCTGGGGCGGACCAGGCTATTGGGGCGCGGGGCTGATCGGGCTTGGCGTTGGTGCCGTCATCGGCAGCGCGCTCGCAGGTCCAGCCTATGTCGGGCCGCCGCCGGTGGGATACGCGCCACCACCGCCAGCGGTTGCCGCCGGCTACGGCCCGCCGCCGTGGTCACCCGAGTGGTACGACTATTGCGGCCAGCGCTACCGCAGCTTCAACGCCCGCACGGGCTATTTCACAGGCTATGACGGCCTGCCCCATTTCTGCCAGTAGAACGCGGACCGAGCACGAGGGCCTGTCTGACCGGCATGAAATCCGGTCAGACAGGTTTTTGTTGTTCGTCGCGCGGCCGGCGCGGCCCCGGGGAGCCCTCCTCCCGCCTAAATGCGCGCCTTGACGCGTCGTTTACCCCTGCGGCATTAGGACGTCTCGAAGCCGACTTTGCGGCTTGCCACGTCATGCCTTGGCGTCGCAAAATCGCGCCGATTTCGGGGATGAGTCCACATGTTGTGCCCACTTGTTCGCGCGGGCCCTGAAGGACGCATTCGAGACCGAGGACTAAAGCAGAACATGGATATGTCAGCGAGAGTAGAGGCCGTTGCCGAAAAGCCCCGGGATGTTCCGAACGTTCCCGCCGACCGGGAAGCGCTCGGCCTGGTGAGGCCTTATTTGGGTATGGTGGCATGGCCGACCGTCTTCGTCGCCATCGCCATTGTCGCCGCCTTCACCACCGTCACCACCTTGGGAGCGATGCATATCATCCCGCTCTGGCTTGGGATGATCTTGAACACCTTCATCCTCTATCTCGACCAAACGCCGCTGCACGAGGCTTGTCACGGCAACATCGCCGGCAAGGATTCAAAGATGCTGTGGCTCAATCATCTGATCGGCAATGTCTGCGGCGCCATCCTGCTGCATGAGTACAAGGCGTTCCGCTTCATGCATCTCGCCCATCACCGCGAGACGAACAACGTCGAGCTCGATCCCGATCATTGGGTCGCGGTGCAGGGTCCGTTCAAGATCCTGTTCCGCTGCCTCACCATCACGTATTGGTATCAGCAGTATTTCTGGAAGCACATCGCCTTCCACGCCCACATCCCGGGCATGCGGCCGCTGACCATTCACATCGCCCTCGCCTATGCCATTTTCTATGGCATCGCCTTGGGGCTGTCGGTGTTCGGCTGGTGGCGCGAGGTGCTGGCGTTGTGGATCGTGCCGCACATCCTCGCCTCGGCGCTGATCATCTATTTCTTTGCCTACCTCACCCACAAGCCGCATGAGGTGCATGAGCGCTATCGCGACACCAACATCTTCTGGGTGAGAGGCAAGATCATCGAGCCGGTGGTGAACTGGCTCTACATGTTCCAGAACTTCCACCTGATCCATCACCTGTTTCCGCGCATTCCGTTCTATCTCTATCCGGATGCGTTCCGCTCGCTGAAGCCCGTGCTCGATAAGGAGCAGGCCCACATCTACGAATATGATTTCGGCCAGCATGTCGTGCATGCCGGCGCGGGCGGGCGATAAGCGCGGCGCGGGGCTCTGGTCAGACGCCCTGCTCGAAGGTGAGATCTGCCGGTGAGATCAGCACCGAGAATTGCTGACACCAGATCACCACGCTCGGGAACTTGGTGAGGTCGACGCCGGCCGGCACCGGATATTTCTGGCTGCCTTTGAAGGCGCGGAGACGTCCGAGATCGACGAACATGGTGTTGGTCACCTGCTCGGCCGAGCTTATGTCGGCGGACGGCACCAGATAGACGTGGAAGTCGGGACCGGGGCCGACCTCGAAATCATCATGCAGGAACACGGTGCCCGAATAAACGCTGACGCCACCCTTGCCGGTGTGGATCGGGTCGTTCGGATTGGCCTGAATGAAACTGCCCTTGCCGACGAGCGTGCCCTGCTCGGCTGCGGTCAGGGTGTCCATGGCCGGGGGCGGCGGGAACACATACGGGAACAGAAAGAATCCCAGCGCCGTGCCGAACGCCGCGCCAAGCACGCCGCCGAACAGAAACACCGTCAGCCACCTGAACATCGTCCGCCCCCCTCTCGGGCCTGCAATCGCAACTCTAGCTTGCCATGAGCGTGCGGCAATGACGACCCCTGAACCGCTGCTCCGGCCTTGAATTAGGGGTGGTGGAACGGGCTCGGGCTTGTACAGTGACGCTGCTGGAGACAAGAACCATGCGCGACGGCACCGCGATCCGCACCACCTGCCCTCGGGACTGCTACGACGCCTGCGGCGTGCTGGTGAAGACAGCACCGGACGGCACCGTCAATGTCGTCGGCGATCCCGAGCACGACGTCAGCCGCGGCGCGCTCTGCGGCAAATGCTCGATCGGCTACAACGGCGTGTGGCGGGATCCAGCGTGCGCCTGACGCGCCCCTTGAAGCGCGTCGGCGCCAAAGGCGCGGGCCGCTTCGAGCCCGTCGGCTGGGATGAGGCGCTCGCCGACATCGCCGATCGCCTCAATGCCATCCGGTCAAGCGATGGCGGCGCCGCCATTTTGCAGACCCACTACACCGGAACCTGCTCGCTGATCGCCGGCACCTTCCCGTTGCGTTTCTTCAACCGCATCGGCGCCACCGAGGTCGATCCCGACACCGTCTGCAACAAGGCCGGTCACGCCGCGCTGCAACTGATGTACGGCGAATTCGACCCGCGGCTTCGACCCGCGCACCATCGACGGCGCCAAGTGCGTCATGATCTGGGGCGCGAACCCGTCCACCTCGGCGCCGCACGTGCATCAATATTGGCTCGGCGAGACGCGCGTGCCGAAGATCGTGGTCGACCCGATACGCCACGACACCGCGGCGGCGGCCGACATTCACTTGCAGCTCTATCCCGGCACGGACGGTGCGCTCGCCTTCGCCATGCTCCATGCCATCCGCGCCGCGGGCCGCATCGACCGCGATTTTCTCGCGCGTCACGCGCAGGGCTTCGACGAGATCGAGGCCGAGCTCGATGCCTGCACGCCGGCCTGGGGCGAGGCCGTGACCGGCGTTCCGGCGCGCCTGATCGAGGCGGCGGCGCTCCTCTACGCCGGCGGCCCGTCGCTGTTGTGGATGGGGCAAGGCTTCCAGCGCCAATCATTCGGCGGCAACGCCATGCGCGCCGTCGCGCTTCTGCCGGCGGCCACCGGCAATCTCGGCAAATACGGCGCGGGCTTTCTTTATCTCAACGGCTGGGACACGCGCGGCATCGATGGGGACTATCTGACCGCGTCACACTTGCGGCCGGCCTCGGCCGAGACCATCAGCCATATGGATCTCGCCCGCCGGCTCGAATTGCCAAAGACCAAAGCCATCATCACCTGGAACAACAACATCGCGGTATCGAGCCCCGAGCAGCGGCGCTTGCGGCGCGCGCTCGAGCGCGAGAGCTTGCTGCAAGTCACGCTCGATCTGTTCCAGACCGAGACCGCCGACTACGCCGACTATGTGCTCCCGGCGGCGAGCTTCCTCGAGTTCGACGACGTGGTGATGTCCTATTTCAACGCCAGCATCTCGGCGCAGGTGAAGGCGCTGCCCCCGCTCGGCGAAGCTCTCCCCAATCAGGACATCGTCCGGCGCCTGGCGAGAGCCATGGGACTGACCGATCCCGAGCTGTTCGAGACCGACGCGGAGCTGATCGCAACGCTCCTCGACCAGGCCAAGCCGGGTCTGACCTTCGACGCCCTGGCGCAAGTCGGAACCATCGAATGCCCGGCCGAGCCTATCGTGCAGTTCGAGCACCACGACTACCGGACGCCGTCAGGGAATATCGAATTGGCCGGCGATAGCTTCGTCGCGGCGGGTCTCCCGCGGGCGCCGTTCGCCTCGGCCGAAGCGCGGCCGGAAGACGGCGAGCTTCGCCTCTTGTCCCCGGCGTCGAAATGGCTGATGAACAGCAGCTTCGGTAACGACCCCAAGATCCTGAAGCAACTCGGCGAGGACGTGGCGATGATGCATCCCGACGAGGCGCGCTCGCGCGGCATTGCCGGCGGCGCCCTGGTCAGGATCGGCAACCCCACCGGCGCGATCACGCTGAAACTCGCGCTTTCAGCCGACGTGCCGAGAGGCGTAATCCTGGCCTATAAGAGCCGGTGGACGGCAAACGGCACCGACGCCAACGTCAATGCCCTCAATCCGGGACAAAAGGCCGATCTCGCCGAGAGCTGCGCCGTTCACAGCATCAACGTCTCGGTCGCTCCCGCCTAAGGTCGCGGGGCAGCCCGCTAGTTCAGCCGGAGCTCGCCCTCGACGAAGTTGAACTCGTGCGGCGCGATCAGGCGCCGGTGCGCCACGCGGACGCGATAAAGCGGACCCTCGAGGTTGGCGGCCCAGAAGCCGAGAAAATCGGTGAGCCTTGGGAAGCGCGGCGCAAGATCGTAGTCCTGCCAGATGTAGCTCTGAAGCAGGCTCCGATGGTCCGGGAGTTGATAGAGGATCTCCGCCGTGGTGAGCGAATAGCCGTCGAGCTGGCGGAGCAAGGCAGAATCAGTCATTGGCAACCCTGCTGGTCTTGTTTTCTTTGCGCTTTCAGGTTAGCCAGCCAGCCGAGTCGCGTCCAGAGCAATTCATTAGCCAAATCAGCGTCTTAGCAGCAGTGTCGTAATACTGCTAACTTTTGGCACTCTCGCCTTGAAAGTGCCAGGACTCCTCTCTACATAGCGATTGGGGAGCGCCTTCAGGGGCTGCCCCCTTTCAGCTGAAATCACGAGCGAAAGCCCAATTGTAGGAGGAGGTTCCCAATGAAGTTTCGTCCGTTGCACGACCGCGTCGTCGTACGCCGTCTGGAGGAAGACGATCGGACCAAAGGCGGCATCATCATCCCCGATACCGCCAAGGAGAAGCCGCAGCAGGGCGAGGTCGTTGCCGCTGGACCGGGCGCCGTCGACGAGAAGGGCAATGTTCAGCCCCTCGACGTGAAGCCTGGCGACCGCGTGCTGTTCGGCAAATGGTCGGGTACCGAGGTCAGGATCGACGGCGAAGATCTCCTGATCATGAAGGAAAGCGACATTCTCGGCGTGCTTGAAGGCGCCGTCGCCAAGAAGAAGGCCGCCTAGTCTAGGGGCCAAGGAAAGTGGAGAACAATCATGTCTGCTAAGGAAGTAAAATTTTCACAAGACGCTCGTGAGCGCTTGCTTCGCGGCGTCGACGTCCTGGCCAACGCGGTCAAGGTGACGCTCGGCCCCAAGGGCCGCAACGTCGTGCTCGAGAAGTCATTTGGCGCGCCCCGCATTACCAAGGACGGCGTGACCGTCGCCAAGGAGATCGAGCTCGAGGACAAGTTTGAGAACATGGGCGCCCAGATGGTGCGCGAAGTGGCGTCCAAGACTTCGGACACCGCCGGCGACGGCACCACCACCGCCACGGTGCTCGCCCAGGCCATCGTCAAGGAAGGCGCCAAATCGGTCGCTGCCGGCTCCAACCCCATGGATCTGAAGCGCGGCGTCGACCTCGCCGTCACCGCCATCCTCGAGGAGCTGAAGGCCAAGGCCAAGAAGGTGACCTCCAGCGAAGAGATCGCCCAGGTCGGCACCATCTCGGCCAATGGCGACCATGAGATCGGCGCCATGATCGCCAAGGCGATGCAGAAAGTCGGCAATGACGGTGTCATTACCGTCGAGGAAGCCAAATCGCTCGAGACCGAGCTCGAAGTGGTCGAGGGCATGCAGTTCGACCGCGGCTACATCTCCCCCTATTTCATCACCGATCCCGACAAGATGCGCGTCGAGCTCGAGGATCCCTACATTCTCATCAACGAGAAGAAGCTCTCGAACATGCAGTCGCTTCTCCCCGTGCTCGAGGCGATCGTTCAGACCGGCAAGCCGATCTTGATCATCGCCGAGGACGTCGAGGGCGAGGCGCTGGCGACGCTCGTGGTCAACAAGCTGCGCGGCGGCTTGAAGGTCGCGGCGGTGAAGGCTCCGGGCTTCGGCGATCGCCGCAAGGCCATGCTCCAGGACATCGCCGTTCTGACCGGCGGTCAGGTCATCTCCGAGGATCTCGGCATCAAGCTCGAGAATGTCACCGTCGACATGCTTGGCCGCGCCAAGAAGGTGGTCATCACCAAGGATGACACCACCATCGTCGACGGCCACGGCAAGAAAGTCGACATCCAGGCGCGTGTCGCCCAGATCAGGCAGCAGGTCGAGGACACCACCTCGGACTATGACCGCGAGAAGCTGCAGGAGCGGCTGGCCAAGCTCTCCGGCGGCGTCGCCGTGATCAGGGTCGGCGGTGTCACCGAGATGGAGGTCAAGGAGCGCAAGGATCGCGTCGACGATGCCTTGAATGCGACCCGGGCGGCGGTCGAGGAAGGCATCCTGCCGGGCGGCGGCGTGGCGCTGCTTCGGACGCGCGACGTGCTCGACAAGCTGAAGGCGGCCAATGAGGACCAGAAGGTCGGTATCAACATTGTCCGTCGCGCACTTCAGGCGCCGGCGCGGCAGATCGCCGAGAATGCCGGCGAGGACGGCCCGGTGGTCACCGGCAAGATCCTCGACAAAGCCGATTACGCCTTCGGCTACAACGCCGCGACCGGCGAGTATGGCAACCTGGTAAAGCAGGGCGTCATCGACCCAGCCAAGGTCGTGCGCACCGCGCTGCAAGATGCGGCGTCGATTGCTGGCCTCCTCATCACCACCGAGGCCATGGTCGCCGAGCTGCCGAAGAAGCAGGCCGCTCCCGCGATGCCGGGCGGTGGCATGGGCGGCATGGACTTCTAAGTCAGTGGTTCAGTTGCGTATTGCGTAGGGGCCGCGCCTTCGGGCGCGGCTCTTTTTTTGCCGCAGCACAGGTGGCCAGGGATTTTGATTTGATTGCGGCGTCCGCTGCGCCATGCTCCAGGCCGTGTCAGGCAAGAACGCAACGGCAGGCGAGATCCGGGTCGGCATCGGCGGCTGGACCTATCCGCCGTGGCGGGGAAGCTTCTATCCCAAGGGGCTCGTCCAAGCGAAGGAACTCAACTACGCCGCCTCGCATCTGACCTCGATCGAGATCAACGCCACCTTCTACCGTCTGCAGAACCCGGCAAGCTTCCGCAAATGGAAGGAGGCGACGCCGGACGGTTTCGTGTTTTCGGTCAAGGGTCCGCGGCTCATTACCCATCGCCAGGACCTGGCCACGGCCGGCGACTTCATCAACCGCTTCTTAGGCTCCGGCCTCACCGAGCTTGGCGACCGACTCGGTCCCCTCGTCTGGCAATTCGCTCCTAACAAGGCCTTCGAGGCGACCGACTTCGGCGGCTTCCTCGAGCTTCTGCCGCGCGCGCTCGACGGACAGGTTTTGCGTCACGCCGTCGAGGTTCGACACGAGAGCTTCCGCGACAAGGCCTTCCTCGCGCTGCTGCGGGAATTCGAGGTGCCGGTGGTGTTCTCCGAGAACGAGCCGAGCTTCGCCGACCTTGCCGGGGACTTCGTCTATGCACGGCTCCAGCGCGGCAAGGACAAGATCGAGACCGGCTATCCTCCGCCGGAGCTCGACGCCTGGGCCGGGCGCGCGAGGACCTGGGCGGCCGGCGAGGAGCCAAGCGACCTTCCCCGCCTCGATGCGGCGCCCGGCGAGCCGAAGCCCCGCGACGTGTTTCTCTATTTCATCCACGCCGGGAAGCTGCGGGCGCCTCACGCCGCCATGGCGCTGATCGAGCGCCTCGCCTAGCGGAGGCGTCCCGGGCAATCGCGCTTTGAGACAAATCGGCTCATGCGACCACGTGCCGAGGGCCGGACCTCCCGCTCCCGTGCTTCGAGCCCCACATAGACACTGACGGTCGGTCTCATCCCGGCCGACCGCCTCCGCGTAAGCGTTAGGAGGCAACCATGTCAGACCACGCATCACCGCAACGGCAGACCGGCGTTCACCCGGTCGCGGTCGAGATCGCCATCGGCGCGACCGTCTGGTTCCTGCTCGTGACCTGGCTCAGCTTTGCCGAAGGCCGCGGGATCGATTGGGACCTCGTTGTCGTGACGCTGTTTTTCGTCATGTTCTTCGCGCTGTTCCTGCTCACGGCATCCTTCGCCGCGCACGATCCGAGATGGCATCTTCGGGATACGAGCTTTCGTGAGTTCTTGAAGAGCGACGTCGGCACCGCGACCGGCACCATGCGTGGGCGCGACGTACTGCTCGAGATTGCCTTGGTCCCGGTGTCGCTCGCCCTCGCCGCGACGGTGATAGGGCTCGTCGTCGTGTTGATACGCTGACCGTCGTGCGCGACTTCTCAAGCGAGCTCGGCGATCAGCGTCCGCGCCTTGGCGACGAGCTGGTCGCGATCGAGGCTGAAGCCCAACTCTATCCACGCCTGCTCGAGGCGCTTCAGCGCCTGGCCGAGGTCGGGACCTTTGCCGGCGCCGAGCGCCATCAGCTCATGGCCACTGAGCGGGAAGGCCGGCGCCTGCCAGCGCTCCGGCAACGCCAGCGCCTGGCGCCAAGCGGGATCGTCCAGCGCGGCACCAGAGTCGGTCCAAGCAAGTAGGATGAATTGCCGGTATGCGTTTGGCTCCAGGTGATAGAGCGCAGTCTTCGCCGCTGCCTCATCTGGCAATCGCGACGGCGTGCCCTCTTGCACCGCCAAGGCAAGCACCGCCTGCTCGGCATTGGATAGGCGCAAGCGTCTGACGAGGCGCGGCACATCCTCGCGCACGAAGATCGCGAGCGCGGCACAGCCTGAGGCTCGCATCGGCCGCCACGGCATTCGCCTGCTCGATTGCCGTCAACCGCTCGAAGCGGTTGAGCCGCGGCACGCCACCGAGGAGCTCGGTGAGAAGGCCATAATCGTAGAGCGCCTCGACCGCCAACGACGCCCGCGGCGCGACAAGCAAGCGCTTGAGCTCGCCGCCGATCCGTTCCGCCGACAGCTTGGCGAGGCCCGCGCGCAGCTTGACCGAGGCATGCAGGCCGGCCTCGTCCATGTCGCCTTTGCCGTAATACGCATGAAACCGAAAAAAGCGGAGGATGCGCAAGTAATCCTCTTTGATCCTGTCCTCCGCCTCGCCGATGAACCGCACGCGCCCGGCGACAAGATCGGCGAAGCCGCCAAGCGGATCGAACAGCGTGCCATCCTCGCCGGCGTAGAGCGCATTCAGGGTGAAGTCGCGCCGCTTGGCGTCCTCCTCCCAAGATGTGGTGTAGGCGATCCTGGCGTGACGGCCGAAGGTTTCCACATCGCGGCGGAGCGTGGTCACCTCGAACGGCGTCTTGCCGGCGATGACGGTGATGGTGCCGTGGTCGATCCCGGTCGGTACCGCCTTCATCCCGGCTTTGCCGGCAAGCTCCAGCACCTGTTCGGGGAGCGCGGTGGTGGCGAGGTCGATCTCGGTTACGGGAAGCCCGAGCAGCGCGTTGCGCACGGCGCCGCCGACGGCGCGCGTTTCGGCACCGTCGCGGCCGAGCGCCGCGAACACGGCCTTCGTCTCAGGCCGCTCGAGCCACGCCGCGCCTTGCAGCGATGGCGCCTCGGGGCCGCGTTCAACCTCGCGTTCGGTCATGGGAGGAAAAGGTCATCAATCGATCTCGCCGGGTTTCACCACCTCGTCCTCGATGGTCGCGGGATGATAGGTCCCACCAGGCTTGCCGCCGGAGAACGAGATCAAGGTCGCCATGGTGATCAGAAGCAAGAGGCAGCCCGCCGCGGCGAGCCAGAGCACCGGCGCGCCGTCCCATAGGTCGGCCGGCCCTGCGCGCCTCGTCGTCAGCACATAGGCCCCATAGACGAGGAAGGGCAGCGAGAACATCACGACGTCGATAAGGGCGATGCGGAGCATCTCGATCCGAGGCTTGAAACGCGACGGCGCAACATAGCGGTCGCAAGGTGACAATGCGAGCCGCGGCGGCTGAAGCCGCCTCAATCCTGCCCGGAGTCGTGCGCGGGGGGAAACAGGAAAAAAGTACCCCTGCTCCAAACCCCAAGCTCTTCCCTGCCGCCGCGGCGCTTCGCCACCGCAACCTCGACCAGCTCGTAATAGACCGGCCGGTCGAGCCGCGCCTCAAGCCCATCGCGGACCATCACGAAGGGCGTGAAGCTGCCGTTCCGCTCGGGACGAAAGCGCAACGGATGATCGGCGCCCGCGGTGACTTCGTCATCGACATTGGTGCGGAAGCTAAGGCACTGGTCCTCGCCGCTGCCCTCGACCTGCATCTCCACGGCCATGAAGGGCGCATCCTCGACCCGGACCAACGCTCGCTCCGCCGGGGTTACAAGATAGTAATGTCCGTCGGCCTCACGCCGCAGCACAGCGGCGAAAAGCTTGACCAACGGCTTTCGCCCGATCGGACTATTCTGGTAATACCAGGTGCCGTCGCGGCCGATCTTGAGGCCGACATCCCCGCAATCTTGCGGGACGCGGCGTGCGGTCGGGCCCGATTGTCCTCGGGCTTGGCCGAAGACTTTCATTACATCTTGTTTATCTCGTCTTTCCATCTTGAGCCGTTTTCCCCGACCTTCTAATTATGCGACTTGACTGGCGCGGGCCAGACGCCACAGGAAGCCAACACTATTGTGACCGATTCCCTGCTCAAAGTGTTTCCTCCCTGCCCACGCTATGGGCCATAGTCTCCCTCTCCGACCTCAAGCGAGCCAGACCGAACCCATGACCACAGTTGCTCCCTCTGAGACCCAACTCATCGACCGGATTGACGAAATCGGCGCCAAGATCGAAGCCGTGCGCGATAGTGCGGGGTCCGTCATCTTCGGCCAGGAACGCGTCATCGAGCTCGCGCTGATCACACTGCTCTCCGGCGGCCACGCGCTTCTGATCGGCGTCCCGGGCCTCGCCAAGACGAGCCTGGTCGAGACCCTCGGTGGGGTGCTCGGGCTCCAGAACAAGCGCATCCAATTCACGCCGGATCTGATGCCCTCCGACATCGTCGGCTCCGAGGTTCTCGAGGAAAGTGCCGCGGGACGCCGCAGCTTCCGCTTCGTCCAGGGTCCCGTCTTCACCCAGCTGCTGATGGCCGACGAGATCAACCGGGCGAGCCCGAAGACGCAGTCGGCCTTGCTCCAGGCCATGCAGGAGCATCACGTCACCGTCGCCGGCGTCCGCCACGACGTGCCACGCCCCTTCCACGTGCTCGCCACCCAGAATCCGCTGGAGCAGGAGGGCACCTATCCCCTCCCCGAGGCCCAGCTCGACCGCTTCCTGTTGCAGATCGACGTCTCCTATCCCGACGAGGCGGCTGAGCGGCGCATGCTGTTCGCCACCACCGGCGTCGAGGAGCGTACGCTGAAGACCATCCTTTCCGCCGACGAGCTGATGCTGGCGCAGCGCCTTGTCCGCCAATTGCCGGTCGGCGACCAGGTAGTCGACGCCATTCTCAAGCTGGTGCGCTCGGCCCGTCCCGGCACCGGCATCGATCAGGAGCTCGAAGACCTCATCGCCTGGGGACCAGGTCCTCGCGCGAGCCAAGCGCTGATGCTCGCGGTCCGCGCCAAGGCGCTGATCGACGGCCGGCTCGCGCCGTCGATCGACGACGTCGTCGAACTGGCGGAGCCAGTGCTCAAGCATCGCATGGCGCTCACCTTCGCCGCCCGCGCCGAAGGCATGCAAATGGGCGACCTCGTGGCAAAGCTCGTCCAGCCGCTGGGGTAACCAGAGCTTGGCCAATCGCGACGAGAGAGTGCTCACGCCATTTCCGGCCGAGGAACCCGAAGCCCATGCGCTTGCGGCACGGATGCCCGCACTTCTCGTCGAGGCGCAACGGGTCGCGCATACCGTGACCCACGGCACTCACGGCCGCCGCCGCGCCGGGCCCGGTGAGACCTTCTGGCAATTCCGGCATTTCGATCACAACGACTCCCAAGGCGGCATCGACTGGCGCCGCTCGGCGAGCTCCGACCATCTCTTCGTGCGCGAGCGCGAATGGGAGGCGGCGCACACCGTGTGGCTCTGGGTCGATCTTTCGCCGTCGATGAAGTTCCGCTCGCAATTGTCGCCGACACTGAAGGAAAGCCGTGCCGTCGTTCTGGCGCTGGCGCTGTCCGAGCTTCTCGCCCGCGGCGGCGAGCGCGTCGGCGTCCTCGGCACCTTGCCGTTCATCGGACGGAACGCCGCGCGGCGCGTCGCCGAGGTTCTGGTACGCAATGCCGGCGACAAGGCGCCGAGCCTGCCGCCCCCGGCGCGGCTCAGCCGCTTCTCCGAGTGCCTGTTGTTCAGCGATTTTCTCGAGCCGGTCGAGGACACGAGCGTGAGGCTCGAGGCCATCGCCGCCCAGGGCGTGCGCGGTCATCTCGTCCAGATCCTCGACCCCGCCGAGGAGACGCTGCCTTACGAAGGCCGCACCGAGTTTGCCGCGAGCGAAGGCCGCGACCGCGTCATCGCCGGCCGCGCCGAGACCTTGCGCGCAGAGTACCAGGAGCGTCTCGCCGACCATCGCACCGCGCTCGCCGCCATGGCGCGACGCCTGTCATGGTCCTTCGTCGTCCACCACACCGACCGCCCGGCGGAAGAGGTGGTGCTCGCCATTCACAATCGTCTCGCCGGCCTTGAGCGCGATTACCGCTATCGTCCCCCGGTGGCCAAGGCCTCGGGCGAGATCGCCGCGGGCAGGCGCTGATGATGAGCCTCGGCGCCATCGGCTTCCTGCAACCGTGGGTCCTGCTCGGGCTCGCGGCGTTGCCGGCGATCTGGTGGCTACTCCGATTTACGCCACCAACCCCCCACCACGTTGTGTTCCCGCCGACGCGGCTCCTCAAGGACCTCAAGTCGACCGAGGAGACCCCGGCCCACAGCCCGTGGTGGCTCACGGCGCTGAGGATGCTGCTGGCGGCGCTGCTGGTGTTCGCGCTCGCGCGTCCGGTGCTCAATCCCGATCAGGGCGGCTTCGCCGGCACCGGTCCTCTTCTTCTCGTCGTCGACAATGGCTGGGCATCGGCCACCCATTGGCCCGAGCGGCGTGAAGCCATCGGCGCGGCCATCGACCGGGCGGCACGGGACGGCCGCACCGTGGTGCTGGCGCCGACGGCGCCCGGCGAGCCGGTCACGGGCCCCGTCGCCGCCGAGCAGGCCCAGGAACGCGTCGCGGGCCTCGGGCCGAAGCCCTACGATCCTGACCGCAAGGCCCTTGCGGAGACGCTTCCAGCGCGCCCTCGAGGGCAAGACCGGTTTCAGCGTGGTGTGGCTCTCCGACGGCCTCGACTATGGCGAGGGCTCGAGCTTCGGTGAAACGCTGGCCAAACTCGCCGGAACCTCCGGAAGCGTGACCGTGCTTCGTCCCGAGGGCGACAATGCGGCTCTCGCCCTAGGCCAAAGCGCAGGCGACCGCGGCGGCCTCGTAGCCCGCGTCCTGAGCGCGTCGGACGGCCCGCGCGCGGGCGTGGTCAAGGCGGTGACCGGACGCGGCGAGCCGCTCGGCGAGGTCGCCTTCACCGTGCCGGCCGGAGCCCACGAGGCCCAGGCCCAATTCGACCTTCCGCTCGAGATCCGCAACCAGGTGGCGCGGCTCGAGATCGGCCGCGAGCGTTCGGCTGGCGCCGTGCATCTGCTTGACGCCCGCTCCGAATGGCATCGGGTCGGCATCATCTCCGGCGAGTCGCGTGAGGCCGCGCAGCCGTTACTCTCGCCGCTTTACTATGTCGAGCGCGCGCTTTCGCCTTACGCCGATGTGGTGACGCCGAAGGAAGCCAACGTCTCCATGGCGGTGCGCGAGCTGATCGACGGCAAGGTCTCGACCATCGTCCTCGCCGATATCGGCAAGCTCGTGCCGGGCACAGAGGAAAATCTCGAGACCTGGCTCAAGGCGGGCGGCGTCTTGATCCGTTTCGCCGGACCGCGGCTCGAGCAAGGCGGCGACGAATTGTTGCCGGTGGCGCTCCGCCGCGGCGGCCGCTCCCTTGGCGGCTCGCTGTCCTGGAGCACGCCGCAACCGCTCGCGCCGTTCGAGGAGTCGAGCCCGTTTCGCGGCTTGAGCCTTCCCCCCGACGTGACCGTGAACCGCCAAGTCCTCGCCGATCCCACAGTCGCCACCGAGTCCGAGGTCTGGGCGCGCCTCGCCGACGGCACGCCGCTCGTCACCGCGGCGAAAAAGGGCGACGGCTGGGTCGTGCTGTTCCATGTCACCGCGAATTCGGATTGGTCCAACCTGCCGCTGTCGGGACTATTCGTCGAGATGCTCCGCCGCGTGGTGAACATGGGCCCGAGCAAGGTCGACGTCAGCGCCGGCGCGCAGCCATCCGCGGCCGGAGAAGCCGCCAAGGCCGAGAGTCCAGGCGCGTCGGCCGGCGCGCTGCCGCCAATTCAGACCCTCGACGGCTATGGCCAGCTTACGCCACCGCCGGCGCGCGCCACGCCGCTGTCGCCGGGGAGCATCGACAAGACCATGCCCGGGCCTGAGCATCCACCCGGCTATTACGGGCCATCGGGCAATGCCTACGCCTTCAACCTCGTCACCGACAAGACCGAGCTGAAACCGCTGAAGCCGCTCGAGGGCGCAGCTCAGCTCAGCGCCTATGTCCTGCGCAAACCGGTCCCGCTCGAGCCCTGGCTCTATCTTGCCGTGCTGGCGTTGTTCGCCATTGATGTCCTCGCCGTGATCCTGTTGGGCTCAGGTTTCGGCTTCAGGCGCCGGGGACCAGCCGCAGCGGCCGTGCTCTTCGCGCTTGCTTTCGTTGCCGTGCCGCACACCCCGACCAACGCCGAGACGCAGCAAGGACCGAACGCGGCAGCGAGCAGCGAGGACTTCGACCTCAACGCCTCGCTCAAGACCCATCTCGCCTATGTCGTCACCGGCGATCCGCAGATCGACGAGACGAGCCGCGAGGGCTTGTCCGGATTAAGCAAGGTGCTCACCGCGCGCACCGCGCTCGAGCCCGGCGATCCGATCGGCGTCGATGTCGCCAGCGACGACCTGTCGTTCTTCCCGATCCTCTATTGGCCGGTGCCGGAAGACGCGAAGCCGCTGTCGGATGCGACGCTCGCCAAGGTCGATGCCTTCATGAAGCAAGGCGGCATGATCATCTTTGATACCCGCGACCAGGAGAACCCGCTCGGCGACGGTGGCATGCAAAGCCAGGGCCTCTCGCGGCTGATCGGCCAGCTCGATATTCCGCCGCTCGAGCCCGTGCCCGAAAATCACGTCCTCACCAAGTCGTTCTATCTGATGCGGACCTTCCCCGGACGCTGGGACGGCGGCACCACGTGGGTCGAGGCGGAACCGACCGATGAGGCCGAGCGCTCCGAGCGCTCCCGCCGCACCGACGGTGTGAGCTCGATCGTCGTCACCTCGAACGATCTCGCCAGCGCCTGGGCCCTCGATTCGGCCAACCGCCCGATCTATCCCGTGGTGCCGGGCGGCGAGGTGCAGCGCGAGATGGCCTTCCGCGCCGGGGTCAACATGGTGATGTACGCCCTCACCGGCAACTACAAGGCCGATCAGGTGCACTTGCCCGCCCTGCTCGAACGCCTCGGTCAATGACATGAACTGGTCCATCGAGTTCAACCCCTTCGTCTCCTGGCCCGTGTTGTGGGCGCTGGCGGCGCTCGGCGTTGTCCTGTTCGGCATCTTGCTGTGGCGCTCGCGCCGCGGCGCGCTCCTCCGTGCCGTGAGCTACGGCTTGGTGCTGTTGGCGATCGCCAATCCCCAGCTGAAGGAGGAGGACCGCGAGCCGCTCAACGACGTCGTCGCCGTGGTCGTCGATGACAGCCAGAGCCAGGCCATCTCCGGACGCGTCGATCGCACCGAGACCATCCGCAGAGAGCTCGAGGACAAGCTGAAAAGCATCGCCAATCTCGATGTCCGCTGGGTGCATTCGACCTCGGTCTCCGGCGACAGCGACCGCGACGGCACCATGCTGTTCACCGACCTCGGCAAGGCGCTCGCCGACGTTCCTCCCGACCGGCTCGCCGGCGTGGTGATGCTCACCGACGGCAATGTCCATGACGTGCCGGGGAGCGCCGCGGCGCTCGGCTTCGACGCGCCGGTGCATGCGCTGCTCACGGGCAAGCCCGGCGAGTTCGACCGCAGGCTTCAAGTCTTGAAGGCGCCGCGCTTCGGCCTCGTTGGCGGCACCCAGCCGATCGAGGTGAAGGTCACCGAGACCAAGCCCGGCAACGCTGGCGCCGTGAAGCTCACCATCACCCGCCAAGGCGAAGGCCCAACCACCGAGACCGTGCGCATCGGCGAGACCGTCGACATTCCCGTCGCGGTCCAACATGCCGGCCCGAACATCGTCGAGATCGAGGCGGAAGGCGCGCCCGGCGAGCTGACGAGGGTCAACAACCGCGCCGTGCTCACCATCGAGGGCGTGCGCGAGAATTTGCGCGTGCTGCTGGTCTCCGGCGAGCCCCATGCCGGCGAGCGCACCTGGCGCAACATGCTCAAATCCGACGCGGCCGTCGACCTCGTCCATTTCACCATTCTGCGGCCGCCGGAGAAGCAGGACGGCACCCCGATCAATCAGCTGTCGCTGATCGCCTTCCCCACGCGCGAGCTGTTCCAGGAGAAGCTCGATCAGTTCGATCTGATCATCTTCGACCGTTATCAGCGGCGCGGCGTGCTGCCGCTGCTCTATCTCGAGAATGTCGCCCGTTACGTCGAGCGTGGCGGCGCCGTGCTGGTGTCCGCAGGCGACGATTACGCCTCCCCTCTCAGCCTTTACCGCACGCCTCTCGGCGAAGTGCTGCCCGCGGCGCCGACCGGTCGCGTGGTCGAGCAGCCCTTCAAGCCGAAGCTCACCGAGCTCGGCGAACGGCACCCGGTCACCCATGACCTTCCGGGCTCCAACGGCGACAAGGACCCGTCTTGGGGACACTGGTTCCGGGTCGTGGACGTCAATCCCCGCGACGCCGAGGTGCTGATGAAGGGCGCCAATGACGAGCCGCTCCTGGTCCTCGGCCAGCGCGGCGAAGGCCGGGTCGCGCTTCTGCTCTCGGACCACATTTGGCTGTGGGCGCGCGGCTATGACGGCGGCGGTCCCTACACCGACCTGCTGCGCCGGCTGGCCCATTGGCTGATGAAGGAGCCCGACCTCGAAGAGGAGACGCTGAAGGCGACGAGCCGCGGCCAGACGTTGACCATCGACCGCCGCTCGATCAAGGACAGCGTCGAGCCGGTGACGGTGACGGCGCCCTCCGGCAACAAGGAGACCGTCACCCTCGACAAGGCCGATCCCGGCTCATGGCGGAAATCGATTAGCGCCGAGGAGCAAGGCGTCTACCGCGTGTCCTCGGGCAAGCTTGCCAGCATCGTCACCGTCGGCAATGCCAATGCCAAGGAGCTCGCGACCGTGACCGCCACCGATGCGGCGCTGGCGCCGATCCTGAAAGAGACCGGCGGCGGCAGTTTCTGGCTCGGCCGCACCAAGGCGGACGCCGAGGCGCTGCCGCGTATCGTCATGCTGCGGAGCGGCAGCGTCATGCATGGCGGCGATTGGCTCGGGCTGCACAAGCGCGAGGCCTACCACGTCCAAGGCGTGCGACTGTTCCCGCTGTTCACCGGCTTTCTCGCTCTTGCCGTCCTGCTCGGCATGATCGCCATGACCTGGTTCCGCGAAGGCCACTAGCCGCCCTTTGCCTGCATCGGGCCCTTGGCGCCATCGAGCGCTCCGGGCACGAGCTCGACCGCAAGCAACCGCGCCGGGTCGACCGGGCCGGGCAGCGTGACCTGCCCCGGCGGTACCGGCTGAAATCCGAACCGGCCGTAATACGGCATGTCGCCGACGAGGACCACGAGGCGGAAGTCCTGGGCCTTCGCCCTCGCCAGCCCCTCCGAGACCAGCGCCTTGCCATAGCCTTTGCCCTTGTAGGCGGGATCGACCACGAGCGGCCCGAGCAGAAGGGCGCGATCCTCGTCGCCGATCCGGACCGCGGTGAAGCGGATCCCGGCGACGAGCCGGCCTTCGAGCCAGCCGGCGAGGCTGAGGAACATCGACCGGCGCCACACCTTCACGCACGCGATAGGCGGCGCGAGCGAAGCGGCCCGGACCAAAGGCCTCGGCCGACAGCGCCGACAAGGTCGAAGCGTCGCTTAGATGTTCATGGCGGATCTCAAAACTTGAGGGCTGCATGCGAGCGTATCCCGAAAGGCTAGAGGAACGATCCCTCAGCCGCGGGCGGGGACACCGGATGCTGTCGGTGTGGTTAAAGCCTGGGCGTCAGCGGCGAGGGGCAAGCGAAAGCGGCGCGAGCGCGCGCCCTCGTCGTCGCGAAATCGTCAGTCTGTCGGGACCTGGCCGCATGGCGGCGCTGCCATATCATGCGGTCGCGTTCCGGTCCAGCGTCTTTCGAATTTGTCTCAATATGGGACTTGGGCGTGCCGGCGGTGGTTTGTCGCCGAAGGCGCGAGATTTTCGTCTAGTTTGTTATATTGAGAGGAGGGGCAGTTCGGTGTAACCCCTTGCAGCGGCGGGGAGCAAGGACATATGGCCAACACGACACGACTGCTCGTTCTCTATCACAGCTCATATGGCCACGTAGAGACGCTGGCCTATGCCGTGGCCCATGGCGCTCGCGCCGTCGACGGCGTCCAGGTCTCGATCAAGCGCGTGGCCGAGCTGATGCCGGAGGACATCATGCGCAGCGCCGGCATGAAGGTCGATCAGCCGGCGCCGGTCGCCGACCCGCAGGAGCTCGCCGATTACGACGCGATCGTGTTCGGCACCCCGACCCGCTTCGGCAATATGAGCTCGCAGATGCGGAACTTTCTCGACCAGACCGGGCCGCTCTGGGTCGAGGGCGCGTTGATCGGCAAGGTCGGCAGCGTGTTCACCTCGACCTCGACCGGCGGCGGCAACGAGACCACCATCGTGTCGGTTCATTGGACGCTTCTGCATCACGGCATGGTCATCGTCGGGCTGCCCTATTCGGCGCCGGACCTCGCCGATGTCAGCGAGCTCAAGGGCGGCTCGCCCTATGGCGCCGGCACCATCGCTGCGCCCGACGGATCGCGGCTTCCCTCGCAGAAGGAGCTCAACCTCGCGAGCTTCCAGGGGCATCACGTCGCCAAGATCGCAAAAAAGCTCGCCGCCACGACCTGACCCAGATTTGACCTGAGATTCGGGCCATGGGCCTTCTCGTCGACGGCAAATGGCAGGACCGCTGGTATGACACGACGTCGACCGGCGGCCGCTTCGTGCGCGACCGGGCCATGATCCGCAATTGGGTCACCGCCGACGGCGCGGCTGGCCCGACCGGCGATGGCGGCTTCAAGGCGGAGGCCGGCCGCTATCATCTCTACGTCTCCTATGCCTGCCCTTGGGCGCACCGCACCTTGATCGTGCGCGAGCTGAAGGGACTTCGGGACGCCATCAGCTTCGATGCCGTCCATCCCATCATGGGCAGGGAAGGCTGGGTGTTCGACCCGAGCTTTCCCGGCTCGACCCCCGACCGCGTCAACGGCAAGGCGCGCCTCTACGAGGTCTATCTCAAATCCGACCCCGCCTATACCGGACGGGTGACGACGCCGGTGTTGTGGGACAAGCATCGCGGCGTGATCGTCAACAACGAATCCGCGGACATCATCAGGATGATGAACGCGGCCTTTGCCGCTGCCGGAGCGTCGGGGCCGGACCTCTATCCGCAAGCGCTTCACGACGAGATCGAAGCCATCAATCGAGCGGGTCTATCGCAGCGTCAATAACGGGGTCTATCGCTGCGGCTTCGCCACGGCGCAAGACGCTTATGAGGAAGCCTTCCATGAGTTGTTCGAGGCGCTCGATGAGCTCGAGCAGCGTCTCGGCACGCAGCGCTACCTCGCCGGCGACAGCATGACCGAGGCGGACTTGCGGTTATTCACCACCCTGATCCGCTTCGATGCGGTCTATTTCGGCCACTTCAAATGCAATCTTCGCCAGCTCAGGGACTACCACAATCTCTCGAATTTCGTCCGCGAGCTCTATCAATTGCCGGGCGTCGCCGGCGACGGTGCGCTTCGATCAGATCAAGACCCATTACTATCGGAGCCACCCGACCATCAATCCGACCGGTATCGTGCCGCTCGGACCTCTGCTCGATTTCACCACGCCGCATGACCGCGACCGCATCAGCCAGGCGGCGTGAGCGCGGAAGCCCTCACCACGTCGCCTTGACGTGAGCGCCGTCGAAGATCTCGGCGAGCCGCGTGCGCGTGCCGGCGTCGGTCTGCTCGGGCAGGCGCGCGCGCTCGAACATGCCGGCTTCGGCGATTTCGCCGCGTTTCAGATAGCCCTCCCGCCGCTGCCAGTCGCGCACCACGAACAGCGCGATATGGTCCCCGGGGAAGCTCGCGAAATTGGCGAACACGCCATGGAGGCGTGGCGGCGCCGTAAGGCTCACGCCAACCTCTTCGTCGAGCTCGCGCTGAAGTGCGGTCTCGATGGTCTCGCCCCATTCGACGCCGCCGCCGGGAAAGAACCAGCCGGGCCGATAGCTGTGGCGCACCAAGAGCACGCGGTCATCGCCGTCGATGATGACGCCTTGCGCGCCAAGCGTCATGCCGCGGCGCAGGCGCCAATAGGGGCGCAGCAATTTTGTGAGCCCCCTGACCATCACCGGGGAAGGTTTTCGCGCCGGCGTCAGCGTTGCCCCCACTCTGGCATCACTTCCGGTCGGTGCCCGAGTCGTCTTGCGTGCTTCCGACTTGCGGCGGCGCTTCCGGCGCCTTCGCCGGCTGCACGGAGAGGCCGAACACCTGCCAGTGACCGCCCACAGATTGGTACAAGACCTCGAAATCGATCTGTGTCGGCTTGGTGGGAAAATAGCCCTTGAGGTTCAAGGTGCCTTGCGCCTGATCGAGGACCGGCGCCTCGCTCAATTGCGGCGTCATGACGGCGACCACGGACAGGTCCAAGCCGCTCGCGGCGAGGCTGGAGAAGATCTGGCCGAGCCGCGCCGCGGAATTCGCGTCGCGAAAGCCTGGCGCTCCCTTGTCGCGCAGCACGGTGTAGTTGCCGGTCCGCAGCGCATCGTTGAGCGTCAACAGCGTGGTGCGGACGAGCAGCACGATCTTCTCGGCATCGGGCATGACGACCTGGGGCCGCGGGGCGGCACCACAGGCGCCTGGGCTTGCGTGGGCGCTTTCGGCTTTGCCTTGACGACCGTCTTTGCTTTCGGCTGGGACGCGCCGGTCGATGCGTTGGGCGCAGGACCCCGCTGGGCCATGGCGGAGGAGCCCAAAGGCGAGGATCAGCACGAGGCTCGCAACGGCAACTAGGCTACGCATTAGCACTCATGACGGTCCGCATTGGACCGTCTATGGCCCAAAAAGCGCTTATGCGCCAGGGCTAAAACCTCCTACCAGCCGAAGCTCGCGCCCGCCCTGCCGACCACTTCCCCTTCGTCCGTGCCGACGCCGAAGCCGCCGTCCAGCGCGAACGTGCCAAAGCCGGGACGAAGCAGATTGTTGGCGAGAACCCCCGCGGCGGAGAAGCCGAAGGCATTCGACCCGTCATAGCCGCCCCACCCGGCGCGCATGGCGAAATGCTGCCCGGGGAGAATGATGGGCTGCGCCAGCGCCGCGGAGGCGGCGATGCCTTCGGCCAACTGGCCGTCGCGCCTGGCGAGCCGATTGATGTCGCTGGTCGAGGCAAGGCCAAGGTCCCCGGCGTGTAGGTCGCAAGATCGCCGGCGTTGTTCGAGGTCACCAGATATTTCGGGCTGCCTTGCGCCTGTCTGCTCGCGTTCGAGGTGAGGCCGGCCATGGTGTAGGTGTTGGACGCGGTGCCGAACACCTGCTGGTTCTCACGCGTCGCCGTGGCGCCATTGCCGAACGCGGCGGAGTTGGCGTAAGCGGCGGAGGAATTCGGCCCGACCGCGGTGCTGTTGGCGCCGCTCGCCGAGGCGAAGTCGCCGAAGCGGCGCCGCCATTCGAGGCATAGGCTTGCGTGCCCGCGGCGATCGAGCCGGTGGCCACGGCGCCGGTGCCGATGGCGATGGAATTGCCGCCGCTCGCCGACGCGACGTACCGAGCGCCATGTTGGCTGGTGTTGTCGCCGCTGGCGCTGGCGTCGTCCCCGATCGCGATATTGGTGCTGTCGTGCCGCTCGCAGCGGCGCCGGTTCCGACTGCGGTATTGCCGCTAAAGCGCCGCTGGCGTCGGCGCGATTGCCCGCCGCAATGTTGGCACTGCCAGCGCCGCTGGCGTTGGCCAACCTGCCGGTCGCAGTGTTGACGCCTCCGTCGCCGCTCGCATTGGCAGAAGCGCCGGTTGCGGTGTTGGCAGCTTCGTCGCCGCTGGCATCGGCGGCGGTGCCGTTGCGCTGTTGAAGCTGCCAAGGCCGCTGGCGTTGGCTTGGATGCCAAAGGCTGCGTTTTCGCTATTGCCGCCGCTGGCATTGGAGTTGCCTCCGAACGCCATGTTGGCACTGAGTCTCCACTGGCGTTGGAAGCATTCCACTGGCATTGTTCGAGCTTCCGTCGCCGCTGGCATTGCTGAGTTGCCCGCTTGCGATGTTGCCGCTGTTGTCGCCGCTGGCATTCGACATGGAAGCCGTTCGCGATATTGAAGCTGCTGTTGCCGCTGGCGTTGGCGATGGCGCCGGTTGCCATGTTGCTGCTGTTTGCGCCGCTGGCGTTGGCGTTGGCGCCGGTTGCTATGTTGCTGCTGTTTTGCGCCGCTGGATTTGGCAAAATCGCCGGTTGCTACGTTGCTGCTACCGTCTCCGCTGGCATTGGCGTTGAAGCCGTTGACAACGTTGGTGCTGCTGGCGCCGCTCGCGTCGGAGTCGCGGCCGCTGGCAGAGTTGGCGCTGTTGTCGCCGCTCGCATTCGCCAGGAAACCGCTCGCGACGTTGAAGCTGCTGTTGCCGCTGGCATTGGCGATGGCGCCGGTTGCTATATTGCTGCTGTTTGCGCCGCTGGCGTTGGCGGTGGCGCCGATTGCTATGTTGCTGCTGTTTGCACCGCTGGATTTGGCGAAATCGCCGGTTGCTGTGTTGCTGCTACCGTCTCCGCTGGCATTGGCGTTGAAGCCGTTAGCAAGGTTGGCGCTATCGTCGCCGCTGGCATTGGCAAACGCGCCGGTGGCGATGCCGTTGGCGCCCGTCGCGCTGCCATTGCCGATGGCGATGCCGTTGTCGCCGCTGACCGTGGTCGAAGTGCCGATGGCCACGGCATCGGTGCCGTTCACCGTGTTGCCGGTGCCCATCACCGACGAGCCGGAGGAATTTACCGTGCCTGCGACATTGTTGTTGGAGCCGACCACCTGGACGTTGTCGCCATTGCCGGCGGTGTTCGGGCCGTTAATCGTATTGTTGTCGCCGAAGGCGAAACTGTTGTTGCCGTTGATCAGAGTTCGGGTCGCCGATGGCGTAGAGCCGTTTCCGTTCACCGTGTTGCCGGTGCCGAAGGCGCCGCTATTGTTGCCAGTGACAGCGTTGTTCGGGCCCACCACCGTGGTGTTGGTGCCGTCGGCTGTCGCTGCTCGTGCCGATGGCGACGGAGTCGGCGCCAAGGGCCTGGGCGCCATAGCCGATCGCGGTCTTTGCCGAACCATCGCCACTTGCCTTGGCCTGGTCGCCGATCGCGATGTTGTGCTGTTGCGCCGCTGGCATTGGCGAGCGGCCGCTCGCCACGTTGTTGCCGTTGTCGCCGCTGGCGTTGGCGCCATTGCCGCTCGCCAGGTTACTGCTCTTTTCGCCGCTCGCATCGGCAGCGAAGCCGGTGGCGGTATTGAAGCTGTGGTCCCGCTGGCGTTGGCGACGTTACCGGTCGCGATGTTGGCGCTGCCGTCGCCGCCGCTGGCGTTGGCCGTCGGTGCCGTCGGTGCGGTGTTGACGCTGAGATCGCCGCTGGCATTGGCGCCGGTCGCCTGTCGCCGTGTTGTTGCTGCTGTTGCCGCTGGCATTGGCGGCTTGCCCGGTTGCGATATTGGCGCTGCTCGCCGCCGCTGGCGTTGGCGGTGCTGCCGCCCGCGTAATTGCTGCTTTCCTCGCCGCTGGCGTCGGCTCATCGCCAACCGCCACGTTCGAGCTGCGCACGCCGCTGGCGTTGGCGCCGCTGCCGCTGGCAACGTTGTTCCCGAGTTCGCCACTCGCGTTGGCAAACGTGCCGGTGGCGCTGTTGTCGGCGTTGATGCCGCTGGCGTCGGCGTTGTTCCCGATCGCGACGTTCCTGCTGCCGCCGCCGCCGCTGCCGCTGAGGCCGCCGGCAGCATTGGCCTCGTTACCGATCGCGACGTTGCCGCTCCTGGTCGCCATTGGCGTTGGCGCCGGTCCCGCTCGCGACGTTGTTGCTAAACCCGCCGCTGGCCTTGGCCAGATCACCGGACGCAGAGTTCGAGCTGTCATCGCCGGTGGCGTTGGCATCACTGCCGGTTGCGATGTTGGAACTTCCGGTGCCGCTGGCGTTTGAGTTCGTGCCGCTGGCGACGTTGTTCCCGTTGAGGCCGCTCGCATTGGCGCCGAGGCCGGTCGCGGTGTTGGCGGCGTTGATGCCGCTGGCGTCAGAGAAGTGCCGGTAGCGATGTTGTCGCTGCCGCTGCCGCCGCTGCCGCTAAGACCGCCGCTGGCGTTGGCCTCATCGCCGGTCGCAATATTGCGGCTGTGCTCGCCGCTAGCATTGGCACTGTCGCCGGTCGCGGTATTGTGACTGGAGTCGCCGCTGGCGTCGGCCTCGTCGCCCGGTTGCGGTGTTGTTGCTGTTGTCGCCGCTGGCATTGGCATAGGCGCCGGTTGCTGTATTGAAGCTGTTGTCGCCGCTGGCGGTAGCGGCGTTGCCGGTCGCGGTGTTGACGCTGTCGGTGCCGCTGGCATTGGTATTGAAGCCGGTTGCGACATTGGCGCTGGTGTCACCGCTGGCATTGGCGTTGGAGCCGGTGGCGGCATTGAAGCTGAAGGTGCCGCTGGCGTTGGCGGTGGTGCCGTTCGCGATGTTGTTGCTGTCGTCGCCGCTGGCGTTGGCGCCGTCGCCAGTCGCGGTGTTCGCGGTCACAGTGTTAGGAGAGCTGCTGCTGCCACTGGCATTGGCGAACGCGCCGGTTGCGGTGTTGGAGCTGTCGTCGCCGCTGGCGTTGGCGAATTGGCCGGTTGCGGTGTTGTCGCTGCTATCGCCGCTGGCATTGGCATTAAATCCGGATGCGGTATTGAGGCTGCCGGCTCCGCTGGCATTGGCGCCAGGACCGGATGCGGTATTGACGCTGCCAGCTCCGCTGGCATTGGCGGCATTGCCGTACGCGGTGTTGCTACTTATGTTGCCGGCAGCGTTCGCATTTTGGCCGCATGCCGTGTTGGAACCGACACCGCCGTCAGTCGCCCCGGCGGTGTTGGGCGCCGCCGGCGATCCGCCGTCCGCGCCGATATTGCCGCAGATCACGGCGAAGGCAGGGCGTGGCCCAACCACGGTATTGAAGGCGAACGCAAGCGCCAATGCGCTTGCCGACACCAACAGGCGCTGCCTGGTTTTCGTACCCAACATTGGGACGCATCGCTGACGTTCCACCACTGGTTCAGGCGTCGCAATGCGTTTCGCCAGCATGTCCCCCCCCCCCCAAAAAAGCAGGGAGGTCGGATGACAGATCCCCCCGCGTCCTCGAGTCCCGTTGAGGACAAAATAGCGCATCCGTGGTCGCGGGAGCTCACAACCGTGAGACGCGGAACAAATTTACACTAATTGTGGCGCAGGGGCCACATCGGGTATATTTGGTGCGGAGCTTTCCGGCTTTACTTCGAAGGCTCGCCCATGCCAGACGGACCTTCCTCGAGATTCCAGCAGCAAAAGCTCCGTGCTCGACCGTTCCGCATTGATTGCATTTTCAACCGCTGATTGCCACGCCCTGTTATGGCGGCATGCTTTGCCTTAACTATGGGCTGAGCCTGTTGCAACTGCAGCGCGCTGCGATGGACGCCGGCATGGCGCTCGACTTTCACCTCCGGCGCGGCGACAGCCTCATCACCCGCGCCCGCAACGACTGCGTCGCCTCCTTCCTTGCGAACCCGCGGTTCACCCATCTGTTCTTCATCGATTCGGACATCGGCTTTGCCCCTGAGGCGGCCTTCCGGCTGCTGCTCGCCGACCGTGACGTCGCCGCCGGCGTCTATCCATTGAAGCGCGAGGACTGGCCGCCGGGCGGCGTGCCGCAGGGCACCACGCGCGCGGAGTTCGAGGCGCGCTATGCGCGCTACACCGTGAATACGGGAAGACCCGGAGAGACGGGCGTCGACCTCGTCATCGACGGTGACGGCTTCATGCAGGTGCGCGAGGCGCCGACCGGCTTCATGTGCCTCAAACGCCAGGTGTTCGATCGGCTGATCGCGGCCTACCCGGAGCTCCGCTACGTCCCCGATTGGCCCAAGGGCACCTATCCCGAGGGCGGCGTCCATTTCCGCTTCTTCGATGTCATGGTGGATCCAGAGTTCGGGCCGGTATCTCTCCGAGGATTACGGCTTCTGCCGGCTGTGGGAGCGGATCGGCGGCGAGGTCTTCATCGACGCCACCTCCAACCTTACCCACCAGGGCGAACGGCTCTATACCGGCGACTTCGCCACCACCCTCAAGACGGCGCTGCCCGCAGCCGTCGGCGCGCCGGAAGGCCAGCGCATGAGCATCTCCGGGCTCGACAACCTGAAGCGGAAGCCCTGACGCCTGGTCTCTCGGGGGACGTGACGATGCGCGCCTGCCTTGAGACGTGACGAAGCGCGCGTGGCTGCACTACTCTCCGGGTCGAAGCCCGCCGCCGCCCGCCACCGAAGGTTGCGTTTGTTCACCCTCGCCCATCTCTCCGATATTCATTTGAGCCCGATGCCGCGCGCCCGGCGCCGCGACCTCCTCGGCAAGCGCGCGCTCGGCTATGTCAATTGGCATCGCGGGCGGAAATTTGTGCATCGCCGGGATATCCTCGACGTGCTCACCGAGGATCTGATCGAGCGGGCCCCCGACCACATCGCCGTCACCGGCGATCTCGTCAATCTCGGGCTGCCGGAGGAATTCGTTGCCGCCGCCGAATGGCTGCGTCATCTCGGGCCGCCGGACCATGTCACCGCCATCCCCGGCAACCACGACGCCTATGTCCGTCTCCACCCGGACCGCGGCACTGGCCATTGGCGCGATTACATGGAGGCCAATGCCGCGGGCGAGGCCTTGATCGGCACGCCGCCGACGGGCTTTCCGTTCGTGCGCCGCTACGGCGACGTCGCCATCGTCGCCCTGTCCACCGCCATTCCGACCATGCCGTTCATCGCCGCAGGGCGCCTCGGCTCGGCGCAGCGCGCCCATCTCGGCCTCGCGCTCGAGGAGCTCGGGCGCCGCGATCTGTTTCGCGTCGTGCTCATCCACCACCCTCCCCTTCCCGGCCAGGCCGGCTGGCGCCGCGGGTTGCGCGACGCCAAGGCGCTGAAGGCCGTGCTCCAGGAGCACGGCGCCGAACTCGTCCTCCACGGTCACGATCACGCCGAGACCCTGCACCGGCTCGACACCGTCACCGGACCGGCGATGGTCGTCGGGGTGCCGT
Organism: uncultured Alphaproteobacteria bacterium; assembly: GCA_963803385.1. GTDB lineage: Bacteria > Pseudomonadota > Alphaproteobacteria > Rhizobiales > Methyloligellaceae > Methyloceanibacter. The sequence goes on along the minus strand of CAWDMD010000004.1, from coordinate 1,121,132 downwards.
CGGCATCGGAGGCGGTGGCCGGACGCATTCCCGCCGCGCGCTACAACGAATACCGCATCGACAAGGTCGCCGGCGGCTGGCGCTGCGAGATGATCGGGCGCGCCGTCGCCGACACCGCCGCCCATGTCTGGGAATGCGAGCACCGGGTGCTGCTCAAGCCTTAGAGCGCAGGAGGAAAGCCGTCATTGCCGGGGCTTGACCCGGCAATCCATTCCGATGCGCTTCGGACTGATGAGGAGTCACGGCATGGATGCCCGGATCACGTCCGGGCATGACGTGATTTGCTAGGGCGTGGTGAGCCAAGCCACCGCGAACAGACCCGCGGCACCGGTGACGAGACCGATCAGGAAGCCGAGGATGACGACGCCCAAGCCGAGCCGGACCGGTTGCGGCGGCGGCACGGGCTTCTCGTCGCGGAGCAGCGGCTCGAGCAGCGCCGCCTCTTGCCGCTCCCGGCGCACGATCTCCCGCGCCATATAGCTCGTGATGCGGTCTGCCATCTCGCCGACCTGCGCGGTGCTGAACAAGGTCCGCCGCCCCGACTCGCTGTTGCGAATGAAGAGATAGGCGCCGCTGATATCGTCGATCGCCACATAGGTGAAGAGATCGATCCACAGCCGCGCCGGACGGCTCGGCATCAGCATCAGGCTGAAACGCTCGTCGCTTGCCGGGACCTCGGCAAAGACCGATTCAAGCTCGGCCTTGAGCAACTCGAGCCGCGCGATCTCCGTGTCGCGCTTATCGGCGGCCTCGTCGAGCTGGTAGGCCTCCTCGACACGGGCTCTGCGGACGGCCTCGTGGAGCGACCTGCTCTCCGCCGGGCGGGCCATTTTCTTTACGGTCTCGTCCATCCCCGCTGCCTTAAAGGGCTTAGGCATCAAGCATATCGCCGCAAGCCGGAATTGCCACGGAAATCGCCTGAGGGCCTCGCAACCGGCTCGATCCGCCGCCGAGGGCGGCCGCTTCGGGGTCTATTTCGCCGAGAGCACCACGCTCGCGCGGGCATCGTCGAACCATTTGTCGATGGCCGTGTCGACATTGGCCTCCAGGCCCGACTTCCAGCTGGCGATGGTGGCGTCGAGCGCCTGGTTGTTCGCCGCCACGAACTCATCGCGGTTGAAGGCCTCGTTGGCGGCGTTGCTGAGATAGTCGACCGCCGCGCCGATGGCGACGCCGACCGCGGCGCCGATCACCTGGCCGCCCATGGGCTGAACCAGAGTCCCGGCCACGGCCCCCTGCTCGGCGAAGGCAAGGCGCGTGCCGAGCGAGGTGACGAAGCGCCGCGACAGCTGACCGAAGCTCTGCGCCAGCATCGCGTTGAGCGAGGGCCCGAGCGCTAGCGCACCGACCGTGCCTCCGGCCGCGGCGGCGCCGATCCCGACGACGCCGTCAAAAGCGCGATCCTCCATGAGATAGACCGGCGCCTTCCACTTCTGCGCGTCCCAATCGAGCTTGACCTTGGCGGCAGGGGTCGATGCGGGAAGATCCTGAAGCTGGCTCGTATGCTTGGCGAGGAACAGCTGGAGCCTCATGTCGCCATTGGCGATCACCCGGCGATAGCTGTCATGGGCGTGGCGCACCGCCTGCTCAACGCCTTGGGTGATGGTCTGGTCGCGCACTTCCGGCTTCAACACCTGGTCCTTGTAGTTCGTGAGGAAGTAGTCCTTGACGTCGGCCTCGACCGCCTCGGTGAGCGACTTGTACTTCCCCACCTCGAAGAACCGCGTGATGGCCGAGGTGATGGACTCCTTGAGCACCACATAGGAACGCTTCCAGGCGAAGAACCAATCGGCGTAGCCTTCAATCGCCTGATCGCGATCCTGGAACGCAAGCGCAAAGGAACGATCGATGTCCTGATGCGCTGCCTGTTTGATACGCGCCCGCTCATCGTCGAGCATCAGGATGGTGTCGTTGACGAATTGGTCGGCCTCGGACTTGCTCGCCACCACCTTGTGCAAGGTGCCGTTGACGTCCTTGACCACGAGGTCGACGGCGTCGGGGGGCAGGCTCGTGTCGCCGAAGAAAATGTCGAAGATGCTGTTGTCGCCGTGAACCGCGGCCGAGTGATCGAGATGCCGCTCATAGCTGCGATAGAAGGTGACCCCGAGCGACATCAGCGCATAGGCCGAAAGCACCAGTGCAACCGAGACGCCGATGGGGCGCAACAGGGCGCCGAGCGCGCTCTGCTTGACGACCGTCTCGCGCGGGCGGGCGATGGTGCCACGCTTCCGCTCCGCCTTGGACGGACGCCTTCTTGGCGCGCGGCAGGGCAACGTCACTGAGGCTGTCCTCGGGGCGCGCGATAAGGGCTGTGCCGTCGCTTCCTGGCATGGAGTCCAGCATGGGGCTTAGGGTCCTGGCCGCTCATGAGGCCATTTTGACGCACGGTTCATATAGGGCGTTGGCCGAGCGCTGTTAAGGCCGGTGGACGAACAACGGCCGGCGGGAGCACAATGTTCCTCTTTGGCGTTTAGCCCGAAAGCCGACGACGGCGAAGGGTGACCGGCCATGGCGCGAAACTCAGGCGAGCCCCAGCTGACGCTGTTTCCGGAGGCCGGGCAGATCAACGATCCCGGCAAGGCGCTTGAGGTCCTGTTCGAGGAGGCGCGCGCCTGCACCCGCTGCCCGCTGTTCAAGACCGCGACGCAGACGGTGTTCGGCGAAGGCCCCGCCGACGCGGCCTTGATGCTCGTCGGCGAGCAACCGGGCGACCAGGAGGATTTGATCGGCCGTCCCTTTGTCGGCCCCGCCGGAAAGGTGCTCGACCAGGCGCTCGCGGCTGCCGACATCGAACGCGAGGACGTCTACATCACCAATGCGGTGAAGCATTTCAAGAACGAGCCGCGCGGCAAGCGCCGCATCCACAAGAGGCCTGACGTCGGCGAAATCGACGCCTGCCGCTGGTGGCTCGACAACGAGATCGCCGTGGTGAGGCCCGCCGTCGTCGTGGCGCTCGGCGCCACGGCCGCGCGCGCGCTATTGCACAAGGTCCTCACCATCAACGCCAACCGCGGCAAGCTGATCGCGTTGCCTGAACGGCTAAGTGCGGTGATCACCGTCCACCCCTCTTATTTGCTCCGCATCCTCGAGGAACGTGACAAGCGGCGGGAGTTCGATCGCCTCGTCAAGGATTTGCGCTTTGCCGCCGGTGCGGCGAGAGAGGTGAGGCCTTAGGCGCCGTCAGGAGGCGTGGGCCTTCGACAGCTCGCCGACGACGACGGACGTCGCCCAGTTGATGACGGCGAAGATCACTACGGTGATAATCACGTTCACCGCAAGATTGAGCGCGTGTGCGAGCCGCTTGTTCTCAAGGAATCCGAACACGTTCACATACCACTGGTCGAAATAGGATAGGCAGTAGACGAAGATCACGAGCAGCGCGAACTGGTGGATATAGTAAAGGAGCAGGCTGCCGGTCTTGTCGTAGAAATATTTCAACAGGCCGACCAGAACGAAATTCCGCAACAGGTTGAAGAACCAGATGCAGAAATTGCGGACCATGGTGGCCACGGCCACCTCGCCTTGGGGCCGCTCGAACAGGTGGCTGAGATAGGTGCGAACGTCCACGGATACCGGTGGGGCTAAAGCGCCTCGGCGCCCATCTCGGCGGTGCGCACCCGCATTGCGCCTTCGAGATCGAGCACGAACACCTTGCCGTCGCCGATCTTGCCGGTGCGGGCCGCGTCGCCAATAGTCTCGACGATGCGATCGACGAGGGCGTCGTCGACGGCGATCTCGAGCTTCACCTTGGGTACGTAGTTCATGGTGTATTCGGCGCCGCGATAGATCTCGGTCTGGCCCTTCTGCCGCCCGAAGCCGCGGACCTCGGTGACGGTGAGCCCCTGCACACCGATGCCCGCGAGCGCCTCGCGTACGGGATCGAGGCGATGCGGCTGGATCACTGCAATGATGTACTTCATGACGCTCGTTCTCCGCCAACCGGCGGTTATCGGAATTGAGGGTGAAGGATCGACGCACCCAAGCGCGAAAAGGTCGGTCGCGCGCACAATTTCGTCAAGGAGTTTCGCCTTTTCACCTTAAGCTGACGGCCGAGTGGCGCTAAAAAGCGCGGCAAAACCACGGCACAATCCATGGGGTTGGCGTGTTATGCTTTGGATATGAGCAAGGCCTTCACGAAGGAGTCCGAGGGCGGCGACGTCTACGACGATTTGCCGGATCGGCCGATCTCACCGCACAACCTCGTGACGCCCAAGGGTCTCGAGCTGATCGAGGCCGAGCTCGCACGCCTCCACCAGGAGCACGCCGAGGCGCACGACGCCGACGACCGGGCGCTGCTCGCCAAGATCAATCGTGACTTGCGTTATTGGACCTCGCGCCGGGCCACGGCCCAGGTCATGGAGCCGCCCACCGACGCGACGGAAGTCCATTTCAGCTCGACCGTCACCATCCTGCGCGACGATGGCCGCCGGCAGACCTACCGCATCGTCGGCGAGGACGAGGCGGATCCGTCCGCAGGCACCTTGTCCTACGTCTCGCCAGTGGCCCAGGCCCTGATGGGCAAGGCAATCGGCGACGTGGTGCAGGCCGGGACCGCAGAAGCCGAAATCGTCGAGATCAAGTAGCGCGCGCGTCGGCGCCCTCAGTTCGTCCGCGGCGGCGTCTTGCCAGGCTTCTCGAGCATCAGTTGACCCTGCTTCTGGACGATGGACTTCGCCTTGTTGGCGAGCATGGCGAGCATCCAGGGCAGATGCACCTCGAGCCTCACGCTCTCCTCGCCGACATCGACCGTGCCGGTCGTGGTCTGGCCGAGCAGGCTCGCGCGGAAATCGAGGTGGTCACCGTTCCAATCGTCGGTCAGCGCGACGAAGGGCTGGCTGAACGTCGAGCGGGCATTGCCGAACCCGGTCTTGAGGCGCCTGATGGCTTCCGCCTTGCCCAGCCGATGGGGAATGGTGACGACGACGGGGTCAGCCATGTCTTTGCTTTCCTTCCGGTTTCCCGACCTAAGCTCTAGACCGAAATGTGGGGCAGCGAAGACCGTTCTACCAGGGGTCTGCTCAGGATTGCGACGGCTTGGCGTCGCTGTGGCCGAGATCGTGCTCAGGCGCGATGCGGTCCCTGACCAGCTGCTTCAGCTCCTTGATATCGGGGAAACGCCCCGCGTCCTTGCGCGACCAGATCAAGGCAGCGTCGAGGCGAATCTCGAACACACCGCCGGTGTCGTCGGGAATGAGGGTGACCGAGCCGAGCTCTCCGGCAAAGGTGGTGAGCAGCTCCTGGGCCATCCACGAGGCGCGGAGCAGCCAGCCGCACAGCCGGCAATAGGTGATGGCAATGTTCGGTGCGTATGCTTCGGTTGCTGCCATGCCCGGCCCTCGTGGCGCGGCGGCGAGTATAACCGGAATGACGACTTGGCCCTAGGGCGCCTTGTCGGGGGCGTCGTCCGGCGCGTCGAGCGGATCGTCCTCGAGCGCGCGATAGGCCGCGCCTTCGAGATCCTCGAATTGGCCCGAGCGCAACGCCCAGAGAAAGGCAACAAGGCCGAGTGCTCCGAGCAGAAGCGCCGCCGGTACGAGCCAGGCGAGCGCGGTCACGGCCGGCTCCGCCCTGCAAGCCGCGCGGCGTTGAGGGTGACGAGGATCGACGAGGTGGACATCACGATCGCGGCGATCAGAGGCGTGACGAAGCCCGCCATGGCGAAGGGCACGGCGACGATGTTGTAGCAGAAGGCGACGCCAAAATTCTGGAACGCCAGCGATCGCGCCTGCTTCGAGGTGGAAATCACGTTGAGCACCGGTGCGAGCCTTTGCCCTTGGAATACGAAATCGGCGGCGCGCTGGCTGATATCCGCGGCCGTCGCCGGAGACAGCGAGGCGTGCGCGGCGGCAAGGGCCGGCGCGTCGTTGAGCCCATCGCCGACCATGAGCACCTTGCGCCCTTCCCGTTCGCGCTCGCCGAGCCAAGCGATCTTGCGCGCGGGCGTGAACTCCGCGAGCCAAGTGGTAATGCCGGCATCGCGCGCCGCGCTCTCCACGGCACTGATGCGGTCGCCGGAGAGAACCGCCACCTGATAGCCGCGTTGCTTCAAGGCGGTAACGACGTCGCTGGCGTCCGGTCTGATCCGGTCGGCGAAGCGGAAGCGCTCCGGAGCTTGCCCCGGCCGGCTGTACCACACTTCGCTGCCGCCGCCAGAGGCCTCGATCCCGCACCACGCGGCCGAGCCGAGCCGCTCCTCGCCGTCCTCGGAGAGGCGCTTCAGGCCGTGCCCCGGAACTTCCTCGACGGCATCGGCGACGGCGAGGGCCGTCCTCTCCGACGCCGCGGCCACGATCGCTTTCGCATAAGGATGCCGGCTTGCCGCGGCGAGGCTCGCCGCTGCGGCGAGGACGTCGTCAGGAATTTGCTCGGCATCGCGGAGTTGCGGCCGGCCCAAGGTCAGCGTGCCGGTCTTGTCGAACACCACCATATCGGCTTCGGCGACGCGTTCGAGACCGTCGGCAGCCTTGATCACGATGCCCTTCCGGAACAGGCGGCTCGCGGCGGCGATCTGCACCGCCGGCACCGCGAGCGCGAGCGCGCAGGGGCAGGTGATGATGAGCACGGCGATGGCGTAGGTGAGAGCGGTCTGCCACGGCGCGCCGATCACGAGCCAGCCAAGGAAGGTGGCGGCTCCGAGGCCGTGGACCGCCGGCGCATAAATTTGCGCAGCCCGGTCGGCGAGACGCCGGTAGCGCGCCTTGCCCTGCTCGGCGGCGGCCATCAGCCGCCCGATCTCGGCAAGAAGCGTCGCCTTGTCGGCCGCCGTCACCTCCACCTGGAGGGCTGCGCCGAGATTGAGCGTTCCGGCATAAACCTGCAGCCCCGGCGACACCGGCGCCGGATCGGTCTCGCCGGTGATCAGGCTCTGGTCAATCTCGCCAGACCCGGAGCGCACCACCCCGTCGGCCGGGACGCGGTCGCCGGCGGCAACGAGTACCCGGTCGCCCACGGCAAGTGCGTGCGCCGGCAGCGGGCGATGGGTGCCGTCGGCCTCGACCAGGGTGGCGATGCCGGTCTGGAGGCTGACCAGATTCTGCGCCTCGCCACGGGCACGGACCCGCAACCGTTCATCGAGAAAGCGGCCGACGAGCAGGAAGAACAACAGCGTCACCGCGGCATCGAAATAGATCTGATCGCTGCCGACGACGGTCTGATAGAGGCTCATGCCCGTCGCCAGCAGAATGGCGAGCGAGATCGGCACGTCCATGTTGAGCCTGCCGCCGCGGAGCGCCCCGGCCGCCGATTGATAGAACGGCTGCCCGGCATAGACCACGGTCGGCAGCGCGATCAGCGCCGATAGCCAGGAGAACAGGCTGACGAGGCTCGCATCCATGTCGCCGGAGCGCCCGGCCCACACCGAGACCGACAGCAGCATGATGTTCATGGCGGCGAAGCCGGCAACGGCGACGCGCCGCAACAGATATTTCTCGCAGGCGGTATCGGCGTCGGGCTTCACCGCTTCGATCGGCGCCGCAGCGAAGCCGACCCGCTCAAGCGCCGCGATCAAATCGGCCTCGGTGGCGCGGCCGGGCTCGACGACCACGCTCAACCTCTTGGCCGAGAGGTTGGCACGCGCGCTTCTGACCCCCTCGACACCAAGCACCGCCCGCTCGACCGAGCGGATGCAGCCACCACAGCGCATATTGTCGACAGCGAGAGTGAAGGTTTCAGGGACCGGCTGATCGGCGGCGTTCACCTTGGCCGCGCCCTCAACTGAAAGGGCGTGGACGGTCATGGCGTCTCGGCGACAAAGAGGCGCTGCTTCAGCCGATAGGTCGGAGAGCCGTCCCGTGACAGCTCGTCCGATTGCAGCTCGATCACCCACTGTCCCGGCGCGAGCTTGACATCGGCGGTGTAGGTGCCGCTCGTCACTTCCTTGAAAGTCGCGGAGATATCTTCCCGGTCGGTCACCGGGCGGCTCAGCATGCCGGTGAAGTGCAGCCCGGAAACGGGGCGTCCCTCGCTATCTGAGAGATTGAATGTGAGACGTCCGGCGGCGGCACCATAGATCACCTGCGCCCGCCAGCCCTGCTGGTCCTGCCGGGTCTGCTCGGCGAGCGTCTCGTTGTAATTCAAGCCCTTGCGGTAGGGGTCGGTGGTCTCGCCGCCGCCAAAAGTCGTCAGCGCATAATAGACGAAGATGCCGTTGACCACGAACATCACACCGAAGAAGGCGGCAAGCGCGAGGAGCACATGGCGGCCCTTGAGCCCATCGGCAAGCCATGTGGTCGCACTCATTGCTCCGGCCCGCGGAAGGTGGCTCTGTGCAGGGCTCGCTCGCCGCTGGCGACATCCGTGACGACGATGTTGAAGTCGGTCGCATCTCCCGACAGCGCGGCCGCCCCTTGCTTTTGCAGGGTAACATAGAGCCGGATGGTTTGCAGGTCGTCAGGGGGCACGGTCACCACTGGGTCGGCCTCTTTCTCTAGCCCGATGATGCTCAAGGTCGCGCCCGGCAGACCGTCGATCCCGATCTTGAAGGCGTGCGGCTCGTAGAGCTTGTTCAACAGCTTGACCGTGTAGCCGTTGCGGAGGCCGCCGTCGGAGAGGCGGACATAGATCGGATTGCGGTCATGCAGCACGCTGACCTCGAGGTCGGGCCTGACCATCAAGGCCACGAGCATGATGGCGCTGACCACAGCGATGGCCGCGGTATAAAGAATGACCCGCGGACGGATGAGGCGCAACGGGACGGCCTCGCGGCCATCGGCAGCCAGATTGCGCATGGTGTCGTAAGCGATCAGACCGCGCGGCCGCTCGACCTTGTCCATGATCGCGTTGCAGGCATCGATGCACAGCGCGCATTGGATGCATTCGAGCTGCGGCCCGTTGCGGATGTCGATGCCCGTGGGGCAAACGGCGACGCATTGGTTGCAGTCGATACAGTCGCCGCGGCCCTCCCAGCTCTGGCCGGACTTATGCGGCCCCCGCGGCTCCCCCCGCCAGGTGCGATAGGAGATCAGCATTGAATCGCGGTCGAACATCGCGCCCTGGATGCGCGGCCAGGGGCACATATAGATGCACACCTGTTCGCGAGCGATGCCGCCGAGCACGTAGGTGGTGGCGGTGAAGACGGCGATGAACAGGTAGGCGACGAGCGGCGCCTGCAGGGTGAGGAGCTGCTTTGCAAGCGTCGGCGCGTCGGCGAAATAGAACACCCAAGCGCCACCCGTCGCGATTGCGATCAGGAGCCAGCTCAGATGGGTCGCGCCTTTGCGCCACAGCGTTTCCGGCGACCATGGATGCTTGTCGAGACGGAGCCGCTGATTGCGGTCGCCTTGCCAGAAGCGCTCGACAGCGATCATCAAGTCGGTCCACACCGTCTGCGGGCAGGTGTAGCCGCACCAGACGCGGCCGGCGACCGAGGTGACGAGGAACAGCGCCAGCGCCGCGAGCACCAACAGGCCGGTGACGAAATAGAATTCCTGCGGCCAGATCTCGAGGAAGAAGAAATAGAAGCGCCGCGCGGGAAAATCGATCAGTACCGCCTGATCTGGCAGATAGGGTCCGCGATCCCACCGAATCCAAGGCACGATGTAGTAGATTCCGAGCGTCACCGCCATCACGATCCATTTCACCGTGCGGAAGCGGCCGTGGGCCTCCTTGGGATAGACCTTGACCCGCGAGGCGTAGAGGCTGTCGCCGTCGTCGCCTGGGGCCGCGCCGGCGGACCCCGCGCTCGGTGGCAAGCGCTCGGGCGCGCCGTCGGCGCTCGTGGCGCGACTGAGCTTGGCTTCGGTCATCAGCATGGTAGCCTTCCGGCTAGCGTCCACCGCCGAGCGAATGGACGTAGATGGCAAGTTCCTTGATCGTCTCCGGATCGAGGCGCGCCGACCAGTTCGGCATCACCCCGCCGCGGCCGTTGCGAATGCTCTCCACCACTGTAGTCTTGTCACCTGCGTAAAGCCAAAGTTGATCGGTGAGGTTCGGCACGCCGGCGGCGGCGTTGCCCTTGCCGTCAGCGCCGTGGCAGGGCGCGCAGGTCTCGGCGAAAATCTTGCTGCCACGCTCTATCGCCTCGTGATCCCCGGAGCCGGAGCCGGACAGCGACAGGACGTAGTCCGCAGCGTCATTGATCTTCGGCTCGGTCAACATGCCGGTGCGGCCGAAGGCCGGCATCTGGTTCATATGCGTTTTCGGATCGTCGGCGCGAATGCCGTGACTGATCGTGGTGTGGATGGCCTCGAGCGAGCCGTCGCCCCAGAGCCAGGAATCGTCACGAAGATTGGGGTAGCCGACCGCGCCTTGCGCGCCCGCGGCCATGGCAGGGCGCGCAATTGTCGCCGAACGCGGCTTCTCCGCCCGCGAGCGCAAAGCGCAACAACTCGGGATCCTCGTTGATGGTGACAAGATCGCTTGCCGCGATCTTGTCACGGAAGCCGGCTTTAGCCGCCTTCGCTTGCGCCACCTGCTCGGCCACGACCTCGCGTTGGCTGTAGCCGAGCCAACCCTTGGTGTAGCTCGACACCAGCGGCCAAGCCGGCATCAGCAGCCAATAGCCGATGGCCCAGACGATGCAGGCGTAGAAGGTCCACAGCCACCATTTCGGCAGCGGCCTATTCGCCTCGGTGATGCCGTCCCATTCGTGGCCGGTGGTCTCGAGCTTTGCCGGTGTCTGCGGATTGCGCTTGGCCATCGCCGTCAGTCTTCCGTTTCTTGGTCAGGATCTTTCTGGAGCGGGATCTGAGCGTCTTTCTCGAAGCGCTTCTTGTTGCCGGGCCAGAACACGTAGACCAACACGCCGATGAACAGAGCGATGAAGAACAGCAACGCTCCGACCTGCGTCACGGTGGTGACCGTCTCATAGCTCATGGCGCATCACCTCAGATTTGGACCTTCGGCGTCGAACTTGGCGAAGTCGACAAGCGTACCGAGCATCTGCAGATAGGCGATCACGGCGTCGAGTTCCGACACTTTGCTGGGGTTGCCGTCGAATTGGCGGATCTGAGCCTTGGGATAGCGCTGAAGGAACTCCTTCACGCCCTCGGCGGAGGGATCGAGCTGACGCTCGACATCGGCCTTGGCGTTCGCGATCATGTCCTCGGTATAGGGCACCCCGACCTCCTCGTTGGTCTCGAGGCGTGCAGCGATGTTGTCATAGTCGAGGGGTGTGCGCGCCAGGAACGGGTAGCCGGGCATGATTGATTCCGGGACGATGGCCCGCGGGTTCGTCATATGCACCACGTGCCATTCGTCGGAATATTTGCCGCCGACGCGGGCGAGATCCGGGCCCGGTGCGCTTCGACCCCCATTGGAACGGATGATCGTACATGCTTTCGGCGGCGAGGCTGTAATGGCCGTAGCGCTCGACCTCGTCGCGAAGCGACCGGATCATCTGGCTGTGGCAGAGATAGCAACCCTCGCGCACATAGATGTCGCGACCGGCAAGCTCGAGCGGCGTGTAGGGCCTCATGCCCTGGACCTTCTCGATCGTCGATTGGAGCCAGTAGAGCGGCGCGATCTCGACGATGCCGCCGATGGCGACGGTGATCAGGATCCCGATCAACAGCAGGATCGAGCTTTTTTCCAGAACTTGATGCGACGACCAGTTCATGACGCGTCCCTCTATTCCGCCGGCGCCGGGCGAAACTCGGGCGCCGCGGCGATGCGCGGCTGCTCCGCGGCGTCGACAGGCTCGTCGCCGCGAATGGTTCGCCAGATATTGTAGGCCATGAGGATCGCGCCGATCAGGAACAGGAGGCCCCCGGTCGCGCGGATGATGTAGAAGCGGATGCATCGCCTCGACCGTCTCCACGAAGGAATATTCGAGGAAGCCCAAGGAGTTATAGGCCCGCCACATCAGCCCCTGGAGGATGCCCGACACCCACATCGAGGTGATGTAGAGCAGGATGCCGAGCGTCGAGATCCAGAAGTGCCACTCCACCAGCCGCTGTGAATAGAGCGCGCGGCGATGCCACAGCCATGGCACCAGGCAATAGAGGGCGCCGAAGGTGATATAGGCGACCCAGCCGAGAGCGCCGGAATGCACATGACCGATGGTCCAGTCGGTGTAGTGCGACAGCGCGTTGACCGACTTGATGCTCATCAGCGGCCCCTCGAAGGTCGACATGCCGTAGAACGCCACGGCGACGACGAGCATGCGGATCACAGGGTCGGTCCTGAGCTTGTCCCAGGCGCCGGACAGCGTCATCAGGCCGTTGATCATACCGCCCCAGGACGGCATCCACAGCATGATGGAGAAGGTCATGCCGAGGGTCTGGGCCCAATCGGGCAGCGCCGTGTAATGCAGATGATGCGGGCCGGCCCAGATATAGAGAAAGATCAGCGACCAGAAATGGACGATGGAGAGCCGATAGGAATAGATCGGGCGCTCGGCGCGCTTCGGCACGAAATAATACATCATGCCGAGGAAGCCCGCGGTGAGGAAGAAGCCGACGGCGTTGTGCCCGTACCACCACTGCGTCATGGCGTCCTGGACGCCTGAATAGACGATGTAGCTCTTCGACCCGAGCAGCGACACCGGGATCGCCAGATTGTTGACGATGTGCAGCATGGCGATGGTGACGATGAAGGCGAGGTAGAACCAATTCGCCACGTAGATATGCGGCTCGCGGCGCTTGGCGAGCGTGCCGACGAAGACGAGGAAATAAACCACCCAGACCACGGTGAGCCAAAGATCGACATACCATTCCGGCTCGGCATATTCCTTCGATTGGGTGATGCCCATCAGATAGCCGGTGGCGGCGAGCACGATGAACAGCTGGTAGCCCCAGAACACGAACCAGGGAGCCCAGCGCCCGGCAAGACGCGCGCGCGACGTGCGCTGCACCACATAGAACGAGCTGGCGATCAGGGCGTTGCCGCCGAAGGCGAAGATGACGGCCGAGGTGTGGAGCGGGCGCAGACGGCCAAACGTGGTCCACGGCAGATCGAGGTTGAGGACGGGATAAGCGAGCTGCCAGGCGATAAGGTCGCCAGCGAGGAACCCAGCGAGACCCCAGAACACCGTGGCGATGACGCCGGCGCGAATGACCCCATCGGCATAACCGGTCTGTTCCGGAGGCGGCGACTTGCCGGTGAGACTATCCAGCACGTAAACGCCGGCCATCGCCGCCGCAATGAGCAGGACACCGCCATGGATCGCGATGCCCGGGTCCTTGCCGGCCACGGCCCACATCAGTCCGATCGCCGCGCAGACGCCGACGCCGAGGAGGGCCGCCCCGTCAGAGAACGCGTGCCATTCCTCGCGCTCCGAGAATGCCGTCATGGTCTCCCCCTTCGAGGTTTACCAGTCGAGCTTTTGCCACCTCGCGGGCAGCGAACCTTGATGCGGATCAAGAATCGAGCAGCGTCCGGCCTCACGACCGCCATGGCAGCGGAAAATCCGTGGGAGGTCAAGACGCTCCCGCGTGCCCTCGGAACCGAGCGCCGCGATGCGGCGAAGAGACGCCCCAGAGTTCAAGCTCAGTCGCGCGTTCGAGGCGGGCGCGATGGACTTGCGGCGTGGTCGCATTATGATCCGGCTCGAGCCAAGGCGGACCCTCCAATGTTTCCTATAGGCGACGACAATTCCCAGCGCCGGACGGTTCCGGTCGTCACCTTCGTTCTTATCGGTTTGAACGTGCTGATGTTCCTGGTTGAGCTCGGCGCCGGCGACCAGTTCATTCAGCAATGGGCCTTCATCCCCGCCGACTTCGCGGCCAACCCCGCCGCCAATGTGGTCACCATCTTGGCCGCCATGTTCATGCATGGGGGCTGGCTGCATCTCCTCGGCAACATGCTGTTCTTGTGGATCTTCGGCGACAATGTCGAGGACCGCTTCGGCCACGCCAAGTTCCTGGTGTTCTACCTCCTCGCCGGGATCGCGGCGACGCTCGCGCAGTTTGCCCTCGCTCCTCACTCGACGGTGCCGAATGTCGGGGCCTCCGGCGCCATTGCCGGCGTCCTCGGCGCCTATATCCTCATGTTCCCCCGATCGCGGGTCAATGTGCTGCTCGGCCGTCAGATCGTTGCCATGCCAGCGGTCGTGGTGCTCGGCATGTGGATCGCTCTCCAGCTCATCAGCGGCGTCGGCTCCATCGCCTACACCGATGAGTTCGGCAAACGTCGGCGGCGTCGCCTACATGGCGCATATCGGCGGCTTCGCCGCCGGGTTCCTGATGGCGTTCCTGTTCAGGCCCAAGGCGCCGGATAGCGCGTAACCCCGCGTTCCAGGGCCGGCTCACAGCCGGCCGGCGCCATGCCGAGGCTCAACACCGGCTAGCGGCCAAACGGATTCCAGATACTTTTCTGCTTTGGCTTCTCGGGCGCCGGCGGGGTGGCCGGTGCCTGTTCGAGGCGGTCGCGCACATCGAGATCGCTGCTCGAAGCCTGCGGCTCGGGAGCCGCCGCCTTGGGCTTCGGCTTTGGCTTCGGCGCCGGCGGCGTCTTGGCCGCCTGGGATCCCGAAGGCGCCCCATTGCCGGCATTCGGCGCCGGCCCACCTTGAGGCTGCTGTTGCTGCTGCTGCGGCCGCGCCGTGTCCACACCGAGGCCGAATAACCGCCACTTCCCCTCCACCGGCTGAAAAATCAGATCGAAATTGACCCGCTCCGGTGCCGTGGGAAAGAACCCGGTAATGCGCAGCATGCCGGCATTGTTCATCTCGGGCTTCCGATACAATTTCGGCTGGAACAAGAGGATCGGGGTCAGGTCGATATTGCGTCCCCGAAGCTTGGCGAACAGCTGCGACAGCCGCTCGGGGCTGTTGACCTGCTGAAACCCCGGCGCCGCCAAGTCGCGAAGAACGGTGTAATTCCCCGTGAGGTTCGCCTGATTGAGCGCCATCATCGACGACATGATCATGAGCAGGAGCCGGTCGTCGTTCGGCATCGGCAGAAGCTGCGGGGGGGTCTGCTGCTGCGCCTGCTGTTGCTGTGGGTCGTTCTGAGCATACCGTTGGCCTGAGTTCCCGCGCGATGCTCTGAGTTCGATCGACGTCATCCGCCGGCTCGGCTTGGCTCGGCGCCGCCTCGCCTGTCTCCTGTTGAGATTGGGCAAGAGGCTGCGACCGGTCGAACAGCAGGAAATAGCCGAGGAGCGACGTCGACACCACGGCGGCGAGGATGGGAATTGCGCGCAAGCTGTACCACCAGAACGAGGAACTCGGCGCCCGCGGCGGCGCCGGCTGGGCCGGAGACGGCCCTTCGATCAGGCGTGGCGCGGTGGGAGAAAGCTCGGCAATCCGCAAGGCGGGTCTCTGCCGAAGTGAACTGCGCAGATGGGGAAGCCCGTCCTCGTTCACGCGTCAACAGGCTCCGCAATAGCAATGGGCCGACCCGAGGGATTCTCGGGCCGGCCCATCATCAGGTCAAGCCCCTACTTCAGCACGTAGGGAGCAGGCTTCCGACCCCAGGTCCACTGCGCGCCGACACGGCCGCCCCAGACGTCGTCGCCAGAGCCCTCTTCGAAGCCGACACCGAAGCCGCCAGAAACCGCGACCCGGTCGCCAGGGCGAAGCACATCGTAGCCGAGGACGCCCATGCCCGACCAACTCAGGGCGCTGGCGCCTTCGAAGTTGCCGTAGTTCATGGCCACGCCGAAGCGCTCGTTGCCGACCAAGTCCGGGTTCTCCATGGAGATGGCAAGGGCCACACCAGACTGGTTCTCGTCGCTCTGCTTCTGGACGTTCGACAGACGACGGAAGATGCTGCCACCGTCTGAGGCCAAGTTGCCGTCGGCATCGGTGGTCACCACCTCAAGCGGGCCTGACTGGCGGCTCTTGCTGAGGCCCGAGGTGATGCCAGGAGTCGTGTACGTCTCCTGCTTGGTGCCGAACACCATCTGGTTGTTCTTGGTGGCGGTCGCCCCGACGCCGATAGCGGTGCTGTCATAGCCGGTCGCCACGGCATGGCTGCCGAGCGCGACGGCATGAACGCCGCCCGAGTAGGCCGCCTCGCCGATGGCGATGCCGTCCTCGGCCTGGGCATTGGCGCCAGTGCCGATGGCGATGGTGTCGTTGGCGAAGACGCCGTTTCCGGCACCCGTGCCCATCGCGATGTTGTCGAAGCCGACCACTCCGTTGCCGGAGGCGACGCCGCTGGCGATGTTGTTCGAGCCGAGCACCCCGTTACCGGAGAATGCGCCGCTGGCCTGGTTGTTGAAGCCGGCGACGCCATTACCCGTGACGAAGCCGCTGGCCTGGTTGTTGACACCGAACACGAAGTTACCAGAGCCGAAGCCGCTCGCCTGGTTGGCGAAGCCGAGCACGAAGTTGCCGGAGCCGTCGCCAGAGGCCTGGTTGTCGGCGCCGATCACGAAGTTGCCGCTCTCGTTGCCCTGCGACTGGTTGTTGACGCCGAGCACGAAGTTGCCGACCTCATGGCCTGGGCCTGGTTGCCGACGCCGACGACGAAATTGCCAGCCTCGTTGCCACTCGCCTGGTTGTCGGCACCGATCACGAAGTTGCCGCTCTCGTTGCCCTGCGACTGGTTGTTGACGCCAAGCACGAAGTTGCCGACCTCATGACCTGAGGCCTGGTTGCCGACGCCGGCGACGAAATTGCCAGCCTCGTCGCCGCTCGCCTGGTTGTCGGCACCGACCACGCTGTTGCCGAGAAGGCACCGCTCGCCTGGTTGTTGACGCCGGCAACACCGTTGCCGCTGGCGAAGCCGCTCGCCTGGTTGTTCAGCCCCAAGACACCGTTGCCCGAGCCAGTGCCCGACGCCTGGTTGCCCGAGCCGAACACGAAGTTGCCTGATCCGTTGCCGGAGGCTTGGTTGTCGGAACCGGTCGACGAAGTTGCCGTCACCGTCGCCGGAGGCCTGGTTGTTGTTGCCGTTGACGACGTCACCAGAGTTCAGGCCGCTCGACTGGTTGTTGTTGCCGTGCACGAAGTTGCCGACGTTGGTGCCGAAGGCGACGTTGTTGTTGCCGATGACGCGAGAGATGTTGCTCGTGCCGCCGGAATTGAGGCCGATCACCGTGTTGTTGTCGCCTTGGGTAAAGTTGCCAGAGTTTTGGCCCTCGGCGGTGTTGTTGTCGCTACCCGACTTCAGGCTGTTGCCGACGTTGGTGCCGCTGGCCCGGTTGTTGTTGTTGTTGGTGAGGTTGTTACCTGCGTTGTTGCCGCTGGCCTGGTTGTCGTTGCTGTTGACGAGGGTGTTGCCGGTATTGACGCCGCTCGCCTGGTTGTTGTTGCTGTCGGTGAGGTGCTCGCCTGAATTCAGGCCATAGGCCTGGTTGTTGTTGCTGTTCGTGAGGTCGTTGCCGACATTCACGCCAATGGCAGTGTTGTTGCTGCTCGGGTCGAGATTGTTGCCGGCGTTGGTGCCGATCGCCCGGTTGTTGCTGCCCTCGACCATGTTGCCTGAATTCATGCCCTCGGCCACGTTGGCGTTGCCCTTGACGTCGTTGCCGACGGTGTTGCCGAGGCCGACATTGAAGTCGCCGTTAACGCGGTTCCCGGAGCTGTTGCCAAGCACGGTGTTGTCGTTTGAGTTCGAGCTATAGTTGTTGCCGGAATGGTCGCCAATCACCGTATTGTTCTGAACGCTATTGCCGGCATTGTGGCCCGAATCGTCGCCGAAGATCATGTTGTTCTGGAAGTTGTTGCCGTTGTTGTTGCCAGAACCGTCACCAATGATGTCATTCTGCTGGAAGTTGCTGCCGTTGACGTTACCGGAATTGTTTCCAATAACACGATTGTTTGCAGCCGCACTGCCGTTGTTCGAAAGCGAGCTGTTCCCGAACGCCTGATTATTGTTGAAGTTGGTCTGGTTGTTGTTGCCGGTGTTGTTGCCGATGATCTGGTTGCCCTGGACTACCGCTGACCCGGACAGCAGGCCGCTGGTGCCATTGTTGTTGAGCGAGGTATCGCCGATGACGAGGTTGTTCGTCACATTGGCGCTACTTGCGCTGAGGCCGCCAAATCCGACTACGCCCGTATTGCCAACGACTGAGCCGTCGCCGAGTACGGTGTTGTGCTCAATCGTGGCCGTGCTGTTGAGCCCGCCGCCATTGCCGTTGTTGTTCAACGAACCATCGCCCTGGACGGTGTTGTCCGTCAGGTTTGCCAAGGCAGTTGCACCGGTGTTGGCATTACCCACCGCGGAGCCGTCGCCAGCGACGGAGTTGTGAGCGAGGTTCGCGGTGCCCGTTACGGAGCCGCGGCCGTTGTTGTTCAACGAGCCGTCACCATCGACGGTGTTGTCCGAGAGGTTCGCCGTCGCGGTCAAAGCCCCGGCACCGTTGTTGGCGGCGGAGCCGTCGCCATTAACGGTGTTGTGCTGGAGGTTGGCATTGGCGTCACCGATGCTGTTGCCGTTGCCGCTCAGCGAGCCGTCGCCGGTGATGGTGTTGTCGGCGATAATGGCATCCGCGTCGATGAGACCGCCGGTGCCGTTGTTGCTGGCAGACCCGTCGCCCTCGATATTGTTATGCGTGATCTGAGCGTTACCGCTCAGCAGCGGGCTGACGCCGTTGCCGCTGGCGGAATCGTTGCCATTGATCGAGTTGTCGCTGATGATCGCGTTTCCAGAAACGAGACCGCCGCCGTTGTTCGACGCGTTGCCGTGGCCGGTGATGTCGTTCTGGTTGATCTCGGCATTGGCAGCGCCGAGGCTGTTGCCATTGCCGGTGGCGTTGCTGGAGCCCTCGATGATGTTCTGGCTGATCTCGGCATTGCCGTTGCCAAGGAGCGCGCTGTTGCCGTTATTGCTGGCGTTGCCGGCGCCCGAAAGGATGTTCTGGCTGATCTCAGCATTGCCGGTGCCGACGAGCGCGTTGCCGTTGCCGCTGGCATTGTCGTCACCGGAAATGATGTTGTCGGTGATCTCAGCGTTGCCGGAGATGCCACCAAAGCCGTTGCCGGAGGCGTTGCCGTCGCCGGCGATGTAGTTGTCGTTGATCACGGCGTTGCCGACTAGCAAGCTATCGCCGTTGTTTTGGACGTTGTTGTTGCCGGTGATGAAGTTATTTTTGATCTCGGCGTTGCCAGTGCCGAGGGCCTGGCCGTTGCCCTGGACGTTGTCCTCACCGAAGATGGTGTTGTTCTCGATATCGGCGGTGCCGCTGATCAGGCCATTGCCGTTGTCCTGAACGTTGCGTTCGCCGGAGATGAAGTTGTCGTCGATATTGGCAATGCCGAACAGGCCACCGTTGCCGTTGCCCTGGACGTTGTCATGGCCGAAGATGGTGTTGTCTTCAATGTTGGCAAGGCCGAGCACGAGGCTGTTGCCGTTGCCCTGGACGTTGTCTTCGCCGAAGATATTATTGCTCTCGATATTGGCCGCGCCCGCGACCAACGCGTTGCCGTTCCCCTGAACATTGTCCTCGCCGAAGATGTTGTTGTCTTCGACATTCGCCAAGCCGGCGATCAGACCGTTGCCGTTGAACTGAACGTTGTCCTGGCCGGAGATGTTGTTGTCCGCGACGTGGGCGATGCCGATCAGAGCGCCGTTGCCGTTGAACTGGACATTATCCTCGCCGGAGATGTTGTTGTTGTGGATCGATGCGAGGCCGAGCACGAGGCTGTTGCCGTTGCCGCTGGCGTTCCCCTCGCCGGTGATGTTGTTGTCAACGATAAAGGCGCCGCCGAGGAAAAGGCTGTTGCCGTTTCCGGTGGCGTTGGTGTGGCCGGTGATGTTGTTGTCGGCGATGATGGCGGTTCCGCCGAAGAGCAGGCCATTGCCGTTCAACGTCGCGTTGCCATCGCCAACAATCCTGTTGTCGACGATGATTGCGTTACCGAAGACAAAGCCGTTACCGTTGGCGGTGCCCGAAAGATCGCCGACGATTAGGTTGTTTCTGATGATGGCATTGCCAAACAGCACGGAATTGCCGTTGCCGCTGCCCGACAAGTTTCCGACCACGATGTTGCCGAAGATGTTGGCGTTGCCGTTAAGGAAGCCATTGCCGTTGCCGCTCAGGTCGACGAGACCGAGTGCAATATTGGCGTCGACATTGGCGCTACCGCCGAAGAGGTCGTTGCCATTGCCGCTCAGGTTGACGAACCCGATGCCGACGTTGAACGTATTGCTGCCGATGCCATTGCCGGCGCAGTTAACCGCCCCGATGTCGATGGCGCATACCGCCTTGGCTTCAGGAGGACTGGCCATAATCATGGCGGTACCCAGGGCGACCGTACTGAGGCCCGCCGCCAGGTTTCGCGTCCAAGCTGCCGCCGCGCGCTTGTTGGTGTTGATTCTCATTGTCCCCCTCCAGGTCCGAAGACGTGATCCCCAAAAATCCGCTCGTACTCCCACCCCAAAGGGAGTCGAGTCTCGCGTGCACTTAACCACAGCCCTACGCAGAGTGGTATTGGAATGTGGCGTCGGATTGTGCTTTTGGAGGGGTATGTTGCATCCGCGCCACGCCCCATCCATAGCGGGTATCACCCGGAGCTGGCAGAGGGTGCCTAAATGTCAGAAGCATAACGCCGAACTGGCGCGCCTCCGCTCCCGTTCGCCGCTTTAGCATACTGATATCGCGCATCTTTCAGCGCCACCTCAGGAGCTTCGCCGTGCCGGCGGTCAAGTCGCGGCGTTTGACGTCAAGGCCCTGATCCAATCCAAAGACGCCGCCGCCGCCATCGAGATTCAACGCGCGTATTTGTGGGAATCGGCGAGGTCTGCTGGCGCTCGGGGACCGCGCCTTCGGGGTGCTCCAACACACGCTTTAAGCGAATCGCTCTCCGTCCGCAGCGGCTCTGCTCGGGCTGGCTCGCCGGCTAGGATCTCGGGGCTACTTGACCTTGGCGTAGGCCGCGGCGAAGCCGTTTGAGGACACTTCCAGGGAGAACGGTTTTTTTTCGCGGTTTTGGGCGGAGACGGTGAGATTGGCGCCTTTCGCCATCGCGCTGAGCTCGCCATCCGTCACGGCGTATTCGGCGATGCACCCCGCCTGATCACAGCTTTGATAGGGCAGCGTCTTGGCCCCGTCCTTGCCGATTTTGAGCGAAACCCCGGCTGGAAGATAGACGCCGAGAGGAAGCTGAAGCAGAAGCTGCGGCTTCTTGGTGTCGGGGGCGACAACCACGGCCACCGACATGAAGCGTTGACCGGTTTTCTTGAAGAACAGTGACTGGGCAGCGCGGCAGACGAGCCCCTGCTGGCTTTGCGCGCAATTCACCACCCAGTTCGGCGCCGGCTGTTGCTGGGTTTGTTGGCCCTGGGGCGCTGCCTTGGGCTGGTCCGTTTGCGCCATGGCGACCGGGCCAGAGGCGAAAGAGTAAAGTACAAGACCTCCGGCAATCAGCGCCGACAACCTGAACCCTGGCGATATACGCATCACGACACCCCCTCGAGATTTCGCGGGAGAATGTGCGCTGCCCCCTGGCCTGTCAACCGGAGAAGCGGAACTCACCTGGGCGGCCTCCGGAGTGCCCAGGCGCAAGATCCTGGTGGTTGGTGCGGACGGCGGGAGTTCGAACCCGCACGGGGTTTCCCCCTCAGGATTTTAAGTCCTGTGTGTCTACCAGTTCCACCACGTCCGCTTGTATTGGCAGGGCTTTAGGCGATGCCCGCGAAAATGTCATCGGGGGCAATGCGAACACATCCCCGAAAGCCGACACCGAGCCCGTAGAGGCTAAGAAAGCCAGCTTCAATACAATATTCCTGACCCGTCACCGTTCTCTATGAATGAAGTCCTAAAGGGCTTGCACCGGTGGCCCCGACCCCCTGCGAAAATAGGGTTGCAATCTTGGGTAAGCAAAGTCAGCTATTACCCTCAACTGGCGAGCTTTTTCTTTGCGAGAGACGAGATTTCGCATGAAAGTCGAGCTGTTGCCCGGGCTCTCTGCCGACCGGCTCACGCAAAGCCCGCCCTCAATGACAACGTCAAGCCGCCAATGACGGGCCGGAGGCGGCCATGCGCAGATCCATCACAGTCGCGCGCGCATTACACCGCCCACCCCACGCGCCCTCTTCGCGCGAGCGAACCGGCCGCGACCAGCCAGCGCCCGGAAGCTACCAATACCCGCGCGTCGGGCTGTGGCCGATCATCATGTGCTCGATGATCTTGGCGACGTCTTTATGCAGCTCTGGGTTGTTGGAACCCAGGCTCGCCTCCAGATGCGGCGTCGCCGCCTCCATCAGCACCTTGCGGGCGTCCGCTTCGCTCATGACCTCGAGGTCGCACATCGCGATCAGCAGAGATTTGAACATCGAAAGCGCCGCCTGGCTCGCGGCAATGCTTTTAGGTGTGTCAACCATTTCGCTCATTCTCACTTGCTAAACTGTCGTGCGGCTAAACTAATCTCTTACCTAGTTGCTGTAACGTCGACGACTTCTCCGATCGCTCGCGGAGGACAACGAACTTCTCAAACTAGCCCGTAGTCACCGAGGCTCACACTAACCGATGTTAGGACGACACGAATATTTCCGCAGCACCAGTCAAGTGCGGCCGAGAAAACAGGGAGAGTCGCTGCGAATGGCGGACGGAGAGGATCACGGCGCACTCGCGACCAAGCTTCGGAGATTTATCAAACTGTCGAAGGATGAGCTTCAGCTGCTGGCCGAGCTTCAGTCTCGGTCGATCAAGCTGAGCCGGGGCGAGGAGCTGATGGAAGAGGGACAGAGTGGCCACACGGCCCTGATCCTGCGAAGCGGCTGGGCTTGCAGCTACAAGCTCATGCCCAATGGCGCCCGTCAAATCGTTCGCTTCCCGCTGCCGGGGGATTTCATGGGCTATCGCAGCATCCTCCTGCAGGCCTCCGATCATTTCCTGTGCGCGGTGACCGATGGCGTTGTCAACGTCGTCGATGCCCGGCGGCTCCTCGATATTTTCCGCAACTCGCCTCGTCTTGGCAGCGCGCTGTTGTGGTCGGTATCCCGGGACGAGGCCATGGTGGTCGATCACCTCGCCAGCGTCGGCCGGCGCAGCGCTCAAGAGCGCATGGCCCACTTTTTCCTTCAGTTGCTGGAGCGCCTCAGGCTCATCGGCCTCGCCACCGAGACCGGCTTCCACTGCCCCTTGAACCAATATTTGCTTGCTGACGCCCTTGGACTGAGCGCCATCCATGTCAACCGGGTACTCCGGCAACTGCGAGAACAGAACTTGATGAGCATGAGGGCCGGCGAAGTTGCCTTCCATGACATCGTGACACTGGAGCGTCTCGCAGCCTATCGCAGCGTCGATCCCAAGCTCGATTTCGACTGATCGCACTCGAGCACCCCCTCCATCTGTCCGTCCCCTCGCCAACGCAAAGATTTATGTCCGCCCGCCCCCTGAGGCGCGGCGCCGACCACGAGCCAATCTCTTTTTGGCCGCCACATCGTCGATGATGCCCGCGACCATCGCGTGCAGTTCCGGATCGTCCGCGCCTTTGCTCGCTTCGCGGTGCGTGCCAGCGGCGTCCTCGAGTAAATCGTCAACTTCCTTGTCGCTCAGCAGCCCACGCTCGAGCATCGCGGCAAGCAGGGATTCGCAGATGGACAGCGCGGCACGGCCCAACACGGCGCTGCGCTGCGTTTCTGTCCCCTTCATCGTCTGACCGGCCTCCTGCGCATGCGCTACTTTTAATAGACCTCGCATTTTACGCAATTTGTTTTCAACCTCCGGTCGGTCCGCCGTTCCTGGAACATCCCAGCACTGAGCGCACGAGATCTCGCGCCTCACGGCCTGGAGTTTCGGACCCAGGAGCTGTCTGGGACCGGAGCTTTCGTCCCAATGCGGCAGTAGTGCTCATTTTTGGCATTTCCCCACTCTCGCCCCAGTTGAGCGTCCCCTTGGGGAACGTGAGCGCCTTCTAGCTTTCTCGGAAGGCCCGCTTGACCTGATCCGAGAGGGGTTTGAAGAAATACGAAAGCGCAGTCCGTGTCCCCGTCTGCACAAAAGCCTCGACCGGCATTCCTGGAACGACCTTGAGGCCTTTTAGTTCCGCAAGCTGTTCAGCCGATATGCTGACATGCATCGTGTAGTAGGAGGCGCCTGTCTTCTCATCCTTGGTGACGTCGGCCGACACCCACTTTACGGTGCCGTTGACTTCCGGCGTGGTGCGCATATCGAAGGCGGAAAAACGCAGCACCACCGGCTGATCCGCCCGCAGCTGATCGATATCGGTGGGTGAGACCTTGGCCTCGACACCTAGCGAATCCTCGTCCGGGACAATGATCATGATCGTCTCCCCCGGAGAGATCACCTGGCCCAAGGTATGAACGGTCAGCTGATGGACGTGGCCAGACTGCGGCGCGCGGATGTCGATGCGCCGCAACTGATCCTCGGCCGCAATCTTGCGTTCGCTGAGCTCGCCGATTTTGGCCCGCACGTCGCTCAGCTCCTCCGCCACCTTGCTCCGCGCATCGTCGTCGACCTGAATGATTTGCAGCTTGACCTCGGCGATCTTGCCGCCCGTCGATGCCTTCGACGCAATCAGCTGGCCGCGCTCGCCGTCCAGACGCGCGGCGTCTCGTTTCAGCGCGGTGACGCGGGTGAACGGAACCAGCTTCTTCTGCCACAGGTCCATGACGCCCTGGAGCTCTTCCTGGATCAGCGCGATCTCTTCCGTCTTGGCGTCGATCTGCTCGCCAAGGCCCTTGACCTCTTCCTCGAACTGAGACGCACGCTCGCGCAGCTGCGCCTTCTGACCGGTGCGGGCATCCACCCTCAGCTTGAATAGCTTCCGTTCGCCGGTGAGCGCGTGAGCCGCATCCGCATCGCTGTGTTCGCGGGTCAGCAGATCACTCGGAAAGTCGATGGCGTCCGCGCCGTCTTTCTCGGCCTCAAGCCGAGCCTGTCTCGCTTCCAACTCATTGAGGCTTTTGGCGTATATGCCGACATTGGCCTTGGTCTGAGTCTCATCGAGGCGCACCATCACTTCGCCCGCCGCGACGTAATCGTCGTCGCGAACATTGATCTGGCCGACAACGCCACCGGTCGGATGCTGAACCTTCTTCACCACCGAATCGACGACCACCACGCCCGGCGCGATCACGGCGCCCGCAAGTTGCGCGGTTCGCGCCCAGCCGGCGACGCCGGCCACAAGAACGACGCCGATGGTTATGCCGCCGATGAGATGGCGGCGAATTGAACGCCGGCTGAAGTTGGTTGGTGCCGTCATGTGTTCACCGCCTGGTTGCCTGGGACCAGCGTGAGCGGCGCGGTCGTCGGTCTCACCACCGACCGCAACACCTCGTCGCGCGGCCCGAACGCCTGCTGCCGCCCCTGGTTCAGAACCAAGACGTGGTCCACGGAGCTGAGCACGCTCGCCCGATGGGCAATCACGATGACGATGCCGCCGCGAGCACGAACATTGAGGATCGCCGCGGTCAGCGCCTCTTCGCCTTCGCTGTCGAGATTTGAGTTTGGCTCATCGAGAACGACCAGGAACGGGTCGCGGTAGAGCGCGCGCGCAAGCGCGATTCTCTGCCGTTGTCCCGCCGAGAGGTTGGCACCGGACTCGCCGATATTGGTCTCGTAGCCTTCCGGCAGTTTGACGATCAGATCGTGGACGCCGCCAGCCTTGGCGGCGGCGACGATGGCTTTGGCGTCAGGCTCGCGCTCGAAGCGCGCGATGTTTTCGGCTACGCTGCCGTCGAACAACTCCACGGTTTGCGGCAGGTAGCCGAGATACTGACCGACCACCTCCGGCGCCCATTGGTCGAGGGCAGCGCCGTCGAGACGCACCTTGCCCCTGGCCGGGACCCACACGCCGACGATCAGCCGGGCTAGCGAGGATTTGCCGGAGGCGCTCGGCCCAATGATGCCGAGCCCCTGCCCGCCGCCCAGCGTGAAGTTCGCATCCTGCAACACGATGCGCTGGGTTCCTGGTGGGACCGCGGTGACGAGCTCCACCGCCAAGGCTCCCGTCGGCTTCGGCAAGGCGAGCGGCTCCTTGCGCTCCGGCAACATGATCATCAGATCGTGCAGCCGCTTGCGCGCCTGCCGGGCCGCGACGAAATTCTTCCAATTGCCGATCGCAAGCTCGACGGGCGCCAGCGCCCGCGACACCAGGATCGAGCTCGCGATGATGATGCCTGCGGTGGCCTCGTGGTTGATGACGAGATACGCGCCGAGGCCGAGCACGAAAGATTGGAGCAGAAGCCGCGTCAGCCGCGACATCGCGCTGAGGACGCCGGCGCGATCGGCGGCCCGCCGATGGCTTTTGAGAAAGTCGCTGTTGACGGCGCCGAAATTCGCCGAGAACCGAGGAGCCATGCCCATGGCGTGCATGACTTCAGCGTTGCGGCGGCTCGACTCCAACAAGGCGCTGCGCTTGGCCCCGAGCTCGACCGCGGAGCGCGTCGGCGCGCGGGTCGCAAACTCGGCGATGAACGTGAGCGTGATGAGAATCATCGGCGCCGACGGCGGCGGCAATGCCGATATAGGGATGAAACAGGAAGCAGATGGCGACGTAAAACGGCATCCACGGAAGATCGAACAGCGCTCCAGGTCCGGGGCTCGCCAAAAAGTGCTGGATCTTGTCGAGGTCGCGGACCGGCTGCAGTCCGTCGCCGCCACCCCTCGACACGAGCGGGAGGCGCAACACGGCGTTGTACGCGCGCCCGACCAGATCTTCGCTGATCGAGCCTCCGATCCGGTGCAGGACGCGGCCGCGAGTGGCGTCGAGGAGGCCCTGAAACGAGAACAGCGCCGCGGCGAGAACGGCGAGACCTACCAGAGTGGGGATGCTCCGGCTCGGCAACACCCGGTCATAAACCTGGAGCATGAACAGCGGCCCCGTCAGCATCAGCAGATTGATCAGGGCGCTGAAGACGAACACGCCGAGCAGGGCGGTGCGATAGCGGCCAAGGGCCTCGGCGAGACTGGACTGGGCGTCTTGCGGAGCGACTTTACGCATTGACGGGGATTGCCTCTGGTTCGTTCGGCCCAGACCAAGCGCTGGGCTTCAGCGCTAACGGCGCGGAGCGGCGGGGAATGTGAATAAGGGCACCAAGACGCTGAGGTTTGCTGATCGAGATGCTAGCAATTTGAGATAAACACTCGGCATTCAAGGTCAGCGGCAGAGTATCTCGACGCCAGAGTTCTGACGGGGGCTCCCGAACTCTCGGGCAATTCCAGGGTGTGGGCCACGCTACACTCCCAAGCACACTTGCCTGCGGCCCCAGATGACTGAGCTCCGCGCGGAAGCTGATCCTTGATACTTTGTAGCCCGGCCTTTCAGGCGCCCGCACTAACCTAGGTTAGTGTCTCGGCTGATGCGGGGGGCACCCTTGATCCCTCCCAGGGCCTCCGCTACCGTTTTTCCTGGCTTCAGCGACGCGACTGGACCTATGAGCATGGTTTTTCCCGGCGATCAGATCATCCGTCCGGGACCGCCACGGCCTTCGGTGGTCATGCGGCCCGGCAGCCCGTTCCTCGCCCCCGGCGAGGAGCGCTACACCGTAACCGGCGGCGGCGTCATCGCGGTTCCGATTGGTGCCGGCGACCAGCTTCGGCTCGTCGACCTGGAAGGCATGCAGGCTTGCGAAGTCGTTGCCGTCGATGCCGCCGGCATTGCCGATCCGGCCATCCTCGGCGCGCGCGCCGATGGCAACGCCGTCGGTCTAAGGCAGATTCTGAGCGGTGCCAGCGAGAGTGCGCGATCCGTGCGCGCCGGGCTCGAGCGGCGTGGCATCGACCTCGCCCGAGCCCGCGCCATCAATTTGTTCGGCGGCGAGTCCCGCGCCGGAGACGACGCCCATTTCACCGTGACCCGCGACGGTCTCCTGATCGTCGCCGCGGCTGGTGGCGCCATGGCAGCTGGCGCGCAGGACACCGCCACGCCGATCCGCGTCCACATTCAGCGCTCTCGCCTACGCCCGGCGAGCGAAACGCCCCTGCCCGAACCTCTCGCCGATCCGCTCCAGGACATCCGCGTCAACCAATCGACGGCAGAGGCCTATATCGTCCGCGCCGGCGAATACATTCAGATCATCGACGTCGCCGGGCGCCAATGCACCGACTTCCAGTGCTTTCGGCGCGCGGAAACTCGACAAGGGCTTGGAGCATCCGCTCGACGTCACCACGACGCGGTCGCTGGTGGGCAAGAGCTATCCCCTCCCCGGCTTGTACTCAAAGGCCTTCGATCAGGACATGGACGCCGCTGGTCGAGGTGGTCCGCGACACGGTCGGTCGCCACGATGCGTTCGGCCTTGCCTGCAACGCGCGCTATTATGAGGACCAGGGCTATCCCGGCCATGTCAATTGCACAGACAATTTCAACGCGCAGCTCGCGCCGTACGGCATCGCCCCGCGCAAAGGCTGGATGGCGCTCAACCTCTTCTACAATACCGGCATCGACGACCATAACGTGCTCTATTTCGATGAGCCGTGGTCGCGGCCGGGGGATTACGTGCTGTTGCGCGCGCTCACCGACATCGTCTGCGTCTCGTCGTCCTGTCCTGACGATATCGATCCAGCCAATGGCTGGGACCCCACCGACATCCATGTGCGCACCTATTCCGACAAGCAAAGCTTCTCCAGAGCGGTGGCCTATAGAATGACACCAGATGCCGAGCCCCAGCTCACGCGCGAAACGGCGTTCCATCCCGCGCTTCTCGGCGCTGACGCGCAACTACACCGAATATCGCGGCTACTGGCTGCCGAACCGGTTCTCCAACGACGGACCGGTCGCCGAATATTGGGCCTGCCGCGAGCGCGCGGCGATCATGGATTTGTCGCCGTTGCGCAAGTTCGAGGTCACCGGCCCCGACGCCGAGCAGCTGCTGCAATATACGCTCACCCGCAACGTCCGGAAGCTCGCGGTGGGACAGGTGGTCTACACCGCCATGTGCTACGAGCATGGCGGCATGATCGACGACGGCACCCTGTTCCGTCTCGGCGACAATAATTTCCGCTGGATCGGCGGCGACGACTATAGCGGCATCTGGCTACGCGAGCAGGCCGAGAAGCTCGGCCTCAAGGCCTGGGTGCGGTCCTCGACCGACCAGCTTCATAACGTCGCCGTGCAAGGGCCGAAGAGCCGCGACATCCTGCGCGAAGTCGTGTGGACGCCGCCGGCACAGCCGACCGTCGACGAGCTCGGCTGGTTCCGCTTCGCCGTCGGGCGCATTGGCGGCTTCGACGGGCCGGCGATCGTGCTCTCGCGCACCGGCTATACCGGCGAGCTCGGCTATGAGGTGTTCTGCCATCCGAAGGACGCACTCACCGTGTTCGACGCCATCTGGAAAGCGGGCGAGCCCCACGGGCTGATGCCGCTCGGCCTCGAAGCGCTCGACATGGTCCGCATCGAAGCCGGCCTTGCCTTCGCCGGCTACGAGTTCTGCGACCAGACCGATCCGTTCGAGGCCGGCATCGGCTTCACCGTGCCGCTCAACTCGAAGAACGAGGACTTCATCGGCCGCGATGCCTTGCTGCGGCGGAAAGAGCATCCGCAAAAGGCTCTGGTCGGATTGGAGATGGAGGGCGAGGAACCTGTCGGCCACGGCGATTGCGTCCATGTCGGCCGCGCCCAGATCGGCACCATCACCAGCGCGACGCGCTCGCCGATCTTGAAGAAGACCATCGCTCTCGCCCGCCTCGACGTCACCCACACCGCGCTCGGCACCGAAGTCGAAGTCGGCAAGCTCGACGGGCACCAGAAGCGGCTGCCGGCGCGCATCGTCCGCTTCCCCCATTACGATCCCGAGAAGAAACGCGTGCGGGCGTAAGCAAGCGGCGGGACGCTGTCGCCAAACAGAAAAGGCCGCCTGGTGGGCGGCCTTTCCGGCATCAGCCTTGGTTCAGGTCTATTCCGCTGCGGCCTGATCCTTGACCGCGAGGAACGCCGTCATGGAGTCGTCCATCGCCTCGAGCCATTGCGTGTGATGGACCGGCGCCATGGTGCCCGTGCAAGGCGATTTGAACGCCTTGTTGCGGTAGCCGAGGATGGAGTGCTCCTTGTCGTGCTCCCACTCCCTGAACTCATCGATGGTCATGTCGATGTCGAACTTCGGATAGTCGGTTACCGCGACGAGGTCGCGGATATAGTCGGCCTGGAAGTCGATCTTCTCGAACGCATCCTTGAGCGCCTCTTCGCGCGCCACCCAAGCGTTGTCGTCCTTCACCATCTCCTCGTGCGACGGCAGCTTGATGCGCCCCATGATCACGTCGCGCGCGTACCACGCCTGCGCGTCGAACATCGAGAAGGTGTAGAACTGGTCCTGCATGCCGAGATAGGCCAGCTTCGGATTGTCGAGCCAGAAGATGCCCTTGTAGAGATGCGGCGGATGCATGCGATTATACGTGCGCAGCTTCAGCTCGTCGTCCAGGAACGGGAAGTGATGCTGATAGCCGGTGCATAGGATGATGGCGTCGAAATCCTTGCTCGAGCCGTCCTTGAAGCTGACGGTCTTGCCCTTGATGCCGGTCAGCAGCGGCCGCTCATCGACGGTCGCGGGCCAATGGAAGCCCATCGGCACCGTGCGCCAGCACATGGTGACGGACTTCGCTCCGTATTTGTGGCACTGCAAGCCGATGTCCTCAGCCGAATAGCTGGCGCCGACGATGAGCACATCCTTGCCCTTGAACTCGTCGGCGCTGCGGAAATCGTGAGCGTGCATGACGCGGCCAGGAAACGTTTCGATGCCGGGGAAGTAGGGCACGTTCGGCGTCGAGAAGTGACCCGTCGCCACCACCACCCAATCGAAGGTGTCGCTGTGATGCGTGCGGTCCGGCAGCCGCTCGGTTGTCACCGTGAACTTGCCTGACGCCTTGTCGTAGGAGACGTGGCGCACCGCCGTATTGAACTGGATCATGGGCCTGATGCCGGCGTCCTTGGCGCGCCCGACGATGTAGTCGTAGAGCACCTCCCGCGGCGGGAAGGACGGGATCGGCTGCTTGAAGTGATCGTCGAAGGTGTAGTCGGCGAACTCCAGAACCTCCTTGGGGCCGTTCGACCACAGATAGCGGTACATGCTGCAATGTACCGGCTCTCCATTCTCGTCGAGACCGGACCGCCACGTGTAGTTCCACAAGCCGCCCCAATCGCTCTGCTTCTCGTAGCAGACGATCTCCGGGATCTCAGCGCCTTTGCTCTTCGCCTGTTGAAATGCGCGCAACTGGCTGAGGCCGCATGGCCCCGCTCCGATGACAGCAACACGCTCTGCCATGTTCTTGCTCCCTCACTCGTTCGACCTTCCAACCCACAACACTACATCATTCGGCGAGAGCCGCACGCGACCCGCCTCTATTTGGACCAGGCTCAACCGACCGGGCCCTCCAATTTAGCCCACTCTAGACCAATGTCGGACCAATTTGTACAAAATAAAGCTGATTGGTATTGTCCAAGGGTCGGAAACCGGTTTAAGCTTCGAGCCGCATTGCCCCTCAACGACGGCCGCAAAGCCTTTTTCTTCCGGGCAAAGAGCGTAAGGCCGG
Source organism: uncultured Alphaproteobacteria bacterium (assembly GCA_963803385.1). GTDB lineage: Bacteria > Pseudomonadota > Alphaproteobacteria > Rhizobiales > Methyloligellaceae > Methyloceanibacter. Next base: position 1,089,875 of record CAWDMD010000004.1, on the reverse strand, counting down.
TGGGCCGTTCGCGGTCGTACCACCGGTGGGCGTGGGGAGACCAGATGATGACCAAATTTTCGATTAATGCGATGAACCGTCGCCAGTTTCTCTCAACCACGGCCGCCGCCACGATCATGGCCGGCGTATCGATGCCGAAGATCGCCTTCGGCGCCGACAAGGTCGTAAAGATCGGCTTTCTCGCGCCGTTGACCGGCGAGGTCGCGGCCTGGGGCAAACCCGGACTCGATGGCCTGCGTATCTGGGGCGACCGCGTCAACAACGCCGGTGGCGTTCCCATCGGCGGCGAGCCGCACAAGATCGAATTCGTCGAATATGACGACGAATACGATCCCGGCAAAGCCCGCACCGGCGCCGTGAAGCTCATCAAGGAGGACGGCGTCAAGTTCATCATGATGCTTGGCGGCGATCCCTGGCCGGGCGCCCAACCGGTGGCCGAGAAAGAGAAGATGCTGGTGTCGACGCTCTTGCCGAGCGACCTCACGCCCGAGACCACCATGCTGGTCGCGCCGTGCGAAGTGCATCCGATCTATAACGTCACCGGCGTCGAGTGGCTGGGCGAGAACAAGCCCGACATGAAGACCGCGGTGATCTGCGCCCAGGACGACTCCCTCGGCAAGCCGTCGGTCGCGACCTATCTCGCCGCGTTCGAGGCAGCCGGCATCAAGGTTATCGGCGATCCGATCTTCTTCGATCCGGCGACCACCGACTTCGCCCCGATCATGTCGAAGATGCTGGCGCTCAAGCCTGACATTCTCTGCCTCGACACCTGTTACGCGGACTATGTCCACCCGCTCACCGAACAGGCTTTCCAGCAGGGCTTCAAAGGCCAGATCATCTCCTGCACCGCCGACTTCTACCCGAAGATGATCGACAAGACCTCCAAGGAGTTCATGCAGGGCTTCATCTTCCAGTTCCCGGACTTCGACGACCCGGCCCTGAACGAGCCGCAGATCAACTTCAAGGACCCGAACGGGTTCTACGAGGAGTACAAGAAGCGCTACGGCGAAGGCGAATGGGGCGCCGTGTCGTGGGAGTACTCTTCGATCATGGATCTGTGGTCCGACGCGGCACAGACGGCCGGCAGTGTCGAGCCGGAAGCGGTGCTCGTCGCCATGAAGGACGACGGCAAGGGCAAGCACATCTTCGGCGAAGCTGAGTGGTGGGGCAAAGAACTGTTCGGCATCGACAACGCCCTCGTCGGCAACTGGCCGGTGGTGGTCATCGAGGACGGCAAGGCCAAGATCAAGCAATACAAGTCCATCCCCGAATGGTGGGGCAAGCACAAGGATCTCTTGATCAAGCACATGACGGCGCTCGACCAGATGTATTTCCAGCGTAAGTAGCGCCGTCGTCTCCTACCCTTGGCGCGGCACCCCGCGCCAAGGGCGCGTGTGGCTTGAAACATGCAGCGCTCCGCGCCAGCCTGTCACAAGAAATCCGGATAGGATCCGAGGCCGGACGTCTCGCGGAGCTTGGCGATGTCTCTTGAGCTGTTCATTCAGACCGTCGTGAACGCGACCTACGCCGCGAGCTATATGGCCCTCATCGCCGTCGGCCTCGTGCTCATCTTCGGCGTCATGGGGGTCATCAACTTCGCCCATGGCGAGCTTTACATGGCCGGGGCCTACGCCGTCGTCGCCCTTTACGCCGGCCTCGGCCTGCCGTTCTTCCTCGCTGTCTTCATTGGTTTGATCTTCGTCGGGCTGCTCGGGCTGCTGATGGAGTACACCATGTTCCGGCCCCTGCGCGACAATCCGCTCGGCGGGCTGATCGCCTCGATCGGCTTTCTGCTGATCTTGCAGACCGTCGCGGTGCTCGGCTTCGGCGTGCGCATGGAGCACGTACCGCCGTCGACTCAAGGCAAGATCGTGCTGTCGGACGGCGTCGTGCTCACCTATGAGCGTCTTTATGTCATCGTCGCCACCGTCGTGCTGCTGACGGCGCTGTGGCTGTTCCTGCGCAAGAGCAAGTTCGGCTGGGCGCTCCGCGCCTGCGCCCAGGACCGCGAGGCCGCCGCCCTGCAAGGCATGTCGATCAATAACACGGCGCGGCTTGCCATGTTCATCGGTGCCGCGCTCGCCGGCGTTGCCGGGGCGCTGACCGCCCCGCTCGTCGCCCCGACCCCCTATATGGGCCATCCGGTCATTATCACCGCCTTCATCATCATCATCGTCGGCGGCGTCGGTTCGCTCGAAGGCGCCGTGGTCGCGGCCATCCTCTATGCCTTCGTCAGCACCTTCGTCACCACCATCTATGACGGGACGCTCGCCAATATCGTCGGCCTGCTGCTGATGCTCGCGGTGTTGATCGTGAAGCCGACCGGACTGTTCGGAGCGAAGGAACGTGCCTGAGCGCACCGCGACCCCGCATCTCGCCTGGCTCATCGGAGCCGCGCTGCTCACCGCGGCGCTGATCTTCCTGCCCTATGCGCTGTCACTCTCGCAGCAGGAGATCCTCGTCCTGCTCGTCATCAACGTGCTGTTGGTGTCGAGCTACCGGCTGTTGACGCTGACCGGCGAGTGGTCGCTCGCCCATGTGGTGATCATGGGCGTCGGTGCCTATGCCTCGGCGCTTGTGTCCAAGGATCTTTCCGTTCCGGTGCCGCTCGCCATGCTGATCGGGGCGGTGACGGCGGCGCTGGTCGCCTTCCTGTTGAGCTTCCCTCTGTTCCGCATGAAGGGCTTCTACTTCCTGATCGGCTCTTTCGCCGCCGGCGAGATCATCCGCTTGCTGTGGAAATGGACCGACCTCACTTGGCTGTTCGGCGGCCCAAAGGGCATCAAGCTCATTCCCCCCTTCCCCGACATCAAGCTGTTCTCGCTCGACATCGATTTCTACAATCCTGTGAACTACTACTATCTCTGCCTGATCGTCGTCGTGGCATCGCTGGTCGTGCTCTACCGCGTCGAGCGCTCACGCATCGGCCTCACCTTCCACGCCATCCACTGGCAGGACAAGCTCGCTGAATCCGTCGGCGTCGATACCTTCCGCTACCGCACGCTGGCGTTCGTCATCTCCTCGTTCTTTGCCGGCCTTGCCGGCGCGCTCTACGCCCATTACATCGGCACCGTCGCCCCGAACCGGTTCGACGTCGAGGAGATGGTCTACGTCCTGATCTGGGCCATCGTCGGCGGCACCGCGACCTTCTACGGCCCGATCGTCGGCGTCGTGGTGCTGACCATTCTCAACGAGGTGGTGCTCCGCGCGCTCGGGGTCGACGAGATGCGGCCGATGCTCTACGGCGCGCTTCTGATACTCTCCATCCTGTTCCTGCCGAACGGGCTGGAAAGCCTCGTGCCCAAGGTCAAGAGCTGGGTTGCCGGTCGCAAACGCGGTGTCGAAGACGACGCTCGGGCCGAGGCGGAGCAGCCGGCGGAATAGAGCGGGTGCCTTTACGCCACCCCGAACTGATCTTTGCCGGGCCGCGCCGGCGCGAGCAGGAGACAGACCGCCGCCATCAGCTTCCGGGTGTCGTTGAGCATGGCAGGCCGCTCACGGCGCCAGCGCGCAAAGGCATCGCCGCCAATCCCGACCGAGCCGCCAGGATCCCCACTGAGGGCCTCGAGCCGCGCTCTCGCCTCCCCGCTCAGCTCGAGCCAGCGCTCCCGCCACCTGGCGCGATAGGTGTCGCGATGGCGCATCTCCATGCGCATGTGGAACAGCGAGCTTCGGGCGATGCGCGGTGCATCCATGCGCGCGATCCACGGATCGGCGCGCCGCCACACCTCGACAGCGTCGGCGAACAGGCGGTCGGTGCCGCTGTTGTCCCCGGCAAGGGTGAGGCAAACGCCGAAATTGGCGAAGCTCGTCCCAAGCCGCGGGTCGATCGGCTCGAACGACGCGCGCGCCAGGCGAAGCGCCTTCCCGGCCTCTTCCGTCGCCAGCGCGAGATCGTTCGCGGCGAGCGCTTCGGCCACCCGCTCCGCCGCCGCCTCCCAAGCCAGGTCAGCCTCGCTCCAGCCGGCGTCGAGGAGTTCCTGGACGCTCCAGCTCTCAGCCACCGAGATAGGCCCGCTTCACATGATCGTTGTCATGGAGCTCGTGGGCCGGCCCCTCAAGGGCGATATTTCCCGTCTCAAGCACGTAGGCGAAACGCGCGAGCCGGAGCGCAAGCTCGGCATTCTGCTCGACCAGCACCACCGGCACGCCACGGTCGACGATGTCGCGGATGATGCGCGCCACCTCCTGCACCATCACCGGCGACAGACCCATCGACGGCTCATCCAGAACCAGCATCTTCGGCCGCGACATCAGCGCCCGGCCGATCGCGAGCATCTGCTGTTCGCCCCCGGAGAGCGTCCGCGCCGATTTCTTGCGACGCTCCTTGAGGCGGGGGAAGCGGTAATAGACTTGATCGAGATCCTCGGCGATCTCCGCCTTGTTGGAGCGGAGAAACGACCCAGTCATAAGGTTTTCCTCGACGGTCAGGTCGGGAAACACGCGGCGGCCCTCAGGCACATGGCCGATGCCCCGCGCCACGATCTGTTCCGGCTGGAGCCGGTCGATGCGTTCACCGGAAAACCAGATCTCGCCCTTGCTGATGCGCTCGAGCCCGGAGATGGCGCGCAAGGTGGTGCTCTTGCCGGCGCCGTTGGCGCCGATGATGGTGACGATGCCGTCCTCGGGCACCGACATGCTGATACCCTTCAGCGCCGCCACCTTATGGTAGTGGACGTGGACGTTCTTGATCTCAAGCAGCATCGTCGACGCTTCCAAGATAGGCCTCGATCACGGCCGGATTGGCACGCACCTCGTCCGGCGTGCCTTCGGCGAGGAGGGTGCCGAAATTCATCACGGTGATGATCTCGCACAGACCCATTACCGCCTGCATGTCGTGCTCGATCAGCATGATGGTGACACCTTGCTCGTCGCGGAGCCGCCGCACCAGCGCACCCATGCGCTTGGTCTCCTCCGCGTTCATGCCGGTGAAGGGTTCGTCGAGCAGCATCAGTTTCGGCTCGGCGGCAAGCGCGATGGCCATGCCGAGCGCGCGCTGATGTCCGTGCGGCAGGTTCGAGGCGAGCTCGTCGGCGAGGTCGTGCAAGCCGAAGAACTCCAGGATCTCCTCGGCGTTGCTGTCCGCGGCCTGCTCCTTGCTCCGATCGCTGCCGAGGACGCGACTGAAGACATGAGCCTTGGCGCGGCGGTGGCAGCCGAGGCGGACGTTGTCGAGCACGCTCAGCTCATGGAACAAGGTCGCGCCTTGGAAAGTGCGGATCAGCCCGAGTGCGGCGAGCGCGCTCGTCTTCCGCCCCGAGATGTCTTCACCGAGATAGATCACCTTTCCGCTCGACGGCGCATAGAAGCCACTGATGACATTGAAGGTCGTGGTCTTGCCGGCGCCGTTGGGGCCGATCAGGCCGTGGATGGCGCCTGGTTGCACCTGAAGGCTGAAGTCGTCGACGGCAACGATGCCGCCGAAGGAGCGGCCGAGCCGCTCGACCTTTAGAATTGGCTGTTCGGCTGCGGTCATCGGCTGGGCGGGTATCACTTTATTTAAATTGAACCGCCGCTATCTTCCACAATTCACGCGGCCAATGCATCCCTAAATTCCAGTGCGCTTCGCGGGTCAAGCGACCCGCCTTTTCGGGGACCCTATTGGCCCGGCGGCACCTTCAGATGCACTTCGGGGAAGTATTGCCCCAGCAATTGCCGGTCCCACCATTGGCCCCTCGCCTGTTCCTCGCTGCCGGCAAACGTGTAGTCGTAGAACTGTGCACGCACATAGGTCGGCGGCTTGTCGGCGAAGGGGTTCCTTGCCAGCAGCCCCGTCACCGACGGTTCGTTCTGCAGTAGCCGTTCCAGAAAGCGCCAGAACCACGGCAGACGCTGCGGGTTGTCGAGCGCGGCGAACCACATCTGCCAATCGAGGCGCGGCTGATGCGGGATGTTCCAGGGCGGGGCGCGCGCGACGTCGCCCGGCTTGTAGCGGAACTCATATTCCTTCCAATCGACGCCGTCATAGGAGCCTTCGATCACGATCTCGCGCCGCTTGGTGGTCATGATCGAGAACAGGCCGTAAGCGCTGACCATGTTCAGGGGCTGCACCCAGTCAGCCACCGCCCGGGCCCACCCCGGCGGAGTGCCGCCGAAGCGCTGATCCATGCGCACCAGGCTGCACAACACGAGGAGGAGCGCCATGGCGGTGACGCTATTCCTCGCCGCACCCCGCGTCCTGATGGGTGCTGGCCGCAGCTCGGCCAAACGGCGCGGCAACACGCGCCGCAGCGCCGCGTCGTCGAACAGCGGCAGGCACAGCAGCATGGTCTGGAAGTTGAACCAGTTGTAGTTGCCGGTGACGAGTATCAGGCTTTCCAGCAACAGGAAGCCGAAGGCGGCGACGAACCGCAATCGGCGCGGAGCGAAGATCAGGAACGGCAGCACCAGCTCGACGACGAACATGAGGCCGGTGGCGAAGGTCAGGAAACCAGCGGGCAGGCGCGCGGCATACCAGGCGAGCGGCGTCGGCAGCGGCTGCGTCAGGAAGTGATACGACAGCGCCGACAGGTCCCACCAACTGGCGTCGCCGCTCAAGAGCTTGACCACGCCCGACATGAACATGAAGCGGAACAAGAGCCAGCGCAGCAGCCAGATGCCCACCGTCGTGTTGAAGCTCAACAGCAGCGCAGCAAACCCGGTCTCCAGCAGGAACAGGTCCCACTGATAGGTCATGAAGGCCTGGCCGCCATAGACCAGCGACAAGTAGAGCACGAACAGCAGCAAGAGGCAGACGCGCGGGACGACATTGAAGACCAGCAACACCGAGATGACGGCGCCGCCCCACGACACGACCTGGATGGCGGCATCGCTGTCGTTCAGCCAAAACACCATCGGCGCGAGGAAGAAGCGCTCCGTCCCGAAGCGCTGGGTGACGGCAGTGATGAAGTCGGCAAGCGGCAAAATGCCGTGACTGCCGATGAGGCCTTGCGCCTGCACGGCGAAGGAGACGAACGCCGCGAGGTAGATGAGCCCGAGGAGCCGCAGAAACAGGAACGAGACAAGCTCGTAGCGCGGCGGCGCAAAGTCGCTCCCCCACAGCAAGAGGCTGATGCGGTAGAAGGCCGGTCGATGCGCGGCGGTGAAGGCGTAAGCCCGTTCCGACACGCCCGCGAAACCGGGGACATGTTGGTAAAGCCAGAGCCAGAAGCCCTTGCCGGGCGCATGGCTCAAAGTGAGGAAGCTCGCCTCGGCCGCACTGGCGCGTCGCCCGTCGGGGGCGATGTATTGCACCGCGCGCTGAAACGCGGCTTCGGGGATCTCGGGATAATCCGCGGCGGCCTCCTGGTAGGGCCGATAGTCGACGCGGTCGCCGGTGAGCTTCTGCCAGTAGCGGGCCCAATAGACGCAGAAGCCGCACTCGCCGTCATAGATCAGCACCGGCCGCCTGCCGGGACCCGAGGTTTTGGCGGCACTCGCGGCCTGATGTCCGGATGTTTCTGGCACGTGCACTGAGAGCCGTTGCGCCGAGCCACGCCTCGGCGTCAGCCGATCCTGGGCCGTTTCTCAAGCGTTGGCAACGAGACCGATCAAGCGGACCGGATCAGGAGGGGATCACCGGCCGTCGCGTTATCCCCGGAGAAGGATGGGGAGGGATTAGTCGTCCGAGGCGTTCCTCAGCGCCTCGTCTATTTGAGCGATCACGGCCTGCAGCTCCTCAATCTCAAGCTGCAATTGCTCGTTCGCCGGCGGGGGTCGATCGGAAACCATTGTGATTCCCGGCGTGTAGAGGCCATCCCTGGTGTCCATCAGACCACGAAGCAGCTTCTCGAGTTCCGCTCGCCGTTCCATGAGGCTCTTTGTTTTCTCAGCGCCCATCTTCTCGCTACCTCCCCATGAGCCGCAAATGAGAGGCCTTTGTCGTCTCCCTATAATATTACGGCTCTATGACAGTAACCGACCGCATTAGGCGATATCGGGCGCCTCCGCGTTGATTGGTGTCAAGGACCTGTTCCGCGCCCTCGCGCTAAGCGGTCTGTGCCGCCTGAGGACGCCGACATGCCCGAAGCAAACATCACAACGGTGCAGCCGGAGACGGCGCGCGGTGTCACGCTTGCTCCGCGGCAGTCGGAGAAGATGACTGTCCGCGATCTGAACTTCTATTACCAGGATGGTAATCGAGCGCTCGTCGACGTCTCGATGCCGATCTACGAGCACAGCGTGACGGCTCTGTTCGGCCCCTCGGGTTGCGGCAAGTCAACATTGCTGCGCGTTTTCAATCGCATCTATGACCTTTACGAAGGGCAGCGCACCGAGGGTGAAGTGCTCCTCGATGGCGAGAACATCCTCTCGCGCGACGAGGATGCGACGCTGCTGAGAGCCAGGATCGGCATGGTGTTTCAGAAGCCGACGCCGTTCCCAATGTCGATCTACGACAACATCGCTTTCGGCATCGGCCTGTATCGCACGCCGTCTCGCGGTGACCTGGATGTCGAAGTCGAGCAGTCCCTTCGCCGCGCTGCACTTTGGGATGAGGTCAAGGACCACCTTTCCCAATCTGGCTTGGCTCTCTCTGGAGGCCAGCAGCAGCGTCTGTGCATCGCTCGCGCCATCGCTATCCAGCCTGAGGTGCTTCTGCTCGACGAGCCTTGCTCTGCAATCGACCCGATTTCGTCGGCGAAGATCGAAGAGACCATAGAGGAGATCAAGCACGATCATACGATCGTGATTGTGACCCATAATTTGCAGCAGGCCGCGCGCGTCTCCGACTTTGCGGGCTTCATGTATCTCGGCCAATTGATCGAGTTCAGCACCGCGCACGATATGTTCCTGGCGCCGAAGCATCCGCACACGCAACACTTCATCACCGGCCGCTTCGGGTAGCGCTCGTGCTTCTTGGAGACTCTTCCACCTACCCAGTCTGGATGCCGGCTTGAAGTCGCTCCTGCCGCCACCCAGAATTGCGCAAAGGGTCGGCAGTGACGTAGGCGATGGCAAATCCGTCCTGTCCTTTGACGCCGATCGTTTGGATGGCCGTCATGATCACGTTCGGCTCGGCTGCCGCAACGTCATAGAACCGGCGGATGCCCTGAATATTCGCCTTGTCAGACTCCGCGTCGAGAATTTTTCCCCGTCGCACCACGTTGTCCACGATGATGAGACTACCGCGATGCGAGAGCCGCAGCGCCCACTGAAAATACTCGGCCATGTTCACGTGGTCGGCGTCGATGAACACAAGATCAAACGGACCATCGGCCGCTAGCGTCGGCAGCGAATCGAGGGCGGGGCCAAGGCGCAAGTCAACCCTGTCGGCGAGACCGGCGTTGGCGATGTTATTGAGGGCGATCTTGGCGTAGCCGGCATTGGCCTCGAGGGTGATGAGCTTGCCACCTTCATCGAGAGCGCGCGCGAGCCATATGGTGCTGTAACCGGCCAGCGTTCCAACCTCGAGGATGGAGCGCGCGCCGATGGTCCGCGCAAGCAACATCAATAGCTTGCCTTGACCGGGCGAAACGCCGATGCGCGGAAGGCCCGCATCTTGGCTGGCGCGGATCGCAAAATCGAGGGCCGGGTCCGAAGGAACAAAATGGTCGGCAATGTAGTGCTCGACTGCGCTCCGATTCCTCAGGGTGTTTGTCGTTGTGGCCTTCCACCACCCGTCGCTTTGAAATCAACAAGGTCTCTAAAAATTTAAATAAATTCTTGCCTTATGCCCTCGGTTGGCTAAGGCAATACGCAGTCGATTAGGGCTAAGTTGTGGTTCGGGGCCGGGAGGTAGACATCACGACGCACGGGTGCGGCGTTTTCGCTTCGTCGGATTCGCGGCAGTGCTCGTCTTTGGTTTCGTCGCAAATACGGCATTCCTCTTACCGGAATTTGGGTGCGTGAGCGTCAACGAAACAGGCGCACTCGACATCGATCTGACGTGGTTCATTCTCACTTATTGTTCCACCTGCCGAGCTGGGGTCGAGTGGCACTGAGACGAGACGTCGACCAGCTCGTCACTTTGGTAGCAGGGCAAATCATGGACGACCGAACTATCGAACTTACTTTTCCGGCAAACCCTGACGGCAAGTACCTGCTAAAAGGGCAGCACATCAGCTGTTTGGGAGGAGTTTAGGCTTCCGACCAAGCTGGCGAAGTAAACTGGGCGAGGGCCTGATTGATGGCAAGCGGTGCGGAGTTACGCAAAACATCGGTTCGTTGCCCGTAGTCGTAAGCCTAACAGAACGGAGATCGTAGCCTGACGCAAACCAAGACAAAGAGACCGACTTGAGATTGATGGTGACGGTTCTGAGGGCCTTCTCCTTGTCGGAGAGCCGCTTTAGTCGATGGGCGGCTTTAGGATTTGGCAGTTATGTAAGGCTCCCGCAGCTGCACTTAGAGTTCGTACAGCCTTAGGAATTTTACTGCTTTTTAGGTCTTCAATCTCCTTCCAATCGACCCCTGTTCTTTTTCCGGAGTCTGTGCGAGACCGACCTTTAGTTTGTTTAGTTGATCACGATGGCTCTTGAACGTCCCTACAGCGACATCGAACGCGTTGACCTCGTCGCCGCATACGCCAAGAACCTTAGTCAAGTTCAACTCGGCTTGGATGAATTCATAGTGGTTATGACCCACCTTCCAGGGCGGCACATTGGTAATGACGTCCGCATCTATTGGCGGCAGATGAAGAGGCGTGCGGATTGGGTTGGGCGCCGCCAACTGATCTCCTAAGAAAAGCGCATAAGAATATCCAATATAGTCGTCTTGTGGTTATCCCATAGCCCTGACCACCACCCAACCTTATCCGCGACGGCAGCGTACACCGAATCACTAATTTCGAGGCAATCTTCTTAATCTCATCGTCGGTTGGTCTCGTTACGCTGGGGAAGTTCGCGTTGACATAATTGTTGAGCTCCCGACTGACCGCAATTCGGAACGCGTCGTAGCCAGCCGCAATGGCGTCGTCGGCCGTGTCGTCTTCTTCAAAGAGGGCCGCTAGCACACCCAGCATTGCCGTATTGTGCACGCCGCCCTCGAGATTTATCTGAAACCGTCCCACCTCGTCTGGTATGGGAAGTCGAAATCGTCGGGGATGTTGTCGGAATATGAGCGCCCGAGTGTCTGAGATGCGGGGAACAAACACTGAGACCTTGTTTTGCGCTAAAATGGATGTCGTGTCGGCCCAGAAATATGCGACCCACAAATACGGTTCAGACTTGCCATGTCCATCATACTGCTCTGTGCAATGTAGGACAGGTAGACTTATGGCCGCGTTGATCATCGGATGCCTCCACTTTCGCGAACGGCAATCTCGCCGAGGATTTCTCTTATCGCATGAGCGCGACCCTATGACCCCACAAAAAGTATCCCCCGGTCCCGAGACCAGCGCCCGGTTTCAGGCGACGCGTTTTGACCAATCTGCCAGGGGGCCAAACACCTCGAAGGGGGGCCAATTAATGCGGCTCCACCCCCCCAAATGGACGCACCCACGGCCCCGTTCCGCTTTTGGAATACTTGGGGGGCAGCAGGGCCGTGGGGTGCGTTGTTCGCGGGGCAACGTCGCACTTGCCGTCGTTATCGACATCCCCGAGCTCAATTGGGAGCTCGTTCCGACATCGTATTCAAATAGGCCACTGAAGCCAAGGTTTGGTGGTTGCCTCGCCGACCAAGTGACGCCCGTCGTCATTAACCGATCCTGTTTCCCGTCGCCGAAAAAATCACAACTACCGAAGCTCGGCCAATGGGTCGGCCGACGATGGGTCGTCCCCGAATACATTGTTGGGTCGAACGTCGATGGAGTTGAGTAACGTTGTCGATCACTTCAGGCTCACCCTTCTGCACAATGGCGTTGTCGCGCTCATGCTTGAAAACATTGCCGTCGACAACCGCCTTGTCGGCTGGATTTCCCCGATTTTATCGCGGTCTCCCGCGCATAAAATCGTATTGCGCTCATATATGTTTCGCCCGCCGTTCCGCAACACCAATCGCCACCAAAAAAAGTCGACTTGTGCCCAACCGTGCATATCAATTTGGTGGGTTTGCCAACAATTGAACGTCGAACCCGTTAATGCGAAGGCGGGATTGTCGGAGCAATGCAACCCGCCTCCTGAAAGAATCAACGTTGTCCGCGCCGTGTAGCCCGACCAGTCCCCCTTGCCATTGGGCTGCCGCCTGCAATGGTGCGTCCATTCTCATCAAAAACATTTTGCTCGATCACAGTACGCCGTCTTCGACGACCACGCCGTACCCCTACCGGCGCCGTGACGATTGTGATGAATGTAGTTGTTCTTTATATCCACGGCGCCCACGCTTCATTGCCGAGGCGACCTTTTTCCCGCCATATTCATGTTATCCCGCACGCCAATGCCAGCCCCACTCCAATGCGATATCTCCATATTTAGATTCTTGATCGTCCGCGTATCAGGCTAGCCGCAGAAACCAAAATTTTTTATCCTGTTTCCAGAACATCGTCCCCCTGCCCGATACCGCTCGTTGGACCTTCCAGTCGAAAACCCGAAAAAAGAATATGGTCTCCGCGGATGACAAATAGTGGTTTGTCCCGGTTATCAGTCACATACAATTCGCGGCCCAAGGCTCCGTGGTCCTTGCGCGCAAGCAGGAGATGCAATCAGCAGTGATCTTTTGTTCATCCACTTCGATTTGAGACTGTCCGGTCAAATCGAGGTCGATATATAATTCGATCACGATGGGAATCGGCTCGCCCGACACGATGCGATTCGGTGCCTTTAATGCATCGATGAGGCTCTGTACGCAGGTACTCAATCGCGCAGGTACTCGCATCGATCATGACGAGTGGTCGGCGCTTGCGCTTCGAGCGGTTGGGCTGCGAGAGTGAGAACGAACAAAGTGCCGAAGGCACCAGAGATAGAAGCCGGAAACGTGCATGGCCGCTCCCCTTCCGAAAAAGGACGTCCTCTCCCGAAAAGTGGCTATATGATGTTATACTCTAAGTCTATCCATTCATCAATGTGAGGCCCCCATGCCCCCTCCTCTCGCCTCCAAGAAGCGTTTGATCTGGGCAGCTGAGAATGGCGTGCCACGGCTGGTGATGTAGCCCATCTCCGCTAGCCTTGAAGAAATACCACAAGCGAGAGTCGTTCTTTTGCGATTGCCGTGGACGAGCCGCTTAGCTGCGCTTACCAGCTCAGGCTTTGTTTCGCGGTTTCCAATCCAACCGAAGACTGCAAAGCAAACTCGTCGACCTCGAAAGCCGACCAAGCGGATCAGCCTGCGACAGGCTCGAAACATGATGGAGGGATTATTTTTCTCCAGAGAAATTGGCAGGCCCCTAAACACTCATCTCATCATTCACTGGGGCGGAACGTTGGCGGGTGACGACCCTGACGGAAAGCTGTTTGCGAGATTGCGCTACCTTCTCGACAAGCGGTTTCGTCGCAAATACGGCATTCCTCTTACCGGAATTTGGGTGCGCGAGCGTCACCGCAACAAACATACCCGGCAGCAATCTAGGTGGTGCATTCCCATTTACTGCTGCATCTGCCGAGCCGATGGCGGGGAGTCACTAAGTCGGACGCCGCAGAGCTTGTGAAACTGGTGGCGCGGCAGATTTCTCGATGACCGTACGATCGAACTCACATTCCCTGCGAACCCTGATGGCAAGTATCTCTTGAAGGGTGGGACGCCAGCTGTCTGGGACGCGTTCAGACTGCCAGACAAGTGGTGCAGCAAACTGGGCGAGGGAGTGATCGAAGGTAAACGCTGCGGCGTTACCCAAAACACCGGACCTCTCGCTCGCGAAAGAAGAAGACGGACAACCAGCAAGAGGTCCGCCTGATGCCTAGACCTCGCCAAAGAAGTCTGCCTTGAGTCAGGGCTCAAGCTTGACCTCAACAAACTCATGCGGCAAGGGTGCATTGTACCCAGGGCGTATTCGGCGTGGCGTAGCGTCTGGACTAGCAGTTAAAGCGGCGAAGAAATCGCCAGCGCCGACTTTAAGGCACATATGGGTCAGGACGAGGGGCAGCTGCGTATCCTAATTGACGACGCTGAGCAGACGATAGTTCTCACTACTAGAGCGAGAAACTTCGGCGGGCTCCAATGGTATTTTGTTTGTCCCGTAATGAACCGTTGCGCTTCGGTTCTGTGGACGCCACCTGGGGCGACCCACTTCTGCAGCCGGCAACCATGGGGCCGACAAGTTGCCTACGCCTCACAGTTTCTCGATCCCAACAATCGTGCTCACCGCGGCAAGGCAAAGATCAAAGCGCGTCTACTTGGCGACTGTGACCCTGATGAATGGGAGCTCCCACCAAAACCAAAATGGATGCGCTGGCGCACCTATCATCGCTACGTTGAGTGGTTTGATAGATATGAAGATATCCTGGAAGACGGTATCGCGGAGCTAATGGCTAAATTCCTTGGAAGATTTTCTGATTAGAAGTCAGTGCGCCAATTCAGGTTGGCCAACAGATTTCGATTCAAAACAGAGGCTCCGTCTCCGAGCAATGTCCGCTCTACGCCAAAAGCGGATTGATGCAGTTCACGATGGCTATCTGCCCGAGCAGGACCTTGCGGATGAAATGAGCCTGCTTGCTTCACCTCGGACGAGTTTCACGCGAAAGCTGTGCAACACTGTTATCGTTGCCCGCCGACGATCCTTTGCGCCAGACTGAGCATCTGATTTTGGTGCTTTGACACTTAAGCCTGCTCTGGTTTCCTCAAGGCTCCGCCTTACCTGTACTCTTGTCTTTGGCTGTATCGCGCTCGATTGGGTCGGTACTGGAACAGATGACCCCCGAAGTTGGCATGAATAGAAAGATAGAGCCAAATCCTGTGGCCCCCCTCCTCGCCACCCAAACCTCGTCTCAGCTTGTCCATCGGTGTCATTGGCCATCGACCCAACAGGTTGCCTAGAGAGGCGCGAGAACGAGTTGCGGCCCAAGTCGGCGAAACTCTTGTCCTAATAGCAGAGACTGCCCGGGAAGTCCGCGAACGCCATGCCAAATTCTTCACCGAAGAACCGCCGGCGCTGACGCTGATTTCTGCTCTAGCCGAAGGTGCCGATCGAATGGCAGCTGCCGGAGCCTTGGGAAGCGGCTATTCGCTCACGGCGGTGCTACCCTTCGACAGCAAAGAGTATGCAGTAGATTTTGAGGACCAGTTCTCAAAAATTGACTTTGAAGAACTCCGAAGGCAAGCCGCGACAGTGCTCGTGTTCCACGGCAGTCGTGAACCGAAGGCACTCGCATATAACACCAGTGGTTTGACGATTGTGAACAACGCGAACATTCTGCTCACCGTCTGGATGGAGGAGGACCGGCAGGATGGGGCGGTACAAGGGATCTCATCGAGCAAGCTGCCCGGCGCGACATACCAATTATCTGCGTCGACGCGAAGGAGAGCAAGAAACTCAGGTTTTGTGGTCCGGCCTCTTCTTCGCTTCGCACCTCTGGCGTTAGCACAGTCGAATTGCCAAGCTCTGATTTGGCAACCGCGCTGCCTAGCGTGATCAACAAGCTGGTGAGGCCACCGACAGGCGAAGCTGAGCTACAAAAGCTGTCTCATTATCTCGGCGAAGCGTGGAAGTCGTTGAATTGGCGTCTCGAGCTCCCACTTCTCCTCGCAATCTTGGGCCTGCGTCCGTTTCACAAATCTGACTTAAGCCAGAAGCACCGGCTATTCGCACTAGGGATTTCGTGACCGAGTGGGGTTCGAATTGCGGAGCCGCCTGGCCAATCTGAGGGGCTTTCTCGCAGCGCGCTGGCCTACGGTTGGGCTGACGTGGTTAGGCATTCGGTACGGGCAGATCTTCCGCAGCGCCTACACCTCTAATTTTGTTTGCGCCGCGCTCGCTGTTTTGGCCGGCGTCGCCACTCTGGTGACCTCTCAGCTTTTCGGAGGGTCGAACTGGGCATTGGCCTCATTGAAGGGATGCTGCTAGCTTTTATCTTCATCAACACGCGCGTGGGCCAAAAATTCGATTGGCACGGTCGATGGCGAGAAGAGCCGAGAAGTGGCCGACGGTTTCGGGCTGGACAGCTGCTATGGCTCGTCGCCTTGCCCTCCGCTATTTCAAGTTCAAGCGAACCCACCTGGACGGCGTGGTATTCTCATGCGCATCTCCGCGGATTGGGGCTTGTTCCGGGGACACTTACAAAAACACGATTGGAAGAGATAAGGCGTCGGTTGATTGATTTGGTTGAAGCGCAGCGTACCTATCACGAACGTAACGCGATTCTTATGCGACGCATCGAACGCCGGATCGAAATCCTGGGGTATGCACTATTTGGCTTGGCCATACTTTTCGCCGCCACAAACATGTTCGTCTCGTTGGCAGGGCTAAGTATACCAACAAAATTTAACTCGATACTTTTGGGGCTGACAGCAGCTCTGCCGGCGCTAGGCGCTGCGACCTTCGGAATTCGTCTTATTGGTGATTTTGAAGGCATCGCACACAGAGACGAGCGTACTAGCAAAACCTTGTCCGGAATTGGTGCTGCCTTACAGCAGGATCAGCCAAAACTAGCAGTGCTTCGATCCAGGACACGCTCAATTGCCGATGTCATGTTGGGAGATTTATCCCACTGGCGAATATCGACTGAAACACGCAAACTTGTGGAACCCGCGTAGTGGGGAGACCGCCCCGGGCGCTCACCTATCTGGGGCCAAATTCAGCTCTGATGACGCACCTGCCAAGACCGTGAAAGAGAGCCTGCCTTGAAGCAACGCTAAGGCTCGACCTCTTCGAGCGAATGCGAACCAAACTCGGTCGCAAATTTATTCTAGCTAATGGCATTTGAGGACGGCTGTGCCGAACTCTTGGCTTCTGACCGATCCGGGGCGCCTCGGTTGGAAGAAATCCGAAATAGGGTGAGGCTTCCACCGCCCTCTTCCTGGTCACCAAAACCGCTGCTGGCAGTCAGTACGTCGTTGGCAAATATTGCTCGACCACGACCAGAGTTTCCATTCCAGGACCATTCGAATCGGAACTCCCCATCGGGATTTACCTTGCCAGCGACGGTTCCGCATACCCCGTCGCGATAGTAAGCTCCCGTTACCGAGTCCCCATCTCGCGCGAGCTTCACCTGGACAACTGTCTTTTCGCTGTCGGCTCCAGGTTCGCCAATGATCCCTAGGGCATTCCGCTAAGCTCGTCACCATCTGAATGAAGAATGGGATCGCATTTTTCCACGTCCAGAGGTGTACACATACGTTGCCTGAGCCACTCCGCCGGAGATTTGTCGGTGATTTGCGTAGTCGCGTTTTGCGGTACCGCAACTACTTTTAGCTTAAAATCTGGACCGTAATATTCCGTCTTTGGGGAAGCGAAGCTATGCGCGGAACAACCAAAAGAAACTTTTTGCACGATATATTTGAATTTTGATGATGTAAATCCTTGGTATTTTTGGGAAGCATTTCGGATAAAGCTGTTTCTTTTATCAATTTTATAACCACCAGCGCTGTAGCTAACCCAGCATCAGTAAGTCTTTCGGGCTTGAAGAAAATTTGGCCGTTGCCATCTGTAGTACTCGAGAGAGGTATAAGCTGCAAATCAGATAGTTCTTTTTCGTCGATATAGGCGGACCTTAGGTTTGGAGTACACACGAGGGCTCTTAAAGTCTCCCCTATCGAGCCCGGTTGAATGATAATTCCCAGATTTATGTCGACGAAATCAGGATCGCCCCACTTGAAGTGGTATATTGGCTGCCCGCTACGATCGAATATAGTGGTTCTGGCTATTACCGCTCGTTGAGATTTACATTCTAACACTTGCTGGAATTCGTGATAGGCGGCGTGTTCTAGTATTTGGTCGTTGGCGAGGGGTTTTGTCGGGTCCACCTTACTTCGGACCATTACCGCCGCTCGGTTCGGGTAAACTCTAATAGAGGCTGGTTTGAAGTAGGACATGTAATCGTCTACGGGCACCCCATACAGAACCCATTCAGGGCCTGGACGTAACGCCGGATAATCTTTTTCCGCGTAGGTTTTGTTAGCCGCGGACGTTATACCTTTAACTTCGCTCTGTAGAACGGGTAGCCATTGATCCTTGAATATCAACATACTACCGACAAGCAGAGCTGCTACGCAGAGAATGCTAACGGCTAAAGCTGTGCGCCGATACTTCTGGCCCGGAATAGCTTGTATATCCCGCACCAAGCCTGCCATCTCATTCCTGAAGCCGTCGGTTGAGACAGTCGCCGCCTGGTGGTCTAGAAGGCCCCTGATATCGGCGGGCAAACTAGCCTTCTTCGGAAGGTCCGCACCTCCTATTCGCACAGGGATTACCGTGATGCCCCGCTCAAGCGCGGAACTGATCTCTAAGCGTACCCAATCTTCTGGGTTGTCGAGACGAAGGCAACCCTCGTCGTCAATGGCGCTTAGCCACCTCGGACCGATAAGAACCAACATGACTTTGCACGCAGCCAACCGTTGCTCAAGCACGACCGGGAATTTGGAGCCTGCATACATGTCGACGTCGATAAAGACGCTGCGGCGCCCAAATTCGTGTTCGAGATATTGGCCGATGCTCAGCGCATGCGGCGCGCTGTCTTCACGTCGGTAGCTGATGAAGATTTTTCCGCTCATCGCACACCCCCGCTACTCTAGCGCGCACAATAGCCGGGAAGTAAACTCCTGCGTAGGCCCTTCCGTGACGTTATTGCTGGCTGGAGTTTATGCTGACAACAATGGACCCGCTGCACGCAGGGTCGAGCAATTTGAGGCAGACGGCTTCACGCACATTGCGTTGCTTTTGCCCTCGATGTCGCGGGACAAAGTTGCGGCCCGATGACCCTGCCGAAGATTTCCTATCGGGCTGACCCTCGACCAACTCGCTTGCCGTCTTCGCTGCGCCGACTGCGGCCCGCTCCAGTCGGTCAAGCCTTTGGCAACACCGTGCTCACCCTGCCTCTTGAGGACTGCCGTGATTGGGGGTTCAGCTCACGTCACTAATAGCCGTTTTACCTGGGCAGCGGAGAACGGCTTACCTCTGCCATTGAAGTATCCGAGCGCTGCTAGTTGGGTAGAAATAGCGCGAAGCGAAAGCTGCTGCTTTCGATTCCCATGGGTCAACCGCTTGGCCTCCCGCACGAGGTCTGGGTGAGTTTCGCCATAGCCCTTTCTACCCTCGATCCGTCGCCCCTGCAAATTTGATCTCCGATCCCGTGCGGCTTTCAATTTTTTCACAAGTCGCTTCTTCTCGATTTGTGCAAAGACAGCCATGATGGTGACCATGCCTTCGGTCATCTCATCGGTCTCTTGGGTGAGGTTATGTCCGTCGACCGCCGAAACTAGCTGCACTCCTCGTTCTCGTAGGAGCGCGATCCCAAGAACGTGTGCTTTCATCTCGCGAGCGAACCGACTTACGTCCTCGACCAGAACGGTTCGCACGCCATTGTTTTCGATACGATCCAGGAGAGCTGCGAAGCCCGGACGATCCTCGATTGCATCGGATCCGCTGACCGCAGCATCGTAAAACTCGTCGACCACCCAGTAGTCGTGCCGGGCGGCGAACGCGCTTATCGCCGATCGCTGACGCTCAAGGCTATCCGTTCCTTCCCCAACATTTGAAGAGCTTGAGGTCCGAAAGTACGCTACGGCGGGGTCTCGATTGTGTTCGTATTTTGCCATTTAGATCAGTATATTACGATAGATATTGTTTTTCTATTCTCAAGAAACCGAAACGGGTCGCCATTCATGATTCTTACTTCTCGTTAGACGCAGCGTCTATCAGGGGAAAAAGCGGCAACGGCTTAGGAGTTGGTTTCGCGACCAAGCGAAGCGGCTTCGAGGTAGTCCCACCCAAAGCCCTTGTGTGAACCCGGGCAAAATTCGCTTTAAAGTCCGCCTTATTGTCGGACAACGCCATGATCGTGATGGTCGACGTGATCTGGCGATCCAAATGGATGTTGCCAGTGTCTGTGAGCAACCGATGATGTTGGGTTACGCGATAGCCGCCCTCAGTTACTGGGTTTAGTTCTCGCAGTTTGTCTAATACTCCGGGGGGCAATTGCTCGTACACATAGGTGTTGATGAACCGGCCGACATATTGCGGCATTCGGCGATTGCCGACCTCATACTTCCAACCGTGGAATTCGATAGACCTGCTTAAAAAACTCATCGGGGAATCGAATTGTCCATGGCATCAGATGGGGCGCGATATATTGCTCTAGGATCTTTGTGATTTCGTCGCGAACTTCCTGATCCTGATAACCAGTTGCCCGGTCGACCAGTGCAACGATGTGCTCTTTCGCCATGCTTCGAACGAGCAAATCGCAGGTGTGAACAATGCGCTCTTGGTTTGGAAGTACAGACCGCTTTCGCTTCAACCTGCTCGCCGCGACTGCGGCTTGCCTGCGCTTCCTTGTGCGCATTGAGATGCGCGTCCCGAGCGAGCAAATATACCTCGCATACAAGAGGCAATAGCCGAGCGTCATACCCGTAGGCCTTGTTGCCGCGCTTGGTTCGAAAGACCACAGGCGTTGCAGCTTGCCGCAACTCGTCGGAAATAAATGGCTGAAGATTTTCAGCTGCCAGAAACGGCGGCAAGCCGCCCACTCGCATCATCCGCTCACTGCCTTTGCCCCCTTTCGCCTTACTAGCGCGTCCCAAGGTCGTCAAAAAAGTCTCCTGCGTCAGTACGCGGAGTTTTGTATCCAACACCGCGCAGGAAATGCTCCGACCGGCAAAGTCAATGGTGCCTTCGCAAACGGCGTGCGGAAAATTCTGCGACCACCTGGCTAGTGCGCCGCCTTTTGCAATTTCCGACCGCCGGCTAGGGGTCAAACTTTCAGCTCTGGCTGCCCCACCCTTCGACGCGATCTCTGCGCGGTCCGGCCTTTCTGTATCTGGTTTCTGCACTGGATCCTCCGTCATCACTTTCTATGCAAGCATGCCCCAGCGGGATTGAGCAAGCAACGCAATTTTATGCTTGCAATCATTTGAACGCAAGCATAAAAGGAACATATGGACACAGGGGGAACCCCACTGCCTGTTGCGGATCTGGTTTGCGTTTCGACGCAATGCCGTCGCCTGCTTTGGCGGGCGAGTGTGCGGGGGCATGGTGAGCCCCTATGGCGATAGCGAACCTCAACCTCACTGTCCTGAAAGAGAATGCTGACCAAGTCCGAGGCGGCGGAACATTGTGGACGTTCGGCCAAACGCTTTGAGATTGAATGTCCCGTGAAATTCGTACGATTTGCGAATGGAGACGTTAGGTGGGACGTGCGCGACTTGGATGCTTGGATCGACAGCCTAAAGGTAGGACTTGTCGACTGCGATTCCGACGCCATTCTTGATAGACTAGGTCGCTAGGATGACGCGCGTCCGGGTGAAAGGCTTTCAAATCTTCCCGGACCGCCACGGCAAATTGCGTTGTTATCACCGAAAGACACGCACGCCGGTGGACTTGGAGTCAGCACCGTTCGGCTCAGCTGAATTTTTTGCTGAGTGTGCGCGCATCGCCGAGCTTGCAAAAATGGCTGGGCCGCCCAGACCCGGCACGCTTGGATTACTCATCGCGGAGTACCGAGCCAGCCAATCCTTTCTGGACCTCGCCGCCCGCACGCGCGCTGATTATCAACGATGCCTCGATTACTTAAAGCCAATCTGTGATACGCCGCTCGTCCGTTTTGACCGAGGTCTTATTGTGCGCATCCGCGACAAGGTCGCTGCCAAGCAAGGTCGACGGTTTGCAAACTATGTGAAGGCGGTTTTATCGATCCTCTTCTCTTGGGGCGCCGAGCGTGACTATGTGAAGGCAAACCCTGCCGAGAAGGTGAAGAACATTCGCCGGCAGAAAGACGCACCCGAGGCAAATCGGGCTTGGTCGGATGGCGAGTGCCAAGCCGTTCTTAGTGCCGCGCCCGACCACATGCGTCCGGCGATTGCGCTAATGATGTTCACGGGACTTGGACCGAAGGACGCACTGCGCTTACCAAGATCATTTTTTAAGGAAGGCGAAATTGCCACCAGTCGCTCGAAAACAGGCGAGCCAGTGTTTTGGCCAGCTCCATCGGCATTAACTGCCATCCTTGTTGAATCGCCGGTGCACGATGCGATTACCTTGTGCGCCAACTCCCGCGGTCGACCATGGACCGAAAGTGGCTTCCGCGCATCGTGGGCAACAGTACGCCGGAAGCTTGAGAAGATAGGCAGTATCGGTCCTGGCCTGACGCTCTACGGGCTCCGACACACAGTTGCGGTGATTCTCAGAGAATGCGGCTTCGACGAACGCACGATTGCCGATGCATTAGGGCAGAAGACTATCGAAATGGCACGCCACTATGCCAAGGGCGCCGACCTTAAACGGAAAATTCGGGGCGTTGTGGCTGAGTTGGATGCTGAGGTGAACAGACGGCGCACAAAAATTGTCAAACCCGGCCTGAGAAAGTGTCAAACCATCCTTCAACGAGGAGACATAGATAAGATGGCGAAGAATATCAGAGAATTAAGTGGTAGCGGAGGAGGGAGACTCGAACCCCCGACACGCGGATTATGATTCCGCTGCTCTAACCAGCTGAGCTACTCCGCCATTTGGCTGGAAAGTCGGCGATATAAGGAGCGCCAATAGCGGGTGTCAAGCAAACGGCGCGCGTGCACGATGGCGCGGCCGACGGGCCATTTGAGCCGCGCCCGGAGCGGTTGCGGCCGCTCGATGCGTGCCGGCACCAGCGCCCTGGCGCGTCCCCGCGCGCCATCTCGTGCGCGTGTTCACGCGCGAAGCCGTAGCCAGGCTGCTTGACGAAGCGAAGCATGGTGAACAGGCCGAACGGCATCAGCGACCGCCGCTCGGCGAGGCGCAAGTCTTCGCAGACGAGAACCCGGTCGAGATCGAACACCGCGTGCCAGCCGATCGAGTTCGCCAGTGGCGCGAGCCTCCGCTCGAAGAAGCCGCGAACGCCGTGCTCCTGGCTGAAATGATTGACGAGGATCACCTCGCCGCCGGCCGCGCACACGCGCTCGAGCTCGCGCATCACCTTCTCGGGATCCGGCACCACCGTCATCACATACATGGCGACCACGGTGTCGAAGCTCTCATCGGGAAAGGCGAGCGCGCCGGCGTCCATCTCGTGGAGGCCGGCGATGTTTTCGAGCCCCGCCCGCTCCACGCGCCCGCGCGCCTTGTCCAGCATCTCCGGCGAGAGATCGATGCCGGTGACGGTGAGATGCGATCCAGTAGCACGGGAGCGACAGCCCGGTGCCGACGCCGACCTCGAGCACCCGGCCCCTTCGCCGGTTGATGATCTTGACCGCGTGCTTGCGCCCGGACTCGGCAACGCTGCCGAAGGTGAAGTCATAGATCGGGGCCCAACGCCGATAGGCGTCGCGCACCGAGGCCGCGTCCAACAGAGATGCTTTGTGACCCAATCGACCCTCTCCACTTCAGGCCCGTGCCCGGGCACGCCGTCATTCTAACCGGGGTCCGACCCCTTTCACCTTCTACCTTGGTCCAGCCGCCAAGGCTTCTCTACCCGTGGCCGCAGCGCCTGGCCTGCGCGGCCGCGTCTTCGATCCTCCGCCCGGCGCCGGCCGACCTGATCCAGCCGCCGCCAAGCAGCCGCTCGCCGCCGCCATCGGCGGCATAGAGCACACAAGCCTGTCCAGGGGAAACGCCATCTTCACCGTCGGCAAGCTCGACCGTCACCCCCGCCGCCCCGACCCGTAAGGTCGCCGGCTGCAAGGCGCCGCTCGAGCGGATCCTCGCCAGCACGTCCTTACCCTGAGGCGGCACCGCCTCCAAGGTCTCATCGCCGAGCCAGTTCACGTCCCGCAAGCCGATGTGGCGGGTGCGCAACAACTCCCTCGGACCGACCACCACCTCGCGGCGGGAGGCGTCGAGCTTGACCACATAGAGCGGCTCCGCGGCGGCGACACCGATGCCGCGGCGCTGGCCGATGGTGTAGTTGATGATGCCGCGATGGCGGCCGAGCACCCGCCCATCGACATGGACGATATCGCCGGCCTCGGCGGCGCCCGGCCTGAGGCGCTCGATGATCTGGGTGTAGCGTCCCGTCGGCACGAAGCAGATGTCCTGGCTGTCCGACTTCTCCGCGGTGACGAGCCCGAACTCGCGGGCGAGCTTGCGCGTCTCTTCCTTCTCCAGATCGCCGAGCGGGAAGCGGAGGAAGTTGAGCTGCTCGCGGGTGGTCGCGAACAGGAAGTAGCTCTGATCGCGCTCGCCGTCGCGGGCCCGGTAAAGATCGAAGCCGCTCGGCCCAGGCCTGCTCTTGACGTAATGGCCGGTGGCAAGGGCCTCGGCGCCAAGCTCTTCGGCGGTCTGCAACAGGTCCTTGAACTTGATCTTCTGGTTGCAGGAGACGCAAGGGACGGGGGTCTCGCCGGCAAGATAACTGTCGGCGAACTCGCCCATCACGGCCTCGGCGAAGCGGGTCTCGTAGTCGAGCACGTAATGGGGGATGCGAAGCGCCGCCGCCACCCGCCGGGCATCGTGAATGTCCTGACCGGCACAGCATGCGCCCTTGCGGCCGACCGCCTTGCCATGGTCGTAGAGCTGGAGGGTGATGCCGACGACGTCGTAGCCCTCCCGCTTCAACAGCGCCGCCACCACGGAGGAATTGACCCCTCCGGACATGGCCACCACCACCCGGGTGTCGGCGGGGTTTCCCGGCAAATGAAGGCTGTTGAGCCTGGCAGGCTTGGATGAGACCACGGGTCTTAGCTCGGAGTTCGAAATGGTACGGCCACGATGCTCCAAGCATCTGACCCCGGGGCGAAGCTGCCACGGGGGGCTGGCGCTCTTGGGCTGAAGATAGGAGCGCCCCCTGCCCCATGCAAGCCAAAGCAGAGGCCGAAAGCGCCCGCAAGCAGGTCCCGAACAGAGACCAAAAGTGACTGTTTTTAAGTGATTTGCTGTGGTTTCCTTTACCTCGGAGCTTAGGTAAATCTTAAATGGGCTCAGGTAGTGTCCAGTTACGTTCGCTCCTTCGGCGCGCGTCATTACTCCCTGAGCTTGTGGTGTTGTGAGTCCCCATGTCCGATCCTTTTAGGCCTCGAGTCAGATATGTGATTGGCCCCGACGGTAGTCCGCTCACCGTCGCCGATCTGCCTCCCAAGGACACCAAACGCTGGGTCATCCGCCGCAAGGCCGAGGTTGTTGCCGCGGTCCGTGGCGGCTTGATCAGCCTGGAGGAGGCGTGTGAGCGCTACACGCTCACGGTCGACGAGTTCCTGAGCTGGCAGCGCTCGATCGACAAGCACGGCCTGCCCGGCTTGCGTGCCACCCGTATCCAGGAATATCGCGGCTAACACTCCCCGTTGAACTGAACCCGCCACGCTTGGCTCATGCCGGCGGGCAGGATGGTCACGGCTGTGCTAAGCCCCTCCGATGCGGCCAAAGGCGATCTGCACCATCGGCTATGAGGGCGCCACCGTCGACGCCTTCTTGCGCGCCCTGAAAGAGGCGCGCGTCGACCTCGTGCTCGACATCCGCGCGGTCGCCGCTTCGCGCAAGAAGGGGTTCTCGAAGAACCAGCTCGCGGCTCACCTTGGCAGCGCCGGCATAGCCTACCGCCACTTGCGCGGGCTCGGCACGCCGAAGCGCGGCCGCGACGCGGCCCATGCCGGAGACCTCGACACCTTCGAGAGCGTGTTCCTCGCTCACATGGAAGAACCCGAGGCCCAGTTCGATCTCGCCGAAGCGGTCGCGCTGGCCAAGGAGCGGCAGATCTGCCTGCTCTGCCTCGAGCGTGACCCAAATCATTGCCACCGGCTGATCGTGGCGAAGCGCATGGCCCAAGAGACCGGACAGGCCCTCGACCATCTGTTCGTCGAGCCGCCGGCCGGCGCCTGATCACCAATGGCCGCGGAGGCTGGTCTCATATGACCATCTGCAAATGGTGCCTTGCCGCCTATGGGCTTGTCGCGCTGCTCGCCCTCGCCGCGATCCCGATGAGCGCCTTGGGCTGGATCGCGCCGGACCCGTTGTCGGCCGTGCCCGCGATCCTCGTCGGCGCGCCGTGGAGCGTCCTGCTGGTCTCGTTGGAGGTGACGGACTCAGTCTCGCTCAACGTCCTTCTCCGTCGCCCTGGCAATGCTGATCAATGGCACCCTCATTTTTCTGCTGTGCCGCTCGATCGCCCGGTGGCGCCGAACATAACGGAACATTGACGCGTCCTAGGCCGCGCCGGGTGGTGGTGGTCTTGCCGCAGCTGCCGGTTACCCCCACATATGTCACGTCACCCCGCGTGAGGCGCCGCTGCCGCGCCCGCCACGAGCGTGCGTTGCGTCTCAATGCTCCCAACGTTTCCCGGTATAACCGCTTGAGAGGTTTGACGATCTTGCGCCGCCCCTGCCTCACCAATCCTGAGAGAGCCGTTCGCCACTTAGCCAACACGAATACGAGCCCCCCAAAGGCACTGTCACAGGTTCCGATGCCGCTGCGGGGCCTCGAAGCCATCCGAAAGAGGCTGTTTTGGCCCGATCTGGGCCACAGCCTCGGGAAGGCACCGCAGACGGCCCGTGGACCCCGACCGAATTTCCTGGTTGGAACGTGACACCGCCAATGTGTCTTTAATAGCGGATACCCGTGATTCCGAGAGCAGGCCTGACGGGGGTAGACCGCGACGATGTCTTCTGAAACTGATGTGAGAAGCGAGAGTGACGAGGTCGAACATGAGGACATCATGTATCCCTCGGCCATCCCCTTCGTTCTGATCCATCTCGGCTGCTTCGCCGCGATCTGGACCGGAATTACGCTAGAGGCGATCGCTCCTCTGCGTCGGGCTCTATTGGCTACGCATCTTCGCCATCGGCGCCGGCTATCACCGCTACTTCTCGCACCGCGCCTATTCGACGAGCCGGGCGTTTCAGTTCGTTCTCGCGGTCATGTCCCAGAGCACCGCACAGAAGAGCGTGCTGTGGTGGGCGGCGAAGCATCGGCATCACCATCTGCACTCCGATACCGCCGAGGACGTGCATTCACCGCGGCACAAAGGCTTCATCTATAGTCATGTCGGCTGGATCTTTTCCCGCAAGCACGACAAGGCCGACCTGACCAAGGTTGCGGATCTGGCGCGCTATCCGGAGTTGATGTGGCTGCACAAATACGAGGTGGTTCCGGCGGTCGTCCTCGCCGTCCTGTGTTTCCTCGTTGCCGGCTGGCCTGGCCTCGTCGTCGGCTTTCTGTGGAGCACGGTGCTCGTCTACCACGGCACCTTCTGCATCAATTCGCTCGCCCATGTCCGCGGCAGCAAGCGCTACGTCACCGGCGACGATTCCCGCAACAACCTGCTGCTCGCGATCTTCACCATGGGCGAGGGCTGGCACAACAACCACCACGCCTATCAAGGTAGCGTCCGGCAAGGCTTCAAATGGTGGGAGCTCGACCCGACCTATTACTTGCTGCGGGCGCTGTCCTGGACTCGGCCTGGTGTGGGACCTCAAGACGCCGCCGGAGCAGGTCTTGCGCAACGAGCAACGCCTTGGCGTTCGCGTCGTCAACCGGGCCGCCGAGGAGCTCGTGGCCCATTTCAATCCCGAGCGCATCGCGCTTGCCATCACCGCGACCCTGCACACCCCCGAATTGACGGCTCTCCAGGACACCTTGGTGCGCGCCCGTCACCGCACCAGCGAGGTGCTGCAGAGCTTGCATCTGCCTCACATCCCGAGCCGGGAAGAGTTCTTGCGTGAGGCGAAGGCGAAGTTCGCACGCACGCGCTCGCTCGAGGAGATCGTCGATCGCGCGCACGAACTGCTGCTCGCCGCCGTCGGCACGCGCCTCGCGGCTTTCCCGTCCGCTAATCGGCGCCTCGACCGAAGCCTAGCGGCGGACGTGCTCGGCTTCGGCCCGATGCCGCCAATATCTCGCCCGCAAACGGGGCGCAATCAGCCAGGCGATCGGCGCCGCCAGAATGATGCTCGTCGCCACGACGATCGCGATCCAGAACCCGGCATCGGCGTTCAGAGCAGGCACGGTCAAAGCCAGGACGATGCCGACGCCGAAGATAATGGCGCCAGCCATGGGGTAGATCAGAGCGGCAATCCGCAGCCGCGTCATGGTTTCTTCCGACATCAGCCTTCCTTCGGTTTCATCCCTTGAACCGGACAACCCGTAACCGGCCCTTCACCAAGCTTCTCACGAAATCGCAAGAAAACGAATAGTTCTGACCCCGGGGTGACAATCGCCGTCCGAACGCCGTAACCTCCCGTCCCGCCGCAGTTCCAGCCAAGGCGAACCCGATGCCGTCCCCCAAGAAGTCCGCCCCGAAACGCGACGGCTCTCCCCTTCTCGTGGACCTCGCCCTCCAGGGCGGAGGCGCGCACGGCGCTTTCACCTGGGGCGTGCTGGACCGGCTCCTGGACGAGCCGAACATCCAGATCGAGGGCATTTCCGGTACCTCCGCCGGCGCCATGAACGCGGCCGTTCTCGTCAGCGGCTACGCGGCCGGCGGCGCCGAGGGCGCCAAAGCGGCGCTCGAGCAATTCTGGAGGCGTGTCTCCGAAGCGGCCTTGCTCAGCCCGTTCCGGCGCACGCCGCTCGACATGGTGCTCGGGCGCTGGACGTTGGACACATCGCCCATGTTCCTGACGCTCGACCTGATGGCGCGCATCTTCTCGCCTTACGACCTCAATCCCCATGGCGCCAACCCGTTGCGCGACATCCTCGCGGGCTGCATCGACTTCCGGCACCTCGCCCAAGCGCCGATGAAGCTCTTCGTCACCGCCACCAACGTGCACACCGGGCGCGGGCACATCTTCCGCAACGCCGAGCTGACGCCCGAGGTCTTGCTCGCCTCCGCCTGCCTGCCGACGATGTTTCAGGCCATCGAAATCGACGGCGAGGCCTATTGGGATGGCGGCTATGCCGGCAATCCAACCATCACCCCGCTGATCCGGGAATGCGCGTCGAACGACACCATCCTGGTGCAGGTCAATCCCGTCGAACGGCCCGGCACGCCGCGCAGCGCCCGCGACATCGTCAACCGCGTCAACGAGGTTTCCTTCAACGCGACCCTGCTCAAGGAGCTGCGGATGATGGCGGTGCTGCGTCAGGTTTCCGACCCGGGCAAGAGCGAGGGCGCGCGCTGGGCGGGCATGCGCATCCATCGCATCTCGAGCGCCACCATGACGGAGCTCGGCTATTCCTCGAAGCTCAATGCCGAATGGGATTTTTTCGTCATGCTGCGCAACGAAGGGCACCGCTCGGCGGAAAGCTTCCTCGATGCGCACGCGTCGGATCTCGGCGTGCGCTCCACGCTCGATCTCGACGCTCTTCTCGACCACATCTGACGCCGATGCCCACCGATCGCCAAACCCGCGTCATGCTCGCGATCTGCACGACGATCCTGGTCACGGCGGCGCTTTACTTCACCCGGCCCATCTTCGCGCCGCTCGCCTTCGCCATCTTCATGGTCGCCATCGTCTGGCCGCTACAGCGAGCGCTGGAAACAAAGCTTCCGCAGGCCGTCGCCTTGTTGCTGACCTTGGCTTTGACGGTGGCCGTGGTCGTCGCTGTCAGCTCCATGGTCACCTGGGCCCTGAGCGTCGAACGCCAGTGGTTGCTCGGTCATGCCGCGCGCTTCCAGACCGTCTATCTCGAATGGACGCACTGGCTGGAAGCGCATGAGATCTTCGTCGTGGGACCCTTATCCGAACGATTCGACGTGATGTGGCTCGTGCGCCTTTTTCAAACCCTTGTCGGCCACATCAATACCCTGTTCGGTTTCGCCGTCCTCGCCTTCGTGTTCATGATGTTGGCCTTGCTTGAGACCGGCGATTTCCGCGAGCGGCTCGCGCTAGCCAGCAAGCAGGCCAAAGGTCCGGACTTCGTTGAAGTCGGCAAGGCGGTCGCCGCAAAGTTCCGCAAATATATGCTCGTGCGCACGCAAATGAGCGCGCTTACCGGGCTGGCGGTCTGGGGCTTTGCCCTCGTCTCCGGCCTGGAATTGGCTCCGGCCTGGGGCATCCTCGCCTTCGTCCTGAATTACGTCCCCTTTATCGGTTCGTTCGTTGCGACGCTGTTGCCTAGCCTCTTCGCCATCGCGCAATTCGAGACTTGGCAGGACAGCCTCTTCGTTCTGCTCGGCATGTTCGCGATCCAATTCGCCATCGGCAACTATCTCGAGCCGCTGATCGCGGGCGCGGCGCTGTCGATCTCGCCACTGGCCGTCGTATTCGCCGTATTCTTCTTCGGGTTCCTGTGGGGCATCCCCGGCGCCTTTCTCGGCGTTCCGATCCTGATCGCCATCGTCGCGGTCTGTGCGCATTATCCCTCCACCAGCTGGATCGCGACGCTGCTATCCGGCACGCCAAGACCCCGTGACGCGAAATGACGCGCGTACCGAGCCAAGAAGCCCCAGGGCCGCCGCTGATCGACCCGCGCCAGGGCGACGTCGAAACCGACGTGTCGAGCACCAAGCAGCATTCCATGCTGTCGCTTGCCGGCGGCCTCCTCGTCGAGATCAGCCTGCCGAAGCTGTTGATGGCCTGGACGCTGCTACTCGTCGTTCCGGGCCTCCTCATCGGCCTCGCCCCGCTCGCCATCTCCGATTGGCTGCGTACGCTCTACGGCACCATCGTCACGCTTACGCTCGGCCTCTGGTCGCTCCTCGTCCTTGCCTTCCTTCTTGCTTTGGCCTGGTTCGGCTGGCGCACGCTGTTCCGCCTCGTCGAGAACAGCTTCTGGGCCTTGAACTCCGTCGTGGTCCAGCCAGTCTACGCCGCCACCCGCGAAGTGCTGCGCCAGATCGCCGAGAGGATGTTCGCCAAGCGCGGCAGCAAGGACCAATATGCCACGCTTCGCGCTGCTTCGGCGGTCGCGGCCGGTGCCCTGATCTGCGCCGTGGCGCTCCTCGTTCTCTATCTCATCTATCCCAGCGCCGAGCTGTTCGGCAGCTTCGGCGAAATCGGAGGTTGGCAAGACCTTATCGGCGTCGCGCTCGCCAACAGCGCTGTGATTGTGTTGGGCTATCTCGCCATCGGCGCCCTGATCTGGGGCGTGGCCGACGCCACCACGCCGCAACCGCGCGATCTCGCCGCCTTCGACGAGCGTCCCGCCGGCGCGAAGACGTGGCGCGTGGTGCATCTCTCCGACGTTCATGTCGTTGGCGAGCACTACGGCTTTCGCATCGAGAGTGGGCGATCCGGCCCGCGCGGCAATGAGCGGCTGCAGCGGGTGCTGAACGAACTCGAAGCGATCCACGCCAAGAAGCCGCTCGATCTCGTCCTGATCACCGGCGACATGACCGACGCCGGCACGCCACCCGAATGGGGCGAGTTCCTCGACGCACTGGCCGCGCATCCCCGTCTCGCCGAGCGGGCGCTGATCCTTCCCGGCAACCACGACCTCAACATCGTCGATCGCGCCAACCCGGCGCGCCTCGATTTGCCCACGAGCCCCAACCGGCGCCTGCGCCAGCTTCGCACTCTCTCCGCCATGGACGAGCTGCAAGGCGACCGCGTCCACGTGGTCGAGCTCGGCCGTCACCGCATCGGCAAGACGCTCGCGGAATTCCTCGAGCCGCACCGCAAGAAGATGCTGCGCTTCGCCGATGTCGCGAAGCCGCTTCTCTCCTACGCGCTGCCCGAGCTCTGGGCCAAGGTCTTCCCCCTCGTGCTGCCGCCCGTCACCGAGGATGGCCTTGGTGTCATCCTCCTCAACTCCAACGCCGACACGCATTTCTCGTTCACCAACGCGCTCGGGCTGGTCTCCGCCGAGCAGGTTCGAGGCATCGAGATCGCCATCAAGCGATACCCGCGCGCCGGCTGGATCATCGCCTTGCATCACCACGCCGTGGAGTATCCGCGCCCGGCGAAGGCGTTGTCAGAGCGCATCGGCACGGCGCTGATCAACGGCAACTGGTTCGTCCGCAAGATGCAGCCGCTGGCCGGAAAGGTGATTCTGATGCACGGCCACCGGCATATCGATTGGATCGGCCATTGCGCCGGGCTGGTGGTGGTTTCGGCGCCCTCCCCGGTCATGGAAGTCACCGATGAGAAACCCACAGGCTTCTACATCCATACCCTGGCCATCGGCGCGGACGGACGGCTGAGACTGCTAGAGCCGCAACGCATCACCGTGCCCGGAGAGCCTCCGCAAGCCGCCCCAGCGGCTGCAGAAACGTCTGAACTCGTGGCGGAAGTTGCCGCGCCCGAGCATCGCCCGCGGTCGGGGCGCGGCAAGCGCTAGCCCTGGACGCGCGGTTCTACCGTTGTGCTTTCGCCGGCGCCGCGGCAACGCCCGGCATCTGTTTGCTGCAATTCGAGGCGCCTCGCTTCCAGCGGTCGATATCGAATTGCATCTTGGCGGCGAGCTCAGGCGGCATTTTCAGGTTCTCGGTGGCGATGATCGTCGACGGCCCCGACTGCTTGAAGTCGATGACGTAGGTGGTGAGCCCGGCCCGGCCGAGATTGGCGCGCTGATGCACGGTGATCTTCACCGTGCCACCCTCGGGGCTGACGTCGGCGCGATAGACGTATTTCGGCAACAGCGGATCGGTGGGATTGAACCAGCAACGTTTGATATTGCCGCCGAGGAACACATAGGCGTCGAGAGGCTTCGCCCTCAACAGGGAGATGCTGCTCGGCCCGGTCGAGCCGGTGGCCATGGTGGTGTCGGCGTCCCCGGGCGCGGTGTCGACGGTGCCAGCGGCCGAACAGGCTTCCCATGCTGCAGCCTGAAAGCAGGATAGCGAGCATGAGCAATACCGCTCGCACCTGAACGCTTGGCGACAACTCACGCCCCCGCATCTGAACCCAGCGCTAGTCGCGAAAATTCACATATTGCAGCGGCTGCTCCAGCGACAGCCCTTTGACGTGCTGGATGACCGCTTGCAAATCGTCTCGCTTCTTGCCCGTGACCCTCACCTCGTCGCCCTGGACCGTGACCTGGACCTTGAACTTGCCGTCCTTGATCTCCTTGACGATCCGCTTGGCGAGCTCCCGGTCGATACCCTGCCGGACCAAGGCCTTCTGCCGCACCGCCTGCCCGGCAGCCTTCTCCACCGCCTTGTAGTCGATCACCCCCGGCTCGATCTTGCGTCGGGCGAGATGGCCTTGCAGCAGCTCGTGCATCTGCTTGAGCTTGAGGTCGTCATCGGCGTTGATGGTGATCTCCGCCTCTTTGCGCTCGATGCGGGACTGCGAGCCCTTGAAGTCGTAGCGCTGGCTCATCTCGCGCGCCATATTGGCGAGCGCATTGTCGATCTCGGCAAGATCGGTTTTGGACACGATATCGAAGGACGGCACGGCCTCTACTCCCGCTTCTCCGCAAGCCGCCAACCTAGCCAACCGCCAGACGCCTGCAAGCCGCAAGCCGCGCCACGGAGGCAGCTTGCGGCGTAGCCAGTTGACGCTGGAGAGGCCCGCTAGCTCGCGACGCGAACATTCGCGCCCGACCCGAGTTCGTTGCGCGCCTGCTCGAGCTTGATCTTCTCGGCCTCACGCTCCTCCATGAGCTCGATCTTCTTGAGCTCCTCGAGGCAGCCCTCAAGGCTCTCTCGGGCACTCGGCCAGTTTCGCCTCCAGGCCGAGGGCGGACTTCCGCAAATTATCGCGCCGTTGGATCGCCGCCTTGGCGAAGGTCGGATAGGCGTAATGAGTGGTGTCGGAAACTCCGGCCCGCTCCTGCTCGATGGCGATCTGGCGATCGAGATCAAGCGCCATCTGATTGAAGTCGCCGATCATACTCTCGATCTCGGCGACCTGGCGACGTCGCTCCTCAACCTCGAAGCGCTTCAGCCGGCTCAACGCATCCCGTGACTTCATGGTTCGTTACCCTCAGACATTCTCGGACTAGAGGCCAGAGGAATTCAATAGGCACGCCGCGACTCAGGGCGCGCGCATCACCCTCTTCGGCGAATCTTGGCGAATAGGCCTTAAGGGGCGGTAAACCATCGCTCCGCCATTCGACCAATGGCCAAAAAGCACGGAAAATCAGCCTTAGCCCTCGCCATCAGCTTAGCTTTTGTTAACTATTGGCCACTAATTTGTTGATTCGAATTAACCATCCGCGTTGCGCCTCCGGGCCTGCAACGGGATGTGCCAGTGGGGGACGAGTAGATCTCGCTCGAAGACGGGGGAATGAATGATGCGAGTGCTTCTCATCGAAGACGATAGCGCTACGGCACAAAGCATCGAGCTGATGCTCCAGTCCGAGGGCTTCAATGTCTACACGACCGACCTGGGCGAAGAGGGCGTCGACCTCGGCAAGCTCTACGACTACGACATTATACTCTTGGACCTCAACCTGCCCGACATGAGCGGCTATGAGGTGCTCAAAACCTTGCGCGTGAGCAAGGTGCAGACCCCGATCCTCATCCTGTCGGGCCTCGCCGGCATCGAGGACAAGGTCAGGGGCCTCGGCTTCGGCGCCGACGACTATATGACCAAGCCGTTCCACAAGGACGAGCTGGTCGCGCGCATCCATGCCATCGTCCGGCGCTCGAAGGGCCATGCCCAGTCGGTGATCCAGACGGGCGGCCTCAAGGTCAATCTCGACACCAAGACCGTCGATGTGAACGGCCAGCGCGTGCATCTGACCGGCAAGGAATATCAGATGCTCGAGCTGCTCTCGCTGCGTAAGGGCACCACGCTCACCAAGGAGATGTTCCTGAACCACCTCTATGGCGGCATGGACGAGCCGGAGCTCAAGATCATCGACGTGTTCATCTGCAAGCTGCGCAAGAAGCTCGCAGCGGCGACCGGCGGCAAGCATTACATCGAGACGGTGTGGGGCCGGGGCTACGTCCTGCGCAATCCTGAGGACGACTCGGAGGCGGCGGCCTAGACGGCTGCTGCCACCCCCCTCCTCTCGAATTTCACCTGAAACGTCAGGCAGCGCTGAGCGCGACCTCGTTGTCGCGGCTCGTCACGGTCACGGTCATCCCGGCCGCGGCGGCCACCCTGCCGGCGTAGTAGGGCTGGATCGAATGCGCATCGAGCGCGCCGCCGTTGCCGCCGGCAAGGAGGCTCGTGACATGTTCCGGCAGCCGCGCTGGCTCACCTTTGGCGAGGACGGTAAAGGCCACCGCCGGTCCCTCGCCGGTGATGTCGACGTTCACGGTGCCGCCCCGCGGCAGGGCAACCACCCCAAGCGCGACGAGGTTGAGAAGGAGTTTCACCTTGTTCTTGGGCAGCGTCACCGGCGGCCCTGCCAGGACAGGCTATGCTTCCCCTGCACGAAGTCCTTCGCCACCCGCTCGGCATCGCGAAGGTCGATCTCGGCGCCGGCCGAGCCCGCCGCGCCAAAGGCCAGGCGCGCGAATTGCAGCTTCGCTGACGCCTGGCGGGCGCTTTTGCGGATCAAGTCCATGGTTTGCTCGCGCATGGCCTCGTCCTGCTCCTCGCCCAGCATCTCGAGGCCATTGGCGATGGCGCCAACAGGGCTGATCACGTCGTGGCAAATGCGGCTCGAGATCAAGGCCGCGAGATCAAGATCGCCGATCGCCGCCGGCTCGGTCATGGTGTTCCCTCCTCGAAAAACCCTGCTCGTCCCAGAATGACGCGGGGCCCCAACGCGCAAAATCTGCTAGACGAGAGCGCCAAGGGCCTGCTGCAAAGCGCGCTGCCCGCGCAACGAATCAAATTCTAGGAAAGCATTGTGCCTTGTCAGGGCCAAGACAGACAACTCAAAGAGACATGAGCGGCGGCGCAAGCGATCATTTCGACGTCGCGCGCGCCGCGTGCGCATTGACCGCCACCGCGGCCCGCGCCGGTGCCGCGATCATGCGGCATTACCGCGAGGGGCCCGCCGTCGAGCTCAAGGCCGACCTCAGTCCGGTGACGAGCGCCGACCATGAGTCCCAGGCCATCATCCTTAAGGCGCTGGAGCAGCTCGCGCCCGACATCCCCGTCGTCTCCGAAGAGGACGCCGCGGACCGCAAGGCGCCGTTGCCGTCGCGCTTCTTCCTGGTCGATCCCCTGGACGGCACCAAGGAGTTCATCAACAAACGGACCGACTTCACCGTGAACATCGCCTTGGTCGACGGCGGCAGACCTGGTATTCGGTCTCGTCTTCGCGCCGGCGCGGGCGCTCCTCGCGCTGACGCCCGAGCCTGGACGCGCCGTGATCGCAAGACTGGAGCCGAGTGAGCACGGCGCCGATCTCGCAGAGATCGACTGCCAGCCGCTTGCGGGTGCGCCAGCCGTCTTCCGCGGGGCTCGTCGCCGTCGTCAGCCGCTCCCATCTCGATCCGGCGACGGAAGCGTTCCTGGCCAAGCTCCCCATTGCCGGCCAGTCGAGCGCAGGCTCGTCGTTGAAGTTCATCGAGCTCGCGCAAGGCGTGGCGGACGTCTACCCCCGCTTCGGCCCGACCATGGAGTGGGACACCGCCGCCGGTCACGCCGTGCTCGACGCCGCCGGCGGCCGCGTGGTGCAGGCTGACGGCAAGCCCCTCCGTTACGGCAAAGTCGAGGTGGGCTTGCGCAATCCGAGCTTCATCGCCTGGGGCGCCGAGGCCAAGGCTTGAGCGGCCCAGCGCTCGAAGAACCGCGCCTGGCCACACTTTGGTAACCGTTTCGGCAAATCATAGAGCCTCGCGAGCCGAGCCCCGGATCGAAGCGTTCCTGCCGCGCGGGGACTGCGGTTCGCCACGGGGATAAATTATGAGTGTCGAACGTCTCCCAACCGCTCTCGGCGCGGCCCTTGCGCTCGCCGCGACGTGCCTCTTCGCGCCGTCCGCCGCTGCCGGGGACACCACCGCGACGCCGGGCCCTGTCAGGCTCGCCCAGGCCGAGGGCGCGCCCATGGTCATAACGCCGCACCCGCAAACGGGCCAGATGCCGCCGGCCTCGGCCTACGATCCAGGGGGCCCCGGTGTGCCATACGAACCTGCTCCCGGCGCCGCAGCGCCGCCGCCGGGCAATGTTCCCCCGCCGCAAGCCGAGACCAGAGGCTCATTCTCCATGGAGGAGATCAAGGAGGCGGGCCACCACTTCTTCGGCAGGTCTCAATGGGTCTCGCCCGGGTGATCGAATACAGCTTCCAGCGCGCCGGCAGACCGAACGGCTATATCCTCGGCGAGGAAGCCGGGGGTGCCGTCATCGCCGGCGTCCGCTACGGCGAGGGCACGCTCTACACCAAGGATGCGGGTGACCACCCGGTCTATTGGCAGGGGCCCTCCATCGGCTACGATTTCGGCGCCGAGGGCTCCAAGACCATGGTCCTGGTCTACAATTTGCGCGACCCCGGGGAGATCTTCAGCACTTTCCCCGGTGTCGAGGGCTCGGCCTATCTCATCGGCGGCGTGGGGATCACCTACCTGGCCGATAGCCACGTCACCCTTGCCCCGATACGGTCTGGGCTCGGATTGCGGCTCGGCGCCAATGTCGGCTACCTGAAATATACCCGCGAACCCACCTGGAATCCGTTCTAGATTAGGGCTAAGGAAGTCTTTGGAAAGTCGTGGGGCAGCGGGCTGTCCTTTGAAACCGGCCACCGCCGGTTTGCGTTGATCGAACGCTTGGCGGCGCCTTGGGAGCGCTCGTTCCGATGATCGACATTGGCATCTATCTCGCGCTCGGCTTCCTCCTGGCAAGCCTGCTTGCCCTGATGGTCACCCGGCCCCTGTGGAACCGCGCCGTCCGCCTGACCACGCGGCGGATCGAGGCGACCATGCCGATGTCCCTCGCCGATATCGAGGCCGAGAAGGATCAGCTCCGGGCGGAATTCGCCATCGAGCTCCGCCGCGTCGAGGTCGCCTTGGAGAAGGCCAAGGACAAAGCCGCGCGGGAACTGGTCGAGGCCAACAAGCGCCGCGTCGAAATCTCCGAGATCAAGACCGAGTTCGAGGCGGTCAAAGGCCGCCTGCAAGAAAAGGAGAACGCCAACCGCGTTCTCGAGCAAACCATCCGCCGGCGCCTGCCCGAGCTCGAGAGCC
The DNA here is from genome assembly GCA_963803385.1 of uncultured Alphaproteobacteria bacterium. GTDB lineage: Bacteria > Pseudomonadota > Alphaproteobacteria > Rhizobiales > Methyloligellaceae > Methyloceanibacter. The sequence goes on along the minus strand of CAWDMD010000004.1, from coordinate 1,052,133 downwards.
GGCTCAAGGCGGCTCGGGAAGCGATCACCGCTCTCGAATCGGCCAATGCCGAGCTGCGCGGCACCATCGGCTCTCAAGGCGACGCCCTCAAACTTGCCCGCGAGACCGTCTCGACCCAACGCGGGGACATCGATCAGCTGCGCGGCGCTTTGGGCAGCGACGCAGCGCCATCGCGCCGTTCGGCGAAGTCCGATGCCGCTTTGACCCGAGAGAACCAGCGGCTGAGCGCCGAACTTTCCGCGCTCAAGGAGCAGCTCACCCAAGGCAAGATCGGCGGCAGGGAGAACGAGCTGTTGCGCCAGGAACTCGGCAAGCTCGCGGGCCACGTCCTCGCCGTGGCCAAGGCGCAAGGTACGGAGCTGCCGGCTGTCGCTGTGCCTGAAATCGGCCCCTCGCCCGCCGCGGACTTCGCCGCCGAGCCAAGAGACCGCGAGCCCATGCTGATCGGCAATGGCGGCGGCGACCGCGTCGAACCGGGCCCCGCTCCGGCAGAGCCCTCCCTGGATGCCTCGACCGAGGACGATGCGCCGGAGGAGACCGGGGATAGCGAACGGGCGGCGCAGGGCTCGCTTGCCAAAATCCTGTCGGCGCGAAAAGCGCGGCGGCGCGGTACGAAAGGCGGCCGCCGCGGTGGCAGCCTGGCCGAGCGGCTGAAAAACGTCGCCGCCGAAGCGCCGGACAATTGATCCGGCGCGGGCCTCAAGCCTCCGTCTGCACAAAACCGCGTGAGCCGTCTTCGAGCCTCAACGCCGTGAGGCGCCCGGTGAACACCGCGCCGGTGTCGATGCCGATGCGATTGGCGCGCACGTCCGGGACCGTGGTCGGCGTATGCCCGTGGACGACCACCTTGCCGAAATCGTCCGCCGCACGCAGGAACTCGCCGCGGATCCAGATCAGATCCTGGGGATCTTGCGCCTCGAGCGGCACGCCTGGCCTGACCCCGGCGTGCACGAACAGATAGTCGCCGATCACCACCATCAGTTCGAGGGTCTCGAAGAACGCGCGATGGCGCGCGGGCAAAGCCGCAACGAACACCTCCCGCCAGATCTCGGGACGCGCTCGCTCGCGCGAAAGCGTGCCGACATCGACCCCATAGGAGCGCAATGTCGCCTCGGCACCGTTGGCAAGCCATTGGCCAAGACATGTGGGGTCCTCGAGGAAATCGAGCATGATCGACTCATGATTGCCCTTGAGAAAATGAGCGTCGAAGCCCGCCGGCAACTCGTCAAGCAGGAGCTCGACGACGCCAAAACTGTCGGGTCCCCGGTCGATGTAGTCGCCGATAAAGACGAGCGTTCGCCGCTCCACGCCTTCGCGGCGCAAGGCGTCGGCCTCGATCCCCGCGAGCAGTTTGGCGAGAAGATCGGAGCGTCCGTGAATATCGCCGATGGCGTAGAGCAGCTGTCCTTGCGGCAAGCTCGGGATATCCAAGGCGATCCCCGTTCGACATGTTCGTTCTGGCTGGAGGCGCACGCTCCAAACCTGGGAGCTACATCAAGTTGTGTCTGCTATTACGTGTTCCGGGCGTTGCCCAGGATCTCATGGTAGAGCTTGGCGGGAAAGACGAACACCGTCGTCACGCATTCCGACTTGAGCCCGATGAACAGCACCATCTCGCCGTCACGAAGCTTGTCGTCCTCGGTGATGACATAGAGCTCGTCGGCCTTAAGCGGCGGCAGGCCTTTCAGATCGCGCGCCCGAATCTCAAAGGCTTCGAGCTCATGGCCGGTGAGGTAATCGAACTTGGCGTGCACCTCTTTGATGGCGGTGAGGATCTCGCTCTTGGGCTTGCAGATCACCGGGGCCGGCGCCGGGCCCTCGCCGTTGTAATAGGTGGTGCCGTGCTGCTGGACGAGCGGTGCCGCCTTCTCCGAGAAGCTCTGGAGACCAGCGAACCCGATCAGCGAGAGGCCAAGGGCTGACCCCGCGGCGACCTTGAGCCAAATGGGCATGGCAACCGTCTCCCGCCGAGGGCGCCGAAACCCGCCATGTCACGTCGTGTAATTCACGCGCGGCGCGCGTTAGCCGGCCTCACGGCTAATGCCTCATCCTCGGGGCTCGATATTGCGCCCCAGCCGAGGGCCCTGGCAATACCGAACAGCCCCTTGGCAGCGCCTTTGCGGGGAGGCTCTCGGATGCAGCAGCCAAGCCTGCCCTTTAGCTCACCCGACTCGGGCTAGATCGCCGTATCGACGTCGCACACCACCGTCTCGCGATGTCCGCAGTCGGGCATCTTCCAGGCGATGATATCTTGGCTGCCATCGGGGTTCTTGCGCACGATCGGCACGGGACAGGCCGCGCGCCAAAAGCGCCACGACGAGTTCTTGTGTGCCGTGTCGAATTGAGGGCCGAGCTGCATTGCCGTCCGCCAGCAGGCGGTTGGGGTAAAGGCTTGCGGCGCGGCCCCGCGGTCCACATCCGGGTCGTAGAGGGAGACTTCCTCCCGGCGGCAGACCATCATGGAATGTTCGGTCGCCCAGACCCGGTCTTCCCAACCGGTATAGGCGGCATTGGCATCGGGCGCGCCGGCGACGACCGTCTTGCAGACGATCAGCACAACGGCGGTGGGCATGGGCACCATCATGGCTATGCCCTCCCTTCGCGCTGTGCCCCCATGGGGGCGAAAGCATGGGTGGTTCGTCTTTGGGCGGCGCCGGCAGCGACGCCAGGGATGAGAGTAAGAGCAGCAGGTTTGCCAGTCCCGCGAGAGTGAGCATCATCGACATCGGAGAGGTTCCCTATTGGTGTCGCTCGGTCCGCCCCTCCTCCTTGCGTCTCTCTCCCTGGTGTCGGCGACCTGTCGGGCTTCCGGCCCCGGTGCGCCTGTTCATGTTGCAACGCAACACATGCAGCATTGGTCGACGAGCACGTCCCTCGGACTGCGCCGAGTTGAACCCTTGAATGTTGAGCTCTAGTGCCATTTCACACCAAAATCCCTGCACTTGCGAGGCTTGCAATCACTAGGCCAACCCCTCGCAGATTAATGGTGCACCGCAATATTTCCTTTCGCAAGAGCTAAATTCAGCGGTAGCAAGATCGTCGCTGACCCAGGCCCACTGGCAACAGGCTAGGGAAGTTTGGCACCTCCCGCGTCAGTTTCAGACAGAAATGCCCAATTTGCAGGCGATTTCGATGATGCTTATGGGCTGTGCAGGCCCGCCGAGGGGTGAGCTTCGGGGTCTCCCTGGACGTCCATCTCCCGAGATGACGCCCAAAACCCCGAATCGGTTGCGACGCGAGGCCGCACGGCGGACGGCCGGGGAAGGCGTGCCCTCTAGAAGCGCTGCAGCAAAACTGGCCGGATCCAGGCTGCGGCCGATGAACATGAAGCGGAAGCCGCGGCGCGGTGAAGAACGCGACCGGATCCGAGGACAAATCCGGCAGCTAGTCGCAATCCTCGCGAATTTTGAAAACCCCTAGCCGGATTCCGGTCGGGGGTTCTTCACATCCGCTCAGTCGTTCTCGTGACAGCCTTCTTGCGCGTTCCAGGCCATGCCTTTCGGGCATCCCTTCTTGATGGCTTCGATCTGCCAGGATGGCAGCTTCTGCTGCGGCGGCGGCTTGCGGAAGCCGTGCACGCATTTGTGCCCTTCGAGGTGAAAGCCCGGACCGCAGGACGTCGCCGCGTCCTGCTTCAACACGCACCTGTCCTCGACCCTGGTCTTTCCCTTGCCGCAGTCGAGCTTTGCGGGCTTCGGTGCAGCGACCGGCACGCAATCGTCGGTCTCGGGCACCGGCCTCGTTCCGGGCGGGCAACCGCCTGGCGCGTCGCGCTCGGTCAGGCGCTTGCAGCGGCCCTTGACCAGCTTGAAACCCTCCTCGCAGCCGGTGACCCTGGTGGTCAGTTTGGGTGGCGGCGGCGGTGCCGGCCTCGGCGGCGCCTGCACATGGATGGGCCCGCCAGAAGGCGGTGGCCCAGCGCCTTCGACGGCGTCCTCCCCGCCGAGCTTCTTGACGTAAGCGCGCGCGAGATCGGCGTAGAAGCCGGACGGGAAATTCGACAGGAAGGCTTGCCATGCCTCGACGGTTCCAAGCTCCTTGGCACTCTCGAAAGCGGATTTCTGGTCGCTCTCGCCGCCTCGTCCGGTGAGGACGCGGCCGCGGCGTCATCTCCATCGCCGCCAGCGCCCAAGGCATCGGCGTAGCTTTTGCAGGCCTGCACGAATTGCTCGATAGCATCCGCGCCGCCGTCGGCTGGCAGCGTCGCCGGCTGCAGACCGGGCAGTGCATAGTCGAGCGCCTGCCCCGCAGTCAGAGCCCCCCACAGCGGGTCGTCATTCTCGACCTCGAGGACAACGCCGCTGAGCCCCTCCTCGCTCGTCTGCTGATGCACGACGCCCTTCAGCGTACGGTCGAAGCCGTCCCCGGAGAAATGGACATCGACCTCCTTGCCATCGTCGAGGGCGCCGATGTCGGCGCCAAGCATGAGGCTCGACGCTTGCAGCCCGCTGCCCGATCGTGCTTCGCACACGCCGCTGACCTGGATGGCGTCGGTCTCGGGGACGCCATAGATCAGCCTCGCCGTCATTCGCCCCTTGTTGTCCGGGTCGTTGGCTTCGTTGAATTGCCATTTCATGCCGTCGTCGGCGGCAACGGCTGAGCTGCTGAGCAGCGGGAGCATTTGCGTGGCCAAAATTGCCGCGAGCCCCAAGACCAGGCCGTGAATGCACGTCGCGCGCCGAACTTTCATCCCCAAACTCCCATCCCTGACGTCGAGGCGAGGGTACGGGGGCGCGCCTTTCGAGGCAACGCCGGGCGACTCGTGCGACAGAAGCGCATCAAGCCCTGGCATCCAAGGCGGATTCCGGCCAAAGTGGCCGACATGGAAGCTCGAGAGAGTTCCGGGGTCGTCTCTCACGCGGCTCGAGGGCTTTTCACCAAGGCGGCTTTGGCTAGCGAGGCCCGCGCGTTGTTCGCGGCGGTCCTGCTCGCGGGCGTCGCCTCATTCGTCATCTTCCTGCTGGTCGGCGTCATCATCCGCAGCGACCGGTGGGATTTGCCCAACGGACGCTTGCTAGAAACGGCGCTGTCGGCCTGTCAAATCGAGCACGAGCGGCACCAAAACGTCGACACCGAGCACATGATTTGTCCGACGCGCCTCCCCGCGCGGGAATTCCCGCAAGTGCTCCAAGACGCCATCGTTGCCAGTGAGGATTCCAGATTTTTCGCCCACGGTGCCCTCGACCCCCGGGCCACCGCGCGCGCCAGCTGGCAGCTTGTTCGCGGCAACAGGCAAGGCGGAAGCACGATCACGCAGCAACTTGCACGATCCCTGCTGCTGAAGAAGGAGGATAGCTTCGGCCGCAAGCTCAGCGAAGCTGTACTCGCCATGAGGATCTACGCCGTCCTCAGCCGGGAAGAGATTCTCGGCCGCTACATGAACGTTGTGCCGCAGGCCCGCAACATGTCCGGCTTCGACGATCCGGCGCGGTATTATTTTGGCGTCGCCGCGCAGGATCTGAATCTCGGCGAGGCGGCGCTCTTGGTCGGCATGCTGCCCGAGCCGAACAATCGCGATCCTCTCAAGGCCCCCGGCAAGGCGCTGGACAGCGCCGTCCGCGTGCTCAAGCGGATGGTGGCTCATGGCAAGATCACCGCGAAAGAGGCAACCGACGCCGAGGTCGATCTCAAGCGTCGCCTCCACAACGGCACGCTCCGCCGCGGCAACAAGTCATATCGGCGCATCGAGTACCGGCCTTATCGCGACCTTGCGCTCAGGGAAGCGAAAGCGAACGGCATCGACTTGGAGGGTGATTACCGGCTCGTGCTGTTCCTCGATCCGGGATTCCAGCGCACCCTCGATGCGCAGATCTGCTCGATCGCGGGCGCGCATCAAGCCGCGGGCTTCTTCATGCGGCCCTCAGGCGAGGTGCTGGCGCTGAGCGGGTCCTGCACCTACACCGGCGAATGGAACCGGGCCACCGACATCACCCGCTCGATCGGATCGACCGGCAAGCTGTTCCCCTTGATCGGGGTGCATGAGGCCGGCATCAGCTTGCAAACCCGGCTTTCGACTGAGCCCGTGAGAAAGCCAAATTGGCCGGCGGAGCCGAGTTCGCTCTGTCTCCGGCGGCAAACGGTTAGCCTCGATTTCGCCTTGGCCCAATCCTGCAACCGGCCATGGACCCAAATGGCGCTCCAGCTTGGCGATCGGGTCAATGACATCGTGAAGCGGTTCGGTCTCACGCCGCCGGACTTGCCCGCGATCGTGCCGATTGGCGGCTTGCACACCTCGCCGATGAAGCTCGCCCAGGCCTATGGAGCCCTCGGCAATGACGGGCTGCTTCCCCGCATCAAATTCCTGGTCGCCGCGATTGGGCCGAAAGGGAGCGTCATCGGCAGGCCGGCAGAGAGGCCAGAGCCACGGGTGATGGCGTCCGCCACCGCGACCGCCGTGTTGCAGGACCTTCGGGGCCCGGTGAAGCGAGGCACGGCTCGTCAAGCCAACTCGCCTCACGCCCTCGTCTACGGCAAGACCGGCACCTCCTCCTACAATGAGGATGCGCTGTTCGTCGGCCTGACCCAGGACTATGTCGGCGCCTTCTGGCTCGGCTACGATTGGCCGAAGCCGATGCCGGGCGTGCATGGCGGCGGCCGGCCGGCGAAGGCGTTCTCCAATCTCACGAACTTCTATTATGTCCGGCTGGCGCAGCAGCGCTTTGCCGAGGAGCAGGCTGCCGGCACGCGGGCCTGGGAGAAGCTGCACAAGCTTCCGCTCACCATGTTTGCGGCCTTCGCCTCTTTGCTGATGACGAGCGTCACCTTGTTGGTGGTCTCCGCGCCGCGGCGGCGCCCGGACAACCCGGATGAGGAGAAGGAGGATCGCGACCTCCAGGAAGCCCCGCCGCCGCCATCGCCATGAGACGCTAACCGCAGACCAAGGGGGGAGATCATGCTCATCGACGGCGTGATGCTGCTGTGGTTCATCCTGACCGCGCTCTCGGTCATCTTCGTCGCCATCGACATCCGGACGACGCCCGAGCATCCGGTGATGAAATGGGCGTTCATCCTGTTCACGCTCTATTCGGGTCCGTTCGGCGCCTTCCTTTATGTGCTCGGCTGCCGCGAGCCACTGCCGGGGCTCCATGAACGCTACACCTCGGTCCGATGGCGGCAGGCGCTTGGCTCGACCATGCATTGCGTCGCCGGCGACGGCATCGGCATTCTTGCCGGCGCGGTGATCGGCGCCATGGTCGCGCTGCCCATGATCGCCGACGTCATCCTCGAATATGTTCTCGGCTTCACCTTTGGCTGGACGATCTTTCAAGCCTTGTTCATGCGCGACCGCTATGGCGGCGTCTACACCAAGTCGCTTGCCGGCACCTTCCTTCCGGAATTTCTGTCCATGAACTGCCTCATGGGCGGCATGCTGCCAGTGGCGGCCATCGCCTTCGCTTACGCCCCCGGCGCCCACGAACCGACCGAGCCTTGTTCTGGTTCCGGCTGTCGCTCGCGCTGATGACGGGCGCGCTCGTCGCCTTTCCCATCAACTGGTGGATGGTCGCGCACCACCTGAAGCACGGCATGATGACCGTGCGGCCAGAGGCTGCCGGCGCGCAAGGCGGCATGAACATGGACATGGGTGAAGGTGGCGCCGACCACGCCCTGAGCCCGCCGGTTTGGGTCATGACCCTCCTCTCGCTCCTGGTGCTGGCGATCGGCGCCACCATCGCTTTCACCTTCGGCAGCGCCCATTAGATCTACGCCGGCAGTGATGGGCAGCACCGGATGCGAAACGGCTCGAACGGACTGGGCATGCTCGGCGCGGCGCTCCTCGCCGGGCTGATCGCCATCGTTGCCAACACCCTCGTGCTCGAAGCGGCGGATTGGATCCCCCTCGTCACCGCGCGCGGCGGACTGCTGAAGCTTCTCAAGATCTATCTGGCCCAACCGCTGACCGACCTCGGCGTTCCGGACCTCTGGGCAGCGCCACCCCTCCCCGCCCCTGACAGCCACGCCTTCAAGAGTGGCTTCCATATCTTCGTCGGGCTGCTGATGGCCTTGTTCTACGCCTATGGGCTCGAGCCGCTTCTGCCGGGCACCGCTCTGATGAAGGGTCTGCTCTATGCGCTCGGCGTTTGGCTCGCCAATGCCTTCATCGTGCTGCCCTGGATCGGCGAGGGCATCGCCGGCAGCGCGAACCTCGGCGCCGGCGGCATGATCTATTTCGCCTTCGCCCACACGGTGTTTTTCGTGTTGCTGGCGCTCTTCTACGCGCGTTTCACGCGCCGGCGGGATCTGGCATCCTAGAGCAGCCTATGCCGGAGATGGCCAAACGGCTCAGCTGCCGTCGCCGCTCAGCTCGGCCGTGACTGGCCGGCAGCCGAGACCTTTGTTGGTGCTGCCACAGACCCACAATTGGCCCGTGAGCCGATCGATGCGCCAGGAAACCCCGGCCGATGTCGCAGGGGCGATTTCGTACCGCCCGCCGAAGAGCAGGCCCAAGGCGATGAAAAGCCCGGCCAGAAATCAGTGCGATGGGGGTCAATACCGACTGCATGGGCGGCAACCTACCACCAGCCTGAAACGACACGCAAGGCGTAGCGCGTCAGAGCGCATCGGTGGCACAGCGCGCTTAAGCAAAAAAGAGGCCTCTCAGCTGGCCTGAGGGGCCAGCTTCCTCGTGTTTGTGTCAGGGTCCGGACCGCACGCCACGCTGACGGCTCAGTCCGCGATGGAAATCACGCGCCTGATTTCATCGCTCTTGAAGCCGACCGCCGCGGTATTGCCGCGGCCGGGAAGCACGGCGACGTCATAAGAGCTCGCTCACGAGCCCTTCGATACGCGCCCAGTGCACGATGTCTCCGCTGATCAGGTCGATGACGTAAATACCGCAACGGGCTTCGATCCCGCGCTTCTTCAGATTGTCGTCGAGGGCAAGTCCGGTGAAGGTCTTGTTGCCCCGCGGTTTGGAGAGGCCAATGATGGCGAAGTTGCCGACAATGTTGAGACCGCGGAGATAGCCCGGGCAGAACGCAATCGCCTCGAATTCGCCGGTGTTCGGGTCGAGCGTGCCGAAGTGGCCGGTGCCGGAATTGAGCAGATAGAGCCTGCCCTTGTGGAGCCGCGGCGAATGCGGCATCGACAAGCCGCGCCCGACAATGTCGCCGGACTGGCAATCGATGACGATGCCGCCCTTGGCGCGATAGTCCCTCCAGCCGTCGGCGACATTGGACTCCGCGACCGCCGTGGCGTAGCGCAAGGTGCCGTTTTCCAAGGCGAAACCGTTCAGGTGACACCGGTCCTCGGCCACAAGCCGATCGATGAAGGGGGGCTTCCATATCGATTTGAAGCTGTGGGTTTCGCTGACCGTCGCGACGCAGCTGAACAAGGTGTTGACGAACAGGACCTTCCCGTCCGGCGTCACCGCGAGATCATGGGCATCGACGTCGCCGGTGTAGTAGCTGACCTGAGGCGCGAACAGGGAATCGTAATTGCCATCCAAGTGCTGACGTCCGCCGACATCGACGAGCTTGAGGACCTGACAGAGGGTTGCCACCCAGAGCGTGCCGTTCCCGTAGGCGAGCCCCATGCAGCGCTCGAAAGTGCGGTTGAAGACCGACAGCCGCCGCGCCGGCCCGATGCCGAGGAAGAAGAGTTTGCCCGCCTGGTAGGTGGTGAAGGCAAGGTTGATCTGTTGCTCGGTAAGCCAGGATTTAAACTGCCGCGAGGTCGTCAGCTCGAATTTGGGCTCCCCCTCCGCGGCAGTTGGCGCTGTCCGCGGCGTAGGTTGGCCGGGCATCTCCCTCATCCTTTGGCGCGTTTCGAGGATGCTCATTGGTCCTCGCCTTTTCCCCGTCTACGGGACGCGCCTCGAAGATCAAGATCAGGCAATCGCCGGCGCCAGAGTTGCCAAAAGCTTCACGTCAAAACGGCGCGACCGCAACGGCGCCACGATTTCGCCGTCGCGCGTGCTCACGGAAACACTACCTTGAGGGGAGTTAGCGCCGCACTAACCTAGGTTAGCGTCGGCGAAGCGCGGTCGATTTGGTCTGGGAAATCGGCCGAGCAGAGCTGGCGATCAGTGCGCGGTGCCGGTGAGGGAGCGCAGAAAGGCGACCAGGGCCTCTTTCTCGTCGTCGCTGAGGTTTAGCGGCTTGATGAATTCGCTCTTGTTCGGACTGTAATCCCCTCCCCTGTCGTAATACGCGACGATCTCCTCGAGCGTCGTGATCGACCCGTCATGCATGTAGGGCCCGGTGAGTTCGACGTTGCGCAAGCCCGGCGTCTTGAAAGCCCAACGATCCTTCGGATCCTGCGTCACCTCGAAACGGCCAAGGTCGTTCGCCTGCGGGCTGCTGATCGGTTGCAGGTCCTTTTGACTGCGTCTCGTGAAATTGCCCGGGGCCAGGCGAATGTCGACGTCCCTTTGGTCGAGGCCCATGGTGTGGGCATAGCCCAGTCCCGTGTCGTGAAACTTGCCGTCGGTGAACAGGGCGGATTGCGGCCCGATCTGGTGGCAAATCGCGCAGCCGGCCTTGCCGGTGAACAGCTCAAAGCCGAGGCGTTCCTGCGCCGTGAGGGCATCTTGGTCGCCGCCATACCGCCAGCGGTCGAAGCGGGAGTTGGCGGAGATCAAGGTCCGCTCATAGGCAGCGATCGCCGCACCGATCGTCTCCATGGTGATGCCCTGGCCCGGAAACGCCGCCTCGAACAGGGCGGGATAGTCGGGAAGGTCCCGCACCTTCGCCAGGACCCAGCCGACCGACGGCGCGGCGATCTCGTCCGCCGCCAGGATCGGCGACCAGATCTGAGTCTCGAGCGAGGTCTCCCTCCCGTCCCGAAACAGCGCGGTCTCATAGATGACGTTGAAGAGGCTGGGCGCGTTACGCCTCAGGCTCTTGCCCTCCATTCCCACCGAGGTTGCCACCTCGTTGGAGGTGAGGGCCTGCTTCTCGATGTGGCACATGCCGCAGGACATGGTGTCGTTGAAGGAGAGCCTCCTTTCGAAGAACAGCTTCTTGCCGAGTGCGACAGTGCCGAGGGTCGGGGGGCTCGGTCGGCAATGGCGGCAGCCCGAGGGGAACCGCGACTTCGCTCGGTGCCGGAACAGCGACCGGGACGAGCGCCGGGTCCGGGGTGAATGAAACAAGCGCCGCCGCCAGCAACGCGGCTGCCGATGCGGAATTAGTTGCCAAGATTGGTTTTGCTTTCCTCGAGCAACAACGTCTGGATGTCCCCCAATATTACCTCCGGATCGAGAAACGCCGTGGTGTAGATTTCCCGGACCCAGCCTTGGCGATCGATCAGAAACACCTTCACGAGATGGTCGATGACGACGCGCTCCTCACCGGCCGCATCAGTTTGCGCGGAGATCTCCTGGCCGAAGCTGCGCAGCGTCGGCTCGAGAAAAGCGTTGGACCAGGACGTGATGAAATGCCATGGCGCGACGTTCGCCTCGGGAGCGTACAGATCCGCGAACAGCTGCAAGGTCTCGGGCGTATCGTGCTGAGGATCGAAGCTGAAGAAGACCAATCGAACCTGGCTATGGAGCTCGGGGTCGGCCTTGATCCCCTCACGGACTTTCTCGAACGCGGCCCAGGCCAATGGGCACCCTTGCGGGTCGACGCACTGACTGTAGAAGAATGTCAGCAGCGTCAGTTTTCCGGTCGTGTAACTGGACAACAGCCGCGGCGTTTTCTCCTTGCCTTCGCGAACGACGCTGAAGGGAACGGTCTGGATGCGATCGAGGCTATAGGTCCCCGGCGCCGGCAGCGGCAGACCTCCCGACCGCTGTAGCGGACAAGGCTCCTGCCGCTCCCAAAATGAGAGCGGCAGGCAACAATATTGGAATCAGTACCGATCGCAGAGCAAAGCCCATCGGATGGCATCCACGGCATCAGTTGGCCGCAGACGCCTCGGCGGGATCGGTCGTGCCGGCGGGATAGTTCGTGGGAGAAAGCTTCCCTCCGGTGAACTTCATGTGGTGGGCGCGGCCGAGCTTCTCTTTCAGGAAATCGACCTCGAATTTCTCGACGAGCTCCTTGCCGTTCCAATCGAACGCTTTCAGGAACTGCTCGTTGTCGTCGCCCTTCTTGTCCCAGTTGGCGAGGAGCGAGGTGGTGATGTAGACCCGCTTGCCGTCCCAGCTTTGCGAGACCATGTTGACCTGGCTGCCGGTTTTCTTCTCATAAACCTGCACCGGCTTCTCCGGATTGGAGATGTCGAACAGCCGGGTCTTGCCATCCAAGAAGGTGTTGACCCACAAGCTCTTGCCATCGGCGGCGATGGAGATATCGACCGGCAGCGGGATCTTGGACGGGTCACCGATCGCGGCGACGTCTTTGGCCTGCCATTTGCCGTTCTCGTCGCGCTTGATCAGCCACAACTGAGAGGTCAACGCCGACGCGGTGATCGCCCAATCGTCTCCCTCCGCAACGTTGAGAGACCAACGGATCTCGAGAGGCGCGCCGGGGACGCTGAACACGGTATCGGGCTTCAGGGATTTCAGGTTCCACATCACCATCGTCGCGCCGAAGTTCTTCATCGCCTCCTTGTCTTTCACCAGCTTGCCGAAATCCATCATGTAATTGTTCCAGCCAGTGAAGCTGGAGGTCAGCATCGCGTTCTTCTGCGGATTGATGCCGATGTCGTAGCCGTAACCGTCGCCGCCGTCGGTGGTCGGCATCGGATGCGCCGATAGAAATTCGCCGGCGTTGTTGTACACGGCCAATCCGGTGACGCCGCCGTGGTCCTTGGTGTTGGACAGCGCGCCAACCAGCATGCGTCCCGGCAACGCATAGAAGGTGTGCGGGCCGACATAGCCCGTCTTCTTGTCGAAATCGGAGATGGTGTTGACGAGCTTCGGCTTGGACGGATCGGTCCCGACGTCGAAGATGAAGATCTTGCTGTCATCGAGGCGCCCGGCCCAGATGTATTTGCGATCGTCGGTGAAGCCCATGTGATGCGCTTCGCCGCGCCCGCCAACGGACACCGTGTTGACGACCTTGCCGAAACTCTTGGACTCGGGATCGACGTCAATGGTGACGAGCTTATCGCTCTCGTCGCCAACACCTTTCATGCCCAGCGTCCAGACCTGGAGGTACTTTTCCTGTCCCTTGATCAAGGACGTGGTGTAGGGCGAGAGGCAGGTTTCGTCGGCCCTGCGCGTGCTCGGTGGAAAATGATAGCGAAGCGAGGGTCACGATCATGGCCACGATCGTGGCCGTCAGGTGATGCTTTCTCATTGCGGTCCTTCCTTGATAGCGTTTCTTCCCATTGATCGGTTTCTTTTCATTATCGGTGAGCGGCCAAAGGCGCCGCGGCAGCCCTGACATTGTCAGTCCTGGCGCGACAGCGATGCGCCGTTTCGGTCCCAACGATTTAGTGAGGTGCGTGTCGCTCGATGCGGCTTAGCCACATCTTGGCTTCATCTGACAGACCTTCCTCATTGTTACTATAACTGTACTTGTCTGAGGTACGAACAATGGCGAAAAAATCTTATGGCGTAGATCTGTGATGTAGGATTGAAGTCAAATTAGCCAATTGGAGCTTATCTACCAACTAATAGGTAGGCTGTCAATAGCACTGCCGGTCGAGCGGGTGGCCGCGATGTTTGCGGGCAGCAAGCTCGACCTTGAGCCATCGCGCTATCGCGCGAATGACAGCGATAGCGCCCCACGCCTTGGCGCGGGCGTCATGTCTTTCACGAACCTCGGATAGTGGGAAATAGGACTTTCGGCCGAACGGCTCTCGGACGAGTGCTGGGCCGCGGCAGGAGCTCAATGTCAGCCAAGCGCCAACAACAGAAACAGGCGGCCCATCGCTGGGCCGCCTCGCTCATGGTCTAGTTGCCCGTTGGCAATCCGAGGTGGAAGCCCTCCTTCGCCAAGTTGTTCTTGGACCGACTTGAAGAGTTGGTACTTCGAGATGGTGATCGGACCGGTGTAGGTCTCGCTCTGGAGCTTACGCGGCGGGTACTTCACATAGGTCTTCATCAGTTTCGCCACCGATTCGTTGGCCGGAACCACCGCCCAGGTGCTCTCGGTGAAGTTGTTCATGAAGATGTCGTAGCGCTCCTGCGGGTCGGCCAACAGGTCGAACACCTGCGGCACCGTGGCGGCATATTTGCTCGCGCCCTTCCAGCCGAGATTGGTGTCGACGGCGAGGCCGCCTGTGTCCGCGCCGTCATCGCCGCGGAGATTGAACACGTACTTGAAATTGTCGACGCGGACGGCGCCCGGCGACAGTTCGTCTTCGGTGAAATAGAACCACTCCTTGCGGTCCGATTTCCCGGTGCCGGTCCACACCGGCGTCATGTCATAGCTGTCGAAGATGATCGGCTTGCCGTCCCGGTCCTCCTTCGGCAGCTCCTCGCCGGCGAGCGAGGCAAAGGTCGCCATCAGGTCGAGACCGCCGAGGATATCGTCGCTCCTCGAGCCGGCCTTGACCTTGCCGGGCCAGCGCACCATCGAGGGAACGCGATTGCCGCCTTCGCGGACCGTGCCCTTGGTGCCCCTGAACGGCGTATAGCCTGCATCGGGATAGACGTCCTGCCAGGCGCCGTTGTCCACCGTGTAGAAGACGACGGTGTTCTCAGCCAGGCCGAGATCGTCGAGCTTCTTCAGGAGATCGCCGACGCGCGAGTCCAGCTCGACGACGGAGTCCGCATATTTCGACTTCGAGATCGATTTGTGCTCGAACTCCGGCGCCGGCATGTTCGGCTGGTGGTTCTTCATGAAGTTGACGTTGATGAAGAACGGCTTGTCGGACTTCGCCGCCTCATCGAGGAACTCCATGGCCGCCTTCTCGACATAGTCGTCGAGGTAAGGGATGCCGACCACGCCCTTGTCCGGCGTGTCGACATACTCGCCGTTGACCTTCAAATCCTCTTTCGCCGGCTTCGCCGGCGTTGCCGGACAACGCGCCCTTGGTGATCTTCTCGAACAGATCGCCGCAACTCGGGGCTCATGCCCGGGAACCAGTTCGGGTCGCCGTAGGTGTAGGCGTTGAGGTGATAGAGGAAGGCATATTTCATCTCGTCATAGCCTTGCGCGTTCGGCAGCGCGTAGTCGGATTCGCCGAGATGCCATTTGCCGGTGAAATAGGTTTTGTAGCCGGCCTTCTGCAAAACCGACCCGAGCGTCCATTCCGCGTGCGGCAGCCCGCCGCCCTGCCCCTGGAAGGCGACGGTGGTCATGCCGCTGCGGTTGGGGATGCGCCCGGTCTGGATCGCCGCGCGGCCCGGCGTGCAGCTCGGCTGGCCGTAGAAGTTGGTGAAGACCATGCCTTCCCTCGCGAGCCTGTCGAAGTTCGGGGTCTGCATGCCCCGCGCCTCGCCGCCGAGATAGGGGCCGAGATCGCCCCAGCCGGTGTCGTCCGAGACGATCAGCAGGATGTTGGGCCTCTTGGTTTTCGTGTCGGTCTGCGCATCCGTGTCCTGCGCGTGGGCAACGCCACCGCCGGCCAGAAGCGCCGCGACCAGAATCGCGCTCCCATGTTTGAACAAACTCATTTGGCTCCTCCTCCCTTCAATGATCCCCAATAGAAGCTGTCGATGACGCCCAGCCTTTTTCGGGTGCCGCATCCGCGCCTTGTCGAGGCGACCGAACGACGAGACACGGTCATACGCACTCACGCTCGTCGGTATGATGAACAATCAGGCCGAAGTGCGGCCCCCTGGAGGCCGGCATAGATAAGTGCTTGAAAGAGCTTATCCACCGGTCGTCTATGGCTACCAACCGGCTCCACCCGCTTGCGCCCATTCGCCACAAGTGTACGGCGATGAAGCGCCTCCGCCTGCCGCCAATCCATCGGCAGAAGAGGATTACGGCGACTATCCGCCTGCTGAAGGAGACCACTCCGCTGCGGAGGGCGAATATAGTGAGTATCCGGCGAACGGTTATTAAGCCCTTCGTCGAAACTCACCCGCAAACCGGCCTGCTCCTAAGTGAGATGCCCGCTTTGGGTCATTAGCCTTACGCTGCTTGGAGGGCGTGAGCCTTACGCTGCCTAGAGGGCGTGCGTAGCGTCGCCATTGATGCCTGCTAAGTGCCACGCGTGCGGGGACGCGGAGTCGGCAAGTCAGGCCTTCATGTCAATAAGCGGAATTGAGCTGGGTCGCGCGACCTTTCCGATCGTGTTTCATAGGTGTCTCTATCTCAATTTCGATCTCGAGCAGAGACACGGTATCACCGCGTTCGATCTTCAGGCGAACTCGATCCGGATCCACGGCGACGTGCTTGCCGATGGCAGCGAGAATGCTCTCGCGAAGAACCGGGATGAGGTCGGGGTTTCCTCCGGCACACCGCTCGTGCATCAGCAGGACCTGCAAGCGATGGTGCGCAGTGCTGGCCGAGCGCGGTCGACCGAACAGAGTCGCCAAGTTCATGCGGCCCTCCGACCCAACAGCTTACTGAACAACGTGGCCCTGTCGCTCGGCACAACCAGTGGCAGCTGCTCTCCTTGAAGTCGGCGAGCGGCATCGGTGTACGCGCGCGCTGGAGCGCTCATCGGATTGTTCAGCGTAACGGGCAAACCCATGTTTGAGGCATGCAAGACTTCTTTGCTTTCGGGAATGATTCCAAGCAGGGGGATGCAGAGAATTTCCAGGACGTCATCGATGCCGAGCATCTCGCCGCGTTCTGCTCGGACTGGATCATACCGGGTCAAGAGCAGGTGCTTGTCTAATGGCTCGCCGCGTTTGGCCTTGTCGGTTGTCGAGTCGAGCAAGCCGATGATTCGGTCGGAATCGCGGACCGAGGACACCTCAGGATTCGCGACCACCACGGCGAGGTCCGCGTGGCGCATGGCAAGCGATGCTCCTCGCTCGATGCCGGCCGGACTATCGCAAATGACCCAATCGAAGGACGGCCGCAGCTCCCTGGATCACGCGTTCGACGCCATCGTCCGACAGCGAGTCTTTATCGCGCGTCTGCGAGGCGGCGAGCAGGAAGAGCGTGTCGATCCGCTTGTCGCGAATGAGCGCTTGCGAGAGCTTCGCCGTGCCCTGAACGACGTGAATGAGGTCGAACACCACTCTGCGTTCCGCGCCCATGACGAGATCGAGGTTGCGCAAACCTACGTCAAAATCGATGACCGCAACGCGCTCGCCGGCGCGCGCCAGGGCCGCGCCAAGCGCGGCGGTCGAGGTTGTTTTCCCTACCCCTCCCTTCCCGGATGTCACCACCACCACCTGGGCCATATGCATGCTCCTTCGGTTCAGTTCATTGTTGTGAGCTTGAGCTCGTCTCCGCTGAGCCAGGCTTGAACCGGCTCCTTGCGAAGATGAGGCTCTATTTCGTCAGCTACGATGTAGTGGCCGTCGATCGCCATGAGCTCGGCATCCAGCCGGCGGCAAAAGATTCTGGCGCGCGGGTTGCCATAGGCGCCAGCCAACACCCTTCCGCGCAGCGTGCCGTAAACGTGAATTGAGCCGGCGGCGACGATTTCCGCGCCAGAGCCCACCGAGCCGACAATCGTTACGTCGCCGTCGGCATGAATGATCGATTGGCCCGAGCGCACCGGAGCGTCGAGCAGAAGCGAGCAAGCAGGTGCCGGCGCCGGAGACTTAATTGCCGGCGCCCCGGCAGCTTCGGACCTGTCGGCTTGACCTCTCACCAAGGATGGGGACTCGGCCGTCAACGTCGGACGGATTTGCTCCTTCAACACCGAGAATGCGGATGTCGCGCCGGCCGAACTCGTCCAAGAGACCGAGGAATGTGAGTTTGGTCAGAGCAAGACCCGAAACGTCGATCACCACCGACTTGCCGGAAAAAAAGCCGGGCGAGCGGACCAGCAAAGCATCGACATCCGCAAGCCAGGCAGTGATCGGGATTTCGGGCTTGACCACCAGAGCGTGGAACGAGCCGCCGCGAAATTTGAAAGATGGCCGTGCTGTTGACATCTCGTTAACCCTCGTCCCCGATAGGACGGATATATAGTTAACGAGCGGTTAATTTCGGAAACCGTAGGCGGGAAAAAAGCGCCTCAGTCGCTTTCGCTACGGCGGCCCTTGGCGCGCTGCTGGAGCGGAGGCACGGGGGGAGCTGCGACGCGACTTCCGCTTGGGGTCACTGGCGGACAGCACTGCATCAGTCGCGATCGTCCGCTGAGCGTCCAACAGCAGACATGCCAAGCTCTGAACGCTTGAAAAAAGTCGCTGGCCAGGACGTTGAAACTTTCGCCGCACCTCGCGGCTAAGTCCCTGATTTAATGGCGCCCCGTAGGGGTTTCGAACCCCTGTTTCCGGCGTGAGAGGCCAGCGTCCTAGGCCACTAGACGAACGGGGCGAACCGGTCGGGCCGAACCGAAGCTATAGCTTGTGCCGATGAAGCGGATCAAGAGCTATTGCTGCGCGGCCGTTCCGAGGCTCGAGCGCAAGGCTTATTGCCGCGCTATCGCTTCGCTACTTGAGCGCGAGCTATTGCGGCTTGAGCCTGACATGGGCGACGATCTTGCCGCTGGCAAGGTCGATCACCGCGATTTCAGGCCCCGAAGGCCCGTCGAGCTGGACCGCGAGCCGATTGCCGTCGAGCGAAAGGCCGGCAACCTTGGCGCCGGGCGCCGTCGGGAGATCGATCGTGCGGGCCCCCTCTCCCGCCGCCGTCGCCGGGCGCTGGGCGCCGGCATCTTGTGCCGGATGCGAGGCCTGATAGACAATGGCCGCCAGCACGAAGGCGAAGCCGCCGACGAGCAAGACGCCCATCACGATCACCGCGATCTTCAGGATCCGGACCTGACGTTTGGTGAATACCGTCCCCGGGACGGGACCACTGTCTGCATCGCCCGCCACAGACATTACTCTTAGTCCTCATGCCTGTTTCGACCGAGCATCTGACCGCGGAAGCCGATGAGAGCCACAAAGGCCAGCGGCTCGACCGCTTCCTGAGCGCGAGCCTGCCCGCCATGAGCCGCACCAGGCTGCAGGCCTTGATCAAGGACGGCCGCGTATCGCTCGGCGGGGCGACCATAGAGGACGTGAAATACCCGGTCAAACCGGGCGACCGCTTCGACATCAGCGTGCCGCCGGCGGCGAGCGCGACACCGCAAGCCCAGGCGATGGAGCTCAATGTCGTCTACGAGGACGACGCCCTCATCGTCATCGACAAGCCCGCCGGTCTCGTGGTCCATCCCGGCGCCGGCAATCCCGACCGTACCCTCGTGAACGCCCTGATCGCCCACTGCGGCGCGAGCCTTTCCGGCATCGGCGGCGTGGCGCGTCCGGGCATCGTCCATCGCCTCGACAAGAACACGAGCGGGATGCTCGTCGTCGCCAAGACCGATCAGGCCCACCAGGCGCTTTCCGCGCAATTCGCCGACCATGGCCGCACCGGCGCGCTCAAGCGCGGCTATCTCGCGCTGGTGTGGGGCACGCCGCAGCGGCCCCGCGGCACCATCGATGCGCCGGTCGGGCGTCACCCCACGAGCCGCACCAAGATGGCGATCGTGCCGGAAGCCGAAGGCGGCCGCGAGGCCGTGACCCATTACGAGGTCGTCGACACCTTCGGCGCGCGGCGAGGCGACCATGGCCCGGAGCCGATCGCATCCTTGCTCGAATGCCGGCTGGAAACCGGCCGCACCCACCAGGTGCGCGTGCATCTCGCCTCGATCGGGACCCCGCTGATCGGCGATGCCGTCTACGGACCCGGCTTCAAGTCGAAGCTCCGTACCCTGCCCCCGCCACTGCAACACAAAGTCGCAATGCTGGACCGGCAAGCCTTGCATGCGGCGCTCCTGGCGTTCACGCATCCGGTGACTGGCAGCTTACTGAAATTTAATAGTCCGCTGCCTGATGATTTGGTTCAAATTGTTCGCGGCTTCAAGGAACTGTGAGCGGCCCCCGCTCTTTCTTCCTTGAGGCAAACGTTTTATAGAGAGGCGCCGGGGGGCATAGGGTGAAAAGTTGCGGCCGATATTTGGGGGCCGCGGGAGATCAGCTCTCATGGCCACGCAGAGCTTACCGAGTGTCAGCGCGCACGGCGGACTGACGCGTTATCTTGAAGAAATCCGGCTGTATCCGATGCTGGAGCCGCAGGAGGAGTTCATGCTCGCCAAGAGTTGGCGCGAGCATGGCGACCGCGATGCGGCCCACAAGCTTGTTACCTCGCATCTTCGTCTCGTCGCCCGCATCGCCATGGGCTATCGCGGCTACGGCCTGCCCATCGGCGAGGTCGTGTCCGAGGGCAATGTCGGCCTGATGCAGGCGGTGAAGCGCTTCGATCCCGACAAGGGCTTTCGGCTTGCCACTTACGCCATGTGGTGGATCCGAGCGGCGATCCAGGAATACATCCTGCGCTCGTGGAGCCTCGTGAAGATGGGCACCACCGCGGCGCAGAAGAAGTTGTTCTTCAACCTGCGCAAGATCAAGGGTCAGCTCAAGGCCTTCGAGGAGGGCGACCTGCGCCCCGATCAGGTCAAGCTCATCGCCACCCAGCTCGGCGTCACCGAGGACGATGTCGTCTCCATGAACCGGAGGCTCGGCGGCGACTCGTCCCTGAACGCGCCGGTCCGCAACGATTCCGAGAGCGGCGAGTGGCAGGATTGGCTGGTCGACGAGACCATGGACCAGGAGACCGCGCTCGCCGAGTCCGAGGAGAAGGAGCGCCGCCACGACATGCTCACCGAGGCGCTCAAGGGTCTCAATGAGCGCGAGCGCCGCGTATTCGAAGCGCGCCGTCTCGCCGAGGATCCCTTGACGCTGGAAGAGCTGTCCACCGAGTTCGGCGTCAGCCGCGAGCGCATTCGCCAGATCGAAGTGCGCGCCTTCGAGAAGGTGCAGAAGGCGGTGCAGAAAGCCGCTGCCACCGCCGCGACGCCGGAGCACGCCACCGCCGGTTGATCCTCGCCGCGGGCGAAGGAATTACGGGGTTCGCAAAGCCGTGGAACGCCTCAACAGCGACGGCGTCGAGATCGCTTATCTCGATCGTGGCGAAGGCCCCGCCGTCATCCTCGGTCATTGCAGCTCAGCCTCCCACAAGGAATGGCTGCCGCTGATCGAGAAGCTCGCCCCCGACTGGCATGTGCTCGCGCCCGACCTCATCGGCTATGGGCAGTCGGGCGCCTGGCCGGAGGACAAAGTGTTCACCGGTCAGGCCGACGTCAATGTGCTGCTCGAGCTGGCCAAGAAGACGGACGGGCCGGTGCATCTCGTCGGACATTCCTACGGCGCCGCGCTTGCCCTCGCCGCCGCGCGCGAGCTCGGCCCCAAGGTGAAAAGCCTCGTCCTCGTCGAGCCGGTCGCCTTCAACCTGCTGCGCGTCGAGCACCGCCCCGAATGGTCCGATATCGAGCGGCTTGGCGTGGCGGTGTTGACCGCAGTCGGACGCGGCGACGACCGCGAGGCCGCGGCTTCGTTCATGCGCTATTGGCTCGGCCGCTTCCGCTGGTGGATGTCGCCGGAGCGCTTCAAGGATGCCATCACCGCGACCATCCGCAAGGTGGCGCTCGAATTCATGATCGCCATCGATGCCGAGACGAGACTGAGCGACTTCGCCTCGGTCGAGGCACCCGCCCTTCTGATCGTCGGCGGCAAGACGCGGGCGCCGGCCCGCGCCGTGGTCGACATGCTGGCGACGACGCTTCCCCATGCCAGCGTCAAGGTGTTGAAAGGCGCCGGGCATATGAGCCCCTTCACCCATCCTTCCGAACTGAACCAACTGATCCTCGAGCATCTTTCGGCTCAGCGCTGACGGCGTTCCCGTCCGGCAACTCCTCGATATCCCGCGTGAACAGCTCCTCGAGCTCGGTGGCCTGGGACAGCGCATTGGCGCGAATTTTCTCGAAGTCGGTATAGTACTGATAGTCCTCATAGAGCCGCTTCTCGTCTTGCCGCTTGAAGGTCTCGGTGAGACGCTTCACCTCGGCCTCGCTAAGACCGAGTCCCCGCAGCAACCGCCGCGTCAGCTCGAGCGCCGACAAGAAGGTCTCGCGCTCGATGATGGTGACGCCGAGATCCATGAGACGGTGCACATGGGTGCGGTCGCGGGCGCGCGCGTAGATCGGCAGATCGGGAAAATGCGTGCGCACGACTTCGGCGATCCTGATCGATGATTCGACGTCGTCGATGGCGAGCACGAAAGCCTGTGCCTTGTTGGCTTCCGCCGCGCGCAAGATATCGATCCGTCCGGCATCGCCGTAATAGATCTTGGCGCCAAAGCCTTTGACGAAGTCGACCTGGGCGACGCTGGAATCGAGCGCGGTGAAGGGAATGCGCCGCGCGCGCAAGACGCGCGCCACGATCTGGCCGAAGCGGCCGAAGCCCGCGACGATGACATGGCCCTCGCCGCCTGGCGGCATTTCATACTCTGGTGTCTCGGGCACGGTGCGGCGGCGGAACATGTCGTCGATGAGCAGCAGCACCGGCGTCGCCCCCATCGACAGGGTCACGGCGAGCGTCAGCAGATTGGCCAGCGGCTGGCCGATGACGCCGGCGAGCGAACCGGCCGAAAACAAGACAAAGGCGAACTCGCCGCCTTGACTGATGACGAGCCCGAGCCGCCGTGCGGATGAGGACTTGAGCCCCCACCACCGTCCCGCCGCATAAAGCACCGCGGCCTTGACGATGATCAGCACGGCGACGATGGCGAACAACGTCAATGGCTCGCCGAGCAACACCGTGAGGTCGATCGACATGCCGACGGCGATGAAGAAGAGGCCGAGCAGCAGCCCCTCAAACGGCGCGATGTCGGCCTCGATCTGGTGGCGGTATTCCGAATCGGCGAGAAGCGCGCCGGCGATGAAGGCCCCAAGCGCCGCCGACAGCCCGGCAGCCTCCATCACCAGGGCAACGCCGACCACGGTGAGCAACGCGCTCGCGGTCATGGCCTCGCGCACGCCGGTCGCGGCGACGAGACGATACAGTCGAGCGAGGACGAAGCGCCCGACGATCACGACGCCGAGGATGGTGCCGATGGCCAAGACCGCCGCGCTGAGATCCATGGTCGAGCGCTCGGCGCCGCCGGGGACGAACAACGGCACCAGCGCGATCAAGGGGATCGCCGCGAGGTCCTGGAACAGCAGAATGGAAAAGGCGAGCCGGCCGTGCCGTGTCGTCAGTTCGCCCTTCTCCTCGAGCAATTGCAGGGCAAACGCAGTCGACGACAGCGATAGCGCCAGCCCGACGAACAAGGCCGGGCGGAGCTCAAGCCCGACGCCAAGGCCGATCGCCGCCAGTATCGTCGCGGTCGCCAGAAGCTGGACGGTGCCCAATCCGAAGATCGACGAGCGCATCGACCACAGCCGCACCGGCCTGAGCTCGAGCCCGATCACGAACAAGAGCATCACGACGCCGAACTCGGCGAAATGCAGAATGTTCTCGACGTCGTAGAGCGAATAGATCAGGCCGACGCCGAACGGGCCGATGATGATCCCGGCGACGAGATAGCCGAGCACCGCGCCGAGGCGGAGGAAACGTCCGAGCGGCGCGGCGATGGCGGCGGCGGCGAGAAACACCGCCACCTGAATCAGTTGGACCGACACCATGCTCTGTCGCTGCTTTCGCTACCTGCCGCTCTCGTAGCACGCTCTATAACGAACACCTAGGCGGGAGCGAGGCAGGAACGCGCGCCTTTGGAGGCGTCATCAGCGTTGTGAAGCAGACGCAAAGATGGCCGGGACGAGCCCGGCCACCGACAAAGCAGCGACTGGGGCCGGCAACTAGCGCGGCACCCACAGATTGACGAACGGCGCCCGCACCCAAGTGCCACGCCGTCCCGAATAGACCCGCGCGAAGGGCGCCGCGACCCAGGTGCCGCGGCGGGTGTCGACCTCGGTGAACGGGGCTCGCACATAGTCGCCGTGGTCGCGATAGTAGCGGCGTTTACTGCCGACCTGCTGCACGAGATCGGTCTTCACCTGCGCGCCGGTGCCCGGAAGCGCCGATGCGTGTTGCGGTGCCAAAGCCACGGCCAGTAGCAACGCGCCGGCGGCAGCACCGAAAGAGAGGATGTGTCTATGCATTACTCGTCCTTTCTTCGCAGCTTCGATATCTGTCCTTGCGCGCGTCCTAGACTATCAATGCGGCAATGGCGAGATGGTTTCAAATCAGGAATAGGCTTAACTACAACCAGCCCTTCCACTTGAAAATCAAGTAGGGCACCACCGCGGAGACGACCATGAGCACAATGGCGAGAGGGTAGCCGAACACCCATTTCAGCTCGGGCATGAACTCGAAATTCATGCCGTAGGCCGAGGCAACCAGCGTCGGCGGAAGAAACACGACTGCTGCGATGGAGAAGATCTTGATGATGTTGTTCTGCTCGATGTTGATCATGCCGAGCGTCGCGTCGAGCAGGAACACGATCTTGTTGGCGAGAAAGCTCAACTGATCGGTCAGCGACGCAACGTCGCGAGCGGCGGTGCGAATTCGCGCCTTCACCAACTTGTCTTCCTTGCCCTCATTGGCCGCGTGGGCCAAGAAGGTGAGGAGGCGCCCGAGCGAATGCGCGCTGTCCCGCGCGCGCGAGGTAATCTCACCTTCCCGCCCGATCGACTTCAACGACACGTCGAAGCGCTGTTGCCTCGTGGCCGCGCCGCCTTTCATCTCGAAGATCGAATGCGACAGCTTGTCGACTTCGCCCTGGATGCGCTCGATAAAGTCGGCCAAGCGATCGACGATGGCCTCGATCAGTCCGATCAGCACCGTCATGCCACTGGTGAGATTGGTCTCGGGCCGTGCGCAGCGGGCGGCGAACATGGCAAAAGCCCGCGGCTCGGCATAGCGGAGCGTGATCAGGCGATTGCCGGAGAGAATGAACGTGATCGGCGTGGCCACTGGCTCGGTCATGTCGGCCTGATACAGCACCGTCGCGGTCATGAAATGGGCGCCGTTCTCCTGATAGAGCCGGCTCGATGCCTCGATCTCGCGCTGCTCTTCGCGCGTTGGCACATCGAGCTTCAGCGCCCGCTCCACCTTCGTGACCTCCGCCTCCTTGGGGTTGAGCAGGTCGATCCACACCGTCTGTTCGGTGATCCGGCGCGGATTTTTGTGCGGCTCGAGCGCGCCCGACTGGTTCTCGTAAGTGGTGAGCATAGTTCAAGCCTCGGGACTGCCGTGGCGCACCATAGCTCAGGTGAAAGCCATTGCCAGCCGCGACATCTCACACCTCAGTTTTTCTGTACGATGCAGGCGCCGCCTTTGGCGCGGAGCGCGGCACAGAGCGTCTGCGCCTCGGCGCGGTTGTCGGCGCCGATCAGCACCATGTAAAGCGAGCGGCGGCCGCGCGAAAGATTGCGCTCGGGCAGGACGAAGGGCTCGGCGTCCGCCAGCGCCGCGCCGTAGCGGGCCTTCACCCGCGCGAATTGCGACAGCGCCTTGGCCTTCGAGAACGAGGTCGAGATCTGCGCGCCCCAAGGCCGCCACGCGCCGCTCGCCGTCAAAGGCTCGGTCTCGTACACCGCGCGCACCACCAATGGCGCGAGCTTGCGGCAGGATTCGACCACGTCCTCGGCCGCGGACTTAAGGGTCGCGGGGATATCGGTCTCCGGCAGCTTCCAGTCCTCGGCGCTCCGGCCGGTGACGAAGAACACATAGCCTTGGGTCTCGGCGGGCAGGCTCGACCGGCCTTGGAGCCAGGCATAGACGCGCTCGGCGCCGGCGTTATAGGCCGCGGCGGCAAGCCCGACATTGCCGAACTCGGTTTTGAGGTCCGCCAGCAGGCTCGCCGAATGCATGATCGCCGATTTCGGCTCGAAGGGATCGTCGAGCCCGCGATCCGCCGCCGTGCCCGGCATGAACTGGGCGATGCCTTGCGCCCCTTTCGGGCTCACCGCTTGCGGATTGAAGCGGCTCTCCTTCCAGATCAGGCGCACGAACACCATCGGCGGCAGACCGGTCGCCTCGGCCTCCTGCCGCATCAACGGACAGACGGTGTCGACGAAGGGCTTCGGCTTGTCGGGCGCGACGGTGATCGCGTGACGCTGATCGCCGGGCGGCGATGGAATGGCGTGTACCCGATCGTCCGGCGCGTCCTCGGCCAAGGCCCCGCCTGCTGCCAGCAGCACGGCCAAGATCAGAGACGCCGACGCGAGCCTCGCCATGGCCCCAAGTTTGGACGAGCGGCCATGGCCGGTCCAGCTTCAGGTCAGAGCGCGCAGGGGGACCCCGGAGAGGTTCACGGAAAGTCGAGCGGGGCTTGCGTGAAGATCCGCAAGAGCCCGAGCCACAGCATCACCAAGGACAGCGTCACGAGCAGTTGCAGCCGGACCAACAATGCGCGAAACACTTGCATTTTCATCGCTCTAGCCAGCTCGACGTCGGCTGCACCATAGGCGCCAGAGCCAGGGGACAGCCACTTCAAACCAGCGTCCATCCACCGTCTGTCCACAGGGTTTCGATCAGTTTGCTGACGATCTTCGGCCGGCAAGCCTACTCCTCCTCGTCCACGACCTCGGTTGACGGCCGGTCGTCGCCGGGATCGACCTCGCGGTGCCATTTGCCGCGCTCGTCCTCGTATTCGATGGTCTCGGTGGCGCCTGGCAGCGATTGCTCGGCGGCGGCGCGCTGCGCCGCGGCAAGCGCCGCCTCGTGGCTCGGAAACGGCTCGGAGAAGACGTCCCCGACCTTGTAGGCCCAGCCGCCGTCATGCTCCACGATCTCGTAGGTCACTTTGTTCATACGCCTCACCGCTCCTCTTGGGACTGGAAGGGATTATAGCGCATAACGGACACCACGACCCCCGCGTTCCGAGGGCCGGACAATGCGCCTTGTGGTCGCGGAACGGACGTCGAGGCACGCCCACGCTGAAGCAGCGGAGCGGTAGCGCGTCGATAAAGCGGCGTCGGGTGGGGGCGCATCGATGCCCATGGCGCCCCCTCACCCGCGCCGCCGCCACGCGGTGGATGCGGCGCGACCTCTCCCCAGCGGGGAGAGGTGAAGCGCGCTCGCTGCTCGTGTCTTTTCACGCGACGACGTTCCTTTGCTTCGTCATTGCCGGGCTTGTCCCGGCAATCCAATGGTGACGCTCGCCACCTTCAACCGCCCTATTGGATGCCCGGAACAAGTCCGGGCATGACGACTGAGAGCAGGGCACGCTCCACCGTTGTCGCGACGCCTTCACGCCCGGGCTTTGCTGTGTCTCTCCCCCCGAAGGGGGTGGCGCGCCGAAAAGCGCAAAACCTTTTGGTGTCCGTGTCCGTTGCCGGACACGGCGGGCGCCTTCCGGCGCGCCACATGCGCTTGAAGCAGCGAAGCGGTAGCGCAACTCAAACATTGCGCGTCCGCAGCAGCTACAGGCGCATGCTCTTTTGCGGCGATTTTTGCGCACCACGCCGGGCCGCGCTTTCGCCGTCAGTGCCCCGCTTCCCCAGCAACGGACCGAAGTCAAAGTGACGTTGGGGGCCTGCGTTTAGACCCTAGGGTCAAGCCCCTAGGATTGTAGACCAGACGGTCGTCAGCCAGCTCCTGGCAGGGCCTCGTAGTGGGCACGGGCGGAGCCCCGGCGCCGCCCGAGTGTCCGATTGCGAACCAGACCCGCGGGCGCCGCACCCCGTCCCGCCTCACGACGCCTCGCGATGACGCCCCTTCAGTGGACGAGGTGGTGGGGACTCTAAAGGAGGCTCGGAGCGCGGGGATAAGTTTCATGGTCCTCTCCCCCCTCAACCAGCGTCCTACCGGCGAACGCCGGTATCAAGCTCGCGCCGGAGGCGCGAAGGAAAACTGCACCCCGGCTGACGCCGGGGTGACGCCTGCGCCGGCGCGTTCAATTGATTTCACCGTCATGCCGCTGCACGCCGTGGCCGCGCATCCTGGGCGCACCAGGAATCAGATCGGCGCCACCCTCAACCCCCCGCCTCGATCTGGCCAACGGCAGCGAGCAAAGAGCTAGCGATCGCGAATTGGAAAGCTGGAAAGCAACCTCGCATTGAAGCGGGGATCACACTCCGGCTCGACCCGCAATTTCCGGGTCATGGGGTCGACGTGGTAGCGTACCAACTCGCCTTCCGGCTGTTCCATGTCAGGTGGCGCGGTGATGACGTCGACCCGGCGGCGGGGGGAGTTCCGGGCTGCCTCTGCCCGGACTTTTTCGCACTCGGCCGGCGTAATCTCCGCGGCATGAGTGGGCTTCCCGTCCACGGTTTCGACCGACGTCTCCAGGACGCGGAGCACGTCGCCGGTCTCGGCGTCGAAAGCAACGACAAAACCCGTCAGCATATGATCCAGCTTGGGGATGGCATCGGTCTTCGGTTCAGTCATTGGCGTACCTCTTTAGTCGGCAGAGTGGCCAAAGTGGCGCGGGTAGCCCGGCACGTCACCAATAGCACCGTTCAGGCGCACGATCTCACGGTGCAAATACGACCTCAACGTTCCAGTAGTTGATGACGTGGACGGCATCGCAGTCGAACGTCTCGAACCAAATCTCGGTTACGTCTTCCTCTTTGATGTATCCCTTGAGCGGGCTGAAGTTGTGATGTTCGCCCTTGGCGGTGATCGCGGATATTCCGGTCTGACCTAACTTCAAAATTGGCGTGGTGGATTGGCCCCATGGGTGGTGGTGGCCGGGAATGACGAAGCTAAAATGGCGCATCGAGGAATAAGCGGTGATATGGCGGTGGTTCATGCTGATCTTGACGGTATAAGGCGCGGACGAGGCCCACACCGCACGAACATATTGGGCCCAAATCGTTCCTGTTTGCGTTTGGCCTGCCATCGCGGAATCCTCTCATCGAAGCCCCGGTGTCATGCAGTGCCGCGCATTATAGCGCGCCACGCGGCGACATCGTGTCGGTCGAGGTGAACTCTCATCCCACTTGCACGCGAGCAGGCTGGAACGGCGGCGATAAACCTCAAGTCTGCCAAGAAGCAAGCCCCTATCCATTGATTTTAAGATAATTGGATGGTTTTCGTGCACAGCCGAAATGAAAAGTGACACGCCGCCATCACGCCCATGCCCTAGGGTCGCCGCCGGTCAACGGGCTGGGGAGACAAACATGGATCGCAGGTCGTTCCTACTGGGCGGTGGTGTTGCCGTCGCCGGTGCCGCGGCCGCGCCGGCCTACGCGCAATATTTCGACAATGCCTGGGTGAAACCGGCTTCGCCGGGCCCCCTTACGCCCGCCGACATCGAAGTCCGCCGTCGCGAGACTGCGAAAGCAATTTCTCGCCGAGTTCGATGCCGCCTACGTGGAGAACGTCATCGTCCCCCATTTCTTGGTCAGCGTCTATGACGGGGAGCGTCCCTCCCTTCCCATGATCGGCGTCGAGCTCACCAAGGAGAATGCGATTCCTTTCGATCTCTGGGGTCTCTTGAGCGAGACCTGGAAGCCCGCGCCGGAGAAAGGCGTCACCGTATTTCTCCAAGGTTTGGAGAAACGCGGACCGCATAACGAGCGGAAGCGCATCTACATGTCGGCGGTCACCCCGGACCTGTACGGACCGATGTACCGCGACAAGGTGGTGCAGTTCTGGGACCAGATTCTCGGTGATGCGAATGCCGGCAAGCCGCTGATGCGGCCCTATCTCGAAAGCTATTTCGATCTCTACTGGGACCTGCATTTGGGCGTCAAAGGCGATGCGGTTCCGCCGCCGGTGCGGCAGCTCGGCATGGCCTTCAATACCGTGCTGGCTTATCGCGATGTCACCCAGAAGATCGTTTACGACAACTATATGGTCGTGCGCTCGAACCTTTCCTTCCTCAAGGACTGGATTGACGACCGCCTTGCGGATATCAGCAGCGGCAAGACCCCCAACCCGGAAAAGACCTTCGCCCATTATTGGCTCAAGAATGCCGGCGACGGCGAGTACTTCGCCCACAAGGACGTCGTGTTCGAGGTGTTCCACAATTTCGTGGCGCTCAGCCAATGGGGCAACACGATGTACAACATCATGCTCAAGCTCGCCGAAGACACCGGCGACCCGGACACGCGCGCCTGGTTCAAGAAGACCATGGACGGCAGTCCGGACGATGCCGGCGGCAAGCCGTTCACGCCGCTCGAGCGCTTCGTCATGGAGTTGTTCCGCACCATCACGCCGAATGGCGGCAGCATCTCCGCACTGACCGAGGTGCGCACGCCGCCTTATGAGCGGCACGGCTATATCGTCACGCCACACAAATCGACGAGCTTCGATCCGGTGCAGTGGAAAGATCCGGAAGCCTTCAACCCCGATCGTTACATCGCCGCGCCAACGAGCCACGACATTGACGGCACCAAGTGCGACCAGATCGGCTTCGCCAAATGTCCGTTCGAGCAAACGGCGTTCGAGGTCAAGGACGGACGGGACGCCTCGCTCCATAACAGCGGCTTCGGCACCGTCTACGGCATCGTCGACGGCAAGCCGCTGCCGGTGTGCGACTATGCCGGCTTCGCCCCGTTCGGCTTCGGCTATCGCCGCTGCCCCGGCGAGCAGCTCACCATTCAAGTGTTCGAAGATTTTCTGCGGAAAGCTTGGAAGAGCGGGCTCGAATTCCAGAAGCTCGACATCGCCAATCCCGAGCCGCTGCCCATCGGGCCGACCACCGTCATCGGCGACAATGTCGGCTTTACGCGGTCTGCCTAAAGCGCATCCTAATTCAATCAGAGCAGGAGCAAGTTGATGAGGAAATATTCCGCAGCGTTGTTGGTTGTGTTCGCGGTCATGCTGTGTTGGGCCGGCTCGGCCGAAGCCGGCAAGAGGAAATGCGCGGAGGATTATCGGCGGTTTTGCAGCCAGTGGGGCCTCAACACCAGGGGCTTGGAGAACTGCATGCGCCGCCACGGCGACCAGCTGACGCATGCCTGCGTCAGAGGGCTGATCCAGGCGGGTGCGGTGTCGCAAGCCGAGGTCGATCGGAGACGTGCGGCAGCCGGCCGCTGAGCATGATCGGCGATCAGATTTGCTCGGGCGTTGGTTTATCACGAGCCAGGAGGAAACAATGAGAGCACCAGTCGTCGCCATGATGGTTGTCGCCACAGTTGCCGTTGCTTCGCTGATTTCACAGCCGGCAACGGCGCTCGATGGTTGTTACGTGGTGAGGGCAACGGCGGACGCCCGGAACCCACGGGTTTCCACCGAGCGTGCCGAGCATCGGCTGCACCGGCATATCCTGCACGAGATGAGAAATAATGCCGGAAAGAGCATCGGGCCGGTTCACACGCATTGTATTCGCAATGCCTGCGAGGCTTCAGCGCTCGTCTGCCATCACTAGGAGGGAAGCGATGCGGCTCGGCGTCAAACGCTTGTTGATTGTTTTGAGCGCCGGCGCGCTCCTCATTCCGCTTGCCGGTGCAGTCCCAGCCACGGCCGCATCGTCGCGGGCCTGCGACGCGTGGGCGCGTGACTACGCGCGACATGCCAGCCGCCAGGGCCAGGTGGTTCGCCGCGGCCTGTTCGGTGGGCTGCTCGGCGTCGGCGTCGGAGCCGCTGCCGGCGGCGCCGGCGCAGGAGCTGCCATCGGCGGCGGCGTTGGCGCCTTGTCGGGAGCCCATGCGCGCCAACGCAAAGAAGCCAAGATCTACCGGGCCGCCTATCGCGATTGCATGGCCGGTCGCGTGCACTGAAGCGCGGCCATTGGCCGGCTCAGGTGTCGGGACAGGCCGCGCCGCTCTCCGCACCCACCCTCAGCGATAGAGATCGGCGCGGGTCGGTGGCAGCGGCGATGGGCCCCTGCCCTGCTTGCTCACAAGCGTCTGATAGATGCGTAAGGTGCCGCGGCTGAAGGCGAGCGAGACACCGGCGAGATAAGCGAGCCAGAGCCGCACCAGCTCCGGCCCGACCATGGCTTCGGCCTCTTCGCGCCGCGACGTCAGGCGCTCGCACCAGGCCCGCGTGGTGAGCGCGTAATGCCGCCGCCAATTCTCGACGTCCTGCACCTCGAGCCCGTGGATCTCCATCTCCTGCACGGTGTGGCCGATGTCGTCGAGCTCGCCGCCGGGAAAGATGTAGCGCATGATCGCCCGCTGCTCCGGGCCGGCTGCCGAGGCGCCGCTGCCGCCTCTTGGCGCGCCGCGAGATGGCGTGGTTGAGAAAGAGGCCGTCATCGGCAAGGAGCCCGCGCACCTTGGCGAGATAGGCCGGGATGTTGGCGAGCCCAATATGCTCGTACATGCCGATCGAGGCGATCTTGTCGTAAGTGCCGTCGAGCTCGGCATAGTCCTTGAGCTCGACCGTCACGCTCGTCGCCCAAGCCGGCTAGCGCGATCCGCTCGCGCGCCAGAGCGAGCTGCGTCTCCGACATGGTGACGCCATGGGCGCTGACGCCGTGATGCTGCGCGGCGTAGCAAATGAGCCCGCCCCAGCCGCAGCCGATGTCGAGCAGACGGTCGCCGGGCTTGAGCCGCAGCTTGCGGCAGATCATCTCCAGCTTGTCGTGTTGCGCCTGATCGAGCCCGCCGGTCCAGTCGGTGAAATAGGCGCAGGAATATTGCATGTGGGGATCGAGAAACAGACGATAGAAGTCGTTGGAGACGTCATAGTGAAACTGGACGAAGTCGCGGTTCTCGGCCTGCGCCCGCGCGCGTCCCGTCTCGTCGCCGTGATAATCGCGCGAGCGGCCCGGCCGGTCCGGCGCCGCGAACAGGAACGGCAGCAAGAGCCGCGCCACCCGAAGCTTGCCGAGATGCTTGAGCCGCTTCCGCGTGCTCGTCTGCTGCAATTGCTGCCCGAGATCGATCAGCGTGCCGCCTTCGAGCCCGATGCGGCCCTTGGCATAGAGACGCACCAGCCGGTCGAGCGTCGGCCAGCGCAGTATCGACGCCACCACCCCCGGACCGGCGATGGTGAGCGCGAGCGGGCTCACGACGTTTCGCCCGAGCGGCACCACGCTGCCGTCCCAAAGCTTGACCGAGGCGTCGAGATCGAGCGCGGCGGCGATCTCCGCGATCAGGCGGCGCGCCGCGGCAAGCTGCTTGGCCTCAGCCTTTGTCTCGCCGACCTTGGCATCCATCGCCGCCTCTTCGCCCCCGCCCCCCGCGCTCGCGACCTATGCACGGACACCGCGGACCCGCAAGCTTGCGTCTGTTATGAAGGATCGGAAGCGGCTCAAGACCCGCTGAGCCAGCGGCCGAACCTGGTCCACATCGAGTTCATCCGAATCGGAGTTCGGGCGAGTCCTTGGCATGGCGCGGCCGCTTCTCGGGGCCTCCGCTTCCTCCCGGAAGCCCATCGACATAGCGCCCGTAGATCCAACCGCTTGCAGCGGTGTCGGGGTTCGTGACCTGGACCCAGCGGCGCTTGCGGCCGAGAACCTTGAGCTTCGTCCCCTCCGGCACGACGCCGATCACCTTTGAGGACGACGACGGGCCGTCGCGGAGATTGACGTATTCCGACGGCTTGATGAAGGTGCCGTCATCCTCCTCCGCCGTGGCGGGGGTGCCGACCGTCGCCGGCTTTGCCGACGATTTCGGTGCGGACTTTTCAGGAGCGACGGCGGCGACATCCGTCGTGGTATCGGCAGGCTTCGCCGCGTCCTCTTTAGGGGAGACAGCAGCGGCGGCGTCAGCCGCGGCCGTAGCGGGAGCCGTCGAGCTGCGGCGGTGCCGCCTGGGCGTCCGATGCCGGGGCGTCGGCGGCGTCAGCCACGACCTCCACAGCTGGTGCGGGAGATGCCGCCGACGGGATTGGCCGCCACCTTCAACGCCGTGTCGGCAGCCGCCAGCACCGCGCCGTCGGGCGCGATCAACTGCACGCGGACCGTGGTCTCGCCGGCAAAGTTCCCGCCGAGCACGAGATGCAGATCGCCGATCTCGTCCGCCTTTAAATTCCATCCCGTCGCGCCATAGGGACGCCCGTTGGAGATGGAGGTGCCCGGCGGCAAGCCGCTGACGGCAATGGTGCTGCGCACCGGCACGCCGTCGGTGCCGTCGAGCTCGAGCGGAAAGGCGATGTCGTCGCCCGCTTTCGCCTCGAGCGTCGTTGGCGCCGTGAGCACGGGGCCGACCTTCTCTTCCGGCGGCGGTGCCAGGCGGACGTTGTCGGTCATGGGCAAGGTGGGAGGTGCCGCGGCTTCGACCGCGGGCGCAGGCGCGGGCTCCGACCAATAGCTCCGCGCCGCGGGGAACCAGAGCAAGGCGATGACCGTCAGGTTGGGGAGGAGCGCCAACAGGATGAGACTGACGATCAGGGACCGCGGCCAAGCGAATGGCCCTGCCGTCAACGAGCGGAGGAGCGGTGTGTAGTCCTCAAAGTCTGGCATCGGCCGGAGGAGGAACCGTGTCGCCTCTCGGCGCAAGGCGATGAGCGGTCCGCCCCGGAGGCTGGCGAACGCCAGGCCTGGGCTCCTGCTCTTTCGCCGCCGGGCTTGCCAGGCGCTGCGCTATGGGGCGTCTCGGCAACAGCCACTCGCCTCATTCACAAAGTTAAGCCCGCCAGCTAAGACGACGCGTAGGCCAAGCAAACCCGCCGTCATCCCCCACCGAGAGTGAAGTACCTGAAAGCGGCAGGGAAGAGGCGGCGACTTGGCGAATTCGCCCCATCCATGGCCGATCTGCGGCCGATAGGAGATTTCAGCCAACCATGCCCCTGAAAGTCATCGGTGCGGGGTTCGGACGGACCGGAACCATGTCCCTGAAGCTCGCGCTGGAACAGCTCGGCTTCGGCCCCTGCTACCATATGGCGGAGGTCATGACCCGCCCCGGCCACGACACCATGTGGCTGGCGCTGGCGCGGGGCGAGGTATCCGATTGGCGCCCGATCCTCGACGGGTTCAATGCCACCGTCGATTGGCCGAGCACCTATTTCTGGCGCCGGCTTGCCGCTGACAATCCCGACGCCAAGATCATTCTCACCCTGCGTGACGCGGAAGCCTGGTACCGGAGCGCCGCCGCCACGATCTTCGGGCGCATGCTCGAATTCGAGGCACTTCGTGCCGAGACACTTCGTGCCGAGACGCCTCGCGCGGGACGGCCTGGAGGCCATCGATCCCGCGCGCCGGCGCCATATGGAGATGGTCAACACCATCATCGTGCAAGAACACGTTCGGCGGTTCCCTCGACAAGGAGAATGCCATCCGCGTGTTCGCCGCCCATAACGAGCGGTTCGCCGCGAAGTCCCGCCCGCGCGGCTGTTGGTCTACGAGACGGGCCAAGGCTGGGAGCCGCTTTGCCGCTTCCTCGGCGTCGCCGTGCCCGAAGCGCCCTATCCGCGGGTCAATACCACCGACGATTTCGCCGCGCAGTTCCCCAAGCGCCGCTAGGTCTAAGGCCCCCCTGCTAATTTGAAGAATTGGCGGTCGACCGGCAATTTGTGACATAACCGTCACATAGCGCCCCTAGGGTGCGGCTCTCCTGATGAACTTGCCAGCCCCGGTGGGCCTTCTCCCGCCGGGGCCTTTTTCCTTTGCACCAGCCCATGGCCTACAGACTGGCGCAAGCCAAATACGATCCGCACACCCAGCGCGCCTATGTCGAGCTTCGCGAAGATGATAGCGACGGCGGCGAGGTGGTGGCGGTCGCGGTATTCTCGTTCCGCAGCACCGCGAACCTCACCAAGCGCCAGATCGAGCAGGAGATCGTGCGCAAGGCGCGGCATATCTTCCGCAAGGTCGGCGATACTTTGAGCGGCGGCTGAGCCTTGGCACGAGGCGCGCGCCCTTTGTCAGACGACATTCACCCCGTAGGCCTCCGTGAAAGCGGCTGCGGCGTAGACATTGGCGGCATAGGCGAAGCCTTGATCCCCCCAATAGTCTCCCCAGCTGTTCCTGACGATGAACACGTTGTCGTCATAGCCGACCAAGGCCACCGTGTGGCCGCCATCGGCTGACAGGGGGTCGTAGCGATCGAGCTTGCCGCCGGTGTCAGTGGCGTTCATCCAGGTGTTGTCGCAGTCGAGCCGCGTCAGGATCGGGCCCTTGGTCGCGATCCAGTGTCGCCAGTGCGTTAGGTTTCGGCCGAGGTTGATATAGCTCGCGACCTTCAGCTGCGCGGCAAGCGCATAGAAGGTCCCGACCTCGCCCCGAAACAGCCAGCAAGAATCAAAAGGCAAAATGCCGTCGACGACCGATCCATAGTTGCGGGCGACGTCGAGCGCCGCCTTGAGGCTCGTGCCGTCGC
Source organism: uncultured Alphaproteobacteria bacterium (assembly GCA_963803385.1). Taxonomy (GTDB): domain Bacteria; phylum Pseudomonadota; class Alphaproteobacteria; order Rhizobiales; family Methyloligellaceae; genus Methyloceanibacter. The sequence continues at coordinate 1,016,232 of CAWDMD010000004.1, read as the reverse complement.
TCTCGATGAAGGTCGTCGGCTGACTGATGAATTCGTCGGTTTCCTTGGCCGCCATCCAAATGAAACGGGGTGACAGCAAATAGTCCGGGCTCAGCCGGCCGGACTTTACGAAATGCCAACGCAGCACGAAGTCCGCCGTGGCCCACCCGACGCAGGCTCCAGTGTCGCCCTGGTCGTTGATCCACCACCATTCCTCGCGCAAATCCTTGGATTGCGGGATCGGTGCCGCGGCGAGGACGCCGGCCGCCAAGGCGTGGTCTACTCGCCAGTCCTTGTCCGTGTCACGCGAGGGAACGCAGTTGAGAATGCGGACGAAGGCTTTCGCGCCCGCTTTGCCTTTCGCCCGTTTTGGCCGAGCAGGCTTGACCGTCGCCGGTTTCGGGGCCGACTTCCGTGCGGCTCGCGCCATCGGTTTCCCTTTCGAGCAGCCTCTGGCCGAGCTTAGGGGAAGATCGCAGCGATTACAACTCTAACGAGAATAGTAGCGATAAGTATACTACAGGTAGGCCATGGAGCCTTGGCGAGAAACCTAGAGCGAGATCAGCACCACACCGGCGACTGCGGCGACGAGGCCGACGATCTTGTTCCAGGTCATGGGCTCGCCGAGGAACAGCACGCCAAGCAGCGAACCGCCGATGATGAACATGCCGTAGATTGGCACCACCACATTGGCCGGCCCCAGCGACAACGCATGGAACAGCGAGCTGACGGCAATGGTGAGCGTGATGCCGCCGGCCACAGCCCAGATCAGAGGCAAGCGATCGGCATCGAACAGGAGTGCCCTGAGCTCGCCGCGCATGACTACGATGGCGATGGCGACGATGGCGACGATGGTGGTGGAGACCGCCAGCACCATATAGGTGGACACCGCGCCGGAACGCTCCGCGAGCTTCGCAAATAGCGTTGTGAACGAGTAGCCGGCCATGCCCAACAACGCCCAGAAAATATAAGACTGCAGCATTCGCCCCCTCCCCCGCTTGCGCCTTACGCGCTGAACGCCAAGCAAAGCCGCATTGGCCGCGAATTGCAACGCGTCGCTGGAGGTCTGATCCGGTCAGCGCTTGGACTTGGGTGGACAAACCGCTGAGATCAGGTCGAGCGCGGGCTCGGCGTCACTGACGTGAAATTCCGCGCTCGTTCTGCCCTTGGCGAGCGAGCTGACGACGATATAGAGCGCGTTCGCGGTGGCGAGCTCGGCGAAGAATTGCGCCACCTCGGCATGATCCTCGATCACCGCGATTTTCAGCCCGGGCAAGATCCGCGCGTCGACCTCGCGCGGCGGTTTGTCGTCGAAGCGATAGGAGATCTCCGAATCCGCTTTGGAGCCGATCTGGAAGCCGAACATCAGATGGATCAGCGGCTGGCCCTTGAGGCAACCGAGTTGCATCACCGCCTTCGGCGCAAAATAGAGACCGTCATGCGCGGTCTTGCTGCTCTGGAGCAGAATATTCGCCACCTTGCGGCCGGTGACGCTGTCGGTCTTGGCCGTGATCTGCCAGTCCCCCGAGAATGCCGCCGCTGCCGCCGGGACGACTGGTCCCCGGACTGCCTCGGGCTGCGCCAGCAAAACCACGCTCAACGCTGAGATCGACAGTGCCACAGGACGCATGGCGAGGGTCCCCCAACGCGCCCAGTCTGCAACCAGTGCGGGGAAGACGCAACGCTGCACCTCAAGGCAGACGCTGTCAGGGGCCGCTGTAGCCCGAGGTTCCGGTTCCGAGGGTCTTCTGGAAATCGACGCGCCGCCGCTCTTGCGCCACGGCCTCGTCATAGCGGGCTTGGGCGAGGCGGGTGCGGCAATTGTCGTAGGCGGGTGTCCCGGGCTCGACCCCGTTCTCCTTGCACTTGGCGTCGTCCTTGGTTTGGGCGTCGGCCTCCGCCGCCTCACGGCTCGCCTGCGTCGCTTCCGGATTGGCGCAAGCCTGGAGCAGCGCGAGGCCCAGCATGAGCGGGGCTAAAAGTGCGAGCCGAGGTGCCATGGCGGCTTGTTCAACACGCCAATTGCGATCTTGCCAAGGCAGCGGGCCGGCTAGCCCCGTGGCGGGCGGCGGCGCTCGCTGAACCAGGGGCGATAGTCGGCGGCCATCTTCTCGCGCTGCGCCGCCGGCGCGTGCCGCTTGCACGTCGCGGCCTCATCGCTGCCTTCCGGCGCACCCCATCTGAGCTCGACGCAGTCGTTGATGTTATAGGCCATCTCCAGCGCCACCGTGCGGTCGAGCACGTCTTTCAGCGTGAGCGTCCATTGCGAGCCGTCGCTCCGCGTATAGGAAAACTTCCGCGTCGCCAGCTCGGATGCGAGCATGCCGTCGAGCTCCGCCTTGACATCCGCGACGCTCTTCCCCGCCGGCATCGCGTAGCGCTCCGGGCGCCGCGCCACCCGGTCCGGCACCCCGCGCACGACGTCGATCGCGATCAGCAAGCGCAGATCGCGGGACGGCGTGGCGTAGTCCTCCCACGCGCCGGTGGTCTCGAAGATCGCGGCGCCGTCCGGGATGTCCACGGTGCGCCCACCGCCGGCAAGATATTTGCGCCCGTTCTCGACCGAGGTGACGCGGGTGTTCACCTGCTCCTCGAGCGAGGTGATCGTCTCCTTCAACGCGCGCACGGGGTCGAGCGGGGCCGGCGACATCACGTCATCCATGCGGTCGTAGAACGCCTCGACCGAGAGCTTCGACTGCTCGAGGGAATAATCGCCGTAGTCCGGGCTCTTCGCGATCTCGGCGTTGGTCAGGCGGCGCAGGCTCCCGTTCTTCTCGCGCACGATCGGGCGGAAACGCTTGAACCCCGGACTGCCGAGCGCGGGATCCTGCGCGAACAGGAAATTGCCGCGCCAAAAGCGCTTGCGCGCCACCGTCCCGTCCGGCTGCCCGTCGACGGCGAGGAACACGCCGGCACCATCGCCCGATTGCGGCACGCGCTTCACGAGGACGAGAACGTGGCCGTAAGGATCGGCATAGATGGTGCCGGGACGGAGCGTGTTCTCGCTGAGCGGCACCGGGTAATAATCGGTGTCGTTATCGTCCGCCGCGGTGCGGCCGTTGCCGGAGTGGACGGCGTTGGCAATGGTGGTGCGCAAATAATAGCCGAACCCGGGCATGAGGCCTTGCGGCTTCCGCGGCAGCCTCAGCACCGGCTGCGGCGCGACGGGTGGACCGAACATGGCGAACAGGCCGGCGGGCGGCGCGCCCATTTGGTCGGGCGGCGGCGCCGGTGGCGGCTCCTCGTTGACGATGTTCCACCACTGCGGGCATCTCGGCGGCTGGCCGCCGTCGCCCCGGGTGCACTTCGAATAGCCGAACGGCAGCCCCATCTTGAAAGCGAAATAGGCGCGCAGGAAGTAAGGCACGTCGGCGCAGTCTGGCTGAATGACGAGGCCCTTCTCGTCCTCGCGGAGGCCGAGATAGTCGAAGAGGACGTTGCGCGACTTGTCGCGCAGCACCTCGTGCATCGCTTTCCACGACGGCGCGTCGTCGAGGGGCGCGTCGAACAGCGTCTCGATCCACGCCGAATAGAGATTTTCGGTCTCCCGGTTCCAGGCGGCATGCATCGGCCAGACGCCCTTGCCGCCACGGGGCCCCCCCGACGGCTTCCGCTGCACCACGATGTCTTGGGTCACGGTAGTGCAGCCATCAGAGGCACCGTCGCGGGAGAGCTTCGCTTGCCACTTGCCGGCCTGGGGCGAAACGACCTCGGCGAGCCAGAAATAGGGCGGCCCGCCGTGGCGATCGGCCGATTTGGCGGCGACCTTGCCGTTCGGCGCAATCAGCTCGAGCTTGCCGTCGAGAGGCTCTTCGCCGGCGAAGATGACCCGCAAGGGCGCGCCCCGCCATGGCGCCATCGGCGCCGCGAGCACCGCGATCCCGGCCTTGTCGGCGGAGCAACCCTCTGAAGGCGCTTGCTCTTTCGCGCGTGCTGAATGAGGAAGCAAGGCAAAGGACGCGCTGGCGATCAGCAGGGTAGCGATCGCGGCAGCGGAGAATTGGCGAAGAGGCAGCATCGAACCCCCGTCCGATTCCTTCGGGCCGCATCTCTAAAAATAGCCTGAAACGGCCGCCGCCAAAACCCGCAAACGACACGCTACCGCAGCTAGCGCGAGCCTCCGAACAGCCCGCCGAAGGGGAACAGCCCCCGCGGCCTCGCCCTCTGCTGTGGGTATTGGCTCGGGGCATAGACGCCGGCGGGATCGGGGCCCCTGACGATGACGGTGGTCTCCGCCATGCCGCGCGCCCCGACGAGCTGGTAGAGGGTGGCGGCGTTGGTCAGCGTCAGCCGGACGCAGCCATGCGACACCGGCGTGCCGAGGCCGGGATGGTCGGAGCCGTGCACGGCGTGGCCGCGCGAGGTGAAGAAGATCGAATGCGGCATGCCGGCGTTGTCCCATTCCTTCGAGTAATGCATCACCTCCATGCGGAACGGCTTGTAGGTGCCGGGAGGCGTCGAGAAGCCGGTCGCTCCCGTCGACACGTACCAGCGATATTGCACGGCGCCGTCGACCGAGACCGTCATGGTCTGGGTCGGCTTGTCGATTTGAATGAGAATATTGGCGAGCGCGGGCCGGCCGGCCGCCCCAGCAAGGACAAGCGCGAGTACCGTGACGGCCACGAGCCGGAGCGGTGTCATCCTGCCGATTTCCCTCAAATGCCGCCCTGAGCGGCCCCGTAGGTCGCGAGTTTAGCAGCCGAACGGGGCCGCGTCAGCCCGGCTTGGACCGGCAGTTATTGCCGTGTTTCGTATTGCGAAACGTGCTCTTCGCCGTCGTAATCCCGGTCAGGATGACGCCGCGCATGACGCTGCCGGTAGTCTTGGATGGAGCGCATTGGCCTGATCCGATCATCATATTGCCGTTGCAACTCAGCGACCCTATTGATGAGTTCGACGCCGTTCATTGCCGCCTCCTAGAGCTTGGCTGCTTGCCACTGATCCAGGAGGCGATCGTGCTCTAGGGCCCCTGAACGTGGTTCGAACGACGTATTCACTTGCGGTTCAGGCCCGGCGATCACAGAACATCGACGGTCAGTAAGATCGCCTGGAGCCGCCATGTGGTCCCGCCCGTTCGCCCTCGCTGTCGCCCTCGCCTTGCTCCTGCTGCCCGCGCCGGCGCTCGCCGGCCTCAAGGAGAAGATCGCGGCGATGGCGCCGTCGGGAGTGGTGCTCGTGATCGACGACAAGGGCAACGAGCTGATCGCCCAGAACACGGAAAAGCCCTTCGCTCCGGCCTCGGTCACCAAGATCGTCACCGCGTGGCTGGCGATGGAGGTCCTGGGCGGCAACTACCGCTTCGAGACGAGGTTCTACCTGGACCAGGATCGGGTGCTTTACGTGCGCGGTGGCGGCGATCCCTTCCTGATCTCGGAGGAATTGGCCGAGCTTGCGAAGGAGCTCGTCGCCGCAATCGGTAAGGAGCCGGTCACCGGCATCGTGCTCGATGCGAGCTATTTCCCGTCCGACCTCCGCGTCCCGGGTATCGAGGACACGAGCGAATCCTACGACGCGCTGAACTCCGCGCTCGCGGTGAACTTCAACACCATCAACGCCGTGCGCAAGGGCGACAAGGTCACGTCCGCCGAGGAGCAGACCCCGATCACCCCGCTCGCGATCAGCCAGTTCCGGGCGCGCGGCCCCCAGGGGCGCGGCCGCATCAGCCTGAGCAAGGACCCCGCGCTCAGCCTGCAATATGCCGGCGAGCTGATCGCCGCCTTCATCGAGAAGGCCGGTGGCAAGGTCAAGGGCAAGATCTCGATCGGTTCCGTGCCGGAGGGCCTGAAGCCGGTCTATGTGCACAAGTCGCGCCCCCTCTCGAAGATCCTGACCCAGTTGCTGATCGCCTCGAACAACTACATCGCCAACCAGGTGTTCCTGGAGATCGGCGGCACCCTCGGCGGGTCTGTCAGCCTCGAGAAGTCGCTGAAAGTCGCGAACGGCATGCTCGCCATGAACGGCCTCGCCGGGGACATCCATATCGAAGAGGGCTCGGGCATCAGCCGCGGCAACCACTTCACCGCCCGCGGCCTCGCTCATGTGCTCGACCTGTTCGCGCCCAACGCCGATCTGCTCCACGGCCACGACGGCGGCTTGAACAAGACCGGCACCATGTCTGGCATCAGTACGCTGGCGGGCTACGCCGACACCAAGAGCCACGGCCGCGTGCGCTTCGTCATCGCGCTCAAGAGCGGCGGCCCGCTGCGCTTCCAGCTGCTCCACGCCATCGAGGATGGGCTTTAGGGGGTGGATCGAAGACATGCCTGTTCGTTGCCGCGACGCGGATTGCGTCCGGCTTTTGTCAAAGAGCATTTTTCTTGCGCTACTTGAGCGCATTTCTCCCAATGTCTCCCGAAGTCTTCCCCGTGAGGGGATGGCGCGCCGAAAAGCGCAAACCTTTGGTGTCCGCGATCCTTGGCAGGACCACGGCGGGCGCCTCTCGGCGCGCCAGTCGCGGCGTCTTTTCGGCACCGGGCCCCGCTTTCCGCTTTTGGATACCGCGCTCTAAGCCGAAGGCCAGAAGCGCAAACCGTCGCGCTCAAGTAGGCCGAAGGCCGATAGCACGACACCAAAACCGTCAGCCAGCTCCTGGCGGGGACCCGTAGTGGTCCCGGGGGGAGTTCCGATGCCGCCCGAGTGTCTTGTTGCGACAAGACCCGCAGGCGCCGAGCCCCGTCCCGCGATCAAGACGCCTCTAGAGCGCGCCCCTCAAGTGAACGAGGTGAGGCGATGATACGGCAGGCTCGGAGGCCGGGGATAAACGGGGCAGCGGCGCCCGGCCAGCGACGGCCAAGCTTAGGATCATGGACGGGCGAAGTCCCGGCGATGCACGAGTTCCAGGGAGCGGGCAAAGACGTGGATCGCCGGCACAAGGCCGTCGAGACAGGGCTGTGGCTGGAGATCCATTGAGCTGGGGGCCGAAGCTCAGGTAGCTCTGGGCCCTTAGCAGTCGTGCTGACGACTAGCTTTGTCGCCGCTTGTACCAACAGGAGCCCGAAAATGCGCGAAGAGCCCAAATTGCCTCAGGGAAGACGCTACCTTAGAGCAGCGAAGTGGGGCTTCGACAACATTAGGTCGCAAAAGCTGATCGGAGCCGGAGCCATATTCCACATCATCGGCATCCTCGCGTGTCTGCGGGCCGTACCGCACGCGCTTCTAAACCACGATCGGCGACTGTCTCCGGATCACCAAGAGGCCATCTCGAATTGGCAAGTAGCCACCAGGCATTCGAGTACAATTCCAGATCTCGACTTCATCGTCACGTCGCGCAACTTGCTCCTCAAAGACGCGAGCTTCGAGGGTTATGCCATTCACTCAGAGTCTGGCACTGGAGAAGGTGAAAACCGTATTGTGATGGATGAAGAATACGAACTTGCCTATTACATTGATGGTCAGCGGCGCGACCTTGCCTCTGCGATTTAATCTGCCATTGCTTGGTGTGAATGCGAACTAGCCAAAATCGAGTCCAAGCTGCCTCCTCGCTATGTAGAATAATCGCCAGATGATGAATGGAGCTTCACTAACGGCAAGAGGGAGGGATAAGAGCCGCACCGTGGAGTTTGAGCGTGAGTTTGCCGTTTACCGCTCCGCCCTATTGGATGCCCGGAACAAGTCCGGGCATGACGAACACGGTGTGGAAGCGCAGGGGCTCTCACTCCTCCGCCACATAGACCTCGGCGCCGCTCGCGATGAACTTCTCGCTCATCTCGGCCATGCCTTGCTCTTTCTCCTTGAGCTTCGCGGCGTAGTCGCGGACCTGCTGGGTGATCTCCATGGAGCAGAATTTCGGCCCGCACATCGAGCAGAAATGCGCGAGCTTCATAGACTCCTTCGGCAGGGTTTCGTCGTGGTAGCTCCGCGCCGTGTCGGGATCGAGCGACAGGTTGAACTGATCCTCCCAGCGGAATTCGAACCGCGCCTTCGACAGCGCATTGTCGCGGGCGACCGCGGCCGGATGGCCCTTGGCGAGGTCGGCGGCGTGGGCCGCTATTCTGTAGGCGATCACGCCGGTCTTGACGTCGTCGCGGTTGGGGAGCCCGAGATGCTCCTTCGGCGTCACGTAGCAAAGCATGGCGGTGCCGAACCAGCCGATCATCGCCGCGCCGATCGCGCTCGTGATGTGGTCGTAAGCCGGCGCGATGTCGGTGACTAGGGGCCCAAGGGTATAGAACGGCGCCTCGCCGCATTCCTTCAGCTGCTTCTCGACATTGACCTTGATCTTGTGCATCGGCACGTGGCCGGGGCCCTCGATCATCACCTGGCAGCCGCGTTCCCACGCGATCTTGGTCAATTCGCCAAGCGTCTCGAGCTCGGCGAACTGCGCCCGGTCGTTGGCGTCGGCGATCGATCCCGGACGCAAGCCGTCGCCGAGCGAGAACGACACGTCGTATTTCCGCATGATGTCGCAGATGTCGCCGAAACGCTCATAGAGGAAGCTCTCGCGATGATGCGCGAGGCACCACTTGGCCATGATCGAGCCGCCTCGGCTGACGATGCCGGTGACGCGATCGGCGGTGAGGTGGATGTAGCCGAGCCGCACACCGGCATGGATGGTGAAATAATCGACGCCCTGCTCGGCCTGCTCGATCAGCGTGTCGCGATAACATTCCCAATCGAGCTTGACTGGATCGCCGCCGACCTTCTCCAGCGCCTGATAGATCGGCACCGTGCCGATCGGCACGGCGGCGTTGCGGACGATCCATTCGCGGGTGAGGTGGATGTTCTTGCCGGTGGAGAGGTCCATCACCGTGTCCGCGCCCCAGCGCGTCGCCCACACCATCTTCTCCACCTCCTCCTCGACCGAGGAGGTCACGGCGGAGTTGCCGATATTGGCGTTGATCTTGGTCGCGAAGTTGCGGCCGATGATCATCGGCTCGCTCTCGGGGTGCTTCGTGTTGGCGGGGATGATGGCGCGGCCGCGCGCGATCTCCTGGCGCACGAACTCCGGCGTGACGAAGGGAGGCACCGACGCGCCGAAGCTCTCTCCGTCGGCGAGCCGCGCCTCGGCCATTTCGGCCTGGCGTCGCCGCCCGAGATTCTCGCGATGGGCGACATAGGCCATCTCGTTGGTGACGATGCCGGCCCGCGCCAGCTCAAGCTGGGTGACAAGCGAATGCTGGGCAGGCACTTCGAGCCCCCTCCCCCCTTGAGGGGGAGGTGAAGAGGCGCGCGCGGCGATCCAGCCGGCGCGGAGCGGCGGCAGGCCGCCTTGCACGTCGATCGTTGCGTCGACATCGGTGTAAGGCCCGGAGGTGTCGTAGACCCGGAACGAGGCACCATCCGCGAGCGCAATGTCGCGGAACGGCACTTCGAGATCGGGATATCCCTCGGGCGCGGAATAGACCTTGCGGCTGCCGGGAAGAGGACCAGTGGTCACTTTCGGCGGCGACACGTCCTTCGCTGAGATCGGCTTGTTCATCGGCAAGCTCCCGTTGGCTCTGGGGGGAGTCTGGCGCTGGGCGGGCAGAGCAGAATTCCTGTCCCTTCGCCGGCATAACCCGGATCAGGTTCAAAGGGTCTCCGCGGGCCTCCTCGAAGAGGCAGCGGACTTCTCAGCCCCTTCCCTGGGGCTCCCCTCGGATGGCCGTGAGTGTAGGCGTGGTGCGCCAGCCGATCAACTTGACGTTGGCGCCACCGGTTTCCGCCGCGGCCGCTTCGCGGTTGGGGAGTTGGTGGACGCGCTCTTCGCCGGGCTCGTCCGGCGCTGCGGCGGCCGCCCCGCCTCGTTCCAGACGTCCTGATAGCCCATCACCGTGAGGAACCCGCCCAGCAGAAGCGTCCCGGCGCCGCCAACGATCAGCCAACGGGGATTGGCAATCGCCGCCTCCGCCATCCGTTGCACCAGGGAGGTGGCGAGGATGCGGAAAATGCCGCCGATCAAGGCGAGCCAGCCAAAGATCGTGATCACCACGCGCCAATCCCGGACCCAGAGGTGATGCACATTGAGGATGGCGAGGCCGACCGCGAGGGCGATGAGCCCGGTGAGATAGATCAGGGCCCCGTTGCGCACGAAGTCCCCGGCGATGACCGCGAAGCTCCCGCCTTCGACGAAGAGGCCGATGCCGATGACCACGAACAGCGGGCCCAAGATGCGCGCGATAAACGTCGATGCCGTCATAGATGGCTCCCTCCCCCTCAGTCTCGTGCTATAGCGGCAGACCGCCCTCGCGCGGGCAGGGATCAAAAGGTCGCACGCCCCGCGAACGCTAGTTTCGGACGGTTTAAGCGGCGCCGACCGCATTTTTGGCCAGGCTTCTCCAGCGTCCGCGTCAATGTGACGGCGAAGAGTGAGGATGGCAAGCCGCTCCAGGCCAGCCGCCGCAAGCAACGCAAAAGTCATGGGCCCGGAACCGGCAGTTTTGATGGAGGCCAACGGAAGCGCGGTTCCGCTTGCATCCCAACGCAAATCTTGCGAGTAGCCTCGTTCCAGTCTAAGCCTCCGCCATCATTCTGCCGCTCTTCACCTTGCATTGCGGGCCTGGAGGCCACGTCCGCCCCCACTCTCCCCGCCGCAACCGAGGTAGGACAACGTGAATCAAGACGCTTCGCCCGAAGCTCGAACCGGCACGAACAGCTTGGCCACCATTCGCTGGGTCGCCCTGGCCGCGGTCATCGCCATCACCATTGTCGGCGCCTTCGCCTGGTGGCGTTACAGCGCGCTCTATCCGGCCACCGAGAACGCCTATACCGGGTCGAACATCGTCAGGGTCGCCTCGGAGGTCAACGGCGCCGTGATTTACGTTTATGTCCGCACCGACGATCGGGTGAAGACCGACGATCCCTTGTTCGACCTCGACCCCAGCCTTTACGGCGCGGCGCTCCGCAATGCCCGCGCGCAATTCGATGCCGCGGCCGCGGCGGCGGGAACCGCGGCTGACGGTCTGAAAGCGGCGGCCGATAAGCTGAAAGAGAAGCGCGACGCGCTCCAAGATGCCATCGCCGCCTACCGGACGGCCAAAGAGGCGCAAAAACCCGACCAGCCGCCGTCGGATCAGCTCAAGAGCGCCGAGAGCAAATGGGACGAGGCGCTCAAGGCCTACCAGGCCGCCGAGGATGATTTCGCCAAGGAGCAGGACAAGCCGCTCACGGTGACGACGCCGACGGTGCAGCTGCGGGCGGCTTCGGCCGGGCTGCAAAAGGCGTCCCATGAGTTTGCCAAGACCCATGTCACGGCGCCGTCCGACGGTGTCGTCTCCAATGTGACGCTGCGCCCGGGCGCCACGATCCAGGCCGGCGCCCCGCAATTCGCCATCATCGAAGGCAATCGTTGGTGGGTGGATGCGAATTTCAAGGAGACCGACCTCGCCCGCATCAAGGTCGGCCAGAAGGCGACCATTCGCCTCGACATGTATCCGGGGCGCAAATTCGAGGGCGTGGTCGAAAGCATCAGCCCGGGGTCCGGCGCCACCTTCTCGGTGCTGCCGCCGGAGAATGCGAGCGGGAACTGGGTGAAGGTGGCGCAGCGCTTCCCGGTGCGCATCGGCTTCACCAGTCCCCCGGACGCCTCGGACCGCCCGCTTCGCGCCGGCGCCAGCGCCGACGTCACCATCGACACGACCCAGGACGGTAAATGACCCGGCGCAAACCGGGCGCCAAGCCTCAGGCCAAGGCGAAGGGCAACGCGCGCAAGACGAAATCGCCGCAGCCGCCCGCTCCGCGCGTCGAGCCCACCGAACCGCCACAGCCGCCCGTGCCGCGTATCGGGCACAAAGAGCCGCCACAGCCGCCCGTGCCGCGTATCGGGCACAAAGAGCCGCCACGACCGCCGCGACCGCCGCTTGGCGGTCATGGCGAGCCGATCCATGTGAGCCCCAAGCCGTCGGCGGCGCTGGTGGTTGCCGTGGTGCTCACGGCCGTTCTCGAAGTGCTCGACATCACCATCGTCAGCGTCGCCATCCCGCATATGCTCGGCACCTTCGGCGCCACCTCCGACCAGATCACCTGGGTGCTGACCTCCTATCTGGTGGCGGCGGCCGTGGTCATGCCGCTGACCGGCTACCTCTCGGCGCGGCTCGGCCGCAGGCGCCTGCTCACCTTGTCGATCGTCGGCTTCGTCATCTCCTCGGCGCTCTGTGGCGTCTCCTGGAACCTCGAAAGCATGGTGATCTTCCGGCTGCTGCAGGGCATCTGCGGCGCCCCACTGGTGCCCTTGAGCCAGGCCATCCTGCTCGACGCCTTCCCCAAGGAGAAGCACGGCCAGGCGCTCGCCATTTTCGGGCTCGGCATCATGGTCGCGCCGGTGCTCGGACCGACCTTCGGCGGCTGGCTCACCGACACCTTCGTCTGGCGCGCGGTGTTCTACATCAACGTGCCGATCGGCCTGTTCGCGCTGCTGCTCGCCATGGGGCAGCTGCCGCGTTCCGAGGTGAAATATTTGAAGACCGACTGGACCGGGCTCGTGCTGCTCGTGCTCGCGGTCGGCTCGCTGCAATTCGTGCTCGACCAGGGCCAAAGCCGCGACTGGTTCAACTCGCGCGTGATCCAAATTTTCACCGGCGTCGCCGTGTTCGCGACCACGGCCTTCTTCATGCGCGGCTGGAACAACCCGAAGAACATTGTCGATCTGTCGCTGTTGAAGGACCGCAATTTCCTCGCCGGTCTTCTCGCCATCACCGCCTATGGCGTCACGCTGTTCGGCACCATCGCGCTCCTGCCGCTCTTGACCCAGCGGCTGATGGGCTATCCGGCCATGAGCGCCGGCATGCTGTTCATCCCCCGCGCCGTGGCCAGCGCCATCGCGCTTGCCATCACCGGGAATTTCCTCATGCGCTGGATCGATTCCCGCATTCTGGTCGCCGCCGGCATCGTGCTGTCCGCAATCGGCACCATGATGATGGCCGGGCTGTCGCTCCAGGCCGACGCCTGGGCCATCGCCTCGCCCGGCATCATCGCCGGCATCGGCATGGGGCTTTTCTTCGTGCCGCTGACCGCCGTCGCCTTCGGCAGCGTGTCTCAGTCGATGCTCGACGAGGCCTCCGGTCTATTTGCGCTGATGCGCGGCATCGGCTCCTCGATCGGCATCGCCGTGGTGAGCTGGCTGTTCGTGCGCCAGGGTCAGGTGCATTGGGACACGCTGATTGCCCACATCAACCCTTACAATCCGGCGATCCCGCCATACCTCTCCGCCCACGGCATCGATGTAGAGACGCCGGGCGCGTTGTCGGGCATTGCGCTGGAGATCGGGCGTCAGGCGCAGATGCTCGCCTTCATCGATCTATTCTGGTTCATCGGCATCGTCACCTTCGCCATCCTGCCGCTGGTGCTGATGATGAAGAAGCCGGCCCATGGCGGCGTATTCATTCCGGCGCACGCTTAAAAGCGCGCGCCGGTCTTGATCCCGAGCTCGATAAAACTCGACGAGGCCTACCAGCAGACCTTGGCGCCCGAAGTGCAGACCACCGGCGACACCACGCCGTGCCAGCACACGGTGTAGGATTTCGATGTCACCACATCCGGCTTGACGTAGAGCTCCGCCGACACCAACTCGCGCCAATAGGGCTGTGGCTTGGCCTTCATCGGCGAGATGCTGAGCTTGGATTTATTTTTCGCCTGGAATTCCGAGATGGCACTGGCGAGCGCCGACTGCGATCCCTGGAGGGCATCCGCCTTATCCCAGCCGTCGGCCGTTCCCGCGAACCTGCTACACCCCGCACTGGCCGGCGCTGCCGCCGCTACGCAAAGCCCCGCCGCAACCAGTGCAACAGCAGAGACACACCAAAGCGACTTCATGTTAGACCCCCTTCGCAGCAACTGGAGAGGGGCTAAGATATAACGCCGGGAGGGCGTTGCCAGCATTTCGCTGAGCGCTCCCGACCGGTTCGCCCTTGGCTGTAGCCTTTGCGCCACAGTTTTCAAAAGGTCGCAGGGAGCGCGACTCCGCCAATCATGTCAACCGGAAGGCCGTGGCAACTCACCTGAAAACACCGCAGCGCGCGGGCCCCTGATGTCGTCGCGCATCGCCCTCATCACCGGGGCATCGAGCGGCATCGGCGAGGCCACGGCCAAGCGCTACGCCGCGAGCGGGGCGCACGTGGCCCTTCTCGCCCGGAACGCCGAGCGCCTCGAGGCCGTTGCCGCAGCCATCAGGCGCGACGGCGGCTCGGCCACGCCCTTTATCGCCGACCTTGCCGATGCCGCAGCGGTCGCCGAGGTGAGCGCCCGGATCGCGCACGACCTGGGCACGCCGGACACCCTCATCAACAATGCCGGCGCCGGACGCTGGCTGCCGCTGATCGAGACGAGCGCCGCGGAAGCCTCCGCCATGATCGCGGTGCCTTATCTCGCGGCCTTCAACCTCACCCGCGCCTTCCTGCCCGGGATGCTCGAGCGCCGGAGCGGGGCACTCGCCTTCGTCACCTCGCCGGCCGCGTTCCTCGCCTGGCCGAACGCGAGCGGCTACATCGCCGCGCGCCGCGCCGTGGCAGGTCTCGCCGACGCGCTCCGAGCGGAGGTGAAAGGGAGCGGCGTGACCGTGACCCTCATCGTGCTCGGCACCGTCGACAGCCCCTATTGGGAGCACAATCCGGGAAGCCGCGAGCAGTTGCCGGCGAGCACGCCAGCCATGCTGCCGACGCTCACCACCCAAGAGGCCGCAGCGGCGATCTTTGCCGGCGTGGAAAGCGGCGCGCGGATGGTGGTCAAGCCATCGATCTTCCGCGCGTTGTTCGTGCTCAATGCCATAGCGCCACGTTTCTTCGCGCGGGCACTCCGCCGCGCCGCGCGGAAGCGCTGAGAGCCCAAGCGATCAATCTATTAGAGGGATTTGGGGAGGATCCTTTGCGGCTTTTGCGAACGAGATCAGCTCGCCAAAGTTCTTGAACTTCCGCGTCCCCCTCGGCGTTTCCACTTCGATAGACCCGTCCTCGAAGACGCTAAAACCGCCGTTCCCGACCTGTCCCCGCTTCACGACCCGCTGCAATGCCTGCTTCGGCGTTGGGATTCCTGCGACTGTGTCTGCGAGCGTTTCTTGGCCTTCAGCGGGGCCTGAAAGCGGGCCTGGTTGCCACGCCCTGAGGTGGCGAGCGACGTTGTCGTAAAATTGCGGAACCGCCGCTTCGAGAATCTCGATGAAGTTCTTGGGGCCCGCGAACTTCTTGCCAAGATCGGTTCGGGTCATGATTTCGAAGCATTTCGGCACAGCGCCATGACGGTTGATGTCCCCGACCTTCGGATTCGCGCGAAGGTCCGCCACCTTCCCGAAAGACGCGCCGCCATTCTTCCAGCGAATGTGGACCCCGACAGGTATGTTCATGTCGCTCGGCAACTGCTTGAGCAGCCAGTGAAGTCTGGACTCGTATCTCTTTCTATCCTCAGGCGCCTGGACACCGATGAGACAGATGATGTTTCTTCTCAGCGCGTCGGCAGTAACTTCGAGAGGCCCAGCCAGATTGGGGATCTCGAAGGAGGCTCGCAGCCTCTTGGTCGTCGCGAACTCCTCAGCATCGCATTCGACACGTGCGTCTTGATCCTCCTTGAAATGCTTCTTTAGCCGCAAGGTGACGGGAACTTTCAGCTTTCGGCTTAGGATCAGGCAGATGTCACTCTGCTCCTGATGCCACGCGCAAATGGTCTTGATCACGTGCGGATGATTTTTGTGGATGTCGGCGCCAGACTGAACCCTCTCCAAGAGCAGAGGCCATTCCGGATTCATTTGGTGGAAGCCGCGCACTTCCGTGTTCTCGTGGGAGAGATATCTCAGCATCTCCTTGAGGATGAAATGCTGTTCGGGATCGAACTCATCATCGACGGTGCTGAGCAAAAGCGTGGCCAGCGTCACGAGTGTCATCCATGACCAATGATAGACGTCGACCTTGCCAATCAGCTCTTTTGGCACGTCGTAGGGAAGGTGCTCGGCAAATGACGTCAATTCGTTGGAGATGGTGATGATGGCGTCGATCTTGTTTTCGACGGCCAAGCGACAATAAAGCGAGAGCTGGCTTGGATTGATTTGAGCCGTACCGATTTTGGCTTCGACGATTGCGCGCCATTCCGACCTCGGCGTGCTGACGACAAGCAGACCGTCAGGCCGGCAATTTGCCTCCGCCAATTGTTTCTTGAAGACGACCTCGGTGAACGCGGCAACCGAAGTCTTGCTGCCGATGTTCTTGCCGACGGTGGTGAAGATGGCTTCGGCGAAGGGCCGCACCACACTCAGTGCCGCGAGCAGCACGGAAGCCGCACAACGCTCCCTCTGCGAGCCGTTTGTGACGGGGATGAGCCGCGCAGCTTCACCGCCTTTCAAGAATGCCGGGAGCTCAACCGTCATCTGCACCCCCCTCACTCTATTAAATCAGAAGTTGAGCTCCGGTGACAATGGCTCTCTTAAGTCGCGGCTAATCATTGATAGATATGGGAGAATTAGGTCGGACTAAAAGCCTGGGCGCAGACGTGCGCGTTACCCTCCCAACGACAAATTGGGCAACGCCAAGGATGCGTTGGGCTGAGGCCTAGTTGTTGATGAAGGCCGAGATGCTGTCGGCGATGGTGTTGATCGGCCGGCCATTGCCGCGGCGGCGCTGCGGCTGCTGCTGCTGATAGGCCCGGGGCGGCGGCTGATTCACGGCGTAATCCTCGACCATCTGCGGCTGTTCGTAAGCCATCGGCAGCGGCTCGCCGAACAAGGCCGCGGCCATGCGCGAATCGTGGCCATAGATGTCGTTAAAGGTCGAGATCGAGCCGTCGGCATTCACCCACAGGGTGAAATAGGTGATGTAGACCGGGATCTTCCGCTTCAGCGGCACATGCTGGTCCTCGCCGGTGGCGATCGCCGAGGCGACTTGCGACGCCTGCCAGCCCTGCACGCGCTTCAGCAGCGTCACCGCGAACTGATCCGGATTCTGCACCCGCATGCAGCCGTGGCTCTCGGCGCGGACGGTCTTGGCGAACAGGTTCTTTTGCGTCGTGTCGTGCATGTAGACGTCATGCTTGTTCGGGAACAGGAACTTGATGGTGCCGAGCACGTTGGTTGGTCCCGGCGGCTGATAGACGTTGAGGCTGCGGATGTCGATCCGGCTCCAGTCGAGCGTGGACGGGTCGACTTCCCGGTTGCCGATGGCGACGCGGAGCCCGTTCCGCTCGAACACCGAGGTATCCCAGCCGCCGCCACCGCCGCCGAAGAACCAATCGCCGCCGCCTCTGATCGACGGCATCAGCTCGTCGACCTTGATCGAGTTCGGCACGTTCCAATAGGGATTGAACACGATCTCCTGCATCTCGTTGGAGAACACCGGCGTCTGCTTGTCGGGCTTGCCGACGACGATCCGCGTGGTGAACACGGGCTTGCCGTCGTCCACGACCTTGACCATGAACTCAGGGATATTCGCGGCGACATAGAACGAGCCGAGATCGCTCGGCAGCCAGCGCCAGCGCTCCATGTTGATGAGGATCTGCTTGACCCTGGTCGGGTTCGAGGCGCTCTGACCCTGGCGATTGAGCAGCCGCCGCGTGCCCGGACCGACCACGCCATCGGGCACGGCGCCGTGGGTCATCTGGAACCGTTTCACCGCCTCCTCGACAGCCTCGTCGAAGCGCTTGGCGTCGCCCGCGGCGGGCGTCTCGATGTTGAGCCGCGTCCGGAGCAGCTCCACCTGCTCGTCCTCGACGCCGAGTTTCAACGCCGGTCCATCGGGGACCCTGACGATGTCGTCGTCGGGCTTGTTGCCGCCGCGCGCCGCGAGCAGCGCCTTGCGCAACGCCTCGAATTGCGGCTGGCTCGGCTGGAAGCTGCGCAAATAGCCGGCAGCGTCGGAGCGAATCGCGAGCGATTCCATCACCTGGAGCGGATCCGGCAGCGCCAGCGTGGGATCGAGGTTGGGGTCGAGCCGCACCGGCTCGATGCGCCCGCCCCGCGCGTCGCGGGCATAGCGGAGCGCGGCCAAGCTGAGCTTGATCTCGGCGTCGGCCAGAGCCTGGGTATCGCCGCCGCCGAGGCCATTGGCCCTTGGCAGATCGTAATCGGAGGCGCGGAGGCCGTAGTCGTCGGCCTTGCCGATCTCGGCCATCACCGCCTTGGCGCTGGAGGTGAGACCGTTCTCGTCGACCCACAGGAGCTTGGCGTCCGGGGCCGCGTAATAATCGAGGATACCCTTCTGCTCGGCGCGCGAAGCGGTCTTGCCAAATTTGTCGCCGGCGCGGGTCGAGACCGCGATGATCAAGGCTTCCTTCGCCCCGATCAGCGCCTCTGGACCGTCGGGCTCGGCCGCGCGCAGGACCGTACTCCCAGACATGGCCGCCATGGCGACTAGGAAGACGCCAAGCGCCTTTGGTGAGATTGATCTCACGGCCCCGCTCCCGATTTGGTTAATCCCTCTTATATACCGGCTCGCCGAAAGCGCGAACGCCTAGTCCCATCGGCTTCCACTGTCCCGTCATGCCAATGAAAGCGAACTACCCCCGCCGAGCCTTGTGACTTTGCGCCCATAGAGAGGCGAGAGCATGGCAAGCCGCGGCCGAAGTTTACGGCCGAATTGCCCGGAATTTTCAGCAGCCTAGAGCGGGAGGCCGATCCCCTGATCGCCTTTAGGGGGCATCACTCCTCCGGCGGGCTGTTCTCGACCGCGATTTTCTTGATGCCCTTTAGGCCCGCCGCGAAAATATCGCCGATCTTCTTCTTGGCGTCGTCGTCGCTCGCCCCATTGGCGTCGAACTCCGCGTCCCAATGGATCACGGTGCGATTCGCCCGGTCGCTGTCCTCGACCCAGAGCTTGGCGGTGTAGTTCTTGACCGGAAGCGGGCTCTCGACGATCGCGTAGCTGTAGCTCTGATCGTCCGACTCCAGCAGCTTCTCCTTGATGGTGCCGCCGCCCTTGAGGCTCAAGGTGCGGAAGGTGTCGTCTCCCTCCTTGGTCTCGACGCAATTCTCGACCGCCGGATGCCAGGTCTTGATCGAGCAGAACTCTCCGGCGATTTCCCAGATCGCGGCGGGCTGCCCGGGGGGCTCGATCTTCTTGTTCACGTCGAGCGCGAAGCAAGGGCCGCCGCCGATCACGAGCGCGGCCGTAGCGAAGAGCAGGATCTTCCCCTGATGCATACCGTTTCCTCCTGACGTTCGGGCGAACTTTTGCCGCCCTGTATGCCAGTCTAGCCCGACCGCGACGTGCGAGAAGTGGCCAAGACGCCGCAAGGTAAAGGCCCCGCGGGAGAGGCTACCAGGACGAAAACAGGCCGGAGCGGCCAAAGCGGGGTGGCTGATAGGTGTATCCCCTTGGGGCACGATACCGGTTCCGCCCGGCCCGGTTTTCCCGCTGGGGGCGGGGCTTGGCGATCGCTGGCGCCGGCCGCGATGTCTTGATCCTGGGCGTCTTGAACGTCTTGAGCGTCTTCGGCGTCTTGACCGCCTCTGCCTCGTCGGCTCTTGCGGTCCTCGACTTCGACGTCGCAGGTTCTTCGTCGGTCCAGACGAGAAAGTCGTCTCCCTCAGGCAGAATGGCGGAGTTGACGCTGGTGTCGCCGATGATCAGCGCCGAGCCCGGCGTCAGCCGCGCCGCGATCCTCCGCCGCGCGTCGCTCGGGATGTCGAGGCGGTCGAGCACGCGTGCCCCGTCACCACCCTCGAGATCGATCTCGGTCCATTGCACTTGCGCGTCCCCGGGGGCAAAGCGCATGGCGGTGAAAATGTGGGTGCCGAGCGGCCGCTCCGGATCGCGAATGGTCACGGGGACATCGAACAGGCTGCTGAAATTCTGCCTGACGAAGAGATGCCATTGCGGCGGCTCCGCTTTGCCCGCAGCCTTATAGACCGCGCTGACGAGATCGTCGGTCAAGGCCGCGTTCACGGGCAGATCGTGGGTCTGCTGAAAGGCCTTGATGGCGGCCACCGTGGCTTTGCCAAAGGTGCCGTCGAATTTCTGCGGCGCGAGGAAGCCCATCGCCGACAGGAGATACTGCACGTCGATGAGGCGGTGACGCGCGGTCCGCGGCGTGATCAGCATCCGCAACGGCGCCTGCGACGTGGTCACCACCACCGCGTGATCGCCGGCGCTGTTCGGCGCGGCAAGCGCCGGCGCGACGGCGTGACTGCCTGGCTCGATCGTCTCCCAGAGGCTAACGGCGTGAGACTCGCCCCACGCCACTGGGGCGCTCAAGGTCTGCTGCCCGCCCCGCGCGCCGAGCGGGAATTTGCCCCCGCCCTGGCTTGCGAGGATGACATAGGGCGCGGCGCGCTCGGGCTCCAGCACAGCGGCCTGGCCTCTCCCGGCGATCTGCGGCGCCGGCCGTGACGCTGGTTGGAACAGTTTCGGATGCTCGATCGGTTCGGGCACGAGGCGCGCCGCCGCCACCACCACATTCCCGCCGACGGCCGTCATCTCGAATAGCCTCGGCGCGAAGGAGAACGGCAGCCTGACGCAACCATGCGACGCGGGATGGCCGGGAACGACGCCGGCATGGAGCGCGGTGCCCGAGCGCGTGAGGCGCTGCATCCAAGGCATCGGCGCGCCGGAATAGAGGTTGGAGCGATGGTACCGGCGCTTCTCCAGGATGCTGAAGACGCCGGTCCTCGTTTCATGACCAGGCATTCCACTCGAGACCTTGGCGCTCGTGACCAGCACCGTGCCCCGGTAGACGTCGATCTTCTGCTCGTCGAGCGACACCACGAGCGTTAGCGGCTCGGTCGCGGCGGCGACGGCCGGCGCCTCGGCGTTGGCCTTGGCCGCACGTTCCTTCTTGGCGATGGCCGGCGGGGTCGAGACGTCGAACACCGCGGGCGCGAGGAAAGCCGTTGCCATCGGCGCCGGTTGTGGCCCCTCGTGCGGCACCAGCTGGCCGTCATCGGCGCCAAGCGCGTGCCGCGCGAGCAAGATCTCGATCGGTGTCGGGCTGAAAGCATGCTCGGCCGAGGGAACGGTCGCGTCAGCGACCGCGTGCTTTTGCGTGATGACGGCGATGTCCTCGGTACCGTGAGAAGCAAGCAGCGGTTCGGTGGCGGTGAGCGCCGGCGGCACCATAGCCTCCTGCGAAGCTCCCGGGACGGCGTGAGATGAAACCACCGGGTCCTCGGTGGCGGTGAGCGCCGGGAGAACCGTCGCTGAAGGCGCGACACCCAGCGCGATGCCATGGCCCGCGCCGCTCGCATGTGGCTCCGCCAAGGCGAGAGCCGGGAGAACCGCAAGCTCGGTCCGTCCCTCCGGCGCCGTGCCGTGAGTAACGGGGCTCGCGGCCAAAGCCAACCCGTCGAGCGCCGGCCGGTCAAACCGCGTTGCCATTTCGAGCGCGGCAACGGCATGGGATTTGGTCGCGCTGCGAAGCGGCTCCAGCCTCGAGCGCAGGCCGCACAGTGGCCTCGCCTGTTGCCTCGGGTCGTGCGCCATGGGTTCCAACCTCAAGCCGCGCGCCCTCGGGCAATATCGCCGCGGTCACGAGAACGCCGGGTCGGACCGGCAGCGTCGCGGCGCCGGTAAGGTCTGGCTGCTTCGCCACGAGGGCCGGTTGCGGTTCCACTGCCTCCTCGACCGCAGCAGGGGCCCGCGCTGCGCGTTCTTCGACAGGCACCGGATTGACGCTTACGGGTGGCACCGGCGCAATCCCCGGTTCCTCTGGTGGCGCCACCGAAGGCGCGGGCTCAGCGGGCGGTGCGGTCCCCTCGCCGAGCGGCGCCGCAGTGTCTGCTGGCGCCAGCTCTGGTCCGGCGTCTCCCGGTACGGGCACGGGGAGGGTCTGTTCAACGGTGGCCTCCGGGACGGCGCCGGCGCCCAAGATCCCGCCGCTCAACTGATCGCCGGCGAGACCCAAGCCGACGACCGTGACCGCGGACAAGCGCCGCAATGAAAAACGCGGGGCGCACGCGGGGAACAGCAGGAGGCGTATCGGCCTGAACCGCCGGCACGGGCTCAGGCAATGGGCCGCAAGGCTCGAGGTCAAGTGGGGCGGCCGAGGCTTTCACCCCCGCCCACGGCACCTTTCCTTGCAGTTCCGGCGGCAGGACCGTGGTGCGGCTGCCTCGCGCGCTCGCGAGCTGCCCGACCGAGAGGTTCTTGACGTGATGCAGGCTGGCGCCGGAGAGATTGGCGTTGGTGAGGTCGGCGCCGTCGAAATCGGCGTGGTCGAGCCGAGCCTTGCTCAAATTCGCCCCGCTCAGATTGGCGCGAGAGAGGCGCCCATGGACGAGGTCGCTGCCGGCGAGATTGGCGGCTTCGAGGTCCGCCCCGGAAAAGTTCACGAAGCGGAGGCTGGCGCGGCAGAAATCCGCGCCTGCCAGGCGCGCCGCGGCTGAGATCGGCATGATCGAGCCGGGCCTGGGCGGCATTGGCGCCGCTCAGGTTAGCGCCGTCGAGGTGGCTATGGGCGAGGTCGGCGCCGGTGAGATCGGCGCTTTCGAAATTTCCGCCCGAGAGGATGGCAAAGCGAAACATCACGTGCGCGAGCGAGCTCGCGCGAAGATCGATCGGTCCGCCGTCGGCGGGCCCGAGCCGACGTTCGCCCAACTCCAGAGCGACGCCGCTCAAATCAGGGACGATGTTGGGATTTCTTTTGCGCCACGCGTTCCAAGCCGAGGGCCCACGCCGCAAGATGTCGGCGTGAGGAGTACGAGACGCGACGCCACTCACCATCGTTACGGATACAGTGCCGCGCCCCGCTACGCGGCGACGCTTCGTTTGACTGGACATTCCCTCCTGGCCTCAACGCTGCCGAAGCTCGGCCGTTCCGCATCACTACGCTCTGTACCTTACGACACGAGCTTAGCGTTTCAACGCATCGATCTGATGACCGAGATCAGATTTCAACGCGAGTGTTGTTGCCGTGCATCGCATGCAACGGTAAACCCGAAGCGCATCAATCGTTGGCACCGTCATGAAAACGTTTGCGTTCGGCGGCGCTCTGGAGGGTTTGTGACATGATGACCCTGACTTACGCGCTGCTTGCGGTGGCCGCGTTCTTCCTGTGGTGGCGCAAGGCCGAGTGGGGATGGATCGCGGTGCTGGTCGCGCTCGGCCTCGGCCTCGTCATCTTCGCCGGCGACGTCGACTTCTCGCAGAACCTGGGGATCAGGCTATGAAGGAGCCGGTCCTCACGCCCGAAGCTGCACGCGTCCTCAACTTCGTCGGCCTGCTCGCGCTGATCGGCGTCCTGGCCGGCGCCTACATCTATCAGTTCTCCTACCGCGAGCTGCCCTGTACGCTCTGCCTGCTTCAGCGTCTCGCCATGCTCGGGCTCGCCTTCGGCGCCGCGCTCAACCTCACCTTCGGACCGCAGCCGAGATATTACGGGCTCTGCCTCGTCTCCGCCGTGTTCGGCATCGGCGTCTCCATTCGCCAGACGCTGCTGCACATCAACCCCTATTTCGACACCGACACCGGACAGCCGACCCTGGAGGCGACGACGAACCCGCCCTTCGGCTCGCCCGTCTTCGGTCTCGATCTCTATGTCTGGGGTGTGGTCGTGTTCGCCACGGCGATCCTCGCCATCGGCGTCGCCTTGATGTTCCGCGGCCAGTTCGAGCCGGTAGAGGAGGAGCCGGAGTGGTTCGGGCGTCTCGCCGCGATTGCCGCCGTCCTGCTGCTCGCCATGGCGTCGGTGGAGACCGTCTCGACGCTGCTGGAATGCGGTTTCGGCGCTTGCCCCAATGACGGCAGCTGGAGCTGGTGGGCGTTCCGCTGCTGAGCGAGCGACGCGCTAGGAGGCGAGCTCAAGGCTGGCCGGTGCGGACTTCGCCGCGGCCTTGGCTTCGCTCGCGCCGCCGGGGAACGCCCGCGTCGCTGACGCGCCAAGCTTCTTCAGCAGCCAGTCCATATATTTGCGGAAGCGGTAGTGATGGATCTCGAATTTGTGCCAGGGCGTGTCCTTGTAAGGGATGCCGTGGCCGATGTCGGGCGTCGCCGTTGCCTTCAACTTGCGGAACCAGTTCGCGGCTGAGGCATCCGTGGCACAGGCGACGATGAAGCTCGCGATCAGCCGCGCCTGGTAATCGGCAAGCTGCCACACACCGCCCTCGGCCGGCTCGAACAGCCCGGCGACGAAGAAATCGTCGAGCTCGCGGCTGAAGGTGTGGATGAAGAGCTTGGAGCGGCCCGCCTCGTCGAGGATGAGGCTCTCATCCATGAACGGGAAGCTCGGCCGGAACCCCGTGGCATAGACGATGAGGTCGATCTCCTCCTCGCTGTCGTCGACGAACAGCACCTTGTTGCCCTCGAAGCGGTCGACGCCGGGCTTGGCGACGATGCGGCCATGGACGATGTGGTCGAGATAAAGCGTGCACGAGGTCGGATGCGCCTCGAACAGATCATGGTCGGGCGCCGGCAGATCGTAGCGGCGATGGGAGCCGATCTGGATGCGCAGACCGAGGCGATAGAGCTTGCGCATCACCCGGCGGGGCAGCGGCACGCGGCTCGTCATGTCGATGAAGGTGTCGGTCGGCTTGCCGAACACGAGCTTGGGGAAGAAGAAATAGCTCCGCCGCATCGAATGCACCGCGCGCACGCCGTCATGGGCGGCGTCGTCCAGGATATCGACGGCAGAGTTGCCGGCGCCGATCACGAGCACGCGCTTGCCCTTGAGCTGGTCCTTCGACTTGACGTCATGGGAGTGCAAAATCTCGCCGTCGAACTTGCCAGGGTAGCTCGGCCAGTTCGGATGCCAGTGATGACCATTGGCGACGACGAGCCCGTCATAGAAGCGCGGGGCTCTTCTCGCCTTCGATCTGGATGCGCCAGCGTCCGTCGACGCGCTCCGCCGAGGTGACCTTGGCGTTGAAGGTGATGCGGTCGTAGAGGCCGAATTCGCGGGCATAGGCGCGGAGATAGTCCTCGGCGCGCTCCCGGCTTTGATAATGCGGCCACTCCTCGGGAAACTCGAAGTCCGGATATTTGGTCAGCTTCTTCGAGGAGTTGAGAAAGGTCGAGCCGTAGACGACATGCGGGCTCTCGGGGTTCCAGATGCCGCCGACGTCGCCGAGCGCCTCGAAGCAGTCGAACGGGATGCCGCGCTCGGCGAAGGTCTTGGCCACCGGAAGCCCGCAGGCGCCTGCGCCGATGATGCAATACCGCGTCAATTCGTCCTCATTCTCTTGTCGCGCCCCGAACCCTGGGGGCCTCGCTCGCGCGTCCATAGCACAGAAGCGCGACATTGGACCAAATCGGGGCCCGATGTCCCCTCACTGGCCCACTCTAAGCCGCAGCGCAAATCCTCTTTGATCTGCGTCAAGTCCAGGGCGTCGCCAAGGGCCCCATGATTTGGCGCCGCCGTCGCGGGGGCGCTTCGGGACCACCGCACCACCTTGCCCGACCCTGCATTTTGTGGCGCAGTGCTCTATGGTCTTGCGGGCGAAAAGTCCCGCGCCGGGGGGAGACTGACCTGAATGGACACCAAGCAGGATGTGACCATCACGAGCTGGGACGGCACCTGGACCTATCATCCCAAGGTGCTGGTCACGCCGGAGTCGGTCGAGGACATCGTCGAGATCGTGAAGAGCGTGGTGCGCTTCCCCTCGCCTGTCCGTCCCGCGGGCTCGATGCATTCCACCGCGCGCATGAATGGCGATGACGGCGGCACCATGGTCGACATGAAGGGCATGAACCGCATCCTCCGCTTCGGCGAGGACACGGTCACGGTCGAGAGCGGCGTCAGCTATATCGCCGTCTCCAACGCGCTGAAGGAGCGCGGCTTGCAATTCCACGTCACCACCGAGATCGGCAACGTCACGCTCGGCGCCATGGCGACGGCGGCAACCAAAGACAGCTCGTTCCCCGGCGGCTTCGGCCAGATCAGCTCCTACGTCAGCGAAATGCGCTATGTGACGCCGCGGGGCGACATCCGCGAGATCAACGAGAACGATCACCCCGAAGAGATGCAGGTGATGCGCTCGAGCTACGGGCTGCTCGGCATCGTGTTCGAGGTGACCATCAGGGTGCGCCCGACGACCGCGCTCAGCGTTCGCCACCACTCCATGGGGCTCGAGGAATTCCGCAAGCGCTTTCCAGTGTTCAAGGCGCAAGGCTATGCGGTGATGTATTACATCTTCCCCTATTCGCGCCGGATCGTGGTCGAGCTCAGAAAGGACAACCCGGACGCGAGGCCGGTGTCGCGGCGGCGCTGGGCCTACCGCAATCGCTTCTGGAAGAAATACGGGCCGGCGCTCGCCCATTGGATCAGGCGGCGCACCAGCTCGAAGCGCCTTCAGGCCATGGCCGACGAGCTCAATTTCTCGCTGCTGCGCCAGGGCCTCGTCAGTATCGTCCGCCACGACGCAACCTGGCCCCACGCGCAGCACATCGACTATCCGCGCGAGCCCGGCGAGAAGAAATATCTGTTCAGCATGTGGTCTTTCCGCGAGGGCGGTTTCTTTCAGATCCTGGAGGACTACTGCACCTTCTGCATCGGCTATGCCGAGCGGACCGGCTACCGCTGCGATCTGCCCAATGTCGGCTACGCCATCGCCGCCGACCGCAATGCACTGCTGTCCTATTGCTGGGAAGGGTCGACGCTCTCCATCGATCCCGCTGCCACCGGCGGCAAGGACTGGGAGGAGTTCCTGCGCGCCTATAACGACTTTTGCAGCGCGCGCGGCGGCGTTCCCCTGTTCAACCAGACGCCGTTCCTGACCGCCGCAATGGCGCGGAAAGCCTTCGGCGACCGGCTCAAGCTGTTTGCCGACTACCGCCGCCAGGCCGACCCGGACAACCGCCTGCTCGACAGCCATTTCCGCGAACTTTTGGCCGATGCGTAATTCTGTCACTGTTGCCGATCGCTCCCGCCTTCTAGGCGTTGACCTCAAGGCGGCTGGGAGAAAGGAACAGGGTCATGGAGCACGTTCGCATTGAAGGACTGCCGCGTGACGCCTCGCGCATCGCCCTTGGCACTTGGGCCATCGGCGGCTGGATGTGGGGCGGCACCGAGGAGAGCGAGGCGATCGCGACGATCCACGCCGCGCTCGACGACGGCATCAATCTGATCGACACCGCCCCGGTTTATGGCTTCGGCCGCTCCGAGGAGCTGGTCGGCAAGGCGCTTGCAGGCGGCCGCCGCGGCCAGGCGCTGATCGCCACCAAGGTCGGGCTCGACTGGGGCAGTGGCAAGATCTTGCGCCACGCGTCACCGGCGCGGCTCCGCCACGAGCTCGAGGACTCGCTTCGCCGGCTTCAGACCGACGTGATCGACATTTATCAGGTGCACTGGCCCGATGAGAGCGTGCCCTTCGAGGAGACGGCAGCGACGCTCGAGGACTTCCGCCGCGAGGGCAAGATCAGGGCCATCGGTGTCAGCAATTTTTCGCCGGCGCAAATGGACCGCTTTCGCGACAAGGCGCCGCTCGCCACCATTCAACCGCCCTATAATCTGTTCGAGCGCGACATCGAGGCTGATGTCCTGCCTTACGCCGAAACGCACGGCCTCGTCGTGCTCGCCTATGGCGCGCTCTGCCGCGGCCTCCTCACCGGCAAGATCACGGCGAAGACCACGTTCGAGGGCGACGATCTGCGCAAGGTCGACCCCAAATTCCAGCAGCCTCGCCTCGGCCAATATCTCAACGCCGTCGACGAGCTGGCGGCGTTCGCTCGCGACCGCTACGGCAAGACCGTGCTCACGCTCGCCGTACGCTGGCTGCTCGACCGCGGCGACAACATCGTCGCCCTGTGGGGCGCGCGCCGTCCCGATCAGCTCGCGCCGGCGAAGGACGTGATGGGCTGGCACCTCGACAAGGCCGCCATGGCCGAGATCGACCGCATCCTCGCCAAGACCGTGAGCGAACCGGTGGGACCGGAGTTCATGGCGCCGCCGCCGTCCCGCAAGGCTGCCTGACCCCCCTGCCCTAGCCCGGGCGGCGGGTGAAGCGGCGGATCAGGGGAAAGGCGAGCGAACGCGGCATGCGCGCACCGTCTTGAGGAAACCCGCGACCTGCGGCGGGAAGGCAATCTCGTAAGGCTTGTCCCCGAGCTTCTCCAGGATCTTCCGGGCGCAACGTTCCTTGCTCATGACGTAGAGCTTCTTCTTGGCATCGTACGAGGCGTTGAGCGGCGTATCGACGAAGCCCGGATTGATGATGGTGACGTCGACGCCGGTGCCTTCCAGCTCGAGCTTCAAGCTTTCGGCGAGATTGATCACGGCGGCCTTGCTCGCGCCATAGCTGCCGGTCTCGGGCCAGCCGGAATAGCCGAACAGGGAGCCCATGATGGCGATGTGGCCCGAGCGGCGCGCGAGCATCGCCGGCAGCACCGCGGCGATGGCGTTGATGACGCCATCGACGTTGAGCGCCATGGTCTTGTGAAAACCGTCGACGTCGATGTTGCGGACGTCGAACGGCACATACATGCCGGCGCCGAGAAGCGCGAGATCAATGGAGCCAAGCTCGCGCTCGACCTTGGCGGCGCAAGCCCTCAGCGCCTCCGCATCGAGCACGTCGGCCGGATAGGCCTTGATGCGGTCGCTCGACGCGGCAAGGGCATCGAGCCGCTCGCTCGGCCGCGCCGTCGCCGCCACCACGACGCCGGCAGCGGCGAGCCGCTTCGCCAGCTCACCGCAAATAGCGCCGGACGCGCCGGTGATCCACGCCAGTTTCCAGGGAAATTTGTCCGCCACCCTGCCCCGCTCACTTAGACTTCCGGCGGCTCGTCCTTCGGTCGATCCGCCCGCTCGTCGCGGGGATCGTTACTGCCGCTTGGCACCATGCGCAAGACCGGCTTCGGCCGTGGCGACCGGCCGGGGTTCTGCGCCCGGTCGAAGGTCTCGTCATCCGTGGTCCAGCCATCGACGAAGTCGACGACCTCATCGGTGACCTTGACGGCAAAGCCCTGCTGGCCCGGCCGATGCAGCGGATAGCTCTTTGGCAGCTCCTGCGCGCCGCGGCGGAGCAGCCCGTCATAGGAGCGCCACGGCTTCTGCCCCGCCGCATCCTTCCACGTGGCGCGGAAGCGCCGTGCCACGAGCTCAAGTCCGGCCATGAAGGTGCGGTACCGGATCCAGCGGTGATTGTCCCAAGTGAGGACGACGTCGTCGCCGGTTTGCGGATCTTTGATCTCATCCTGTCCCGTCGGCGTCGGCGCAAAACGCCCGGCGAGCAGTTCGCCGGCGCGCTCGCCGCGCACGCCGAGCTTGGTGATGAGGTCGGCCGGCATGTTCAGGTTGAGGCCGCCTTCGTTCTCGGCGAGTTTCACATGGACGATGCGATCGCGGTAGCCGGGCATAGCCATGAGCTCGGTATCGGCCCAGTTCCGCGCGGTGTCGAACAACGCGCCGAAGAACCCGCCGAGGCCCTTGAACATGTTGAAGCGGGCGGCGGACGAAATGCCGGTACTGTTGCTGCTCGGCATCCACACCTTGTCCCAGCCTTCGCCTTGCACTCGCGTCCTCGGCTCGGCTTCGGGACCGATGCCGCTCACCCGCTCCAGGGCCTCGTCGGTCTCGTGAATTTCCATCGTCTCCACCGTCTCCGGCATGAGATCGATGCCGAACGTCGGCCAGCGCGGAATCGGCGCGTCGAAGAAGTGGATCGGGAAGTTGCTGGTCAGGCCACCGTCGGAAAACCAGCACCGCTGCAAGGGATATTTGCCGTTCTCCGGTGCGCGCTCGAAATTCGCGGCGTGAAGCGGCACGGCGCTGAGCAGGAAGGGAAAGCTCAAGCTCATGCGCGCGCCGAGCAGGATCGGCAGGTCGGGCGGCGCCGGGATCGGATGAAACCCCTCCGGCACGTAGACCTTGTCCCGGTGCCGCGCGTCCGCCGCGTGCTGCTTCATCCAGGTCACGATCGGCGCCGGGAATAGCGCCGCGAACTCCGCCTCATTGAAATAGAGCTGTCCCCAACTGCCTTCGAGGAACGGAAAGCGCTGCGAGATGCCGCGGGTGATGTTGGTGGTCATCAGCACGAGCTGGATGTCGCGCGGCGCGTCGATGTCGCCGTTGTTGCCCCAGAGATCGCCGAAGGTGACGGGGCGATCGAGCGGGCGATTGGCGACGTCTTGGAAGAACTGGTGCAGCCAGTCGGTGAGCGGCAGCACGCCGGCTTCGTCTGGCTTCATGTCGCGCGAGCCGGCGCAAAGGCCGTAGCCGTTCTCCGGCAGCGTGCCGAGAAGGTCGCGAAGCGCGCCGGCAGCGGCGCACGCCACGATGAAGAGCGCAGCAGGGACGAGCGCCACGAGGAACAGGAGGCCGGAGAGGGGGGAGGCGAGCAACGGGGTAAGCGCCACCACCGCGCCGAGGAGCGCATACAGCGGATAGTTCCGGCACAGCGCAAAAGTGACGCGCCTGATCTTGCTCAAGAGCGAGTCGCGCCCGAGGCCTGCCATCAACACGCGGAACAGAGCCTGCGTGTTCTCTTGCGGCTGAAACAGACGCTCGAGCACCGTCTTGCCCGCCTTCTGCTCGGCCAGCTCGTTGGGAAGGTTCCTGAGGCGCGTCTGGAAGTGATCCTGCCCGTGCTTGGCGCCGTAAGCCGCGGCCGCCGTCCCCGCGGCGGCAATGGCGCCTGCCGAGGTACCGCCGATCGAGCGGAAATCATAGGTCTCGGCGAGCTTGGCGATCGCCCGCGGATAGACGATGCCGCTGGTGATGCCGCCACGCATCACGAGATCGCATTGGAGTTTCCCGGACTCTTGAGCCATGGCTGGACCTCCCCACAACTGATGCGGGCAAGCCTACCGCCTGCAACGGCGTCTTGAATAGGGCGAACGCGCGCCTAATCGACGAAGGGGTCGTGGACGAGGATGGTGTCCTCGCGCTTGGGGCTCGTCGACAGCAGCGCCACCGGCGCCTCGATCAGCTCCTCAAGCCGGCGCACATATTTGACGGCGGGCGCCGGCAGCTCCGCCCAGGACCGCGCGCCTCGGGTCGATTGCGACCAGCCTTCGAGCGTCTCGTAGATCGGCTCGACGCGGGCCTGCTGCCCTTGCGCCGCGGGCAGGTAGTCGATCTCGCGGCCGTCGAGCTTGTAGCCGACGCAGATCTTGAGCTCGGGCAACTCGTCGAGCACGTCGAGCTTGGTCAGCGCGATGCCGTTGATGCCGCCGACCTTCCGCGTCTGCCGCACGAGGCAAGCGTCGAACCAGCCGCAGCGGCGCGGCCGGCCCGTGACGGTGCCGAACTCGACGCCGCGCTCGCCGATCAGCTTGCCGGTCGCGTCCTTGAGCTCGGTCGGGAACGGCCCCTCGCCGACGCGGGTGGTGTAGGCCTTGGTGATGCCGAGCACGTAGTTGATGGCGCCGGGACCGACGCCCGACCCGGTCGCCGCCTGGGCGGCAACGGTGTTGGACGA
Source organism: uncultured Alphaproteobacteria bacterium (assembly GCA_963803385.1). Taxonomy (GTDB): domain Bacteria; phylum Pseudomonadota; class Alphaproteobacteria; order Rhizobiales; family Methyloligellaceae; genus Methyloceanibacter. The sequence continues at coordinate 985,082 of CAWDMD010000004.1, read as the reverse complement.
GGTGACGAAGGGATAGGTGCCGTGGTCGATGTCGAGCAGCGCCCCTTGCGCGCCTTCGAACAGGATGCGCTTTCCGGCGCGGCGCTCGCGATCGAGCAGCGCCCACACCGTGTCCACGAACGGCAACACCTTGGGCGCGATCGCGGTGAGCTCGCCGCAGAGCTTGTCGGCGCTGATCTCCGGCTCTCCCAAGCCGCGGCGAAGCGGATTGTGGTGCGCCAAGGATGCGCTCGATCTTGGGCTTCAGGCTTGGCAGGTCCTGAAGATCGAGGACGCGGATGGCGCGGCGGCCGACCTTGTCCTCGTAGGCGGGGCCGATGCCGCGCTTGGTGGTGCCAATCTTGCCGTCGCCCGCGGCGGCCTCACGCAACGCGTCGAGCTCGCGGTGCAGCGGCAGGATCAAGGTGGCGTTGTCGGCGATGCGGAGATTGTCGCGGGAGATGGTGACCCCGAGCGTCGCGATCTTGTCGATCTCCGCGGCGAGCGCCCAAGGGTCGACCACGACGCCGTTGCCGATCACCGACAGCTTGCCTTGGCGCACCACGCCCGACGGCAGCAGCGAGAGCTTGTAGGTGGTGCCGTCGACGACGAGGGTGTGGCCGGCATTATGGCCGCCCTGGAAGCGCACCACGATATCGGCGCGCTCCGACAACCAATCGACGATCTTGCCCTTGCCTTCGTCGCCCCATTGGGAGCCGACGACCACGACATTGGCCACTGGGTCAGTCCTCTGGATCTTGGCTCGAGACGCAGAAACGGCCCCGCGAGGAGGCAGGGCCGTGATCACTTATAGCGTGTGGGCCCCGCCAATGCGAGGGCCGCTGGGGCACTCGGGCCGAACCAAGCGCTTGGCCTCCTCTCCGCGTAAAGAGCATACGTCCAGCTTACCGAAGGGCCGACGCATGAGCGACAAAGGATGATCCCGGTTCGCATCCAGTAACGCGCCTAATCCCAAAAAGCTTAGCTGGGGCGAAAGGTCGCGAACCTCGCCACGATTGATCCCATTGTCGCCCGGTTTCATCAAACTGAGGCCGGATTAGACCAGGCATGTCTCGCCCCACGCAAAACTGACCTCCCGAAAAAATCAGGAGTACAAAGCATGAGGGTAACTCTTCTCGCTGCGGCGATTCTGTGCGGCCTGGGCACGGCCGCGTCCGCTCAACCCGGGATGCCGGACCGCTCGGCCGCGAACGCGCTGTCAGGCGCCATGCGCAATGTCGGCTCGCCCTGGCTACATCACGCCATCAGTGACGTCGGCACCAACCCGACGGGATGGAAGCGGCAATGGTGCGCGAAGTCGCTGAACATGTGGCTGCAGCAGAGCGGCAAGAAGGGCTGCGGCGGCAACACCGCCATCTCCTGCCTGCACGCGGGGCGCAAGCTGTCGGCTCCGCAAGTCGGCGCCATCGCCGTGATGCAGCATCACGTCGGCATCGTGAAAGAGGTGAGCGGGAGCCATGTCACCCTCGTCTCCGGCAACCATTCCGGCCGCGCCGGCGCTCGCAGTGTCGGCGTCGGCAAATATGCGAAGGCGCGGGTCATCGCCTATGTCTGGCCCGAATAGCGTCAACGGCTGAGTAGTGCCCTCCCCGTTTGTGGGGGAGGGCGCACGCATTCTCTGCGTCGAACAGGGCCACCGTTGACGACCGATCTCAAGCACCCTACGCTGGCAAAGTCGAAAAAGAGCTGGGTCGGTGAGGTAAGCCCGACCCCTTCCCAAACGGAAGTTCTGTACCCCTAATCTTGGGGACCCACGACAAGCAGGTCGCACGAGCGACAGGCTTGTCGGGTCGCGTAGATAGGGCGAAGCTCTTGACTGCGTCTCCGACGAGCCAATCTCAACATTGGATGGAGATCGCAATGAACCTCAATCACATCGACCTTCCCGTGTCCGACATCGCAGCGGCCCGGGCATTTTTTGAGACCTATTTCGGATTTCGATGCGTCTTTGCGCGCGAGGACGGCCTCACGGTCCTGCTAGACGGGAATAACTTTGCATTGACGCTGAGCGCGCCTCCTCCCGGGGAAAAACTCTCGTACCCGACCGGATTTCACATCGGCTTCAATTTGCGGGAAGAACACGAATTGCTAGAGGCAAACAGATTGTTGACGGCGTCAGGCGTCGAGATTGTACGGCCCCTCGGCGAGTTAGGTGGAGCACTCACTTTTCAATGCAATGCTCCCGGAGCCGTTCTCGTTGAGCTGAGTTGGCGTCCTCTTAGCTGATCCAAACGTGCGAGAGTGCACCGAATTGGGTGCACTCTCCACTGGATCACTTCTCACGACTGGTCACGTCGGTCCAACGCAGGAGCTGGAATATCCGGCGCGCTCGCAGGGGAGGGTTAAGCGGCATCTCGGCGACGGTCCAAGATGTGCAAGCCGGGCACAAGGCCGGGCATGACGTCTCTTGCTAAGACGGAGCTTTACGCTGCCGCGGCGGCGTCGGTCAGCGCGTGGACAATATCCGCGACCACGGTGTCGACCAGCTTGACGTCGTCGCCTTCGGCCATGACCCTGATCACGGGCTCGGTGCCCGATGGCCTGATGACGAGGCGTCCCGTGGTGCCGAGCCGCGACTTGCCGCTGTCGATGGCCTTGCGCACGGCGATGTTGTCGAGGGGCTGGGCGCCGCCGTTCTTGTAGCGGACGTTCTTGAGCACTTGCGGCAACGCCTCGAAGCGATTGCAGATCTCGCTGACCGGCTTGCCGCTCTGCGCCACCACGGCGAGAATTTGCAGCGCGGTGACGAGGCCGTCGCCCGTGGTCGAATAGTCCGACAGCACGATATGGCCGGATTGCTCGCCGCCGACATTGTAGCCGTGCTGGCGCATATGCTCGACCACGTAGCGGTCGCCGACCGGCGTGCGCTGGAGGCCAAGGCCGAGGTCCTCGAGGTACCGCTCGAGCCCGAGATTGGACATCACCGTGGCGACCACGCCGCCGCCCGCCAGCCGCCCGCGCCGCAGCCAGGTTTCGGCAATCACCGCCATCAACTGATCGCCGTCGATGATCTGGCCCTTCTCGTCGACGATGACCACGCGATCGGCGTCGCCGTCGAGCGCGATGCCGATATCGGCGCGCACCTCGTTGACCTTCCTGATCAGGTCCTCGGGCGACGTCGAGCCGCAATCGCGGTTGATGTTGAAGCCGTCGGGATCGACACCGAGCTTGACCACCTCGGCGCCGAGTTCCCACAGCGCTTCCGGGGCCACCTTGTAGGCGGCGCCGTTGGCGCAATCGATCACCGCTCTGATGCCGTCGAAGCGGAGATTCTTGGGCAGCGTGCGCTTGGCGAATTCGATATAGCGCTCGCGGGCGCTGTCGATGCGCGTTGCCCGGCCGATTCTGTCGGGCTCCGCGAGCTGCTCCGAAGCATCGCCGAGCATCAACTGTTCGACCTGCTCCTCGGTCTCGTCGGACAGCTTGTAGCCGTCGGGACCGAACAGCTTGATGCCGTTGTCGGCGAAGGGATTGTGGGACGCCGAGATCATGACGCCGAGATCGGCGCGAAGCGAGCGCGTCAGCATGGCGACCGCCGGCGTCGGCATCGGCCCGAGCAGGAACACGTCCATGCCGACCGCGGTGAAGCCGGACACGAGCGCCGATTCGATCATGTAGCCGGACAGCCGCGTGTCCTTGCCGATCACCACGCGATGGCGATAGGAGCCGTTGGTGAACAGCTTGCCCGCGGCCATGCCCACGCGGAGCGCGACCTCGGATGTCATGGGCGATGAATTGGCGCTGCCACGGATGCCATCCGTGCCAAAGAATTTGCGAGCCATGGGCCGATGTCCCCCTAGTCCCCCAAAGGCGCCGCCCGCCTTGTTGTGATTAGGTCGGCGTGTCATGGAATTATGACTCTGCTCTATCCCAGCTCAGTTCACAAAGTGTAAGCAAAAATTACACCTCTTCTGACTGGTGAATTAGTGGTTTACCCCCTTTTTGCCATGGCGCAAGCGGGTTAGGCGCCTTTTCCCGCCGCGCTCGCCCGCCACACCGCAAGCGCCTGGCGGGTGCCCCCGACGTCGTGCACGCGGAACAATTGGGCACCCTGCGCCGCCCCGGCAATGGCCGCGGCATAGGAGCCCGGCTCCCGCGCCTGGGGCGTCTCGCCGCCGCTGACGCCGCCGATGAAGCGCTTGCGCGAGGCGCCGACAAGGAGCGGCACGCCGAGCCCATGCAACAGGCTGAGATTGGCGAGGATGGCGAGGTTATGGGCCAAGGTCTTGCCGAAGCCGAGGCCGGGATCCGCGGCGATGCGCGCCCGGTCGATGCCGGCGGCTTCGGCCGCCGCGACCCGGGACGCGAGATAGTCGTAAACCTCGAGCGCGACGTCGTCGTAGCGCGGGTCGTCCTGCATCGTCTTCGGCTCGCCCTTGGCGTGCATGAGAACCACGGCGAGGCCGGTCTCGGCAGCGGCGGCGAGGCTCCCTTTGTCGTGGGTCAGCGCCGAGACGTCGTTGAAGATCTTGGCGCCGGCCGCGGCCGCGGCGCGGGCCACGCCGGCTTTCCGCGTATCGATGGAGATCACGGCGTTGAAGCCCGCGAGGCCTTCGAGCACCGGGACCACGCGGGCGCGCTCATCCGCCTCCTGCACGGCGTCGGAGCCGGGGCGCGTCGACTCGCCGCCGATATCGACGATGTCGGCGCCCGACTTCGCCAGCTCGGCGGCACGCATCACCGCGCCTTCGGTCCTGTCGTAGAGGCCGCCGTCGGAGAACGAGTTGGGGGTGACGTTGACGATGCCCATGATCAGCGGCCGGTCGAGAGGAAGTCCGGCGAAGGCCGGGCGGGGCGCGGTGACGCGCGCGAGCAGCGCCGCGACATCGCGATCGTGCGAGGCGGCGACGGCCGTTGCCGAGAGGAGCTGCCGCTCGCTTTCTCTCGCGGTGCCCTCGATCAGCTCGGCCGCGGTGAAGGCGATTGGACCGCCGGCCAGAGGCAGGCCCACGCCGCTCGCGAGCGCTGCGTCGGCGGCGTCGCCGTAGAGAAATCCGAGCGGCCTGAGATAGAGCTTTGCGTCGGTCATGGCTCAAGCCTTTAGCACGCTCGGCCGCTCGTGACAGCGCCCGCGCCTTCGCTCCCCGGGCCATAAAAAGATGCCCGGCAAAGCGCCGGGCATCTCGGTTGTTGGGTTCGCTGCGACGCCTCAGGTTTGCGGCTGAGGCTCCATGCCGCCGGTGTCCGGCTCAGGCGGCGCCTTCTTGCCACGGCCGGCCGAAGGCACGGCCGACGCCGGCGGCGGACGCGTAGCGACATCGGTCTCGAACTCGCGCACGGGCGGCATGCCCTTGAGCAGGTTCTTGATCTCGTCGCCGGACAGCGTCTCATATTCGAGCAGCCCGCGCGCGATGGCGTGCAGGTCGTCGATATTTTCCTCGATGATCTTGCGCGCCTGATCGTGGCCCTCATCGACCAGGCGATGGATCTCCTCATCGACGATGGTCTGGGTCTCGTCGGACAGATTCTGCGTTCGCGCGATGGAATGGCCGAGGAACACTTCTTCCTCGTTGTCGCCGTAAGCCAGCGGCCCGAGCTTATCGGACATGCCGTATTGGGTGACCATGGCGCGGGCGAGCATCGTCGCCATCTTGATGTCGGACGAAGCGCCCGAGGTGACCTTCTCGTAGCCGAACACGAGCTCCTCGGCGACGCGTCCGCCCATGGCGACGGTGATGTCCGCCTTCAGCTTGGCGCGGGTGTACGAGAGCATGTCGCGCTCGGGCAGCCGCATGACCATGCCGAGCGCACGGCCGCGCGGAATGATGGTCGCCTTGTGCACCGGATCCGACGCCGCCTGATTGAGCGCCACCAGCGCGTGGCCGCCCTCGTGATAGGCGGTCAGCGTCTTCTCCTCCTCGGTCATGACCATGGAGCGGCGCTCGGCACCCATCATCACCTTGTCCTTGGCGTCCTCGAACTCGAGCTGCGTGACGAGGCGCTTCGACCGGCGCGCCGCGAGCAACGCCGCCTCGTTGACGAGGTTGGCGAGATCGGCGCCGGAGAAACCGGGCGTACCGCGGGCGATGACGCGAAGATCGACGTCCGGCGCGAGCGGAACTTTCCGCACATGCACCTTGAGGATCTTCTCGCGGCCGATGATGTCCGGACGCGGCACCACCACCTGGCGGTCGAAACGGCCGGGCCGGAGCAGTGCCGGATCGAGCACGTCGGGCCGGTTGGTGGCGGCGATGAGGATGATGCCTTCATTGGCCTCGAAGCCGTCCATCTCGACCAGCAGCTGGTTCAAGGTCTGCTCGCGCTCGTCATTGCCGCCGCCGAGGCCGGCGCCACGATGGCGGCCGACGGCGTCGATCTCGTCGATGAAGATGATGCACGGCGCATTCTTCTTCGCCTGATCGAACATGTCACGGACGCGGGACGCGCCGACGCCGACGAACATCTCGACGAAGTCGGAGCCGGAGATGGTGAAGAACGGCACGTTGGCTTCACCGGCGATGGCGCGGGCGAGCAGCGTCTTGCCGGTGCCGGGAGGACCGACGAGGAGCGCGCCGCGCGGGATACGTCCGCCGAGGCGCTGAAACTTCTGCGGGTCGCGCAGGAACTCGACGATCTCCTGGAGGTCTTCCTTGGCCTCGTCGACCCCGGCGACGTCATCGAAGGTGATGCGGCCATGGCGTTCGGTCAGAAGCTTCGCCTTCGACTTGCCGAAGCCCATGGCCCTGCCACCGCCAGACTGCATCTGGCGCATGAAGAAGATCCACACGGCGATCAAAAGCAGCATCGGGAACCATGACACCAGCACCCCGAGCAGCGACGGCACGTCGTCCTCGGACGGCTTCGCGGTGATCTTGACGTTCTTCTGGTACAGCTTGTCGACGAGACCCGGATCGTTCGGCGCATAGGTCTGGAAGTTGCGGCCGTCGTTGAAATGGCCGGTGATTTGGTTGCCGGCGATGGTCACGTCCTGGATGTTGCCGCTGTCGACCTCGGACAACAGCTGGGAAAAGCTGACCTCATTGCCGCGGACGTGGACGCCGGGGCTCTGGAACAGATTGAACAGGGCGACCAGCAACAGGCCGATAAACACCCAGATGGCGAAGTTCCGGAAATTCGAGTTCATTGACGATCCTGACTGAGCGGCCCTTGCTCCCGCCCGGGCCGACGCCGGATCTTTGGCCTCACGCTCCGTCTCGCGGGAATTTCACCGATACTAAGTCTCGTTAACATAGGCGCCTCGATCCACAATTCCAAGTAAACCTAAGGCGAAGAGGTGGACGCTTCCTCAACGCGCGGGCCCCGGATCGGGTTGAGGGCCTGGCCACGCCAGGCCGACGAATCTCGCGCTGAAGTCCGCCGTCACGTCACGCTCCGTCTCAGCATAAGGGCCGAGATGCGGCGGAACGATGATGTCACCGCCGCGCCGGACCGCCGGCAGCGTCGCCGCGGCGAACCGCGGCAGCGCCGCGAGCCAGGGCAACGAGGGCCGAAAGGTTCGCCAGCCAGCCTCGCCCAGCGCCTCGACCGTAACCGGACGGGATTCGCTCGCGCCAAGCTCGACGCGGAAGCGGTTGTCCCACAATGCCCGCTCGCCGGGGCGAAGCCGGAGCGACGGCAGGCCGGGCCCACGCGTCTCGCGAAAGACGCCGATCTTGCCGCCGCGCATCGGCTGAATCCGGCAGCCGCCAAGGGTATGGGCTTGCTGCGGCCGCTCCTGCAAGGCGCCGAGCAGGGCCTCGAGCTTCGACAGCCTGACGGGCTTCGCCCCGCCGCCAACGGCGCCGACCGTCCGCGACAACGCTTTGAGCGCGATCTCCGCGGGAGCGGCGGCCAGCGCGTCCTGTTCGAGCACACAAAAACCCGCGGCGCTGATGATGCCATGCTCGGCAAGGAAGGCGGTCGTAGCGGTCTCGATTGCGTTTTGCGCCCGCCTGAGCCGTCGCGCCGAGCGCGCGAGGGCCTCCGGCGACAGCCCGAGCTTCAGGAGCGCATCGGCGCTCGCCCGCACCCGGACGCGCTCGAAACGCTGGTCGGCGTTGCTTGGGTCTTCGACGAAGGCGATGCCGGCCTCGCTCAACGTTGCCGCAAGGCGTGCCTTCGGCACCTCGAGCAGCGGACGCAGCACGGGCACGCCGGCCCACACGCCCGCGTCGGGGATCGCGGCGAGACCGTCGAGACCGCTGCCGCGCTTGAGCCGCATCAGGAAGGTCTCGGCTTGATCGTCGAGATGATGCGCCGTGACCAGCGCCTCGATGTCGTGCGCGTGACAGTACGCCGCCATGAGGTCGTAACGGGCGCTGCGCGCTTTCGCCTGAAGCCCACTCGCAGCGCTTCCGCCATGGGACCAGGTCAGGATTGCATGACGCAGTCCGAGCGACTTGGCGATGCGGCCCACGAACTGAGCCTCGTCGCGCGAGCCCGGGCGAAGATCATGGTCCACCGTGAGCAGCGTGACGTCCGGCGTCTCGCCACGTTCAGCACGCCAGCGCGCGACGAGATAAGCCAGCGCCACGCTATCGGGACCGCCGGAGACCGCGAGCGCGATGCGGCGGTAAGGGCCAAGCGGTGCGAAGGCACCGCGCGCTTCACTTGCCTCGACGGCCACGGCCATCAGCAGCCGACCTTGCCGCGCTCGGCTTTGGCCTGGTCGCGCAGAGCCGCGTCCGCTGACGAATATTTCGCGCCGAACTCGGCAAAAGTGCTGCAAGCCGCGTCCTTCTCGCCGAGAGCGGCGAGCGCCATCCCGAGCTTCAGCAGACTGTCGGGGGCCTTGTCGCCGGATCCGTAGGTCCGGTAGCTCGCGAGAAACGCATCGGCGGCATCCTTGAAGGCGCCGCGGGCGTAGTAGCTCTCGCCGAGCCAATATTGCGCCTTGCCGGCGAGCGGGTCCGCGGGAAAGCGCCGCACCACCGCGCCGAACGAGGCTTCAGCCCCGGCATAGTCGCGCTGCAGGAGCTGGCCATAGCCCTGACTGTAGAGGCTTGCCGCATCGGCCCCAATCGGTACGTCGGCGAGCCGCTGCGGCTCCCCGGGTGTCGCCGGCGGCGACATTGGTGCAGCCATGTGCTGAGACGATTGGAACCCGTTGAGCCCACCGGCATCGGCGATGAGGGTGCCGGCCGGATCGGCCGGATCAGCGCTCCCCTGGCGCCCGGGAACATCAGGCAGCGGCTGCAGCGGCTGGTCGTCTTGTTGCGGGGCTGGGGCCAAACGCTGCGGCGCGGCACCGCCTCCCATCCTCGCCTCAAGCGACCCAAGCTGTTGCGTCAAAAGCTCGAGCTGGCTCGACAGCGCCCCAACCTGAGTCTCGAGCGCATCGACGCGGGCGGTGACGCCGGCCGCGGCATCGAAGCCCTGGCCGCCTGGGGCGGCACTCTCCTGCGGCAACACCGCGCTCGGCTGCGCCTTCACCAGGGATTCGAGCGCCGCCACCATCGCCTGGAGATTGGCAATCTGCTGCTCGAGCCGGGCCACCCGATCGCCCGCCGGGGCCCCAGCCTCCGCAGCCGGCGCCGGCTGCATCGGCGCGTCGCCCTCTTGCGCCGACACCGCGAGCGCGCTCGCGCCAACGAGGAAGAGAGCCCCCGCCACAGCGGTTGCGGGACGCGATCGCCAGCGCCACGTCGAAGTCGAATCGTTCACGGGATAGAGCCTTGTCAGGAGCGTCGCGATACCGGTGTCACGGACGAGAGCCGTCCATCTGTGCCGACCAACATGGCACAATCGCAGCGGGTTTTTGAGGCCAAACTATGTTTGGCCTCACCGCAAGCCTCTGACCAGGCTGGCGACTAATACCCTCTGGCGACGGCCGCGTTGTTCAACACCGTCTGGGCGCGCCGGTTCTGCGACCAGCACGAGATGTCGTCGCAGACCGCGATCGGCCGCTCCTTGCCGTAGGAGATGGTGCGGATGCGCGCCGCGCTCACGCCTTGCTGGGCGAGGAAGTTGCGCACCGCCGTCGCCCGCCGGGCCCCGAGCGCGATGTTGTACTCGCGCGTGCCGCGCTCATCGGCGTGGCCTTCGATGGTAACCGTGTATTGCGGGTATTGGTTAAGCCAGACGGCCTGGTTGCGGAGGATGCCTTGGGCCTCCCCGGTCAGGCCGGAGCTATCGACCTGGAAGCGGACGACATCGCCGACATTGACGGCGAAATCCCTCGACGTGCCCGGGGTCACCGGCCCTTCGCCACCGACCCCATATTCCTTCGCCTGCTGATGCTTCGCACAGGCTGCAAGCGCGAGGGCGACCGCGACGACCGCCGCCAATTTGCAGGCGCGGTTAACCCAACTCGACCCCATACTACTTACTCCCGCTAGCCGCATTTTAGAAATCGTTAGGGCCAAACCCTTAACGTTTCCCTATGCACTGAAATTGTCAGCAGATTGGCTGGCTGGGATGAAGCCCGTGGCGCCGAGCGCCCTTAAGGCAAACTCAGGCCCAAAAATGGAACGGATGCCTGGGACGCCGCCGCATTTATTAGCCTCGGCGTCCCGGCATCCAAATCCAAGTGCGGAAAGATCCCCCTCCGCGAAAACTATGGTGTCTTGCGCGTGCGTTACACGCGGACAATCTGCTCGACCACGGTGCCGGCTGAGCCGAGCTTCAGGGGCTCGTGGGTAACAGCCTTTTCGTGATGGAAGCAACCGCCCAGCGCAACGGCGGCGGCCACGATCGTGGCGACGACGATAACGCCCTTCAAACCCTGCATGGTCTTCTCTCCTTTGGTTAAACGGCAAGTGCCGTTTTTGCATGTACCTGTGGGGGGCTTTCAGATCAAGGACGGACTGCCTTTAAGCGGCCGTTTTGTCAGCCATTGATGCCAAAATGCCACGCCGAAACTCAGCCTCCTGCCGGGGTCGGGCTGCGAGGCAAAAGAGCCTGATCAACGATAGTTAACATAAGGATAAGGGCCGTCCCCAATCGGGACGGAGGCCCCGATCGACGGGCGACAGTGTGGCCGAATTCGGTCCCTAATTGATCAGCGGGGACCAGGCCGGATCGGAGCCAAACGAGGGGGTCGCCACCAACCGCTCGTTGTAGCCGGTCAGGTCGATGGTGAAGAGGCGGGGACCGCCTTTGGCGCCCGGCGATTCCCGGAAGAACATCAGCACCCGGCCGTTCGGCGCCCAGGTCGGCCCTTCGTTGTGGAAGCCTTCGGTGAGAATCCGCTCGCCCGAGCCGTCGGGGCGCATCACCCCGATCAGAAACTGGCCGCCCGCCTGTTTGGTGAAGGCGATCAGATCGCCGCGCGGCGACCACACCGGGGTGGAATAGGTGCCCTGGCCCGGGCTGATGCGGCGCTGGCCGGAGCCATTGGCGTTCATCACATAGATCTGCTGCGAGCCGTCCCGGTCGCTTTCGAACACGATCTGGCGCCCGTCCGGCGAATAACACGGCGAGGTGTCGATCGCCGGGCTGTTGGTGAGCTGGATCGTGCGGCGGCTGCGCAAATCCATGCTGAAGATGTTGGCGTTGCCGCCCTGCTCCAGGCTCATGACGATGCTCTGACCGTCCGGCGAGAATCGCGGCGCAAAGGTCATGCCGGGGAAGCTGCCGACGATCTCCTTCTGCCCGGTCTCGATGTTGAGGAGATAGACCTTGGGGTTGTCGCCCTCGAACGACATGTAGGTGATCTCTTGCGTCGACGGGCTGAAGCGCGGCGTGAGCACCAGGTCCTGACCTTTCGTGAGCAACCGCACGTTGTAGCCATCCTGGTCCATGATGGCGAGGCGTTTCACCCGCTTGTTCTTCGGCCCGAACTCGTCGACGAACACGACGCGGGTATCGAAATAGCCCTTCTCGCCGGTGATCCGCTCGTAGATCACGTCGGCGATGATGTGGCCGATGCGGCGCGCATCCTTCGGCCTGGTGAAGAATTGCTCGCCGGCAAGCTGCTTGCCGGAGAGCACGTCCCACAGCCTGAACTCGGCCCGTAACCTGCCGTCGCTGTTGCTGATTTTGCCGATGACCAGGGCTTGCGCATTGATCGGACGCCAGTCCTCGAAACGCGGCGCGCGGCCGACATCGAGCCCGCGCTCGATGAACGCCGCCTGATCGATGGGGATGAACAGGCCAGAGGATTTCAGATCGTTGGACACCACGTCGGAAATTTCCCGCGCCGCCTTGGCGTCGACGGAGCCGTCGCTGGCGAAGTCGGGAATGGCGATCGGCAGCGGCTGAATGTTGCCCTGGGTGATGTTGAGCTCAACCACGGCGTGCGCCGGCCATGAGCCCGCGCCATGGCAATGAGCGCGAAGACGGCGAGTGCCGCGAGGCGCCGGAGGCCGTATGGCAATCGCGTTGGGCTCAAACTGCTGAGGTCGGGCATGGGTCGATTCCGAATCGCTGAGCGGCGGTGCTAACCGCTGCCATACATCTGTCGTGGGTCAAAAGTGAGAATCATGTCGCGCCACACCCCATATTTGTCGGCGGGCAGGTCGTAAGGCTGGCACTGGAACACGGCGCGCACGGCGCTATCCGCCGCCGCCTGGAAGAACGGCGAGCCGCCCCAATTGGCGACCGTCGGATAGCCGATCAGGCTGCCGTCCGGATTGAGCTGAAGCCTCAGCTTCACGATGATCGCATCGGCGCCGAGACCGCCGGGCGGCGGGTTCCAGCACTGCGCGATCTTGGCCCTGAGCGCATCGATCTCGTTCACCGACATCGTCATCTCGGTGCCGCTCGACTGGCCGTGCACGCGGCCTGCGCGGCGTATCCTCGGGCGCGAAATTCGAGCTCGGCTCATTGGCGGCGTCGGGGATCTTGTTGAGCAGCGCGGCGATGCGATCGGCATTGAAGTCGCGCTTCTTCACCGCCTTCGGCGCGGGCTTGGGCTTCGGCTTCGGCTTGTCGGGCTTGGCTTGAGCCTTCTTCTTCGGCTCCGGCTTCTTCTCGGGAAGGGCTTCCTTCTTCGGCGCCGGTTCCTTCGGCTTTTCGACCTTCTCCGGCTTCGGCGCCGGCTCAGGCGGAGTCTCCTCTTCAGGCATTGGCGGCGGTAGTGCCGCCTGTTTCACGGCGGGCTTCGGCGGATCCTTCTCGGCCACCGCCTTCGGCTTCGGCACGTCCGGCTTCGGCGCGAGCGGCGCCTCGTCCTTGGCGTCGACCATGCCCGCCTTGATCTTGGTGAAATCCGACGGCGTGATGATGTCGATCGGCACGTCCTTGATCATCGGCGCGTCGAGGGCCCGCCCAGCCGGGAAGATCGCCACCGCGTAGAGCAGAATGGCGAGATGCAGCGCGATGGAGATGAAGGTGCTTCGGCGCACAGCTTCCGGCTTCCCCTATTTCGGCTTCTCTTCGAGATCGGAGACGAGCGCGATGCGGCGGAAGCCAGCGGCGCTGATCGTCCCCATGACGCGCATGACGACGCCGTAATTCACCCGGCGGTCGCCGCGCACGAAGATGCGCTCCTCGTAACCGTTCTTGGCGATAGCAGTAAGTTTGGGCACAATTTCGTCGAGCTGGAGCTCGGTGTCCTGAAGGAAGATTTTCCCTTCCGGATCGACGCTGATGGTGAGCGGTTCCTTGTCGCCTTCGAGCTGCTGCGCCTCGGACTTCGGCAGCTCGATCGGCACACCGACGGTTAGGAGCGGCGCCGTCACCATGAAGATGATCAGGAGCACCAGCATGACGTCGACCATCGGCGTCACGTTGATCTCCGCCATAGGCCGCGCTGAGCGGCGCCGGCGGCGGCCGTTACCTCCCGAGTTCGACTGCAGCGCAGCGCCCATGGCTCGTCCTCACGACGTCTTGTCGATCTGCCGCGACAGGATGGCGGCGAACTCGTCGGCGAAGCCTTCGAGACGCGCCGCGTGACGCGCGACTTCGCTATTGAATTTGTTGTAGAAAATGACCGCAGGAATAGCCGCGAGCAGACCGAGCGCGGTGGCGAACAGCGCCTCGGCGATGCCCGGCGCCACCACGGCGATATTGGTGTTCTTGCTCACGGCGATGGCCTGGAAGCTCGTCATGATGCCCCACACCGTGCCGAACAGGCCGACGAAAGGCGCGGTCGAGCCGACGGTGGCGAGGAACGTGAGCCGGCGCTCGAGCCGGTCGACCTCGCGCGAGATGGCGACGTCCATCACCTTCTGCACCCGGAGCTGGGTGCCGGCACTCGGCTTCGCGGTCTCGCTGCTTCTCAACCATTCGCGCATGCCGGCAACGAACAGCGCCGCCATCGACGTGTTCCGGCGCTGGTTGAGGGCCTGATAGAGCTCGACCAGCGATTGGCCCGACCAGAACACCTGCTCGAACTTGTCGGTCTCTTTCTTGGTACGCGCGAACTGGAAGAATTTCTCGAGGATGATCGCCCAACTCCAAATCGAAGCGGCGAGCAGACCGAGCATGACGATCTTGACGACGATATGGGCGTTCCTGAACAACTCCCAGATCGAAAGATCGACGGCGATATCCGGCGCAGGCATAACGTCCTCGTGGTGTGAACCCCAAGCGTGTCTCTCCCCGGCCGAACGCCCGTTCGAGACGACGACTTGCCCGCGGGCCGCGACCCGCAGGCTTCGACTCCATCATCGCCGGAAAAAGCACCGCCGCTTGGGTGGGGCCCGACCTTACGCGAGCGAATGTGACTAAACTTGGGCCCGTTAACCTTAAGAGCCCGCCGACCCCCGCCCGCAACCGCGCAAATTCCGGCTGTTAGTGCCTACACTTACGCGCCCTGGTTAACGAACCGTTCAAGCGCGCCGCGAACGAGAGTGCCGATGCGCTGCGGCTTGCCCGACTTGGAGACGAGAACGACGGTGACGCGCGCCTTGGCGAGCACGGTCTCACCCCTCCTGACCTCCTGGTCGAGGACGAGCGATGCCCCGCCGATGGCGCCGCAGCGCGTGATCACCTCGAGCACGTCGTCGAGGCGCCCGGGCTTCAGATAATCGATCTCGATGCGGCGGACGACGAACACCGTCAGGCTCGCCGTCTTCGGGATTGGCGAGGCTTTGATGATGGATGCCGAGCAGCCGGATGAAGTCGGTCCGGCCGCGCTCGCAGAATTTCAAAAAGTTGGCGTGATAGACGAGGCCGGCGAAATCGGTGTCCTCGAAATAGACGCGGATCGGAAGGATGTGAACTTCGCCGTCGATGCGCCCGGCAAGATCCGGCCAGTTCTACTCATTGACGACGATGCTTCCAAATGAGTTGGAAATGCGCGTCCCCTCCCCCCTTGAGGGTTAGGGAGGGGGGCCGATAGCACAGATAGCGGTTTGGTTCACCCCCTCCCGGCTCGCATCGCCAAGGCGATTCGAACCGGCCTCCCACTCAAGGGGGGAGGCGAAGAAACGGTGGAGCTTGCCGCCAAAGCTCATACTTCGTCGCTGCCGTTGAATAGCCGAAACTGAGCCGGGCGGTCGGGCACGGCCAATCCGAGATGGGCAAACGCGGCTGGGGTCAGGATGCGGCCCCGCGGCGTGCGCGCAATGAAGCCCTGCTGCAGCAAATAAGGCTCGATGATCTCCTCGATGGCGTCCCGCGGCTCCGACAGCGCCGCGGCGATGGTCTCGATGCCGACGGGTCCGCCGCCATAGTTGAGCGCGATGCAGCGGAGGTAGCGATGGTCGAGGGCATCGAGCCCGCGCGCATCGACCTCGAGCTGGGCGAGCGCGCCGTCGGCGAGCTTGGCGTCGACCGCGCTTGCGCCCGCGACCGAAGCGAAATCGCGCACGCGGCGAAGCAGCCTTCCGGCGACGCGCGGCGTGCCCCGCGCGCGGCGCGCGATCTCGTGCGCGCCCTCCGGCGTCAGCGGCAGCCCGAGCAGCCTTGCGCCGCGGCGCACGATCTCCTCGAGCTCGGCCACCTCGTAGAATTCCAGCCTGATGGGAATGCCGAAACGCTCGCGGAGCGGCGTGGTGAGAAGCCCGGTGCGTGTGGTGGCGCCGATCAAGGTGAAGCGCGCGAGATCGATGCGGACCGATCGCGCCGCCGGCCCCTCGCCGATGATGAGATCGAGCTGAAAATCCTCCATGGCCGGATAGAGGATCTCCTCCACCGCCGGGTTGAGGCGGTGGATCTCGTCGATGAACAGCACGTCGCGATCTTCGAGATTGGTGAGGAGTGCGGCGAGATCACCGGCCTTGGCGATCACCGGACCCGAGGTGGCGCGGAAGTTGACGCCGAGCTCGCGCGCCACGATCTGGGCCAGCGTGGTCTTGCCGAGGCCCGGAGGCCCCGCGAACAGGACGTGGTCGAGCGCTTCCCGGCGCCCGCGGGCGGCGTCGATGAACACTTTCAGATTGGCGCAGACGCGCGCCTGGCCGATGAACTCGTCGAGGGTCTGCGGCCGGAGCGAGGTCTCGCCCTGGTCCTCGTCATGTTTCACCGCCGCGAGCGTACGCTCAGCCATGACCATCAAGCCCCCTCACCCGACGGCTTTGCCGTCGACCTCTCCCCCATGGGGAGAGGTGAAAACAGGCGATCGCGATGCGGTCTCCCTCTCCCCTCTGGGGAGAGGGCCGGGGTGAGGGGTTCCGGACGCCAATCATTGCGCCAATTCCTTGAGCCCCAAGCGGATCAGCTCCTCGGTGCGGGCCTCGCGTCCGGCCTTGCCGACCGCGAGCGAGATCGCGGCGGAAGCCTGAGCGTGGGCATAGCCGAGATTGGTCAGCGCCGATACCGCGTCCCGCGCCGACGCGGCCTCCGGCAACGAGACGGGAGCGAGCGATCCCCGGCCCCGGCAGGATGGCCGGGCGCGAGCGCCGGCATCTTGTCCTTGAGCTCGGCGACGATGCGCGCGGCGACCTTCGGCCCCACCCCCGGCGCGCGGGCGACCTGCGCCTTATCCTGGAGCGCCACGGCATTGGCGAGGTCGCTCGCGTCGAGAATGCCGAGCACGGCGAGCGCGACCTTGGCGCCGACGCCCTGCACCGTCTGCAACGCCCGGAACCAGGCGCGCTCATGCTCGGTGGCGAAGCCATAGAGCTTGATCGCGTCGTCGCGCATATGGGTGTCGATGGCCAGGCTGACGCTCTCGCCGATGGCGGGAAGCCGCGATAGCGTCCGCGCGCCGACCGTGACCTCATAGCCGACGCCGCCGACGTCGATGATCACGGCGCCATGGGCGATCTCGTCGAGGCGACCGGTGAGCTTGCCGATCATCGCTGCGCTCCAAGGCCCGCCATGGCCGCTGCCTCAAGGGCGCGGTAGCTGCGGCAGTGCGCATGGGTAATGGCGATGGCGAGCGCGTCGGCGGCGTCGGTGCTGTCGAAGGCGGCGCGCGGCAGCAGCCGCGACACCATGGCCCTGATCTGAACCTTGTCGGCGTGACCGGCGCCGACCACGGTCTTCTTGACCGCGTTCGGCGCATATTCGGCGATCGGTAGCGTCAACAGCGCCGGCACGAGCAGGGCAATGCCCCGCGCCTGACCGAGCTTCAAGGTCGCCGCGGCGTCCCGGTTGACGAAGGTCTGCTCGACCGCGGCCTCCGCGGGCGCGAGGCGTTCCAGCACCTCCTGGAGCCCATCGAACAGCTGCCGGAGCCTGACGCCG
This sequence comes from uncultured Alphaproteobacteria bacterium, assembly GCA_963803385.1. Lineage (GTDB taxonomy): Bacteria > Pseudomonadota > Alphaproteobacteria > Rhizobiales > Methyloligellaceae > Methyloceanibacter. Next base: position 967,625 of record CAWDMD010000004.1, on the reverse strand, counting down.
AGGCTCTCGCCGCCGTCGGAGACGACGGAGCCGCAAGCGACGAAGCCGAGCCTGACGCCGTCATAGTCGATCACGCCCCAGCCGGTGCGCCGAAGCCCGGGATCGATGCCGATGATGCGAATAGTGCCCATGGCGTGGTGAAGGCTCCCCCGTTCGCCCCAGAACGGAAGGCTATGGAACGAATCACGACCGTGAGTGTGCCATGCGGGAGGGTCCAAGGGGTAGTTCCGGGACGGGCTTCCTTGGGCCGGGGCACCCCACGAGGCAATTTGCCTAAAATTTCGCGGTGACAGTCCCGAGCTATCGGGCTAATCCGGCAGAGGAATATCAAAGGACCCAGCGACCGACGATGGCCTCGATCCTCGATCTCTGCGACGGCGCCACCCGAAAACAGTTCGATGCCGGGACGGTGCTTCTGACCGAAGGCTCGACCTCCGGCCAGCTCTATGTCCTCGCCGACGGCAGGGTCGAGGTTCTGCGCGGCGACACCCAGGTAGCGACCGTTGGCGACCGCGGCGCCGTGTTCGGCGAGATGTCGGTGCTGCTCAACCGGCCCCACACCGCGACGGTGAAGGCGCTGACCCCGGTCTCGGTGTTCGTCTTCAGCGACGCCGCGAGCTTTCTCAGAGCCCATCCCGAGATCGCGTTCCTGTTGTGCCGGCTGCTCGCCGAACGCCTCAACGCCGCCACCACCTATCTCGCCGACCTGACGCATCAATTCCGGGGACACCGCAACCATCTCGGCATGGTCGGCGAGGTGCTCGAGACGCTGATCCATCAGCAAAGCGAAGATTTCAAGCTTGGCCCTGAAGGCGAGACTGATCCGCGGCTATGAGCCAGTCCGGCATTGCCTCGAGCTTCGGCACCGGACGATTGAGCGGTTGATCGAGGCGGACGATCTGACTGCCTGCGGCGGAGAACCACAGCGCTTCCTCGGTGTCGGTGTCGATGATGATATGGGTCGGCGGCGCGCCGGGGTGCTGGCCGGCGTTGAACACCCAGGTCGGGCCGATGCGATCGACCCAGGAGCCGTCGCCGACGAAGGGCGATTGATGCACGTGGCCCGACAGCACCATGTCGGGCTGGTAGCGCTCGATCCATTGCTTCAGCTCGACGTCGCCGAAATAGCGTGAGCCGCCCCAACTCGTGGGCGAGTCCGCCGGCGGCGCGTGGTGGAGCCAGATCCACTTTCCGGTCCGGTTCGCCGCGTCCTTGGCGATCTGCTCGGCAATGCCGGCACGGACCACGGGGCCATCCCACCACGGGCAGATGGTGAACAGCGTGTCGTCGAGCACGAGCGATTCGCCGTCCGAGGGGATGCCCTCATGCTGGGAGCGGCCGAGCCATCGCGCCACCTTCTCGCCGGTGTCGCTCTTGGAATCGAGGTCGTGGTTGCCCGAGCAGATCAGGAGCCGCGTCAGCGTCTTGAGCCGGCTGAAATATTTGCGCACCACGACGCTTTGCGCGCGTCCGTCGACGATCGAGGCGATGTCGAGATGATCGCCGGCCATGACCACGACGTCGAAGGCCGGCGCCATGTCCAGCACCCAGTCGTACTGGGGCAGCGAGTAATGCAGGTCGGCGACGAGGAGCAGGCGCATGGAACCGGCGTGGCTGTCGTGGCGAGGCGGGGCAGTCACATGCCGGGGGTGATAGCACGAACCGGCCCCGGTGCATCAAGGCTGACGCGAGCCCCTACCCTTGGGCGGTATCGGCCACGCGGGGAAGCTCGACGATCTGCACCAGTCCTCCCTCGGGTCGATTGGCGATGGTGATGGTGCCGCCGGCGTGCTGCACGATCTCCCGCGCAATGGTGAGGCCGAGACCCGCGCCGGGAATATCCTGGCGGCGGGCCGGGTCGGCGCGAAAGAACGGCTCGAACACCTGATCGAGCAGGGCTGCGGGGATACCGGGACCATCGTCCTCGATGACGATGCGCGCAATGTCGTCGCCAGAGGCATCGACCTTGACGCGAGCGTGGGTGCCGTGGGTCGCGGCATTGATGATCAGATTGCGCAGCGCGCGATTAAGCCTGAGCTTGCTCGCCAGCACGCTCACGGGCTCAGCCGCGGTCTCCGTGATATCGAGATGCTGCTCCCTCAACTCGGCGGCAATGGCGGCGACGAGCTCATCGAGCCTGATCACTTCCGGCGAGACGTGACCGGTCTCCTCGCGCACGAGCAGAATGGCGCTGTCGGCGATCCACTCGAGCTCGTCGAGATCGGCCAGCCACTTGGAGCGATCTTCCTCGTCGGCGACGAACTCGGCCCTCAGACGCATGCGGGTGATCGGCGTGCGCAAATCGTGACCCGCCGCCGCGACCAGCCGCATGCGGCTCTCCATGGCGCGCTTGAGGCGCGCCGACAGCGTGTTCAAGGCCCTGGCGGTGGCGCGGACCTCGGCCGGTCCCCGCTCCGGCAACTCCGGCAGCATGGCATCGGGACCAACGGATTCAACGGAGCTTTCGAGCAGCACCAGCGGCCGTACCATACGGTTAGCCACGAACACCGCGATCGCGGTGGCGCCGACGGTGATCAGCAACAACCATTTCCCGAGCCCCCACCAAGGCACGCCGCGCGGCGGCAGATCGGAAATCGGCATCACCAGCCAGCCGCGATCCTCGATGGGGATCGAGACCTTCAGCAGCGCATTCCAACCTTGGCGCGAGATCACGACCGGGAGATCCACGCCCTGTTGTTGCAACCTTGTGCGCAGATCCTGCGTCGCCCGTTCCCAGACATGCCCGGGCGCCGGCTCGGTTGCCAGCGCGATATCGCCAGTTCCCTGCCGCGTCAATTTGACCAGCATCTGCACCTGGTCCGCCACCGGCTCCAGCGAGCGCCCGGCACGCGGCGGCGGCCCGAGCAGCGCAAACAGCACGACCGTCATCAGCCCCACCACCGAGACGATGGCGACAATCAACAGCAGGGCGATCTTGACGCGAAGGGTGTTCACGGCCTCGCATCCTGGACGTCGACCTTGACCGCGAGCTGGTAGCCGCCGTTGCGCACGGTCTTGAACAGCTGCCGGCTGCCGGCATCGCCGAGCTTGCGGCGCAGCCTGCTCACGAGCACGTCGATGGAGCGATCGAGCACGTCGCCGTCGCGGCCGCGGGTGAGGTCGAGCAGCTGATCCCGGGACAGGATGCGACCCGGCCGGTCGAGAAAGACCTTGAGCAGGTCGAACTCGGCCCCCGTCAACTCGATGTTGGCGCCGCGCGGGCCGATGACGCGCCGCGTTTGCGGATCCGCGGAGAAGCCCTCGAAGCGGTAGACCTTGGTCTCCGCCTCCGCCGGCAGCGCCTCGGCCCGGCGACGAAGAACCGCCCGCGCCCGGGCCACGAGTTCGCGGGGGTTGAAAGGCTTGCCGAGATAGTCGTCAGCACCGATCTCGAGGCCGATGATGCGGTCGACATCCTCTTTCAGCGCCGTGAGCAGAATGATCGGGACCCTGGACCGCTGGGCCCTCAGATCGCGGCACAAATCTAGCCCCGAGCCATCGGGGAGCATCACGTCGAGCACGATCAGGTCGATCTGATGCGTGGCCAGGCGCTCGCGGAGTTCCCGGCAGGTGGCCGCCAGCAACACGCGAAAGCCCTGGCTCTCGATATAGCGCGCCAGCAGCTTGCGAATTTCCGGATCGTCATCGACGACGAGAATCTGGGGTGTTGCCGTGGTCATGGAGCGTCGCGTTAGGGCCTGTTCGGGCCGGTACTAGCGCGCTAAAGCCCGGGAAACGAGGGCATTTTTGTAACCGAAGCCGCGCCCACCCGTCCCCAGCAATGTTTCGACACAAATCCCCCCGGCTGGAAACAATTCGGCAATCTTTAGATAAATTGGCGCAAAGCGGACTCCCTATCGTCGGTCACTCAGTGAGCTGGCATCGTGCGATGTCCGCCCGCTGATTTTGTCCGGCGTGCATACTCGGCCCTGTCGACCGCCGGCAGGGCCGAGCCCCACCAACAACACCTGACGCCCGCCTAAGAACGAGGTTTCAATCGTGGCGCCTCTTCCTCCGCGAGCCAAGGGCCGTCGACGCCCCCTGCGGGACGCATTCACCAAGCTGAGATTCTGGGGCGGGTTGGCCCTCGTCTCGACGTGGCTCGTGCTGTTGCGACTCTTCAGCACGGGCGGCGATGGAGATTTTCCGTAAACCCGGGAAAAAATCGCAGCGAGAAACAAATTTCGCCGCGCCGGCAACATTCGAACATGCCGAGACCAACCCCGGCAACAATCTCTGCCTATGTAGGGAGCATCAACAACTGAGGATGCCCCCATGAAAAATGCACGAACCATTGCAGCCCTGCTCGTGCTCGTCCTGTTCGGCGGCGCGAGCCTAACCCTTCTCACCTCGGCCTGGGGCGCGGCGCCCGACGGAGGTCCGATGTCCCACGCCTGGGCCGGTCACGGCCGTGACGGTTACGGCCGCGGCGGCGACATGCCGCGATGCGAGCGCGGAGGCCCCGGCCCAAGCGCCATGCATCACGGACCCGGGCCTCAAGGCCCCGGCCGCCTCGCCGCAAAGCTGAGTGCTGTTGAAACCGAGATCGGCATTCGTGCCAACCAACTCGACGCGTGGCGCGACTTCACCGATGCTCTGCTCGCCACCATCAAGCCGCCGTCGCCGCCGTGGCAGGATGCCGCCGGCACCGCCACGCCCGACGACACCAACAAGCCGTTCTCGCTCGTCGAGCGCCTCGCCGACAACGCCATCGCGCGCGGCCAATCGGGCGAAGCGCTGAAGAAGGCGGTGGAAACGCTGCGCACGACGCTGACGCCGGAGCAACTCACCAAGGTCGAAGCGATCGAAGCCCGGTTCAGGTCTTGGCATCACGGCCCAGGGCACCGCTTCGGTCCGCCCTCGCGTCCGGACGCAGGTCCCCCGCATGACGACGGCCCGGGGCCCGATGCCGGACCCCCGGACGGTCCCGACAACGATTGATCCCCTCGAGTGCTTCCCTCTAGCCCTCGGTGAATGGGGCGGGAGCATACGGCTCCCGCCCTGCCTTTTTTCGAGACGCGCTCAGATCTTGACGGCGTTGGCGAACAGGGTTTCGCCCCACTCATAGAGCGGCCGCGCGAAATCCGACTTGGTATGAACGGCCTGACCTTTGCGGGCGCTCCACTTCTTGCCGTAGGTCTCGTAGGGAAAGTGGCGGATGTAATAGTCGCAGGTCTCTTCCCAATGCTCGACCGAGAGCGACTTGCCGTAATGCTGGCAGTGAGATCGGTCTTGACGTCGGACATGCCGCGCGGCGTGCGGCCATCGCCTTCGGCGAAGCCGATGCCGGCGTGATTGCGCCAGAGCATCAGAATGTCGCGCTGCTCCGGACCGTAGAAGCGGCGGAAGTGGAGCAGCGGGCGATCGGACCGATAAGGCTCGCGATCCTCAGGGGTGATGTAAGCGTCGAAGAGTTTGACGCGCACGGCGTCGCAGGCGTCGGCGACGGGCCCATCGACGAAGCTGCGCACATTTTCCGTGACGCGCTCGTCGGGATCGAAGCAGAACATCCACCGATGCGGCAGATTGGCGCGCGCCATGTCGAGCAGGAGACCGCGGTGACGCCCCTCGGCGCGCCTCCGCGCCTCGATGTCGGCTTCCCACGACCGATTGGCGACGATGAGCGCCACCTTGGGATGCTGGCGGAGAATGGCGACGCTGTCGTCGGTGCTGGCATCGTCGTAAGCGACAATGGCGTCGACTTGGGTCGCGAGGTGATCGAGGGTGTCGGGCAGGATCAGCGCCTCGTTGCGCACCCGCGTCATCGCCACGAGGAGGTGCTCGCGGCCAAAGAGCGCCTCATTGCCGGTGACGATCTCCTCGCTGTCGCGGAGCTGCCAGGTCCTGGTGTCGCTTGCGGTCATCGCCTGAGATCCGGGTCGAGGACGCGCCGCACTCAAAACCCGAGTTTGGCGAGGAGCGCCGCGATCCAGATCAGGGCGGCGAGCAGAATGGCGAAGAACACCGCCGCCGAGCCGAGATCCTTGGTCACCCTGATCGCCGCGTGTTTCTCCGGCTCGACGTGATTACACAGCCGCTCGATCGCCGTGTTGAGAAACTCGACGGCAAACAGGAACAACAGGCTGCCGATCAGCGCCACCCAGATCCACAGGTTGGTGGCGATGACGAAGGACGCGGGCAGCGCGATCAATCCGATCGCGACCTCCTGCTTGATCGCGGCCTCCGTCTTGAGGCCCTCGCGCAAGCCCCCGACCGTGTTCCAGAACGCGTGACCGATGCGCGTGAGCCCGCCGCGGCCCGGCAGCGCCGCCTGCTCACGTCCATGCTTATACTCGGCACTCGGCGTCGGCGTCGATGTCATGGCGCGACCTCGTCAGGCGCTGAGGCGCTCGAGCACCTCGTCGGCGATCTCGAAATTGGAATAGACATCCTGCACATCGTCTGAATCTTCGAGCCCGTCGATCATGCGCAGCAGCTTTTGCGCCGATTCCTCGTCGACGGGAATGCCCGATTTCTGCCGCCACACAATATGCACGGCGCGGGGCTCGCCGAAGCGGTCCTCGAGCCCCTTCGCCACCTGATGCAACTCGTCCGGATTGCAATAGATCACGTGGCCGTCGTCGCTCGATTCGCAATCGTCGGCGCCGGCCTCGATCGCCGCCTCCAGCATCTCGTCCGCACTCGCCGCGCTCGGCTCGAACTCGATGGCGCCGAGCCTGTCGAACAAGAAGGAAACCGAGCCGGTCTCGCCGAGATTGCCGCTGAACTTGGAGAAGATCGAGCGCACCTCGCTCGCGGTGCGGTTGCGGTTGTCGGTCAAGGCCTCGACGATGACACCGACGCCGCCGGGGCCAAAGCCCTCGTAGCGGACCTCCTCGTAATTGGCGCCGCCGGCCTCCTCGCTCTTCTTGATCGCCCGATCGATGTTGTCCTTGGGCATGTTCTGGGCGCGCGCGGCCTGCACGGCGCCGCGCAGTCGGGCATTCATGGCGGGGTCGGGCAGCCCCATTTTCGCCGCCGCAGTAATCTCGCGGGCGAGCTTGGAAAACAGCTTCGAGCGCTTCTTGTCCTGGGCACCTTTGCGGAACTGAATATTTTTGAATTTCGAATGGCCGGCCATCAACAATCCTATGCTTACCGGCCCCTCCCCGGTGGGGCCGCTTATACAATCGGAAAGGGCTAAAATCCATAACCCACGGGGCACCCGATGCGCGCCCGAACCGGGGCGTTAGCGAAGCCTTAACCCTATCGGCCGGACAAAGGAACGCCCCGATGGCGATTTGGGGCCGCATCATGCGAAAAGCCACGAGGGGGGCCTCACATGCAGAGCACGACCACCGCGACCATGGCGCCGGCAGCGGCGAGCAGCGAAGGCGTCACGACGCTGACCGAACTTTGCAACGACGCGGCGAACCACGTCGCCCAGGCCCGCATCGCCCTCTTCACCGAAACCGCCGACACCGACGGTGCCCTCGATCATCTCGACCAAGCCATTCGTTGCCTCAAGCGCTTCGCCGCCCAAGGCCGGGCTCTCGGTTTCAACGGCGGCAAAGAAGAACGCCGCTTGGCCTGAGCTTTTTCCCTACTCCGAGACTGTGGCGCCGACCCAGAACGGGGGCTCGGCGCGCGTGAGCCTGCCACCGAGCCTGATCGGCGCGATCGCCTTGGCGAGCCCGGTGGCGTCGTCGATCTCGATGCCGACGCCTGAAATCGTGGCGTTGCCGTGCGCCGGCTGGAACCGCCCGTTGGGGATCTTGGTCAGGAATCGCGACAGCGGCTCGTCCTTGTTCATGCCGAGCACGGAATTGTAGTCGCCGGTCATGCCGGCATCGCTGATATAGGCGGTGCCGCCATCGAGGATCTGCTCGTCCGCCGTCGGCACATGGGTGTGGGTGCCGATCAAGGCGCTCGCACGCCCATCGATGAAGAAGCCCATGGCCTGCTTCTCCGACGTCGCCTCGGCATGGAAGTCGATGAGGATGGCGTCGGCGCCGCGCTTCAGTCCGCACGCCTCAAGCTCGCGGTCGACGGCGCGGAACGGGCAGTCAAGATCGCCCATGAACACCCGGCCCATGGCGTTGATCACGAGCACGTCGGCGCCATTCGACGCCGTGAACAGTCCGGCGCCGCGCCCGGGGGCGCCTTGCGGAAAATTGATGGGTCTGAGCAGCCGGTCGTGCCGCTCGATGAACACGAGCGCCTCGCGCTGATCCCAGACGTGATTGCCGCTGGTGACGACGTCGGCGCCGGCATCGAGCAGCTCGGTCAGGATTTGCTCGGTGATGCCGAACCCGCCGGCGGCGTTCTCGCCATTGACCACGACGAAATGCGCGCCGTAGCGCTCGCGCAGCTTGGGAAGCGTCTCGATGATCGCTGTCCGGCCCGAGCGGCCGACCACATCACCGAGAAACACCATGCGCATCCGTGCCGCCGATCCAAGCCCTGATGAGTGAACATCGATGGGCGCGAAGTGCGCCCAATCAGGGCTCAATAGCCCAAGAGCACCCCCGACCGCCAGCTTTGGCGGCATTCCCGGTCAAGCGCCACCGGCGAGGCGAACGGTGCCCACAAGACTGTAGCGAGGCCGCGATGGCCGTCGGGGCGTAGATCCCTGGCGTCCCTACATAAGTAGGTGGGCGCCGAGTGACGGAAACCACGGTCCCCGTCAGGGTCAGCTCCCATAGGATCTTATAGGGCCCTGGGATAGTGCCCCTAACGCGCCTCGCAGCCCGCTGCGTTGGACTATAGCGAGGGACCCGTGCCGAAACTAGCGGCGCGTCGTCTCGCCCTCGACGCCGCCGCGGGTCATGCGCTGATGCAGAGTTTCGAGCCGGTCGGCGGCAGCGCCGATAGTCTCGGCGAGATCGGTGCGCATGGAATTGGTCTCGTCCGCGGCCGACCGGTCGCGGCGAAGCTCGGCCATGGCGCCCTTCAACTCCTGAAGCTGGCGCCGCGCCTCCCACAACTCGTCGGTGACCATCAACGACGCCATCAGGATCAGGCGGTCGTCCCCGACCTGACCGAATTTGATCTTCATGGTGTCGACGTGGGAGCCGAGATATTCGGCAAGCGCGATCAGATGCGCTTCTTCGCCCTGGCCGCATTCAAGTTTGTACGTGCGCCCATTGAGCGTAACGCTGACCTGTCCCATGGGCTGCTTCCTTACATCTCCGCGCCGTGGCCGGGCACGATGTCCTTGAGCGTGCCCATCACCGTTTCGAGCCGACCGGCGACCTCGCTATTGGCATCCTCGAGCCGCCGCGCCCGGCCCCGCTCGCTGTCGAGCTCGGCCGCGAGGCGATCGCGTTCGGAAGCGAGCCGATTACGCTCGTCGGTGAGGGCGCGCAACTGCTCTTTCAGCTTCGATACGGATTTGAGGTCTTCGGCGCGTTGGCCCAAGAATCGCTCAAGGGCATCGACCGAGGCGCCGAAGCGCATCATGGCCTGCTGCAGAGCGTCGGCTTGAGTCATCGCGATCTGGTCCCCCTCGCCGCCCCGGTGCCAATATCTCTCGACGCCACGACTAGTCTCGCTCCAGGGCGATCATGTGACAATGTGGTGACGGGGCTAATGATGTTCAACAAGCCGACTCCCTCTCCCTCGCCAAGGCGCCTGCCGAAAACGTCGCGGACCGAACATTGACACCGTCAAGGCCCGCACTATGTGTGCCGAACGTTGATCATACCGCATTTGTGACGGATGCGGATTATACCGCGCAACGCGGCGAGAAATGCAAGCGGAGCCTTGATGATGGCCGAAGCTGTGCCTCCCTGTCGGCTTTATCTTGTGCTCCCGCCGGTGCCGGCCACTATTGAAGAGGTTTTGTCGCAAGCCTTGGCCGCCACCGAGATCGCCTGCGTGCTCCGCTGGGGTGGCAAGACCAACATCGATGAGGCGTGGGATGCTCAGCTGTGCGCGCTTACGCAACGGCACGAGGCGGCCTTTCTCGTCGAGGCCGATGCCGACCGCGCCAAGCGGATTGCTGCCGATGGTGTCCATATCGTCGCCGATGTTCCCCTCTATCGCCGGGCGCGAGATCGTCTCGGTCAACGCGCCATCATCGGAGTTGGTTGCGGCTTGTCCCGCCATGATGCCATGGCGCTGGGCGAGCTTGGCGCGGATTATGTCGCTTTCGGCGCCGACACCGCCCTTGGCGCGGGAGCATGCGACAGCCGCGCCGAACTGATCGCCTGGTGGTCGGAGACTTTTGAGGTGCCTTGCGTCGCCTGGAACGTCGAAACCCCGGCCGAGGCCGAGAGGCTCGCCCGCCTCGGCGCTGATTTCATCGCCTTGGCCCCCAGCATCTTTGACGCGGCGGAGCCGGCGAGGCGCATCGCCGAGATCTGCGTGGCCTTGCAGGGCGTCAGGAGCGCGGCATGAGGCGGTCTGCCTTCGTTTGCAGCCTCGCCCTTGCCGCTTCGGTGCTCTCCGGCCCAGGCGCCCGGGCGGAGGAAAGCCCGGCCTACGCGGCCTTCGCCAAGGGGGAGTATCTGACGGCGCGCCAGCTCGCGGAAGGCGAAGCCAAACAGGGCTCCAAGGAAGCCTACACCCTCCTCGGCGAAATCTACGAGGGTGGCCTCGGCACCGCCCAAGACCTCACCAAGGCCGCCGACGCCTATGCCAAGGCCGCCGACCTCGGCGACGCCAACGCCCAATTCGCCCTCGGTATTCTCGCGCTGGAAGGACACGGCGTGAAGCAGGACCAGAACCGCGCCGCCGACCTGTTCGAATTGGCGGCAAAGAGCGGCAATGCCGAAGCCCAATACAATATCGCCCTGATCTATCTCGACGGCAAAGGCCGCCCCGCCGACGAAAAGAAGGCCGTCGAATGGATGCAGAAGGCGTCCAGCCAAGGGCTCGCCACGGCCGAATACGATCTTGGCGGCTTCTATCAATTTGGCCGCGGCGTCGCCAAAGACGCGGCGAAAGCCGCGGAGTGGACCGGAAAGGCCGCCGAGGCCGGCGTGGTCGCGGCGCAGGTCGAGTATGGGGTGATGCTGTTCAAGGGCGAAGGCGTCGCCGTGGATCGTGAGCGCGCCGCCAAGATGTTCCGCATGTCGGCCGAACAGGGCAATCCCGTGGCCCAGAACCGGCTCGCCCGCCTCTACGCCAATGGCGTCGCGGTGAAGGCTGACCCGGTGCAGGCGGCGAAGTGGCATCTCCTCGCCCGCGAAGCCGGCGTCAGCGACTTCACCCTCGACATGTTCCTCGCCAAGCTCACCCCGGAACAGCGTGCCGCCGCCGACAAGGCCGCCGCCGATTGGCGCGACGAGCGCCTGACCGAATGACCGGCCGCCCTTGACACCAGCGGGCGCCCACGTCTTAAAGGCGGCCACACCAATTCCATCGGACGGCTTCATGAAGATCAACGGGAACGAAATCCGCCCCGGCAATGTCATTCAACACAAGGGCACGCTCTGGGTGGCGGTCAAGACCCAGCACGTGAAGCCGGGAAAGGGCCCGGCCTACGCCCAAGTCGAGCTCAAGAACATCACCGAGGGCACTAAACTCAACGAACGCTTCCGCTCGTCCGAGACGGTTGAGCGCGTGCGCCTCGAGCAGCAGGACTTCCAGTTCCTCTATGCCGAGGGCGACATGCTGGTGTTCATGAACACCGACACCTACGACCAGATCGAGCTGCCGAAGGAGTTCCTCGAGGAGCGGGCGGCGTTTCTCCAGGAAGGCATGAAGGTCTCGGTCGAGAGCCATGAAGGCAAGCCGCTCGGCGTCACCCTGCCTGACCAAGTGACCCTTGCGGTGGTCGAGGCCGACCCCGTGGTCAAGGGCCAGACCGCGGCATCGTCCTATAAGCCCGCGATGCTCGAGAACGGCGTTCGTATCCTGGTGCCGCCCTTCGTCGTGTCCGGCGAGAAGGTGGTGGTCGACACCAACGAGCTGACCTACGTTCGCCGCGCCGACTAACGTGTTCTTGAGCCAAGATTTCGGTCGTGGCCGGGCCCTGTCCCGGCCATCCGTGTCTCTTGACTTCCAAGTCTTGAAGTCGTGGTTGCCCGGCACCAGGCGGGGCATGACGGTGAATGTGAGACGAGCCTAGAGCGATGCCTGCTTCAGCCTTGATGAACGTCATGGTCGGCGCCGCCCGCAAAGCCGGACGGAGCCTCGCGCGCGATTTCGGCGAGGTCGAGCAACTCCAGGTCTCGCTCAAGGGCCCGGCCAATTTCGTCAGCGCCGCCGACACCCGCGCCGAGGAGATCCTGCACAAGGAGCTCACCCATGCCCGGCCCGGCTACGGCCTCCTCATGGAGGAGCGCGGCGAGATCGAAGGCGCCGATCGCACCCACCGCTTCATCGTCGATCCGCTCGACGGCACCACCAATTTTCTTCACGGCATCCCGCTATTCGCGATCTCGATCGCGCTCGAGCGCGACGGCGAGCTCGTCGCCGGCCTGATCTACAACCCGGCCAGCAACGAGTTGTTCACCGCGGAGCGCGGCAAGGGCGCCTTTCTCAACGACCGCCGCATCAGGGTCGCGGCGCGAACCGAGCTTGCCGATTGCGTCATCGTCACCGGCGTGCCCCATCGCGGCAAGCAAGGGCACGATCAGTTCCTGCGCGAGATGCAGGGCCTCATGGCCATCACCTCGGGCATCAGACGCACCGGCGCCGCGGCGCTCGATCTCGCCTGGGTCGCGGCGGGACGATTCGACGGCTTCTGGGAGCGCAATTTGCGGGCCTGGGACCTTGCTGCCGGTATCGTCGTGCTGCGCGAGGCCGGCGGCTTCGTCACCGATGCCGACGGCAAGGATCGCATGCTGGAGACGGGAAGCGTCGTCGCCGGCAACGAGGCCATTCAGCGCAAGCTGCTGAAGCAGTTGAAGACCGCTGTTGAGCCACGCGCCCCCGCCGCTGTCGCCGATCCGTCATCTTGATCGCCGCGCTCGCGCGGTCTAGTGCATACCCGCGCGCGGCGCGAAAACATCGATGCGCCCTGAGGTTGCCGTTTTGCCATTCATAGTATTCGGTTAATCTCTGCCTACCCCTGCGAACTCACATGACGGCCTCCAATGGCAGCGACCACGTACAAGCAGAAGCTTTCCTATCCGCAAGTCTTCCTGTGGCGTATGAGCTTGTTCCTCATCCTCGCCATCCTGCTCGCCATCGTCCTCGACGGTCAAACGCAGCAGCTGCGCAACAGCTTCCTCGCCAATCCCGGCTTGAACGGCCTGATCCTCGGGGTGCTGTTCGTCGGCACCGTCTACGCCTTCCGCCAGGTGCTGCGGCTCTATCCCGAGGTCCGCTGGGTCAATAATTTCCGCATTTCCGATCCGGGTCTGGCCATGGAAACGTCGCCGGCGCTGCTCGCGCCGATGGCGACCATGCTGCGCGACCGCACTGGACATCTGTCGCTCGCGACGGGCGCGATGCGCTCGCTGCTCGACTCCGTCGCCTCGCGCCTCGATGAGTCGCGCGAGACCACGCGCTACCTCGTCGGCCTCCTCGTCTTTCTCGGGCTGCTCGGCACCTTCTGGGGCCTGTTGCAAACCGTGAGCTCGGTCGGCGCCACCATCGGCGCTCTCGACACCAACGGCAGCGAGAGCACGATGCTGTTCGATCAGCTGAAGGAGGGGCTGGCCGCGCCGCTGAAAGGCATGGGCACCGCGTTCTCCTGCTCCATGTTCGGTCTTGGCGGTTCTCTGATCCTCGGCTTTCTCGACCTGCAAGCCGGCCACGCCCAGAATTGCTTCTACAATGAGCTCGAGGACTGGCTCTCGGGCATCACCGAGCTGCAGTCCGCCGAAGGCGCCCCCGTCACCGGCGTGCCGCCGCAGCTTCGCGTCGCCCTGATCGACATGCAGCGCTCGCTCTCCGATCTCAGCGAGAAGATCGAGCTCCGCGTCCTCGGCGACAATACCGGCGACGCCGTCAAGGACCTTGCCCAAGGCGTGGAGAAGCTGATCCGGCAGATGCGCGCCGAGCAGAAGGTGGTGCGCGAATGGGCCGACGAGCAGGCTCAGCAGCAGCACGACCTTGCCACCGCGTTGAAGCAGATCACCGCCAAGGTGAAGCTCCCGGTCCATGAGGAGCAAAGCTGATCATGGCCGTGGCCCGCGGACGGCGACGGCTGACGCCGACCAATTATTGGCCTGGCTATGTCGACATGCTCTCCACCCTGCTGTTGGTGGTGACGTTCCTCATGTCGCTGTTCATGCTCTCCAACTATTTCATCACCACGCAGACGAGCGGCAAGGATACGCTCCTGTCGCGTCTCAACCGGCAATTGTCGCAGCTGACCGAACTGCTCGCCCTCGAGCACTCCAAGAAGGCGTCGCTCGAGGACAGCCTGTCGGCGCTGCAGGCGACCCTTGCCGATAAGGAAAATGAAAATGCGCGCCTGACCGGCTTGATCGGCGAGCAGGGCGGCAAGACCGAGGGCGCCGAAGCCAAGGCCAGCGCGCTCGGCGGCCAGCTCGATCAGCAGAAGAAGATCACCAACGAGGCTCTCGCCAAGGTCGAGATCCTCAATCAGCAGCTCGTGGCGCTGCGCACCCAGCTCGCGGCGCTGCAGGACGCGCTCGACGCCTCCGAGGCCAAGGACCGCGACAGCCAGGTCAAGATCGCCGATCTCGGTCAGCGCCTCAACGTGGCGCTGGCCAAGAAGGTGCAGGAACTTGCGCGCTATCGCTCGGACTTCTTCGGCAAGCTGCGCGAGGTGCTGGGCGCCCGTCCAGAGTTCCAGGTGGTTGGCGACCGTTTCGTCTTCGCCGCCGACGTCCTGTTCGATTCCGGCTCCGCCGACGTGAAGCCTGAGGCCACGCCGCAGCTCGACAAGCTCGCCGACGCCTTGAAGGAGCTCGAGACGCAAATCCCGAGCGACATCCCCTGGGTGCTCCGCGTCGACGGCCACACCGACATCAAGCCGATCACCAATGGACTGTTTCCATCGAACTGGGAGCTGTCGGCGGCCCGCGCGATCACCGTGGTGCGCTATCTGATCGACCACGGCGTGCCGGCAAACCGGCTGGTCGCCGCCGGCTTCGGCGAGTACCAGCCGCTCGACTCCGGCGATTCCGATGAGGCCCTTGCCCGGAACCGGCGCATCGAGCTGAAGCTCACCGAGCGTTAGCCGGCTTGCCCCGAGGCGTCAGACCGGCGAAAGCCGGTATCCAGTCGGCGCCCACCGAAGAAAGGCTGGATTCCGGCTTGCGCCGGAATGACGGAGACTGACGCGAAGCACGGGGGCCAGGCTTCTCCTCCTGCGACGTTTGCGCCCCAGGTTCGGTCACCGCTTGACGCAGGCCGGCGATGTTATGTTATATCATCGCCATGAACGCCCATCACCACCACGAGCCGAAGCTGTCGCGCAATCAGGGCCAGGTCCTCGCCGCCTTGCGCAAGGCCAAGGAGCCCTTGAGCGCCTATTCCATCCTCGACCGGGTGCGCTCCTCCGGCATTTCCCATCCGCCGACGGTCTATCGGGCGCTGAACGAGCTGATCCAGCTCGGCATGGTGCATCGTTTGGAATCGCGCTCTGCGTTCGTCGCTTGCGGCCATGGCGCCTGCGACGGCAAAGCCGCCTTCGCCATCTGCCGCAAATGCCAGATGGTCGTCGAGATTCCGCTGAGCCACAAGGACGAGCGGATGTTGCTCGCACTGTCGCCGCGGGACATCGCACCGGAGCAGATCACACTCGAAATAGCCGGGCTGTGCGAGGCTTGCCGCCCCGGCACAGGAGCCTAGGCCGGGGGCTCCGGCACGCCTTCCGGCGCGCCGGCTGATTTTGCATGGATGGGGAGGAGACGGGGGCCGTCATGGACCAGATCAGCGGCATTGGCCAGGAAGACGCTCGCGAACTCAAGCTCACGCCTCCGCGCGCGGGCTTTTCGCTTCTGCGTCTTTCGGTGCCGTCGCGGCTGGCCATCGTGGGCATCATCTCAGCGCTTCTGTGGGTCATGGTGTGGCTGTGGGCGCTGCAATGACGCAAGACCCGCGCCCCGCGATCAGCTTTCACAACCTGACCCTCGGTTATGACCGGCATCCTGCCGTGCATCACATCACTGGCGACGTCGCCCGTGGCGAGTTGCTCGCCCTGGTGGGGCCGAACGGCGCCGGAAAGTCGACCCTGCTCAAGGGCATTGTCGGGCAGATCAAGCCGCTGTCCGGCAGCCTCAGCCTTGACGGACTGAAGCTGAAAGAGATCGCCTATCTGCCGCAGCAGATCGACATCGACCGCAGCTTTCCGATCACGGTTTTCGACGCCGTGACCATGGGGCTGTGGCACGAGATCGGCACCTGGTGGGGTGTCGACCGCGCCCGAACCGGTGCCGTGCTCGGTGCACTCCGGACGCTCGGCCTGCAAGACCTCGCCGACCGGAGCGTCGGCGCGCTCTCCGGAGGTCAGTTCCAGCGCGTCTTGTTCGCGCGCTTGCTCCTGCAGGACGCGGCCATCATCCTGCTCGATGAGCCGTTCCGCGCCGTCGATACCAAGACCGTCGAGGATCTCCTTCGCCTCATCGCCCGCTGGCACCAAGAAGGGCGCACCGTGATCGCCGCGCTGCACGATCTCGATCAGGTGCGGGCGCACTTCCCAAGGACGCTACTCCTCGCCCGCGAGGTCGTCGCCTGGGGTCCGACCAAGCAGGTGTTGACGCCGAAGAACCTCGCCAAGTCGCGCCAGCTCACCGAAGTCTGGGACGAGCATGCCGAGATCTGCGAGCGCGGCGAACGGGTCTCGGCATGATCCACGCCCTCATCGATCCCTTCGTCGAGTTCGCCTTCATGCGCCGCGCGCTGGTCGGCTGCTTCGCCCTTTCGCTCGGCGCACCGCCGGTCGGCGTGTTCCTGATGCTGCGGCGTCTGAGCCTGATGGGCGACGCCATGGGCCACGCCATCCTGCCCGGCGCGGCCATCGGGTTCCTCGTCGCCGGACTGTCAGTGCCCGCCATGAGCCTCGGCGGGTTTATTGCCGGCATCGCCGTCGTGCTGCTGGCCGGCTTCGTCACCCGCTCCACCGTCCTGCGCGAGGACGCGAGCCTCGCCGCCTTCTATCTCGTGTCACTTGCGCTTGGCGTCTTGATCGTCTCGGTGAAGGGCAGCAGCATCGACCTGCTGCACGTTCTGTTCGGCACCGTGCTCGCCCTCGACGACAGCGCGCTGATCCTGATCGCCGCCATCGCCACCCTCACCCTGGCGACGCTTGCCGTCATCTACCGGCCGCTCGTGCTCGAATGCTTCGATCCGAGCTTCTTGCGCTCGGTCAGCCCCATGAGTTCGCCCACCCATCTTCTCTTCCTGGTGCTCGTGGTGCTGAACCTGGTCGGCGGCTTTCAAGCGCTCGGCACGCTGATGGTCGTCGGCATCATGCTGTTGCCGGCGATCACCGCGCGGTTCTGGGCGAAGGACATTTCCAACATGGTCGTGGTCGCGGTCGCCTCGGCCTTTGCCGCAAGCTTCATCGGCCTGCTCCTCTCCTACTACGCCAATTTGCCCACCGGCCCCGCGATCATCCTCACTATCGGCGCTTTCTATCTCGTGTCCATGCTCATCGGCATGCAGGGCGGCCTCCTGTGGCAGCTCATGCCGCGCAAACATCTCGAAGCGTGAATTGAACGAAGGAGTTCAGTCATGAACAGACGCCAGCTTTTCGTCGCCGCGGCAGCTTTTGCCGCAATGCTCGGCGCTGCGGCCGGAGCGGAAGCCGCCGCGCCGATGAAGGTTTCGGCCTCGTTCAGCATCCTCGGCGACATGGTCAAGGAGGTCGGCGGCGACCGCGTCGAGGTCTTCACCTTCGTCGGACCGAACGGCGACGCCCACGTCTATGAGCCGACGCCCGCCGATGCCAAGGAGCTTTCGGAATCGAAGATCCTGTTCATCAACGGTCTCGGGCTCGAGGGCTGGATGACCCGGCTCGAGAACTTCGTCGGGCTTCAAGGGAACAGTGGTCACCGCGAGCAAAGGCGTCGCCCCGCGCGAGATGGTCGAGGACGAGAAGACCATCACCGATCCGCATGCCTGGCAGAGCCTCGCCAACGGCAGGATCTATGTCGCCAATATCCGCGACGCGCTCATCGCCGCCGATCCTGAGGGAAAGGCCGCCTATGACGCCAACGCTCAAGAAGTTCCTCGACGGCGTTGCCGCCATGGAGACCAAGGTGAAGGAGGCGGTCGCCAAGCTCCCGCCGGAGCGCCGCAGGATCATCACCACCCACGACGCCTTCGGCTATTTCGGCGCAGCCTACGGCCTCGAATTCATCGCGCCCGAGGGCGTGAGCACCGAAAGCGAGGCCTCGGCCAAGGACGTGGCCAAGATCATCCGCCAGATCAAGAAAGAGAAGATCCCGGCGGTGTTCCTGGAGAACGTCACCAACAGCCGGCTGCTCGACCAGATCGCCAAGGAGACCGGGGCCAAGATCGGCGGCACGCTCTATTCCGATGCGCTGTCGCCGCCGGACGGCCCTGCCGGGACCTATCTCGATATGTTCCGCAACAATATCGAGACGCTGTCGGTGGCGCTCTCGTCTTGATGACGACGTCTCGCCGCAGGATGTGGATGGTCACAGCGGGGGCGGCGGCGGTCACCATGATCGCTGTCGCCTCGCTGGTGCCGGCCGATATGCAGCTCCGCACCGGGCTCAACTGGCTGGTCGAGCACTTCCTCGCCTATCTCGGCGCCGCGTTGATCTTCTGCCTTGCCTGGCCACGGCCGCTGATCGTGGCCGGCGTGCTCGCCGCCGTCTCCGCCCTGCTCGAGCTCTTGCAAGGCCTGACGCCCGATCGCGTGCCCGACCTGCCCACGGCGCTTTCCGGCGCCGGTGGCGCGCTGACCGGAGCGCTGGTGGCGAAGCTCATGCTTCGCGCGCGATGGAGTTCCACCCGGCATGGCTAGGCTCGTGCCGCAACTGGTGCTCGCCGCCGCGCTGAGCGGTCTCACCGTTCCGGCCGCCACCGCGGCCACAGCCCAGGCGCGGAGCACAAGGACCGGGAGTTTCAGGAATGCCATGACTGCCCGGTCATGGTCGGCATTCCGGCCGGATCCTTCGTCATGGGCAGCCCGGCGAAGGAGAGCGGGCGCTTCGATTCCGAAGGCCCGCAGCACGAGGTCACCGTCAAGGCCTTCGCCCTCGGCAAATACGATATCACCAGCGAGCAGTTTCTCGCCTTTCTCAAGGAGACCGGTTACCAGCCGGTCCCCTGCAACCCGACGCTCGACATGGGCTGGAATTCGCCAGGTCACGGTCGCGCCGAGCCGCCCTATGAAGGCGACCTGCCGAAATGGCCCGCGGTCTGTTTGAACGCGTCCGACGCCGAGGCCTACATCGCCTGGCTCAACACCAAGGTTGCCGCCGAGCATCCCGAGGCGAAACGCAAGACCGGCCCTTATCGGCTGCCGAGCGAAGCCGAGTGGGAATATGCCGCCCGGGCCGGAACCACCACGGCGCGCTGGTGGGGCGACGCGATCGGTACCGGCCGCGCCAATTGCAACGGCTGCGGCAGCCCGTGGGACAATCGCCTTTACGCCGAGGTCGACAGCTTCGCCCCGAACCCGTTCGGGCTTTACGGCATGTTGGGCAACGCCTGGCAATGGACCGCCGATTGCTGGCACCCGAGCTACAAGGGCGCGCCCGACGACGGCAACGCCTGGACCGAGAAGGACTGCGACCAGCGCGTCATCCGCGGCGGCTCGTGGCACAATTTGCCGGTATTCATCCGCTCCGCGGCGCGCGCTGCCGCGGGTGGCGGCGGTGACGACAGCAAGGGCAACGATTATTCCGGTCTCGCCGGCTTTCGCGTCGCCCGCGATCTGCCGTGAGGCTCAGTGCAGTGCCTGCTTGGGATTGAGGTAGAGCACGAGATGCATCACGCCGCTGTAGGTCGTCGGCGGCAACGTCAGCGGCGACGCCAACAGAACCGCGTTGCGGGCGCTGCTGGCGATCTCGCGATAGGCGGGATCCGACGACCGCGCCGTGTCGATGAGCTCAGCCTTGAGCACGGTGCCGTCGCTCCCGATGTCGACGCGGACCGGAACGGTGAAATCGCTTTGGCCCAAGCTCGCGAGGTCGAGGCTCCAATGGCGTTCGACCTGGACGCGGATGAAATCCTTCACGCCGTTCAACTGCCCCGGCGCGGCGTCGTCGGTGGTGACCACGAGGCTCGGCGTGCCGGCGCTCTTTTGCTCGACGTCGGCAACCTGGCTCGGCTGGCTCAAAGTGGCGAGCGCCTGGAGCTTGGCCTGAAGCGGATCGCGAGCGAGATCGCCGTCGGCCGGCCTCGCTGCGGAAGCCGCGGCCTCCGGAGATGACGGGTTAGGCGCTTCGCTCTTCTGCATCCTTGGTGGGCTGAGGCGCGGCCCCTCCCCGCGCCTCGATACCGGTCTCGACCACCTCGACCGGCAGAAAATGCTGATAGCCCTCGCGCCCTTGCATCCCGAACGGCACCAGAAGCATCACCAAAGCGAGTGCAAGCCCATGGAGCAGCACGGAGGCGGCAAGGGCGAGCGACGGCCGCGACCCTGCCTCGCCATCAGGCGCGCCAAGGCTCGCCTCTAACCGCTCGCTGGCGACGATATCAGACAAGGGAAACGGACCCCGATTGCCCCACGAGCCCGGAAGTCTACCCTGCTTGGGCTACGCTTGCACCCAGAGGAACCGAGGGCTGAGGCACCCCGCCTGCCCTGGCGCGGCGGGCCCAAATCTGCTGTATCCTGGAGGCCATGAGCATCGAAGCGCGGCGGCGCACAGTTCCAGTCTCGGTCGGCGGCGTCATCATCGGCGGCGAAGCACCCATCGTGGTGCAGTCGATGACCAACACCGATACCGCCGATGTCGCCGCGACCGTAGCCCAGGTCGCGGCGCTGGCACGCGCGGGCTCGGAGCTCGTGCGCGTCACCGTCGACCGCGACGAGGCCGCCGCCGCCGTGCCTCATATCCGCGATCAGCTCGATGCCCGCGGCCTCGACGTGCCGCTGATCGGGGACTTCCACTATAACGGCCACACCCTGCTCGCCGCGCACGAGGCTTGCGCCGACGGCGCTCGCCAAATACCGCATCAACCCCGGCAATGTCGGCTTCAAGGACAAGCGCGACAAGCAATTCGGGGCGATCATCGACATCGCGCTCAAGCACGACAAGCCGGTCCGTATCGGCGTCAATTGGGGCAGCCTCGACCAGGACCTCCTCACCCGGCTCATGGACGAGAATGCGACGTCGCCCGAGCCCAAGGACGCCCGCGAGGTGATGCACGAGGCCATCGTGCAGTCGGCGCTGCTCAGCGCCGAGCGCGCCGTCGAGCTCGGCCTCGGCCGCGACAGGATCGTGCTCTCGGCCAAGGTCAGCGCCGTCCAGGATCTGGTCCGGGTCTATGCGCTGCTCGCGGCGCGCTCGGACCTTGCGCTCCATCTCGGCCTCACCGAGGCCGGCATGGGCTCGAAGGGCATCGTCGCCTCCTCGGCCGCGCTCGCCGTGCTCCTGCAGCAAGGCATCGGCGACACCATCCGCATCTCGCTGACGCCCGAGCCCAAAGGCGACCGCACCCTCGAGGTGAAGGTGGCGCAGGAGCTCCTGCAAAGCATGGGCTTCCGCAGCTTCGTGCCGCTCGTCGCCGCCTGCCCCGGCTGCGGCCGCACCACCTCGACCACGTTCCAGGAGCTCGCCCGCGACATCCAGGATTTCATCCGCGACGAGATGCCGGAGTGGAAGCGCCGCTATCCCGGCGTCGAGACCCTGACCGTCGCGGTGATGGGCTGCATCGTCAACGGCCCCGGCGAATCGAAGCACGCCGATATCGGCATCTCGCTGCCGGGAACCGGCGAAGCGCCGGCGGCGCCCGTGTTCATCGACGGCAAGAAGGCGACCACCTTGCGCGGCCCAGGTGCCGCGGCCGAGTTCAAGCAGATGGTGCTCGACTATATCGAGCGCCGCTACGGCCAGATCGGCAACACCCGCACCGCGGCTGAGTAGGCACGCTCAAGTCTGGATGGCATCGCCGACGAGGCCCACGGTCAGCGCGATCACCGTGACGTTGAAGAAGAACGACACGACGCTGTGCACCGTCACGGTGCGGCGGATGCGCTTCGAGTTGATCTGCACATCCGACACTTGCGTCGCGGTGCCGATGCCGAAGGCGAAATAGACGAAGTCCCAATAGGTCGGCTCGGGATCGCCGGGGAAGATCAAGCCGCCGCCCGCCCCGCCATGCTCGGCATAATATTCATGAGCGTAATGCAGCGCGAAGATGGTGTGGATGAAGCCCCAGGACAGCATGATCGTGACCAGGAGAAAGCCGAGGCCGGGCATCGCAAAGGTCTCGACTTTGCTCGTGACTTCGAGCCAGGCGAACACCGCGGCGACGCTCGCACACGCGCCGGCGACGGTGAGCACGAGAATGGCGAAGCCGCCCTCATCCTGGAGCAGATATTGCCGGTGAATGTCCCGGACGCTGCTGTTGGCGATCATCCGGTAGGCGAGGATGAGGTAGAGGCTGACGCCGACGTCCCAAGCGATCAGGAGGCGCGTCACGCCGCGCACCTCGGTGCCGTAGAGCCGCAACAACACCGCCACGCCAATGCCGACGAGGATGGCAAGGAAGAGCCTCGGCCGTCCGACGACGATGCGGAACGGTTTCGGCCAGCGGTTGCGGGATGAGGCTTTGCGCTCACTTGCCATGGCGAATTGAAAGCCGAGTCGGCCGCTTTCTCAAGTGCGCCGCGCGGCAATGAACCGCGCCGTCTCTTTGAGCGTGTCGGCCCGGGCGCCGAACGGCGCCAGCGAGGCTTCGGCATCCTCGACCAGCGCCGCAAGCCGCGCCCGCGCCGCCTCGATGCCGAGGAGGGCGACGAGCGTAGCCTTGCCGCGGCCGGCGTCCTTGGCCACGGCCTTGCCCACCATGGCGGCATCGCCTTCGGCATCGAGCAGATCGTCGGCGAGCTGGAACGCCTGACCGAACGCTGAGGCGTAGGCGGCCAGCGCCTCGCGCGCCCTTGCGTCGGCGCGGCCGAGCGCGGCACCCGCGGCGCAAGCGAATTGAAACAAGGCGCCGGTCTTCATGGCCTGCATCCGCGCCACCTCCATCGGGCCGAGGCTCTCGCCCTCCGCGGCGAGGTCGAGCGCCTGGCCGCCGGCCATGCCGTCCGTGCCAGCAGCCTGAGCGAGGAGCGATACCAGCTCGACGCGGACCGCGGCGTCCCCCGCCGTCGTCGGCCGGCTCAAAATGTCGAAGGCGAGCGTGAGCAGAGCGTCACCGGCAAGGATCGCGGTCGCTTCGTCGAAGGCGACATGGGCTGTTGCGCGCCCGCGCCTCACCTTGTCATCGTCCATGGCCGGAAGATCGTCATGCACCAGCGAGTAGCAATGCACGCATTCAAGCGCCGCTCCCGCATCGAGCGCAGCCTCCTCCGCCACGCCGAACAATCGCGCGGCCTCGATCAAGAGGAACGGCCGCAACCGCTTGCCGCCGCCGAGCGCGGCATAGCGCATGGCGTCGATCAATTTCGCCTGCCCCGATGTGCCCGGCTCCGGCTCGATCAAGGCATCGAGACGGGCTTCCACCATTCTCGCGACACGTTCGAGGTCTTGGGTAATGGTCATGGTCGGATGAAGGGGCTTTTTATTGCCGTTGGGCGAAAGTTTACGGCCTGGTAGGACCCTAATACCACGTTGCTTGAGGCAGCAACCCGAGGCTACAACGCCCGCATCATGGCAATTCAGGACTTGATGGCCGCACGCAGCAAGGTCAAACCCCGGCATCCCTGGCTCAGGCGCATCGGCATCGCGGTCGCGGTTCTCCTCGCGGCCCTTCTCATCTCGGTGATCGCCTTCCGCTTCGTCAATCCGCCGATCACGCCGGTGATGATCGCCGAGAAACTCAAAGGCGCGACGCTGCAACGGCGCTGGGTGCCGCTCGAAGCGATCTCGCGCGAGCTGCCGCTTGCCGTGGTCGCGAGCGAAGATGGCCGTTTCTGCGCCCATTGGGGCGTCGATTGGGCCGCAGTCAAGGATGCCATCGAGGAAGCGAAGCGGCGCCACCGCAGCATTCGCGGCGCGAGCACCATCACCATGCAGACCGCGAAAAACCTCTATCTGTCGACGCGGCGGAGCTATGTGCGCAAGGTGCTCGAGGTGCCGCTCGCCTATCTGCTTACGATCTTCTGGCCCAAGGATCGCGTCATCGAGGTCTATCTCAATGTGGCGCAATGGGGCCCCGGCATCTTCGGCGCCGAGGCCGCGAGCCAGCACTATTTCCACAAGAGCGCGAGCGACTTGACCCGCCGCGAAGCGCTTCTGCTCGCCGCGGCGTTACCGTCGCCGCGGCTTCGCAACCCGGCCAAGCCAAGCGCGAGGATGCAGCGCATCGCGCACGCGATCGGCAATCGAATGCCGATCCTCGCGTCGCGTTCCGCCTGCGCGCTCCCGCCCTCCTGACCGCGAGCCGCCCCCCAAGGCCCTCTGGCCAGGGCCGAACTAAGCCACTATAAGGGCGTCCACGCGGAACTGCTGCGGACCCCCGCGGTTACCTAAAAGGTTGGAAGATGGCTGTACCCAAGAGAAAAACCTCGCGCATGAAGCGGGGCAATAGGCGGTCTCACGACGCGCTCAACCCGCCTGCCTATGTCGAAGACAAGGACTCCGGCGAGCTCCGCCGCCCGCATCATATCGATCTGAAGTCGGGCAAATATCGCGGCCGTCAGATCTTGACCGTCAAGGAAGACGCCTGATCGCGAGCCCAAGCGCGGGGCCGGTCGGCGACGAGGGCCAACACCGCCATGGTGATGCTAGAGCAGCCCGAGACGAGCACGCTTCGCGCCACGCCGCGGACGACCTTCCTCTCGGCCATTCCGCTGCTCGCCTTCGTGGTCATCGACTATGTCGCCTTTGCCTGGGCCGGGGCCGACTTCACTCTGCCACGCTTCACGCCGACGCTGCCGTCAGGCGGCCTTTGGCAGATCACGCTCGGCGACATGCTGCTCACCGTCGCGCTGATGGTGCTGTTCGTCGAGATGGTCAAGTCGACCCGGACCGGCGGCAATTCCGTGGTCGATCACGCGCTGTCGATGATCGTGTTCATCGCCTGCCTGATCCTATTTCTGGTCTGGCAACCCGCGGCGACGTCGCTGTTCTTTCTGATCACCGTCATCAGCCTGATCGACGTCATCGCCGGCTTCTCGGTGACGATCCGCTCGGCGCGCCGCGACTATAGCGTCGGCTGACGCCGCTCTCGCGCAATCTCGTTGAGAACCAGAGTGGACGCCTAGCGGCGCGAGAGCTGCTCGAGCCGATCCTGCATGGCCGACAGTTCGGCCTTCAGATTGGCGATCTCGTCGTCGCCACCGGCTGATTTCGGCGTCTCACCGGCGTTTGCGGCCAATGTCGCGTGGTCGTTCTTGGCCTCTCCCGCCTCTCCCGGCTTGAACGGGCTGAACAGGCCCAGCGCGCGCTCGAAGGTGTCGAAATTCTTGCGCACCTGCTCCTGCATCGCGTCGAAGGCCGCGGTGCCGAACACGTGGGCGAAACGGCGGCGATATTGCTCCTGCTGGCGGGTCAGCGAATCGAGGCTGAACTCGAGATAGCTCGGCACCAGCCGCTGCATGCTGTCGCCATAGAAGCGAATGAGCTGGCGGAGGAAGCCGATGGGCAAGAGGTTGGTACCCCGGCTCTCCTGCTCGACGATGATCTGGGTCAGCACCGAGTGGGTCAGGTCTTCCCCGGTCTTGGCGTCGTAGACCACGAAATCGCGCTCGCCCCTCACCATCTCGGCGAGGTCCTCAAGCGTCACATAGGTGCTGGTATCGGTATTGTAGAGTCGGCGGTTCGCGTATTTCTTGATGATGATCGGCCGGTTCTCTTGGTCCGTGTCGCGTGCCACGTGTATCTAAGCTCCCGTGCCTAAGCCTCAGGCGGCCAAGGCAACTTCATGCCGCAACTGCGAGATAACTAGCACGTTCCTTGTGCACAGCACCAGAGGCTTTGCGGCATACTAAAGAGAGGGTCAAGCCGCTTCCCGGAACGGACGCACTACGCTATAGCCTTAAGTCATTGGGTAAGTGGGAGATTGGGAATGAAAGACGAAGATATCGTCATCGTTGCTGCGGCGCGCACCCCGGTCGGGTCGTTCAATGGGGCACTTTCCGGCGTCCCGGCGCATGTCCTAGGTCAGGTGGCTATTGGGGCGGCATTGGCGCGGGCTGGGGTCGAGCCCAGCGACGTCAGCGAAGTGATTATGGGCCAGGTGTTGACCGCGACCCAAGGCCAGAACCCGGCCCGCCAAGCCGCGATGGCCGCCGGCATCCCGGTCGAGACTCCCGCTTGGGGCCTGAACCAGGTCTGCGGCTCGGGCTTGCGCGCCGTCGTCACCGGTGCCCAGCAGATCGCCGCGGGCGATGCCGACATCGTCGTTGCCGGCGGTCAGGAGAGCATGAGCCAGTCCGTCCACGGCGCGCATCTCCGCAACGGCACCAAGATGGGCAATCTCGATCTGATCGACACCATGATCAAGGATGGGCTGTGGGATGCCTTCCACGGCTACCACATGGGCACCACCGCCGAGAACGTCGCCCGGCAGTGGCAGATCCAGCGCGAGGATCAGGACCGCTTTGCCGTCGCCTCCCAGAACAAGGCCGAGGCCGCCAAGAAGGCCGGCAAGTTCAAGGACGAGATCGCTCCCGTGACCATCAAGACCCGCAAGGGCGACGTGGTGGTCAGCGATGACGAATATATCCGCGAAGGCGCCAAATACGAGGACGTGGCCAAGCTCCGGCCGGCGTTCGACAAGGAAGGCACCGTCACCGCCGGCAACGCGTCGGGCATCAATGACGGTGCCGCGGCGGTGGTGTTGATGACCGCCAAGGAAGCCAAGAAACGCAATCTCAAGCCGCTCGCCCGCATTGCCTCCTGGGCGCAAGCCGGCGTCGAGCCCGCGGTGATGGGTTCCGGCCCGATCCCGGCCTCGCGCAAGGCGCTGGAAAAGGCGGGATGGACGGCGAATGATCTCGATCTGATCGAGGCCAACGAGGCCTTCGCGGCCCAGGCCTGCGCCGTGAACAAGGATCTCGGCTGGGACACCGACAAGGTCAACGTCAATGGCGGCGCCATCGCCATCGGCCACCCGATCGGCGCCTCCGGCACGCGTATCCTGACCACCCTTCTCCACGAGATGCAGCGCCGGGACGCCAAGAAGGGTCTCGCCACGCTTTGCATCGGCGGCGGCATGGGCATCGCTCTATGCGTCGAGCGGGACTAGTGCACTCGCAAGTGTTGTGAACCTTGCGCCGGTTCGCCGGCGCAAGGGCGTGTTTGACATGGCAACACGGCGCCACAGAAGCGCCTAAAGGGAGGAACGCGACATGGGGAGAGTGGCTCTCGTCACCGGAGGTACGCGCGGCATCGGCGCCGCCATCTCGAAGTCCCTGAAGCAGGCCGGGTACAACGTCGCCGCCAATTATCACGGCAATGACGAGGCGGCGAACGCGTTCAAGAAGGAGACCAAGATCCCGGTCTACAAGTGGGACGTCACCGACTACATCGCCTGCGAGCAGGGCATCATCAATGTCGAGAACGAGGTCGGCCCGGTCGAGGTGCTGGTCAACAATGCCGGCATCTCCCGCGATGCCATGCTGCAGAAGATGAGCCACGAGCAATGGTCCGAGGTGATCCGCACCAACCTCGACTCGCTGTTCAACATGACGCGGCCGGTGATCAACGGCATGCGCGAGCGGGGCTTCGGCCGCGTCGTCAACATCGCCTCGATCAACGGCCAGAAGGGCCAGCTCGGCCTTACCAATTACTGCGCCGCCAAATCGGGCGTGATCGGCTTTACCCGGGCGCTCGCGCTGGAGAGCGCGCGCAAAGGCATCACCGTCAATGCCATCGCCCCCGGCTATGTCAGGACCGACCTGCTGGCCGGCGTCTCCGAGGACGTGATGAAGGCGATCGTCGGCCAGATCCCGGTCGGGCGTCTCGGCGAGGCCGATGAGGTCGGGCGCTGCGTCGTGTTCCTCGCCGCCGACGAGGCCGCCTGGATCACCGGGTCGACGCTCACCATCAATGGCGGCCAGCACATGGATTGATCGGGCTAGGGCTGGAAGTCGTCGGGGGCGAGCTCGAAGCCGGCGAAGTCGAAGCCCGGCGCCACCGTGCAGCCGGCAAGCGTCCAGGCCCCGAGGCTCTCTGCGGTCTGCCAGGCATTAGCCGGCACCAGCACCTGCGGGTGCTCGCCTTGGAGCAGGTTCGGCCCGAGCCGGTGCTCGTGGCTGATCTCATCCTGCTTGATGACGAGCTTGAGCGGCGCGCCACCATACCAGTGCCACATCTCGGCGGCGTCGACGCGATGCCAGCGCGACACCTCCCCGGCTCTCAGGAGATAGAAGATCGCGGTCGAGTGGGCGCGTCCTTGATGCCCGCCCTCGTCGCGAAACGTCTCCTTGAAATAGCCGCCCTCGGGATGAGGCTTGAGGCCGAGATGAGCGATGATCTCGTCAGCAGTGAGTGGGGACGCGGGCTCGCTCATACACCACGTTACCCCGTCATGGACGGGCTTGTCCCCGGCTCTTAACCGACTCACGCGGCGCGGAGCTTGGTCGCCGCCTGCAACGCTTCAGCGACGGCCTTCTCGCGTTGTTCCGGTCCGAGGAGGATGCCCTCGGCAACGATGACCTCCGGATTGACGATGCCGATGAAGCCGAACGCCGTGCGCAAATACGTCTCGGCGTGCTCGGCCGCTGCCGACGGCAGGCCCGCTCCATAAACTCCGCCGCGCGCGATGGCGAAGATCACGCGCTTGTCCCCGGCCAGACCCTCCACACCCTGAGCTCCATAGCGAAAGGTCTCGCCGGCAACCAGGATACGGTCGATCCATGCCTTGAGCTGGGTGGGCACGGTGAAATTGTACATCGGCGCACCGACGACCACGATGTCGGCCTCGAGAAACTCTTGGAGTATGGCGCGATCCTCGGAATCGCCCTTCTCCTTCGATGCCCCGGGCGGCGCCGACAAATGCGGCAAGGGGGTCGAGGAGAGGTCGCGATAGGTGACGACGAGATCGGGATCGGAGGCGCGCAACCGCTCGACAATGGCCGCAGAGACGCGCCGGCTCACGGAATTGTCGCCCAAGATGCTCGCATCGATGTGCAGCAGCTTCATTCTCACTCACCTCTAGGTATAAAATTGTGACTTAGACTATATGGGTGACCGGCGCTAAACCGCGCAAGAAGGCACATTTTTGAGACCGGAGCACATCGAAGTGACCAAGGACGAAGGCAAACATGCCTCCGACGACTGCCGCGCCGTAAGCGCCGTCCTGGCGCGCGTCGGCGATAAATGGAGCGTCCTCGTCATCAGCTTGCTGGGTGACGGGCCGAAGCGCTTCAACGAGATCAAGCGGCTCGTCGGCGGCATCTCGCAGCGGATGCTGACGCTAACGCTGCGGGGACTGGAGCGGGACGGGCTCGTAACCCGCACGGTGTTCCCGACGATTCCACCACGGGTCGATTATGAATTGACCGAGCTTGGCCGCTCGCTGTGGAAGCCCGTGGAAGCACTAGGCTCCTGGGCGCGCCTTCACCAGGCCGAGATCGAGCGGGCCAAACGCGCATTCGACGCGCGCGCCAAATCCGATCGCGACGACGGCTAGAACCTGTCCTTCCGCTTCCGGGTCTCGCCGAAGATCTCCCACAGCTCCCGCCCCTCCATGCCGAGGCGGTTCTGGATCTCGGCGCTTGTCGGGCGCAGGAATGGATTGGTGGCAACCTCCTGCGCCACCGTCGTCGGCAGCGTCGGCTCGCCGCGAGCGACGAGCGCGTCGGCCTCGGCGGCGCGCGCCTGGAGCGCCGCGTTGCCGGGCTCGACGGTCATGGCGAATTTGATATTCGCCTTGGTGTATTCATGGCCGCAATAGATTTGCGTCTCCGGCGGCAGCGCCATCAGTTTCTGCAGCGAGTGCCACATCATCTTGGCGTCGCCCTCGAGCAGCTTGCCGCAGCCGACCGAGAACATGGTATCGCCGACAAAGGCGATGCCGTCATCGGGGAAGAAATAGCTGATGTGGCCGCGGGTGTGGCCGGGCGTCTCGATCACCAGCCCCTTGGCGTTGCCGATGGCGACGGTGTCGCCCTCGCTCACCTCGACGCCGATGCCGGGAATGGTGCGCGCTTCGACCGCGGGACCGACGATGGTGCAACCGGTCATCCGCTTCAGCACTTCGTTGCCGGCGGTATGATCGTGATGGTGATGGGTGATGAGAATATGCGTGAGCTCCCATCCCTTCTCGTGCAGCGCCGCAAGCACCGCTTCGGCATCGGGCGCATCGATCGAGGCCGTGGCCCCGGTGTCGGGGTCGTGGATCAGCACGCCGTAATTGTCGCCGCGCGCGGGAAATTGGTGAACGTCGAGTTTTGCCATTACGCCCTGCCGTACTCTGTTGCTGATCGGCTACCCTAGCATCCGCGGGCGACGGATTAAAACGCAGGCTGCCAAGGCGTCTGATCCAAAGGACGGTCATCCTTCGTTATCTGCTCGAGCCCCCCACCCGGCTTGCTACGCAAGCCTACCTCCCCACAAGGGGAGGTAGGCCGCGCTCAATGTCAAGCGTATGATGACAGCGTGATGCATCTCGATGCCATCGATCTCAAGGAGTTCTACGCCTCGCCGCTTGGCGGCGTGGTGCGACGGCTGCTCGGCGCAAGGATCGAGGGCCCGCTGGAGCAATCTGAACGGCATGAGCCTGTTCGGCCTCGGCTTCGCCACCCCCTATCTCGGCGCCTTCAGATCCGATGCCAGTCCCTTGGGCGCGCTGATGCCCGCCGAGCTCGGCGCCGTGCCTTGGCCGAACGGCGGCGACGGCATGAGCGTGCTGGTCGAGGAGACCGAACTTCCGCTTCCCGACGAATGCGCCGATCGCATCGTCCTCGTGCATCTGCTCGAATGGAGCGAGCACACTCGTCAGCTGCTGCGGGAGGTGTGGCGCGTGCTGGCGCCGAACGGGAGGTTGCTCGCTGATCGTCCCCAACCGCAGAGGGCTGTGGGCCCGGGTGGATAGCACGCCGTTCGGCCATGGCCGCCCCTTCAGCCGCTCGCAGCTGGTGCGCCTCCTGAAGGAGGCGATGTTCTCGCCGGAGGATTGGCAGCACGCGTTGTACATGCCGCCGTTCTCGTGGCGCGTTCTCTTGAAATGGCCGGTGTTCTGGGAGCGGCTCGGCCTCGTGCTGTGGCCCGCCTTCTCCGGCGTGCTCATGGTCGAGGCGTCGAAGCAGATCTATGCCGGGGTGCCGGTGAAAGAGGTGCGGGGCTTCCGCCGCCGCGTGGTCCCAGTTCCGGCGGGCGTCACGCCGAGGGCTTGCCCGCGCATTAGCGCGACAACAGAAACACCGCCTGCTCGCCGAACAGGTTCTGCATGAACAACGGCATGGAGACGCCGAGCTTCGAGCCATAGGCGTTGAGCGCGACGGCCCGGTCGACCTTGGCGCCGACGTCGCGGCAGAGGCCGAGGAAATCCTTGATGGTGCAGAGATGGATGTTCGGGCGTGTCGTACCAGCGGTCCGGCAGATTGTCGGTTCGCGGCATCTTGCCACCGAACAGAAGCTGGGTGCGCACGCGCCAATGGCCGAAATTCGGGAACGACACGATCGCCCGTTGCCCGATGCGCAACAGCTGCTCGAGCACCTGGCGCGGCGAGTAGGTCGCCTGGAGCGTCTGGCTCAGCACCACATAGTCGAAGGCATGGTCGGGATAATAGGCGAGGTCGGTGTCGGCATCGCCCTGGATCACCGCGAGACCCTGGGCCACGCAGGAATTCACCCCGGCTTGGCTCAGCTCGATGCCGCGGCCGTCGACGCCGCGCTTCGCGGCCAAGAGGCGCAGCAAGGTACCGTCACCGCAACCGATGTCGAGCACGCGCGCGCCGGGCGTCACCATATCGGCGATGAGCAGAAGATCGACGCGCGAGGTCTCGGCCGGCCGCACGGCATGGGGCGGGACGTTGACGTTCACGGCAACCACCCTTCCGCCTCCGGGACGCCACGCTGCCGCGCCGCGGCGTTGACGAAACCGCGAATGGTGTCGAACAGCTCCGGCTCATGCAGCAGGAAGGAATCGTGGCCGCCCTCGGTCTTGAGCTCGACGAAGCTGACATTGGCGGCGACCGCGTTCAGCGCATGCACGACCTCCCGGCTCTCCTCGGTCGGGAACAGCCAGTCGCTGGTGAAGGAGACGAGACAGAACCGCGTCTTGGTGCCCTGGAAGGCATTGGCGAGCACCCCGCCATGATCCGCGGCCAGATCGAAATAATCCATGGCGCGGGTAATGTAGAGATAGGAGTTGGCGTCGAAGCGATCGACGAAGCTCAAGCCTTGATGGCGGAGATAGCTCTCCACCTGGAAGTCGGCGTCGAAGCCGAAGGTGATCTTGTCGCGATCCTGGAGGTTGCGCCCGAACTTGGTGTGCAGGGCATCGTCCGACAGATAGGTGATATGCGCGGCCATGCGCGCGACGGCGAGCCCTTTGCGCGGGCTCTTGCCCTCGTCGAGATAGCGTCCCTCGCACCAATCCGGATCGGCCATCACCGCCTGGCGGCCGACCTCGTGAAAGGCGATGTTCTGGGAGGAGTGGCGCGCGGCGCAAGCGATCGGCACCGCGGAGAACACGCGATCCTTGTAGGTCGCGGCCCATTCCAGCACCTGCATGCCGCCCATGGAGCCGCCGAGCACGCAGAGCACGCCGGGGATGCCGAGATGGTCGAGCAGCTTCGCTTGCGCCCGCACCATGTCGGCAATGGTGATCACCGGAAAATCGAGCCCATAAGGACGTCCCGTCGCCGGATTGATCGAGCTCGGCCCGGTCGAGCCCATGCAGCCGCCGATCACATTGGGGCAGATGACGAAGAAGCGGTTGGTGTCGATCGGCTTGCCCGGCCCGACCATGGTCTCCCACCACCCGGGCTTGCCGGTGACGGGGTGGATATTGGCAACGTGCTGGTCGCCGGTCAGCGCGTGGCAAACCAGCACGAGGTTCGACTTGTCGGCGTTGAGCGTGCCATAGGTCTGGTAGGCCATGGAATACGGCCCGAGCGCGGCACCGCAGTCGAGCGGCAGGGGGTCATCCGCGCCGAAATGGACGATCTCGCTCTGTGGATTGGCGATTTGGGCGAGCCGCACGGAGTGGTCGCGAAGGACCTCGGATGTCGGTGCTTCACTCATGGCTGGCGCGCGTCGAACTCCATCGGCGAGGCCACCTTCGCCCCGATCCTCACAATTCGGCGTTAGCTAGGAGCTTAGCGTCGAAAGTCAATGTTTTCTTTGCTTTCGCTAAAGTAAAGGTCCTATGAGAGGCCGCGCCGGGCGAGCCCCGGGACGGATTGACCAGGAGAGACGGCAATGACCGCGAAGCGGGCCTTGAGCCCACGCCGAGGCATTCTCGACATTGCGCCCTATGTGCCGGGAAAGAGCGCGCTTCAAGGCGGCGAGCCGGTGATCAAGCTCTCCTCCAACGAGACGCCGTTCGGCCCGAGCCCCGCCGCGGTCGAAGCTTACCTTCGCCGCGGCAGCAGACCTCTCCCGCTACCCCGACGGCTCGGCGCGCGCCTTGCGGGAGGCCATCGCCAAGCTTTACGGCCTCGATCCGGCGCGCATCGTCTGCGGCGCCGGCTCCGATGAGCTGTTGAACCTGCTCGCCGCCGCCTATCTCGGGCCCGGCGACGAGGCGATCTACTCGGAGCACGGTTTCCTCATCTACCGCATCGCCATTCTCGCCGCCGGTGCAACCCCCGTGGTCGCGCCGGAGACGGCGCTCACCGCCGACGTCGATGCCATCATCGCGCGCGTCACGCCGGCGACGCGCATGGTGTTCCTCGCCAATCCCAACAATCCGACCGGAACCTATCTCGGCTTCGATGCGGTCAAGCGGCTGCGCGCGGCCCTGCCCGACAACGTCCTCCTCGTCCTCGACGCGGCTTACGCCGAATATGTGCGGGCGAACGACTACGAAGCCGGCATCGAGCTCGTCGCGACCACGCCGAACACGGTGATGACCCGGACCTTCTCCAAGATCTACGGGCTCGCGTCGCTCCGCATCGGCTGGGCCTATTGCCCCGGCGACATCGCCGATGCGCTCAACCGCATCAGGGGGCCATTCAACGTGTCCGGGCCCGCCATCGCCGCCGGCGTCGCCGCACTTCAGGACCGCGCCGCAGTGGCGCGATCGGCGGAGCACAACGAGCTTTGGCGCGGGCGCATGGCCGAGGCGCTCACCAAGCTCGGCCTCAACGTGACCCCGAGCGCCGCCAATTTCCTGCTGGTCCATTTCCCCAAAGGCGACGGACGGTCCGCGGTCGAGGCCGACGACATTTCTCCAGTCGCGGCGCATCATTCTGCGGCGGGTCGAGGAATATGGCTTCCCCGACGCGTTGCGCCTGACCATCGGCACCGAGGCCGAGAACCGCGCCGTGCTCGATGCGCTTCACGCCTTCATGGGCGCCAAGGTCTCCGCCCGCTCATGACCCCGCCCCTGTTCGACACCATCGCCATCATCGGGCTCGGGCTGATCGGCTCGTCGATCGCCCGCGCCGCCCGCGCGCAAGGCGCCGTGCGCGCGATCGTCGCCTCCTCGCGTTCGCCGGAGACGCGACAGCGCGTCGTCGAGCTCGGACCTCGCCGATAAGGTGGTCGAGACCAACGCCGAGGCGGTCGAAGGCGCCGACCTCGTCATCGTCTGCGTTCCGGTCGGCGTCTGCGGCGCCGTCGCCGCGGAAATCGGTCCGCATCTCAAGGCGGGCGCGATCGTTTCGGATGTGGGCTCGGTGAAGGCCTCGATCGTGCGCGATATGGGGCCGCATTTGCCGAAGACGGTGCATTTCGTGCCGGCCCATCCGGTCGCCGGCACCGAGCATTCCGGTCCCGATGCCGGTTTTGCGGAGTTGTTCGAGAACCGCTGGTGCATCCTGACGCCGCCTGACGGCACCGACCCAGAGGCCGTGGACAAGCTCGCCGCGTTCTGGCGGCTGCTCGGCGCCAAGGTTGAAGTGATGACGCCCGAGCACCACGACCTTGTCCTCGCCGTCACCAGCCATCTGCCGCATCTGATCGCCTACACGATCGTCGGCACCGCCGACGAGCTCGAGGCGGTGACCCGCTCGGAAGTGCTCAAGTTCTCGGCCGGCGGCTTCCGCGACTTCACCCGCATCGCCGCTTCCGATCCGACGATGTGGCGCGACGTGTTCCTCAACAACAAGGAGGCGGTGTTGGAGATGCTCGGCCGCTTCAACGAGGATGTGGCGGCGCTCACCAAAGCCATCAGGCGGGGCGACGGCGAAGCGCTCTACGACCATTTCACCCGCACCCGCGCCATCCGCCGCGGCGTCATCGAGGCCGGCCAAGATACGCCCGCGCCCGACTTCGGCCGCCCTCACGGGCACGAAGACTAGATTGAACTATGTCTGAGCTCTGGGTGTTCGGCTACGGGTCGCTGATGTGGCGGCCGGGCTTCCCCTTCAGCGAGACGGCTCCGGCGCTGCTCAAGGGCGCGCATCGCGCGCTCTGCGTCTATTCCATCGTCCATCGCGGCACCGATGCCGAGCCCGGCCTCGTGCTTGGGCTCGACCGCGGCGGCGCCTGCCGCGGCGTCGCCTTTCGCGTCGCCGACGGCGCCGAAAACGACACCATCGCCTATCTCCGCGAGCGCGAGCAGGTCACCGACGTCTATTAGGAGGCCTATCGGCCTCATCCGCCTGCTCGACGGCTCAGGCCGGTCCTTGCGGGCGCTGACCTATCTCGTCGACCGCCGCCACGCCCAATATGCCGGCGGGCTTTCGCTCGAGGATCAGGTGCGCATCGTCAAGAGCGGCAAGGGTCAGGCCGGCGGCAATGTCGAATATGTGATGCGGACGCTGCGGCATCTCGAGGAGGCCGGCGTCACCGACCCCTACCTCACGCGGCTTGCCGCGCATCTTGGGCACCACCAGGACTAGGCGGCGTCGGTGGCGAATTGCAATTCGGCGAGGCGCGCATAGACGCCGCCGTGGCCGATCAGGCTCTGATGCGTGCCTTCCTCGACGAGCCGTCCCTGGTCGAGCACGAGGATGCGGTCGGCGCGGGTTACGGTGGCGAGGCGATGCGCGATCACGAGGGTGGTGCGCGCTTCCATGATGCGGTCGAGCGCCCGCTGCACCAGAGTCTCGCTCTCGGAATCGAGTGCGCTCGTCGCCTCGTCGAGCAGCAGGATCGGGGCATCGCGTAACACCGCCCGGGCGATGGCGATGCGCTGGCGCTGTCCTGCGGAAAGCGTCACGCCGCCCTCGCCGAGCATGGTGTCGTAGCCTTGCGGCAGCGCCATGATGAAGTCGTGGGCGAAGGCGGCGCGCGCCGCCTTCTCGATCTCGGCGCGGCTCGCCTCGCCCGTGCCATAGGCGATATTGCCGGCGACGGTGTCGGCGAACAGCGCCGGCTCCTGCGGCACGATGGCAAAGCGCGAGCGGAGCGCCTTGAGATCGGCCTCCCGCACCGAGACGCCGTCAACGGTCACCTTGCCGGCTTGGGGATCGTAGAAGCGGAGCAGGAGCGCGAAGATCGTGGTCTTGCCCGCACCTGACGGCCCGACGATGGCGAGGCGCTCGCCGGGCTTCGCCTTGAACGAGATGCCGTTGAGGGCGCTGACCGTTGGCCGCGTGGGATAAGCGAACACGACGTCATCAAAGCCGATCTCGCCCCGCGGCGGCTCAGGCAGCTTCACGGGATGCTCGGGGGACTTGATTTTGGACTGCACCTCGAGCAGCTCGCTCAAGCGCTCGGCGGCGCCGGCGGCCTGATTGATCTCGCCCCACACTTCGCTCAAGCCGCCCATGGAGCTCGCCGCGAGCACGGCATAAAGCACGAACTGCCCGAGGCGGCCTCCGGTCATGGTGCCGGCGAGCACGTCCTGGGCCCCGTACCACAGAATGCCGACCACGCTCGCGAACACGAGGAAGATGGCGATCGCGGTGAGCCCTGCCCGGGCCTTGGTGCGGGCCTTGGCGGCGACGAAGGAACGCTCGACCGCGGCCCCGAACCGGCTGCTCGCCGCCTCCTCATGGGTGAAGGCTTGCAACACCCTGATCTGGGCGAGGCTTTCGCTGGCGAAGGCCGAAGCGTGGGCGAGACTGTCCTGCGCCTCCCGCGACAGCGCGCGCACGGCGCGGCCATAGGCGACCAGCGGCAGGACGATGATGGGAATGGCGATCAGCACCAGGAGCGACAGTCTCGGGCTGGTCACGATCATCATCGCCACGGCGCCGATCATGACCACGAGATTGCGCAAGGCCTGGCTGATGGTGGTGCTCGCCGCGGCCTTGATCTGGGTGGTGTCGGCGGTGAGCCGCGACATCACCTCGCCGGAATGCACCGTCTCGTAGAAGGCGGGGCTCAATCCGGTCAGATGCTCGAACACCGCGGTGCGGACATCGGCGACCACGCGCTCGCCGAGCCAATTGACGCAATAGAAGCGGGCGGCGCTGGCAAGCGCGAGAATGAAGCCAACGCCAAGCAGCGTGGCGAAATATTTGTCGACGAGCCCAGGCTCGAGGCCGGTGAAGCCGACATCGATCATGCGCCGCACCGCGAGCGGCACCGCGAGCGTCGCCGCGGCGGCGACGATCAGCGACAGCAGCGCCGCCCCGACCATGCCCTTGTAACGGAAGAGGTAAGGCTTCAGCGCCAGCAGCGGGCGGAGCGAGGCGCGAGGCGCGCGACCCTCCCGCAACGCCGGAGCAGAAAGCGGCGCATCCAGGTCCTGGCCGTTCGGCTTGCCCGTCACGAGAAGGCGACCCCAAGGTGGCTGCAAGTCAAAGGACTGTACGTGGCTCGCGCTGTTATCGCAAAGGTCTAGGCCGCGCCTTTCCGGCGCAGTCTTGCCCCGGCGCCGAAGTTCCGTTATAGGCTCCGCCGAGACAAGAGAACCCGCGATTTCCTAGGGCAAACCGCCATGAAAAGTGACATCCATCCCGATTATCACCGCATCAAGGTGGTGATGACCGACGGCACCGAGTTCATCACCTACTCGACCTATGGGTCCGAGGGCGAGACGCTCAAGCTCGATATCGATCCCAACACCCACCCGGCCTGGACCGGTGGCGGCCATCATCTGATCGACCGCGGCGGGCGCCTCAGCCGCTTCAAGCAGAAATACGAGGGCTTCCTCAAATAGGGTTGCTGCGGCTCGCCCGTATCGACACGTCGGCCAGCCATTGAGGCCGGCCAGCGCCGAGCCTGTCCGCAGATGATCGGCCCCGAGGCTTACGTCGCTGCGGCGATCAGCGTGTTGCTGACCTTCACCTTATGGGCGAGCTCGCGCCCCATGAGCTGATAGATGAGGCCGGCGACTTCGGTTTCGTTTTTGAAGAGCTGCCTCAGCCTGTCCTTGTCAAAGACGAGCGCGCGCACCTCGTCCTCCGCCACCACCGTCGCCGAGGCCGGCTTGTCCGTCAGGAATGCAATCTCGCCGACAAGGCTGCCTTTCTCCAAGCGCGAAACCTCGCGCCCACCGACCATGACCCCGACGTGACCGGCGCAGATGAAGAATAGCCGTTCGAGGGGTTGATCCTCTTCCGTAAGCTTGGCGCCTTGAGGAATGTCGCCAAACTCTCCCGCCGAGAGGAGCCGCACGATTTGCGCATCCTTCAGGCCGACAAGCACGCTGCGGAGCAGGTCGCGGTCGGCCTCCGGCAAGTGGAACGAAAGCCGCTCCTGCATCAGCCGGAACAGCTGATAGGCATTGATGGCGATGAAAATCAAATCCCAGCCGATGCCGGTGCGGAGATCCCCGCCCGAGTAATAAAAATAAAGTATTTCAAAGGCCAAGCCGACGATGGCGACGACCCGCAGCCAGAACATCTCGGTCAGCCAATAGGACACCGCGATCAGCAGATAGGAAAGATGGCCCGGCAAATTGTTAAGGCTGAACATCGACCCTAGGTCGTCCATGGTTCGTCTCGCTGATATCACGCGTCCGTTCCGCGCCGCCTATTTAGCCACGCCGCCGACACTGCGATATTGAAAAAGCGGACCCGCCCGCACGCATTTTGTTGCGGAGGTTTCAGACCAGGTTAGAGGGTGGCCGCGCCCCGTAAGCCTTAGTCGGTCCCGGTGCCGAACGCCGCCCGCAGCCGCGACAACTGCGTCTCAAGCGGATGATCGCCCGTCTCCGCCGCGATGGGCGCGGCGGCCGGCTCCAGACCGAGCATCTGGTCGAGCCGCATCACGCGGTCCTGGAGCTTGATGCTCTGCGCGACAAGATCTTTGAGTCTCGGCGGCAGCGCGTTGAATCCCCGGCTCGGCTGGTCGCCGCCCTTGGCCGGAAGCTTGATCTTGCGCTGCTCCTCGAGCGCCTGGCCCGGCGTCAGCTCGCCCTCGCTCACGGCGCGCCTGATCAGGAGCCATGACGCAAGCTGCATCAGTCGCGTGGTGAGACGCATGCTCTCGGTGGCGTAGGCGAGCGAGTGCGGCGGCTCGAGCTTCCGCGCCTCCTTGCGTCCGTCGCCATCGAGATAGGTCGCTGCCGCCTCGACCAGCGCCATGCCCTCGCGGAACACGATTCTGAACTGTTCCGATTGCGCAAATTTCGCGCCGAATGAAACGGTGACGCCGTCACCGTTCCTCGATGTCCCCGCCATCGGCTACTCCCTCAACCCGTGCCCACGGCATAATACCGAGCGGGGGCCGCTTGTCTGCCCTCGCGCGCGGAAGAGGTTAAACGTTCGAATGGGGCAAAAAAAGAGCCGCCTTAAGGCGGCTCAGGAAGTTAACAGGGAGGCGTCAAACAGAGTGGATGGACCACTCGGAAATCCAGAAGACTGGATGGCTTTGAGACTAGCGCTCAGGTGCTAACAACGCGTTAATGCTAAGGCCTGATTTACCTAAAGAACCCGTTTGCTTACACATGGTTAACGCTTGAAGGCGGCGTCGGCGGCGTTCTTCGACGCTTCTTTGGCCCCGGCCATTCCCTCGACGCGGGCGATCTCGGCCTTCAAGGCATCGACGAGTTCGCGAAGCTCGCCGACGGAGAGCTTGGTCAAGTCCTGGCCAAGCTCGTAGCCCTTCGGCTTCTTCGGCACGAGGTCATCGAGGTCCATGGCTCCATTGTATCATCTCGTCAGCGGACGCTAACCCCCATCGGCGGACTTGACCCGAGCGTGAAGGACTGCTTGCTCCGGCACTGTCACCGCCGTCGGGACAGGAAGGGAGACACGATGCTGCCTCTGACCATGACCGTGATCGAAGCCAAGGAGAAAGGCGGCCCGGAGGTCCTCGAGCCGGCGACGCGGCCCGTTCCCACTCCCGGTCCCCGGCGAGGTGCTGATCGAGGTCAAGGCCGCAGGCGTCAATCGTCCGGACGTGCTCCAGCGGCAAGGCCTCTACCCGCCGCCCAAGGGCGCCTCGGAGCTGCTTGGACTTGAGGTCGCCGGTCACGTCGCGGCACGCGGCAGCGGCGTGACGCGGTTCGAGGAAGGCGACCGCGTCTGCGCGCTCACCAACGGTGGCGGCTATGCCGAATTCTGCGTCGCGCCGGAAGCCACCACGCTTCCCGTGCCCGAAGAGTTGTCCATGGTCGAAGCCGGCGCGCTCCCCGAGACCGTGTTCACGGTATGGCACAACGTTTTCGAGCGCGCCGGACTGAAGCCTGGGGATTGGCTGCTCGTCCATGGCGGCGCGAGCGGCATCGGCACCACCGCCATCCAGATGGGCCGGCTGTTCGGCGCCAAGGTGATCGTCACCGCCGGCACGGACGAGAAGACGGGCGCCTGCGAGGAACTCGGCGCCACACGGGCCATCAATTACCGCGAGGAGGATTTCGTCGAGGTGGTGCGAGACGTGACCGAGGGCCATGGTGCCGACGTCATCCTCGACATGGTCGGCGGCGACTATGTCGAGCGCGATCTCCGCGCCGCCGCCGTCGACGGCCATATCGTCCAGATTGCCTTTCTCAAAGGTTCGAAAGTCGAGCTCGATCTGATGCGCCTGATGCTGCGGCGGCTCACCCTCACCGGCTCCACGCTTCGCGCCCAGAGCGAGGAGGCCAAGGCGCGCATCGCCCGCGCCATCGAGGCCAAGGTCTGGCCATTCGTCGCCAAAGGCAGCCTGAAGCCGGTGATCGACTCCACCTTCGACCTGAAGGATGCGGCCGCGGCCCACGCCCGCATCGACGATCCCGACCATATCGGCAAGATCGTTCTGGTCCGGGACTAAAGTCTGCCCCCGGGAAGGCCGGGAAAAGTACCTGAACCGTTTGCGTCAGCATCGCGAGCGGCCTATATAAGGCTCTTCCCCTTCAATTGAATTTGGCTGGCTCTCACGACGTCAAGGGGCGAGGGAGAGCCCGCTCCATTAACAGGTATTGCAGACCCATGGACCGTACCCCGCTGATGCCCAAAGCGACCGCCGTTTGGCTGGTCGACAATACGTCGCTCACCTTCGAGCAGATCGCCGAGTTCTGCGGCCTACACGTGCTCGAAGTGAAGGGCATTGCCGATGGCGACGTGGCCCATGGCATCAAAGGCATGGACCCGATCTCCTCGGGCCAGCTCACCCGCGACGAAATCGCGAAGGCAGAGGAGGACACGTCGTACCGCCTCAAGCTCGCCGAGCCGAAGGTCGAGGTTCCCGAGGTCAAGACCAAGCGCGGACCGCGCTACACGCCGGTGTCCCGCCGTCAGGATCGGCCCAACGCCATTCTGTGGCTGTTGAAGAACCATCCCGAGCTCAAAGATTCACAGATCATGCGCCTCGTCGGCACGACCAAGCCGACCATCATCGCCATCCGCGAGCGCACCCATTGGAATTCCCAGAATCTGGTCGCCCAGGATCCGGTGACGCTCGGACTGTGCTCGCAGATCGATCTCGACGCCGAGGTCAAGAAGGCCGCCGCAAAACTCGAGCGCGAGCGCGAGGGCACTGCACCTGCAAAGGGCGAGACCCTGGCGCCGACCGAGGAGACCATCGACGCCGTGCCGGAACCGGACGTCGAGACCCCTGAAGTCCCCGAGGCGCCGATGGCGACGGCGCTCGCCCAACAGGCCCGCGAAGCCATGGCGGCGCCTGAGGAGGAAGAGGACGTCCCCGACGCCGATTCCGTGTTCGCCAAGCTGAAAGAGCTGAAGCGGGACCTGCAAGACCAGGATTGACAAGTTACTGCGGCGTCGAGCCACGGCTCGAAGCCCATCCTTTTTGACCGAAATCAAAGAACGACGCCGCGCCGCGCCTGATTGTTGCGCCTCCACGGCAATGGGGGTTCGTCATGACCACGGGCGGCATTCTGTTTCTGATTTTGGTGTTGGCTGCGACCGGCGTCTTCGCCGGCGTGCTCGCTTATTACTCCCGGGGCTGACAGCGCGCCCCGGCGCCACGGCGAAGAATTCCTTGTCTCCGCCACAAGAGCAATTGATCGAAGGGCTTAAGCTTGGCTAGGGTGCGTCAAGGAAACGCACCAAAGGTGGCCATGACGAGCCCCTATGACACCGACCTCGGCAAAACTGCCGCGAACTATCAGCCGCTAACGCCACTCGTATTCCTCGAGCGGGCGGCCGCGACCTTTCCCGAGCTATACCGCCATCATCCACGGCAAGCGGCGCTACTCGTATGCCGAATTCTACGAGCGCTGCCGCAGGCTTGCCTCTGCGCTTGCCGCGCGCGGCATCGGCAAGAACGACACCGTTTCGGTAATGCTCGCCAACTCGCCGGCCATGCTCGAGGCTCATTACGCGGTACCGATGACCGGAGCGGTGCTGCACGCCATCAACACCCGCCTCGATCCTCCGATCGTGGCCTTCATGCTCGACCATGCCGGCGCCAAGTTCCTGATTGCCGACACCGAATTCGCCCCGACGATCAAGGCGGCCCTCGGCGAAACGCGCGTCAAGCCGGAGGTCGTCGACTATCGCGATAGGGAATGCGGGATCGAGGGCGAGCGCGCCGGCGACATCGACTATGAGGACCTGATCGCAAGCGGCGATCCTGATTATGTCTGGGAGATGCCGTCGGACGAGTGGGACGCCATCACCCTCAACTACACGAGCGGCACCACGGGCAATCCCAAGGGCGTGGTCTATCATCATCGCGGCGCGGCGCTGATGTGCTACGCCAACACCATCGCCACCAATATGGGTCCCCACCCAGTCTATCTCTGGACCCTGCCGATGTTCCACTGCAACGGCTGGTGTTTCCCCTGGTCGCTTTCGGTCGTCGCCGGCACCCATGTCTGCCTGCGCTCGGTGCGCGCCAAGGCGATGTATGACGCGATCGCCGACCACAAGGTGACGCATCTCTCCGGCGCCCCGTTCGTGATGTCGGCCTTGCTCAATGCCGAAGACGGCGAGAGGCGTGAGTTCTCCCACACCGTCGCCTTCAATCATGCA
This sequence comes from uncultured Alphaproteobacteria bacterium, assembly GCA_963803385.1. Classification (GTDB taxonomy): domain Bacteria; phylum Pseudomonadota; class Alphaproteobacteria; order Rhizobiales; family Methyloligellaceae; genus Methyloceanibacter. Next base: position 924,349 of record CAWDMD010000004.1, on the reverse strand, counting down.
GCGGCGCCGCCGCCCGAGGCGGTGCTCCAGCGCATGGCCGAAGCGGGCTTCGCCCTCACCCACCTCTATGGGCTGACCGAGACCTACGGCCCGGCCACCATCAATGAATGGCATGACGGAATGGGACGACCTGCCGCCGGCCGAGCGCCTGTCCAAACGGGCCCGCCAAGGCGTGCGCTATGTGTCGCTGGAAGGCCTCGACGTGAAGGATCCGGAGACCATGGAGCAGGTCGCGGCCGACGGCGAAACCCTCGGCGAGGTCATGTTTCGCGGCAACATCGTCATGAAGGGCTATCTGAAGAACAAGAAGGCGACCGATGACGCCTTCGCCGGCGGCTGGTTCCATTCCGGCGATCTCGGCGTGCTGTACCCGGACGGCTACATCCAGCTGAAAGACCGCTCCAAGGACATCATTATTTCCGGCGGCGAGAATATCTCCTCGATCGAGGTCGAGGACGTGCTCTACAAGCACCCCGCCGTCGCCGCCGCAGCCGTGGTCGCCAAACCCGATGGCAAATGGGGCGAGACCCCATGCGCGTTCATCGAGACGCGGCCGGGCTGCGAAGTCACCGAGGCCGAGATCATCGCCTATTGCAAGAAGAAGCTCGCGCGTTTCAAATGTCCGAGCCGGGTGGTGTTCACCGAGCTGCCGAAAACCTCGACAGGCAAGATCCAGAAATTCAGGCTGCGGGACCTGGCCAAGGAGGTTTGATCCAGCGGATCCCCGGCATGCCACATCGCGCCACCGCGCCGCTTTGGTGTGGCGAAGAGTTCTGCCAAAGCCCGTCGCGGAATGGCGTTATGCTAAAGGCGTTAGCCACCACCGCCGCCACAATCAGGAGGCGCTACCAGCCAAATGACCAATAAGGGTCTGACATTCGTCAAGCTCCAGGAGCACTCCGACCAGCGCGGGCGCATGCGCATCGTCGAGGTCGAGAGCGGGCTCCCCTTCGTGCCGGTGCGGAGCTTCATCATCTCGGACGTGCCGAGCGACCAATCGCGCGCCGGCCACGCGGTGTCTTGCGACGAGCTGCTCATCGTCGCCCAAGGCTCCTGCCTGATCACGGCGCGGACCGGGGCCGGCCTCGAGGAGCACCGGCTTACGCCGGCAACCGGCGGCGTCCACCTGAGACCCGGGACCTGGCTGATGCTGAGCGAATTCGAGCCCGGCACCATCCTCGTCACCTACGCCTCGGAGCGCTACGAGGAGACGCGCTTCTTCGACGAATATGTCGACCTCGAGCGCCTGAAAAAGGCTTAAGGCGCGGGAGCTTGCGGCCTACCCCGTTGCGCCGGATGCGTAGTCGAGGCATCCTCTCGCCCGGGGGGATCAAGCCATCGAGCTCGAATTGCAATTCAATGTGGTCGCGAGCTACATCGCGCTTGCCATCGAGTGCGGCGCGGTGTTCGCCGTCGCCTTCGGCGCGCTTCAGGCCATCGTCGCCCTGTTGAAGGCGATCGCGCAAGGCCAGGCCACCGAGAGCGCGGGCCGCCAGATCTGGCTTCGCTTCGCCACCTGGATCCTGCTTGGGCTCGAATTTGCCCTCGCCGCCGACATTCTGCGCACCGCCGTGGCGCCGACCTGGGACGACATCACCAAGCTCGCCGTGATCGCGACCATCCGCACCATGCTCAATTACTTCCTGGCGCGGGACATCGCCGAGTTCGACAAAGCTCAGGGAATTGACCCCAAAACGGACACAAACTAGCGAAAAACCGCCGTGTTCCGCGCCGTTAATCAGTTGGACGGAGCCGACAAGATGTGGTTCAGTCTTTAGAGTCAAATTCTGACGCGGCGCAACAAAGCAGCGTCGCCGGTTGCGCGGGTTTCGGGGGTTTCGTCACCGCAGGTTGTAGGCCGGGCTTCCGCTCGGTCATTGCCGTCAGCGCCGACAAGCGCGGATGTCGCAACCGCCCCGGAACATGGGCGCCCTCAAACCAGGGGCCAATGCATGCCGAGCAAAACGTCCGGGCGTCGGTTTCAGCTCATCCTCATCAAGCCGTCGCATTACGACGCCGACGGCTATGTGGTGCAGTGGCTGCGCTCGACCATGCCGTCGAACTCGCTTGCCGCAGTCTACAGCCTCGCCTGCGGCGCGGCCGAGCGCGGCATGCTCGGTCCCGACCTTCCGATCGACGTCATCGCCATCGATGAGACCAATACGCGGGTGAAACCCCGCGACCTCGCCAAGCGCATTGCTCAGAACGGCGGCTTGGGTCTTGTCGGCCTGGTCGGCGTGCAATCGAACGAATTCCCGCGCGCGCTCGATCTCTCCCGCGCCTTTCACGCGCAAGGCGTGCAGGTGATGATCGGCGGCTTCCACGTCTCCGGCTGCCTCGCCATGCTGAACGAGACCCAAGCCGACATCAAGAGTCGCGCAAGATCTCGGCGTTTCCATCTTCGCCGGCGAGGCCGAGGAGGGCCTTGATGAGGTCCTCGATCGATGCCGCAACGGCGCGCTGAAGCCGCTTTACGACCACATGAAGCATCTGCCGGGCATCGGCGACGTCGCCTCGCCGCCCTTCCTTCCCGCCGATTTCGTCAAGCGCACCGTGGGCAACGTCACGAGCTTCGATGCCGGCCGCGGCTGTCCGTTCCAATGCTCGTTCTGCACCATCATCAACGTGCAGGGACGCAAGTCGCGCTACCGCTCGCCCGATTCGATCGAGCAGATCCTGCGCATGAATTGGGCCCAAGGGGTGAAGCGGTTCTTCATCACCGACGACAATTTCGCCCGCAACAAGGATTGGGAAGCGATCTACGACCGCATCATCAAGCTCCGCGAAGAGGACGGCATGGACGTCCGCTTCATGATCCAGGTCGATACGCTGTGCCACAAGATCCCGAATTTCATCGAGAAGTCGCACCGCGCCGGCGTCACCCGCGTGTTCATCGGCCTCGAGAACATCAATCCGGCCAATCTGATCGCCGCCAAGAAGCGGCAGAACAAGATCACCGAGTACCGCAAGATGCTGCTCGAGTGGAAGCGGGTCGGCATCATGACCTTCGCCGGCTACATCCTCGGCTTTCCGAACGACACACCGGACTCGATCCGCCACGACCTCGACATCATCAAGAACGAGCTGCCGCTCGACGCGCTCGAGTTCTTCGTGCTGACGCCGCTGCCGGGCTCGGAGGACCACAAGGTCCTGTTCGAGAAGAATGTGTGGATGGACCCCGACCTCAACAAATATGAGCTCGAGCACGTCGTCACCGGCCATCCCAAGATGACGCGGGAGGAATGGCAGGCGGCTTACCGCTCGGCCTGGGATATCTTCTACACCGACGAGCATCTGGAGACGATCATGCGCCGCGGCGCCGCCACCGGCATCAATCTCCGCTCGCTGATGCCGATCCTGATGTGGTTCTCGAGCGCGGTCACCATCGAGAATTTGCACCCGCTGCAATGGGGCATCTTCCGCGTCAAGCACCGCACCTGACCGCCGGCCCGGCCTGCCGCTCGAATCGCCTGTCACTTTCTATGCCCGCTATGCCGCAGAGACGGCGCGGAAGGCCGCGAGACTTACGCGGCGCTGGCGGCACCTGAAGCGGATCCTGGCCAAGATCGAGGCCGAGCCCAATGCCAAGCTCTATATGGATGAAGCCCTGACGCCGGTCGGCGAAGAAGATGCCGAGCATATGGAGCTTTACAATCAGAGCGAGCCATCAAGGCCGCGGTAGCCCATGAGCGCCGCGTCGCCGGCCATCCCGGCATGCCCATTGGACGGCCATGACCAGCATGACGGCAACGGCCATCGCCCGGCGGCCGAAGACAACGGTCACGCCGAAGCCGGCGCTCCCCACCGCCACGACAAGGGCGAGCAGCGCCCAGGGGTCTTTCCCCCCGCCGCGTGACCGAGCTTCTTGAGACAGTCCGGTGAGTACCCCCTCGACCTCATCGTCAGCCATCCGTCGCGTCGTCACCGGCCAAGCCAAGGACGGGACCTCTGTCGTCGCCAGTGACACATCGGTGCCACCGGTCGTCGCGCCACTTCTACCTGGCGCGACCTTCTTCGACTTTTGGGGCGCGGACACCATGCCGAGCCTGCCCAATGCCGGGGCCGAGCCGAGCTATCGGACCTGGTTTCCACCGGATGGCGGGTATCGCTTCGAGCTGATCACGCTGCCGCCCGACGGCACGCCGCAGTCAGTCGACATGGATCGGGCCGAGGCCCTCGCCGAGACCAACAAGGTGCTGCCCGGCCTGATGGCGGTCATGGACCCCGAGCATCCGGGCTGGCACTCCACCGACACCATCGATCTGATCTATGTGGCGAGCGGGGCTTGCGTGTTGAAGCTCGACAGCGGCGAGACGGTTCAGCTGAACGCCGGCGACACCCTGATCCAGAACGGCTCGCGCCATGCCTGGGGCAAACCCCGCCGGAGCCGTGCGCGCTGCTGACCGTGTCGATTGGCGTGCCGCGGAAGGGCTAAAGACCCGGCTCAGAAGCCGCCCAGCGCCCGGCGGATGAAATCGCCGAACTCGCCGACTGGCGGCGCGGCGCCTGCCAAGGATAGGGACCCTCATCGGCGTAGCGCGGCGGCGGTCCATAAGGGCCGCCATAACCTTGCCCGTAGCTTCCGATAGCCGGGCCGCGTGCCGGGTCCGTCGCTCGCCGCCAGCGCCGACGAATTCGACCCATCCGGCGGCGCCACTATTGGCATCCTGGACCTGGACCCAGCCCGGCTGGCGCGAGATCACGCGCACATGCCACCCTGACGGCAGGGCATAGATCATCGGCGACCGCAAATCGGGCTCGGACCGCATATCAGCCGTGCCGGCGACCACCAACGCCCATTCCTCCTGTTCGGGACCCTCTTCGCCCGCGCCCGGAAGCGGCGGCTCCTGACCTTGGTCGAGAGCAGCGGTGTCACTGCCGGGTTCGCCTTGGTCTTCGCCAGGCATGGCGTTGGGCTGAGCGCCAGCTTGGCTGTCGTCGCCCTGCACTTGGTCATCTGGCTCGTTCTGGTCAGCCGCTTCAGCGGAAGGCTGCGGCGCCACAGTCCGTGTCGCGTGATCTCCGGCATTCTTTTGGGGGGAAGGCGCGGGCTTGGCCGGCGCGACCGCCGCGGTCTTGGTCGTGGCGTCGGCGGACTTGGGGGCGACGTCGTCCTTGGCACATTGGGTCTCGGCGGCAACCGCAAGGGTCGTCGGCTTGCTCGGAAGCTCCACCCCCGCCGAGCACAGCCTGGGCGAGGAACGCGGTGCTACCCGCGTAAAGAACGCCGCCGATCAGCCACAAGGTCAAAAGCAGCTTGCTTTTCATCGCCAAGCCCTCCGCTCCTGGCATACCCCTTCGGTTGCCAGGCCGATTTGGCCAAATTAAAGCAGAATTGACCGAACCAGACGTTAATTGGCATGCCAAAATGGCAAGAGCGTGGGCTTTTGCGGTCCTGTGGACAGCTTTGAGTCCGCCAGCGCAGCAACGCCTCGCACAGCCAGGCGATCGATGAACGAGCGGAATTGAAATCTTTGCTGTCAGCGACGGCTATAAGACATTCCTCGCCGACCTGCTCTCCGGCTTCGGCCCGGTGTCGATTTGCAATATGTTCGGTGGCGCCGGCGTCTATGCCGACGGCGTGATGTTCGCCATTCTCGTCGACGACACGCTCTATCTCAAAGCCGACGAGACCTCGTCCGAGGCTTTCGCCGCCGAGGGCAAAGGCCCGTTCACCTACCGGCCCAAGGGCCGCGCCGCGGTGGCCATGTCCTATTGGGAGATCCCGGAGCGCCTGCTCGACGATCCTGATGAGCTTGTCGCCTGGGCCCGCCGCGCCCACGAGGTCGCGCTTGCGGCCAAGGCGCGGAAGCCGAAGCAGCCGCTGATCCGGCTAGAGACTTCTCCTGGATGCTTTGCAGATATTGGATGATGGCTTCGACGTCGGTCGGGCTGAACATGAAGATCGGCATGTCCGGATGCCCGGAGACGATCCCCTCGGCGAGCGATTCGGCGAGATCCTCGACCGGATATTTGCGCGACAAGGTCCGGAATGGCGGCGCCGGCGGATGTGGGCTCTCGCCCGTCTTGCCGATGGCATGGCAGCGGGAGCAATTCTCCCGCAGAACACCTCGCCCTTGTTCACCAGCGTCTTGTCGGCCGCCTCGGCCGCACCCGAGACCAAGAGCATCGCCACGGGCGCGGCCAAGGCGAGGCGGAACGCAACCCACAGTTTGTCTGAAAATTGCACCTGGGTCCCTCCGTGCGCACAGGACGTATCGCTCATCGCTAACCGCGCTTTGGCGGCGCGTCCTTGACCGCGATCAAGGTTCGAAGCGCGCCCCGGACCACGCCGCGCGCTGGTTTCACGTCGATACTCGGTTGAGGCGTTTTCCCCGCTCCCGCGCGTGGCGGGACGCTTTCGCCCTAATGGCTCGTTTTGTGCTTGAGCCGTTCTATTTCATCTTTGAGACGCAGTTTTTGACGCTTCAGGTCGGCAATCCTGAGATCGTCTGCCGTTGGCCGCGCTTGCTCCTCTTCGATCTTGCGATCCAGTGCGCGGTGCTTCTCTGACAACTCCACGAGATGTGCGTCAAGCGCCATTGTCTAGACCTCCGATTCAGTTGGTCTCCGACCGTTCATACTGACAAATTAGAGGCGTTTTGTCTAATGCTGGAAGGGGGCCGGGAAACGCTACACAGCCAATTGGCAATGCCTGTCGAGAAGCCTTGCGCCGCCCGGATTTGCCATGATACTTCGGCTCTAGTCCCCAAAAGCCAACGAGGAGCAGGGGCGTCCATGGAGAGCGACGACATTCGCGAGCTCCGGGCGACATTGCTCAGGCTCAAGCAAGAGCATCGCGATCTCGACAGCGCCATCAATGCGCTGGAGGAGTCCGGCCGCGCCGACCAATTGCAGCTGAAGCGGCTGAAAAAGAAAAAGCTTTATCTCAAGGACGAGATTGCCCGGGTCGAGGATCAACTCTTGCCGGACATCATCGCCTAGCTCCGCGCTTCCGCCGCTCTCTCGCGAGCACGTAGAGCCCATGGTCCCGCCGATCAGCTCGACCGCCATGTAGAACAGCAGGATGGGGCTCGGAACGCCGTCGACGATGAGGCTGAGGATGCGGCCGGCGGCGATCGAATAGAGGAAAAACACGGCCCAGATCATGGCGACGTGGCGCCATTCCGGCTTGAAGGCGGCGATGGCGCAGAAAGTGGACATGCCGAGATAGAGGCCCATGACCGCCCGCAGCAATTCGGTCTGGTCGGTGCCTTCCACCGCGATGGTCATGGTCTTGGGCAAAACGGCGGCGGGATCGATGCCGTAGCTGAGCGCGGGCGGCACGAGGATCGCCGCGACCACCAACAAAAACAGTCTCATCATCGCTTAAGGTCCCCCAACCCCAATTCGGCTCGGATCGCCGCAGCCGGCATTGTGGGCCAATCGCTGAGGCCGCTCCAGGCCCAATCTCCTTGCCAAGCAGGGCACAACCCTTTAAAGCCCTTCGCTTTTCGCCAGAAGCCTCCACGTCCCCCTTCCAAAGGCATGACATGAGCGAGGAGAAGCCCGGCGTCGGCATCATCATGGGCAGCCGCTCAGACTGGCCCACGCTCAAGGCTGCGGCCGACGTGCTCGATGAGCTGCGCATCCCCTACGAGACCAAGATCGTGTCGGCGCACCGCACCCCGAAGCGGCTCTACGACTACGCCACCAGCGCGCAATCGCGAGGACTAAAGGTGATTATCGCCGGCGCCGGCGGCGCCGCCCATCTCCCCGGCATGACCGCCTCCATGACCGATCTGCCCGTGCTCGGGGTGCCGATCGAGAGCAAGGCGCTGAAGGGCCTCGACAGCCTCTTGTCCATCGCCCAGATGCCGGCCGGCGTGCCGGTCGGCACGCTCGCCATCGGCGAGCCGGGAGCGGCCAATGCCGGGCTCCTCGCCGCGCAGATTCTGGCGCTGTCGGACCGGGCGCTCGCCGCCCGGGTCATGGCCTGGCGGGCGGCACAGACCGAGGCCGTGGCCGAGGCCCCGGAGGAGCATGGCTGAGCCTCTTCCCCCGGAAGCACGATCGGCATTCTGGGTGGCGGCCAGCTTGGCCGCATGCTGGCGCTCGCCGCGGCGAGGCTTGGGCTCAACGTGCATATCTATGCCGACGAAGAGAACGCGCCGGCCTTCGACGTCGCCGCCGCATCGACGGTCGGCACCTTCGACGACGAGGCGGCGCTCGCGGATTTCGCCGCGCGCGTGGACGTGGTGACGTGCGAGTTCGAGAATGTCCCGGCGCGCGCGCTTAAGGTCGCCGGCGCTCACGCGCCGGTGCATCCCCCGGCCGAGGCCTTCGCCGTCACCCAGGATCGGCTGAGCGAGAAGGACTTTGTCCGCAGCCTGGGCATCCCCGTCGCCGACTATGCCGCGGTCGACGACGAGAACAGCCTCGAAGCGGCGCTGGCGACGGTGAAGCTCCCGGGGCTCTTGAAAACGCGGCGCTTCGGCTATGACGGCAAGGGCCAAGCCCTTGTCCGCACCGCGAAAGAGGCGGCGGACGCAATCACGGCGTTCAAGGGCCAACCGCTCGTGCTCGAGCGGCTGGTCGCCTTCGACCGCGAGGTGTCGGTGGTCGCCGTGCGCGGCGCCGACGGCACGGTTCATTTCTACGACCCGAGCGAAAATGTGCATCAAGACGGCATCCTCGCCATCAGCCGGGTGCCGGCCCGGCTCCATGCCGACACGGTGTTCGAGGCGCGGCGGATCGCCGGCAGCATCGCCGAGGCGCTCCGCCATGTCGGGGTGCTATGCGTCGAGATGTTCGAGCGCGATGCCGAGACCCCTCACCTGCTTGTCAACGAGATCGCGCCCCGCGTGCACAATTCCGGGCACTGGACCATCGACGGCTGCCGCGTCAGCCAGTTCGAGAACCACATCCGCGCCATTGCCGGCTGGCCCTTGGGGGACACCGATCGGCACAGCGACGCGGTGATGACCAATCTGATCGGCGCGGATGTCGAGCGCTGGCGCGAGCTTGCCGGTGCCGAAGGCACGGCGCTGCATCTCTACGGCAAGGCCGAGGCGAGGCCAGGCCGGAAGATGGGTCACATCACGCGGCTGTTCCCCAAGAGCTGACGCCGACATTCGCCTCCTCCCCGTCACGGCATGAACTGCGCGCTCTGGACAAATATCGGCAGTTTTGTTAGAGCAATGCCGGATTCGGGGCCGATAGGTTCCGGACATGGATGGGTTTGGCCCACCATCATTCTCTCAACCAAGGCATTCGAGAGGAACGCGCGTGCAGGTCGTCGTTCGCGATAACAATGTGGATCAGGCCCTGCGGGCGCTGAAGAAAAAGATGCAGCGCGAAGGCATCTTCCGCGAGATGAAGCTCCGCAACTATTACGAAAAGCCGTCGGAGAAGCGTGCCCGCGAAAAGGCCGAAGCCATTCGCCGCGCGCGCAAGCTCGCCCGCAAGAAAGCCCAGCGTGAGGGCGGCGGCCGCCGCGCCGTCGCCAAGGCCCCGCCCGGCGCGGCCTTATTGCCTCATCCGTTCTTTCCGGTAATCACAGCCTGCCGCATCCTCGGGGCTTAACCCCGAGGACCGGCTGATGTCGCGTTTTGGCTAGGAGGCGAGCGCCACCGGCTCGAACTGAGGCACGCTGGATCGCGGCGGCCGGACGAACCTCTTCCTCCTCGAAGGTCGCGAGGAACTCGGCGACTTTCGGCCAGGCGCCCTGCTCGAACAGGTCGTTGTGGCCGGCGTTCCTGAGGATGGCGAGGCTCTTGGGCTCGTTGGCGGCGCCGTAGATCTGCCGCGCATGGGTGACCGGGATCAGATCGTCGCGGGCGCCATGGACGATCATGAGCGGCACAGTCACCGAACCGATGCGGTCGATGGTGCGATATTGATCCGTCATGATCAGGCGGAGCGGCAGGAACCACCATACCTGACGACCGACATCGACGATGGAGGTGAACGGCGCCTCGAGCACGAGCGCCTTGACCGGGCGCTGCAGGGTAAGCCGGGTGGCAACGCCGGTGCCGAGAGATTCGCCGTAGGCCACGATGTTGCGGGCCGGCACGCCGATATCCTCGAGATAATCGTAAGCCGCGGCCGCATCGGCGACGTTGTTGGCCTCCGACGGCCATCCCGCCGAACCGCCATAGCGGCGGTAATTGAGCATGAACACGCCATAGCCGCTCGCGGCGATGGCTTCGATCTTGCGCGCCCGGTTCGCCGCCGAGCCGCTATTGCCGGTGAAATAGAGCAGCGTCGGCTTCTTCCCGCGCGCCGGCTGATACCAGGCGATGAGCTTGACGCCGTCCTTGCCGCTGAACCTCACCTCCCGAACCGTGGCGAGGCCGACGTCCTGCGGCGCATAGCGCGTCTTGTCGGGGAGATAGATGAAATAGCGATGCAGCACGAAGCCACCGGCGCAGATCAGCGCATAAGTGCCTAACAGCGAGAGCACGAGGTTCAACATGAGCGATCGATGCCTTTCCAATCTTGTTCTTGTGAGAGACCTGCTCTCCCTATCGTTTCCTCTGTGAACCGCACTTGAACGGGTGGTTCGGTAATGTGCCGCATGTCAGCTCCCTTTGCTCACCAAAGCGAGCTCACGCTTAATCAGCTGTTGCAATCGGGCTTAGAAGATGACGCGGAGCGATGTCAGCGGCATGTCGGGACGCCGGACGAAGCTGGCGACTTTCATGGTTTCCACAGTGGGCTCCATGCGTCTTGAATTACTCCGGCAAAGCAAGGTCGGTTCCGCTCCGTCTCGCAGGTGCTTGGCTATGTCGCGGGAGACCCCGCAGGCGCAACACCAAGACACGGGCTTTGGGGCCTTGGCGTGACGCGAATCCGGCGAAAGCTGGATAGAGACAAGGGGTTAACACGCGGCAAACATTGCCGGAATTTAATATCAGGCCCCGCTACAGCGACTTGGCGATCTCCTCGGTCATCTTCTTGGCGTCGCCGAGCACCATCATGGTGTTGTCGCGGTAGAACAGCGGATTGTCGATGCCGGCATAACCGCTCGCGAGCGACCGCTTGTTGAACAAGACGGTGCCGGCCTTCCACACCTGCAGCACCGGCATGCCGTAGATCGGCGACGAGGGATCGTCTTCCGCCGCGGGGTTGGTCACGTCATTAGCGCCGATCACGTAAGCCACGTCGGCTTGCGCGAACTCGCTGTTGATATCCTCGAGCTCGAACACCTCGTCGTAAGGAACATTGGCCTCGGCGAGCAGCACGTTCATGTGACCGGGCATGCGGCCGGCGACGGGATGGATCGCATATTTGACCTCGACGCCGGCCTTCTTCAGCCCGTCGGCCATTTCCCGCAACGCATGCTGCGCTTGCGCGACGGCCATGCCGTAGCCCGGCACGATGATGACCTTGCTCGCATTCTTCATCAGATACGCGGCGTCTTCCGCCGAGCCGAGCTTGACCGGCTTCTGCTCCGCGCCGCCTGCCGGCCCCGCCACCTCGCCGCCGAAACCGCCGAGGATGACGTTGATGAAGGAGCGGTTCATGCCCTTGCACATGATGTAGGACAGGATCGCGCCCGAAGAGCCGACCAGCGCGCCGGTGACGATCAGCGCGGTGTTGCCGAGGGTGAAGCCGATGCCCGCCGCCGCCCATCCCGAATAGGAGTTGAGCATCGAGATCACGACCGGCATGTCGGCGCCGCCGATCGGAATGATGATCAGCACGCCGAGCAGGAAGGACAGCAGCGCGATCGCCCAGAAATAGAACGCGGTCTGCTCGCGGTAGAACATCACGATGCACAGCACGAGCAGGAGCGCGAGCGCGATGTTGATGAGATGCCGCGCTGGCAACATGATCGGCTTGCCGGACATCCGCCCGGACAGCTTGAGGAAGGCGATCACCGATCCCGAGAAGGTAATGGCGCCGATGGCAGCGCCCAAGCGACATCTCGATCAGGCTTGCCTTGTGGATGTCGCCAGGCGTGCCGATGCCAAAGGCCTCGGGCGCATAGAACGCGGCGGCGGCCACCAGCACCGCGGCCATGCCGACCAGCGAATGGAAGGCCGCGACGAGCTCGGGCATCGCCGTCATCGGGATGCGGCGGGCGGTGACGGCGCCGATACCGCCACCGATGGCGATGCCGCCCAAAATCATGGCCCAGGTCAAAGGATCGGAAGGCCGCGCCACGGCGAGCGTGGTTCCGACCGCGATGGCCATGCCGATCATGCCCATGTAGTTGCCGCGGCGCGAGGTCTCGGGCGACGACAGCCCGCGCAGCGCCAGGATGAACAGGACGCCGGCGACGAGATAGAGCAGCGCGACCAGATCGTTACTCATGCCCGTCTCACTTCTTCTTCTTTTGATACATGCCGAGCATGCGCTGGGTGACGAGGAAGCCGCCGAAGATGTTGACGCTGGCCATGATCAGCGCGGCGAAGCCGAGGAGCTTCGCGGTCCAGCCTTGCGCGGAGACGCCGCGCCACCGCTTCGACGCTGACGGCGAGCAACGCGCCGACCACGATCACCGAGGAGATGGCGTTGGTCACGCTCATCAGCGGCGTGTGCAGTGCCGGCGTCACGCTCCACACCACGTAATAACCGACGAAGATCGCCATCACGAAGATCGAGAAGAACGAGATGAAGCTGTGGCCGCCCTCCGCGCCCTCCTTGGCCAGCGCTTCGCCGGCGGGAAACGCCATCACCGCAAGGCCGATGGCGGCAACCGCCAAGAGGCTTGTCACGCGCTTCATGTCTTCCCTCCCTTGGGCTGCCGGCCGCCGCCGGTCTTCTTCGCGGCGGGCTTCGCGCCATTCGTCGGCTTGGGCTCGGCGGCAGCGAGCGGCGCCTTGCTGCCCGTCCCGACCCGCTCCGCGATCATCGTATTGACGATGGTGCCGTCGCGGGCGATCAGCGTGCCCTTGACCAGCTCGTCGTCCCAATTGACGGCAAGATCCTTGGTCTCCTTGGCGATCATCGGCTCCACGAAGGCGAGCAGGTTTCGCGCATAAAGGCTCGAGGCATTCACCGGCACGGCACCGGGAAGATTGAGCTTGCCCATGATGCGCACGCCGTTGTGCTCGACGATCTCGCCGGCCTCGGTAAGTTCGGCATTGCCGCCGCGCTCGGCGGCGAGATCGACGATGATCGAGCCGGGCTTCATGCTCTCGATCATGGCCTTGGAGAGAAGCTTCGGCGCCGGACGCCCGGGGATCAGCGCCGTGGTGATGACGATGTCCTGGTTCTTGATGTGCTCGGCGACAAGCTCCGCCTGCTTCTTCTTGTAGTCGTCCGACATTTCCTTGGCGTAGCCCGCCGCGGTCTCGGCCTGACGGAACTCCTCGTCCTCGACGGCGATGAATTTCGCGCCCAAGGACGCCACCTGCTCCTTCACCGCCGGACGCACATCGGTCGCGGTGACGATGGCGCCGAGCCGCCGCGCCGTGGCGATGGCCTGGAGGCCGGCGACGCCGACGCCCATCACGAACACGCGCGCCGCCGGCACCGTGCCCGCCGCGGTCATCATCATCGGCAGCGCCCGCTCGAACAACGCCGCGGCATCGACCACCGCCTTGTAGCCGGCGAGATTGGCCTGGCTCGACAGCACGTCCATGCTCTGCGCCCGGCTGATGCGGGGCATCAGCTCCATGGCGAACAGGCTCGCGCCCGTCCTCGCCAGCGTCGCGAGCTCGTCGGCATCGCCGAACGGATCGAGCATGCCGATCACCATGGCGCCTTGCTTCATCGCCTTCACCAGCTCAAGCGGTGGGCGCCGCACCGTGAGCACGATGTCGGCATCCTTCACCGCCGCATCGTCGCTCGCGGCGATGGTGGCGCCGGCATCGCGGTAATCGGCGTCGGAGAAATGGGAGCGCAAGCCGGCGCCGGAGCGGACCGACACCTTGGCGCCGTTCTTGACGAGCTTCTTCGCGGTCTCGGGGCTGAGCCCGATGCGCGTCTCCTCGGGGCTCTCGGCGGGCACGCCAATGGTGATCATCGTGGCTCCGGCGGCAGGCTAGAAGCCGGCCTGAACGCGCTTAACGCGCCAATCGGCTCGAATTGCGAAGGGCGGCAGCATCCTGCCGCCCGGCGGCTGGAAAGGTTTAGGCGCGGTCAGACCACAAACAGGGTCAAGCCAGCCAGGATGATGGCCACGATGACGACGGTGTAAGCCGATAGCTTGAGGAACAGGTGATAGGTCCTCATATGCTCGGCGTAGTCCATTGCCGGATGGCCCTCTGCTGGATCGATCTTCATTCCCGACTCCCATTCTCGCCTATTGGCCCCAACTCTGCCCGCGAGATACCACAAAGCCGCCGCCCCCGGCAATCCAGGAGGACGACGGCTCCCAAGGGGCACGGCCCCGGCAAAAATTGCGGTCAAGCCACCCCTTCCGGCAGCGGCACGCCCGCGGCGGTGAAGGCCTCTTGCTGGCGCCGCCCCACCTCGGCCAGATCGAAATCGGTGATGGTGTCGTCGAACAGGCGGTGGAAGTTCAATTCCGCGCGAGATGCAGGAACACGCCGCCAAGGCCGATCGCGGCGCGGTCCATGAACACGAACTCCCGCGGCACCTTGACCGGGCCCTTGTCGCGCAAGCCCTGATGCACGCGGAAGGCCTCGCGCCGCCCATACATCCCCGGCGATTGCTCGTCGGCGATGGTGCGCACCCGGTCGTCGAGCATGGGGCCATAGATGAAATTGGCCCAGATGTTGAGAATGTCGATCACCTCGTTGGAGAGCCCGGCGAACCCCCAGGTCTCGTAGGCGTGGACGACGAGCGCGCGGTCATTGTTGAGCAGTCCGCGATAGAGGTCGATCACGCCTTGAATGAATTTCGGCGCGAAGGTGCGCATGCAGCCATAGTCGAGCAGATTGATGCCGGCCGCCCTGCCGCCCTCGTCCTCGAACACGGTGTAATTGCCGAGATGGGGGTCGCCGTGAATGACGCCGTAATGGCTGAACGGGTACCACCAGGCGCGGAACATGGCGCGCGCGATTTGATTGCGCTCCTCGAGCGGCCGGCCGGCATAGTCGAGCAGGCGGCGGCCTTCGAGCCAGGTCATGGTCAGCAGCCGCTTCGTCGACAGCTCGGGGATCACCTCCGGCACGCGGATCAGAGGATCGCCGGCGAAGATCAGGCCATAGAGCCGCGTGTGCTTGGCTTCGAGCTCATAATCGAGCTCCTCGCGCAGCCGCGCCGCGATCTCCTGCCGCATCTCCGAGGTCTCGATCGCCGGCCGCATGCGGCGATGGATCGAGAACAACATGCCGAGCTGCTGCAGATCGGCCTCCACCGCCGACTGCATGTCCGGGTATTGAAGCTTGCACGCAAGCAACCGTCCGTCATGGGCGCGGGCGCGATGCACCTGACCGAGCGAGGCGGACGCGGCGGCCTCACGCTCGAAGCTGGCAAAGCGCTGCTCCCAATCGGGACCAAGCTCGGCCGCCATGCGCCGGCGGACGAAGGGCCAGCCCATGGCCGGGGCCTGGCTTTGCAACTGGCCAAGCTCCGCGGCGTATTCGGCGGGAAGAGCCTCGGGGATGGTGGCGAGCAGCTGCGCCACCTTCATGATCGGCCCCTTCAGCCCGCCAAGGGCCGCGGCAAGGCTCGCGGCCTCGCGGTCGCGGTCGGGATCGAGACCGAGCAAGCGGCTGGTGGCGATGCGGGCGGCGACGCCGCCGACATTGGCGCCGACGCGGCCATAGCGCTTGGCGCGAGCGGTGAGGCGATTGCGTTCCTGGTCCGAGGTCATGGGGGTCCGATGGGGGGCTTGGCCTCAAAGGTAGGGCAGCGGGGGGAAATTGCTAGGGCAGCGCGGCACTATGGCATGACGGATTTGTCAGTTGATGAAGGCGCCAGCGAACCCCATTGTCACGCATGCGAGAGGAGTAAGGACCATGCCCATGCGTTCCCTGATCTTGGTCGTGGCTACGGTGGTCGCCATGGCGTCCCCGGCCGCTGCGGAAACCGGCGCGCCTCCCATCGCCGTGTGGAAGTCGGCGACCTGCAAATGTTGCGGCAACTGGGTCAAGCATCTCGAGGCGAACGGCTTCGCCGTCGAGGTCAACGGCGCCACCCCAAGCGCGCTCGCAAGTCTGAAGCGGCAGGCCGGCATCCCGGATAAGCTTGCGTCCTGTCACACCGCGAAGATCGATGGCTATGTCATCGAGGGCCACGTGCCGGCGCCCGACATCAAGCGGCTCGTCGCCGAGCGCCCCGACGCGGTCGGCCTCACCGTTCCCGGCATGCCGGTCGGCTCACCGGGTATGGAGCAGGGTGCGGAGTTCGAACCGTACGACGTGATGCTGATCAAGAAGGACGGCACCACCGAAGTGTACGCCCGGCACTGAGCAGTACCGAGGCTCAGGTGTTGGCGCGATCCGGCAGGCCCTTCCGCCGCGGCGCATTGCCGGAGCGGGCGGTGCCTCGCGCCGGAGGCAGAACCTCCGGCTTCGACCCCGCGGTCAGCGCCTCCCGCATGGCTTTGCGCGCATGCTCGAGCTCATCCTCGATGCGCTGCGCCGGCTCAGGCTTGGTCTCCTGCTGCACCTCCTTCAGCGCCTCCTCGATCTTCCCGGCAACGGTATCCTTGGCTTTGACACTGACGGCCTGCGATGAGCGCGGCCAGAGCACGAGCAGGATCAGAACGACGATCGGGGTGAGGAAATCGGTGATCAGGATCGGACCGGCATTGCCAGGCGCGAGATTGTCGCCGGCGAGGATATCCATGACGTGGCCGAAGCCGGCGCCGGCGAGGAAACAAGAGGTAGCGACGGCGACGGCCGCCCGAGCCTCGAAGCCCTTGAACGCCGCGTAGAAGCTCGCGAGCCCAAGCCCCAGATTGGCGACGCCGACCTCATATTGGAACGGGCTCGGCGCCCAGCCGATCGCGTTCGCGGACTCCTCGGGCAGGAATACATGGCCGAAGAAGGCCCACAGCCCCTGGAGCCCTAACGGAAACACGAACAGATAGCGCACCAGCTTGTCGGCGATCAGCCCAAGCGTAATCGGCCGCGGGGCGCGCCACACGGCGACAGCGGCGAACACGAGCGCCGCGACCCACAGCACCACCGGAACTGCGGCGACGATAGTTCCGATCAGCGGCGGCGACGCGATGTCAGCTTCCGGCATCCATCGCCTCGAGTTCGCCGATCAGAGTTCTCGATCACCTTCAGTCCCATCGACCAGAATTGCGGATCCGAGGCATCGAGACCGAACGGCTTGAGCAGCTCCTTATGGTGCTTGGTGCCGCCCGCCGCGAGCATGTCGAGATAGCGATCGGCGAAGCCCTTATCGGCCTTCTCGTAGACCGCGTAGAGCGAGTTCACGAGGCAGTCGCCGAAGGCGTAGGCATAGACATAGAACGGCGAGTGGATGAAATGCGGGATGTACACCCAGAAATTCTCGTAACCCGTCTTGAGATCGATTGCGGGCCCCAGGCTCTCGCGCTGGACCTCGAGCCAGATCTCGCCGAGGCGCTCCGCGGTGAGCTCGCCCTCGCGACGCTCGGTGTGCACCTTGCGCTCGAAGCTGTAGAAGGCGATCTGGCGCACCACGGTGTTGATCATGTCCTCGACCTTGGACGCGAGCAGTGCTTTGCGCTCGCGCTGGCTCGGCGCCTGTTCGAGCAGCGCCCGGAAGGTCAGCATCTCGCCGAACACGCTCGCCGTCTCGGCGAGCGTCAACGGCGTCGGCGCCATCAACGGTCCCTGCCGGTTCGCCAGCACCTGATGCACGCCGTGCCCGAGCTCGTGCGCGAGCGTCATCACGTCCCGCGGTTTGCCTTGATAGTTGAGCAGGATGTAGGGATGCGCGCTCGGCACCGTCGGATGGGAGAAGGCGCCAGGCGACTTCCCTTCCCGGACCGGCGCATCGATCCAGCGCTTGGCGAAGAAGTCGCCGGCGATGTCGGCCATGCGCGGCGAGAAATCGCCATAGGCCTTGAGCACCGTGGACTTGGCGTCGTCCCAGCCGATACTCTGCTTCGGCTCCTCGGGCAGCGGCGCGTTGCGGTCCCAATAAGCGAGCCGGTCCATGCCGAGCCACCGCGCCTTCAGCGCGTAATAGCGGTGTGACAGCCGCGGATAAGCGTCGCGCACGGCGCTCACCAAGGCATCGACCACCTCGCGCTCGACGCGATTGGCGAGATGGCGCGAGTCGGCGACGTCGGTGAAGCCGCGCCAGCGGTCGGAGATCTCCTTGTCCTTGGCGAGCGTGTTGGTGACGAGCGTGAACAGCCGCACATTCTGGTTGAAGACGCGGGACAGCGCCTCTGCCGCCTTGCGGCGCTTGGCCTCGTCGGTATCGAGCAGAAGATTGAGGGTCGGCTCGAGGCTCAGCTTCTCGCCGTCGACCTCGAACCGCAGCGCGGTCATGGTCTCGTTGAACAGCCGGTTCCAGGCGCCGCGGCCGCTGACCGCTTTCTCATGGAACAATTGCTCGAGCTTGTCCTCGAGCTGATAGGGCTTCTCGATGCGGAGATCCTCGAGCCACGGCCGGTAGTGGCCGAGCTCGGAATTGGACATCGCGGCTTCCAGCAATCTGTCGTCGAGCCGGTTCAGCTCGAGCGGGAAGAACAGGAGCTTGGAGGAGATCGCCGTGATCTTCTCCTGAATGTCGCCGAAGAATTTTTGCCGCGCCGGGTCGGAGGTGTCGGCGGCGTAGAGCAGGCTCGCATAGGAGATCACCCGCCCCATGATGTCGTTCAGCGCTTCGAACTCGCGCACCGCCTTCAAGAGATCGGCGCCGCCTTTGCCCTCATCGACGAGCGTCGGCGAGCTTGCCGGCATAGGCCTCCTGCATCGCCGTCGCCCGCCGATCCGCGGCCTCGAGATCGGCCTTGAGTTCGGGCGCGTCGGGACTTTCGTAGAGGTCGGCGAGATTCCATTCGGGCAGGGCGCCGAGCGCACGCTTCTCCGCCTCACCCTCGACCTTGATCTTGTCGCGCGCCGCCGCCGCCGTGGCATGCGCCCGCGGGTCGTCAATCGATCTGAACTGCATCGGTCTCGTCCTTACTCCCTCACCCACAGGCTTAGCGTGCTCTTACGGCGATTTTGCGGGCCGGCCAAGGGCACCCCGACCAAAATCGAACCCCGATAAAGACGATGTTTACCCTTCGACTGCACAATTTTGGCACAGCAGCACCTCCTTGCGGGCTCGGACGGGGGCCGCGGAGGGGACCAGTTCTTCGGTCGCAGGCCTATCCGTAGCGAGTATTGCGCCATGCCCAAACGTGTTCTGGTGGTCGACGACGACCCGGTTCAGCGTCGTGATGTCGAGGAGACGATCAAGCGCTTCGGCCACGCCGTGACCGGCGTCGATAGCGGCGAGCGAGCGCTGTCGCAGCTCAAAGCCGATGCGTCCGGCGATATCAGCCTGATGGTGCTCGACCTCGTGATGCCGGGCACCGACGGCATGGCCGTGCTTGCCGCGATGCGGTCCTTGCCGCGGAAGCCGCCCGTCATCGTCCTCACGCCGACCAGCGGCATCGACGCGGCCATCGCCGCCATGCGCGCCGGCGCCTTGGATTTCGTCGTCACCCCCGTGAGCCCGGAACGTCTTGAGGTCTCGATCAAAAATGCGCTTCGGATCGAGGCGCTCGAGGACGAAATCAGCCGCATGACCGCGGCTGTCCGCGGCGAGCTCGACTTTGCCGATCTGATCGCCGGCAGCGAGACCATGGCCCGCGTCGTCACGCTCGGGCGCCGCGCCGCCAAATCCGGCATCCCGGTCCTGATCGAAGGCGAGAGCGGCGTCGGCAAGGAGCTGATCGCGCGTGCGATCCAAGGTGAGAGCGCCCGCGCCGGCAAGCCATTCGTCGCCGTCAATTGCGGCACGATGCCAGCGGAGTTGGTGGAAAGCACCCTGTTCGGCGATGGCCAGGGTCACACCGGCAAAGTGGTTGAAGCCGACCGCGGCACGCTGTTCCTCGACGACATCGGCGAATTGCCGCTTCCCGCCCAGGCCAGGTTGTTGCGGGTGCTGCGGGATGGTCAGATCGAGGCCATCGGCGAACGGCCGCCGGTCAAGGTCGATATCCGCCTGATCTCGGCCACCAATCAAAATTTGATCAATCTGGTGCAGGAAGGCCGCTTCCGCGAGGACCTGTTCTACCGCCTCAACGTGTTCCCGATCTGGGTGCCGCCGCTCCGCGATCGGCTGGAGGACGTGCCTGAGCTCGTCCGCCACTTCATCGCGCGCTTCGCCGCGGAGGAAGGCGAACGGGTCGACGGCATCGATCCGGCGGCGCTCGCCATGCTCAAGAGCTATTCCTGGCCGGGCAACATCCGCCAGCTCGAGAATGCCGTGTTCCGCGCCGTGGTGCTCGCCGATCAGCCGATCCTCGCCATCAACGAGTTCCCGCAGATCGCGGCCCATGTCGAAGGCTATAGCGTGACCGTGCCCCCGGCCCCGGCGCCGAAGGCTGCCGCACCTCGTATCGCCGGCCCCGTGATGCTGGGCCAATCCGCGAGCGCCCCGACCACGATCCATGTCCCCTCGGCGAGCGGACGCGATGCCGTCGGCATTCCGGCCTTGAGCGAGGGAGGCGACATCCGCTCCCTCGAAGACGTCGAGGCGGACATGATCCGGCTGGCTTTTGGCCGCTATCGGGGCCGCATGACGGAAATCGCCAAGCGGCTCGGCATCGGGCGTTCGACGCTGTACCGGAAAATGCGAGAAATCGGATTAGAGGCGAGAGCCAACTAGCCTGCTCGCTGTTGGCAGAAAGCAACACTCGCGGAAAAAGCGGGACCGGGGGAAGCTCATTTCGCATCGCGCTATGGCCAAGGCAAATCTCCCACACTACGTTTCAGATTCTTCGGATTTCTGCCGAATCGAGGGGTGGTTCGGCGAGGGGGAGCAAGACACATGAGGCCAGTTTTCTGTATCGCGTTCGCCTTGTTGTTGGCCGCGCCCGCGGCGGTGCCGGCCTTTGCCGCGGAGCCCGACGCTCCAGACGCCTTGATCGGGCGCAGCGAGGCGATCCGCATCGCCATCCAGGAGCGTCTCTCCGAGACATTCACCTCGGCGAGCGAGGTCCGGAAGGACGAGCAAGGCGCCCTCGTCGAATATTACGCGGCTCCCGAGAATCGCCTGCTATGGGTCGACGAGAATGGCTTCACCGACCGCGGCAAGTCGGTGATGGAAGAGCTCAGGAAAGCCGACGACTACGGCTTGCGCGCGTCGGACTATGCTTTGCCCAAGGCTCCGGGCGCCGCTGACAGTTCCCCCGACACCAAGACCCTCGCCGACGCCGAGATCAAGCTGAGCTTTGCGGTGATGCGATATGCCCGCGACGCCCGGGGCGGCCGCATCGATCCCGAACGGCTGACGCCGAATCTCGACCCGACGCTCGCGCTTCCGGACCCGCTCGAGGTCATCGAGTTCGATCTCCTTCCGGTCGGACCCTGCCGCCTATTTGCGGAGCTTTCAGCCGGACCAGCCGCAGTTCGAGGCGCTCCGCCAGGCTCTGATCGAGGCGCGAGGCGGCAAGACGGCCGAGACCGGCGTCGTCAGGATCCCCGAGGGCCCCTTGCTCAGGGTCGGCATGGACGACGAGCAGGTCGCTTTGTTGCGGCAGCGGCTCGAGCTTCCCGCCGACAACGGCGCCAAGGAGACGGTGTTTGACGACTCGCTCGAAGCGGCGGTGAAGGGCTTCCAGGCAACCCTTGGCGCCTATCCCGACGGCCTCGTCGGGCCTGGCACGCGCCGCCTTCTCAACCAGCAGCATCATGCGGCGGCAAGTCCGTCGCGCGAGCGGCTCATCCTTCTCAACATGGAACGCTGGCGCTGGCTGCCTCACGACCTCGGCTCCTACTACGTCAACGTCAACATCCCCGAGTTCATGCTGAGGGTGATGAAGGAGGGCAAGCCCGACTTCTCCACGCGCGTCGTGGTCGGCAAGCCCGACAAGCAGACGCCCGTGTTCTCCAACGAGATGCAGACGATCGTGTTCAACCCCTATTGGAACGTGCCGAACTCGATCAAGACCGAGGAGATCCGGCCCTATCTCGTTGAGGAGGGCGGCTGGTTCGGCGGCGGCGGTTGGAACACCGCCGTGCTGCAGCGGCACAATCTCCGCATCAATGTCGGTGGCCGCGAGGTCGATCCCTCGAGGATCGACTGGAACCGGATCGATATCAGGAGCCTCAACATCTATCAGCCGCCAGGGCCGGACAACGTGCTCGGCAACGTCAAGTTCCTGTTTCCGAATAAGCATGACGTCTACATGCACGACACGCCGCAGAAGTTCCTGTTCGCGCGGCCCGTGCGCGCCGAGAGCCATGGCTGCATGCGGGTCCAGAACCCCGATCAGCTGGCGCTGACCCTGCTCAAGGAGGACCAGGGCTGGACCGCCGGCCGCGTTGCCTCCGCCATCCAGAGCGGAGCTGACCAGCAAATCCCCCTGCGGCAGAAGATCCCGGTCTACATCACCTACTTCACCCTCAAGGTGAACGACGACGGCTCGATGTCGACCTTTGGCGACCTTTATGGCCACGATGCCCGCATGGCGGCGGCGCTGAGGCTTTAAATCCGGGCTTTTTACATTAGGGTATGGTTAACCGTGACTGGGGATTCCGGGCCCCGGGGTCTTTTTTTGCCTTCTTTTTCCCCCATTTAGGCGAATACTATTGCTTAACCGGCGGCCTTGGCCACTGGTTAAGGGGCTTGAGCCTGACAGGGGCTCGAGATCGAAGCCGGCGGACGGGGTCGGCTTCTTGAGGGAAAGGCTCAGAGCGGGGGATGACCGGCCGGGGGACTGTTGCATGTCGCGCCACGTTGAGCGCGGGTCTGGCGATCTTGTTCGCCGTGACCTTGATGTGCCCCACGCCCAGCCAGAATGCGCAGGCCGCGAGCGAAGCCCGCACCCTCTCGATGTTCAACATCCATACCAAGGAAACGATCACCGTCACCTTCAAGAAGGACGGCCGCTTCGACCCTGACGCCTTGAAGCAGCTCAACCGCTTCATGCGTGACTGGCGCAAAGATCAGCAGCGGGACATGGACCCCGAGCTGATCGATCTGATCTGGACCTTGCATCAGGAGCTCGGCTCCAAGGAGCCGGTCCATCTCATCTGCGGCTACCGCAGTGCGTCGACGAATGAGTCGCTGCGGAAACGCGGCGGCGGCCAGGCCAAGCACAGCCAGCACATTCTCGGCAAAGCCGCCGACATCACCTTCCCCGATGTCTCGGCGAAGACTCTGCGCAACTCGGCGCTGGTGCAGGAATGGGGTGGCGTCGGCTATTATCCCGACATCCGGCATCCCCTTCGTCCATGTCGATACCGGGCGCGTGCGCATGTGGCCGCGCATTCCGCGGCTCGAGCTTGCGGCGTTGTTCCCAAGCGGCAAGACGGCCTATCTCCCGCGCGACGGCAAGCCGATCACGCCTCGCGACTATCAACTCGCGCTGGCCAATGGCCTCGTGCCGAAGACGATGCTCGCTGCGGCGATGCCGCGGCCGACGCCGAAGCCGGATCGGGAGCCCGCGGTAATGGCGCCGCAGCCTGCCGTCGTAGCCGAGGCGGAGTTGCCCGGTCCGATCCTCGCCTCCTATACGCCTGAGGCTTTGCCGGCGCTTGCCGCGGTGAACATGCCGATCAAGCAGCCCTCACCGGTTCCGGCCCACAAGCCTTTCATCTATGCGAGCCTCGGCGGACCGTTTCCGGCCCCCAAGCCCGAAGTCGATGACCGTGCCGGCTTCCCGCTTTACCAGAGCGCCGAAGTGGTCGGCGCCCCGGAAGCCGACGAAGACCATCCCGATGAGCTGAACTACGTGCCGTTCGAGATCGCCGGCCTGATGAGCGATGTCTCGGTGACCTATAACCGCGCCGCCGCGAGCCTGTCGCGCCCTGAGCAGCGTGACCTGTCCTACCTGTTCGAGGACATGGATCACCCCGTGGCCGCGACCTTCCGTCCCAGCTCCGGCTATCAGGGCCTTGCCTTCGCGCAGCGCTTCAGCGGCACCGCCGTCCGCAGCTTCTATGCCGAGCTGGCAGCGCCCGCCCCGACGCGCCTCGCCCAGATCGATCGCTAGTCGAATTTCGGGAAGCTCAAGCGGCTTCGGCCTCGGCCATGCCGAGGGCATGGAGATAGGTGTCGAGCACAGCCTCTTCCTCGCGCCGCTTGTTCTCATCCTGCTTGCGAATGCGGACCACCGCCCTCAGGGCCTTGACGTCGAAGCCATTGCCCTTGGCTTCGGCATAGACCTCGCGGAGATCGGCGGCGAGCGCGGCCTTTTCCTCCTCGAGCCGCTCGATGCGGGCGACGATGGCACGAAGCTGGTCTTTGGCTGATGTCTGGAGTGGCACGGTGTGACCCTCAAATCGCGAATGGAACTGGCGGGAGCTTAGGCAGGGCGCGGCCGGCAAGGCAACGCGGGGCACGATCTTTTCCAACTTATCCAGAGCCTTGGGGCCGACCTCAGCCGGCGTGCGAGCCGTAATGCTCGACCGCGTGAAGCCGCGGCGAAAGCTCCGCACTTTCGAGGATCTTGTCTATCACCGCGGCCAACCGCCCCGCCCATGTCTCGCTGCCCTTCCGGTGACAGCACGAGGTCCTGGCGAATCTCGATCAGCGCGTGGGCGAGCCCGCGCATGGTGCCGTGGCGGTAAAGCGTGTCGCCCCTGAGTTGCCCGGAATAAGGAACATTGTCGCCGACGACGGCTTCGGGAATGGTGTGCAAGCCTTCGAGCAGCGGGACGGCGAGCCGCGGATCCTTGTCCCAAAGCACCGCAACGTGCCATGGCCGCGGCACGCTCTTCCAGGCCTGGGTGAAGCTGTGGATTGCAAGCAAGACGGGTGGCTTGCCCGCCGCGGTTGCGGTGTCGATGGCAACATCGACGGCATGATGATAGGGGAGATAATAGCGAGTGATTCGCGCTTCGATCTCCTTGGGCGTGATGCCCGCATTGCCAGGGACGATGCGCCCATCGGAAAGCTGCATGACCAAAGTGGGATCATCGAGGCCGCGATTGGGATCGATCAGAAGCCGAGAGAAGCGCGTCAACAGCGCCGGAACGCCGAGAGCGTGTGCCAAGTGTTCGGTGACGGCAGCCGCGCCGATGTCGTAGGCGATATGGCGGCCGAGATCCTCATGACTGAGCCCGAGCGCGTCGAAGCACGGAGGGATTCGGTTCTCGGCGTGATCGCAAAGGAGCAAGAGACCCCGGCCCCAATCCCCATCGATGCTGCGATAGGGCGCGTCTTCCATTTGCTCCTGACCCAGCCTATCGAGCCGCTGCTCCACGGCCTCTCCTTTGTTTGTAACTTGACACGATGGCTGAGGGTCTTATCCCGGCTGGCACCTCGCGGTGCGAAGCTCTCATTGGGTCAAGGTTGTGACGCATTTGGCAAGGATGGTTTCCGCGGCCTTACGCCGCCCAAAAATAACCTTATAATTGATCGCTCTAGTCAGATAAACGCAACCACTTCGATGCTATCTTTTCGGGGATCTCGTGATTGATGGCCTTGAGACCG
This sequence comes from uncultured Alphaproteobacteria bacterium, assembly GCA_963803385.1. Lineage (GTDB taxonomy): Bacteria > Pseudomonadota > Alphaproteobacteria > Rhizobiales > Methyloligellaceae > Methyloceanibacter. The sequence continues at coordinate 898,945 of CAWDMD010000004.1, read as the reverse complement.
TGACGCTTGCCCGCTCGACGAGCGCGGGGGCACCCGCCGCCGCACCCCGCGCCGTGTTGCAGGGCGCGCTCGGTCTGTTGGTCGCCGCGTTCGCAACTGCTATCGCGCCGGATCCCGCCCACGCCGATCTCAAGCTCTGCAACACCACCGCGAGCCGGGTCGGCGTTGCCATCGGCTATCGCGATACCGAGGGCTGGGCCACGGAAGGCTGGTGGAACGTCGCCTCGCACACCTGCGAAACGCTGCTCAAAGGGGTGCTGATTGCACGTTACTATTATATTCACGCTATAGACTATGATCGGGGTGGCGAATGGGGTGGCACCTTGTATATGTGCACCGACGACAAGGCTTTCACCATCCGTGACGTCAAGGAATGCGTCAAGCGTGGCTACAAGCGCACTGGGTTTTTCGAGGTTGATACCGGCGAGGAGCGGGACTGGACGGTCCGGCTCACCGATCCTGAAGGCGAAGCGAAGAGTCAATGAGGCGTAATCGCCGGGTCAAGATCGTCGCCACTCTCGGTCCTGCCTCAAGCAAAGAAGACGTGATCCGCGCCCTGTTCGAGGCGGGCGCCGACGTGTTTCGCATCAATATGAGTTCATGCGACGCCGGAGGTGCTGCGCGAAACTCACGCCATCATCCGTAAGATCGAAACCGAGTTCGCCCGCCCGATCGGCATCCTCATCGATCTGCAAGGCCCCAAGCTGCGCATCGGCAAATTCGAATCCGGCGGCATCAAGCTCACCGAAGGCGACATTCTGAGTTTCGTCCGCCGCGAGGCCATCGGCGGATTGGGCCGCGTCAATCTTCCGCACCCCGAGATTTTCGAGGCGGTCGAGCCCGGCCACGCCCTTCTCCTCGACGACGGCAAGCTCAAGCTCCGCGTGGTCGAGGCGAGCGACGTTCGCATCGATGCCGAAGTGCTCACCAGCGGCACGCTCGGCAGCCGTAAGGGCATCAGTCTGCCCGACACCGTCATTCCGCTCGACGCCATGACCGACAAGGACCGCAGCCGATCTCGAGCACGCCTTGGCCATCGGCGTCGACTGGGTCGCCCTGTCCTTCGTGCAGCGGGCCGCCGACATCGCCGAGGCCCGCGACCTCGTGCGCGGACGCGCCGCGGTGATGGCGAAAATCGAAAAGCCTTCCGCGCTCGCCGAACTCGACGAGATCATCGAGCTTCGCCGACGGCATCATGGTGGCCCGCGGCGATCTCGGCGTGGAAATGCCGGTGGAGAAAGTGCCCGGCTTGCAGAAGCAAATCACCCGCGCTGCGCGAAACGCCGGCAAGCCCGTCGTGGTCGCGACCCAGATGTTGGAATCCATGATCACCGTCGCCGGCCCCGACCCGCGCCGAGGTCTCCGACGTCGCCACGGCCGTGTTCGACGGCGCCGACGCGGTGATGCTCTCGGCGGAATCGGCGGTCGGCAAATACCCGGTGGAGGCGGTGGCGACCATGGACCGCGTCGCCATCGAGGTCGAGCGCGACCCGCTCTACGCGGCCATCATCCACGCCCAGCGTATCGATCCCGAGGCGACCGGCGCCGATGCCATCTCCGCCGCGGCGCGCACCGTCACCGAGACCCTCAATCTCGCGGCCATCATCTGTTACACCGCCTCCGGCGCCACCAGCCTGCGCGCCGCGCGCGAACGGCCGCCGCAGCCGATCATCGCCTTGACTCCGATCCCCGCCACGGGACGCAAGCTCGCGGTGGTATGGGGCCTTCACTGCGTGCAGACCGACGACCCCCGCGACCTCGACGACATGGTCGCCAAGGCCTGCCGCATCGCCTACCAGGAGGGCTTCGCCGAGCCCGGTCAACGGGTCATTATCTCCGCCGGCGTGCCGCTCGGAACCCCTGGCGCCACCAACATGCTGCGCATCGCCAAGGTCGACGAGAGCTCCGCTAACGGCGCCGCCGGCAGCTAGATGTCGCGGCCCTCGACGTCGAGGGACAAGACCTTCTCCGCGCGCCGCACTTGCTCGAAAAACGGGTTCACCTCGAGCGCCCGGCGATAGGCGTCAAGCGCGCCCTTCTTGTCGCCGGCCTGGGCGAGCGCGGCGCCGAGATCGCGCAGCGCCTTGTAATGGTCGGGATCGATCGCAAGCGTATGCTTCAAGTCTGCAAGCGCCGCTTCGCTGTCGTCCTGCATCGAGTGGACGATGGCACGCTGGTACCAGGCTTCGGCGTTCTCAGGCGCGAGATCGGTCACGGCGTCGAGCACCTGCGTGGCGAGATCGAGATCGCCTTGCAGCACAAAGCCATCGACCCGGCTCATCAAGAGATCGATGGTGTCGCTGCCTGAGCGGTGCCAGGTCACCTCGATCGCTTCGATGATCGGTTGTGCCGCGGCTGCGTCCTTGGCCTTGCGCAGTTGAGCGTAGAGCTCCTTCAACACCTCGCCGCGAAGCGCCGGATCGGCGAACGGCGCCTCTTCGGGAAGAACGTCGGCCCGATCCCCTTTGCTCGGCGTTGACGCCGGCGGTTCAGCCGCCTCGTCCTTGCCGTCCGCAGCCGGCGGCGGCACGTCGAGGTCGAACTCGTCGGCCTCGGGGTCGTCCCAGACCTGATCGAGGACAAGCTCGGGCGCGGAGCCGACATGGGGCGCGGCCAAGGCGCTCGCGGCGAGCGACGCCAACACCACCGAGGACGCGAGGAAAGCGATCCGGTATATGCTCATGAGAGGACGCTAGGAGCGCCGCGGCGCTCCGTCAAAGCAATTCCTAGAGAGCCGAAGGCCTTAGCCCTGTCGCGCCTTGAATTGGCGATTGGTCTTGTTGATGACATAGAGCCGGCCACGCCGCCGCACCAAACGATTGTTGCGATGGCGCTTGCGCAAAGCTCTGAGCGAATTCTTGATCTTCATGCGAAGCACCCAGCAACGTTTAAAAGGGATCTGGCCCCGGAGGCCTCAAGCCTCTGGCAAGCGGGGCCGGACCATAGAAAGCGCGGCGAACCGTGTCAACGACCCGGGCCATAAAATGCGGCAGGTCGGATAGGTCGGCGCCCAAACCGCGGAGGAGTGGGCTCAACTTGCGGCTCTTGAAGCGAGAAGTTAGGCTTGGCCGCAACCGCCCTGGGGTGCCTTCGCCGGAAGCTAGCGATGTAGGAGTAGCCTGCGTGAGCCAATTTCCAGCTCGCCCGCCGCACCGCCAAGTCGCTCCCCCCTTGACGCGCGACGCCTTGGCCGCGCATGGCTTCGACATCGGCGACTTCACCTACGGCGTCCCCAAAATCTGGTGGTGGGGTGAGCCGGCAACCCTCGTCATCGGCAAATATTGCTCGCTCTCCGCCGACATCGAGATCTTCCTCGGCGGCAACCATCGTCCCGATTTCGTCACCACCTATCCATTCTCAGCCATCGCCGATTGGCCGGAGGCCGCCAATATCGAGGGCCATCCGGCGACCAAGGGCGACGTCCGCATCGGCAACGACGTCTGGGTCGGGCTCGGCGTGACCATTCTCTCCGGCGTCACCGTCGGCGATGGCGCCGTGCTCGCGGCGCGCGCGGTCGTCACCCGCGACGTGCCGCCTTATGCCATTGTCGCCGGTAACCCGGCTCGCGTCGTTCGCCGACGCTTTGCCGACGACGTCATCGCAAAGTTGCTGGCCCTGCGCTGGTGGGATTGGGACCAAGAGCGCGTGCGGCGTTACCTGCCGCTCCTGATGCAGCCCGACATCGTCAAATTCCTGGAGGCTTGCGCCGAGGAGGATGCGAGCCTCAGGGAGGGCAGCTCCGCCCGTCAAGCTTCAGCGGCGCGGCAGGGCTGATGGCACGAGACCCTCATCCGGCGCCGCTCGAGTCGGCCAGAGCGGGCCCGAGCTCTCCGTCGCCCACCTCGCCGCGCGACCTCTATCTCGATCTTCTCGTCAAGGCCCTGGCCAACACCATCTACGGCGATCCCGCCACCGGCATTTACATGCATCCCGACGTCACGCCTGAGAACATGGCCCCTTACGGTGAGCCCTATCGCGAGGTCGGGCTCGATTGGCCGCTGGTTGCCCACACCATGGTCGGGCTCCGGCGGCTCGAAAATCTCCGCGAGCTGACCCAGCACATCATCGACGACGGCATCCCTGGCGACCTGATCGAGACCGGCGCCTGGCGCGGGGGCTGCTGCATCCTGATGCGCGGCGTCTTGAAGGCGAACGGCGTCACCGATCGCAAGGTGTATGTTGCCAACTCCTTTCGCGGCTTGCCACCCCCGGACCCCGCGTTCGCACAGGACCGAGGCCACGATTATTCCAAGAACGAGCAGCTCGCAGTCAGCGTCGATCAAGTGCAGGCGAACTTCGCGCGCTACGGCTTGCTCAACGACCAGGTTGTGTTCGTCGAGGGCCTCTTTCAGGAAACGCTGCCGCATTTGCGTGTCGGACCATTTGCCCTGATCCGCCTCGACGGCGATCTCTACGAGTCCACGCTCGTCGCCTTGGAGAACCTTTATCCGAAGCTCTCGCCGGGCGGTTTCGTGATCGTGGACGACTATGGCGGCATGCCGCCCTGCCATGAGGCGGTCGAGGATTACCGGAACAAGGCTGGGATCATCGCGCCGATCACCGCGATCGATTGGACCGGTGTCTGGTGGCGGAAGCCTTAAGGGGGTCCGGTGGCAAGCGACGTGACCGAGCCGGGGGGAGGTTGGGGCCAGGCACCGAAGCCGGAGCTTTCGGTGGTGGTCGTGATCTACGACATCCCGCGGGAAGCGCCGCGCACGCTCTACTCGCTCTCCGCCGCCTACCAACGGGGTATCGCCCCCGGCGACTACGAGGTCATCGTCGTCGACAATGGCTCCAACCCGCCCCTCGATCCGTCGGTGGTCAAGGCTCTTCGCGGCAATTTCCACCTGATCCGCATCGACCCGGCGCCACCCTCCCCGGCGCACGCCATCAACCGTGGCCTTGCCGCGGCCAAGGGCGATGTCATCGGGGTCATCATCGACGGGGCCCGCATCGCCAGCCCCGGCCTCCTCAATTTCGGCCGTCACGGTGCCCGCCTCTACGATCGCGCCGTGACCGTGGTTCCGGGCTGGAATCTCGGCGGCGACTACCAGAACTGTGCCATCCCCGCGGGCTACGATCAGACGAAAGAGGATGCCCTGCTCGCCTCTATCAATTGGCCCGAGGACGGTTACCGCCTATTCGAGATCGCCACCCTCGATCAATCGTCCCTTCACGGCTGGTTCGGGCCGCTCGGCGAAGCGAGTTGCATGTTTCTTCGCCGCGCGGTGTGGGAGGAGCTTGGCGATTGGGACGAGCGCTTCGACTTTCCCGGCGGCGGCTTGCTCAATCTCGACACCTATGGCCGTGCCATCGAGCTTCCCGGCGCCGAGTTCGTCTCGCTGTTAGGCGAAGGGACCTTCCACCAGCTCCATGGCGGGGTCGCCACCAACGCGCCCCTCAAGAACTTCCTCGCCAACTGGAACGACTGGCACGGCCAATATCGCGCCATTCGCGGCCGCGACTTTCGCCCCGCCTACCCCAAGAACCCGCCGACCTTTCTCGGCACGCTGCCCCGGCCGGCGCTCTCCCACTTCCTGCGCGAGGCTCTCATTCCCACCCCCGACATCCCGCCCCATCTCGGCGATCGCTTCGATCGCGAGCTCTGGGCGCTTGAGCCGCCGGGCGCGGGCGAAACGCCTGTCACGGCCGCGCTGATCGGCCTGATGCATACCGAATGTCGTGCCGGCCGCTGGACCGCCGCCGCTGCGGTTGCCCGGCTCGCGCGGACGCGGTTTCCGAACGAGCGCGAGCCGCAACGTCTCCTCGGCTTGCTCGCAGCATGGCTTCCGCCTCACGACCTGCCGCCCCATTGGCTCAAGGAAAAGGAGACCTACTATCTCGCCCTTGGCGAGGCGCATCGCATCCTCGGCGAGACCGAGGAGGCGACCGCGAGCTACCGTGCCGCTCTCGTCATCAATCCGAACCTGCCCCAGGCCCATATCGGCCTCGCCTCGATGCGCATGCCGGGCATGTTCTATTATGACTGGCTCGATCGTTTGCATGAGGCGCTGCGGCCTCAGTCTGTGCTCGAGATCGGCGTCTTCAACGGCGCCTCCCTCGCGCGCGTGAAGCCTCCAAGCATCGCCATCGGTGTCGATCCCAATCCCAAAATTGGCTGCCCGCTCGAGGCCGAGACCCACATCTTTGTCGAAACGAGCGATGACTTCTTCGCCCGGCGGGGGCCTGACGCTCTCCTCGGCGGTGCCCCGCTCGGGGTCGGCTTCATCGACGGGCTCCATCTTTACGAGCAGGCCCTCCGCGACTTCGTCAACCTCGAAGCCTATTGCGGACCGAGATCGGTCATCCTCTTCCACGACACCGTTCCCCTCGACGAGCCGACCCAGCGCCGGACTTGCGAGACCGTGTTTCATACCGGCGATGTGTGGAAGGTCGTGCTTTGCCTGAAAGAGTTCCGGCCCGACCTCGACGTGTTCACCGTGGCCACGCCGTGGACCGGGTTGACGGTGGTGACGGGGCTCGATCCCGCATCGACGATCCTGAAGGCCGGCTTCGACGCCGTCGTGGCGAAATTCATCGATCTCCCGTTCTCGGCCATCGAGACCTCGATGGAGACGGCCCTCAACATGGTGCCGAACGATTGGAGCTTGGTCGAGGCGCGGCTGAAGGCGCGCGGCATGCTCTAGTATTTGGGGAGGGCAGAGGGATGGTGGGCGCGACTGGGATCGAACCAGTGACCCCTGCGATGTCAACGCAGTGCTCATACCGCTGAGCTACGCGCCCGGTTTCCCTCGAGGGAAGGCTTCTATATCGGGTCAGCCCCCCTTGAGGCAATAAGCCCGGGGGATCAAGGCCGACTGTGGGGGATCAAGCCGCGAGCAACCGCTCAACCTCATCGACAAGGTCGCGCAAGTGAAACGGCTTCGACAGGATCTTGGCGTCCTTGGGCGCGTGGTTGTCGGGGTTGAGGGCGACGGCGGCGAAGCCGGTGATGAACATGATCTTGAGATCGGGATCGAGTTCGGTCGCGCGGCGCGCGAGCTCGATGCCGTCCATCTCCGGCATCACGATATCGGTGAGAAGGAGGGTAAAGGGCTCCTCCTTCATGCGCTCATAGGCCTCAAGCCCATTGCCGAACGAAACGACGTCGTAGCCCGCCTTGGAAAGTGCCCTGACCAGGAAGCTGCGCATATCCTCGTCGTCTTCGGCGAGCAAAATACGTTGCACGCAGCGCGCACTCGGATCATTCGCCACCATCCCTCGTTCCCCCTTGCTAGGCTACGCCCTACACGAACATGGTAAACGACCCATTGCCTGGCTCAGGGCCAGGCCGCCCGACCACGTTACCTTGAACCCCAAATCATTGCCGCTAATTTGCCCTCGCACAAGAAAGAACACGCCTAGACAGGTTCAACTCTCATTGGCAGAGTTTACACATAATCCGGGGGACGGGCCGCCAAGCGGCGGTTCCGGCCAGAACAAGGTTTGAAGATGAGCCGTAGCGAGGCCGAGGCGATCGACAAGGAGCTTTCGCCCCCGTTTGAAGTGGCGCGTCCGCGCGAGCTGAACGCGCCACTCGTATTCAACTCACCCCATAGCGGCCGGATCTATCCGAGCACCTTCCTGGCGGCCTCCAAGCTCGATGCCAAGACCCTGCGGCGCTCCGAGGACGCTTTTGTCGAGGAACTCTTGAGCTTCGTCAGCGACCTTGGCGCTCCCCTCCTCTACGCCCACTTCCCCCGGGCCTATCTCGACGTCAACCGTGAGCCCTACGAGCTCGACCCCGCGCTGTTCCGCGACGGCCTGCCCCATTACGCCAACACCCAATCGGTCCGCGTCGTCGGCGGCCTTGGCACCATCGCCCGCATCGTCTCCGAATCCGATGAGATCTATCGCGAGCCGTTGTCGCTCGGCGCGGCGCTTGAGCGCATCAACCGGCTCTATTCGCCCTATCACGAGACGCTGCAACAGCTTCTCGGCGAGGCGCGCCAGGCCTTCGGGTTTGCCGTCCTGGTCGATTGCCATTCGATGCCTTCGAACCCGATTGCCGAGCATGGCGGCGCCCGTCCCGACTTCGTCCTCGGCGACCGCTACGGCACCTCATGCAACGGCGATTTGACCCGCGCGGCCGCCCAGCAGCTAAAGGCGCTCGGCTATGTCGTCGCCCTTAACAAGCCCTATGCCGGCGGCTACATCACCGAGCATTACGGCAGGCCTCATACCGGCCAACATGCGCTCCAAGTTGAGATCAACCGCTCGCTCTACATGAATGAGAGCAGCTTCGAGAAATCGTCAGGCTTCGAGCGGGTGCGGCAGGACTTGGAAGAGATGGCGCGGGCGCTGATGGCGGCGGTCGCCGGCCTTGCCATCCCCCGCGCGGCGGCAGAATAAGCGAACGCCACGGGGCCGCACTGGCGCCGGGCAAAAAAAGGGGCCGTTCGAAAGGATCCGAACGGCCCAAGTCTAGGGAGGAAACGCCCAAGGAGGGCAGCGGCACAACAGGAGGGTCATGCCGCGTTGCAACAATATGTCATTGCGATGCACAAAATGCAAAACTCGATCAACCCTCGCTGTGCAATAACGAAACACTGATGTAAATCAGTCACATACTCGGAAGGCGCCGCCGCGATCGGCGGCTCCGCTGATTGAAATCCAAAGGACAAAATCCCCCAAAGGGACGCGCGTGGCCCCCATTCCCGACTTCGCTGACTACCTCGCCACGGCGCATACCCTCGCCGATCAGGCCGGTGCGGTCATCATGCCGCATTTCCGATCAGGCTTAGAAATTAATCACAAGGGCGGCGCGGCGCTGGATCCAGTCACCGCCGCCGACCTCGCCGCCGAGACCACGATCAGAGCCGCCATCGCCGATTTCTATCCGCAACACGGCATCGTCGGCGAGGAATTCGGGTCGGTAAGAGCCGACGCCGAGTTCTGTTGGATCATCGATCCAATTGATGGCACGCGGGCCTTCATTCTCGGGCAGCCGTTATGGGGCACGCTGATCGGGCTGCTCAAGGACCGCAGGCCCCTGCTTGGGCTCATGGACCAGCCCTTCACCGGCGAGCGCTTCTGGAGCGGCGAGGATCACGCCCATTACCGCCACCGCGGCACCGAGCGGCCGATACGGACTCGCGCTTGCGCGGGCTTGAGCGAGGCGCTGCTCGCATCGAGCAGCCCCGACCTCTTCGCCACCGAAGAGGAGCAGGCGCGCTTCGGCGCGATCAGCGCCGCCGTGCGGCTGAGGCGGTTCGGCGGCGATTGCTACAACTATTGTCTCATCGCGCTCGGTCAGATCGACCTCGTGGTCGAGGCCGGGCTGCAGCCGTTCGACATCCTGCCCCTGATCCCGATCATCGAGAAGGCCGGTGGCGTGGTGTCGACCTGGAATGGCGGCGACCCACGGGCAGGCGGCCGCATCCTTGCCGCCGGAGACCCCCGGCTCCACGCGCTCGCGGTAAAAGTTCTGAGTTCCTAGGCGACCGCGGTCTCGCCGAATTTCCGCGTCGCCACGTTCGGCACGAAGGCGTCGAAGGCGGCCCAGAACTGCTCGCGGATCAGATCGCGTTCCTGCAGGATCTCGTGGCGCGCACCGCGCAACAGAAGCTGCGAGCCGATCCTGAGGCGGAAGGAAAAATCCTCGATCGCCTTGCTCGAGACGACGTGGTCGTCGCCGGCGGCGATCATCAACACCGGTACCCGCAGCTGCCCGGGAAAGGCATCGCTGTTGAGCCCCCGCATCGCCGCAAAGGCCGAGCGGACCCAGCCGATCGTCGGCGGCCCGACGACGAGCTCGGGGGCAGTGTTCATCACCGAGAGATTGCGCGAAAACCGCTCGCGGTCGGAGGTCAGCGGATTGCCCTCGAACTCCTGCGACAAATGCTTTTCGGCGCCCGGTGCCGCCAGGCGTCCGAGGCCGGCGATGGCTGGCCACCGTTGTCAGCGCGCTGATCGCCCCCGGCGGCAGCGGCGCGTCGCACACCTTGAGCATCGGCGACGTCAGCACCATGCGCGAGAACCAGCAGCCGCGCTCGGTCGCGGCCCTGAGCAATACCGCGCCGCCCATCGAATGCCCGAGCGCGTAATAGGGCGGCGGACAATCCGGCAGCACCACGTCGCTCATGAACCGGCCGAGATCGTTATCGTAATCGGCGAAGCTCTTGACGTGCCCTTTCAGCCTGCTGCCGAACAGGCGGTCCGAGCCCCCCTGCCCCCGCCAGTCGAGCACCGCCACGGCGAAACCGCGTCGCCTGAGCTCTCCGACCACCTCGAAATATTTCTCGATGAATTCGGCGCGGCCGGTAAAGATGCAGACCGTGCCATAACGCTGCTTCAGCGCCGACCGCCACGTGGCGAAACGCAGCTTGACGCCGCCCTTGCCCTTCATGGTTCCAACCGAGGCCCCAAGCGGGACCGGGTTCTTTGGCGTGGCAATCAGATCCATGATGGGACAGGGCCGAGCTTTCGGCGCGAGAGGAGACCGCTTTGACTCAAGCTATACATCAACCCGAAAGCGAGTGGTAACTCAAGAAGTTGACCGCGATTGGGCGAGGCACTGTCCGCCGTCGGACGACACGCGCCAGGAACGGACCGATCGAACCGCTCACGGCGAACCATGATTTTCACGTTCTATCTCAGCCAATTACCCCTCTTGACGAGAAAATCGGCGATTCCCATATCTTTCCTGCGCGAGGCCCTCGAGGCTTGCGGCACGTCTTCACCCGGCTCCAACCGGAGCGGGCTTTGCAAACACATATCGCTTCTTCAGGAGGATGTGACATGAGGCATTTCGATCTTTCCCCCCTTTATCGGTCCACCATCGGCTTCGACCGGCTCGGGTCCCTGCTCGACACGCTCGGCGCCTTCGAGGGTGATGCTCCGAGCTACCCGCCCTACAACATCGAGCGCGTTGGCGAGAACGAGTATCGCATCAGCATGGCCGTCGCCGGCTTCGGCGAGCAGGACCTGACCATCGAGGTCAAGGAGAACATGCTCTCGATCCGCGGCGAGAAGCAGGCCGACGCCGAGCAGACCACGTTCCTGCATCGCGGCATCGCCGCCCGCAGCTTCGAGCGCAGGTTCCAGCTCGCCGACCACGTCGTGGTGAAGTCCGCCGGTCTCGAGAACGGCTTGCTGCACGTCGATCTCGTGCGCGAATTGCCGGAGGCGATGAAGCCCCGCACCATCCCGATCGAGACCAAGGCCGACACGCCGAAGGTGATCGACAGCAGGGCCGCCTAGGAGCCCCGTCACCTTTTTGGTTGCCGAGCGGGCGCTCCTGGCGACGGGGGCGCCCGTCTCTTTGCCCGATACCGCGAGCGGCGGCCGCCTGCCCAAGGTTTCGCAATTTGTCGGAATCTTGGCTTGTGCGGGCCCGGGAAATCTGTCATTTTGGACAGAATAGGACAGGGCTACTGACCTTTGTGGCTGAAGCATCAGCCGACGCCCAGGCTGGATGCTACCGGCCTCAAGTCCAATCCTCGTCCTTGCAGGTTTTGCCGAGACCGCGTCGGGGCACCGGAGGTCCCGCTTCGTTGTTCTTAATTTTGATTGCTCTATGCTCTTCTCGAGCGAAGATTGAGGCAGATTGTGTCCGATGTCAGTGGTTGAGCGAAGTTCGATTTTCACCAGGGTGAGCCACACCGGGCTGCCGCCAGCGCAAGGACTCTATAATCCCGCGAACGAGCACGATGCCTGCGGCGTCGGCTTCGTCGCCGATCTCAAGGGACGCGCGAGCCACAAGATCGTCGAGCATGGCTTGCAGATCCTCGTCAACCTCACCCATCGCGGCGCCGTCGGCGCCGATCCGCTCGCCGGCGACGGCGCCGGCATCCTGGTGCAGATCCCGCACGAATTTCTCAAGGATGTCTGTTTGCCGCTCGGCATCAAGCTGCCCGAGCGCGGCCATTACGCCGTCGGCCACATGTTCATGCCGCGAAACGAAGCGCAGCGCATCTATTGCGAAGTCGGTGATCGCGCGCGTAGCCGAAGCCGAAGGCCTCAAGCTCATCGGCTGGCGTGACGTTCCTGCCAACAATTCGTGCCTGTCGGCAAGCGTGATCGAGACCGAGCCGCGGCACCGGCAGGTCTTTATCGGCCGCGGGCCAGGCATCAAGGACGAGGTCAGCTTCGAGCGCAAGCTCTACCTCGTGCGCAAGGTGATCTCCAACACCATCAACGGCGACACCGGCGGCCGCGATATCGGCTTTTACACGGTGTCGCTGTCCTGCCGCACGCTGGTCTACAAGGGCATGTTCCTGGCCTACCAGCTCGGCGCTTACTACGGCGATCTGCATCACCCGAAATTTGCCTCGGCGCTGGCGCTCGTGCATCAGCGCTTCTCCACCAACACCTTCCCGTCCTGGAAGTTGTCGCACCCCTACCGCATGGTCGCCCATAACGGCGAGATCAATACGCTTCGGGGCAATGTGAACTGGATGGCCGCGCGGCAGGCCAGCGTCTCCTCGCCGCTGTTCGGCAAGGACATCTCCAAGCTGTGGCCGATCTCCTATGAGGGCCAGTCCGACACCGCCTGTTTCGACAATGCGCTCGAGTTCCTGGTGCAGGGCGGCTACAGCCTCGCGCATGCGGCAATGATGCTGATTCCCGAGGCCTGGGCCGGCAATCCGCTGATGGACGCCAAGCGCCGCGCTTTCTACGAATATCACGCCTGCCTGATGGAGCCTTGGGATGGCCCGGCCGCCATGGCCTTCACCGACGGCCGCCAGATCGGGGCCACCCTCGACCGCAACGGCCTCCGGCCCGCGCGGTATTTCGTTACCGACGACGGCCTCGTGGTCATGGCCTCGGAGACCGGCGTGCTGCCCTTCCCCGAGCAGAACATCGTGCAGAAGTGGCGCCTCCAGCCCGGCAAGATGCTGCTCATCGATCTCGAGAGGGGCCGCATCGTCTCCGACGAGGAGATCAAGGCCGAACTCGCCAACGCGCACCCCTACCAGCAATGGCTCGACCGCACCCAGATCAAGGTGCATGAGCTCCCGGATGCCACCGCGCATCCGCCACGCACCAATGTCAGCCTGCTCGATCGCCAGCAGGCCTTCGGCTATACCCAAGAGAGCGTCAAATTCCTGATGGTGCCGATGGCCCAGGATGGCCAGGAGGCGATCGGCTCGATGGGCAACGACACCCCGGTGTCGGTGCTGTCAGACCGGCCGAAGCTGCTGCACACCTATTTCAAGCAGAACTTCGCGCAAGTGACGAACCCGCCGATCGACCCGATCCGCGAGGAGCTGGTGATGTCGCTCGTGACCTTCATCGGGCCACGGCCGAACCTGCTCGACCTCGAAGGCACCTCAAAGCAGAAGCGCCTGGAAGCGGCGCACCCGATTCTCACCAACGAGAATTTGGAGCGCATCCGCTCCATCGGCGACATCGCCGACAACCAGTTCCGGACCGTCACCCTCGACATGACCTATGTCGCCGACAGAGGCGCTGCCGGCATGGGTGCGGCCCTGAGCAAGCTTTGCACCCTCGCGGAAGGTGCCGTGCGCGAGGGCGAGAACATCATCGTCCTGTCCGACCGCGCCACCGGACCGGACCGGATCCCGATCCCGTCGCTGCTTGCGACCAGCGCCGTGCATCATCATTTGATCCGCTCCGGGCTCCGGACATCCGTCGGTCTCGTGGTCGAGACGGGAGAGGCCCATGAGGTGCATCAGTTCTGCACGCTCGCCGGCTACGGTGCCGAGGCCATCAACCCTTATCTCGCCTTCGAGACCATCGAGGCCATGGCCGCCGAGATCGACGAGGAGCTGACGGCCGCCGAAGCGATCAAGCGCTACATCAAGGCGATCGACAAGGGCATCCTCAAGGTGATGTCCAAGATGGGCATTTCCACCTACCAGTCCTATTGCGGCGCGCAGATCTTCGACGCCGTCGGCCTCCGCTCCGACTTCGTCGGCAAATATTTCACCGGCACCAACAGTCAGGTCGAAGGCGTCGGGCTCGAGGAGATCGCCGAGGAGACCGTCGAGCGCCACCGTCTTGCCTTTTCCGATGCGCCGGTGTTGCGCGACATGCTTGAGGTCGGCGGCGAATACGCCTTCCGCATTCGCGGCGAGGCGCACATGTGGCGCCCGAGCGTGGTCGCCGACCTGCAGCACGCCGTGCGCGGTGAAATCCCGGAGAAGTACCGCTCCTTCGCCCAGCAGATCAACGAGCAGTCCGAGCAGCTACTCACGCTCCGCGGCATGTTCCGCATCAAGACCGCCGAGGAGCTCGGTCGGAAGCCGATACCGCTCGACGAGGTCGAGCCCGCCCAGGAGATCGTGAAACGGTTCTCCACCGGCGCCATGTCGTTCGGCTCCATCAGCCGCGAGGCCCACACCACGCTCGCCATCGCCATGAACCGCATCGGCGGCAAGTCGAACACCGGCGAAGGCGGCGAGGAGGTCGACCGCTTCAAGCCGCTGCCCAACGGCGATTCCATGCGCTCCAAGATCAAGCAGGTCGCCTCGGGGCGCTTCGGCGTGACCACGGAATATTTGATGAGCGCCGACATGATGCAGATCAAGATGGCGCAAGGGGCGAAGCCCGGCGAAGGCGGCCAGCTTCCCGGCCACAAGGTCGACGCCGTCATTGCCAAGGTGCGCCATTCGACGCCCGGCGTCGGCCTGATCTCGCCGCCACCGCATCACGACATCTATTCGATCGAGGACCTCGCTCAGCTCATCTTCGATCTGAAGAACGTGAACCCCGATGCCGCCGTCAGCGTCAAGCTCGTCAGCGAGGTCGGCGTCGGCACCGTCGCCGCCGGCGTCGCCAAGGCACGGGCCGACCACGTCACCATCGCGGGCTTCGAAGGCGGCACCGGCGCCTCGCCGCTCACCTCGATCAAGCATGCCGGCTCGCCCTGGGAGATCGGCCTCGCCGAGACCCAGCAGACGCTCGTGCTCAATCGGCTGCGCGGCCGCATCTCGGTCCAGGTCGATGGCGGCTTCCGCACCGGGCGCGACGTGCTGGTCGGTGCTCTGCTCGGCGCCGACGAGTTCGGCTTCGCCACCGCGCCGTTGATCGCCGCCGGCTGCATCATGATGCGCAAGTGCCACCTCAACACCTGCCCGGTCGGCGTCGCCACCCAGGACCCGGTGTTGCGCGCCCGCTTCCAGGGCAAGCCCGAGCACGTCATCAACTACTTCTTCTATGTCGCCGAGGAGGTCCGCGAATGCATGGCGGCGCTCGGCTTCCGCACCTTCGCCGAGATGATCGGCGCCACCGACATGCTCGACAAGAGCGAGGCTATCGACCATTGGAAGGCGCGCGGCCTCGACTTCAGCCGCATCTTCCACAAGCCGGAAGTGCCGAAGGACGTCGCCACCCACAATTGCGAGGCGCAAGACCATCACCTCGACGAGGTGCTGGATCGCGATTTGATCGAGCGCTCCGCCGCGGCCATCGAGGAGAAGAAGCCCGTCAAGATCGAGCTTCCGATCCGCAATACCGACCGCACCACCGGCGCCATGCTATCGGGCGTCATCGCCAAGGCGTATGGCCATGCCGGGCTCCCCGACGACACCATCTGGGTGAAATTCACCGGCTCCGCGGGGCAGAGCTTCGGCGCCTGGCTCGCCCATGGCGTGACTTTGGACCTCGAAGGCGAGGGCAACGACTATGTCGGCAAGGGCCTTTCCGGCGGCCGCATCATCGTCAGGCCGCCCGACAATTCCGGCATCGTGCCCGAGGAGTCGATCATCGTCGGCAACACCGTGCTTTACGGCGCCATCGCCGGCGAGTGCTATTTCCGCGGCATTGCCGGCGAGCGCTTCGCCGTGCGCAACTCCGGCGCCACCGCGGTGGTCGAAGGCACCGGCGATCATGGCTGCGAATACATGACCGGCGGCATCGTCGTCGTCATCGGCCCCACCGGGCGTAATTTCGCCGCCGGCATGTCGGGCGGCATCGCCTACGTGCTCGACGAGGACGGCGACTTCGAGCGCCGTTGCAATCTCTCCATGGTCGAGCTCGAGCCGATCCCGAGCGAGGAGCGCGCCATGGAGCGCAACAACCATCAGAGCGGCGATCTCGAAACCCATGGCCTCGTCGATCTTTCCGACATGACGCGCTTCGATGAGGAGCGCCTCTACCGGCTGATCGAGAGCCATCTCCATTACACCGGGTCCGAGCGCGCCCGCGCCATCCTCGCCAATTGGAGCGAGTACCTGCCGAAATTCGTCAAGGTCATGCCGGTCGAGTATCGCCGCGCCTTGGAGGAAATGGCACGGCAGCAGGTGCTCGACACCACGGGACTTGGCGAGATCGAGATCGGCCTTCGCGCCAACGGCAAATAACCCGAAACCGAGCCGAGGCTCCGCTCCCGTCTTGCTCCGGGGGGCAGGCTTGGCGCGCTGCGGCTTTCGGGGCTAGCCTGACGCAAAAGGGTCGAGTAGCGCGTTTAGACTAGGGTGCCTTGGCGAGAGCCGCCTGGCGCCGGAGAAGCGAACGAGTGACCGCGATGGGAAAGATTACGGGCTTCCTTGAGATCGACCGCGAGGACCGGACCTATGAGCCGGCCGCGGATCGCGTGCGCCATTTCCGCGAGTTCGTGATCCCGGCGAGCGACGCCGATGCCGCGAAGCAGGCCGCCCGCTGCATGGACTGCGGCATCCCCTATTGCCACCAGGGCTGCCCGGTCAACAATCAGATCCCGGACTGGAACGACCTCGTCTATCGCTCCGATTGGCGTGAAGCCGCGCGCAATCTGCACTCGACCAACAACTTTCCCGAGGTGACGGGGCGCGTGTGTCCGGCGCCGTGCGAGGCTGCCTGCACCCTCAACATCATCGACGTTCCGGTCACCATCAAGACCATCGAATGCACCATCGCCGACAAGGCCTTCGCCGAAGGCTGGGTTGAGCCGCAAGCCCCCGAGACCAAGACCGGCAAGCGGGTGGCGATCGTCGGCTCCGGTCCCGCCGGCCTCGCCGCGGCGCAGCAGCTCGCCCGCGCCGGCCACGACGTCCACGTCTATGAGCGGAATGCCAAGCCCGGCGGCTTGCTGCGCTACGGCATTCCCGACTTCAAGATGGAGAAGTACATCATCGACCGGCGCGCGGAGCAGATGGAGGCCGAGGGCGTGACCTTCCACTGCAATGTCAATGTCGGCATCGATGTCTCCATCAAGAAGCTTGAGCGGAATCATGACGCATTGCTGCTTGCCGGCGGCGCCGAGAAGTCACGCGACCTTCCCGTCGAGGGCCGCGACCTCGAGGGCGTGCATTTCGCCATGGATTTCCTGCCGCAGCAGAACCGCCGCATCTCGGCCGAGCCCTTGGGCGGCGTCGAGCCGATCATGGCCACCGGTAAGAACGTCGTGGTCATCGGCGGCGGCGATACCGGCTCCGACTGCATTGGCACCTCGTTCCGCCAGGGCGCGCTCTCCGTGGCCCAGCTGGAAATCATGCCGATGCCTCCGGAGAAGGAGAACAAGGCCCTGACGTGGCCCAACTGGCCGCTCAAGCTGCGCACCTCGTCGAGCCAGGCCGAAGGCGCGCATCGCGATTTCAGCGTCGCCACCAATCGCTTCCTTGGCGCCGACGGCGCCGTCCAAGCGCTCGAATGCATCAAGCTGGACGGCCAGCTGAAGCCGGTTCCCGGCACCGAGTTCCGCTTGCCGGCGGAGCTCGTGCTGCTCGCCATGGGCTTCGTCTCCCCGGTGCATGAGGGCATGATCAAGGATCTCAAGGTCGCCCTCGACGCCCGCGGCAACGTCAAGGCGAACGAGCTCGACTACAGCACCTCGCGGTCGAAGGTGTTCGCCGCGGGCGACATGCGCCGCGGTCAGTCGCTCGTGGTCTGGGCCATCCGCGAAGGCCGCCAGGCCGCGCATGCCATCGACAAGTTCTTGATGGGAAAGACCGACCTGCCGCGTTAGGGCTCTAGCTTCGCGGCCAGGCGAAATCGTCGCCCCGGCCGGTCTTGGGCTTGAGCTGCTCGCCCTGGATCAGAACCTTGTAATAGGGCCGCTGGGTCAACGGTAGCCTTGGCTTCGATGACGCCACGGACGGATCGCTGATCGAGGAGATCGACGCGAGCGCCGTGAGGCCTCCGGGCAAATCGCTGGCGATGTTCTCGGCGTCGGTCAGGGACGCCGCAGCACCCTGCGGCGTCAGGCTCTGCGCGGCCTCCAGCGCCGTCGAGGAGATCACCGGACGCACGACATCCACCTCGCCGACCTTGTCCTGCGGAACGTCGGCGGCTTGCTGATCGGCGCCGTCGGCGGTCGCTGCTTGATCGCCGGGCGCCGCTTCGCCGGCGGCCGCTTCCCCGTTCTCTCCGGATTCGGGAACCTGTGGTGTCGGCGCCACGGCGCGGCCCATCACCTTGGCCTGCTCGTCCTCGCTGCCGGCGAGCGGAATGTTGCGCTCGAGCTTGGCGAGATTCATGTCGCGGCGGATCTCCTTCTCGGGGAAATGAGCGAGCTTGAGGTCGCCGCGCAGGGTGAAATTGACCCCGTCGTCGGCCCGGAGCCTGCGGACCTGGCCCGCCATGTCCGGACCAAAGGCGCTGTAGCGGCCCGATTCGTCGGTAAACCCGCTCCAGGTATCGATGAACTTGGCGCCATTGATGAAGGTCTTCTCGCGGAAGATCGCGTTGAGATCCTCGGCATCGTCGCTGTCATCGGGACTGCGCATGATCGGCAGGCCCGCCCAGTAGACCGCCATGCCCTTGCCGCGAAGCTTCTTGACGAACTGCTCGACCCTCTTGCCGTAAGCCTCGTCCCAGGCGTCGGTGCCGGGCTTGATGACGTCCTTGCCGCTTTTCATCGTTTGCATTTCGTTGTCGCCGAACATCACCACGGCGATCTGGTAGCTCTGGTCCTTGAGGAGGTCATCGAGGGCGGCATTCCAGTCGTAACGATCAGGACGCGCGAACCCGCTCGAGGGCTTCGAGTTGTTCACCACCTCGACGTTCTTGTCTTCCTCGAAGGCGCGGTAGAGGCCCTGCCACAAGCCGTCGGCGAGAGAATCGCCGAATACGACGATGCGGTAGCGGTCTCCACGCGGGAAGGGATCGATATAGCTCCGCTGAAACTCGGCGCGCTGAGCCAAGGCGCTGGACGCAAAGCCGGGCGCAAGCAGCGCGACCGCCAGCACGGCGATCGCGAGCAAAGCGGATGCGCATCGCTCGGCGCCTCCCCGATCATGGTGAGGCATGGTCTTGTTTGCATGTGTCGTCATGGTCAACTGCTGTTCCGCTAACTCTAGCCTTCCTTGCGCAAAAGCTCCAGGATGGTGCGGCTCGGGAAGCCGTCGACCGGCAGCTTCTTCTTCCTCTGATAGGCCTTCACCGCCTCGAGCGTTGCCGGGCCGATGACGCCGTCTATCTCGCCTTGCATATAGCCCTGCGCCACGAGCAGCTGCTGCAACTCCTTGCGTTGGTCGAGAGCGAGGTGGTTCTCGTCCGTGGGCCAGGGGTGCACGAACGGGCCATAGCCCTTGATGCGGTCGGCAAGGTGGCCAACGCCGAGGGCGTAGGAGGTCGACTGGTTGTAGCGCAAGATCGAACGGAAATTATTGAGCACGACAAAGGCGGGCCCGTCGGCGCCGGCCGGGGCGAACAGCGAGGCCGTGTCGCCGGGGCGGGGGAACGGCTCGCCGTTGATCCGTTTGATGCCGAGCTTCTGCCAGGCGCCAAGGCTCTTCATCGTCTTCTCGCTGACCCGTTTTGGATTGAAGCCCTTGGGCAAGGCGACCTCATAGCCCCAGGTTTCGCCCGCGTGCCAATTCGCGTGCTTGAGATAGCTCGCGGTCGAGGCCAGCGCGTCGGGCACGTCGCTCCAGATGTTGCGCTTGCCGTCGCCATCATAGTCGACGGCATAGGACTGATAGGTCGTGGGAATGAATTGGGTATGACCCATGGCACCGGCCCACGAGCCGTTCATCTGCTCGAGCGAGATGTCGCCGCGCTGCAGAATCTTGAGGGCGACGATGAGCTGCTGGCGGGCGAACTTCGCCTTGGTGCCGCTATAGGCGAGCGTCGCCAGCGACCGGATCACATTCATGTCGCCGGGCTGCGTGCCGTAGTTCGATTCGACTCCCCAGATGGCGATGATGATGGTGCGGTCGACGCCATAGCGCTTCTCCAACACATCGAGCAGAGCCTTGTTCTCCTCGAGCATCTGCTTGCCGGTGGCAATGCGCTTGTCGGAGACGACGCGATCGACATATTCGCCCACCGGCTTCACATATTCGGGCTGGAAGTTGGCGGCCTCGAGCACCTCGGGATCGGGCGTCATGCCCTTGAAGGCGCGGTCATAGGTCGCCCGGGTGATGCCGGAGCGCTTGGCAACCGGCCAGAAGCTCTCCACCCAGGCCGAGAAGCTCCGCGCCGCCTCAGCTGGCGCCGCCGCAGCCGCAACCAGCAGCAGCACGCCAACAAGGGCGGGCAACAAAACCAGGGATTGAACCAATCGGGCGATTCGCATGGAGCGGAATTTATCAGTTGCAACGGGGCAAAACCTTGGCGGCGCAACCCGTCGTCAGGGTTTTGCAGCGCTTTCCGGCGCGCCTGCGCTCGCTTCCTTCATCACCGCCTGCACCAGACGCTGGCTCGGATAGCAGGTCAAGGGCAGCCCCAGCTCTTTTTCTTTGGCGCCGATGGCCGCGCGGGTCTTGAAGCCGGCGAGGCCATCGACCTTGCCGACGTCATGGCCTTGGGAAACCAGCACCTCCTGGAAGCGCTGGATGCGGTCGCGCGGCAGTCTTTCCACCGGCTGCCAGGCGCCGACGAAATCGACCGGGGAGTTGGCCGAGATCATGTCGGCGACATGGCCGACGAAGATCGCGTACACGTCGGAGTTGTTATAGAGCTTCAGCACCGAGAAATTGTTGGTGGCGAGAAAGGCCGGGCCCTTCAGGCCCGCCGGCAGCACCAGGAACGCGGAATCGCCGACCCGCTCCGCCGGGAACGGTCGCCCGCGCACCCGCGTCACGCCACGCTTCACCCATTCGGAGATCGGCACCGCCTTGTCGGGCCCCTGCAAGGTGCAGTCGAAGCCTTTCGGCAGATCGACCTCATAGGCCCAGGTCTCCTTGCCGTCCCAGCCTTGGCTGTGCAGCGAGTTGCCCGCCGAGGCGAGCGCGTCGGGCACGGAGTTCCAAATGTCGCGCCGGCCATCGCTGATCGAAATCGACCGCATAGTTCTCGAAGTCGGACGGCAGGAACTGGGTATAGCCCATGGCCCCGGCCCAGGAGCTCTTCATCTCGGCCCGCGTCGCGTGCCCGTCCTGGAGCATCTTCAGCGCGGTGATGAGCTGTTGGCGGAATTCTTCCGGCCTCCGGCCCATGAAGCCTTGGGTGGCGATGGCCGAGATGGCGTCATAGGGAAGCGCCGCGGCGCCGAATCCGGTCTCGCGGCCCCAAATGGCGACGATGATGCTCGCCGGCACGCCGTACTGCTTCTGGATCGCCGCCAAGGTCGGGCCGAGCTGTTTCATCTTGGCGCGGCCGGTGGCGGCGAGCGCGTTCAGCGCCCGCGGGCTGAAATAATTCGCCGGGATGTCGAACTCGGGTTGATGCAGCGGCTTCGGCGCGAGCGATGCCGGCAGCGGCGGCCCTCCAGGTGCCGCGGGGTTCGGCAGCACGAGATGCGGCAAGGACCAATCGAGATTCAGGCCCTTGAGATGGGCATCGAAGGTTGCGCGCGTGACGCCGGCCGCTTCGGCATCGGGCCAGAGCGCCTGGAGCCATTGCTGGAAGCCTTGCTCGACCGCGCGCTTATAGGCGGTGACGCCGGCGTCTGCTGCGGCAGCACTGCAAGGAGCGAGGACCGCGAACGTCGCCACCACGGCCGCAACCATGGCCGCCACCGGCGCGAGCCGCTGAGCTCTTCCCGTCATGGATGTTTCCTCACGTTGCGAGCGATTCCCGGGATTTTGATGGTGATTTTGGCGGCGGCATTTGGCACCGAGAAGGCAACATCGCCGCTTTCACCACCCATTGCAATTCGCCGTCTGCTATCCGAAAGAGGGCAGCCGGCCCGATTCTAGGGTCCGCGCCTCGTAGAGGATTTTAATGGCTGCTCCCGTCCGCAAGGCCGTATTTCCAGTCGCAGGTCTCGGCACCCGCTTCCTGCCCGCGAGCAAGGCGATACCGAAGGAAATGCTGACCGTGGTCGACCGGCCACTGATCCAGCACGTGGTTGACGAGGCCCGGCAAGCGGGTATCGAGCATTTCATCTTCGTCACCGGACGCAACAAGGGCCCGATCGAGGATCATTTCGACCGCCATCCCGAGCTCGAGCAGACACTCGCCGCACGCGGCAAGACGACGGAGCTCGAAGCGCTGCTCGCCGACCTGCCGCCGTCGGGCCAAACGAGCTTCGTCCGCCAGCAGGAGCCGCTCGGCCTTGGCCATGCGGTCTGGTGCGCGCGCGAGCTCGTTGGCCGCGAGCCCTTCGCGCTGCTGCTGCCCGACGTTCTGGTGCAGAACCGGGGCAAGGGTTGCACCGCGCAGATGCTCGACGTCTACAAGGAATATGGCGGCAACATCATCGCCGTGGAGCCGGTGCCCGAAGCCCAGCTGCAAAATTATGGCGTGGTGAGCGTCGGCAAAGGTGTCGGCGGGGGGGATCGCGTCTTCCCCACCGACGGCATGGTGGAGAAGCCGAAGCTTGGCACCGCACCCTCCAACTTCACCATTCTCGGCCGCTATATCTTACAGCCCGAGATCTTCGACATTCTCTCCGCCAAGGAAACCGGCGCCGGCGGCGAGATCCAGATTACCGACGCCATGATCAGGCTGATGCAGACGCAACCCTTTTACGCCTACCGCTATGAGGGGCGCAGCTTCGACTGCGGTTCGAAGCTTGGCTTCCTGCTTGCCAATGTGGCCTATGCGCTCGAGCGCCCCGACCTCGGCGACGCCTTCGCCGCCAAGCTCAAGAAGCTGCTCCAATAGGCCCCCATTTCCGGGGCTTTTGGCCGCGCCGCAAATCCACGTCTGGCGGTCCGCCCAGGCCCGATCTATGCTACATCTGAGGGACGGATAGGGGGATCAGTCATGGCTGTGGGTCTTAAGCGCGACCTTTTTCCGAGCCAGGACATCGGCGAAGCCATCGCGTCGGCGGCGCGGACGATACAGCTCGAAACCCAAGGCTTGAGCGCGCTCGAGGCAGCGCTCCGCACCGACCTCGGCGGGAGTTTCGCCGACGCCATCGCCATGATCGGCGGCTGCCGCGGCCGCGTCATCGTCACCGGCATGGGCAAGAGCGGCCATATCGGGCAGAAAGTCGCGGGCACCCTCTCCTCCACGGGGACGCCAGCCTATTTCGTGCACCCCAGCGAGGCGAGCCACGGCGATCTCGGCATGATCACCGGCGACGACGTCATTCTCGCCTTCTCCTGGTCCGGCGAGACCGTCGAGCTCGGCAATCTCGTCTCCTATTCGCGGCGCTTCGCCGTGCCCCTGATCGCCGTCACCTCGAACCCCGAGAGCACGCTCGCCAAGGCGGCCGAGGTGGCGATCGCTCTGCCCCACAGCAAAGAGGCCTGTCCTCACGGTCTCGCGCCGACCACCTCGACGGTGATGCAGCTCGCGCTCGGCGATTGCCTCGCCATCGCGCTGCTTGGAGAGCAAAGGCTTCACCGCGCGCGACTTCAAAGTGTTCCATCCCGGCGGCCAATTGGGCGCACGGCTCAAATTCGTCGGCGACCTGATGCACAAGGGCGCCAGCCTGCCGCTGATCGACGCCGACGTGCCCATGGCCGAGGCTCTGGTGGTCATGACCGAGAAGGCTCTCGGCTGCCTCGGCGTCATCACCGCAGACGGCCTGCTCGCCGGAATCATCACCGACGGCGACTTGAGGCGTCATATGGGCGACGGCCTGTTGTCGCGGCGCGCCGCGGACATCATGACCGCAGCGCCCAAGACCGTCTCCCCGGAGCTCCTCGCCAGCGCCGCGCTCGAAGTGATCAACGCCTCCAAGATCACCGCGCTGTTCGTGGTCGAGAACGGCAAGCCGGTAGGGATCATCCACATCCACGACCTGCTCCGCGCCGGCGTCGCCTAGCCTCGCCGGGCTGAGGTGACGACCCAATCAGTCGATCTGCTCGTCATCGGCGGCGGCATTCATGGCGCCGCCGTCGCCCGCGACGCTGCCGGCCGCGGCCTGAATGTCATGCTGGCGGAAAAAGGCGACTACGCCGCCGCCACCTCATCGGCCTCGTCCAAGCTGATCCATGGGGGCTTGCGCTATCTCGAGCAACTCGAGCTCAAGCTCGTGCGCGAATTGCTCGTCGAGCGCGCAGGGCTGCTCAAGACCGCGCCCCATCTCGTCTTCCCGCTCCGCTTTCTGCTGCCGATCTATGGCTGGCAGAAGCGCCCCGCGGTCCTCATGCATGCCGGCCTTGCCCTCTACGATCTCCTTTCCATCGGCGACGGGCTCCCCGCCAGTGGCCGCCTCGGCCCGGGGGAGATCGCCAAACTTCCCAGGCTTCGCCGAGAGAACTTGCGCTCGGTCCTGCACTACCACGACTGCCAGACCGACGACGCGCGGCTGGTTCTCGCCGTGTTGCTGGATGCGCGCGCCCGCGGCGCCGACATTTCAAACCGCCGCGCGGTGATTGCCATCGAGCCGCTCGCGGATGGCTTTGGCGTCGAACTCGACGAACGCGGGCTGAAGCGCCGCGTCGAGGCTCGTTTCGTCGTCAATGCCGCCGGCCCCTTCGTCGCCGAGGTCGATGCCTTGAGCCGCATCGCGCCGCCGCCGCGGCCGCTGAAGCTCGTCCGCGGCAGCCACATCGTGCTGCCCATGCCCGAGCCGCTCGATCGAGACGCCTACACCTTGCAAGACGCCGAGGACCGCGTGATCTTCGTCATGCCCTGGCTCGACGAGCGCTTCCTCATGATCGGCACCACGGAAGTCCCGGAGCGGGGCGATCCTGGCGCCGCCGCCTGTTCGCCTGAGGAGCAAGCCTATCTGCTCGAGGCCTATAACCGCTATTTCGCCGGACCGAGCGGACCCGCCACCGACCGCGATGTGGTGTGGAGCTTCGCCGGTGTCCGCGCTCTTCAGGATCCCGGCGACAAGAAGCCGAGCCGGCTGACGCGGCGCTCGGCGCTGGCGACGGTCGCCAACGGCGCCGGCGGCTTCGTCACCCTTTATGGCGGCAAGCTCACCACCCACCGCGTTCTCGCCGAGCATGTGCTCGAGGCCCTGCGCGAGATGGGAGCCCAGATCGGGGGCCCGTGGACCGAGGATGTCCCGCTTTATGGCGGCGGCGAGTTGCGCGCCGTGTTGCATTCACTCGTTGGCCAAGGCCCTCCAAGCCTCTCCCGTGAAACCTGCCATCGTTGGGCCTTCACCTATGGCGACCAGACCGAGAGACTTTACGAGGAGGTCATGCACGATCCGGGCTTGGCGCGGGAGATCGCTCCCGGCGTGCCGGTCGTTGAGCTCGCCTACGCCATCGAGGTCGAAGACGCGAGGACCGCAGAGGACTTCCTGCTTCGCCGCACCAAGCTCCATCTCCTGCTCGACCAGGCCGGCAGGGATGCCGTGGCTGACTGGTTCGCGGCCAACGCCTCATAAGCCGACCTTGTCCGTTGCGAGCAAAATCGGTATATACAACTAAAAGTAGCGACGTGGGAGGCCGGATCAGTGCCTGACTACACCGTCCGCAAAGGCAAGTGGTACGTCGCCACGTTGTCCCTCTCGGGATTCAACCGATTTGCCACCAATGCGATGGTGGCCGAGCGCTTGACCAAAGCTGGCTTTGCCCAGGTCGATGTGGAGGGCGCCGGGCGATCGCGCCTCGCCATTGGCTATTGGCCAGGCGAGGACGCGACGGCCGAAAGGCCGACCGAAATTGTCGACATCGTCGAGAAGGACGAGCAGCCGGAACGTCCGATCTCGCCTGAAGCTCAAGCGGCGCCGGCTGGCGTGACCTTCAGCACCGTGCCGTCGGCGCCTGTGACCTTGACCCGCGTGCCCTTCGGCAGCTCCGGACCTTCGACCCGCCAGATCGAGTCGCCGATCTTGACGCTGCCGCGGCCGTTCACGATGGGGTCGATGAGATCGAAGCTTTGCCCGATCTGCTGCACGGCACGCTCATTGAGCAACGGCCTCTCGCTCTCGAGCGGATGCTTGCGGAGATATTTCCAGGCAAGCAGCACCGCCGCGAGCGACAACACGCAGAACAACACGAGCTGCCATTGCCAGGAAATGTCGAAGCCGAAGGCGACGATACCCGTGATCGCGGCGGCAAGGCCAAACCACATCAGAAAGATGCCGGGCGACATCACCTCGAGCACAAGCAAGACGGCGGCGAGGATCAGCCAATTCCAGGGCCCGAGCCCAACGAGCGTGCTCATGGATGTCCTCCGTTACGCGGAGGGAACGGCGCCGCCAGGCCTGACGCGCGGACCCGTCGGCGGGGTCTGCTTGCCCGGCGCCGGCGGCGAGGCCGAATTGCCGCCCCGGTCGCCGAATGCCTCGCGCGCAATCTCGGCGACGCCGGCGATGGCGCCGATCACCGAGGTCGCCTCGATCGGCAGGATCAGCACCTTCTGATTCTTGGCCTCGGCGAGCGCCTTCAAGGCGCCGATATAGTTGTTGGCGACGAAGTAGTTGATCGCCTGCACATTGCCTTCCGCGATGGCCTCGCTCACCATTTGCGTCGCCTTGGCCTCGGCTTCCGCCGAGCGCTCGCGCGCCTCGGCGTCGCGATAGGCGGCCTCGCGGCGGCCCTCGGCGGCAAGGATCTGCGCCTGCTTGGCGCCTTCGGCGGTGAGGATCGCAGCCTGGCGCTCGCCCTCGGCGACGAGAATGGCGGCGCGCTTGTCGCGTTCGGCCTTCATCTGCCGCGCCATGGAGTTCGATCAAATCGCGCGGCGGCTCGATGTCCTTGATCTCGATGCGGGTGACCTTGACGCCCCAATTATGCGTGGCGTCGTCGACCACCTTCAGCAGGCGATGATTGATCTCGTCGCGCTCGGAGAGCAGCTTGTCCAGGTCCATGGAGCCCATCACCGTGCGGATATTGGTCATGGTCAGATTGAGGATCGCGATCTGGAGATTGGTCACCTCGTAGCTCGCGAGTGCCGCATCCAGCACCTGGAAGAAGGCCACGCCGTCGACCCTGACCATGGCGTTGTCCTTGGTGATCACCTCCTGGCTCGGCACCTCGATCACCTGCTCCATGACATTGAGCTTGCGTCCGATGCGGTCGATGAAGGGAACGATCAGGGTCAGCCCGGGACGGAGCGTGCGCGTATAGCGGCCGAAGCGCTCGACGGTGTAGTTCCACCCTTGCGGCACCACCTTGATGCCGGCCGCCAGCACGGCGATGAACAGAACCAGCAGGACGAGGACGAAGACATTGAAGCCGAGCATGGCACCCTCCTAGTGGTGTCGAACCAGCATGGGTGCTGGCAACAGGGCGCGAACCCTTCCTACGGCTGCCCTTAAATGGTGGCGCGAACGGCCGATGTTAAGAGGAGACGAGCCGGCATCAGCGCGGGATCAGTTTGCGAATCTCGCCGGCAGCGGCGCGCGCCGCGGCGTCGGCAGCACTACCCCACCGCTTGCTGAGCGAGCCCTTGCGCACCGACCGCGTCTGCGACACGCCACCGATGGTGCTGCCGTCCGGTCCAAACACCGTCCAGTCGATACGCACGCTCTCGCGCCCGCCCTTGATCGCCGTCACTTTGACGAGGCCCTCGACCGAATAGACATTGGCGCCGAAGGCGTCTGCCGGCTTGATGCCGACCCCCGACAGGCGCTTGGCGAGGGCGGTGGAGAGCGCATTCTCGCCGTCGCCAGGAGCACCGGCGACGCTGATGAGAGCAAGCGGCGCCTCGGCCGGCGCAGCAGCCTTGCCTTGCTCGGGCTCGGCGCCGAGGGCGTTGGTCGCGCTCGACGACCAGCAGCACGCTGAAGCACAAGGCAATTCGAGACCGACGCGTCATTCCTTCGCTCGTTGCACCAAGGGTCGATGATCGAGACCTAGCATGACTTCTTGGCGCGCCTAAGCTCGGCCAGCTTGCGATCGATGGCGGCGGCCCAGTCGCCAGTGGCGATGGCAACGTTGCGGCCATAGGTGCCGGCGACAAGATTGAGGGCGGCGAGCGCCGGCGCCACCGATTGGATGCCGGCGAGAAGCCGCTGATCGTTCTCGGCCTTTTCCTTCTCGAGCGCCGCGATCTGGCGGTCGATGCGCGCGCAATGGGGCTTGACCGCCTGGATCTCACGCAAAGTCATGGGCGTGGCGCAACCGGCGAGCAGAACACCCGCCGTCAGGATCATGAGCCTCGATGCTGCTGTCACGCCCCGCCCCCGCGAAGCCCGCGCCCCTAGACCCAGCCTTTCAACTCCCGCTCGATCTGGTGCAGCAGGACGCGAATGCCGCCCTCGCTGTCATTGAGACAAGGAATGAAGGCGAGCTGCTCCCCGCCATGCTCAAGGAAGATTTCCGCAGCCTCGCCCGAGATCTCTTCCAGCGTCTCGACGCAATCGGCGGCGAAGCCCGGCGTGACCACAGCGATCCGTTTGACGCCGTCGCGCGCCAATGCCTCCACCGTCTTGTCCGTATAAGGCTGGAGCCATTCGGCGCGGCCGAAGCGGGACTGGAACGTGAGCTTCAGCTTCTCCCCGAGCGGCCCGAGGGCCTCGCGCAAAGCGTCCACCGTGTCCATGCACTGGCACTGATAGGGATCGCCCTTGGTCACGTACGCTTTGGGCAAGCCGTGAAACGAGGCAAGGATCACCTCCGGCTCGAAGTCGAGCTTTGCGAGATGGGAGCGAATCGAGGTCGCAATCGCGTCGATATAGACGGGATCCTTCTGGTATGGCGGCACGGTGCGCAGCGCCGGCTGCGCCCGCATCGTTTTCAGCGTATCGAACACCGCGTCGTTGACGGTAGCGGTCGTCGCCGCGGCATATTGCGGGTAAAGCGGGAACACGAGAAGCCGCTCGCAACCTTGGCGCGCCAGTGCCGCGACGCGCGATGCGATGCTCGGATTGCCGTAGCGCATGGCCCAATCGACAACGATCTCTTCGCGATGACCGAGTCTGCCCGCGATCTTCTCGGCCTGCGAGCGAGTTATGGTCCGCAGCGGCAACTCGTCGAGGTCCTCGTTCCAGATCGAGCGGTACGCCTCGCCGCTCCTGGATGGCCTGATGGTGAGCACGATCCCATTGAGGATGAGCCACCACAGCACCCTGTTGGTCTCGATCACACGCCGATCCGACAGGAATTCCTTGAGATAGCGGCGAACCGACCAATAATCGGTGCCATCCGGCGTACCGAGATTGACGAGGAGGACGCCGATCTTGCCGGGTGGAAGGGCCTCGCCGCGACGAGGCGCGCCCTGCGGCACGACACCCTCGGCGGGAGAGGTCTCATTCATTCACGGCAACTCCACCTAAGCTCTAGCGCCTAGATAGAGCATCGTGACAGAAGCGCCTAGAGCAAGCTCCCGACCGGCCGCGAGGCTCGAGCCAAGGCCTCATGCCTCAATGCGGCTCGCCCACGCGCCCTTCATTTTCCTCCCGCGAATGCATCAGTGCCATGACCAGAAGGTAGGCCAAGAAGGTGCGGCCCTCGCGCTCGGCCTTCGCGATCAGGGTCTGCAGGGCGTGGTCGAAAGCGGCACGATTCCGGTCCGGAGCTGACGGTATGGCTCGGACCATAATATCCTTATCCATCATGGCGGTACTCATCTTGAGATTGTCTCGGCGCCAAGGCGATATTGTCACGAAAGCATGCCAACAGTGATTGACAGCAAACGCAAAGCACTTAACCTCGCCTTAGAAGCGTGCGGCGGCGGCGGTGCAAGTCTTGGCTGCGGGACGGGGGCACGGATGGACTCAGGCGGAATGCCTGACACAGGCTGGACCTCGACGGCCGAAATCGTCAGTGAACACCGTGTCCGGGCCTTTACGCTGTCCGGGTTGCGCGAGCTGCTGACGAGCTACGGTACCGAGATCGGACCGATCCTTGTTGAGGCGGAGCTATCGGCCGACGCCATCAAGGACGATTATGCCTGGATCCCGCTCAGGAAGCTCGCCAACGTGCTCACCTTCGCCGCCCGCGATACCGGCGACCCCTATCTCGGCCTCAAATATGGGGATGCGGCACGCTTCACCAGCAATCCGCTCGGTTATCTTATGGCCAACGCGCCGGATCTCCGCAGCGCGTTGCGGTTGTTCGGCCGTTTCCACACCGTGCTGAACAGCAACACCATTCACTTCATTGAAAGCGTCACCGGCGGGGGCCGCATCGAATGGTCTTACCCGATCAGCCTGCCGAACACAGCACAGCTCACCGATTTTGTGTTGATGCGGTTTGTCTCACGCATTAGAGCCAACGCCGGCAGTAGCTGGCGTCCTTTGGCGGTCGGGGTGATGCACCGCGCTCCTCGCGATCTCGCCGAGTATGAACGCCGGTTCGGGCCCCGGATCACGTTCGACCAGCCGGCAAACAGCATCACCCTTTCGGCTGCGACGCTCGCACTCGCAACGCCGCGCGCCGACCCGCAATTGTTCAAGCTGATCTTGCGCTTCTGCGAGGATCAGATCGAGCGCCAAAGGGATGTCGAGCACCCGCTCAACCGTATCCGCGAAGCCATGACCCGCTGCCTCCAACAGGGCAGCTTTGGACCGAGCAGCGTGGCACAGGAGCTCGGCATCACTCCGGCCCTCCTGCATCGGCGCCTCAAGGTCGACCAGACCTCGTTCCAGCGCTTGCTCGATGACACCAGGCGCTCCCTGACCCGACGCTATCTGGCGGAAACGTCGCTGAAGCTCACCGAGATCGCGGGACTGGTCGGCTATTCCGAGCTCAGCGCCTTCAGCCGCGCCGCCAGGCGCTGGTTTGGCACCAGCCCGCGCAACTTCCGGCGCCAGGCGCCTAATCTCGACGCTGCGGCCTGATCAGCGCCTCCGCATCGGCGAGAATTTTGGCGTGGTCGAAGGCGAGTTCGAGCTTACGCCAATCGCCGATCCACTCGGCGCTCGCCGCATCCGATCCCGGCCGCGGAGCGACCGGCGCCGGGAGACGCGTGACATAGGCGATGCTGACGGTATGGCCGCGGGGATCTCGGTTCGGATCGGAATAGACGCCGACCAGCCGGAGATCGTGCACCTCCAAGCCGGTCTCTTCCTCGACTTCGCGCCGGCAAGCGCTTTCGGTGGTCTCACCCACATCGACGAAGCCGCCGGGAAGAGCGTAGGCGCCGCGAAACGGCTCGTGTCCACGGCGGATGAGCAGAACGCTCGCCTCCGGATCGAAGATCACGCAGTCCGTCGTCAGCGCCGGCGTCGTCGGCAATCCCATCGCGTCTTCCTCGCCGCAGCCGGCCTTCCGCCAAGCCGGGGGCTTAGCCTGACGTGCGGGGGCTTTGATCTTCGGTTGCCTCGTCGGCCAGTCGCCGCGCCTCCTTTAGCGCCATGCCAAGCAAATAGGCGAGAAAGTCGAACTTCGCGGCTCGCGCCTCGCGCAGAAGCGCCGCGACCTGCTCGGCAATGCGAGGAGCCGTCTGTTGGGGAACGTCATCGGGCCCGGCGGGGCCGGCGTTCGCTGGATCACACATTGCAGCCTGACGACAATCCTGATGCTCCCGGTTCCCGCATCAACGTGTCGATCCGCGCGAATTGGCCGGGCCGGATGTTCCGTAAACAGCATTCCTACGCCCGGGCATGCAGCCTGCCAATCGCTCTTTGCTGCGGCAAGACGCGCCTGCGGCAGGCTCAAGGGCCCAGCCGTTCACTAGCTCTTCGGCTGCGGCACGATGCGCAGGTAGGGCCTCGGCGCCTTCCACCCTTGCGGATAGATCTGCTTGGCCTCGTCGTCGGACACCGAGCCCAAGATGATCACGTCGTCGCCGTCGTTCCAGTTCACCGGCGTCGCCACTCGATGCTTGGCGGTCAGCTGCATCGAATTGATGACGCGCAGCACCTCGTCGAAGTTGCGGCCGGTGCTCATCGGATAAACCAGAATCAGCTTGATCTTCTTGTCGGGCCCGACGACGAACACGTTGCGGACGGTCTGATTGTCCGCGGCCGTACGCCCCTCCGAAGTCGAGCCGCTGCTGGCCGGTAGCATGCCATAGAGCTTGGAGATCGAAAGGTCGGGGTCGCCGATCATCGGAAAGTTGGGCGCGACCCCTTGCGTCTCCTCGATGTCCTCCGACCACTTTGCATGCTGCGTGATCGGGTCGACGCTGAGGCCGATGACCTTGACCCCGCGCTTGTCGAATTCGGGCTTGATCCGCGCCATGTAGCCGAGCTCGGTGGTGCAGACCGGCGTGAAGTCCTTGGGATGGGAGAACAGGACGCCCCACGAATTTCCGAGCCATTCATGGAAGCGAAGATGGCCTTCGGTAGTGTCGGCCTCGAAGTCCGGTGCGGTATCGCCAAGTTGTAGTGCCATGATGCCCCTCTACTACTTTAGTCGAATGCCGAAGATTGGAACGTCCTGCATTCGGTCTCGTGCATTTCCACCCAGAGATAGGACTTCATCTCGCGCGTCGCAATCGAGCGCGGCCCGAACAAATAGCCTTTCTGGCGAATTCTGCAAGAGCGTCATGACAGCGCGCCAAAGAACATCGGCGGCCATGACAATGCCAAACTTCAGGCGCGCTGGGGCTCAGCGTTGCAACCCGGCGACAACCTTCTGCAATTTTTCTCTGACACCATCGGCGATGGCCTTCAGCTTGGGATTGTCGATCGCGGCCATCGACGCCAGCGGATCGACGGCGGCAACCTCAACCTTGCCATCGCCAACCTCCTGCACCACCACATTGCAAGGCAGCATGGTGCCGACCTTGTCTTCAATCTGCAGCGCCTGATGGGCGAGCCCGGGATTGCAGGCGCCGAGGATCTTGTAGCGGCGGAAGTCTATGCCGAGCTTCTTCTTCAGCGTCTCCTTGACATCGATTTCGGTGATGATGCCGAAGCCCTCATCCTTGAGTGCCTCAGTCGTGCGCGCAATCGCCTCGTCGAATCCGAGTGGCAGAGTGGCGCTGAAATAATAGCTCACGGCACGCTCTCCCGATCCCGCTCGTCGTCACATGTCGTCATCACATCTGGCCGGTCGAACCGTTGATGAACTGGTCGGCGAGCTGCTTCTGCTCGTCGCTCAAGGCGGCATAAAGCGGCTTCAGCGCCTTGCCGATCGAGCGCAGGGCATCGACCCGCGCCGTCATGAACTGCTCATGGATGTCAAGGCGCTCGGGCAGACTTGGCGTCTTGTCTTTGCTTTGCGCGACCAGCGCCGTGCAACGCTCGCCGAGGCTCTTGGCGTTGTCCTTGACCGCGGCGGCGTAATCGTTCCACAGCGGCTCCTCCTCCGGCGTAATCTTCAACTCGGCCTTGAGATAGGCGAGCCGCCCGTCCATGTGCGCCGTCATTCTCCCGCAGACATCACCACCACCCATGCCGCGCATGCCGCCCATCATGCCGTGCCCCATCATGCCGCCGCCGGACTTCTGCCCCATCATGCCGCCGCCGGACTTCTGATCCATCATGCCGCCACCGGACTTTTGATCCATCATGGATCCGCCGGCGTTGCCGCCGTCATCCTGCGCGAAACCGGCGCCCGTCGCCGCGCATGCGGCGAGCCCCGCGGCGAAAACAACCGCGAGCGTTCTAATCGAAGTCATGACCTCACTCCTCTTCACTCCACACAATCATAATGGGGCTGTTGCCGTAGGGTCGTTGAGGCAGATCAACCTTGCGGGCGCCTCAACTAGAACGGCCGCGCTGGTCCGAGCGACGCGACAAAGAGCGTGGCGCCGAACAACAGGATCAGGGCCGAGCCGCCGAGGGCGCAGGTTGTCCACACGGCACTCGCCCAAGCGCCGCCCCCGCGTCCGAGCTTAAGCGCGAGCTCGCGCGAGCCGAGCGCGAGCGTTGCCAGGGCGGCGACGGTAATGGCGGTGCCAAACGCCATGGCGAAGGTCGCTGCCACGCCGGCCCAGAACAGCCCTTGGGTGAGAGCAAACACGAGCACGAGGATCGCACCCGAGCAGGGCCGTACGCCGACCGAGAACACCACGGCCATGATCTTGCGCCATGACATCGGCCCCGACACCGCCTGGGCGTCGACGACGTGGTGGCAGGCCTCTCCCTCCGAATGATGATGGTGATGGTGCTCATCGCCAGGGTGATGATCGTGATCGTGATCGTGCGCAGCATTCGGCAACGCGGCGACCGGGACCGGCGCCGCCCCCCGCCAGCCGCGCCAGATGCGTAGAAGCTGTGTCGTCAACAACCACAGACCGACAAGCGCGATCAGGGCATAGCTCACGCTTTCGAGTTGCAGCGTCCACGATTTGATCGCCATTCCGCTTGCATTCAGCGCGATGGCGAGAACGCCGACCAAGGCAACGGCGGTCAAGGCCTGCAAGGCAGCGGCAATAAAGGAGATGATCACGCCGCGCCGGACCGTTTGCTCATTGGCGACGACGTATGAAGAGATGATGGTCTTGCCGTGGCCGGGGCCGACCGCGTGCACCACACCATAAAGGAAGCTCAGCGCCGCGAGCCCCACCGCCGCCGCGAATGCGTTCTCGGTCTTGAGACGCTTGACGCCATTTGCGAGCTCCCTCTGCATGGTCTGCTGCGTGTCGACCACCCAGCTGAAGATGGCACCGATCGGCCCCGTCGCCTGCAACGGCGCAGCGGTAGGCGGTGCAAAGGCGGACGGCGGGGCAATGCCGGCGCCTGGCGCGGTAAACGGCGGCGGCTTGGTCTCCGCGGAAACGCCGCCCGGCGCGAGGCACAGCGCCAGGACCACGGCGACGCCAAGCGCCACGAGGACGTTTGCCGCGCTCAGGACGGAGCGTCGCCGCATTTCACCACCACGGTCTGGGCAAATTGTGAGCCGAAATTGCTGTTCGGGCCGAGCTGGCTGAAGAATGCTTCGCTCAAGGCCTTGGCGTCTTCCTCCGAGTCCGGATCGGGTTTCTCGACGTTGGCGACGCAGCCCTTGACCGCGGCCCCCGACAATTTCACCGGCGCGTCGTTGGCGAAGCCGAAGGCGACGAAGAAGGACGGATCGTAGACGTCGACCGTGACCGCCTGGCTCCTTGCATCGAGAGGCTTCTCGAGCGGCAGGGTGAAATGCAGCGTGATCAGGCCCTTGTCGTAGTCGAGGGAATAATCCTGCGGCGGCTTGAGGGGCAGCGCGTCGCCATCGCCGATATGGACGAAGGTGAAATAGTCGAAGTCCTTAAGCGACTTGACGTTGACCTCGGCCAACGGCTGCAGCTCCGCCTTGGAGAAGGCGCCGTCGCCGTTGGTGTCGAGCCCCTGCACCGCCATGGCGGAATAGAACTCATCGAACGTCCAGGCGTGGCGGACGCCGGTGATCTGACCTTGATCGTCGAGAAGAATTTCCGAGCGCACCGTGGCCCAGACATGAGGATGGGCGAAGCTTGCCTCCGGCAAGCCAACCGACCCCGTAGCAACAAGTGCTGCGGCGAGAACCCCTCGGTTCCAGGTCAAGCCTCGCGGCGACAAGGCCAAGCTCCTCCCCAACTTAGGTGTGCTAGGCGCAAATTATGGAGGATTGGGGGCTCGGCGCCGCGTCAATTTGGCCGCCGCCCGACTTGTTTCCAGGTCTTTAGCTGAAGGTTTGCCAGGTAACGACAACGCGGGTGCCGATGCCGACCCGGTCATAGAGGTCTTGACTGGATTGTCACCCAGCGCTGCGGCGGGCGAGTTCGGCGCGGGCGGCTTCCGCGAGGAAGCGCGACCTGTTCTCGGCCACCTCATCAATCTCTTCGAGCAGCGCTTCATCAAGGGTTACATTCACCCGCTTGGCTCTGCCGGGGATGGTGACTCCGACCAGTGTGATCGCAACCAATTG
Organism: uncultured Alphaproteobacteria bacterium; assembly: GCA_963803385.1. Lineage (GTDB taxonomy): Bacteria > Pseudomonadota > Alphaproteobacteria > Rhizobiales > Methyloligellaceae > Methyloceanibacter. The sequence continues at coordinate 863,153 of CAWDMD010000004.1, read as the reverse complement.
AATCTCCGGGTCGGCGGTCACGGCCTCGACCGGCGTGGGGTCGGGCAATGGATCGCCGTCCTGGACCATAAGGGCGACATGGCCTGCCAGCGCCTCATGGGCATTGACGAGGGCGGCTTCCGCCGTGTCGCCGGCGCTGACCAAACCGGGAAAGTCCGGAAACGTCACGCCATAGACGCTGTCCGGCTCTTTCTCCAGGATCGCTGGATAAAACACTCTTGCCATCTGATCTGCTTTGCTCGCGTCGGGTTACCACTCACCTGAGCTTCACGCCTGACGCCTTCTCGATACTCTTCAACGTGCCAATCGGCAGATCCTTCACCGGATGCGGAACGGTGATCTTCCCAGGCTTGCTCCGGTGCTTAAAATGAACATGGCTTCCTGTCTGACCTACACGAAACCAATCATCCTGCTCGAGTATGCGAATGATCGCTTTACTTGAAGGTGGCATTTTGAGTGAACCTTTGACGTTTCAATGAGATAGACCATCGTGCCTTCTCCTCTCCCCAGCTGTTTAGAGTTCACCGAAAGTGCCAGCTCTTAGTCGGCGGCTACACACCTTATACACACGCTCCTTTCAATTCGCAACCGCTCTTTGCCCGTTACCTTGACTCCATCCCCAATTCAGGATTAGAACAAAACAGGAACGAATTTTGGAGTTTGTAACGTGCGTAACGACGTTCCAGAGGGCGAATCCATCGCTGCGTTTCCTCCTGGCGTCGAGCGAGCAGGCGGGGCAAGGGGCCGAGGTCTCATCGAGCATTTGCGAGAGCGTATTCGCGTGCTCGAGCAGGTTCCCGTGTCTCTGGCCGTTCCCCCCGCACCGGACGCGGGACCTTGGTCCCACCCCGCCTGCTCCTTCTCTTCTCAGGCTCTGCCCGCGAAGGCCGTTCCCTCCCCCGGCAAGGGGGAGGGTGGCGATGGCTATCGGCCATCGCCGGGTGGGGGTCATGCAGCATCAGCAATTGGGTCTGACCCCCTCCCCGACCCTCCCCCTTCCAGGGAGAGGGAGATGCCGTGGGAGAGGCTCGCTGCGGCGGGGCTGCATGAGATCAGACCTTCCGCCTATCGCGATGAGCCGGCAGCACTTGCCTTCGCTCTGGCGTGTCTCGGCGAGCACGCGGCGCGGGAAAAGGCTGCCCCTTCGCCGCTGCTGTGGTGCCTGACCGAGAGACGGGCACGCGAATGGGGCACGCCCTATGGGCCGGGCCTACTCGCCTTCGGCCTCGATCCAGCGCTCTTCCTCATCGTCCAGACCAGGACCGCCGTCGACGCCGCCTGGGCCCTGGAAGAGGGCCTGAAGGCCCAAGCCTTCGCCGCCGCCCTCGGCCAGATCGAGGTCAAGGCGCCGCTCTTCGCCCGGCGTCTCGGGCTTGCCGCGCAAGCAAGCCGCACCCCCTGCCTGCTCCTCTCCGGCCATCGCTCTGGCGTGCTTCCCGGCACGCTGACCCGCTGGCGGGTCGAGGCAACGGCAAGCAGCGGCGGCGTGTTCGATGCGTCCGCTCCCGGCGCACCCTCTTGGCGTCTCACGCTTGAACGCTGCCGGGGCGTCGGCGCGACGCGGAGTTGGATCGTGGAGTTTGGTCATGGCGCCTATGGTGTCCGTCTGGCTGCCGCAGCTGCCGATCGAGCGGCTGGAGCGGGAGAGCAAGACCGGGCCCTGGTCGGCTGAGCGGCCCTTCGCCCTGGTCGGCAGCGAGGAGCGCGGCCTCGTGCTCACTGCCCTCAACGCTCAAGCCGTGACCGCCGGCCTCTACCCTGGCTTGGGCCTAGCCGATGCGCGCGCCATGTGCCCGGCGCTTCTGACCGCCCCCGCCGAGCCCGACAAGGATCGAGACTGCCTCCTCACGCTTGCCCACTGGTCGAGCCGCTACAGCCCGTCTCTCAACGTCGATGGCAACGACGGGCTGTGGCTCGACGTTGCCGGCATTCCCCATCTCTTCGGCGGCGCCCGGGCGCTCCTCGCCGACATGGCGCGGCGCCTCGCGGGCCTTGGCTTCGACGCGAGGCTCGCCCTCGCCGAGACTTTGGGCGGCGCTCACGCTCTTGCCCGGTTCGCGCCCTCGGCTGCCATCGTCATCCCACAAGGCAAGCTCCGGGAAGCGCTCATCTCCCTCCCCGTCGAAGCCTTGCGCCTCACCGCGGACACCACGAGGCTGTTGCGGCGTCTAGGCTTGAAGCGCATCGGCCAGCTCTACGAGTTGCCCCGCACGAGCCTCGAGCGGCGCTTCCACGCCCGTGACGTGGCGGAAGCGGCGCTCAATCGCCTCGATCAGGCGCTCGGGCGCCGCGAGGAGGTCCGCACGCCGCTGTTCCCGGCCCCTGACTACACCACGAAGCTCGCCTTTTCCGAGCCCCTGATCACCCATGAGGGTCTCGTCGCCGCGCTTGCCCATCTTGCGCAAGCGCTCGCCGATACCCTCGCGCGCGCCGGCCGCGGTGCGAAGCGGGCGAGGCTCGCGATCTACCGCGCCGACGGCTCCTCGGCCATGGTCGAGGCCGGCTTCACCGCGCCGGCGCGCGATCCCCGCCACCTCACGCGGATCTTGCGGGACAAGATCGACACCGTCGATGCGGGCTTCGGCGTCGATTTGATGACCCTCGCCGCGCTGATCACCGAGCCGCTCCTCCCCACCCAGTCGAGCTTCGCTAAAAGCGATGAGCTCGGGCGGCAGGGTGAGCTGATCGACCGCCTCGCCAACCGCTTGAGCCGAGGCGCCGTGCTTAAGCTCCTCCCCCGCGCCAGCCATCTCCCCGAACGGGCGCAAGCGATGGCCTCGGCGTTGAACGGCGCCGCCACCTGGCCGGAGCAACGTGCGGCCGGGAAGCCGCAGCGTCCCTTGCTGATATTTGCCACGCCCGAGCCTCTCGAGGTTCTGGCCGAGGTCCCTGAAGGGCCGCCGGCACGCTTCACCTGGCGGCGCGTGACCCGGCGCGTGGTCAAGGCGGAAGGGCCCGAGCGCATCGCGCCCGAATGGTGGCGCGGGCTTAGTCGAGTCTCGAACGCGTCAGAGGCTTTTGAGTCCGCGCCTACCATAAACTCCCCGCTCCCCCCGTGTGGGGGAGCACGCGTGCCCTATGGGCGCGCGGAGGAGGGTAGATCTCAAACTCAGAGTTTGCCGCTCACCCCCCCCCCTCCCTCCCCCACAAGGGGGGAGGGGGCACAAGCGGCAAGCAGAAAGCACGGACCCGCGACTACTACCGCATCGAGGACGATGAGGGTCACCGCTACTGGGTGTTCCGCGACGGCCTCTATCAGGACGGCTCCTCAGACCTTCCTCTCTGGTATCTGCACGGAGTGTTCGGGTGACCATCAATCTCGTCATCCCGACCAATCTCGTCATCCCGACGAAAGTCGGGATCCAGAGCAGCGGGTCACACTGGATTCCGGCTTGCGCCGGAATGACGGCGAGGCGGTGGCCATGACCCGCTACGCCGAGCTCGACGTCACCACCAATTTTTCCTTCCTCCGCGGCGGCTCTCACCCGGAGGAGCTGGTCGCGACGGCAAAGGCGCTCGGGCTCTCGGCCATCGCCGTCACCGACCGCAACACCCTTGCCGGCGTCGTCCGCGCCCATCTCGCCGCCAAGGAGGTCGGCGGCATGCAATTCATCGTCGGCACGCGGCTCGATCTCGAGGACGCGCCGAGCCTGCTTGCCTATCCAAAAGACCGCGCCGCCTATGGCAGGCTCTGCCGGCTGCTCACTCTCGGCCAGCGCCGCGCCGAGAAGGGAAACTGCATCCTTCGCGTCGACGACGTCGCCGCCCATGCCGATGGCCTGATCTTCATCGCGCTTCCGCCTGAGGATTATCCCTCCCCTTGCTCGGCGGAAGGATCGCACCGAGTCCGATCTCACCGTCCCCCCTTGAGGGGGAGGTCGACCGATCATCGAGCGGTCGGGAGGGGGGTAAGCCTCAAACTCAGAACTTGTCGCCTCACCCCCCTCCCCAGCCCTCCCCCTCAAGGGGGGAGGGAGAAACGCATTGCCCCGCCTTTCGAAGCTCAGCTTCAGCACATCAAAGACGGCGCTGCGGGCCAGGCACGCTCTATCTCGCCGCGCGGCACTGTTATCGCGGCGACGACCGCGCCCGCATCGCGGCGCTGTCGCAACTGGCGAAGCGTGTCGGCCTCCCCCTCGTCGCCACCAACGCCGCGCTCTATCACGCCGCGCATCGCCGCCCCCTCCAGGACGTGCTCACCGCGATCCGCGAGAAATGCACCGTCTACGAGGCGGGGCTCGCGCTCGAAGCCAATGCCGAGCGGCATCTCAAACCCGGCCAGGAGATGGCGCGGCTATTCGCCGGCCACGACGACGCGCTTCGCCGCACCATCGAGATCGCTGATGCCTGCAGCTTCTCCCTCGACGAGCTGAAATACGAATATCCCGACGAGCCGGTGCCGCAAGGCAAGACGCCGCAATCCCATCTCGAAGACCTCACCTGGGAAGGCGCCGCCTGGCGCTTCCCCGGCGGTATCCCGCCGAAGGTCGAGGATACCTTGATCAAGGAGCTCGCGTTGATCGAAGAACTCAACTACGCCCCTTATTTCCTCACCGTCCACGACATCGTCCATTACGCGCGCTCGCTTCGCATTCTCTGCCAGGGCCGAGGCTCCGCCGCGAACTCCGCGGTCTGCTATTGCCTCGCCATCACCAATGTCGACCCCACCGAGATCGATCTCCTGTTCGAGCGCTTCGTCTCGCCGGAGCGGAAGGAGCCGCCGGACATCGACGTCGACTTCGAGCACGAGCGGCGCGAGGAGGTGATCCAATATATCTATGGCCGCTATGGCCGCGACCGCGCCGGCCTCGCCGCCACGGTGATCTCCTATCGCGGCCGCTCCGCGGTGCGCGAGGTCGGCAAGGCGCTCGGCCTCTCCGAGGACACCGTCGCCGCGCTCGCCACCACCATCTGGGGCTTGAGCAACTCAGGCCTGCCCGAGACCTATGTCCGCCAGGCCGGGCTCGATCCCACCGACCCGCTGCTCGCGCGCTGCCTCGAGCTGACCCAGGAGCTGATCGGCTTTCCCCGCCATCTCTCCCAGCATGTCGGCGGCTTCGTGCTGACGCGGGGTCCGTTGTCCGAGGTCGTGCCCATCGGCAACGCCGCCATGGAAGACCGTACCGTGATCGAATGGGACAAGGACGATCTCGATGCGCTCGGGCTGTTGAAGGTCGATGTGCTCGGCCTCGGCATGCTCACTTGCATCCGCAAGAGCTTCGCACTGCTGAAAGCCCATTACGGCCGCGAGCTCTCGCTCGGCACCGTCCCCCGCGACGATCCGGACGTCTACGACATGCTGTGCCGGGCGGATTCCGATCGGCGTGTTCCAGGTCGAGAGCCGGGCGCAAATGAACATGCTGCCGCGGCTCAAGCCCCGCTGCTTCTATGACCTCGTCATCGAGGTCGCCATCGTGCGCCCCGGCCCGATCCAGGGCGACATGGTTCACCCCTATCTTCGCCGCCGCTGCGGGATCGAGCCTGTCGATTTCCCCGCGCCGCATCCGGACCATGGCCCCGAGGACGAGCTACGTCAGGTTCTCGGCAAGACCATGGGCGTGCCGCTGTTCCAGGAGCAGGCCATGCGCCTTGCCATGGTGGCGGCGAAGTTCTCCGGCCCTGAGGCGAACGAGCTCCGCCGCGCCATGGCCACCTTCCGCCGCCGCGGCACCATCGACCGCCTGCATGAGAAGATGGTGAGCCGCATGACGGCGCGCGGCTATCCGCAGGACTTCGCCGAGCGCTGCTTCAACCAGATCAAGGGCTTCGGCGAGTATGGCTTCCCCGAGAGCCACGCCGCGAGCTTCGCCCATCTCGTCTATGTCTCGGCCTGGCTCAAATGCCATTACCCTGCGGTCTTTGCCGCGGCGCTGCTCAACTCCCAGCCCATGGGCTTCTATGCCCCGGCGCAGATCGTGCGTTGCGCCCGCGACCATGGCGTCGAGGCCCGCGAGGTCGACGTCAATCACAGCCTCTGGGACTGCACGCTGGAGCCGGTTTCTCCCGGGGAGACCCCTGAGAGTCACCTCCCCCCTTGAGGGGGAGGTCGGATCGGCCTTCAGCCGATCGGGAGGGGGGTATACCCAGATCAGAGGCTGCACACCACCCCTCCCTAACCCTCCCCCTCAAAGGGGGAGGGATGATCGCGCTTGCAGTTCGCGTTGCGTCTCGGCATGCGCCAGATCGACGGCCTGCGCGAGGACGATGCCAAGACCATGGTCTCGATCCGCGATCGGCTCCCTGCCGAAATGAACCCGCATCTGTTTGCGCCGCCTCTTCCCTCCCCCGGAAAGGGGGAGGGTGGCGATGACCAGAGGTCATCGCCGGGTGGGGGTCGTTCCTTCGGGCATAGCAACACCGACCCCCTCCCCGGCCCTCCTCCTTACAGGGGGAGGGAGGAAGCAAGCCACCCCGCTCAATCCTTCCCCGACGTGCGCGAGCTGTGGCGTCGGAGCGGCGTCGGCCGCGCCACCCTGGAGCGGCTCGCTGCGGCGGATGCCTTCCGCTCGCTGAAGCTCGATCGCCGCGAGGCGCTGTGGGAGGTGCGCGGCCTGCCCAAGGATTTGCCCCTGCCGCTGTTCGATCATGCCCGGGCGAGCGACACCGGCGCCGAGCCGGAAGCGCCGCTCCCGGTAATGCCGTTGTCGGAGCATGTGGTGAACGACTATCGCACCTTGCGGCTCTCGCTGAAGGCCCATCCCATGAGCTTCTTGCGGGACAGGATCTCGCGCCGCGGCATCCTCGCTTGCGCCGAGCTGAAACGCACCCGCGACGGCTCCCGCGTCAAGGTCGCCGGCGTCGTCCTCGTGCGTCAACGTCCCGGCTCGGCCGCCGGCGTCGTGTTCATGACCATCGAGGACGAGACCGGCGTCGCCAATTCGGTAATCTGGCCGAAGGTGCTGGAGCGCGAGCGGAAGGTGGTGATGGGCGCGCGCCTCGTCGTGGTCCATGGCCGCATCCAGCGCCACGAGGACATTATCCATGTCGTCGCCGAGCGCCTGGAGGATAAGAGCGACTGGCTGCGCCTGCTCGACGAAGACGGCGAGCGCTTGAGCCTCCCCGTCGCCAATGCCGACGAGGTGAAACGGCCTGACCCAGGCTCCTGGCGCTCCTCACGCGACGAGCCTGGGCTTCCCCTTCCGCTCGCTCCCGCCGATCACGTCAAGCATCCCGAGACGCGGGGCGACCGCCCGCACCCGCGCTGGCATCCGCGCCGCCATCCGCGCGCCGAGCGCATCATCCCGAAATCCCGCGACTTCCATTGAGCCGTGTGGCGGCCGACGCCAAACCCGCTATGCTGTGGCGCATGATCACGCGCTTTTCAACTCATCGCAGCGTCTCTCGCGCTGCTTGTTCAGCCTCGGCCCAGCGCCGGCAGCTCCGCGCCTTCGAGCAACCGGAAGCGCCGAGCGGATACGCGTCAAAGCCGCTCGCCAAAGCCAAGACCGAGATGGTGGTGGCGGCGAACCCGCTTGCGGCTGAAGCCGGCTTCGCCATGCTGCGCAAAGGGGGCAGCGCCATCGATGCGGCCATCGCCGTGCAGATGGTGCTCAATCTCGTCGAACCGCAATCGTCGGGGATCGGCGGCGGCACTTTCATCCTCACCTGGGACAACGCCACCAAGACCTTGCGCAATATCGACGGCCGCGAGACGGCGCCGGCCGGGGCGACGCCTGAGCTGTTCCTCGACGCCGACGGCAAGCCGCTGCCGCGCAAGGCCGCGATGGAGAGCGGCAAGTCCGTCGGCGTCCCCGGCGTGCTCGCAGCCTTGAAGCTCGCCCATGACAAATACGGCAAGCTGCCCTGGGCCGATCTGTTCCAGCCGGCGATCGCGCTGGCGCGCGGCGGTTTTGACGTCTCGCCACGGCTCGCGGGTCTGCTTGCGGAGTTGGATCCCGCGAGCTTCTCGCCAACCGCCCGCGCCTATTTCTTCGATGCCGCCGGACGCCCGCTGCCGCCCGGCTACAAGCTCAAGAACCCCGCGCTCGCCGCGACCTTCGAGGACATCGCCGCGCACGGCACGCGCACCTTCTACGACGGTGACATCGCCAAGGAGATCGCCGCCGCCGTCGATACCGATCCACGCGGTGCCGGCACCATGACGCCGCAAGACATCGCCAACTATCGCGCCAAGCTCCGCGAGCCGGTCTGCGTCACCTATCGCGGCTTCGACGTCTGCGGCGCGGCGCCGCCATCGTCAGGCGCGCTGACCGTCGGCCAGATTCTGGCGCTGGTCGCGCCATTCGATCTTGGCAAGGAACCGCTCAACGCCGAGGCGGTCCATCTCATCGTCGAAGCCGAGCGCCTCGCCTTCGCCGATCGCGATCGTTATATCGCCGACCCCGATTTCGTGCCGACGCCGGCCGGACTGCTCGATCGCACCTATCTGGAGCAGCGCCGCGCGCTGATCGACCCGAAGCGGGCGCGGAGCGACGTCAACGCCGGCACGCCGCCGAACACGCGCCAAGGCGCCTATGGCCGCGACCGCACCATCGAAGGCATCGGCACCAGCCACATCTCGATCGTCGACAAGGACGGCAACGCCGATCTCCATGACCACCACTATCGAGCAGGCCTTCGGCTCCCGCATCATGGTGCGCGGCTTCCTGCTCAACAATCAGCTCACCGATTTCTCCTTCGTGCCCGTAGACGATGACGGCCGGCCGGTGGCCAACCGCGTCGAGCCGGGGAAGCGCCCGCGAAGCTCCATGGACCCAACCATGATCTTCGCCGCGGGATCCGGGACACATCCCCGCGAGCTCCGCTTCCTGCTCGGCTCCCCTGGAGGCCCAGGTATCATCCTGTTCGTGGCCAAGGCGATCATCGGCCATGATCGACTGGGGTCTCGATCCCCAGGCCGCGACCGGCCTCGTCAATTTCGGTTCGGTCGGAGACGCCTTTCTCATCGAGCCCGGCGCGCGATGGGATCAGCTTGCGGAAGAGATGAAGGGCCTCGGCCACGAGGTCAAACGCTTCGACTTGACGAGCGGCCTCGCCGTCATCGCTTTCACTCCTGACGGGCTCGAAGGCGGAGCCGACCCGCGCCGTGAAGGCGTGGCGCTCGGCGATTAGTCATGGCGCGGAGCCGCAAGATCGCCATCCGGGGTGCGGGCATCGTCGGGCTGTGGCAGGCGCTCACGCTGGCGCGGCGCGGCCACGAGGTGACGCTGTGCGAGCGCTCGCCCTACCCCTTCACCTACGCCTGCAGCCTCTATGCCGGCGCCATGCTGGCGCCGAACTGCGAGAAGGAAAGCGCGGAGACCGTCGTGCGCGAGCTAGGCCTGCGCAGTCTTGGCCTTTGGCGCGAGACCTATCCCGGCGCGACCATGAATGGCACCCTGGTCGTCGCCCTTCATCGCGACCGCACCGAGCTCGCCCGCTTCGCCCGCATGACCGAGGGCCATCAACGCCTTGCCACGGACGAGCTGACCGAGCTCGAGCCCGCACTCGGCGACCGCTTCGTCGGCGGCTTGTTCTACCCTCATGAAGGACATCTCGCCCCGGAGCCCGCGCTCCATTTCCTGTTGGGCGAGGTAAAGGCGGCCGGCGCCGAAGTCCGCCTAGGCGAGGGCGAATATCCCGCCGAGGCCGATCTCGTCGTCGATTGCCGCGGCCTCGCCGCCAAGGACGGGCTCCCGACGTTGCGCGGCGTGCGCGGCGAGCGCATCGTGGTCCGGAGCCGCGACATCACGCTAACGCGACCGGTGCGCATGCTCCACCCGCGCTTCCCGCTCTATGTCGTGCCGTGGGGGCACGGCACCTACATGATCGGAGCGACCGTGATCGAGAGCGAGGAGACCGGCCCCGTCACGGTGCGCTCGGCGCTCGATCTGCTCGCGGCGGCCTACGCGCTCGAGCCCGCCTTCGCCGAGGCGGAGATCGTGCTGCAAGGCGCCGGCGCCCGCCCCGCCTTCCCCGACAATCGACCTAGGATTATGGTCCGCGAGCGCTATATCTATGTGAACGGCCTCTACCGGCACGGTTTCCTGCTGGCGCCGGCCTTGGCCGAACTCGTGGCCGACTATATCGAGACCGGCGCGACCGATTCGGAGGTGTTCGTTGCTGATTTGCTGAACGGTGAGCCCACCGCCACCGATGCCCGCACGCTTCATGAGCTTTGCCTCAAGCTCGGCTTTGCCGAATCGAGGGTGGCGACGGCGCTGAACGGCAGCTTCGTCGCCGCCACCAAGCGCTCGACGACGGAACTCGCGCCCGCGGATGAGGTCGAGATCGTGGCGCCGAGGCAGGGCGGTTGATGCTCGAGCTCTACGGCGAACGCTTCTCCTCGCGCCTCCTGCTCGGCACCGCGCAATACCCCTCGCCGGCGATCCTGCGTCAAGCGGTCGAGGCGTCGGCGGCGGAGATCGTCACCGTCTCGCTGCGGCGAGAATCCGCGCGGGCACGCGCCGGCCAAGGCTTCTGGGAGCTGATCGAGCAACTCGGCGTGCGTGTGCTTCCCAACACTGCCGGCTGCCGCACCGCCAAAGACGCGGTGGCAACCGCGGCGATGGCGCGGGAGCTATTCAACACCTCTTGGATCAAGCTCGAAGTCATCGCCAATGACGACACGCTCCAGCCCGAGTTGATCGGTCTCGTCGAGGCGGCAACCATTCTCACTGCGGAGGGCTTCCAGGTGCTGCCCTACACCACCGAGGATTTGAGCGTCGCCGAGCGGCTGGTCGGCGCCGGCTGCGCCGTGCTGATGCCGTGGGCGGCGCCGATCGGCTCGGCGCGCGGGCTCGTCAACCGCGAGGGCCTGAAGGCACTCCGCGCCTATTTCCCCGACGTGGCGCTGATCGTCGATGCGGGCATCGGCGCGCCGTCCGACGCCGCCGAAGCCATGGAGCTCGGCTACGATGCCATTCTGCTCAACACGGCGGTCGCCAAGGCCGGCGATCCGGTGACCATGGCGACGGCTTTCGCCCGCGCCATCGACGCCGGGCGCCTCGCCTTCGAAGCGGGTCTGATCGAGCCGCGCGACATGGCGACGCCGTCGACGCCCGTTGCCGGCACGCCGTTCTTCAAGATCGACCGCGTGTCTTGATCGCGCTCGATCCGTTCTACCCCATCGTTCCCGATGCCACGTGGGTGTGCCGGCTTGCGGACGCAGGTGCCAAGTTGATCCAACTGCGCATCAAGAATGCGCCCCAGGACGTTATCAAGGCGGAGATCGCCGAGGCGTTGGAGACCTCATCGGCCTCCGGCTGCCAGCTCGTGGTCAACGACTATTGGCGCGAGGCGATCGATGCCGGCGCGGATTTCGTGCATCTCGGCCAGCAGGATCTCGCCGAGGCCGACGTCGACGCCATCCGCGCCGCCGGTATCAGGATCGGCATCAGCACCCACAGCATCGAGGAGCTTGCCGCGGCGCTTGCGGCCGAGCCCGACTATGTCGCCCTCGGTCCGATCTTCCCGACGACGCTCAAGGCGATGGCTTGGAGGCCGCAAGGGCTCGCCCGCATCGGCGAATGGCGCGCGAAGATCGACTGTCCGCTCGTCGCCATCGGCGGCATCACCCTTGATCGCGCGCCGGAGGTGCTCGCCGCAGGTGCTGCGTCCGCGGCGGTCGTCACCGACATCGTCATGAGCAAAGACCCGGAGCAACGCGCGCGCGCGTGGCTTACCGCGACCGCGCCATGGCGGCGCTTGTCCACAGCATCTCCCCAGGTTTGAAACTGTCATAATAGAGTCACATGGGGCTTGACCCGAGCGGCTCCCTTCTGGAACGATCCCCTTCGGGCGATGCCCATTTCCCGGCGAGGGGCTTCGATGGCTTCGAGTTTCAGTCTTGACCCGGCGGTCCCGATGAGTGCGGCCGTTCGCGGTGCAGCGTGCGCCGAACTCGATGCCGCTTGCGCGGGCCTTGCTTCGCCACCCGATCGTCACAAAGGCGTCCATGACGCCCGCAAGTGCCTGAAACGGTTGCGCTCTCTGTTGCTCTTGATCAGGCCCGGCCTCCCGGAGCCGTTATTCGTGAGCCTTGTTGAGAGGCTCCGCAACATCGCCCGCGGGCTCGCGCCGGCCCGCGACGCCCACGCCTTGCTCGACGCGATCGACAAACTCAAGGGCCAGATCGACCTCGACGATGACGGCACGCCGGTCCAGAACCTGAAGGCTTGGCTTCACCGCCGCAGGAAAGCCGCCGAGAAAAGCCTCAAAGGCACCATGGCCTCCGACGCCCTGGAAGCCCTCACTTCGCTCAGACCGGCTCTCGCCAATCTCGCGGTCTATCCGGACGATTTCAGCCCGGTTGCCAAGGGCTTGCGCAACTCTTACCGCGACGGCCGCAGGGCATTCGCCCGCGCCTTCGATAGCGGCGACGACGAGGACTTCCACGATTGGCGCAAGACCTTGCAGCATCATTGGCGTCATATGCAGCTGTTGACGCCGTGCTGGCCCTCAGAGCTGTCAGCGCGCGCGGAACTGGCGCGAAGCCTGTCCCAGATCCTCGGCGACGACCACGACATTTCCTTGATTCAGCAGCTCGTCTCGGCACCGACGCTGGTATTTGCGAGCCCCGAGGACACCGTGGCCTTCATGAAGCAGTGCCGCGAGCGGCAAAAAGAGCTGCGCCGCGACGCCAGAAAGCGCGGTGAGAGATTGCTCGCCGAGCGGTCGCAACCGTTCGTGGCGCGCATCGAGGCCTATTGGCAAAACGCAGCGGAAAAGGCGAGGCGGCCCCAGGTCGCGGCCCGGCCCAACAATGTCGTCGCCTTCGGCGATGCGAGCCTCGCCGCCCGCTCGCGGGCATCGGGCTGATCAAATCCCCCGTTTCTCGCGCCAAGCCTGAAACATCAGCACCGTCCACAGCGAGGCATGCCAATTGCGGCGGCCTTCGAGATGCTCCTGCCAGCGCGCTCTGATCGGAGCGGCATCGAGGAGCCCGGCGGCCGAGAGCCGCTCTTCGGAGAGGAGCTCCTCGGCCCACGGGCGCAATGGACCCCTGAGCCAGGTGTCGAGCGGGATCGCAAAGCCGCTCTTCGGCCGCTCCACCAGAGACTTCGGCACGTGCCGGTGGAGCAGCTGACGCAGCAGCCATTTGCCCTTGCCGTAGCGCATCTTGAGCCGCGCCGGCAGCCGCCAGGCAAACTCGACCACGCGATGATCGAGGAGCGGCACGCGTGCCTCGAGCGCGACCGCCATGCTGGCACGGTCGACCTTGGTCAGGATGTCGTCAGGCAGATAGGTGACGGTATCGAGATATTGCATGCGGTCGAGTGGATCCGGCAGCGCCTTGGCGAGATCCAAGTCGAAGATCGGCCCCCTGCGGCTCCGTTGCGCCGACGACGATGCGTTCGGGATCCTCCCAGGCGCTGACCAGACTGCGATAGCCCTGCTCGCCGCGGCCGCGGAGCAGCAATGCTGCTTTGTAAATCTTGTCGGCGCCGAGCGTGGGACGCCGGCGCGCCGGCAGCATCCGGAACAGGGGGTCCCACATGGCGGGGCCGGCAACGCCGAGACCGCAGCCGAGCGCGCGGCCGAGCGGCCCCGGCACCATGCTCGCCGCCCGGGCAAAGCGGTGCCGGGTATAGCCGGCGAACAGCTCATCGCCGCCGTCGCCGGAGAGCGCCACGGTGACATGCCGGCGGGTCAGCTTCGACAGGAGGTAGGTCGGCACCTGGGACGAATCGGCGAACGGCTCGTCGTAGATCGAGGGCAAGTGTGGGATCACCGCCAGCGCCTCTTGCGGGCTGACATAAAGCTCGGTGTGCTCGGTGCCGAGATGCGTGGCGACGGCGCGCGCGTGCGGCGCTTCGTCGAATCCTTCCTCCTTGAAGCCGATCGAATAGGTGCGTACCGCGGCATTGCTCCGCGCGCGCATCATCGCCGCGACCACCGAGGAATCGATGCCGCCGGAGAGAAAGGCGCCAAGCGGCACATCGGCCACGAGCCGCCGCCCGACAGCATCGCCGAGCAGGGCTTCCAGCGCGCTCGCAGGCCTCGGCCTCGCCGAGGTCGAGTTGCTCGGCCTTGCCGCGCTCGGCCGCGGCCGCGACCGACCAGAAGGCCGAGGTCTCGACATTGCCGGCGGCATCGGTCACCGCGATGTGTCCGGGCTCGAGCTTATAGATGTCGCGATAGATCGCATGCGGCGACGGCACATAGGCGAGGCGCATATAGGCCGCGAGCGCATCCTGATTGAGCTGGGGCGCCAGTCCGGCAGCGCCTCGAACGCCTTGAGCTCGGAGGCGAAGATGACGCGCCCGTTTCGCCGGCCGTAATAGAGCGGCTTGATGCCGAGCCGGTCGCGGACGAGGCTGAGGCGCCGCGTCGACCGGTCCCAGACCGCGAAGGCGAACATCCCGATCAGACGCTCGACGCTCTCCCGCAGCCCCCATTCGGCAACGGCCTCGACCAGCACCTCGGTGTCGGAATGGCCTTTGAAGCGGCGGCCCTTCGCTTCGAGCTCGGGCCTGAGCTCGGCGGCATTATAGATCTCGCCATTGTAGCTGATGACGCAGCGGCCGCAGCTCGACACCATCGGCTGCGCGCCGGCCGCGGACAGATCGACGATGGAGAGGCGCCGGTGGCCGAGCACGATGCCGGCTTCGGCGTCGGACCAGACGCCCTCGGCATCGGGCCCGCGGTGATGGAGCATCGCGGCCATGGCGCGACCGAGAGCATCGAGCTCCTGCGAGCCCGCGCGGCGTTCGAGGTCGAGGAAGCCCGCGATGCCGCACATGGCTCTAGACCTCTATCCCCATCCCGTCATAGGAGACTTCCCACCCGGCCCGCTCGACCGCGGCGCGCTCCGGCGAATCCTCGCGCAGCGCCGGATTGGAATTATTGATGTGCACGAAGATCTTGCGCTTGACGCCGAGGTCGGCAAAGGCGGCCATGGTGCCGTTGTCGCCGGACATGTTCATATGGCCGATGCGGTCGCCGGTCTTTTTCATCAGGCCTTGCGCGATCATCTCGTCATTGGTGTAGAGGGTGCCGTCGAAGAACAGGAGCGGCGCCCCTGCGAGCCGCTCGCGAAGGTCGTCGTCGAGCCTGGCGCATCCTGGAACGAAGAAAAAATGGCGGTCGGTGCCGGCCTCGGTCACCTTCAAGCCGACGGTGTCGCCCTCCTGGGTGCCGAAACCTTCGCCGGCTTGCTCGTCCTCGAGATAGAGCGCGACCTTGCCGGGAACCGGGAAGGCCTCGACCTCGAGCCCGACCGGGCCTTTCGGCCCTTCCACCGCAAACG
Organism: uncultured Alphaproteobacteria bacterium; assembly: GCA_963803385.1. GTDB lineage: Bacteria > Pseudomonadota > Alphaproteobacteria > Rhizobiales > Methyloligellaceae > Methyloceanibacter. The sequence goes on along the minus strand of CAWDMD010000004.1, from coordinate 847,963 downwards.
GGTGCTTCAGCGGCATCGGACGCCTCGCCACGATCGCGGCGTCGAGCACGTCGAAGATGTTGTTCGAAGCGAGCACGCCGAGCACGCGGTCGCTGGCGTAGATGACAAAGGGCTGCGCTTCGCGCAGCGTGAGCAGTCCGGCGACGGCATCGACGTCGCCATTGGTGAGGATCACCGCCTTGATCGGGCTGTTGCGCGGTCCCTGGTCGGTGTCCGGATAGAGTTCGGGCGTCGCATTGATCTGCTGGCGCAAATCGGGGCTCGCATTGAGCAGCACCCAATCGCGGCCATTGGCGCTGACCGCCACCGAGGCTTGCGTGCGCGCCGTCAGTCCGGCCACGCCCCGGCGCAGGTCGGCAGAATTCCGGCCGTTGCAATTCCACTGCGGAAAGCCGCCGCCGGCCGCAGACCCAAGAACTTTGATCAGCATGGTTGCCGGTTGAATGGCTGCCGGAGGTCCATCCCGTCAAGCCAAAAGATGGCGGCCTCGCGTGAGCAGGGCCGCCATTGGCGTCACGATCGTCATGCAGGGAGCTAGAATTCGAGCGAGCCCTGAAATTTCAGCGCCGTGTCGGAGGTTACGTCGGTCAGCCCGAACTGCAGACCGACATTCATGGAGAACTCGGTCTCGGGCGCCTTGGTGACCTTGCCGTTATCGTCGTCATCATCACCACCAACGTCGCCGGCTTCCTTGTCGTCATCATCGCCGCCCGGCTTCCAGAACAAGGTTGGGCCGATGCTGTGCTCCTGGTCGTTGAAGGACCCGGCATTCGCGAGATCTTCGATGTTGCCGAACATTTCGACGCCAATGCCCCAATGCTTGGCGAAGTCATATTCGCCGCGCCAACCATATTCGAAGCCAAGCCCCTCCTGGTCGGCGTATGTGCCGATTTGCTTGCTGAAGATCGGGTTGAGGGTCAGCAGGAAGGGCCCCTGTGCCCATTCGACGATCGGTCCGAAACCGAACTCATTGGCTTCGAAATCATCGACGGGGCCATGGTTGATCGCCTGCTCGTAGCCGAACTGGAAGGAGAGGGCGATGCCGTTCCCCTCGCGTTTGAGTAACGCAAACTCGCCCTCGAGTTCGACAGAGGAGGCGTGCAAGTTGTCGCCCAAGGGTTGATCGAAACCGGTCGTTAGTTGGATGAGCCACCAATCGTTGATGCCCATTTGCAACTCAAGCTCGTGGCTCTGACGCGTGTCATTCACCTCGGCTGGTTCGGAAGCCGCTTCGTCCTCGTCCCCGTCGCCCTCGGCTGCTTTTGGTATGCCCCAGTGGTAGGCACCACGATACTCGATCTCGACTGAGCCGCCCTCGATGTCGGCTTCCTGGATCTGATATTCGGCCAAAACCGGCTTGGAACCGGTCAAGGAAAGCACCGCCGCCGCAATGGCTGTTAAAGCCAAAGTTGACGCCAAGTGCTGCAGCTTACGCTGTAGCATCGGATGGTGTTGCAAGATCAGCCCCCCAAGGAAACCCTGCCTAATGATTCTCGCATGACAGTAGCAAACTTCATGCGGTGGTGAATGGCAACAATCGTTGCCAAGCCATGGTCTCCTCTTTACGCCAAGATGACCGCCCCATGACGGCAAAATGAAACGTCCGGGATGTTGACGGGAGGGCACCCTTAAGTCACATCACCCGATGCAGAATGACTTGAAAATCGTTATTTTGCGGCTTTTCTCGCGCCTCGAATCCAGGGCCCGGCCAATGACGCCCCAGGAGACCTCGCGGCGCTTCCATCTGGACTACGGCACCGCATGCGCTACCAGACCAAGCTCCTGATCACAGCTGGCCTGTTGCTTGCGCTGTCCCTATCGGCGGCCGGCCTGGCCTATTGGGGCGTCACCAAATCCCATGCCTTCCTCAGCCGCTCCCGCATCGCCCATCAGGAGCTCGAGCGGCAGCTTCAGCTGTCCCGCCACAGCCAGCAGCTGTTCAAGGCATGGACCGATACGCTGCTGACCGGCATCGGCGACCGCCCCCTCGGCGCGGCCTATCTCCACAAGGTGATCGAATCCGATCTCGACGAGCTGAAACGCCTGACCGAGACGGAGCTTGCTCTCGTGCCCGCCGATGAACGGCGGGTGGAGACTGCTGAGATGGATCGGCTTGCCGCCATCAAGGCCGAGTTCCAACACACCCTCGACCAACTCGCCGAGGTCGAGCAGCTTCGCAGCCGCGGCCGGCCCGACATTGCCTGGTCGACGCTGATCTCGTTGCTCAAGGGAGGCATCGACCAGAAGCTGACTGAGCTGATCGAGGTTGCGGTTGCCGACGAGACCGCCGAGGTCGATCGAATCGATGCCGATGCGGCACGGCTGCTCACCCGGCTCGAGCAGATCAGCCAGGCCCATGCCGCGATCGCCACCCTCGTCACCCTCGGCCTCGTGCTACTGCTGCTCCAGCGCCTGCGGGCGCCGTTGGCCGAGCTTTCGCGCGGCACCCGCGCTCTTGCCGAGGGCGACCTTTCCCATCGCATCGCCATTTCGGGCCGCGACGAATTCGCCGACCTCGGCCAAAGCTTCAACCACATGGCGGCTGACCTTCAGGCCCACCAAAAGGCGCTGGAGGACGCCCATGCCAACCTCGAAGCCATCGTCGCCGAACGCACCGAGGAGCTCCGGCGGGCCAACGAGTTGTTACGCAAGATCGACGAGACGCGCCGCGCCTTCTTCGCCGACATCAGCCACGAGCTCAGAACCCCGCTCACCGTCATTCGCGGCGAGGGTGAGATCACCCTTCGGGGCCGCAACAAGAAGGTGCTCGAATACAAGCACTCGATTGCCCGCATCGTCGAGCAGGCGAAGCACCTGTCCTTGCTTGTCAACGACCTTTTGTTTATTGCCCGCCAAGGGGCCGGCGCCGCGCGCCTCAACCTGCAAACCGTCGATCTTGGCGATCTGATCGAAAAAGTATGCGGCGATGCCAAGGTGATTGCCCATCCGAAGGCCGTGGACATCAGCTATAGCGACGGACCCTCCGAGGACTTCGTTCGCGGCGATCCGGCGAAGCTGCGTCAGCTGTTCATGGTGCTGCTCGAAAACGCGGTCCGCTATTCAAAAACCAAGGGCAAGGTGGAGGTCGACATCGAGCGGGCCGGTGACGAGCTAAGAGTGAGCGTCTCCGATTCTCGGCATCGGCATAGCACCGGAAGAGCTCGAAGGCGTCTTCGAGCGTTTCCGCCGCGGCGGTAACGCCAATACCCACAATGAAGAAGGCCTGGGGCTCGGCTTGCCGGTCGCCAAGGCCATCGTCGAGGCTCATAAGGGGAGGATCCAAATGGACAGCCGCTTGGGTGAAGGCACCACCGTCACCGTCGCCTTGCCGGCATCCCCTCCGGAGGCAAGCCCGTGAACGTGCTTCTCGTCGAAGATGAGCCGAGAGTCGCCGACTTCATCGATCGCGGCCTCCGCGCCGAGAACCACGGCGTCACCGTTGCGGGATCTGGCACCGAGGGCGTCGATCTCGCCAAGACCGGCGAGTTCGACGTGATCGTGCTCGATCTGATGCTTCCCGACATGCATGGCTACGACGTCTGCCAGAAGCTGCGCTCGGAGGGCGACCAGACGCCGATCCTGATGCTCACCGCCATGGACACGCTCGAGGACAAGATCAAAGGCCTGAAGATCGGCGCCGACGATTATCTCGCCAAGCCGTTCGATTTCGACGAGCTGCTGGCGCGCATGGAAGCTCTGGTGCGCCGCTCGCGCCACTTCGCGCCGAGCTCGAATGTGTTGCAGGTGGCCGATCTCGTTCTCGACCGGGACTTGCTCGAAGTCCGCCGCGGCGGCGAGACCATCAAGCTCACGGCGAAGGAACTCGCCATTCTCGAGCTGCTGATGAGCGCGCCGGGACGGGTGTTCTCCCGCACGCGCATCCTCAATCAGGTCTGGGGCTACAGCGAAGACCCCCTGACCAACGTGGTCGACGTCTATATCGCGAGGCTCCGCCGCAAGATCGACACGGAGGGCCGCGAGCCCCTGCTCGACACCGTGCGCGGCCATGGCTATCGGCTCAAGGCCCCGGCATGAGGCGAGGTTCGGGAACATTTTCCAAGCGCTTCCAGAACACTGGCAATTCGGGCAGCCAAACCTTGCGTCGCCCAGCGGGATCGCTAGAGTATGCCCCGCCACTCTAAGGGTCACGCACCATACCGATTCCGGGTCTCGCCCAGGCGGGTCACGGCAGCATGAGCCGCTTTTTTGTGGCACCGGAGCTGCCCGCTCAGATCGTGGCAAACCCTAGAGAATTGGATCTGAAACCGGAACAACGCGGAAGGAGCGCCCGTTGCGTCGAGCTTTGTTAGCACTGGTGATTGCCACCGTCGCAGCCGCATCGGCTTGGCCTCAAGCCCACGCTGCCACCAAGATCACGATCGGGGTGCTCAAATTCGGCACCGTGAGCTGGCTCTTGGATACCATCCAGCGCCACGGCTTCGACAAGGCCGAAGGCATCGAGCTTGACGTGGTGCCGCTCGCGAGCACCGACGCAACCGCTGTCGGGCTCCAGGCCGGTTCCATGGACATGATCGCCACCGACTGGCTGTGGGTGTCGCGGGAACGGACCAGCGGCGCTGACTTTACCTTCTCGCCCTTCACCACGGCGCTCGGCGCCATCATGGTGCCTCCGGATTCGCCGATCAAAACCTTGTCCGACCTCAAGGGCAAGAAGCTCGGCGTTGCCGGCGGCCCGCTCGATAAGAGCTGGCTCCTCATCGTCGCCTATGCGCTTCGCACCGCCAATCTCGATCTTCGCACCGAGACGACGCAGGTGTTCGGCGCGCCGCCGCTGCTTGCCGAGAAGGCCAAGCAAGGCGAGATCGACGCGGTGCTGAACTTCTGGCCCTATGCCGCACGGCTCGAGGCTCTCGGCTTCAAGCAGTTGATCGGGATCGAGGACGTGGTCGCCGAGCTTGGCGCCAAGGGTGAAGTTGCCATGGTCGGTTTTGTGTTCAGCGAGTCCTGGGCCAAGGACAACATGAAGGCCGTCGACGGCTTCCTTCGCGCCGCGACCAAGGCCGACGATTTGCTCGCCACCTCGAACGAGGCCTGGGAGGCCATCAGGCCGTTGATGCGGGCCGAGGACGAAGCCACCTTCGAGGCGTTGCGCCGCCGCTATCGCGAAGGCATCCCCGAACGGTCCACGGCCCAAAACGAAGCCGACGCCAAGGTGCTCTATCAATTCTTGCGCGAGCTCGGCGGCGAGAAACTCGTCGGCCCGGGCACCGATCTTGCCCCTGGCACGTTCTGGAAAGGCGGTCAGTCTTGAGCGTCGGCGTTGCCCGTCCCGATGCTCTCAGCGGCGTGCGCTCATATCGCGGGCCGCTGACATCGATTCTGTCCGTCGCGGGATTCCTGCTCGTCTGGTTCATCGCCGCGGAAGTTGCGCAAAGCCGCTTGCTGCCGGGCCCCGCGGAAGTGCTGCGCTATGTCGTTAACGAGTCGCTTCACGGCGACATGTTGGCCGAACTCGGCATCACGCTGTGGCGCGTGGCCGCCTCCTTTGTCGTTGCCATGGCGATCGGCTGCGTCGTCGGCCTGTTGATGGGCGAACTGCCGGCGGTAAACCGCGCGCTCGACCCATGGGTCATCGTGCTGCTCAACCTGCCGGCTCTCGTCATCATCATCCTCGCCTATGTGTGGTTCGGACTGAACGAGGCGGCAGCCATCGGCGCCGTCGCCTTGAACAAGATCCCGAATGCCATCGTTACCGTGCGCGAGGGCGCGCGCGCTCTCGATCCCGGCCTCGACGAGATGGCCCGCGCCTATCGGCTGTCGCCTTTGAGCAAGTTGCGGAACGTCACCCTGCCCCAGCTTCAGCCCTATTTCGCCGCGGCCTCGCGCTCGGGCATCTCGCTGATCTGGAAGATTGTCTTGGTGGTCGAGCTGCTCGGCCGGCCCAATGGCGTGGGCTTCGAGCTTCACCTCAATTTCCAGCTCTTCAACGTGACGGCGATCCTCGGCTATACAGTCGCCTTCGTGGCCGTCATGCTCGCAATCGAATACCTCCTGGTACAGCCCCTTGAACGACGTGCGACCCGCTGGCGCAATAAGCCGGTTTAAGATCCGCATCGAGGAGAAGACCCATATCGGGGCCGACGGGACGCGCATCCCGGCGATCCGCGATCTCGTGCTCGACATCAAGCCGCAGAGCATGACGGTGCTGATGGGTCCTTCGGGTTGCGGCAAGACCACCTTGATGCGCATCGTCGCCGGGCTCGACGATCGCTACGTCGGCGAGGTCGGTATTCCCGAGGGCACCCGCCTCGGCTTCATGTTCCAGGAGCCGCGCCTCCTGCCCTGGCGCACGGTGCGCCAGAACATCGAGATCGTCGCGCCCGGCATCTCCAACGCCGACCTCGACCAGCTCGTCGCCTCCGTGGGCATTGCCGACATGCTGCCGCGCTATCCGCAAGAGCTGTCGCTCGGGCTTGCCCGTCGCGTCGCCTTGGCGCGCGCCTTTGCCACCAAGCCCGACCTCTTGCTGTTGGATGAGCCTTTCGTCTCGCTCGACGAGCGTACCGCCGACCGTCTGCGCCGGCTGTTGCTCAAGGTGTGGTCGGCGCGCCCGACCACGGCGATCCTCGTCACCCACAATGCCAGAGAGGCGATCCTGCTCGCCGACCAGCTCGTCCTGCTCGCGCCGAGGCCGACCCATGTCGTGGCCGATGTGCCGATCACCGTGCCCCAAAGCGAACGCGACGGTGCCGTGGTCGAAAAGATCTACGCCGATCTGCTCGAGCGCTATCCCGCCAATTTCGCCGCCGGCTGAGCTTGAACTCAGGCCGCCGCTGCCCCGCCGGCCTTGCGTTGCTGGATGCCGAAGGACGGGTCGTAGGCCCACACCGAGAGCCCGAGGAACACGAGCAGGCATCCCCCCACCACCCCGAGCGCGAGCCAATTGATCTGCAGATAGAAGGCGAAGCGGATCAGCTCGACGGCATAGGTGAACGGGTTGTAGATGCAGATATTGTAGAGCCAGAGGCTGCCCTCGCGCATCTTCCACAACGGATAGAGCGCCGAGGAGGCAAAGAACATCGGGAAGATGACGAAGTTCATGATGCCGGCGAAATTCTCCAGCTGCTTGATGGTCGAGGACACGAGCATGCCGAGGGCTCCGAACATCATGCCGGTCAGGATCAGTGCCGGCAGCACCACGAGGTAGCCCCAAGGCGGCAGCTCGACGCCGAAGAAATAGGCCACCAACAAGAACGTGTAGACCTGAAACAGGGACACCGTAACGCCGGCGAACAGGCGCGACACCAGCAAGAACCAGCGCGGCAGCGGCGTGGTCAACAGCACGCGCATGGAGCCCATCTCACGGTCGTAGACCATCGACAACGAGGTCTGCATGCCGTTGAAGAGCTGGATCATCGCGACCAGGCCGGGCGTGATGTAGACGTCGTAGGTGATGTAGGTCTGGTACGGCGGAATGATCGAGATGCCGAGCGCAGCGCGGAAGCCGGCGGCAAAAATAATGAGCCAGATCAATGGCCTAACCAGCGCAGCAAAAAACCGCTCGCGCTGTTGCAGGAACCGAAGAAACTCCCGCCAGACGATGCCGTAGAAGGCGCGGACGTAATGCATCCACGTCATGCGGCGATGTCCTCCTCGGCGTCACCACCGATGAGAAGTCTGAAGGCGCCGCCGAGATCCTTGGCGCCGGTCTCGGCCACAACATCCTGCGCTGTGCCGCGCGCGACGATGCGGCCTTTGTCGAGGACGAGCAGGTCGTCCTCGGGCTCGACCTCGTCGAACAAATGCGTGGCCCACAGCACGCCGACATTCTCTGCCCGCGCGAGCTCGTGGATATGGCGCACGATCGCCGTGCGCGTCGGCACGTCGAGGCCGATGGTCGGCTCGTCGAGCAGGAGCAGCTTCGGACTATGCAATATGCCGCGGGCAATCTCGACCCGTCGCCGGTGGCCGCCATTCAGGTCGCGCACGCGCTCGCCGATGCGCTCCTTCATGTCCAAGGCGTCCAACGCCCGCCCCATGCGTTCGTCGGCATCCTTCCGCGTCAACCCGCGCAGCGCCGCGAAGTAGCGCAAGTTCTGCTTGACCGTGAGATCGAGATCGAGGGTCGGCTGCTGGAACACGACGCCAAGCGGCGCGAGGGCGCGCGCGCCCCACTCGGCCGCCGAACGGCCGACAATTTCGATGCGGCCGCTTGGCGCGTCGAACAGCCGCGTGATCAAGGAGAACAGGGTGGTCTTGCCGGCGCCATTCGGCCCGAGCAGCGCCGTCACCCGGCCCGGGAAAACCTCGAAGCTGACGTCGTCGAGCGCTCGCTTGGATCCGTAGAAATAGGAAACGTTTTCAACGACCAGGACCGGTGTCAATGGCGAGCCACCCTTTGAGGCTTCCTTCTGCATGGCGATCTTTCGTGAGCACGGGGTGTCAGGTCCGGGACCTGCTGGCGCGCCACAGAGATAGCTCCGGAAACGCCGTTCCACAACCCTTACCCCCAATTGTTGCCACGGGGCCCCCGCGGCGTGGCGGCGTCCCCCGGCGCTGGGCATGCCTCATCCTCCCCGCGACGCCGTGCCACGCCCGGGCTTTGCTTCTTTCCCCCCTCGCCACGAAGTGGCCGAACAGGGTTCCCCCGAAGGGGGTGGCGCGCCGAAAAGCGCAAAACCTTTTGGTGTCCGTGTCCGTTGCCGGACACGGCGGGCGCCTTCCGGCGCGCCACATGCGCTTGAAACAACGAAGCGATCGCGCATGCGATTTCGCGGCGATTTTTGCGCACCACGCCGGGCCGCGCTTTCGCTTGGGTGTTACCCGCCATCGCGCTTAAGTAGGCCGGAGGCCCAGACAGTCCAGGCTCAGGGCCGGCGCTCAGCGCCATAGGGCTAGCGCAAGACAAGTCGTCAGCCAGCTCCTGGCAGGGCCTCGTAATGGGCACGGGCGGAGCCCCGGCGCCGCCCGAGTGCCTGGATGCGAACCAGACCCGCGGGCGCCGCACCTCGTCCCGCCTCACGACGCCTCGCGATGACGCCCCTTCAGTGGACGAGGTGGTGCGATGATACGCGGGGTTTGGTGAGCGGGGATAAGATTCATACCCCTCTCACCCTCAAGCAGCGTCATACCGGCGCAAGCCGGTACCCAGCTCGCGCCGGAGGCGCGAAAGCAAACTGGACCCCGGCTTGCGCCGGGGTGACGCAGACTTCTGTACCGCCGCCGCCCAGGCAAAAAAGAAGCCGCCCGAGAGGGGCGGCTTCGATTGGAAGGTGGTCGGTTTGGCTTAGAAGAAGATCACGCCACCGATCTGGAAGACGTCGAGGCCTTCCCAGCTGGTGCTGAGGTTCTTGCCAAATTTGCCGTTGCCGAAGCACGAGTCTTCGACGCAGTCGTAGCCAAGGTTCTTGGCGTTCAGGTCGAGGTCGAGATGCTGCCAGCGGGCGAACAGATGCATGGCGGCGGAGTCGATCTCCTGAACCACGCCGACGCCATACCGCGTCACTTGCGACCCGGTGATCATCGCAGCCGTGTTGATGGCCTCGCCCTTATAGAAGCCGGAGTTCACGACACCGGTCGCGACGCTGGTCTGACAGAACGTCGCCGGCTGGTTCGGACCGTAGAAGTTGGAGAAGTCCGAAGAGCTCGGCACGCCGCAGAGGCCGCGATACATGTCGTTGTACTGGCCCCACTCACCCCAGATCACCGTGGCGCCGACGGGCGAGAAGGTCCGCTTGATACCGGCCTTCACGAACCAGGTGTCGGAGTCGTTGGCCGCGGCATTCCCGACGTGACCAGTGTTGAAGTTGAAGCTCTTGAACTGCGTGCCCTCTTCCTTGTCGTTCTGGTACAAGCCGTAGACGAACAGGCCTGACGGAACGTGCATCGCCGATGCGCCGATCTGGAACAGATGGCCTTCCTGGCGATAGTTCTGGAACGACGTGCCGCCGCCGCCAACCACCGCGACGTTGCTGCAGGTCGCGCCGCCATTCTTGACGCCAATCGCGCTGCAGCCTTCGTCGGTCAGCTGCGTATAGCCAGCCGCCGCCGAGAACTTCACACTGTTCCAGTCGGCAGCGTATTTCAGAGCCACATCCCACATGTCGTCTTCGCCGTAGGACGTCGACATGCTGAACCCGGCAAAGGTCGGGCTGTCATAGCGGAAGGCATTCTGCGGATAGCCGTTGCAGTCGGCACCGAGACCACCACCGGCGGTGTTGCAGGTCAGGACCCCGCCCCAGGTGAAATCGCTGGCGAGATCGTTCGAGTTCCGAGTGCCCTTCGGCCGGACGAACATGCCGGCGCCGTCGAACACCACCGCGTTCGACTCAATGACCGTGCCCGATAGGTCAGGCAACAGCGCCACGTTGTCGGTCGCCTGGCTCAACTGGCCCCAGTTGATCGTGCCCCACTTGTCGCTCTTCAACCACATGTAGGACAAAAGCGTGTTGATGTCCCCGAACAGGGCGCAGTCATCGTTGAACTGGTTCTCGCAGAAGCCGGCCGACGCGCTCTGGCCCGCCGTTTCAACCGCGATGGTGTAACCAGCCGACCACCCCGGCGCAATCTGCGCCGAGCCGGAGATCTGGAAGTGGCTCGACAAGGTCGTGTCCTTGTCACCAACGTAGAAGTTCGTCTCGTGGCCGTCGTCCCACCAAGACCCGAGCTTGACCACCCAACCGGACAAGGTCACCGAGACCTTCTTGTTGCCCTTGCGGACGGTCGTCGCCTCGAGCTCAGCAACGCGCTCCTCGAGATCCGCGCAGCAGTCGCCGCCAAGATCGGCAGCCTTGGCCGGGCTCGCATGCAGCGCGAAACCGCCAAGCGTCATCCCCAGCGCGGCTGCGATGGCGATGCGACTGGATGTTTTTGTCAGTCCCCCAAACATTTCCATCTCCACCTTCCCTGATAAATTGCCTAATTCAAACTCTCGGTCCGAATTGGCCTCCCGGCGTCTTCGTAGAGTCCCGCCACGAGCATCATGGCAGAACCCCCCCGATAAGAGAGTTCTCCTATGCTTATTGCGGATTCCCCTTCGAAGGTAAATTGCTATCAAAGCGGGCGGGGTCGTTTTCGGCCGTCTTGTGACATTTCAGCCACGAAACTGGGGGCGTTTTCGAGCCTGCCCCGGGTTTTGGCCCCGGCGGAAATACGCTTCCCAAAACAATAACTTATGGAGAGGCGTCAACGCGCCCGAGAACGCCGCGGCGAGGATCGCAGCGCGCTCAGGCACATAGCTTGTCCGCGCATGGATCGACACGCGAATGCCCAAAGTAGAGGCACAATTTGCCCGGCCGAAACGGCGGGCAATTGCCGCCTCTGAACAAATTTAAGGCGGCGAGTCCAGCGTGCCGACGACCGGCGCTGGCATGATTCGGGCCCCGGTCAAAAGCAAGATGAAACCTTGGTAGCGGAGGCTCAGACGACAGATCAGGCCGTCATCGACAACACCGTCTCCGCTCACATCGAGATGATCAGCGGCATCGTCGGATATTCGTCGACGGCATTTAATTCGATCGCGTCTTCGAAGCCCACACAGCAGATCAAGGGACACGTTCTGCTCTTCATCGCGTTCAAGCCGAGAGTCTCTTGGTTGCTCTGCCGATAGTGTTGCCGCGCCTCGGCATCGCCTGTAAGGCTCCTGGCAACAACCGAGGGTAAGCTTCCCCCTGCCGATGCCAGGCGTGGCGCACACGAATCGCCTAGACGGCGTTGCTCTCCGGGCCTGGCTCGAGACGGGAAGAGCGATCGGCGTCAGACACCGGCGCCGTTCCGGGGCTTGGCGCCGCGGCCCGAACGGTACATCAGCGATTGCAGGGGGACGAAGTCGCTCGTCGACAGCTGGAAGCCCGTGGCGAACAGTCGTCCTGCTTCTTCGCCATAGTCGGCGACGCACTCCTTGAACCAGGATTGCTGGAGCTTGGCGACGTCTTGTGGCCCGGCGCAGTGGCGCAAATGGCGCATGAATTCGAGATTGGAGTGGGTGCGCCTGGCAAGGAATCGTAGGGATTCGACCTGATATTCGACCATGGCCTTCAAGGCGCGTTCGGCACCCCAGGTCACGGCGTCGAGCTCACGGGCCGCCGTCTCGTTCAAGGACGGCTCGTGCCCGCGCTCGGGCCCACCAACACGCTGGTCCATTGCTTCCCTCCGAAATCGTCCGGCCTCTCCCGCCCGCCCCGCGACGGCGGTGCCACCAAGCGTGGGATAGGCTCATTGCCGGTCTAGGGCATTGAGCCATATCAACAATCGAGGCTCCGAAGCCTAGTCCTTGAGGCTGAGGATGTAGGCCGTGAGATCGCGGAGCGCCTGCCCCTCGATGACGATATTGGGCATGGTCGGGTGGTTCGCGTTTTGCAGCCACACCCTGATCGCCGTCGGGGTCATGCCAGGCGTGTTGGCGACGTCCCTGAACCGCGGCGCCTTCGGGTTCGGCGTCGGCTCCTGCGACAGCGCGTGACAGCTGGCGCAATTCGCGCGGGCATAGTCGAAGCCGGCCTGCGGGTCGCCGATCTCGCCCATCGGCACGTCGCCGACGTTTTGCGCCTCGGCAATGCCGCCAGCGGCGGCGAGCAAGGCGGCGCCAAGCAGCGCAGTGAGGCCGAGCATCCGGGTCATCATCATGCCGCCCGGTCCAATTCGGGCTTCCACTCGCCGCGCGAGGCCAGCGAATTCATCTCGGCGCGGTGGCCGAAGGCCTGTTGCGCGGCTTGGGTATTCTCGGCCTTCCCAGCCCACGCCTTCTGCGGCGCCGCCTGAAGCGCGCGGCTAAAGGAGAAGCTGAGCTTCCAGGGCAAGCCGCCGAGCTTGTTCATGGCGTCGAGCCGCGCCGTCGCGTCGAGATCGGACTGGCCGCCGGAGAGAAAGGCGATACCCGGCACGGCGGCCGGCACGCACTCCTTCAAGACGCGGATGGTCTTCTCGGCGACCTCGGCCACGCGACGCTTGCTTCGGCGACGTCTTCCCCGGCACCACCATGTTCGGCTTGAGAACGGTGCCCTCGAGCTTCACCCTGGCGTAATAGAGCTGCTCGTAGAGCAGCTTCAGAGCGAACTCGGTGACCCCGGCGCAGCGGTCGATGTCATGATCGCCATCCATCATGACTTCCGGCTCGACGATCGGCACGATGCCTTCGTCCTGGCACAGCGCGGCATAGCGGGCGAGCGCATGGGCATTGGCATTGACGCAAGCATGGCTCGGAATGCCGGGGCCGATATTGATCACCGCGCGCCACTTGGCGAATTTGGCGCCGAGCCCGCGATATTCGGCGAGCCGCTCGCGCAAGCCGTCGAGGCCTTCGGTGACCATCTCGCCGGGACAGAACGGCAAGGGATGGGCGCCCTTGTCCACCTTGATGCCGGGCAGCGTTCCGGCCGCCTCGATGATCTTGACGAGGGGCGTACCGTCCTTGGCCTTCTGCCGGATGGTCTCGTCATAGAGGATCACCCCGGAGATGTTGCTCATGCCCTTGGAGCGGAACAGGAGCTCGCGATAGTCGCGGCGATTGTCCTCGGTGCATTCGACGCCGATGGCGTCGAAGCGCTTCTTGATGGTGCCCGAGGATTCATCCGCGGCGAGAATGCCCCGTCCCGAAGCCACCATGGCGTTGGCAACGCGATTAAGCTCGGCAAGGTCCACGTTTCTCTCCCTTTTTTGACGCGCTGACTTCTAGTGTACCTTACCGCTTTTGCCAATTTGGATGGAAGGCCGAGGCGCCCGATGAAACCAGACCTCCGACCCATGCTCGCCACCCTGACCGACAAGCCGTTCGACGATCCGGACTGGATTTTCGAGACCAAATGGGACGGCTTTCGCCTCGTGGCCGAGGTGGAGAAGACGAAGGTCAGGCTCTATTCGCGTAACCTGATCGACAAGTCGGGCAAATATCCCTCGATCTGCGGCGCTCTCGCCGCGCTCAAGCGCTTCGCCGTGATCGACGGCGAGCTGGTCGCGCTCGACGCCAAGGGACGCTCCCGCTTCCAGCTCCTGCAAAATGCCGAGCGCGAGAAGGTCCGGCTGCAATATTGCGTCTTCGATCTGCTCTATCTCGACGACGAGGACCTCCGCCACCGGCCGCTGATCGAGCGGAAGGAGCTGCTCGCCGAGATCCTGCCGAAGGATCGGCTCCTGCATTACAGCGCCCATGTGTGGGACAAGGGCATCGCCGCCTTCAAACGCGCGTCGCGCGCGGGCGAGGAAGGCGTGATGGCGAAGCTCTCGACGAGCCACTACTACTCGGGCCAGCGCACGCGCGACTGGCTCAAGATCAAGGCATCGCTCGGCCAGGAGGTGGTGATCGTCGGCTTCACCGCGCCGCGCCGCTCCCGCGAATATTTCGGCTCGCTCGTCCTCGCGGTGCGCGACGACAAGCAGTGGCGCTATGTCGGCCGCGCCGGCACCGGCTTCGACCACGCCACGCTGAAGGAAATTTACGAGCTGATGGCGCCGTTGATCACCACGAAGAAACCAATTGCGGCCAAGGTGCCCCAGGAGGCGGCCACGACCTGGATCAAACCCAAGCTCGTCGGCGAGGTGAAGTTTACCGAATGGACGGCGAAAGGCGAGATGCGCCACCCGGTGTTCCTCGGGCTCAGGACCGACAAGAAGGCGGCCGACGTGGTGCGGGAAGTCCCGTCCTGACAGCCGCCGGCGGCGCGAGCCCTTTAACGTCACGAACTTCACCCGAGCGCATGATTTGTCACAGGGCGGTCATGAAACCTGCCCTTGATTCGGGCGGTGGCACCCGCCTAAGCGCTGCTTGAAACTGGATTGGACATGGACGAACAGGTTCGTACCGGGCCCCAGCTCCCCTCTGCTGCGAAGGCGCCGCCGCCACTGCCGCAGCCAAGCGAGGCCGCCCGCATTCCCTCGTTCGAGACCTTGGACCGCCTCGGCCAGGCGGTGACGGCGCGGCTGACCCAAGGCATCTCACCATACGCACTCTACGGCGCGTGGTTCGATTGGGCCTCGCATCTCCTCAACGCCCCAGGGCGGCTCATGGAGCTCGGCCTCGAGGCCGGGACCATCGCCGCCCGCTACGCGCACTTTGCCAGCCACAGCCTCTCCGAGCACGAGAAGCCGCCGTTCGAGCCGCAAGGCTCCGACCGCCGCTTCGCCGACGATGCCTGGAACCGCTTTCCCTACGTGCTGTGGCAGCAGGCGTTCCTGGCGCAGGAAGCCTGGTGGCGGAGCGCGACGCGCGAGGTCCGCGGCATGACGCCGAAGAACGCCGACCGCGTCGCCTTCATGACCCGCCAGTTGCTCGACATCTGGTCGCCGTCGAACATTCCCTGGCTCAACCCGGTGGTCATCGCGCGGACGCAGCACGAATCCGGCGCCAATCTCGTGCGCGGCGCGAGCAACTTCCAGGAGGACTTCTGGCGGAGCGTGACGCTTCAGCCCGCGCCCCCGGCCGACGGCCTCGAGGTCGGCAAGGACCTCGCCATCACGCCGGGCACCGTGGTCTATCGCAACGACCTCATGGAGCTGATCCAATACCGGCCCGCAGGCGACAGCGTCGTCGCCGAGCCGGTGCTGATCGTGCCCGCCTGGATCATGAAATATTACGTGCTCGATCTCAGGCCGCAAAATTCGCTGGTGCGCTATCTCGTCGAGCGCGGCTTCACCGTGTTCATGGTCTCCTGGCGCAACCCGACCGCCGCCGACCGCGACCTTACCTTCGACGCCTATCGCACTCAAGGCGTGATGGCCGCCCTCGACGCGGTCACGACAATCGTCCCCAACCGCAAGGTCAATGCCGTCGGCTATTGCATCGGGGGCACCTTGCTCGCCATCGCCGCCGCGACCATGGCGCGGGATGGGGACGATCGCCTCGGCACCATCACCCTCCTTGCCGCCCAGACCGATTTCAGCGAGGCCGGCGAGTTGATGCTGTTCGTCGACGAGAGCCAGATCGCGTTTCTCGAGGACATGATGTGGGATCAGGGCGTGCTCGACACCAAGCAGATGGCGGGCGCCTTCAAGATCCTGCGTTCCAACGATCTCGTCTGGTCGAAGATGATGCGGGAATACATGCTCGGCGAGCGCGACCGCCCCACCGACCTCACCACCTGGAACGCCGACCAGACCCGCATGCCGTTCCGCATGCATTCGCAATATCTACGCGGCCTGTTTTTGGAGAACCGCCTCACCGCCGGCCGCTATGCCGTCGAAGGCCGGGTCATCGCGCTGAAGGACATCGAGGCGCCGATGTTCGTGGTCGGCACCGAGACCGATCACATCGCGCCGTGGCGCTCGGTCTACAAGGTGAATTTGTTCACCGACAACGAGATCACCTTCGCCCTCACCAATGGCGGCCACAACGCCGGCATCGTCTCCGAGCCGGGCCATCGCGGCCGCCACTACGTCATCGCCACGCGGAAACCCGGCGACCGCTATGTCGATCCCGACACCTGGCGCGCCCTCGCCACGCCTTGCGACGGCTCGTGGTGGCCGGCATGGGCCTCATGGCTCGAAGCCCATAGCGACCGGACGCGGGTACCGCCGCCCGGAATCGGCGCACCGACGCGCGGACTGGTGCCGCTGTGGCCGGCGCCAGGCCTCTACGTGCTGCAGCCTTAGGGCGACGCGCGCCGCCGGCGGCGCGTCGGCGGCTGCTTGACCGGCCGATAGAACCGGCGCTTGAGCGCTTCCGTGGTTGCAACATAGCCGGCGACGATCAAGAGCGCCGCGGCGAGGATCGGGAGCGGCAGCGCGTCGAAGCTGAAAATGCCGGCGACGGGCCCCGCATAAGGCAGCACCAGCGCGATCAGCGCGATACCAAGGCTGGAGGCGACGAGCAGGTGGCTCGGCCGGCTCAACCGCAGCGGCTCCCGGGTCCTGAGCACGAACAGCACCGCAAGCTCCGTCAACAGCGACACCACGAACCAGGCGGTCTGGAACGTGACGCTATCGGCGTTGAACACGCGCAACAACACGACGAAGGTCACAAGATCGAAGGCCGTGCTCGCGAGCCCGAACACGATCATGAAGAACCGCACCTCACGGATGTCCCAGCGTTGCGCCGTCTCGGTCTCGGCGCGGTCGACATTGTCGGTGGAGATGGTGACCGCGGGGAAATCCGACAGGAAATTGTTGAGCAGGATCTGCTTCGGCAGCATCGGCAGGAACGGTAGCGCCAGCGTCGCCAGCGCCATCGAGATCATGTTGCCGAAATTGGCGCTGGTGGTGATGCGGATATATTTCAGCGTGTTGGCGAAGGTGCGGCGGCCGTCCTCGACGCCGGCGCGGAGCGAATCGAGGTCGCGCCGGAGGAGGACGATGTCGGCGCTCTCGCGGGCGACATCGACGGCCTGGTCCACCGAGATGCCGACATCGGCTTCGTAGAGCGCCGGCGCGTCGTTGATGCCGTCGCCGAGATAACCGACGGCGTGCCCGGCCCGCTGCAGCGCGCGCACGATGCGCTCCTTCTGCTGCGGATCGACCTCGGCGAAGACGTCGGTGCGCTCGGCGCGATGCCACAGCGCCTCGTCATTGAGATGATTGAGGCGCTCGCCGGTGAGGAGCGCATGGGGCTTGAGCCCGATCGCCTCGGCGACATGGGCGGCGACGTAACGGTTGTCGCCGGTGACGATCTTGATGCGGATGCCGAGACGGTTGAGATCCGCGATCGTGGTCATGATCTCGGCCTTGATCGGATCAAGGAACAGAAGAAAGCCGGCGAAGGCCATGTCCCGCTCGTCACCGCGGTGATAAGCGCTCTGCGCCGGGCACAGCCTGGTGGCAACGCCGAGCACGCGGAAGCCTTCGCTGCCCTTCGCCTCATAGAAATCATCGAGCCGTGCGCGGGTAGCGGCATCGAGGGGAACGGCGGCGCCGTCCTCGCCGAGGACCGAGCCGCAACAGGCGATGACATGGACGTAGGCGCCCTTGGTGATGATGCGGTGAGCGTGCGCGTCGCCCTCCTCTTCGACCACCACGGTCAAGCGCCGGCGCTGGAAGTCGTAAGGAAGCTCATCGATCTTGCGGGGCAAAGCCTCCGCTTCCGCCGGCGTGGCCGAAGCGACGATGGCCGCGTCGAGAGGATTGTCGATGCCGGTCTGAAGCTCGGCATTGAGGTAGGCGAGACGATGGAGCGCGGGCGACTTCGCGCCGTCAGGCGCAACCGCCGCTTCGAGCACGATCTTGCCTTCGGTGAGGGTCCCGGTCTTGTCGGTGCAGAGCACGTCCATGCTGCCGAGATTCTCGATGGCCTCGAGCCGCCGCACCAAGACGCCGCGCGCGGCCATGGCCCGGGCACCGGCCGACAGCGTCACGCTGACGATCGCCGGCAACAGCTCGGGCGAGAGGCCGACCGCGAGCGCCACGGCGAACAGCAGCGACTCCGTCAGCGGCCGCCCGAGCATGATGTTGACGGTGAGCACCGCGACCACGATGACGAGCATCACCCGCGTGAGCAGATAGCCGAACTGGCGGACGCCGCGGGCGAACTCGGTTTCCGGCGCCGCCGCTTCGAGCCGCGCCGCGATTTCACCGAGCGCTGTCGCTCTCCCCGTCGCGGCGATCAGCACCGTGGCGACGCCGCTCCTGACCGAAGTGCCGAGAAAGACGCAATTGGTGCGTGCGGCAAGCGGCGCGTCGGCGGCGGCGACACCGGGGACCTTCTCGACGGGGAAGGTCTCGCCGGTGAGCGCCGCCTCGGAAACGAGAAAGTCGCGCGCGGCGATGATGCGTCCGTCGGCCGGAACGAGATTGCCGGCGCTAAGCTCGACGATGTCGCCCGGAACGAGGTCGGCGACCGGAACGGACTTCCGCACGCCATCGCGGATTGCGGGGACCGACAACGCCAATCGCGCGCGAAGCTTGCTCACCGCGATCGAGGCGTTGAACTCCTGGAAGAAGCCGAGCGCGGCGCTGCCGAGCACGATGAGGAGTACGATGGTGGCGTCGAGCAGCTCGTGCACGACAAGCGCGACGAGCGCGCCGAAGACGAGGATGAGCACGAGCGGGCTTTCGAACTGCCTGAGCAGCAGCCTGAGCGCGCTGGTGCGGCCGTGCTCCTTGACGGCGTTGGGACCGACGCGGGCGAGCCGCCGATCAGCCTCGGCTGCGCTCAACCCCTCGCGGTGCGCACCGAGCTTGGCAAACAGCGCCGGGAGCTCGATCGCCCAATAAGGCTCGCCGCGGTTCGTTCCTGACGGAAGCTCGGTGGTGTTGAGCATGGATGGTGCCGGCGGCGCCGCTCGTCAGGCACCCTCGTGCCAGAACGGTTTCACCTCGGCGAAGCGGGAATGGACCGCCTGGGCGCGGTCGAGCAGCCGGTCGACATCGGAGTCTTTGGACGCGAGCAGCGCCTCGGCTTGGGCGCCGAGCTCGTGGCCGTTGGCGATCAGCGCGTCGCGCTGGGCGAGATCGTTCAAGGCGCCGAGTTCGTCCTGCAAATCCTTGAGCGCCGACAGCGCCGCCTCGCGCCGCTTGGCGTCCTTGTCCTCGGGAAACAGGCTGGCAAAGAACTCAACGCCGTAGCGCAGGTTTTTCGCCTTGATCCTGATCTTGTGGCGTTGCTTCGGCGTGAGGTCGTGCAGATTGGCCCCAGTCTTCTTGATCTTGTTGCTGACGCGCTCGAGCATCTTGGTGGCATGCTCGACGATGTTGCGCGCTCGCTTCTTGCGCAGCTCGTCGTCGGTGGTCCACGGGCCAACCTCGATCCATTCGGCGAGATCGAGCAAGAGGCGGCGATAGCGCCCCGAGCGGATCGCGGCGACGGCGGTGCGATAGGCCTTGGCGCGGCTCTCGTCGAAGGCAAGCCGGGTCGCGGCGAAATTCGCGTCGGGAACGCGGCTCGCGGCCATCGGCTTCAGGATGTCGGCCTCGAACACGTCGAGGTCGCGCGCCGGACCGAGCTCGTTCGTGATCCATTTCAGCTCGGCCTTGATGCGGTCCTTATCGGCGTCGGCGACGACCTTGGCAAAGGCCGCGATTGCGGCCCGCATGCGCCTGAGGCCGATGCGCATCTGATGCAGATTTTCGGCGTTGCCGTCGATGACGCCCGGCGCATTGGTCACGATCTGCCGGAGGCAGCTCTCGCCGATCGCCGTGAACGCCTGCCGGCAGGTCAGGGTGCGGTCGAGCTCGAGCTTCTCGGCCTTCTCCGCGCCGGGCTCCGCATTGCTCGCGAGCTCATAGCCGCGCTCGGCCTTGGTCTTCACCGCAAGCGTCAGCGGCGCGCTCGCGGCGAGCGCCTTGGCGAGACGGAACAGATCGGCTGGGTTTCCGCGCTTCAACTCAAGCTCGACCTCATGCACCGGCGCGCGGCGCCCGGCGGCTTCGATCTCGCCGCGGTCGACCGCGACCTCGATGTCCGAGCCGCCGCTGTCGACACGATAAACGTCGCGATCGATGCGGGTCTGGAACAAGGGCTGTAGCGTTTCGCGGACATCCGCATTCAGGAGCGGCTCGAGCGCGGTGCCCGCCGCCAAGCTGAGATCGGGCTCGAAGCGCGGCACCGCCGCCTCCCATTCGGGCCGGTCGAACAATTGCGCCGCACCGTCGCTTGCCTTGATTGTTTGCACGAAGCCGCGACCGGTGTCGCGAAGCCGCAAGCAGAGCCGCGCCTTCTGCAACACGAGATCCGCGGTATCGAAATAAATCGAGTTCAGCCGCTCTTCTTTGCGCGTCGTGGCGGCGAGCAAGGGATGCGCTTCGATCGCGGCCTTGTCCGCTGGGTCGAATTCGAGCTTGAGCTCGAACTCTCTCGGCTCGCGCGGGTCTGTGCCAGCATCAGCCATCGACGCACATTACTTGCTCAATACTGGTTCAGCCAAGTTGCCATGACCCCACCACGCCGGTGTGACGGTTGTTCTAATCACGGCCGATGTCGGCCCAGGGAAAACCTTACGCCAGATCAGGACCCAAATGCGTCCCAGCGTCCGCTGGACCGCGGGCCGGCAGCGGCCAGATCGGCTTAGGTGCGCTGCGGCGAGACTTCGTCAGGCGGGGGTTCCTCGGACGGCGCAGGCGTTGCCGCCGGGGCGGAATTCACCGCCTCGGCGGTCCACGGCACGAGCTCCTTCGCGGTCTGATCGAAGGCGGCATTCAAGGCCGC
This sequence comes from uncultured Alphaproteobacteria bacterium, assembly GCA_963803385.1. Taxonomy (GTDB): domain Bacteria; phylum Pseudomonadota; class Alphaproteobacteria; order Rhizobiales; family Methyloligellaceae; genus Methyloceanibacter. The sequence continues at coordinate 826,938 of CAWDMD010000004.1, read as the reverse complement.
AGCGGCCGCAGCGGCATCGGTGCCGTCCGCCGGCGCTGTGCCCTTGAACGTCTTCGCCGCGACAATCTTGCCGTCGGGTCCGAGCACCTTGGCCTCGAAGGCGACCTCGCCAATCAGGCTTGTCGCCGCTGATGAGCGAGAAGCTCCTGATGTCGAGGAGGAGCTGAAAGCCCGCCTCGAGCCCGTCCTTGGGCCGGCTCACGGAGCGCGAATAGCCGGCATTCTCGAAGCTCTGGAGGATCCTCTCCTGCAACAGGATCGGGGCCGCGTCGGCCCATTTGGCATTGGGGATGTCGGTGCTCTCGGCGGCACCTTCCGGCTTCACGGTCATCTTGTCGGTGTTGAGCGCGAGCAGCGCCGATGGCTCCGGGATCACGAGCTGCCACGACGGCTGCTCGGTGAGCGGCGGAAAGTCCTTCACCGCGGTGAGATCGTAGAGCGGAACCTTGGCCGGCTCGGCGCCGCCGCCGGTCATGCGCTCGAGGCCGGCAATGAGGCCGTCGATGCGGTCGGAATTCTTCGCCAGCACGTCGGTGAAGGTGTTGAAATTGGCGATGGCGCTGTGAATGTTGTCGGCGTTGGCGTCGATCATGTCATTCAGTTTGCTCAGCACCTCGCGGCCGAGCGAGGCCCAATCCTGTCCGGCGCCTGGGCGCCGCCGTCAACAGCGGCAACTCGCCGTCGGTCGCCTCCGGCGGCGGTGATGACGCCTCCCCGCCGACAAGGGTGATCGCGGCGCCGCCGGTCAGCCCCTGCGGATTCGAGGCCGACCTGGGTATCGCTCCGCACCGGCGTGTTGTGCACGACGCCGATGGTGACCAGGACGTCCTCGGGATGGGCGGGATCGAGGGTGAGACCGGTCACCTCGCCGACCCTGATGCCGTTGAAGAGGACCGCGGAGCCCGCGAGCAGCCCCGAGACCGAGCTCTCGAAGCGCAGGCGGTAATAGTCGCGCTGACCGAAGCCGCCCTTGTTCTCGAGCCAATAGACGAAGCCGAAGCTCGCGGCGATGACGGCGAGCATGAACAATCCAATCAGCGCATAACGGGCTCGGGTTTCCATGTCTAAGGCGCCTCTGTCTCGATCTGGCTGACTCTCTTGGTGAGCATGCCGCCGCGCTTGCCCTGGAAATAGGTCTGGACCCAGGGATGGGTGCATTCGAGCATGGTCGACATCGGTCCCACGGCGACGATTTTACCATCGGCAAGGGCGGCGACACGGTCGCACACCGTGTACAGGCTTTCCAGGTCGTGGGTAACCATGAACACGGTGAGCCCGAGCGTCCCCTGCAGCGTCTTGATCAGGGCGTCGAAATCGCCGGCCGAGATCGGGTCGAGGCCGGAGGTCGGCTCGTCGAGGAACACGATCTCCGGGTCGAGCGCAAGCGCCCGGGCGAGCGCCGCCCGCTTGGTCATGCCGCCGGAAAGCTCGGCCGGAAATTTCTCGGCGTCCGCGGCGGTGAGCCCGACCATCTCAAGCTTCGCCAGCGCCATCTCGTCGAGCAGCCGCGGCGACAGCTGCAAATTCTCGCGCATTGGAAATTGCACGTTCTGAAGCACGGTCAGGGACGAAAACAACGCGCCTTGCTGGAACAGCACGCCCCAGCGGCGCTCCAGCGCGCGGCGCCGGGCGTCGTCGGCCTCGTCGAGATCGACGCCGAGCACCTCGATGGTGCCGTGACGCTTCGGCAGGAGCCCGATGATGGTGCGCAACAGCACCGATTTGCCGGCACCGGAGCCGCCGACCACGCCCATGATCTCGCCGGCGCGCACCTCGAGCGACAAATGGTCGAGCACCAGCGTGTCGCCGAAGCCGACCACGAGGTCGCGCACGGAAATGGCGGTATTGCCGTTGCCTTTCACGTCACATCCCGATCGAGGCGAAGAAGATGGCGAATATGCCGTCGAGCACGATGACGAGGAAGATCGACTTCACCACCGACGCCGTGGTCTGAAGGCCGAGCGACTTGGCGCTGCCCTTGACGAGCAGTCCCTGGGCGCAGGCGACGACGCCGATGATGAGGCCCATGAACGGGGCCTTGATCATGCCGACCTTGAAATGGGTGAGGGAGATCGCCTCCGTCAGCCGCGACATATAGATCTCCGGACTCATGCCGCCATAGAGCAGCGCCACCACGCCACCGCCGAACAACGCCGCCATGCAGCCGATGAAGGTGAGCACGGGCAGCGCGATGATGAGCACAAGCACGCGCGGCAGGATCAGCACCTCGACGGGATCGAAGCCCATGGTACGGAGCGCGTCGACCTCCTCGCGCATCATCATCGAGCCGAGCTCGGCGGTATAGGAGCTGCCCGAGCGGCCGGCGACCATGATGGCGACGATGAGCACGCCGATCTCGCGCAGGATCAGGATGCCGACGAGATCGACGGCGTAGAGCTCGGCGCCGAACTTGCTGAAATGGAAGATGCCCTGTTGCGCGATGATGCCGCCGATCAGGAAGGTGATGAGCAGAATGATGGGCACCGCCTGCCAGCATACCCGGTCGAGCTGGTGCACCGCCGAGGTGAACCGGAAGTCCTTGCGGCCGCGACATGACGCGCACGGCGGCGACGCCGATGGCGCCGAACATGTTGGCGAAGGTGACGAGGTCGCGGCCGATCCCGGTCGCGCCGCGGCCGAGGGCGGCGAGCGCGGAAAGGAGCCCCGTGGTCCTGGCGCGCGCCGGTGCGGCCTCGCGGTTGACCCCGCTCATCTCCTCGAGCAGATGCCGGTCATGCTCGGGCAGGCCGACGATCTTGGCCTTGCCGCCGAGCGCCGTCCATTGCCGGGTGAGGCGCTCCAGCAGCCAGGCGCCGAAGGTGTCGAATTCCCGGACGCCGCCCATGTCGATCGACACGCTCTTGGCCCGCTTGGCGTCAGGGCCGACGCGATCCACGAGGGATTCGAGCTCGGCCGCATGCGCCGCCGTCCAGGAGCCCGCGCGGCGAGCTCCAGCCGGCCATCCTCGAATCTCGCTGTCAGCAACGATCCATCGCTCGCCATGGCGTCCTCCCGGCTCGTCCTCTCGCCTAAGCCATAGAGACGGAGCTATCCCGGAGGCAAGGCCAGATTGCGGACGCAACCGGGCGCCCGCCCCGCCGCCATGGCCGCTGGCGCGAGGCTCAGCTGCGGCCAAGCGTGATGCTCACGCCTTGCAAGGCAATACCCTGGGTTGAGATCGACACGCTTTGACGGGATTTGGTGTAGCTGACGACCATGGTTCCGGAGACGCCACCCCGTGATCGACAGCGCGATGCGGCTAGGGGTCGCGGTGCCAGAGGCGCTGCCGGTGGCATTGAAGGTCCGCTCCTCCCAATTGCCCGAGAGGCGCCCGCCGCTATAGCTGAGCTTGCTGCGAATCTCGATCTTGTAGCTGTCGCTGTTGCAGCGGATGGCAAGCCCGAGCTGCGAACCGCCGCCGGTGTAATAGGCGTTGCATTTGATGCGCTCCCGCCGGCCCTTGTCGAGCCTGATCTCGCCGGTACCGCCCCAAGAGCCCAGCAAGCTATCGAACGGGCTCGGATCGGCGCGAGATGGCCCAATTGGCAGCAGCAGGATGGCGAGCGCGAGGGTGGCCGCGCCGACCAGCAAGCACCGAACGCCTGAACGCAAAGTCATGGTTGAGCATCCTCCTTCTCGCGAGAGTGTAAGGTCCCAATAAAACAGAATTGCTACCGTCCGGCGCTGGCTGTGATGACGCAAGCGCAGGCTCGGCGCAACCTACAAATCAGAGAAAACCAACCGGAAAAAGTCGGGGGAAGTTCAAATTGCCGCCAAGACGAGGGCCACACCGGCGAGAAAAAGCAAGAGGGAGGCCACGATCAGGCCGAGACCGAGACGCCTGATGGTATTGCCGAATGCGCCTGATTTGCCCGATGCCAGCGCGCCTTGCGCAATATAAGCATTGACGAAGGTGATGCCGGCGAGAAAAAGACCGGCGCCAAACAAGGCAAATGCCCATTTTAGTTGCGACACGTCAACGAGCAGGCTGCGTTGGGCGGGCGATGACAGGATGTTGCCGAGCAACAGCAGGAGCGCGACGGCGGCGCCGCCATTGAGGAGCAGCGACGACTGGATCGCCGACCGCGCCAATCCGACGCGGAGCTCGATGAACAGGAGCTGCAGCGGGCTCACCTCGGGTGTGATCGGTCCGGCGTCCGGCATGATGTCTCCAACGAGACGCGGGGCGCCGCCCTTAAGGATGCGGCGCCCCGGTCCAGCTACGTAGCGCTAGGGTTAGCCGCACTCTTTCATGGTGGCCATGGCCTTCTTGGCATCGTCCATGCTGCCATAGGTGCCCATGGACTTCATGCCGGTCGGGATGTTGTGCATCGCCTCGCATTTGTGGCTCGCCGGATCGAACACGACGTAGAACTGCTCGGCGAGAGCGGGGGTGACGAAGGCGCCCACAAGCGCCGCGGCGATGAGATATTTGCGCATAAGCTTTTCTCCTTGAGATGGGGTGGCTGGAAATGAGCGATCCGAACCGCGCTCTGAGCGATGCGGAATAAGGGGAGGCTAGAAGCGTCGCGCGACGCTGCCCAATACCTTCTGGCTATGGTTTTGCTAAACGGGGCGCAGGCGGCGCTCGCATCGCCGCGGCAAAAAGAAGGGCACCCGCTTGGCTTCGCGAGTGCCCTCAAGGCTTGGGAGGAGTAAGGGGGTCCGGGAAGACCGCTTGTTGCATTAACGAGCCGAGCCGAGCGTTAGCGGCCGAGCGTCGTGGCGTAGGGATTGACGAAATTCTCGGCCATGGCGGGCGCGGCAAAGGCGACGACCAGGGCGGCGGCGATCAGGATCTGCTTCATTGGGGGCTCCTTTTACGGGTCAGCGCTTGGCGTTAGCGGCCGAGCGTCGTGGCGTAGGCATTGACGAAATTCTCGGCCATGGCGGGTGCGGCGAAGGCGACGACCAGGGTCACGGCGATCAGGATCTGCTTCATTTGGGTTCTCTCCTATGATGGTGGCCTTGCGATTTCGGCGCCGACCGGGCGGCCATTGGCTCGATCGGCATGAGCCATAGGTGGGGTTGCCCACCCCCAGCGCGCCAATACCCGTTCGCTATCGAATCCGTGCGCCGAATGCGCGGAATAGCGCCGCGCTATCGAGTTCAAAGCCAACCGGCATTTCCGTTGAGGCGAGCTTGGGCCGATGGTTTTGGCATCGTCGCCGCCGTTTCCTTCCGGCCGGCGCCAACAGCCAAAGGAGTCATCGGAATGTCTCACTTCACTCTTAGCCGCGGCCTGGTCCTTGCCGCTGTCGTCGCCAGCACGGGCGTCATTGCCCTGCCCGCTTTCGCCGGCGGATGTCCCGCCGATCAGAAGAAGGCCGACGCCCGCAAAATGGTCGACGTCAAGCCGGTCGGCGTCACCGACACCGTCATCGCCATGATCGATGTCGACAAGGAGCAGAGCATCAAGGATCGCAAGTTCCGCATGCGCAAGCTCACCATCGAGCCGGGCGGCATCGTGCCCTGGCACAGCCATGGCGAGCGGCCGGCGATCATTTACATCATCGAGGGCGAGATCAACGAGTACGCCTCGAACTGCGCGGTTCCGATCGCGCACAAGGCCGGCGACGTCGTGGCCGAGACGTCCGAGGTCTCGCATTGGTGGAAGAATCTCAGCGACGGCACCGTCGTGCTCCTCTCTGCCGATATCCTCAAGGATCCGAACGACCACACCATGTGAGGCTCCTCCCCCCGAAGCCTCACCCCCGGAGGTGACGCTCCCCCCTCGGAGCGTCACCCCCTTCTCACCCGTCGCAATGGAGAAGGTCATGGCAGAGATCAGCCGCACGCTTGAGCCCTCCGCCGCCGCGACCGGCGCGGCGGGAACCTTCCTGCGCTCGGTCGTCATTGCGCTCACGGCGTTCTTGAGCCTCGTCGACCTGTTCGCGACCCAGGCCATCTTGCCGACGCTGACCGCCCATTACGGCGTCACCCCGGGCCAGATGGGCCTTGCCTCCAACGCCGCCACGTTCGGCATGCTCGTCTCCGGCCTCGCGGTCGGCTACTACTCGAGCGCCATCGACCGCAGGCTCGGCATTCTCGTCAGCCTGGTGCTGCTCGCGGTCCCGACCACGCTCCTTGCCTTTGCGCCAAATCTTGCGGTGTTCGCCGCGCTTCGGGTGATGCAAGGCCTGTGCATGGCCGCCGCCTTCACCCTCACTCTCGCTTATCTCGGCGAGCACTACAGCGCCGCCGATTCCGCCTCGGCCTTCGCCGCCTACATCACCGGCAACGTCGCCAGCAACCTGATCGGCCGGCTGATCTCTGCGGGCATCGCCGACCAGTTCGGCCTCGCCGCCAATTTCTATTTCTTCGCCCTCCTCAATCTGACGGGCGCGGTCCTCGTCTATTTCACCGTGCAGAAAACGCCGCCCATGGCCAAGGAGACGGAAGCCATGAGCTCCCACCTCGCCGCCTGGATCAAGCACATGAAGAACCCATCGTTGCGCGCGAGTTTCGCCATCGGCTTCTGCATCCTGTTTGCCTTCATCGGCACGTTCACCTACGTCAATTTCGTGCTGGTGCAGCCGCCGCTCGGGGTCAGCGCCATGACGCTCGGCATCGTCTATTTCGTGTTCCTGCCGTCGATGGCGACGACGCCGCTGGCCGGCCGCTTCGTCAAACGGTTCGGCACCCGGACGACGTTCTGGGCGGCGCTCGGCGTCGCCGCGCTCGGCCTGCCGCTGATGCTCCTGCCGAGCCTCGCCGCGGTGCTGACGGGCATGGTTCTCGTCGGCGTCGGCACCTTCTTCGCCCAAGCCACGGCGACCGGCTTCGTCAGCCGGGCCGCGGCCTCGGACCGCGGCTCCGCGAGCGGGCTCTACCTCGCCTTCTATTTCTTCGGCGGCCTCGCCGGCGCGGCGATCCTCGGCCAGCTCTTCGACCGCTTCGGTTGGCCGGCCTGCGTCGCCGGCATCGGCGTATCGCTCCTGATCGCGGCCATCCTCGCGCTGTCCCTCAAGACGCCGATGGCGCCCGAAGGCTTGACCCATACCGCCTGACGGTGGCGTCGCGCGCGCAAAAAAACCGGCAGGCGAAAGCCTGCCGGTTCAAGATCCAATCGCTTAAGCGAGAAGCTTAGGCGAGCGTGACGTTGGCAGCCTGCTTACCGCGGCCGCGCTTGTCGTCCTCAATCTCGAAGGAGACTTTGTCACCCTCGTTCAGCGCCGGAATGCCGGAGCGCTCGAGCGCAGAGGCGTGGACGAAGACGTCCTTGTCGCCGCCCTCAGGCGAGATAAAGCCGAAGCCACGCGTATGATTGAAGAATTTCACTGTGCCATTGACACGAGACATTGGGAATCCTTTCCCGTTCTAAGTTGATAACGGGCTGCTCGCCGCGAACGGGGCGATCAGCGTCTTCAGATTTCGGGAAAAGGTCGTGCTCGTATTCGGCGCGATAGTCTTTGCCGTCTCTCTTGGTCCCGCGCCCACCTCGGGCGCGCCGATGCAATTTATATGGCGCCGATGGCGAAGCATTGCAAGCCATGATTGCCCGCCGCCACCCGTTTGATCTGGCGCAAGGCCGGTCCCTTCACTGGCGCTAATTTCCCATGCGGCAGACAGCTGCACGTTGGTCGCCTCCTTTCTGCCTTTGCGGCTTCGACCGAACGGCTCACCGCCGCTCCGGTCGAGGCCGCCCGTCCCATTTCGGAACCCCGCGATTTTTGGAGCGAAGTGCCTCGGCGCTCGCCTTTGAGCCGGCACACTATCGTCAAATCAGAGCCCTTTTTTGGTCGGCTTGTTGCGGGAACGATTATGGCTAACGCCGGCTTAAAATGATGCGCCCATTAATCATTTTCTAAGAGGCGGCGCGTACAAAAGCCCACAGTCACGTTCAGGGGGACTAGCCCAATGCGCACGATCGTCACTCTCGCCATTCTCGCCAGCTCGGTCATGCTGGCCGGATGCTTCCACCACGGCCAGGCCGTCTACGCCGAGCCGCTGCCGCCGCCGCCGATGTCGAACCCGCCGATGAAATAGGCGAGAGCTTTGACCGCTGCCCGGGGGCTGGAGCCGTCCCGGGCGATGCGCCGATCATCTCAAGAATTGGTGTGACGGAAAGCCGGAGGGGATCACCTCTCCGGCTATTCTGCGTTCGCAAGCCCGTACAGCAATCCGGATCGCGCGGCCGCGGGAACCCACCTCAGATCAAGGCGTTGCCTTCGGGCGGTCGGACTGGCGGGAACCCCCTCCAGGATCCTCCCCCCGGCTGCGGAAGCCCGGGCCGCGCGAAAGCCACGCGCCCGGGCTTCTTCGTTCTTTCCTGATCGCCGCGCGCCCGGCGCAAGCTCACGGCCCGGCGCTGCAGGCGCTGACCCACACCAGCAGCATGATCGCCGCCGCGCCGGCGCCAAGCGCCACAAACAGGTTGAGAAAGGTCTGCCGCTTGAGCGGCGGGGCAAGGTCGGCGGCGTGCAGTTCCTCCGGCAACTTCACCCACAGCCGGTCGAGCAGGATCACCGCGAGCAGGAAGCTGAGCGCCATGATCACGAGCTGCAACGCCGAAACGCCAGTGCACACGTCGGTCCCCATCGCGCCCTCCCTTACTCGGCAGCGAGCTTGCGCGGCGGCGGTATCCTGTTGTCGCCCGGCTCCATCTCGGCGGCAGGTTCGACGCCGGGCTCGGGCTCATGCAGGATCACACCTTCGAGCAGATCGCACTCATCGCGCCAGGCTTGTCGCGCCAGCGCCCGGGTGGTGTCGGCGTAGCCCGCTTCCCAACGCGCGCGAATACCGGCCGGCGTGAAGTCGATGTCCTTGAGTGTGGCTTTCATCGTCGAGCCGCGGCGCCAACAGGCGCACCACATGCATGCGCGTGCGGCAGGAATAGCTCGCGAGCTCCTTCACCATCGGATCCTTATGCGCCTCCTCGGGGACGTATTTCAGAAGCTCGGTGATGACATGACGCAGCCGGTGCGACTCGCGCTGGCGCACGATGTGGCTCGCGATCCGGCTCGAATATTGGATGTCCTTGTGCCGGTGCAGGATCTCCCAAATGGTGTCCGGCTCGCCGCCCGTCGGGTTCCACAGATGCACGGCAAAGATCAGCGAGCTGCGCCGGGGCTTGTCCTCGAAGATACGCTCGGCCGGCGTGTTGGAGAGGATGCCGCCGTCCCAATAAAGCTCGCCGTCGATGCGCACCGCGGGGAATGCGGGCGGCAGCGCGCCGGAAGCCATGACGTGGGCCGGCGCGAGGTCCATGTCGCGCGAATCGAAATAGTGCATCATGCTCGACCGCACATGGGCGGCGCCGACCGTGAGACGCGGCGTCTTGTCGTTGATCAGCGAGAAGTCGACGAGCTCCTGCAGCGTCTGTCTCAGGGGCTCGGTGGAATAAAAGCCGGCGTGATCGGCCCCGAGCGGAACATGGGCGCCGAGAAAAGCGCGCATGTTGGTCTCGAAGAAGCCGGGGATGCCGGTGGCAAGCGTGGTCCATGACGACAGCGCGTTCGACACCCCGGTCCAAGCCGGGAACGCCCCCCAGAACGTCGAGCGCTCGACGCGGCGCCAGAACTCCTGAAGCCTGGCGAGACGGTCCTCCGGCTTGTTGCCGGCGATGATGCTGGCATTGATGGCGCCGATCGAGGTGCCGATCAGCCAATCGGGCTCGACGCCCGCCTCGTGCAGCGCCTGATAGACGCCGCCCTGATAGGCGCCGAGAGCGCCGCCACCCTGCAACACGAGCACCACCTGGCCGTTGGTGGCGGTGCGCATCTCGTTGACGGCATCGAGCGGTGAGAGAGCCTTCGTCGCGGGCATGAGCGCTTCCTCCAGAACCGTGGGTTACTCAGTGCGCGGTCCAACCGCCGTCGACGGGGATGGCGGCGCCGGTGATCGAGGCCGCGGCCTCCGAGGCGAGGAACACCGAAAGCGCACCAAGCTCGTCAACCGTGGCGAAGCGCTTGTTCGGCTGTTGCGCCAGCAGCACCTCGCGGATCACCTGGTCGCGCGGAATGCCGTGGGCCTTGGCCTGGCCTTCGATCTGGGCCTCGACCAGGGGCGTGTAGACATAGCCAGGGCAGATGGCGTTGCAGGTGACGCCTTGCTCCGCGGTCTCGAGCGCAATCACCTTGGTGAGACCGAGCATACCGTGCTTCGCCGCGACATAGGCCGACTTGAAAGCCGAGCCGACCAGCCCGTGGGCCGAGGCGATATTGATGATGCGCCCCCATTTGTTGGCGAGCATCGACGGCAGCGCGAGGCGCGAGGTGTGGAACGCCGAGCTCAGATTGATGGCGAGGATCGCGTCCCACTTGGCGACGGGAAACGCCTGCAATGGCGCCACGTGCTGAATGCCGGCATTGTTGACGACGATGTCGATGTGGCCGAACTTGCCGAGCATTTCCTCGATCATCTGCGCGATCGAGGCGGGGTTGGACATGTCGGCGCCGGAATATTCGACCGCGACACCGAAGTCATTGGCGATGCTCTCCTGCTCGGCCTTGATGTCCTCGGGCTTGCCGAAGCCGTTGAGGATCACCGCCGATCCCGAAGCCGGCAAGCGCCCGGGCGATGCCAAGGCCGATTCCACTGGTCGACCCCGTGATCAGCGCTACCTTGTCGTTCAGCGTGTTCACGGCAGTCTTGCCGCGCTCGGTCATGGCGATGTTCATGGCCTCGGGTTCCTCGGCTGGTGGCACCCGGTCCGCAGGTAGCCACGTTTCTGTCAGCCGAGATCATGCGCGGAGGCGTCGAATTCGGGAAATGCCCGTTGGCTAACACATCCATAGGGGAGCGCTATCGCCCCGACGGCCGCCGGAGGGGCGGAAAATGGGGGAAAATCTTGCCCAAAAAGTAGGCATGTCCGCCAAAGCATCTCGACGGGAAAGTTCGATCAAGCGTACAACTCGAAATCGAAGCGCGAAAGCGGAGGCCCTCCGGCCTGTCGGAGCGGTTGCCGTGCGTTATCTCGTGTGCGCGGGATGCTATCAATCGTTATTGGAGCCTGTGCTACCTTGCCGACACTGAGCGAAGGTCGCGTTCGGCCAACCTGATAGGGCGCGTACGGCATGGAGATGCATCAGGTCCGCTATTTCCTGGCCGTCGCCCGGGTGCTCAATTTCACGCGCGCCGCCGAGGAATGTCACGTGGCCCAGCCGTCGCTGACGCGCGCCATCCGCCAGCTCGAGGGCGAACTTGGCGGCGATCTGTTCCGCCGCGAGCGGCCGCAAGCCCAGCTCACCGAGCTCGGCCAACGCATGCTGCCCTTGCTCAAGCAATGCTACGACAGCGCCATCAGTGCACGATCGCTCGCCTCGGCGATCAACCGCGGCGAGGTGGGGTCGCTCCGCATCGCCATGTCGCAGGCCATCGACCCGTCGCTCGTGACCCCTCACGTCGTCGAGCTCGGCAAGCTCTTCAACGGGCTTGAATTGAAGCTCTATCGCGGGACGAGCGCCGAAGTGCTCGGCTATCTCAAGCGCGGCGAGGTCGAGCTCGGGCTCGCCGCGGGTCTTGGCGACGAATGGGAGCGCCTCGACAGCTGGCCGCTGTTCACCGAGGATTTCCACCTCGTGGTCAGCAGCATGCACCGCCTGGCCAACGCCCAGATGGTCGGCCTCGATGATCTTCGCGATGAGCGGCTGGTGGTGCGGACCTTCTGCGAGACGACGCCGGCCCTGCTCGAGCTGCTGCGGGCCCAGGATTTCGATGTCGACCGCTGCCACGAGGCTGGCGCCGAGGCCGACCTGCTCGCCCTGATCGAGGCCGGCATGGGGGTGGCGCTCATGCCGCAAAGCGCGCGGGTGCCCGACACCGTGATGCGGATCGCCGTCGGCAAGTTCCCGCTGAACCGGACCATCTATCTCTACGGCGTCGCCGGGCGACAGCGCACGCCCGTGGCCTCGACGCTGATGAAGATGCTGCGCGCCTATGACTGGTCGAGGATGGCGGCGGCGGCGTGAGCAAGTCGGGAACGCCGCGCCCCGTGACCATCGCCGTCGACGAGGGCCGGAGCGTCTCCGGCCTCCTGCAACGGCCGAAGGACGCGCGCGCCTGCTACGTCCTCGCCCATGGCGCCGGCCTCGGCATGACGCATCCCTTCATGGCCAGCATCGCCGATGGTCTCGCGGCCCGCGGCATCGCCACCCTCCGCTACCAATTCCCTTATATGGAGCAGGGCTCGAAGCGGCCCGATCCGCCGAAGCTGGCGCAGGCGACCGTCAGGGCCGCGGTCGCGGAAGCCTCCCGCCTCGCGCCAGGGCTGCCGCTCATCGCCGGCGGCAAATCCTATGGCGGCCGCATGACCTCGCAGGCGCAAGCGGAAGCGCCGCTCGCCGGCGTCCGCGGCCTCGCCTTCCTCGGCTTCCCGCTTCATGCCGCCGGCCGCCCGTCCTCCGACAGGGCCGCGCATCTCGCCGAGGTGAAGATCCCGATGCTGTTCCTGCAAGGAACGCGCGACGCTTTGGCCGAGGTCGAACTGATGCGCGCGCTCGCCAAAGAGCTTGGCGCGCGGGCGACGCTGACGCTGTTCGAGGACGCGGATCATTCGTTCCACGTGCCGGCGCGCAGCGGACAGACCGATGAAAAGGTCAGAGTGGCGATGCTCGACGCGCTCGCGCGCTGGATCGACGCTCTGGGTCTAGGGTTCCTCGCTAGTCCCTTGAGATGCGTCGGCTCTATTTGAGCGGCGGCAGTGGTTGCGGAGCCGAGTAGACCTGGCTCGTGTGGAAGTGAAAGCAACCGCCGAGTGCGACGCAGGTGGCAAGGGTCGCCACCACAAACAGAATACGCATTACACGCCCCCTCTACTCTGAACTATCACGCATGCCGCAAAGGCAAGAAACACGAGACGAATTCACCATAATCCGTGGCGGATTTGGTGACGTTATTGTCACAGCGGCTGCGGGTTTTCCCCAGGAAGCGGGGACAATCCGCGTCGTCGTCGGCGCGACGCCTCGGAAGAGAATTGGTTGAGTTCAATGCATAAGACGTTGCGCCGGAGTCCGCGACTCAGATAAGCCGGATAAAGCGTACCGGAAATCATCGGCGCCTCGTCGACAACCCTAACCTCTTGCTGCCGTGTCCGACCGAAGCCAGTCAAAGGTTCCGATCTTCGTCTTCGTCGTTGGCGCCATTCTGCTTGGCGCCGCGGCGCTACTGTCCGTGCTCGTAACGGTACCGAGCCCGGGCGGGCGCACGCCGCCACCGGTAACCGCCGATCAGGATTCGCAGCCGAAGCCCGGGCCAGCCGCCGCTAACAAAGTCGAAGCGCGGTTGCCCCCGGCCAAACGGGCGCCGTCGGCCGCCACCGAGACCCCCACCGAGCCGGTCAATACCGGCGCGCTCGCCGGCCCCGGCCCAGGCCACCCTTTCGAGCCGCCGAAGGACGAGACCAGCGCCGCACCTGGAGCCATCGCCACCGGTGAACCGGCCGCGGCGGAGCCGATGTCGGACGCTGACCTCGCGGAAATCAAAGCCGCGACCCGCGCCGCGGCAGAAGTCGCCGCCGCGGAAGCGCCAGCGGTCCGGCCTGACGCCGACGCCGGACAGCCGAGCGCCGATGCCGAGACGGCAGAGCCAATCGTAACCGCCGCCGCGCCCCACGCCGCCGATGCCGACGAGCCGGAAACGTCCGTCGCCGAGCCTCACGCGCCGGCGTCGCTCTCAGGCGCGACGGCCCCGCCGGCCAAGGACGAGGCGGCTGAGAAGCCCTCCACACCGGCGCCGGCCCAGGCTGCGCTGCCCCCCGAAACGCCACCGGCCGAGGCCAAAGCGGTCGCCAGCCGCTGACCAGAATCGTGGTCCGCGAACCGCGCCGCCAAGATGGAGCCCGCGCAGCCAACCGCCACGCCAGCGCCAGCCAAGGCTGCGGATGACGGCGACGCAGCGGCCAAGGCCGAAACGGCAGAGATCACCCAACCACACGTCCCCGCGGCCGCACCGGAGCCCAAGCGCGCGAGCCCGATCCCGGTTGAAGCAGAGCGTGCGCCGCCGTTGCCGTCCAAGAAGGTCGTCGAGGCGGCGCCCGAGGTGCCGAGAGCTGAGAAAGCCGAGGCGCCCTCGCCACCGCCAGTCAAAGCCGCAAGCGAGGACAAGAGTGACGATAAGCGGGAGGCGATGCCTTCACGTCAAGCAGAAGCGGCGCCGCAGGCCGAGACGCGGGCCACCGAGACCAAACCCGGCGCAAAGCCGATGTCGCTTGGCTTCAGCGGCGGCTTGTTCAAACCGAAGGCAACGCCCGCGCCGCGCGCCCGCGGCAAGAGCTCGCGTGCCTATGGTGCCGTGGTGCGCGGCGCCGTCGGCCGTCACAAGCCGAGAGGCGTTGGCCACGGGCAGGTGACGGTGACTTTCTCCATCGGTCCCATGGGTGCCTTGCGCGGGGTCAGCGTCGCGCGGTCAAGCGGCAACAGCCAACTCGATCAGGCTGCGCTCTCCGCCGTCAGAAGCGCGGCGCCCTTCCCGGCCCCACCTTCCGGCGCCGGTCAGACCTATTCGCTTCCGATCTATTTCCACTGAGCGGGCTCGATTGCCCCGATCGCTATCGCTGCGCGCTCTTGAGCGCCGCGATCAGATCCTCGACCGCCATGCGCCTGCGGTAATCGGGATCGACGAAGCGTGCCCTCACCTCGCCGTCAGTGCCGACCACGAAGGTCGCGGGGACCGGCAGCAGCCAAGTGTCGCTCCCTTGCGAGCGCGTCACGTCCCAGCCCGCGGAGGTCATCAGTTCCTGCATCTCGGCCCCTACCCAGAAGGCAAGGTTGAGGGACATAGCATAGCCGTTGTCCATGTCGGTGAGGATCGGAAACGGCGCATCCGACTCCGCCTTCAGGCCCGCGGTGAAATGCTGCTGGTCGGGCATGATGGCCGCGATCTGCCCGCCCTCGGCGGCGATCTCACCTTGCGCCTCAGCGAGCGCGCGAGTGTTGATGCGGCAATAGGGACACCAATGGCCGCGATTGAACGTGATGGCGAGCGGCCCGCGCTTCAGGAGCTCCTCGAGGCTGACGAGGTGACCGGTCTCGTCGGGAAGCACGAAGGACGGCATTCGCTCGCCGGGTTTCGGCGCGTTCTCGCCGACCTCGTTCTCCCGAAGCCTCACCACCAGGCGATCGACCGCATCCTGGAACTGCGGACCGAGTTCCCGCACCGCGTCGGCGAAGGCCTGCAGGCGCTCGGGCAGCGACGCGTCCATGTCGCGCGCCTTGACGAACGCCTCTTCGAGAGCCTCGGAGAGAGTTTTCGACGTCATCTGCTAATCGTCCCCGCCGCGGACCATCTTAAAGGTCCGCCGAACCCAACAGCCTTAGTGTTAAGCGTTCCCGGGGCCTTGTCCATATCACTTTGGCGTCATCTGGTGGGCGTCCAAAACCCGCCGCCATCACGAGATTTGACCGGGCTCACGGGCGCGCCGCATGGCCTCGACGAGGTCCTCGACCGCCATCCGGCGGCGATAGTCGGGGTCGATGAACCGCGCCCTGACGATGCCGCTGCTGTCGACGACGAAGCTCGCCGGAAGCGGCAAAAGCCAGGCCTCGTTGCCCTGATAGCGCGGCAGATCGCGGCCCGACATCGCCATCAATCCTTGCACCTCGGCGCCAACCCAGATGGCGAGGTTGAGCGACAGCGCGTAGCCGTTGTCCATGTCGGTCAGAACCGGATAGCTCGCCTCGGCCTCACCCTTGAAGGCCGCGGCGAATTGGTGGCGGTCCGGCATGATGGCGACGATCTGGCCGCCGTCAGCCGCCACCTTGGCCTGCACCTCGGCGAGCGCGCGGGTGCTGATGCGGCAATAGGGGCACCAATGGCCGCGATGGAAAGTGACCGCGACCGGCCCCACCGCGCACAACGCCTCGAGGCTGACGAGCACGCCGCGCTCATCGGGCAAGACGAAGGGCGGCATCCGTTCGCCGACCTTCGGCGCGGCCGCCCCGGCCTCGGTCGCCATCAGCCGCTCGACCATGCGGTCGGTCGCCTCCTGGATCGCTGGGCGCAAGCGCCGCGCCGCGGCCGAGAAGGTCTCCAACCTCACGCGCAACGACGCATCCATATCGCGGCAATAGAGGAATGCCTCGTCGACGGACTGGAACACAGGGGTCGTCATCGAACCTCCCCATCGCCGCAGGCGCGGGTTCCCGCATCACGGCAATGTCCGGCCTGGCTTGACGCATTCTATCGCCGCCAGGCCGCTTTATCGCGGGCGTCAGGCCACGTTGCGCATGGCCCGCGGCGCGTCGTCGGCGCCTTGTTGGGGTTTCGCCATGCTCTCCACCCGCGACCCGGTCAGGCCGGTGATCAGGCGCGTACCCCGTTGAAACGTCACATAGTTCCAGGCCCAGTTCATGGCCACGATCAGGCGTGAGCGAAAGCCGATCAGAAAGTAGATATGGGCGAGGCTCCACAGCATCCAGGCGAAAAAGCCTCTGACCTTCAGAACGCCGAGATCGGCCACGGCGCGCTTGCGGCCGATGGTGGCGAGCGAGCCGAAGTCGCGATAGCGGAACGGAGCAACCGTCTTGCCCCGTTCCCGCGCGATCAGGAGCTTGGCGACGTAGCGCCCTTGCTGCTTGGCCACGGGGGCGACGCCGGGGATCGGCTTGCCGTCGGCGCCGAGCGCGAGCGCGGTGTCGCCGATGACGAAGATGTTGGCGTGGCCCGGGATGGAAAGATCGGGACCGACCTTGACGCGCCCGGCCTTGTCGGTCTCGACGCCGAGCCAAGCGCCTGCCGGCGACGCCATGACGCCGGCCGCCCAGATGATGGTCCGCGATGGGATGCGCTCGGTCCCGAGCGTGGCGCCGCCGCAATCGCAATCGGTGACCGCGGATCCGAGCCGCACCTCGACGCCAAGCTGCTCGAGCGAATGCTTCGCCGTCTCCGACAGCGCCGGATCGAACGGCAGCAACAGACCGGGGCCCCGCCTCGACGAGAACGATGCGGGCCTCGCGCGGATCGATCGAGCGGAAATCCGCGGCGAGCGCGCGCTTGGAAAGCTCGGCGATGGCGCCGGCCATCTCGACGCCGGTTGGGCCGCCGCCGACCACGACGAAGTTGAGCAGCCTGCGCCGCTCGTCAGGATCGGGTTCGGTCTCCGCCTTCTCGAAGGCGAGCAGAATGCGGCGCCGGAGATAGGTCGCATCGTCGAGCGTCTTGAGACCCGGCGCGTAGGAGGCCCAATTGTCGTGACCGAAATAAGCGTGCCGCGCGCCGGTGGCGACGATCAGATCGTCGAAGGGAATGCGACGCCCCTCGGCGATCACCGCGCGCCCCTCGACATCGACGCCGCTCACTTGCGCCAGCACGACATTGACGTTGTTGGCGTGGCTGAGAATGCCGCGGATCGGCGCGGCGATGTCCGACGGCGCGAGGCCCGCGGTCGCCACCTGGTACAAGAGCGGCTGGAACAGATGATAGTTGTGCTGATCGATCAGGGTGACGTCGAACGGCTTGCCGGCGAGTTCCTTCGCCGCGCTCAGCCCACCGAACCCGGCACCGATGATGACGACCTTGGGGTTTGCCGCCGTCTCCGACCGCTGCCCGACCTTGAGCATGGACCTGTCTCCATTCGCGACGTCCCGGCTTGACGGGAACGCGGCCCTCACGGGGCCTTGACCGGTTTTGATTAGGCGCGCCGGGGGCCTTCGGGTCCAATAGCGAGGCGCTATCGTGTCGATCATCGATCGGCATTTCCCGAATGGCCCCCGCTCTGGCTTTGATCGAGACGGCAAAAACGCGCGCGGCGCGGGCGGAACCCGGCTCAACACCGGCCCCGGCGCGGCAAGACAAGGAGACCGTCGATGTGGCTCAT
The DNA here is from genome assembly GCA_963803385.1 of uncultured Alphaproteobacteria bacterium. GTDB lineage: Bacteria > Pseudomonadota > Alphaproteobacteria > Rhizobiales > Methyloligellaceae > Methyloceanibacter. The sequence continues at coordinate 809,183 of CAWDMD010000004.1, read as the reverse complement.
CAATCTGCTTGAACGGGGCCGGTCGCTCGCCGAGCGCATCCCCTACAGCCTCGTGGCGCTGGTGGCGCGCTTCGCCGCGGCGAGCGTGTTCTGGCGCTCCGGCCAGACCAAGGTCGAAGGCTTCATGATCAAGGAGAACACCTTCTACCTGTTCCGCGAGGAATATATGGTGCCGCTGCTGCCGCCGGACGTCGCCGCCTATCTGTCGACCTTCGCCGAGCACCTGTTCCCGGTGCTGTTGATCATCGGCCTCGCCTCGCGCCTGTCGGCGCTCGCGCTCCTGTTCATGACCGCGGTGATCCAGCTCTTCGTCTATCCCGACGGCTGGCCGGAGCACATCCTCTGGGTGTCGTCGTTGTTCCTGATCTTTGCCCGCGGTCCCGGCGCCATCTCGCTCGATCACCTGATCTGGAGCCGGGTGCACCCGGCCACGGCGCCGGCCCATTGATGCCGCCTTGTGCCGCGCCTGAGCCGGCATGGCGTGATCGCATTGGGAGCGGTCGGCTGGCCGGCGTGCCTTAACGGGCGTCGCTGAGGCGAACCGCGAGATTGGCGCCGATCAGGACCGCGAGTCCTTCGGCGGCGCTGAACGTTTCGGTCGCAGCCGAGGCGGCTTCGATCGCCTCGCCGATGGTGTCGCCGCTCTGCAGCGCGAGCAGAAACGTCTCGGTGCCGGCGGCAAGCCGCCGCGTCTCGACCTCGAGGAACGGCCGGGCGATAAGCGGCAGCCTCGGGCCCCCAACTCTCCACCGGCCGCTCGCCGCCGGTCTGGTTGATCTCCCAGATCGAGAGCGCCGGGTAGGCGGAGGCGAGGATCGTGACCGACGGATGCAGCACGACGCGGTGGGCGGCGATCCGATCCTTGGGCAGGTCGGCGAAGGCCTGGCGCGGCAACGGGTCGGCGTCGGCGGCATGATAAGCGCGCCCGCGCGCGACCTCGATCCGCGCCACGTCGCCGAGATAAGGCAGCGGCCGCGCGGCCTCGAACGCCTCGACGAAGGCGGGAAAGGTCTCGCCGTAATGAATGAGGAGCGGCGAGAATGGCGGCTCGCGCAACACATAGGCATGCGCCATGGCGTTGAAGAACGCCTCGCCGACGAGCCGCTTGACCACCGGGAACCGCGCGGCCAGAGCCTCGATCAGGCTCGCCGCCACGTTGTTGCGATAGACCGCGAAGCGCCGGTCGGCGCGATTGACGCCAGCGCCTTTGACGCAGGACGGCACCGGGGTCGTGGTGCTGAGCAGCGCCTCGGCGAAATCGTCCTGGAGATGCGCGAGGCGAGCCATGCCGGCGTTCTCACTCGGCTTCGGCATAGGCTGCCTGGCGCTCGCGCCGTTTGATCTCGGCGGTCATGAGCTCGCGAGCGCGCGCCGCCTCCGCGGCGAGCACGGGGAAGGCGGGCACGTCGTTGTCCCACTCGATCAAGGTCGGAACCGGGCCGATGCGGGCGAGCGTGCGGGCGTAGAGGTGCCACACCACTTCGGCCACCGGCGTGCCATGGGCGTCGATCAGGAGCGGCGCGTCGAGATCGTCGCGATCCTCGAAATGGCCGCCGAGATGGATCTCGCCGACATGCTCCATGGGAAAGGCGTCGAGATAGGCCATGGGCTCGGTGCCGTGATTGACGGCGGAGACATAGACGTTGTTGACGTCGAGCAGGAGGCCGCAGCCGGTGCGCTTCACCACGGCGCGCAAGAATTCGACCTCGCTCATGGTCGAGGTCTCGAAGGCGACGTAGGTCGATGGGTTCTCGAGCAGCATGCGCCGCCCGAGCGTCTCCTGGACCTCGTCGATATGGTCGGAGACGCGGGCCAGCGTCTCCTCGTCGTAAGGCACCGGCAAGAGATCGTTGAGATAGACGCCGTCATGGGTCGACCAGGCGAGATGCTCGGAGAACAACGCCGGTCGATAGCGGTCGATGAGGCGCTTCAGCCGCGCGAGGTGCTCGCGCGTCGAGCGGGCCGGCGCCGCCGATCGACAGCGCCACGCCATGAAGCGACAGCGGCGGCTCGCGCCCGGAGCTCGGCAAGCATGCGGTGCGGGGGACCGCCCTCGCCCATGTAATTCTCGGCGTGAACCTCGAAGAAGCCGAGACCGTGATCGGTGCCGAACACCGCCTCGGCGTGCTCCGGCTTGAACCCGACCCCGACGCTTGCCGCGAGGATCGGGGCGTCCTTGGCGTGAGCTGGCGCGGTCATATCAGCCTCGATGGGGAGATCGGGAGCGAAGGCGGCGGAGACTCCGGCGAAGCCGGTCTCGCCACATCCGCTCCCATGTCCTCGGTCAGAGCTTCAGCTCGCCTTGGGCTCAAGCGAGCCGTTGCCATTCGGGGTCTCGATGGCCGTGCAGGTTCCCTTGGGCACGAGCTTCCAGGAATTGCCCTGATAATCGGTCTTGGAGGTGCCGGCACAGGTGGTGCCGGGACCGGCAGCGCAGTCATTCTGGCCCTTGAGGGCCACGCCGTAGCACTTCTCCTTGCCGCCCTCGGCGGCGGCGGGAAGGGTCGCAAGCACGCTCGCGAGCGCGCCGGCGAGTGCGAGTGAGATCGTGGCAGTCTTGGTGTTCATCAGGTCGCTCCGTGTCTTTTCGAGTGATACGCCGATTGCCTCGAGCGTGGTCTGATAAGAGCCTTTTGGCGGCTTTCGGGGAAATACCCTTGGCCAATTGAACCCATAGCCCACGCCTATCACCCACGCGACGCACACCTGTTCACGACTTCGAGATGGGGTTGAGCGGTCCCCTTTTTTCGGCGAACCCTCCCCCCATTTAGGAGTTCTGTCCCGCATACGTTTGGAGACGCAGGCGGACTGATCGAAGTCAGACCGTTTACGAAGCTTGGCGGCGCCGACCATGGCTGGCTCAAGGCCAAGCATCATTTCTCGTTCGCCCGCTATTACGACCCCGACCGCCTCGGCTGGGGCGCCATCCGCGTCTGGAACGACGACGAGATCGCGCCGAACACGGGCTTCCCTCCGCACTCCCACGCCAACATGGAGATCATCACCTATGTGCGCGACGGCGCCATTACCCATGAGGACAGCATGGGCAACAAGGGACGCACCGCCGCCGGCGACGTGCAGGTGATGAGTGCGGGCGGCGGCCTCCATCACGCCGAATATAACCGCGAGCCCGAGACCACCCGCATCTTTCAGATCTGGATCGAGCCCGACAGCGAGGGCGGCGAGCCCAGTTGGGGGGCGAAGCCATTCCCGAAGGACGGCCGCGCCGGGAAGCTCGCGGTGCTGGCGAGCGGCTTCGAACAGGACCGCGACGCCTTGCCGATCCGCGCCGAGGCGCGCGTGCTCGGCGCCACGCTCAGAGCCGGCGAGACCATCGATTACGCGCCGGCCGAGGAACGCCATCTCTATCTGGTGCCGGCCTCAGGCGCGGTCGAGGTCAACGGCGTCCGCCTCGATGCCCGCGACGGCGCCGCCATTGCCGAGGAGCGCGCGATCAAGATCACGGCGCTCGCCGATTCCGAGCTGATCATGGTCGACGCGGCCTAGCGCCGGCCTTTTCCCGGCTCCGGAAAGGGGACGGGCAGCGCGCCCGCATCCTTTTTGCTGGCGCGGGACCGGGCAAGCGACTTAAGAAGCTCGCCATGCTGCTCGGTTCCGAACGCCTCCTTGCCTCGTCGCGCCTCAACGGCCTTCGCGTCGGCGTGCTCGCCAATCCGTCGTCGATCGACCACGAGTTCCGGCACCTGGTCGAGCTCTTGAGCCGCTCCAACCGCGCCAAGCTCGCCGCGATCTTCGGGCCGCAGCACGGCTACCGCTCGGATTTGCAGGACAACATGATCGAGACGCCGCACGCCAAGGACCGGCGGCGCAACATCCCGATCTTCTCGCTCTACAGCGAGACCCGGGAGCCCACGCCCGAGATGCTCGATCTCATCGATGTCCTCGTCATCGACCTCCAGGACGTCGGCGCCCGCATCTACACCTTCATCTACACCATGGCCAATTGCTTGAGGGCCGCGGCGAAGAAGGGACTGCCGGTGATCGTCTGCGACCGTCCCAATCCGATCGGCGGCCTCGCCGTCGAAGGGCCGACGCTGGAGCCCGGCTACGAATCCTTCGTCGGCCAGTTCCGCATGCCCATGCGCCACGGCATGACCATCGCCGAGCTGGCGCGGCTCTTCAACGAGCATCACGGCATCGGCGCCGAGCTCGAGGTGGTGCCCATGGAGGGCTGGTCGCGGGCGATGTATTTCGACGCCACCGACCTGCCCTGGGTGATGCCGTCGCCGAACATGCCGACCCTCGACACGGCAATCGTCTATCCGGGCACGGTGTTGTTCGAGGGCACCAAGCTCTCCGAAGGCCGCGGCACCACCCGCCCCTTCGAGCTCATCGGCGCGCCGTGGATCGACGGCGACCAATTCGCTCTGCGCATGAACCGCCTCGGCCTCGCCGGCGTCCATTTTCGCGGCGTCACCTTCGAGCCGACCTTCCAGAAGCACGCCAAGGTCCCGTGCGGCGGCTGCCAAATTCACGTCACCGACCGCCATGCCTTCGCGCCGGTCGAGGTCGGCGCGGCGCTCATCCGCGAATTCTTCGGCTCGGACTCGGACAGCTTTGCCTGGCGCGATCCGCCTTACGAATACGAGCACGACAAGATGCCGATCGACATCCTCGCCGGCTCGCCCGAGCTCAGGGTGCAGATCGAAGAGCAAATGCCGCTTGCGGACATCGTCGCGAGCTGGCAGCCAGGCGTCGCCGAGTTCGAGGAGCTCAGGCGAAGCTATCTGATCTACTGATGCGCCTAGAGCGGGCGGCAGATCGGCGCGTAGAACATCCAGTAGCGGTATTGGTAAGGCTGCGAGCAGAAATAGGGAGCGTAATAGGGGCGGCCGGGTCGCCGGTAATAGCGGCGGACCTTGCGCTTGCGGTAGGTCCGCACCGGCTCGACGACGGCGCTCTCCGCGCCCGCGCTCTTCAGTGCCGCGCCCGATGGAGCGGCCGGCAGCGCCGACGCCGCGCCGAAGGCGAGGACCGACGAGAGGCCGCCAAGCAGGATAAGAAGGGCAAATTGGCTCGTGACACGCATGGGCTCTCCTTGCCTTTCGTTCTAGGCGGCGGCGTCCGGCCACGCAACCGCAAGGCCAGCATGACATCACAGTCTGGAAAAGGAACCGTAAATCCGGGGAGACGGTGGACGCCGCCACAATTGAGTCCAAGCCTGATGCTAGGAAGCTTGGCGGTAGTGTCGAGGAGGCCTCGATGTCATTCCGTGGTTGGATCCCGTTTGCTTCTCGCCGCGTCCTTGGTCGCGCTGGCGAGCGCCGCCGGCGCACGCTCAAGACGTGCAGATCTGCTTCGACACCGCCGACCGCGTCACCGAGGGCGACACCGTGACCGACGCGGAGAAGCAGAAGGGCCACGAGGCCTGTCTGCGTGCGCTGTCCGACACCGCGAGCATCATGCAGAAATACCATCTGCAAGAAGCCGACTTCGACATCATGGGCAATCGGCCGAAGCCGAAGTGAGCGGGCTACGCCACGCGCGGGCGCGTCGGCTGGACGATGAGGCTGCCGCGGCCGCGATCGAGGATCTCGTCGTCGGCAAGCTTGAAATTCTCCATGCGCATGGTGTGGAAGCGGTCGAAATACTCTTTCAGCGGCTTCTCGATGGCGCGGTCGTAGTCAGGACGCGCCACGTGGGTGGCGCCATTGACCACCTTCACCACCTTGCCCTTCCTCACGATCAGCTCGCCGTTCTTGAACACGAGCTCGGGCGTCGCGAACATCGCCTCGCGGTTCGGATCGTCCTTATAGACGGTGATGTCGGCGTTGGCGCCCGGCCCAAGATGCCCGCGATCCTTGAACCCGAGGCTCCGCGCCGGACCGGCGCGGGTCATGATCGCGATCTCGTCGAGGGTATATTCGCGGGTGAGCGCCTTCAGCGTGCCCGCGGCCGCGGCATCGGGATTGATCTTCTGCAACATGTCGTTGCGGAAGCTCTTGTCCATCAGGAGCCTGATCAGATGCGGATAGGTGTAGAACGGCGCGCCGTTCGGATGATCGGTGGTGAGGAAGATGCGCCAGGGATCGTCGAACAGGAGGAAGGTCTCGAGCCCGATCGCCCATTGCAGCGCGTTGACATAACTCTTGTCGCGATAGCGCATCGGCACCACGCCACAGCCAGCGTCGCATTCGATGTCCATCACCACCGGCTTCTTCGGATGCGCGCTCCGCGAGATCGCGTATTGGCGCATGCTGTCGCCTGACGCGGTGCAGGTCTGGCCGAACATGACCTGGCCGACATCGATGGAGATGTTCGGGGCCTTGCTGAGGGCCTCGGCGATGCGCGCCGCACCGGAGGAGAAGTGCCGGTCGCCCTCGGTGCCGTAGGAGTGGAACTGGATGTGGGTGAGATGGATGGGGACGCCTTCGGCGGCGCGGATGGTGTCGAGCGTGGTCTCGACATTGCCGGGCACGCCGAGATTGCAGCCGTGAATGTGCAACGGATGGGTGACGCCGAGCTCCTTCACCGCGCGCGCCAGCGTCAGGATGATCTGGCGCGGCGTCACGTGGTAGTAGCTGTGCTCCTCGTCGAGATCGAGCTTGCGCTGATTGAACTTGAAGGCACTGATACCGCCGGGGTTCACCACCTTGACCGCGATCGCCTGTGAGGCGTGCATGGTCCAGGCGACGTAATCCTTGATGGCCTCGAAATCCTCCTTGGCCGCGAGCTGGCGCAGGAAGAAATCGTCGCTGCCGAGCATGGCGAAGGCGCCTTTGTCGACCATCGGCGTATCGCCCATCTCCATATGCGCCTGGCGCGCATTGGCCGGCAGCATCGCCGGCTCGAAGCAGGCGGTGTAGCCCATCTCGGCATAGCGGTAGCCGGTGAGATGCGTCGACGGCACGGCGTGGCCGGTGCCGGCCCGCGTCAGGTCCGTGCGCGCGACCTCGTCCTTGATGTGGTCCTCGGGGAGCAGCATGCGGGCGATGGTCATCTTGCCGCCGCCGATATGGGTGTGCGGGTCGATGGCGCCCGCCATGACGACGCGGCCCTTGAGGTCGTGGGTCTTGTCGATGCGGGTCTCGGGCGGCGGCGCGGCAACGATCCGGCCGTCCTCGACATAGATGTCGCGGACCTCGCCGCTGACGCCATTGGCGGGATCGTAGACGGTGCCGCCGGAAAGCTTGATCAGCATCAGAGGGGAACTCCCGACCTAGAGTGCGGCTTCGATGGCGGCGATGCACATCGGCCGCGCGCGGCAGCTCGGCGCGGCCGAGATTCTTCAAGGGCAGCGACACCACATTGTCGCAACGGATCAAGGTGCCGGCATGATCGACGCCGGGGGTGCCGACGGGGATGAACACCGCCGGCGCCTTGGCGAGCTTCAGGCCCGGCGTGCCGAGCACGATGGTCGGCACCTTGGTCGGAGGCGGCGCGAGGTCGGGCGAGAACGAGGCGATCCAGACGAGGAGGTCGCCCTCGCCGCCCGCGAGCATGCGGGCGATCGCATAGCGGTAGGGATCGTAGTCGGGGGCGCCGCTCGCATAGCTGACGCGAAGGGGAAAGCCGCTCTGCCAGGTCGAGACCGCGCCCGCGGTGGTGCCGCCCTCGGCGCCGCCCAGCGACAGCCCGGCGAAGCGGCCGGTCTGGTTGAGGTCCTTCACCAGGCCCGTGATCTGGTCGACCGTGAGCTCCGCGAACGGAAAGTCGAGGGAAGGCGGCGACCACACCACCACGCCATAGTTCGCCTTGCGGCAGAGCGCGGCCACGGCATCGATCTTGGCGAGCGTGACGCCGCCGATCCTGACCGGAGCGACGCGGAAACCGCGGAGCCTGGCGCGGAGCACGCCCAGCACCTCGCCGGCCTGCTCGATGTCGCACGGCAGCGATACGACCTCGCCTGCTCCTGCGGCCTTGACGCTGCCCTTGCCGAGAAACACCACGGTACGCTTCGGCGCGGTGACGCCGAACATCGAGTCCGGCGGCAGCACGATGCGTTCGAGAAAGCGCGGATGCAGCTTCTCCAGATCGTTGCCGACGATGATGATCAGGTCGGCGCGGTTGCGGGTCTCGGTCAGGGTCGAGGTGGTCCAGCCGACGGTCTGCAATACCCTGGTGTTGCGGTACTGCCCCTCGCTCAAGGCGTGGTCGACGATGCCGCCGCTCCGCTCGGCAAGCGCCATCGCCGCGCGCATGCCGTCGACATCGGTGGCGAGCCCGCCAAAGAGCGGCAGCGCGGCACCCTTGATCAGCGCCGCGGCGGCTTGGACGGCCTCATCGAGCGATACCTCCTTGCCGGCGACCATGGGCGCCGACTTCGGCAGCGTCCGCTGAAATCCGGCGACGGATTTGCCGCAACCGTTGTTGCGGACCTGGAGCTTGCCGCCTTCGCGCGCGATGTCGATGTCGTCGCACAACATGCCGCAGAACGGGCATGTCACATTCTCGAACAGCTCGGACGGAGCGCGGCTGCCCGTGGCGTCGCGCGCGGTCGAAGATGGCATAAGTTGACCTCTGGCTCTCGGCGGGGAGGAGAGAAAAGCACAGGGTGGGGGTCAAGTACAACTCGGCTGCCCGGGTCGCTTTATCGCCCGCTTGGCCGCGAGCCGCCAGGCCGCTCGCCGCCAGCGACGCCGTCAGCGCAGCATCCTGAGCGAAGAGGCGTCGGTCACCATGGGGCAGCCAAGCGTCTTCTCCAGCGCCGCGATCAGCTGCGCCTTGTTCTCGGCGGTGACATAGAGGCCGCCATTCGACTCCGCGAGGCACTTCGCCTGGCCGATGCTCTGCTCGCCGGTCCAGGAGAAGCCCTTAGGCCGATAGCCGATGATATGGACGGTGAGCTCGTCGGCCTCGGCATGAAGCTTCTTGCCGGCATCGCAAGGCTCGCCGCCGCAGGTCTCCTCGCCGTCGGTCACGATCACCACTAGCCCCGGCTTGTGGCGGAAGTCGAGCACGTCAGCGGCCCGCTCCACCGCGGATGTCAGCGGCGTACGTCCCGCGGGCGTCAACCCGTTCACGGCTTTCATGATGAGCCCGGCCGCATTCGGTGTCGGCTCGAGATCGAGCTCGACGTTGCATTGCTGATAGGGCCCGGGGCCATAGGTGACGAGGCCGACGCGGCGAAACCGGGTGATCGACGGCAGCACCTGATTGAGTGCGGCGCGCACCTCGTCGATACGGGTCACCGGCGTGGCGATACCAAGACCGACCGTGCCGGACATCGAGCCCGAGGCATCGAACACCAGCATGGCGTCTTCGGTGCAGGGCGGCTGCTCCGGCTCCTTGGCAGCAACGGCGGAGAGCGTAGAGAGGACGCCAACCGCGGCGACGAAGGTCAACAACCGGCGGTGGCGGAGCAACGAAATGACGCTTGAGCGCTGAGAAGACACGAGCTCAAGTCTACTGCATTCCCGGGTCGGTGCGAATGACACCAAGGAAGGACTGAAGCTCCCGGAACGCGACGAGGCGTCGCGCCCTCGGCGTCGGTGCGAAGGCGCCGCTACCGCCCAAGGCGAGCTTGACGCCCGCGTCGCCAGCGACGCGGAGGAGATCAGCTTGATATTTGGCCACCGCGCCCCGGGGCATGACCGCGGACGCCGAGACAACAACGAGATCGGGCTCGAGCTTCGTCACGAGCGCGCCAAGCTCCTCCGCGGGCGGACCTTCACCGATCCAGAAAATTCGCCACCCGGCCTCGGCGAACACTAGCTCCGCCAAGGAGAGGCCCAAAGTGTGACGCTCGCCCGCGACGGTGAAGAGCGCCACCGTCGGCGCCACGCGCGGACACGGCATCTCGACGACGCAGAGTGCAATGCCGCGGCGCAAGGCTTCGGTTGCGGCGTGCTCCTCGAAGATCCGGCAGCCTCCGGCCTCCCACTCCCGCCCCAATTCGGCGATCGCGGAGGCCACCTCGTCGGCGACCTCGGCCCAATTCGCCGATCGCGCGCGGGCGGCGAGGAGCGTCGCCCTGACCTTGCGCGGGTCGCCGCTCAGCAACGCGGCAAGCCAATCAGCGAGCGGCCCGCTCGGCATCGCTGGGCGGGCCGCCGCGATCAGTCGCCGCACCTCCGTGACGTAGATCCGCCGATGGCCGCCCGGCGTTCGCTCGGCATGGAGCACGCCGCTATCGGCCCATCGCTGGATCGTGGCCGGCGCCACACCGAGCCGTCGCGCCGCTTCGCCCGCAGAGACCGTCTGGCTACTCATGGCTCAATGCTCCGTCGCGGCATGGGTGATGTTGTCGGCGCGTTCGATGCCGGTCGGGTAATAGGCGCCGGTTGGAGCCTTGCCGAACTGGAGCATCTTCGCGCGCGCCGCGTCGATGGCGTCCGGCTCCTTGGTGAAGTTCAACATGCGCGCCGCGCAGCCGTCAGCGTCGAGCTCCATGCCCTTCAGCAACGGCTGCAGATAGTAAAACGGCTGTGGTCCGAGATGACCGAGTTTGCCCGAGGTGAGCCGGACATGGCCCAGCATGTGGTGGCAGCATTCATGGGCCATGAGGAAATGCGAATAGGCACGCTCGTTGGCGAGCATCGACGCATCGACGACGATCACCGGGCGCCCCGCGGCATCGGTCGTCGAGGTGGCCTGCTCGGGAAAGTCGCCAACGACGTAGGTGGTGATGGCGCAATAGGGGTTGTCCACGGTGGAAAGCTTGCGGCGGAACTCGAAGCCGCCGCCGGCACGCCGCGGTGCGGAGGCGATCTCGTCGCTCCGAGCCTGGGAGCCCGCCGCCGATGCCGGCGCGGCCATCGCGCGACTAGGAGCGCCGCGGTGACGCCGAGGCGCCGGCACGCGAGCGTGGGGATCGGGATGGTCATGGGCGCTCCTCCTCCAAACAATCGCTGACGAGGTATATATGAGCGATTTTTAACCTTGTAAATCGCTTATTTCACTCTACTGTGGTCTGCGAGCCGGTAGACAGGTCCCCGCCCCCCAATGGCTTTCCCTCAAGGCCGAGGCGCGGGACCGAGCCCCGGAGCCGTCCCCCCGTGGCTCCGGGGCTCACCCTCCTGCGCCCGGCAAAGGCCTGCCTCCGCCAAGCTTGTAAGCCCACAGGCGAGAGACTAGCTTCGAGGCGAACACCGAAAAGCGGAGCAGGCTCTTGGCCGATCCCATCATCCGCGTGCCGCGGTTGCTTTGGCGCGACGGCGCCTTCGTCGAAGGCACGCGCGCGATCCCCGAAGAGACCGCGGTCGCCTTCACCTTCAACACCGCTTCCTATGCGGTGATGATGGCGACGCCGCAGGACCTCGAGGATTTCGCCGTCGGCTTTAGCCTTACCGAGGGCGTGATCGCCTCGCCCGACGACATCGAGAGCATCGACATTGTCGAAGAGGATGTCGGCATCGAGCTCCGCATCTGGCTGAAGACGCCGCAGGCCTCCGAGTTCCTCGGACGCCGCCGCAAGCTGGCGGGTCCGACCGGCTGCGGGCTGTGCGGTATCGAGAGCCTGACCGAGGCGATGCGGCCGCCGCCGAAGGTCGGCAAGGGCCGCATCTTTACTCCGGATGAGATCATGACGGCGGTCGAGGCGCTGTCACCGTTGCAGGCGCTCAATCGCGACACCCGCGCCGTCCATGCCGCAGGGTTCTTCGATCCGGCGCGGGGGCTCGTTGCGCTCCGCGAGGACGTCGGCCGCCACAACGCTCTCGACAAGCTCGCAGGCGCCCTCGCCCGTGACGGCGCCACGGCCGATCAAGGCATCGTGCTCTTGACCAGCCGCGTCTCGGTCGAGATGGTGCAGAAATCAGCGGCGGTCGGGGCGCCGATCGTCGTCGCCGTCTCGGCGCCGACGGCGCTCGCGCTGCGCATGGCGGAATCTTGCGGCATGACGCTCGTCGCCGTCGCTAGGCAGGACGGCTTCGAGATCTTCACCCATCGGCAACGGATCGCCGGCGCCTCAGCCCGACTTCACGCGACGCCGCGCGACGAGGCTGTTCTCGCCGAGATCGACAAAACCACCTGACGCGCGCCAACCGGCTAGCACAACAGGGCCTCGGCCTCGCCGAGGTCCTCGGGGCGGTTGATGTTGAAGAACGGATCGACATCGCGGCCCCCGATCTTCAGAGCTGGAAACAACACCTCCCTCGCCCCATGCGACCGCACCCAATCTTGTGCCTTTCGCTCACCGCGGCGAAGCGCGGCTTCCAGATCGACAGCGAGCGAGACCGGCCACGACCCGAACACGGGATGAAGGCCCGCTTCGGAGCGGGCAACCACCAGCGTCTCGCCATGCTCGCCGCTCGCCGCGCGAAAGCGGCCGACGAGGTCGGTGGGGAGAAACGGGGTGTCGGTCGCCGCCGAGATCACGAACTTGGCGTCCGGGCGATTGGCCTTGGCCCAAGCGATCCCGGCATGAATGCCGGCGAGAGGACCGGCATGACCAGCGACACGGTCCGCCACCACAGGGAGGCCGAAGGCCGCGAAGCGAGACAAATCGCCGTTGGCGACGATGACGAGGTCCGCGAGCTGAGGCCCGAGGCGCTCGATGACGTGGGCGAGGATGGGGCGTCCAGCGAGCGGCAGCAGCGATTTGTCGGCGCCGCCCATGCGGCTCGATCTGCCGCCGGCCAGGAGCACGCCGATACCGGACGAGGACGTCATGCCGGGACTCTAGGGCGAGCAGCGAGACCCTGTCACGGGCAACAAATCGGCAACCTCCCGAGGTTGACTTCGAGCGCCCCAGGATTTGAACTTGACGATGGAGCGCTGGAGTTTCCGGCGGAACAAACCACCAATTCCAGGGAGGATTTTCCAATGGATATGAACGAAATCCATGACTATGCGCGCCGGCTGCTCGAGGCCCATGGCGACCAGGCCGAACAGGAGGCGGCGCAAAAAGCCGTCGAATGCGAGCAAGGCGGCGACAAGACCCAAGCCTATGACTGGCGCCGCATCCAGGCGGCGATCAGCACCATGCGCGGGCCGCTTGCCAGCTGATCCAACGGTCCGGCGCGAGCCCGCCTGGATGAGAGTACCGTTCCTTCTCGCCGCGGCGTTGCTGCCGACCCTGCCACCGATCAGCGCCGCCGGTGCGGAGGAGACCGCCGGTCCCCCAGGGGCGGTCGACGTCACCGCCTATCCCTGGTCCGCCGTCGGCAAGTTCAACAACAGCGCCGGCGGGTCGTGCACCGCGGTGGCCATCAGCCCAACCGAGGTTCTGACCGCGGCCCATTGCATCTTCAACCGCCGCACCAGGCGGTTTCTTCTGGCGGGATCGCTGCACGTGCTGTTCGGCTACGAGCGCGGCAAGTACATCGCACCATGCGCTCGTCGACCGCTACGCCATGGGCCCCGGCTATGACCCGGCCAAGGAAAGCGAGACCATCGCCGCGGACTGGGCCGTGCTCACCCTGACGGCGCCGTTGCCCGCTGAGATCCGGCCGCTGCCACCCACCGGCGTCCCCGCCCCCGGCACGCCGCTCATGACCGCCGGCTACGCCAAGGGCACGTCCCACGTCATGACTGCTGACGAGAGCTGCAAGGCGCTTCCCATGGCCAAGACTTCCGGCCTCATCGCCAATGATTGCCACGTCGCCGCAGGCGCGTCGGGGTCGCCGCTCATCGTCATGGACGGCGGCGTCGCGAGCGTCGCCGGCATCGAGGTCGCGATCGGCAACCATGCGGGCAAAGACTTCGCGCTTGCGGTTCCGGTGACCGGGATAGCCGGCGCCGCGCTGCCGCATCGGGGCGAGTAAACCAGCCCCACGCCTATTCGTGGCGAAGCGCCTCGATCGGGTCGAGCTGGGCCGCGCGGCGCGCGGGAAAATATCCGAACACGATGCCGATCAGCGCCGAGAAGCCGAAGGCGATCAAGACGATGCTCGGATCGAGGACGAACGGAATGTCCATGCCGGTCGAAGCCGACGCCGCCAATAGCAGCCCCAGCATCACGCCGACGACACCGCCGAACAGCGACAACACCACGGCTTCCACCAGGAACTGCGTCAGCACCTGGGATTCCTGCGCGCCGATGGCGAGCCTGATGCCGATCTCGCGGGTTCGCTCGGTGACCGAGACCAGCATGATGTTCATGATGCCGATGCCGCCGACGAGAAGGCTGACCCCGGCGACGGCGCCGAGCAGAATGGTGAGGATCCCGGTCGTCGCCGTCTGCGTCTCGGCGATCTGCTTCATGTCGGCGACGCGGAAGTCGTCCTCCTCGCCCGCGGTGATGCCGCGCCGCTCGCGCAACAACCGCTCGATATCGGCCTGAACCTTGGCGGTGTCGACCCCGTCCATGGCCGAGACGTTGAGGCTGTTGATATCGGTGTTGCCGACGATGCGCCGGTGAAACATGCGGAGCGGCATCACCACGATGTCGTCGCGATCGGTGCCGAAGCCGAGACTCGCCCTTGGGCCGCAGCACGGCGATGACTTCGCACGACACCTTATTGACGCTGAATCCGGTTGCCGACCGCAGGCGTCGAGCCGAACAGCTTGTCGCGCACGGTGTCGCCGATGATGCAAGCGGCGCGGCCGCTCCTGATCTCGCTGTCGATGAACGGGCGCCCCGAGGCGAGATCCCAGTCCTGAGCGACGAGATAGCTGTTGTCGGTGCCGATGGCGCCGACGGAGCGGTTCTCCGACCCATAGACCACGGTGACCGTCCCTTGGGCCATCGGCGCCACGGCGCGCACGCCGCGCAACTGCTCGCGCAACTCGGCGATGTCGCGGACGTTGAAGGGCTTCGCCGTGCTGCTCGACCGTCCCGGACCGAATTGCCCCGGGCGCACGAACAGCACGTTGGTGCCGAGCTTCGCCATCTCGGCCGCGACCTTCGCCGTGGTGCCGTTGCCGATGGTGACCATGGCGATCACCGCCGCGACGCCGATGACGATGCCGAGCAGGGTCAGGAACGACCGCAAGGCGTTGCGCCGGATCGCCTGCACCGCGAGCTTGAGGGTCTCGTACAACATCAGGCGGCTTCCTTGCTCGGCGCGTCGCTCGCGATCCTGCCGTCGAGGAAGTGGATGATGCGGTCGGCATAGTCGGCCATGTCGGGCTCGTGGGTGACCATGACGATGGTGATCTTCTGCTCGCGGTTGAGACCGACCAGAAGGTCCATGATCTCGTTGCTGGTCTTGGTATCGACGTTGCCGGTCGGCTCGTCGGCGAGGAGCACATAGGGTTTGGTCACGATCGCCCGGGCGATGGCGACGCGCTGCTGCTGGCCGCCGGAGAGCTCGCCCGGGGTGTGATGGGCGCGGGATTTCGAGGCCGACCCGCTCCAGCGCTTCCATGGCGAGCGCCCGGCGCTCACGATAGCCCACGCCGCGATAGATCAGCGGCAGCTCGACATTCTCGATCGCTGTGGTGCGGGCGAGCAGGTTGAAGCCCTGGAACACGAAGCCGAGATAATGCCGGCGCAGCAAGGCGCGCTGCTTGCGGTCGAGCCGCCCCGACCACGACGCCGTTGAAGAGGTAGCTGCCGCTCGTCGGCTGATCGAGGCAGCCGATGATGTTCATGGCCGTTGATTTGCCCGAGCCCGATGGACCCATCACCGCCACGAACTCGCCTTCGCCGATGCGGAGGCTGACACCGTCAAGCGCGTAGACGCGTGCTTCGCCGTGTCCGTAGATCTTGGTGACGTTGCGGAACTCGATCAGGGGAGACGCGGGGATAATGGCCTTCTGCATTCGCGCCATCCGCGGTCACTTGGCCGTCGTCGAAGTCCACGATCACCGCCTGCCCCGGCTTAAGGTCGCCCTTGACGATCTCGGTGCGCTTGCCGTCGCTCGGGCCGACCGTGACCGCGACCTCCTCGGGCGTGCCGTCGGCGGCGAGCACCCATACCTCGCGCTCGGGACCGGTGGCGGCATGCGGGCTGCTCGGCCGCCGCAAGCGCGGCATGCCGGGCAATATCTTTTGCAGGAAGTTCCGCTTGTCGACGTCCTCGCTGCCCGCCGGCGGCGAGAAACGAAGCGCCGCGTTCGGCACGGTGACGGCGTCGTCGACTTTCTCGACCATGATCTCGGCGGTCGCCGTCATCCCCGGCCGCAGCAACAACTCGGTGTTGTCGGTCGTGAGCACCGCCTTGTAGGTGACGACGCCCTGCACCACCTCGGAGCCAAAGCGCAATTCCCGGATCGTGGCGGAGAACTTCCGATCGGGATAGGCATCGACGGTGAAGGTCGCCTTCTGGCCTTCCTTGACCTTGCCGACATCGGCCTCGTCGACATCGACCTGAACCTCCATCTTGGCGAGATCCTCGGCGATGGTGAACAGCACCGGCGCCTGGAGCGAGGAGGCAACGGTCTGACCAGGCTCGACATTGCGGCTGAGCACGACGCCGGTGATCGGCGAGCGGATCACCGCCTTGGCCAGATCGGTCTCGTTCAGGGCGAGGTCGGCGGCGGCGGCGGAGACGTCGGCCTTGGCGCTTTCCAGGGCGGCGAGGTTGCGCTGATTTGCGGCCTCCGCCGATTCCAGCTCCTGCTCCGAGCTTACCTTCTTGGCGACAAGCTTCTGCTTGCGGTCATATTCGAGCCGCGCTTCGAGCACGCTGGCTTCCGCCTCGGCGACCTTGGCCTTCGCAGACTGCAGCTTCGCCTTCGAGCTGTCGACAGTCGCCTTCAGCTTGTCGGTATCGAGTTCGGCAACGGTCTGGCCGGTCTTTACGGCACTGTTGTAATCGACGAGCACGGTGCGGACGATGCCGGAGAGCTCGCTCGAGACTTCGACCTCGTTGGTCGGCTGCACCGTGCCGGTGGCGGTGACGGTGACGGTGAGGTTGCCCTTGGTCACAGGCTCGGTGACGTAGTTCACCCCGTTGCCCGACCCTTCGTCGCGCCACAGCATGAACGCCGCCGCAGCCGCCGCGGCAACGACCAGAATAATGAGCGGGGCCCGCAAGCGCCGCAGCCATGACCGCTTCCGATCGAGACCGAGCACGGCCTCGATGTCGGCCTGCACCTGTTCGGATTTGATCAGTTCGTTCATCGCCGCCTTCGACCTTATCACAGGGCGCCGCAGGACGCGGGACCTGCGGAAACGCACCATGGGACCATGGCGGATTAGGGGTGATGTGGATGCGAGACGACCCTGCCCGCCCGAATAGCAACGCTGTTTTATGTCAGTTCTAGCCGCCGCGACCAGACACCCCAAGTGAGCTTTTTGTAATGAAAATTGGCGGCAGGGCCTGGAGCAATGTTCGGATACAAATCTACTGCTCTCCCCCGTTCCCAATCGCGGGCAGCCGGGGTAGCGAGGGACCCGAAAGGATCACGCCATGGACAAGCTCAGCCGCTATGCCCCCTATGCGCTCGCCGCGCTCCGCATCGTCACCGCGCTCCTGTTCATGCAGCACGGCACGGCCAAGCTGTTCGGCTTTCCCGAAATGGCCGGCCATGGCGGCGGCGGACCGAGCTCGCCCGGCGGCCTCTCGCTCCTGATGTTCGTCGGCGCGCTCCTGGAACTATTTGGCGGCCTCGCCATCCTCGCCGGGTTCCTGACGCGGCCGGTGGCCTTCCTGTTGGCCGGGGAAATGGCGGTCGCCTATTGGGGTATGCATGTGCCGCGAGGCGGCTTCTTCCCGCTGACCAATGGCGGCGATTTGGCGGTGCTGTTCTGCTTCGTCTTTCTTTATCTGGTGTTCGCGGGCCCTGGCGCCTTCAGCCTTGACGGCACCCGCGCACCCGCCCGCGCCTCGAGCTGACTTCGGCGTCTCGGGGCAGCCCTCTTATGTTGCTGCCTCGGAGGGATGGGCACATAGTCGAGCCATGCCCTTCACACCCGCGCTTTTCGCACTCCGGCGGGCCTTCGCCACCGCGGCGCTTGTGACCCTCGGACTTTGGCCGTCCCTGGCCGCCGGTGCCGCCTCGCCCGCGGCCGAAGGCAAACAGCTCCTCGAGAAGAGCTGCGCGCGGTGTCATGCCATCGAGGCCACCGGCACTAGCCCCTTGCAGCAAGCGCCGCCGCTCCGGGACGTCTACCGGAAATACCCGGCGCAAGAGCTCGAGTTCGAATTCGCCGAAGGCATGGGCTCAAGACACAAGGACATGCCGCAAATTCAATTCTCAAGCGAACAGGTCGACGCGATTCTGACCTATCTCAGCGAAATTTCGGGCGAGCCGCCTCCCTCGGAGCAGCCTGCTCTTACCCCACCCGGCGGAAGTAGCACCGAGCCGCCGTAGGATTTCCATCGCCAGCGAAACTCTGCCCAGATTTTGGGCGCGGCGCCCAGCAGCGTGGCAGCGAGCGCATCGGAGCGCCGGACTTCGGCGCCCCAACCCTCCCGTTTCTCAAGGTCCGAGCAAGTGGCATGGAGTATGCAGAACCCTTGGCCATAACGCCTCTAGGGTTCCGGCTTCGTTGAAGCGACAGGTCCGAGAGAGGCTCTCCCGCCTGATACCTCGAGGCGGAGCCACGGCGGGACAAAAGCCCGGGAGACCTATACCGCGAGGTGCTTCGGCACTCGAACGGAAAGGCCTCCATTGTGCTCCTTCGAGGTCTTTCCGCTCCCGTATCGAAACCCGCCGCGGCCGCGAATGTGGTCAATGCAAGCCCTAGGGGGTGTCGATGCGCCGTTCCTTCAAGCACATGTTCCAAGGTCTGCTCGCCGCGACGGCGATTGCCGGCCTCGCCTTCTCGCCGGCCTTGGCCGCCGAAAAGAAAGACTTCAAGGTCGCATGGTCGATCTATGTCGGGTGGATGCCGTGGGGCTACGCCGTCGACTCCGGCATCGTCAAGAAATGGGCCGACAAATACGGCATCACCATCGAGGTCAAGCAGTTCAACGACTACGTCGAGTCGATCAATCAATATACCGCCGGCGCCTTCGACGCCGTGACCATCACCAATATGGACGCGTTGTCGATCCCCTCGGCCGGCGGCGTCGACACCACGGCCGTCATCGTCGGCGACTTCTCCAACGGTAACGACGCGGTGATCCTCAAGGACAAGGACAAGCTCAAGGATATCCTTGGCCAAAAGGTCAATCTCGTCGAGTTCTCGGTGTCGCATTATCTATTGGCCCGGGCGCTCGAGAGCATCGACGCCCAGGAGAAGGACCTGAAGGTCGTCAATACCTCCGACGCCGACATGGCCGCCGCCTTCAAGACGCCGGAAGTGACCGCGGTCGTGACCTGGAAGCCGATCGTCTCGACCATCATGGAATCGCCCGACGCCCACAAGGTATTCGATTCTTCGCAGATTCCCGGTGAGATCATTGACCTCATGGTCGTCAACACCGAGGTCCTGAAGGACAACCCGAAATTCGCCAAGGCGCTGGCCGGCATCTGGTACGACACCCTCGCCACGATGAAGTCCGGCAATGCGTCCAAGGAGGCGATGGCCAAGGCCTCGGGCACCGACCTCAAGGGCTTCGAGGAACAGCTCGCCACGACCGAGCTGTTTTCCGATCCGAAGGATGCGGTCGCCTTCGCCACCGGCGACGACCTCAAGACGACCACCGAGCGTGTCTCGAAGTTTCTGTTCGAGAAATCGCTGCTCGGCAAGGACGCCAAAACCGAGGGCGCCGTGGGGGTCGAGTTCCCCGACAAGACCGTGTTCGGCGACAAGGACAACGTCAAGTTCCGCTATGACGCGACCTTCATGAAGGAGGCCGCCGAAGGAAAACTGCAGGCCTCGGCGGACTAAGAGGCTAAAGCGAAGCGGCAGCCGGGCGGGGCATTCATGCGCGCGATCAATCTGCGTCCAGGCGCGACTTGGCGCCTGGCCCTCGCTTTGCTGCCGTTCGTGGCGCTGCTGTTGGCTTACGCCATCGGCTCGCACATCCGGCTCGCCGAGAATCCGAACGACAAGCTGTTGCCGAGCTTCGCCGCCATGGGCGATGCCATGTATCACTATGCCTTGCAGCCCGATCCGCGCACCGGCGATTACCTGTTGTGGTCGGACACGGCGGCGAGCCTGAAGCGCCTCCTGATCGGGCTCGCCATCTCCGCCGGGTTTGCCCTCGTCGTCGGCTGCTTGATCGGTCTCTTGCCCATCATGGGGGCGATGTTCGGGCCGTTCGTCGCCGTGCTGTCGATGGTGCCGCCGCTGGCGCTGTTGCCGATCCTGTTCATCGTCATGGGGCTCGGCGAAGCGTCGAAGATTACGCTGATCGTCATCGGCACCACCTTGAAGCTGATCCGCGACATCGCGCTCAGGGTCGGCGAAATCCCGCGGGAGCAGCTGATCAAGGCCCAGACCCTCGGCGCCTCCACGGCGCAGATCGGCTCCCGTGTCGTGCTGCCGCAGATCATGCCCCGGCTGATCGATTCCGTGCGTCTCGAGATCGGGCCCGCGTGGCTGTTCCTGATCGCGGCGGAAGCGATCGCGGCCGATTCCGGCCTCGGCTACCGCATCTTTCTGGTGCGGCGCTATCTCTCGATGGACGTGATCCTGCCCTACGTCGCCTGGATCACGCTGCTCGCCTTCCTCATGGATCTGGGCCTCCGGCTGCTCCAGCGCAAAGCCTATCCCTGGTTCGCGCAAGCGAGGGCGGCATGAGCGCCATCGTCTTCGATCACGTGTGGAAGGAATATGGCAACCACATCGTGCTCGAGCAGATCGATCTCGAGATCGAGCCCCGAGCCTTCCTGGTCCTGGTCGGGGCGTCCGGATGCGGCAAGACGACGTTCCTGCGCATGCTTCTCGGCGAGGAGCAGCCGTCGCGCGGCGCCATCCTGCTGGAAAACAAGCCCCTGAAGCCGGAGCCCGATTTCGACCGCGGCGTCGTCTTTCAGCGTTACTCGGTGTTCCCGCATCTGACGGCGCTCCAGAATGTCACCATCGGCCGGGAGTTCGAATTGTCCGGCGCCTGCGGCAGGCTGTTCGGGGCCAAGCGCCGCGCCGCCCGCCAGGACGCGCTCGAGATGCTCGCCGCCGTCGGCCTCTCCGGCCACGAGGACAAATACCCGGCTGCACTCTCCGGCGGCATGCAGCAACGGCTCGCCCTGGCGCAAGCCCTGATGCGGAAACCCAAGGTTCTGTTGCTCGACGAGCCGTTCGGCGCGCTCGATCCCGGTATTCGCGCCGAGATCCACGTGCTGATGAAGCGCATCTGGAACGACAGCGATCTTACCGTGGTGATGGTCACGCACGATTTGCGCGAGGCCTTCGAGCTCGGCACGCGCGTGATCGCCTTCGAACGGCCCCGAGACCGGCCCGAGGAACGCGAGCGCTACGGGGCGCGGCTCAGCAAGGACATCGAGCTGTGGCCGAAGAAGATTGCGGGCAGCACCGCGGTGTGGACCAGACACGGCCCATCCGGCCCTTAAAGGCTGATGGGCCTCGCGCGCGCCGCGGGAGGACGACCTCTCGCGGTTGCTCTTGCTTCCGGGACGACCCGGGTCCCGCCGGCGCCGGTGGTCGCGGGCGGAGAGAGGCTGGAGACATGACATTGATCGCAGCGGACATTCTTCCCGGCGCCAAGCATTGGTCGATGACGCTCCCGCGGCACAGCCGCCTCAAGCTGACCGACGTCGAGGGCGGCGCCAATGTCGGCATGCTGTTCTTCAACCCGATCAACCTGCTCGAGCGCTACAACGCGCCCGACACGCTGAAGTGCCAGCACACCTTCAAGCTCACCCAAGGGCACTGCCTCTATTCGGATATGGGGCGGATCTTCTGCTCCATCGTCGCCGACGATTTCGGCTGGCACGACACGGTCTGCGGCAACTCGACCAAGGCCTCGGTCGCGGCCAGATGGGGTGAGGCGACCTACCAGGCCTGTCGCAACGACCGCCACCAGAACGGGCGCGACAGTTTTCTGGTCGAGGCGGCGAAATACGGTCTCGGCCGTCGCGATCTCCCGGCCAACATCAATTGGTTCAGCAAGGTCACCGTCGCCGACGACGGCGCGCTTGCCCTCGATGCCGGCGCCGCGAAGGCCGGCGCCGCCGTCGAGCTCCGCTTCGAGATGGACACGTTGGTCCTGCTCCACACCTGCGCGCACCCTCTCGACGCGAGCCCCCGCTTTCCGCGGAAGCCGGTGCGCTACGAAATCTTCGATGGGCCACCCGCGGGCCTGGACGATCCCAACCGTTTGTCGGCGGCGGAGAATGCGCGCGGCTTCGAGAACAACCGCCTCTATCAGATCGGCTGCTGCGAGGGGGTGCACTGATGCTGCTCACCGAAAGCCCACTCGATCCCGCCGACGCGCAATACCGCAAGGTGGTGCCCGCCGGAGAGTACTGGATCCACGTCGTGCGCCAGGGCGAGACGCTCCGTCTCCTCGACCTCGAAGGCAATCAGGCCGCCGACACGCTGTTCTTCAACGCCGACGACCCGGCCGAGCACTATTCGGCGTCCGACACCATCCGCGAGCAAGGCGACATCTATCTCACCACGGGCTCCCCGCTGATGTCCGATCTCTGCCGTCCGCTCCTGACCATCACCGCCGATACGGTCGGCCGCCACGATACCCTCGGCGGCGCCTGCTCGACCGAGAGCAACACCGTGCGCTACGCCCTCGACAAGAAGTCCATGCACGCCTGTCGCGACAGCTTCCTGCTCGCGGTCATCGAGAACGAACAATACGGTCTCACCAAGCGCGACATCGCCCACAACATCAATTTCTTCATGAACGTGCCGGTGACACCCGACGGCAAGCTGGACTTCGCCGACGGCCTGTCGGCGCCGGGCAAATATGTCGAGATGGTCGCGGAGATGAACGTGATCGCGCTGATCTCGAACTGTCCGCAGCTGAACAACCCCTGCAACGCCTACAATCCAACGCCCATCGAGGTTCTGATCTGGGGCGCTCGACCCTGACATGTTCGAGAAGGTCCTCATCGCCAATCGCGGGGCCATCGCCTGCCGCATCTTGCGCACGCTCCAACGCATGGGCGTAAGGAGCGTCGCGGTCTATTCGCAAGCCGACCGCCACACCATGCACGTGCGCAAGGCGGGCGAGGCGGTCGCCATCGGCCCGTCGCCGGCGGCCGAAAGCTATCTCAACATCGACGCCATTCTCGACGCCGCACGGCAAACCGGCGCCGACGCCATCCACCCAGGCTACGGATTTCTCTCGGAAAATCCGGAGTTTGCCGAGGCCTGCGAGGAGGCCGGCATCGTGTTCATCGGACCGAGACCCGTGCATATGCGCGCGTTCGGCCTGAAGCACCGAGCGCGTGAGCTGGCGCTGCAATCCGAGGTGCCGGTGGCGCGAGGCTCCGGTCTGATCCGCCACGTCGGCCACGCGGCGAGCGAAGCATCACGCATCGGCTATCCGGTGATGGTCAAGAGCACGGCAGGTGGCGGCGGTATCGGCCTGCAACTGGTCGCGAGCCCTGACGACATCGTGCCGGTCTATGAGCGCGTCGAGCGTCTCGCCCGCAACAACTTCAAGAATGCCGGCATCTTCATCGAGAAATATGTCGCGCGCGGCCGCCATATCGAGGTGCAGATCTTCGGCGACGGCCACGGCAACGTCGTCTCGCTCGGCGAGCGCGACTGCTCGGCGCAGCGGCGCAATCAGAAGGTCATCGAGGAAACGCCGGCACCGAACCTGCCCGAGGCGACACGCGCGGGGCTGTGGGAGACCGCGCGCCGCCTCGGACAGTCGGTCAGTTACGAGAGCGCCGGCACCGTCGAATATCTCTACGACGCCGCGGGCGACGATTTCTATTTCCTCGAGGTCAACACCCGCCTCCAGGTCGAGCACGGTGTCACCGAGGAGGTCAACGGCATCGACCTCGTGGAATGGATGGTGCGCCAGGCCGCCGGCGACATGGCGCCGCTCGACCAGACCAGCATCAAGCCAAAGGGCGCCGCGATCCAAGCGCGCCTCTATGCCGAGGATCCCGGTCGCGACTTCCGCCCAAGCTCCGGCCTCCTCACCCATGTCGCCTGGCCCGACGGCGCCCGCATCGAGACCTGGGTCGAGAGCGGCACCGAAGTGTCGCCGTTCTACGATCCGATGCTGGCGAAAATCATCGCCACCGGCGCCACGCGCGACGCGGCGCTCGAGAGGCTGCAAACCGCGCTCGACGCGACCGAGATCGGCGGGGTTGAGACCAATCTCGATTACCTCCGCGAGCTCTCGCGCCTCGACGTTCTTAAGCGGGGCGAGGTGCTGACGCGGACGTTAGAGAGCATCCGCTACCATGCCGACACCATCGAGGTGCTGGCCCCTGGCACCCAGACCACGATCCAGGATTGGCCGGGGCGCATCGGTTATTGGGCCGTCGGCGTACCGCCCTCCGGGCCGATGGATTCGCTCTCCTTCCGCCTTGCCAACCGCCTCGTCGGCAATCCGGACGGCGCCGCCGGGATCGAGACCACGCTCTCGGGCCCGACGCTCAAATTCAACAGCGATACGGTAATCTGCCTCGGCGGTGCCGAACTTGGCGCGACCCTCGACGGTACGCCGGTGCCAAATTGGCAGGCCGTCCCCGTCACAGCCGGACAGGTGCTGAAGCTCGGCGGCGTCAACGGCGCAGGCGTCCGCGCCTATATTGCGGTGCGGGGCGGCATCGAGGTGCCGCTCTATCTTGGCAGCCGCTCGACTTTCACCCTCGGCAAGTTCGGTGGCCATGGCGGCCGCAGCTTGCGGACCGGCGATATCCTCCATGTCGGCCCTAAGCCCGAGCGCGCCCCCGAACCCGCTCCGCTTGCCGCCGAACTGAAGCCCCGCCTCACCCGCGACTGGGACATCGGCGTGCTCTATGGCCCCCATGGCGCGCCGGATTTTTTCACTCCGGACTCCATCGACACCTTCTTCGCCGCGGATTGGGAAGTTCACTACAACTCGAGCCCGACCGGCATCCGCCTGCTCGGGCCGAAGCCCAACTGGGCCCGCGCCGACGGCGGCGAGGCCGGGCTTCATCCGAGCAACATCCACGACAACGCCTATGCCGTCGGCACCATCGATTTCACCGGGGACCTGCCGGTGATCCTCGGCCCCGATGGCCCGTCCCTCGGCGGCTTCGTCTGCCCGGTGACCATCGCCCAGGCCGAGCTGTGGAAGATGGGTCAGCTGCATCCCGGCGACAAAGTCCGGTTCACGCGTCTCAGCCCCGCGGAGGCAGCGAACCGCCGCGCGCAACAGGACGCTGAAGTCGCGACGCTCGAGCGCGCCGCTCAGCCGAAGCTGCCCCACGGCAAATGGGGCCGCGACGACTGCGTCGTCGGCGGCCGCGACGCCACGGCCAAGACGCCGAGCGTCGCCTACCGCCGCGCCGGCGATGCCTATGTCCTGATCGAGTACGGCCCCATCGTCCTCGACATTGGCCTGCGCTTCCGCGCGCATGCGCTGATGCAGGCGGTCGGCCGAGCCATGGAAAGCGGCAGCCTCGCCGGCATCATCGACCTCACGCCCGGCATCCGCTCGCTGCAAATCCACTACGACCCGCGAGCGTCGCCGCTCGAGGATCTGATCGCCGCCCTCCACGCGATCGAAGACGATCTCGGCGACCTCTCGGCGATGGAGGTGGAGTCGCGCCTCGTGCGCCTGCCGCTATCGTGGAACGACGACGCGGTCCAAGCCACCATCGACAAATACATGCGCGGCGTGCGCGCCGACGCGCCATGGTGCCCGTCCAACATAGAATTCATCCGCCGGATCAACGGCTTAGACTCTATCGAAGAGGTGAAGCGCATCGTCTTCGATGCCACCTATCTCGTGCTCGGCCTCGGCGACGTCTATCTCGGCGCGCCGGTCGCGACCCCGATCGACCCGCGCCATCGCCTCGTCACCACCAAGTACAATCCGGCGCGCACGTGGACCCCTGACAATGTCGTCGGCATCGGCGGCGCCTATCTCTGCATCTACGGCATGGAGGGGCCTGGCGGCTATCAGCTGTTCGGGCGCACCTGCCAGATGTGGAACACCTACCGCACCACCGCGGCGTTTCAGGACGGCAAGCCCTGGCTGCTGCGCTTCTTCGACCGGATCGGATTCTATCCGGTCTCGAGCGCGGAGCTTCGCGACTTCCGCGACGGCTTCCTCGAAGGCAAGCGCGAGG
The DNA here is from genome assembly GCA_963803385.1 of uncultured Alphaproteobacteria bacterium. Taxonomy (GTDB): domain Bacteria; phylum Pseudomonadota; class Alphaproteobacteria; order Rhizobiales; family Methyloligellaceae; genus Methyloceanibacter. Next base: position 783,299 of record CAWDMD010000004.1, on the reverse strand, counting down.
TCGAGATCGTCCCGGGGCGCTTCAAGCTCAAGGACTACCTCGCCTTCGTCGCCGCGAACGCCGAAAGCATCGCAACCTTCAAGGCGAAGCAGCAAGCGGCCTTCGACGCCGAGCGGGAACGCTGGCAAGAGACCGGTCGACGAGACGGTCCATGTTGCATAGTCGAGCAGGACGCCCGCCGTCGAAGCCGACGGCGCCCTGCCCTTCGGCGCCACCGCGGTGGAGAGCCCGGTGCCCGGCAGCGTATGGAAGGTGCTGGTCGCAGCCCGGCAGCGAGGTCAGCGCCGGCGAGACGCTGATCATCGTCGAATCGATGAAGATGGAAATCGCGGTCACCGCGCCTTCGAGCGGGCTCGTGCGCGAGGTCCGCTGCGCCGAGGGGCGGTCGGTCCAGCTCGGCCAGGCGCTGGTCATCATGGCGGAGCCCGGCGCATGAGGTTCTCTCTCGACATCGCCGCTCTCGAGGCCCTCTATGCCTCCGGCGAGGCGACGCCAGTCGACGTCGTGCGCCGAGGTCTATGCCCGCATCTTTGCGCGCGGCGTCGAGCCGGACTGGATCACGCTGGTCGAGGAGGACATCGCTCTCGCCAAGGCGCACGCCGCGCCGCGCGGGTCCCTCTACGGCATCCCCTTCGCGGTGAAGGACAATATCGACGTCGCCGGACTGCCGACCACCTGCGCTTGTCCCGCGTTCGCCTATGTCGCGGAGCGCACGGCGACGGTGGTCGAGCGCTTGCAGCAAGCGGGCGCGGTCCTGATCGGCAAGACCAATCTCGATCAATTCGCGACCGGTCTGAACGGCACCCGCTCGCCCTACGGCATCCCGGCCAGCACCTTCGATGCCGACTATATTTCCGGCGGCTCGAGCTCGGGCTCCGCGGTCGCGGTCGCCGCGGGCCTCGTTTCCTTCGCGCTCGGAACCGACACTGCCGGATCGGGCCGCGTGCCGGCCGCCTTCAACAATATCGTCGGGCTGAAGCCGACCAAGGGCCTCATCAGCGCGACCGGCGTGGTGCCCGCCTGCAAGACGCAAGACGCGGTCTCGATCCTGGCGCTGACGGTGGCGGATGCCGCCAAGGTCGCGGCAGTCGGCAATCGCCTTCGACGCGGACGATCCTTACGCGCGCAGCGACGCGCCGCCCTTTGCCGTGGAGGCGTCGCCTGAGCCGCTCAGGGTCGGCATTCCGGAAAGCCCGATTCCCTTCTTCGGCGACGACGGCTACGAGGCGCTCTACTACGCGGCGATCGACAGGATGACGGACGCTCGGCGCCGAGATCGTCACCATCGACTACGGTCCGTTCGAGAAGACGGCGGCGATGCTCTACGCGGGACCCTGGGTCGCCGAACGCCTCGCGGCCATCGGCGACCTCGCCGAGCGAGATCCCGACGCGATCCACGAGGCCGTTCGCGGCATCGTGCTTGGCGCCCGCGCCAAGACCGCGGTCGAGACCTTCCAGGCCTTCTACGACCTTGCCGAGCACATCGCCGCGGCGCGGCGCGAATGGGCCAAGATCGATGTGCTGTTGCTGCCGACCGCGGGCACCACCTTCAAGATCGCCGAGATGCTCGCCGATCCGATCACCCTCAACACCCGCCTCGGCGCCTACACCAATTTCGTCAATCTGATGGATCTCGCCGCGCTCGCCGTGCCGGCAGGCTTCAGGCCGGACGGCATTCCCTTCGGCGTGACGCTGATCGGGCCTGCGCTCTCCGACGGCATGCTCGCCTCGATCGGCGACGCCTTGCATCGGTCGCTTGCCGACGCGCGGCTCGGCGCCACCGAGGTGCCCTGTCATCGACGCCGCCGGTGGCCCCGGGAGCGCGCGCGGAGCGAGACCGTCAGCATCGCCGTGGTCGGCGCCCATCTCACCGGGCAGCCGCTCAATGGCCAACTGGTCGAACGCAAAGCACGCTTCGTGGAGGCGACGCGGACCGCGACCGGGCTACTCGCTTTATGCTCTTGCCGGCACGTCGCCGCCGAAGCCCGGGCTCCTGTTCGACGGGGCCGGTAACGGCGGCATCGAGGTCGAAATCTGGGACATGGACGCTGAGGCCTTCGGCTCCTTCGTCGCCCTGATCCCGCCGCCGCTCGGCATCGGCACCGTGACGCTTGCCGACGGACGCAAGGTGAAGGGCTTTCTCTGCGAGGCCCACGCCACGCGCGGCGCGGAAGACATCACCGCCTTTGGCGGCTGGCGCGCCTGGCTCGCGCGCTCGGCCTAGGCCGGCGCTAATTCGCGGTAGCGCCGCCCGGACGCCGGGTCCACGACGTCGAAGAAACGACACTTACATGACACTTACATATAGTAATGGCTCTGTATGAGTGCTCTGACTGGGGGACAGGTTCTCCAGCAGAAGCTGCTCGCCTCTGACCGTCATGTGATGCGTGCGACATGAGATGCGATCTCGGCCCGACACGCGATTCAAAAAAGCTGCCGGCCGCGGGACCCGTAAACCGCTCCAAAGCGTTTAAAATCTGTAAAACTAAAATCTGTAGAAAGCTGACTGGATTTGACGGGGCGGCGTTGTGAGTGGCATATCGATACCCGGGAGACATTGTGCGACTGGTTCTGATCTCAAACCGGGTAGCGATCCCGACCGAAAGCGGACCGCATCGAGCCGGCGGCCTCGAAGTGGCGCTGGCTCCGACCCTCAAGCGGTACGAGGGCATCTGGTTCGGCTGGAGCGGGAAGACCGTTCCGCGCGACCAGGTCACCACCACGACGGTAGAGAAGTCCTCGCAAACCTACGTGCTGACCGATCTGTCGGAGGAGGACTATCAGGACTATTACAACGGCTTCGCCAATCAGGTGCTATGGCCGATCCTGCATTACCGCATCGATCTCGCGGAGTTCACCCGGCGCGATCTCACCGGATATCTCCGCGTCAACCAGCATTTTGCCGACGAGCTGTCCAAGGTCATCCGGCCGGACGATCTGCTTTGGGTCCACGACTATCACTTCATCCCTCTTGGAGATGAGCTTCGCAAGCGGGGCCACACCAATCGCATCGGCTTTTTTCTGCACGTACCGTTCCCAGCCCCGGAATTCATAACCGTTCTTCCCCACCACGAGCGCCTGCTCGCGTCGCTGCTTCAATACGACCTCGTCGGCTTTCAAACCGAGCAAGACGTCCAAAACTTCGTCCGCTACGCGGTCAGTGAAACGCCGCGGCGCGAACGTTCGCGTCTTCCAGACGGCCGATCGGCAGGTCGTGCTCAACAAAGACGGCCGGGAGATTCGCGTCGGCGCCTTTCCCGTGGGCATCGACACCGCCGAGTTCGAACGGCGCGCGCGCCGGGCGGCGTACTCCTCCTTCGTCCAGGAGGTCGTCAACAGCTTGGGCGGCTTGGACCTGATGATCGGCGTCGATCGGCTCGACTACTCCAAGGGGCTCATTCAACGCATGGAGGCGGTCGATCTGTTCTTCTCCGCGTGGCCGGAATGGCGCGGCAAGCTCACCTATTTGCAGATCGCCCCGAAAAGCAGATCCGAGATCCAGGAATATCATGAGCTGGGCCAGCAGCTCGACGCGCTCGCCGGCGGCATCAACGGCAAATTCGGCGAGGCCTCGTGGACGCCGATCCGATACGTCAACCGCGCCTATAGCAGATCGGCGCTGGGGGGACTCTATCGCGCCGCCCGGGTAGGACTTGTGACGCCGCTGCGCGATGGGATGAATCTCGTGGCCAAGGAATATGTCGCGGCTCAGGACCCAAACGACCCCGGCGTGCTCATTCTGTCCCGCTTTGCCGGCGCCGCCGCCGAGTGCCGCGATGCCCTGCTGGTGAACCCATACGAATTCGGAGTCGGTGGCAAGCGCGATCGCACAGGCGCTGGAGATGCCGCTGTCAGAACGCCGCGACCGCCATGGTCACATCCTCGCCACCCTGGCAGAGAACGGCAGCGGCGTCTGGGGGGCACGATTTATCGAGGCTCTCGGGCAGCTGGAGTCGGTGGGAAGCGACGCAGACTTTTGGCAGCGCTCGGCGCTGTAGCATGCCGAGCATAGGGCGCTCGGTTGACGCGGTTGCCCTCGCTTCGTAGGGTTTGGCCGGCGTGCGCCGAGGCAGCAAATGCCTTCTGCGATCGTGATGCGGGCGCATTTGAGAGCCACTAACGCCCATAACGGCGGTGAGTTTGGTTGCGTCAGCTCTTGACCCGCCCATCCTTCCGCCAGCGTGGAAACAAAATCGCGAAGAGGCGTTCTTGATGAAGCGGGAGGCGTTAGCCCTGGCAGCGTCAAGGACAACTTGAGAATGGCAACTTCTGAAGCGAAGGCTAGGGAAACTCTGACGCAAAGGTCCTCGAACCAAGCATCGATCGAACCGAGCCTCTCCATTCTGGAGAGCGCAGCGGAAACGCGCGTCGCGATCGAAGGCGTGTGGCCCGAGATCGATGCGGGCCGATTCGACATCAAGCGGTCGGTCGGCGACGTGCTGACCGTCGAAGCCGACATCTTCAGCGACGGACACGACAAGCTTGGAGCGGCACTTCTCTATCGCCGTCAGGGCGACAGCACGTGGCACGAAGTCCCGATGCGCTTCATCGACAACGATCGGTGGCGCGGCGAGATCCCGCTTTCAGAGAATTGCCGCTATGCCTACACCATCGCTGCCTGGCGCGACTTGTTTGCGTCCTGGCGCGATGACGTGTCCAAAAAGGCGGCCGCCGGTCAGGACATTGCCGTCGAACTCGATGAGGGACGCCGTCTCGTCGAGACCGTCCTCAAAGGGCATGGCGTCGCCGAGGCCAACAGACGCGTCGGCGAGAGCCTGACCCACGCTCTCGCCAGCGCCGAGAACGACATCGCGCAGGCTCGAGCTCTTGGCCAGCAGCGAGGTCCAAGCGCTGATGGCGCGCCTCGGGCCGCGCGCCAATCTTTCGCGCTACGGCAAAGAGCTCGGCGTCTGGGTCGACCGCCGCCGGGCCGCCTTTAGCGCCTGGTACGAGATGTTCCCGCGCTCGCAGTCGGGCGACGTCAATCGGCACGGCACCTTCGACGACGTCCTGAAAAGGCTGCCCTACGTGAAGGAGCTGGGATTCGACGTTCTCTATTTCCCGCCGATCCATCCGGTCGGACGCACCGCGCGCAAAGGCGAAATAATTCGCTCGAGGCCACGCCCGACGATCCGGGCAGTCCTTATGCCATCGGCGCCGCGGAGGGCGGACATGACGCGATCCACCCGGAGCTTGGCACGCTTTCGAGCTTCGAGCGCCTCGTCAAGGAGGCGAGACTGCAAGGTCTCGACATCGCTCTCGACTTCGCCATCCAATGCTCGCGCGATCACCCCTGGATCAAGGAACATCCGGAGTGGTTCGACTGGCGCCCCGACGGCACCATCAAATTCGCGGAGAATCCGCCGAAGAAATACGAGGACATCGTCAACGTCCATTTCTATCGCGACGCCTTCCCCTCGATCTGGATGGCGCTCCGCGACGTCGTCCTCTACTGGGTCGACAAGGGCGTGAAGATCTTCCGCGTCGACAATCCCCACACCAAGCCGTTCCCGTTCTGGGAGTGGCTGATCCGCGAGGTGCACGAGACGCACCCGGAGGTGATCTTCCTCTCCGAGGCCTTCACCCGGCCAAAGCCGATGAAGCTGCTCGCCAAACTGGGGTTCTCGCAGTCCTACACCTATTTCACCTGGCGCAATACGAAGCAGGAGCTGACGGACTATCTCACCGAGCTCACCACCGGCGACATGCCGGAGTACTTTCGGCCGAACTTCTTCGTCAACACGCCCGACATCAACCCGACCTATCTGCAAACGAGCGGCCGGCCCGGCTTTCAGGTCCGCCTCGTGCTCGCGGCGACGCTTGCCTGCAACTACGGCCTTTACAGCGGCTTCGAGCTCTGCGAGGCGCGGGCACTCCCCGGCAAGGAGGAATATCTCAATTCCGAGAAATACGAGATCAAGGCGTGGGATTGGGACCGCGAGGGCAACATCAAGCCGGATGTCGCCCTCGTCAACCGGCTGCGGCAGGCGCACCCGGCGCTGCAGCAGTTTACCAATCTGCGGTTCTACAACGCCTGGAACGATCACATCCTCTATTACGGCAAGGCCACCGAGGATAAGGAGCGACTTCCTCTTGTTCGCGGTCAATCTCGATCCCCACACCATACAAACGGCGCACTTCGAGGTTCCGCTGTGGGAGTTTGGACTTCCGGACTCAGCCTCGATCGGGGTGCAAGACCTCGTCACCGGCGAGCCTTCACCTGGACCGGCAAAGTGCAGCAGATGGTGCTCGATCCCCATGGAGCGGCCTTATGCGATCTGGCGCCTTATCGCCCCCGAGGGAGGCGCGGCATGAGATCGATGGAAGGCTCCATCGCCGTGACCCGGGAGGCGCAAGCCGATGTCGAGGCGCAGCACGCGCCCGACCAGCAACGCCGACGATTGGTACAAGGACGCCATCGTCTATCAGCTTCACGTCAAGGCCTTCCTCGATTCGAGCGGCGACGGCATCGGCGATTTCAAGGGCCTGATGCAAACGCTCGACTACGTCGAGTCGCTCGGGGTCAACGTCGATCTGGCTGTTGCCGTTCTATCCGTCGCCGCTCAAGGACGACGGCTACGACATCTCCGACTATCGCCACATCAATCCGTCCTATGGCGACATGGACGACTTCAAGGCGTTCATGGAGGAGGCTCATCGCCGCGGCATTCGCGTCCTCACCGAGCTCGTCATCAACCACACCTCGGATGAGCATCCGTGGTTCCAGCGGGCGCGGCTCGCGCCCAAGGGCTCGCCCGAGCGCGACTTCTACGTCTGGAGCGACACCGACGAGCGCTATGCGGGAACGCGGATCATCTTCATCGACACCGAGAAGTCGAACTGGGCGTGGGACCCCGAGGCCGGCGCCTATTACTGGCACCGCTTCTACTCACACCAGCCCGACCTCAATTTCGACAATGAGGCGGTGCTCGAGGAAATCATCGAGGTCCTGCGTTATTGGTTCGACCTTGGCGTCGACGGGCTGCGGCTCGATGCCGTGCCCTATCTGTGCGAGCGCGAAGGCACCAACAACGAGAACCTTCCCGAGACCCATGCCATTCTGAAGCGCCTGCGCCGGGAGGTGGACGCAAATATCCCGACCGCATGCTTCTCGCCGAGGCCAATCAGTGGCCCGAGGACACGCGCCACTATTTCGGCGAAGGCGACGAATGCCACATGGCGTTCCACTTCCCCCTGATGCCGCGCATGTACATGGCGCTCGCGCAAGAGGACCGCCACCCGATCACCGACATTCTGCGCCAGACGCCCGAGATCCCCGATCCGTGCCAGTGGGCGCTGTTCCTGCGCAACCATGACGAGCTCACCCTCGAGATGGTCACCGACGACGAGCGCGACTACCTGTGGCGGACCTATGCGACCGACAGCCGCGCCCGCCTCAATCTCGGCATTCGCCGCCGCCTCGCGCCGCTGCTCGAGAACGACCGCCGCAAGATCGAGCTGTTGAACGCGCTGCTGCTTTCGATGCCGGGCACGCCGGTGCTCTACTACGGCGACGAGCTCGGCATGGGCGACAATTACTATTTGGGCGACCGCGATGGCGTGCGCACCCCGATGCAATGGTCCGCCGACCGCAATGGCGGCTTCTCGCGGGCCGATCCGCAACGGCTCTATCTGCCGCCGATCATGGACGCCAACTACGGTACCAGGCCATCAACGTCGAGGCCCAGCAAAGGGACCCGTCCTCGCTGCTCAACTGGATGCGGCGGATGATCCAGGTTCGCAAGAACCATGCTGCGTTCGGGCGCGGCAGCTTGAATTTCCTCTACCCGCGCAACCGCAAGATCCTGGCCTTCGTGCGCGAGCACGAGGGCCAGCCGCTTCTTTGCGTCTTCAATCTGGCGCGATCCGCGCAAGCCGTGGAGCTCGACTTGCGCGCACTATGCCGGCGCCGTGCCCGTCGAGCTGACCGGGACTCGGCCTTTCCGCCGATCGGCGAGCTCACCTACATGCTGACGCTGCCGGCTTACGGCTTCTATTGGTTCATCCTGGCGAGCGAGGCCGAGGAGCCGCGCTGGCATGTCGCGCCGCCCGAGGTCGGCGCCGGATTTCGTCACGCTCATCGCCTCGGACGGGTGGCGGATCGTCTTCGCGGACCGCAGAAGCGGACCTTGGAGCGCGACGTTCTTCCCGACTTTCTCTTCCGCCAGAGGTGGTTCGCGGCGAAGGACGCGCATTTCGTCCTGTTCGAGTTGCAGCACGTGGCGACCTTCGAGGGGAGACGCAGGCAGCTATCCCGCTCACCGTTTGCGAAGCCTCGCTGCCCGGCGGCGACACGCAACGCTACTTCCTGCCGCTGCCGCAAGTGGGGCAGCGACCATTTGCGCGCCGGCGCCCCGAAGCTCGCCTTCACCCTCGCCAAGCTTCGGTCGGGCCCGCGCGTCGGCGGTCTTCTCGACGCGGCCAATGACGAGGGCTTCATTCAGCGACTTCGTCGCGGGCTGGGTGAAAACAAGACGATCGAGACGCCGGACGGCCAGGTCGCGTTTTCCGCCGAGCCCCAGTTGGCAAGCGATCGGTCAAGAGGCACAAGTGCGCTTTGTCGGTGCCGAGCAGAGCAACGTGTCGATGATCGTCGACGAGCGCGTGATGCTCAAAATCTATCGCCGGCTTCGCACGGGCGTTCAGCCCGAGTTGGAGCTGGCGCGGTTCCTGACCGATGTCGCCCACTACCCGAATACGCCCGAGTTCCTGGGATCCGTGGAGTATGTCGCCAAGACGGCGAGCGCACGGCTTGGCGATCGCCTTCTCGTTCGTGCCCAACCAGGGCGATGCCTGGAACGCGGTGGTCGACGCCCTGGACCGCGCCTTGGAGGATCTTGGCGCTCATCCCCGAGGACGAGGAGGGCACCGACAGCGTCTCGAAAGGCTTTACGTCTTTCCGCTCGATCTTGCCAAGCGCCTCGGCGAGCGCACGGGCGAGCTGCATCGGGCGCTTCGCCACGCCGACCACCGACCCCGCATTCGCGCCCGAGCCGATCACGGCCGAGGACATCGCGCGCTGGTCCACGACCGTGCGCGAGGAGGCAGACCGCGTCTTGAGCGAGCTCGAAAGGGCGAGGACACCTCTTTCGGAGGCGGCGCAACGAGCTCGTGGCGAAGCTGCTCGATTTGCACGGGCGACGCTCGATGCGCGGATCGAAGGCGTTCGCAGACGAGCCGCGATTGGGCGTCAAGACCCGCATTCACGGCGACTATCACCTCGGTCAGGTGCTCGTCTCCAAGGATGATGTGGTCATCATCGATTTCGAGGGAGAGCCGGGCCGCACGCTGGACGAGCGCCGCGAGAAGAGCTCGCCCTTGCGCGACGTCGCCGGCATGCTGCGCTCGCTCGATTATGCGCCTCGGCGGCGGTCGAGCGCTTTGCCTCGCGCACCGGCGGGCTTCCCGACCGGCTTCTTGCCGTCGGCGCGGCCTGGCGCAACCGCGCAAGCCGCGACTTTCTTGCAAGCCTATGTCGAGGCGGCGCATGGATCGGCCGACTAGCGTCCGATGAAGGCGCGCGCGATGGCCTGCTCGACCTGTTCCTGCTTCAGAAGGCCTTCTACGAGATCGCCTATGAGAGCGCCAACCGGCCGGCGTGGCTGCCGATACCGTTGCGCAGCGTCCTCGATCTACTGGGAGCAAGGGACCAGGTTAGCCATGACCAGAGTGTTGAAAAAGCGCCCGGCGCGGATCCCGATTGGCGCCCCGAGCGGCGGCCATCGAACTGCTGGTCGCCGGGCGGCATGGGGATCCTTTCGCAATTCTCGGTCCCCACCGATGTGGGGAGGGCGTGTCGATCCGGGTCTTTCGTCCCCGCGCCGAGGCCGTCGATGTGATCGACGGCGCCGCACGTGCTCGCCTCGCTCGAGAGGCTGCACGACGCCGGCTTCTTTGCCGGGCTGGTCGATGGAGGAAGCGCCGCGGCCTATCGGCTGCGCTTCCGGCGCGGCGACGCCGAGTGGGAGGAGGACGATCCCTATCGCTTCCCGCCATTCTCGGCGAGTTGGACGTCCATCTGTTGGCCGAGGGCACCCACCGCCGCCTCTACGAGAAGCTCGGTGCCCATCCGATCAGCCTGGAGGGAAGTCGACGGCGTTGCCTTTGCGGTGTGGGCGCCCAACGCGCGCCGCGTCAGCGTCGTGGGCGACTTCAACGGCTGGGACGGCCGGCGCCATCCGATGCGCAAGCGGCACGAGGTCGGCGTGTGGGAGCTTTTCATTCCCGGCTTGCCCGCGACGCCCTCTACAAGTTCGAGATCGTCGGCGCCGATGGCGAGCTGCAGCCGCTGAAGACGGACCCGATCGCCTTCGCCCAGGAGGCGCCACCCTCCACGGCCTCGCGCGTGCACGGCCTCGTCGAGCATGACTGGCGCGACCGCGACTGGATGGCGGCGGGGTGCGGCCAGGATCGCTCCGCGCCGATCTCGATCTACGAGGTGCATCTGGGCTCCTGGCGGCGCGGCGAAGACAACAGCTTCTTCGGCTACGACCGCCTTGCCGATGAGCTCATCCCTTACGTGCGCGATCTCGGCTTCACCCATATCGAGCTCTTGCCGATCAGCGAGCATCCCTTTTCGGGCTCCTGGGGCTACCAGCCCATCGGCCTGTTCGCCCCGACGGCCCGCTTCGGCCCGCCGGAGGCCTTTGCGCGTTTCGTCGACCGCTGCCATGAGAACGGCATCGGCGTTCTCGTCGATTGGGTGCCGGCGCATTTTCCCAGCGATCCGCACGGGCTGGCGCGCTTCGACGGGACGGCGCTCTACGAGCACGCCGATCCCCGCCTGGGTTCCACAAGGATTGGAACACGCTTATCTACAATTTTGGCCGCCGCGAGGTTGCCAACTTCCTGCAAACGAATGCGCTTTTCTGGCTCGACCGTTACCATATCGACGGGTTGAGGGTCGATGCGGTCGCCTCCATGCTCTATCTCGACTACAGCCGCAGCCCGGCGAGTGGGTTCCCAACGTTCATGGCGGCCGCGAGAACCTCGAGGCCGTGAGCTTCCTGAAGGAGATGAACACGCGCGTCTACGGCGATTTCCCCGGCACAGTCGACGGTCGCCGAGGAATCGACCGCCTGGCCGCAGGTGTCGCGACCCGTCAACGGCGGCGGTCTGGGCTTTGGCTACAAATGGAACATGGGCTGGATGCACGACACGCTTTCCTATATGTCGCGGGAGCCGGTGCATCGCTGCCTTCATCATAACGAGCTGACCTTCGGGCTCATTTACGCGTTCTCGGAGAACTTCATCCTGCCGCTCAGCCACGACGAGGTGGTGCACGGCAAGGGCTCGCTGCTCGGCAAGATGCCGGGGGACCGGTGGCAGAAGTTCGCGAACCTCGGGCCTATCTGGCCTTCATGTGGACGCACCCGGGCAAGAAGCTCTTGTTCATGGGCGGCGAGTTTGGTCAGGAGCGCGAATGGAACCATGATCAGTCGTTGGACTGGCACCTGCTCGCCGACGCGGCGCATCGCGGCGTCCAGGCGCTCGTGCGCGATCTCAACAACCTCTACCGATCGCAGCCGTCCCTCCACCGGCTCGACTGCGAGCCTGCTGGCTTCGATTGGATCGATGCGGCCGACGCCGACCAGAGCGTTTTGTCCTTCCTCCGCTACGGCGGCGAGGGAACCGCGCCGGTCGTGGTCGTGTGCAACTTCACGCCGGTTGTCCGCCACGGCTTTCGTCTCGGAGTGCCGCGCGGCGGGCGCTGGGTCGAAAGGCTCAACACCGACAGCGCCGTCTATGGCGGTTCGAATGTCGGCAATCTCGGCGGCGTCGAGGCGCAGGAAAGCGCCGCACATGGGCGGCCGTTCTCGATCGAGCTCGCCTTGCCGCCCCTTTCGACGCTCGTGCTCGAGCACGCCGGCGACTAGGTGCCGGACCAGGCGTCTTCGAGGTGGAGCCGGGTCTGCCCTACCCCCAGGGAGCCACCTTCGACGGCAATGGCGTCAATTTCGCAGTCTTCTCGGAGAATGCCGAGGCCGTCGAGGTCTGCCTCTTCGACAGCGACGGCGTCCGCGAGACGGTGCGGATCAAGCTGCCCGAATACACCGACGAGGTCTATCACGGCTACGTCCGAGGCCTCCGGCCCGGCCAACTCTACGGCCTTCGCGTCTACGGGCCCTACGCGCCCGAGGAGGGGCACCGCTTCAATGCGAACAAGCTGCTGCTCGATCCCTACGCGAAGCAGCTGCATGGCCAGCTCATCTGGCACGACGCGCTCTTCGGCTATCGGATCGGCTCGAAGAAGGCGGATCTCTCCTTCGATAACCGGGACTCGGCGCCCTTCATGCCGAAATGCGTGGTCGTCGAGGTCGAGAGCCGCTGGAAGCCGGCCCTTCCATGGAGCAACGAAAAGCGGCCGCACCTTCACTGGGCCGAGACGATCATCTACGAGGCGCACGTCAAGGGCTTCACGACGCTGCACCCGAACGTGCCCGAGAAGTTGCGCGGCACCTTTGCCGGCCTCGCGCATCCAGCTGACGATCGACCATCTCGTCAAGCTCGGCGTGACCGCGATCGAGCTGCTGCCGGTCCAGGCGTTTTTCGACGACCGTTATCTCGTGGACCGGGGCCTCAAGAATTATTGGGGCTACAACACCATGTGCTTTTTCGCCCCCGCGCCCCGCTACACGTCGGATGGCGGCGACGTCGGCGAATTCCGCCACATGGTGCACCGCCTGCACGCGGCCGGGATCGAGGTGATCCTCGACGTCGTCTACAATCATACCGCCGAAGGCAATCATCTCGGGCCGACGCTCTCCTTTCGCGGCATCGACAACGCCAGCTACTACATGCTCGCCGACGACAAGCGCTACTATTTCGACACCACCGGCTGCGGCAACACCATCAACCAGTTCCATCCGCGCGTGCTGCAGATGATCATGGATTCGCTCCGCTATTGGGCGGAGGAATGCCACGTGGACGGTTTCCGCTTCGACCTCGCGAGCTCTCTCGGCCGCGAGCACCGGGAATTCGAAGGCAACGCCCGCTTCTTCGACGCGATGCTCAGGACCCCGCGCTGTCGCCACCAAGCTGATCGCCGAGCCCTGGGACGTTGGCGACGGCGGTTATCGCCTCGGCGGCTTTCCGCCGGGATGGGCCGAGTGGAACGGCCGCTACCGCGACGACATTCGCAGCTACTGGCGGGGCGATCGCGGAGTCGTTCCCGCGATCGGCCGCGGGCTGCTCGGCTCGGCCGACCTCTTCGACAACCGCGGCCGGCGGCCCTGGTCAAGCGTCAACTTCGTCACGGCCCATGACGGGTTCACCCTGGCCGATGTCGTCTCCTACAACCGCAAGCACAACGAAGCGAACGGGGAAGGCAACCGCGACGGTCACGACGACAACCGCAGCTGGAACTGCGGCCAGAAGGGCCGACCAACGACGCAACGATTCTCGAGCTCCGGGACCGCTGCGCCGCAATCTGATGGCGACGCTGCTTGCCTCGCAGGGCACGCCGATGATCCTCATGGGCGACGAAGTCGGGCGCACGCAGCGCGGCAACAACAACGCCTATTGCCAGGACAACGAGATCTCCTGGCTCGACTGGGCGCATCGGCGACGCGCGACGAGGCCTTCCTCGCTTTCACCCGCCTGTTCATCCGCTTGCGCAAGCAGCTACCTCTCTTGCGCCAAACTCAGTTCCTGCATGGCGAGCACGGTGGCCGACGACCGGACTAAGAATGCCCCGTGGCTGACGACCCGACGGCGCGGAGATGACGCCGGATGATTGGAACAACGGGCTTACGAAAAGCATCGGCCTCTTATGCTCTGCGGTGCCGAGGACCCGCCGCTGTTGTTGCTCCCCAATTCTCATTCCGAGGAGATTCCCTTCAAGCTTACCGCGCCCAAGCGGCGTCACCGGCTGGCGTCTTCTGATCGATACGGCGCGCGGCCTGATCGAGCCCGATGAGCCGGCCGCCGCCCCCGGGCGACGCTGCTGTGCCCGCGCGGGCGCTGCTTCTTTACGAGGGCTGAGCGCTGATGGGCCTGCGTTACGCCTTCGAGCGAAGCTCGGGCGCCGAGGTTCTTCCCGACCGGCGGCGCGCGGTTTCGACTGTGGGCGCCCGCGCTCGACAAGCTCTCGCTGCTCGCCGTCCGAGCGGCAAGCGCCCCAGCCGATGGCGCGATCGCACCGACGGCTGGTTCGAGCTGACGACCGACCTCGTCGCCGCCGGCGGCAGCTATCTGTTCCAGCTTCCGGCGGCATGCGCGTGCCCGATCCGGCCGCGCGCGCCCAGCGGCGCGACGTGCACGGCCCCTCGCGGCTCATCGATCCGCGCGCCTACGCCTGGCAGAGCAACGACTGGCGGGGTCGCCCGTGGGAGGAGGCCGTCATCTATGAGCTGCACCCGGGCACCTTCAGGCCGAGGCGCACCTTCGCCGGCATCGAGTAGAAGCTCGACGACCTTGTCAAGCTCGGCGTTACCGTCGTCGAGCTCATGCCCGTCGCCCAGTTCTCGGGCACCCGCGGCTGGGGATATGACGGCGTTCTTCTCTACGCGCCGCACGTGGCCTACGGCGGCCCGAGCCGCTCAAGCGCCTCATCGACGCGGCGCACGCGCGCGGGCTGATGGTCTTTCTCGACGTGGTCTACAATCACTTCGGCCCGGACGGCAACTACCTGCACTCCTACGCGCCCGACTTCTTCAATGCGCAGCGCCACACGCCCTGGGGCGTGGCCATCGCCTACGATCGCGCGCCCGTGCGCGCCTTCTTCATCGAGAACGCGCTTTATCGGCTCGAGGAATACCGCTTCGACGGCCTGCGCCTCGACGCCGTCGACCAGATCCGGGACGACTTCAAGCCCTCGCTGCTCGAAGAGATTGCGATCGACGGTGCGCAAGCGCATCAAGGACCGCCACGTGCACCTGACGACCGAGGACGACACCAACACCACGCATCTTCTCGAGCGCGCCGGGGGCTCGCCCCAGTTCTACACGGGCGAATGGAACGACGATTTCCATCACGCGGCCCACGTGATCGCGACCCATGAAGCCGACGGCTACTACGACGACTACACAGACGATCCCGTGGCCAAGCTCGCGCGCGCCTTGCCGAAGGCTTCATCTACCAGGGCGAGCCCTCGCCGTTTCGCGACGGCCCAAGCGCGGCGAGCCGAGCGCCGGAGCTGCCGCCGCACGGCCTTCATCGACTGCCTGCAGAACCACGACCAGGTCGGCAACCGCGCCTTCGGCGAGCGTCTCGCCTCGTTGGCGGCGCCGGAGGTGGTCGACGCGTTGACGGCGGTCCTTCTGCTGAGCCCCGGCATTCCGCTCCTCTTCATGGGCGAGGAGTGGGGCGAGACGCGTCCCTTCCTCTTCTTCACCGACTTTCATGGCGAGCTGGCGCGTCAGGTGCGCGAGGGCCGGCGCAACGAGTTTCGCAGGTGGGAAGCTTCCGCGATCCGAACCGCGAGCGCATCCCCGATCCCAATGCGTTGAGCACATTCGAGGCCTCGAAGCTCGACTGGACCAAGCGGAGCCAGTCGCCGCACCGCGAGCGGCTCGACATTTCGTTACGCACCTGCTCGACATCAGGCGCCGTGAGATCGCGCCGCGGCTCGCCGGCTCGAGGGGCAAGGGCAACGTGCTCGCCGCCGACGAGCCGGTCTCGTCGTCAGCTGGCGCCTCGGCGACGGCGGCGATCTTGCCAGGCCTTCGCCTGTCTCGCCTGACGGGGAGTGGAGCGTCGCCGCACGGTGGCGCAGCGGCTTCGCGCCGCCGGCAAACTGCTCTATGAGAGCGCCGGGACTGCGAGGCCGGGCTGCGCTCAGGCACGCTGCCGCCCTGGTCGGTCGTCGTCCGTCGTGTCGCGTCAGGGCGAGCGGCAGCCCCCAATGAGCGAGGTCCTCGACCGTCTGGCGCAGGCCTACGGCATCGAGCCAGCTTTATCAGCGAGCGCGGCGAGACGCCGCATCGTCAGCGACGCGACCAAGCGCGCGGTGCTCGAGGCGCTGGGCATTGCGGCAGCGGACGACAATGAGGTGGCGGTGAGCCTGCGATCGGCGCCGCGATCGACCGGCGCCGACGCAGCCCGCGGAGGCGCGCTGCTTCATGCCCGATTGGCTCAGCGAGGGGCGCGTCTGGGGCGTCACCTGTCAGCTTTACGGCCTGCGCTCGGCGCGCAATCTTGGCATCGGCGACTTCGAGGACCTGGCGCAGCTGGCCGAGCTCGCGGCGGGAGCCGGCGCCGACTTCATCGGCGTCAACCCGCTGCATGCACTCTTTTATGCCGATGCCGGCCGCTACAGCCCCTATGCGCCGTCGAGCCGGCTGTTCCTCAATCCTTTCTATATCGCGGTCGACCACTTTCGACGCCGTGGCGGGATGGATGCCGGCCCGGGTCGAGGCGCTGCGCGACGCGCGAGCTCGTCGACTACGTCGAAGTGGCGCGGCTCAAACGCGACGCCTTCGAGCGGGCTTATCGCGGCTTTCCTGCGCGGGCGGCCCGGAGGCGGCGGCGCCGTTCGAGGACTTTTGTGACGCACGCGGCGGCGCGCTTCAGAGCTTCGCGCTCTACGAGGCGCTCTCCGAGGCCCTCGTTCGCGCGCGGGCATCCAGCGGCTGGCACACCTGGCCCGAGGCCTATCGCAGCTTGGACAGCCACGCGGTGCGCCGCTTCGAGCGGGAGAATGGGAGCGCATCGCCTTTCACATGTGGCTGCAATGGGTCGCCGAGACCCAGTTGCGAAGCGCGCAGCAGCGGGCCATGGCGGCCGGCATGCGCATCGGCCTCTATCTCGATCTGGCGGTCGGCGTTGCGCCCGACGGCGCCGATACCTGGTCGCAACCTGGACCGTTATCGACGGCGCCGCCTCGGCTGTCCGCCCGACATGTTCAACGACAATGGACAGGACTGGGGCCTCGCGCCGCTGTCGCCGGTCGCCTTGAAGCAGCGGCCAGCTTGAGCCCTTCGAGGCGATGCTGCGCGAGCTCATGCGCAGTGCCGGCGCCGTGCGCATCGATCATGCCATGGGGTTGACGCGCCTCTATTGGATCCCGGGCGATGCTCGCGCCACCGAGGGAGCCTATGTCCGCTTTCCCCTTGCGCGACATGCTTCGCGTGCTTAGCGCATCTCATGGCGGCAGCGCACCGTCGTCATCGGCGAGGATCTCGGCACGGTGCCGCCGGGATTTCGCGAGGTGATGAGCGACGTGGAGATCCAGGGCTATCGCGTGCTCTATTTCGAGCGGGAGGCGGACGGCGCCTTTCGGATCCCCATGCCTACTCGCACAAGGCGCTCGCCTGCCTCTCCACGCACGATCTGCCGACGCTCAAAGGCTGGTGGCGCGGGAGCGACATCGACGAGCGGGAGCGGCGGGGCCTCTCCTCGCCTGAGAACGCCGCGGCATGCGCGCAGGCCGCGCCCGCGATCGCATCCTCTTGCTGGGCGCCTCAAGGCCGCAGACCTGCTGCCGGCCGGCTTTATGCCGTCCTTAACGGTGACGCACCGTGTCCGGAGGAGCTGCCGGCCGAGGTCTGCGTTGCCGCGCATGCCTGCTTGCCAGAGCGTCCTCGCGCCTCGTCGCTGCTCAGATCGAGGATCTCGTCGGCATGGCGGACCAGGCCAACGTGCCGGGCACTGTGGACGAGCACCCGAATTGGCGCCGCAAGCTGCCGATTGAAATCGCCGAAACCTCGCCACCACCGGCGCTGTTTCGGGCATATTACTAGCGTTTTCTCACGCGAACGCCCGCGATCGTCATGATTGTGCCGTCCGCCACCTACCGGCTTCAGTTCCGCAATGGCATGACGTTCGAGCGGGCGGCCGAAGCTCGCGCCCTATCTGGCACGGCTCGGGGTCAGCCACCTCTATGCCTCGCCCATCTTTCAGGCCGAGCCCGGCTCCACCCACGGCTACGACGTCGTCGACAACCGGGTGATCGACACTAGCCTCGGCGGGGACGAGGGCTTCGAGCGCATGGTCGCTGCATTCCGCGCCGGGGATTCGGCTTCATTCTCGACTTCGTTCCCAATCACATGAGCGCCTCGCCGCGCAATCCCTACTGGCGCGACGTGTTGGAGTGGGGCGAGGCCAGCGACTGCGCGCAGCTCTTCGACATCGACTGGTCGGCGCCCAAGCTACTCGTTCCGGCGCTGGCACGAGCTACGGTCAAGCGCTGGAGGCGGGAGAGTTCGGCCTCAATTTCGACGAGAGCGACGGCGGCCTGACCTTCACCTATCACGGCCTCAAGCTGCCGCTGACGCCCACGTCCTATGCGCAAGTGCTCACGCGCGCGCAAGGCGCCGATTTCGGCGAATGGGCGCGGCGCTTTGCCGTTGCGACGCCCGAGACCTCGGCCGAGCTCAAGACCGAGCTGGCGACCGCCGCGCAGGATGCGAGCGTCCGCGAGCATTAGCGCAGGCGCTCGACGACGTCGTGCAGGACGTGGGCGCGCTCCACGACCTGCACGAGATGCAGGTTTGGCGGCTCACGCATTGGCGCGCGGCGCGGGAGACGCTGACCTACCGCCGCTTCTTCGAGATCGCCGATCTGGTGGGCCTCAAGGTGGAGCGCCCGCGCGCCTTCGAGGAGCTGCACGCCCGCCTCGGCGAGCTTCTCAACGCCGGCACCATCGAGGGCCTGCGCCTCGATCACATCGACGGCCTCGCCGACCCCAAGGCTATCTGGAGCGCCTGCAAAAGACCTTCGGCGTAGTCGAGCCGCTCTACATCGTGGTCGAGAAGATCTTGGGCGCCGACGAGGCGCTGCGCTCAGACTGGCCGGTCGCCGGCACGACGGGCTACGAGTTCATCAGGGCCCTCGCCGACCTGCTGGTCGACCCCCGCGGCGAAGCGGGCATGACCGCAGCCTACGCGCCTTCCTCCAGGAGGACGTCGATTACGAAGCGATGGTCCTTGCCGCCAAGCGGCGCATCCTCATCCGCAACCTCGCCGGCGAGCTGGAGCACCTGAAGGACATGGCGGGTGCCCTCGCCGTGCGCCAGCTGGCGACGCGCGATCTGGGCACCGACACCCTGCGCCGGGCGATCATCGAGCTTGCGCGGCGCTGCCCGTCTATCGCACCTACGTGGACGTCTCCGGCGCCGCAAGCGGAGGACCGCGCCATCATCGACGCCGCGCTGGCAAGGGCAAGGCAGCGCGCGAGGTCGAGGACGAGGAGGCGATCGATTTCCTGCGGCGCGTTCTCGAGCTCGATTTCGAGTCGCCGGAGGATCAGGCGTCCGCGCTCGAGTTCGCCACGCGCTTCCAGCAGACGACCGGCCCGGTGATGGCCAAGGCGCTCGAGGACACGACCTTCTATCGCTACAACCGCCTGATCGCGCTCAACGAGGTCGGCGGCGACCCAATCGCTTCGGGGCGCCCTTGGCCGAGTTCCATGCCGCGATGGAGCAGCGCCTGCGCCGGCAAGCGGCCGGCCTCAGCGCCACCTCGACGCATGACACCAAGCGCGGGGAGGATGCCCGCGCGCGCCTTTACGCGCTGAGCGAGATGCCCGAGCCTGGGGCCGCCGCGGTGAACCGCTGGGCGGGCCTCAATGCCGGCCTGCGCCAAAGCGTCGACGGGCTCGCGCGCCCAACCCCGAGGTGGAGTGGATGTTCTACCAGGCGCTCGCCGGCGTCTGGCCGCCCGGCCTCGCCCCGACGACGCGGGGCCTGGCGGAGCTTGCGAGCGCATGGCCCAGTTCATGCTGAAGGCGGTGCGCGAGGCCAAGGTGTACACGAGCTGGACGGCGCAGAATGCCGCCTACGAGGAGGCGATCGAGAGCTTCACGCGCGCCGCGCTCGACCCACGCTCAAAAGCGTTCCTGCAGGACTTCCTCGCGACTGCGAGCCTGTGTTTCTTGCCGGCGCGCTCAACAGTCTGTCGCAGACGGCGATCAAATTGACCGCCCCCGGCGTCCCCGACATCTACCAGGGCGCCGAGCTTTGGGACCTGAGCCTCGTCGATCCCGACAACCGCCGGCCCGTCGACTTCGATCGGCTCGACTCGCTCTCGAAAGCGCGCGGCACCATGAACCTCGAAGCGCTGACGACCGAGTGGCGAAGCGGCGTTACCAAGATGGTCCTGGTTCAGGCCGGATTGGCGCTTCGCAGCAGAGCCGAAGCGCTGTTCGCCGAAGGCGACTATGTGCCGCTCGACGTGAGCGGCAACGCGGCGGACCACCTCGTTGCGTTTGCCCGCGTGCTTGGGGATACCGCCGCCGTCGTCATCGCCCCGCGATTTTAATCTCGAACTTTTGCGTGGCGCTGACGGCCTGGTGCCGGCATCGAGCCACTGGGCCGATACCAAGGTCGATTTGCCTCCGGCGCTCCAAGGGGGCTCAGTTCCGAAATATCGTTACGGAGGAGGCCTTCACCGTGCACGCGGACCTGCCGGTGAACAAGGTTCTGGCGCGCTTCCCCGTCGCTATTTTGGCGAGGCGCTAGCCGGCAACGGTCAACGTGGCTCGGCGCTTCCGCACGGATCAATTGGTCCTCGACGTTCTCGGTTTCCGAGGCTTCCACCCCTTCCAAGCTTTCATCGACGCGCCGCCTGGCCTGGGCCATCGCTGCGCGCTCGGACTGGGTGATGGTGTGAAATTTGCCCCGCGTCGGGGACGGAAGATCGGCACTGTCTCTTTTCAGTCTACGGACCAACAGAGATCATGGCGCTCGAGCCTGATCTTGTATCCACGATAGTTGGCTTCGCGTTCTGACGGATGTCTCTGAGACATCATTCTCCTGACGCTCCTTTCCACTAACCGCGACGCTCTTGACGGTTCCACCGCCGATCCTTCGCTGCTGTTATTGGGGTAACGCCACACCGCGCGAAAGGATGCGCGAAACGGGGAAAAAGACATCGTGCCGCAGGGCCTGCCGCCGCCAAGAAGTTGCCTTTTTGCGTTCTCACTTTTTGTCGTCGGCTGAAGCAAGTTGAGCGCTGCGAACGCGACGGGAACCGAAATTGCCGCGGGGCGTCTTACTCGGAGAGCAGGACCCGGAATTTCCGGCTGAAAGCGAAGCCCGCGCAGGAGTTGTGAGTGTGATGACAGTGCTACGGTTTTTTGCCCGATACGGCTACGTGCCCTTCATGCTGTTGGGGCTCAATCTCGCCGCCGTCTATCTGGTCTCGGCCATTATTCCTATCTGTGGATCGGTCTCTTGTTCTGCGTCGCCGTCGCCTTTCGATGCTGATGGAGTGGGTGCTCCCTTACGAGCCGGAGTGGAACGAGGCCATGCCGACGCCGGCAAGGACATCGCCCACGGCGTCGCCTACGAAGTCGCCAATATCAGCGCGCTTCTGCTCTTGCCCCTGATCACGCTTCTCAATCCTTTGAAGGGAATTTGGCCATCGTCGCTGCCGCTCGCTGCGCAACTGCTCCTCGCCGTCGTCGTCGCCGATTTCGGCATGACCATGATCCATTATTGGAGCCATCGGCTGCCGCTCTTGTGGCGGCTGCATGCCATCCATCATGGCGTGCATCGCCTTTATGGTTTCAACGGCCTCGTCAGGCATCCGTTGCATCAAACGCTCGATCTTGCCTTCGGCACCTTGCCGCTCGTCCTCGCCGGTCTGCCGATGCCGGTCGCGGTACTGCTCGCGTTCGCCATCTCGATCCAGCTCCTGGTTCAACACACCAATGTCGACTGCGAGCTCGGACCGCTGCAAAGGTTTATCGCCGTCGGCCCCGTGCACAGACTGCACCACGTCAATTGGGCCGGCGAAGGCGACGTCAATTTCGGGCTGTTCTTCACCTTCTGGGACGACCTGCTTGGAACGCTGAGACTGGACGCGCCGCGGGCGCCGGTCGCCGGCGATATCGGCATTCAGGACCAGCCTGACTTTCCGCAAGTCTACCTGACGCAGTTGGTGATGCCGTTTGTCTCCGGCGAAACGGAGAACGCCTTTGCCGATGAAACGGGCGACGCGGCGGTCAATCCAGCAACCGCGCGGGCAAAGCTCTGACGTCGCTGACGCCGGTCATCGCCATGCCGAAGTCGAGTTCCTCCGCAATCAGCTGCAAGGCGGCGCAAACGCCACGCTCGCCGTAGGCCGCAAGGCCATAAAGATAGGCGCGTCCGAGCAGGCAGGCCCTGGCGCCGAGACCCAAGCGCCTTCAACACGTCGAGGCCGGAGCGGATGCCGCCGTCGAACAAGAGCTCCGCGCTCTCCCCGATCGCCGACCGAATCTCTGGAAACGCCCGAACCGCCGTCTGAGCGCCGTCGAGCTGTCTGCCGCCATGATTGGACACCACGATGGCGTCGGCACCGAGCTCGACGGCGAGCCGCGCATCCTCGGCGGTGAGGATCCCCTTGACGATCAGTTTGCCGGGCCAGTTCTGCCGCACCCATTCGACATCGTCCGCCGTCGCGAAGCCTTTGCAGTTGCTCTCCGTCCAGGCCGACACCGCCGCGAGCTCGTTGCCCCCCGGCGGCACGAACATGGCGAGATTGCCGAGGGTACGTCTGCCGCTGAACCAGCCATACATCCAGCGCGGCTTCGCCAGCATCTGGAGCGCGAGCTTGGTCCTCACCCGCAACGGCACCACCAGCCCATTGTCGAGATCGCGGTTGCGGCGCCCGTGCATTGCGGCGTCGACGGTGAGCACCAATGCCTTGCAACGCGCCTGCTTGGCCCTGTCGATCAAGGTGACGTTCACCCCGCGATCATTGAACAAATAGAGCTGGAAGAAGAGAGACGCGGAGCTTTGCGCCGCGACCTCCTCGAGCGAACAGGTCGAAAATGTGCTGAGGCAATACGGGATGCCGAAGATCTTGGCGGCGCGAGCGGCCTCGACTTCGCCGCCCCGGCGAATGAGCCCGGAAAATCCGATCGGCCCGAGAGCGAGTGGTAAGCTCGCCGGTTCGCCGGCAATGGCGGTCCCGAGGCTTCGCGAGCCGACCTCCACCAGCACCCGCTGCCGCAAGCGGAGCAACTCGAGGTCCTCCCAATTCGCCCGCAACGAGATTTCGTCGTAGGAACCGCCCTCGACGTAGTCGAAAATGGCTTGTGGCAGACGCCGCCGCGCGGCCGCGCGCAGATCGCCCAAATGGTGCACGCCGAGGGCGCGCTTGTAATCCATGCGCGAGACCTCCAACCGGGGCTCCGCCGCAGACGAGGACGCTGGCATTGGCGCCGGCGACGGTGATCTCAGCGGTTGATCCATTGCGGCTGGCTCCACCTCGAGTAGCGTTTGCGGCGAACGCTTGAACGTCCTGCATGGACACTCTTTTATGCGAGCAGTTTCGACCGCGTGAACAGGTTAAACTCTCCGCATGGTAATCGGTTCTCGCCCTCGCATCGCCATCGCCGGATCCGGCAGAGTGGGCTGTTACGTCGGCGGCTGCCTGGCCTTGGCCGGGCGCGACGTCGTCTTCCTGGCCCGGGAGCGGCTTGCAACGACGCTCAAGCAGCATGGCATGCGCATCAGCGATCTCGATGGTTTTGATCAGACGCTTCCCGAGCCCGCGCTGGCCACCGACCCGCATCAAGCTTTCGCCAAGGCCGATGTGATCCTCGTGGCGGTGAAAAGCGGTGACACCGAAGACATTGCCCGCGCGATCGCGGTGCACGCGCCTGAGACTTCGGTCACCCTAAGCCTGCAAAATGGCCTCAACAATGTGCCCTGCTTGAGGTCGCATTTGGGCGCGCGCCGCCAGGTCCTCGCGGGAATGGTCCCGTTCAATGTCATCAGCAAGGCCGACCGGAGATCGTCACGGCCGCATTTCCATCGCGCGACGAGCGGCACGATCCTGATTCAATCCGGCTGCTCGGGACTGCGCGAATGTCTCGACGCGCCCGGCGCGCGGGTTGAGGGGCATGGTGACATTATTGGCGTGCAGTGGGGAAAACTCGTCGTCAACCTGAACAACGCCGTCAATGCGCTGGCCGGCATTTCGCTCGCCGAAGAGCTTTCGGACCGGCGCTGGCGTCTCCTTCTCGCTCGGCAGATGGACGAAGCGCTCGCGGTGTTGAAGTTCCACGGCATCCAGCCGCGCGCCGTCGGCACCATCCATCCCCGCATCATGGCTTTAGCGTTGCGCCTGCCGGACCCGCTGTTCAAGTTCGTCGCCGGGCGGATGCTCGAAGTCGACCCTGACGCGCGATCGTCGATGTGGGACGATCTCGAAGCCCATCGCCACACTGAAATCGATCACCTGCAAGGGACGATCCTCGCCCTTGCGGCGAGATCCGGACAACCAACGCCGCACATCAAAAGCGTTTTGGAGCTCGTCAAGCGGGCTGAGCGCGCAAACGAAGGCTCGCCGCGATTGTCGCCGGAAGCCGTTGCGGCGGCAACGCGCTGATCTCCCGACAGGAGAAGCCCCGCCAGACGGGGGGTTGACTGAGCGGGGCTTCCGGCTCCGGTTTTGGGGGAACCTGACGACGGGGGATGAGCTCCATCGCCATTTAAATAGCTAATAAGTCAAACTTTTGAGATCAAGGCCCCAGGGCTGCGTCGGCGCTGCACCCACGCCGTACCGGTCGTCGTTACAATCGGTTACACACTGGTGACGCGTCAACATTGATGGTTGCACGGAGGTGAAAGGACGGTGACAGCTATCCGCTACTTTTCGTCTCACCGTCATCCCCGTTGAACCGAATTGGATGAGAAGGAAATGCAGAACGTTGCCATGTCTCCGCTTCCCGCGGCACCCGTTCCGCACCCCAGACGCTTGACATTGCTGCGGGCCGTTCGCGCGCTTCGATCCAACCCCATCACGATTTTTGCCGAAGCGGCTTTCGAGGAACCGACCCTCGAACTCGATCGCCGCGGCAAGACCCTACTCGTCAACGATCCAAGCTTGATCGAACACGTCCTGATCGGCAACGCCTCCAACTATTGCAAGAGCGTGCAACAGCAACGGCGGCTGGAGCCGGCGCTGGGCAACGGACTGCTGACGGCGGAAGGCGAAGACTGGCGCAGCACCAGGCGCATCACTTCGCCGTTATTCTCGCCGAGGGCCGTGGAGGGGTTGTTCGAGGACATGCAGGCGGCCAGCGCCGCGATGTGTGCCCGATGGTCCGGACTTCTGGATCAGCCGATCGATATCGCCGCGGAGCTCCAGCGGCTGACTTACGAGATCATATCCCGCACTGTTTTTTCCGGAGCCCTCGATGCGGATCGCGTCCGCATTCACGCCAGCATGGCGCTCTATTTCGAGACAATCGGACGGGTCGATCTGGGGACCATTTTCAATCTGCCCGCCTGGCTCTCCTTCGTCTCGCAGCATCGTGCCAAACCCGCCATGGGTCTGTTCCGCGGCGTGGTCGATCAGGTGGTGGCAAGCCGCATTGTCCACGGGGCGAACGAGCCTCCCGATCTTCTCGATCGACTGATGCGAGCGATGGATCCCGCTTGTGGCGTTACGCTCGGTCCCGACGCTGTTTCCGACAACGTTCTCACCTTTCTGGCGGCCGGACATGAGACCACGGGCAATGCCCTAGCCTGGACTCTCTACCTTCTGGCCCTCTTTCCGGAATTGGAACGCGCCGTCCTCGAAGAAATCCAAACGGTGTGTGCGGACAGGCCCGTGAGCCGGGATTGCCTGGGGCGGCTGGTCTACACGACAGCCGTCGTCAAGGAAGCGATGCGTCTCTACCCGCCCGCACCGTTCATCGGGCGCCAAGCACTCGGCCCGGACGAGCTTGACGGTAAACCTGTCCGGGAGGGCACGCAGATCGTGATCTCACCTTGGGTCGTGCACCGTCATCGACGGCTTTGGCGAGACCCAGATCGATTTAGCCCAGATCGCTTCCTGCCGGAGCGCGCTGACAGAATTCCCAGGGGGGCCTTCATTCCTTTCGGTCTCGGACCCCGCATTTGTATCGGGCAGGGCTTTGCCATGCAGGAGATCGCCGTGGTTCTGGCGACAATCCTTCCAAAATTCAGCTTCGCGCTTGTCCGCCCGCAGGATGTCTTCCCGCTGGCCCGTATCACGCTTCGTCCTGCCCGCGGTGTGACCATGACAATTCACGAACGACGGGAAACGACATCTCGCAACCACGACTTCAGGTCTGCCGATGACCCAAAGCGGGCGAGCCAGTTCGACAGTGATCGAAAGCGCCAGCGTGTGGTCGGAAAGCTCTCCGGCTTCACCGGATGATAGAGTAGGTTCCGCCCCAGGAGCGGGCGGGCGTGGAAGGGCCGATAGCGCATCGTGCCCTGCCGCAGCTCTCCATCGGGCGACGTGGAACTGGTGTAGAACCGTCCCTCCCCCAAGTCGGAAATTTGAAGCAACTCTGCTTGGAGCACCGTGGGGATGAGCGCTTCAAAATGGCCGGAGCAGCCGTCCCGCACCGCGGCCTCAATGCTTTCGAGAGCACGGCGCGAGATCCGATAGATGGGCATGAAGGCCCTGACCAAGCCGTTTTCCGCCGCCGCGGCAGGGACCCGCAGCGAGCGCCACCAAGGCCAATCCGGTTCCTGGCTGTATGTCCGCAAATGGGGGGCCAACAAGTCGCTGGTATCGTCGCTCCAAGCGTCGAGAAGCGTGCACCAGGCGCCGGTGAAGACGACGTCGTACTCGATGTACCAGTAGTAGTCGAATTCGGGCCGGCTGCGAAAAAAGGCGAGCATGGTCAAGTGACTGTTTCCCGGAACCACCCTCGACCCCAAAACGCGTGGAGCATCCGAAGCGAGCTGCTGAAAATCGAAAAACACAGTTTCCGCCAGCAACGCCTCGGGAACCGGTGTTCCCGCCTCAGCGACGATTGTGGTCTGCGCGCGGTCGGCCAGCTCTTCTTTCAGTTTCCCATATCGGCTGATAATTTCCGGATCGAAGAGATACGTGAAGAATCCAACGGCTGATCTCAAAAGGAGTCTCCTTGGTCACGATCATATCCGTGCTTTATCGTAACCGACCATTCTTAGAACTCAACCACAGCGCTAACGCAGGCGCTCAACATTGGTACGGCGTATCGTTGGCTCGTCGCCGACAATGAGTTGGGAGGAAACGCCGTTAGCGACCAACGCGGCCTAACGATTTTCGATGGCGTAGAGAGAACAAACACGCGCGACAAAGGCAGCCTGCACCACGCCAGAGCACTGCAAAAGTGCCTGGATCGTGTCCACACCCGCTTCGTTCTCTCGATGGACCCCGACTTCTTTGTTGTTGCAGCAACACTGGCTCGAGCGCATCGTCGCTCACGCCATAAAGCACGATGTCGCCTTCTTCGGTTCGGGCTGGCACCCGCGATGGTACTATCAATACCGCGACTTTCCCTCAGTCCACTTCATGCTGATCGATCTTGAAAAGGTGCCGGCGAGACTCCATCAATTTTCTGCCTCTGATTGACCATGACCTCGTCTGGCACCTTGTCAACAGCGACGCCTCGCCCATTCCCGGCTGGCTGCGGCAGACGCTTAAGATCGGCAGAATAAGAGACACGGGATGGCAGATCTATCGAAAGTACTTTGACCATCCCGCGTTCCGCCACGAGCTGCTGATCCCATCCTTCAGGCCCCCCGACACGGCTCGCGTTCGGCTAGAGAGACGGTTGAGCTCCCTGCTTCCGGACCGGCTGCGCCTCGTTCCCCGGCGCCCGGGCGCGTTCACGGAAGCGAGCTTCCTGGAGGAGATCTGTCCGAAAGCCCGGAAACGCGGTTGGGAGGAATTCTTTTGGGGCGGGAAGCCTTTTGCCTTCCATCTGCGAAGCGTGGGACGGGCGGCAAGTTCTGAGTCGGAGGTGAGCTTGGCGAGGGACGTGCTGAAAGACTTTGGCCTCCCGTGAAACTTCAAGTCCAATCATGCGGACCGACGCGCCGGAGAAGCAGGCATCAGAAATAAGGGCAGCTCGATGATGGCCCGCGTCCCGCCACCAGGCGCCTCGTCGAGGCAGAGCCGCCCGCCATGCGCCTCAGCCACTTTGCGGGCGATGGCCAAGCCCAAACCAGCACCGCCGGTATTCCGGTTGCGCGACTGTTCGAGCCGGACAAAGGGCTCGAGCACGATCTCGCGCTTCTGCGGATCGATGCCGGGGCCATTGTCGTCGGTCGTCACCACCAGTCGATCGGCCCGGATCTCGGCTGAAATTCTAGCCTCTCGCCCGTAAGCGATCGCGTTATCGGTGACATTGGCGAACAGCCGGCGCAAGGCGATGGCATCGCCCAGGATTTGCGCCTCGCGTGCGGCTCCCGCAAACGACAGTGATACGCAAGCGCCCGCGAGCTGTCGATCGGCCGCCTCCCGCTCGAGAATTGGGCCGACGTCGATGAGCTCCTCCTTGTGAATTGGAGCGCCGGCCTCGATGGCCAAAAGTGAATCTTCGAGGAGCCGGCTCATGTCGTCGAGATCCTGGGTCGCCTTCGAACGCTCGCCGACATCTTGTATGAGCTCGGTGCGGAGTCGAAGCCGGGTGGCATAGGTCCGAAGATCGTGCGAGATGCCGCCGACGAGCGCCATGCGTGCCTTGAGGAGACCCGCTACGCGATCGCCGAGCCGGTTGAACGCGGCGATCAGCGCCCGGATCTCCGGGGCGCTGTGCGGCGCGTCGGGAATGGCCTGGCCTTCGTCCGAAGGGTCGAAATCGTCGACGGCCTCGACTAGATCCCGCAAGGGTCGCGCCTCCCGGCGCAACATGAAAATCGTCGCGGCGGCGATGGCGACACCCAAAATTCCCGCCCAAAAGCCTGGCGGGATCCCGAGGATATTGAAACTCACGCCGCCCTTGGCCGCGACCGCCAAGGTGTCTCCGGTCCTGAGGCCGACCTCGATCTGGACCGCGCCCGGCGAGAGCCAGGAGAACGCCTTCATGGGGCCGGCAAAGAGCTCCGACGATGGGTCAACGTGGACATGGACGTCGCGGCCGCGGAGCGCAGCCATGTAGCGGCGAAGAACGAGCTCGGCGACCGGCGCCTCATACCATTCTTGCCGCTCCGACCTTGCCGCCGGTTGATCCAAAATGCGGACGCGCAAATCGGCGCCATTCGCGGCGCGTAGCAGCAGCGGCCATTGCTCCTTCGGCGTGCGCTCCAGAAGCTCTGCAAGCGCCGCTGCTTGATCCGGCAGCGGGAGCCGCAGCCCAGCCTCGGTGTCGCGGCTTCGCTGCAGCATGTAGAAGGCAACGCCGAGAATCTGGAGAGCGACCAGGCCGGTGAGCACGATCAGCAACAGGCGCGTCCCGAAGCGAAAGCGGATCATGGGTTGAGCTGCTTCACGATGGGCACGAACAGATAGCCGTTGTTGCGCACCGTCGTGATCAGATTCAATCCGGGTGCCGCGGCTTCGATTTTCTTTCTCAGCCGCGAAATCGTCATGTCGATGGTGCGATCGAAGGGATCGGCGGAGCGCCCCCGGGTCCAATCGAGCAACTGGTCCCGCGTCAAGACGCGTCGCGGCCGCGAGACGAAGCAGGCCAGCAGTTCGAACTCCGCGCTCGTCAACGGAATAGGCTCGCCGGCCTCGGTGGTGAGCAAGCGCGCGTCGACGTCGATGATCAGGCCTTCAAAGCAATGTCGCCGTGTTTGCTCGGCCTGCGCCATGCCGCCGGCTCGCCGGAGCAACGCACGCACGCGCGCCAGGAGCTCGCGCGGATTGAATGGCTTTGTCAGGTAGTCGTCGGCACCGATCTCGAGACCGACCACGCGATCGATCGCGTCGGCTTTGGCGGTGAGCATGAGGATTGGCGTGTTGTCGTGCTTGCGCAGCCGGCTGCAGATCGCAAGCCCGTCTTCGCCGGGCAGCATGAGATCGAGCAGGATCAGGTCTGGACGGCACCGTGCCAGGACTTCATCGAGCCCGCTTCCGGATTGAACCGCCTCAACCGTGAAGCCTTCTTGAGACAGCAGGTCCCGGACCAGGCGCTGGATTTCCTCGTCGTCCTCGACGACGAGGATGACCGATCCCTCGGGTGTCATCATGACCCGTCACGATATGGCTCTCGCGCGCAAGCGCAAGCGACAACTGCGGCCCGTTACGAACTGTTACGTGGCGAACAACAATAGCCAAAAAATGTTCCGCGTCAGGCAAAGCGAAGCAAACAAGCAAGACTAGGCTCCCCCGTGGTTGAGGGACGTTTTCTCGGAAAAGGAGATTGACGATGCGAACGGGTCTGATGACGGGGGCGTTCGCCCTCTTGTTTACGATAACAGCAATTGCCGACGCGGATGCCGGGCGCCTTTGGAGCCGAGGTGGAAGTGCCGTGGGCCCTCGGGGCGGCGTCGCCACGTGGCAGGGTTCCGGCCAATGCGCCGGCGGCACCTGCACGCGCAGCGGCACGGCGACCGGGCCTTACGGCGGGACCAGCTCGTGGCAGCGTCAGCGCAGTTGCGCGGGAGGGAGTTGTACCTCGCAAGGGAGCTTCACCGGTCCGGCTGGCAACGTTTACACCCAGAGCGGCAGGGCAACCTATGGCAATGGCGGCTGGCAAGCCGAGGGCTCGGTCAGCGGACCGCGCGGCGGCACGGCGACCTATCAGGGTAGCGGCGGCTGCGCCAATGGGGCGTGCTCGTCTGAAAGGTCGGTGACGGGCGCCAACGGCAACACCTGGACCCGGGAGAGCAATGTCGTGCGCAACGGCAATGGCTGGGAACGCGAGGTGACGGGAACCGGTCCATATGGCGGCACCTGGCAGCGACAGGGATCTGGCACCTGCGCCGGCGGCGTTTGTACCTATGGCGGCACCGTCACCGGACCGAGAGGCGGTACCGGAACCTATAGCGGCTCGTCGGCCCCAGCTCCCTACTGAATTTGGTTGACGCGCGCCACGCCGCACTGCCCCCCGGTGCTGGCTGACCCCTCGCGCGCAGCGAAGAGGCTGCTCCTCAAGTGAGCAGCCTCTTTCGCTCATACCGACTTTGACGTTCTATGTTGGGCATGAGGCTACGCAGATGAACGCAACCGCTCCGAGTCGGCACCGATCGTGGGTCCTCGTCATCTCGACGGTTGTGCTCGCGATCACGTTCCAGCAGGCGAACGCGGCGGGCTTGACGCCGGTCCAGGCTTTTGCCGCGAGGGAATCCTGCCGCGTGGATTATTGGAGGTTTTGCCGGGGCGTGCCCCCTGGAGGGGGACGTATTGTCGTTTGCCTCAACGCCCACGCCGACCAACTCAGCGAGGCCTGCTTCCAAACTCTGACTGTTCTGGGCCTCGAATTCGCCGCCACCCTCAAAGCCTGTCAGCCCGACTACAACCGGATGTGCGCCAACGTGCCACCAGGGTTCGGGCGCGGCCTCGACTGTCTCATGCAGAACGCCGATCGGCTCCGTGCGCCATGCCGCGCGGCGCTCGAAGGCCAGGAACCATTCGACGCGCCGCCAGAGCCACCAAGTCGCGGCGGAAAGCTACAGCCTTGAATATTGCGTTCCTGCGCGATGGCGAAACTGCAAGCTCTTGGCGCTGGTCCGCCCGGTCGCAGGAGCGAAGCGCGCAGCTGGATTACGCGACCCTCGTCCTTGCAACTCAGCGGACGACGGCGTAGCAGGCGCGGAATGTACGCGATCTTTGACCACGGCCCGCCGCCGCCCTGCCCCGCACCCTTCAATCTGGCGGCCTACGTTCTTGGACAGGCGACACGGCAGGGAAGCAAAATCGCGCTCGAAGTGATCTCCCCGCTTGGCGCCGAGCGCTGGAGCTATGCGGAGCTCGAAGCGGCGGTGTTGGGAACCGCGAGCGGATTTCTATCCGCGGGCTTGCGGCCCGGCGACCGGTTGCTGATGCGGCTTGGCAACAGCGTGGAATTTCCCATTTGCTATCTCGCCGCGCTCGCGGCCGACATCATCCCGGTGCCGACATCACCGCTGCTAACGGAGCCCGAGGTGACCCGGCTTGCCGCGGACATCTCGCCGCGGCTGATTGTGGCGGAGGACGGATTGGCGCTTCCCGCGGCACCGCCCTGCCCCGTTTTGCCCGCGAAGGCCATGCGCGCCATGCACGGCCTGCCGCCCGCGCGCTACGCCATGGGCGACCCCGAGCGTCCCGGCTACATTATATATACGTCAGGCACCTCAGGCGCGCCCCGCGCCGTCACCCACGCCCATCGCGCGATCTGGGCCCGCCGGATGATGTGGGAGGGTTGGTATGGGCTGACCGAGAACGGTCGTATGCTGCATGCTGGCGCGTTCAACTGGACCTACACCCTCGGCACCGGACTTTTGGACCCTTGGACGCGCGGCGCGACGGCCCTGATTCCCGGCAAAGGGGTGACACCGGAACAGCTCGGTCTCCTGATGCAGCAGCACGATGCGACGATTTTTGCCGCCGCCCCCGGAATTTACCGCCGGCTCTTGAGAACGCCACTGCCGAAGCTCGGAACCCTGCGCCACGGGCTCTCGGCCGGCGAGAAGCTACCTGACTTGACCCGCGCCGCTTGGGAGAACGCGACCGGCACACAGCTTCACGAGGCCTTCGGCATGTCGGAATGCTCGACCTTCATATCGGGCGCACCCGCCCATCCTGCGCCTGCCGGAACGCTCGGCTATCCGCAAGACGGCCGCCGGGTGGCGGTGTTGGGCGACGACGGGCCGCTCCGCATTGGCGAGCCGGGCATTCTCGGCGTCTCGACCCGCGATCCGGGCCTGATGCTCGGCTATTGGGGCGCCGAGGAGGAGACACGGCAGCGGTTCCTCGGCGAGTGGTTCCTGACCGGCGATATGGTGAGCATGGCCGCGGACGGCGCGCTGACCTATCTCGGCCGGGCCGACGAC
The DNA here is from genome assembly GCA_963803385.1 of uncultured Alphaproteobacteria bacterium. GTDB lineage: Bacteria > Pseudomonadota > Alphaproteobacteria > Rhizobiales > Methyloligellaceae > Methyloceanibacter. Next base: position 750,700 of record CAWDMD010000004.1, on the reverse strand, counting down.
ATGATCAACGCGGGCGGTGTCCGGGTCTCGCCCATTGAGGTCGAAAGCGCGCTGAACGCCCATCCCGCGATCCTCGAAAGCGCCGCCGCGGAAGTGAGGGTCAAGGCCGACGCCACGGTCATCGCCGCTTTCTACGTCTCAACGGGGCCGATCGAGACTGCTGAACTCGAACGCCACGCCGCCGGCCGCCTTGCCCGCTACAAGTGCCCGCGAATCTACGCCCGCGTGGAGGCGTTGCCGAAGGGGGCGAACGGCAAGTTGTTGCGGCAGCGCTTACGCCGGAGCTACGAGGAGACCCATGGTCAGGCCTGACACGCGGCGTGACCGGCCTCGGGTGTCGTAAGCTAGCCGGCGGCAAGCTCCTGCAGCCGGCGGGCGAGTTGGTTCAACTCCCACTTACTCGCCAGCGCGGCCGCCTTCGCCCAGGTCGGCTTTTGGCTACGAAGGCTTGGCAACGGTGCTTTTTTGTTCATCGTCGCGATCGATCGGTAAAGTCGCAAATCGTCTGCCGTTTCAGGAAATCGACCGGCGGCGAGAGCGGCTTCGAGCGTGCCGTATCTTTGCAGCAGTGTTGCGGCGCCGGTGGGCCCAACGCCCGGCGCGCCAGGCAACTTGTCGGAGGGATCGCCGCGCAAGGCGATGAAATCCGGGACTTGGCGCGGATCGACGCCATAGCGCGCCCGAACCTCCGCGGGATCGATCCGCGCCATTTCGCCGGCGCGGATTGGATAGAGAATGGTGGTGCGATCGGAAGCGAGCTGGAAGCTGTCGCGGTCACCGCTGGCAACCAGGACCGTTCCTCCACGCTTTTCTTCCTTGGCGGCGGCGGCGGCAAGAAAATCATCCGCCTCGTAGCCGGCCGCTCTGGCATTCCGAAAGCCGCAAGCGGCAACGAATTCCGGCAACACCTCGAGCTGCTCGAGCACGGCGTCATCGAAGTCGCGCCCGCCTTGATACGCCGGAAAATTCTCATGCCGGTAGGTGGGGACCTCCAGGGTGTCCCAGGCGACGATCACCGCGCGCGGCTGTTCCTCGCGATAGAGACGGAGCAGCATATTGGCAAAGCCGAGAATGGCCCCGGCCGGCTTCCTCCCTTTCCGCAAGATCGTTTTGGGCAGGGCGTGGTAGGAGCGGTGCGCGAAGGAGTCGCCGTCGACGACGAGAAGCGGTCGTCGCGATGGCGGTGTGGAATCGCTTTCTCATCCTTCGACCGACGCCGCTTCGGCACTTCCGGAGCACGCTTCCGCGGTCGACGCGTGCCCGGCGCAGTTTTGAGGACAATCCAGACCGGCGCATGATCGCTGGCGCCTTCAAGACCCCTGACCTCGCGGTCGATCCCTGCATCGCTCAATCGCTTTGCGGCGTTGGGATTGAGCAAGAGATGATCGATGCGAAGGCCGGCGTCGCGGGGCCAACGCTGTCGCTTGTAGTCCCAGAACGTGTACATCGGCTCATCAGGATGCAAGGTGCGGACGGCATCGATCCAGCCCTGATCGAGCAGCCGCTGAAACAACGCGCGAGGCTCCGGCTGGACAAGCGCGTTCTTGGCATAGGACTTGGTGGGATAGATGTCGGCGTCGGTCGGCACCACATTGAAGTCCCCTGCGAGCACGACCGGCGCGTCGATGGCGCAAATCTCGGCGGCGTGCGCCAAAAGGCGCTTCATCCACGCGAGCTTGTACTTGAACTTCGGTCCAGGCTGCGGATTGCCGTTCGGTGCATAGAGCGTGCCGATAAGCACCCCATCCACCGCTGCCTCGATATAGCGGCTTTGCCGGTCGGCGGGATCTCCAGGCAACGCGGCGCGGGTGAGCACGGGATCCCGATCGCGGGCGAGGATCGCGACGCCGTTCCACGATTTTTCCCCTCGCCAGACGGCGTCGTAGCCGTTCTTTTCGATGCCGGCGACCGGAAACGCCGAATCGGTGGCCTTTAGTTCCTGGAGGCACGCCACGTCGGGCCGTGACCGGCGCAGCCAAGCGAGGAGATTGTCGAGCCGCCTGTTGACGTTGTTGATGTTGAACGTGGCGATCTTCATCAAGCCGCGCCTTTAGTGTCCGATTGCAGGGCCTCGAGTAGCGTACGCCCAGTCGGCGGCAAAGATGGTTCTACGAAAACTTTACGCAACGAAGGCCAACGTGTAGTCTGGAAGTCGGTTTAATTAGAATAACTTAGCGTGCTTTCGTGGACGTCGAGCAAAACTTATGCACGGCGCCGAGTGGACCCTAGCCTTCCGTCCGAAGGCTCGGCTTGGGAGACCCCGGGGACAATGGTCTTGACGCGTCGCGACGTGTTGATGGCAGGCCCTATCGGCGGGGTCGTCCTCGCCAGCGCCTTGCTGTCCTCGGGCCACGCCGAACCGCAGCAAAAAGACGATATAGTCGTCATTGCGCGGCTCATCGGACAGACCCCGACACAGTCCGATCGCGTCCATCTGGTGATGCCCGCGAAATTCCCGACCGGTTACACTGTGCCGATGGACCTCGACGTCGACAGCCCCATGACCGAGGTCGATCATGTCAAGCGTATCCGCGTGTTCGCACCCAAAAATCCGATCGTCGAAGTCGCCAGCTTCAATTTTGTGCCGCGGCGCAGCACCCCGCGGGTGTCGACGCGCATCCGCCTCGCCAAACCGCAGGATGTCGTGGCCGTGGCGGAGATGAGCGACGGCACGCTGCTGATGACCAAGACCTGGGTCGACGTGGCCACCGACGGCTGCGCCTGATGGTCCGGGAAGGGAGGCTGATAATGACTGTGCCGATGCCCCGCGTGGTCGTACCTGACAGCGTCGCCGAGGGCGAGGTCTTCCCGGTCAAGACCATCATCAGCCATCAGATGGAGACAGGTTTGCGTCACGATCCGCAAGGCCGGGTGATCCCGCGCCGGATCATCAACCGGTTTGCTTGCCGCTATGGCGGTGTCGAGGTGTTCAGCGTCGATCTCCATGAAGCCATGTCGGCCAATCCCTTCATCGAGTTCTATCTCCGCGCCACCGAGAGCGGGCGGCTTGAATTCATCTGGGAGGAGGACGGCGGCGCCGTCTACCAGCTGGACCACCAAATTGCGGTCGCCTGACCATGGCGTGGCGATTGGCGCCTGCGGCGACGCGTAAACTCCGGACTGTCGCGAGGAATGCAGGCAGGATCGGCGCGCTGGTCGTGGTCCTAAGCCCGATCGCGCTCGCGCCGCGCCCGAGCGCCGCCGCAGAGGACTCCACCGCCGCGGCGAACAGACAAGGCGCCGAGCTCGCAGCGACCTGCGCCTCGTGTCATCGCCTTGACGGGTTGGACCAAGGCATCCCCTCGATCATCGGGCTCGACGCGAACAAGGTCATCGACATGATGGCCGCTTTCAAATCGGGCACGCGCGCGAGCCAGATCATGCAGGTGGTGGCGCGGTCGTTGAGCGAGGAGGAGACCGCCACGGTGGCGCGCTATCTCGCGACACGCCAAAAAGGATCGGAGCAGCCATGAATTGCTGGACCCGCCGCAAATTCGGCTGCCTTGCGGGAGCGGCGTGCCTCACCGCCCTCGCCCCGCGCGTGGCGAGAACGGAAACCAAGGCGCGCGTGGTGGTCATCGGCGGCGGCATCGGCGGCGCCACGGTGGCAAAATATTTGGCGGCGAGCGCCGGGTCCATCGCGGTGACCCTGGTCGAGCCAAAGCCGCTCTATACCACCTGTTTTTACAGCAACCTGTATCTCGCCGGCATGCGCTCGCTCGCATCGCTCCAGCATAATTACGAGACGCTCGCTCAAGACTACGGCATCGATGTCGTCCGCGATGCCGCGACGGCGATCGATCCGGTGGCGAAGACGGTCGCGCTGAAGAGCGGCGGCAAGCTCTCCTACGACCGGCTGGTGCTGGCCCCGGGCATCGCCTTCAAGTTCGGCGCCATCGAAGGTTACGACGAGGCGGCAACCGAGATCATGCCGCATGCGTGGATTGCCGGGCCACAGACCGAGCTGCTGCGGCGGCAACTCGAAAACATGGAGGATGGCGGCACCTTCATCATCGTCGCGCCGCCAAATCCGTTCCGGTGTCCGCCCGGTCCATATGAGCGCGCGTCGCTGGTGGCGTATTATTTCAAGCAATTCAAGCCACGGTCGAAAATCCTGATCCTCGACGAGAAAGACAGCTTCTTCGAGCAGGATCTGTTCCAGGATGCTTGGGCCCGCCACTATCCGGGCATGATCGAATGGCTGCCGGCCCAGTTCACCGGCGGCATCAAGGCGGTCGATGTGAAGGATCTGTCGGTCAGAACCGCGAGCCAGACGTTCAAGGGCGCGGTGGTCAATTGCATCCCGCCGCAACTCGCCAGCACGCTGGCGCAGCAGGCTGGCGTCGTCGATCAGACGGGCTGGTGTCCGGTCGAGCCGACGAGCTTCGAGTTGAAGCTCCAGCCCGGAATTCACGTCGTCGGTGACGCCACCAACGCCGGCGACATCCCCAAGTCGGCATTTCTGGCCAACAGCCAGGCCAAGGTCTGCGCCTTCGCCATCGCTGCGGCGCTCACCGGTACCGAACGCTTTCCGCCGCATCTGTTCAACACCTGCTTCACCTATCTCGCCGCCGACGATGTCGTCAGCGACGCCATTGCCTTCGAGCCCGAGGACGGCGCGTTCAAGATCAGCGACATCTTGATCAGCGAGGTGGGTGAGGACGACGAGATCCGCCGGCGGACGGCGCGAGCGGCGAATGGCTGGTACACCGCCTTCACGCACGACGTGTTCGGCTGATTTTCGGTGGTTCAGCTCCGCTCAGTGGCCGGGCCGGCCATGACCGGAACGCCAAGGCCGCGACGGATGCTGCTGGGCTCTCCGCCTGACGGCGGCGCTGGACGTGCCGCCGGAACGGGATCGGGCAGCCGCGACAACCGCAGGGAATTGACCACGAGGAGAAGGCTCGAACTCGCCATCAGCGCAGCCGCGAGCACCGGCTGCAACAGACCGAGCGCGGCGAGCGTCAGCGCGACAAGGTTGTAACCCAAGGCCCAGACGAGATTGCCGAGGATGGTTTTGCGCACCATGCGGGCGACGGCGATGACCCATGGCAGCATCCACAGCCCGTCTTTTGGCAGCACCAGCGACGCGGTCTCGCGCGCGAGATCGGTGGCGGAGCCGACGGCGATGCCGACATCGGCATCGGCGAGGACCGGTCCATCGTTGAGGCCGTCGCCGACCATCGCCACCACCTCGTAGCGTTGCCGGTATCGGTCGAGCGCGATCCGCTTTGCTTCCGGCGACAAATCCGCTTGCAGGTCCTCGATCCCGGCCATGGCCGCGATCCGCCGCGCCGCCGGCGCAACATCGCCGGTCAGAAGCGCAACATGCAGGCCAAGGCGGCGCAGTCGGTCGATGGTGGACTGCGCCTCGGGAAGCGGCGTGTCATCGAGGGACAACACCGCATGAACCTTGCCGGCCCAACCGACATAGATCACCGAATGACCGCCCGCCTCGAGCGATCGCGCCCGCTCGGCGAGGGCGAGAGGGAGCGGCCAGCCGAGGTCGCGCATCAAGGCAGCGTTGCCGGCGGCGATCGGCTCACCGTCGACATGGCCCCTGATGCCGCGGCCGGGTACGGCGCCAACGTCTGACGTCACGACCGGCTCGAGGCCGCGCCCCTCCGCCGCCGCGGTAATGGCGCGACCCAGTCCATGTTCGGAATAGCGCTCGAGCCCGGCGGCGCGGGCAAGTACGTCGTCGGCCGCTGCCCCTTCGCAGTCGATGCCGACGAGTTGCGATCGGCCCGACGTGAGCGTGCCGGTCTTGTCGAAGGCGAGCATGCGCGCGCGCCCCAGCGTCTCGAGCGTACCGGGATCGCGGACGAGGCAGCCGCACCGCGCCAGGCGTCCGATGCCGAGCGAGGTCGCGAGCGGCGCCGCGAGACCCACCGCGCAGGGGCAAGCCACGACGAGCACCGCAAGCCCGATCAGCAGCGCCCGGTCGAAGGGCAGCGAATGGGCCCAATAGGACACGGTCAGCGCGCCGAGGATCAGAACCAAGGGCACAAAGACGCCGACCACGCGGTCGGCAAGGCGCTGGATCGGGCTGCGGCGGGAGAGCGCCTCGCGGACCGAGCGGCAGATCTGCGCCCAACGGGTGGCGGAACCGGCGCCGCTGCTCTCGATCAACAGGGGCCCATCGACATTGATGCTGCCGGCGATCACCGCCGAGCCGGCGTGTTTCGCAATCTGGCGGCTCTCGCCGGTGATCACGGCTTCGTCGGTATGGGACAAGCCCTCGACGACGACGCCGTCCACCGGAACGCGCTCGCCCGGCCGCACCCGCACCAGCATGCCGGCGCCGATATCGCGTACGCTGCGGCGGGTTTCCGTGCCCTCTTCGATGATCGTTGCGTGTTCGCTTTCGGCCGCCAATAGCGGCTCGAGGTCGCGCGCCGCCTTGGCGCGGCCGGCCGCCTCGATGAAACTGCCGACGGTGAACAGCATCAGCACCATGGTGGCGGTGTCGAAATAGACCTGTTCGCCGCGCGTGATCGTGGCGAACACCGAATAGGCATAAGCGGCGCCGACACCGAGGACGACCAGCGCCGAGGACGTCACCCGCCCTTCGGCCGCTTGGGTCCAAGTCTCGCGGAGATAAGGTTCGCCGAGGACGATCAATGCCGGCGTCGCGAAGATCCACAGCAGCAGGTGGATCCACGGCAGCAGCCAGGCATCGGCACCGCTGAAGGTTCCCGTATAAATCAGGAGACTGATCAGCATGATATTCATGGTGAGAAAGGCGCCGACGCCGAGCCGGATCAGCAGCCATGCGGCCTCCCATTCCTCGCTCCTGCCGTGCTTCACCTGAAAGGCGATGCAGCAGCCATAGCAGCAGAACGCGTAATCCTCGCCGTTCAGCGTGCGCTGCATAGCGCGCAAGCCGATGGGGAGCAGGCAATGGCTACACATTTGATCGGCTGGTGCGGTCATCCAGGTCGCGCCTCCGACCAGGCATGTCCGATATGGGCGCCCGGCGGCATGACGCCACGGCCGAGCGTGATCAGGCCGAGCAGCAGGATGAAGCTCCCGGCGAGCCACACGCCGCGTTGCCGCCACACCGGCGCCAGCACCCGGCCGACGCCGCCCATGGTCAGCATCGCCGGGAAGGTCCCCAATCCGAACGCCAGCATGACGAGGACGCCAGAAAGCGCTCCGGCCGTGCTCGCTGCCTGAGCGGCGAAGGCATAGACCAGCGGACAGGGCAGAAAGCCGTTGAACACGCCGAGGGCGATCGGCGCGGCGGGGCTCTTCGACTGCTGCAGGCTGCGCAACGACACGGCGATCGTGCTGCCGCCGAAGCCGACCGTCACGCGATGAAGGCCCTGGAGCAGACCGAAAAACTGGAGAGCCATGGTGATCATCAGCAGCCCGGCGGCCACCGCCAGAAATCTTTGGGCGGTGTCGAGCGAGCCGCTCAGGACCGGGATCTTCAGCCCTTGCGAGGTGCACCACGCCTCGCCCACTGCGCCAGCGAGCGCGCCGAGAAAGCAATAGGTCGTCAGCCGTCCGGTATTGTAGAGGAGGTGACGCCCGGCGGTCGCGGTGGGCCCTCGCGGATCGCGTCCGAGCGCACAGGCAAAGCCGCCGCACATGCCGATGCAATGGAAGCTTCCGGCGAAGCCCGCGGCGAATATCACGAGATAATAGGTCACTGGCAGATTGCCCTGCCGAGTTGACGCCCACTCACCGGGAGGCGCCGCTTGGCGCCGCTACCAGCGCACCAGGAAAGCGATCCAAATGAGAAAGGCGATGTCCGATATGCCGATGCCGATAAAGGCGAGCGTTTGCTCCGGACTCGCATTCGCAAACGAAAAAATTGTGTGCGCAAGCATGCGCGCCTCCTGCTCAGCCCAGATAAACGCGGGCCACATTCAGTGCGAGCGCCGACACCAACAGGATCAGGTTCAAAACCGCAATCACTAGAACGACCCTTGCTGCCAGCATGTCAATGCCTCTCTTCCACGCGGTCGGTTGTCAGCTTTCAACTCCCCGGAATCCGGCCCGGCCCGAGGCCGCCCCAATAGTGGTAAATGTAATAGAGCCCCCAGATCAGAAGCACGGTGTAGACCACCAGCAGCCAGATCGGGATGTAGCCGTGCCGCGCCTCGATGCTGCCGCCGCCGTAATCCTCCAAATCGTCATCGTGGTGCTCATGCTCACTCATTGGCTTGCTCGGCGCGCTCGCTGTGGGCGTCACTTTCCATCTCCATCTCGTAGAATCTGACCGAGGCCTCGTCGGTATTGTGGAAGGCGCCGGAGAGCACGCCCCAAATGAAGGCGCAAAGCGCACCGAGGCTCATCAACAGCGCGCTGAGATAGGGTCCAGTGATCTCGAAACCTTGCATGACTCAGTTTCCCTTGGCGGCGGCCTGTCCCGCTGCCGCAGCCTTTTGCGGTGAACTCGCCTTCGGAACGTAAGCCTCCTCCGGCGTGTCGGCCTTGAGGTCGAGATCGTCCAGCGCCTTGCGATCGGTGTCGGCGATCTTCAGCGGCTGTTTGGTGAGCGGGTCCTTGTAGGCGGAAAGCGCCAGGATGTAATAGGACAGCGCCCACCGGTCGTCCTCGGACAGCGAGTCGCGATAGGTCGGCATCGGCGTGCCGCTCAACCCGGTCGAGATGGTGCGGAAGATATCTTCGACCTTCGGGCCGGACTTGAACTGGCCGCTGGTGAGGTCGGCGGGCACGATGGTGAAGCCGAGATCGTCCTTCAGCCCGGCCGCCTTCTCGCCATCACCCTTCCCGGTCTTGCCGTGGCACTCCCAACATTTCGCCTGTTCCCAGACTTCCTTGCCGTGATCGAGCATCTGCGGCGTGGGAGACGGCGGCTTGCCGATATAAAGGGGCGGGCCCGGCGGCTCCTCGGTGAAGAAGGCATAGGGCTTGGACGGATCGGAGCGGTCAACCGCCAGCACATATTTAATGTACTGGATCACAGCGAGGCGGTCGTTGAGGGGCAAATTATACCAAGCCGGCATCGCCGTGCCGCGGACGCCACGGGTGATGGTCCGCAACAAATCGCCGTCGGTCGGGATCGGCTCCTTGGTCAGCCTGAACTTGAACACGGCGGAGACAAAATCGCGCGGGCGCTGAGTGTAGAGGAAGGTCGCCGCCGGCCCATTGCCGTCGCCTTTCACGCCATGGCAGCCGAGGCACCGCCGCTCATAGACCTCCTTGCCATGGGCGATCCATTCCTCGGAGCGCGGCATGGTGACGTCGGTAACCTCGATGCTTTGCGGCTCGAACAGGTCGCGCCACTTGCCGCGGTCCATGCCAAGCTTCTGGACGTAAGCGACGAGAGCTTGCAGGTCGGGCGACTCGGCCGCGAGCTGGACCGTCTTGCCTGTATATTCGTCGCGCGGCGTCAGAATGATGGGCGCCTTGTCCTTGGCCTGCATCGGCACGAACAGGAGACCGTCGGCATTCGGCGTGAGCCTGATCGGCTCCTTGCTGGAAAAGTCGAACAGCTTTTCGGTAACCGGCGTTTTTTCCAAGGTGTGATTGCCGGCAGCGTCATCGACGATGGCGACCGGCTTCGGTGGCGTGTCGAACAGGCCCCGGTAACGCGCCATGACCGAATCCGGCGACAGCATGCGCGGGTTCCAGAAATGGGCGTAGTGCCATTCATTGCCGTATTTGAGCCCGACGCGCATCAGATCCGGTCCGATGCGCCGCGTGCCGAACAGATGCGGGATGTCATAGACGTATTCGCCCGATTCCGTCACCGGACCCCAACGCCGCGTCTCGCCGGTTACCGGACGCACGATATTGGGAGTGGCAATACCAGCAACCCTCGCGCAGATAGACCTCGCGACCGCGGTATTCGAGCGGCGTGTAGTCGGTTGCCCGGGTCAACATCCATTTGAGCTGGCCGAGATCGGTGCGGACCACCGCAGTCACTTTAGCCGTGCGCGCGGAGGGTTCGAAAAAGGGCAGGAAGCCTTGGGTAATCAGCGCCAGGAAGAAGAAGCCGATTCCTGCCACCAGAGTGACGAACCGCGCGCTCATCAGGCCGCTCCACCAGCCGGGACCGGAGCCACGCCATGGGCCGGTCTTTCCGCCGCTTCGGCCGGCCGGGCGATAGCCGTCATCATCAGATCGATGACGAGAAGCGTCATGCCGATATCCATGCTGACACCGGCAACGGTGCGCACGAACCAATAGGGCCGCATGGAGAGCACCGTGTCGAGCCATTCGGTGCCGGCCATCCATTGGAAGCCTTGCTGCAGTCCGCCTGCGGTCAGCACCAGACCCATGGTGGAGATGCCGACGGTGATCAGCCAGAACGCCCAATTGCCCAGCTTGAACGACCACAGCTCGCGCCGCAGACCCGCGGCCAGACATAGACCAGGCCCCCGATCGCCCACACCACGAAGGTGCCGAACACGGTCAGGTGCGAGTGTGAAATGACGAAATCAGTAAAATGAGTCGGCTGCTGGATCGAGCGCAAGGCCTCGGTCGAGCCTTGGAAGCACCCGGCCAGATACATGAGCGCGCCCATGATCAGGAACTTCGCGGGCAGGTTCCGGCCAAGCGTGCCCCAACGCCCCATCACCGTGCCGAAAAAGTTCACCAGCACCGTCCACACCGGAATGATCAGCAGCATGGAGGTGACGATGGCGATCAACTCGGCCCAGTCGGAGATCGGGCTATAGAGATAATGATGAATGCCGACAAAGGGGTAGAACAGGGCCAGCGACCAGAAGCCGACCAGCGAGAGCTTGTGGGCATAGATCGGATTGTGCACGCTGATCGGCAAGAAATAGTAGATCAGCACGTAGCCCGCGGGCGTCAGCCACAGCCCGACGATGTAATGAATATAAAGGCCGTGAAAGGCCGCGCTGTTGATGCCTGAGATCATGTAGGGCAGGAGAATGCCCAGCACGAGATTCATCGTCGTCCACACAAAGGCCCCGATCAGATACCAGAGCGCGACATAGAGCGGCGGCTCGAGACGCCGTCCGATGGTGACCAGGAATTGGACGGTGGCCACCGCCACGATGAGAAACAGCGGGATCTTGGCGAACAGTGGAAACTCGCCCGCTTCGAGACCGTTATTCTCGCCGAAGGGCAAGGAGATGAGCGCGGCCGCGGTGATGAGGTTCCACGCCCAGGCGAGCGGCACGCCCCATTGCTGCCATGGCACGCGCACGCCGCACAGCCGCGGCACGAGGTAATAGCATTCGCCGATGAAGAGGGAGGAGAAGGCGCCGAAGATGACGCCGTTGACATGGACCGGCCGCAGCCTGCCGAACGTCAATTGGAGAGAGGTGCCGAGGTAATCGGGATAGCTGAAGAGGCCCGACAGCAACACACCGACCGACGGCGCCGCCAGGAGCCAGAACATGCCCCAATAAAGCCAGACCCGCACCACCGGCCAATCGACCAGCTCGTCCAGATCGACGCCGGCGAATTTGCCACGCAGCACAGTCCCGGTCTCAGACACGGCCCGCCCCCATCACAGCGGCTCCTAACCGCGATTAATCTCTCCGACCCTTCTCCTCACGTCGGGACGTTCCCGACGGGGGATCAGTACTTTGCCTGGCACCAGCACCGACCCGGTATTCGACCAGGTGATGTAGGCTTCCAGCGCTTTCATCGCCTCCGAATCGGAGCTGATCTTCTCGCCCTGGTTGGGCTTCTCGATGCACCAATTGATCATGTCGCGTAGCGTCGAGAACTCGCCGACCTGCACCTGGAACTTCGGAAACGAATGCGGATGGGTGTCGGCGCCCATGGGATGGCACATGGCGCAGGCCATTCCGGTCTCGGAGAGGTTGACGCCCATCTTCTTGGCCGTCGCCGCGTCGCCATGGAACAGGAGATCGCCCTTGTTGACCTCCTCCATGAAGGCTTTGTTGTATTCGTTCAGCTGCTCGCGGGTGACGGGGTCCTTGTGGGCATTGGCTGGTCCGACCAGGACGGCGACGCTGACAATGGCTCCGGCCACGCAGGACCGCCGCAGGATCGAGAGAAATGTCGATGTGTTTGTCATGACCATTCCTCCTCAGTAGGGCCACATGTTGTCGGCGATGCGGGCCCGCAGGATCTCCGGAATGGAGTTGTCGTAGTCCGCGGCAGACTGAATGAAGACCTCCTTGCGGCCGAACATCATGTATTCGTACTCGACCTCTTCCTTGTCGTTGAGGTTGATTGTGGTCCAGCCCATGCCGTCGAAGGGATCGCCGGGGTCAACCCGGATCATCGGCTTGGTGAGTTTCGGCACGCCCTCCGGGGCATAGGGCCAGGGCCAGGAGGTCGCCAGCATGCCGATCGAGCGCATGGTGCCGATCTCGTTGTAGAGCACCTGGTGGACGTGGCCGTGAATGTTGGTGACCTTGGTGTAAGGCTTCAGCACCTCGTTCACGTCGCGCCAGTCGCGCACCCAGAAGTTCCACGGCGGATAATATTCGTAGAGCGGATTGTGGGTGAAGATGACGACGGGCTTGGACTTGTCCCAGTCGCCGAGCGTCTTCTGCAGCCAGTCGAGCTGGTCGCGGCCGACCCCGGCCCACGGTCCGGCAACGGTGCCGTCGAGGGTCGCCATGTGGCCCATGCGCTCTTCCGGGGTCATCTTCTTCGCCGACCAGTAATCCGGTCCGCGGCTGACGGTGTCGAGCCCGATGAAGCGCACGCCCTTATGGTCGAAGGTCCAAGTGGGCTTGCCGAACAGCTCGCCCCACTTCTTGCCCATGTCGAGATACCAGTCGTGCTCGCCGGGGATGAAGTGTTTGGGGATCGTGATCTCCTTGAGGAGCTCAACGCCGAGCTCGAGCTCCTCGGCCTTGCCAAGCTGGGCGAGGTCGCCGCCGAAGATCAGAAAGTCGGCCGGCGGGTCCATGGCTTGAACCTCCTTGGCCGCGCGCACCACCTTGTCGACGAAGCGCGTATTGAGCGACTTCTCATAGAGATGCGTGTCCGAGATCCAGGCGAATTTGAAGGGCGCCTCGTCGGCGTGAGCGATATCGATGGTGTTGAGCAGCGGCCACCAGGCGAAGGTCTGGCCGACCGTTGCGGCCCCGAAGATCAAGGATCGATGCACGAAGGTGCGGCGGGTGATCTGGACCGAATCGTCGGGGCGCACTCCGGGCCGGTGCAGCACAGAATGAATTTCGCGCCGAGCGCGTTCAAGTTCATCAGACATGTCGTTTCCTCCAGCCCTACGGACCGTTTACAAAGCGTCGGTCCTCTCGAGGCGGACGCCTGCCTGCCGGCGGCGTCGATTTTTTTTTGCTAGTCTTGTTTCTTCAGTTCGATATCCAATTTGGTCGACTGACCTCCAGTCACGGTGACGGGCATTTCCATGGGCCCGGTGTAGGGTTGCACCGCCACGAGCTTGTAGGTGCCCGGCGGCACGTCGGTGATGCTGAATTTGCCGTCGGCGCCGGTGATCGCGTAGTAGGGATTGTCCACCACGTAGATCCAACCCTCCATCCAACCATGCGCGTCGCAGTCGACGCGAACCGTTCCGGCGCGCTTCAGCTCGGTGGGGATGGTCTGTCCCTCATTCGGCAACGCCATGTTGAAGGCGGTGCGCTTGCCGTAATAGCCGTGCGTATTGTGGAGCACCGGGTCGGAGTTGACGACGTCGAGAGGACCGGCGCGGATGACCTGAACATCGGGCTCGAACCGGCACTTGACATTGTCGAGCTCGGGCGGCTTGGCCTGCTCGGGCCAGGCTTTGCCGGAGGCGACGTCGACGAGATACACCACCGCGCTCTCGACGGCCTGATCGGCGTTGACCCTGACCAGCGGATCCTCGCGAGGCCCGCCACAGGTCGCCACGTCCTTGGTTGGGATGATCTTCTTCATCGGCACCTCGCCGCGATAGAAGATGGTGCCCTCGATGGTGCCGCCATCGGCGACAGCGGCGACGTCGTAGGATTGCGCAGGGCCAGCTGTGATCGCTATCGCGACGACCGTGAGCAGAGCGGACAGAACATCAAGTCTCGTCTTCACGGCGACTCCCCTTTCCTACCTGCCATCAGGCGGGGAACACTGCGAAACAGAATTGGTCTCAATTCGTGGTGAAGTCCAATCAGCGATACTTATGCGCGCATAGGAAAATATGATCGAACGATCGGAAAAAATAATCACGCTGCGCGCGCGCGAGGACTAAGGTCGCAACAGGCCTTGGGACTGAACCCACTTCTCAAGATGCCGGAGTCACGGGATGTGTTGGCAGTGCGCACCCCTTCGCGTTTCTAGTGTCGATCGTATCGACCTACCGATCCTCTCGGCATCGTCTTCGCGACGTTGATCATTGGCGAACTGCCTGCACGCGCTCACACGGTGCAGACAACGGCAAGCGGCGCGCTCATGGCAGGCAGCAACGGAACGGGAAATTCCTGATGTAACGAAGGTCGTGGCGACGGGGATGCCGGCCTCGGGCGACCGAAAATGTGGGAACATGACTTATCGCCTGTCGACGTCACGAGACGCTGGGCTTGCAAGCGAGACCGACGTTGCAAGCTACGATGGCTTCTTCGCCGACGCCCTCGCGCGGCTCCATGTCGAGCAGCGCTATCGGATCTTTGCCGACCTCGAGCGCGTGGCCGGCCACTTTCCCAACGCGCTGTGGCACTCCCCGCAAGGGCCGAAGCGCGTCGTCATCTGGTGTTCCAACGACTATCTCGGCATGGGCCAGCACCCGAAGGTCGTGGGCGCCATGATCGACGCGGCGGCGCGATTGGGCACCGGCGCCGGCGGCACGCGCAACATTGCCGGCACCAACCATCCGCTGATCGAGCTTGAGGAAGAGCTTGCGGATCTCCACGGCAAGGAGGCCGGGCTCGTATTCACATCGGGCTATGTTTCCAATCAGGCGGGCATCTCGACCATCGCCAAGCTCATTCCCGATTGCCTGATCCTGTCGGACGCCCTCAACCACAATTCGATGATCGAGGGCATCCGCCAATCGGGAACGGAAAAGCGCATCTTTCGCCACAACGACGTCGGTCATCTCGAGGAATTGCTGCGCACCGCGGGTCGCGAGCGGCCGAAGCTCATCGTGTTCGAAAGTCTCTATTCGATGGGCGGTGACGTGGCTCCGATCGATGATATCTGCGATGTCGCCGAGCGCTACGGGGCCATGACCTATCTCGACGAGGTCCATGCGGTCGGCATGTACGGGCCTCGCGGCGCCGGCATTGCGGCGCGCGACGGCGCCATGCACCGGGTCGACGTGATCGAAGGCACCCTCGCCAAGGCGTATGGCTGCCTCGGCGGCTATATCACCGCAAGCGCGACGCTGATCGACGCGGTTCGTTCCTATGCCCCGGGCTTCATCTTCACCACCGCGTTGCCGCCGGCGATCTGCGCCGCGGCCACGGCGGCCATCCGCCATCTGAAGACCTCCGACTGGGAGCGCGATCGCCAGCAGGACCGTGCCCGGCGCGTCAAGGCGGCACTGGCAGCGGCGAGGCTGCCGGTGATGCTGAGCGACACTCACATCGTTCCCGTGGCGGTCGGCGATCCGGCGAAATGCAAGGCCGCGAGCGACCTCCTGCTCAGCAAGCACGGCATCTACATCCAGCCGATCAACTATCCGACGGTGGCCAAGGGCACCGAGCGCCTGCGCATCACGCCGACACCGTGCCACCAGGACGACATGATCGACCAGCTTGCCGCGGCTCTGGTCGATGTGTGGGATGAGCTTGGCCTCCCCCGCAGCAAATGCACGGGCGATTGCGAGCGGTGTCGTTGCTCCGTTCAATTCCTCGACGAGCTAAGTCACGAGGAGGAAGGCCATGACCGCCAAGGACCTTAAATTTTCGTTCGAAGCGCGCGGCAGCCTGCTGCGTGGCATCGATACGCTGGCGGACACGGTGAAGGTCACGCTCGGTCCCCGCGGTCGCAACGTCGCCATCGAGAGGCCGTGGGGCGCGCCGCGGATCACCAAGGATGGCGTGACCGTCGCCAAAGAGATCGAGCTCGACGACAAGTTCGAGAATATGGGCGCCCAGATGGTGCGGGAGGTCGCGGCCAAAACCTCCTACGAGGCCGGCGACGGCACCACCACGGCCGTCGTGATTGCCCATGCGATCATCAGAGAGGGCACCAAGGCGGTCGCCGCGGGCATGAATCCAATGGACTTGAAGCGCGGCATCGATCTCGCGGTCGAGACCGTGGTCGCGGAGATCAAGAAGAACGCCCGGCAAGTCACCTCGAACGTCGAGATCGCCCAGATCGGCGCCATCTCGGCCAATGGCGATACCGAGATCGGCCGCCATCTCGCCGATGCCATGAAGAAGGTCGGCACCAACGGCCTGATCACGGTTGAGGATGGGACGTCACGCGAGACCGAGCTCGAAGTGCTTGAGGGCATGCAGTTCGACCGGGGCTACATGTCGCCCCATTTCGTCACCAACCGCGCGAAGATGCAGGTCGAGTTGCACGATGCCTACATCCTCATCAGCGAGAAGAAACTCACCAGCTTGGACGAAATGTTGCCGCTGCTCGAGAAGGTGGTTCAGGCCGGGAAGCCGTTGCTGATCATCGCCGAGGATGTCGAGGGCGAGGTGATGGCGGCGCTTGTGGTCAACAAGCTGCGCGGCAGTCTCAAGGTCGCCGCGGTAAAGGGGCCGGCCTATGGGAACCTGCGCAAGGTGATCCTGCAGGATCTCGCGCTGATGACCGGCGGCACTGTGATCTCGGAGGATCTTGGCCTCAAGCTCGAGACCCTTACGCTCGACACGCTCGGGCGCACCAAGAAGGCGGTGATCAACAAGGACAACACCGCGATCATCGGCGGCATGGGCAAGCGGGCGAACATCGAAGCCCGCATCGCCGAGATCAAGCTGCAACTCACGGGCACCATCTCCGATTACGACCGCGAGAAGCTGCAGGAGCGGCTGGCGAGCCTTGCCGGCGGCGTCGCCGTGATCCGGGTCGGCGGTGCCACGGAGGTCGATGTCAGGGAGAAGAAGGATCGCGTCGATGACGCCATGAACGCCACCAGGGCCGCGGTCGAGGAGGGCATTCTGCCAGGGGGCGGCGTCGCCTTATTGCGGGCCAGCCGGGCGCTGTCGAAACTCAAGACCAACAACGACGACCAGAAGGCCGGCATCGACATCGTGCGAAAGGCGATCACCTGGCCGGCCCGGCAGATCGCAATCAATGCGGGGGAAGATGGCTCGGTGGTGATCGCCAAGATCCTCGCCGCCGAGACCCACGGCTTTGGCTATAACGCCCAAACCGGCGCGTATGGGGACCTGATGGCGCAAGGCATTATCGACCCCGCCAAGGTGGTGCGCGCGGCGCTCCAGGGCGCGGCCTCGGTGGCCGGCCTCCTCATCACCACCGAAGCCATGGTGGCCGAAGTGCCCGGGCCGCCACCGCCCGACCTTCCGGGTCACGATCACGACGAGCGCCCTGGCGACATGGAATTCTGAGCCGGAGCCTTCCCGCCCTGACGTCCAGCCCCGCGAGCGAAGATTGGTTGAAGGACGAAGGTCGCGGGAAGCCGGAGGGCGCCTCCCGCGCGCCAGGATTTGCCGCGACATCCTTCCTTTGGCGCGGGAAAGAGCATCGGGCCTCAGATTCTGCCTTCTAAGTGGTCATCCGCTGTGATAAGTTTAAGTCGTGTTAAATGTGTAGTCCATAAGTGCTCCTTATCAGAGCCATAACTGGTTCTTATGATGGTCACCCTGCGTCAGCTGCGCTATTTGGAGGCGCTTGCCGAGACCCGCCATTTCGGCAACGCTGCCGATGCCTGCGCCGTCAGCCAGCCCGCGCTAAGCATGCAGATCAAGGAACTCGAGGACCAGCTTCGGGTCAGTCTCGTCGAGCGGCGTAAGTCTGGCGTCGAGCTGACTGAGCAGGGCGAGGAGATCGTCCGGCGCGGGAGAACTATCCTCGCCTCGGTGCGGGACATGCTCGATTATGCCGAGCACCGGAAGCGCGTGTTGTCGGGATCCTTGAAGCTTGGCGCCATCCCGTCGATAGCGCCCTATTTGCTGCCGTCGGCACTGCCGGAACTGCAACGGCGCTTTCCCAAGCTCAATTTTCAGCTCCGCGAGACCATCACCGAAACCCTGGTCCGCGAGCTCGTGAGCGGCAACCTCGATCTTATTCTCATCGCGCTTCCCATCGACGACCCCGAGGTCGAGACCCTGCATTTGTTTGACGACAAGTTCATTCTCGCCGCGCCCGCCACCAAGGCCAACCGCTCGAGAACCGCGGTCGCCGATGTGCTTTCCCACGAAAAGCTGCTTCTCTTGGAGGAGGGCCATTGCCTCCGGGATCAGGCGCTCTCCTTTTGCCGCATGATGACACCGGAGGCGCGGGAAAGCTTCGGCGCCAGCAGCCTCGCCACCATCGTGCAGATGGTCGCCCATGGATATGGTGTCACCCTCCTCCCGGAGATAGCGGTGGCGAGCGAGGTCCATCGCCGCAATGACATCCGCCTCCTGCGTTTTGCCGCGCCCGAGCCCAAGCGGGAGATCGGGCTTGTGTGGCGCAAGACCTCGCCGCGCAAAGCCGACTTCACCGCCTTTGCGGCGCTGCTCAAGGAGCTGGCGCCGCGCACGGCCAGGCTCTGATTGGGAGGCCGCGTCCCGACGCTCCCCTATTCCACCAACTCTTCTGCCTCTGCCGGCTCGAGCAAACGCCTTCCCGCTTGGCAAAAGAATTGACATGACGAAGTCAGAGTTCCAATGCTCGCAGGGCCAGCTTGGTGGTGGCCAGAACCGCGACCGAAGGCGCCCGAGAAATCCGAACAGACCATGATCGCTGAGACCGGCCATTACGCTCTGATCCTCGCCCTTGTCGTCGCCATCGTGCAGACGGTGCTGCCGCTGTGGGGCACGCGGCGCCACGACCCTCAGCTCATGGCGGTCGCGGCACCTGCGGCCCAGTTGCAGTTCTTGCTGATCGCGATCGCCTTCGCGGCGCTGATGACGGCCTATGTGACGTCGGACTTCTCGCTCCAGAATGTCTGGGCCAACTCCCACTCGGCCAAGCCGATGCTCTACAAGATCGCCGGCGTCTGGGGGAACCATGAAGGCTCGATGGTGCTCTGGGTGTTGATCCTCGCGCTGTTCGGCGCGGCGGTCGCGACCTACGGCACCAATCTGCCGCGCGAATTGCAGGCCAATGTCCTTGCGGTGCAGGGCTCGATTGCCGTGGCCTTCCTGCTCTTCATCATCGTCACGTCCAATCCCTTCGTCAGGCTCGATCCGGCGCCGCTCGACGGCCAGGGGCTCAATCCCGTGCTCCAGGATCCGGCGCTCGCGTTCCACCCGCCCTTCCTCTACACGGGCTATGTCGGCTTCTCGATGGCGTTTTCCTTCGCTGTCGCCGCCCTGATCGACGGACGCATCGATGCCGCCTGGGCGCGCTGGGTGCGGCCGTGGACTCTGGCCGCCTGGATGTGCCTGACGCTCGGCATCGCCATGGGGTCGTGGTGGGCCTATTACGAGCTCGGCTGGGGCGGCTTCTGGTTCTGGGACCCGGTCGAGAATGCGTCCTTCATGCCCTGGCTCGCGGGGACGGCGCTGCTCCATTCCGCGCTCGTCATGGAGAAGCGGGACGCGCTGAAGGTGTGGACCATCCTGCTTGCCATCATCACTTTCTCGCTCAGCCTGATGGGAACCTTCCTGGTGCGCTCGGGCGTGCTCACCTCGGTGCATGCTTTCGCCGTCGACCCGGCGCGCGGCATCTTCATTCTCGCCATCATGGGCGTGTTCATCGGCGGCGCGCTTACGCTGTTTGCGTTCCGGGCGCCGCAGCTCGGCCAGGGCGGCTTGTTCGCCCCGATCAGCCGCGAGGGCAGTCTCGTCCTCAACAATCTGCTGCTGACCACGGCCTGTGCCGCCGTGTTCGTCGGCACGCTCTATCCGCTCGCGCTCGAGGCGGTCACCGGCGACAAGATCTCGGTCGGCGGACCCTTCTTCAACTACACCTTCGTGCCGCTGATCGTGCCGTTGCTGATCGCGGTGCCGTTCGGGCCGATGCTTGCCTGGAAACGCGGCGATATCGTCGCGGCCGGTCAGCGCCTGATCGCCGCCGCGGCCCTGGCGCTGATCGCCATGGCCGCCGTGTTCGCCCTCGAACAGCGGGGGCCTTGGCTCGCCCCCTTCGGCATCGCCCTTGGCATTTGGCTCGTGCTGGGCGCGCTCTCGGACATGGCCTTCAGGGCGCGGCTCTACGATTCGTCCTGGCAGGAGGGCCTCCACCGCCTCGCCAATCTGCCGCGATCGGCCTATGGCGGTGCGCTCGCCCATGCCGGCCTCGGCGTCGTGGTGATCGGCATTGTCGCCACCACGGCGTGGCGCAGTGAAAGCATCCTGGCCATGAAGCCGACGGACTCCGCCGAGATCGCCGGTTACCAACTGAGCTTCGAGGGCGTCGCGCCGCGGGAAGGACCGAACTATCGGGAGCGCGTCGGCATGTTCAAGGTGACGCGCGGCGGCCGAGAGGTGACCACCTTGGAGCCGTCGAAGCGGGCGTTCACGGTGGAGCAAAGCAGCACCACCGAGGCCGGCATTCATGTGAGCTGGCGCGGCGACCTGTATGTCGTGCTTGGCGACGAGCTCAAGAGCGGGGCTTACAGCGTCAGGATCTACTTCAATCCGTTGGTGCGGCTGATTTGGCTTGGCGCTCTGATCATGTTCGTCGGCGGCGGGTTGTCGCTGTCGGATCGGCGCTTGCGCGTCGGCGCACCGAAGCGCGCGCAGGCGAAGACCGCGCCCGTCCTCGCCGCCGAGTAACCCACACTTTTACAGCTTTACAGCGCGCATCGGAGAATGCCCGCTTTACCCTCCCTTAGCGGACAGACCCAGCGTCCTTCTTAAGAGCGCCTGAATGAGAGTGGAAGAAGCGAAGTTTGCCACGGCATCTTTCTGGTCGCGTCAATATGCGCAAAGTACCAGAACGGGAATGGATGTAGCTCAATTTGGCCTGCTTCTTGCTCGGGCCAGACGGTCAGCCGAGGCGCCTCGAAGTCGTTCCCCCTTGTCATTGTGTAAACCTGGCCGCTAAAGCGGGGCGCAACTCGGAACCCGGCATTTCTGGAATGGGGACATCGCCCTGTCGGTCGTCGCTGCACTGCACCATGTGACCCGGTACCGGTACGACCGCCTGGTAGAACTGGGCCCGCAGATCGTGCGTCTTCGGCCGGCGCCCCACTGCCGCACGCGCATTCCCAGTTATTCGCTGAAGATCACGCCGTCGGACCACTTTATCAATTGGCAACAGGATCCCCACGGCAACTGGTTGGCGCGGCTGCTGTTCCCGGAGCGGACAACGGAATTCAGCATCACCGTCGACCTCACGGCGGAGATGTCGGTGGTCAATCCGTTCGATTTCTTTGTCGAGCCTTACGCCGAAACCCTGCCGTTCAACTACACCGAAGATCTGTTGAGTGACTTGAAGGCCTATCGCGAGGTCGACGACGGTGGGCCGCTGCTCGAGGCCGCGGTCGCTCGGCTGGACTCCGCGGGAAAGCGCACCATCGATTTCCTCGTCGGCCTCAACGAGGAAATTTGCCGGCGCGTTGCCTATCTCGTGCGCCTGGAGCCAGGGGTCCAGACGCCCGACGAGACCCTGTCACTTGGATCGGGGTCGTGCCGGGACAGCGCCTGGCTGCTGGTCCAGATGATGCGCCGTCTCGGCTTCGCCGCGCGCTTCGTGTCCGGCTACCTGATTCAGCTTAAGGCCGACATCGATCCGGTCGAGGGACCCCTTGGAACGCGTCGCGACTTCACCGACCTGCACGCCTGGGCGGAGGTCTACATCCCTGGGGCGGGATGGATCGGCTTTGACGCCACCTCCGGCCTTGCCTGCGGCGAGGGACACCTGCCCTTGGCGGCGTCCCCGCACTACCGGTCGTCGGCGCCCATCACCGGCGCCGTGAGCAGGGCGGAGACCGCCTTCGAGTTCGAGATGAATGTCTCACGGCTGGTCGACACCATACGCATCACCCGCCCGTTCGATGACGCCGGCTGGAACGCTCTCGACCAACTTGGCGAGCAAGTCGACGCCGATCTGCAAGCGCAGGACGTAAGGCTGACCATGGGGGGTGAACCGACCTTCGTGTCCGCTGACGATTTCGAGGCCGCGGAATGGCAGACCGATGCGTCGGGTCCGACCAAGCCGGAGATCGCCGAGCAGCTGCTCCAGCGTCTGAAGCAGCGCTTCGGTCCGGGGGGCATGCTGCATTTCGGCCAGGGCAAATGGTATCCGGGCGAGGCTCTGCCGCGTTGGGCGCTCGGGCTCTATTGGCGGCGCGATGGCCGGCCGGTCTGGCGTGACACGACCAGGTCCAAGCAAAAGGCGAAGCCGCCGACCCCGTCCGACGCCAAGGCTTTGATCCGGCGGCTGGCACGCCAGCTTGGCGTCGACCCAGGCTGCGCACTTCCGGCGCGCGAGGATCCGCTGCACTGGATCCGGGCCGAAGGCGATCTGCCCCCAGGGGTCGAGCTGGGTGACGCCGACCTCGACGACGCCCCATCCCGTGACCGTCTGCGCCGGGCCATGGCGGGCGGGCTTTCGCAGCCCCGCGGCTACGTGCTACCGCTGCGCCGCGGGCTCACCAGGGCCGAGGGCGCACGCTGGCTCAGTGAGCCTTGGCGCTTCAAGCGTGGCCACCTCTATCTGGTCCCCGGCGACTCGCCGATCGGCTTGCGGCTGCCGCTTGGTTCGCTGCCCTCGGTAAGGCCCAAGGACTATCCGTACATCGTCGCCGTCGACCCCTATGAGGAGCGTGGGCCGCTACCGAGTTTCGACGCGATCTACGGCGGCGGCCCCTCCCCTGCAACCTCCACTACGGCTGGCCGCCCGACCAAAAAGCCGGTGGTGCGGACAGCGCTCGCCATCGAACCGCGAGACGGCGCGCTCTACGTGTTCATGCCGCCGCTCGCTCGTCTCGAGGACTATCTCGAGCTGGTCGCCCAACTGGAAGTCGCCGCCGAAGGGACACCCCTGCGGATCGAAGGTTACGCCCCCCCGGACGATGTCAGACTGCAATATCTAAAAGTGACTCCGGATCCCGGCGTTATTGAAGTGAATGTTCAGCCTGCCCACGATTGGGGGCAGGCGGTCGCGATCACGACCGGGCTCTATGCCGACGCGGCAGCATGTCGGCTCGGCGCCGACAAGTTCATGATCGATGGCCGGCATTGCGGAACCGGCGGCGGCGCCCACGTGGTTGTCGGCGGCTCTAGCCCCGCCGATTCGCCGTTCCTGCGGCGGCCGGATTTGTTGAAAAGCGTTGTGCTGTACTGGCAGCGCCATCCGGCGCTGTCTTACCTCTTTTCCGGACTGTTCGTCGGGCCTACGAGCCAGGCGCCGCGCGTCGACGAGGCCCGCCACGACGTGCTCTACGAAATGGACATCGCGCTCGGCATGATCCCGCCGCCCGATGTGGCGGCGCCCGTGGTGCCGTGGCTGGTCGACCGGCTGCTGCGCAATCTGCTCACCGATGTGGCCGGCAACACCCACCGCACCGAACTTTGCATCGACAAGCTTTATTCGCCCGACGGGCCGGCGGGGCGTCTCGGCCTGCTCGAGTTTCGCGGCTTTGAGATGCCTCCCGACGCGAGGATGAGCCTCGCCCAGCAGCTCTTGATCCGGGCCTTGATCAGCTGGTTTTGGCGGCAGCCGCAGACCGGCCGGCTGGTGCGGTGGGGCACCGCGCTGCATGACCGCTTCATGCTGCCGCATTTCGTCTGGAGTGATTTCCTCGAGGTCCTGACCGACCTCAACCAAGCGGGCTACGCCTTCGATCCGCAATGGTATGAAGCGCAGAAGGCGTTTCGCTTCCCCGTGTACGGCGCCGTGCACTATCGCGGCGTCGGTCTTGAGCTGCGTCACGCTCTGGAGCCTTGGCACGTGATGGCCGACGAAAGCTCCGGATCGGGCATGGTCCGGCTCGTGGATTCCTCGGTCGAGAGACTGCAAGTGTTGGCGACCGGCTTCAATCCCGAGCGCCACCTGATCACCTGCAACGGCCGACCGTTGCCGATGACCTCGACCGGCGTGTCGATGGAGGCCGTCGCCGGGGTACGCTACAAGGCTTGGAAGTTGCCGAGTGGGCTTCACCCAACCCTGGCGGTCAACGCGCCATTGACATTCGACATTGTCGATCTTGCCAACAACCGATCAATTGGCGGTTGCGTTTACCATGTCGCTCATCCCGGGGGGCGCAGCTATGATACATTCCCGGTCAACTCGTACGAAGCCCAGGCGCGTCGCGAAGTCCGGTTCGAGGAGCATGGGCATAGTCCGGGGATCATGACGCCGCCGCCGGTGAACGTCACGAGCGAGTTTCCGCTAACCCTCGACTTGAGGACCCGTATTGGCCCCTGAGCTCTCCAGTGCAGCCCGAAGACGCGAGGACTTGGGCTCCGGCGCAGGTCGCCTATCCGACTGGCTGCGCGGCTATCGGCCCGTGGCGGGCGTTCCCGACGAGCTGATGGATGCCACCGGGTGTCCCCGCGACTACTGGCTGCGTTTCCTCCGTGATTTTGCCGAATATGAGGAAGCCGAGTTCAAGAGCCGCTTCAGTTTGGCGACCCGCCATATCCGCGACACCGGCGTGTCCCACCGGGTCTATGGCGAGGAGAACGAGCGGAGCTGGCCGATCAATCCGTTGCCCCTGATCTTGGGCGAGGCGGAATGGGCGCAGATCGCCGCTGGTGTCGAGCAGCGGGCCAACCTGATGGAAGCGCTGCTCCAGGACTTCTATGGCGGCGGCAATCTGCTCGCCGACGGCGCATTGCCCGCGGCCGCCGTGACCGGCAGCAACGATTTCATTCGCGCCGTGCGGGGGGTCAAGCCGCCCGGCGGGCGCTATTTGCAACTTTACGCCGCCGACCTCGGCCGGGGTCCTGACGGACGCTGGTGGGTGCTGGACGACCGCACCCAGGCGCCCTCTGGAGCGGGCTACGCGCTGGAGAACCGTCTCGTGCTCTCGCGCGCCTATCCCAACCTCTACAACGCGATGAACGTCCAGCGCCTCGCCGCGTTCTTCGACGAACTCCGCAAGGGCCTCGCTGCCGCCGCCGACCGCAGCGACCCGCGCATTTGTCTCCTCACGCCCGGGCCCTATAGCCAAACCTATTTCGAGCAGGCCCACCTTGCCCGCTACCTCGGCTTCCTGCTCGTCGAAGGCGACGATCTCGTGGTTCGCCACGGCCGCGCCTACGTCCGCACCATCGCGGGGCTGAAGCGCGTGGATGTCATTTTGCGCCGCGTCGACGCCGACTTCCTCGATCCGCTCGAGCTCAATAGTGCCTCACGGCTGGGCGTGCCGGGCTTGATCGACGCGATCCGAAATGGCGGCGTGGCGGTGCTCAATATGCCGGGCTCCGGTGTGTTGGAATCCAAATCCTTGCTGGGTTTCATCGCCAAGCTTAGTCGCCGGCTGCTGGGCGAAGACCTGAAGATGCCCAACGTTGCGACCTGGTGGTGCGGCCAGCCGGCCGAACGCCTGCGCGTCGAGCGCGATCTGGAGCACCGGGTTATCGCGCCTTCGTTCAACGCCCCGGGACCGGACGGGGTCTCGTCCCAGGCGCGGCTCATCGCCGATCTGTCACCATCGGAGCGCGAGGCGTTTCTCGCCCGCTTCAATGACCGGCCCAGCGACTTCGTCGGTCAGGAGGTGGTGCGGCTGTCGACAACGCCGGTGCTGCGGGACGGCCGTTTGGAGCCGGCCCCCTTCGTCTTACGCGTTTACGCCACGGCGACGCCGGAGGGCATGCGCATCATGCCGGGAGGGTTCTGCCGCACGTCGGACCGGCTCGATGTCCGGGCCATCTCCATGGGCGAGGGCGCGCGCACGTCCGATGTCTGGGTCGTCGCCGACAAGCCGGTCGAGCGGGTGACCTTGCTCACCAGCACCGACGACGTGAAGGTCAGGAGGATCATCGGCCACCTGCCCAGCCGCGCCGCCGACAATCTGTTTTGGCTCGGCCGCTATCTCGAGCGCGCCGGGTGCACGTTGCGGTTGGTGCGCAGCCTGTGCACGAGCCTGATGGACTCCGAAGCCGCGCTGCATAGCGCCGGCGAGACGCTGGAGCGCTTGCAACAGCTTCTGGTCGCCGCGGGCGCGGTGGACAAGGAGCATTCGGGGCGCGCCTTGGACCTCGCCAATGATGCTCTGCACGATGCGGAGGCGCCCGGTTCGGTCATCGATTTGGTCCGCGAGGCACGCCGGACCGCATCCAGCGTGCGGGAGCGGCTGTCGGCCGACTTCTGGACGTTGCTGCTCAATCTGGACGCCCGCCTCCTCGACGGCGCCCGGAACCCAGGGTCCGAGGCGGAAATTCTCCAACAGGTCGAAAGCACGCTGCAAATCCTGGCCGCCCTATCCGGCCTCGCACAGGAGAACATGAGCCGCGGCCCCGGCTGGCGGTTTCTCGATATGGGGCGAAGGATCGAGCGCGGGATCAACATCTGCCGGTTCACCCGGACGCTCGCCGATGATACGACGACCATCGACGACCTCGACTTGCTTCTCGACCTTGCCGATTCCCAGATCACCTACCGGGCCCGCTATCTTGTCGGGTTGGCGCTGACGCCCGTCCACGACCTGGTCATGCTCGATCCCTTCAATACCTGGTCTCTGGCGTTCCAGGTTTTCGCAATCAGAGAGCATTTGGCGAATCTGCCGTCCCTGCTGGACGACGGGATGCTGGAACAGCCCAACCGAATTCTGCTTCCGCTCGTGGCCGAGTTGCTGACCGCCGACGCGGGCGACCTCGATGCCGAAACCATACTCGTCTTTGAGCAAACCCTGATGCGGCTCTCCAACGCGGTCTCCAGCCGTTATTTCCTGCAGGGCGCCAACGCCGTCCCCACCATCAAGCTCGCGGCGCTGGCGTGATCTACAACATCCGTCATCGGACGACGTACAAGTACAAGAACGCGGTGACGTTTGCGTGGTGCGTGCTGCGCCTGACGCCGCAATCCTCGGCCAGCCAAACGGTGCTGGCGGACGACATTGTCACCACCCCCCAGTCGTCGCAGGCGGTTGAACGAACCGGCCCGTTTGGTGAACGGGTGCGCACGTTGATGATCGACCAATCCCACCAGACACTGATCGTCGAGGCCACATCGCGGGTGGACGTGCACATGGCGACGACAGAGCCCCTGCCTTACAGCCCCACCTGGGAATCTGTGCGCGCCCGCAGCTTAGAGGCCGCGTCGGTCGGACCCGACAGTCCTGCCGCCTATCTCTATCCAACTTCTCGGACGCAGATCCAGACGGCAATCACCGAGTACGCCAAGGCAAGCTTTCCCCAGGGCCAGCCGATCGTCGAGGCGGCGACGGCGTTGATAACCCGCATACACTCCGACTTCACCTACGACGCCGAGGCCACCAACGTTTCGACGCTGCCGGGCGAGGCCTTCGCGGCCCGTCGCGGCGTCTGCCAGGACTTCGCGCACATCATGATCTCGGGCCTGCGCGGTCTCGGCCTGCCGGCCGCCTATGTCAGCGGCTATCTGCGCACGATCGCGCCACCGGGCCGGCCCCGTTTGGAGGGTTGCGACGCCACCCACGCCTGGGTGTTGTTGTGGTGTGGCGAGGAACGCGGGTGGATCGGTTTCGACCCCACCAACGCCATGCAGGTGCGGCACGATCACATCACGCTCGCGATCGGGCGCGACTACGCCGACGTCGCGCCGATTGACGGCGTGACGCTCGCTCCGGGTAAACAGGCGCTGAAGGTCGAGGTCGATGTCATCCCCGAAGACGACCTCCAACTGGCGAGGGCGCAGGCGTGAACCTTGACCTGGGGCGCGAGCGTTCTGCGGCGCAAGTCGCCGAGCTTGAGATCTGGTCCGGGCGTGTCGACCCGGTGCCGCTCGCCGGCGGCATCACCAATGAGAACTTCACGGTCGAGGACCGCGGCCGTCGCTACGTTGTTCGCGTCGGCAGCGACATCCCGGCTCACGGCGTGGTGCGCGCCAATGAGCTTGCGGCAAGCCGCGCCGCCCATTTGGCTGGTCTCAGCCCGCGCGTGGTGCACGCCGAGCCGGGCATCGTCGTGTTCGATTTCATCGAGGGGCGCACGTTCGCGCCGGAAGATATCCGCGACCCCGCCAATCTCGAGCGCCTGGTCGACATGGTGCGGCGCTGTCACCACGATATTCCGCGATATCTGCGCGGGCCCGGAGCGATATTCTGGGTGTTCCACGTCGTGCGCGACTACGGGCATACGCTGAGCGAAGGCGCGAGCCGGCATGTTGCTATCCTTCCCGACCTTCTCGCCCGCGCGGCACGCCTTGAAGCCGCCGTCGGTCCGATCGACGTCGTGTTCGGCCACAACGATCTGCTCGCCGCGAACTTCATCGACGACGGCGAGCGTCTGTGGCTGGTCGACTGGGAATATGCGGGGTTCAATTCGCCGCTGTTCGATCTCGGCGGTCTTGCCTCCAACAGCGAGCTGCCGCCCGCACAGGCTGAGCAGATCTTGAGCCTCTATTTCGGCAAGCCCGTCGACGACGCGCTTGCGCCGCCGTGCCGCGGCCATGACCGCGGCGTCGCTCCTGCGCGAAACCATGTGGAGCATGGTGTCGGAGATCCACTCGACCGTCGATTTCGACTATGACGCCTATACGGCCGAGAACTTGCGGCGCTTCGAAGCCGCCTATGCCGCCTGGATCGAGACGGACCGCGCATGAGCGCGCTGCCCTCCTCCGCCAAGATCATCATCGTCGGCGGCGGCATCGTCGGCTGCTCGGTGGCCTATCATCTCGGCAAGATGGGGCTCACCGACGTGCTCCTGCTCGAGCGCGGCAAGCTCACCTCCGGCTCGACCTGGCACGCGGCCGGCCTCGTCGGACAGCTGCGCACCAGCGCCAACATCACCCAGCTCCTCGGCTACTCCGTCGACCTCTACGATCGGCTCGAGAAGGACACCGGCCTCGCCACCGGCTGGAAGCGGAACGGCGGCTTGCGGCTCGCCTGCAATGAAGAGCGCTGGACCGAGGTGAAGCGGCAGGCGACAACCGCAACCTCCTTCGGGCTCGAGATGCATCTCCTGACGCCAAAGGAGGCGCAGGACCTGTGGCCGTTGATGCAGGTCGACGACGTCGTCGGCGCCGCCTTCCTCCCGACCGACGGACAGGTTTCGCCCAACGGACATCACCATGTCTCTCGCCAAGGGCGCGCGCAATGCGGGCGTCACCATCAAAGAAGGCGTGAGCGTCACCGGTGTCGAGGTCGAGAATGGCCGCCTTCGTGCCGTCATCACCGACCAAGGCCGCATCGAATGCGACAAGCTCGTGATCTGCGCCGGACAATGGTCGCGCGAGATCGGCCGCATGGCCGGCGTCAACGTTCCCCTCGTCTCGGTGCAGCACCAATATCTCATCACCGAGGCGATCGACGGCGTGACCTCGACCCTGCCGACCCTCCGCGATCCCGACCGTCTCACCTATTGGAAGGAGGAGGTGGGGGGCCTCGTGATGGGCGGTTACGAGCCCAATCCCAAGCCGTGGGCGCTCGAGGGACTGCCGCAGAACTTCGAGTTCCAGCTGCTGGAAGACGATCTCGACCATTTCGAGCCGCTGCTCGAACTCGCCATCGGCCGCGTCCCCGCCATGGAGACGGCGGGCATCAAAGAGTTCATCAACGGGCCCGAGAGCTTCACGCCTGACGGGAACTTTCATCCTCGGCGAGGCGCCGGAGGTGCGCGGCGTCTATGTCGGTGCGGGCTTCAACGCCTTCGGCATCGCGTCCGGCGGGGGCGCCGGCATGGTGCTCGCCGAATGGGTGGCCAAGGGCGAGCCGCCTTACGATCTGTGGCCGGTCGACATCCGCCGCTTCGGCCGGAACCATCTCGACACCAACTGGGTGCGCACCCGCACCCTCGAGGCCTACGCCAAGCACTACACCATGGCCTGGCCGTTCGAGGAGTATCGCTCGGGCCGGCCGCTCCGCCGCTCGCCGCTTTACGACAGGCTCAAGGCCCAAGGCGCTTCGTTTGGCGAGAAGCTTGGCTGGGAACGGCCGAACTGGTTCGCCGATCTCGCACGCGGGGAGAAGCCGGAGGATGTCTACACCTACGAGCGGCAGAACTGGTTCGATGCCGTTGGCCGCGAGCACGAGGCGTGCCGCGAGCGCGTCGCCGTGTTCGACCAGACGTCATTCGCCAAGTTCCTGCTGGTTGGCCGCGACGCGGAAGAGGCGCTGTCGTGGATCGCGGCCAACGACGTGGCCAAGCCGCCCGGTCATCTTGTCTATACCCAGATGCTGAACGCCCGCGGCGGCATCGAGTGCGATCTGACGGTGGGCCGGCTGTCGCCGGACGAATACTACATCGTCACCGGCACCGGCTTCGCCACCCATGACTTCGACTGGATCTCGCGCTCGATCCCCGAGGGGCTCGATGCCCGCTTGATCGATGTCACCTCCGCCTATGCCGTGCTTTCGGTGATGGGTCCGCGGTCGCGCGAGGTGTTGCAGGCACTGACCGAGCACGACCTTGCCAATGCCGCCTTCCCCTTCGGCAGGGTGAAGCGCATCGCGCTCGCGGGCACGCCTCTCCTTGCGCTCCGCGTGACCTATGTCGGCGAGCTCGGCTTCGAGCTCCATGTTCCGGTCGAGTTCGCGGCGAGCCTCTACGAGGCGCTGATGGCCGCGGGCGAAGGGCACGGTATCGCCAATGCCGGCTACCGGGCGATCGAGTCGCTCCGCCTGGAGAAGGGCTATCGGGCCTGGGGGGCGGATATCGGACCCGACCACTCGCCGCTCGTCGCCGGCCTCGCCTGGGCGGTGAAGCTCAAGTCGAACCGGCCGTTTCAGGGCCGGGAAGCCCTCGAAGCCCAGGCCGGGAAGCCGTTGCCGCGGCTCCTCGCCGGATTTACCGCCGATCCAGCGGTGATCCTCCTTGGGCGCGAGACCATCTATCGCGACGGCAAGCGCGTCGGCTGGCTCTCGAGCGGCGGCTATGGCTACACGGTCGGGCGCTCGATCGGCTACGGCTATGTCCGCGACGCCGAAAACGGTGTCGACCGGGCCGGGCTGCTTTCGGGCCGCTACGAGCTCGAGGTTGCAACCTCCCGCGTGCCCGCGGAGATATTCTTCGAGCCGCTCTACGACCCCGAGATGTCGCGCATCAAAAGCTGAGCCAAAGTCGGCTGGAACGTGCCCAGCGAGGACGACGGCGCGCTCTTTCGGCAACAGTCGGCGCAATACCGTGACTTTTCGCACCTTGTGAAAAAGCTCGACTGGGCTTTATCTTGGCATTGGCGGCGGGTGTAGACTAGCGGGAGTTCGGGGTTGTCGGGACTGAAGAGTTCGCCGTTTGGGCGGGGGAACCGGTTCTTATGTCTTTCTTTCGCAGGAGCGCGGCCCCAAAGAGCACCGAGAGGCTGACACGCGTGTTCTTCGCCTCCGATTTTCATGGCTCGGACCGCATCTTTCGCAAATTCATCAATGCCGCCAAGCATTACGAGGCCGACGTCCTCATCATGGGGGGCGATGTGGTCGGCAAGCTCGCCATCCCCATTATCCGCGAGAGCAACGGCAACTATCGCGCGCACCTTATGGGCCATACCGAGCGCCTGGAGGGGCAAGGCGATCTGGAGAACTTCGACGATCGGATCAAAACCCTCGGCTATTACAGCAAGATCATGGGGGAGGACGAGTATCGGGCAATTCAAGGCGACGCGGCGGCTGTCGATCGTCTGTTCCACGACCTCGCCCGCGAACGGCTCGCCTCCTGGATCGACCTTGCCGAGACCCGGCTCGCGGGGAGCGGGGTCAAATGCTTTGTGATCGGCGGCAATGACGACGATCCCGAGGTGCTGGAGCTGTTCAAGACCGCGAACGCGGAGGCGATGACCTTCTGCGAGGACAAGGAAGTCGAGATTGACGATCACCACACCATGATCAGCGTCGGCTTCAGCAATCGGACGCCATGGAGGACGCCGCGCGAGGTCGACGATGACGACCTCGGAACGATGATCGAAGGGTTGGCGGACGGCGTCGCCGACACCCGGCACGCGATCTTCAACTTCCATGTCCCCCCGGTGGATTCGACGCTCGATACCTGTCCGATGCTGGACTGGAGCACGAGCCCGCCGACCCAAATCGTCAAGGGGGGCCAGGCCGTGATGCATGGCGCCGGCAGCAAGGCGGTGCGGCGAGCAATCGAGACGCATCAGCCGCTGCTCAGCCTGCACGGCCATATCCATGAGTCCGGCGGGGTCATCAAGATCGGCCGGACAACGTCTGTAAATCCTGGCAGCGAGTATGGCGAGGGTGTTCTGCGTGGCTGCCTTCTGACTTTGGCGCGTGATGAGGTGAAGCACTATCAGCTGACGGCCGGCTGAAGTACTCGGGGCCGAGGCAACACAAGAGAGCTGGAGAACCTACGATGGCAGTCGCTGCAGCAAAGCCTGAAGTTTTCACCCGCAACACATCGGGCCTGGTACGGGTCATGTCGCCCTATTCGGCCTTCATCTACAACATCCTGACCATGGGCCTGATCTTCCCATGGACCTATCTGTGGGCGCCGGGAGCCTTGCCCGGCGGCCGGCTCGTCTGGGGAATTCTGCTCGCCATGATCTTCGAGATCCCCATCGCGCTGACCTATATCTGGCTGTCCACGGCGCTGCCGCGCTCTGGCGGCGACTACGTGTTTCAGAGCCGGGTGTTCGGCGGCGGCGTCGGCTTCTCGGTGGTGATGTCCGGGTTCGTCATCTGGATCCTGCAATGGGTGGCTCTGTCCGGCTGGCTGCTCGCCTATCTCGGCCTCGCGCCCCTGTTTCTGGGACTGGGCGGCACGCATGGGCAACCCTTCACTGACCGCGATCGGCGTGTGGTTCACCACGCCCTGGGGCATCATCATCGTCAGCATTCTCAATGCTTTGCTGGCGATGGTGCTCCTGGTCAGCGGCTTCAAGAACTACGTCAAATTCCAATATGTGATGTGGTACGCGACGCTGCTGTCGTTCGGCCTCATGCTGTACCTGTTCTTCACGGCGACGCCGGAGGCCTTCGCCCAGAAGCTCAACGACTTCGTCGTCGCCTCGGGCGGAGCACCGAATTTCTACGAGACGGCGATCGACGCGGCGAAGGCGGCCAATATCGATCTCAATCCGCCGTTCAGCCTGTTGGCGACGTTGCTGATCGCGCCGATCGCCTGGACCTCGCTGCAATGGGCGACCTATAGCGCCGAGCAGAACGGCGAGATCAAAGGCGCGCGCTCGTTCCAGAACCAGATCGTGATCATCCTCGGGTCGCTGATCGCGACCGGCTTGCTGCTCGCTGCCTTGGCGGCGGCCTTCCAGCACGCCATCGGCACCGAGTTCCTCTACGTCGCCGGGGCGGGCTATTGGTCCGGATTGGACGCTGGCAAATTCAACGGCATCTATCTCTGGCCGAACATCGTGGCCATGGCCTTGGCGGGGAGCCCGATCATCGTCGTGCTCATCTCGCTCGGCTACATCCTCAACGCCTTCCAGATCGTCAACAACTGCTATATCGGCATGACCCGCGTCATGGTGGCGATGTCTCTTGATCGCCTGTTGCCGGAATGGGTGAGCCGGGTGTCCGAGCGGCTACACACGCCGGTCAACGCGCATGTCGCGTATTTCCTTGCCAGCATTCCGGTGATCCTGGTCTATAATTTGTGGGGCCAGTGGACGGCGCTGACCCTTGGCGTCACCTTTGCCTGCGGCTACGTCTTTGTCATCACCGCCCTCGCCGGCGCGCTGATGCCATACCGCGCCAAGGCGCTTTACGACGCCTCGCCCGGCGCGGTTTACAAGTTCGGCAACATCCCGATGGTCACGGTGTTCGGCCTGATCGGCGCCTTGGTCGGCGGCGTCATGGTGCTGATGTTCATGTTCTACAGCGCCCTTGGCCTGACCAGCGTGCTGGCCTATCAGGTGGTGTTCGGCATCCTGGCGGTGTCTATCATTTGGTATTTCCTGGCCAAGATGATCCAGCGCTCGCGTGGCATCAACGTCGACTTTGCCTTCAAGGAGATCCCGCCAGAATAGAAGCCACGGACCGGCACGCGATTTGGCTGGAACGTGACAAGCAAATGAGACCCACACCGTAAACCAAGAGGTCGCTAGCGATCGCGAGCTGAGAGTTGGATTACAGAGAGTTGGAAATCGAGGCCGATCGCATCATGGCGGTCATGGGCGAGGCAGGGCTTACGCTCCGCCTGGTGGGATCAATGGCCATCCTCCGGCGCTCTCCGAGCCATGCTTCCCTCGTTAGCAGCGACCGGGTTTATCGGGACATCGACTTTGCCGGGCGCAAGAAGGAAGCGCACGAGGTCCAAGAGGTCCTGACGCGTCTCGGCTATCGCGAGGATCGCGAGGTGTTCGTCGTATCAGAAGGCGCACGCGCAATCTTCGCGAGCACTTCGAATGGTCTCCACGTCGATATCTTTTACGACAAGCTCGACTTTTGCCACCCGATACAGGTGGAGGATCGGCTTCAGGTCGATGCGCCGACGCTGCCCCTCGCTGAGCTGCTCCTCGCCAAAATGCAGATCGTAAAGATCAACGAGAAAGACCTCGTGGACATGATGGCGCTCCTGCTCGAGCACCCGTTCGGCGAAAGCGACGGCGAGATCTTGAATGTCGCCCGGATCGCCCAATTGTGCGCCGAGGATTGGGGCCTGTGGCGAACATCAACCATGAACTTGGACAAACTGCTGCGATATGCCAGCAACCACGCGCAGCTCGATGGCGGACAGAAGGCGCGCCTCGGCGCGCAGGTGGCGGCTCTTCAAGACCGGATCAATGCCGAGCCCAAGCCACTCGCCTGGCGGCTTCGCGCGCGCATCGGCGAACGGGTGAAATGGTATAACGATGTTGAGGAAGTCCGGTAACCGCATGTCACACCGCTGAACAGCCGATACAGACAAAGGCCCCCCTCTCCTTCGCAGCGCATCGCTCAGCCGCCGTCGGCCGCACCCGCGGCGCATCTACTGTTTGATCGCGGCCTCTTTCCGCTCGAGCCACTGCTTCAGATTCTCGATGGGCTCGACGATACAGTCTGGCGCCGAAGGATCGGCGCAGCAGCGTTGCAAGTCTTTGATCTTGGCTTCGTACTCCTGCCAAAGGTCGCTACCGACATCGGGCAGGCGCTCACCCATCCAGCCATGGGGATGCGCCTCCCACGCGGTGTAGACCTGCGGCGGGTTGTCGTAAGCCGTCCCCTTGGCGGCGCCGAAGCGGCCATGAGGCGCCCAGCCGATCGATTGCAGCATCTTGGCCGGCTGCTCGCCAAAATCGCCGACGACCTGCGTCTTGCAGGTGTTGAGAGACCCAATGCGGTGGCAGCTCGTACACGAGTTGCCGCGGGTCGATATGCTCTGTGGTTTGGGCCAATTGACGAAAGGGCCGCCGACATCCACCGAGTGGAACCCCCACGGATCGGAAGGAACTTGCTGGGTCTGGTCGATCCAAGGCGTATGCATCCACGGATCGCTGTCGTGGCAAGAGATGCAACTATGATTGACGATCTGCTGGGGCGAAGCCCAAAGCTCTTTCGCGGACACCATTCCATCGGGCGGCGTTTCCTCGGTCGGCGGCGGCACCCGGCGGCCATCTTCACCCTCCGGCTTCTCGCCGAAATTCTTCGAGATGAAGAAGCATGTGCTGCCCGTCTTGACGTTGTGCATGATGGCTTCGATCGAGTCGAAGTGCGGGTCGTCGGCCGAGCGGATGTACATCCGGCGGCAATAGGCCAGCATCTGAATGTCGTCGTCGCGCACCGTCCTGACCCGCGTATAGGGCGCGCACTGGCCGTCGGTCTCCTCCGGATAAGGCAGGTAGGCCGGCTTGTCGCAACGCATGTGGGGTGTGTAGGTCGCGGGCGTCTTGCCGTTCACGGTGATCGGGACGATTTGCCCGTCGAGACAGTTGAAAGGCGGCACCTCGGCGATTAATCTCGCGCATTCGCGCCCATAGGCGTGGATGTCGTAGTCGTCGCCGGCATGGACCGCGACGTCGCCTGCGAGGACGAAAGCGACCGCCGCGACAATCGCGACGCGGATACTCGACCCTGTCATTTTCTTCGATCTCCGATCCTCAGGTGGCAAGCCCAGGGGTGTCGAGAATGACTTCGCGAATGGCGCGATGGTAGCGGACATAGCCGCTGCACCGGCAGATGTGCTGGCCGACCGCGTCCTCGATGGCCGCGTCCACGGCGCTTTTCGGTATGGGGCTGCGTTGCAGCCGGTCGAGCAGGCAGTAGGCGGCCATCAGGAAGCCCGGCGCCGAATACCCGCACTGGAACGAGAAATTCCTCAGGAAGGCATGCTGGAGCGGGTGAAGCTCTCCGCTCTTGCCGAGACCTTCGACCGTCGTGATGATCTTGCCGTTTACCGCGCTGAGCGGCGTGGTGCACGATTGGATCGGCTCGGGATGCGCGCCGGAGACGCGCGCGACCGCGACCGTGCAGACCCGGCAAACCGCAATCCCGCAGCAAAACTTGGTGCCGGTCAGGTCGATCTCGTTACGCAGGAAGTCGTTGAGCCACATCTCGCCGTCGATTGGATCGCGGACGATCCGCTCGTCGTTGATGGTCAGGTCGAGCGCGATATCGGCCATGTCAGCTCCAGACTGCCCGCACTTTGTCGGGTGTTATCGGCAGCGACCGGAAGCGATGGCCGATGGCGTGCGTGACCGCATTGGAGATCGCCGGGGGTACCGGGATCATGACGAGTTCGGCGATGCCGCGTGGACTTGGATCCTTGGAATCGGGCGGGATCAAAATCTTCTCCACGTCGTGGATGGCGCAATCGGCGGAAAGGACAACGTGGTAGCGATTGAGATTCCACCTGCCGTTTGCCGCGCCGGTTTCGTCGGCCGGGAGTTGCTCCAACAGTGCGTGCCCGACGCCCATCGCCCAACCACCGTCCATCTGCCCTTCGAGCAGATCCTGTTGGAGCACGGTGCCCGGTGCGAGGAGATGCACGCCTTTCACCAGGCGGATCGCGCCGGTCTTGCGATTGACCTTGACGGCGGTGATCGCGCCTGCGGCGGCGAAGCTCTGACCGTCCTTCTCC
Organism: uncultured Alphaproteobacteria bacterium; assembly: GCA_963803385.1. Classification (GTDB taxonomy): domain Bacteria; phylum Pseudomonadota; class Alphaproteobacteria; order Rhizobiales; family Methyloligellaceae; genus Methyloceanibacter. The sequence continues at coordinate 713,708 of CAWDMD010000004.1, read as the reverse complement.
CACATGCTTTCGATGGTGAAAAGCTTCGGGTTCTGACGGTCGATTAACTCATAAGCTGGCTCGTCGCCGCGCTGTATCGCCAAGGCATCGATCGGCCAACGACTGGTTACGCCGCCGACCGAATAGTCTGCCTCGACCCAACGACCGCTGAAAAATGCGTGCACCATGGCGCTGATCGCGAGTTTCTGCTCGTAGAGTTTCGCGGCGAGCGCCGAAAATGGGATCGGTTCCAAGCCTTCGCCGGCCAACCGGCCTTCGCTCCACGATACGTTCGCGACGCCGATCTTGTCGGCTTCGGCGCCCCAGATCGAACGGGCCGCGGGCAGAATCGCCGTCTTCAAGAGAATGTCAGCCGCCTGTTCGGTGGCGTGCACCCAACGCCCGAACTCCCGCTGTCGCCTTGGTCGAGTTCCAGACGATCGGCGTCCAACGCGGATTGATAGGCTGCTCTTTGAAGCCGCCGACGAGCTTCAGTTCGTGGAATATCTCCGTGCTGCCCGTGTCGATGGCGTCGGCATTCCGTCCCAGCGCCTTGCTCGTAGCCAGGGCATGAACCGTCGCCGAGCCCTGGCCCATATCGACGTTGTTGGTGACAACGGAAACACGGCCGTCACGATTGATCCGCACTTGCGACATCACTGCGTCCGCGCCGGAGCCGAAATTCTTCATGGCAAGCGAGACGCCGACTCCGTAGCGTTCGTCCTCGGTCGAGAACCGCTCCTGATCCGCTGTGCGGTTGATCCACAGCGGATGGGCCAGCGCTTGGCGCATATCTCGCCCAATCCGGGCGGAGTCCGCGGCGCGCCGGTGACGATCGAATCGCCGGGTTGCAGAAGATTGATCTTCCGGAACTCGAGGGGATCGAGTCCGCGTGCGACGGCGATTTCGTCCACCATCGATTCGACCGCGAAGGTAGACTGAAACGAACCAAAGCCCCGCATGGAGCCGGCAACCTGTGACACCGTGCGTTGTGCGCGGGACCAAATGTCGGCGAAAGGTGCCCGGTACACGCCCGTTCCCATTATGCCGACCACGTCGGCGACAAAGGTGCTGACATTGCGGCGGCCACCGCCGTTCAGGATCGAGTGATTTCGAACCGCTTCGATATAGTTCGCCTTGTTCACGCCGACTGTGAGCTCGATCTTGGAAGCGTGGCGCTTGATCCCGGTCTGAAACTGCTGGAACCGGTCATGGGCGATACGGATCGGCGTGTCCGAATAGGCGGCGGCGAGAGCAAGAAATAGACACAAGATCGAAGTGTCGCGTCCGCCAAATCCGCCGCCGGGATAGGCCGCATAGAGATGGACGTCGTCGATGTCGATCGGACACGTCTTTGGAGCGAATAGGGCTCGCGCGGAGTTCACGTCATAGCCGGGTGACTGCGTGCCGATCAGCATCCGCAGTGTCTTTGCCTCTCGGTCGAACCAGGCGAGGCCCGACTCCGGCTCCATGAACATCGGGTCAACGACGGGAGTCTCGTAAGTTTGGCGGTAAACGGCCAGATCAGTCGACGTGAGCTTCTCGCCGATCAAGTTGACGAGGTCCATGGCCTTTTGGTTTGTCGCCCCCGGCTCCGAGGGATGACCGGCCCTTGGATCGTCTGCGCGAAGTGTTGGTCGCCCTGTCTGGTGACGACGTGAACGATGCTTGGTTTCCGGCGTGTAGTTGGTCGGCTCGCGGCAACGCCACCGCGTCACCGACGCGGACGACTTTGCCGTTGAACACGATCTGTTCTTTGGCCGCGTTATAGGCGGCCAACTCGTCGTAAAGCAGGATCGCTACTGCCTGACCGAGATAGGACGGCGGCTTTCCGCTCGGTACGAGATACTCGCCTTCCGGATAGTCCTCTTCGGCGATGCCGATGAAATCGCGAGCCAGATCGGCGGCGGTTATGGTGACGACGGGCTGAAGCTCCTTCGGGAGCTGATCGAGGTCGAGCCCATCGAAGATGTGATCGACGAATGTCGCGCACACCACCAGCGCTTGACGGTATGTCGTCGGCCAATTGGGCAGATCGACCGGCCGGAAGTCGCGGGCGTAAATCTTTTGCCCGGTGACCTTCGCAAGTCCGTCGATGCGGTAATGGGCTTGCCCCGCCGGTCCGCTCCACCCTCCGGGCGAGTTCATCGTGGCGGCGTAGGATGGCATCCACCGGCCGAGATCGAGAGTGGAGACGAGGAGGCCGGCAGTGCCGGCGGCCGTCGCCTTTAGGAATTCGCGCCGCGTTTGCCAGCCGGTCTGCACGCTCTCGCCACTCCCCCAAGAGCAAATCTTAGCTGTCTCGATGCTACTCAACCGAAAATAAGCCTTCAACACGCCGCGCCGGCCTATCCGGTCACGTGATCGAGCCGATGACGCCCGCTGGTCGGATAGTGGGGAAGAAATTGTGTCCTCGCACTAACCTATGTTGGTGATGCTTGGCACGGCCTGCGGTATGCCAATGGCGTGGTGCGCCGTTAGTTCGCGAGCAGACAGCAGTCACGCCCAGCTCACGTTGGCGCCCCACCAATAATAGATGCCCCTTTTCATGTAAATTTTAGATTGTCCAGGCATGATCGAGGATCAACTAAGCCGCTGGGAGGCTGGAAAATGCTGAGAATCGTTGTCGGTGCCGCCGTCATCGCATTGAGTGCTTCGTTGGTCCATGCCGAAGACTTTGATCATGTGCTCGCCGAGATCCAGCTCTCAAAGAGCGAGCAGGCCGCACAGAGGCTATACGCGATCGACGACAAGATGCAGCAGAACTACACCGCGACCCAGCGTCTGGTCGGGGAAAAGCAGTCGCCCGTTATCCTGGTGCTGTTCAATGGCGTCGGCGGCAAGTACATCCTGCGACGCAACGGCCAGGAGACCTCCGTGGAGGCCGTTCCAAAGCTCTATCAACAGATGAAGTCGGTCTCGCATACGCTCGTTGGTGTGTACGAAATTCTGTCTCCTTATTTTGACAGCCCGGAAGACGGAAATTGGCGGCCGAAGCTTACCGAGTTCAACCAGATGCTAAAGGGCGGGCTCGCGACCTTGGGTCAGGTCGGCATGCCGCCTGACGTCGAGCAGCATTGCCGGACTATTTTGCAAGGCGGCATCGACTTCACCGACAAGGTGCTCAAGACCGGCACCTTCAACGCCGACGACTACTCCGCCTTTGCCAGTTCGGTTTGGCCTTCGGTCGCGGGGAACATCCATCTCGCGGGCAAGCTCCAGGTCGATAATTTCGAGGCTCTCGTCACCAAGTGGCGCAAGGAGATGGGCGAGGAAGAGTGGTCGAGGCTTTATGCCGTCGTCGGGACCGCCTGGACGATGCGCCGGGAGAACGTTCACTTCCAGATCCTGGCTCAGATGATGGGCCGGAAAGCGGTGAATGACCGCCTTATCATGGCTGAGTTGATTCCAGACGTCACCGAGGATCAACTGGTGATGCTGCTCGGCCGCATCATCAACGATCGGGGGGTGGGAGTGCTCGTGTTCGGCAAAGAGTTTCGCATGGATGTCGAGTTAATGGGTGAGTCAGCGCATGCAGAAACTTTGAAAACGGCAACGCCGCAGCATCCGGCTGTCGGCACGAAATTCAATTCATTCGAAGAACACAAGATGCCGAACGAGCAGTGATAAAAGCGACGATGGGTAATAGGGTAAAGAGCACGATACTTGTTGCGCTCGTTTGTTTGCTGACGACAGCGAGTCTGGCGAGTGACGAAACCAAGTCCGATTGGATCACGGGATTCCCACGCGCCGCCATTGATGTCAAAGAGTGGCCCGGTGGCAAAAAAGTAGCGGTCTGCTTCGTCCTATACGTGGAGGTCTGGGGCTTCGGCCACGGCCCGGACTTCAGACCGGACATGGCTACGCGCAATCCGGATCTCGTTGACGAGGCATTTAGGCAATACGCCGTCAACTTTGGTATTCCCCGGGTCGGCAGGCTTTTCAAAGAGCAAGGGGTGCCTCTCAGCATCGCTCTAAATGCTCTGTTCCCAGGGAATCATCCCGAGCTATGGAAGCAGTTCCGAGCGCTTGTTCCAGAAGCGCCGATCGTGGCGCATGGTATCAACAACTCGACGGATCTATTACCGCTCGGACGCGGGCTAGCCGCACAAGAGGACTACGTTAAGCGCACCCTCGACATGATCGAAACGGAAACAGGGACACGTCCAAAGGGATGGACCAGCCCAAGTGTCTATCCCAACGTCGATACATTTCGAGCGACTGCGGCTGAAGGCCTCAGATACACGCTCGATAGTATGGACTCGGACACTCTCTCGAATTTAAAGACCCCTGACGGGCAGCTTCTCTTGATACCCTATCCGGCCGTTACGGTGGATATGGGTCAGTTCCTTGCACGCGACAAGCAACCGACCGACATGGAAAAACTATGGATAGATTATGTCACCGAGCTTGCGCGAGAGGCTGAGGCCAATCCAGACGGCAACGCGACAGTTGTCGCTATCGGCATCCACCCGTTTGTAGTCGGGACTCCAGATGGGGCCGCGGCCATGAGGCGTGTGCTGGAACGCCTAAAGAAAGAGAATCTGGTTTGGCTGACTGATGTTGAGTCCGTTGTGAACGCATCTGATCGCGATCAATAAGAACCGTTGCGCTTATAGGCAGCGATGGCCGGCTGCGACTTTGCGCCCGGCTCGGGCTCTTCTTCGCCATCACGCTGATGGCACTTCAACGAAATGGGTATTCAGTGCGGATTGGCACCACGCTGAAGGTACGGCCACACAAACCGAGCGTAGACCGAAACCGGTACGGCATCTTGCTTTGCGCTGCCCGGTTCGGACTGAGGCATGGCGTAGGTCGTGACCTTGGGCGTCAGGACCTCCATCGCCATGCTCAAGTGTGTGCACCGGGGTTCGCAGGCTTTCGCTGCGGGCTCAACCGGAAGCAAGTCGCTGATCAAGCCTTGCGGCGTCGAGGCGACGAAGGTCAGGTTCAGCCCGTCCCCGATATCGGCGGGTTGTTCGTCTTCTGAAAGGATCCCCATCCGGCGCCAATTATCGCGAATACGGTCGCGGTACAGTTCGGATCGATTCATGATTTCCGAATTGACGAGACGCGGGTGTTTTTGGGTCCCGCGATGTCCAGAATCCACCGCAATCTCCGCTGTCCTTGCAGAGATCCTGCGGGCCGCTGATCATGACAGCCCGTGCGAGCGGCAATTCCTTCGCGGCAAAACCGACATGGCTTGCCCCTTGCGAGAATCCAACCAACGTCACCTTGTTCCAATCGATCCGATCGTGCTCCGGGTCCTGTCCTTCCGGCACGAGGAACGATTGCCACCCTTCATCCGGATAGTGCTCGGCAAGATATCCAAGCAGCGAGCGGAGACGCGAGACAATCGAATTCTCGGTGCTCACATCCCAGAAGCCGCTTGCATCGCCGCCGAACAAGATGTCCGCGTGGAAGTTCGCAAGGCATTTCGCTCCGTCCGGTTGCTGCCGACACAGCTTCGAAGCCGCCTCGTCGGCATACGGGGAACTCTGATACATCAATCCAACAACGTGTTGATCGGAAAGGGATAGTGTCTCCAGAAGGGACGCAAACTGACCGGGATGGTTAGTCGTGCCAGGCAGGAACACCGTCAGCTTGGGCGCCCCGGCAACCACATCGGGCGCCTTCGACAGATGGGGCAGGTTCGAATTGTAGGGAAGCGACAGCCGTCCATCCGCTCCGGACATCGCCACCTTGCAATCATATTGCCATTTCGGCGGGCTCTGATCCGTCCAGGACGGGCAGTCCGGATAGCTTGGCGGATGCATCGCGGCGTTCGTTTCGCTCGGCAACGTCACATGCCAGTCGCCCGCGGCCGCCTGGTCGATCAAGAGCAGGAAAGCACAAAAGACCAGAACAGGAGCCCACCTCGCCGCGCTCGCTACGAAGCCGGCAAGACCTCGATCCTTGCGAGTTCGCCGCATGCAAGCTCACTCACTATTGATTGTCGGACAGGAGCTTCTTGAAAGCATCGGCCGCGGCGGTGGCGACCGCATCGTCTTGAAATCCCGATGGATTGCCGGCAACGCCGACCGCGCCGACAACATCCTCGCCATCCCGGAGCGGTACGCCGCCCATCAAGAATAGGGATTTCGTCGTATGGACGAGCTGCCCGTCGTCGCCCTTGTTCTCTTTGATCCTGGCGAGGACATCCTTGGTCGAGCTGCGGTAATTCGCGGCCGTCCAGGCCTTGCGCGAGGCGGCCAGCGCCGGGTGTTCGGTGGCGTTGTCGTCCCTGAGCAACACCAGCACACGGGCGGCGTTGTCGGTTACGGCAATGGCGACGTTGTTCGCGCCGTTGGCATGAATCTTTTCAAGCGCGACCTGCGCAATTTGAAGCGCGGCTTGCAAGGTAATCGTCTTTCCGGATTTGACCGGTGATTGTGCAATTGCATTGCCGACCATCGACGCGAAAATCCAGATCGCACAGGCGAAGATCAAAACGCGCTTCATACCCGGTACCTCCTTCGGACGAGTGCCATTTCGGATAGGGCCATAACATGGGGTCTTGGTCGAGATTGGCTGCCGAGCTTGAGCGGTTCGCCGTGGCTCACGCCCGGCTCTTAGACTTCAATGGCGCGGCCAAGTCTTCAGGACAGAGCAGAGCAAACATTGTGCGCCGATAGTAGGCGATTCCTTCGACATTGTCAGACAAACCCGAGTGGAAGTTAACCGATCGCGATGCACGTCGTGGGGTTGCTCAAGCCTAGCCAAGCCATCAACGTTCGTCTGATCGGGACGCTTCGGGGAGACTGGGGTGACAAAGAGAACCAAGATCGGGCTGCGAGCTCGCATGCGAGCTGCTGTGTGTATCGCAAAACCCGCCATCGGGACCGGGGCCACCGATGTGCTCGGGCCGCTGATCGGCCGTGTTGAGCTGCGGCCAATGGACAAGGGCATCGCATCGCCGCCACCCTGCATGGCGACTTCGGTCAGATCTTGGCCTTTGGCGACGACGCAGACCCCAAACAAAACCCCCAAAGCCGGGGCGCCGGAGAGTCGATTGTCGGTGGTTGCGGGGGCTCGCAACCATCTTAATTTGCGGCTGAACGAGTTGCTAGAGACGGCCGTCGTCTGGGAAGAGGTAACTTCGAGGATCCCAACGTCCGTTCCAAGGGCCTAAGCTGCCGTGCCATTGGCGTGGTCGAGATGGCCGCTCATGACCGATACTGTCGATAAAGTCGGCAAGGAGCAGCGCGCTGGCAACAATCGAATCCAGGTGTCGGGGTTCTTGAATCGATGTTGCGAGCCCGACTCCTATCTTGAAACAATGTTGCTCACTCGCGCCTCGAAAAACGTTTATCGACAGCATCGACCCAAAGCGGACCAATCGCCATCTCAGGGTTAGTGCCCACGCACGGTCACACAATGGCCCGACTGCTATTTGTTCACGTTGTCCTTCATGTCCTGCACGGCCTTGTGGTCCTCGGGCAGCATCTGCGATGGTCCGAGCTTGAAATCCACCTTGCTGATCGTGCCGGTGAAGCGGAACGGCACCTGGTAGTCGGCGTCGTCCACCGAAGTGCGGGTGTCTGAGCCGATGTCGAGGGTCTCGTCGATGGTCAAGATGGCCGGGATGCTATGGGGAATGCTCTTGGTTGCGACCTCCTTGCCGTCCACCTTCAAGACGCCGCTGCCGCCCTTTGGCCATGCCTGGCCCATCATAGTTAAAGTCGAACTCGAGCTTGTGTTTGCCCGGGCCAAGCGCCTCTTGCCCTTCCCACCGAGCTTTCTCAAGCGCGAGTAGATTGTAGGTGAAGACCGGCTTGCCCTTCAGCACATAGAGCCCGTAGCCGCCGAAGCGGCCACCGTCGGTGACGATCATCCCATCGCCGCCACCCGCAGGAACCTCGATCTCCGCCGCGACGGTGAAGGACCTGGCGAGAATGTTCGGCGCGTCGCCATTGGGCGTGCCGGTGAGGTCGCCCGGATAGGTAAACTCGGTTCGCCCGGCTGTGTAGCTCGGCTTGGGGGCAAGAATGCGCGGAAGGATGCTGTTGTCCAATGGGAACACTTGGTATTTTGCCGCTTCCACGAGGAACAGCTCCTGCATCTCGCGCAGCTTGTCGGGCATCGTGGCTGCGAGATCGTTGGCCTGCGAGTAGTCCTCGGCGATGTGGTACAGCTCCCATTTGTAGCCGGTGATTACGTCGGGCATCTTTTCCAAGCCCATCAGCCATGGCGGGTGAGGCGGGGTGGTCGAAGCGATCCAGCCGTCGTGGTAGATGGCCCGATTGCCAAACATCTCGAAATATTGGGTGTTGTGGGTCGACGGAGCGTCGGCGTTCGCCTTGTCGAAGGTATAGGCCATGCTCACGCCTTCGATCGGCTTCTGGCCGACGCCGTTGACCATCACCGGGGCCGGGATGCCGGTGACCTCGAGGATGGTCGGCACGATGTCGATCAAATGATGGAATTGGTGACGGATGCCGCCGGCGTCCTTGATCCCGTTCGGCCAGGCGATCACCATGCCCTGGCGGGTCCCGCCAAAGTGGGAGGCGATCTGCTTGGTCCACTTGAACGGTGTGTCGAAGGCCCAGGACCATGCCACCGACATATGCGGGGTGGTCTCAGGCGAGCCCCAGACGTCGTAGAACTTCAACTGCTCGGGAACGGGCACGTCGATGCCTTGGATCGCGGCCATGTCGAACGGCGTGCCGATGGTCGAACCCTCGGCGCTCGTGCCATTGTCGCCGCTGATATAGATGACCAGCGTGTTGTCGAGCTTGCCCATGTCGTCCACCGCCTGGATGACGCGGCCGATCTCGTGGTCGGTATAGGCGACGTAGGCGGCGAACACCTCGGCCTGGCGGGCGAACAGCTTCTTCTCATCGGCGGAGAGCGTGTCCCACTTCGGCAGCTTGGCGCCACCGTACTCGGGCTGGCCGTCCGGCCAAGGCGTGAGCGTCGTGTTCGCCGGGATCACACCGAGCCGCTTCTGGTTGGCGAAGATCTGCTCGCGCAGCTCGTTCCAACCCATGTCGAACTTGCCCTTGAACTTTTCGATCCATTCGGCGCGTGGGCTGATGCGGCGCATGGGTGCCGCCGGGGACGTAATAGAGGAAGAACGGCTTGTCGGGCGCCGACGTGTTCAACTGTTTGAGATAGTGGATGGCGTCGTCGGCCATGCCGGTGATTAGGTTGAAGCCGGGCTGGTCGCGCCAAGGGAAGATTTGCGTGGTGTTGCGGAACAGGAATGGCGTCCACTGATCCGTCTCCCCGCCCATGAAGCCGTAGAAATAATCAAAGCCCATGCCGACGGGCCATTGGTTGAACGGTCCAGCCGCGCTGTACTGAAAGTCGGGCGTGTTGTGGTTCTTGCCGAACCACGATGTCGCGTAGCCGTTGTCCTTCAGGATTTCGTCCGATGGTGGCGTTGTCGACGCCAATGATGGAGTTGTAGCCCGGATAGCCGGTGGCCTGTTCGGAGATGACGCCGAAGCCGACGGAATGATGGTTGCGGCCGGTGATGATCGCCGCGCGCGAGGGCGAGCACAGCGCGGTCGAATGGAACTCCGTGTAGCGCAGTCCCATTTGCGCGATGCGGTCCATGGTTGGCGTCGGAATGACGCCGCCGAACGTGCCGCTGATCCCGTAGCCCTGATCGTCCGTCATGATCAGCAAGATGTTGGGCGCGCCTTTGGGCGGGACGACGGTCGGCGGCCACCACGGCTTGGAGGTCTTGGCGTTGAGGTTGATCTCGCCGCCGAACTTGGGCGGCGGATTGGGAAGATAGTTACCGTCAATCGGTCGTGGTGGCGCTCGGCGAGCCCGGAACGCCTGTCGTCTCCTGAGCGCTCGCAGCCGAGCAGAGAATGTTGCCGGCCAGAAGGCCCAGGGTCAATGCGGTCAGCAGAGTCTTCATGGCATGGCTCCTTGCCGTTTGGCGCGGCGGCTAGCGAGGCGCCGACGGGAGCGCCGAGCAATGAATGTCGAGGCGACGCTCGCCTCAATTCATCCGCCCGTCTCTCCCGCAGATCCTCCGGCGAACGGCTCAATAGCAAGGTGGATAGGGATAATATCCGCAGGCGGGCCTAGCGTAATAGTATGGCGCCGCAGCGGCGGCTCCTGCGGCGACTGCCGCACCGGCAGCGGCCGCGCCGTACCAAGCGCCGCGATAGGCCGTGCGGCGCGCGACGCCAGCGAACGACAGCGGCGTGCGCGGCAAGCCGATGATGTCGATGAAGACGGAAGCCGGTCCGTCGGCCCCGGCCAGATCTCCCTCCAGGACCTGCACGGCGAACGTCAACTGATCGCCCTCGAGCTTCGGCGACTTCAGCACCACCACCGCGTCGCGAACCTTCGAGCCATCCTTGTTGAACACCGACACGGTGGCATTGGGCGGGTCCTTGGTAAAGCTCGCGTCGCTGCTGGTGCCCCATTCCTCCAGGAGCTGCGTGGTGAGCGCATGTCCCGCGGAACGCACCGGGCGATCGGCGAAGATGATCGAATTCGGAGCGACGCCATTCAGCGTCAGCGTGTCGCCTTCAAGACTGGCGCCATGGGCATTCATCACGATCAGCGACGGCACGATCTGGTTCTTGGCCGCGCCGATTTGCTTCTGCGCGGGCGCGCTAATCGCATCTTGGGCCAGCGATAGTTGCGGCAGGCAAAGCAGGCCGGCAACGAGTGTGACGACGCAGGCGGCGCGGTCGATAACGCTACATGTTGTCATTGCTCTTACTCCATCTGGGTTCGCGCGCGACCCTGCCGCGCACGTCATGGCATCAGCCGTTCTGGTGAAGGGGATCAGCTCGCAGGGGACCAACGCAGATCGATCATTGGCCGCTTTTCTCGCGCTCCTCGACCTCGGTCTTGGTGACCTCGCCGGCATCGATCAGCGCTTGGATGCACTGCGGGGAGAGTTCCTTGCCATGCTGGCTCATGCACAGCGCCAGCAATTGACTTCCGAGCCCGTCCTGGCCGCAGTAATCCCGGTAGTCGTAGGCGCAGAACTGCCTCTCCCCCTCGGTGACGGGGCCGGCGAAGGCGGTGGTCGAGAAAGCCGCGGCGAGGACTGCGATTACCAAAGCTGATTTAGTCATGGGGTTCCCTCATGGGTTTCGAGTGCAGGCATGTAGACTAAGCAAAGGCAGCGTCTTTGTCGGCGGGGATCAGGGCTTCGGTACGCAATTGCCGAAGATGGCGAAGGACGACGGTCCGCTGGTGATGCCGCCGCTGAGTGTACCATTTTCGAGAGACAGCGTGGCGTTCCAGGTCTCTTCGTCCTGGGTGCCGTAGAGGAACACCGCCTTGTCGGTCGTGGTGACGCCTTCGATATCCTCGGTGCGGGGGGCCTCACCCACGCCGGCCGAGCTCAGCTGCTTGTTGTCGACATCGACGGTGATGAACGCCGACATGTTGATGTCCTTGAGGTCGGCGCGCTCGCAGCCGTCCACCGCGGCGCATTCGTAAACCTCGCTGATAGCGCAAAGGTAGGAGCTCGCGGCGGCGAAGCCCTGGGTCGGGGCGAGGCAGACCAAGCCGATGAGCATGCCGGTCCTGGCAGTTAGAATTCGCATGAGAGCCTCCCTAGATTGAAACCTGGTAGCCCTTGGCCGACATGCAGGTCTTTCCCGCCTGCAAATAGGCGGTGTAGGCCGCGGTGATCTTCGCCTGCTTGTGTTTGCCGAGGATGCCGCCGATGAGGCCGCCACCCCCGGCGCCGATGGCGATGGCCGCCGCGGCGCCGCCGGTCGCGGCGACGATGCCGCCGGCGAGCAATCCGACGAACACGCCCTTCAGCGCGCCCTGGGCGCCGCTTGCCGGCGGGATCGTGGCCGGGTCGAAGCCGGTCTCGGCCATGGCCCATTGATGACAGGCGTTGAGGTCGGCCGCCTGTTGCTCCTGGGACTGGCCTTTGAGCGGGTAGGCGAAGATCCCGCCGGCGAAGGCGGCAGATGTCAGCGCCGTCACCACGCTGGCGACGACGAGACCGTACAGAAGCCGATAGAAGCGTTGCATCGTTCCTCCCTTCCGTTGGCGGCGTTGCGTTCGTGGGCGAGCGCGCTTGGCCGCTACCATCTGAAGCTCAGTCCGGCGACCGGGCCGTGCAGGATCAGATCGATGTTGTTCTGGTTCAGACCGCTGCCTTCGCTGTAGTCGACGGCAAGCGCGCGATAGCCGAGAACGCCGTGGAGCATCGCATGCGCCACGGTGAAGTCGAAGGCATAGCCGGCGAAGAGTTGCCAGGTGAGATCGCTACCGGCGCCGAAGCCGCCGACGTCGCCGAGAAACTGGAGCTCATGTCCGGGTGAGAGCTCGTGGCGCACCCGGAGGCCGACGAAGGGATCGACCCATTCAATCGTGCCCGACCGCGCGACGGCGCGCGAGCCCGAGCGCTTTAGACCGAGGGTGCCGAGATCGATGTCACCGGTGATGGCGAGAGAAAGATCCGCTTGCTGGTTCCAGTAGCGCGCGCCGCCGAGCACATCCATGGCGGTCGCCGAGCGCGCCGGACCCCATTTCGCCACCTCGTAGGTCACGCCGCTTTCGACCATGGTGGTCTCATAGACCAACCCCGAATTCGAGCGAGCCGACAGGCTCAGATTGGCGATTGGATTACGCTGGCGGACCGCGCCCTTGGAGAAGTCGAAGCGCCCCCACACCGCGTCGCCGTAGACGCCCCAGCGGCCCTTCCGTGCTTCCATGTAGCCCATCAGCGCCGCGAGCGAATCCAGTTCGACACCGGAGTTGCCCCCCTGGAAATAGTCGAGGAAGGTGGCGTTGACGTCCGCGGTGTGACCATGCGCGGTGACATCGCCGCTGACGCCGACAAACCAGGCGTAAGGGGTGAGGCGGAACTGCCAGCCGGCCTCCACCGCTGGCATCGGCTCTACAAACGTGTAGCCATCCGCGCTGGGCAGATCGGCAGCGTGGGACCCTGAGGAAATCCAACTCAACGCCAATAGGAAGCCGATAGCTCGCAACGTAGCCTTCGCTAAAGCGTAGGTGAAGTTCATACGCTGCCCCTTTGCCCCTCTGGCGGTCTGCACGCGCTCTTCCGCCGCCAGGAGGGGAAGAAGGGACCATTCGGTCGAACAAGCAATCTGTTGCGGGACGTTTAAGTGCAGATTTTGTCCGGAATTAGGGCAACCCCGGTGCGCCCGTTTTGACGCTCACTTGATCATAATCCCTTTCGAATCGGTGGCTGGGTCCGCAATGGGTTCGAGGCGGGAATTGATACTCCGGGATGGCTGTTGATGGCACTTAGCGGACCTCGCTGACGATGCTCAGCATGTCCGGTCTTGGGGGCAAAGCGAACATCTCCGATGCGCGCTCTACGTCCGCTTCTCTAATCGGCCGTTTGGGGTCAAGCACTTTCAGACCGTCCACGATTACAGTGTCGATGTCGCCCGCGGGCTCGCGCTTCTCTTCGGAATCGGCACAAGGCCCTTCCATGATGGGATTCGAAGACGAGGTGGAACAATCTAATGGGCGGCCTTGCCGTCCGACTGACGACAGGTCCAAGCGGACATGCGATCTCACCTCATCCGTCGTCCCGCGAGGGACATCATTCCACCGCTCGGTGGAGTTCGAGAGTCCTCCTATCGGGTTTGATCCTGCACGGTTGTCATGCTGCTGCGGCTTCCCGGGTCCATCGGAACTCGGTGCCGTCAACCCAGATGCGATGCATAATCACGGCCAACCGGCGCGCCAGGGCCACGATCGCCTTTTTTGAGCCCGCGGCGCCTGGCGATCTGCATCGCCCAGGCCTTGAGCCAGGACCACCGCGTTGAGCGTGCCAGCAGGATCTGGGCCGCTTCGTAGAGCATTGCCCGCATCATCTCATCCCCGCACCGTGATATTCCGCCAGTTCGGTTACTCTCACCCGATTGATGCTGAGAAGGCGTCAGTCCAAACACCGCCCCGACCGCCTTGGCGTTTCTGAAGCGGGATGGCACATCGACGGTAGCGCGATAGGTCAGCGCCACCACGGGGCCGACACCGGGGACGGTCATTAGGCGCCGGCACACATCATCGTCCCGCACGATGGCCAGCAAGCGGCGATGCAGAATACTGAGCTGCTCGCGCAGCACCTGTCGCACAATGAGCAGCGGTTCAACCAGCACGACCAGGTCAGGAAGGTTCTCGACAGGCTCCTTGATGCGCGCCTCGAACTTTAGCGTCCCCACCACGCCCACCTTGAGGCCGAAGCTGCGCAAGGTGGCGCGCAGATCGTTCTCGATGGCGATGGCCTTCGATTGCGACAGCTTACGATGGGTCAGCAGCATCCGCAGCTTCTGACTACGCAATGTCTTGACATGCACCGGGCGATAAAGCCTCGCCCGCATCATTTGCGCGATGCCACGCGCGTCGTTGCGGTCCGTCTTGTTGATCTGCGCTCTTAACGCCGCCCTCATGTGCCGCGTCTCAACGCAGATCACTGGCAACCCCGCTTCGGCAAGAGCGCTGAACAGCCATTGCGACAGCGGCCCGGCTTCTAGCCCGATCCGCTTGAAGTTGTAGGCGGGGTTCGTCAGCACCGCCAGCAGAGCGTCGGGTCTGCTCGCCACCTTCACTTCCCGGACAATCCTGCCCGCATCGTCCACAATGCACAAGCTCGTCTCCTTGACCGACACGTCGAGTCCAGCAAAATGGTCCATGCTGCGCTTCTCCTTCTGATGCTTGGGGCCCTAAACGGTGACCTCGTTTCACCATCGGCCTGAAGCGCAGCACCCCAAATTTGCAGCTATCCACAACTACGTCGGCCGATTACCCCATCTAAGTGCCAACTTTTCCGTACTTAGCCAGCCTATACACGGCTTTACCAGGGGTACCGACGGAATGGCCCTCCCACGTTTGAGTCGAACTAGGCATGCAGGGGGATTATGATTGCCTAGCTCGCGATGCATTCGTGAGAGCAATGCGACAGGAGCGCGAGGAATATGTTGCGCTTGTTCATCGCACTATCGTTTGCATCAGTCATATTGGCCGGTCCAGCTGTCGCGCGGGATGGAAAGATCCTGCTTCGGAGCGTGGTGGGTATTTGCGAATCCGCCCGCGGAGCTAGCGAAGACCCTCGTGCGCGCAAATAGCAGAATTGGAAATGACAGTATGATTGAAGCTCGGCGCGACTGTCCCTCCGGCCAGCCGAGCGAGTGCCGTGACCGCGCACGCCGAACTCTCATCACCTGCGCGAAGGAGCATGTTGATTTTTCGCTCGCCGGGCGGGGAGGTTTCCCCGAACAATGTACGCCGCGGTCAAAGGTCGTGAAATATGCTGTCCCGGCCGACATCGTTGCAGAGGCAAGAAAGCGTCTGTGTTGCGATCGTGCGTTCGCGAGAAGCGATTCTATGAGCCATCTGAGTCTGGTTATATACATTCACGGTGATATCAGATGCGGGCGAAACACCCGTCTTCTACCTCCGCTCGAAGAGGGAGACGAAAATTTTCGTGACGTCTGGGTAACCGATTACAGGGTTGCCGGGGTTGTCCATGATGAGGGGCCGGTCGACTGTCAGGATATGCACGATCAGTTCTGTCCCACGCTCCCGCTGGTTTGCAACGAAGAAGGATGCCTAAGGTCCGCTGATTTTGAACCAAAACCGGAAATCACCAATGCCTCAGTTGACATCAAGACCTCAGGCGAGAGCTGCCCTAAGCAGGCGAAGGCAACGGTAAAGATATTTGGGGATCGCGAGCGAAAAGTCCGTTACCGAATCCAGCACCAGGTGGAGGCATACACATCACGTTGGTTTGAGGGCAGGATCAAGAAAACAAAAATTCTTGGTGGTGAAGGATATGCATTAGTTGCCGATCATACGCTCGAGCGCAAGCTTGGACCCGGGGAGAAGAAATTCCGATTGCAAATCGAAGATTGGGACAAAACCAAATGGCAGGCCGTGAACGTCGCTTGTCCGCCGCTGGAAGCCAAAAGCGTCGTCCTATCGATAACGGGAAGTGGCGAGGGTGTGGTCTGTCCCCGCGCTACGGAAACCGAAATTACGGCGCGTATCAACGGACCCGGTAAGATTACGGTTCAATTGCGTCCTGTTGGAGGAGCCAAGGGCGCCACTTATGAAATAACGGCTAAGCGGGAAGGCGATGCTTATTTCGCCCGCTACAAAGCACAGAATAAGGTCCAAACCGATATCAACAAGACCTATCAGGCGGTTGTCAAAGAGGGTCCGGTTTCCAACAATGCCACGCTCAAAGTGACCTGCATCAAGGCAGAATCGGGCCAGTTGACCTTGAAAAAGAAGGACGGCTCAAAATGCGAGGCGGAGGCCCTGGTGGCCATTCATTCCAATGTGGGGGGCGAACTTCCCTATGAGCTCGAATGCGGTTCAGGCAGGTCCTGGCAGCGAAGCGTACGCGCTCCAGCCGCAAACAAGGTGGGAGTGGACAGGGTAGCTTTCGACGTCACTGACAAGGAGCGGGTGACATGTATCCTGCGCACGCGACTTGGCGGTCATCTAAAGTCGCTCGGCAGCGCGTCGCAGACGTTTGCATGCCCCACTTTAACGACGCCGCCACCGTAGAATCACACTCCATGGGCAGCGCAAATTCAATTGCTTACCAAGACACGCTGTTCGAAGCTCAGTCGTTAGTAGTAACAATCACGATTTCGTCACAGGGGATTTCGTCACACTCCGGTGGTGTGCCAAAACAAGTGTAGCATTTCGTACCCTTCACTGTTCCGACATTCGCCTTGAGCCCCAACACCTTCTTTAGCGCAGTTCCCTGGGGGTCAGTCTTAATTACGCGCACACCTGTGCCCTCCACCACGACCAATCGTGCCGTGCCGCGAAGTTCCTGTGAGGCCGCGGGGACGGTGCTGGAGGCAAGCATAACAGTCGCGACAAATGCGAACGCCACTTTCGACATGATCTATCCTCCCAGATAGCGATCTTCCATGTTGCACGGTTTGCCTGAGCGCGAAATCGGCTGGTCTACTATCAAGTCAGCCCCAGCCTGAACATGCCACTGGATAACCGGCCCTTAAGCACAGCTCAGTCTTGGGTGGTCACTATCACGATTACGTCGCATGGTATTTCACTGCAGTGTTTTGGCGTGCCCGTGCAGTGAAAACACTTCGTACCCTTCAGTGTCCCAACATTTGCCTTAAGGCCCAACACCTTTTTCAACGTAGTTCCTTGGGGGTCGGTCTTGATTACGCGCACGCCCGTATCCTCCACAACGCCCAATCGTGCCGTGCCGCGAAGCTCCTGTGAGGCTGCGGGGACGGTGCTTGAGGCAAGAATAACAGTCGCGACAAATGCGAACGCCACTTTCGACATGTTCTTTCCTCCGTAAGGGCCTTAGCCTAGTAGTGGCCGTCGAGGTCCACGAACAAGGCATACGCCAATCCCAAAGCGAAAGAACACCTGAAGGGTGGAGGACCAGCAAAGCCCTGTAAGGGACAATTCTAATGCCTGAGTACGGCTTTGACAATCAAGCCTCGATGGCCGCTTTGGTCAGATGCAGCCATCGTCAAGCTAATTAGCGACGTCCACTTGCCCCCTCGAGCAGAAATGCTCCGCGTCAAAATCGACGTCCGCTAGGGGCCGATTTTGTTGACTTAGCCGGGCAATTGGCGACGGCGTCCGCCGTTAGGAGGCGGACGTTTTCGCATTTTATCCAGAGCATGAGCCGTGTCGCCCCGGCGCCTTTAGTTCTTTCTCGGCACCTTTCCTCACGCGGGTTGGAGTGACGGCGGCGTGTCCGCCCTGAGCTTCGGCACCTACACTAGGTGCGGGCAGCTCTGGGCCCAAAGAAGGTTGCACGAGTGGTCAAGCCGGCTAGTGCACGTTACCACCTCCCAACTAGCGGTATCAGCGGCGGATCAACACCGGGCATTGGCCTAGGAGAGCCCTTGTAGAGCGACCCCGGGGTTAGACCCGACAGCCAAGCGAACTTCATGTTGCCGCTGCTCCGTTGATCTGGTTCATCATCGTTGTGTAAACCGGCGTTGGTTGCGGCACTGGTGCATGATCGCCGTAGACCACAAGGATGGGGATGTGCTTCAGAGTGTCGATTTCAGCTGTTGTCAGATTTCCGACGCAGCAGTCTCCAACCGTATGATGCCCAGCAAGCTGATGCCGATGTCCAGGGGTAGCAGCCGGACCCCAACTGCAGCACCGGCGTGGTTCAGAACGAGGCTGATTTGGAGTGACCCATCAGCGTAGCTCCGCCTATCGTTTTTGCGAGCTCTGCCATTTGGGCGGGAGTGTTATAAAAGCCAGCAGGATCAGCTGGACTAGGAGCCCCCGAGAGAGTCGCATTCAGGTCGGCGATGACCATGTTATAGAACTGCAGGTTCGATCCTGCTCCTACTCCCACCGCTTGCATCGGAAACTTAAAATCTGGATGAGGCGTGGTGGTGGTTGAGCACGGGGAGACTGAGCGACAATCTTAAGTCCCTTAGCGATCACGGTTCCTCGTTGCCTTGACGCAAACATGGTCCCACCTCCTACGCGACACAGAACTCCTCACTGCGAGTATATGGCCTAACAACCAGGCTTGACACATAAGCCGCGCATCGCTCCGCAAGTGTGGGGATCCAAAACCATGCAGACGCCTACGTTTGGCCACCGGTTCAAACGAACCGAGTCTCCGTTCAAGTCGATCAACCTCCTCGTCCTGCTCCGTTTAGGAACTGCTGCGCATGTTCTGCATGGCCTCCGTGAAAAGATGCCCGAGCTCCTGCGTTTGAGCTGTAAAAGCCCTCATCTGCGCTTCTGCATACTGACTCTGAAGCGTCATCACGTGCTGCAAGTCCTTCGCTTGCGCAAGTTCTTGCGCCAACTTGAACCCCGCGTCAGCATTATCCTTGGCAAACTGAACAGCTCGATTCCGGAGGTGGTCGAAGCCAGGAGCGGCCTGCCCTGCGGGCGTTGCCGACCACATGCTCATCGCTCTGGTCAGAACCTGCAACCATTGTTCGTAGACCTGACGAAACTGCTCGATGTTCTTTTCTGCTAGTTCGCGAATTTGTGGAGAAATTTCGAATGGGTTTTTTTCGGCCATAATGTTCTCCTTGTGCCCTGGCATGCCCCGTCTGCGCTCAATCGATTGTGGTATTCGCCATCTCGACGAGTACGACTCTTGACGACAAGCAACCGCCAGGTTAGTGGCGCGCAGGCTTTAAGCGCGACAGAAAACGATCGATGCAATCCTTGGCTTCAGCCAAGGCTTCCTCCTTTCTCGGTGCCATGGTTGAGAGGGTCGATCGTGGCAACAAAGGAAGATCGGGTCGGGTGGCGTAAATGCCAGTACACCAACTCGACCACTGCCTCGTGGGAATGATGTCATAGCCGCGATATCGGTAAGTTTCAGTGCTGGTCATCTCGTGGGCCTCTCAAACTGGTAGGCCCCCCGATTAGAAGAAACGTTTTCTCTGGACCTAAAGTTTCACGCTTCGAAGCGATAACTGGAGAGGAAGCCATAATGCGAATTGCCGTCGCAGCTGTTGGTGGGCCCGGACTGAAGTGCTGTCGATCATCTGCACGTCGCCGCCGTGCACGGCGCTGAGGGCGTCTATCAGCCGACCCCACACGCCCGCCTTCAGCCATCGCACGAAGCGGCTATAGCAGGTGGTGCGCGGACCATAGCGGTCTGGCAGATCGCGCCAGGGCGCGCCTGATCGCAGCACCCAGACGATACCGTTCAGCACGCGCCGGTCATCGACACGCGGCACACCTCGCGGCTTGTTCGGAAGCATTGGCCCGATCACGTGGCACTCAAAGTCTGTCAGGTCATAGCGGCTCATGCGGAACGTGAATCAGATTCCAGCGCGACATGAAAGCTGTCAGTGGGAAACCCACCCGAAGTCAGCCAGTTACCACTCGGTTGAAATCGGTCGAAAACGGTCCTACGTATTTTGCTGGAGCGATGGAGACCACAGATGACAGAGCCGACCCATTTCGATCGGCGAGGAGCAACATATGACCAGGATGAGGCGCATCAGTGCGTTGCCACACTCCTAGTCGAACCTTTCACGTTTGCTCCAGGCGAGCGCATCCTCGATATAGCGACAGGTACCGGGCTTGTTGCACTTAAGGTTGCCGATTTGGTCGGACCATCCGGCAAAGTCGTCGGCTTGGACATCTCGGAGGGCATGCTCGCCGCGGCTCGCCGCAAGGCGGTAGAAGCGCGGCTGCCCAATGTGCTTTTTGAGCAAGGGGACGCAGAGCAGCTCAATTACCAAGCCAGCAGCTTCGACCGCATATTCTGCGCGTCCGCCATTGTGCTGATGTCCGACGTCCAGGCGGCGCTGCGCCGTTGGCGAGATATTCTCAGGCCAGGCGGTACGATAGCATTCGACACGCCGGGCAAGCCGTTTGGCTTTTCGCAACGAGTGGCGGAGGTGGCGCTACGGAACGGAGTTCCGCTTTCCTATAGCGACGTGGCTGACACCCCCGAAAAGTGCCGGACGTTTTTGATTTAAGCGCACATGGATGTCGTAAGCATTCGCAAGGCTTTCGCTACCACGGCACCGATAAAGGTCGATTGTATGATCGCCATGTATGACGAGCGTTTAGACCACCCCGCTTGGCGAGCCATCAAGAAGGCTAGCCGGGAAGTACGTGAGGCCATCCGGACCGATTTCATCGAAAGTTCCGCAGCCGACGCGGTTGACGGCTATGTTCCGAACGATACTGCGCTTTATTTCACAATAGGTGTGAAACGCCCAAATAATAGTGCTTAGCCCGGGCTGGACGCGAGTCCGCTTCCGCAAAACAGCAGCCGCAAGCGGACAGGAAGCTCCCATCTCGGTCATTCCTCATTTATGAGTTGACGACCTAGTTTGCGAGCGCGTTTTAGCAGCCGTGCATCGGGAGTGGAGAGCAGGCATAAGGCGATTTTGGTGCGCCGCCTCCGTCGCTTCGCCGTTAGCCCGACGGTCCTCTATCACAAAGCGACCGAACCGTCCAAACCCCGAAGATAACGAGCTGGCCCTACGCCGAACCACTCGTGCTGGAGAGTGCTTTGAATAACGGAAGGGATTGCGCGTCGTCGGAGGCTGAGGATCCTCGCCAGGAGGCTCAGGCCGACTACTCTGACAATGCCTGATCGAGCGGCACCAGCAAGTTCTTCGCACTACCAAATTCTTCGGAGAGTGCTTGGGCTGCGACGATCATCTCAGCTGTCAGGCCGCGAGTGGTTGCAAGATTTTGTTTGGCGTGGTTTCCGGGTGAAGGATCTAGGGTAGCAGACCGCAAGAGTAGGGCCACGCCGACTACCTTGTTTTCTTTCACACCCTGACCACGCACATACAGCATGCCTAGGTTGCCGATGGCCAGCGCATCCCCCTGCACCGACGCCTTGCGATACCACTCATTGGCTTTTGCGAAATCAATCTTAGTGCCACGACCATTTTCGTAGAGCACCCCTAGATTGAATTGCGCGGCCGCATTCCCCTGCGAGGCGGCTTTGCCGTACCAAACAACCGCTTCCTTCTCATCTTTTCCAACTCCGATGCCTTGCTCATACATCAAGGCCACATTGAATTGGGAATTGGCGTGGCCTTCCTTAGCGGCTGCGAGAAGCTCTTTGTAGGCGAGTGGCAGGTGGTCGGCTTGATAAGCTGCGATCCCAGCCTCGAAATTAGCATTTTCCTCAGCTTGAGCATGGGTCTCTAACGTAAACGCAATGGTGGCAAGAAGGCAGGCGCCGAGCGCAAGGATTGGGGATCTGACTGTTTTCATTTTGTGTGGTTTCATTTCTGGCGCACCTTACGCGTCTAACAGTAGGCACCGGCATTGTGCAACAAAATCGGGGGTAAAGCGGACGCCCTGCAATGGTTCAACTAATGCCATTTTATGAGTACACGGCCTAGAAAGATGACCGCCACCAGCACACATGTCGGTTTCAACGCTTGGCTCCTTACCTTCCGACCTCAATTTTAGCTGTACCAGCACCGGACCCTTTGGAACCGCTGATGAGCCAGCCCTAAGGTTGTCCGGGGCACGTCAGTTCTGCACCTCTCAAACTGCCGGGCGTCAATGCGTTGGGAAAAGGAATGTCCACTGCGTGCGCAATTGCCAATTGGCGCCAGTGTCGTCGGGCGTGATGACATTGTAGTAGGCGGCGAGGTTGGCATTGATCGGTTGATCACCGATCTTGAAGATGCGCCCGCCTCCGCCGCCGACCGGCACAGTCCAGCGATTATCGTCATCGGCTTCCCAGTCGGCAGTAATGAGGGGGCTCGAGGTCAAGTACCAGCCCTTGGGAAGGTTATAGTTGAGGAAGGGCTGCAAGGTCATGGCATTGACGTTGGCGCGGTCCTGGTCGCCGGCGAAGGACCAAAGGTTGAGGACCAGAAAGCCGGTTGTTATGTGCAGCGCCTCGTCAGACAAGAACACGACAAAGCCGGGCCCGGCCGACCACTTTCCCGACCCAAGTTCAACGTCGGTCGCGGTTGGGAACTGAAAAGCTGGCCCGGTGCCCCAGACCAAGTTTGTGCCGGGACCAAGCCGTATCGGCTTTCTCGGCGAAAAGAAAAATTCTGGAGTGAGATCCCCCAGACCGAACTCGGTGTCACCAATACCAGAGCCAAACCTCTGCTCTAAGGCGGCAAGCTCTCTTCCGGAGAAGAAGGGCGGCTGGGAGATCACCGGAAGGATTGGCCGGGTGATCAAGTTCCAACTCTCGATTGAGGCGGACTGGATAGACCGGTTGGATGTTGAGGACGTTCTGCGTGTTCTCACTTCGACCGATGTCAAAGTTCGTATTGTTCTGAAAGGGGACACTGATCAGATCGGCGATGGGATTTTGCGCGGCTTCGCGCAAGTTATCTCCCTGTTGTGCGTGGGCCACCGCTATGGCCACAAACAGGACCGAGGCGACTCCGAGCACAGCCCCCAAAAGGGACGCGACTCTGAATTTGTTTCTCTGATTTGTCGTCCCCACCGCCACCTTAGAACCTCATGGTTGCGCCTATCACCGGTCCGTATAAGACGTTGTCGAATTCAAACCTGGATGTGCCGGAACCTTGCGAATAATCTGCCGACAAGGCGCGAAATCCAACGTAGCCATCGATCGGGATGCCGTGGGTCATGCCGAGCAGCCAATTGTAGGTGGCAATGCCCTGCCATGAGAATTGGCTACCGGCACCAAAGCCACCAACGTCGCCGCGGAGCACGATCTCATGGCCAGGCGCGAGTTGTTGCCGCACACGTGCGCCAACGAACGGATCGACCCAATCAACCGAACCGGATTTCGCAATCGCGCGATTTCCGGTCACGGCGATACCGAGAGGGCCGTTAAGCGCTACGGTCCCCGTCAAATCTGCAGAGACATCTACGTCTTGGTGCCAATAGCGTGCACCTGCGAGAACGTCGAAAGCTGTGGAACCGGACGACCCCGGGCTCCCGTTGGACCAAATTTCGTAAGTTCCCCCCGCTTCGACGATTGCTAATTTGTAGTCAGCCTTGACGTGGGCTCCAAATGTCGCGGTGGCTACCCTGCCGCTGGCCGTTCTGCTGAAGCCTCCGGCGCCGCTCAGGTTTGCGTAGACGATGTCGTTGAACAAGCTCAGCGGACCGCGGCGGGCTTCCGTATAGCTCATCCAGACCGGCACGATATCCGACCAGTCCAGGTGGTTGATAACTTGTGACGGGTCGACCGCCACATCTAACGCGCGCCCCTTGACCACCATGTTCCCCGATATCCAGGGTAACCAGCCATATGGGGTGAAGCTCAACTGCCATTGGCTGAGTGGCGCTATAGGCTCGATTAAACGAGGCTCGGCGCCAGGCCCGAGATCCGCACTCGTCGCCGGGCCTGTCACTCCAAACAATCCACAAAGAGCAACCGTCGCCAGAAAAAGGGCTCTGCTGAAACACATTACTGCTGCCCCCCGCTGCCGTGGCGATTCGATCAAGTCGGATAGTTCGGTTCCATAGTCTAACGTTGGAAACGCAAAATCGGATGGTGCTCTTTGGCAACAGTCAGGTTCCTTTTGGGATTCTGAGGCGTCCCTGGGCGCATGCGGCTTTGCTTGTCACCACTGCGACGTCAGCTTCTGTCCCCCTTTTTTGCTCTCGGCTGACCCCGTCACACATCAGCCGATCATTCTGGCAGCGCATAAATTAACAGCGCGACCGGTATAGTGAGCAATTCCAACACTGCATAGAAAATGAGAATCGGTGCTGGCTGGCCATCGATCAGGAAGCTCATCAGTCGCCCTATGACCAACCCGCCAGCAAACAAAATAATGGTCAAAATGGCGATGTCTTTGTGCGTATCAGTAACTGCGGCAAACAACCAAAAGCATCCCAAGGCCAGATAAAGGCACATTGTGGCTCTGAGGATGTGAGCAAAATTTACGCTCACATCCTCCACACCAAGGAACGTTTTGGCAAACCATGAAGGGCAAACGCCATACAAAAGGGCAATGATCGCAACGAGCGCGAACGCAAACGTCAAGAAGCATCGCTTTAAATTCATGGCTTCAACCTCGGGGCGACATGCTTTCAAGCCAAGGCTCTGCCCGACGCTATTCAGGGTCGGATACGGGCCGTGCAAGAGAGCGCGGTCTCGGAGAGACTGAAATCAGCGACCTTAAGGCTTCATGAGCGGGCTCACTGCTCGCCTTGCGGAGCGCCTTCAAAACTAAAAATACGTTTCCAGTCATTCTTCATGCTGATCACGATCCACCCGTCCTTCTCCGCCTCGTCATATAGGTCCTGGGTGAAGGTGCCGACCTTCGTGCCAGGTAGCCCCTCGGCAGGCCCATAGGCGTATTCGCGCTTAGCATCGTCGTGGAGCACGAGCATTTTCAGCCGCAAGCCGTCCCCGGCCCCAGTGTATTCCAGCATCTGTCGGTCACCGGTCGAATTGCCAAACGCTGCGACCGGGCGGCGGCCGATCATGAAGTGAATGCCTTCGGGCTTGCCGGCGTCGTTGTCGTTAAGGAGCAGCTTGGGTTCCTTGGTCAGGATCGGCCTGCCGTCCTGGTCATAGCTGTACTTGGTTCCGCCGGCGGTGCCGACGACCTGCTCAGGCGGAATGCCGTAAACCCGCTCCGAATAAACGCGCACGAAATCCTGGCCGCCGCCGGTGGCGATGTAGGTCTTGAAGCCATTGGCGCGCAGATAGCTCAGCACCTCCTGCATGGGCTGATAGGTTAGCTCGGTATAGGGACGTTTCCAGCGACCGTCCTTGGCCTCCTCGGTCCACTTCTTGGCTTCCGCCGCGAAAACGTCCACCGTCATGCCCGTGAGCGTAGCGGCGAGAATTTTTTCGAGGTCATGAGTTGAGAGCTTTGCCATTGCCTCACGGTCACCGGACAGCACCGTCTTGAAGGGCTCGACCTCGGCCAGTTCCGGCTTGGCCTTCACCAAGGCAGGCACCCGGTCGAGGCAATAGACCACCTGGCTGTACATGGGATGCTCAACCCACAGCGTCCCGTCCTGGTCGAATGTCGCAATCCGCTCCTCGGGCGGCACGAAGTCCGGGCTTGACTTGTCGGTCGTGGCTTTTACGAAGTCGACGATTGCCTGCTTTGCAGCGCCGCCATTCCACGAAGGCAGAACCTCGGTCGCTGAGGGCATCTCGGCGAGCGTGGATACGGGAACCAGCGGCACAAACATGATTGAGAACGTGGCAATTGCCGCGAGCAGGACGCGCCGGTTGCTACTTGAGCAAGAACTCGATCGCATGGTTGCCTCCGTTCAGATGTCCTGCAGAGCGGCTAATTATTGCTCTTCTGCTTCATCAAAAGATCCATGGCTTGGTCGACCGAGAAGCTGCCTGGCTCCTGGCGCGGCGGGAACTCCCGGAAGCTGGTGAGGTACTGGCCTACGATGGTCTGCGCCGGAACGAGCACAAATAAGTGTTCAACGAACCATGTGTCATAGGCGCCGGCTTCGTGCTCCGCACGCTCAAACGGATCGGAGCGCAGGTTAAAAATCTTCGGCGCTCGCAATGGAACCAATGGCTTCATCCAGACCTCCAACCCATGGGCT
Organism: uncultured Alphaproteobacteria bacterium; assembly: GCA_963803385.1. GTDB lineage: Bacteria > Pseudomonadota > Alphaproteobacteria > Rhizobiales > Methyloligellaceae > Methyloceanibacter. The sequence goes on along the minus strand of CAWDMD010000004.1, from coordinate 687,803 downwards.
TCCTGCTCCAGGAACACCACTTTGTATTGGTCGTAACGGAGGCCGGCGAGGTCGCCATCGTCGGTCCAATAAAAGAACTCGCGGCGCTTGTCGGGGCCGTTGCCGGCCAGCAGGCCGCCCTGATCGTAGCCATCAAGGTGGACCTTGAAGCTCCTGCCGCCCGCGTCGTAACCCTGCAAGAGCTTATCCTTGATGTCTGGCTCACCAGCCGCCGCCACCAGCGTCGGAACCCAGTCTTCGGCCGAGAAAATGTCGTTGATCTCAGAGTGCGGCGTCACCGTTCCCGGCCAGCGCATCAGTGCGGGCACGCGGTAGCCGCCTTCCCAGTTGGTGTTCTTCTCGCCACGGAACGGCGTGGTGCCGCCATCGGGCCAGCTAAACGTTTCGGCACCGTTGTCGGTCGTGTAGATCACGATAGTGTTGTCGGCAATGCCAAGGTCGTCGAGCTTCTTCAAAAGTTGGCCGACCTGCCCGTCATGCTCGACCATGCCGTCGGGATAGATGCCAAGCCCCGTTTTCCCTTGAGCCTCGGGCTTGAGGCGCGTCCAGATGTGCATGCGACTGGAGTTGAACCAGGCAAGGAACGGCTTCTTGGCCTGGGCCGCACGGTCGATGAAATCGAGCGTGGCGCCGAGGAACTCTTGGTCCACCGTCTCCATGCGCTTCTTGTCCAGTGGACCGGTGTCTTCGCAGTTCTGCTTCCCCACCTTTCCAAACCGGGGGTCTTCTGCTGGGTCATCGATGGTGGTGGCCGTGCATCTCATTACGCCACGAGGCCCGAATTTCAGTCTGAACTCCGTGTTCTTGGGATAGTCGGGATGCTCCGGCTCGTCCTCGGCGTTTAGGTGGTAAAGATTGCCGAAGAACTCGTCGAAGCCATGCACGGTCGGCAAGAACTCGTTGCGGTCGCCGAGATGGTTCTTGCCAAATTGTCCGGTCACGTAGCCGAGCGGTTTGAGCAGATCGGCGAGCGTCGGGTCTTTGTCCGAGAGTCCTTCCTTCGCGCCCGGCAGCCCGACCTTCAGAAGCCCGGTCCGCATCGGACTCTGGCCCGTGATGAACGCGGCACGTCCGGCCGTGCACGATTGCTGTCCATAGTAGTCCGTGAAGATCGCGCCTTCATTGGCGATGCGGTCAATATTGGGCGTGCGGTAACCCATCATGCCGCGGTTGTAGGCGCTGATGTTCCAATAGCCGATATCGTCGGCCATGATGACGAGGATGTTGGGTTTCGACGTACTCTCTTGTGCCAGCAATGGCGTGCCGCACGCCACGATGAATCCTAAGGCCGCGAGCGCAGCCTTGATGAAATAATCCAGTCGCTGCATGCTGACACCCTGAAGTTGGCTCTGGTTTCGAGCGAGTCGTGACCGAGCGGGCAACCCTTGGGCCGCCCGCTCAGTCACCAGCCCTACAAGGCTCTATTCACGGCCGGACCTCATCTCCCGAACCTGCTGCATGACCTGGTCCAGATTGTAGCTGGCCGGGTTCTGCAAGGGCGGGAAGTCGACGTAAGTCTGAAGTTCCTTCAGCCACAGCGCCTGACCGATAGGCAGCATGTTCCAATCGTAAACGTAAGCGGTGACTGGACCAGCAAGAGCCCCGCCAAGACCGGTGAGCGTCTTAATCTGCTCACCTATCGAGGTCTCGAAGGGATCACGCTTGATATTAACGACCTGGGTCCAGTGATAGGGCACCACGCCATGGATGAAACCCGCAGGGGCGTCAGAAACCATGGCGAAGTACATCTTCCAGTTTTTGTAGCGCACCGCCGACGGGTCCTTACCTGAGTAGTACAAGAAGGTATCGCGGGCCGACTTGTCGGACTTGCCAGTGAGATAGTCGATCTGGTTGACGCCATCGAGCGTGGTCTTGACGATGCCGGGATACTCGCCCTTCTCGATCTGCTTCTTCAGCTCGTCGCCTTTGGGGCCTCCGGCGATCTCGACGAACGTGGGCAGCCAGTCGAGCGACGCGAAGATATCGTTCAAGACGGTGCCTGGCTTGATGTGCCCCGGCCAGCGGATAACGGCAGGCGCACGCATGCCGCCTTCCCAGGTAGACAGCTTCCCGCCCTTGAAGGGTGTCGTGCCACCGTCGGGGAAGGTGATCGTCTCCGCGCCATTGTCGGTGGTGAAGACAACGATGGTGTTGTCGAGTTCACCCATGTCCTCAAGCTTCTTGAGCACGTAGCCGATATTGTCGTCCAACTGCTTCATGCCGGCCTCGTTGACACCCCAGTCCTTGCCACCGGGTTGGCCAACCATCGCCATGTATTTCTCCGACAGCATGGTCGTGATGTGCATGCGCGCCGGGTTGTACCAAACGAAGAATGGCTTGTTGGTCTTCTTCGGATCGTTGCGATCGAGGAAGTCGATAACCTGGGCCGAAATCTCCTCGTCCACTGTCTCTGATCGCTTCAACGTCAGCGGACCCTCATCCTTGCAGGTCTGGTTCGCCTCCGTGCCGTCGGAGGACGTGCAGAGGAGCACTGGTCGCGGGGGCGTCAAGCAGAACGTAGTCTTAGGATCGACGGCGCCCGGAACCTCAGCCAAGCCTGGGATAGGCGTGTTTTTGCACGGCGGTGCGACGGTCTGCTCCGTCGGGGAGCTGTTGATGTCGGGGAAGCTCACCCCCTGCATCGCATCGAGGTGATAGAGATAGCCCCAAAATTCTTGGAAACCGTTCGCGGTCGGCAGGGACTCGGTATGGTCTCCAAGATGGTTCTTGCCGAACTCGCCTGTCGTGTAGCCAAGATCGAGCAGAAACTTCGCGAGTGTGGGTGTACCTGTCCGCAAGTAGGACGGGCTTCCGGGGATCTCCGGTAGAACCATGCCGACGCGCACCGGCTGCATGCCGGTGATGAAGGCTGTACGCCCGGCCGTGCAGCTTTGCTCGGCGTAATAAGTGTTGAACTTTGCGCCTTCATTGCCGATGCGGTCGATATTAGGCGTTTCTCCCACCGCCAATCCCTGGTGGTAAATGCTCGGCTGAAACCAGCCGATGTCATCGCCCATGATGAACAGGATGTTGGGCTTCTTATCCTGAGCTACCGCCGGTGCAACAGCTCCGAACGTCGCCAGGCCGATGATGAGACCCGCGACGAGAGCGGGAAGTGCGCGCTGACGATTTGTTCGATTGGCTTGATAGTCTTCGGCGGAATAGACTGGCATCGTACTCATGTGTGCCTCCTGATACGCATAAACGCTCCTCACTAATGAGAGTGAGTTTCCGCCAGCGACCGGCGGCGATCAAGCGGTGTTCGGAAAAGAAAAGGCTTGATTTTTATGTCGCTACAGAAATCGCGACCGGAATAAGCGCCGCCCAATGGCTGCTGTGTCAGCTTCTGATCCGAAGCGGGAGGGGAGCCCAGCGGCCTTATCACGAAGATGAGTTGTCAGGGAGGGCATACACCCATCACGCGACCAGGAACGGTTCCCCCGCCGAGCAACCGGCTTTGAGGGCAGCCATTCAGCTCACCGATTGCGCGCAGTAGCGCTCGGTGTAAACTCGCAACTCGCTGCCCGGAAGAATCTAATAAGATGACACTGCTAACTCAGGCTCAAGGCAACGACCTCTGTCGCACAGCAGGCATACCAATTGGTCATTGCGACAGGTTTGTTCGGGCGGTCGAAGGGTGCATCGCCGCGTACCACACCTCCCAGGCACACAAATCCGCGCAAGACGTCGGGCAAGAGCTAGCGCAAGTCGAGAAGTGTGTTGCACGGGCTTTGCGGCTATTGGAGCGGAAAATCTGGCGTCCGGGCGAATTCCACACGATCGTTGAAGATATCAGTGTCCGCCTTCGCCACCTCTCGCCAGCCGCAATCGAACATCTCAAATTTCGTAATTTGAATCTTCGACATGATGTTCCATCGACGTGGCCGGACAACGCCGATTCCAGCGCGCTCATCGATCCCGTCAGCTTCACAAGCCTTGACGATCAGATTTTTGCGCTGCGGGATCTTTGGGGCGCCGTTAGCGCCCCGGTGTCACCAAAAAAGGGGGCAGGCCGGCCACACAAAGATTTGGAGCTCATTCTCTTCTACTTCATCGCGGCGGCCTATTCCCGAGAAACAGGTAAGGCGGCCTCCGATAGTTCGACCACGTTTATGGCCCTTTGCAGTGAGATTAAGCGCATTTACAAGCTTGAAAACTGGAACCCTAAGTCCTTGGCGCGATCAGCTCGCTCGGAGGACGCTCAAGCGATAGGCGCTACTTGAGCTTTAAGTGGCTTGCACAAAATTTGCCTAATTGATTCCGGCGATCTCATCTCCGAGCGCCCCTAATTGGGCCAAGCATGAGGAGATCGACGCGACACCCGCACTACCTCCAAGCTTCTCCCCCACCCTCGCCTCTCTTCGATTTGGCGCGGCTGCTCGCCCGAACGGCGGCTCGACAGTGGTTCAGGCAAGGTTCAACTCCTTTCGATCATGATGGCGCTGATGACCCCTCGCCTCAGCACACCAAGATCTCAACCGAGCCATGATCGCGACGCTCCCCCCTCCTCCGATGTCGCCAAAGGAAGCCGCCGCGTATCTCCATGTTTCCGTTGCGGTCGTCTATCGCCTGATCCGCGCTGGAAGGCTGAGAGCGATCAAAATCGGTGGGCAGTACCGCATCACCATTGCAGCCCTGCACATTCTCCTTGAGGAACAGATTACGTTCTGAGTTCGTCTTCATTCAGTTTGGACGGGAAAATATCTATACAATAATGATGACCCTTATAGGTTAGATATATTCCCGTTTGAAAAGTATTGACTAGCTTTAAGCGGTGCCTATATCACGCGCTAACTGTGGCTCGCAAGGAGGATCTTCAATGAGGAATCAATTTGTCGATCCAGCCTTGCTGTCCTTGGCCGACGTGATGACGCAAATTGAGAGTGCCAACGGCCTTTCGGCTCCGCGCAAGGCTGCGATCCGCTCGGCGGTCAAGACCGCGGCGCGGTGGTTCAACATGCCGCCCTCGGCAATTCCAGCCCATCCAGAGTTCATGCGGAGGCTGTTCGAGAGGTTCGCGCCGGCGGCGGCCGGCGTCACACCCAAGCGCCTTTCGAACGTCAAAAGCGATCTATTGTTTGCTCTGCGCCATCTTTGGCTCGTCGGCAAAGGCTCATATCTCGCGCCGATGACTCCGGAGTGGAAAGCACTAGGGGACACCCTCCCCGATAAGTATGCGCGCACCGCCCTTTCGCGCTTCTTCAGATATTGCTCCGCTCAAGGCATCGCACCCACAAACGTGACTAATGAGACCGCCACCTCCTTTCTGACCGCGCTCAAGGACGAGACGCTTGTCAAGGACCCCAAGGTCACACACCAGAATATGTGCCGGGTGTGGAATAGGATGATCTCGGTCGTGCCAGGTTGGCCGGACATGGCCCTGGAGGTGCCGCGTTATGCCGACCACTACATTCTGCCCTGGACGATATTTCCGGGACCGCTCCGCGCGGACGTCGAGCGCTACCTCGGACACCTCGCGTGTGACGATGTGCTCAATCTCAATGCGCCGCCGCGCCGTCTGCGTGATCGTACAATCGAGGCTTATCGGTATCAGTTGCGGAGGTTCGCGAGCATCCTCGTGCACAAAGGGCACGTCGCCGAGCAGATAACTTCCCTCGCCTATCTCGTCGAGCCGGAACACGTTGAAGACGGACTCCGCTTCATTCTGGCACGCCATGACAATAAGCGAACGCCGACTGCCTTCGAGCTTGCTACCCTGCTCAGCAAGGTTGCCAAGCACTGGGTGAAGGCGCCCGCCGAGACCGTGGAGCTGATCACGCGCTACGCCAGGAATGTTCGTCCGCCAAAGGAAGGGATCGCAGCCAAAAGCCGGCAGCGGCTTGCCCCACTCCGTGACGAAAAGAACCTCGCCCGGCTCTTCCTGCTACCAGCCAAGATCTGGACCGAGATCGAGAAGAGGGCCAACGGCACGCGCAAGGATGCGCTTCTGGCGCAGCTCGCTGTCGCGCTGATGATTCTTACCTATGCGCCGATCCGCATTGGCAATCTAGCTGGTCTACACCTAGAAAGAAACTTGCGGTGGTCTGGGCCCGGCACATCGGGTGCGCTCGTCATCGATATTGATGGCAGCGACGTCAAAAATAGCCAGGCACTGTCCTTTCCCTTGCCGCTGGCTTGCGCAGACATGGTGCGCCTCTATCTCAGTAAGTATCAGCCACGCCTCAGCACCAGCCCCAGCGCCTACCTCTTCCCAACTGACATCCCCGGTCAATCGAAGCGCGCGGACACGCTTGGCAAGCAACTCTCACGCCTAATTCTGAAGACCCTCGGACTGGAGGTGAATCCCCACCTCTACCGTCACCTGGTGCACCTCGTGGTGCTCAACTGCTACCCAGGCGCCTACGCCATGATTTCACGCATTCTCGGCCACAAGTCGCTGCAGACCGCGATCAGCAACTACGCGTGCGAGGATATCGCCATCGCGATGCGCACCTTCCAGGAGCTCGTGAACGATACCATGGCCGGTCGTACGGTGCGGCCAACCCCCAATGAGGTCGCTTCGGGCCTTAATACCGCTTCGCGCGGAAGGGCGTCCTGACCATGGCACGGCACCGGCATCCCTTCACCGTCGGCCTTCCCCTCGAGGATTGGCCTAAGGTCGATCGCAAGGCCTGGGAGACCGCCAACCGCGAGGGCGACCTGCTGACCGGTCGCGGACCGGCTGCGCGATGGAAGCCGAAGACCAGGCTCACCGGTCGCAAGGCCTACGGCAATTGGCTACGCTTCATTAAGGACAACAAGCGCCTCGTCAGCGTGCCTTTGATTGGCTTGCGCCTTAACGAGGAGAACCTACGCGATTACATCTCGACCCTTCGCGCCCGCACCAGCCCTAACACCGTGCTGACACAGCTGCGTCATCTGTCAGCCGTCATCGCCGTCATGGACCCGAAGGCCGACCGCAGCCTACTCAAGCTGGCGCTAAACCGTCTGACGCCTGGAGCTCGGCCTGTGCGGAACAAGAGGGGACGGCTCGCTTCGCCTCTTGCGCTGCTGGGCGTCGGGCAGAAGCTCATGGCGGGGTGGCGGCGTCGACCGGCGCACGATCCGCGCCTCAATGCCATGGATTATCGTGACGGCTTCATGATTTCGCTCCTCGCGCTCTGCCCCCTGAGGTTGGAGAATCTCGCCGCCATCCGCATCGGCCAACACTTGACTTTCGAATTCGGGGCGCCCGCGGCTCGCCTTCGACGCCGACGAGATGAAGGGGAAGCGATCGCTCGAGTTCGACGTGCCTGCGGCCCTACAGGCGGCACTGGCCTTCTATCTGAGTGACATCCACCCGATGCTGCATAAAGGTGTGCAGTTCGGCGGGCCGCTATGGCCAAGCCTGCACACCGCCAAGTCCCAAATGTCGGAGCACGGGATCTACACCCGCATTACGGAGGTGACCGAGAAGCATCTTGGGCACCCTGTGTCGCCGCACATGTTCCGCGATGCCGCGGCTACTTTTATCACGGAGCTGGCACCCGAGCTGGCCATGATGGCTGCCCGAGTCTTGCAGCACGCCAGCCTGGAGGTCACCATGCGCCACTATGTCCATGGGCAGCAGCATCTCGCGGCGATCAAATACCATGCAGCCATCGACGAGATCATCACCCGCGTCGGCGCCGAAACGATCGACCTTTAGGAGACTCCTATGCGCGCAGTGGTCTACGCCCGGTTCAGCACCGAACTACAAAGCGCGTCGAGCCTTGACGACCAGGTTCGGCTTTGTCGTGAGCGGATCGAGCAGGACGGCCACGAGTTGGTCAACGTCTACAAGGACCGCGCCATCTCGGGCGCGTCTTTGATGCGGCCGGGCATCCAGTCGGTCCTGCAGGACGCTCGCCGCGGCGCCTTCGATCTCCTTTACGCCGAAGCGCTTGATCGTGTGAGTCGCGACCAGGAGGATGTTGCTGGCGTGTTCAAACGACTTCTGTTCGCTGACGTGAAGATCATGACCCTCGCCGAGGGCGAGATCAGCGAGCTTCATGTTGGCCTCAAGGGAACGATGAACGCGCTGTTTCTGAAGGATCTTGCCGATAAGACGCGACGTGGCTTGCGTGGACGCATCGAGGCCGGGCGCTCCGGCGGTGGAAACGCCTATGGGTACGATGTCGTGCGTAACGGCGCCGGGACGGTCGAGGCGGGTGAGAGACGCATCAATCTTGCCGAGGCTAAGGTTGTAGGCCGCATCTTCCGTGATTACAGCCAGGGCGTCTCTCCCCGGGAGATCGCCAAGACGCTGAACCGCGAAGGCATCTTGGGACCGTCAGGCGCGAACTGGGGGCCTTCGACCATCAACGGCAACCGCCAGCGCGGCACCGGCATCCTCAACAACGAGCTCTATATTGGCAGGCTTGTCTGGAACCGGCTGCGGTACATCAAGGACCCCATAACCGGAAAGCGCCGGTCGCGGCTGAACCGGGAGAACGACTGGATCGTCAAGGATGTGCCCCAGTTGCGGATCATAGATCAGGAGCTCTGGGACGCGGTTAAGGCGCGACAGGGCCACATGACACGCGATACGCGGCCGGACGTTCAGCGGAAGGGCTTCTGGCAGCATCAGCGGCCCCGCCACCTGCTGACAGGCCTCATGAAATGCGGCATCTGTGGCTCTAGCTACACGAAATACGGCCTACACCGGTTCGGCTGTGCGGCGGCACGCGACCGGGCGACCTGCACTAACAACCTCACCATCCACGGCGACGAGATCGAGGCCGCAATCCTGGAGGGTCTCAAGGAGCGGCTCATGGAGCCGGCTCTGTTTGAGGAGTTCGTCCGCGAGTTCACGGCCGAGGTGAATCGGCAACGTGGGGCGCTCGCAAGCGAGAAGGAGACACTTCGGATGGAGTTCGAGCGGGTGTGCCGACAAATCGACAAGTTGGTGGACGCCATCATCGAGGGCGCGGACGCCCTTGCCCTGAACGTGAAGCTCAAGGTGCTCGAGACGAAAAAGGCCTCACTTGAAGACAAACTCGCCGCGACCCCGGACGCGGAGCCTCTCCTTCATCCCGCTCTGGCGACGATTTACCGTGCCACGGTCGAGGGGCTCCAGACCTCGCTCAGCGCGCCTGAGACGTGCCGGGAGGCCTTCGAGCTGATCCGTGGATTGATTGACGCCATCATGCTTACCCCGAGCGATGGCAAACTCAACATCGAGCTGCGGGGCGATCTGGCAGGGATTCTAGCCTTGTCGGAAGCCGGCAAGGGAAACGCCTTCTCTGCAAATGAAAAGGCGCTGCAAATTAAGATGGTTGCGGGGGCTCGAAGCCACCTATACCGAGCTCGGCACGCGCGCAACACGATCGGCCGCTTCTTCGAAGCTGGCGCCGCGCAGCACCATGCCGAACCAAGCAAACAGCTTTTGTGACTCGGCGTTCTCGGCGACCCGCCACTCCGGATGCCATTGGATTGCAAACACGCGCTCGCCACCCACCGGACGAACGCCTTCGACGATGCCATCCAAACTCATGGCCTCGACAATCAACTCTCTGCTCGGTTCGGCGATGCCCTGAAAATGCGCCGAGGTGACGACGATCGACGAGGTCCCCATCATGCGCTCCAAAGTACTTCCGGGGCAGAAGGCAACATGATGTTGCAGGGCAAACATCTCCTCCAAGGGCAACCCAGCCGGCGTGTGGTGGATTTGCTCGCGCTCGGTGTCGCCGAGATCCGGTCGCAGCGTCGCGCCATAGGCGACGGCAATCTCCTGAAATCCCCGGCAAATTCCTAATACGGGACGATCCTGTTCCACCGCCGCGCCGATCAGGCGCAGCGCCGTCTCGTCGCGCGCCGGATCGAACGGGCCAACCCCGGTTTCCGTGCTGCCATACCGGTTCGGCGCGACGTTGGATGGGCTGCCGGTGAGCAACACGCCATCCAAGCGGCCGACGATCGCGGGAATGTCCAGCATGTCGCTCATCGACGGCACCAACACGACGTCGGCTGCCATGAACGGCGCTATCCGCAGATAACGCTCGGCAACGGCCTGCACCGGATCTTCGGGAAGGCGCGTGCAACACATGACACCGACGAGAGGGCGCTTCGCCACGCTCAACAGTCCTTTGAAAGCGCTACCGGAATCACTCGCTACACCATCTTGAGGTACCGCCGGCGATCGACGTCGGTCACGCGACGCTCACAGGTGGAGGCTTCGAACGCGGCAATGCGGATGAGATTATCGATGAACGCTGGCGCGAAAATTTCGTGCAGCTCGGGTGCCGCCTTCGCCACCTCACACGCCTCTCGCAGCGACATCGGCACAACATCGATACCAGGACTCTGGTAGGCATTGCCCTCGGTCGGCGGCGACAAAAAGCCTTGGTCTCGGCCTGTGCCGACATTGTTCCCTCCCCTCAGATCGTCTTGCGCCGCGACAACCAGACGCCGGCCAAGATCAGGCATATCGACGCGACGATGATCAGGGTGCCGACGGCGTTGATGTCGGGAGTCGCCGTGCGGCGCAGCAGCGACCACAGCTGCATCGGCAACGTATTCTCCCGTCCCGTCAGCAAATAGGTGACCGCGATCTCGTCGAAGGAGATCGAGAAGGTTATCAGCATGACGCCGAACAAGGCCGACGAGATGTTGGGAAGCGTCACGCGCGTGAGCAGCTCCCATTGATTGGCGCCCATGTTCAGCGCCGCCTCCTCCTGGCGCCGTCCCACCTGCTGCAGCCGGGCAAACACCTCGGTGATGGTGATGCACATCAGGCCGGGCAGGTGGAACCAGTTCGCTTGTCACCTCGACCTACCTCTACTCCTTGCGTGTCTTGTACGCCCGTTTCTTGCGGCTCGGGCGACGGTTGCCGCTGGACCTCGAGTTTGGCTGGGGGCCATCGATGGATGAAGGAATTCTCAAAGAGCCACCCACATTGCCGAGTTACCGAGTCCACGTTCGGCTCCGTGCCGGAGTTGAATTGGCGAAAACGATGCGGCGACGTAGCGATTGGATTGAGTCAACACTATATAATGGGTGGTCGAGCGTCGCGCTAAAATGGTTCGAGAGGCTTGGGGGCGGGGACGACCCTGCCTTAGAATGTCAAACGGGGACGACCCCTTGCTCAAGGAAAACCATCATGGGGTTTGATCCCCTTACAATCGCCGGTCTTGCTGGCTCCGCGCTTATCATAGTCGCTTATTTCGCTACTCAGCAGGGTTGGCTCATTGCCGAGGATTGGCGCTATCCATTAGTCAATCTCGTTGGAGCGGTGTTAATTCTGCTATCCCTTATCGTCGCCTGGAACTTGCCGGCCGCGACAATTGAGACCTTCTGGGCAGCGATAAGCGTCTACGGACTGATGAAAAAAGCCGGAGAATGGCAGCCCAAGCTCCGATAGCCTGAACTGCATGGCGCCAAGCCTCCCTCACTTAGGCGATGTCCGGATTGGGTCATTGGCCAACATTTTGCCGCTCGTCGCTAATGTCTGCCTTGTGCCAGAAGCAGACATCCGACCACGCCACAAACCGATAGCGCCAGGAGCCTTGGCCCTTAGAGGAATTTCACCATCGCTGGAATGAACGCAACCTATGTGGTGCGTCTCGGGTTAGGGTGGAGAGACACCGAAAGCCGGAGGTGAGTAATGCGTCGTCTATTGTTGTTGAGTGCCGCCGTCATCGTCGGTGCCGGCTGGGTCGGCCTCAGGCCCGCCATGGCGACCCCATTGGGCATTGCAGGCCTCAGCCCCAACGTTAGCCTTGAAAAGGTCGGCTTCTGGAGACGTCAGTACCGGCGTTATGGATATCCGGCACCCTATGCCTACTACCCACCAGCGTACGGGTACTACCCACCCCCCGTTGTGAATGCTTATCCACCGGTCGTCTATGGCTACCAACCGGCTCCACCCGCTTACGCCCATTCTCCACAAGTGTACGGCGACGAAGCGCCTCCGCCCGCCGCCAATCAATCGGCAGAGGAGGATTACGGCAACTATCCGCCTGCTGAAGGTGACTACTCCGCTGCGGAGGGCGAATATAGTGAGTATCCGGCGAACGGCTATTAAGCCCTTCGTCGACACTCACCCGCAAATGCCAAATTTTCATGGAGCTTTATCGTCAGCCTTTGACGGCGAGGACTTTTCGCCCGGTCGCGCCACCCCAGCCCGATAATCCTCCCCACCGCGCCCTTCCAGGGCTGCAATCGCTTTCCTGAGCGTCGCCCGAATGCGCTCGAGGGCGGTGGCGTCGACGGCCCTGGGATCGAGGTAGAAGTCGAGGCCGGTCATGTGTTCGCTGAAGATTTCAATTTTCTGCCCCGCTTCGTCCAGCACACCCTCCACGACATAGGGAACTACCATGCGGCCAATGCCCTTGACCGAGATCTGTGGCAACGCGCGGGCCGCCACGATGTCGCGCACGAGAACGTAGGTCTCGTAGCTGATGACGATATGTCCAGGCTCGGCGATCGATTGGAGACGCGCCGCGAGATTAACCTCGGCACCGATGGCAGTGTAGTCCATGCGGTTGACGCTGCCGAAATTGCCAACGTTGCAGAAGCCGGTGTTGACACCCATACGCACCCGGAACGGCTGCTCCGTACCCGCGCTACGCCATTTGACGTTCAGCTCCGCGAGCCGACTCTGCATCTCCGTCGCCATACCGAGGCAGGCCCTGGCGTCCTCCACAGTGCCCTTGGTCTCGGGGTCGCCGAAGAAGATCACCAGGGCGTCACCGATGAATTTATCGACGGTACCGCCATGCTTGAGGGCGATCACCGACATCTCCGTGAAATACTCGTTAAGGAGGAGCGTGATCGCCTCCGGCTGCAGGTGCTCTGTGGTAGCGGTGAAATCCTTGATATCGGAGAAGAAGATGGTGAGCTCCTTGCGCTCGGTGTGAATGGTGACGTCCTTCTGACCGCTGAAAATGCTCTTGTAGATTTGTGGCGCGAGATAGTGCGAGATCTTGGTCGAAATCCTGACGAGAAAGTCATTGGCGGCCTCGAGCTCTCGGTTCATGCCCTCCAGGCGTCGATTGAGCTCAGCCTCCTTCTCCTGCAGCAGCGTCATGTCATAGGCCTTCTGCTGGAGGCGGCGGGTCGCATCGCGCTGATCGGTGACGTCGATCAGCAATACCCACACGTTGCCGGCGTCTTCATGAAAATGGAGGTCCGCGGCGCGGCCGCAGTCGAGCTCGATCGAAGGAACGAAAAAGGGCGACTCCATGAGCGGCAGAAGCCCTTCGAGAAAGAAGGCCTGCTCGGCTGCCGGTTCGCCGAGGCGGACGGCCGCCAGCCCATAGTTGTCGAGATGCCCGCCGGCGCCGACAAGATTGAGCGTCGCATCGACCTGCAGATAGGCGACGGCCCGCTCGTCATAGGTCAGCTCTTGCAGCCGCTCGGCCAGATTCGCGGGCACGCCGTCCATGGGTCAGCTCGAGGCGCGGACCGCGAGGTCCTTGAAGGCATCCTCGACGCCTTCGCCGGTTCGCGCACTGCTCGGCTGCACCCACAAGCCGTTCTCGCGTAGCCCCGCCATTTCAGCATCGCCGATCGCCCACTGGTCCTTGAGGTCGCTCTTGTTCAGGAGCAGCACGAACGGAAGCGGACCGTGCTCGGCTTCCACGCGCTGGCGCAGCGAAAGTGCGACGTCGAGGGTCGAAGGGCGCGTGCCGTCGGCGACCAGCACATATCCGGCGGCGCCGCGCATATTGGTCATGCGGAATGAATTGATGTCGTCCTCTCCGGCGAGGTCCCAAAGGATGAGGTTCACGGTTCGATCGGGCAGTTCCACGGCCTTCTTGTCGATCTTGACTCCCACCGTGGTGAGATAGGTTTCGGAGAACACGCTCTGGACGAAGCGCTTGACCAGGCTGGTCTTGCCCACCGAGAAGCCACCGAGCATGCAGATCTTCTTCTGCAAGGCCGCCGTCATGGTTGTTCCTCGAAACCGACCGAGAACGATACCCGGCGATTGGCCGAGCGGGCGGCCTCGGAGGTGTCGGCCTCGAGCGGCTCGAGCGGGCCGGCGCCGCGCACCGCGAGCTGATCCGGATCGACGCCGCGTTTTTTCAGAAGCGCGCGGACCGCCTCAGCGCGCGCCACGCTCAGCGACAGGTTGGAGGTGCCCTGGCCTTTGCTGTCGGAATGCCCGGTCAGCGTCACTCTGCTGATGACGTCCAGGCTCGAGGACAATTTCGCAAGTTCGATCAGCTCGACTGCCAGCTGATCCAGGATTTCGTCCTGGCCGGCTGCCGGTAGCATCACGTTGTTGTCGAAACGGATGCTGCGCGCCTGGATCGCATCGCGCAATTTACCGAGCACCCCCTCGCTAACATTGCGCACGGCCGACACGTCGAAAACAGGCGCCCCCGCCGGCAGCAGGTTGCCAATCCTGCGCGCCCGCTCGATCCACGGTGACGAGGCGGACCCTTGCGCCACGATGCGGTCGCCTTCAACGGCGAGCGTCACGCCGGGCGGCGGTTTGAGGGAAGCCTGCAGCCGCTTGAGCACGAATTGCGGGTCCAGCCCCTCATAGGGCTCGAAATGCATCTCAACCCGCGCCGGATCGATTCCCACCTCGCTCATGAGCTTGAGCGGGTCGACCGCAAGCGGATCGCGCAAGCCCGACACCAGGAACTTGCCGTCACGCGCTTCCGACTTGGTGATCACAATGCCTGGCTCGGCCCGCAGCCGCGCCACATAGGCCTGCCATTGCTGCTCATCCGCCTCGTCTTCATTGCGTACCGCGGCGAGGTCGAAGCCCGGTGCTCCGGCGGGCAGCGCCCGGGCGACAGCGTGCGCGCGCTCAAGCCACGCCCGTGGCGCCGACCCTCGCGCCACGATGCGGTCGCCTGCGATCACGAGCGTCACGCTCGGCGGCGGAGCGAGCGATGCCTCGAGCCGTCTCAGCACCGATTGCGGGTCAAGCCCCTGATAGGGCTCGAAATGCGCCTCGACCCGCGCCGGATCGATTCCCGCCGCGCCCAGCAGCTTGAGCGGGTCGACGGCGAGCGGATCGCGCAAGCCTGACACCACGAATTTGCCGTCGTGCGCCTCCGAATGGGTGATCACGATGCCGGGCTCGGACCGCAGCCACGCCACATAGGCCTGCCATTGCTGCTCATCCGCCTCATCTTCATTGCGTACCCCGGCGAGGTCGAAGCCCGGCGCCCCGGCGGGCAACGCCTGGGCGACAGCGTGCGCGCGCTCAAGCCACGCCCGCGGCGCCGACCCTTGCGCCACGATGCGATCGCCTGCGATCGCGAGCGTCACGCTCCGCGGCGGAGCGAGCGATGCCTCGAGGCGTCTCAGCACCGATTGCGGATCAAGCGCCTGATAGGGGACCCAGCTGGCAATGACCCAGGCGGGATTCACCCCCGCTTCGCGCAGTACCGCCCGCGGGTCGACAGCCAAGGGATCACGCAAGCCTGAGACGACGAACTTGCCGTCACGCTTGCCCGCTTCGGTGATCACAATTCCAGGCTGCGCCCGCAGCCGCTCAAGGTAGCCTTGCCAAAGCTGTTGGGTGTGCCACCACGACACGGCCCATGCGCCCGCCAAGATCAGCAGCAGCAAGACAAAGCCCAGAACGACTACGCGTGCCAGGCTGACGCGCGGCGGCGCATGCTCGCCAAGCACCACAAGTTCGCGCAGCCGCGCGTCGATGTCGCCGAGGCCGGCGCTGTCGCCGTCGAAGCTCTCGAGCGCATGATATCGCTCGGCGTGAATGCGCGAGAGGGTGTCGCGCATGGTATCGTGCAGCCCCTCCGGCGGGTCGCCGCGGATAACCGCGACCAGCGCGGCAAACGGGCCGGGCTCGGACCACAGCCGCAGCTCTCCAAGCTGCACCGTGTCGAGCCCCTGATGCTCGGCGCCGCTGAAGGAATCGCGGACAAAATCTTGAATTGCGCTCAGCATCGAAGAAACGAGCTGCGGGTCCTGGCTCACCGCATTCTCGGCGGCCACATGGGCGATCAACAATCCGGTATGACGGTGGACCAGGAACACGTGTTCGACCTGGTAGACCAGCGTGTGCCTGAGCACGACCTCGGCGAAGGACGACCCGGTGCGCCAGGCCTCCCAGCGCCATTTGAGCCCTCGCCAGGTGAGGCTGTATTTCAGGGTCTGATTGAGCCGCTGGAACGTCTCGTCGATGGTCTCGCCGATCGATTTCCGGATCGCTGGAACGATCGTCGGATAGAGGATATTGACCAGCGTTGTGGGATCGCTCCGGATCGAGCTCTCCGCGGCCTTCTCCATGATGGGCGCCAACACATGCCCCATCCGCGCGTCGCTCGTCGCCTGGGCGATCGCGGTCGGCAAGACACGTCCGATGGCAGCGGCCAAGCGTTCGGGATCGTCGACCAAGCCGGTGAGCCGCGACAACGTCTCAATCTCGCGGCCGACCAGCAAGGTCCGCAGCTGTTCGAGTTGCAGATCGCCCGGGTGAACTCCGTTTTGCTGCGCGCGCAGCTCCGGCTTCAAGCTCTGCGCGATTTCGATGAGCAGAGCCGCCAGCGCCTTCCGATCAATGGATTCATCGCCCGAGGGCGGGCGAAGCAGCACCTCAAGGATATCGGGGGAGGTGCTCAACTCACGGCGCTAGCTGGCCGTCCGGCCACGCGATGGTTCGATCCCGCCCTTGGCGGCGCTCGCCGCGTCCTGGTTCAGGCACTTGGCGACCTCGACGAACAGGCCCGCCAGAAGGTTGCGATCGGTCTTGACGTTGCTGAGCTCGGAGAACATTTTCTCGATTGCGTGCTGAAGATCTTCGTTCTTGCGCTTGATCTCCTCGCGCAACGACTGCGCTTCCTGGGTCAGGCGGTCGGCCATGTCGCGCTCGAGCTGGCTCAATTGGTCCGACGTCGCGCGAAGCCGCTTTTCGAGCGCCTGATTATGCTCGCGCAGCGTCCGCTCGATCTCCTTGTCGGCGTCGCCACGCAGGTCCTTCTCTTCGCGGAGTTGGCCCACGAGCGACTCAACCTGCTTCTTCGCGTTCGATTCGAAGGCGCTGAGATTGCGCGCCGTCTCGGCCTCGATGTCCTTGAAGCGCTGGAGAAACCGCTCCTCCAGCTTGGAGAAGCGGCGATCGTAATCTTGCATCTGGTTGCCAAACAGCAGATCGCGGATCTTGTCCACGCCCACGGCTGCTTCGCCGCCAGCAAGGGGACCGTTCCCCAGTTGCGCAGCGGCTACGGTATCCACCAATTCGGCGTCGGATTTCGATGTCTTCCCCGCCACGGTACACCTCCACTGATCTTGGTGACGAAAGCCAATTAGAGTTATGACATCGTCTGTTGCGAACTTGCAAGCCCTCGGAAATTCAGCGCTTTATGCCTCTGTTCTTCCCCTAAATTGTGGATCCGCAGGAAACCACGTCCGGACGGCGAAGCCAGGTCCCGACGAGAATTGCCCATATAGTCTGGCCGAAGTTGGGCGCGGACCCCCATGTCCGCTTTGGGTCATGAGCAGACCTTTCAGATTTCAATCGCGATGTTGCTTTGCGCCAGTGAGCGGACTCACAAGGTCCATCTACCAAACAAGCAGTAAATGCTCGAATTGCCGATCGCCAGGGCTTACAGCGACGACTCGATGACCTCGAGGGGCGCCGGATCGAGATCAAAAAGGGCCTCGCCGCGTCGACTACTCCCGTGCGCCGTCAGGTAGAGCAGCTTCAGAATTCGCTTAGCCATCCTGAAATCCGCGATGAGGCCGTGCAAATTCTCCGAGGGTATAAACCGGCGAAAGACGGTATGGAGATCGAGATCATTGTGGGCGAGATCGCAAAGATGGTCGAGCTCGGTATTGAGCCGAACAAAACAGGCCAACCTCGGTGAGAGAACGGCCCGTTCGGTAAGGATGGTTGCGGGGGCCTGCAACCCCCGAAACTGCGTTTTACCACCCTTCCCGATTTTAGCTGTTTGGCGTTTTTTTTTGGCCGGCGTCCCGCCAGTGCCCGCAGTCGGCGGCCGACGTCACCGCTCATTTCATCCGCGTTCCCCGAGCAATGCGGTCTGAGCCGCTAGGCTCGGGTCCTTGCGCTCCGCCTTGAACACGCCCGCATGTCCGAAGGACAATAGGACGTCGTCCTTGGTGACGAGATGCTTGCTGTTCGCCGACAGCGACGCCCAACGCACGCTGAAGATGTCGGAAGGATCGTACAGCACCAAGGGATGATGTCGCCCTAAGCCGCCTTGAAGGGCAAAGCGCGGATATTTGCGGGCGATGGAATGCAGCGCCCGCGCCATGGATTTGCGGCTTGTGCCCGCATCTTCCGCCAATATCTTGCAGAGCAGGCAGACCGGCCCGTCCGAAGCCCTTTCCAGGATGAGGCGCTCAAGGCGCCCGAGGCCTCTGCTCATCGGTTTTCCTCCCTCGGCTTCTTTTTGTTTACCGATACGTTCTTGGGACACCCGCGGTAAACTCGTAAAAGCACGGGCTTCCTTGGCCTTGCCGGGCCCTGGCAGGCGGCCGGCAATGCGCCTTGAATCAAAAGGACCGTCACCCCGGCGCCGAATGACGGTCCTTGCTTCCAAACCTGAGAGACGACTATCTCCAGGCGACGTGCTTCTTCTTGCCGACGTGGTCCTCGATCCAGTCGATGATGACGTCCGCGACCTGGAGGTTGTTGTTGTCCAGCATCATCATGTGACTGTTGCCATAGATGTGCTTGTCGTTCGGCAGAGAGATGAACGTCATGTCGCCGCCCGCACCATTGACCTGACCCATCTCCGTAACGCACGAAGCCGGCGGCTGCGGCGTCGAGTAATGATCGGCCACCAAGATCAGGATCGGGATGTCCTTGAGGACGTTGATGTCGGCCGGCGTGAGGTTGGAAAAGCACCCGGTCTCAAGCTGAACGATGCCTTTGACGCCGTGCAAGTCCGGACGAAGCGCGGCCATGGTCGGGTAGCCGGACGATTCCGAGTGACCGACCAAGATAGCGCCGCCCAACTTGTCGGCGAGCTGCGCCATGGCCACGGGGGTATTGAACGCAGTGCTGGGCGTGCTCGGCGTGCACGGCCCATCCGTGCAACTCGGTGACGTTGCCAGAGACAGAGTCCCGTTCAGGTCCGGAATGATCTGATTGTAGAAAGTCAGGGTGGACCCGGTGCCGACGCCCACGGTCTTCATCGGGAATCGCTCATCCGGAAAAGGCGTTAGGGTCGAGAAATCCCCCCAGCGGAAGGCTGCCCAGGCCAGCGCATCGGTCGCGATCAGGATATTTGGGATGTCGCTTGGCGGGATCAGACCGGCCCGCGCTTCAAGATATTTGGTCGCGTCGAAGCCGGAGCGGCCACGGCCAACCTGATCGGCGAGGTACGTGTCGAAGCCTCTGCGGACAAAATACTCGTCCCAGCCCATGCGTCCATCCGGTGTGGTCTGCCACGACTTCGAGCTCAGGCAGCAGCCGTGAACGAACACGATCGGATATTTGTTGCGAAGCGTTGACAGGATGGGCTTCTGAAACTGCACGTACATCTGGTTGATCATCGAGTTTCCGGCGAAGCCGGCGACCGGGGGACCAACGGGGTGCGTCGTGCCGTCGATGAAGAAGGTGCCTTGCCCCTTGAGCAGCAGGGGCGGCGAATTTTTGAGGTCGCTCAACTCCTGAGCGGCGGCCACCGTCGACGCAAGCGCAATCGCTAGGACCGCCGCGCTCGCCAGCGCTGTCTTTCCAGTTTCTTTCACACTTTGCATTTGAAGCCTCCCATGATTGGAAAGGACTACTGTAACATTACTAATGTTTATGATCAAGAAATCTTCTATAATGACCACTTTTACTTTGGGAATGGCAACTCATATCTTTTAAATTGACACTATTATTGCTAAAGGACGCAAATATTGGGTACTTTTACTGAAATAACGGACTGGACTTCCTCCCCTGCGGACTCACACCGCCGCCCTCCCAAGCCCTAGATCAAAGCCTGGGCGAAGGCGGTTCGTGAACAGCGTCACGGCGTTGCATCACCCTGCCTTTTCTTGAAGTCGTCGATCGGCGCCATAAAGCCGGGGGGCGCGACCTGCCGGCCGACCCTCAACACGGAAGGGTCTGCGTCGTCGAGCAAGCCGTCGACCACCGAGCCCTGCTTGATCGGGAGGCATTGCCCCTGGAAGATCTGCTCGATCAAACGCGCTCGAAACGCCTTGGTGTCGGACCGGATGCGCTGCAGATCGCTCAGTTCTGTCGTCGACGTGCAGCCGAAGGTCTCGACCTTGGCCTCATAGAACACGGTCGAGACGGCGAGAGTTGCGACGAACGCATTCAGGACCGCTCTCGCCCCCGCGGTCGCTCGCATTCGAGACTCACGTTCCGGAGGTCTGTTGCGGCCTGTCATGCGCTGCCCTCTCCCTTGGCTGTCGAAAGCAACATCGGTTCCGTCAAAACAGGTGCTCCGGATCGATCACGACCTTCATGGACCTGACGACAGTCGCGACCATCAGCTCGGGCCAGATTTGGTCGCGGTTGGCGAACGTCACGCGAACTCGAATTCGGTCGGGCAGTCTCTCCGATCCGCCCCAGCTTCCGTACCATCGGCCGACCGTCGCACTGCCCAGGCGCCCGAAGTAACCAATCTCAACTCCGCTGACGCCGCCCAGCAACGTGACGCGTTGTTCCTCCGCGGCACGGCCCAGCGGTGCATCGCCGTCGCGGAACAGCCGCCAGGACATTTCCAAGTGGCCGCCTGTCTGCTCGTCGCGCACGTCATGGATGGATACCTCGTAGAGTCCGCCGACACCGAGATGCTCTGGCATGGGCGCGACCACGCGAACCGAGCTTGCATCGCCGTCAAAAAAGATATGCCGCCGTGCGCCCGGCGAATTCTCGATCATCAGCGGTTGCGCTTCGCTGAGAATGCGGCGGAGCAGGTTCTGCACTGCCACCACTTGCTCCAGATCCAAGTCTTCTTCCACACGGCTCCAGACTTTGGTCGTGAAGCCGAGCGCACTCGTCAGCAGCACCACGACCAGGCTGAGCAGGACGAGGGCGACCAGCAATTCGATCAGCGTGAAGCCAGCGCTGCGCGTGGAGGCAGAGGCTCTCAAGACCCGCTTTGACCCTTTCCTTTGATGGCTTTGATCTCAAAATCCTCGAGAGGTGCCTCATATCCGGGTGGCTCGATCTGCTGGTTGACCCGCAACACGGATTTGTCAGAGCTCTCAATCGACCCCTGGACGGTGGTCCCTTTCAGGATCGCAACGCACTCACCGTAGATTTGCCTCTCCGCCAAAGCCAATTGGAAGGCTTTTTGGTCGGAGCGGAGACTTTGCAATCGGGCAACCTCTTCCATCGAAGTGCACCCGAAGGTCGGGATCTTCGCCTCGTAGTAGGTCGTCTGCGACGCGAGAAGAGCTACAGCTAGGATTGTTTTCACTGACACGCCCCGTTCATTCAATCACGCTTGGTTCAGCAAAAGGATCCTTGCGTGTCGCCAACGACGGCCGTCGACGCGCAAGGGGAAGGAACTCCACATCGAGCCTCCCCGCCAACGCGGCGGGGAGGCCGATGCACCTCGAAGAAGGTTCGTCACGTGTAATCAGGATCGCTGACCGGCTTCAGTGATGGCCGTTGCCATGCCCATTGCCATTGCCATGGCCGTTCCCATGCCCGTGATCGGTGTCGTTCACGTGATCGTCGGCCCAGCCGATCAGGAGGTCGGCAACCTTGAGGTTATTCTTGTCGAGCATCATCATATGCTCGACACCTGTAATGGGCCCCGGTGACCCGGGATAAAGGTCGTTCGGCACCAGCTGCGGCAGCCAGGCGAACTTCATGTCACCACCCGCCCCGTTGATCGCGGTCATCATATCAATGCAGGACTGGGTCGGCTGCGGCGTAGCGGCATAGTCACCATAGACGACGAGGATCGGTATGTGCTTCAGCGTGTTGACTTCGTCGGACGTGAGGTTGCCGAAGCAGCCGGTTTCGAGCTGAATGATGCCCTTGACCTTGCATGCCGATTTAGATGTCCACGGATAGCAGCCTGAGCCCGGCTGAAGCGCGGCCCTGGTCGGGAACGAGCTCGACTGCGAATGTCCCATCAGGATCATGCCGCCCGCCTTGCTCGCGAGTTTCGCCATCTGTGCGGGTGAATTGTAGAAGCCCGCAGCATCGGCTGGAGATGGCGCCCCCGACAAGGTCGTCGTCAGGTCGGGAATCACCATGTTGTAGAATTGCAGGTTGGAGCCTGCGCCCACACCCACGGTCTGCATCGGGAACTGGATGTCGGGGTGAGGTGTGGTCGTTGTCGCGCATGGCGAGGCCGTGCAGGCCGTGGTCCCCCAGCGGAACACGTTCCAGGCGAATTGGTCCGTGGCGATCAGAATGGGGGGTAGTTCCTGGCAGACAATCGTGGCGCCGCTCGGTGCAGACCCGTCAGGCGTGCATGGGATTTGACCGACCCGCACCTTGTTGTATGCCGAAGCGTCAAATCCCGACCTTGCGCGGCCGACCTGGTCCATCATGTAGGTGTCGAAGCCTTTGCGGACGAAATATTCGTCCCAGCCCATTCGTCCATCCGGGGTGGTCTGCCAGGATTTCGTGCTCAAGCAGCAGCCGTGGATGATGCCGATTGGAACGCGCTTTTTGCCGCTTTGAGACTGCGGCAGCATGAACTGGAAGTACATCTGATTGATCATGGATTCGCCGGCAGCGACGGTGCCGCCGGAGGTAACTCCGCCCCGTGCAGCGTCGGCATCGAGGTAATGGGTTTCGCCCTGGATGAAACCGCTGCCATAGCCTCTGAGTTGCAAGTTCCCGTTGGACTTAATGTCGGAGAGCTCTTGTGCCGGGGCTATGGATGGCATCAGCGAAAGCGCCAGAAGAACTGCACTCGCCAATGCGGCCTTGAGGCCAAACATGCTACGCACGCCTATCTTGATCTCCATGAGTTTCCTCCTGCTTCCCAACTTTATTTGAGCGTCGGTGTTTCTGCTTGCTGGGAGCGGTGGCGTGAGGCCAACGTGAAGGCCGCTACGCAACACCGCTCTGTCGCGTGGTTTGGAAATAGTCTTTCTACGGATCAAACTTAGGTGTGGGCGCACGAAGCAGTCTTTCAAAAAGCCGCCACGCGCCAAAAAAGTGGAAGAAGCTCCGAATTAGGCCTCCCCGCCAAAGCGACGGGGAGGCCGATGCACCTCAGAGAAGGTTCATCATTCGCTCAGGATTGCATGACGGCTCAGTGATGGCCGCTGCCGTGCCCGTTCCCATGGCCGTTATCGTGGCCATGATCGTTGCTGTTCACGTGGTAATCCGCCCAATTGATGATGAGGTCTGCGACCTGCAGGTTGTTGGTATCGAGCATCATCATGTGGTCGTTGCCGTAGATGGGTCCCGGTGAACCCGGATAAAGATCGTTCCGCGCAAGCTGCGGCAGCCAGGCGAACTTGATATCGCCACCCGCATTCGTGATCTGGGTGATCTCCGTCTGGCAACTTGTGGTCGGATCGCTGCTGGCGTAGTCGCCATATATGATGAGGATGGGGATATGCGAGAGAGTGGTAATCTCCGCTTCCGTGAGATTTCCGAAACAACCGGTTTCAATCTGAACGATGGCCTTTACCTTGCAAGCCGACGCCGACGTCCAAGGATAGCAGCCCGACTGTGATTGAAGCGCCGCCCTCGTCGGGAAAGCGGCGGATTTGGAGTGAGCCACGAAGATAGCGCCGCCCAATTTGCTCGCTAGCGCGCCCATTTGAGCGGGAGTGTTGAAAACGGCGTCGGGGGCAGCTGGGGTGCAAGCCGCAGCGGCGCAAGGCTGAGGAAGGGCGTCACTCAGTGTCCCGTTCATGTCGGGGATCACCTGATTGTAGAATTGCAGGTTGGATCTGGCCCCCACGCCGACCGTCTGCATTGGAAACTTGATGTCCGGATGGGCCGTGGTGGTCTCGGAACATGGCGAATCCGTGCAGTTCGTGGTTCCCCACCGAAGATATTCCAGGCGAACTGGTCAGAGGCTATCAGGATCGCGGGCAATTCCTGGCACGCAATGGGTGCGCCTCCAGGCGTGCATGGCAATTGGCCGGTCCGCACCTTGTTGTACGCGGCGGCGTCGAAGCCGGAGCGGGCGCGACTGACCTGATCGGCCAAGTAGGTGTCGAACCCTTGGCGGGCGAAGTATTCGTCCCAACCTAGGCGTCCGTCGGGCGTGGTTTGCCACGACTTCGAGCTTAGGCAGCAGCCATGCACGAAGACGATTGGAACACGCTTCTTGCCCTTCTGGGGGGGAGGGGGGAGAGAGGGAGGGAGGGGATGAGGGGGGCGGGTTACTAGGAAAGGGGAGGGTGTAGAGGAGGGAGCGCCTGCGGCAGCAGGTATTGCACGTACATCTGGTCGATCATCGAGAGCCCACCGGGGATAGGGAAACCCCCGAACCCCCCGCGGCCGCAGTGTCGGTCGTGATCGTGTGGGTATTCCCTTGGATGAAGAAGCTGCCGTAGCCTCTGAGTTGAAGGTTCCCGTTTGACTTGAGGTCCGAATACTCTTGCGCGCTGGCCACCGTGGGCATCAGCGAAAGCGCGAGAAGCGCCGCACCCGCCGCGATCAGCCTGACTGATCCGCACGCTATGTCCTTAGCAAGCTTCATAACAATCCTCCCGCTTCCCAACTTTGCTTCCGCAGTTGGTGTTGTGATCAGTTGGCGAGGTTGCCCGAAGCCATCGGACACGGATCGTGCGGCTAGGGCGCCACCTCCGAGCTTTCTGTCTGCGAGTTGAACTTAGGTGGCGGCGCGAGAAGCCGTCTTTCAAAAAACCGCGATGCACCAAAAGAGCGGAGGATCTCCAAAACCAGGCCTCCCCGCCAAAGCGACGGGGAGGCCGATGCGCCTCGGAGAAGGTTCATCACGCACTCAGGATCGTCAGGCGGCTTCAGTGATGGCCGCCACCGTGACCATTCCCGTGGCCGTTGCCATGCCCGTGGCCGTGATCGTCGTCGTTCACGTGATAATCCAGCCAGTTAATGATGAGGTCTGCGACCTGCTGATTATTGGTATCCAGCATCATCATGTGTTCGACACCGGTGATCGGACCTGGCGAACCGGGATAAAGGTCGTTGGGCACGAGCGCCGGCAGCCAAGCGAACTTCATATCACCGCCTGCACCATTGATCTGGTCCATCATCGTGGTGCACGTCGCCGTGGGCTGCGGTGTCGCGGCGTAATCACCATAGACGACGAGGATCGGAATGTGCGCCAGAGTGTCGATCTCGGCTTCGGTGAGATTGCCGAAGCAACCCGTCTCAAGCTGAACGATGGCTTTGACCTTGCAGGCCGACGCCGTCGTATAGGGGTAACAGCCGGAGGCCGGTTGCAGTGCCGCTCGTGACGGGAATGATGCCGATCTGGAGTGCCCCATCAAGGCAGCGCCGTCCAGCTCCTTCGCAAGTTCCGCCATTTGCGCAGGCGAATTGTAAAAGCCTGCCGGGTCGGCTGGCGTCGGAGCGCCACTCAGCGTTCCGTTCAGATCGGGAATGACCATGTTGTAGAATTGCAGGTTCGATCCTGCTCCCACGCCGACGGTTTGCATCGGGAACTTGATGTCCGGATGGGGTGTGGTCGTTTCGGAGCACGGCGAAGCCGTGCACGTCGCGGTCCCCCAACGAAAGATGTTCCAAGCGAACTGGTCGGTGGCAATCAGGATGTTTGGCTGTTCGCTCGGCGCCAGCAGGCCGTTCCGAACCTTGTTGTACGAAGTGGCGTCGAACCCCGAACGGGCGCGGCCGACCTGGTCGATCATGTAGGTGTCGAAGCCCTTGCGAACGAAGTACTCGTCCCAGCCCATTCGCCCATCGGGCGTAGTCTGCCACGACTTTGTACTAGAGCAGCAGCCGTGCACGATGCCGATCGGGACATGCTTTTTGCTGTTCTGGGCCTGCGGCAGCATGAACTGCACGTACATCTGATTGATCATCGAAAGCCCCGGATCCGTCGTCGATCCACCGCCGTTCGACGCAACCGGCGGCGCGACTTCGTGGGTGTTTCCTGGGATGAAGAAGC
The DNA here is from genome assembly GCA_963803385.1 of uncultured Alphaproteobacteria bacterium. Taxonomy (GTDB): domain Bacteria; phylum Pseudomonadota; class Alphaproteobacteria; order Rhizobiales; family Methyloligellaceae; genus Methyloceanibacter. Next base: position 661,866 of record CAWDMD010000004.1, on the reverse strand, counting down.
TGCCGTAGCCTCTCAGCTGCAGATTTCCGTTGGACTTAACGTCGTCGTAGTTCTGGGCCGCCGCCAGCGTGGGCATCAGCGATAGCGCCAGAAGGGCTGCACTTGCCAAAGCTGCCTTGCGGCCACACCTGCTTCGCGCACTCGTGTTGATCTCCATGAGTTTCCTCCTACTGCCCGACCTGTTTCGATGGTCGGTGCTTCTCGTCGCGAGGAGCGGTGGCGTGAAGCCAACACCAAGACGGCTACGCGACACCGCTCTTGTCGCGTGGTTAGGGACGTCTACCTAATTTTCTGTCTACGGATTAAATTTAGGCGCGGACGCGCGAAGCAGTCTTTCAAAAAGCCGTCACGGCCCGAAAAATTGAGCCGTTCGAGGTTGAGCAGCCTGACCTAAGCAGCCTGCGTGCTCGCGGTGTGCAACCTGTGTAAGGCGTGAGGCATCGCTTCGCGCCTTGCCAGTGAAGGAACCGATGTGCGCTTGGGTCCCGTCAACAAGTTGCAGCCCCGCTGCCTGCCCGCTTTGATCTGCCCGTAAATTTACGGGGGAGCCTTTTTGCCGCTGCGGCGTTTTAGCCACTGCCCGAGCAAGCGCCCGGGCTGGGGGTCTGAAGCACACCGCGGGCATCAAGTGAGCGATCGGCTTTACAGCCCGGAGTTTCACGCGATCATCGAGCGCATCGACAACGCGCCGGTGCCGCAGGCCGTGCTCGACGCCTTTGACTCCATCCTTGCTAATGTCGGCGCTGAGTATTTCGGCGCAAATTTCTTCCCGGACGCCGATGAAGGCCTCGACGACGTCTGTATCGGCATGCGCATTCCGTCCGAGTGGCATGCGCATTACGCCGGCGATAACCTGTTTCAGCGAGATCCTGCCATCCGCCATGCGCGCCATACCGTGCTGCCGTTCGAATCCCCCTTCCGCGCCCTACGATCCGGAGACGGAAGGCGACATGAAAGCGGTGATCGACCTCGCTCGCGACTTCAATGTGGACAAGGGCCTGATCATCCCGATCCCAAGCCCTCGCGGCAATATCGGCAACGTTTGGATCGGCGGCCCTGACTTCGACGACCGTGACACACACCAGCCGCTGCTCTACGTGGTAGCGCTCCACGTTTTTATCCGCCTGCAGCAACTGGTTGGCAGAAGACTGCACCGAGAGGTCCATCTCACCCACAGGGAGCGGGAGGTGTTGGCTTGGGCCTCAGGAGGCAAGACGGCCTGGGAGATCGGCCGCATTCTCAACATCTCGCACAGGACCGTGGAATGGCACTTTGGCCAGGCCTGCAGGAAGCTTGGAGCGACAAACCGCTCGCAAGCCGTCGCCATTCTGGGAGCGCGCGGCGAGCTGCTTGAGCAAGAGGCTTAACGCCGCTCGCCGGCGCAGCTCTCGCCTTTGGCCGCCTCGGGCTGCGGTGTAGCAGGGGTTCCCAAGCACCGGCGTCTTGGCGTGGTGGAAATTTTCGAAAGGCCCTGGCCCCAGGCGCGAAGGTTGGGACTATCCGCGCACCGTCTAACGCGGCACCAAGCGCAACGTTGTCAGCGAGACCGACTTCGAGTTCTGTCCCTGCCCCCATGAAACAGTGACGGTCACCGTCATTGGCTGGCTGAGCAGATCTTGCGATTTGTTCCGGCCTGCTTCCTGGTAAGGCGTTACCTGCGTCGCCCACCAATACCGCACGTTGAACCGGCCGATGGTGCGGCCCTCCCGAATTGGCTCGACGACGCCGATGGAGCTGAGCTTCGATTGGCGAGCAACGTCGCCTGCTCGTACTCCTCGGCGGTTCTACGGCCGCGCAGGCCTTTCGAGAACACCGAGAAGATGATGGCGAGCGTGAGCGACAAGATCGTCAGCGCAACCAGCACCTCGATCAGCGTGAAGCCGTCTCTCGTGCCGCGACGCGCCAATAACTTCGACGCGAACATGGACCAGCATGCCGAAAACGCCTGACCACCTTCGGGCATCTCGCCCTCTACCTCCCCACCCCGCGCCATGGAGCCGATCTTAGGTGCGCCGGCTGCGGTCGCGGGACTGCGAACTATAGCCATAGCGTATGCGGTGGCCCAGTGTTAGATGCGAGCCCACGCTGGACCTGGGGTCGCAGCCGACGGGCGTGGCGCCGGTCACGCTGTGGTGTTGGAATCTTGGGGGTCGGTCGCCTGTGGTGACCGCGGCACTTGACGGAAATCTCGCGTTGGTCTCGCCGGGCCTGCTGTTACTCATTCTCGCCTCGCCTTTCATTGGCAGCTTCCTTGGCGTGGTTGCCTCGCGTCTTCCCAAAGGCGACCCGGTGATGCTCGGCCGCTCTGCCTGTCCCGCTTGTGGGCATCAATTGAAGGCGCGTGACCTCGTGCCGTTTCTCAGCTGGATACTGCAACGCCGCCGGTGCCGCTATTGCGGCGCGGAGATTTCAGTTTTCTATCCGGCAATGGAAGCGGGCGCCGTACTCGTCGCGCTGTCCGCGGCGCCGCTCTTCTCCGGCTGGCCGCTGTGGGTGACTTGCGCCTTTGGCTGGACGCTGCTCACGCTCGCCGCCATCGACTTCCGCTATATGATCCTTCCCGACGTCTTGACGCTGCCGCTCATCCCCGCAGGCCTCGCCCTCGCCTATACGCTCGCGCCGGACAGCCTGCTTCTCCATGCGATCGGTGCGATCGGAGGTTACGTCGTCTTTGTCCTCGTGGCATTGGCTTACCGAAAACTACGCGGCCGCCATGGCCTCGGCATGGGAGATGCGAAACTCCTCGCTGCAAGCGGAGCATGGGTCTCGGCACTCGCCCTTCCGAGCGTTGTCTTTCTCGGCGCGATCACGGCTCTCCTCAGCGTGCTCGTGGCGATGGCAAGAGGCGAGCAATTCTCCGCCACCGACAAGATGCCACTCGGCGCTTATCTCTGCCTGGCGACGTGGCTCGTTTGGCTCGCTCAGGCCGCGCTCAATCCACCCGGATAAGTATGCCCTTTTCGGGCGAACACGCCGCGCCTAACATCGTGGGTCGGGGAGAACACCCACGCTCTCGCAACACGCCAATGGCTTTGTCAGAACGCAACGGCATTGTTGACGGCAAGGATGGACTTCTCGCGCGCCGTAGGCGAACTGCTCATCGAGAGCGGCAAGCTCGACCCGCAAGGCTTCGACCGCGCCCTTCGCCTGCAAAGCGAAACCGGAGAACGCGTCGATCTGCTCCTCACCAAGCTCGGCCAGGTCTCTGAGCGTGACATGGCGGACGCGCTCGCGGCGAAGCTGAAGCTTCCTCTTGTCTATGCCCAGGACTATCCAGCCGAGCCCGTACTCGTCGATCGTCTCAGCGCGAAGTTCCTGCAAGAGTTCCGCGTCCTGCCGCTGTCGGACACGCCGGCAGGCATTGCCCTGGCGATGGCAGACCCGCTCGACAGCTACGTGATCGAGGCCATTCACCTCCTTGCTGATAAGCCGGCGCTACCGCACATCGGCCTGCCGGCAGATATCGAGGCAACCTTCGTGCGCCTCTACGGCGGCGGCGGCACGGCGATCGGCGGCATCGTCGAGGACTTGCCCGAGGGCTCGGACGAAGGCACGCAGCGCGACGTCGAAAGGCTGCGCGATCTCGCGAGCGAGGCGCCGGTCATTCGCTTGGTCAATCACGTCATCAGTAAAGCGGTCGATCTCCGGGCCTCCGATATCCACATCGAGCCTTTCGAGCACACGCTCTGCCTCCGTTACCGCATCGACGGCATCCTGATCGAAATAGAGTTTCCGCCCGTCCGGCTACGCGCGGCTGTGGTGTCGCGCATCAAACTGATGGCCAAGCTCAACATCGCCGAGACGCGGCTGCCGCAGGACGGCCGCATCAAACTCGCGATCCGCGGCAAGGAGATCGACTTGCGCGTGTCGACGGTTCCCACGCTTTACGGGGAGAGCGTGGCGCTGCGCGTGCTCGACCGCAGTGGTGTCGTCCTCGACTTCGACAGCTTGGTTTCGAGCCTGTTCTGTTGCGCACATATCTCGAGGTGATCGGACGCGCCAACGGCATCCTGCTCGTCACCGGGCCCACCGGAAGCGGCAAGACAACGACGCTCTATACCTCGCTCCTCCATCTGAACACCGGCACCACGAAAATCCTGACTGTCGAGGACCCGATTGAATATCAGCTGGAGGGCATCAATCAGGTTCAGGTGAAGCCGCAGATCGGCCTGACGTTCGCCAGCGCGTTGCGCTCGTTTCTGCGCCAGGATCCTGACATCATCATGGTCGGCGAGATCCGCGACCAGGAGACGGCGCAGATCGCCGTGCAGGCCGCCCTTACCGGCCATGTCGTACTCTCGACGCTCCACACCAATAGTGCCGCAGGCACGGTGACACGACTGCTCGACATGGGCATCGAGGACTATCTCCTCACCTCCACGGTGAACGGCATCGTCGCCCAGCGGCTCGTTCGCGTCCTCTGCCCGGCTTGCAGAGAGGCTTACGCCGCCCCGCCGGAGCTTGCCGATGAATTGCAGCTCCATCGTTTTGCCCCGCCGGGCCCGATCATGCTTTACCGGCCGCGCGGCTGCGACGAATGCAAGGGCACCGGCTTTCACGGCCGCACCAGCATCCTCGAGTTGCTGGTCATGTCCGATCCCATCCGCCGTCTCGTGCTTAAAGGCGCCGACGCCAACAAGATTCAGGTCGCGGCGAACGAAGCCGGCATGCGCGGCATGTACCAGGACGGCATGCACAAGGCCCTGGCTGGCGTGACCAGTCTCGAAGAGGTCATGCGGGTGACGCGGGAAAATTAGTCATGCCAGTGTTCGTGTACAAAGCCGTCACCGAATCGAACGAGGTCGTCGAGGGGGAGATGGAGGCGCCCACCGGCACGGCTGTCCTCGACCGCTTGCGGGCCCACGGCCAACTGCCGCTTTACGCGAGTGAGATCCAAAGCACGACACAGCTGCTTGGGAGAGGATTGTTCACCAGGCGCGTCTCGACCCGCGACGTGACCTTCATGACCCAAGAGCTCGCCACGTTGCTCAAGGCAGCCTCGAGCTTGACCGTGCTTTGGAGATCCTCATCGATCTCTGCGACAAGGATGCGACCCGTAGCCTCCTTAACGGCATCTTGGCGCGCCTGCGGAGCGGCGTGTCGCTCGCCGACGCCGTCGAGGAAAGCGACGACGTGTTTCCGCTCTACTACGCGAGCATGGTCCGCGCCGGCGAGGCAAGCGGCGCTCTCGACGTCGTGCTCGGCCGGCTTGCCGAATTTCTGGAGAAATCCCAAGCGCTTCGCGAGACCGTGAAGACCGCTCTCTACTATCCGATCTTCTTGATGATCATGGCGTTCTCTTCGATCGTCGTTCTGCTCACGGTCGTCGTGCCGCAATTCAGGCCGCTGTTCGAAAGCGCAGGTGCCGCGCTGCCGGCGTCGACAAGGGCGCTCGTGGCCACCGGAGATTTCGTCGGCGCCTATGGCTGGCTGATGCTGATTGGCTTGCTTGCCGCGTTCTTCCTCATTCGCCGCTATCTCGCCAGCGCCGAAGGCCGGCGGCGTTGGGATGCTTCACTGTTGCACGTGCCGCTCCTCGGTGACGTCTTGACGAAAGTGCAAGTCGCGCGCTTCAGCCGGACCGCCAGCACCTTGCTCGGCAACGGCGTCGGCCTGCTGACCACGCTCAACATCGTCCGGGATACCTTGAGCAACTCGGTCATGGCCGCCTCGATGGATGCGGTCGCGCTCCGCGTGAAGGAAGGCCGCGGGCTAGCCGAGCCGCTGCGGACGAGCGGCTCTTTCTGCGCCTCGTGGTGCACCTTGTCAGCGTCGGCGAGGAAACCGGGCAGCTCGAATTGATGTTGAGCAAACTGGCCGACATTTACGATGAGGAGGTGGCCCGCACCACGGCACGATTGCTGTCATTGCTGGTCCCGGCGCTCACCATCGTCATGGGCTTGATGATCGCCGGAATCATTATTTCGATCCTGACGGCCATTCTAAGGATGCAACACCCTGGCGTTCTGAGCTGCGCGTCAAGCGCCGGGGATAACAACAAAGAGGGAACGCCAATGTCGCGGTCAAAACAGAGGGAAAGAAGCGCGGGCTTCACCTTGCTGGAGCTCTTGGTTGTTTTGGTGATCCTCGGGCTGCTTGCGGCCATCGCCACCCCCCAGGTGATGAAATATCTCTCACGAGCGCGGACGCAATCCGCGGCTCTGCAAATCCACAATCTCGCGTCGGCGTTGGATCTCTTCCGTCTCGATGTCGGCCGCTATCCTTCTGGAAGAAGAGGGTCTCGGCGGTCTCGTGGAAGCGACGACGACGAAACCAGCCAGGAACGGCCCCTACGTCAAGAAGCGCGAGATGCTCGTCGATCCGTGGGGCCACCCTTACGCCTACCGGATCCCAGGCGAGCACGGCGAGTATGACCTCGATTCGGCCGGCGCCGACCCCGCCGCCGGCGGCCACAGCGAAAATCAGGATATCGGCAATTGGTAGGACGCCGCAGTCAAGGCTTCACGCTGATCGAGCTTCTCGTCGTGCTCGCAATCATGGCGATGGTGATCCTCATTGCCGTACCCCCCTTCGCCTCGGTGTTGCCGCGAATGCAGGCCAAGAGCGGCGCGCGCGAGGTCGCCGCCGCACTCCGCGAGGCCCGCAGCCGGGCGATCATGCTCAACCGGGATGTCCTGTTCAGCATCGACGTGAGCGGGCACTCCTTCTCGGTTTCCGGCGATCAGCGCACGCACACCCTGCCGCGCAATGTCAACCTGTCCCTATACACGGCGCAGCAAGAGCTGCTCGCGCCGTCGCGCGGCAGCATCAGGTTCTTTCCGGACGGAAGCTCGACCGGGCCCAGGGTTGCGCTTTCGAGCGCCAAGAGTTCGTACACGGTGATGGTGAATTGGGTGACCGGGCGCATCAACATCGTCGAGTAGCGTTCCGGTCTCGTCTTGAGGCTTTCTGAAGCGGCTTCCGCGCGCGTCTCTAAACGTCCTCACTTATAGCCTTGATCACGGCCACGTGTTTTCACGAGTGGACGTACTGGTCATCCTCTTGCTTGATTGTCACTCACGGGTGTGAGTTGGGGGACTTGTCGGTGCGGACCCTAGGGGGTGTTAGAGAGCAAATCACTGGCATCTCCGAAGGGCAAATCACGCCTGTCGCCCACGCACCACTGCTCACAAGCGCCGAAACACCTTGGTCGGGCTTTCTACTGGAGAAGCACGCGGCATCAGCGGTCCGACAGGACGCCATCTGGGGTTGGCACCGCACCCACGTCGTCCTGTTCACCAAGGGGTCCCTTAGCTTCAGATGCTTCGCCGCCAGCGGCACGCAACATCACTTGGCGCGCGTCGATAGCGTCAGCGTGTTCCCGAGCGGGTTCGACGAGACGCGCTTCTCCGTCGCGGGCTCGGATTTCGAGGCGGATATGCTTGGGAGCTCGATCCGGGTCTGCGTCGAGGCCCTGCTCGGGCAGAACCACAACACGTCTGCCGATGCCTTGTCCGCGCAGATCGCCATCGAAGATGCGCAAGTTGCAGCGCTTCTCGGCAGCATGGCATTGGAGGTTGAGCAGAGCTGCCCTGCCGGAGCGCTGTACGGGCAGTCGCTCTCCCTCGCATTGGCTGCCTATCTCGCAGGGCGGTTCTCATCGAGCCCGCCAGAGACCAAGCCGGTTCGCCGTCTGTCACGGCTCCAGTCGCAGCGTGTGGTGGATTACGTTCGAGCAAATCTCGATCGCGAGTTGAGCCTGTTCGATCTTGCGGCGCTCGTTCAGCTCAGTCCTCGGCACTCTTCTGGACCTTCGCCAATACCTTCGACACGACGCCCCACCGCTATGTGATCAATCAGCGGGTGGAGCGCGCCAAGCTGTTGCTGTCTGGCGACGACATGTTGGTCGACATCTCGAATGCTCTCGGCTTTTCCAACCAGAGCCACTTCAGTGCGGTGTTCCGCAAGGCCACCGGAATGTCCCCCGGCAAATATCGCAAGGAGCACGGGAGGCCCTCGCGGATCGGTGTTCGTCCCGGCACGCCCTTGGAAGAAGGTGGCAAGATCGGCCAGCAGCTTTGACCCCGCAATCGTCGGGACCGCGAGCTGACGTGCGTAGGCTGCCGCCCGCACCGCCACGACGATCCACCGAGTAACGCGTGGAAATATCGAATGGCGGCTTTTTGAAACTCGGCGGAGACTGCGGTCTCAGGCCTCCGGCGCGCCCCGACGCCAGGACAAGATCCAGGGCATCGCCGCCCCGGGAACTGGCTGTACCACTGCCTCGCGCACGAACACCGCCCCGTTATCGCCTCTCGCCTCGGATCGAATTGAGAAGACAATTCCGGGCGCACTAGAACTCGTCTGCGAATAGACCCCGGCTTGGCGCAGTATCCCCTGCATGCGGTCGTTGGTGACCGCCGGCATGCCTCCAGCCACCGAGTAGATCGTCAGGTTGGGAAGGACGCGCCGATACAGAGCCGGTGTCATGCCAAGAACCTGCTGCAGGTCTTCGAGAGATTGAAACGGTGCGTTCCGAGGGCCCCAGGCGAGCTTGGCGGCGCGATAATCGGCCTCTTCAGCGCCCATGGCGTGCTTCATGCTGTCCGGATCGCGAAAATCGGCGATGGCATCTGCCAGCGACTGAGCCCTGCCGGAGGCGACGCCAACCGATCTGAACAAGGACGCGAGAACCGGCTCTGACGCCAGATTGAGATCGATCTTGGACGCCTCGTCTCGCACCAAAAGGCGGACGGTGCTGCCCGCAAACTTCCAGACATAGACGACGCCATCTGGCCTGATCATCCCGGTGCTGCCACCTCCTCGCTGGCCGCGGTCAGGTCCATGATCGCTCGCTGGATTCCAGCATCGGCAGCCGCACGCGCGACGGACAGAATTGACCATGTTGCGCGCGACGCGCGTACTGGAGCTCAACTCCGCGGCGAGTGCCGCTGCCACCAGCGACAGCAGAACGAGCAGCCACAGCACGGCAATCAGGGCGATCCCATCCTCGTGGCTCTGCCGCATATCTCACCCGCTTTCGACCTATTGGATCTTGGCTCCGAGCGGTGTCAGTGAGCGCATTCGGCTGCCGAGCTCGTAACCGACCTCGCGTGCATCGTGCCAATCGCGAATAACGCGCGGGGTCAGGAGCACCAACAGCTCAGTCCGCGCCGAGTTTCCTCCCCTTGACGCCGAACAGCGGGCCGATAACCGGGATGCGGCGGAGCGCCGGGAGCCCCCGGCCCGACTTGCTCGCCCGGTCTCCGATCAGGCCGCCGAGCGCCACCGTCTCGCCGCTCTGCACCGCGACCGAGCTCGTTATCAACCGCTGCTGGATGGTCGGAGAATCGATGTTGGACGTAACCGTGGTCACCGGCTGGCTGACCTGCTGCGTAATCTCCAGTGTCACTTGGCCGCTGGCGTTGACCCGCGGCTTCACCTCGAGGATGACGCCGGAATTGATATATTGCACTGAATTGACCACCGGGGCGCCGGCCGTGACGGTGCTGACCGCCAGTTGCGACAGCACTGGCACCTGGTCGCCGACTTGAATTCTCGCGGTCTGATTGTCGAGCACCATCAACGAGGGTGAGGAAACGATGTTCACGTCGGTCTGATGTGAGATGGCGTTCAAGGTGACGTGGAAGTCCTTGGTCGTCCCGAGGTACGAGAATGTCGAGACCGTCGCGGTCTTCGCGATGTTTTCCAGGTCGATGTTCACGTTGTTGAAGAACCACTCGAGACCGTACTGAAAATCACCCGTGAGCGTGACCTCGGCGATGGTCGCCTCGATCAGCACTTGCATCGGGGCGATGTCGATCTTCCTCAACGCCGAGAGAATAGTGTCGTAGTCGACCGACGTCGCATAGATGATCAAGGCGTTGATGTTCTGATCGGCGACGATGCGAACCGGGCTTCGCCCTTTGAATTGCACGACGCTCGCTTCCTCGGTCGGGGTTTGTGAGGGAGCGGTGGGCGACATCTTCGCCGGTGGCGCCTCGCTGAGCTGGCCGGGCGGCGCTCCGGCGGGGCCGGTTAGCCCGATTGGCGGAACGCCTGAGGCCCCACCGGAATCGAATGGAGAGCCGGTCCCGATCTGCGCCGGCACATAGCCGGGCGCTACTTCCCCCTTCGGTTCGCTGGTCGTTTCAGCACCAAAGTACTTGCCCAACACCGAGGCGACCTCCTTCGCCCGCCCGTTCTGCAGATAGTAGACGTAGAGGCGTTGACTGACTTGATCGCTGCGATCGAGAGTCTTGATCCATTCGCGGGCGTGGTCGATGTTGTCCATCTCGGCGCTGATCACAAGCACCGCGTTGAGCCGCGTAATCGGCATGAATTGCGTCGCCCCATCGGGATTTTCCTTGTTGATGTTGAAGATCTTCTCGACCTCGGTGGTAACCGCAGCCGCATCCGAATGTTCGAGCGCAACCAGCGCAAAGGACATGCCTCGCATCACATCGACGTCGAAGATAGCAACCATGTCCAACAAGCTCGCCAGTTGGTCCGAAGTGCCGCCGAGGATCAGCAGATTGCGCTTGGTGTCCACGTAGAGAACGCTGGCCTCCGGCGCCACCGAGCCGAGGACCTTTTCCATCTGGGAGGCGGCCACGAATTTCAGCGGCACGACTTCGACGCCATAACCTGGCGCTTGCATCGATGGCCGCTCGAAGGTCATCGGCACAGTGGCGGAGCGCGGCGCCTCGGAGAGTGGCATTACCCGATAATATTGCCCGCCTTGACGATTGCTACGCCGTGAAGACGGAGCACGTCCTCCAATGCCGGCAATGCGGCGGCGCGCGGCAAAGGCCGGCTCGTTCGAATGGTGACGTTACCCTCCACTTTCGGCGACAACGCATAGTTGAGACCCAACACGTCGCCGAGCACGGCGCGCACGACTTCGCTGATCGCGGCATTGGCGAAATTGAGGGTGACGTCGCCCTTGCCGGCGGTAACTACCTTCTCCTTGGGAACTGAGCCGATGACGTCCCCGGTTCCCTCCACGACGCTTGGCGTGCGCGTCAGCTTCGGTGCCCAGCCCGCCGCATCGGCCGGATCATGCGAATTGTCAGCGAAGGGATTTGACGGCAAGTTTCCAGCCGCGCACACCGTTGAAAGGGTGAGCGCGGCCAACACTGCTGCATACCTTCGGATCACCACGCGACACTCCAACTTGCAGCTTTAGCGAATACGCGAATCTCCTTAGTACCGGCTTCGGTTCGTTGTCCTACTCGGCTGTCTCTGATCTACCCGGGGAGGTGGAAGTTGTCGGCGTTCCCGTCGGATTGACTGGCGCGTTCGCGCTGGTTTCGCCAGCAACCGTGGCGGCATCGTTGATCTTGATCACTTCCTTGTCTTTGCCCCGTTGCAGCACGACTTGGGTGGGATTGATGGCGCCGACCTCCCACCCGCCGACGCTTTGCCCCTCGACCGCCCTTTGCACTTCGTCGGTCGCTATCGTTCGCAGCAGGGCCATCCGGCCCTCCGTCGATATGATCACGCCGATCAGAGCGAACGTCTCCGGCTGGACCACCGTCGCCGTCACTGTCTGTTGACGCGCGGGCGGAGGCCGGCGCGTCGGACTGAACAGCGGACGCGCAACGATCTCGTCAAACGCCGACAAGTCGGACGCTTCGACAGGGAGGGCCCCAGTAGTGGCCAAGGCACGTCGGGGCTGGCCCGACGGCGGTGTCTCCGGCCAGGGCACCTTCCAGCACCTCGAACGCCAACAGCGCGGCGAGCGCGGTGAGGCTAAGGAGAGGACCCCCGATCCTCGGCTTCGGCGGCGGAACGCCCGGGCTATTTTTTGGCGAGTTGATCATGCGAACTGAGTGCCATAAATCCGAAGACTTCGAAGTGAACCTGAAGTTGATCCGTTTGCTCCTGCTCGGCCCCTTCCCTGAAACGCTGATCTCCCATCAGCTGGAGATTCTCGATGAACAGATACGGACTTTGATTCTCCACGGCGTAGAAAATCTTCTGCAATGAAGTGATCGGCGCCGTCAGGTTGACGGCCATGGAGATGCGCTGAAACCCCTTCTCCTCCTGAACCGGCAGCACTTGCATGCTGGTCAAGTTTCCGTTTTCCGCCTCGATCAGTTCCTTCATGCGGTTCTGCAGCTTGGCACCGACCAATTGGACGCTGCCGCCGGTCAGAAGACGTCCCTCACTGTCCTGCTCGGCCTGCAACTTTTGCAGGTTTGCATCGATCTGCCCCCGCATCGATGCAAGTCCTTGATACTTGGCCAGCACCGCCTGCGACCGCGAAATCGAATTGAGGTGCTCAAAGCAAGAATTGATCAGAGGCTGCGCGAGCGTGAGCCACAACGTGACCCCTGCCATCATGAGGATGATCAGGGCCGCCATGCGACTTGCCCATGCAGGAAGCTTCATGGCTTGACGCCGTTGGGTTCGAGCCCAAACGAGATGTCGAAGCGTTCGAGGTTGTTCTGCTGATCGCGGACGACCGGCGAAGAGAAGGTCGGATTCTTGAACACCGGCACGGCATCGATGTCCGAGATGAGCTCCGCTGCCGCGCCGGAAAAGCCGGAGATCTTCACTTCCGACTTGTTTTGGTTGAGTGCGACGAGCCAGGTGTTGTCAGGAAGCGCCTTGGTTAGAGCATCGAGGACGCTGAGGACGCTCGGCGTTTCGCGTTTGCGCTGATCGAGGAAACTCGCCGCATTCACCATCTGATCCAACTCGGTGCGTTTTGCCACCGTCTGCTTGGCTTTGGCGCTCTCTAGCGCGACTTCCGACGCCAACGATTTGTCGACTGCAGCGAGCTGGCTCACCGGCACATAGAACACCGCGCCCATCAGGCAGACCGCGAGCACGGCAGAGGCCATGCGCCACGTGGACCGGCGCGCGATCAATTGCTCGGCCTTGAGGAGATTGATGCCGACCCCAGCTTGAGCATCGCTGGTGACGACGTCGACGACGACGGGCTGAAGACCCCAATCGCCCACCTGGCGCAGAATCCGATCGAGGATGGCGCGAGGCACCGTCGTCAACTCGAGGGTCAAGCGCTTGTCTTCGGACCGCCGGCTCAGCACCCGATAATCGTAATAGACGTCCTCGGGTTGGAACGGCGTTTGCCGCTCGATTTCATAGAACAACGCCTGGCGCAGATCGGTATCCGAGATCGCGGGCATGGTGAGCGGCCGGCGTAGGCTCTTGCTCTCAGGCAGCAAGACCGTGAGCTCGACGTTACGAAGCTTGCTCTTCCTGATCAGCGCCCCGACGGACTTCCGCCCAACGCTTGCCTCGGCGTTGGAGTTGAGGCGCCCCAATTCCTGAAAACGCGAGCCTTTTCGCAGCCGCAAGATCCACTCTGGCGCCGAGACGTCGAGGGTCATCCTCCATGCCCCTCCCTGCGCCACCTTTCGCAATGGCAGCCACATGGTTTTGAGCTCGGCCAACCACCACGAAAGGAACTGTTGAAGCAGTCCGCTCGCCCTGGCGGATGACATGCCCACCGGTCTCGACTTCTTCGGCACTCGCGTCGTGTCCAATGACAGAGAGTTGCCGCCGGACCCCACATTACTGGTTCCGATTGGCGTCTCGGTTCAAACTCACTTGATCCAGCGCCCTTGCGGGGCCCGATCCATGTATCTTCCTCTCGGATATCCGGTCCGAAACGTGTCGAGCGCATTGCCGTAATTCGGCAGGAACCGATAGAACGGCTGCAGCTTGGAATTGTAGCCACAGCAAAATCCGCAATAGAGCAACCAGTGGCAGTTGGTGCCGAGGCTGTCGCAAACGCAGGAGCTCACTTGGCAGCCGCGGGGCGCAATCGGCTCAAGACCGCAGTTTCGGCTTACGGGCTGAACCGGCAACAGGGACAGTGCAGCAGCGGCTAACAAGACCTTCATCGGCTCTTCCCCCGTACGCAACAGCAGCCGAACTTCCCGACAGAAACTCGGACGCTCCTTCCCCCGAAGAGAGTTCGCGTACCGCTATGAAAGTCGGTCGCCCCTGATCGCGATGGGAGACATCAGCTGTTCCTGTTGTTGTTCTTGCGCTGGTCGACGTGGTTGTCGATCCTGTACCCTCGCGCAGTGAGACACGCTGTTCATCAATTCCCTCCCGAGGCGATTTTATGTATTGGGAGCGCGGTCGTGACGCCGAGCTCCGGCGCTAAGTGGCTTGATGTTACTCAGTCAACCGAGAACTAAGCGACGATGGACAGAGTGCGTCCACTCGTAAAAACACGGGGTTTGGCAATAGCGCAGCTTGTGCGCCCAGGGACCGCGTTCTAGCGTCGCCACATGAGGAGATTGCGCACCAATAGTCTGCTGACGGCGATCGACGAAATTGGCCGCGCCTCAAGCTCCGAGGGGGTAATCGAAATTTTCGAGAAGGCTCTGGCCGGCATCGGGGCCGACTACAACGGCGTTCTCTTCATTCCTCAGCCAGGAGAGCGGATCGAGGATGCGTGCCTCGCCTGGCGGGCTCCCGAGGAGTGGCGCTCGCTCTATTCCGGCGAGAACATGTGTCAGCGCGACCCTGTCATCCGCTTCGCCGCGCGCTCGGTGATCGCCTTCGACTGGCTGGCGGCGCCGTGCGATGCCGAGAACGAGCCCCACATGAAGGAAGTCCAGGATCTTGGCCGTGAATGCAATATTCATAAAGGGGTGTCGATTTCAGTGCCGAGCCCCAGCGGCATCGTCGGCATCGTCTGGGCGGCCGGTCCTCATTTCGAGGAGCGTGAGACTTCACATGCCTCTGTTGCAGACATTGGGCTTGCACGTGTTTCACCGGCTGGAGCAACTCGCAGGCAGGAACCCGCGCCGGAAAGGGTATCTGACCGAACGAGAGCGCGAGGTCTTGACTTGGGCCGCCGACGGCAAAACGGCGTGGGAGATCGGCTGCATCCTCAATCTCTCCCAGAGGACCGTCGAGTGGCATTTCAGGGAAGCCTATCGGAAGCTTGGAGCAACCAATCGGTCGCAGGCGATCGCCTTGATGGTCAATTCGCGTGGCGATCCCGTCGAACCGGCACAGTCCTGAGGCCGGCGGTCTAGACGCAGCCGAGGCCGACGAATCTCCAGTTCTCTACGATCCAGTCCGTCGTGGCGGTAGTGGGATTTGCCCTCGCCGGTCGGCTGGCGACCTTCAGCACGCATCGTCCCCGCCAGATCCAGTGACCTTCGACCGTCGTCCCAGCCCCGATCTTTTGCCCAGCCGGTCCGAACCGGCTCCATTGGAAGATCGGCCAGCCGTTGACGCCCGGAGATGTGGCGTCGGGTGGACCGATATAGCGTGCAAGCTCGGATACCGGACGACCTAGATAAGAATTGAAACCCGGACCCGCATTGGCAACCGCCGCGCCAAGAATGGCGATTGCGAGTAAGGCGTATGCGACTGACCTCATGACCGCGCACCCCTTCTTGACTTTTTTCGCACAAAGGACGCGAACGGTAAGCGTCGTGCCGCGTCGCGTCCATCAGGAAAGCAATAGCGGCCGCTATCCGGTCCGCCTTTTCGACCTCATCGTTCCTGCGTCGGCGCGGTGCCGTTCTCGACGGCAGCATCAAGGGTGCCGCGCACGTCTCCAAGCATCGCGATCGCTTGCAGCCGGTTGGTCGCGCCAAGCTTCTTACACGCTTGGCGGACATGCCATTCCACGGTCCGCTGCGAGATGCTGAGGATGCAGCCGATCTCCCAGGCCGTCTTGCCTTCCGATGCCCAGGCCAGAATCTCCAGTTCCCGGCTCGTGAGCTTGGACTGTTGTTGCAGCCTGTTGCCGACGATCTGCTCGAGGCGATGGAAGACGTGGAACGACAACGAGTGCAACACCGGCCGATAGGCGCGCCGGTCATTGAAGTGTGGACCCGCCACCCAAACCACACCGATGAGGCCCGTGGGGCTCGGAATGGGAACCGAAATCCCCTTGTCGATCCTGTAGTCACGCGCGCGATGCATGACCATCTTCATGTGCGGCTCGGTCTCGGGATCGTAAGGGGCCGAGGCCCAATCGAAGGGCAGGATCGAGCGGCGGCAATATCTGACGGCCGGATCGATCTGGCAGAAATTCTCATTTGAATAGAGTTCGCGCCAATCTTCGCGAATTTGCCAGCCGATGCAGACGTCCTCGATTCTTTCTCCCGGGCGGGCCAGAAAAGTGACGCCAAAGTACTCGGCGCCGATCTCGCCGAGAAGTCGGTTGAAGACGGCAAACACCGCCTCGGCCGTCGAGCACCGCCGGACATCGTCAATGACGGACAGCGTATCGGCGCTGAAAAGCTCAATGCTCACGCGTTTCCCCCAGGCCCTCGTTCTTTGCGAGAGGCCGGCCGCCTGTCAGAGCAATTGTTGTGCTGGCCTAGACCAAAGGCTGCTTTGGCCCGTCCACGCTCCGTTGCAAAGCGGCGGGATACATTAGCACATGGCTGGGGACGATTTGAACGCGCAATTGAACTCCCCGTGAGGACGTGATGCAGCCGGGTCGTGCACAAGTGGAAACGGCAACCATCGTTCCCATGCTCACAGCTGGGGGCTACGCGAGAAGCCAGTGGCCTTAGACAACCGATCGTCGACGTGAGCCCCTTTGCGCCGATGCGGAATGGGGAACTCGACTACCAGAAGAATTGGTTGCGGGGGCCTGCAAACACCGACAATTAGGTTTGCCGCCTGTACGCATCTGAGCCTTTTGGTGCGGTCTCGAAAATCGTTGTGCGGGTAACCGCACCGTGGGTTCGAATCCCACCCTCTCCGCCAATAATTCGCTGTATTTCAATCGCTTCGTGAAAATATAGCTGAAATCAGCTCATCAGAATTTTTCCCAAAAATATTTTCCCTGGGGCTGACGCGGCGCACTCTCCAAAGGCGGCTAGCCGACTGCGGCGTGATATTCTCCGACCTCGTCGATGTTACGCGGCGCGACGTCGCGATCCGGGCAACTCCTGGAGGGACGTGGAAGCCTAAAGGAGCTGTCCTTCGATCTAGGCTACAGCGATCAGGCCTACTTCACCCGCACGTTCAGACGCTGGACAGGAGCGGCGCCGTCTGACTATCAGCGAAGCGGCGGCGGAGTAGAATACCGTTAGTCCGGTTCGGGTCATTAGCCGACATTGTCGAGCGGATTGGAGATGTCCGCTTTACCCTCAAAAGCGGACGTGTTCGGCCACGCAATCGACGGTGCCCGCCAGAACCGGTAAACCCGGGTGGTGGTATCCCATATCCCACGGTGGGACGTATAGCCATGTCGGCATCGGGGGAACTGGAAGGGTGCTCATCTATCTCGAAGATGCTCGTGGTTTCAGTTGAGCATCTTCGGTGGACTTGAGCATCTCCAGTAGCGGGGATGGCCGGGCATTACACCGAAAGCTATCTTGACCAATGTTCCGGCTGGCGCCGTTACGACCGTGTCTGACATCGGCCAAGCTTCACTCGTCGGAGGCACCGGAGGAACATGGGGGAAATGCCCTCAAGAGATCCCACGCGGCGCCAACAGTGACATGGAAACCGGACGACTTTGCCGGCCTTTCGTGTCCGCCTAGGCCGAGCGACCTTTTGTGCTGTGCCGCCCGCCCGCGGGAACATCCAATCTGTCCCGCCGCCAGCTGCCGGGACTCTTTGGTTGCCTCATGTCCCCGTTTGGAGACCGTCCTCCTTTACGCAGTACGTTAACGGGAGGACGGCCTCCCGGGAGGAAAACTTCCCGACCCCTGTTGTGGGGGGGCTTGGCGATGATAGACGAAAATGAGGCGAAATGCCGTCCCCGGCGACTTCCCCTTTTTGAAAGGAAGGGCTCTTCGGAGACCTTATCGTCGGACCACTCTTAAGCCGCACCGAGGCACGAAAGACCTCGGCGCCCAAGTGACAACTCTTCCGACGCGAGCCCCGCCCCGCTGCCGCACTGGGCAGGTCGTCAGATTACGATCCCAGCAAAACGCTGATGCCTGGTTGGTTGCGAAATCAACACAGTGCCTAAAAATCGTTTGAGCGCGTATTGCGTAGATGCGCTTGGTGCCTCTTTGATAGTGGGTGATCGGCACAGACGTAACGCCAGCTGATTGTTGGTGTCATCGGCTTTGTCGAAGGTGCGGGGGCGTAAGTCATCATGGGGGCTAAAGAACTGCCGCGTTTGGAGGGCTTTACTCAACGCGGCGAGGAAACAACACCTGATGTCTCTGAGGTATCAGGATCTGTTAAGTGGTTCGATCCGTCTAAGGGCTACGGGTTTATCGTTCCGGATGAGGAGCTTCCGGAAGTTCTCCTGCATGTGAGCTGCCTCCGACGCGGGGGCTTTCAGACCGCCTGCGAGGGCACGCGCGTGGTCTGCGAAGTCACGAGGGGTCCGAAGGGTCTGCAGGCCGTCCGCATATGCAGTATGGACGCTTCGACGGCAATCCATCCATCGCAGTTGCCGCAGCGCACCCACGTTGTCGTGGTCTCCGAGAGCGACTGGGAAAGAGCGGCGGTCAAGTGGTTCAACCGACTTCGCGGGTTTGGGTTTCTAACCCGCGGCCCCCAGACGCCCGACATTTTTGTTCATATGGAAATAGTCCGGCGCTCGGGTTTCACCGAGCTCAGGCCTGGCCAGACCGTGCTCGTGCGTTATGGGAGGGGACCAAACGGTTTGATTGCGGCGGAACTTGAGCCCGACAACGCTCCTGGTCCATCCTCTCACTGATAATTAGGTACAAGACCCCGGGTTACGATCCTTCGCTCCTTTCGCTCCCTCGAGATGCCAGAGAGCCGGGACAGCCGTACGATATTGACTATTCCCAAATTGGGCCCATCGACTCCACCGCATGAAGCTCATACGATCACTAAGCCATACCCTCCAGCCGACAGCCAACGCGAATGGTTTGATTTGAGACCTGGCGGGCCGAAAGGCCAACACGGGGGTGGCGAAGTAAACGAGTTAGTCGCGAGTGACGATGATGTTCCACGGGCCGATCGTCGCGTTTTTCCTGATGCTAGTCGCGACATCAGCGGCAGTTGTAGGTTCGATGATCGTCCTAGCATTGTTGGATTTGGTTTTCGGCAAGAAGAGCACGCCATCCCTTGTTGCCGACGTCGTGGAAAATGACCAGCCCGCGCCGCCAGCGAAGCTGCAGAACCCGGTTGCCAGATCAAAGCCAAAAATTAAGGCTTTAGCTACACCTGGCGGTCTGTATCGAACGAAACGAAAACCCAAGCCTGGCTACGGTTGTCATACGCAGGGGGTCATCCACTTCGATGATGGATTCGATGGGACGATAGGTCGTGCGGAGGGGAGTAAGTTACCGTCTCCGCCGACTTCGAACCGACTCGGCTAGCGTAGCAGCTAGATTTGCGCTAGCGGCGTCGCAATCAATCAGACATCGTCAGCCGAAGGCTAGCGCCGACGATGGTCCTGCGTGTCCACCCGCGACCCAAAACGATAGGGCTCATTTCCACGCGGAAGGACTTGATCAAGAGCCGGCGTAAATTTCTCCGCTTCAATGGCTTTTCTCGTCCACGTCGCCGCCATCTCAGTAAATAGCTGACGCGCTGAACCCTGCGGCAAGCTGTCGGCTAGAAGCGAGCATTTTAAAGCGTGGCTGCGACAATTCTTAGGATCCTGCATTCAGGTTCCCTCCGATTGAGATCAGAAAACACCTGAGCGATAGACCTTAAGGCTCAAGAATAAGACGATTTTTTGGCCTTAAGGTGCGCCGTCCCACCTTGAATAATCAACCGGAACAAAATGGTGATGGTGCAGAGGCGGGATCGTAAAGGTTCAAGGGCATGATGGGCCTAAGTAGGCCGACGAAGTCCCGCCGCTGCCTTATTTTGGGTCGAATGGCGGGATAGAGCGCCCACCAGTCCATCACCGCCACATGAGTGAGCGGCTGATACCGGGGCTTAGCAACCTCCACTCCAACGGCCTGAACTACTCCTGAAGCCGGCTTCGGGAGCCGAAGCAAGAGGACGTCCGCATGACCCAAAAGACTGTTTTCCCGAAAGTCCTGACGGCCTTGGTCATCGCCGCCAGTTTCGTCAGCGCGAGCTTCGCCGGCGAATTTACGGTCGAGCAAGGAAAGCGATATCGGGCAACTCTCGCCTTAAAGCCGGTCGAGCAGTTGGCTGACAACGCTTTGATCGCAAGAAAATTTCGCGCCTTGGGCTTCTCTAAAGTGCGTGTTTCAGGTGCAGGAGCGACACGCCGGGTTGAGGGCGTTTGGCCAGGCAAGGATATGAGCGCAACCATGCCGCCTCAGATCGTTGCAGTCGCTACATTGAGATGACGTTCCAGGCGCGGGCCTGCACGCTCACCGAGGCTGCGTTAGGACCTCTCATGACAAGCAGGATTTTGGTGATAGTTGTTCTTCTATTCGCTTCCGCCGATCCGGCCCTCGCGAACTGGTGGATTGTTCGCGCATCCGACGAGACATGCCTCGTCGTGGACATTGAGCCGAAAGGCGATGACGAGGCCGTTACCAAGGTTGGGAATGACGTCTACGAAACATCGGAGCAGGCCGAAGCCGCCGTCAAAAAGCTTTGCAAAGAATCAAAGGGCGAAGATCAGCCCGGCGACCCAGGAAACGCCCAGTAAGATTGCTGACCTCGGAAGATCGAGACGAAGCATGTCCGCCATCTTCCCAGCTTAAAGGATCGCGGCATGTGGTCGGTGTAGACGGCCTGGAAAACGAAGACCACAAACTCAGCAAGCCAGCGGCAAGGAACAGCATCCACTGACCGAGGGACGACAGTTCGGCGCTGGCGAAGAACTAACTGGGAAAGGCATGGCACCGAACTAGAGACGGCTCAGAAGTGGGAGCATGCCATGCCAAGCGTCTTGATCACGGGAGCCAATCGCGGGCTCGGATTGGAATTCGCCAGCCAGTATCTTGGCGATGGTTGGCAGGTCTACGCGACTTGTCGTCATCCAGGTTCTGCTTCCGAGCTGCAACGATCTGGCTGAGGCGAGCGACCACAAACTCCGGACCATGGCGTTGGATGTCACCGACCCTGCGAGTGTCAAGGCGGCGGCTGCGGAACTCGACGGCCAAGCCATTGACCTTCTCCTCAACAATGCTGGCGTTGGCGGGCCCCGTGGCCAGACCATCGGAAACATCGATTACGAAGCCTGGGCAAAGGTTCTCGACGCCAACACCATGGGTGCCATGCGGGTTTCCGAGGCGTTTGTTGACCATGTGGCACGAAGCGAGCGCAAGCTCATCGTCACCCTTACCAGCGGCATGGGTTCGATTGCCGACAATACTTCTGGCGGCTCGATCGCCTATCGCAGCTCGAAGGCTGCACTGAACATGGTGATGCGCAGTCTCGCGATCGATCTCGCTCCACGCGGCATCACTTGCGTGGTCGTTAATCCCGGTTGGGTGCGAACTGACATGGGTGGATCGCAAGCCACCTTAACGCCGGCCGAGAGCGTCAAGAGGCTGGGAGATTTGATCGAGACGTTGGGTCCGGCGCAGTCGGGCAAATTCTTCAATTACGACGGTCGCGAATACCCCTGGTAGGCATGTCCGAAAAGGGTTGCTAAGCGGACATTGAGCCTCCGCTTTAGAATGTCCGCCTAGTGCCATAAGCAGACGCATACCAGATGCTATAACACTATACGGATGGCTACGCTCAAAAAGTAACTGGCGAATGCGTTGAGGCTGACGAGGGCAGTGCAATTCGGTCCCGCCGCGCGAGCTCTCAGCGGCAGGGGTCGTGCGGTGATTTGCCTGCGCGCGTGCCAGTCGAGCAGCGCGAGATAGGTGTCGTTGCGGTGCAGTCCGCGCTTTGCCCGACGCCCCAATTGGCTGGAAGGAGACGCCATCCGGTGTATGGTCCCGCCGCTTGAGAAGTTCTGATCCGATCACCTAACGTCGGCTCGCCAACTAGTCCGAAAAGCTCGTCCATGCATTTCTCAGTCATCGTTCCCGTATTCAACGCGGAGCGAACGGTCGACTGCTGCATCGACGCTTTGCTTGCCCAGGACTATCCGAAGTCGAAGCTCGAATTCTGGTGGTTGACAACCACTCCACCGATCGGTCGGCAGAACGTATTCGCCGTCGCACGGGCATTCGCTTCCTGTCGGAGCCGCGGCGGAGCCCCTACATCGCCCGAAACCGCGGGCTAGCCGAGGCTTGCGGTGAGGTCCTGGCCTTCACCGATGCAGGCTGCGCGCCGCATCCGGAGTGGCTCTCGACGTTGGCAAGGGTATTCGAAGCGGGGGAGGTGGGCGCCGTGCTCGGTCGCCTGGTTAGCTCAGCCGTTCACCAACGCTCAAAGCGTTCGACGCCTACGAAAGCGCGAAGGACGCCTACGTTCTGACCAGCCGCCAGCCGGATTTATACTACGGCCGCGCCGGCAACATGGCGGTTCGCAAGCGCATCTTCGAGACGCTCGGACCTTTTAACGAACGGAAGAGAGGCGGCGACACGGTCTTCATCCGCCGCGTGGTGGATCGCTTCTCAACGAACGCGGTGACGTACTGTCGCGACGCCGTGGTCGAGCGCCGGGACATTGGCGGCGTTGCCGATTATCTGCGCAAGCTCGTGTCCTATGGCCACCGCTGTCGTCGCTACCGTCAATTCGTGGTTGCGCGACCATTGAGCACGCAGCAGAGGCTGCGAGTGTTCCGCGACACGGTGCGGGACAACAAGCTCTCCGCCGGCCGCTCCGCGCTGCTGTTCGGGATTTTGGCGCTCGGCTTCGGCGCTTGGTACATCGGCGGTGTCAGCGCGCTGATCGCCGCGCAGCGGCCTCCCGACTTAGACTAACGGGCACGGCTCCACCAAGCGGCAGCTCGGTTCCGGACGCTGCTCAAGGACCCTATTCGGTCTGCCTGGAGCCGCCGCGTGCCACTTTCTCCCCATTTTTGGTGAATTCGACGTACCGGGAATAAAAAGGGGAGTCCCCACCGTAGACAAGTAGACAATAAGAAGTTCATTGCCCGTCGACATTGATTCCAACTCGTTGTGGTAGGGAGCGCGAGACACGCTGCCTTTAGCATCGAGGCAAACAGATTCCACGACTAAGATGTAGTCTGTCACCTTTCTCATATCGACGGAGGCGAACTCACGGACCACTGATGGGGATGACCAGAAATGGTGCGGGTAGAGATCGTTGGACCATCGGCCATGGCCATCCACTCGTTGCAGTACGTATTGATGGTATCCACGGATGAAGGCTGAGAGGCGTTCGGCATTCCACCTTTTTTCAAACTCAGAATGGTCGGAATTAAACGTGCACTTGGCTGACTGTCTGTACACCAACGACGAATACGTCCCACCATTCGTCAACGTTGGAAAATAGTTGCCGGGGGCAAGCCGAAGCTCATGTGTGCCAACGGATAGGAGTAAAACCCGAAAGCCGTGTACGGTAATCGGGTGCGTCCCTTGGGATAGACAACCTCGAAATAGGCACTGTTCACAGCGCGCGTATCGTACCAGCCGAGCCACGCGATGGTAGCGAAAGTCTTCGACGCGACCACCATAAACGCGCCGATAACTCCCGTCTTCCAGTTCAATACACCGGGAGCTAACTGACCCATCGCCGCAATTATCGCGAGATTCAGCATGAACCAAGTCCAGAAGTTCGCGCCAGCGAGAACGAAAATGCCGACGTGCATGAGGTCGTAGAACGCGAAGAGCAGGATGAAAAGGCGCCGGTTCGAGAAGGCGACAATCGACGCTAGTTGCCCAAGCAGATCATGATCGCAAGCGGACGCGCCAGGAAACTAATCGATCCAATGGCGATCGAATCCAGACCAGCCCAATCGCCCCACAGCAATTGTTTGTTGTACAAAGCGACAAGGAGGAGGTTTCCGTTTTCATTGTGAAACGCCCAATCCGTAACGCTGCCCCCCAGACTTGCCTTTGCTACACCGGAGTAGAAGTAATTGGCGGCATGTAGAGCTATCGCTGTGATAAGAACTAAGATCCACGGATTGCGAGCGCAAAGGGGAAGCCTGGGGTCAGGTTCAGGATGTGACCAAGCCCGCTACGCTTGGTTAGTTGCAAGGCAGTAATTGCAATGCCTAGGTAGACTGGAACTTGGTAAAGCGGCTGCGCGTCCAGCAGCGTGTGATATTCTAGCCCCGTGACATAACTCGCCGTCGTTTTGATCCAAAAGATGTAGAAGCCGCAATCGACGAGCCATGATGGCCGCCAAAGTGCAACAATCGCCGCAATCCGGCCGCTGCCCATGCGAGTAGAATGATCTCACGGCTGAGACCAAAAACAACATGGAGGGTTGGAAAGCCGGGAAACAGCGACACTCTGTAGATACCCGTTGTTATCGCGAGTCCGCGAGCTAGTATAACAATCGAATGTGGGACGCCGCATAGGTTACGCCTGACGTTAGAAGACAAACCGTGAAGGCCACTAATAGGGTTAGCGGATATAGCTTAGGGTGTTCAGCGTAGAAGCTCAGCAGGGAAGCGTAGCAGGTGACGCTGCTATCGTGGCCGCAAGCACCAGTAAAGACGTTAGCCACTCTTGCCGCAAAGAAGCGTCGCAAAGCCAACTCCCAGCGACCGGCCATTGTGGACGACAAGCGGCGGCATTTCCCCTCCTCTACATGCACGGGTTTGTTGGCATTGTACGGTTTTTTTGGAAGGCCGACGAAGCGACTTGCCCACCCCTTGGCGTCGACCACTTTTCGGATTTTGTATTGGCGCGGTGCGAAGCTTGGCTAGCTCCAATGCGATTCGACCAAGTGGCCCGATCTGTCCGCTAGGGGCCATTAGCGGACATCGACAAACTGCATGTTGGACTACTCGGCACAATGGCCCAGCTCTATTTGTCTGACCTGAAGGAGAAGACGCGGCGTGGCCAACTTGGCCGAGCTCTTGCCGGAAAGATCCCAGGTGGAAAGGCCTATGGCTATCGGCTAGTGGACGGACAACCCGTGAGCGTCAGGTGGATGAAGCGGAAGCGCTCGTCGTGCGCCAGATTTTCCGCGACTTTGCTGCCGGGATGTCGCCGCAGGCGATCGCCAAGGCTCTGAATGCGGGGGGCATTGCAGGTCCTGATGGGCGCCAGTGGCGGGATACGACCATCAGAGGTCAAGTCGATCGAGGCACAGGCATTCTGAATAACAGCCTCTATGTGGGGCGTATAGATGAAATCGCTGCTCCTATGTCAAAGATCCGAAAAGTAGGAAGCGCGTAGCGCGACCCAATGCGAAAGATCGGTGGGAGGTCGTGGAAGTTCCCAAGCTCCGCATCCTCGACGACGATCTCTGGGAGGCGGTGAGCTTCGTCAGCGTGCGCTCTCGTTTGAGATTTGGCGTGATGACGGCGGCAACGCCCTCAATCGCGCGCATCGGCGCAAATTCCTGCTCTCCGGACTGCTCAAATGCGGCTGCCGCGGGGGCGGGTTCACCATCGTGGCGCAGGACCGCTATGGCTGCGCCACACATCGCAGTAAAGGAAACCTGCGACAACAACGTGACCGTGAGCAGACAAGAGATCGAGGCGCGGGTCCTTGGAGGGCTCAAAGAAAAACTTCTGGCGCCTGACCTAGTGCGTGAATTTATTCGAGCGTTTCAGGAGGAAATGAATACACCAACGCGGAGCGCGCAGAACAGCTTGTCCTGGTCAGGCCTCTGCCGACCCATCATCGTCAGGCCCTCCGTCGCCCATCTCCAGCAGACGGAATCACCGTTCGGCGCCACTCTCAACGCCTTTATCGACAGTGTCGGTCAGAAGCAGACATCGAGGAATGTCGCAAACATGGAGATGCTACCTCTCTCAGGGAAATGACGTATGGCACTCAGAGCCGCTACAAACGAATGCCGAAATTACTTCGCTACCGCCGGATACGATGCCTTCTGATCGGAAAACGCTGTAGATGCGCTTCGCGCCGGGCTTGTAATCGAGAATGTGAATTAGGCCGTAGCGGAGCTGGGCGATGTCGATGTGGCCCGGTCAGGACCTCGCTGCGGGCGAGCGTGAAAGGGAGCTGATGCCCTTATCTTGCGGATGGCCCCGGCCTACTCTCTTTCCAGCTAAATATCATCTGCCGCAGAGTTAGCCGCACACTTACAGTCAAAAACTGGTACTTTTTTACTGGGGGTCGGGTAACTTTGTTCCGGCATCGACAAAGCGCGCATCGACGACGGTTGCGTCAAAACGAAAACTGCCTGCCCGCAGCGGGTCGACTGCCGTGACGTTGAGGACCACATCGCGGCGGACAGCGTCGCCCGGCGCGAGCTTGCGAATCCACGCGGCGTTCAGGTCCGGAGCCGGTATGGTTCCTTTAATGCGGATGCGGTCGGGCGCGCGCCGCGCTGTCAGCCCTAAAGCGGCGCCAGCACCGCACTGTTGCATGTTAAGATCATATTCCCGCGTCGTCTGAACGGGCGGTGCGCCCAGCTTTTCGCAGTCCGTGCCGCCAGAGCGTTTACAGGCCGCCACATCGGAGCGGCGTGCGTTTTCCGCATCAACGCTTCGCATCGCATCAGCGAAACTGACCCCCAGACATCTGCTTGCGGGCAAAGTGCCGTTCGCAAAATGAAAGAGTTCATCGACAGCCACCTTATCCGGAAGCGCTGCGGCGCGATCGCGTGTCCATTTCTCGAATTTCGGCAGCAGCGGACGCAACTTAGCGGAATCAGGTTGCGGCGGCGTGCTCAGAGCCAAGGTAAAGAAACGGCCATACTGAGGATCCTTCGAGGTCCTCTCATAGTCGCGGCGCGCCAGCATCATGTTCCAAAAGAAGTTTTCGTCGGCGCTATCGGGCAGGTGCTTGACGACGAGAAGGTCGGCGACCTCCGGGCCCAGCGTCACCGGCTCGGGGGGGCTAGTCTTGGTCTGGGTGGCGGCCGGGGTGCCGCCGATGTTTACCGCTGTCTTTGCCGGCTCGGTTTGCCGGACCAAAGCGGCCGAAGGCGCCGTGGATTGGGAGGGCGCTGCTTGTGTTCCCGACTCGGCCGCGCCGGGTGGGGATTGGGCGGCCGACGTTGGCGTGACTGCCTTCGGCGGCGTTGCTGGCTCTCCTGCTTTTGCGGTTTGATCTGAACGACTTTCCAGACGGGCCAAAGCCTCCCGAGATGGTTTTAGATCGGGCTCGAGCGTCAGCGCCTTGTGAAGGTCACTGAGTGCCTCATCTCGTCTACCGAGAGCCTCAAAAATTCTTCCACGTGCACCCCAGGCCGCGCCGTTCTTTGGATTAAGTGAGATAGCGTGCTCCGCATCGGGCAACCCCTCACTCGCCTTGCCTGATTTGAGATAAACAAGGGCCCGAATTGGGTAGGAATCATCGTCATTTGGGTCAAGCTGAATTGCTTTGGTGCAGTCGGCTAGTGCTTTGTCGTATTGCTTGACGATCTGTAAGGAATTACATCGATATTTGTAGGTCAATGGGTTGCTCGGGTTAAGCCCAATAGCGCTGGTAAAATCTTGTATTGCGGCGGCGTCATCATCTTTCCAAGATTTTGCCAGGCCGCGGTCATCGTACGCGTCGTCGTATCTTGGAGAGGCATTTATAGCGCGAGTGTAATCTGCAATAGCTTCTTCATATTTTCCTTTGTTGAAGTTTGCAGTACCACTACTAATGAAGGCTCTAGCCTCCTCCGAAGCTCCGAAAGGAGTTATGGATACCTGATTATTGGTCTCAATTCTCAACGGAGCCCCCAGGGCATCCATTAAACTGCCGTCGCTGGCAGTCACGTAAATTCCGAAGGGTACTCGCTGTAGTCCGGATGGACACGCATCTCCCCACGCCAAATTGTAATGGAAGGGCTCGGATGGATCGACGCAGAATTGGCGGTTGGATGGGAAAAACACAGGGGCGCTCCAACCCGAAACAGGATAGTGCGCAATCCCCCATCTGCCTTGAGCGTCCTGCTGCGCAATCGCCAGCCAATAGCCGTAGGTATCTTCATAGCAATCGCCAGGATTGAACTTAGCCCAGCCGCCCACATCTGTGATGTCGGCATCTGTTGCATGCGATACGCTGGCGTTCATTGTCCCCGTGTTGCAAACGCGTTTAGCCTGCGCGGGCCCGGCAAAAAGAATTGTTGTGGCAAGCAGGAAAGCAGATGCAAAGCCTTGGCTGGTTCTCATGAGAGCCCCTCCAGCAAAAGCCGTCGGACAGTGCTCCAAGCCTACACCCAGACGGATCGTAGTGAAACCTGGGATTGTATTGGTGACGAGCGGCGAGGAGGCTTGTTGGGCGGCGTTTGCGGCCCGCGTCGCCGGCCGGCCGCAGGGTTCACGGTTACATCAGGAGGGCATAAGCAAGCAGCAAGACGTACGCGGTGACCGCGAGGCTCGCATGCACGCCGATCAGCAAGCCGGTACCACGGGCAGTCCCGAGAAGCGCGATCCCCGGCCGCATTGCCGATTACTTTCATCGCCGATCGGTACGACCGAAGCCGGTCGGTTACAATTGATCGCGGTCGGCCGTAACGCCTCATCGTGCGCTTCAGGAATTTCAGCGCAGCCCTGCGATCCCGGCGCTTCGTCACGAAGACCTCAAGCACCTCCCCTTCGTGATCTACCGCACGCCAGAGATAATGCGTCTCTCCATTGATCCTGACGAAAACCTCGTCCAGGTGCCAGCGCCATTGCGAAAACGACCGATGATGAAGGCGTCGCTTCCTGATCGCGTCTGCAAACATCGGACCGAAACGGTTCCACCAGAACCGCACCGTTTCGTGACAGATGTCGATGCCCCGCTCGAACAGGATATCCTCGACCTGCCGCAGTGACAGCGGATAGCGGATATACATCATCACCACGAGGCGGATCACCTCGGGCGAGCTGTTGAAATAACGGAAGGGATTGCGCATCGCCGGAGGCTAAGAAACCTCGCCAGGAGGCTCAAGCCAATTTACTCTGACAATGCCCTTCTATCAATTCAATATCGCGAGAACACAGCTCTTGTCTCCGACGGAGAAGCCGACGCCATCCGGATCACTGAAAACATGCTGTATGTCGCCACCCCAATCGTCATCGAGAAATTTTGCATTCTTGACCTGCGATAGGTCTTCTTCATCGATGGGCTTGAAGTGTAGCCGTGCACGTGTCTGCTCATTCTCGAATGAGATTACCGTGGAATCCAGATCTTTTTCGAACGCCCCTTGCAGCAACAAGGGAACATCGATTTGAATCTTTAGGTCCAAATCAGGCGCCACGTTCGTTAAGAAACATGCCTCGCCCGTGTTTGTCAAAACGCCGTTCTTGATAGTGGTTTCTCCACGGTCGCAGGGATCCTTGCTCATGCCGAACATGGCGAGCAAGGCGGACGGCTCTATTTTTGCCGGACCCTCACGCAAAAGGGCACGCAACTTTTTTAGACCGTCTGCTTGCGCGCCCACGACGCGCTGGGTGTAGCAGAAGGGATGGTTTGTTCCTCTGCAAGCCGTGCGACAGCCCTCAACGCTGTTATCGTTCTTGCTAGCAATCAAGACGCGCTGAAGGTGCGCGAGGCGAATGCCAGCTTCGACAGTGACCGGGGAGTAATGCCTGCCAGAGCGCTCGCGCTGTTCAAGCAGGCCGCTGCTTTCGCTCTGGCTGCCGTAGGCGGACCAGAGCTGACTTCCATTGAGGAGGTTGGTCTTGTGTTGCCATGCGCTCACGTCAAGGCCGACACGCCCTGTTATGAAAGTATAAGAATCAGAGCCACCGCCGTTAGGAAGCAGAGCGCACAGGCTTAGATCGCGGCAGGTTGGTGCAAGAATTTCAATGTGCGAGGGAACTCTGCCATACGCGGCGGGCTGATAGGTGAACCAGCCACCAATCAAACCGTTCTCGTATTTGCACAGGCAAGCCGCATTGTCCGCGCTTGATCCAGGTGACACAGGGTTGTCGTCGCCACTCCAGTCAACGCACCCGCAAAACAAATTGTGTTGTAGGCCCGGAGCGCACTTATTCGTGCACAAGCCGAGGTTGCCACAGCCGCCAAGCAGCATCGATAAGCATATTGCGAAAAGTGATGCTTTCGGCCTCATTGCTTCGGCAATCCCTTTTCGACGATGATATTCTTGATGAAGCACGCCGTGTTCGGGCGAATCGGTTGCGAGTTGTAGGTGAGATTGAGGACGGTCGGGGCGACCCCGGCAAAGGCTGCATCCTTTGCGCTGAAGTTAATAGGCGCATCTTGCGGCATAACGCCGGTCGGCAGCGGGTAGGTTTTGATAAAAGTGCCAAGCTTTTCGATCTTCTGCTGAATGCTTTTTCCGATGATCGCGCCCCCTGCTGCCCCGAATAGCGTGTTGCCCGCCATAGAGCCGAAAATCGCGCCCAAAAAGGCGAACTGTTTCGGGATATCGCTCGTCTTGGTCTTGGTATTGGCGACGACGGTCGCTTGCCCGCCTTCGATCTTCGCAGAAAGGCTCGAGCGAACTGACGTCGTGATCTTGTCTCCAATATCGACTATTCCGGCTTTCTTGCACTGCCGGAAGGGTTTCCTGGTGGTCGGGCATTGAGTGTAGGATTTGAAGACGCATTTGCGCTGCTGGTAATCGATGTCAAATCCGGCATTGATGGCGTTGCCGCCGGTGGGGTGCACAAAATAGTTTTTATCCGTATAACGATTGTTGCAGTTGCTGCCTGGAATGCGGGCCGCGGATTTCATGATGCCGGGCAGTGCCCGCTTTAGATTTTCGACGTTTGCGGAGAACCTGAGCCGCACAATTGTGAGCCCATCGTCTGTCGCGTCCGCGGAAGCGGCCTGAAGAGACACAAAGAGCTGGGTGGGAACGGCTATTTGCTTCTTATCCACCGAGAGTATCAGGGAATCCTGAAAAACAGACTTCTCCTCTTGCTCGGCGCATGGCGGATCCGCCCAGCAAAGCGCGGCGCCTAACGACGAGGCGCACATTAAACAGACTGCAAGAGCAAAGCCGCGCATGACGCAGTTTCTGGGTTGCGGTGAACTACGGTACCACTTTTGATGGCTGTAAGTCTCCGTTCGATACGCAGAAGTCGATGTTGGAGCGGGAGTGAATTTCGCCGACGCCGCCGCTAGAAGTTCGCGCCGCAAGGGCTGCCTTGACAGCCGGGGGCCGCGCGCCCCGAACCAACAGAAGAAAGTCAGCCGAGGGCTGTCATTTCAGAATGCGCGACGGATCGTTACCCGGATGGGCCGAGACGCAGCAATCCACTCGCGGGATCTGCGGCGGTTCGGTGAGCGCAGCGAATAGAGGCGGGCCGGCAATCCGGCGCGCCCCAATCAACCGCAAAACAATGAGTAGAGCGAAGTCGCCTCGTCAAGGCGATGCTGGAGCGCGGCGGTTACAATGACCGTTCACCAGACCCCCCCTCTCCTCGAGGTGGTCCCTTACGACCCAACATCAAATCGTATAGAGTTTATTCCGTCGCTTACCATGCTATTGAGCTGCGCCTGAAATTTCTCCTCCACTTCACCGATTTTGTCATTGCATAAGTACGCCGCTCCGATACTACCCACGGGGCCCAAAACGCCACCTGCCAAGCCACAGATTATTGTCGCGGCTCGCTTACATGACTTTCCATCAATAATTGGCTGCGGGTAGGGCGATATTTTAAATGGACTATTGCTGAATCCGATGTTCCCATTTCGAATAACAAACATCACATCAAAGCTTGCTAAGTACCGGTTCTACGCGGACAAAGTGCGAGAGCTCGAACGATCTCTAAATGACCCCGGTATTCGCGATGAGGCCGCGGAAGTGCTGAGATCCATGATTGACCGCATCGAGCTACATCCTCGCAAGGAGGGCAACGGCGTGGACGCTATGCTCTACGGGGATCTGGCCGAAATTTTGAGTTTCTGCGCCCAACCCGACTGTGCGCGTCAACCGCCCAAAGCCAAGGCTTCGGGCGGTCCACTGTCGGTGGTTGCGGGGGCAGGATTTGAACCTGCGACCTTCAGGTTATGAGCCTGACGAGCTACCGGGCTGCTCCACCCCGCGCCAATGATGTCCACCCGATGGAGGGCGGGAACCTATAGCAGGTTCGAAGGAGAAGTGAAGGGCGCTCGCGCCATCGGGGAGGCCGAGTGGCCTGTGAGCCCTGATATAGGGATTTTCCGAGCCTTTGCGAACCTTCGGTTGCGGCTTCGCGCCGATGCGCCCGTTCTAGGGGCTCGGTTAGTAGGGCGCGTAGGGCTCGGCCACCGGCGGCCCGCCGAAGCGATAGGACAAGCCGAGAGTGACGTGATTGGTCCAGACGTCGGTCTCGAGCGATCCGCCGCCCACCAGATCCGCGTCGTTGGTGGAGAAGCTCAGCTTGTATTCCCCGAACGCGGACACGTGCGGACCAAAGCTATATTCCAGTCCGACCAGCCCCTCCGCGGCGACGCCATCCAGCTGATAATCGAAGGTGCGCGGGATTCGGCGGCCCCGGCGCCCTGCGAACTTCGACGTGGGGGAAGGCGAAGCCGACGCCGAGCCCGACATAAGGCGTCCACCGCGCATGCATCCAGCGATATTGACCGCCGAAGAACATCTCGTTGAGCCCGTCGGTGAACTCCATGGTCTCGAAGGTATTGCCGACGCGGTCGTTGGGTCCGACCTTGACGCCATCACGCGTGCCGGAGACGCCGACGACGGCGCCCTGATCGGCGATGACCTTGGCATGATGATAGTCGATCATGAGGCCCCAGCTCGGCGCCGCGTTGAGCCAATAGGTCCCGCGAATGCCCCAATAGGGCGGCGCCCCGAACGAAATCGCCGTCCCACGGCACGTCCTTCAGCGTCATATTGGTGCCGCCGGGCTGGACCAAATGGATGTCGCTGTCGAAGCTGCCGTTCCAGCCCCCATAGACGCCGATCTGCATCTCGGCGACGGCAGGCGAGGCCCCGAAAGCGGTGGCGAGGAGTCCCCGCACCGGCCAGCATCGCAACGGCGATCCTTGGAGCCACAAGCCGGCAAAACGGCAAGCGCAGCATAAGTTCGAGCCCCCAAACCGGGCCCCATTTCTGGGCCTCGTTTGCGCCGCGCGCGCACAACCGTTGTGACACGAGAACCCTGCTCGCGTGGCTTACAACTTGATTACAACGGCAAGGCTCGGGGTGCCAAGGTCAAGGGCCCTCTATCCCTAGCGAATCTGGGGATCTGTTGCCGAAAAGCCGCGCTAATCCGGCGCCTTTTCGGCGTTTTCTGACCTGGGCCAGCCAAGCCAGTTTCGCGTCCGATCCCCGCGCAGGCGATAGCCGCCGCCAGGGTCGGGCTCGAACAGCCAGCGGCGGGCGGCGAATCGCTCCCGCACCAAATAGGGGAAGACGGTGCCGAGGATCGCGCCGCCGACGGCATCGGTGAAATAATGCTGGCCGATCAGGACCCGGCTCGCCGCGATCCACACCGCGACCGTGTAGAGCAGGATCCTGCCCCGCGGCCAGAGCATGCCAAGCACGGTGGCCAGCGCGAAAATATTGGTGGCGTGTCCGGACGGGAACGAGGCGTGGTCCGGATCGAAGGCGAACAGCTGGAAATCGAACGGCCCCGCGGTGTCGAACAGCTTGGGACGCGCCCTGCCCAGGATGTACTTGGTCAAATTGGCGATGAGGCCGGCGCCGCCAACGCTGACGAACACGAAGCCGATGGTGCTGGCGATCAGCCCGTAGCCCGCTTCATTGCGGAAGCCCTGATGCCGCCGCCGCAGCACGAGAGCGAGCGCGATCAGGCAGCCCGCGGGAACGAGCACCCAATTCGACCGGCCGATATTGGTGATGTCGCGGAGGAAATTGCGGGCTTCAGGCGCGAGCGCCTTGGCCCGCTCCAAAAAGAACGGGTCGAGGACGTAGACCCCGAACAGGATGACGGACACCGCCAGTACCACCTGCTCGAGGATGGGCAGCTCTCGCAGGCGAAAGCTCATCGGCAACGTCACATGACATTGGCGGGGCTTGGCGCCCGCTTGCCGAGCCAGATGAAATAGATGTTGCGTGCATAGATCACGAGCCCGGCCGCCTGGCCGAGGATGAACACCGGGTCCATGCGATAGATGGCATAGGCCAACAGCATGGCACCGCCGGCGAAGCTGAAATACCAGAAGGTCTCGGGGATGATGCTCGCCCGCGCCTTCTCGGTCGCGACCCATTGCACGATGAAGCGCATCGAGAACATGAACTGGGCGGTGAAGCCGATGGCGATCCAGATCAGATCCCTCGTCGGCGTCGCCGCCCACCAAGACGCAAGGTGCGAAAAGCTCATGACGCTCAAGACCCCATTTTGACCTGGGCAGCCCGCGCTTCGATCGCGGCTCCCGGTCACGCCCGCCTTGTCCTCGACGACAGGTGGCAACGCCGTCCGTTTGCGCAGCCAACTGACCCCGACGAGGTCATATAGCCCAATCAGGGCCCGGCCGAGATTGGTATATTTCGACGCGCCCCTGAGCCTCGGCCGATCGTTCACCGCCTCATAGGCAATTTCGTGGCCATAAGTGAGAAAGAACGCCGGTAAATACCGGTGCATGCTGGTAAAATAGGGGAGCGCGAGGTAATCGGCGCGGTGATAGACCTTGAGGCCGCAGCCCGTGTCAGGGCAGCCGTCGTCGAGCACCTTGTCGCGGATCCAGTTGGCGAAGCGTGAGGCGGCCTTGCGCGAGCCTTTGGCCTTGCGGCCTTCCCTGATGCCACCGACAAGGGCCGGTTCCCCGCCCTCGGGCCCGAGCCTCGCCACGAGCCGCATGATGTCCGCCGGGTCGTTCTGGCCGTCGCCATCCATGGTGGCGATCACCGGCGCCGTCGCCGCGAGGACGCCATTCCGAAGCGCGGCACTTTGGCCCGCGCGCCGTTCATGGCGGAGGTAGCGCAGCACCTTGTAGCGCTGCATCAGCGCTTTGATCTCGGCGCCGGTGCCGTCGTCGCTCGCGTCGTCGACCACGATCACCTCCTGGAGGGCCGTCTCCGGCACCGCGGCGATCGTCTCCTCGACCAGCCGCCCGATATTGCCGGCCTCGTTATAGGCGGGAATGACGACGGCGATACCCATGGCAAATCCCTGAAATCCTGGCCCAAAGCGGCCAAAGACCGCTCATTCCCGATCAGTAGCAAGCTTTCATTTCGGCGCACAACATTGTACAGGGGGCGCCTATCCCCGCCACCGCCCGTGACCGCCTTGCAAGCCACCGACGCCGCGCGCTCAAGCCCATTGCGTTCCCGGGACGACCCCGCCGGCGCGGCCTATGGGCCTTGGCTCCTCGCCATTCTAGCCGGATTGCTGGCCGCGAGGATGCTCGCCCTCATCCTCGGGCGAACCGATCTCTTCTTCGACGAGGCCCAATATTGGGTGTGGTCTCGCGAGCTCGCCTTCGGCTATTTCACCAAGCCGCCTCTCATCGGCTGGATCATCAGAGGCGCCACGGAAATTTGCGGCAACGCCGAATGGTGCGTGCGCGCGCCGTCCCCCATCCTCTACACCATCACGTCGCTGCTCGTCTTCCTTACCGGCCGGGCGCTCTATGGCGAGCGCATCGGCTTCTGGTCGGCAGTGGTGTTCGCCACGCTGCCGGCGGCGTCATTCTCGTCGCTGATCATCTCGACCGACGTTCCCCTGCTCCTGTTCTGGACCTTGGCGCTTTATGCCTGGATCAGATTGATCGAGACCGGGCGCATGGGTTTTGCCGTTCTGGTCGGCATCGGCGTCGGCGTAGGCCTCCTCGCCAAATACGCCGCGATCTATTTCGTGTTCTGCGCGGCGATCGACGCTCTGAGCGACCGCCGCGCGCGGGATGCGCTTCGCGGTGGCCGCGGCATCGTCGCCGGGGCCGTCGCCCTCGCCCTCATCGCCCCGAACCTCATCTGGAACGCGACCCACGGCTTCGTCACCTTTGCCCACACCGCCGACAACGCCGGTTGGAAGGATTTCCCCATCCATCTCGGCGCGGCGCTGGAATTCCTCGGCTCGCAATTCGCCGTGTTCGGACCGATCCTGTTTGCCGTCTTGATCTAT
Source organism: uncultured Alphaproteobacteria bacterium (assembly GCA_963803385.1). Classification (GTDB taxonomy): domain Bacteria; phylum Pseudomonadota; class Alphaproteobacteria; order Rhizobiales; family Methyloligellaceae; genus Methyloceanibacter. The sequence goes on along the minus strand of CAWDMD010000004.1, from coordinate 626,108 downwards.
CTCTCCTGGGCCACGCTCCGGCGCGGCTGCGCGGAGCCGCAATGCCGGCTGCTCGCCTTCTCGGTTCCGGTGATCCTGTTGCTGACGCTTCAGGCGCTCCTATCGCGCGCCTTCGCCAATTGGGCGGCCGCGGCCTACCCGGCCGCTACCATTCTCGTCACCGCGGCGCTGCTCGCGAGCTGGCCGAGGCTGTTCCGGATCTCGCTCTGGCTCCACATCGGCGCCGCGATCGCCATCACCATCGGGCCGCTGGTCGCGCCGAACCTCACCGCGATCGCCGGCCCGGACTGGAACCCATACGCCCGCGTGCTCGGCTGGCGCGAACTCGCCGACGCCACCGGGCGCGCCGCCAAGGCCGACGGCGCGAAGTCCGTGCTCACCGACAATCGCGAGGTGACGGGAGAACTCTTGTATTATCTCAGGAACGAGAGCTTCCCTATCACGCTCTGGTTCCACGAGGACGTGCCCCGCAATCACTTCGAGATGACGCACCCCTTCACTGCGGACGCGCCTGAGCCCGTGCTTTATGTCACCTTGCTCCAGTCGAAGACCTCGGTGCTGAAGCGCTTCGCCACCAGGAAGCTCGTTGCCAGCGAACGCTTCCCGAGCGACAACCCGGTCAGGGCCGCGCGCTTCTTTCTATTGCGGGGCTATGGCGGTGACGATGCAAACTGACCACGAGCGGGAAGCTGACGCGTCGTCGCGTCTCGAGCTCGTCGCCACCGCGGCGCTGATCGGCGTCGTGGCGGCGCTCATCTTTGTCGGCTGGCCCGACCTCGATGTTGCCGCGAGCCGTCTCTTCTACGTCGAGCCGCGCCACTTTGCCTTCAACCAATCGGCGCTGGTCGATGCGCTTCGCGTCGGCTTCAGATTGCTCACTTGGGCGTTTGCCATCGCCGCTATCGCCGGCATCGTGCTCGCCCTCGCCAGAGACCGGCGCCTGTTCGGGCTCGGGCTGGCGCAATGGATGTTCCTGGCGCTGGTGCTGATTACCGGACCCGGGCTTATCGCCAATACCCTGCTCAAGGACAATTGGGCGCGGCCGAGACCAAACCAGATCGTCGAGTTCGGCGGTTCGGCGAAATTCACGCCCGTGCTCGAGCGTTCAGGAACCTGCGTGCGGAACTGCTCCTTCATCAGCGGCGAGGCGTCCTCGATCTTCGCCATTGGTTTCGCCATCGCCATGCTGGCGCGACGGCGGCGGGCGGCGCTGATGGCCGCGGCCGTTGCCGCCGGCGCCGCGAGCGGCCTGATCCGCATGGGCGAAGGCGGCCACTTCCTGAGCGACGTGGTGTTCGCCGCGGTGCTTATGGCGCTCGACGTGGCGCTGATGCATTGGCTCGTGTTCGACCTCCTGGCGCCGCGGCTCGAGGGACAAGCATGGTGGCACGAGAAGGCCGTCGAGGTCGGCGGCCGGCTGCGGCTTGACTGCGAAAACGCCTATGACCGTGGCGCCGACTGGGTCACACGGCATCTCCCGACACTTGGCGGGGGCTCTCGCACCGAGGATCGCGGCAACGCGAGCGAAGACGAGCCGGGTAAGAGCTGAAGCCAGGCGTTACGTGCGGGGAAGGCTCAGACCGCCCAGATGGCGAGGGCGACGAACAGGATGGCCGCTAACGTCAGGAGAACGGCGACGGCGATCTCGGCGAGCCTGGTCTTGGTCAGACCAATCCTTCGTCCGTCCACCCGCGCGGTTCCGCTCTGATGTGGCCTCACCCACCAAGTCCTTTCGCTTGACCCCTCTATTCCTAGGCCCGGCCACCCCCCATGTCGTTGCGTTGTGATGTCGCGCGCGGCAGTGCGCCGCCTGCGCTGAATCGTCCCCTTAAGCCAGGACCTTAGACGGCCGGCGGGGCAGCGGCTTAGGGGTGACGGCGCTTCGCCTGTTTAGGGAGTGACCGCGCTTCGCTCTTGGGCGACGACGGCGCTCTGGCCGTCGGCATCATCGGCGCCCGGCGCATCGCGGCCATAGATGTCGGGCCTGAACTGGGCAACGCCGTTGTCGGCAACGAAGGCGGTGAGGTAGACGAAATGCACCGGCACGGCGCTCGCGAGTTTGACGTTGATGCTCTTGCCGTTGTCCACCGCGGCCTGAACCTTCTCCGGCGTCCAATTCTGCGGACCGAGCAGCCAGGCCACGAGATCGAGCACGCGCTGGACGCGCACGCAGCCTGAGCTGAAGGCGCGCAGCGACTGGTTGAACAGCTGCTTCAGCGGCGTGTCATGCATATAGACGCTATGCTTGTTCGGCATGTTGATGCGCACCACGCCAAGTGCGTTGAAGGTGCCGGGATCCTGCCTGAAACGATAATTCACCACCTCCGGCGCACTCCAGTCGATGCTCGACGGGTCGAGCGATCCCGACTTCGCCACGACGCTAAAGTGCTCCTCGGCGAAATAGCTCGGATCCTTGCGGAGCTTGGGGATGAGGTCGGCCTTGGCAATACTGACCGGCACCGTCCAGGTCGGGTAGAAATTCACTTCGATCACCTTGGCGGACACCGCCGGCGTCGCCCGCGTCGGCTTGCCGACGACGACGTTGCTCGCGAGCGCGAGCGTGCCGTGATCGACCGCCTGGAGGGTATAGGCGGGGACGTTGACGATGACGTAGCGCGGCGCCTTGTTGATCTTCATTAGCGACTGCACGCGGCCGAGATTGGTCTGCAACTGTTGCAGCCGCTCCGTCGCCGAGACGTTCAGCGCGGCAAGCGTCCGGGAATCGACGAAGCCGCTGACGCGCAAGCCGTTGCGAATCTGGAACCGTGCCAGCCCGTCCTGGAATTCGGCATCGAAGCGGCCGCTGCCATTGTCGTTGGGAAGGTCGCCGCAGAGCGCGAGCTGCCGCCTGATGGTAACGATCTCCGAGCCTGAATCACCGAGCCGAAGCGTCGTGCCGGTCGGCACCGCGGGCCAGCCGCCGGCCGCGACGATGCGCTGGTAATAGGCGATGGCCTGTTGCAGTCCGGCGACCGCAGCCTCGCTGACGAAGGGCGAGGTCATGGTGTAGGCGGGGCTCAGGCGATCATAGAGTTCCTCGCGGGCCTCTTCGCGGCGCGCCCGTTCTTCGGCGCCGAGCGCCCCTGTGGTGGTGTTCGACCGGAATGGGTTGAGCGGATCGAGGATACCGGCGGCAGCCGGCGTGGCACAAACAGCGCCGAGCAACGCCACTGTCGCGGCGGGGAGGAGGAGAAACTTTGCCAGCTCCGGTCTTCCAAGCATGCGGCGACAGCGTTCCCGTCTTCCGTGGCGCGCACCTCGAGGCGCCATGCCCCGTGATCCCTCTCCGAGCGGCCGGTAGGCGCCGGTACGCCCGATTTCGGCCGAGTTCGAACACGTCTGCCACCGCGGGCGCAACCCCAAAAAATACAGGACCCGGAATTTCCGTCGATATATCATTTACTAACCCGGGTGAGCGCCGCCCCGGGTCCACCACAGTCATGTCATCCCGGAAGGTACGGCGCCGGGCGCTTTGGCGTTCGGCCTAATAGGTCATACGGCCGGCACGAACCTTTTCCGGCGGCGCCGCGAACAGGGCGCTGATGGCCTGGCCGCTCCGGCCCACCACCACGACGCCGTCGCCAGGCTCCGCACGCAAGGACCGCGGCGGCTCGGTGATGGCCTCGCCATCGCGGCGGTTGAGCTGGACGATGAAGAACAGCCCCTTCGCCCGCAGCTCGATCTCCTCGATGGTGAGCCCCGTGAGCGCGCCCTCCTCCGGCACGACGATGACCTCCATCACCAGGCCGAGATTGCGCAAGGTGCGCTCGAGCTCACGCATCTTCTCCGACTCGCGGATGAAGCGCGACGTTTCCGGATAGAGAATGATCTCGGCGATGCGCTCGGCGCCGATATGGGTCGGCAGCACCACCTTGTTGGCGCCGGCGTGAATGAGCTTGCGCTCGGTCGAAACGGTGTCGCCGCGGGCGACGATCTCGATGTCGCGGTTGAGGTTCCGCGCCGAAAGCGTGATGAACACGTTGGCGGCATCGTTGGGAAGCACCGTGGCCAGCGACCGCGCGCGCTCGATGCCGGCGGCTTCGAGCGCGGCCTCGTTGGTGGCGTCGCCCTGGAGACAAAGATGGCCGGCCTCGCGCGCCTCGGCGACGCGATGGTCGCTCTGCTCCAGCACCACGAACGGCGCGCCGCCGTCCTTCAGCGCCCTGGCGAGCGCCACGCCGATGCGGCCATAGCCGCAGACGATGACGTGATTGGAGAGCTTATCGACCTCGGTATGCACGCGCCGCGACCCCAGGATTTGCTGCAACGGACTGAAGGTGAAGAACTGCACCAGCGCGCCGGTGAAGAAGATCACGCCGGTGCAGCCGAGCACCATGGTGCCCATGGTCAGCGCGTGCAGATAGGCGGTGTCGATCGGATGGACTTCGCCATAGCCGACGGTGAACACCGTCAGCGTCACCATGTACACCGCGTCCTGGAAGTTCCATCCGGCCTCCATGTAGCCGGCCGTGGCGAAGACCACGACCACGAGCATGAACAGGCTGACGCGGATAAGATTGCGCGAGGGAAAAATGAGAAGATTGTCCGTCGCCATAATCCACGGGCCGCGCAAGCCTGGTTTTCAATGCGGGCGCGGGATTATGGCAAGGAAGCCGGCGCGCCGGAACGTTTATCTGGCGATGAATTGCGCAAAAATCCGAGCCGCCCATAAATTAGGCAAGTGCGCCGCGATCAGCCGCGGTCTTTGGCGTCGAGCTTGGCCAACAGTCGATCGATGAACGGCTCCTGGCCGGGCAGGATCTTCTCCCGCGCCTCCCCGGGCGCGAACCACGCCGCGCGATCGACCTCGGGGAAGGACTGCATGCGCCCGCTGTTCGGCGGCCACTCCATCTCGAACTCGTTCGACGTGAGATGGGCCGGATCGAAGTCGCCGTTGATGGCGAAGGCGGTGACCAACTTGCCGCTGGGTTGTGCCATCTCACCGAGAGTGAGCACCTTGGTCGGCCCGTTTATCGGGCGCGTGCCGAGCTCCTCGGTGAATTCGCGGATCGCGACGCCAAGCGGGTCCTCGCCGTCCTCGTATTCGCCCTTGGGGATCGACCAGGCGCCAAGATCCTTCTTGGCCCAGAACGGACCGCCGGGATGCACGAGCAACAGCTCAAGCGCCTGCGGGGAGCCGCGATACAACAGCAGGCCGGCGCTTTGCTTCATCGGTTACGCGGCAAACTGCTGGCTTGGCGTGGAGCGTGAAATTTCCAGCTCCTCTGGCGTCATGTCCGCCGCCACATCGGCAAACAGCGGCGTGCTCAGATAGCGCTCGCCGGTGTCGGGCAGCATGCACAGAACCGTCGTCCCCTCAGGCGCCTCGGCACAGATCTGCAACGCGCCGGCGAAAGTTCCTCCGGCACTGATGCCGACGAAAATGCCCTCTTTCTGCGCGAGCTCCTTGCTATAACGCAGAGCGTCGGCGCCCTTGATCGGGAGGATGCGGTCAATCACGCCTTTGTCGACGGCATCTTCGGTGAGCTTGGGGATGAAGTCCGGCGTCCAGCCTTGCATCGGATGAGGCTTGAAGGCCGGGTGCGCCGACGCCGGCGAGCCATCCGGATTGCGCGCCTGCTCAATCCCGCTCTCGAGCAGCGGCGCGTCTTCAGGCTCGCAGACGATGATCTTGGTGTCAGGCCTCTCGGCCTTGAGCACGCGCGCGACACCTTTCAGCGTCCCGCCGGTGCCATATCCCGTGACCCAGTAGTCGAGCCTCTCATCCTTGAAATCGGCGATGATCTCCGGCGCCGTCGTACGCGAATGCATGTCGGCATTCGCCTCGTTCTCGAACTGCCGCGTCAGAAACCAGCCATGCGCCTCCGCCAGCTCAAAGGCCTTGGTTACCATTCCCATCCCGCGTCCGGCGGCCGGCGTGAGGACCACCTTGGCGCCGAGAAAGCGCATCAGCTTGCGCCGCTCGACGCTGAACGTCTCCGCCATGGTCACCACGAGCGGATAGCCCTTCGCCGCGCACACCATGGCAAGACCGATGCCGGTATTGCCGCTGGTCGCCTCGATCACCGTTTGCCCCGGCTTGAGCTGCCCGGACTTCTCGGCCGCCTCGATGACGCCGAGCGCCAAGCGATCCTTGACCGAGCCGAGCGGATTGAACGCCTCGATCTTGACGTAGAGATTGACGCGCGGCGGCGCCAACCTGTTGATCCTGACCACGGGCGTATTGCCCACCGTCTCGAGTATGCTGCGGAACTTGCCCATGTCCGACGTCGCCCTTCCAGCCCTGTTCCAAATATCTATGCACGACCTTGTCATGGATCGCCACCGGCGATCGCGGGCGCAAAAACAAAAAAAGCCGCCGCGAGGGATTAACCTCGCGGCGGCTTTTCGGAACCAACTCGTGAAAGAGGGGAAATCTCGATGAAGCGCATCGTTCGACGCGCTATCGCGCTGCGCGCTACTTGAGCGCATGCGCAAATTCAAACTCGCGCTGATGGTGGCCGAAGCGATAGCGCAATTTTAAGAGCCACCGCCCTTGGTAAGCCTGGCGACGACCTACTCTCCCGTGCCTTAAGACACAGTACCATCGGCGCTGGAGCTTTTCACGGCCGAGTTCGGGATGGGATCGGGTGTTCACGCTCCGCCAGAATCACCAGGCCAACAAAGGGCGGTGACAAATCTGGTCCTAACGTACCCGATCTCCATGCGCTCATTGCACATCGCGCTCAAGTAGCGCGACGCGCGATAGCGCCATGAAGATGGGCACTGACAATGAAAGCAATCAAGCCAATCGAGCGATTAGTACTGGTTAGCTTCGCGCATTGCTGCGCTTCCACACCCAGCCTATCAACGTGGTGGTCTTCCACGGCTCTCAAGGGAGAACTCGTTTTGAGGTAGGCTTCCCGCTTAGATGCTTTCAGCGGTTATCCCGTCCGCACTTGGCTACCCTGCTGTGCCGCTGGCGCGACAACAGGTCCACTAGAGGTGCGTCCATCCCGGTCCTCTCGTACTAGGGACAGATCCTCTCAATTCTCCTACACCTGCGGCAGATAGGGACCGAACTGTCTCACGACGTTCTAAACCCAGCTCACGTACCACTTTAATCGGCGAACAGCCGAACCCTTGGGACCTGCTCCAGCCCCAGGATGTGATGAGCCGACATCGAGGTGCCAAACGATGCCGTCGATATGGACTCTTGGGCATCATCAGCCTGTTATCCCCGGAGTACCTTTTATCCGTTGAGCGATGGCCCTTCCACGCGGGACCACCGGATCACTAAGGCCGACTTTCGTCTCTGCTCAACTCGTCAGTCTCGCAGTCAGGCAGGCTTATGCCTTTGCACTCGTCAGCTGATTTCCGACCAGCTTGAGCCCACCTTCGCGCGCCTCCGTTACTTTTTGGGAGGCGACCGCCCCAGTCAAACTACCCACCATGCACTGTCCCGGACCCGGATGACGGGCCGCGGTTAGATATCCATGATCACAAGGGTGGTATTTCAACGATGGCTCCCCGGGAACTAGCGCCCCCGGCTCAAAGCCTCCCACCTATGCTACACATGCCACCACGAATACCAGTGCAAAGCTATAGTAAAGGTTCACGGGGTCTTTCCGTCTAACCGCAGGAACCCCGCATCTTCACGGGGAATTCAATTTCACTGAGTCTGCGTTGGAGACAGTGGGGAAGTCGTTACGCCATTCGTGCAGGTCGGAACTTACCCGACAAGGAATTTCGCTACCTTAGGACCGTTATAGTTACGGCCGCCGTTTACCGGGGCTTCGATTCAGAGCTTGCACCCCTCCTCTTAACCTTCCGGCACCGGGCAGGCGTCAGACCCTATACGTCGCTTTGCAGCTTCGCAGAGCCCTGTGTTTTTAATAAACAGTCGCCACCCCCTGGCTTGTGCCCCCCACACACGGTTGCCCGCGCATGGGGCCCCCTTCTCCCGAAGTTACGGGGGTATTTTGCCGAGTTCCTTCAACGCAGTTCTCTCAAGCGCCTTGGTATACTCTACCAGTCCACCTGTGTCGGTTTAGGGTACGGTCTGATGTGGGGGCTATTTCCTGGAACTCCTTCGCGGCCAGAACAATCCGATAAGCTCTGACAACTTTTGGAATTCGTCACCACCCACTGGCCGAGGAATATTAACCTCATTCCCATCGACTACGGCTTTCGCCCTCGCCTTAGGGGCCGGCTAACCCTGCGCTGATTAGCATTGCGCAGGAACCCTTGGACTTTCGGCGGGAGTGTCTCTCACACTCCTTATCGTTACTCATGTCAGCATTCGCTCTTCCGATACCTCCAGGCCACCTCGCGGTGACCCTTCACAGGCTTACGGAACGCTCCGCTACCGCGCACACTTGCGTGTGCACCCGCAGCTTCGGTGTATGGCTTAAGCCCCGATACATTGTCGGCGCAAAAATCCTTGTTTAGACCAGTGAGCTGTTACGCTTTCTTTAAAGGATGGCTGCTTCTAAGCCAACCTCCTGGTTGTTTTGGGATTTTCACATCCTTTCACACTTAGCCATAACTTGGGGACCTTAGCTGGCGGTCAGGGCTGTTTCCCTTTCCACGACGGACCTTAGCACCCGCCGTGTGTCTGCCGGATAGTACGTCTCGGTATTCGGAGTTTGGTTAGGTTTGGTAAGCC
>CAWDMD010000004.1:0-612500 GCA_963803385.1 uncultured Alphaproteobacteria bacterium | reverse complement strand
CTCGAGCCAAAGTTTGCCGCCGACGATCTGCAGCCCGGCCAAGAGCTCCGCGTCACCCTGGTGCCCGCCCCTGGTGACACCGACGATATGGAGCCGGTCAGGGTCGGCGTGTTCGCCTCCGGCTCTTACCTCGGCGGCGTTGCGCGCAACAACCGCGGCGACTTCATCGTCGCCGACGAGGCCGGCGTGATCTCGCCCGAGGACAGCGCCAAGCAGCAGCGCGCCACGCTCTACACGAGCTTCTATCACGCGGCCATGAGCCAGCACATTCCGCCCGAGACCATCCTCAAGCTGCTCCGGGTCCACTCCTATGACGTCGACTTCAAGCAGAAGGTGAAGCCCGGCGACAGTTTCGACGTGTTCTTTGACGTGCCGGACACGGCCGACGATCGCGACAGCATCGGCGAGGCGCTCTATACCGCCATGACCGTCGACGGCACGACGCGGAGCTTCTATCGCTTCCGCACCCCTGACGGTCTCGTCGACTACTACGACCCGGAAGGAAACAGCGCCAAGAAGTTCCTGATGCGCAATCCCGTCAAGGGCGGCCGCTACACCTCCGGCTTCGGCATGCGCCGCCATCCGCTGCTCGGCATCAATCGCATGCATACCGGCGTCGACTGGGCCGCGCCCGCGGGCACCCCGATCCTCGCCGGTGGCGACGGCACCGTCGAGCGCGTCGGACGTCAGGGCGGCTACGGCAACTATGTCCGCATTCGCCATACCAACGGCTTCTCCACCGCCTACGGCCACATGTTGCGCTTCGCCGATGGCCTCGTCCCCGGCCTTCACGTCAAGCAGGGGCAGGTGATCGGCTATGTCGGCTCGACCGGCTACTCCACCGGGCCCCATTGCCACTACGAGATCCTGGTCAACAACAAGTTCGTCAATCCCATGACCATCCAGGTCCCGCGCGGGCTCCAGCTCACCGGCCGGCAACTGGCGGAATTCCAGAAGGAGCGCCGCCGCATCGACGAGCTGCGCCAGCTGGATCCGGTGACCAACCGCGTCGCCCAGGCCGCGCAGTAAGCTCCCAGCCGAGTTCTTCCCCGCTTCCCTCCCTTTCTCTCCTCCCCTCTTTTTGCCCGCATGGCCTTGGCCGCGATCGGGAAAACTGTGCTTGCCAAGGGCCAAGTGTAATCGGATGCTTACCTTGCCCTGGTAGATTCGCCCTCTTTTAACGCTCAACTCCTAGGAGGACACATGCGAAAGCTGATCACTGCCGGCGCGATGGCGGCGGCATTTCTCGCTGCCGGCGTCATCGCCGGGCCCGCGAGCGCCACGCCGCTCACAGGCGCCGGCACGCTTCCGGCGCAAAGCCAAAGCTCCTTGCCCATTCAGAATGTCGCCTGCTGGTGCGGCCGCTATCGCTGCGCTTGCGGCTGGCGCCGCGGCTATTACCGGCCGTACCGCTATTACGGGCCCTATCGCCGCTGGCGCTACTAACGGCGCGCTTGAAGCGAACCGACTTGAAGCGAAGCCCGGCCCGCTCGGGCCGGGCTTTTCGTATATTCGGGACGCCGCGCAGCCGCGATCCTTACCGCGACGCGGGAAGCGCCCGGGGCTTGATCGATTTCCCTCTCGGATTATGAGGGGTGGCGCGCCGAAAAGCGCAAACCTATGGTGTCCGCTGATCCTTGCGGGACCAGCGGCGGGCGCCTCTCGGCGCGCCACATGCGCTTGCGCTCAAGGTGCGAAGCGACAGCGCAAACAAAAAGAATTGCGCTCACGTCGCGAAGCGATCGCGCATGCTCATTTCACGGCGACTTGGCGATCGGCGGGCCCCGCTTTTCGCTTGGGTACGGCTCTTTCGAGCCGTCGCACCGCGCCCAACGAGTCCCAAGGCTCCAAGCGCGCCTTTGTCGCGCTCAAGCAGGCCAGCGGCCGGTAGCGCAACAAACAAGTCGTCAGCCAGCTCCTGGCAGGGCCTCGTAATGGGCCCGGGGGGAGCCCCGCCGCCGCCCGAGTGCCTGGATGCGAACCAGGCCCGCGGGGCGCCGTGCCTCGTCCCGCCAATCGCAACGCCTCGCGAAAGCGCCCTCAAAGAGGACGAGGTGACGCGGAGTTTAGGGGAGGCTGGAGAGGCGGGGATAAGTTGGTAATATCTGCCGGGGCTGGGAGGAGATCCATGTTCGAGCAAACCTTCAAGAATATCGATGACGTTCTGTGGAAAGAGGCCGGCTGCGCCACGGAGCTCGATTACGCCGAGCAGACCTCATGGATCCTGTTCCTCAAGTATCTCGACGATCTGGAGAAGGCCAACGAGCAGAAGGCTGAGCTTGAGGGCAAGACCTACACCTACATTCTCGACAAGCCGCATCGCTGGTCGGCCTGGGCCGCGCCGAAGAAGCGTGACGGCGTCTTTCGACCACGACAAGGCGTTGACTGGAGACGACCTGATCGAATTCGTCAACCGCGACCTGTTTCCCTATTTGCAGGGCTTCCGGACGCGGGCGACCGGCGCGAACACGATCGAGTACAAGATCGGCGAGATCTTCGGCGAGATCAAAAACAAGTTCCAGAGCGGCTATTCGCTGCGCGACGCGCTGGAGCTAGTCGATGCGCTCAGCTTCCAGACGCAAGCGCAGAAGCACGAGCTCTCCGAGCTGTACGAAGCCAAGCTCCGCAACATGGGCAATGCCGGGCCGGAACGGCGGCGAGTATTACACGCCGCGCCCGCTCATCCGCGCCATGATCCAGGTGGTGAAGCCGAAGATCGGCGAGCGCATCTATGATGGTGCCTGCGGCTCGGCGGGCTTTTTGTGCGAAGCCTTCGAATATCTACTGCCCAAGGCAGACTCCACCAAAGCGAGAAGGATCTTCAAGAGCGAACGTTCTACGGCCAGGAGAAGAAGAGCCTCGCCTACATCCTCGGCATCATGAACATGATCCTGCACGGCATCGAGGCGCCGAACATCGTTCACACCAATACGCTCACCGAGAACATTAGCGACATCCAGGAGAAGGATCGCTTTGACATCGTGCTGGCCAATCCACCCTTCGGCGGCAAGGAACGCCCGGAGGTTCAGCAGAACTTCCCGATCAAGACCGGCGAGACCGCCTATCTGTTCCTCCAGCATTTCATCAAGAAGTTGAAGGCCGGCGGACGCGCTGCCATCGTCATCAAGAACACCTTCCTGTCGAACACCGACAACGCCTCGGTGGCGCTGCGCAAGGAACTGCTGGAGAATTGCAATCTGCACACGGTCTTGGACGTGCCGCACGGCTCATTCCAAGGTTCGGGCGTCAAGACGGTCGTGCTGTTCTTCGAGAAGGGCGCTCCGACGCGGAAGATTTGGTACTACAAAGCCAGACCTGACCGCAGACACTCGGCAAGACCAATCCGCTCACCGACGACCACCTGAAGGAGTTCGTTGCCCTTCAAGCGAAATTCGCGGACAGCGACAATTCGTGGACTGTCCATGTCAAGGACATCGACACGGCGACCTACGATCTCTCTGTCAAGAACCCGAACAAGGCCGACGAGACAGAGCTGCGCGATCCCAAGGACATCATCGCCGAGATGGCGACTTTGGATGCAGAGAGCGCCAAGATACTTAGCAGCATCGGGAGGATGCTGTGAGCGAAGGGTGGGTGAATGCCAGCGACTTAAGGACCTATGTCGAAAATTCAGGACGGGGCTCACAGCTCCACCCAAAGCGCTATTTCGAATGAGTCCCGGACGGTTCCGCTACATCATATCAGGGAATGTTCGAACGGTGTTCATGGAGTCGGATGATGTGCACTATGTCGAGCGAATTTCGACAATTCCATTTACCGAGGTGTAATCCGGACTGGCGACATCCTGCTCGCGTGAGGATGGAGCCAACACAGGCAACGTTACAATCGATGGCTTGATGAGCCATTGAGCCTGCTATCAACGAGTGTCGCCTTGTAAAGACTCGATCGCAACGCTGCTTATTCCCAAGTTTCTCGTCTATTACGCTTCAATAGACAGCTACCGGATTTGAGCAGTCACCGGGACATGACCGGTGCAGCCGTAAGGCAAATCATTCTTAAGGCAAATCGCGGATTTTGATCCCGCTTCCGCCGCTTCCTGAACAGCAGCGCATCGTCGCCATTCTGGACGAGGCCTTTGCGGGGCTGGCAACCGCAACCGCCAATGCCGAGAAAAATCTCAAGAACGCCCGCGAGCTTTTCGACAGCTATCTCAATTCTGTATTTTCGACAGCAGGTGAGGATAGGTGGACACAGCGTCGGCTGGGAGCTTCGCAGATCAGCTATGGCTACAGACAGTCGGCATCAACATGAAAAGGTCGGGATCCCAAATTTCTGAGGATCACAGATATTCGAAACATCAATGTGGTTGGGTGACGTCACCGTCACTGCATTTTGAGATCGACGAAGATCACAAGAAAGTTTTGCTTGGTGAGCAGGCGACCTTCTTTCGCGTGACGGGCGAGCTACCGGCACGAGCCGATATCGTGACCAAGCCGACAGAAGCGATTTTCGCTCCTAGGCTGATATACGAGTCGCTTCAGCCGAGACCGTGGCCCGAGTTTTGGTTTTCTGTATTGTTTTTCAGACGCGCTCAAATTGGCGATAAATCAGGGCAAATAGGGCACCGCTATGTCGCTTTAACGCAATCAAATCTAGCCGAATCTCATTGCCGCATTTCCCACAGTCGCTGACAGACCAGATACCGTAGTTTCAAAGCTTGACGACGTTGACGTCCCAGTCGAACGGCTACGGCATCTATAGAGCGAAGCTTGACACGCATTGCAGATCTGAAGCAATCCATCCTGGAAAAAGCCTTCGCCGGCGAACTGACCGTCGCCTCCGTACGAGCGCGTCGAAGAGGCGGCCGAGTGAACGAGGCGGAGACCCGCGCCGAGCTCATCGATCCTGCTTTGCGGGAGGCGGGCTGGGGCGTGGTCGCCGATAGCCGCGTTCGCCGCGAGACGATCTGCCCGGGCCGCATCGAGGGCGCAGGGCGGCGCGGCCAGCCCGAGATCGCCGACTATGTCCTCACCTTTCGCAACCACAAGCTCGGCGTGATCGAGGCCAAGGCGCGCGACAAGGCCGACACCGAAGGCGTCGGCCAAGCCAAGGCCTATGCCGAGAAGCTGCAAGCGCGGTTCGCCTATTCCACCAATGGACGGCGCATCTACCAGATCGACATGGAGACGGGAAAGGAAGGCCATGTCGACCGCTACCCTTCTCCTGACGAGCTTTGGGCCAAGGTCTTCGAGAAGCCGAACCTTTGGCGCGATCGCTTCGCAGCCGTTCCCTTCGAGGAGCGCGGGGGCACCTGGCAGACCCGCTATTACCAGCACAACGCCATCGAGAACGCGCTGGAGGCGATCGCCGCCGGCAAGCAGCGCATCCTGCTGACGCTCGCCACCGGCACCGGCAAGACGGCCATCGCCTTCCAGATCGCCTGGGCGCTGTTCCAGAGCCGCTGGAACCTGTCGCGCGAGCCGACGCGACGCCCGCGCATCCTGTTCCTTGCCGACCGCAATATCCTGGCCGATCAGGCCTACAACGCCTTCTCGGCCTTTCCCGAAGACGCGCTGGCGCGCATCAAACCGCGACGAGATCCGCAAGAAAGGCCGCGTGCCGAAGAACGCCAGCATCTTCTTCACCATCTTCCAGACCTTCATGAGCGGAACGGGCGAGGACGGCGAGCCGGCGCCCTATTTCGGCGACTATCCGCCCGACTTCTTCGACTTCATCGTCATCGACGAGTGCCATCGCGGCGGCGCCAACGACGAGAGCAACTGGCGCGGCATCCTCGACTATTTCGCGCCCGCCGTTCAGCTCGGCCTCACCGCGACGCCGAAGCGCCGCGACAACGTCGACACCTACCGCTATTTCGGCGAGCCGGTTTACACCTACTCGCTGAAAGAGGGCATCAACGACGGCTTCCTCACCCCCTTCAAGGTGAAGCAGATCGCCACCACCCTCGACGACTACATCTACGTGCCCGACGACAAAGTGATCGAAGGCGAGATCGAGGAAGGCAAGCGCTACCGCGAGCCGCAGTTCAACCGCACCATCGAGATCGAGGAGCGGGAGCGCTACCGCGTCAAGCTGTTCATGGACCAGATCGACCAGCGCGAGAAGACGTTGGTGTTCTGCGCCACCCAAGCCCACGCGCTGCTGGTGCGCGATCTGATCAACCAGATGAAGACGAGCACCGATCCGAACTACTGCGTGCGGGTGACTGCCGACGACGGCGCGCTCGGCGAGCAATTCTTGCGCACGTTCCAGGATAACGAGAAGTCGATCCCGACCATTCTGACCACGTCGCAGAAGCTCTCGACCGGCGTCGATGCGCGCAATATTCGCAACATCGTGCTGATGCGGGCGATCGGGACCATGATCGAATTCAAGCAGATCATCGGACGCGGCACGCGGCTATTCGACGGCAAAGACTATTTCACCATCTACGACTTCGTGAAGGCCTATGAGCACTTCAACGATCCCGAATGGGATGGCGAGCCGATCGAGCCTGAACCGGTGAAGCGACGCCCGGAGCGGGAAAAGGAGAACGAGCTTCGACGACGGTGGCGACGACGAGTACACGCCAGAGCGACCGCAGAAGATCAAGATCAGGCTCGCCGATGGCAAGGAGCGCACCATCCAAAGCATGATGGCGACGACCTATTGGAGCCCAGACGGCAAGCCGATCTCGGCAAATCAGATGATCGAGGCGTTGTACGGCGAACTGCCGCGTTTCTTCAAGGATGAGGACGAGCTGCGCCGCCTGTGGAGCAAGCCGGACACGCGCAGAGTTCTGCTGCAGAGCCTGAGCGAGAAGGGCTTCGGCCCCGAGCAGCTTGGCGAGATCAGCCGCATGATCAACGCCGAGAAGAGCGACGTCTTCGACGTGCTGGCCTACATCGCCTTCGCGCTTGCCCCCATCACCCGCTCAGACCGGGTGGAAGCCCATCGCGGCGAAATCTTCGCCAGGTACAACGGGCCGCTTCAAGCCTTCCTGGAGTTCGTGCTTGCGCAATATGTTAGTCAAGGCGTGGAGGAGCTTGACCAGGAGAAGCTAAGCCACCTCCTCGAGCTGAAGTACCACACCGTCCCCGACGCCGCCGAGAAGCTCGGCGGTGTGCCTGCGATCCGCAACACCTTCGTCGGCTTCCAGCAATACCTCTACCGCTGACCAGCCGCACCCCCTTACCGCTCGATTTTGGTGATCTTGGAGCCTTCCAAGCTCAGGCTGTACATCAGGCCTTGCTGATCGAGCACGAAGGCGATGATCGGGCTCGTCAGCGAATCGGTGTCGATCGAGCCGCCGGCGCCGAGATTGACCACCACGATCGAGCCGTCGACGCCGACCTTGAAGCCGGTCGAGTCTCTTGAACGCGGCGAGCGCGTCCTCGGTCATGAACATGATGATGATGGTCTGCGCTTGGGCCCCGAGCTGAAAGCCGAACGAGGCCGAGATGATGTTGTAATAGCCGCCGGGCTCGCCCTTCACGATGAGCACGCCCTCGCCGTAAGACCCGCCGATGCCGAAGCCCGCCTTGTACACCGAGGGGAACACCAGCCACCCCGCCGCCTTGCGGGCGAGCTCGCGCCCGGTGCCCGGGTATTTCTTGTCGAAGCTCTCAAGCGTCTTGTTGGCGGCGGCGTTGATCTCGTCCCGGTGCCGGCCGCGCTCGGGCCCACGCCGCCAACCAGCGCGACGAGGGCGAGACCCAGGATCATTCCGGATAGGTGTTTCATGCGGCGATTATCCTCGAACGCCCCGCCCCGGAGCAAGTGCCCTTTAACTGCCCCCCACCCGGGGCGAAGCCTTGGCGCCGGCCTCCCCCTTTGATGGGGAAGGATGCGGCATGACGTCCCGTTGCGCGTCGAGGCGTTGCTCAGTCCGCACTCGAGGTCGGGCGGGCCCGACTATCAGTATTTTTTGTGCCGCAAGGCTCCTAAGCCGCCTTGGCCGCGGTCGCTTCGCCGTTGAACAGCAGGCCGTCCTTGCCGGCGGTGATCTTCACGGTTTCGCCGTCGTGGATCTTGCCTTCGAGGATCTGCTCGGCCAGCGGGTCTTGCACGAATTTCTGGATCACGCGCTTCAGCGGCCGGCGCCATAGGCCGGATCATAGCCCTTCTTGCCGAGCCACTCCCGCGCGCGCTCGTCAAGGTCGAGCGTGATCTTGCGGTCGGTCAACAGTTTGGCGAGCCTGCGCATCTGGATGTCGACGATGCCCGTCATCTGCTCGCGGCTGCAACCTGTGGAACAGCAGGATCTCGTCGACGCGGTTGAGGAACTCCGGGCGGAAATGGGCGCGCACCACGGCCATCACCTGGTCGCGCACGGCATCGGTATCCTCGCCCTCGGCCTGGCTGACGAGATATTCGGAGCCGAGATTCGAGGTCATGATGATCAGCGTGTTGCGGAAATCGACGGTGCGGCCCTGGCCGTCGGTCAGCCTGCCGTCGTCGAGCACCTGGAGCAGGACGTTGAACACGTCGGGATGCGCCTTCTCGATCTCGTCGAACAAAATGACTTGATACGGCCGTCGGCGCACGGCCTCGGTCAGCGCGCCGCCCTCTTCATAGCCGACATAGCCGGGAGGGGCGCCGATCAGCCGCGCCACGGAATGCTTCTCCATATATTCCGACATGTCGATGCGGATCATGGCGTGCTCGTCGTCGAACAGGAACTCGGCGAGCGCGCGCGCCAACTCGGTCTTGCCGACGCCGGTCGGCCCTAAGAACATGAACGAGCCAATCGGCCGGTTGGGATCTTGCAAGCCGGCGCGGGAGCGGCGCACCGCGGTCGAGACCGCGGTCACGGCCTCCTTCTGGCCGATGACGCGCTTGACGATCTCCTCCTCCATGCGCAAGAGCTTGTCGCGCTCGCCTTCGAGCATCTTGTCGACGGGGATGCCGGTCCAGCGCGACACTACCTGCGCGATGAGGTCCGCCGTCACCACCTCCTGGGCGAGCTCGCCGCCCTTGTCCTCGGCCTCCTCGATCGCCTTCAGCTTGGCCTCAAGATCGGGGATGACGCCGTAAGCGAGCTCGCCAGCCTTGGCGAGGTCGCCTCGCCGCTGCGCCTGCTCGAGCTCGACGCGGGCGCCATCGAGCTTCTCCTTGATCTTCTGCGCGCCGGCGAGCTTCTCCTTCTCCTCCTGCCAGCGCTGGGTGAGGACACGGGCCTCCTCCTCGAGATTTGCGAGCTCCTTCTCCAGCTTCTCCAGGCGGTCCTTGGAGGCGCGGTCGGTCTCCTTCTTCAACGCCTCGCGCTCGATCTTGAGCTGGATGATGCGCCGGTCGAGCTCGTCGAGATGCTCGGGCTTGGAATCGATCTGCATGCGCAGCCGCGACGCCGCCTCGTCGACAAGGTCGATGGCCTTGTCGGGGAGGAAGCGGTCGGTGATGTAGCGGTTGGAGAGCACGGCCGCGGCGACGAGGGCGGCATCGGCGATGCGCACGCCGTGATGCAGCTCGTATTTCTCGTTGAGCCCGCGGAGGATGGAGATGGTGTCCTCGACCGTCGGCTCGGAGACGAAGATCGGCTGGAAGCGCCGGGCAAGCGCCGCGTCCTTCTCGACGTGCTTGCGGTATTCATCGAGGGTGGTGGCGCCGACGCAATGGAGCTCGCCACGGGCAAGCGCGGGCTTGAGCAGGTTCGAGGCGTCCATGGCGCCATCGGCCTTGCCGGCGCCGACGAGGGTATGCATCTCGTCGATGAAGAGGATGATCTGGCCTTCCGCCGCCTCGATCTCGGAGAGCACGGACTTGAGGCGCTCCTCGAACTCGCCGCGATATTTGGCGCCGGCGATCAAGGCGCCGAGATCGAGCGACAGCACCTTCTTATCCTTCAGGCTCTCCGGCACGTCGCCATTGACGATGCGATGCGCGAGCCCTTCGACGATCGCGGTCTTGCCGACGCCCGGCTCGCCGATCAAGACGGGATTGTTCTTGGTGCGGCGCGACAGGACCTGGATGGTGCGCCTGATCTCCTCGTCGCGGCCGATCACGGGATCGAGCTCGCCCTTGGCCGCGGCCTCGGTGAAATCGCGGGTGTAGCGCTTCAGCGCGTCATAGGCCTGCTCGGCGCCTGCCGAATCCGCGGTGCGGCCTTTGCGCAAATCGTTGATCGCGGCATTGAGCGACTGCGGGGTGATGCCGGCATCGGCGAGGATGCGCGAGGACTCGGCCTCCTTGGCCATGGAGAGCGCCTGGAGCACCCGCTCCACGGTAACGAAGCTGTCGCCGGCCTTGGTCGCGATCTGCTCGGCCTGGTCGAGAACGCGGCCCAAGGCCGGCGCCATGTGGACCTGCGCCCCGCCGCCCGAGACCTTGGGCAGCTTGGCAAGCGCCGCCTCGGTACGCTCGAGCGCCTCCTTCGGCTTGCCGCCGGCTTTGGTGATCAACCCCGCGGCCAGGCCTTCCGGGTCGTCGAGCAGCACCTTGAGCAGATGCTCGGGCGTGATCTGCGGGTTGCCCTCGCGGATGGCAAGCGTTTGCGCCGACTGCACGAACCCCTTCAGGCGGTCGGAGAATTTCTCGAAATCCATGGGATGCTTCCTCTTCAGGACGCTAGAGAAACAGCGAACAAGGTCAGAAGAGCGGGCGAGAATGCCCTATGTATCCGAAGCCAATACCCGCCAACACCTTAACGGACATATAGCGCGGCCATGACGCGGGAAAAAGACGAACCCCGCGAGAAAGCGCCGATGACTGGGCTTGCTTTTGCTCGATAGCCCAGCCGCGATGCGGCCGTGCTGCTGCGCGGCCCGCGTCAGCCGCAGGCCAAGCCGTAGATCCAGACGAAGGCACGCGAGAATTGTGCTCTGTCGGGGGGGCCGAGCTTCGGCGCCCGTGAACCCGATCAGGTCACCGGATCGGCAGCGCTCTCATCGGACGCCTCGCTATCGGCGTCGGCGCCATTGCCATCGCGACTATGACCTTCGCCGCCATTCTGGCCGCGGCGGCCCTGGGACTCGCGTCCGCCACTCCGCTGCTCGCCGCCACCGCCCGTCTCGGGCACGCCATCGTCATCGCCTTCGTCATCGCCTTCGGCGTTCCAACGCGGCCGATAGCCGTTCGGCCCATCGCCTGGCTGGGAGCCATGCTGGGGACCGAACTGCGATTGCGCCGCCATGATGATGCGATTGTAGTGCTCGGCGTGCTGGAAATAGCTCTCCGCCGCGATGATGTCGCCCGATGCGAGCGCATCGCGCGCGAGCGACATGTATTTCTCGGCGATATGAACCGCGGTGCCGCGGATCTTCACGTCCGGTCCGTTGGATTCGAAGTTCCGTGCCAATGGATTTTGGGGCTTGCGGCCACGGCCGCGGCCCCGTCGATTTTGTTGTCCTTGCCTCATAGGCTCTATTCAACCCTGATAAGCGGCCAAGCGCCGCGACTTCGTCCCTGCTCTTCAGTTTCTTGTCGTCCCGGATCTCCGGCCCGGGCTCCAAAAACCATCATCCCTGTCGCATCCGCGCGGACCGATATCCGTGCCGCATGTCTGAGATGCAATTCCCGCTTATGCCCTGTGCATTCCCCGGCGCCGAACCGATACTTCCGATCGCGCCAGTCAGCCTAAAGTAAGATGGGCGGTCGAGCGTCCCCTGAACGTCCCGAAAGGCACGCCGCCTTATGATCGAGGTTCAAGAAATGTTCGCTCTTGTTGCCGTCTGCAACCGGCCGGGCGCTATGAACGCCGAGGGCCGAGAATGTCTCTTCCGCTGACCTCAAGCTAGTATGAAACCCGCCATTTTCCAAGCCCTTTTTCACGCTCAGACCGTGGGCGCCGGGAGCGCCTCCGACCGCCTCGAGCCCTCCCCCCGACCACCCGGGGCCTTGCGGCGAGATCGCGCCACAGCCATTCGCCCTGCCCGGCCTTCAGGCCGGCCTCACCAAGGAGGCCCTGCACGGCTTCGGCCTGATCCGCTCCGGTCTCAAACAGCACAATGGCACCCTTTTGCAACAGTTGCCTTAACCGCGGCAGGATGCGGCGATAGGCATCAAGCCCGTCGGGCCCGCCATCCAGCGCATGCAAGGGATCGTAAGCCGCCACCTCTCGTGCCAATCCGCCGATGTCGGCGGTGGCGATGTAAGGCGGATTGGCGACCACCAGGTCGAAACTGCTGCTGACGGCATCGAGCCAGTCCGAGGCGACGAAGCTCGCCCGCCGCGCGACGCCAAGGGCCCGCGCGTTGTCGCGGGCGAGCGCAAGCGCCGGCAGGCTGAGATCAACGCCCACGCCGACGGCCATCGGCAGCTCCGCCAGCAAAGTGATCAGAATGCAGCCGCTGCCGGTGCCGAGATCGAGCAGCCGCAGCGGCCTCTCGCGCCAACCCTCGCGGTCGATGACCTGAAGCGCCGCCTCGACCAAGGTCTCGGTGTCGGGGCGGGGGTCGAGGGTATGGGCATCGATGCGGAAGGGACGGCCATAGAATTCACGGCGCCCGAGGATGCGCGACACCGGCTCGCCACGGAACCTGCGGTCGATGGAGGCCGCAAACCGTGCCGCCACCTCAAGGGGAAGCAAGGCATCGCCGCCCTTGGCGATATAGTCCGCATGGCTGAGCCCGGTGGCGTGGCAGAGCAGAAGCCGCGCATCGAGCTCCGGCGTCTCGATGCCGCCTTCACGCAATGCTCGCGCCGCGGCTTGAACTGTCTGCCGTGTGCTGTCCACTCCCCCCTTGAGGGGGAGGGCCAGGGAGGGGGGATGAGTGAGGGACTCGTCTCTGACCTCCTCATGCCTCACCCCCCTCGGATCGGCGGCGCCGATCTTGCTCTCCCCCAAGGGCGGAGCGGGGTGCAAGCGAGAGCGCTCAGGCGACCGATCGGCGGCCGGAGATGGTGCGATGAAAGGCCGAGGCTCACGCATGGCTTTCGTCCCGAACGCTTGCGAGCAGACTGGCCTGGTGCTCGGTGATCAGCGCGTCGATGATCTCGTCGAGCCCGCGGCCTTCGAGCACGAGATCGAGGCTGTGCAGGGTGAGACCGATGCGGTGGTCGGTGACCCGGCCTTGCGGGAAATTATAGGTGCGGATCCGCTGCGACCGGTCGCCGGTGCCGATCTGGCTGCGGCGATCCTGGGCCCGCTCGGCGTCCTGCTTGGCGCGCTCCAGCTCATAGAACCGCGCGCGCAAGACCTTCATCGCCTTCGCCTTGTTCTTATGCTGGGACTTCTCGTCTTGCTGGCTGACGACGAGCCCGGTCGGGAGATGCGTGATCCTGACGGCGCTGTCGGTGGTGTTGACGGACTGGCCGCCTGGACCGCTCGCCCGGAACACGTCGATGCGGAGATCCTTGTCGTCGATCTTGATGTCGACATCCTCGGCCTCGGGCAGCACGGCAACCGTCGCCGCGCTGGTGTGGATCCGCCCTTGCGCCTCGGTCTCCGGCACGCGCTGCACCCGATGCACGCCGGATTCGAACTTGAGCCGGGCAAACACGCCCTTGCCGGTGATATTGGCGATGATCTCCTTGTAGCCGCCGGTGGCCGACTTGCTCGCCGAGATGATCGACACCTTCCAGCCATGGGCGTCGGCGTAGCGCTGATACATGCGGAATAGGTCAGCGGCGAACAACGCCGCCTCCTCGCCGCCGGTGCCGGCCCGCAGCTCGAGGATCGCGCTCTTCTCGTCGGCCTCGTCCTTCGGCAGCAATTGCACCTTCAACTGATGCTCGAGGTCCTCGATCTTGGTGTCGAGGGGACCAAGCTCCTCCTCGGCGAGCGCTGCCATGTCGGCGCCCGAGGCGGGATCGTCGATCAACTGCTGCAAGTCATCGCGCTCGCTTAGCGCCAAGCGGAGCGCCGTGATGGTCGCCACGATCGGATCAAGCTCGGCAAATTCGCGGGAGAGACGGATGTAGCTCTCCTGATCCCCGCCGGAGGCGAGCGCGCCCTGCACCGTCTCCCAGCGGGAGACGAGCTTGTCGAGCTTTGCGGCAGGAATCGTGGTCATGGGTCGGGATAAGGACGTTGCCGGCTAAGAGGCGCCGGGCAACCGGTCAGCCTTGCGGCTGCGCGGGTCGTTGGGGTCGGGTGCGGACGGCGCCGAGGCGCCGGACTTCGGCGCCGACCCGGAACCGAGGAGCACGGGTTCTGCAAGCCATTTCCATAGAGCAAAGGTGCCGCCGAGTACAATGAGGACGACCGCAGCCCATTTCAGCACCGGCTTCCACGGCAAGGCCTTCCGCGCCGGTTTCGGTTCGGGGAGCGGCGCGGCGCGTGGCGGCTGGACCGCAGCGCCCGTTGGCTGCGGCACTGGCCGTCCTTGAGGCGGAGCCGGTGGCCGCGGGCGCTGTAGCGCGGCAGGCGCGCCTTGCGGCTGTTGCGGTGGGAATGGGCGCGGCTGGCCGCCGGGCATGCGTTGCGGCGCCATTTGGGGTTGAGGCGCTTGGGGCTGAGGCCCCCGCGGCCGTGGCGGCGCGCCGGGCCGCATTTGCGGCGCTTGCGCCTGACTGGGGCGAGGCCCAGGCCCCGGGCGTCCAGGTGGTGGCCCTTGCGGACCGCGCGGTTGCGGTGGCGCCGCCTGCCGCGGCTGTCGCTGCTGCTGCTCGGCGGGCGCGCGCGAAGCTGGCTGTCCCTGAGGGCGGCGGTCGAGCCCGTCGGGGGGCGCCATGAACGGCACGTCGGGCATTGATTTTGGTGCGAGCTCCACGATCCCGGCCTCGACTTGCGCATAGATGCGCCGCAGCAGCGGCTGCACATCCAGATTGAGGAGCGTGCCGTAGGTCGCCACCACCCGGTAGGTCTCGGGCCACGGCGGCAGCGCGAACAGCGCCCCCTGCTCTAGCGCCTGGACCACCTCCGGCCGGGTCGCGAGCTGAGCCGCAAGATCGGCCTCGGACAAGCCGCTCGCGGCGCGCAGGTCCTGAAACAATTCCGCCACCTCAGCGTCATAGCCGGCTGGCATTTCTTTGATCCCGTGAATGTGCAGGCGATCTCCGGCGCTCGCATCCGCGGACACTTTTACTGTCGCTGAGCGCGGCGAAGTGGCCATTCATTATCCTGCGACTCTCACCCCACACAAGCCCATCAGCCACGGCTTTGCAAGTCTCCGCCGGGACGCAGGGGAGCGCCGCTGGGACCTGTTTCCTATCGGCCACAGCGGCGCTCATATCTGCACGCCTTTCTCGGCGGCGTAGGCCCTGAGCTCGTCGCGCACCGTCGTTGCCCGCGCGCCCAGCAAGTCCTTGAGCCGCTCCCACAGATCGCCGGCATCGACGGACAGCACCATGGCCTTGACCGGTCCCAACGACGCCGGCGCCATGGAGATCGAGCGGAAACCGAGCCCGATCAGCGCCATGGCCTCGAGCGGCTTGCCGGCCATCTCGCCGCAGAGATTGAGCGGCACGTCATGCCGCGCCGCGGCCTCGACGATGCCGCGAAGCGCCAGGAGCCCGGCCGGATTGAGCACGTCGAAGCGGGTCGCCACCAGCATGTTGCCGCGATCGGCGGCGAACAGGAACTGCATCAGATCGTTCGATCCGACCGAGGCGAAATCGGCGAGCGGCAACACCCGGTCGAGTTGCCACAACAGCGCCGGCACCTCGATCATGACGCCGATCAGGAGACGCTTCGGCTCCGGGCGGCCGTGGCGCTTCAAGATGTGGAGCTCGCGGTCGATCAGGGCCCGCGCCGCCAAGAGCTCACCGACATCACCGATCATCGGCAGCATGACCCGAAGCTCGCGACCGTGCGCGGCCCGGAGCAGCGCCCTGATCTGGGTGCGGAACAGCGCCGGCCGGTCGAGCGCCATGCGGATCGCCCGCCAGCCGAGCGCGGGATTCTCCTCCTTGGCGGCGCGGAAATAGGGCAGCACCTTGTCGCCGCCGACATCGAGGGAGCGGAACACCACCGGCCGGTCGCCGGCGGCGTCGAGGATCGCCTTGTAGATGCGCGTTTGCTGCTCGAGCCTTGGGAAGGTCGAGCCGATCATGAATTGCAGCTCGGTGCGGAACAGGCCGATGCCGTCGGCGCCGGACTGATCGAGATGGGGCAGATCGACGAGGAGCCCGGCATTGATGTTGAGGGACACCCGCTCGCCGTCGAGGGTCACCGCCGGCACATGGCGCAACGCGGCATATTGCGCCTGGCGCCGCGCCCGGAAGCGGACCTTGTCGGCATAGGCCGCGATCACCTCCGGCGTCGGCCGCACATGCAGTTCGCCGACCTCGGCGTCGATGATTGCGGCATCCCCTGGCTCGACGGCGTCGAGCGCGCCCTTGGCTTGGCTGATGGCGGCGATGCCGAGGGCCCGCGCGACGATGGCGACGTGGCTCGACGGACCACCCTCCTCCAGCACGAGGCCGCGTAAGCGCTGGCGGTCATAGTCGAGGAGTTCGGCTGGACCCATGGTGCGGGCGATGAGAATGGTGTCCTGCGGCAAAGTGGTCGCCGCCGCCGTGCCGGCGCCGCCGGCCAACAGCCGCAACAGCCGGTTGGAGAGGTCGTCGATATCGTGGAGGCGCTCGCGCGCGTAAGGATCCATCTGGCGAAGCATGCGCGCCCGCGTGTCGTTGCGCACGCGCTCCACCGCGGCCTCGGCGGTGAGGCCCGTGATCAGCGCTTCGTCGAGGCGGCGCCGCCAGCCGCGGTCATGGGCGAACATGCGGAACGCTTCCAGCACCTCGCGATGCTCGCCCGCGCGCTGAAGATCGCCGCGCTCGAGCATGCCGTCGATCAATTCAGCCAGCTCGTCGATGGCCTGCGCCAACCGCCGCCGCTCGAACTCGATGTCCTCGGCGATCAGCCTGGAGACGACGATGCGCGGCTCGTGCAGCACCACGTGGCCGAGCGCCACGCCTTCCGATAACGGTAAGCCGGCAAAGCGCACGCTCTGATCGCGGCGGCCATCGGTGGCGGTTTCCTCGCTGGCCGTGACCCCGCCGGAGGTGATCATCTCGGCGATGACCATGGCCGTGGTCTGGAGCGCCTCGACCTCCTCGTCGCTATAGTGGCGCTGCGTGCGGTTCTGCACCGTCACCACGCCGATGCTGTGGCCGCCGCGAAGCACCGGCACGCCGATGAAGGAGTGATAGATCTCCTCGCCGGTCTCCGGCCGGTAGGAAAAAGCGGGGTGGGTCTGCGCGTCGGCGAATTGCATCGGCTCGGCCTGTTCGGCAATCAAACCGACCAGGCCCTCGCCCCGTTTCAAATGGGTGTTGTGCACCGCCTCGGGATTCAGCCCCTCGGTGGCGAACAGCTCGAGCGAGCCGTCGCGCCGGCGCAAATAGAGCGAGCACACCTCCGCCACCATGTTGGAGGCGATCAGGACCACGACCTGGTCGAGGCGAACCTGGGCGCTCTCGGGCGCGGCCATGATCTCGCGCAAGCGGCGAAGCAGCAGTCTCGGGGCGCCAACGGAAACGGGCATAGGTTTTCGGTCCTCGCCGGGCGGTGTAGCGGCCAACCACGCTCGTTTAAAGGCTTGAGCTGGCCGCCGGGGCCGAAACTCTAGCGGCTATCGAGCCCAAACAGGGAATGCAAGGTCCGCACCGCAAGCTCAGCATACGCCGCATCAATCAATACGCTGATTTTGATCTCGGAGGTGGAGATCGCCTCGATATTGATGCCTTTTTCGGCAAGGGCGCTGAACATCTGGGCGGCGACGCCGGCATGGCTACGCATGCCGACGCCGATGGCCGAGACCTTGGCGATGTCGGTGGAGCCGACCAAATCGGCATAGTCGACCTTGTCCCGCGCCTTTTTCAGCACCTCGACGGCGCGGTCGAAATCGGCGCTTTGCACGGTGAAGGTGAGATCGGTGAAACCGTCCTCGGAGACATTCTGCACGATCATGTCGACATTGATATTGGCGGCGGCGAGCGGTCCGAAGACCTGAGCGGCGACGCCCGGCTTGTCGGCAATCTTAAGCAGCGTCACCTTGGCCTCGTCTCGCGCATAGGCGATTCCGCTGACGACATTCTGCTCCACGATCTCATCCTCATGACAAACGAGCGTTCCGCAATCCTCGGCCGACGTTCGGCCGTTAAGGTCCGGTGCATCGAAGCTCGAGCGCACCAGAACCCGAACCCCCCGCTGCATGGCGAGCTCGACTGAGCGCGTTTGCAGCACCTTGGCACCTTGGGAAGCCATCTCCAACATCTCTTCATAGGAGATCCTCGGGAGCCGATGGGCTTTGGCGACGATCCTGGGATCGGTGGTGTAGACCCCGTCGACGTCGGTATAGATGTCGCAGCGGTCGGCATCGAGCGCCGCGGCGAGCGCGACCGCGCTCGTATCCGAGCCGCCCCGCCCGAGCGTCGCGATGCGATTGTCGGGACCGAGCCCCTGGAAGCCGGCGACCACCGCAACCTCGCCCTCGAGCATCCGCGCCTTGAGGCCATCGACGGCAACGCCGGTGATGCGGGCGGCGCGGTGGGCGCCGTCGGTTGTGAGCGGGATCTGCCAGCCCTGCCAGGAGCGCGCCCGAGTGCCGAGGGACTGGAGCACGAGCGCGAGCAGGCCCGAGGTGACCTGTTCGCCGGAGGCAACCACCGCGTCATACTCGCGCGCGTCGTAAGCGGCGGAGACCTCGGTGCCATTGCCTTGCCGGCGCTTGAAACCCCAGGCCTCTTCGACGAGGGCTACCAGCTGATTGGTCTGGCCGGCCATGGCCGAGACCACCACGGCGCAAGCGTGCCCCGCGTCGACCTCGCGCTTCACATGCGCGGCGACGTTGCGGATGCGGTCGATATCGGCGACGGAGGTTCCGCCGAATTTGAGCACCAACAGCGACATGCTTAACTCCCGGGCTTCCGGCGCGCCGTCCCCGGCGACCGTGAGTCCGCGGCAAGATTAAGGCCGGCCACGCCGGGCCGGCCAGAACGCGCCCTTCATAATGAGTGCGGGGCCTTGCCGCAACCTGGCTGCCTTTAAGCCGGCGCGTCGATCTGTCCCCGTGCTTGACAGGGCCTTAAGGCCGGCGGCCAATGCCTTCCATGACGCCGGCCCCGCACAGCACGCCCACCTTGGACCGCGACGAGGTCGCCCGCTTCGCCAAGCTCGGCGGCGAATGGTGGGACGCGAACGGCCCGTTCAAGCCGCTGCACCGCATCAACCCGACCCGGCTCACCTATATCCGCGACCAGCTGTGTCGCGCCTTCAAGCGCAATGCCAAGGAGGCCAAGAGCCTCGAGTCTTTGAGCGTGCTCGACATTGGCTGCGGCGGCGGCCTCGTCTGCGAGCCGCTGGCGCGGCTCGGCGCGCGCGTCACCGGCATCGACCCTGGCGAGGAGGCCATCGCCGCGGCGAGGAGCCCATGCCGCGGCCGGCGGCCTCGACATCGACTATCAGGCGGCAACCGCCGAGGCGCTTGCCGCGCGAGGGACCAGCTTTGACGCCGTGCTGCTCCTGGAAGTGGTCGAGCATGTCCCCGACGTACCGGCCCTGATCAAGGCGATCGCGCCGCTGGTGAAGCCCCATGGCATCATGATCCTCTCCACGCTCAACCGCACGCTCAAGGCGTTCGCGCTGGTCATCGTCGGTGGCGAATATATCTTGCGCTGGCTGCCGGTCGGCACCCATCAATGGGACCGCTTCGTCACGCCGGACGAGCTGAGGTCGGCGCTCACCGCCGCCGGGCTCAAGCTCACCGACACCACGGGGATGATGTACGACCCCTTCGCCGACCAGTGGCGCCTCGGCCGCGACACCGACGTCAACTACTTCGCCACGGCAGTGCGGCCCTAAGCGGCGCGGGCCCGCTGGCGGCGCCACACCGAGGGCGGCACGCCGACCATCTTCTTGAAGGCGCGGCTGAACGAGGCTTCGGAATCGTAGCCGATCTCGTTGGCGATGGTGGCCACATTGGCACGGCCTTCCGCCAGCAGCCCCGACGCGATCTGCATCCGCCATTTGGCGAGATATTGCATTGGCGGGACGCCGACGATGCCGGCGAAGCGCTCGGCCAGCACCGAGCGCGACAACCCGACCTCTCTCGCCAGCTCCTCGAGGGACCAATCATGGGCTGGCCGCCGGTGCATCTGCGCCAGCGCCTTGCCAATGAAGGGATCGCGCAAGCCGGCAAGCCAGCCCGGACTGCTCCGGCGGCAGCGTCTCGATGTAGCGGCGAATGACCTCGATGAACATCAGCTCGCTCAGCTTGGCAAGCACGCTCTCGCCGCCGGCGCGCTTCTCCGCCGACTCCACTATGGCGAAGCGGATGAACTGGCCCAACCAGCCTTGGTCGCTGCCTTCGGGATCGCCGACCTTGATCACCGGCGGCAGCGTGTCGAGCAGCGGATTGAACGGGCGGGAGTTCGCAGGCAAGGAAGCCGCAAACGACTTTGGTGACCGGCCCGTCGCCTGCACCGTAGGTGGCGTAGAAGGGAAGCTGCGCCGCGGTGACGGTGTCGATCTTGTCCTGGGTCACTGGATCGGCACGCATGCCGGGATCGCTTGCCATGACATGCGGATCTCCCCTGGTGAAGACGATGACCTCCCGCGCCCCGACGGCGACCGGCGCCTCACCGATGATGTTGCCGTAGCACTGCCCTTCGATAACGACGTGGTAGGCGATCAGATGCTCGGCGCCGGGCAGGATCCTTGGGCAAGACCATCTCCCGGCATGGTTGCTCCGCGACCCAGGGCGCTCTCGCCACGACATCGAAAAAGGTGGCGCCGGTCAGTCGGACCGTTCGCAGCACATCGGACAGCGCATCTCGCACTCATCAGATTCTCCAGCCCTGATACAAGCCACCCGGACCTACCCCACCATGGCTCCACTCCTGGACGCGCTGTCAAGGGGTGCGGACGCCCGATCATTCGCCCCCGCCATGACAATACCTAGATACGGCCCACACGAGATACGGCCCCACGCGACCCTCGCTGGCGGGGCTAGGTCGGAAAAAAATCGAGATCAAGAACGGTGAAAGGATGACGATGGGACACAAGGGACAATGTTTCTGCGGCGCGGTTCAGGTCGAGGTGACCGGCGAACCGGAGGGGATGGGCTACTGCCACTGCAACTCCTGCCGGTCCTGGTCGGCCGGCCCCGTGAACGCCTTCACGCTGTGGAAGCCGGAAGCGGTGACGGTCACCGCGGGCGCCGAGCACCTCGCCAGTTTTGCCAAGACCCCACAAAGTCAGAGGCAGTACTGCGCCAAATGCGGTGGCCACGTCATGACCGATCACCCCTCGCTCGGCATGGTCGACGTCTACGCCGCGACCATACCGACGCTCAAATTCGCGCCCGGAGTGCACGTGAACTACGCCGAGACCGTGCTGCCGATGCGCGACGGCCTGCCCAAGTTCAAGGACTTTCCCGCCGAGTTCGGCGGCTCCGGCGAGACCATCCCGGAATAGCCGTCAGACCTAACCAGGAAGCACCATGAACGTTCAAACCGCCACCCCCGCCATCGATTTTACGCCGTCACGAGCCGCGAGGACATCGCCGGGAGCTCCCGGGACGGGCAACACTGACAACACCGTTCCGATCGAAGCCTGGAACACGGTGTTGTTCGAAAAGTTCTGTCGCTTTCGCCATGTTATGAGCAAGGGCCTCTCGGGCCACAGCGACGAGTTGTTTCGGCGCATGCCCTATCCGGCGGGCGCGCGCGTGCTCGATATTGGCTGTGGTTTTGGCGACACGACGCAGCTCATTGCGGCGCAGGTGACGCCAAGCGGCGAGGCCATCGGGGTCGATTGCGCACAAAATTTCATAGACCTCGCAACCCGCGAAGCCGACGAAGAATTCGATAAAGAACGCTTCGTTTTTTGTCGCCGACGCGCAATGCGACGACCTTGGCGGCCCCTACGACCACGTGTTCTCGCGCTTCGGCACCATGTTCTTCAATCTGCCCGGGCTTCGCGCTGCGTAACATCCGGCGCGCGCTTGTACCTGGCGGCGAGCTGACGATGATCGTGTGGCGCCGGCGCGAAGACAATCCTTGGGTGCATGAGGCCGAGCGTCGGGTGAGAGAGATCGTTCCCGTGGTCGCGCATGAAGACACCGAAGAGGTGCATTGCGGCCCAGGCCCGTTCTCGATGTCCGGCCCGGACATGGTCAGCGACATGCTGCGGAGCGCAGGCTACGAGCACATCGCCTTTGCCCGCTACGACACGGATATTTGCATTGGCCGCGACTTGGACGAGGCGGTCGAATTCGCCTTAGCGCTGGGACCGGCGGGAGAGATCATCCGGCTCGCGGGCGAAACCGGCGAACGTTGCGCGAAGCAGGTCATCGCCGCCCTGCGCGAGACCCTTTCCGACTACCAGCGCAGTCGACGGCATTTGGACCGGCTCAAGCACCTGGTTCGTCACCGCCAGGAATCCCATGGGCTAACGAACGCGATCGGCTTCGCCGGTAGCGAGACCCGCCTCCCTGTCCCCTGTTGCCAACCAAAAAGGAACTCAGTCATGAATGTCCAGACACCTCCCTCGAGCATCGACCTCGCCGCCGTCAAGGGACGCCAGCAGATCGCCTGGGGCTCGGGCGACTATGCCCGGATCGGCACCACCTTGCAGCTCGTCGGCGAAACGCTGTGCGAAGCCGTCGATCTCCGCAGCAACCACCGCGTCCTCGACGTCGCCGCCGGCAACGGCAACGCCACGCTCGCCGCGGCGCGCCGCTTCGCCGACGTCACGTCGACCGACTATGTCGGCGCGCTGCTGGCGCGCGGGCGCGAGCGTGCCGAGGCCGACCGCTTGGCCGTGACCTTCCAGGAGGCCGACGCCGAAAACCTCCCCTTCGCCGATGCGCAGCTTCGACGTCGTGCTGTCGACCTTCGGCGTCATGTTCACGCCGAACCACGAACGCGCCGCGAGCGAGCTCGCCCGCGTCTGCCGTCCGGGCGGCAAGATCGGCCTCGCCAATTGGACCCCGGAAGGCTTCATCGGCCGGCTGTTCAAGACCATCGGCAAATATGTGCCGCCGGCGCCGGGCATGAAATCGCCGGCGCTGTGGGGCACGACGGCCCATCTCGAGGCCCTGTTCGGCGCCAACGCCGAGATTGCGGCGGACAGGAAACACTTCGCCTTCCGCTACAAGTCGCCCCAGCATTGGGTCGAGCTGTTCCGCACCTATTACGGTCCGGTGCTGAAAGCCTTCGCCGCGATCGAACCGCAGCAGCGCGAGGCCCTGGAAGCCGACCTCTACGCCCTTCTCGACGAATTCAACGTCGCCAAGGACGGTACCCTGGTCGCCCCTGGCGAATATCTCGAGGTGGTCATCACCAGGAAAAGCTGACGCCTCGGTCTAGGCGAGGTCGAACGCCTCGGGGGGACCATTTGTCCCCCGCGGTCGTGCCCACGTCCGCCTTGCGCCTCATCGCCGGGTTGCGCCTTGGCGGCGACATCGACCTGGCCTAATTTGCCGTCATGATTTTCCGCCAGCTGTTCGATCAGACCTCAAGCACCTACACCTATCTGCTCGCGAGCCGCCATGGCGGCGAGGCGCTGATCATCGATCCCGTGCTCGAGCGGGTCGATCGCTACATTCAGCTGCTCCGGGAGCTCGACCTCAGGCTGGTCAAGGCGGTCGACACCCATCTCCATGCCGACCACATCACCGGCCTCGACGCGCTCCGCGAGCGCACCAATTGCATCACCGTGATGGGCGAGCAGTCCAAGGCCGACGTGGTCTCCATCCGCGTCCGCGATGGCGACCATGTCGCCATCGAGGGCCTCAGCCTCGACGTCGCCTACACGCCGGGCCACACCGACAACTCCTACAGCTACATCCTGCCGGACCGGGTGTTCACCGGCGACACCCTCCTGATCCGGGGCACCGGGCGCACCGATTTCCAGAATGGCGATGCGCGGGCCCAGTACGACTCGATCTTCGGCCGTCTGATGAAGCTGCCCGACGACACGCGGGTCTATCCGGCCCACGATTATAAGGGCGACACGGTGAGCACCATCGCCGAGGAGCGCGCCTTCAACCCGCGCCTCCAGGTCAAGTCCGTCGACGAATATGCCGAGCTGATGGCCAACCTTCATCTGCCCAACCCGAAGATGATGGACGTAGCGGTGCCGGCCAATATGCGCATCGGCCTCGCCCAGAACACCGTCGCCGACCGCGGCTGGGCTCTCACCGCCGACGAGGTGAAGCGCCTCATCGGGCAGAAAGACGTGGCGCTGATCGATCTTCGCGAGGCCCAGGAGCGGCGCCGCGACGGCGTCATCCCCGGCTCGCTGCATGTGGCCTATCCCGATGTGCAGGAGAACCTTCAGCCCGACGGGCTGTTGCGGCAACTCGCCGACGCGGCCGGCAAGCAGCTCGTCTTCTACTGCGCCTATGGCGAGCGCTCGGCCATGGCCTTGCAGGCGGCGCAAGCCGCGGGGCTCGCCACCGCGCGCCATCTCCATGGCGGCATGCAAGCCTGGAAGAACGCGGAAGGCCCGCTCGCGAGCTAGCCAGCAGCGACAGCCCTAGTAGCCGCGGTAATAGCCGCGCGGGGCGGCCGATAATAGCCTTGCGGGCCGTCATCGGGGTTGAACCAGCGGCGCCCGAACAGACCGCGGCGGCGCTGCGGCTGCTGCGGATAGTAGCCGGGCCCAGGCCCGAACCAGCCACCCTCAGCCTCCCGATAGCGGGGAGCGGTCGGCTGCCTTGCGATCTTGGCTTCACCGCCGGGGGTGACGCCGTCGAGCACGACCGTGGTGTTCTCCAGGCCGTTCGCCTTGACGAGCTCGAACAGAGCGGTCGCATTCTTCGGATCGAGGCGCACGCAGCCATGGGATGCCGGCTTGCCGAGATTCTTGGTCTCATAGCTGCCGTGGATGGCGTGGCCGTCCTTCATGTAGAAAATGGCATGGGGCATGGGCGCATTGTCCCATTCCTTGCTGTACCAGATCTTGTTCATCGAGCTCGGGGCGTAGGTGCCCGAGGGCGTCGAATAGCCCAGCTTACCGGTCGACACCGGCCAGCTGTATTTCTCGATGCCGTCGACGAAGACGGTCATCTGCTGCTGCGACTTGTCGATATTGACCAGGATTTTCGAGCCTGCCGGGGCCGCGGCCTCGGCCTTCGGCTTGGCGGCGGAAGTGCCCTCGGGTTCGGCGCCATTAGGCTTGGCGTCGGCGGATTTATCCTCGGCCTCGGCCTCGGCGGCAGAGGACTTGTCCTGAGGCTCGGCTTCGGCCTCTTCGGCCGCCGTCGCCCCGGCCTCGGTCTGGGCCGCGGTCTGCGCGCCCGGAGACTTCGAAGCGGGCTCGGCAAACGCCGCAGAGGACAACAGCAGAGCAACCGGGAGGATGAGGAAGCTTGATTTCAGCAAATCGAACAGGCGCATGGACCTTCCCTTCAGGTTTTTGCGCGATACCAACGCTCGGGCAACCCCTCAGATAGTAACTCAACAAGGCTGTACCAGGGCATCTGCCAACGATAAGTTTACCGCGAACGTAATTTTTTCATGACGATCTGTGCCAGGGGGTCAGTTTTCATCCTCCGGCAGCGGCGGCAATGGCCGCACGGCAATGCCTTCTTCCGTCAGCGCCTTGGCCTCTTCGCAGCGTCGCCTCGCCGTGGATGCTTCGCGGAGGCGCCTCGTCGAAATGGATCTTGCGGGCTTCTTCCGGAAACGTCTCGCCGACATAGTCCGAATTCGCCGTCATCTCCTCGCGGAGCTGGCGCAGCATGGCGTAGGACTTCCGGCGCTCGGCGGCCTTGGGGCGCGGCGGCTCGGCCCTGCGCTTGGCCACATAGGGCGCCATCGGCGCCTTCGACACTTGGGTGCTGCCGCAATCGGGACAGGCCACGGCATGGGCCTCAGCCTGCTCGTCATAGGCGTGCGATGAGCCGAACCACGCCTCGAAGCTATGGCCCCGGCCGCAAACGAGCGCGTAGCGGATCATGACGCCTCTCTTCGGCCCGCCGCGCCGTCCGTGGCGATCTCGACCCCGAATTCGCGGCCGTGGCGGAGCGAGGGCACCTTGGCCCGCGCCGCATCGCTCTGCGCGAGATCGATATCGGCGAGGAAAATCTGGGGGTCCTCGCCCGCCTCAGCCAAGATCTCACCCCAAGGCGAGATGATCAGGCTGTGCCCATAGGTGCTGCGGCCATTCTCGTGCAGCCCGCCCTGGTCGGCGGCGAGAATGAAGGCCCCGGTCTCGATGGCGCGGGCACGCAGCAGCACGTGCCAATGGGCCTCGCCGGTCTGCCTGGTGAAGGCCGCGGGCACGGCGATGAACTCGGCCCCGGCCACGGCAAGCGCGCGGTAAAGCGCGGGGAAGCGAAGATCGTAGCAGATGGTGAGGCCGAGCCGCCCCCACGGCAGGTCGGCGACCACTGCCTTGGCGCCGGGATCGTAGTTCCGCGATTCGCGATAGCTCTCGCCGCCGGCAAGGTCGACGTCGAACAGATGCAGCTTGTCGTAGCGCGCGGCGACCACGCCGTCGGGGCCGATGACATAGGAGCGGTTGGCGATCTTGCCCGACGGCAATTTCATGGCGAGCGAGCCGACATGGAGCCAGATACCGAGCTCCCGCGCGAGCGCCTTGAGGCGCGCAAGCGGTGCCGCGCGCTCCTCGACGTCGATGGCGCGCAAGCAAGCGCTCCGTCTCGAGCTCCATGATCGCGGTGTTCTCCGGCGTCTGCACGTAGTCGGCGCCCTGGGCGGCCGCACGGCGGATCAGGTCTTCGGCGGCGTCGAGACTGGGCGCCACGGCGCGGCCGGATCTGAGCTGAATGAGCGCAGCGCGGAATTTTCTGTCCGAGGCGGCGGTCATGGCACCGGCGCGGGGCTTGCCTCGAGCTCGGCGAGCAGCGCATCGAGCTTCGCCTCGCGCTCGAGCTGGGCGAGTTCGTCGTAGCCGCCGATATGCCGATCCTCGACAAAGATCTGGGGCACCGTGCGCCGGCCGAAGGCGCGCGCCGTCATCTCCTCGCGTTTGGCGAAATCTCCGCTCACGTCGATCTCGGCATAGCCGACCCCCTTCCGCTCCAGGAGCGCCTTGGCGGCACGGCAATAGCCGCAATAAGGGGTCGTGTAGACAACAATTCTGGTCATCCCGGTTCCGCTGCTTCAGGCCCGATCGGGCTTCTTTACTTTGCCAAATATGGTGATTCCAACGGCTTTCTCCAAATTAGAGCAGGAAGGCGGCCGGCTCCACGGCTCTGGCCAGCGCAAGCACGTCGACGCGGGCGGCGCCACCACGCTTCAAGACGCGGGCGCAAGCCTCGGCCGTCGCCCCGGTGGTGATCACGTCGTCGACGACGACGACGCGCTTGCCGAGAAGCTCGGCGCGGGGGCGAAGCACCCGGAAGGCTCCGGCGACGTTACGCCGCCGCTGCGCCGGCGAAAGCCCGACCTGGCTCGGCGTGCGCTTGACGCGCGCGAGCAGAAAATAATCGACGGGGACGCGCGTGAGCCTGGACACGGCGCGCGCCAACAGGGCCGATTGGTTGAAGCGCCGCGACCACAGCCGCGAGCGGTAGAGCGGCACCGGCACCATCACGTCGGCGTCGGCAAGGAGGTCGGCGCCGGCCGTGGCCATCCAGCGACCGAACAAGGCCACGCCTTCGTGACGGTCGCCGTATTTGAAGCTCTGGATCAGATCGCGCATGGTCGCGGAATAGCGCGCCGCGGCGCGCGCACGGTCGTAAACTGGCGGCTCGGCGATCGCCGCCGCCGACAGCGCCGTCTCGCCGGTGTCGTAAGGGAGCGGCACCCCGAGCCGCGCGCAGATGGGAGGCGCGATGAAATCGATCCGCGACCAGCACGCGCCGCAAAGCAGCCCGTGGGCGAGGGTCTGCTTACGGCAGGAGATGCAGACCGGCGGCAACAAGAGATCGGCGAGCGCGCCGAGCGCGCCGCGAAGGCCCCGTCCCCATGGCGGCGCGGCCCCGGAAAGCTCGGCCTCGTTCGTCGTCTCGTTCGTCGTCATGGGCCATGATAAGGCCGAGACCGAGGCCTGCGGAAGAGAGAGGATGGGCTAAGTCATGAGCGCGGGTAGGGAGCTGTTCGATCGCGGGCTGTTGCGCCGCCGCCGCTCGCGCTTCGCCGGCGAGGTCTCCCAGCATGAATTTCTGCTGGACCGCGTCGCCACCGAGATCGCCGAGCGCATCGAGGCGATCCTGCGCGCGTTTCCCCTCGCCCTCGACCTCGGCGCCTTCAACGGCGTGCTGGGACGGAAGGTCGCCGCGCTGCCCTCGGTCGGCGCCATGATCTACGCCGAGAGCGCGCCGGCGCTGGCCAGCCTCTGCCCCCGTCCCGCAGTCGTCTGCGACGAGGACCTGCTGCCGTTCCGGGACGGCGAGCTTGAGCCTTGTGGTCTCGGGGCTCGCGCTTCACCGCGTCAACGACCTTCCCGGCGCGCTGATCCAGATCCGCCGCGCGCTCCATCCCGACGGGCTGTTCCTCGGCGCGGCCCTTGGCGGCCGTTCCTTGCAGGAGCTCCGGCAATCGCTGCTCGAGGCCGAGGCCGAGGAGGAAGGCGGTGCGAGCCCCCGCATCGCGCCTTTCGCCGACGTCCGCGACTATGGCGGCTTGCTCCAGCGCGCGGGCTTCGCGCTGCCCGTGACCGACGCCGACCTCTTGACCGTGATCTATCCCTCCCCGCGCGACCTGATGCTGGAGATCAGAGCGCTTGGCGGCGGCAACGTCATGGCGGCGCGACGGAAGCAGCCCCTGCCGCGCCGGACGCTTCAGCGCGCGGAGGCGATCTACCGCAGCCGGTTCGGCACTGGGGACGGCCGCATCACGGCGAGCTTCGAGATCGTCTATCTCAGCGGCTGGGCGCCGCATGAGAGCCAGCAGCAACCGCTCAAGCCCGGAAGCGCGGTCAAGCGGCTCGCCGACGCGCTTCATACCGAGGAGCGATCCGGCCGGCGACAAGGCCTCGTTCCCGGCGAAGGGGAATAGGCGGGAGTGAGCAGGGTATCCTCTCTCACTCCCCCCTTGACGGGGCAGGTCGGTGCGAGGTCACCCATGGCCTTGCGCCGGGAGGGGGCGTGTGGCTCGGCAGTATGGGTTGGACCCCCCTCCCTGTCCCTCCCCCTCAAGGGGGAAGGGGACTGCAAGCTTCTCCCAACAGATCCAGGCAGCACCGCTTTCAGCGGCTCGTCGGCCGGCGGCATAGCGTAAGCAGCCAAGCTCCTCCGGCCGCACCCATTGCAGCTCCTGGCCTTCTTGGGCGGTCGCCGGTCCCGCGCCAGCGCCGGCAGAGATAGAGCGGCATCAGCAGGTGGAACTTGGGATAGCTGTGGCTGGCGAAGGTCAGGGGCGCGAGGTCGGCGATGGCGATATCGATGCCGAGCTCCTCGGCGAGCTCACGGACGAGCGCGCCTTCCGGCGTCTCGCCCTCCTCGACCTTGCCCCCGGGAAATTCCCAAAGGCCGGCAAGCGAACGCCCCTCTGGGCGTTTGGCGATCAGAAGGCGGCCGTCGCCGTCGAGCAGCACGCACGCCGCGACGAGAACGATGGCCGTCACGACCGGTAGTCGGCGTTGATGGCGATGTATTGCGCGGTGAGATCGCAGGTCCACACCGTCGAGGCGCCGTCGCCGACGCCGACATCGACGGCGATTTCGATCTCGGGCCGCTTCATATAGGCGGCGCCGAGCTCTTCGCGGTAGGTCGGATCGACCTCGCCGTTCGTCGCCACCTGGATGTCGCCGAACTTGATGCCGAGCGCGTCGCGATCCGCCTTCTCGCCGGCCTTGCCCACGGCCATGACGACGCGGCCCCAATTCGGATCCTCACCGGCGAGCGCCGTCTTCACCAGAGGCGAGTTGGCGATCGAGCGCGCGATGGTCCGCGCCGCGGTGGGGCTCTCGGCGCCGGTCGACGCGAATGGTGACGAATTTGGTCGCGCCCTCGCCGTCCTTCACCACCTGATGCGCGAGGTCGCGCAGCACCTCGGTCACGCGCAGCGCGGAAGTCGTTCAGCCGCGGATCGTTGCTGAGGCCGATCCGCGGCGCGCCGCGCGACGCCGCCGCGCCCGTGGCGAACAAGAGCAGGGTGTCGCTGGTCGAGGTGTCGCCGTCGATGGTGATGGCATTGAAGGTCTCGTCGGCGGCCGGCGCCAGGATCTCATGCAAGGGCCGCGGCTCGATCGCGGCATCGGTGAAGATAAAGGCGAGCATGGTCGCCATGTCCGGCGCGATCATCCCGGCGCCTTTGGCGATGCCGTTGATGGTGACGGATGTGCCGTCGATCTTGACCTCGCGCGTGGCGAGCTTGGGATAGGTGTCGGTGGTCATGATCGCCCGCGCCGCTTGCTTCGATGGCATCGGGCATCGCCTTGGCGGCCAGTTCGCCCAGAAGCCCGGTGAATTTGCCGGGATCGAGCGGCTCGCCGATGACGCCGGTCGAGGCGATATAGACATCGGCCTCGAGGCAGCCGGCGGCCTTGGCCGCGGCTTCCGCCGTGAGCTTCACCGCCTCGCGGCCGCGCTTGCCGGTGAAGGCATTGGCGTTGCCGGAATTGACCACGAGCGCCCGCGCCATGCCGTGGCCGAGATGGGCGCGGCACCATTCGACCGGCGCCGACGCGGTCTTCGATTGCGTCAGCACGCCGGCGACGGTGGTGCCGGCGTCGAACAGGGCGAGGAGCAGATCGGTGCGCCCGGCATAACGGATGCCGGCGGCGCAGCTGGCGAAGCGCACGCCCTCGATGCTTGGCAAACGCGGCAGTTGCTTCGGCGCGAAAGGCGAGACCCAAGCCATCTCTCGACCCCCGAGCTAAGCGAAAGCGGCTTCCGTCAGTGATTGTCTTCGACGTCGCCGGTCTCGGGCTCGGCCTCGGGAGGCGCCTCGCCCCTGACCGCGGCATCCTGCATCGATTTCTTGATCTCGGGATCGGTGATCTCGATCTTGGCGTTGGCATTGAGCCCTCTGATGGTCTCCTTGGCCTTCTGCGCCGTGAGCTGGCTGATAATCTGGTCCTTGACCTGATCGAAGGTCGGCAACGGGCGCGTGCGCTTCTCCTCGACCTTGATGATGTGCCAGCCGAATTGCGTTTGCACCGGCTCGGAGATCTCGCCCTCTTTCAGCGCAAAGGCGGCGTCCTCGAACGGCTTCAGCATCTGGCCCCGGCTGAAGAAGCCGAGATCGCCGCCTTCGGCGCTCGGGTCCTTCGATTTTTCCTTGGCCAGCGTGGCGAAGTCCTCGCCCTTCTTCAGCCGCTCTTCGACTTCCTTGGCCTCGGCCTCGGTCGCCACCAGGATGTGGCGGGCGTGAATCTCTTCCTCGGGCTTCAGCCCGGCGATCTTCTCATCGAAGACCTTCTTGGCCTCGTCCTCGGTGACGGCACTGCGGACGCTCTTGTCGTAATACGCGTCACGAAGCGCCCGGCGCCGGTGATATTTCAGCCGCTCGTCGAAGCTCGGGCCGCTCTCGAGCGCAGCCTGGGTGGCCGCTTCGGCCATCAGCTCGTTCTCGATCACGAATTGCAGCAACATGCGCCGGCGGTCGGCGGGCGGGAAATTGGCGAGCTGGGCGCCAACCTCGGAGGCCGCGAAGTCGAGATCGGACTGCTTGATGTCGTTACCGTTGATCTTCGCCACGACGGCATCGTCAGCCACCGCCGCGAGCGGAGCGCAGGAAATTGCGGCCGCAAGGAGCAGCAAGGTTCGCCAAGTTTTCACGGAACTGAGGTCCTCTTTTTCAGCCCGCCCTGACCAGGCTTCTGGAAAGAGAGTGGCGGGCAGGTTGGGTCGCGTCCCCCGGGCGCGTTTTAAACCCCGCCCGTGCCGGTGCCAAGCGGCGAATCTGAGGCAGGCTGGGGTCCTGACGACGCGCCCCCGCCCAGAGACAGCGGGTGCGAAGATGACGATTGACGAGCAGCAATTGTTTCCATACTTCTCGATTTATGGAACTATTATCGGCCATCGACGCCTTCGGGGCGCTTGCGCAAAAAAGCCGCCTTCAGATTTTTCGCCTGCTGATGCACTGCGGCCCCGAGGGGATGGCAGCCGGCGACATCGCGCGGACGCTTCGGATTCCCTCCAACACGCTGTCGTTTCATGTCGCCGTCGCTCGCCCGCGCCAAGCTCGTCGCGTCGCGAAAGGACGGCCGCTCCATCATCTATGCGGTGGATCTCGAGGGTACACGCACCCTCTTGTCCTTCCTGGTGGAGGACTGCTGCCACGGCAAACCCGAGATTTGCGCAGCACTTCTCACCTCATCCACCGAAGCGTGTTGCCCTGCGTGACATCACAAGTGAGGAACGCCCCCATGGAACTCGTAAGCAGCAAAGACCCCCTCAACGTACTTTTTCTCTGCACCGGAAACTCGGCGCGATCGATCATGGCGGAATGCATTCTGAACCGCCTCGGGCAAGGTCGATTCAAGGCCTATAGCGCCGGCAGCCAACCGCGCGGCGACATCAACCCGCAGGCGCTCGCCGTGCTGCGCAAGTCGCATTTCGACGTCTCCAAGCTCCGCTCTA
This sequence comes from uncultured Alphaproteobacteria bacterium, assembly GCA_963803385.1. Lineage (GTDB taxonomy): Bacteria > Pseudomonadota > Alphaproteobacteria > Rhizobiales > Methyloligellaceae > Methyloceanibacter. Next base: position 580,209 of record CAWDMD010000004.1, on the reverse strand, counting down.
AGTCCTGGGACGAGTTCGCAAAACCCGGCGCGCCGGAGCTCGATTTCGTGTTCACGGTCTGCGACAACGCCGCGCAGGAAGTTTGCCCGGTCTGGCCGGGCCAGCCCATGACCGCCCATTGGGGTCTCCCGGACCCCGCCGCCGCCGAAGGCAGCGAGGCCGAGAAGGCGATTGCCTTCGCCGACTGCTTCCGCATGCTCGATCAGCGCATCGGCATCTTCGTCAATCTGCCGTTCGCCAAGCTCAGCAGGCTGTCGCTGCAAAAGCGGCTCGAGGACATCGGCAAGGTCCAGAGCGCAGGCGCGAAAGAGCCGGCCTAAATCACCTTAAGGTGAGGCGCCGCGCGCGGTTCAGCCCGCGCCTCGCGTTGACAAGGATTGGGCCTCCTCTTATCTGTCACTTGCGTTCGTTTCCCAGGCATTTTTTGGTCGCTTTCCGCGGGTTTGATCGGGGCCGGCCGGGAAGGGAGGCAGGCGCTTCGAACCTGCTGTGACGAACCAGGCATTCCACCTCAAAGCACGCTTCGGCGATAAAGAGGCCACAACACATGCTTTCCTTTGGCGTCTTGGCCAGCAAGGTCTTCGGCTCATCCAACGACCGCAAGCTCAAGAAATATGCTTCGGCGGTCGCGGCTATCAACGCGCTCGAGCCCGAGGTCGTTGCCTTGTCGGACGCGGAGCTGCGCGCCCGCACCGACGCTTTCCGCGCGCGGGTGAAGGCGGGCGAGAAGCTCGACGATCTCCTCCCCGAAGCCTTTGCCACGGTCCGGGAGGCGGCGAAGCGCGCCATTGGCCAGCGCCATTTCGACGTACAGTTGATCGGCGGCATGGTGCTCCATGAGGGCCGCATCGCCGAGATGAAGACCGGCGAAGGCAAGACCCTGGTGGCGACGCTGCCGGTCTATCTCAATGCCCTGACCGGCCGCGGCGTTCACGTGGTCACCGTCAACGACTACCTCGCCAAGCGCGACGCCGCATGGATGGGCGCCATCTATGAGTTCCTCGGCCTCCGCGTCGGCTGCATCGTGCATGATCTCAGCGACGAGCAGCGCCGCGACGAATATGGCGCCGACGTGACTTACGGCACCAACAACGAGTTCGGCTTCGACTATCTCCGCGACAACATGAAATATGCGACCACGGAGATGGTCCAGCGCGGCCACGCCTACGCCATCGTCGACGAGGTCGACTCCATCCTCATCGACGAAGCGCGCACCCCGCTCATCATCTCCGGCCCGCTCGACGACCGCTCCGAGCTCTACCAGTCCATCGACATCTTCATCCCGAAGCTCATCAAGGAAGATTACGAGCTCGACGAGAAGACCCGCGTCGTCACCTTGACCGAGGCCGGCAACGAGCATGTCGAGCAGCTGTTGATGGAAGCCGGCATGCTCAAGGGCGACTCGCTCTACGACGTCGAAAACGTCACCGTGGTGCATCACGTGCAGCAGGCGCTGCGCGCCCATACGCTGTTCCAGCGCGACCGCGACTACATCGTCAAGAACGACGAGGTCATCATCATCGACGAGTTTACCGGTCGCATGATGCAGGGCCGGCGCTATTCGGAAGGGCTGCATCAGGCGCTCGAGGCCAAGGAACACGTCACCATCCAGCCCGAGAACCAGACCCTCGCCTCGATCACCTTCCAGAACTATTTCCGCCTCTACGAGAAGCTCGCCGGCATGACCGGAACCGCGCTCACCGAGGCCGACGAGTTCCTGGACATTTACGGCCTCGATGTCGTCGAAGTGCCGACCAACATGGAAATGATCCGCGACGACGAGCACGACGAGGTCTATCGCACCGCCGACGAGAAGTATCGGGCCATCATCAATCTGATCAAGGACGCGCAGAAGCGCGGCCAGCCCATGCTCGTCGGCACCACCTCCATCGAGAAGTCGGAGCTGCTGTCCAGCCTGCTCAAGAAGGACAAGGTTCCGCACCAGGTGCTGAACGCCCGCTATCATGAGCAGGAGGCCTTCATTATCGCCCAGGCCGGCGTGCCCGGCGCCGTGACCATCGCCACCAACATGGCCGGCCGCGGCACCGACATTCAGCTCGGCGGCAATCCCGACATGCAGATCGAGAATTGGATCGCCACCGAGCGCGAAAAGGGCAACGAGCCCGACGCCGACGCCATCGCCAAGAAGCGCGACGAGATCAAGGCCGACATCGCCAAGAAGAAGGAGCACGCGCTTGCGGCCGGCGGCCTCTACGTCGTCGGCACCGAGCGCCATGAAAGCCGGCGCATCGACAACCAGCTCCGCGGCCGCTCGGGCCGCCAAGGCGACCCCGGCCGCTCCCGCTTCTTCCTCTCCCTCGAAGACGATCTGATGCGCATCTTCGGCTCGCAGCGCATGGACGGCATGTTGCAGGCGCTCGGCCTGAAAGAGGACGAGGCCATCGTCCATCCCTGGATCAACAAGGCTCTGGAGAAGGCGCAAGGCAAGGTCGAGGCGCGCAACTTCGACATCCGCAAGAACCTGTTGAAATACGACAACGTCATGAACGATCAGCGCAAGGCGATCTTCGAGCAGCGCCTCGAGCTGATGACCGATGCCGATATCGGCGACACCGTCGGCGACATGCGCCACCACGTCATCGATGATCTGGTGAGGCGGCACATTCCGGAGAAGTCGTTCGCCGAGCAATGGGACGTCGACGGCCTGAAGGAAGGCATGCAGGGCATTTTCGATCTCGACCTCCCCATCGAGGACGTGGCCGCGCGAGGAAGGCATCGGCGCCGAGGAAGTTTACGAGCGCTTGATGCGAGCCGCCGACGAGCGCGCCGCCGCGCGTGCCGCCGATATCGGTCCGCAGATCATGCGCCAGATCGAGAAGGCGGTGCTGCTGCAGACGCTCGACCATCTGTGGCGCGAGCATCTCGTCACGCTCGAGCATCTCCGTCAGGTCATCGGCTTGCGCGGTTACGGCCAGCGCGATCCGCTGAACGAGTATAAGAGCGAGAGCTTCACCCTGTTCGAGCACATGCTCGCGCGCTTGCGCGAAGCGGTGACCGGCCAGCTGATGCATGTCCAGCTTGCGCGCCAGGACGAGGCGCCACCGCTCGAGGCGACCGAGCTTCCGGCCATGGAGGCGCACCATTTCGATCCAACGACGGGCGAGGATGAATTCGCGCTCGAGGCGGCCGGCGCCGGCGGGTCTGCCGGCGACGCGGCACCGGCGCGGGCGCGGAAGGCGCCGAGCGCTCAAGCGGCCCCGAACCCCGCCGATCCCTCGACCTGGGGCAAGGTTCAGCGCAATGCGCTGTGCCCGTGCGGCTCCGGCAAGAAATACAAGCACTGCCACGGCGCCTATAGCTAAGATCCGGGGCTCGCTGCCTGCGTAAGGGAACCGGAACGGGCCATCCGGCCTTGTTTGCCCGGATGAACGGCTCACAGGCCCAGAGCATGCATTCAACCCAACCCGCGCGTCGTCCCGACCGCGCGCCGGTGCGGGCGCGACGCTCATGACCCTCGCGCAGGTCCTCGCCTTCGCCGTCATCATCGCCATGATGGCGCTGTTCGCCTGGGGGCGGCTCCGCTACGACGTCGTGGCGCTCTTGGCGCTGCTCGCCTCCATCGCCGTCGGCATCGTCAAGCCCGACCAGGCCTTCAAAGGCTTCGGCGACGACATCGTCATCATTGTCGCCAGCGCGCTCCTCGTCAGCGCCGCCGTGTCGCGTTCAGGCGTCATCGACCGCGTCATGCGCAAGCTCGGATCGCGCTTGACCACCACCACCCAGCAGGTCGCCACGCTCGTCGGCGCGGTCACGGTGATGTCGGGCTTCGTCAAGAACATCGGCGCGCTGGCGATGCTGATGCCGGTTGCCTTCCAGCTCGCCCGCCGCACCGGCACGTCCCCCTCCTCGCTCCTGATGCCGATGTCGTTCGGCTCGTTGCTCGGCGGCATCGTCACGCTCGTCGGCACCTCGCCGAACATCATCGTCTCGCGCATGCGCGAGCAGATCCTCGGGCAGCCTTACCATATGTTCGACTTCACCCCGGTCGGCGCCGGTATCGCCGCCGTCGGCGTCATCTTCCTGCTGTTCGGCTGGCGGTTGTTGCCGGCCGACCGCAAGGGCGCGGTGTCGATGGACGCCGCCTTCAATCTCGAAGCTTACACCACCGAGGTCGTGGTTCCGGAGGACTCGCCCGCGAACGGCATCACCGTGAAGGCGCTGGAGGATCTCGGCGAGAGCGAGGTCGAAGTCATCACGCTGCTTCGCGGCGCCGAGCGGCGCTACGACCCTGCCGGCAACGCCGTGATCAAGGCCGACGACATTCTCATCCTGCAAGGGGAGCCGGCGGCACTCGAGCAGCTCGTCAAACTGGAAAAGCTGAGGCTCGCCCGCGACGCCAAGGACCTCGAGGTCGACACGCCACATGACGTGATCGGGGTGATGGAGGCGGTGATCACCCCTGAATCCGAGTTGGTGGGCATGTCAGCGGAGCAGCTCAAGCTGTTTCACCGTCACGGCGTCAATCTTCTCGCCGTCAGCCGGAGAGGCCGGCGCATTACCCACCGCTTGCGCGCGATCAAGCTGAAGGTGGGCGACGTCATCGTGCTGCAAGGCGACCTCACCACCATGCCTGAGACGCTCGGGGCGCTGCATTTGCTGCCGCTCGCCGAACGCGAGCTCCGTTTCGGCCACAAAGAGAGCTACGTCCCCCTCGCCGTCCTCGCCGTGGCCATGACCCTCGTCGCCTTCAACGCCGTCACGGTGACCGTCGCGTTCTTCGGCGCCGCGGTCCTCCTGCTGCTCGCACGCTCCTTGAGCCTGCGCGAGGCCTATGACGCCATCGACTGGCCGATCCTGGTCATGCTCGGCGCGCTGATTCCGGTGAGCGAGGCCTTGCGCACCACCGGCGGCACCGACCTGATCGCCGGCTGGCTATCGCAAGCGGGGATGCAATTGCCGGCCGCAGGCGCGCTGGTCTTGATCATGATCGCCGCCATGGCGGTGACGCCGTTCCTCAACAATGCGGCGACGGTGCTGGTGATGGCGCCGATCGCGGCGACCTTCGCCATCAATCTCGGCCTCAACCCCGATCCGTTCCTGATGGCGGTCGCCATCGGCGCGGCTTGCGATTTCCTCACCCCCATCGGGCATCAGTCCAACACCCTGGTGATGGGACCTGGTGGCTACCGCTTCGGCGATTATTGGAGGCTCGGGCTGCCGCTCTCGGTGATCGTGGTCGTGGTCGGGATCCCGCTGATCATCATGTTCTGGCCGCTCAATCCTTGAGCGCCGTGGCCGCACATCCCGCAGTGACAGGCGTACTCCCCTCGGCGACGACATAGCGGCCATCGCAAACGCTGATCACCGGAGGCTGGTGCGTCTTCTCGAAGGCGTCATAGCCTTGCTTCAGGTCGGCCCAGAACGCGCCCCAGTGATCCTCGCGCCGTGCCGCGAGATTGCGCTCGGTCATGCGGAAGGGAAACACCTGCACGTCGAAAGCGGATTGCCCGGAATCGAGCGCGGCGGTGACCAGCCGCCAGATCTCGTCGACGACATCGTTGGTCATGGCGTAGCACCCGACCGACTGACAGCCGCCATGGACCATGAGAAACGATCCATTGCGCCCGTGGGAGCGGTCGAACGCGTTGGGGAAGCCGAGATTGAAGGAACGGTGCCAGCGGCTGTTCGGATTGAGCTGCTCCTTGGTCACCGAATAGAAGCCTTCCGGCGCCTGCAAGTCGCCCTCCTTCAGCTTCGGGCCAAGGCGTCCCGACCATAGGCAGATCGGATAGGTGGCGAACAACTGGTAGCGCCCGTCCTTCTCCATCCACAACTCGAGCGCCGACTCGAGCTTGAAGATGCGCACGAACACCGGCGCGCCGAGCTTGAGGCCTTTCGCCTCGAGCCGCGTGTCGAGCTTGGCGAGATCGGGCGTGCCGGGAAGCGGCTTGCCGTTGCGGTAATACCAATTGTTGCTTGCGCGGGTGAAGGCGATCGAGGCGCGATCGAGCAGCTGCCTGCCGTCGCGGCTCAACAACAGCAAGGCGCCGCCGCAAACAGCAAGCGCGATGAGAAGTCCGAGACTGTATCGCACCATGACGCCATCATCCGGGAAAGAGCGGCGATCGCGTGGCGCCTATTTGCGCTTTGACTTCGCCGGTGCCGGTGCCGGCGCCGGCGTCGCCGGCGTCGCCGGGCCGAGCGTGAAGGCCTGATAGACCGGCTTCGGCGGACCGAAGGCAAGTCCGAGCCAACTACCAAGCGGCTTGCCGATCGTCGACGCATCGGCCGTACGGCCGTCGCCCTTGGCCGAGGCCTCTTGCAGCGCCGGTCTCCGCGGCATCGCCGGAACCGGAAGCCGCTGATAGGCCGGACACGCGCCGGTGGGATTGGGTCGTGCACCGCCGACGAAGGAGGCATTGAACAAATAGTGCTTGTCGCAGACCTCGATCTTTGGCGGCAGGTGCGTCGCTTCGAAATAATCGTAACCCTCTTTCAGGTTGCGCCAGAAGCCGTACCACTGATCGTCTTTGTGCTTCGCCAAGTTCGCCGCCGTCATGCGGAACGGATAGGCTTGCACCTGGAAAGCTTGCTGACCGCCGGCGAGAGACTCACGCGCAAGGATGTAGATCTCTTCGACGACGCCGTCGGTCATGGCGTAGCAGCCGGCCGACTTGCAGTCGCCATGCACCATGATGTCGGCGCCGGTGCGGCCATAGGCGCGATCGTAGGCGTTGGGGAATCCGATATTGAAGGAGAGATAGTATTGGCTCTTCGGATTCATTTGCGGCGAGGAGACGAGATAGAATCCTTCGGGGGCCTGGCGATCGCCCTGATTGATCTTGGGTCCGAGTTTTCCGGACCAGTCACAGATCGGATAGGTCTTGAAGCGATAGTAGCGGCCGTCGTCCTTCGCCTTCCACACTTCGAGCTCCGGACTCCGCCTTGAAAATGCGCACGAGTATCGGCGACTGCTCGCTCATGCCCTTCTCGGCGAGAAGCGCGCGTGTCTTGGCGGAAAGCGGCTTGAGATAGGGGGGCGAGAACTGGCCGCAACCGCCAAGCGCGACGAGTGACGTCATCACGCCCACGGCAACCATGGTGTTGAGCCAACATGAACGAAGCATACGCAGTGCCCCTTGCGCACCTCGTTGAAAATCGTACCCGGGGAGTTAAAGCGAGGTTAGCGCTTGTTTCCCCCGCGCCTGACCCCTACCCCGCTTTTGCCTGCCATTATAGCGGCAGGGACGCGACAGTTGGACAAAAAAGTGGCGTTTTTCAAGGCGAATTCGTCAAGCCATACGGCCAATTGCCAGGAATTTCTCCCGGCGCGCCTTGCGGATGGCCTCCGGCGTCATGCCATCGAATTCGGCCAGAGCCTGGCCGATCGTCTCTCCGGTGGCCGCGACCACCTCCTGGCCGTCCCGGTGGGCGCCTCCGGTGGGCTCAGGGATGATGCCGTCGACCACCCCTAGTTTCAGCAGATCCTGGGCCGTGATCTTCATATTGGTGGCGGCGTCGATGGCGCGGGTCGAGTCGCGCCACAGGATCGAGGCCGCGGCCTCAGGCGAGGCCACGGTGTAAATGGCGTGCTCGAGCATATAGACCCGGTTCGCCGTGGCGATGGCCACGGCCCCGCCCGAGCCGCCCTCGCCGATGATCACCGAGACGATCGGCACCCCGAGCCCGAGGCAGCAATCGGTGCAGCGGGCTATGGCCTCGGCCTGGCCGCGCTCTTCGGCGCCGACGCCGGGATAGGCGCCGGCAGTATCGATCAGACTGACGACCGGCAGCGAAAACCGGTCGGCGAGCTCCATCAGCCGCTGGGCTTTGCGATAGCCTTCCGGCCTCGCCATGCCGAAATTGTGCTTGATGCGGCCCTCGGTGTCGGAGCCCTTCTCGTGGCCGATGATCACCGTCGAGCGCCCCTTGAGGCGGCCGATGCCGCCGATGATAGCCTGGTCCTCGGCAAACAGACGGTCGCCGGCCAAGGGGGTGAAGTCCTGCACCAGACCGTCAATGTAGTGGCGGAAGTGCGGCCGCTCGGGGTGACGGGCGACTTGCGTCTTCTGCCACGGGGTGAGCTCGGAATAGGTCTCTTCGAGCGCGTCTTTCGCCTTGGCTTCGAGCTTGGCGAGCTCCTCCTGGATCGACACGGAGTGCTGCTCCGCGGCGAGAGCTCTCAACTCGGCGACCTTGCTTTCAAGCTCGGCAATCGGCTTTTCGAAATCGAGATATGTACGCATACGGCGAGAAGAAGCCCCTCGAACCCGCGCTTTACGGGTCATTGCGCGCCAGCGGCGCCGGGAACATGGATGTTAAGTGGCCTTGGGAAACAACGCTGTCAACGGTCAACTCCAAAGCTGCTGCTAAAGACCTAAGTCTAGCGCCGTTTGGTTAAATGGTGCTGAGCAAGGGGATGATGCTGCTCGACCAGGCGCCGCAGCCGCTCCTCGAGGACATGGGTGTAGATCTGGGTCGTGGAAATATCGGCATGGCCCAGGAGCTGCTGCACCGTCCGCAGATCGGCGCCGCGCTCGAGCAAATGGCTGGCGAAGGCGTGGCGCAACACGTGCGGCGATACCCGCGACGGCTCAATGCCGGCGGCGATGGCGAGCGATTTGAGCTCCTGGCCGAAACGCTGCCGCGTCAAATGCTGGGCGCCGTTGCCTGACGGAAACAGCCACGCCGACCGCGCCCTGCCTTGCGCTTCATCCCCGGCAAGCGCCGCGACGTGGGCGGCAATCGCGTCGCGCGCGGCGTCGTTCAGCGGCACCAGCCGCTCGCGGCCGCCCTTGCCCTTTACGGTCAACACGCGGTCGTCGCTGATCAGCACCGCGCGCTGCAGCCCGAGCAGCTCCGAGACCCGCAAGCCCGTGGCATAGAGGGTCTCGAGCAGCGCGTAGACGCGAAGCGCCCGGCGCTTGGCCGAGCCGTCGGCGGCGTCGCTTGCGCTTTGCGCCGCTGTCTCGAGGAGGCGCTCGACCTCGTCGAAGGCGAGCAGCTTGGGCAACGGGCGCCCGAGCTTCGGGCTGTCGATGGCGGCAGCTGGGTCGTCGCCGCGCAAGCCCTCGCCGAGCAGAAAGCGGAAGAATTGCCTGATGGCCGAGAGCTTCCGCGCCCGCGACGTCGGGGCGAGGCCCTTGCGGCTGAGGGCGGCGAGGAAATCGCGGATGGTGTCGGCGCTCGCATCCCGCGCGTTCCGCCGCTTGGACGCCGCGAAGGCGAGGAACTCGCTCAAGTCGCGGGAATAGGCTTCGATCGTTTTCTCGGCGGCGCCGCGCTCGGCGATGAGCATGTCGAGAAAGAGCCCGAGATCCGAGCCGCCGTCATGTGTTGAGACGCCTTCCCCCGCGGCCAAATCTCAAGCCTTTCCGCGCTGAGGCCAATGGGCGTAGAGCGCCTCGAAGCCGATCCGCCGCGCCTCGGCGTCGAGCCCGACCCGCCGGAGCGCCCGCAAGGAATCGCCGAGCCCGATGAGGTGCGCGCCTTGCGGCCCGTCGGGGCCGAGCACCGCCGCAACCAGCAGAATCGTCCGCCCGACGTTGCCGCTGTCGGCCGCCTGCTTCAGGCTGGTGAGAGCGCCGGTCTCCGGCAGATAGCCGTCAGCGGGCTGCGGCGTCTTGCCGGCGAGATCCCACAGCGGGATCGGCACCTCTTCGCCGAGCGCATCGAGCACGGTGACGAGGCGCTGCAACAGCGACCCCGGCAGCCCTGATTGCAGCGCGATGTCGACGCCGGCGTCGAGCGCCGCGCCTGCGTTCTGGCCATAAGGGTCGGAAGTGGCGAGGAGGAGCTGCCAGCTCCGCAGCCGCGCATCGCCGGCCTCGGTCCATTGCCACGCCGCTTCGGCGTCGCCGGCAAGGGCCTGCGACGCGCACCCCGGTCTCGGCAAAGCCCGCCCCCGGCGCGTCCTGGGCGAAGCCTCCGGTCGCTTGCGCCAGCGCCTGCGCCATCGGGATTTCGATCCTCGCGTCTCTGCCGCTGGCAAGCAGCGCATCGATCGACTCCGCGCGGATCTTTGGCGAGGCCTGGCCTTTGAGCGTGGCGAACAGCTTGGCGCGGAGCGCCGGCGGCGATTGTGCCGCTTTCGGTAGTCTTGAGGCGGCATCGCCATAGGCCGCGGCCAATGTCGCACCGTCGATCATGTTCAGCGCCGCGGCCCGTTCCGCCGCGGCGACGCGAAGCTCCGCCGGAGCGGATTGGTCGCGGGCGACGAGAAAGAGCAGGTCCGGCGTCGCTCTAGCGGCGATGCTGGCGCCGGCGCCATGGCCGAGCTTGAGGAACAGATAATCGACCACATCGACGCTTCTCGGCAGCGGCGGCTTGGCGCCGGCAAGAGCGGCGGCGGCCATTCCGGTATCGACCCCGTTGTCGCGGGCGAGATTGAGGGCAAGCTCTGCGCCTGCCCCTATCGCCGCCCCGCGCGGCGCAATAGGCCGGGATCAGGAAGATGGCGCGCTTCGCCAGCGAGTCGCGCCAAGCCCCTGCCGCGGCGCCGCCAAGGCCGAGGCCGCAAGCCTCGTCGTCGCGGCCTGCCGCGACCAGCGCCACGGCATAGACCGCGGCAGCACCAGGCTCATTTGGCGCCCCGGCGCCGCCAAGCACGGCCATCACCTCCTCGATGCGCCCGGCACGCATCAACGCGCCGACCTTCGCCTTGACGTCGCCATCGGCCTCAGGGTTGGTCGCGAGCGCCCGCGCGATCAGCCTGGTCAGCGCGGGAGAAGGCGACGGCCATGGCGCTTGGGTGATGAGGGTCTCGAGCTCGGCGGCGGAAACGCCGCGCCAGAGATCGGCCGGCAGTGGGCTCGATCCTGAGGCCTTGCGTCCCGCTGCCCGGGTACGGCGTCTGTTGGACCGGCTGGCGCCAAGTGTCCTCGCGCGGCGGCGCATAGGCCGGTTGTTGCGGCTGATAAGCCGGCTGTTGGCGGCTCGTAGGCCGGCTGCTGTGGCTGATAGGCGGGCTGTAGCGGCTGGCGGCACGTAGGCTGGCTGCTGCTGCGGCTGATAGGCTCGGTCTGCTGCGTGCTCGTAGGCCGGTTGTTGCGGCGCGATAGGCCGGTTGTTGCTGCTGATAGGCCGGCTGTTGCGGCGCGTAGGCCGGCGTTGCGGCGTGTAAGATGGCTGCGGCGGTGGCGCGTAAGCCGGTTGCTGCGCGGCTGATAGGCCGGTGGCGGCGGGCTCTCGCCCTGAATTACCGGCAATTCCCGGCGCTCGACTTGGGCAACAGCCGGCCCGCCTCCAAGGAGGAGGAGGGCGATCACCAGCATTGCGGGCCCAGCGAGGAGACGCCTACTCAGTCCGTACCTTGACGCCACGCAAGGATTTGGAGATTTCCTTCGGCTGAGGTTGGAAATATTCGGCGAGCACATAGAGGCTCCCAGAGACGACGCCGGCGATCACCCCTAGGACCATCAAGAGTCGGAAGAGTGTCGGCATCGAGGCGCTCGTTTCCCTTAAGGGCTTTTTGTCGTTTTTCCCCCACGGCTCTTGTAGCCGTGAACGGGGCCCTATTATGACCCGAACCGGCCGGTGGCTTCCAGCTTTCCGGCATGATGGATGATTCGAAACACCGTTGTCAGCACGAGAAAATCATGGAACCGTGCGGGCTTGCGGCCAAGCGTCACCGACGCCCCGCCGTACGCGCCGCCCACATAGCGAATGAGCTTAGGACTGGCAGAGCGCAAAAAGGAGAAGAAGGAGCGGCGGCTCGCCTCGATCCGTGACGCCCTCGGCTCGCGGAGCATCGTGCTGATCGGGCTCATGGGCGCGGGCAAGACGGCGGTCGGCAAGCGGCTCGCGGCCCGGCTCGATCTGCCCTTCCTCGATGCCGACCACGAGATCGAGCTGGCCGCCGGGCAGACCATCAGCGAGATCTTCGACGAGCATGGCGAGCCTTATTTCCGCAGCGGCGAGGCCAAGGTCATTGCCCGCCTGCTCGGGGGCGGTCCCGAAGTCCTCGCCACCGGCGGCGGCGCCTATATGGACGCGCACACCCGCGCCAACATCAAGGCGCAAGGCATTTCAGTCTGGCTCAAGGCGGATTTGCCGGTGTTGCTGCATCGCGTGCGGCGGCGGGACAACCGGCCCCTGCTCGCCGCCGGGTCCACTGACGCGGTGATGCGCGAGTTGATGAAGAGGCGCTATCCCGTCTATGCCGAGGCCGACATTACCGTCGAGAGCCGCGACGTGCCTCACGACGTCATCGTGTCGGACGTGGTGGAGGCGCTGGTGCGCTTCCTTGGCGACGAAGCCAAGACGGCACCGCGCCGCCGCGGCAAGAGTGAATGATGGCAGACGAATTCGCCACTTTGGTTGCCAATGCCGACGAGACCACGATCAGGGTTGGTCTTGGCGAGCGGAGCTATGACATCGTCATCGGCGCGGCGCTGCTCGACAGCGCCGGCGCGCGCATTGCCGCCGCGGCGCCCGGCGCCCGCTGCGCCGTGGTCAGCGACACGACCGTGGCCGATCTCTATCTGGAGCGCCTGAAGGCGAGCCTCGGCGGGCTCTTCCTCGGCGAGGTGGTGGTGGCGCCCGGCGAAGCGAGCAAATGCTTCCCGGTGCTCGCCAAGGTCTCGGAGCAATTGCTCGAGCTCGGCGTCGAGCGTGGCGACGCGGTCGTGGCGCTCGGCGGTGGCGTCGTCGGCGATCTCGGCGGTTTCGCCGCCAGCATCCTCCGCCGCGGCGTCAGGCTGGTGCAGATCCCGACCACGCTCCTCGCCCAGGTCGATTCCTCGGTCGGCGGCAAGACCGGCATCGACACCCCCCACGGCAAGAACCTGATCGGCACCTTCCATCAGCCGAGCCTCGTGCTCGCCGACATTTCCGTGCTCGACACGCTCAGCCCCCGCGAGTTCCGCGCGGGCTACGCCGAGGTGATGAAATACGGCCTCCTCGGCGATGCCCCGTTCTTCGCTTGGCTCGAGCAGAGCTGGCCGCAGATCTTCTCCGGCGAAGGCCGCGACCGCGCCGACGCCATCGCCACGAGTTGCCGCGCCAAGACGGCGATCGTCGAGGCCGACGAGCGCGAGGAGAGCGGCACCAGGGCGCTGCTCAATCTCGGCCACACTTTCGGCCATGCCTTGGAGGCCTATGCCGGCTATTCCGACCGGCTGCTCCATGGCGAGGCCATCGCCATCGGCATGCGCCTCGCCTTCACCTTCTCGGTCGAACAGGGGCTTTGCCCCGAGGCCGACGCCGCGCGCGTCGCGGACCATCTCGCCGCCGTCGGCCTGCCAGGCGAAATCGGCAGCATTCCCGGTGAGCCGCCTTCGGCCGAGCGCCTGCTCGCGCTGATGGCTCAGGACAAGAAGGTGAAAGGCGGCAAGCTCGCGCTGGTGCTCGTGCGCGGCATCGGCGAGGCCTTCGTCGAGCGCAACATCCCCATGGACCGCTTGGACGCCTTCCTCGCCAGGGAGTGCGGCACCCGATGACACTGGGCTTGGGCATTTCCCTTGGGGCCATTCTCGGCCTCTTGGTGGTTTCGGCCTTCTTCTCCGGTTCTGAGACCGCGCTCACCGCGGCCTCGCGCGCGCGCATGCATACGCTCGAGCAGGACGGCAGCGCCCGCGCCCGCCTCGTCAACCGCCTGTTGCTGAGCCGCGAGCGCCTGATCGGTGCCATCCTGCTCGGCAACAACCTCGCCAATATCGCCGCCTCCGCGCTCGCCACCAGCCTGTTCCTGAGGCTGTTCGGGGAGGCCGGCGTCGCCTACGCCACCTTGGTGATGACCGTCCTCGTCGTGGTCTTCGCCGAGGTGCTGCCCAAGACCTACGCCATCGTCAATTCCGACCGCATGGCCCTCGCCGTCGCGCCCATTGTCAGAGCCCTGGTCGCCGTGCTCGCACCAGTGACCGCCGCCATGCAGTTCCTGGTGCGCCACACCTTGCGGCTGTTCGGCGCCAATGTCGGTGACGACGTCGAGGTGCTCGGCGCCCATGAGGAGCTTCGCGGCGCCATCGAGCTGCATCACAAGGAAGGCGGCGTGGTGAAGCTCGACCGCGACATGCTCGGCGGCGTCCTCGACCTCCGCGAGCTTACGGTGTCCGACATCATGGTCCACCGCACCAAGATGGACGCCATCGACGTGTCGCTGCCGACCGAGGAGATCGTCGACGCGGCGCTGAAGAGCGCCCATACGCGCTTGCCGCTATGGCGCGGCGAGCGCGAGGAAATTGTCGGCGTGCTTCACGCCAAGATGCTGCTCCGTGCGCTGCGCGAGACCGCGGGCGATTTGAGCAAGCTCGACGTCATGGCGTTGTCGACGCCGCCCTGGTTCGTGCCCGACACCACCACGCTCAAGGATCAGCTCAACGCCTTCCTCAAGCGCAAGGCGCATTTCGCCGTCGTCGTCGACGAGTATGGCGAGGTCATGGGTCTCGTCACCTTGGAGGACATCATCGAGGAGATCGTCGGCGACATCACCGACGAGACCGACATCGCGGCCATCGCCGCCAAGGTCCAGCCCGACGGCTCGCTGATCGTCGACGGCTCGGTGCCGATCCGCGATCTCAATCGCATGATGGACTGGGACATTCCCGACGACGAGGCGACCACCATTGCCGGCCTTGTCATCCATGAGGCCCAGGCCATCCCCTATCCCGATCAGCGCTTCACCTTTCACGGCTTCCGCTTCGAGGTGCTGCGCCGTCAGCGGAACCGCATCACCAGCTTGCGGGTGACGCCGCTGGCGAAGACGCGAAAGGCCCGGCGCGAGGAGAGCAAGGCGGGGTGAGGCTCCTAGCCCCGCTTGGCCTCTTCTTCCGGCGTCAGCGCCGTGACCGCGAGCGCGTGCACCGGCCCGGCAAGCTCCTCGGCAAGGACCGCGTTGACCATGCGGTGACGCTCGAGCCGCGATTTTCCGGCGAAGGCCGGTGACACCACCACGACGCTGAAATGACTTTCGCCGGTCTGAGGCGAAGAGCCATGGCCGGCGTGACGGTGGAAATCGTTCACCACCTCGATCACCGCCGGAGTCAAAAGCGCCGCTCAATTTCTCTCTGATCGACTGCTCGACGCGCATCGGTCCTGCATCCTCTCGTCATTCATTGCTTTTCGGTGGCGGCTCGATCAGCCGCACCGTCAAGCTCGGCGCCGCCGCCCTTATCTGCCGCGGCGATCTTGTTCAGCCTCATCCACCGATCCGTCCAAGGCAACAACGCGCACCACCGGATTGAAGTAGCCCATCGTCGGCCGACCATTCGACACGTCGAGATGCGGGCGTGACGCGAGCGCGCGATAATAGTCCGCCATCCCGCCCGGCGCAGCATCCAGCGCGAAGCGATCATAGGCGAGATTTGACGTAACCACGATATCGGCCATGTCCTTGGTCGGCCGGAAGCTGATGCCGAGGATGCGGCGGTTGCGCTCGTAGTCGGAATAGCGATCGAAGATGACGCGTCCGCCGCTCGCCGCGACGATCGAAGGCACGACGCCGCGCGGATCGACATCGGGCGAATTGATCCGCACCGACATCACAAGTGCCGGCACGGCGGCCAGGACCAAGACGATTGCCGCAAGGATGCCGCGCCGATCCCACCGCGCCGCGAGCTCGTAGATGAACGAGGCGCCGAGGATCAGGAGCAGCGGCACGAGCGGCAGCATGTAGCGGGCAAAATCGGGAAACGGCTTGAGCGGGGTCGCCTCGTGGACGGCGTACCACACGACCGCGAAGGTCGCGATCAGGATGAGCGGCATGCGCCGCTCCCGCGCGGCGACGAACGGCGCCGCGAGGCCGAGGAGGCCGAGAGCCAGAAGCGGCATGCCGATGCCGGGCCACAGGCTTTCGCGAAGATGAAACAGGCCCCAGGTGACCCGCGAGCGGCAGCGGCACGTCATGGCCTTGGATCGAATGCGTGAGCTCGGAGTGCACGCCCACGCGCCAACGGTTCAAGCGCCTGATCGCCGGCAGCATGATGAGGAGAAAGGTGCCGATCGAGACGGCACTGACGGTCCCCGCGCGGAGCGCCCGCCGCTCGGGTCCCGGGGTCGGGACGAGGACAATGGCGAGAATGGCAAAGGGCAGGATCAACGCGCCGATATATTTCGATCCGGCCGCGCACCCGATCAGGAGACCGAGCAGAATGGCGCGATACGGCGCCGGCTCTTGCAGCAATCTGATCAGGGTCGCGAGCGCGAGCAGGAGGAAGGTCGCGACGAAGATATCCTCCTTGAAGATGCGGGCATGGACGATGAAGAGCGGCGTCGCCGCCGTGGCCGCGGCCGTAGCCAAGGACGGCAAGGCAGGAAGCACCAGCCGCGCCAGCATGAAGGTGGCGAACACCATGACGCCGCCGGCGAGCGCGCTGATGATCCGGATGAGCTGGGCCAAGGATGAGAGGTCCGGCGGCTGCACCGCGAGCGCCGCGGCTTGCGCCAGGTCGATCATGAACAGTGGATGGTAGTAACCCCAGCGTCCGGTGCTGACGCCGCGAAGCTTGACGGCCTCGTCCCAGGCGGCGCCGAGCGGATAGTCGATCAGGTGAAGCGTCACCGCGACCGAGATCGCCGCGAGCAGAATGGCGGCCAAGGTCGGCCAGGATATGCGCGCCCGCATCGCCATCCTTGCTTCCCGCTGCTGCCCCCGGCCCGACAGGCTTCCGACATGCTTTGTTCAACAATGGCTGCTCCAATCGGAGCAGCGTTCTGGCCTTCGGACTACCAGAGTTGGGCGCAAGCTTCGAGGGAGAGATGGGCCATGCTTGCCCTCGACAGGCCGACTACCCATAATTGCCATTAATGAAACTCAACTCAAAATTCTTCGACCGGCTCCGCGTCAAGCCCGACGCGGCGCGCCTCGTTCGGGATGCCTGCCCCCAATGCGAATGGCAGGGTTGCACCGAGCCTGGCCTCTACCCGGCGCCCAAGGGACGCGGCCTCGAAGGCAAATATCACCGCTACTGCCTCGAGCATGTGCGGCAGTACAACAAATCCTACAACTACTTCTCCGGCATGCCCGACGAGGAGGTGGCGAAGCATCAAAAGGACGACACCATCGGCCACCGCCCGACCTGGTTCGTCGGCGTCAACTCCGCGGCACGCAACCGCGCCGGCCGGTCGCCGGAGCGGCGCAACGGCTTCGGCTATCGCTTCGCCACCCAGGATCCCTTCGGCTTGTTCGGACCGGGCCCGCAGCAGGCGCCCGAGCCGCCGCCCGAACCGGCACGGCCCTTGCGCAAGGTCGAGCGCAAATGCCTGCGCCAGCTTAACCTCGAGGCCAGCGCCACCAAGGCGGAGATTCGGGCGCGCTTCAAGGACTTGGTGATGCGCCACCACCCCGACCGCAATGGCGGCGATCGGCGTTCCGAGGACAAGTTGCGCGAAGTGATTCAAGCCTATAACTATTTGCGTCAGGTGGGGCTTGCTTGAAGGCCTGGCCCCCATTGATTGACCCGGGCTCAGGCTTCGCCGAGCCCCAGAGCTAACCCCGAGCGACAGGCTCTTCGTATCCATGACACTCGCAGCTTCTACCTACGGCGCCGGGCTGCCGGACATGACCGTTTCGGTGCGCCAGGTGTTTGGCATCGACACCGATCTCGAAGTTCCCGCCTATTCGCAGGTGGACGAGCATGTCCCTGATGTCGATGCCGACTATCTGTTCAACCGCGACGTGACGCTCGCCATCCTCGCCGGCTTCAAACACAACCGCAGGGTGATGATCCAGGGCTATCACGGCACCGGCAAGTCGACCCATATCGAGCAGGTCGCGGCGCGCCTCAACTGGCCGTGCATGCGCATCAATCTCGACAGCCATGTCAGCCGCATCGACCTCGTCGGCAAGGACGCCATCGTCATTCGCGACGGCATGCAGGTGACCGAGTTCCGCGAGGGCATCCTGCCCTACGCGCTCCAGTCCAACACCGCGCTCTGCTTTGACGAATACGACGCCGGGCGCCCAGACGTGATGTTCGTGATCCAGCGCGTGCTCGAGGTCTCCGGCAAGCTCACGCTTCTCGATCAGTCCAAGGTGATCAGGCCGCACCCGGCCTTCCGGCTGTTCTCGACCACCAACACCATCGGTCTCGGCGATACCAGCGGCCTCTATCATGGCACGCAGCAGATCAACCAGGGCCAGATGGATCGCTGGTCGATCGTGGTCACGCTCAACTATCTGCCCCATGACGACGAGGTCGAGATCGTGCTGGCCAAGGCCAAGGCCTGGAACACCGACGCCGGCCGCAAGATCGTTGGCAATATGGTCCGCGTCGCCGAGCTGACGCGAAACGCCTTCATGAATGGCGACCTATCGACGGTGATGAGCCCGCGCACGGTGATCACCTGGGCCGAGAACGCCGAGATCTTCGGCGATATCGGCACCGCCTTCGCGCTCAGCTTCCTCAACAAATGCGACGAGCTCGAGCGCGGCCTGATCGCTGAATTCTATCAGCGCTGCTTTGGCGAGGACCTGCCGCAGTCGACCGCCAATATCGCTCTGAGCTGACCATGAGCTTGACCAAGCGCAAAGAGGCGCCGCTCGATCCGTTCAAGCGCGCCCTTTCGCTTGCGACCCGGTCCCTCGCCGCCGACAGCGCCGTCGAGGTCGTGTTCACCAACGAGCCGCCGGGGCTGGCCGGCAAGACGGCGCGGGTGCCCGAGCCGTCCCGCGTGCCGACCCGAAGCGAGATCGCGGTGATCCGCGGCCATGCCGACGCTGCGGCCCTTGCCGTCGCCTGTCACGATCCTGGCCTTCATGCCGCGCTGGCGCCGTCGGGCGGCGAGGCGAGAGCCGTGTTCGAGGCGATCGAGCAGGCCCGGGTCGAGGCCATCGGCGCTCAGCGCATGCGCGGCGTCTCGGCCAATCTCGCCGCGCGGCTCGAGCAGCGCTACGAGCGGACGCGCGTGAGCGACGCCAGCGACCGCTCCGAGGCGCCGCTGCCGGAAGCGCTGGCGCTCCTCGTGCGCGAGCGCCTGACCGGGCTCCAGCCGCCGCCCAAGGCGCGAGCCATCGTCAATCTGTGGCGGTCGTGGATCGAGAGCCGTGGCCGGCAGGTCCTCGACCGCATGCCCGATACCGTGTTCGATCAGGATGCTTTCGGCCGCCTGACCCGCGATCTACTGGCCGCGCTCAATCTCGCCGATCAACTCGACCAAAGGGGCGAGGAGGGCGCCAACAACCAGGAGAACGAGGCCGAGACCGCCTCGGCCGACGCCGAGGACGAGGATTCCGAGGGCGCGAGCGCGCCGAGCTCGCCTCCGAGACCCAGAGCGACGACGATGCTTCGGGCGAGGAGAGCGCCGAGGATCGCGAGGAGGGCGGCGCCGACCGCTTCGACCGCGACGTCGATACGCCCGAAGGCCCGCGCCGGCCCGAGCCTTGGCGCCCCAACCTGTCGGTGCTCGATAACCCCGAGGCCTTCGGCTACAAGGTTTTCACCCAAGCCTATGACGAGATCGTCGGCGCCGAGGATCTGTGCGACGTCGATGAGCTCGACCGTTTGCGCGCCTTTCTCGACAAGCAGCTGCAGGCGCTTCACGGCGCCGTGGCGCGGCTCGCCAACCGCTTGCAGCGGAAGCTGCTCGCGCAGCAGAACCGCGGCTGGGACTTCGATCTCGACGAAGGCCAGATCGACGCCGCCCGCCTCGCCCGGGTGATCGTCGACCCGATGCATCCGCTGACCTTCAAGCAGGAGCGCGACACCCAGTTCCGCGACACCGTGGTGACGCTGCTGCTCGACAATTCAGGCTCGATGCGCGGCCGGCCGATCATGGTCGCCGCCTGCTCCGCCGACATTCTCGCCCGCACGCTCGAGCGCTGCGGCGTCAAGGTCGAGATTTTGGGCTTCACCACCAGGGCATGGAAGGGCGGTCATGCCCGCGAGGAATGGCTCAATGCCGGCAAGCCCGCTTTCCCCGGCCGGCTCAACGATCTTCGCCATATCGTCTACAAGGCCGCCGATGCGCCGTGGCGGCGCGCGCGGCGCAATCTCGGGCTGATGATGCGCGAGGGCCTGCTCAAGGAGAATATCGACGGCGAGGCACTGACCTGGGCGCACAAGCGGCTGCTCGCCCGTCCCGAGCAGCGGCGCATCCTGATGATGATCTCCGACGGCGCGCCGGTCGACGACTCCACGCTTTCGGTCAATTCCGGCTCCTATCTCGAGCGTCATTTGCGCCAGGTCATCGAGGAGATCGAGACGCGCTCGCCGGTCGAGCTCGTCGCCATCGGCATCGGCCATGACGTGACGCGCTACTACCGCCGGGCGGTCACGGTCACCGACGCCGAGGAACTCGCCGGCGTCATGACCGACAAGCTCGCCGAGCTGTTCGACGAGGATCTCGCCTGGCGTCATCTTTATCGCGCCGCGCCCCAGGCTGCGCGCGTCAAGCGCCATAAGCTGCACTAACGGCCGGCGTGGCACTCAAGCTCTCAACACCATCGCGGGCATTGGCGGTAGCGGTTGGCCGCCGCCGCGGTCGCGACGCTGCTCGGCGCCCCGGCTCTAGCCGACAAGCCGGCAAGCGTGCTTCGCCGGCACGCAGAAGGTGACGGTCACCGCCATTCCCATCGATTTCGACCGCGACGATCCCGGCCACAAGCAATTCGGCAAGCTCATCTGGCGCGGCGGCGTCAATCTGTTCGGCAAGTCGCAGTTCTTTGGCGGCTATTCGGCGCTGATCGTCGATTCGTCCGGGGAATCTCTGCTCGCGGTGTCGGATGCCGGCACCTGGCTCAGGGCCGACATCGCCCATGATGGGCGGAAGCTCAAGGGCCTCGTCAATGCCACCATCGGTCCGATCTTGGGACAAGACGGCAAGCCGCTCGCGGCGGACCGGGATCGCGATTCCGAAGGCTTGGCGCTTCTCCAAGGCGATACCAGCAAAGGCACGGCGCTCGTCTCCTTCGAGCGCAACCACCGCATCATGCGCTACCCCTTCACGCCGGAGCGCTTCGGGCCGCCGCAAGGGGCGCTGACGCTGCCATCGGACGCGCGGCGCATGAGCCTGAACCGCGGCATCGAGGCGCTGGCACCGATCCGCGCCGGCAAGCTCAAAGGCGCGACCGTCGCTTTCGCCGAGCGCCTGCTCGACAAGAACGGCAATTACCGCGGTTGGTTGATCGGGGGACCGGCGCCAGGCGCCCTCGCCATCAAGGATCTCGGCGGCTTCGATATCACCGACGCGGCGCCGCTGCCCGACGGCGGCATCGTGCTCCTCGAGCGCCGCTTCCGCTACAGCGAAGGCGTCAAGATGCGCATCCGCCGCATCGCCGCCAAGGAGCTGAATCCCGGCGCCCTGATCATCGGCGACATCCTGCTCGAGGCGAGAGATGACCTCAACATCGACAATATGGAGGCGATCTCCGCCCACCGCTCGAAAAACGGTGAGACCATCCTCACCTTGATGTCCGACGACAATTTCAGCCCGCTGCAGCGGACGCTGCTGATGCAGTTCGCCTTGGTTGACGACAAGGCGGCCCTGGCCGCGCCTGGCGAGCGCTGAAACGGCGGCCTTTAGGCCGGTACGGCAGCCGCCTGCGCCTTGGCAAGCTCGCGCTTGAGGCGCTTCGCCTTCAGCGACAGCTCATCCTCGCGCGCCTTGGCAAGGAAGCCATCGAGGCCGCCGCGATGCTCCACGGTACGCAGCGCCGCGGCGCTGACGGTGAGGCGCACGCGCTTCTTCAGCGCCTCGCTCTCGAGCGTGACATTGCACAGATTGGGCAGAAAGCGACGCCTCGTCCTACGATTGGCGTGGCTCACATTGTTGCCGGAGAGCACCGCTTTGCCGGTCAGCTCGCAACGACGGGCCATCGTATCAAATCCTTGTTCTCTTCAGTGCCTGGATAGAATGCAGCGGAACCTCCGGGCGTCCCCGGCGTTCACGCGAAGATCGGGGCGAGATATACGGGGCCCGCCGGTTGCGGTCAAGGCGAGGGAAAGGGCCGGCCAACCTCAGAATTGACGAATTCTGCGAATACCCCGACAGTGCTGGCAGGCCGGTTCTTGGGGGCCGGCCAGCCCAGGGTGTGGGGCCATGCAGATTGCAAGACATAGTCTAAGCCTCGCGGCGGTCGCGGTCTTGACGCTCGGCCTCGGTGGCACCCCCGTGGTCGACGAGGCCGTTGCCGGTAGCGCCAAGGGGCCTGCGCGCCGCATCGTCGCCACCTACCGGGTCGATCTCGCCGGCTTCAATCTCGGCGATTTTCGCCTGACCACCAATTTCCGCGGCGCCGACTATGACATGCGCGGCGAAGGGCGGTTTTCGGTGCTCGAAGGCCTGCTGTTCCAGTGGACGGGCTCGACCGCCAGCAAAGGCACGGTGAATGAAGCCGGCTCGCCGGAGCCCGCTATGTACGCTCTCAGCTACGACGGCGGCGACAAGAAGGGGCAACTGCGCATGACCTTCGACGGCGGCGCGGTCACCCGCGTCTCCATGGTGCCGCGGAAGAAGCCGAACCCACACGTCATTCCCACCACCAAGGAGCAGCTCGAGGGCGTGCTCGACCCGATGACCGCGGCGTTCCTCTATGCCCGCTCGGGCAATCCCAATGGCGATCCCAAAGTCTGCAACCAAACCGTGCCGGTATTCGATGGCGAGCAACGCTTCGATCTCGTGCTCACGCCGAAGGGCACGGTGAAGCTCAAAAAGGATGCCTCGACCGGCTATTCCGGCTTTGCCGCGGTGTGCGGCGTGAAATTCATTCCGATCTCGGGTTACCGGCCCGATAATCCCGGCATCCAGCTGATGTCCCAGACTGACAAGATCGAAGTGTGGCTGGTGTCGCTGCCGGGAACGGAAATGTACGTTCCCTACCGCATTGTGCTGCCGACCATGGTCGGCTATGGCTCGGCGACCTCGACGTCGTTCCAAGTGCAGCGCGGGGCCCGGCGCGCGAGCCTCGGCGAATAACAGCGCCCCAGGGGTTAACGGCGGCGCCCCAAATCCCAATATGTAGTAGCGAACAGATGACGAAAATTAGCACTCTCCTGATTCGTCCGTGTTCCGTTCCCGCTTGTCCCCCGCGTTGCCAGGTCGCTGGCCGTTAGTCGTTCCAACAGCTTGATTCCACCCGAGGAAGACGCCATCGACGACGACATGGCGGAGACGGGCGCAAGGCGGGAGAACCCGATGGAGAACGAAAACCGAATGGCGCGAGTTAGCGATTCGGACGGGGTTCGTTCCACCCTCGTTCCGATCGAGCCGCGCCGGGCCGTGGCCCATCATATGGATTCGGATATGCCGGCATGAGCCGATCCTTTCCCCTCAATCAAGCAGGGCCTCCCAAGGGACGCGGCGTCACCGCCGTGCTCGGGCCCACCAATACCGGCAAGACCCATCTTGCCATCGAGCGGATGCTTGCCCACGATGTCGGCGTCATCGGCTTGCCGCTCCGGCTCTTGGCGCGCGAGGTCTATGACAAGATCGTGGCCCGTATCGGCCCGGGCCGGGTCGCCCTGATCACGGGCGAGGAGAAGATCAAGCCGCTCTCGCCGAGCTATTATGTCTGCACCGTCGAAGCGATGCCGCTCGATCTCGAGCCCGACTTCCTCGCCGTCGATGAGATCCAACTCGCCGCCGACGCCGAGCGCGGCCACGTCTTCACCGACCGCCTGTTCCATGCCCGTGGCCTGAACGAGACCCTTCTGCTCGGCGCCGCGACCATGCGCGACGCCATTCGCGAGGTGCTGCCGGGCGCCAATATCGTGTCGCGACCGCGGCTATCGAAGCTGGCCTATGCCGGCGACAAGAAGATCACGCGGCTGCCCCGGCGCTCGGCAATCGTCGCCTTCTCCGCCAACGACGTTTACGCCATCGCCGAACTGGTCAGGCGGCAGCGTGGCGGCGCCGCCGTGGTGCTCGGCGCGCTCTCCCCGCGCACCCGCAACGCCCAGGTCGCGCTCTATCAGAACGGCGACGTCGATTTCCTCGTCGCCACCGACGCTATCGGCATGGGCCTCAATCTCGATCTCGATCACGTTGCCTTCGCCGGTTTGCGCAAATTCGACGGCCAGGTGCATCGCAATCTGATCCCCGCCGAGCTCGGCCAAATCGCTGGCCGCGCCGGGCGTCACATGAATGACGGCACCTTCGGCGTCACGGCGCAGGTGCCGCCGTTCGAGCCGGACCTGATTAACCGTCTCGAGGATCACAGCTTCGATGCCGTCGGCACGCTGCAATGGCGGAACCGCAAGCTCGATTTCACTTCCATCGAGCGTCTGAAGGAAAGCTTGCGCGAGACGCCAGAGCACCCGCGCCTGATCCGCTCGCGCATGGTCGATGACGTCATCGCGCTGGAAAATGTGAGCCGCGATGCCGCCGTGCGCGACATGGCTTCAGGCAAAGCGAGCGTCGGGCTGTTATGGGAGATGTGCCAGATCCCGGACTACCGCAAGATTTCTGCCGCCAGTCACGCCGAGCTCGTGAGCGCGCTCTACCGCTTCGTCATGAGCGATGCCGGCAAGATCCCGTCCGACTGGTTCGCGCGCCAAGTCGCGCTCGCCGACCGTACCGATGGCGACCTCGACACACTGTCCAACCGGCTGGCCCAGATCCGCACCTGGACCTTCGTCTCCCACCGGCCGCAATGGCTCGAAGACCCCGAGCATTGGCAGGACCGCACCAGGGCCATCGAGGACACGCTCTCCGACGCGCTGCACGAGCGGCTGACCCATCGCTTCGTCGACAAGCGCACCAGCGTGCTGATGCGGCGGCTGCGCGACAAGGAAGAGCTGCTCGCCGAGATCGCCACCGACGGCAGCATCCTGGTCGAGGATCATTTCGTCGGGCGCCTCGACGGTTTTCGCTTCACGCCCGACGCCTCGAGCGATGGCATTCACGGCCGCGCCGCGCGCCATGCCGCTGTGCAGGTGTTGGCGGGCGAGCTTGGCGCGCGCGCAGCGGCGCTCGCCGCCGACGCGGACGACGCCATCGTGCTCAAGCCCAACGGGCGGCTTGCCTGGCGCGGCTACGACGTCGCCCGCCTCGAGCGCGGCGATACCGCGCTCAAGCCCAGGATCCAGTTGCTCGCCGACGAGCATCTCGGCCTCGGCGAGCGCGAGCAGGTGCTGCACCGCCTCGAGACTTGGCTTGCAACACAGCTTGGCAGCCGGCTGTCCTCCCTCGTCGCCCTCAGCGAAGCGACCGATCTTTCTGGCCTCGGCCGCGGTCTGGCCTATCGGCTGGTGGAGAATCTCGGCGTGCTCCGCCGTGATTCCGTGGCCAGCGAGGTCAAAACCCTCGACCAGGGCGCCCGCGCCCAGCTGCGCAAATACGGCGTCCGTTTCGGCGCCTTCAACATCTATATTCCGGCGCTGTTGAAGCCAGCCGCCGCCGACCTCCTGCTCCTGCTCTGGGCGCTCCATTCGGGCCGCGACCACGGCATGGAGAGCGATAATTTGCCACCGCGGCCGCAGCAGGGACTGACATCGGTCGAGGCCGATGCCGGCGTGCCGGAGCCATATTGGCATGCCGCCGGGTTTCAGATCGCCGGCTCGCGCGCGGTCCGCATCGACATGCTGGAGCGGTTGTCCGATCTCATTCGCGCGCGGGTGACGTGGCGCCTCGGCGAAGGCGAAGACGCCACACCGGCGCCGTCAGGCGCGACCGGAGACGGCGGCTTCCGCGTGGCACCGGAGTTGATGTCGGTGGTTGGCTGCTCAGGCGAGGACTTCGCCTCGATCTTGAAGGCCCTTGGCTTCAAACGCGATCGCCGCAAGCTACCGGAGGCCGTGACACCGCCACCCGCGGCGGAGAGCCTCGACGCCGACACGGGCCTCGACGGTGTCGCCTTGGCCGCGCCCGGCGTCGAGGAGATCTGGCGGCCGGCGCGGCGGAAGGCGCCGCACCAACGCCGCCCGGATGAGACGAGGAGCAAGCCAAGGCGCCGCGAGGCGAATGCCGAACAGCAGCGCCAGCGGGCGCCACATCCTCGACCGGAGCGGAAAGAGCGCGTCCGCGCCAACGATGCTTCGCCCTTCGCCGTGCTCGCCGAGTTGCGGCGCAATCTCGCGGCGAGGCGCCCCGAGGGCAGCTGACCTCCCAATGGACGGGCAACGGCTCGACAAATGGCTTTGGTGCGCGCGGCTGGTGAAGACGCGTTCCCTCGCGGTGAAGCTGATCGAGGGGGGCAAGGTCCGCGTCAATGGCGTGAGGACGGTGAAAGCGAGCCGTCCGCTGCGCCTTGGCGACGTCATCACCGGCACGGCCGGGCGCCGGCTGTTCGTCGTCCGCGTCATCGGGGCGAGCGAACGGCGCGGCCCCGCGAAGCAGCGTCGCCGCGCTTTACGATGATCTGACCCCGGCAGCGCCGGAGGCGCCGCCCCGCGCCTCCATCGAGGTTGAGCGGGGCCCGCGGCCGACCAAACGCGATCGGCGGAAGCTCGACGCCTTCAAGGCCGAGCAGACCTGATTGACGCTAGGCCGGAGCCGCCGATCAAGCGACCCTTGGCCCGAGCGCCTTTATCATTGCCGGCGCCGACTTGATCCGGCCGTGGCGCAACAGCTCCGTCGCCCGCGACGCATCGACCGGCCGGCTGAACAAGAAACCTTGCGCTTGCCGGCAACCGGCCGCGACCAGGAAGTTGGCCTGGGCTTCGGTCTCAACGCCCTCGGCGACGACGTCGATGTCGAGCTCTCGCGCCAGCCGGATCACGGCCTGCACCGCGGCGGCATGGCGACGGTCGCGCGTCACGCCGGCGACGAGTTCCCGGGCAAGCTTGAGTCGATTGAGCGGCAGCAGGGTGAGATATTTGAACGAGGAATAGCCGGTGCCGAAATCGTCGATGGCGATTTTCGCGCCGAGCCGGTGAAGCCGCTGCAGCGTCGCGCTGTGCTTCTGCGTCGCCTCCATCAACACCGTCTCCGTGAGCTCGAGCTCGATGCCTCCGGGATCGACGTCCCACGCCGCCAGCGAGTCGCGCACCTCGCGAACGAGGTCAGAGCCGCCCTTGAGCTGCACCGCCGACACATTTACCGACATGTCGGGGCGGGGCAGGCCCTGATCGCGCCAGAGCTTGAGTTGGCGGCAGGCCTCGTCGAACGCCCAACGGCCAAGCAACGACACCGATCCGGTACGTTCGGCGATCGGCACGAAGAAGCCGGGCAGCAGCAGCCCACGGCTCGGGTGATCCCAGCGCAACAGGGCCTCGAAGCCGACGATGCGCCCCGAAACCATATCCACCTGCGGCTGGTAATAGAGTAGCAGCTCGCCTCGCTCGTGCGCCGACCTCAAATCTTCGGCGATCGTCACCCGCTCATGCACCTCCTCATCGAGCCGCGGGCTATGGAAGCAGAAGCAATTGCGGCCCTCGTCCTTGGCGTCATAAAGGGCGACGTCGGCCTGCATCATCATGGCTTCGGGGCCGGACAGCCCGGGCGAAAACACCGAGACCCCGATGCTGGAGGTGATGTGGAGGCGATGTCCGCCGACATCGAAGGGCCTGGCCATCAAACCGACGATCCGCGTTGCCAGCGCCGCGACCGCGGCACGATCGGCAACGTTAAATTGGAGAACGGCGAACTCATCGCCACCGAAGCGGGCGACGAGGTCGTCCTCGCGCACAGACTGCTTCAGTCGCACCACGATCTCCTGAAGCAGCGCGTCGCCCATCGGATGGCCGAGGGTGTCGTTCACGTCCTTGAAGTCGTCGATGTCGATATAAAGCACCGCGAACCGCGGCGCGCCTTCGCTGACGTCGGCGAACGCCTGGGTCAGGCGCTTGAGGAAGGCGCGCCGGTTGGCGAGGTTGGTAAGGAGATCGGTCTCGGCGAGGGCGAGCATCTTGCTGTTCGCATCTTCAAGCCGCAGCGCATAGCGCGCCGAGGACCACATGAAGGCGAGCATCACCCCGAACACGAGAACGGTGAAACTCACCACAATCCAGGTGCGATAGAAGCTGGTGAGCCGGCCGCCATGGGGCGTGACCATCAAAGTCCAGCGGGCATCGCCCGCCACGAGGCGTCCCCGCCAATGCGGCAATGACGCGAGTGCGGATTGATATCTTGGCTCGAGCGGCTCGGTCGTGGCCGGGAGCGCCCGCGTCAGCTCCGGAACGCTGTCGCCCTTGGCGTCCGCGGCGAAGAGATAGAGGTCGACGCCTCCGGGAAGCTTGGCCTCTCGCAGGATCTCATCGACCACGGCCTCGGTGCGAAAGCTGCCGCCGAGGATGCCGTCGGCGTTTCGCCGGCGCTCCTCGACCGTCTGATGCGGCAATCCCTGGCGATAGACTGGCAGGGCGACGAAGAAGCCGCGCGGGTTGCCGGAGATGCCCCGCAGCTTGATGTCGGGCGTGGTGGCCATGCGCGCGCCATCGCGCGCCCGTTCGAGCGCCTCGCGCCGCGCCGGCTCGGACGCGAGGTCGAGGCCGATCGCCGGGCGGAGGTTGGGATCGGGCGTGGCATAGAGGACGGGGAAATAGGCGCTGCGCTCGGGTGCCGGCCGCATCTCGCCATTCGGCGCGAGGTCCTCGATATCGAAATCGGGAAGGCCGCTTCGTTGCACCTTGCGCACAAACGCTTCCCGCTCGGCGCCGGTGACATAGGGACTCCAGGTGATGCGCATCACTCGGTCTTGGTCGTACAGGATATGACCGGTAAACCGCTCGAACTCGCTTCGGTCGACTTCGACCGAGGAGTTGTAGAACGCATGCACGGCGGCGAGCTTGCTAAGATAGTCGTCGAGGCCCCGTTGCAACACATCGCCATAGTCGGAGGCGGCGCTGGTGAAGGCCGTCTTGGCAAGACGCTCCTCCCAGTTTGAAACCGCGAACCAGGCGATGAACGCGACGTTCAGGCAGAGAGCGGCGACGGCCAACAGTGGCAACAGGTGCCGGCCCCGAAGCCAAGTCTCGCTGGTGTCGCCGCCATTCACCATGACGCTGTCGTCCTTCCGCGCCGATGCCCGCTGGCGGCCGGCTGCCGCCGAGGTGCGGCCGCCGGAAAACCCCAGTTGATACGTGCTTTAGACGCGTGGGGCAATTTTAAGCTCGAACTTTGCTAAAGCCCCGATCACACCGGCGCCAGGGTCGCTTGTGCTGATAGCGCGATTGCGATAGCAAGGCGCCCGGCCTGGTTTTGCGGCCGAGGGGGCCGACGCTTGGCGTTGCCCTCGATCTATAGCGGTGTGAGATCGATGACCTACGTCGTCACTGAAGTTTGCATCAAGTGCAAATACACCGATTGCGTCGAAGTCTGCCCGGTCGACTGCTTCTACGAGGGCGAGAATATGCTCGTCATCCATCCCGACGAGTGTATCGATTGCGGCGTTTGCGAGCCGGAGTGCCCGGTCGATGCCATTAAACCGGACACCGAGCCCGATCTCGACCGGTGGCTCGATCTCAACCGCCAATATTCGGAAACCTGGCCCAACATCACGACGAAAAAGCCGGCACCCGCCGACGCTGACGCTTTTGTCAGCGAACCCGACAAATTCGCCAAATACTTCAGTACCGATCCCGGGGAAGGCGACTAGGCGGTAGGGCGAAA
The DNA here is from genome assembly GCA_963803385.1 of uncultured Alphaproteobacteria bacterium. GTDB lineage: Bacteria > Pseudomonadota > Alphaproteobacteria > Rhizobiales > Methyloligellaceae > Methyloceanibacter. Next base: position 550,824 of record CAWDMD010000004.1, on the reverse strand, counting down.
ATTCACCTTATTGTCAAAATGTCGCATGTTGCAGTGCCGAAAGGCCTATGTTGCGACACCGCATACCTTCCCGATTCACCATCATTGTGTTATCCTGGTGTCGAAATGGCGGACTGCCGCCAAAGCGAGCATCAGGAGAGGCGTTCCTCATTGCAGGTACGCTTTTTTTCCGTCTTGAGGGAAAAATGCCGCGATCAGGTCACTGATCGACGTCTCTCGTTGCGCCCGCTGTCGCGATCGCCGTCCGCAAGACGACGCGGAAGGTCGTCATTGCTCGGATGACACGCGGTCATCCCCGGATAAGACCAAGTGCCGCTCGCTGGCCCCATATTCAACAGAGTGAGACGAGAGTAATGCCTGAGAAGAAGAAACCCCAGCAAAGACACGGCTTTCGTACCAACGAGTATATCGTCTATCCGGCTCATGGCGTTGGCCGCATCGTGGCCATCGAAGAGCAGGAAATTGCGGGCGCGAAGCTCGAGCTGTTCGTCATCAACTTCGAAAAAGACAAGATGACGTTGCGGGTGCCCACCGGCAAGCTCGAGACCGTCGGCATGCGCAAGCTCTCCGAGGACAAGATCGTCAAGAAGGCGCTCGGCACGCTGAAGGGCAAGGCCCGGGTGAAGCGGACCATGTGGTCGCGGCGCGCCCAGGAATATGAGGCCAAGATCAATTCCGGCAACCTGGTGGCCATCGCCGAGGTCGTCCGGGATCTCTATCGCTCCGAGGCCCAGCCCGAGCAGTCCTATTCTGAGCGGCAGCTCTATGAAGCGGCTCTTGATCGCATGGCCCGGGAGATCGCGGCGGTGGAGCGCATGGATGAAGCGAGCGCGGTCGCCAAGATCGATGACGTGCTCGCCAAGACCGCGCGCCACGCCAAATTGGCGGCCGAGGCCGACACCCGCAATCGCGCGGCCTGACCTAACGCGCCGCGTTGCTAAAGCGCTAGGCCCGGCCCTCGCCGGGCCTAAGCTTTCTCGACGCCGGCGGCGTCCTCCTGGCGGAGCAGCCTGACCCAGCTCTTGCGCTTACAGGGCGATGTCACCCGGCGCGGCCGGCGCTTGGCGATCTCGATGCGGTTGGGCGGGCGCGACCGGCGCCGCGAGCGCGGCCGGTACATCCGGCAATACTTCGATCTGCTCGGCATGGGTAAGGCGGACCGTGGGCCCGTTCCGCCACTCGATCCAACCACGCACTCTCACATGCTTGCCGGCCAGGGCCTTGACGTCGAGGCCTTGAGCCTTCAGCGCCGCCTGATCCTTGCGCTCGACGACGATGGTGAAGTCGTGGTGCCAGTCCCGGTCGAAATTGAGATAGATCCTGGCGCGCGTGTCGCCCACCGCGGCAACCACGCCCTCGACGAGCTGATAGCTTCGGGTGAGGCGGCCGAGACGCTCCAAGTCGCTCGCCGCCAGGATGCGGTAGGTGGAGACGCCCCAGACGCCGGCATGCTTCGCCCGGGCTTCGCTCTCGCGCGCGAGCAGCTCCTTGATGCAGGCGTGGTTGTCCGGGAACGAATAGACGCGGGCAAGCCCCCGCGCCGCGAGTTCGCCTTGCAGCCACACGCGCTCATCACCCTTGACCGCGAACACCTGGGCCAGCGCGTGGTTATGGCGGTCGAGACGCCGGCCGCCATAACGGAGCTCGACCTCGGCACCCGAGGCCAGTTGCGCCAGAGCCGCCTTGGCATCATCCACCAACGGCCAGGGACGATCGCCGCGCCAGCCGAGCGGCGCTGCCGGCGCCTTGGTTCCGATCAACCGCACCACGGTGCCATCCGTCAGCGTGAGGGTATCGCCGTCATTGATGTCGGCGACGGTGCGCCGCTCCGGCGGAGATAACGCCGAGAGGCAGTCGGTCGACGGCGAGACGAGCTCCGCGCGCGCCACGCTGCTGATGACAGCAGTGGCGGCGAAGATGGTGAGAAGCGCGGCCCCGCAGCGCCAGCCGGAACCATTGGGGAGAGATGAATGCCGATACGCTCTCCTCATCGCCTTCACGCCGGGACCGGCGCCCCCAATTACGACCGAGCTTAGTGTTCTTACTTTGTTCCTTCAACGCCAAGCTGTCAACAGGATTCGATTCGCGTCGCCGCGACGGTCTTGACGAGGGCGCCAGCGCCGCATCCTGCTCCAATTTGCGGGCTGTCAATCGGCGCCGATAGGATGTAGATCACGACGAAACGCGGGCCCGCGTGACGCGCCGGCCTCAAAGACCCCGTAGCTCAGTAGGATAGAGCATCAAATTCCTAATCTGAGGGTCGCAGGTTCGAATCCTGCCGGGGTCACCACAAAATCAATAAGTCGGCGAAGGTCCCGGGAAGGTTCTCCGCGGACACGAACATCGTTGTCGTTGATGATCCATGTCGGCTTATGACGGTAAAACCGACGCCACTAGTAGTCACACCAATGTCCGCTAGTGACCCCAAAGCAGACATGACATCCTGGTATTACCGAGCAGAAGGTTATTTTTGTTTCAGTGCAAATCGAAAGAGCATAACCGCCGCGAGATCGGTATGCTGACTGACTAGCGAGCCACTTCCAAGGGGGGTTGAGGACGTCCCATGAGCCAAGGACACGACCCAGTCGTGATCGTGTGCTCGGCGGATGCGGGCTATGTCCTTCCGCTCACGGTAATGCTGGCATCGGTGCGAGCACATCTGCCGGCGCGACGACATCTCGATATCCACATCATTGACGAGGACATTCCCGAACCAGAAAAAGCGCACGTTCGACGTTCGCTCGATCTCGATGCGGTTACGATTTCATGGCACACCGCAGACCGGTCGCGACTCGTCGGCGTTCCTCTCTGGGGTCGACTGCCGATTTGCGTTTACAACAAGCTGCTGGTTCCGGACATTCTTCCCGAGAACGTGCACACCGCGCTTTGGCTCGATTCCGACACTCTCGTGCTCGGAGACATTGCCCCACTCTGGGACTTGGGAACGGCGGACAGCGCGGTGCGCGCCGTCCAGGATTCGGTGGTGCCGTTGGTCTCGTCGGATCTGGGAGTCGCGCGGTACCGCGAGTTGGGGCTTCGACCCGACGCGAAATACTTCAACTGCGGCGTGATGTTGATGAACCTACGGCGATGGCGGCAACAGCGTGTCAGCGATCGCGCGATCGCGTACTTGAAAACTTACGCCCGTGACGTCGCATTCCTGGAGCAGGAAGGGATCAATGCGGTTCTCTCGGACCAATGGGACTCGCTTGACCCGCAATGGAATTGGAGCGTCAGTGTGGGCGGGGCGTTCCGACAGCGATCCATCGACGCCCACGTCAAGATTGCTCACTTCAGCGGCAACCTGAAGCCCTGGCAACACGATGGCGGCAACCCCTACTATGCCCTGTATTGCGAGTATATCGACCGGACCGTGTTCGCAGGGTTTCGACCTCGACGGCGGTGGCACACTGCGGCGCTCAGCGCTTACGAGCAGGCGGCGTTTCGCCGAATGCTTATTCCAAGCGAGCAGTGGGGCATCAAGATGTGGCGAGCTTTCACGAGTCGAGTTGCGACCCCGGAAGACGTGAGGATGACGCGATGACCGCTCGCGTGTCCATAAACTCGCTCCGATTGAGTATCGTGCTCGCCACCGACACGTACGAAACGATCCGTCCGGTCCTCGCGGCGCTTCGTCGACAGGCGTCGGCGCGGGAGATTGAACCGATCGTCGTGCTGCTCGGCGGTGATGCCACTGCCGTGCGGCTCGAAGACCTGAGTGCATTCCCGCGCGCGAAAGTGGTCCCTAGCGTGAACCATCTAGCCGAGGCCCGTGCCGCGGGAGTGCGTGCCGCGTCGGCTCCAATCGTGTTCATCGGAGAGACGCATACCTACCCGGAACCCGGTTGGGCAGAGGCGTTGCTTGCCGCATTCAATGGCCCCTGGGCGGCTGTCGTGCCCGCTATTGGCAATGCAAACCCTGCGCGCCCAGCAAGCTCGGCGGCGTATCTGTTCGATTACGGCATGTGGGGACCAAATCGGCGTTCGGGTGAGATCGGGGATCCACTGATCTACAACACAGCCTATCGGCGTGAGGTGCTGTTGTCCCTCGGCGACGGTCTTCCGGCTGCGTTGGATCCCAGCGAAGAATCACTCTGGCCGTTGCTCACGGCGCGGGGACATCGGGCGGCATTCGCGTCCGATGCCAAAATCCTGCACCTCAACATCGGAACGTTCAGAACCTTGATCCGCGAGAAATTCTGCGTCGGCGTGGTGCTCGGTACGCATCGTTCAGCGCGTTGGTCGCCCTTACGCCGACTTCTCTATTTCATTGCTTCGCCTCTGATTCCGATCGTGCTCTTCGGGCGGGTGTTGCGCGGCGCACGCCACTGGCCGTCCGACACGTTGCCGAGAAGTACAATTCTGGGTGTGATGATTGCGGCTGTAGCCAAGACAGCGGGCGAGATCATCGCCTATGCGGGCGTGAAGCTGCCGGCCGCGGCGGCGAGACTGCACGATATCGAGGTCCGCAAGGTGGATTACGCTGGACGTACGGGCTGATGCCTGCCGCCCGCGGCACCTTGCCCATGCGGGTTGGGCTGATCGGCTGCGGTACCATCGCGTACTGGTCGCATCTTCGCGCGCTGCAACAACTCAAAGGCGTCACGCTTGCGGCGGCGGCCGATCCCGACCCGGCCGCCCGAGCGCTCGCGGCATCGATCGTGCGCGGTCCCGTTCACGATCAACCCAGCGATTTGCTGCTTGATGATATCGATGCCGTCGTGATCAGCGCCCCCAATCAGTTTCACGCCGAGTTGGCTGTTGCAGCAGCTCGCGCCGGCAAGCATGTGTACGTCGAGAAACCATTGGCCACCACGGCAAGCGAGGCTCGAACCGTTGTTGACGTCGTCTCTCAATCGAAGGTCGTCGCGACAGTTGGATTCAATTACCGCCACCATACGGCGCACCAGCGTGCCCGGGCACTGCTCAGGAGCGGCCGAATTGGCAACGTTCGCGTTGTCCAGTCCGCCTTCTGCGAGCCGATTTCCGTACAGATGATGCCGGAATGGAAACGACGACGAAGGTCCGGGGGCGGCGCACTTCTCGATCTCGCATCGCATCATATCGATTTGCTCCGCTGGTTTCTGGAGGATGAGATAGCGACGGTCGACGCTCGTATCACGTCGAGCCGGACAGAACACGATGGCGCGACACTCGCCCTCACCATGCGAGGTGGCGTCCAGGCACAGGTGTATGTGAGCTTCTGTGCGGGCCCAGCGGATTTCCTCGAGTTCATCGGCGAGCGGGGTGTGTTGCGGGTCGATCGTCATCGTGTGCTGCCACGGCTGCAGTTGACGCGGTCGCCCCTATACGGAGCGCGATCGGCCTGGTCGCTCCCCACGGTTGACGAGGCGACCGTATGGGCGCGGCGGTTGGTGCAGCCCTCGTATCAGCCCTCGTTTCGGCGAGCGCTTCAAGCGTTCGTGCAGCGGATCGACGGTCAGGCGGTGCCCATGGCGACCGTCGAGGACGGCGAACGAAGCCTGGCCGTGGTGCTCGCCGCCGAAGAATCGTCTCGGCGAAACATGCCGGTGGTTGTTCCCTGATGGCCCGGCGCTTGCGCATCCTGCTCGTGACGGACTGGATGCCGAGGCCCGGAGGAGCGGAAGCGTACTCAGACTTGATACAAGCAGGTCTCACGGCGGCCGGAGACGATGTCCGCCTGCTGACCAGCGGTGCAGGGTCGGCCGCGCATGGCACGGCGGATTTCGTCGCGTACGGAACGACGCGTCGAGCAGCGCAAGTGGGTCTTCAAATCGTCAACCCGTTCGCGGTCCACAAAGCCTGGGTGGCTGTCCGCTCGTTTCAGCCTGACGTCGCACTCGTCCAGCTGTTCGCGTATCACCTGTCGCCCGCCGTGCTGTGGCCGCTCCGGTCGGTTCCGACTGTGATGATGGTGCTCGACTACAAGATCATTTGCCCACTTGGGTCGAAGCTCTTACCCACTGGGGAAATCTGCGCGCAGCACGCCGGCACGGTCTGCTGGAAGGCCGGGTGCCTCTCCCTGCCGCATTGGCTCCGCGAGTCAATTCGGTATGTTGGCATTGGACGCGCCATTCGTCAGCCACATCTCGTGCTCGCATGCAGTCGGCACATGCAAGAGAAGCTCGAGGCGCACGGCATCGCTTCCGAGCCGCTCCCGCCGCCCGTTGCTGGTCCGGGACCTGCCTTCGAACGGAGGCCATCGCGGGAACCGCATTTCGTGTTCTGCGGCCGATTGAGCGTCGAAAAAGGAGTGCCTCTGCTGATCCGCGCATTTGCCAGACTGCATGCGCACATGCCGCTGGCGCGCCTGACGATCGTGGGTGATGGCCCTCTGATGAATGACGTAAAAAGCGCGGTACTCGCGCGCGGCCTTGACGACGCCGTGACCTTTACGGGGTGGCTCGACCCCGCCGGCGTCGATCGGCACCTAGCAACCGCCTGGGCACTTGTCGCACCTTCCGTCTGGGCCGAGCCGCTGGGCATGGTTGGCCCTGAAGCCGTCATTCGCGGCGTTCCCGTCATCGCCAGCAGCACAGGCGGATTCGCCGAAACCATCGAAGACGAGGTTTCCGGTCTCCTCTTTCCCAACGGCGACGAGCTCGCGCTGCATCGCGCGCTCGAGCGCGTCGCAACCGGCACGGCATTCCCCTCGCAGCTGTTCGATCCCGAGGTTGTTGCTCGTGCGACACGATCGTTCAGCATCGAACGGCACATCGCCAGTCTTCGCGCGCACCTGCACCACGTGGTCGACCAGTCCCTGTTGCGTTCGGCCACGCCGCGTTGAATTTCGGGCGCCAGCGAACCGCATCAACGGTCCCACGAGGTTTCTCCGCGGACACACTCTCCGTCACTTTTGCAAGAGGCCTTTCAGCCGCTCCCACTCGCGCCCGAACGCGGGCCAGTCGCCTTGCCGGAGCGCCTGCTCGGCCTTCGACATGGCCTCTTGTGCCGCAGACGGGAGCGCTTGCGGCGCCGCGGTCTCCTTCGGGGCCGCCGGTTGGCCGCCGAAGACGACTTTGAGGGCGTCCGCGAGCGTCGAATTCCATCGCCAGGCGGTGGCCGTTGCTGACGATGACCCGCTTGAGCTGCGGAATATTCGTCCCTGTCGGCGAGCAGAAACACCGGTTCAACATAGAGAAAGGACTGGTCGATCGGGACGACGAGGAGATTGCCCCGGATCACGCGGGAACCGCGCTGGTCCCACAGCGTGAGCTGGCGCGCGATCGTCGTGTCCTGATCGATGGTGGCTTCGATCTGGAGCGGCCCCAGGATGAGATTATCTTTCGATAGTTTGTAGACGATCAACTGGCCATAGCCGGGGACATCCGACCGGGCAGCAATCCAGGCGATCATGTTGTCGCGGTTTGTGGGCGTGACGGGAGTCATCAGAAGGAACCCCAGACGCGTTTCGCCGGGGAGCTTCATCAGGACGTAGTAAGGCTCCATCTGGACGGTCTGGCCACCGAATTTCTCGCGCGGCGGCGCCCACACGTCCTCCCTGTTGTAGAACACTTGCGGGACAGTCATGTGATAGGTGTTGAATTTGTCGACCTGGACTTCGAACAGGTCCTGCGGATAGCGCAGATGTTGGCGCAGGCCGGGCGGCATCTCGTCGAGCGAGCGGAACAGGCCCGGCAAGGCTGCATCGTAAACGCGAAGGACCGGATCCGCGGGATCGATGACGTAGAAGTTCACGTCGCCCTGATAGGCATCGACCACAACCTTCACCGAGTTACGAATGTAACTGAACCCGTCGTCGGTCGGCTCCGAATAGGGAAACCCGTCGGCGACGGTATAGGCGTCTTGGATCCAGAACAGTCTGCCCTGATCGACGACGAGATAAGGGTCCCGATCCAGTTTCAGGAACGGTGCGATGCGAGAAACTCGCTCCTGGACCGGTCGCCACAGTTGGATGCGGCTTTGCGGCGAGAGGTAAGAGGACAGGACGATGCTCATGTCGAACTGGTGCCAGGCGAACAGCGCCTTCTTCCAGAAGCTGTCCAACAGCACCCCGCCGTGACCGGCATAGCTCGAGTAAAAGTTCTGATCCCCCTTGGGATAGTCCAACTCCTTCACCGTGGTGGGCACGATTTGATATCCCGACATCTCGCTGCCGTAATAGATCTCGGGGCGAGAGACGGCGAGACCGGGAGAGCTCCTCGGCGGCAAGTCTTCGATGGTGAACACGGGCCCGCCCTGGTCGTCCTTCTCGGCGGCGAGGCACATCGCTAGACCGTAGCCATGGGTGTATTGGAGGTGCCGGTTCACCCAGCTGCTGCTCTTCGCCAGGAAATCCGCAGAGAGTTCCCGCGCCGCCAGCATGACCTGCCGATAATCCTTGTCGATCCAATAGCGATCGACATCGACATCGCTGAACGCATAGTAGGTGCGGATTTGCTGGAGCTGGCGGAAGGTCTGGCTCAGCGGGCGATGGTCCCAGATGCGGATGTTGTCGACGGTCGACTTGTTCTCCTGCATCCCCGCCTCGTTGAGCTTTTGCTCGGCGGTGTGAAATCGCACGTCGATCTTGTCCAAGCCGTAGGCCGCCCGGGTCAGCGCGATATTGTGGCGCAGAAACGGCGTCTCCAATTCGAGCTCGTTTGGCTCGACCACCAGCCTCTGAAAGCCCGCGGGGATCACCTCCAAGGCAGCGAGCACGACGGCCACATAGGCACCAATTCCAAACACGGCGAAACGCGGCGCGTCGGTCGCGGCGGCCCAGAGCAAGATGCAGATCAAGCCGAGGGTCGCCCACATTGCGACCCACAAGCCGACGAGGACGATGTGAACGTCCGTGTACCCGGCGCCGAACACCGCGCCTGAGGACCGCGTCAAGAGGTCGAAGCGGTCGAGGTAATAGCCCCAGGCCGATGCGGCGAGCAGCAGAACGGCGTTGACAATAAGATGGCGCAGCACCTTCGGATCGGCGGCCAAATATCTCCTGGCATCGAATCGGAGGGCCCCGAGGCGGAAGTAAGCGAGGCCGAGCGTCAACACGCCGCCCAAAGTGAGCAGGACGAGGCTAACCTGAACCAGATTGAGGAACGGCAACACGAACAGGTAAAAGCCAATATCGCGCGCGTAGATGGGATCGGATCGACCCGAAAGTCTGGGCCCAAACCAGGCGCAGCAATCGATCCCACTCGCCAGCGAACGCGAAGCCGAACACGGCGGCCGCCGCAGCCGACGCAACAATGAGAAGCGGGGTGAGTTGGCGCACATTGCGCGGCGTCACCCCCGTCCTTGGCCAGCCCTGGGGCATGCCGGCGGCTGGATGCTGGCGGGGCAGCAGGGTGTGCAGGTCGGCGAGCTTGGCCAGAACCAGGAGATTGACCAGCACATAGGCGAACACGGGAATGAAGCCGATGGCGAACATGGCGACCTCGGCGAGACGGAGCCGCCAGAAAACGAGCCCGTAGCCGAGCGCACGGAACCACAGCAATTCCGCTGCCCAGTCGATGAGATTGAACAAGACAACAACAAGGATCACCCCAACCAGCGCCAAACCCACGGGGGAGCCGAACAAGCGACGCCCCGGGCTCGCTGAGGGACCGCCGGTCCAGGAGATTTTCAGCCTGTCAGTCACGCCACGCTGCTCATCTATCTCTTCCGATGCGGCGAACTTTAAGTCGGTTGGCTCAATGCCGCATTGAAGCAGCGGCACGTTGGAGCCGATCGGGGACTTTCGAGTATAGACCCTGTACCAGCACCGTGCCTGATAGACTTGGGCAGAATACCGGAACGGTCACTCCGCCGGCGCCACGACCACCTGGTTTGCATTCCGCAACACCACGTAGATCGCCGGGATCACCAAGACGGTGAGCAAGGTCGACGAGGCGAGGCCGAACAGGAGCGAGATCGCGAGCCCCTGGAAGATGGGGTCGAGCAGAATGGTCCCCGCACCGATCATGGCCGCGAGCGCGGTCAGGAGAATCGGCTTGAAGCGCACCGCCCCTGCTTCCATCAGCACCGCGCGCAAGGTCTTTCCCTGGCCGGCGCCGTGGCGGATGAAATCGACCAACAGAATCGAGTTGCGCACGATAATGCCGGCCAGCGCGATGAATCCGATCATGGACGTCGCCGTGAACGGCGCGTTGAGCAGCCAATGGCCGGGCACGATGCCGATCAGGGTGAGCGGAATCGGCGTGAGGATCACGAGCGGTAGCTTGAAGCTGCCGAATTGCGCCACCACCAGGATGTAGATGCCGACGATGGCCACCATGAAGGCGGCGCCCATATCGCGGAAGGTCACGTAGGTGATCTCCCATTCGCCGTCCCACAGGGCGGTCGGGTTGGCTTCATCCTCGGGCTGACCGGAGAAGCGGACGGTTGGCTTAGGCAGCGCGCCCCAATCGTGGGCTGTCGATGCGGGCATCGACATCGAGGATGCCGTAGATTGGCGCTTCATAGGCGCCGGCCAGCTCCGCCATCACCATGTCGGCGAAGCGGCCGTCGCGACGGAAGATCGTCGGTGAGCCCAATTCCTTGCTTACGCGCACGACGTCGCCAAGCTCGACCACGGTCTTGTTGCCGGGCACGCTATTGGCGGGGACGGGCGTCGACGCCAGCCGCTCGCTCCAGGAGAGATCGCGTTTGGGCAGGCGGACGACGATCTCGATCGGATTGCGTCCTTCGCCGCGATGGGAATAGCCCACCGTGGTGCCGCCGAACAGCGCCTGGATGGTGTCATAGACGTCCTTCTGCTCGACGCCGAAGAACTCGAGCCGGTCCTGATCGATGGAGATCCGCAAGCGCGGCCGTGGCTCGCCGATCGAATTGTCGATGTCGACGATGTAGGGTACCGAGGCGAAGATCTTCTTCAACTCGGCGGCGACGGCACGGCGGGTCTTGGAATCGGGCCCGTAAACCTCGGCCAGCAGTGTCGCCAGCACCGGCGGCCCAGGCGGCACTTCAACCACGCGGGCTACCGCGCCAGTCCGGCAAGGTTACATCCTTCAACTTGGCGCGCAGATCGAGGGCGATAGCGTGGCTCGAGCGATCGCGCTCGCTCCGCGGGGCGAGGTTGAGGTGGAGCTCGCCGAGCTCTGGCGCCTCGCGGATATAATAGTGGCGGACAAGCCCGTTGAAATTGAATGGCGCCGGCGTCCCGGCATAGGTCTCGATCGAGCGGATTTCCGGCAATTGCCGCGCCACGTCGGCGATCGAGAACAAGGTGCGCTCGGTGTCTTCGAGGGTCGCGCCCTCGGGAAGATCGACGACGACGGAGAGCTCGGACTTGTTGTCGAAGGGCAGCAGCTTGACCGTGACGCCCTTGGTCACGAACAGCGTGCACGCAGCCACGGTCGCCAACCCGACCGTGATCAGGAAGGCCCAAGCGGTCCAGCGCGAAGAGACCACCGGGGCCGCGAAGCGGCGGTATAGCCTGCCAAGAAAGCCCTCGCCATGCGCCGCTTCATGCTCATGGACCGGACGTCCCTCGGGGCTCAAGCGCAGCATCAGCCACGGGGCGATGACCACGGCGACGAAGAACGAGAACAGCATCGCCGCCGAGGCGTTGGCCGGGATCGGCGCCATGTAAGGTCCCATCAGTCCGGAGACGAACAGCATCGGCAACAACGCCGCCACCACGGTCAAGGTGGCGACGATGGTCGGATTGCCGACCTCGGCCACGGCCTCGATTGCCCCTTGCATCCGGCTGCGTCCGTCCTTCATGGCCCAATGGCGGGCAATGTTCTCGACCACGACGATGGCGTCGTCGACAAGGATGCCGATGGCGAAGATGAGCGCGAACAGGCTGACGCGGTTGATGGTGTAGCCCATCAGCTTGGCGGCGAACAGCGTGAGCAGAATGGTGGTCGGGATGACGACGAGGGTGACCAAGGCCTCGCGCCAGCCAATGGCGAGGGCAATGAGCACGACAATCGATATAGTTGCGAGGCCGAGGTGGAACAGGAGCTCGTTCGCCTTGTCGTTCGCGGTTTCCCCGTAGTCGCGCGTCACCGTGACGTTGATGTCGGGCGGGATCAGCCGCCCCTCGACGCTTTTGAGGCGCGCCAGGAGGTCCTCGGCCACCACCACGGCATTGGCGCCGGCACGCTTGGCGAAGGCGATGCTGACCGCCGGCACGCGCTGCCAATGCCCCTCCGTTCCCGGCGTGTCCATCCACACGCGATGCTCCTCGGGGCTCGGCCCGATCACCACCGAGGCCACGTCGCGCACGTAAACAGGACGGTTATCGCGCGTGGTGACGAGCAAAAGCCCGACATCGGGAATGCCGGAGAGCGTCTGCCCGGCGGCGACATCGCGCATGGTATTGTTGTCGCGCACGGCACCGGCCTGGAACGAGCGGTTGGCGTCACGCACCTTGGCGACGAGTTGCTGCAAGGTGACGCCGAACAGGGCGAGCTTCTCTGGGTCGGGCGCGATACGGATTTGCTGCGGATTGCCGCCGGAGATGTAGGTCAGGCCGACATTGTCGGTCTTCACCAGCTCGGCGCCGAGCTCGTCGGCAAGCTGATACAGGTCCTTGTCGGTCCAGCGCGCGGCGGCATCAGGCTTGGGCGACAGCGTCAGCACCACCACGGCGACGTCGTTGATGCCGCGGCCGACGATCAGCGGCTCGGGAATGCCGACGGGGATGCGATCGAGATTGGCGCGGATTTTTTCATGCACGCGCAGAATAGCGTCGTCGGCGTCGGTGCCGACCAGGAACCGCGCCGTCACCATCACCCGGTCATCCACGGTTTGGCTGTAGACGTGCTCGACGCCATCGATGCCCTTGATGATGGTCTCCAGCGGCTTGGTCACCAGCTCGACCGCGTCCGGCGCCTTGAGGCCGTCGGCGTTGACGCGAATGTCGACCATGGGCACGCTGATCTGCGGCTCCTCCTCGCGCGGGATGGTGAGGAGCGCGATGAGCCCGACCGCCAAGGCCGCGAGCAGGAACAGCGGCGTCAGCGGCGAACGGATTGTTGCTTGGGTCAGACGCCCCGACAGTCCGAGCTTCACGGCCGCACCAGGATGTCGCCGGCGTTAAGCCCGGAGAGGATTTCGAGGGCATCAGGCATGTCGGGACGCGGCAGCTCGCGCCCGCGTTGGACGGGCACGTCGATGACGGTGCCGTCGCCGCGGCGAACATGGGCATAGTCGATGCCGAAGCGGGTGATGATGAACGAACCCGGCACGATGATGCTGGTGCGATCACCGGCCGACACCCATACCCGGATGCGCTCGCCGACGAAGTAATCGCCAAGACCGGCGACGTCCGCATCGGCCACCACCCGGCCATCCTCGATGTGTGGATAGACGAGGCGAATGGTGCCGAATTTCGCGCTGCCTTGGCCGAGCTGTTCGCCGTCGATCCGGACCGTATCGCCGGCTTTCAGGAAGCGGGCGTGCCGCTCCGGCACCCGCAAGCGCAGGATGAAATTCTGTTCCGCCACGGTGGCGATGGTTTCGCCCGGCAACACCACGGTGCCGGTTGTCACCGGAACCGTCAACACGCGGCCCGGAGTTGGCGCCAGCACGTTGCCTTCGGTGACCTGCTGTTGCAGCACCGAGCGTTCGGCAGTCCGCGCTTTCAGCAAGTTTGAGGCCACATTGAAAGCGGTCTGCGCCTCGTCGAGCCGTGTTTTCGGCGCGATGGCCCGCGCCACGAGTTCCTCAGCCCGGGAGAGATCGATCTTCGCTTGCGCGAACTGAGCCTCGAGGCCGGCGATCTGGGCATCGAGCGACTTGATCTGCAGCGCCAGCTTGTCGTCGACGACGGTGGCGACGACCTGCCCCTCCTTGACGGCGTCGCCTTCCTTGACGGTGAGCTCCGTCACGGTGCCGCCGATGCGAGCCCGCGCCGGGACGATATCCGCGCTTTCGACCGTCGCGAACACGGCCTTTTCGTCGGCAACCGTCTGCGGCGCGACGACGAGGGTCTCCTCGGCGAGCGCGTGTTGCCCGAACACGGCAATGAGAGCAAAACTCAGCGCAGCAGCGCGCATTCTTGACTATCCCCTATTCGCCTCGGTCCATCGGCGGACCAGAGCGAGCTTGTGTCGCGTGTACGGCGATCCGCGTCATTGATTTGGCGCAACACGCTGGCGACGCACGCGACGCGACGCCTTGCTGCGTGACTTTGGCGCGCACACCTTGGCCGGCGCGCAGTACACCTGATAAAGCGTGCGTACGAGTTCGCGTGCGGGAGCGCTGCCGATCGAATACCAGATGGTCTGCCCGTCGCGCCTTGCCGTCACCAGCCCGTCCTTGCGCAGCAGCGCGAGATGCTGCGACACGGTCGAGTCCCGGACATTCAACAGCGCGGCGAGCTCTCCGACCGAGCGCTCCTTCTCGATCAACTGACAAACGATAAGCAGGCGGTGCCGGTTGGAGAGCGCCTTCAACAGCTCGCTCGCCTGGTCGGCGGCGGCGAGCATATCATTGCCTTGTATTTTCATACTTGCGTATATACGAATAAACACATATATAGTCAATGCCGTTGGACGATGATGGTCCGGTTGGCGGGCCGCGCCCGAACGAGCGGGCGCTCAGCCGAGTTTCGGCTCTTTGATCAGGAGATTCGTCGTGAACGTCGATCGCGCAGTGCTTACGTTCGCCGGCTGCATGGTGCTCATCAGCGTCGCGCTGGCCTGGCTGGTCAGCCCTTATTGGCTGCTTCTCACCGCCTTTGTCGGATTGAACCTGATCCAGGCGGCGTTTACCGGCTTCTGTCCGGCCGCAATCGTCTTCCGCAAGCTCGGGCTGAAGGCTGGTCCCGCATTCGAGTGCATGTCGGCCAAGGGCTGACGCCAAAGTTAGGGAGGAATAGATGGCTCACATCGTCGTACTCGGCGGCGGCATCGGTGGCGTTTCGTGCGCCTACGAGCTGAAGACCACCGTCCGCAAGGAAGACACTATCACGCTGGTCTCGAACAAGCCGTTCTTCCAATTCACCCCGTCCAATCCCTGGGTGGCCGTGAAGTGGCGCTCGAAGGACAACATTACCGTCGACCTGACCAAGACCTTGCCGAAGCACGGCATTGCCTTCAACGAAGCCGGCGCCGCCCGCGTTCATCCGGCGGAGAACCGCGTCGAGCTCGGCGATGGCTCCTCGCTCACCTATGACTACCTGGTCATTGCCACCGGGCCTGAGCTTGCCTTCGACGAGGTCGAGGGACTGGGTCCGGAGCACAATACCCAGTCGATCTGCGACGTCGATCATGCCACGGTGGCCAACGAGCGCTGGGAAGAGTTCTGCAACGATCCGGGCCCGATCGTCGTTGGCGCCGTCCAGGGCGCTTCGTGCTACGGACCGGCCTACGAATTTGCCATGATCATGGATGCCGACCTCCGCCGTCGGCGCATCCGCGACAAGGTACCGATGACCTTCGTGACGGCCGAGCCCTATATCGGCCATCTCGGTGTCGGTGGCGTCGGCGACACCAAGGGCCTGCTCGAATCCGAGATGCGCCAGCGCCACATCAAATGGATCACCAACGCCAAGGTCGACAAGGTCGAACCCGGCACGTTTCACGTGACCGAGGTCGACGAGGACGGCAAACCGAAGAAGACCCACGACCTGCCGTTCAAGTTCTCGATGATGCTCCCGGCCTTCCGTGGCATTCCGGCGCTGCGCGGGGTCGAGGGGCTGTCCAATCCGCGCGGCTTTGTCGTCGTCGACAAGCACCAGGGCAATCCGAAATTTCCCAATATCTTCGGCGTCGGGGTGTGCATCGCCATTCCTCCGCTTGAGCAAACGCCGGTGCCCGTCGGCGTGCCCAAGACCGGGATACATGATCGAATCCATGGTGACGGCCACGGCGCTGAATATCGGGCAGCTTCTTCGCGGCGGCCAGCCGTCGCATGAAGCGACCTGGAATGCGATCTGTCTCGCCGATTTCGGCGATTCGGGCGTGGCCTTCGTCGCCATCCCGCAAAATCCGCCGCGTAACGTCAACTGGGCCTCGAGCGGACGTTGGGTCCACGCTGCCAAGGTCGCGTTCGAGAAGTATTTCCTTCACAAGATCAAGGTTGGCGCCACCGAGCCCTATTACGAGAAGGTCGTGCTGAAGCTCCTGGACATCGCGAAAATCAAGAGCCCGGCCGGATAGGGGTCGCCCACGGCGTAACTCGAACGCCTGGGAAGCGCGAGTGCGCTTCGGCAGCCTATGATGCCGGGCATGGACCAGGCGGAGAGCACGCGGAGTATCGAGCCGGCCGCTCCAGCAGCGTCACCCGCCCACGGGCGGTTGTCGGTGATGGCGCTCGGCGCCGGCGCCGGCGGCAATCTCCTCGAATGGTACGATTTCGGCGTCTACGGCTTGCTGGCGCCGGTGCTGGCGGGGGTCTTCTTTCCCGCCTGAGGATCGCATCGCCGCGCTGATCGGCGCTTACGGCCTGTTCGCCGCCGGGTTCGCCATGCGTCCGATCGGCGGCGTCGTGCTGGGACATCTCGGCGATCGGCTCGGCCGCCGCTTTGTCCTCGTCTATTCCATCGTCATCATGGGGCTGGCCACGGCGGCCATCGCCGTGCTGCCGAGCTATGACACCATCGGTGTCGGCGCGCCGCTGCTCCTGTTGCTATTGCGCGTCATCCAGGGCTTCTCGGTCGGCGGCGAGTTCACCGGCTCGGTCAGCTATCTCGTCGAGACGGCGCCGCAGCATCGCCGCGGCTTTGCCGGGAGCTTCGCCAATTTCGGCTCGACCGCCGGCATGCTGCTTGCCGCGGCGGTCGCCGCGGCGACCGTGACGCTTGCTACGCCCGAGCAATTGCACGGCTGGGTCTGGCGCCTGCCGTTCCTGCTCGGCGGTCTCATCGCCGCCGGCGGCTTTTTCCTGCGCCGGCGCCTGCGCGACACCGGGTACCGGCCGAAGGCCGCGCGGCCGAGCGATCCGCTTCCGCTGAAGCAGGCCATCACGCTCGCGCCGCGCGCCATGATCCTGGCGGTGCTGTTCACCTCCGGTTACGGCATCGTCAACTACCTGACCATGGTGTTTCTGCCGGTCTATGCCAGCGAGTTCGGCGGCGTTGCCGAAAGTTCGGTGCTGCAACTCAACACCGCAGCCCAAGCCGTGGCGCTGGTCTTGGTTCCCCTTGCCGGCTGGCTCAGCGACCATCTCGTTCTCCGCCGCACCCTCTTGATCGCCGCCTTCGTCGCCGAGGGCGTCGTGGCCTTCGGCTGTTTCACCCTGGCCGGAACCGGCGGCGTTGGCGGCTTCGCGCTGGCCCAGATCCTGTTCGGCATCCTGCTTGCTCTGGTGATGGGCACCGCCCCGGCGATGCTGGTCGAGCTGTTTCCGAGCGAATACCGCATGAGCGGCTACTCGGTGTCGTTCAATGTCGGCATCGGCATCGCTGGGGGCACAGCACCGGTGGTGGCGACCTCCCTGATCGGCGCCACCGGCAACCTCCTGGCCCCAGCCTGGTTCCTGATGCTCGGCGCGGTGCTGGCCGCGGGCGCCGTGGTGTTGATGCAAGACCGCAGCCGCGACCCGCTTCGCTGAGGAACCGGAGAGCCAGATCTCCCTCGGATAACCTGGGCGCGAGCCGCCAAGGCCGGTTGCCTGGCGCGGACGGAGGCCTATGCTGGTCGCGCTGCCAAGGAGGCATCATGACCCCGACCGCCCTCATCTTCGTCGTCTGCCACGCCCTCGCCGATCAGGGGCCGCTCGACGTCAATGGCAATCCCGTCGACGGCATCAAGCTCGACTACGGCACCTGCCGCAATGAGGTGGTGCAGATCTACGATCAGACCGAAGGCCTCGGCCTGCCGCAGCAGCATCCCGATCTCTCCAACCCCAATGTCTGCTCGCGCATGTCCATGAGCGAGACCCCCGCTTGGGAGAAGGAGCACCCTGGCTGGTATGTGAGAATGGTGAAGTGCCCGCATCCCGACGGGACTTTCCCCGGGGACACCGACGTCTAGCGGGCTTATAGGGTCGGGACTCTTGGCTCCGCCCCCGCCTAGCGGGTGGGCATCGGCTTTTCGCCGCGATAATCGTAGAAGCCGCGTTTGGTCTTCCGCCCGAGCCAGCCGGCCTCGACATATTTCACCAGAAGCGGACACGGCCGGTATTTCGAATTCGGCGAGGCCCTCATACAGCACCTGCATGATCGAGAGGCAGGTATCGAGCCCGATGAAGTCGGCAAGCTGCAACGGGCCCATGGGATGGTGGGCGCCGAGCCGCATCGCGGTGTCGATGGCATCGACCGAACCCACGCCCTCGTAGAGCGTGTAGACCGCCTCGTTGATCATCGGCAGCAGCACGCGGTTGACCATGAAGGCCGGGAAATCCTCCGACACCGCCGTGGTTTTGCCGAGGGTCTCGACGAAGTCCTTGGCTTTGGCGAAGGTGACGTCGTCGGTGGCGATGCCCCTGATCATCTCGACCAGCTCCATGACCGGGACCGGGTTCATGAAATGCAGGCCGATGAAATGCTCCGGGCGATCGGTTGCCGCCGCGAGCCTGGTGATGGAGATCGACGAGGTGTTGGTAGCGACGATGGCGCCCGGCTTGAGGAACGGACAAAGCGAGACGAAGATCTTGCGCTTCACCGTCTCGTCCTCGGTTGCCGCCTCGATGACGAGGTCGGCATCGGCGAACCCTTGGAACGTTCTCGGCGTAGCTGATGCGCGACATCGCCTGGATCTTCTCCTGCTCGGTGATTTTTCCGGAGGCGACCTGGCGGGTCAAATTCCTGTCGATGATCTCGAGTGCCTTGTCGACCTTCTCCTTGGACAGATCGTTGAGGATCACCTCATAACCGGTGAGCGCGATGACATGAGCGATGCCATTGCCCATCTGCCCGGTGCCGATAATGCCGATCTTGCGAATGGGCGTCGTCATGTCCTTCTCCTGAGATGTCCCCGTCTCGGTCAGGCTACCTGTCGCGCCTCGAACCATGTCGTCCATCGTCATCCTCGTTCACCCACTGGCTCAGTACCCTGCTTTTTTCAGCTCGGCGTCGAGTTCCGGCAGGACCGTGAACAAGTCACCGACGAGGCCGTAGTCAGCGACCTGAAAGATCGGAGCTTCGGCATCTTTGTTGATCGCAACGATCACTTTTGAATCCTTCATGCCGGCGAGATGCTGGATGGCACCGGAGATGCCGACGGCGATATAGAGTTCGGGCGCCACTACCTTGCCGGTCTGGCCGACCTGGTGGTCGTTCGGCATGTAGCCGGCATCGACCGCGGCGCGGCTGGCACCGACGGCAGCACCGAGGCGGTCGGCGAGGGGCTCGATCAAGGTCTTGAAGTTCTCGCCCGATTGCATGCCGCGGCCGCCGGAAACGACGATGCGCGCGGCGGTCAGCTCCGGACGCTCGCTCGAGCTGATCTCGCTTGACTTGAAGCTCGAAACGCCAAGCGGCGCCGGCGCTTCGATCGTCTCTATGGGTGCGCTGCCGCCCTCGCCTGCGGCCGGAAACGCCGTGGTGCGAACCGTGGCGACGATCTTGGCGTCGCTGGTCTTGACGGTCTCAAGCGCATTGCCGGCGTAGATCGGCCGCACGAAAGTATCGGGAGACCTGATCTCGACGAGATCGGAGACCTGCGCCACGTCGAGCAGCGCCGCCACCCGCGGCGCGAAGTTTTTGCCCATGGTCGTTGCCGGCGCCAGCAGGACGTCATAGTTCGCCATCAGCGGCACGATGAGGTTCGCCATCTCCTCGGCGACGCGCTGGCTGAGATGGGGCGCGTCGGCAAGAAGCACCTTGCGCACACCCTTGAGCTTGGCCGCGGCCTCGGCAACGGCGCCGGCGCCCTCGCCGGCGACAAGGATATCGACGTCGCCGCCGAATTTCTCCGCCGCGGCAAGCGCCTTCGCGGTGGCGGGCGCAAGCGCGCCGTTGTCGTGTTCGGCGACGAGCAGGACCGCCATCTACAGCACCCCCGCCTCGTTCTTCAATTTGTCGATGAGCGCGGCGACGCTGTCGACCTTGATGCCGGCTTCGCGGACTTTCGGCTCCGCGACCTCGAGTCACCTTGAGGCGCGGCGCGATGTCGACACCGAGCGTCTCCGGCGTGGTTTCGTCAATGGGCTTCTTTTTCGCCTTCATGATGTTGGGGAGCGAAGCGTAGCGCGGCTCGTTGAGACGAAGGTCGGTGGTGATCACCGCGGGGCGCGACAACAGCAGCGTCTCGAGGCCGCCGTCGATCTCGCGCATAACGCGGACCTTGCCGTCGGCGAGTTCTATCTTCGAGGCGAAAGTTCCTTGCGGCCAGCCGAGCAGACCGGCGAGCATCTGACCCGACTGATTGCAGTCGTCGTCGATCGCCTGCTTGCCCATGATGACGAGATCGACGCCTTCGTCCTCGACCACGCGCTTCAGGAGCTTGGCGACGCCGAGCGGCTCGACCACCGCGTCGGTCTTGACCAGGATGGCGCGGTCGGCACCCATGGCGAGCGCGGTGCGCAGCGTGTCCTGCGCCTTTACGGGACCGATCGAGACCGCGACGACCTCGCTGGCCTCGCCGCGCTCCTTGATGCGGACCGCCTCCTCGACGGCGATTTCGTCGAAGGGGTTCATCGACATCTTGACGTTGGCAAGGTCGACGCCGCTGCCGTCCGATTTGACGCGGATCTTGACGTTGTAGTCGACGACCCTTTTGACAGGGACCAGAATCTTCATGCGGCAATTCTTTCCCGCACGTGCTTTGCTTTCCCCCCGAACCCCGCACTTGAGCACGTTATCTCGCAAGTGCGAAATGGCCCGGACCGTACTGCCGGCAACCCCTCAAGTCAAGGTTTCAGGGGCTTTCGGGAGGGCTCTCAAGCCCCTCCCCCGGTGCGGTCGAACAACGGCACACCGCGCCGCCGCATGAACAGAATGAGGATCGCCCCGGCGGCGAGCCCGCCGATATGGGCGCCCCAGGCGACGCTTTCCTCGGTGTCGAACAGAAGATTGGCGAATTGGGCAAGAATCCAGAAACCGAGCGCCCAATAGGCCGTGATCTTGATCGGAATCCGCCACAGCGCCAGCACCCAGACCTTCACCTTGGGGTGCAGGATCAAATAGGCCGAGATGATCCCGGCCACGGCGCCGCTCGCCCCGATCAGCGGCAGGTCAGAATCGGGCATCACCCAGGAATGCGCCACGGCGGCGAAAATCCCGCACATCAGATAGAACATGATGAAGCGGATATGGCCCATGGCATCCTCGACATTGTCGCCGAACACCCAGAGAAACAGCATGTTGCCGAGCAGGTGGATCCAGCTCCCGTGCAGGAACATGTAGGTGACGAGGGTGAAGCGCTCCGGCACCAGGAACGGCGAGATGATGGTCTCGTCGCCAAGGCCCTGGCCCATGAGCTCCGCCGGCACCACGGCGAAGGCCGCAAGATTTTCATCCTCGAGCGGAACGAACCAGCCGGTCTGGAAAATCAGGTAGATGGCGATGTTGAGAGCGATCAACGTCACCGTGACGTATTGATAGTCGATGGTCTTTAGCGGGTTGGTGTCGTGAAGGGGGACGAACACGAAGGCACCCGCTCAAGTTACCGGTTCTGGCCGGGGACCCACAGCACGTCGGCCCTGCCCTTGTCATTGGCGTAGCGCGCCGCAACGAACAGAAAGTCGGACAGCCGGTTGATATAGCGGAGCGCCGGCGCCCCGATCGGCTCGTTCGGCCGCGACGCGAGCGCAACCATCAGCCGCTCGGCGCGGCGCGAGACGGTGCGGGCGAGATGCAGGAAGCTCGCCGCGGGGCCACCACCAGGCAGCACGAAGGACCGCAACGGCTCAAGGTCCCGGTTCAGAGTGTCGATCTCGCCTTCGAGCCGTTCGACCTGGGCGTCGGTCACGGTGAGGCGGCCGCGCGCGTCCTTGGCTTCGTCCGGGTAGGCGAGGTCGGCGCCGAGATCGAACAAATCGTTCTGGATGCGGGCCAGCAACGTGTCGAGCGCCGGCATCCCCTCCCGGGTATGGAGGCGGGCGAGACCGATCGCGGCGTTGGTTTCGTCTACGGTGCCATAGGCCTCGACGCGGAGATCGTACTTCGCCACCCGCCGCCCCGAGGCGAGCGCCGTGGTGCCGTCATCGCCGGTGCGGGTATAGATTTTGTTGAGAACAACCATCGCTCACCCGCTAGGCCCAAGCGGGTCATGCCGTCAATAGGACGAGTACCCTAGCTGGCCGCAAGAAGGGGTCAAGACCTTGTCATCAAGAGCCTAATAGCGCCCCGAGAAGTAGAGGGCCGCAACCACGAGGCAAAGGGCAATGAATTGCAGAACGACGCGCCAGCGCATCAGGGTCTGGCTGAGGTTCGGGCTGCCGCCCCGGAGCATGTTGGCAAGCCCCAGCAGCAGCACGAGCGCCACCGCGCCGAGCGCAATGGGAATGGCGTAATAGACGAGCACATTCATGGGCGTGTCTCCGGCTGGGTGGGGGCATCTCCGGTAAACGTCGAAACAGCCCCGGCGTTCAGCCTGACGCCGGCACCGCCCTACCCAGTTCTAGTTCCGCCGCGCCACGGCGTCGAGAGCGCCGCCCGGCAGCAGCCTGCGTAACAGGGCCACGGCGTAGGTCGGCACGGTAACGTAGTAGCGGGACTTGGGGCTGCTGCTTTCCAGGGCATGGACGAGCTTCGCGGCAACGGCCTCAGGCCCGAGCTTGAAGGCCTGCTTGCCGCCTCGCTCCATGCTGGCGATGCGGGCGCGATAGACGTCGCGATGAGTTGAGCTCTCGATGTCGATATTCCTGCGGTACGCCTCGATCGCGCGCGCGACGAGGCGCGAGGCGATGGGACCGGGCTCGACCAGCGATACCTTGATGCCGCTCCCCTCGAGCTCGAGACGAAGCGTATCGGCGAGCGCCTCGATGGCGAATTTCGAGGCACAATAGGCGCCACGGTACGGCGCGGCGATGAACCCAAGCACCGAGGAGCAGAACACGATGCGGCCGTCCTTATTCGCGCGCATCGCCGGGATCAGGCGCGCGGTGAGATCATGCCAGCCGAAGACATTGGCCTCGAACTGCGCCCGTAGCACCTCGACACGGAGGTCCTCGACCGCACCGGGCTGGGCGTAGCCGCCGTTGTTGAAGAGCGCCGTCAGCTTCCTGTCCGTCGCCGCAAGCACATGCTCGGCGGCGGCGGCGATCGAATACGGCTCGGCGTAGTCTAGATAGAGGCTGTCGACCTCCTCCTCGTCCTTCAGCCGGGCGATGTCTTCCGGTTTTCGCGCCGTGGCGAACACCCGCCAGCCGCGCCGCTTCATCTCCCGCGCGCAAGCCAAGCCGATGCCCGACGAGCATCCGGTGATAAGAACCGACCGGCCGCTCATCTCAAGCGCCCGGATTGAGCACAAAGATGCCCACGTCCTCTGCGGCCATGAGAGCGATCCAAAGGAGATAGGGCACAAGCAGCAACGAGGCTGCACGGCTCGCGCGGTGAAAAAGAACGATGGTGATGACGATCGCACCCAGCAGCATGAGCATCACGGCCACCGCGTAAAGCGGTAGATGCAGCCAGAACAACGCGAACGTCCACGCCACGTTGAGAGCGAGTGCAATCCCGAACCAGATAAGGCCGCGCTTCCGTAGGCTTGTCGTGTCCGCCCGCCGCCAAAAAATCCAAACCGACACCGCCAGCAGCGCGTAGACCGTGGTCCAGACGATGGGGAAGCTGATAGCTGGAGGCGTGAATCCCGGCTTTTGCAGCGTCTGATACCAACCCATGTTGGCATGGGCCATCAAAGCGGTGAGCGCTTGCGCGCCGAAGCAGGCGGCAAGCGCAAGCAAAAGCACCCCAAACGCCCTGTTGCTGTGCGATGTGGCAGACACTCGGCACACCCCGGCATGATTGCGCGCGGGGGATCACTAACAGACCGGCCGATAGAACAGAAGCTCAGCCGAGCAGGCGGCGGGCGATGACCTGGGCCTGGATCTCGGCGGCGCCCTCGAAGATCGAGAGGATGCGCGCGTCGCACAAGACCCGGCTCACCGGGTATTCCAGCGCGAAGCCGTTGCCACCATGGATCTGGAGCGCATTGTCGGCGGCGGCCCAGGCGGCGCGGGCCGCGAGCAGCTTGGCCATGCCGGCCTCGAGATCGCAGCGGCGCCCGGCGTCCTTCTCCCGTGCCGCGAAATAAGTGAGCTGGCGCGCGAGCAGGATTTCCGCCGCCATCATCACCAGCTTGTCGGCGACGCGCGGGAAGGCGACGATCGGCTTGCCGAATTGGACGCGCTCGCTGCCATAGCGCAGGCCGAGATCGAGCGCGCATTGGGCCACGCCGATGGCCCGCGCCGCGGTTTGAATCCGCGCCGCCTCGAAAGTCTGCATCAGCTGCTTAAAGCCCAGGCCCTCCTCGCCGCCGAGGAGATTGGCGGCCGGCACCTCGAAGCCGTCGAAGGAAACGTCGAACTCCTTCATGCCGCGATAGCCGAGCACCTCGATCTCGCCGCCGGTGATGTTCGCGGCCGGGAATGGATCGTCATCGGTGCCGCGTGGTTTCGGCGCCAGGAACATGGAAAGACCGCGATAGCCCTTCTCGTTGGGATTGGTACGCGCCAGCACGGTCATGAGATCGGCGCGGGCCGCATGGGTGATCCAGGTCTTCTGCCCGGTGAGGCGATAGACGTCGCCGTCCTTGACCGCGCGCGTTGTGAGCGACGCGAGGTCGGAGCCGGTATTCGGCTCGGTGAACACCGCAGTCGGCAGCACTTCGCCGCTGGCAATCTTCGGCAGCCATTCCTGCTTCTGCTCCTCGGTGCCGGCATTCAGGATCAGCTCCTCGGCGATCTCCGAGCGGGTGCCGAGCGAGCCGACGCCGATATAGCCGCGCGACAGCTCCTCGGAGACGACGCACATCGCCTCCTTGCCGAGGCCGAGGCCGCCATACGCCTCGGGCAGGGTCAGCGCGAACACGCCGAGCTCTGCCATCTGGGATACGAGCTCCATCGGCACATACGCGTCCTTGAGATGCCACTCCTGCGCATGGGGAACCACCTCGGCTTCAGAGAACCGGCGCATCTCCTCGCGCATGGCTTCGAGCGTCTCGTCGAGACCGGGATCGCCATAGGCCGCGGCGTGCGCGCCTTGGGCCTCGCGGATCAGCGCGATGGCCCGCGCCCGGGTCGCGAGCGTCGTGCCGGCGATGAGCGCGCGGACTTCCGGCGTCAGCAATGCGGCATGATCCTGCTCGGAGACGCCGAGTTCGTGCGCCCGCACCATCTCGCCCTGGCTCATCATCACGCCGCCATGGAGCTGGGCGGCATACTCGGCGGCGCCGATCTGCGCCAGCAACGCCTCCAGCTCACCGAACCTGCCGTCTGCCTCCATGCGCTTGGCGTAGCTTGCGATCTGGCGAAGCGCTTCGGCATAGGTCGCGATCCAGGCAAGCCCGTGGGCGGCATGCTGCTCGCGCTCGAGTGCGGCGCCATCGATCTTGCCGCCCGGCGCGAGCCTGGCGGCGATCGCGTGCACGCAGGCGTCGTTGAAGGCGGTCGCGGCCTCAGCGACAGCGTCGAGCGTGGGGATGAGGTCCGGGATGCGGCTCGACTGAAGGTCGGCCGGGCTTTCGGCAAGGGCTGTCACCGGTCGATATCCTCAAAGACTGCAATAGGTTCTGGTCCGCGAGGAAAGAACCGCGCGGAAGCGCCAGAGTCAAACCGGAAATCTCGGGTTCGGCGTCTTTCCCGGCGCAAGCCGAAATCCAGCGGCGCGACGCGCGGATGAACCTGGACCTCGGCTTTCGCCGGGGTGACGTGTTGACGGAGGGGGCTAAGACCGAGGCAATGGACTAGCCGCCATGCATCTCCTTGCTCGCCTCGATCACGTCCTCGAAGGTGCGCAGGCCGGTGCAAGGGGCGCTGACCAGCACGGCCATGTTGCCCGGGCGGTGCTCGTTATTCCACATGCGCATATGCGCCTTGGGGATCTGCTCCCAGGGGAACACCTCCGACATGCACGGATCGATGCGACGCTCGACCACGAGCTTGTTGGCCTGGCTCGCCTGGAGCAGGTGGGCGAAATGGGAGCCCTGGATGCGCTTCTGATGCATCCACACATAGCGCGCGTCCATGGTGAGGTTGTAGCCGGTGGTGCCGGCGCAGAACACGACCATGCCGCCGCGCTTCACCACGAAGCAGGACACCGGGAAGGTGGCCTCGCCCGGATGCTCGAACACGCTGTCGACATTGACGCCCTTGCCGGTGATGTCCCAGATGGCCTTGCCGAACTTGCGCACTTCCTTGTTCCAGGCGTCATATTCCGGCGTGCCGACCGTCGGCATCTGTCCCCAGCAATTGAATTCCTTGCGGTTGACCACGCCCTTGGCGCCGAGCGACATGACGAAGTCGCGCTTGTCGTCGTCGGAGACAACGCCGATGGCGTTGGCGCCGGCGGTGGCGCAGAGCTGGATGGCCATGGAGCCGAGACCACCAGAGGCGCCCCACACCAGCACGTTATGCCCGGGCTTCAAGGTGTGCGGGCGATGGCCGAACAGCATGCGGTAGGAAGTGGCAAGCGTCAGCGTGTAGCAGGCGGCCTCCTCCCAGGTGAGATGCTTGGGGCGCTCCAAGAGCTGCCGGTCCTGCACGCGAGCGAATTGGGCGAATGACCCATCGGGTGTCTCGTAGCCCCAGATGCGCTGGGACGGGGAGAACATCGGATCGCCGCCGTTACACTCCTCGTCGTCGCCGTCGTCCTGATTGCAGTGGATCACGACCTCATCGCCAACCTTCCACCGCTTCACCTTGGAGCCGACGGCCCAGACGATGCCGGACGCATCGGAGCCAGCGACGTGATAGGGGTTCTTGTGCACGTCGATGGTCGACATCGGCTGCCCGAGCGAGGCCCAGACGCCGTTGTAATTGACGCCGGCGGCCATCACGAAAACGAGCACTTCGTGGGAATCGAGCGGCCAAGTCGGCACCACCTCGACCTGCATGGCCTCGTCAGGCGGACCGTGACGTTCCTTGCGGATCACCCAGGCATACATGTTCGCCGGGACGTGACCGAGCGGCGGGATCTCGCCGATCTGGTAGAGATCTTTCAAGGTGCCCTGCTCGGTGGCCACTGCCGTCGACATCTCATTCATCCGTTTCGTCCCCCTGGTTTTGAACCCGGGCCGTTGCTGCACTGCGTCAATTTGGGCTATCCATCTCGCGACTGCAACATCTTTGCGCATGCATGTTGATGCGCAAAGGCCGTAAACAGCAGCGCGAACGCTTTGAGACGACCCCGCGACGGCTGTTCTGAGCCGTCCGAGCCAGGAGCGTTAGCAAAAACGAAGCGCCATGCCCAGTGCGAATTACGCCACGATCCGGAACGCCTTACGCCCAGAAGACGCCATCGGAGCGCCTAAATCCGGCGTTTCCGGCCTTCCTGGTGCGGCGGTAGGCCGCTCCGGCCATGCAGGCGGATAGGGGACGCTGCCTGTGATCGAAAATCTCATCGTCGTGGCCGCTTTGCTCGTAACCGCGGCAATCGTGCTCTCGCCGCGGCTGACAAAATCGGAGGCGTGGCGCGCGACCGTTACCCCGCTCGCCTCGATCATCGGCTCGGGCTTCCTGGTGTCGCTGCCGCTGTTCGCCGGGGTGCTCGGCGATTACGCCCTGATCGGCATGACGGCACTAGTGGTGGCGGCCTATCTCCTCGGCGGCGCCATCCGCTTCAACATTCTCCACGGCGAGCCGCTGTTCGCCAAGCACACCCATTCCGCGCTCGACGCCGTCGAGGACCTGTCCCATCTCACGCTCGCCCTCGCCTATTTCATTTCGGTCACCTACTACCTCACCCTGTTCGCGGCGTTCCTGCTCAAGGGGCTCGGCACCACCGACCCCATCACCGGCAAGATCCTGACCAGCTGCATTCTGTTCGCCATTGGCATCTACGGTTTGATCCGAGACCTGCATGGCCTCGAGACCATCGAGGAATACGCCGTCGGCCTGAAGCTCGCGGCGATCGCCGCCGTGCTCGCGGCACTTGCCTGGCTCAATATCAGGCTGTTCGCCTCGGGGACCTGGCATTTGGCGGACTTGAATGTCGAGATCGGCTGGACCTCGATCAGGACCATCCTCGGGCTCCTCATCGTGGTTCAGGGTTTTGAGACCTCGCGCTTTCTCAAAGGCGCCTATCCGCCCGAGCTTCGCGTACGCACTATGCGCGACGCGCAGCTACTTTCCGGCGCCATCTATCTCGTGTTCTTCCTGCTCGCGACCGTCACCCTGACGCCCAAGCCCTTCGACGGCGACGTCGCCGCCGTCACCGACATCCTCAAGGTCGCCGCCAGCTGGCTGCCGCTCGTCTTGATCGGGGGCGCCATCTTCGCGCAACTCTCGGCGGCGATCGCCGACGCCATCGGCGCCGGCGGCCTGATCGAGCAGCTGAGCCGGAACGCGATCGATCACCGCCACGCTTATCCGGTCGTGGCGCTGGTCGGCATCGCCCTCACCTGGTCGCTCGACGTCTTCGGCGTCATCGCGCTCGCCTCGCGGGCCTTCGCCCTATTCTATTTGCTGCAATGCGTGGTGGCCGCTGGCGTCGCCCTGGTGGCGCCCGATGTGAACCGGCGGCTATTGCGGGCGGCAGGTTTCATCGCCCTTGCCGGTCTCGCCGGCGCCGTTGTGGTGTTCGGCATTCCCGCGGCAGGAATTTGATGTTGAGATTTGCTATAGACATTATGACACGCGGGAGTACGCACCACGCGGTTGCACCGTTGCGGCGAACCTGTGCCGCGATAGGATCAGTGCCGGAGGCGATGATGGCAGAGCATAAGAAAGACAAGCCGTGGATGTTCCGCACCTATGCCGGGCATTCGACGGCCGAGGCCTCGAACGAGCTCTACCGGCGCAATCTGGCCAAGGGCCAGACTGGCCTTTCGGTCGCCTTCGACCTGCCGACCCAGACCGGCTACGACTCCGATCACATCCTCGCCCGCGGCGAAGTCGGCAAGGTCGGCGTGCCGATCTCCCACCTCGGCGACATGCGCAGCCTGTTCGAGGGCATCCCGCTCGCCGAGATGAACACCTCGATGACCATCAACGCCACCGCGGCCTGGCTGCTCGCGCTTTACGTCGCCCTCGCCGATGAGCAAGGCGCCGACCGGGCGAAGCTCACCGGCACGGTGCAGAACGACATTTTGAAGGAGTATCTCTCGCGCGGCACTTACGTGTTTCCACCGGCGCCCTCGCTCCGCCTGATCAAGGACGTGATCGTCTACACCTCGCGCGAGCTGCCGAAATGGAACCCGACCAATGTCTGCTCCTATCATTTGCAGGAGGCGGGAGCGACGCCGACCCAGGAGCTCGCCTTTGCGCTGGCCACGGCGGAAGCCGTTCTCGACGAGGTGAGGAACTCGGGCGAGGTTCCCGACGAGGACTTCCCTCAGCTCCTGAGCCGCATCTCTTTCTTCGTCAATGCCGGGGTGCGCTTCATCACCGAGACGTGCAAAATGCGCGCCTTC
This sequence comes from uncultured Alphaproteobacteria bacterium, assembly GCA_963803385.1. Lineage (GTDB taxonomy): Bacteria > Pseudomonadota > Alphaproteobacteria > Rhizobiales > Methyloligellaceae > Methyloceanibacter. The sequence goes on along the minus strand of CAWDMD010000004.1, from coordinate 521,482 downwards.
GTCGATCTCTGGGACGAGATCGCCGAGAAGCGCTATGGCGTCGTCGATCCGGCGCTGCGGCGGTTCCGCTATGGCGTGCAGGTGAACTCGCTCGGCCTCACCGAGCAGCAGCCCGAGAACAACGTCTATCGCATCCTGTTGTCGATGCTGGCGGTGACCTTGTCGAAAAAGGCCCGCGCCCGCGCCGTCCAACTTCCGGCTTGGAACGAAGCGCTCGGGCTGCCGCGGCCCTGGGATCAGCAATGGTCGCTCCGGCTGCAGCAGATCGTCGCCTACGAGACTGATCTGCTCGAATATGGCGACATCTTCGACGGCTCCGATCTCATCGAAGCCAAGGTCGAGGAGCTGAAACAGGAGGCGCGCGCCGAACTCGCCCGCATCCAGGACATGGGCGGCGCCGTCGCCGCCATCGACTACATGAAGGAGGCGCTGATCGCGGTCAACGCCGCCCGGGTCGAGGCCATCGAGAAGGGCGAGCAGATCCTGGTCGGCGTCAACGCCTATACCGAAACCGAGCCGTCACCGCTTGCCGGCGGCGGGGATGGCATCCTCACCGTGTCGGAAGCGGTCGAGATCGAGCAGGTCGCCAACCTCCAGGCCTGGCGCCAGCGCCGCGACGAGAAGGCGGTGCGACTCGCGCTGATCGACCTCAAATCAGCGGCGCAAGAGGGCCGCAACATCATGGAGCCCTCGATCGCCGCCGCCAAGGCCGGCGTCACCACCGGCGAATGGGGACAGATCCTGCGCGAGGTGTTCGGCGAATATCGCGCCCCCACCGGTCTCGGCGCCGTCCGTCATCCCGACGAGGCGCGGCTCGAGGAGGTGCGCCGCGCCGTCAACGGCGTGTCGGAGAAGCTCGGCCGGAGGCTCACCTTCGTCGTCGGCAAGCCGGGTCTCGACGGCCACTCGAACGGCGCCGAGCAGATCGCGGTACGCGCCACCGACGTCGGCATGGAGGTCGTTTATGACGGCATCAGGCTGACACCGGCGCAGATCGTCGAGCAGGCGAAGGAGGCGAAGGCCCATGTTCTCGGGCTCTCGATCCTGTCGGGCTCCCACGTCGCGCTTGTTCGCGACGTCGCCCAGCGCATGCGCGAGGCAGGCCTCGGCGAAGTTCCGATCGTGGTCGGCGGCATCATCCCCGCCGACGACGTCAACGTGCTGAAGCAGTGCGGCGCCGCGGCGATCTACACACCCAAGGACTTCCAGCTCAACGACATCATGATGGGCGTGGTGCAGCTCGTCGACGCCAAGGCCGCCGAGCTTGCCGAGGCAGGGATTCCGGTGCCGCCGCTCAAGGTAGCCGAGCGGGTGCCGCTGTAGCGGCTTGGCTCTCTCGGCGCTCGCCGCGGCCCTATCCGGCGAGCCCCAGCTTGCCCGGAAAAGCGCCAAAATCGCTCTACCTCCGCGTCCACAAGGCTGCGTGGCTCTCCCCAGTCATTGCCGCTAGAATGCCGAATCGCGGCTTGGCCGCGTCGCGAGTTCAATCGCATCGCCAATGGGGGGCATCATGAACTTCAATTTGAGCGCACCACGGAGAGAGACGTTCCTCGTCTCCATCGTCATCGCCATACTGGTCGTGCTGGGCATGATCGTGCCGCTGCCGTTCTTCACTGGCTACGGCCTCGGGCTGCTACTGATCGCCTATCTGATCCTGGCCGCCAGCGTTCTGCTCGACAATCTCTGAGGCACCGGGAAGCGCTGAGGCTCAAGCCTCAGCGCACCGCCACCAGCGGCTCGCCTTCGTCCTCGGCGGAGAGATAGGGCTTAAGGGCCGCGTAAAGCTCGCGGCCGCGGATCGGCTTCGACACATAGCCGTCCATGCCGGCGGCGAGATAATCTTCGCGGTCGCCTTTCATCGCATGCGCGGTCAACGCCACGATGGGCACCTCGGCGCGGGACCCCTCGAGCTTGCGGATCCGCCGCGTGGCCTCGACGCCGTCGAGCCCGGGCATCATGATGTCCATCAGCACGAGGTCGTAGTCGCCGGTCTCGAGACGCTGGAGCGCCTCGGCGCCGTTGGCGACCATGTCGTGGGTGAGGCCGAATTCCTCGAGATAGGCCCCGATCAGCATGCGGTTCACGGCGTTGTCCTCGACCACGAGCACATGGCCTGACAGACCGCCGGCGGCACGCGTTTCGCTCGCCGCGGGCGCCGCGGCGCGCGTGGTCGGGATCGTGAACCAGAACAGGCTGCCTTGGCCGGGCAAGCTCTCGCAGCCGATTTCGCCCTTCATCAGCTCTATCAGGCGCCGCGCGATCGAAAGCCCAAGCCCGGTGCCGCCATATTGGCGGGTTACGGCGCGGTCCGCCTGCACATAGGGCTGGAACAGGCGGTCCCTCTGCTCTTCGCTGAGCCCGATGCCGGTGTCGGTGACGTCGAAACGGAGGATGAGCTTGCCGTCGGTTTCGCCCGCATTGACGTGGAGATGCACCGCGCCATGCGCCGTGAACTTGATGGCGTTGTCGATGAGATTGGCGAGCACCTGGCGGAGCCGCGCCGCATCGCCCTTGACGCCGCGCGGGCAGCTCATCCCGACATGGACGCCGCTGTCGAGGCCTTTGTCATTGGCGCGGGCACGCAATTCTCGGCCCGTACTCTCGATCAAGGTGTGCAGATCGAATGGGGCGAGATCGAGCTCGACGCGTCCCGCTTCGAGCTTGGAGAAGTCGAGCAGATCGTTGAGCACCGTAAGCAGGCTGCGCGCCGATTGATGGATGGTCTCGGCATAGCGCCGCTGCGTGCCGTCGAGCGGTCCGCCGAGGAGCAGTTCCGACATCGAAATCACGGCGCCCATCGGCGTCCGGAGTTCGTGGCTGACGACCGCGAGCAGCTCCGATTTCGCCTTGTCCGCGGCTTCGGCCTGCTCGCGCGCCGCGCGCTCGGCCTCAAGCGCCGCGCCGAGACGCCGGATTTGGCCGGACGAATCGTCCGGCCCGAAAACGTCCGTTCTCATGGGTAACTCATCCACCTAATCCCGACCCCGCGTGAGCATCCCAGAAACCACTTAAGAGTCGGCTAAATTGCCCGGACCAGATATAGGCGGGGCGAGATCAAGGACCACAAGCGGGAGCCATGCGCAGGATCGTTGCCGACGCCGATATCACGGAGGGCTTGGCCGCCCTGACCGCCGCCTGCCCGCATCTCGCTAGGGTGCACGCGGAGATCGGGGCGCTGCCGCCGCTGCGCAAACGACCCAAAGGCTTCGAGGGGCTGGCGCGGATCATTGTCGGCCAGCAACTCTCGATCGCGAGCGCCGACGCCATCTGGGGCAGACTGAGCGCGGCCTTGCAGCCATTTGCGCCCGCGGCGCTGCTGGCCATGCCTGACGCGGCGCTGAAGACGGTGGGGCTGTCGCGGGTCAAGATCGAGACCCTTCGACGCCTCGCCGCGGCGGTGGACTCCGGCGCCCTCGATATCAGCGCCCTGGCGCGCGCCAAGGATGAGGCGATCCACGCCAAGCTGACGTCGATCAAGGGCATCGGCCCCTGGACCGCCGATATCTACATCATGTTCTCGCTCGCCCGTGCCGATGCCTGGTCGCCCGGCGACCTTGCCCTGCAATACGCCGTCAAGGACGCGCTTCGCCTCGAGGCGCGCCCTGGCCCCACCGAGATGATCGCGCTTGCCGAGGCGTGGCGCCCGTGGCGCGCCGTTGCAGCGCGGCTCTTGTGGTCTTACTACAGCCACCAGCGCCAACGAATTGCTGCTCCACTAGGGCGCGAGGCACAATCCTGACGCGAGCGGTAAATGGTTGTCCCTTACCAAGAAGCGTTACCCCGGCGAAAGCCGGGGTCCAGTTTTCCGAATGGCGTTCCGCGCTGGATACCGCCTTGCGCCGGTGTGACGACGGTGTTTGGCCCCACTAGGCAGTCATGATCGTTTGCTCCTGTTCCATGATCAGCGCCGAGGATGTTGCCGAGGCGGTTAAGGCGCTCCGCACGGCGGACCCGTTCGTGGTGCTGACACCGGGCACGATCTATCGCCAACTCGGCAAGCGCCCGTCTTGCGGCAGCTGCCTGCCGCTGATCGCCAAGCTGATGGTCGCCTATGACGAGGAGGGCGTCAGCGGCTCGGGTCCACACGCGAGGCTTGGCGTGGAAGAGCCTTGATGGCGGCGGTTTCCATGATCCTTGCCGGATTTTGTCGCGAAAACGACCTAGCCGCGCCGCGCAGAACACGCCATGATTGTCACAAAGGTTGAGAGGAGAACGTCGAATGAAGGGAAACCCGCGGGTCATCGAATATCTCAACAAGGCCCTCACCAGCGAGCTCACCGCCGTCAACCAATATTGGCTGCATTATCGTCTGCTCGATGACTGGGGCTTCACCAGGCTGGCCAAGAAGGAGCGTGAGGAATCCATCGAGGAGATGCATCACGCCGACAAGCTCGTGACCCGCATCATCTTTCTCGAAGGCTTCCCCAATATGCAGCGGCTCGATCCGCTGATGATCGGCCAGAACGTCAAAGAGATCCTCGAATGCGACCTCAAGGCCGAGTATGGCGCCCGTGCGCTGTACATGGAGGCCCGCGCCGCCTGCCGCAAAGAGGAGGACTATGTGAGCATGGATCTGTTCGAGGAGCTGCTCGAGGACGAGGAAAGTCATATCGACTTCATCGAGACGCAGCTGAACCTGCTCAAGGACATCGGCATGGAGAATTACGGCCAGCTCAATGCCCACCCGGCCAACGAAGTCCCGGAGGACTAGGACAAGCTGGCGCGCCCACCGCAACTCAGCTAAGCCCGCTCAATGACGACGCGTCTCGACGGACCGCGGCTGCCGCCTGCTTCAGGCCAGCCGGCGAAACAGCTCGTGGTGTTTCTCCACGGCTATGGCGCCGACGGCAACGATTTGATCGGGCTTGGGCGCGAATGGGCGCGGCAATTGCCCCATGCCGCCTTCGTCTCCCCGCATGCGCCCGAGCCGTGCGGCATGGCGCCGATGGGGCGGCAGTGGTTCAACCTCACCTTCCGCGATCCCGGCGAGATGGCGCGCGGCGTGGCCAATGCCGGGCCGATCCTCGACGCTTTTCTCGCCGCCGAGCTCGAGCGCCTGCGCCTGCCGTCAAGCGCGCTCGGGCTCGTCGGCTTCAGCCAGGGCACCATGGTTGCGCTCGCCACCGGCTTGCGGCGCCGGCCGCCGCCGGCCGCGATCGTCGGCTATTCCGGGGCGCTCGCGAGCGTCGAGGGCCTGCCCGAGGAGGGCAACGGCCCCGCGATCCTGCTGGTCCATGGCGACATGGATGAGGTGATCCCGGTCGACGCCATGACGATTGCCCGCGAGCAGCTCGCGCAAGCCGGCCTTCCCGTCGAATGGCATGTGGCCAGAGGCCTCGGCCACGGCATCGACCCGACCGGCTTGAAGCTCGGCGGCGACTTTCTCCGCCAAGCCTTCGCTGTCGCGGCGAAACTGGCCTGAAGCGCGGCTGAACCGAGGCCGCCACCCCGACACAAGCGCTTGCGGGCAGGAAAGCATCTCCGGCTGCGCCCACCTACCGCATCTAGGGGCCTTCACATTCCCGACACGTCCCTATAGTATCCCCCCGCGTAACCCGAGTGCGACGGGCGAAAGCTAAGAGGACTTAGCCGCCTTGACCGTCGCCACCGCCTCCGCCACGCCGGGATCTTTTCCTGCTCTTGTGCTCAACGCCGATTACCGGCCGCTCTCCTATTATCCACTGTCGCTTTGGGCCTGGCAGGACACGGTGAAGGCCGTGTTCCTCGACCGCGTCAACATCGTCTCCGAATATGACCGCGCCGTTCACTCGCCGAGCTTCGAGATGAAGCTGCCGAGCGTGGTGTCGCTCAAGACCTATGTGCGGCCGGCGCTCTATCCTGCCTTCACCCGGTTCAACGTGTTCCTGCGCGACCGCTTCTCCTGCCAATATTGCGGCGACGGCCAGGACCTCACCTTCGATCATCTGGTGCCGCGCTCGCGCGGCGGCCTCACCCGCTGGGACAACGTGGTCGCGGCCTGCGCGCCCTGCAATCTCAGGAAAGGCGGCAAGCTTCCGCTCGAGGCCAAGATGTGGCCGGCGCAGAAGCCCTACCGGCCGACGGTGTTCGAGCTCCATCGCAACGGGCGGCTGTTCCCGCCGAACTATCTGCATGAGAGCTGGCTCGATTATCTCTACTGGGATACCGAACTCGAGCCGTAGCCGCCTCGAGGCGCAATTGCGCCGTTTTCATCTCCCCGTTGGGAGCCGGGCATCCTCGCACGTAGGCGAACTGCGGGTGAGGGGTTTCGGAGTGGATTGCCGGCTCAATCGCCCGGCAACCCTCGCCGCACAGCGTGAGGGAGTTCACCGCTGGCGACGAAGGCCGCGCCGTAGACGGCGAGACCGGCGAGGATCGCCGACATCACCGCGTTCCATCCGGCGAAGGAGAGGCCGAGGAAGCGCCACATCGCTTCGCTGCAGCTCACCACCTTGGCGTGCTCGAGCTCTTGGCTGAGACCGCCCGCACCCCATTCGACCGCGGTGCCGCCTGAGCACGAGGTTGGGCCGGGCCACCATTTCCATTCGACGCCGGAATGATAGACGCCGACGCCGGCATTGACGAGGAAGGCAAGGGCGATCAGCGCGAGCAGGATGCGCGTCAGCGTGAAGGATTCCACACGCGCGGTGAAGAACGCGATCACCGTCGCGGGCACGGCGAAATAATAGGCGTAGCGCTCCTGGAGGCAGAGCGGGCAGGGCGCATAGCCGCCGTAGCGCTCGAACATCAGCGCCAGCAGGATGGTGGCGAACGCGATCGAGAACAGGACGGCACTGACCAGCATCAACTGGCCGGCAAGCGTATCCTTCGATGCCGCTTCAGAGGCCATAATGTCAGAACGCGTATTTGGCGATGAGGAAGCCGCCGACGATGGCCGCGAGGAAGCCCGTGGTCACGAGCGTGAGGCGCTCCTCGATGAAGCCCCTGATCGGCTCGCCATAGATGCGCAGGAGCTCCGCCTCGAGGAAGAACCGCGCCCCGCGCGTAATCGTCGACAGCGCGACGAAGGCGAAGAAATTGTAGCCGGCGAAACCAGAGGCGATGGTCACGATCTTGTAGGGGATCGGGGTCAGGCCCTTGATCAGGATGATCCAGGCGCCCCATCTGGCGTAGGCCTCGCGGAAGGCGTCGATGCCCTCGCCGTAGCCATAGGCCGAGATCAGCCAATGGCCGACGGTGTCGAACAGCAGCGCGCCGATGGCGTAGCCGAGCATGCCGCCAAGCACCGAGGCGACGGTGCAGACGAGCGCGTAGAGCCGCGCCTTCTCCGGATTGGCGAGCGCCATCGGCACCAGGACGACGTCTGGCGGCACCGGGAAAAACGAGCTTTCGGCGAAGGAGACGGCGGCCAGCGCCGGCAGCGCGTGGCGTCCCTTGGAAAGCCTGATTACCCCGTCATAAAGCCCCTTGAGCATGGCTGACTGCTTACCGGGGCACGGGGGGCTTGTCCATTGGCTCACGAGGCCGCGCTCGAGGCGCGGCTAGCCCGGCGGTTGACCGCAACTTTCGCTTACCCCATGTTCCGCCCCGTGCCCCAGTGGCGGAATGGTAGACGCGGCAGACTCAAAATCTGTTGCTCGCAAGGGCGTGCTGGTTCGAGTCCGGCCTGGGGCACCACTCCACAGCGCTTTCCATATCTCCCTTAGTTACGCGAGGGCTGGAACTTGCGACGCGGCGGTCTCGTCTCCACGAGCAGCACGGCCTTTACGCCCTACCCCGCGCGATGCGCGGAGCATGAACGGGGCCCGAGAAAGAATTCCGGGCCTGTTGTGCAATGGTGACAGCTGGCTCCCGAAACAGTGCTTAGACTTTGTTTGAAGAGTCAGGTAGCCGGGAGACAACCATGAACAAGCCTGCACCATTGAGGCTTTGCCTCGCCGGCTTGGCCCTTTTGGCACTCTCGACGACGGCCGACGCTGCACCCTTCACATGGACAGGATTCTACATCGGCGGCAATGGCGGTGTCGGGTTCGGTGGTGACTTCGACTTCCGTAGATCTCGAGGGCTTCAATTATTTGGTGGCTAACCCTGTTCCGGGTGAAGTCACCAGAGTTGGGACGGACTCCGCTTTCATCGGCGGCGGTCAGATCGGATACAACGACGCCTTCAACAATCTCGTCGCGGGCATCGAAGCCGATTTTTCAGGGTTCGATTTCCAGGCAGCTAAGATCCCGAACAGTTCAAGGGCGGACTGGGGGTCCGACACTCGCGTCAGCGTTGGGATGAACTGGCTGTCCACGGTACGGGGCCGCTTGGGCGTCGCCATGGATCGATGGCTCCTCTACGGCACCGGCGGCGTCGCATTTTCCGACGGTGAATATCGAAATCACGACTTTTGCAATACGGTCCCCCGCTGCGGCGGCGGCCTGATCGACGCTAGAGGCGATATGGACACCGGATGGACGGTCGGTGGCGGCGCAGAATTTGCCTGGATGGCAAATTGGACGGCCAAGGCTGAGTACCTGTTCGTACGCTTCGACGGCGACGCCTATTCGGGGACAGCCACCTACCCCCCACCCAGGGACCCGGTGAACTACCGATTCTCCGCGAGCCCGGCAGAGTTCAACATCGTCCGGGTTGGCCTCAACTACAAATTCGGCGGGGGCTATGAGGCACCTCCGAGCGATGCACCCCTAAAATAACACGTGGCGTTTAGCTTGCGGCCCGCCGTTTGCGACTCAGCAATGCCAGAGCAGTAGGCTGCAACGAACAGGAAGACGACCTCGGTCACCCCTTGCGGTCGAAGTGCGCCACCAGAAAATCGATCAACAGCCGCATGCGGTAAGGCAACCGCTGGCGCGACGGGTAGACGACATGCGTGGCGGAAGGGGGCAACTCATAATCGCAAAGCACAGCCTCCAGCTTGCCGCTGCCGATCAAATCGTCCGTATAGGTGTTGGCGAGATGCGTCAGGCCGAGACCCGCCGCCGCCGCCTCGGCCAACGCTGTGCCGCTATTGCTGGACCAGCGGCTCTCGACTTTCAACTCGAACGGCTCGCCGCCTTTGGCCTGAAATCGCCAAGGCATCAGCGAATGAGTGATGCATTCGAAGGCTTTCAGATCTTGCGGCGTTTGGGGCCGGCCGGCGCGGTCAAGATAATCGGGTGAACCGTAAACTTGCATCCGCCGCGTCGCGAGGCGCCTGGCGATGAGATCGGGGTCTCCCGGCGCGCCATGGCGAATGGCGAGATCAAAGCCTTCGCGCACCAGATTGACCCTGCGGTCGACGATATCGAGGTGGATGCGAATGCGCGGATAACGCGCCGCAAACTGGGCCAGCGCCGGCGCGAGAAAATGATCGGCGAACACGCCTCCGGCGGAAATCCGAATAGCACCGACGGCCAATTGTTGCTGGTCGGCGATATCGTTCTCCAAGGCGTCGACGTCGGAAAGAATCATCAGCGCCCGTTCGTGATAGAGCGCGCCGATCTCGGTAACGTTGACGCTTCGGGTCGTGCGGTGGAGCAACCTCACGCCCAGGCGCTCTTCCAGGGCCGACACCCTCCGACTGATGTAGGACGCGGACACGCCAAGGGCGTCGGCCGCTGCGGTGAATCCGCCTTGGTCCACGACCGCAGTGAATTCCAGAAGACCATCGAAATTGCGCATTATTGCTCCTCAACAACAATGCTTGAACCGTAGAGCATCTTTATAAGCTGATTTGAAAAAGGCCAAATGGTCAAACTGGACATCGGTCGCCAATGCCGGAGCCCGCAGGAGTGGCCCGGACGCGCGATACGCCCCCGTGAGCACTGCGAATTGACCGAAGGAGGTCGAAATGCCCGCCCGAATTCTGATGATATTGACCTCTCACGACATGCTGGGCTCGACCGGTCAAAAGACCGGTTTTTGGCTGGAGGAATTGGCCAGCCCCTACTACGTCTTCACGGATGCAGGCGCCCAGGTAACGCTCGCCTCTCCCAAGGGAGGTCAACCCCCGATCGATCCGAAAAGCAATACGCCCGATTGGCAAACCGATGCGACACGCCGGTTCGAGGCCGACCCGGACGCGATGGCTGCTTTGGCGAAAACCAAACCGATCGCCGAGCTCGACGCCGGAGATTACGACGCAATCTTCTTTCCCGGCGGCCACGGGCCGATGTGGGACTATCCCGGCAATCAGACCTTGGCGAACCTCATCGAGGCATTCGACGAGGAGGCGAAGCCCATCGCCGCTGTTTGCCACGGTCCGGCGGCTCTGGTTGCCGCCAAAGGCTCCGACGGCTGGCCCTTGGTGAAAGGTCGCAAGGTAACGGGCTTCACCAATGGCGAGGAAACTGCCGTCGAACTGACCGAAGTCGTGCCTTTCCTGCTTGAGGAGAAGCTCAAGGAACTCGGTGGCAACTACGTCAAAGGCCCCGACTTCGAGTCCTTCGTCGTTGCCGACGGACATATCGTGACGGGACAAAATCCCGCTTCATCGGCGGCAGCCGCCGAGAAAGTACTCGAAGTCGTCGGCGGGACGCGGGTTGCAAAGTCGGCTTGACGGCTGGACTGGCGGGTATCCGCGCCGGATCATCGCCGATCGAAACCATTTCTCACGGCAACATTGGATGTAGGAGGTTGGCATGGCTGAGTTAAAGGGAGGCTGTCATTGCGGCGCCGTTCGTTACGAGTTGACTGGTGATGTCATTTTCGGCGGTCATTGCCAGTGTACCGATTGCCAGAAAAGCGGTGGCGGCGGACACAGCTCGATCTTTGCCGTTCCCAAGGACGGCGTGACCATGACCGGTGAGACCAAGGTCTACGAGGTGACCGCCGACAGCGGCAATACGGTAGGGCGCGGGTTCTGCCCCAGTTGTGGCGGACCACTGTTCACCGTCTCATCGGGATTGCCTGATGTGATCATGTTCAAAGCCGGGAGCCTCGACGACCCCGAGCAATTCAAGCCCGGCATGGTGATCTACACCAAGAGCGGGCCTGACTGGGATCAGGATGTCGTCAAGGGTGGACTGCCAACATTCGAAGCGATGCCGCCCATGGGCTAGCGGTGAGCAAGTGATGCCCTCCAGCCCAGGCATCACTTGCCGCGCCACGTGCACCAGCACCGCTCTGCGTTCAAGGCTTGGTCGTCGGCTTGCGCGCCGTGCCGCGCCACTTTTCATCTTCGCCTGGAACGAACCCACGCCCGTCTTTGTTCCAGATAAGAGCGGAGGCACTACCTCGGAGCGTAGAACATGGCCCAATCTTTGTCTCATCACCCCCGGCGCGCCCTGATCATTGAGGACGAGTTTTTCGTTGCCAATGATCTCGAAGCGATCATGCACACTCTCGGCTTTGAGGTTTGCGATCTTGCCCCAAATGCCCATTCAGCCCGCTCGCTTGCCATGAGCGACCATCCGGACATCGTCTTGGCGGATGTTTCTCTCGAAGGCGGCCGCGAAGGCATCGAGATCGCTCGGTGGATCCGAGAGGTTTGCGAGGTGCCGGTCGTGTTCGTCACCGCCTACACCGATCAATCCACGATCGAGCATATCCGTAATCGGGTACCAGGAGCGCCGATCTTGTCGAAGTCGGCCTACCCTGAGCGCCTTGCCGAAGTCGTGGGAGCCGTTGACCCTGGCACTCGAACAGCGCCGAAGAGGCGGTTGCCTAATCGACTTTCACCGCACGGAGGCGAACTCTTAGGCAAAGCGTTGCTGTCTAAATTGAATGACGCAAGCGGGCCGGGCCAGACGGGGCTACGCGCCGTCGGGGCTCTGTCCGTACGTGCCGCCGCACCGTGAGCAGCGCAAGCGCGCGTTCAAAGTCGGAGCCACTGTCGAGTTCGACGCCGCATTCCTCCTCCTGCCTGACAAAATCGTCCAATCGATCTGCGGCAGCGCGCTCGCAATGTTAAGTGGATTCCTCCATCTCGTGAGCCTCGCAACGACTGAGTATCTCGCGTAGATATTGGCAAGCGGTTGGGTCGCTTTTTTGGCGGCACAGTCAAAAAAGCAAGCCGGGAAGGCAGCCCCAAGGCTGGCTCCTCGGCATCATGCGCAATGATAAAATCGTCGGCGGTCAGCCGCGCATCAGGTCGCACCGGCTGTTCTCTCTGACATCGACGCCGTAATACTGCGCCGCCTTCTTGATGTTGGCGAAGGCGAGGTCACGATCGGCGTCAGCGACGTCCTCGACCTGATCGAAGCGGGCGAGCGCGTTGATGACGTGCTCGGCGTCGGTCAGCGGCTCCTTGCGCTGCTGCGGAAACGCAAACACGCTCTCCGGCAGTTCGGCCCGATTGTGGATCTCGCCATGTTCCGTGCTCGGCATCCAAGTGGCTTCCATGTTGTTTCCTCCATGGTGCTCGGGGGACTGACAACGCCCCCATTCCACATCGGTGCCAGTCGTCAGCGAGGTTACTTGCTGCGACTCCTCAAGCGGCTGACGTCCGGCACCTCCTCGCCAAGAGCGGTTGCGAAATCGATTTGATGATCTTGCTCTTGCACGAAATCTCTCAGGATATTGTTCGGCCAAGGCGGAAATTCACCGAGAGCTTCGCATCGGCGAACTCTTTCACGGTAATTGCGAATGGTTTCGTTCTCGTTATCCAAGTCGAACTTAAGCATATCCCGCATCTTTTCTGAAACCTTGACCGGCTTCGGGGTGACGGTAGGCATCTTGCCGAGATAGTCGATCTGGCGCGAGATGGTGAGCGCGTGCTCGAGCTCCTGATGGGCATGCTGCTCGAGCTGATCGGCGATGTTCATGTACTCCGCGCCCTTCAGCACTTGCGATTCGACCACGGTCAAGACGATGATGGCCTGATATTCGCGGGACAAATCCTCATTCAGGAGCTCCGCCAGTTTGTCCCGGGTAATAGGACAGACTCCGCCATTGATTTTCTCTCCGAAGATACGCCGCCTCACCGCCCGCGACGGGGTCGCGAGAACTCGATCGCGCCGACAAGTCGTGTTTTAGATTAAACTCCGACACAGTTATATCTGCACGACGCGCATGATGGCACAATAACGTCGAAAACTTTGATCGGTTGCAACGGGAGTCGCGACGATTCCGCCCGGCGATCGCGCCAAAGCCCCGCGTTTACCATGGAGGAGAAATGTTGGAGGCGGCGACACCCATTCCCGAAATTCGCATCACCGAGGACGGCCCCTATCTGGTCTCGGGAAACATCCCGCTCGCCCGAGCGACCATTGGCACCAACGCCGAGGGCGAATCGGTGCGATGGGACTGGGGTGCTCGCTACGCCGCTGAGGCGAACTATGCCCTCTGCCGTTGCGGTCATAGCGCGCGGAAGCCGTTCTGCGACGGCAGCCATTTGAAGGCCGGGTTTGACGGCGCCGAGACCACGAGCCGTAAGCCTTATCGCGAGGAGGCCAAGGCCATTGTCGGCCCGGCCATGACCTTGACCGACGTCGAGAGCCTCTGCGCCTTCGCACGCTTCTGCGATCCCAACGGCCAGGTCTGGTCTCTGGTCGAGGAGACCGACAACGCGAAAGCCCGGCGCGACTTCGTGCGCCAGACCTGCGACTGCCCCTCAGGGCGGCTCGTTGCCTGGGACAACGCCACCGGCGAGGCCATCGAGCCCGATTATGAACCCTCGATTGGGCTGGTCGAGGACCCGGCGCAAGATTGCTCCGGCCCACTGTGGCTGCGCGGTGGCATCGCCGTGATCGGCGCCGACGGGTTCCGCTACGAGATCCGCAATCGCGTCACGCTCTGCCGCTGCGGCGCCTCCAGCAACAAGCCGTTCTGCGACGGCACCCACGCCGCGATCAAGTTCAAGGACGGATTGCAGGATTAGGGCGCGCCGGTGCCGGTCTCTGCCCGCAGGCTCTGGATCAAAGCGTTGAGCTCGGTATTGTCCGGTTCCGACTTCGACAGCTGCTCGGCATAACGGAGCGCCGCGCCAGTGTTGCCAGCGTTGCGATTGAAGCCGATCACCCCAAGAGCGTGTCGGATCGCCGGGATGGCGCGCCAGGCTCTGCTCCAGCACCTTGATCGCCTCGCCGTGATGTCCCTCGAACCGAGCGCCACGGCATAGACGTAAGCATAGCGCGCCCGCGCGGGCTCGAGCTCGGCGGCGCGGCCAAGCTCGGCAAGGGCCTCGTCCTCGCGTTTGAGGCGGACCAGCGCGAGCCCGAGCGCATGATGGAGCCCTGCTCGCGGCGACCGCTCGAGCGCCTGACGCAACACCTTCTCGGTCTCGGCCTCGCGTCCGAGCTGCCGGTAGAGATCGGCGAGATTAGCCGCGGCGGGGGCGAAGCTCGGGCTCAAGCGAAGCGCCGCCTTGTACTCGGCCTCGGCCTTGGCGGTGTCGCCCCGACGCGCATCGTAATGCCGAGGGTCGCGCGCGATTCCGGCCGGTCGGCATTGACTCGTTTGAGGCGATGAACGCCTTGACGGCGTTGTCGAGCTTGGTGCGGTCGGCCTGCGCCAGCCCCGCTGTGGGCATGCCGGGAAGGAGTGAAGCGGCGCGAATGCGGACCCCGCGCACGGGATCGGTGAGGAGCGGCGACACCGATGTCCGAAGTTGTCCCGCCGGCACCCCGTCAAGCATGTCGAGCGCGGCGACGCGCACCAAGGGATCGGGGTCGGACAGGTTCTTCTGCGCGAGCGCGAGGGTCGACCGCGACAGTGCCATCGCTTCGAGCGCGCTCGCCCTGCGCGAAGGCCGGCGTTTGCGGATCGTCGACGACCGCGGCGAGCAATTCTTGCGCGTCCGCCTCGTCGTTCCAGGCCGCGTAGAACGCTGGGCCGTAGGTCTGGAAGCTTTTGCGGTCCGGACCGAACCAGCCCGCAATCGCGGCCGTGGCCCAATCCGCGGACTTTCTTTATGGCAATCGGTGCAGGCATTGTTGGTTCCGAGCTTGGCCAGAGGTCCGGCCGCGGCACGCGGAAACTGTGGTCGTGGCGCTTGTCGATCACCATGAAGGTCCGCGCCGGCATGTGGCAGGAGACGCATCTGACCGCCGGGTTCCGCCCTCATGATGGCTGTGCGCCACGGTGGCGTAAGTCTCGGCGTGGCACTGCGTGCAGACCTTGTCGCCCGGAAACTTGAGCTTGGCGCTATGGGGGTCGTGGCAATCGCTGCAGGTCACCCCCTTGGCGAACATCTTGCTCTGCTTGAACGAGCCGTAATTGTAGACCTCGTCCTGCATCTGCCCGTCGGGCTGATAGATGCCTTGGGTCATCAGCGCGACGATGTGGGTGTCAGACAGCGGGCGTCCGGGAACCCAGTCCTCCGAAATTTGCCCGCGGCGGGCATGACAGAGACCGCAGGTCTCGACCTCCTTGCGGAGCTGAGCGGGTAGAACGCTTCGCTGCGGCTGGCCGGTCTTGGCATCACGCGCCCAGGTCACGCCGGCCCGCTCGTCGAAGCGCACCACGAGACCCATGTCCGGATCGGTCTTGGCGGACGGGATTAGCCCCTTGGCCCAGGCGACGTGACGCGAGCCTTGCCCATGACAGGTTTCGCAGCCGACGCTGATCTCGGCCCAGGTGGTGTGAAAGCTGTCGGTCTTAGCGTCATAGTTCTTGCGCACGCCGGTCGAGTGGCACTCGGCGCACATGAAGTTCCAATTCTGATTGAGCTTGGTCCAATGCAACACGTCGTCGTGGCGAATATCTTCGTGGGGATAGAGATGGAACCAGCGCTGGCCGCCTTCCGCCTTCGGCCGCAAATCCCAGGCGAGCGACAGCGCTTGCACGCGTCCGTCGGGAAACTCGACGAGATATTGCTGCAACGGATCGAGGCCGAACGTGTATTTCACCTCGAAGGTCGCGAGCTTGCCGTCGGTGCCGTCGGTCTCGACGAAGAACTTGCCGTCCTTCTTGAAGAAGCGCGAGTGCACGCCGTAATAATCGAAGCTCGCATCGTTGAAGTCGCCGAGCACCGTTTTGTCGCTGGCGTGGGCCATGGCGTGCGCGTGCTGCGAGCCGTGCCAGAGCTTGGCCTCGTCGCGGTGGCACGTGGCGCAGGCGTCGCTGCCGACATAGGCGAGCTGTTCGCCGGCGCCTCCGGCAGTCCGGTGCCAATCCGCGCCGGGCCACCAATAGGCCCCGGCTCCGGCCAGGAGCACCAGGGCCGCAGCGCCGAGGACCGCGCCCCACATCACGCGCGTCGATCCCGGGCCTGCCGCCGGCGTCTCGCCGACGCGTTCCGACGCCGGCTTGGGTTCGGGACGCGGCGCCTGCGTCTTCGCCGACTTCGGCTTGGCGCGGGATTTGGGACGGTTGCGGGTCAGTGGCGGTGCATCCAATTGTCTTCAGGCTGTGTTCATCGGCCGTGCCTTAGCATAGCGGCCAAGATTGGGCGCGGCGTTTCCGCGCGGGCGGTCGCGATCAGGGTGGCAAAACGGCGCAAGCACGACCAAAAGCCGGTAAGTCTCGAGATATTTTGATATAGCGCAAGGTGCTGGAGGCCAGCCTTTGCTTCCTCGGATCAATGGTTGTCAGGGCTGTATTTCCTGGCCAAGGTGTGGTTCAAAGAGCCGAGATTTGGCGGGGTCGCCGGGCAGTTCGGGTTGAGAACGATGGATTACGAGACCTATTTCCGGGAGCATCTTGACGCGCTGCATCGCGAGGGTCGCTACCGGGTCTTTGCCGATCTGAAGCGCCGCTGCGGCGCCTTTCCCACCGCCGACCATCATGGCGGCGACGGCGTCCGCGACGTCACGGTGTGGTGCTCCAACGACTATCTCGGCATGAGCCAGCACCCCGTGGTGCTCGCCGCCATGCATGAGGCGATCGACACCGTCGGCGCCGGCTCCGGCGGCACCCGCAACATCTCCGGCACCACCCATTATCATGTCGAGCTCGAGGCCGAGCTTGCCGATCTCCACGGCAAGGAGGCGGCGCTGCTGTTCACCTCGGCCTATGTCGCCAACAATTCGACGCTCTCGACCTTGCAGCGACTGGTCCCCGGCCTCGTGATCTTCTCCGACGAGAAGAACCATGCCTCGATGATCCAGGGCATCCGCCACGGCGGCGGCGAGAAGCACATCTTCCGCCACAACGATATCGAGCATCTCGAGGAGCAGCTGAAGAAGTACCCGCTCGGCACGCCGAAGATCATCGTGTTCGAGAGCGTCTACTCCATGGACGGCCATATCGCCCCGATCGCCGCCTTCTGCGACCTCGCCGACAGGTACAACGCCCTGACCTATCTCGACGAGGTCCACGCCGTCGGCCTTTATGGCCCCCGCGGCGGCGGCATTGCCGAGCGCGACGGGGTCATGGACCGTGTCGACATCATCAACGGCACGCTGGCCAAGGGCTTCGGCGTCATGGGTGGCTATATCGCCGCAAGCAAAGCCTGCTGCGACGCCATCCGCTCCTATGCCCCTGGCTTCATCTTCACCACCTCGCTGGCGCCGGCGATCGCCGCCGGCGCGCTGGCGAGCATCCGCCACCTCAAGGCGAGCACCGCCGAGCGGGAGCGCCATCAGGAGCGCACCGCGACCCTCAAGGCCCGTCTCGCAGCCGCCAAGCTGCCGGTGATGGACAATCCGAGCCACATCGTTCCGGTGATGGTCGGCGATCCCGTGCACTGCAAGGCGGTGACCGACACCCTGATGCAGCGCTACCGCATCTATGTGCAGCCGATCAATTACCCGACGGTGCCGCGCGGCACCGAGCGCATGCGCTTCACGCCCTCGCCGGTGCATACCGACGCGCAGATGGACTATCTCATCCAAGCGCTCGAGGAGCTGTGGGCCCGCTGCCCCGTGGCCAACGGCCAATATGTCAGGCTCGCCGCGGAATAATCCCGCGTTGGGGTAAACTTGCCTCTCGGATCTCGGAAGGGGCAACGCTCTGAGGGCGCTTCTCGCCATCGCCATTGTCTTGTGCGGGCCCTGCCTCGCGACCGCCGCGGAAGGCCCGCAGCCGCCCTGCGCCGGTCGGGCACCCGTTCCTACCTACGCCGCGCCGGGCGCACCACCCAATATCCGGGTCTGGACAAGCGCCGACCTCGGTGCGGCCTGGACGCCGCCCGCCTGCACCGGTTGGGCGGCGAAAGGCGGCGGCGTCTTGGTGGTCGTCGCCGGCCGATTTGCCTATCGCGGCAGCGCCGGCGATCTGCTCGAGCGCTTCGGCGCCATCTCGGCCTTGGCGGGGCTCCGGTACTGGTCGGTGACCGAAGGCGGTTGGCGCACGCTCATCACCCACGCCACCGCGCTCGAAGGGCCTGACGCTCGGCGCCCCCGCCCCGACTTCACCGTCGCCGAGATGCGAAGCGGCGCTGACCTCTATTTCGCCGAAGCCGACAACCGCGCTTCCGGCGACATCGTCTACCGCATGCAACTCGAGAGCTTCGCACCGAGTGGCTTCGTCGTGGCGATCGAGAATGTGAGCCCGGTCGAGCGCTTCTACCTCACGCTGTTCGCACCGGCCGCTTTGCAATCGGTGCATTTCCTCGAGCGCACAGGGCCGCAAGACTGGGCCTATTACGGCCTCGCCTGGGCGGGCGAAGGCCTGCCCTCGCGTCTCGCAGTGCCGAAGGCCTCCTATGTGAACCGGGCGCTTGCGCTCTACCGTTACTTTACCGGCACAATGGCTACCGACGATGACCGGCGATAGGAGATTTAGAAATGCACGGCGAGCCAAACCGTCGGCGGCTCGGATTGCGTCCAGGTCACGCGGTGGCGGCAATGCGCCGGCAGCAGCACCCAGTCGCCTTCGGCGAGCTCGCGGTCACGCGCCTCGCCTTCAATTCTGAGCCGCGCGGCGCCGGCAACGACCAGCACCCATTCGTCGTCGTCTTGATCGTACCATTCGCCTTCAGGCGTCATTTGTCCGGTTGAGACAATGCGCTCGATGCGGAAACCGCGCGCCCGTTCAACCAGGCGATCAACCACCTCGTCCGCGCGGCGCCCATCAGGAATGCCGCTGCGCAGAATTCCCCGATCTGATCATGCCCCCAACCTAGCACGCGCGTAAGGCAGGAGGAGATGCCGGGCGATCAGGCAGCCTCATGCTCCGCGATGCCCGCACGATTGAGCGCGGCGAACTCCTCGTCGCTGAGATGGATCGCCGCCGCGGCCACATTCTCTTCGAGGTGAGCGACCTTCGACGTGCCTGGAATCGGCAACATCACCGGGCTGCGCTTCAGCACCCAAGCAAGCGCGAGCTGCCCCGGCGTTACGCCGCGCTTCCGCGCCATGGCATCGAGGATCGAGCCACTCTTGGCGAGCTTCCCCGCAGCCAGCGGAAACCAGGGAATAAAGCCGATGCCGTGCCGCTCGCAATAGTCGAGCACGTCCTCGCTGCCGCGATCGACGAGGTTGTATTTGTTCTGCACCGTGGCGACGGGGAACACCTTGGCGGCGGCCTTGATGTCGTCGACCGAAACCTCGCTCAATCCCGCATGGCGGATGATGCGGTCGTCGAGCAACGACCTCACGGCGTCGAATTGCTCGTTGGCGGGGACCTTGGAGTCGATCCGGTGCAACTGCCAGAGCCCGATCGTCTCCACCCCGAGCCGCTCGCGGCTCTTCAGTGCCTGCTCGCGCAAATAATCCGGGCGGCCGTCTGTCTCCCAGGCGCCCGGCCCGCTCCGCCTGAACCCCGCCTTGGTGGCGACCAGAATGCCCTCATAGGGGTGCAGAACCTCGCGAATGAGCTCCTCGGAGACATTCGGGCCGTAGGAGTCCGCGGTGTCGATGAAATTGATGCCGAGCTCGGGCACACGCCTCAGCGTGCGCACGGCTTCGTCCCTGTTTTCGGGCTGACCCCAGACGCCCTTTCCGGTCAGGCGCATGGCGCCAAAGCCGAGACGATGGATTTCGACATCCCCGCCGATTTTGAACGATCCCGATTGGCTCGCATCCAGCTTTGACATACCGTGATCTCTCCTACGCAGGTTCATCAATTGAGTTGTAGCGCATGGCGGGTTTGGCGATTTGTGGCCCGACGCTAAATCTAAGGGCTCTCTCCGCTGGGTTGAATGCTCTCGACCAATCTTTCGCTACTCCGGCGTCCGTTTGCCGCACGAACGCCCTCATTTCCGCAACAGCGTTCCCGGATTGGTCGTGTGAGACTAGGCCAGCTCAACCATCGCAAGGATCTCTCCCCACATGATAACGCGGGGCTTCACCGGGCGGCAGCGCCCGCCGGACATCGCCAAGCGGCTGCCCCCGGGGCAGTCGCTGACCGAGGACTTTCCCGTGCTCTCCGCCGGACCGACGCCGCATATCCGCACCGAGGATTGGTCCTTTACCCTGAAAGTGGGGCCGAAGCCAATCGCGCGCTGGAATTGGGCCGAGTTCAACGCGCTGCCCCAAACCAAGCAGATCCGCGACATCCATTGCGTCACCAAGTGGTCGAAGCTCGACACGCCCTGGCAAGGCGTGCTCATTGACGACATCTTGTCCACTGCCGGCCTCGACCAGCCGCCGACGCCGTTCACGCTCGCCCATTCCTTTGACGGCTATTCCGCCAATGTGCCGACCGCCGACCTCGTCGGCGGCAAGGCCATGATCGCGCTTCGCTATGAGGGCGCGCCACTACCGCCAGACCATGGCGGACCCGCGCGCCTGCTCGTGCCGCATCTCTATTTCTGGAAGTCGGCGAAATGGGTGAACGGCTTGCAGTTCACCGAACGAGATGAAGCCGGCTTCTGGGAGCTCCGCGGCTACCACATCTATGGCGATCCCTGGCGCGAGCAGCGCTTCACCGGTGACTGACACCAGCGCCGCCAGTTTGGCCGCTTCTCGCGCCTTGCGCTGGCAGCAAGCGACCATCACCGCCATCCTACCGCAGACCCCGCGCGTGAAGAGCTTCGTGTTCACGCCGTCGCATCCCTTCTCGTTCCGCGCTGGGCAGCACGTCGATGTTCGTCTCACCGCGCCTGACGGCTACAGCACCGAGCGCAGCTACTCGATCGCCTCGGCGCCGGAAACCAAGGACAGCATCGAGCTCGCCATCGAGCGTCTCGACGACGGCGAGGTCTCACCGTTTTTCCACGAGGTGGCCGTGGTCGGCGATGACATCGAGCTGAGAGGCCCCATCGGCGGCCATTTCGTCTGGGATGCTGCCGACGGTGGACCGCTGTTGTTGCTCGGCGGCGGGTCGGGTGTCGTCCCCTTGATGTCGATGATCCGCCACCGCGCGACACAAGGCTCGACCATACCGGTGCTGCTGTTCTACTCGGCGCGGAGCTGGGACGAGATTATCTTCCGCGACGAGCTCATGGCGCTGCACGATCGCCAAGATGGCTTCGAGCTGGTGTTCGCGCTCACGCGCGACCGCGCCCGGCGGGAACGCGATTACGAGCGTCGCGTCGATACCGCGATCCTCACCGAGGTGCTGCCGCGACTGCCGCAAGCGCCGAAGCACGCGTTCGTCTGCGGCTCGAATGCCTTCGTCGGGGTCGCGGCCGATAGCGCCATCACCGCCGGCGTTGCCCGCGGCATCATTCGCACCGAACGCTACGGCGGCTGACGCTTCTCTCGTTGGCGAGAATTGGCCGCTAATGCTAGAAGCTCACGCGCCATGTCAACACCACCGCTCACCCGCGACCGCCCGATTGTGAAGGGCCGCGCCGCCCTCCTCATTATCGACGTGCAGAATGGCAGTTGGAGCTCGGCCGAGGCCGTCAAGCGTCCCGAGCATCAGGCCGCCGGCACTCGCGCCATTCCCAACATCCGTCGTCTGCTCGATGCGTTCCGCCGCGCCGACCTCGAGGTCATCTACACCGTGATGGAAAATCTCACCGCGGACGGCCGCGACCGCAGCCTCGATTACAAGCTCTCCGGCATCGACATCGCCAAGGGCTCGTGGGAGGCGAAAGTGATAGACGAGCTTGGCCCGGAGCGGGACGAGATCGTCCTGCGGAAGACATCGTCCTCGGTGTTCAATTCCACCAACCTCGATTACCTCCTGCGCAACATCGGCATCAAGGACGTGTTCGTCGTGGGCTTCCTCACCGATCAGTGTATCGACCACGCCGTCAAGGACGGCGCCGACCGCGGCTACTACATGACCTGCGTGCACGACGCCTGCGCCGCCGAGACCGAGGCTGTGCACCAGGCGGCGATCTCCTGCTTCAAAGGCTATTGCCGTCTGCTCTCGACCGCTGAAGCCCTCGCCCTCGTTCCCGGCGACTGATCACTTGCCGCTATTCAGCACCTTGATGTCGAAGGGCTTGAGGTCGGCGTTCGTCTTCAGGAAGTCGATGACTTGCGTGATTTGGTCCACGGTCGCCGAAGAGATAATGCCCGTGGTGCAGGACTTGTCGCTGTAAGTATCGGTGACGATGACATACGGCCCCTGGTCCTTGACGCTGGTGCAGGCGCAACTGGCCTTGGTCGGGTCGTCCTTGTCGATGGCGCACGGCTTATCGAGACACCAGGCCCAGGGCCTGTCGTTGCCGCAGATCGCGTAGCTCTTCACCGGAAAATAGCGCGATTTGATGCTGCCGCCGCTCGTCGCGGCTGCGTCCTGGCAATCTTGCTTGTCCCGCGGAATAGCCGATCTTCACCTCGCAGGCGCAAGCGACGGTGTCCTTGCTGCCCGCGACCGGCGTGCACGGCGCAGTGGTGCACAGCGCATAGGTGCTCTTACACACCTTGAAGTCGGTCTGGTCGTCAGCCTGGGCGGGACCTCCCACTACCGCCACGAGCGCGACGACGACAAGGCCGGTCAGTCTCCACATCGGCGGTCTCCCCTGATCCGGCTGGCGGCGTCTTCAATAGACTTCGGCGTAGCGCGCGCAGAGCTCCGCCGGCTCGAGCCCCTGCACATAGCCAAGCTCGGAACGCTTGTGGCGGAGATAGGCGTCGAGGAAGGTCGGCCCGAACCAGTCCTTGACCGCGGCGGTTGCCTCCATGCCGTCAAGCGCCTCGGCGAGCGAGCGGGGCAGCGGCTTTGGCGTGTCCTTCGCCTTGGGCAAGGCGAGCTCATTGGCGATGCCGTCGGCGCCGGCGAAGATCAGGGCCCCGAGCGCCATATAGGGGCTAGCCGCACCGTCGGTGACGCGGTACTCGAGATTGAACTGGCCGGCGATGTCCTTCTCTTTCGCCGCGGCAAACACCGGGCAAACTCTGAGTGCCGCGCCGCGATCCTGCTTGACGATATCGATCTCGGTCGGGGCCCAGCGGTTCGGCGTGAGGCGCAAATAGGACACCGGCGACGGCGCGGTGATCGCCGCGATCGCGGGCAGATGATGCAGCACGCCGGCGGCGAAGTGCGACGCCGGTTCGCTCAAGCCAAATCGCCCGTTAGGGTCATTGGTCATCGGCGTGCCTGCTGAAGAGTGCAGGCTGAAATGGATGTGGACGCCATTGCCGGCGCCGTCCGCAACCGGCATCGGCGAGAAGATGACGCGGTGGCCGAGGCGGAACGCCGTGGCGCGGGCCAACTCGCGCACGATCACCGCCTGATCCGCGGCCTGCAATGCCGGCTCGGGCGAGACGGTGACCTCGTATTGGCGATCGCCATATTCCGGCAGGAACAAATCCGGCTTGAGGCCGGCGGCACGGAGGCTGGCGATGAACATCTCGGCGAAAGCGCCGGCGCGCCGCCAGGCGCCAAGGCTATAAGCGTGCCCCGGCCTGTCCTCGACGCCGGTATAGACGAATTCTTGCTCGAAGGCCGCGATCACATTGAGCCCGCTCACCTCGTCCAGCCTGGCGACGGCCCGGCGCAGAAACTCGCGCGGACAGCATTCCCACGGGCTGCCGTCGGTGTTGCGGATATCGCCCAGGAAGAAGTGCTCGACGGGGGCGTCGTCGCCGAACGCGACGCGGACCTCGGCGCTCGCATCCGGCACCACCATCAGATCGCCGCCAGTGCCGAACGGCGTATCGAGGATCGGGCCGAACGCGGTCTGCATCAGATTGGAGTGGGTCCAGCCGATGCCCTTCTTCTTACGCGCCTTGAGCTCGCTCGCTGGGAAGCCCTTGCCGCGCACATGGCCCGCGATGTCGCAGGTCCCGACGAAAATCAGCTCCTCACGCAAACGGACGCTTCCTTTGGCTTCCGGCATCAGCGTCGCCAGTGTACGTCAGAGGCATGAACATACTAGACTCCGATTTCTTTGATTTGCTGGTTTCGAGCTACCTGCACTTCGTCGGCGCGGAGCCCAAGTTTCTCGCGGGCGGCGAAGCCACGCCGGAATGGCTCTATGAGCGCGCACCTCATTGCGTTCTCGCCCATGACACTGCCAGCGTCCCGTGCTTCATCTACGCCAACAGAGCGGCGCAACGCTGCTTCGAATATGACTGGGACGAGATCGTCGGGCTGCCGTCGCATCTCTCCGCGGAGCCGGGAGACCGCGCCGAGCGCCAGCGCCTGCTCGATGCCGTGAGCCGCAATGGTTTTGCGACCGGCTATTCCGGACTGCGCATCGCCAAGTCTGGCCGGCGGTTCTGGATCGAGGATGGCGTTCTGTGGCAGCTTGTCGACAGGGGCGGGGTGGTCCGGGGGCAGGCCGCGAGCTTCCGGCGCTGGCGCGACGCCTCGGTCTAGGCCTTCGGCGGCAGGGGTGCCAGCGGCGGCTGGCGCTCCTCATGGGGGACGGTGGGGTCGATGCAGGCCCAGCTCGGCGCCATCGCCGTCCAGATGGTGATGTCCGGCTTGGCGAGGTTGGGGTCGTCAAGGGTGCCGGCGCGGACGGCGAGCATATGCGGCCGCGCCTCCGATCCCGTGAACACCGGGGTGCCGCAGGCCGCGCAGAACTGCCGGTGCATGATATTGCCGCTGTCGGCGGTGCTCGAATAATCGCGGAGCTCGCCCTCGACGCTGATGGCTTCGCGCGGAAACACCACGTTCACCGTGGCGCTGCCGGCGCCGATGAACTGGCAGGCGCGGCACCAGCAGCTGCGCACCGTGATCGGCTCCGCCTCGATGCTGTAACGCACCGCCCCGCACATGCAGCCCCCGGTAATCGCCATGCCTCACCTCTCGCCTCTCGTGCAACCGAGGCGGCATCCTAGGTCGTGTCGGAGGCTGGCGACAAGACGCCGAAAGGCCAAGGCGATGAGACATCGCCGCCTCCCGCACCGATCAAGGCTAGTGGCCGGACCTCTGGCGCTGATCGACCTCGGCCTGACTCACCTCGCCGGCCTTGATCAGGGCACTGACGCAGCTGTGGGACAGGCTGTGCCCAGCCTTGTTCATGCAGAGGCGAAGGGCCTCGGTCTGGAGCCCATAGTCACCGCAATATTTGCGGTAGTCGTCGCCGCAGGCCTTGCGCACCAAGGGCGTGATCGGCGCCGCGACCGCGACCGAGACGAAACCGCAAAGCAAGACGAGAGCGAGCGGCACGCCCGCGCGAAAAGATGTCATGGACGGAGCCCCCAAGAAAAATCCGGTCAAGGCATCGAACGAGTGCCGATGAGCCTAACCCGATTCCCTGTGGAGGGGACGCCGCGCCGAAAAAAGAAATCTGTTGTTGGCGATGAGCCACAGCGCGCCTCGCGCATGATGCGAGAGGGCGCCGTCCGCAACCCGAGCAGCCCGATGCTGCGCCGCGGGGATGAAGGCGCGCCGCAGCAAGGCCCCTCGGCTAGCGCCTCGGCCCGCCGGCAAGCTGCCGCAATTCTTCGGCCTGGCGGGCGAAGGTGCCGATCCGCTCCTGCCAATAGCTCATCTGCAGGCTCATGAATTCCATCGGCGTCTTCACCGTGGAGAGCCGCATGGCGAAGTCGAGGCTCGAGCGCATATTGGCCTGGGTCATCTCCACCAGCTTGCGGTTGACGGCGAGCGCGCTCTGTCCGGCTTCGGCCAGCGACTGCGGCATCATCGCTTGCGGCATCATCGCTTGCGGCATGACGAAGCTCGCCGCCGCGAACGGCGGCTTGAACGCTGGCATCAGCGGGGCCGTCTCAAAGGCAGGCGCGGGCTTCGCGGAGGTCGTCGCCTTCCTGGCCTCTTTCTTCACATCCTTCTTGGACTTGCCGTTCGATTTTGCCTCGATCTTGCTTCGATCTTGGCTACGATCTTGATCGCTGGCTTGGCCTGAGCTTTCGGCGCCGGCGCGGGTCTCGGCGCTGGCGCAGCCTTCACCGGCTTCGCCGCGGCCACGGGTTTCGGCTTCAGCTTCGGCTTCGGCGTCGGCATCGGTGCCGCCGCCTGCACGCGCATCACCGGCTTCGCCTCGCTCACGGTCTTGGCCTCGCTCAGGTGAGCCTTGGCCGGCGGCGCGTTGTCGTTCGCCTCTTTCCGCTTCTTCGTCTTACGCTTCTTGTCGTTATGCGACTTGGTACCATTCTTCATGTGATCATCCCCGCTTGGAGCCGGCGTGATCGGGCGGGATTGTCCAAAGCGTGCCGGCAAGTTAGGGCGCCACAACTGCGCCGCTCAATTCGCACTTAACGGAATCTCGACGGCCGATTTACGGCCGCGCCCTGATTCCCTTGGCTAATTTAGGCTTCGTTTTGCGGCGCGTCACGTTTATTTCGCACTTGCGAAGAAAAAAGGGGCCTTTTTGCGGCAGCGACCCAGGCAAAATAAGCCTCGGCTTCGGCGCTGCCCGCCATCTCCTCCTGGAATGTCTCGAACGGGATGCGGTACGACCTCGCCGCCCGGAACGCCGCAAAGAAGGCGCGCACGCCGGGAGGGAGCGCCGGCAAGTTGCGCCTGACGCAGTGGCGCGGCCGGCCGCGGCAGGCGCGCGCGCGGCGGCAAGCGGCATTGCCGCAGACCCGCCACAGGCAGAGGAGATCGGCAACACGCCGCAGCGCCTCGGCTTCGCTCGATTTACGGCTGTGCGCGGTGACGCTCATGCGGCTCTCTCACGTGATCTTCCTTGCCTTCGTCATACCGGCGCCCGCGAGCACGCATCACCCCCCACTCCGTCGTACCGGCGACGCCGAGGATGGGCGAAAGGCCGTGCCAAATCCTTGCCGCAACTCTTCATGCCTCCCCCTCGCGGGGAGATCCGACGACGCCCCGCACACACTCTTCCCTCCCCCCTTGTGGGGAGGGATAGGGAGGGGGGTCGAGACAAAGACTTCTCATCATTTTCACCGCGCTCATACGCCCCCTCACCCGCGCCACCGCCACGATGTGGCCGCGGCGCGACCTCTCCCCAGCGGGGAGAGGTAAAGAGCGCGCTCGCTGCTCGTGTCTTGTCACGTAACGACGTTTCCTCTGCTTCGTCATTGCCGGGCTTGTCCCGGCAATCCAATGATGACGCTCGCCAACCTCAAACGCCCTAGTGGATGCCCGGAACAAGTCCGGGCATGACGAATGAGGACAGGGCACACTCCGTCGTTGCCGCGACGCGGATGCGCCCGGGCTTTGCTGAAAACTCTCCCCTCGGAATGAGGGGGCGGCGCGCCGACAGACGCAAACCTATGGCTCCGTATCCGTTGCCGGACACGGCGGGCGCCTCTCGGCGCGCCACACGCGCTTGCGCTCAAGTAGCGAAGCAATAGCGCAAACACATGCTATTTCGCGGCGATTTTTCGCACCACGCCGGGCCGCGCTTTCGCCGTCAGTGTCCCGCTTCCCCGGCAACGGACCGAAGTCAAAGTGACGTTGGGGGCCTGCGTTTGGATCTAAAGGGTCCAAGACCAGACGGTCGTCAGCCAGCTCCTGGCAGGGCCTCGTAGTGGACCCGGGCGGAGCCCCGGCGCCGCCCGAGTGGCCCGTCAAGCGAACGAGCCCCGCAGGCGCCGCACCTCATCCCGCCGGTCGCGCGCTTCGCGATAGCGCCCCTCAAGCGGATGAGGCGATGTCAGACTAAGGGCGGCGCGGAGGGCGGGGATAAGTTTTGATCTCAAACGTCCGCTAAGAGCCATAAGCCGACATCTCGCAAGTGAGGGCCCGCATCGATTATAAGTTCGAGTGAACCACAAATAGCCGCCAAGACGTCCAAGAAGTCGGCGAACGCAATGGAGTTGAGCGATGCCGAAGGTACGCGCGGAGAGAATTCCGGAAGATCAGAAGTTTTTCCGGCATCACAGCATGAAGCTGGAGCGGATCGGCGAAGCGCTATTTGGAGAGAAGTACTACAAGGCGATCGACCGGTCTGACATGCGCTTCTGGCGTGAGCTCTACGTTAAGGTTTTCGAAGTACTCCGCGCGTCGGCGCTACGCTCGATGGGCTCGGTCGATCCCGACCATCGGAAGAACATTGAGGAAGAAATCGAGTTCGCGCTCAAGAAACTCGATGCGACGAAGACGAAGGATGAGACGAATGCGGCGGTGATCGCGGTGCTCTTCGATCTCGTGTTCCTCCTCCTGGGCCGCAAGCCTTACCGCACTCGCGGAAAGGTCCGCGATTGGTCGACGTTCCGGACGCTAACTTACAGCCAGACGGAAGAGCAGCTGAGCTATCTGCTTCAGAGCTACATGCACCGCCGTCCGCGCGAGCACGGTTTCCGTGATTTATTCGATGCCGACTACGCGTATCTGGTTTGGACGCGCGACCGGAAGAAGTCGCAAAAGGACCGTTCGGCGTACTGTGAATGGATGCGCGAGCGCTTTCCGAAGACGTATGCGTTGTTTCGCTGATCGCCATCATCATCGGCTACTAATGGGCCCTGAACTTTGAGCCCACTCGCCCCGTCCGCTCTCATAAGAGACCGATGAGGAATTGAGCGAACATCGACCAGCAGCTCAGAAAAGAGTGCCCGGAAGAGTACCCGTTTTTCGTCCGCCAGTCGGCCCGCCCCTCACCCCTAGAGCAGCAGCCCCTCCCAGTCGGCCGGACGCGCCCTTGAGTTCCGGCACTAGCTGATCAGGCCGAGGAGCTGCCTTGAAAGTTTCGGCCTACGGGCAGAAGGTCGTGCTCCGAACCCAAATCTTGGGAGGAGACCATGATCTATCACCTCCAGCCGCGCCCGATTGCGGCGGCCGAGCTCGCGCCGGCCGGCGACATCGTCGCCATCGTCTATAAAGACTCCTCCGGGAGCAGGCTGTACGTCGAACCGCTGCCACCGCAGTCGCTGACCTGCTTGGGGCCGGTCCCGGTTGGCACGATCGGCTGCCCCGTGGACCGGGTCTGGTACGGTTTCGCCAACGTTACTGCGCAGCAGGAAGCGGACGCCGAGTGGTTTTACCGCAGCGCCGACCTCGACCGGAACTGGGTCCTGGTCGTGGGACACCTGGCGGCGGTGATCGTGAGGGATCATCGAACCGGCGCCGACCCCGTCGAGCAAACCTGGTTCATGGTCAACAAGCTTTATCTGACCCCCAACCGGGGACGTGTCATCGAGCGCCACGCGACGCAGTTCTTCTACACAACCGGAACCGCGAGCAACGCGGAGGTCATCGCCATCAGTCGCGGCGAGCAAGCGCCCCGGCATGCGCACATCACCTGGACCGGCATGGCGACCTACGGCGGCAATAGCGGCCCGAGCAGCGTCGAAGACATGTTCGTGACGGGGGAGGCCGACTTCACGCGCTCTCCGCTGTCCATCACGGCAGACGAGTATTTCGTCCGGCAGACCCGCTGACGGGCCTACGCTTTGTTAGCCGACATCGGTGGCCTTCCGCCGGCGCTCCCGAATGCCAACTAGTTTTCGATGTTCTTCACGAGTCCCTTGGCGCAGGCGTCTTGGAACTCAGCCTTCGAGATGTCTCCGCTCCCGTCTTTGTCAACCTGCGTGAAGTTGACGATGAACGGCGCGGCCGCCGATTTAGCCAGTAAGTCGCCCGATGGGACCGCATTGTTCCAAATCGCTTCGCACTGCTCAGGATTTAGAGCCGCCGAGGGCCGACCGGACGTCATGGTGTTCGTCTGTGCGAGTGCGCAGGTGGCGGTCAATGGCAGCACGGCTAGGGAGATGATGGACGCTTTGAACATTGGTCTCCTCCTGGTTTTGCCAAGCTCACTTTACCACACAACGGGTGCGGGTGGCGCAACCGCCTTGGCCCGCTCCCTTGCCCTCCCCTTGCGTTATGAGCGCGTGCGGCGTTAGGACGCGCGGACGCGGCGCTTCTTGCGCTCGGCACGGTGCTTATCTGTGCGGGCCTTCATTTTCGATGCCGACCCGGGCCGTTGGCGAGAGGCGATGGCCGACGCCGAGGAGGTCTCCTGACGCCAGCCACACCGAGTATCGAGCCGCTCCGCCGGGCTGAATTGCCCGCGGATACCATCGCCCTCGCGCACTATCTCGTCGGCAAAACCCTGGTCCACGATGTTGCGACGGGCCGGCTAAGCGGTCGCATCGTCGAGGTGGAAGGCTATCCCCCCGGCGATGCCGCCGGCCACGCTTTCCGCGGCAAGACACCACGCAATCAGACTTTGTTTCTCGGACGCGGCTACTGCTACGTCTATTTCACCTATGGCTCGTCGTTCATGGTGAACGTCACCAGCGAAGACCGAGGCACCGGCGCCGGCGTGCTGTTGCGGGCGCTCGAACCGCTCGAGGGCATCGAGACGATGCAGCGCTTGCGCCAGACGACCCGCCTTCGGGATCTGGCCCGCGGGCCTGGCCGCCTGGCCCAAGCCATGCAGATCGACAAGCGCTACGACGCCACCGATCTCTGTGCCGCCGGACCGATCTGGCTCGGCACGCCGGCGCGGCCGGTTGGTGCCGTCGGCAGCAGCACGCGCATCGGCTTGACGCGGGAGATTGACCTCAAGCGCCGGTTTTTCGAGCGCGGCAGTCCGTATCTAAGCGGGCCGCGGTCGCTTTCCATATGACGAGAGAAATTCGGATGCTCACTCGTTGAGCAAATCTTCCCAGTCGGGCGGGACGCGGCCTTCAGGTCCGGGCACCGGCTGATCGAGCGGATGCGCGAGCGGCGGGAGCAGCTTCGGACCCGCGAACGGCTTGCCGGTGCCATAGTCGTAGAACCACCGCTCCCCCGGCTCGAAGCTCATGATCACCGGGTGGCCCGTGGCGGCATGATGTTTCGAGGCGTGCTGGCTCGGCGAGCTGTCGCAGCAGCCGATATGACCGCATTCGGCACAGCGGCGGAGATGAAACCACCAGCCGCCGGAGGCCTCGCATTCGACGCAGCCGGTGCCGCTCGGCTCGGCCAAGGGATTAATGCCCTCTCTCTCAGATGTCATGGCTTTTGCCGCGCCGGGTACACGGGAGCTGATGCAGAGGAACAGTAGCGACCAACAATCGTATATTATGCAGGGAAGAAACCAGCTCTAATTTGGTATCTTGTCCGGGCTTGGTATGGCGCACACAAGGAGCGAGTTATGGCCGAAAACAACCCATTCGAAATTCCCCCTCAAATTCGCGAGCTTACCGAAAAGAACATCGAGCAGTTTCGCCTGTTTTACGACCAATGGATGCAAGGGGTGACGAGTGCCATGAGCATGTGGTCGGCAACGCCCGCGGGGCAGGCCGCTCCCGGCTTCGACGGCCTTCGCAATCGCGCCGTTCAATTTGCCAAGGCCAATGCCGACGCCGCGTTTTCGTTGGCGCAAGACCTTGCCAAGGCGAAGGACCTGCAGCACCTGATGACGCTTCAGAGCCAGTTTGCGGAAACGCAGATGAGGGCTTTCACGGCCCAAACCCAGGAACTTGGGCATCTTCTGACCGAGGCCATGAAGAATATGCGGACCTCCTAACCCTGGAGTGAAATCTCGCGCTCTTGCGCTTCATATTTGAAGGAGACATTTACCTTGGCCCGGTAAGCCTCCACCTTGCCGTCGACTTTTTGGGAACTGCGGCCGCCGCGCTGCGATTTCGTCCGCTTCGGCGCGGCGATTGTGTATAGTCTCGTCCACCCCGTGAACATGTCCCCCCCAAACCGCCCGCCGCCGCAACCAATCACGCATCCCGTGCTTCGGGCGACCGTGCAGGGCAGCGAGATCGTGATCACGGCGCCGGACAGCGACTACGTGATCACGTATTACCTGCCGGCCGGTTCCCTAAAGCTCCGGGCGGGAAGCTTCCCGCGCAAGGAAGACAGGAGCGTATCGATGACCCTGGCGGATTTCTTGACCGCCGCTTGGAAGCTCGCCGACGGCAAGGCGCGGGAGCTGGGCTGGATCACATGACCGAACAGCCCGACGTCAACACCGGCACCGAGTGGTCCAAGAAGGATGTGTTCTCGCTTCGCAACAGGATCGAGCACGGACGCAGCGTCGCTCACCTTGTCAACTTCCTGATGCGCAGCGAAGCGGAGGTGCGCGCGAAGGCCGCCGAGCTCGGATTGACGCTTCCGGCCGTGCCAGTGCCCTCCTCGGTCGAGCCTCAACAATAGCGCGCTATTGCCGCGTCACCGCGAGCCGAGGCAGCGGATAATTTCCGCTCTCGTACAGTGAGCGAATTTCGCTGCCGTTGAACCGTACCTCGTCGACCTCGAGATAGGTGCCCAACAGGTACTCGCGCGGCATCTCCTCCATGGCGAAGCGTATGGCTTCGGCGGCAACCTCGAAGCGCTTGTAGCTCACGCTGCCCGCCCTGCGCTTATAGCCCCTGGTCGGATAAAGTTCCCCCAGTGCCGTGTAATCGAATGACATTTTCAAAAATCCTTTCATCGACTGAGGCGCTCGAGCCATGGCCCGCGCCGAACTTCGTCCCGACCTCGGTTGGGTCGACGACGGTGCTATCGCGGCCGCGCCATACGGCCGTGGTAAGTGGCGGTCCGGGTTGGACCCCTGCTTGCCCGCCAGGCAGCCCGCGCTTTGAGCAGCGTGGCTTCGAACGCATCGACTTGCGAATCGCTCGGGTCCGGACTGGGCAGCGCGGGAGGGCCCCGGTCGGAACGATTGGAGGGTTTGGCGAGCTGAATGCCAAACGTCGGGTGTAATATTGCGCGCATGGGGTTTTCGTCCCTTCGGATTTCAAAATTTTCGAGCGGTGGCCGGCGGAGCAGCGGGCGTGATTGGATCTTGGGCCTGCGCCGCGGATAGCAGGGCCGGCGAAACGTGCGCGGCGTGCCGAGATTTTCGGAAAAAGCGGCGTGCACGAAGTCGGCACGGCAATCTTTCACCGTCATCGCCTGGGGCGGCGTGCCAGTGGTTGGACTATAGGCTTTGCCCCGAGCTATTACAAGCGAGGCGCGAGAGACCGGGCAAGTCGCTTGCAGAAGTTGTGACGCGTGCACCACCGCGCGCTACGGCCCGCGGAGCTGCTCGAGCGCCGACCCCCGATCATCTTGCGTCAGAGTTTCCGCGGCCGCCGCCTCGCGACCTTTGGACGGCTTCTCAAAGCGGCGCGCGCGGGCGTAGAGTGCGATCGAGACCTTGGAGGGCACCATGCGGCTCGCCCTTCTCACCATCGTCATGATCGCGGCGTTCGGCCTGCCCGCGGCGGCGGGTACGGATTTCGACTGCTTCGTCACGCCCCAAGGCGAGACCAGATGCGCCTGCGAAGGCGATGACGGCTGCCGCGCCATGGACAACTCCAAGGCTTGCCTCACCGAGCCCGAGTGCGACGACGGCGAACTCGGCGTCACGATTTGCAGCTGCAAGGCGACCCCGGCGTCACAGACGGATCATTGAGCTAGTAGCCGCGGAGCTGCTTGATCTCGTCGGGGCTCAAGCCGGCGATGTCGTCTTGCGTCAGGTTCTCGACGCCAACCTTCGCCGCCTTGGCCTGGGCGGCCTTGAACTTCGCTTGCGGATCCGGCTTCGGCTTGGCGCGAGGCGCCGTGCTGGCGCTCTTCTGTGGCGCGGGTCTCGCCGTGGCCGTCGGCGGCTTCCCCGTCGTGGCCCAGCGCGGCGAACTCCGCCACACCATGCCGTTCGGTGGCGTCGGCGGCGCGGCTTCGGCATAGGCCGGCCGGCCATAGGGCGGAGGTTGCGTTCGCCCATAGACCGGCGGCGTGATGACCTGCGGTGCCTGGGCATAAGACGGCCGGCCGTAGGACGGCGGCGGCGCGCCCTGTCCGTAGCTCGACCGGCCATAAGCTAGTGGCGGCGACGGCCGCGAGAGGGCGTAGTTCGGCCTCCCATAGGGCGATGCGGGCGGCGCCGGCTCGGCGGCATCATAAGTCGATCGGTCATAGGGGGGCGGCGGCGGTGCTGCCCCGTCGCCGGCATAGTCCGACCGGCCATAGGGCGCCGCCAAGGACTGCCCGCGTCCATCGTCATAGCCGGCACCGCCATCGGGCACGCCCGACTGGTCGTAGGCCGCCGGAGGCGGCGGCGCGACCTGCTCTTCCGCCCGCCGCGCGCAGGACAGCGAAGCGAGCCCGACGGCCGCGATTGCGGCTACGCGAAGGACCTTACGCATAGAACCGATCCCCTCCGGGCTGTCATGGCCCGCCGGGGAAAACACTAGTCCCGGGATGGTTACCGAAAGGTCACGAAGCGGAGGCCCTTCGGGCGCCGCATGAGCCGCGGGCCCCTCGCGGGGCCGCTATTGGCCGTTCTTCCCACGGCGCTGGACTTCCGAGCGCGACACCTCGCCGGCGGCGACCAGGGCGTCGACACAGACCTTGGTGAGGGACTTGCCCTTGCGGTCCATGCAGAGCCTCAGCGCCGAGGTCTCGATGCCGTATTCGCCGCAGAGGCGGTGATAATCCGAGGCGCAGGCGTTCTGGAGCGCCTTGCTGTAACGCGTCTCGGCATTGGCGCCGCCGGCGCCGGCGCCGACACAGAGCATGGCCGTGACGAGAGCGAGAGTGATCTTCATCGGTGGTCCTCCATCCGCTAGCCTTGGGTTAAGGCTCGATCCACGCGGAGAGTTCCACTCCCGGCGTCAACATCCCCCCACCGCGCCGTACGTCCTTTTTACGCAAAGCTCGTGGCCCGTGACCACATGCACTTAAGTCTGATGCGGACCCCTCCCGCCTCGGCTAGAATAAGCGCGCGCTTCGCCGCGCCCCCGCGCACCCCACGCGCCCCGCGCCGAGCCATGAGCAGCCGAACCGACACCCGAGACCGCCCGCATCGCCCGCGCCTTGCCACCTTCGCCACCTCGCATTTCTGCGAGAAGGCGCGCTGGGCGCTCGAGTGGCACGGCATCCAATTCGACGAAGTCACCTGGCCGCCGGGGCTTCACCGCGTGCTCGCCGCCCGCGCCGGCGCCAAGGCGACGAGCCTGCCGCTCCTGATCGGCGTGGGCGAGGTGGTCGAAGGGAGCGGCGCCATCATCGATTGGGCCGAGCGGAACGCGCTCGCGTCCGGGCGGAGCCTCGCACCCGATGCCAAGCGCGACGAGGCCGCGGCGATCGAGCGACGCGCCGACGCGGTGATCGGCATTCATGTCCGCCGCCTCGCTTATGCCGCGCTGCTGCCGGGGCATGCCGACGTCGTCAAGCGCGCCATGTTCCAGAGCGCCGCCGGCTGGCATCGCGTTGCCGGCAATCTCACCTGGCCGCTGGTGTGGCGGTTGATCATGAAGAGCTACGACATCGGCCCGGGCGCCGCGGCCGACAGCCGCGCCAAGCTCGAAGCGGAGCTCGACTGGCTCGACGGCCTCCTCGCCGACGGCCGTCCCTATCTCGGCGGCGAGCGCTTCAGCCGCGCCGATCTCACCGTGGCGAGCCTGCTCGGGCCGTTCGCCCGCCCGCGGGAGATGAAGGTCTATCACGACATGCGTGCACCGGAGGCGCTTGCCGCCGATGTCCGCCGCTGGAGCGAGCGGCCGGTGATGCGCTTCGTGCGGGCGCAATACCGCACCCACCGCCGCCCCGCCGCAGCGTAGCGGCGAAACGCTCGGAGGCGCCGGTGCCGCCTC
This sequence comes from uncultured Alphaproteobacteria bacterium, assembly GCA_963803385.1. GTDB lineage: Bacteria > Pseudomonadota > Alphaproteobacteria > Rhizobiales > Methyloligellaceae > Methyloceanibacter. The sequence goes on along the minus strand of CAWDMD010000004.1, from coordinate 485,990 downwards.
AGTGGCCGAAGGGGTTCCAAGCGCCCTTCGGCGCCGAACTGGTGGTTTTTTTCGAGCTGGTGCGCTTGTGCGTGGTCTTCTTCGAGCTGGTTTTTTTCGAGCTCGAGGTCTTGCTCGATCCCGGTTTCCGCAGGCGATCGGCCTGGGATTTGCTCATCTCGCCGGCGTCGACGAGAGCCGACACGCACATCTTGGAGAGGCTCTTCGCCGAACGTGACATGCAGGCCCGCAAGCCCTCGCTGCCGACGGCATAGGCGTTGCAATAGCGATCGTAGTCCGGCTTGCAGTCCCGCTTCACGCGCTCGGTGACCGCGCCCGCGGCCGTCGAAAACGCGATCAACGCCGCGGCAAGGAGCGCGGTGGTGGTCGTGGGCGGAAGTCTCATGGTCATCGGCTTCAACTCTCGATCCTGGACGCGTAAGGTGCTGCGGGTCGTCTAGCGGTGAAACGCGAGGCTCGCGACCTGGCGATAGATACCGGTCTTCTCGTTGAGCTGCACGATGTTGATGGTGTGGCCATCGCCGGAGATCTCGATGCTCATGCGGCTCGAAAATTTGTCGCCGCTGATCTTGGCATGGACGGTGTCGTCCCGCACCGTGCCGGTGATGCCGCCATTGGCGTCATAGGTGACTTCGGTCCACGACCCTCTGATCTTGCCGTTCTTGTCGGTCATCTTGGCGGTGGAGTTGATGTTGTAGTCCTCCCCGGCGCAGCGGAGGTGCTGGGTCAGGGTCTTGCCCTTGAGGGTGTAGGTCACCTTGCAGGCGACGGTCTTCTGCTCGCCGCTCGACGGCACCACGGTGCCGCCGCCCTTCCAATCCCCCTTCAGTTCCTCGAACGGATCGCCGGCCGCCACGGCCCCATGGCCGGGCGCAAGCAATGTCGCGGCGAGAACAGCCGCGGCGAGCGGTATGGCCTTATAGGTCGGCATCCTCAGCTCCTGACGGTGATGGTCCCCGAACCTCGTTCGTGCGGCAATATCGCAATATCGCATGAGCGACAACCTGCTTTGCCACACGCCGAGGCTGCTTGTCCTGCCTGCGAAAAATGGCCGGATCGGGTCAACCATGAGGCCTCATCTTGCGCCCCGACGGCTCGAGACGGGTCTCGTCCAAAGGAACGCTGAGAAAGGCGAGGCCCCCGTGCTCCCTGGGCTACATCCCCATGGCCGCGGCCTTGTTGAGCAGGGCCTCGGCCTGGCGGATCGAGGCGATGTCGATCAGGCGGCCGTCGAGCGACACCGCGCCCTTGCCCTCCTTCGCCGCCTGCTTCATGGCCTCGACGATGCGCTTGGCCTTGGTCACTTCGGCCTCCGACGGCGTGAACACCTGATTGGCGAGATCGACCTGGGAGGGATGGATCGCCCACTTGCCCTCGAAGCCGAGCACCGCGGCGCGCTTGGCCGCGGCGAGATAGCCGTCGGGATCGGAGAAATCGCCGAACGGCCCGTCGATCGGACGCAAACCATAGGCGCGGCAGGCGACCATCATCCGCGACAGCGCATAGTGCCAGGGGTCGTTCCAGTAATATTCGCGCGGCTTGTCGCCATCCTTGTCGGCGAGGATGCCGTAGTCGGGGTGCGGCGCGCCGATGCCCATGGTGCGGGCGCGGGTCGAAGCGGCGTAATCGGCGACGCCGAACTACATGGCCTCGACGCGGCCCGAGCTCTGCGCGATGTCCTCGACATTGGCCATGCCCAGCGCGGTCTCGATCAGAAGCTCGAAGCCGATCTTCTTCTCGCGCTTCTTGGCCATCTCGATCTGCGTCACCAGCATGTCGATGGCGTAGACGTCCTCGGGCACGCCGGTCTTGGGGATCAGGATCATGTCGAGGCGCGGGCAATTCTCGACCACGTCGACCACGTCGCGATAGGCGTAGTGGGTGTCGAGGCCGTTGATGCGGATCATCATGGTCTTCGAGCCCCAATCGAGATCGTTGAGGCCCTGGATGATGTTCTTGCGCGCCTGCTCCTTGTCGTCGGGGGCCACGGCGTCCTCGAGGTCGAGGAAGATGATGTCGGCGCCGCCCTTGGCCGCCTTCTCGAACAGCGAGGGATTCGAGCCCGGCACGGCAAGCTCGGAGCGGTGGAGGCGGGGGGTCGCCTGCTGGATCAGTGTGAAGCTCATACTCTATTCCTCTTCCTCTATGGCATGGTGGGTTGGTGTGACATCGGGTTCGTCCCGCATTGCATACCTCCCCCTCGCGGGGAGGTCGGCGTGCGCATGCGCGCCGGGTGGGGGGTCGGGAGGGGAAGGATCACCCCACCCGGCTCGGCCTGCAGCCGAGCCGCCCTCCCCATCGAGGGGAGGGATGAATGTTCTTCGCGGTGCCGCTTTCATCCTCATATGCCTCTAACCCGTGGCCCCAAGGCCGGCGGCGATGGTGTTGATGGAGAGCAAGAGCGCGGGCTTCCAGCGCTCGCGCTCGCTTTCCGTTGCGGCGCCTCTGAACCGGCGCAACAGCTCGACCTGCTCGCGATTGACCTCGTCGATGGTCGGCAGGCGTTCCTTCACGGCCTCCCGATGGCGGGGGAAGCGCCCGGCAATCTCAAGGTCGCCGCTGACCTTCAGCACCATCTCCCTGGTGAGACGGAGCTCGGCCTCGATCATGGCGAACATCGCCTCGCGCACCGCGGCGTCCTCGACGAGACTGGAATAGTCGCGGGCAATGTCGAGATCGACGATGAGCAGCGTCTTCTCGACCTCGTCCATGATCAGGCGGAACAGGCGCGAATCCTTGAACATGCGCTTGAGCAGCGCCTCGCCCTCCTCGCCCCGCACCGAAATGAAGGTTTCGAGCGCCGAGCCCAAGCCGTACCAGCCGGTGATGAGATGCCGGTTCTGGGCCCAGGCGAACACCCACGGGATGGCGCGGAGATCGGCGAGCGAGCGCGCGCCGAAGCGCCGCGCCGGGCGCGAGCCGATATTGAGCAGCGAGATCTCCTCGAGCGGGCTTGCGCTCTGGAAGTAGCCGACGAGATCCGGATGCGAGATGAGCCTGGTATAGGCCGCGCGCGACGCCCCTGACAGCGCCTCCATGGCGTCGTCGATCTCGGCGTGGGGGACGAGCGCCTCCTCGCGCTCGGACTTCAGCGCATGCTCGAACACGCTCGCGGCAAGGAGCTCCATCTGATAGAGCGCGGTGCCGCGATTGGCGTATTTCGACGACACCACCTCGCCCTGCTCGGTGACGCGGAACCGGCCCCTGATCGAGCCCGCGGGTTGCGCCGCGATGGCGCGTCCCGTCGGCGCGCCGCCGCGCGACACCGAGCCGCCGCGACCATGGAAGAAGGCGATCTTGACGCCGGTCTGGTCGCCGAGCTTGGTCAGCTTCGATTGCGCCTTGGACAACTCCCAATTGGAGGTGAAGAAGCCGCCGTCCTTGTTCGAATCGGAATAGCCGATCATCACCTCCTGCACCCCGCCCTGCCAGCGCGTCGAGCGGCGGACGAGCGGCACCGCGAGCAGCTCACGCATGATGGCGGGCGCCGCGCGAAGATCGTCGATGGTCTCGAACAAGGGCACGATCGGCAGCGGGCAGATTTCGGTGCCGGCGGCGTCAAGGAAGACGCCGGCCTCCTTGGCGAGCACATAGACGCCGAGCACGTCGGCGACCGAGCGCGTCATCGACAGGATGAAGCTGCCGAAAGCCTCGCGGTCGAGTTGGCCCCGCATCTCCGGCACGAGGCGGAACATCGACAGCGTCTCCTCGGCCTCGGCGGCTTAGGCCTTCGAGCACACGGCCCGGATCGCGCGGCCGCGCGAGCTCGGCCATGATCCAGGCCTTCCACGCCTCCGAGCTTGGCTCCGGCATGTCGCCGCCGCCTCGGCCAGCGGTCGTCGCGCCACATCGCCTGCAAGGCCTCGGTGGTGCGGGTGGTGTTCTCGCGGAGGTCGAGCCTGACGGTGGAGAAGCGGAAGATCTGCGCGGCGAAACGAACCGGCCGCACGAGGTCGGCCGCGATCGAGGCGAGGTTCGCCTCCTCCAGCGCGTTCTCCAGCACGCGAAGATCGACGATCAGCTCGTCGGCATTGGCGTAATAGGGACGGCCCATCCGAGCGCCTCGTCCGCGCCTTCGGTGCGGGCAATGGTGGCGTCGAGCTTCCGCAGCACGCAAGTGAGATATTGGCGGTAGGCCTCGCCGGGATTGCGGGCGCGGATGCCGGCCGCGTCGCCGCTCGCCTCAAGCTCGCGCGCGAGCTCGGCGCGGAAGCTCTCCGGCACCGACGCGGCGCGCTCGGTGATCGACAGCGCGCGGGCGAGGTCGGTGACCTTGGCGCGATAATGGCGCAAGCTCGCGAGCGCATTCTGCTTCAGCGTCGTCCGCGTCACCGGCGTGGTGACGAAGGGATTGCCGTCGCGATCGCCGCCGATCCACGATCCGAACTGGAAGAACGGCGGCACGTCGAAGCGGCGGTCGGGGTACGACCTCTTCAAGGCGCGATCGACGCCGCCGATCATTTTCGGCGCCATCTCGAATAGCGTCTCGTCGAAGAAGTGGAGGCCCCGCAACACCTCGTGCTGCACCGACGGCTTCTCCAGATGCAGCTCGCCCGTCATCCACACGAGCTCGATCTGGTCGCGAATCTCGTCGAGAATGGCGTCCTGCTCGCGCTTGGTCCAACGCGGGTTCTCGAGCTCGCGCAGCAGGAGATAGATCTTGCGGTACTTCTCCAGCACCGTGACGCGCTTCGACTCGGTCGGATGCGCGGTGAGCACCGGCCTGATGCGCAAATTGGCGAGCAGCTTCTGCATCTCCTCGGCGCCGATGCCGGTTCGCGACGCCTCGGCGAGCACATTCGAGAAGGTGCCGCGCAGCTCCTCGCGGCCCTTGTTGCGCTCGGCGAACCGCCGCCGGCGCATGGCGGCGTTCTGATCGGCGATCGACAGCAGCTGGAACCAGATGCCTTGCGCCTGGAGCGCGCGGGCCATCGCCTCGGGCGAGAGATCGGAGATGATGGCGCGGCCCTCGAGCACGGTCTCGACCTCGGGCCGATGCCGCCGCGCCACGTCGAGCAGCAAGCCGAACAGGAGGCTCGCGGCCTCGCGCACCGAGGTTCCGGCGATCAGGGCCGGCGACGTGAGCACCCGAAGTCTCGCTCTTTCCGAGGTTGTCATTCATGAACCGCCCAGGCACATCTGGCGCCGCCGCGAGACCGGAATTGGCAAGGCGCCCGCCTCGCTTCACCGAGGCGAGCGCCTTCCGCCCATCAAAGCCCGTGCGACGCGCTGCAAGCTCAAATATGGGCCCGCGCCTCCGCCTTGCCGGACAGCACGCTCGCCACCGTGGAGCCGAACTCGCTCGGATTCGGCGCCACGGTAAGGCCGCATGATTTCATGATCTCGGCCTTCTCCGCGGCGCTGTCGCCGGCAGCGGAAATGATGGCGCCGGCATGGCCCATGCGCCGGCCTTTCGGCGCGGTGAGGCCGGCGACGAAGCCGACCACCGGCTTCCTCATGTGCTCCTTGATCCAGGCCGAGGCCTCGGCCTCCTGGGGCCCGCCGATCTCGCCGATGATCAGCACCGCCTCGGTCTCCGGGTCGTCCTCGAACAGCTGCAGATGATCGAGGAAGGAGGAGCCGTTGATCGGGTCGCCGCCGATGCCGACGGAGGTGGTGATGCCGATGCCGAGCGCCTTCATCTGCGCGGCCGCCTCGTAGCCGAGGGTGCCCGAGCGCGAGATGACGCCGACCTTGCCCTTGAGATAGATGTGGCCGGGCATGATGCCGAGCATGGACTTTTCGGGGCTGATGATGCCGGCGCAGTTCGGCCCGACCATCATCGGCCGCTTATCCTTGGGATAACGGCGCATGTAGCGCTTCACCCGCATCATGTCCTGGGCCGGGATGCCGTCGGTGATCGAGCAGATCAGCCTGATGCCGGCGTCCGACGGCCTCCATGATGGCGTCGGCGCAGAACGCCGGCGCGACGAAGGTGATGCTGGTGGTGGCGCCGGTCGCCTCCACGGCGTCCTTCACGGTGTTGAACACCGGCAGGCCCTGATGCTTGGTCCCGCCCTTGCCGGGGGTGACGCCGCCGACGACGTTGGAGCCGTACTCGACCATCTCCTTGGTGTGGAACGAGCCTTTGTCGCCGGTCATGCCCTGCACGATGATCGGTGTGGTTTCGTCGATAAGGATACTCATTGCTGTTCTCCCGGGGCGCGCGCGGCCTTAAGCCGTCGCCCGTGCAGGCTCCTGCATCTGCTTGAAGGCCGCGACCGCCTTCTCGGCGGCTTCGGCCAATGTCTCCGCGGTGATGAGCTCAAGCCCGCTCTCGGCGAGGATCCTGCGGCCCTCCTCGACATTGGTGCCGGCAAGGCGAACCACGAGCGGCACCTTGACGTCGACGGTCTGGCAGGCCTGGACCACGCCCTTGGCCACCCAATCGCAGCGGTTGATGCCGGCGAAGATATTGACCAGCACCGCTTGCACCTTGGGATCCGACAAGCACGAGCTTCAGCGCCGTGGCGATGCGCTCCGGAGAGGCGCCGCCGCCGACGTCGAGGAAGTTCGCCGGGCTGCCGCCGGCGTGCTTGATCATGTCCATGGTGGCCATGGCGAGCCCGGCGCCGTTGACGATGCAGCCGATCTCGCCGTCGAGGCCGATATAGTTGAGATTGTGCTCGGCCGCTTGCGCCTCGCGCGGATCCTGCTGCGAGGGATCGTGCATGTTGGCGACGTTGTGACGGCGGAACAGCGCGTTGTCGTCGAACGACATCTTGGCGTCGAGCGCGAGCACGCGGTCGTCCTTGGTGACGACCAGCGGATTGATCTCGAGCATGGTGGCGTCGCAATCGCGGAAGGCGCGATAGGCGTTCATGATCGCGGTCACCGCGCGCTGCACCTGCTTGATGTTGAGGCCGAGCTGGAACGCGAGCTGGCGCGCCTGGAAGGCCTGGAGGCCGACCGCGGGCTCGACCAGAACCTGGAGGATGGCCTCAGGCTCGGTGCGCGCCACCTCCTCGATCTCCATGCCGCCGCGCTTCGAGGCGATGACCCGGATGCGCTCGGCCTTGCGGTCGAGCACGTAGCCGAGATAGAGCTCGCGCTCGAACGGCTCCGCGACCTCGACATAGACGCGCTGCACCGGCTTGCCGTCCGGTCCGGTCTGGATGGTGACCAGCCGCTTGCCGAGCAGATCCGACGCCGCCTCGCGCACATCGTGGTAGGTCTTGCACAGCTTGATGCCGCCGGCCTTGCCGCGGGCGCCGGCATGGATCTGCGCCTTGACCGCCCAGTTCCAGCCGCCGAGCTCGGTGGCGGCATAGACCGCCTGGTCGGGACTGAAGGCGACGGCGCCTTTCGGCACCGGCACGCCGAATTGAGCGAGCAATTCCTTCGCTTGATACTCGTGAACGTCCAATTTTTCCTCCCTGATCGACTCTTGGCCGGTCCCGGGTGCGAGCCTTTTAGCTCAGCTTGCCCTTGACCAGCTCATATGCATCCTCGGTTGCCTTCTCCGCGCCTGATAGAAGCGTCTCCAATTCCCTCAGCTTAGCGTCAGCGAAGCTCTTGTCAGTTATCATTTTCGCATTGGTATAGACATTTAGCGCCGCGCTTCGCAGTGCAGCATAAGCCGCGAGCACGCCGACGCCGGCGTCCGAGATGACGTTGAGGTTGCCCTTCTCAGACGCCTTCGCGGCGATATCGATGACCTCGCGCGCGGCGTGGCAGCACTTGAGCGGCACGTCGGTGGCGAGCTTGAGCGCGTCCTGGATCGCCGCGGCGCGCTTCTCCTTGTCGGCATCGGTCTCCTTCGGCATGCCATAGGCGGCCATCACCGCGTCGAAGGCTTGGACGTCGTCCTCGATCATGCCGGTGAGGCGCTGCCTGAGCGCCTCGGCCTCGGCGAGCACCGCCTTCATCTCCTCCTCGACCTCGGCGTATTTCTTCTTGCCGATGGTGAGATGGCAGACCATGGCGACGAGCGCCGCACCCATGGCGCCGATGATCGCCGCGGCGCTGCCGCCGCCCGGCGTGGCGCGCGCTGCTCGCGAGGTCGTCGAGGAACTTGTCGATGGCGCTCTGTTTGATCATGGCGTCGCTCAAGCCATCTCTTTCGCCAGCTTGTAGATCTCCTCGGCGTCGAACACGCCGTCGGAGCTCTCGAACAGCTGCTTGATGCAGGCGCGGTGCAATTTGAGCTTCAGGCCGCCGATGCCGAGCGCGCCGAAAGCGAGCTTGCCGTCATAGTCCTTGCCCTTGTCGGTGGCCTCGATGCCCTCGACGCCGAGCGGCGGCTGCGCGTTGACGTCGGCGACCATCTCGATATTGGGATTGTCCTTCCACGCCGAGGCGGGCAGCAACTGCACGCCGATGGCCCCGGCGGAATAGACGACGTTGGCATCCTTGACCGCCGCGGCGCGCTCCTCGTCGGTGCCGCCGGCGACGCCCTTGACCTTGACGCCGAAGCGCTTCTCGATGGCCTTGGCCGCCTCCTCGGCGCGCTCCTTGGTGCGGGAGGTGATGGTGACGTCGGCGCCTTCCATGCCGAGAAAGGCCGCGGCGCGCATGCCGACGGGACCGGTGCCGGCAAGCACCACGGCCTTCTTGCCCTTCAGCTTCTTGGCCTTGGCGAGCAGCGCCACGCCGGCCGCCGCGGTGGTGTTGGAGCCGTTCGAATCGAGCATCACCGAGACGCGGAACGGGCCGAAGAAGTGCTTCTTGATCTTCTCGAACAGCGCCTCGCCCTTGGCCATGTTGCCGCCGCCGACGAAGATCGCGGTGTTCTGCTTGTCCTTGCCGCCGCGGGTGAAGATGGTGCCGTCGACCAGCGCCCCGACATTGTCCGGCGTCACATTGGCGTAGCCAGTGACGCGGTCGGCGCCGCCGTCATAGGCAACCACGGTGTCGAACACGCTCGGGTAAGCATCGGTGTCGAACAAGAACAAGAGCTTCTTCATGGTCAGTCCCTTTACTCGACGACGTTCTGCGGCTTGCCGCCCACGAACGCCTCGATGTTGTCGATGAGCTGGTCGGCCAGGATCTGCATCGCCTCGCGGCTCGCCCAGGCGACGTGCGGCGTCAGGATGAAATTCGGCAGCTTGAGGTCGAGGAGGATGTTGCCCTCCTTCGGCGGCTCCTTGGTCAGCACGTCGAAGCCGGCGCCGGCGATGGTGCCGTTCTGAAGCGCTTCGGCGAGCGCCGCCTCGTCGACCAAACCGCCGCGCGCGGTGTTGATCAGGATCGCCGTCGGCTTCATCATCTTGAATTGTTTCGCCCCGATCATGTTCTTGGTCTCGGGCGTCAGCGGCACGTGCAAGGTGATGACGTCGCTCTCCTTGAGAACCGTGTCGAGATCGACCAGCCCAGGCTGCGGAAACACGTCGAAGGGCAGGATCTTCATGCCGAGGCACTCGGCGCGCTTGGCCACCGCCTTGCCGATGGCGCCATAGCCGATGACGCCGAGCGTCGATCCGGCGATGTCGCGCATCGGATGATCGAAGAAGCAGAACTGATCGACCTCGCCCCAGCGGCCGGCGCGCACATCCTCGACATAGGCGAGGAGGTTGCGGCGGAGCGCGAACATCAGCGCGATCACATGCTCCGGCACGGTGTTGAAGGCGTAGTTGCGGATATTGACGACGGTGACGCCGTGTTCCTTGCAATAGGCCTTGTCGACCACGTCGGTGCCGGTGGCCGCCACCGCGATCAGCTTGAGCTTCGGCAGTTGCTTCAGCACGTCGGCGCGCATCGGCACCTTGTTGATGATGGCGATGCTCGCGTCCTTGAGGCGATCGACGATCTCCTCGGGCGTCCACGTCGACTCGTACTCTTTATAGTTATGCGGGAAGTTCGGCCGCCTGACGTCGGCGCCGACGGATTCCCGATCAAGAAACACGATCTCGTGCTGCACGCGACAACCCCCTAGACCTCGACACCACTACATCCACGCCGCGCCCTCGAAGGAGCCCGCGGCAATGACTTCAATCTCGCCGCCGCCGACGCCAAAACGGCGACAGTGGCACGCGCACCGAAACGTCGGTGAAACTGGCCTCCAACCGCCGCTGGTGCCGGCGCGCACCCGCTATTCGGCGGCGACCTGCCTGAGCTCGGCGCCGCCGCGGAAATGAGCCTGGGCCGAGGCAACGCCGCTGCCAAGCTCGACCTCGATGCCGTTGTCGCGCATGGCCATCTCGGCGCCGGCAATGGCGCCGAGCAGCATCAGCTCGTTCAGGTCGCCGAGGTGACCGATACGGAACAGCTTACCAGCAACCTGTGACAGGCCCGCGCCAAGCGCGAGGTTATAGCGCTGATAGGCGGTGGCGATGACATCGGCGCCGTTGAAGCCGGGCGGCACCATGATCGCGCTCACCGTATCGGAGTGCCATTTCGGCTCCTTGGCGCAGAGCTTGAGGCCCCAGGCCCTGACCGCGGCGCGGGCGCCGCCGGCAAGGTGGTGATGGCGCGCGAACACGTTCTCCAGCCCCTCCTCGTCGAGGACATCGAGTGCCTCGCGCAAGCCATGAAGCAGAGTCACCGCCGGCGTGTAAGGGAAGTAGCCGGCTGGGATTGGTCGTCATGTGACCGGTGAAATCGAAATAGGCGCGCCGGCAATTGTCGTCCTGCATCGCCGCGAGCGCCTTTTTGCTGGCGCAAGCGATGCCGAGCCCGGCGGGAAGCATCAGGCCCTTTTGCGAGCCGGTGATGGCGACGTCGACGCCCCATTCGTCCATGCGGAAATCGAGGCTCGCGATCGAGCTGACGCCATCGACATAGAGCATCGCCGGGTGGCCGGCGGCGTCGATGGCGCGGCGCACCGCGGCGACATCGCTGGTGACGCCGGTCGCGGTCTCATTGTGGACCACCATGACGCCCTTGATCTCGTGGGTCTTGTCGGCGCGGAGCGCCTCCTCGATGCGGTCGGGGTTGACGCCGGTGCCCCACTCCTCGTCCTGGACGACGACCTCAAGCCCGTGACGGCGGGCGAGCTCGATCCAGAGATGGCTGAATTGGCCGAACCGCGAAGCGAGCAGCTTGTCGCCCGGGGCGCGCGTGTTGGTGAGGGCCGCTTCCCAGGCGCCGGTGCCACTCGACGGGAAGATGAAGACCTGCCCCTGTTCGCTTTTGAACACCCGCTTCAGGCGCTCATAGAGCGGCCGTGTCAGCTTGGGGAAATCCGGGGACCGGTGGTCCTCCATGGCGACGTGCATGGCGCGCAAGATGCGATCCGGCACGTTGGTCGGACCCGGCACGAACAAAAAGTTACGCCCCGGCTTTCTCGCTCCCGACATACACGCTTCCTCCGAAGATAGGGGGGTGCCTCATTTTTAGGCCTTAGACTTAAGGCCTAGGCGGGACATGGTGGTAGCGCCCGCGTGCGCTGCTGGCAACCCCCTTGCTTGGCTAGAACAGGCCGCTGATGCGGCCGTCAGCGGCGAGCTCGATGGCATTCGCTGCCGGAACCTTGGGCAGTCCCGGCATGGTCATGATGTCCCCGCAGACCACCACCACGAACTCCGCGCCGGCCGAGAGCCGGACCTCCCTGATGGGGATGATGAAGTCGCTCGGCGCACCCTTGGCGTCGGGATTGGTGGAAAAGCTGTATTGGGTCTTGGCCACGCAGATCGGGAACTTGCCGAAGCCGTCCTTCTCGAGCTCGGCGAAGCGATCGCGCACGCTCTTGTCGGCGGTGATGTCGTCCGCGCCATAAATCTCATGGGCGATGGTCCGCGTCTTGTCCCACAGCGACATGTCGTCGGGATAGAGCGGATGGAAATCGCTCGGCTTGGTCTCGATGGTGCGCACCACGGCCTTGGCGAGATCTTCGGCGCCGGTGCCGCCTTGCGCCCAGTGATCGGCAAGGATGCATTCGACGCTGATCGCGGCGCACAGGCGCTCAAGCAACGCAAGCTCGGCGTCGGTGTCGGTGGAGAAGCGATTGACCGACACGATCACCGGCAAGTCGTAGCGCCGGAGATTCTGCACGTGGCGCTCGAGATTGGCGAAGCCCTTCTCCAGCGCCTGGAGATTTTCCTTCTTGAGATCGTCCTTGGCGACACCGCCATGCATCTTCAGGGCGCGGATGGTGGCGACCAAGACGGCGCAGTCCGGCTTCAGTCCGGCTTTGCGGCATTTGATGTCGAAGAATTTCTCGGCGCCGAGATCGGCGCCGAAGCCCGCTTCGGTGACGACGTAATCGGCGAGCTTGAGCGCGGCCTTGGTGGCGATCACCGAATTGCAGCCGTGCGCAATGTTGGCGAAGGGGCCACCATGGATGAAGGCCGGATTGTTCTCGAGCGTCTGCACCAGGTTGGGCGCGAGCGCGTCCTTAAGCAGTGCCGCCATCGAGCCCGACGCGGAGAGCTCGCTCGCCTTGACCGGCTTCTTGTCGCGCGTCTGGCCGATCTGAATATTGCCGAGCCGGCGTTGCAAATCGGCGAGGTCCGAGGCGAGACAGAAGATGGCCATGACCTCGCTCGCCACGGTGATGTCGAAGCCCCCCTCGCGCGGAAAGCCATTGGCCACGCCACCAAGCGAGCTGACGATCTGGCGCAGCGCCCGGTCGTTCATGTCGACGGCGCGACGCCAGGTGATGCGGCGCACATCGATGTCGAGCTTGTTGCCCCAATAGACGTGATTGTCGATCATCGCCGCGAGCAGATTGTTGGCGGCGCCGATGGCGTGGAAATCGCCGGTGAAATGCAGATTGATGTCCTCCATCGGCACCACCTGTGCGTAGCCGCCGCCGGCGGCGCCGCCCTTGACGCCGAAGCAGGGCCCGAGGCTCGGCTCGCGGATGCAGATCACGGCCTTCTTGCCGAGCTCATTGAGCGCGTCGCCGAGGCCGACCGTGGTCGTGGTCTTGCCCTCGCCCGCGGGCGTCGGCGTGATGGCGGTGACGAGGATCAGCTTGCCGTCCGGGCGGCCGCCGAGCGAAGCGATATAGTCGAGGGAGATCTTCGCCTTGTAGTGGCCGTAGGGCAGCACGTATTCGGCCGGAATATCGAGCTTTTCGGCCGCGACCTCGATGATCGGCCGCATCACCGCGGCTTGCGAGATCTCGATGTCGGATTTTGGCTTCCGGTGTTGTTCGTCTGCTCGCCGGTTTTTCTCGGCGCTTTCACGCGGCTGGACTGACATATAACGCTTTCCCTGGAGACTTACGGCGGCGTTGCCACTGGAATAGGCAGGGTAATTCATTCGCTTGCCATCTTGCAATCGCCTGTGCACGTTCAGCGGTCAGAGGGAGACCGAAATGACGCCAGTTGAGTTACTTAAGGCCATGTTTCAAGCAGCGGTCGAGGCGGCGCTGCCGTCGATCTGCGTGCCGGCGAATCTGCCGCCGCGGCCCAAGGGGCGCACAATCATCATCGGCGCCGGCAAAGCGTCGGGCGCCATGGCCAAGGCGCTCGAGGATAGCTGGGACGGTCCTCTCGATGGCCTCGTCGTCACTCGTTACGGCTATCGGGTGCCGACCGAGCGCCTCGAAGTGGTCGAGGCCGCGCATCCCGTTCCCGACGCCGCGGGCCGCGACGCGGCACGCCGCATCTTCGATCTGGTCCAGGGGCTGACCAAGGACGATCTCGTGCTGTGTTTGATCTCGGGCGGCGGCTCGGCGCTGCTGGCGCTTCCCGCCGCCGGCGTCACGCTGGAAGACAAGCAGGCGCTGAACAAGGCGCTGCTCAAGTCGGGCGCGACCATCAGCGAGATGAATACGGTGCGGAAGCATCTCTCGGCGATCAAGGGCGGCCGCCTCGCCGCTGCCGCCGCGCCGGCCAAGGTGGTGGCGCTGATGATCTCCGACGTCCCTGGCGACGATCCCTCGATCATCGCCTCCGGCCCGACGGTGCCCGATCCCTCCACCAATGAGGACGCGCTCGGCATCATCGCCAAATATCGGATCGAGGTGCCGGCGAGCGTGCGCGGCGTACTCGAGACCGGAGACGAGACGCCGAAGCCCGGCGACCCGCGTCTGGCGGCGGTCGAGAACATCATGATCGCGACGCCGCAAGCCTCGCTCGAAGCCGCGGCCGCGGTGGCGCGGGATGCGGGCATCAAGCCGGTGATCCTCGGCGATTCGATCGAAGGCGAATCCCGCGACGTCGCTCTCGTCCACGCCGGCATCGCGCGCCAATGCGCGCTCCGCGGTCAGCCGGAAGTGCCGCCTTGCGTGCTGATCTCGGGCGGCGAGACCACCATCACCCTCAAGGGCAACGGCAAGGGCGGGCGCAACACCGAGTTCCTGCTCGCGCTCGCCATCGCCCTCGACGGCATGCCGGGCATCTATGCGCTCGCCGGCGACACCGACGGCGTCGACGGCTCCGAGGACAATGCCGGGGCGATCATCATGCCGAATACGCTGGCGCGCGCCGAGGCCGCGGGGCTGAATGCCAAGGCGATGCTCGCCGACAACGATCCCTGGACCTTCTTCAAAGGGATCGGCGATTTGCTGATGACCGGCCCGACGCTCACCAACGTCAACGACTTCCGCGCCATTCTGATCGAGAAGCGGTAAGCTAAGCCGGCTAGGCCTGAGGAGGGCCCCGCGGTGACGGTTACGAGCTTTACCACTGCATCCGGCATGGGTCCGCTGCCGCGGCTGGTCGAGAGCGCCAACGGCCCGCGCGCCGTCGAGCGCGTGTTCCGTGCCGAGGGTCTCCCCCTCTGGCTCGCCCACGATCAAAACGCCAAGATGCCCTTACGCTCGATGATGGGCTTGATGGAGAGATCCGCCCGCGAGCTCGGCGATGAGCTGTTCGGCCTCAATCTCGGGCTCGCCATGACGCCTGAGGACTACGGACCGTTCGTCCGCTACATGGCCTCGGCGCCGGACCTCTTGACCTTGATCCGGCGCTCGATCCGCTCGCTCCGCTACCACATCACCGGCTGCGAGTTCGACCTCGAGATTTTCGATCAACGCGCGAGGTGGGGCATCCGCGCCGCCGACAAGACGAGCTTCGGCCGGCGGCATCTCGTTGAGCACGTGATCCATCCGATGCTCAACGTGATGCGGCGCTATCTCGGGCCGAACTGGCCTCCGCTCCGCGTCGAGGTCGAGCACGACCGGCCCGAGTGCTGGCGCCGCGTGGAGGAGAGCATCGGCGTGCCCGTGGTGTTCGGGTCCGACACCAACGCCATCGTCTTTCCCGCCAGTCTGCTTGGCCGCCGCGCCCTGCATCAGATCCCGGCGAAGAATGTCCTCACCTGGCGCGAACTTCGTCACATGGTGAAGCGGCGTCCGCCCCGGACCATCGTCGAAGCCGCGCGCGAGATCGTCCACATCCGCCTGCTCGACGCGACCGCCGACCTCGATGGCGCGGCGCGATTGCTCGGGGTCGCCTCGCGCACCTTGCAGCGGCAACTGGCCCTGGAAAATCTGGCCTATCGCGACCTGGTCCAGCAGCTGCGCATGGAGCGCGCTCTCGACCTGCTCCAGGAAAGTACGGAGCCCGTCACCTCGATCGCGTTTTCGCTCGGTTACAACGACGTCGCGAGCTTCACCCGCGCCTTCCGGCAATGGACCGGAATGGCCCCAAGCCACTATCGGCGCCGAGCACCGGCTCACCAATAGGCGCCTCACGCGCCCCAAACTGCCAGCTGTCGCGTGGCGGGAAATATCAAGCTACGGCAACCGTCACCCCGTATCTGGACGGAGTTGGTTTTTCGCCGTCGGTGTTGGGGGCCCTACATGAGCGAGCGTCTGCGTGGTGGCCACGGACCTGTCGCCGCCGTCTTCGCTCCGATCCCGGGCCTCAGTGCCTTGCCAATCCCCGCAGGCGCGCGGGCTGAATCAGAACAACATCGATCCGATCCTGCGCGGTCCGGTCGCCGGACTGAGCTTCGGACGGTAGCGGCCGGACGCGATCGCCCGCGAACGCAACGCGCCAACGGAAGGGAGGAATGATGCAACGCTTCTATCGACTTCTATACGGTCTCGTCGTCGCCAGCCTGGTGATGGCGCTGACATCTGCCGCCTTCGCCGGCGGGATCTTTGCCTACCCGCTCAAAGGCCAGTCCCAGGAGCAACAGGCGGCCGACCTCAACGCCTGTCATCAATGGGCCATGGCCGAGACCGGCTTCGATCCGGCCACGATCCCGCCGTCAAGCGGCGCCCAGGGCGCGCTGAAGGGCGTGTTCGTCGGACTTCTCGCCGGTGGCATCGTCGCCGCGACCGGCGGCGCGGCGGCGGCCATCGCCATCGGCGCCGGCGGTGGCGGCCTCATCGGCGGCATCCTCGGCAAACACAAGCAGGCGAAGATCACCGCGGCCTACACCGCCTATTTGCAGGCGGGGAAGACCTGCATGCAGGCCAAGGGCTACCAGGTTTCAATCTAGGGAGGCTCTCATGCGAATTCTAACTGCCAGGACCGGGATGCTCATCGGCTTGGTCTGCCTCGCCCCGACCCAGGGCTTCGCCGCCGCGAGCTCCTATCTTTGCGCCATCAGCGAGGTTTACGAATGCGCCGCGGTGGACGGCTGCGAGCGCGCCGACCTCAAGGACATCAACATGTCGGCGTTCATTACCGTCGATGTCGACAACAAGCAGCTGAGCTCGGCCGGAGTGGGTGAAGCCGCCCGCACCGAGGATATCGAAGGCGTCACCACGACCGACAAGGCGGTGTTCCTCTACGGCACCCAGGACGAAGAGACCTGGAACGCCACGTTGTCTCTCGAGAATGGTACACTCAGCGGGGGTATCACCAGCGGACCGTCGTCCTTCGCCATGTTCGGCAATTGCGTACCGAAGCCCTGATCCCCACCGACAAAGACGCTGCCTTTGTTTAATCTTACTTGCCTGCACTCGAAACCCATGAGGGAACCCATGACAAAATCAGCTTTGGCAATCGCAGTCCTCGCCGCGGCTTTCTCCACGACCGCCTTCGCCGGCCCCGTCACCGAGGGGGAAAGGCAGTTCTGCGCATACGACTATCGGGATTACTGCGGCCAGGACGGACTCGGAAGTCAATTGCTCGCGCTGTGCATGAGCCAGCATGGCAAGGAGCTCTCCCCGCAGTGCATTCAAGCGCTGATCGACGCCGGCGAGGTCACCAAGACCGAGGTCGAGGAGCGCGAGAAAAGCGGCCAATGATCGACCTGCGTTGGTCCCACGCGAGCTGATCCCCTTCACGCGAACGGCTGATGCCATGGTGCGCGGCGAGGGTCGCGCGCAAACCAATTGGAGCAAGAGCAATGACAACTCGTAGCGTTATCGACCGCGCCGCCTGCGTGGTCACACTCGTTGCCGGCCTGCTTTGCCTGCCGCAAATGTCACTGGCCCAAGATGCGATCAGCGCGCCCGCGCAAAAGCAAATCGGCTCGTCGAAGAACCAGATCGTGCCGTCGCTGATCGTGATGAACGCGCACGGCGCCAGTCTTCAAGGCGACACGCTGACGCTGAACGGCGTCGCTCCGAACTCAATTATCTTTGCCGATCGTCCGGTGCGTTCCGCGGGACATGCGCTCACCACGCAACTTTTGGAGGAATGGGGGACCAGCAGCGACGCGAGCTTCGCCAAGGACCCACCCAACGCCACCGTGTCGGTGTTCAACAAGGATGGCTCGAAGGTTCACGACGCGGTGGTGGTGCTGAAATCGCCAAAGCTCGAGGGCGATCAGTTGACGTTCGCCGTGCAGGTGTTGGAGGGAGACCTGGCCGGTGCCGACGGGCCGGCTTCCGTCTTCATCGACATCATCGGCTTGCCGCGCACGCCGCTGTCGTTCGCGGGCGTTGCACGCCGCACGGCCTATCGCGGCGCTTGGTATGGCGCGGCCGCCGGTGCGGCAGTCGCCGCAGGTGCCGCCGCGGCAGCGCCTTACTATTACGGTAGGCCCGCGTGCGGATATTATCCTTACCCGCCTTGTTACTGAGCGTTTGCCGGAGAAACGGCGGGAGCGACGGGCGGTTGAATGGAGGCGAGCTTGGCGTCGCCGTTCGTTGCTCGGCGCTTCCGCCCACCAGAGACGGTTGAGTTCGCGCTTTGATTGGAGGTCATCATGCGTAACAGGTCCCCAAAACCCACCAGCACGCGGATCGCAGGACTTCTCGTCGTCCTCCTGCCCCTGCTCGCAGCAGTCGACGCCTCCGCGCAGGAAACAACGGGAACGCCGGGAGAGCCGAACTCCACCTCGACCATCGACGGCAGATATTTGCCGAACCCGACGCCGCCGTTCGGCGGCAAGATCAATCTCAACGCCTCGCAATCGAAGCCCTATTGGCCGCCGCGGGTGGTGCCACCGAAGGGCGCGCCGAACATCCTCTTGATCATGACCGACGACGTCGGCTTCGCCGCGCCGAGCACCTTCGGCGGCGTGATCCCGACGCCGGCGCTCGACCGCATCGCCAATTCGGGACTGCGCTACACCAACTTCCATTCGACCTCGCTGTGCTCGCCGACGCGGGCGGCGCTGATCACCGGCCGCAACCACCACCAAGTGGGCTTCGGCGTCATCACCGAGCAGTCTACGGGTTTCCCCGGCTACAACAGCATCATCGGCAAGGACAGCGCCACCATCGGCCGCATCCTGCTCGACAACGGCTATCGCACCTCGTGGTTCGGCAAGGACCACAACACGCCAGATTGGGTCGCGAGCCAGGCCGGGCCGTTCGACCAATGGCCGACAGGCATGGGCTTCGAATATTTCTACGGTTTCGTCGGTGGCGACACCAGCCAGTGGGAGCCGAACCTGTTTCGCAACACCACGGCGATCTACCCTTACGTCGGCAAACCCGGCTGGAACCTGACCACGGCGATGGCCGATGACGCCATCCACTGGCTGAAGCAGCTGAACGACATCGATCCGTCGATGCCGTTCTTCCTGCATTACGTCCCCGGCGGCACCCACGCCCCGCATCATCCGACGCCGGAGTGGATCGACAAGATCAGCGCCATGCATCTGTTCGACAACGGCTGGAATGCGCTGCGCGACCAGATCTTCGCCAACCAGAAGAAGCTCGGCGTGATCCCGCAAGACGCGCAACTCACGCCGTGGCCGGACAAGCTGTTGAAGCGCTGGGACACGCTCACCGACGATGAGAAGAAACTCTTCATCCGCCAGGCCAACGTCTATGCCGCCTACCTCGCCTACACCGATCACGAGATCGGCCGCGTCATTCAGGCCGTCGACGACATGGGCAAGCTCGACGACACGCTGATCATCTATATCAGCGGCGACAACGGTTCCTCCGCGGAAGGCTCGCCGAACGGGACCCCGAGCGAGGTGCTGCAGTTCAACGGCGTCGAGCTGCCGGTCGCCGAGCAGATGAAATTCTATGACGCCTGGGGCACCGACCAGACCTATCCGCACATGGCCGTCGGCTGGACCTGGGCCTTCGACACGCCGTTCAAATGGACGAAGCAGGTGCCGTCCTTCTTTGGCGGCACCCGCCAAGGCATGACGATCTCATGGCCCGGGCACATCAAGGATGCCGGCGGCATCCGCAACCAGTTCAGCCACGTCATCGACATCGTGCCGACCCTGCTCGAGGTCACCGGCATTCCGGCGCCCGTAATGGTCGACGGCATCGGGCAAAAACCGCTCGAAGGCACGAGCCTCGCCTACACCTTCGACAAAGCCAACGCCGACGCGCCGACGCGGCACCACACCCAATATTTCGAGATGATGGGCGTGCGCGGGCTTTACCACGACGGCTGGATGCTGAGCGCGGTGCCGATCCGCGCCCCGTGGGAGCTGGTCGGCAAGACGGCGGAGGATCCGGCCAACGCCTATCAGTGGGAGCTCTACGACACCCGCAAGGATTGGACCCAGAACGACGACGTCGCCGCGGCAAATCCCGACAAGCTGAAGGAGATGCAGCAGCGCCTATGGGCGGAGCTTGCGAGAAACCAGGCCCTGCCGCTTGACGCCTCGGTTGCCACGCGGCTCGTGGCACCGCGCCCCAACGTGACCGCGGGCAGGACCGAATTCACCTATTCGGGCGAGACGGTCACCGGCATCCCCCATGGCGATGCGCCGAGCCTGCTCAACACGTCCTACACCATCACCGCCGAGGTCGAGATTCCGCAAGGTGGCGCCGAGGGCATGATCCATACCAATGGCGGCCGCTTCGGCGGCTACGGCTTCTACCTGTTGAAGAGCAAGCCGGTGTTCCTGTGGAACCTGCTCGATGTGAAGCGGGTGCGCTGGGAAGGTCAGGACGCGCTCACGCCGGGAAGCACACCATCGTGTTCGACTTCAAATATGACGGTCTCGGCCTGGCGACGCTCGCCTTCAACAATATGAGCGGCATCGGCCGCTCCGGCACCGGCGTGCTCAAGGTCGACGGCAAGGTCGTCGCCGAGCAGAAGATGGAAAAAACGGTCCCCCTCATCCTGCAATGGGACGAGACCTTCGACATCGGCGCCGATACCGGAACGCCCGTCGATGACGCCGACTATCAGGTGCCGTTCAACTTCACCGGCAAGATCGACAAGCTGACCATCGCGCTCGACCGCCCGCAGCTTACGGCGGAAGACGTGGAGCGGCTCAAGGACGCGGAGCAAGGTGCGGCGGACGGCAAATAGGCGGCCGGGTCAGCCCGCGACGACGGGGAGCTTCTCGATGGCCCTGAGGCCAGGATGTGGCCGCCAAGTGATGTCGTCCGGCGGTACCGCGAGCGCGAGCTTCGGCCAGCGCGTGAACAGCGCCTGGAGCGCGCATTTGCCCTCCATGCGCGCGAGCTGGTAGCCGAGACAGAAATGGATCCCCGTGCCGAAGGCGATATGGCGGTTCGGGTGCCGCTCGAGATCGAGCCTCTCCGGCGCGTCGTTCGCCTTGGGATCCATGTTTGCGGCGCCGATCATGACCATGATCTTGTCGCCATTCTTCAGCGGAACGCCGTCGAGCGACACATCCTGGCGCACGTAGCGCGGCTTGGTGAACTGGACCGGCGACACGAACCGCAGGAATTCCTCGACGGCGAGATTGGCCCGGCTCCAATCCTGTTCCAGCCAGTGGCGCAGACCGGGGTTCTTAAGGAGTTCGAACACCGAGCCGCTGATCAGATGGGTGGTGGTCTCGGACCCCGCACCGAGCAGGAGAAAGACCATGGCCACCATCTCCTCGCTGCTGATGCGTCCACCCTCCTTCTCGACGCGGACCAGCTCGGCGATCAGCCCCTCGCCGCCATGCTCGCGCGCGGCCTGCAGGCGCTCCTCGAGATAGGGCCGCATCGCGCCATAGACCCGCAGCACTCGCCAGAACGAGAACGGGCCCTTGATCCGCCCGACATTGTTGCCCCAAGCCATGAATCGCGCCCGGTCGCTAGGCGGCAACCCGAGCAATTCGCAAATGACCGCGAGCGGCAGCCGGCGCGCATAGCGATCGACGACATCGGCGGGACTACCGTCGACGAACAGCTCGTCCGGCGAGCGCCCCGGCAAGCGCGAGGATGCGCGGCTCCATGTCGAGGATCGCGCGGCGGCGGAAGGCCTCGTCGACGATGCCGCGCAACCTGGTGTGGTCGGGCTCGTCCATGGTGAGCATGTTGTTGGCGAGCGTCCGCACCACCCGCGGCATCCACCAGCGAAGCCCGGCAAGGTCGCCACTCTCCTTGCGCAAGGTGAAGGTCTGATTGTCCTTCAAGACGCGGCCGGCCGCCTCATAGGTCGTCGTGACCCAGACCTTGCCGATGATCGGAAACTTGACCTCGACCACCGGCCCCGACGCCCTGAGCTTTGCGAGCCTCGTGGCGGGGTCGCGGAAATAATCCGGATCGGTGAAGTCCAGTCGCAGCGCCATGACCCCGCTTAAGCGCGCTAAGGGTCAAAATTGCGGCCCGGCGAGTGAGGCTCGCCTTCCGGCTCGCCGCATAGCGATATAGTGTCCGCTTCTACCTCGGGGAGCGAAGACAATGAAGCACGACGCATCCTTTCAGGATGCCAAGTTCATTTGCGGCTCCCCGACTGTTCCAGAACAAATGATCGGATGCTGGGAGCGGCTGACAATTCGCTTCCCGGACGGAACCGAAGACAAGACCACGCGCGTGATCTGGCTGCAGACCCTTTCTGGCGTCGGCGATATCCGGATTCCCGCCTCGCGCCCTCACCTTCGGCAACGAAAGGGATTCGGAGACTGCTCGAATGACGAGCTGCTCAAATTAGCCGAACAGGACTGCTTTTGCGGCGTTACGCTCTTTGATTCGGAGGCCAAGCCATTTCCGACCGCCAGTTGGCCAACGCAGGCGTACCTGTTCCGGTTTCAGCCGGTCATCACGTTTCCAGAGCCTGGTTGGATCGAGTGGCGAAATTCCGGAACGTGCATGATCGAGAAGTCGCCAAGTGGAGCCTATGAGGAAGATTGGCGACTGCAACCGAAGTCCCGATCGTTCGCTGCGCATCTTGCCAAGCGCGACGCGGCATCTACGACATGCCTTTATGTAGCGGGCGAGCACGCGGTCTACGCGCGAAATCGTGCCGTGCACCTACCGGCAGATAAGACGCTGTTGGAACTCACGCGGGACGCTGGGTACGAAAGGAATTGCCTGGAGGCGCTGGTCGATTGTGAATTCTCCTACGCTCGCCGCGCCAAGTCAGGAGATGACTACGACATCGTGGTTTCGACTTTGCCGTGGCGAGAGGGCAAGTCACTCGGCTGTCCTTGGGTCCAAGATTTGGTTTCGAAGGCCGCGGGTAGCGAAAATTTGGTGTTGGACGACAATTGGACTGTCGAGAGCCTTTGGTGCCCGTGACACGTATCACTCGCTATCCGCCGACAACGTCCAAGTCACTGCCGGATAGAGCCGCTGGCGGACAACCTCAACTCTGAACTGGAAGCCAGACGTTCACCGCATGGTCTCGACTAGCGTCCGACAACACCCGTGCGCCGCAACCACCAAAACACAAACGCGGAAACCCCGGCGATCAGCACCATCGACCAGACGAACCCGTAGCCGTCTGCCGTCAGTGGCAGGCCCTTGACGTTCATGCCGAAGATGCCGGCCACCAGAGTCGCCGGCAAGAACACCGTTGCCACGATTGCCAACACCTCAAGGTGGTGATTGGTCTGATCGGCCATCTTGAGGGTCACCTCCTCCTGGAGGAGATGCGCCCTGTCGCGTAGGGCCACGACTTCGGTGTCCAGCCAATCGAGGCGTTGGCCGAGGCTGCTGGTGGCAAGCCGGAGTGCTGGCTTCGGCGGCTGTGCCTCGTCGCGTTCGAAGTGACGGATGAGTGAGCGCGACATCCCGATTTGCCGATGCAGCTGGACGGTCGTCCGGCGCACACGTCCGAGCGTCTGCCGCTCGTCGCTTGGCTTCTCGGCCAGGATTCGTTCCTCGATGTCATCGAGATTTTCGGCGAGGTCCTCGGCATAGTCGTCCACCGCGTCGACCACATGTTCGATAATGGCCTCAAAAAGTGCCGCAACCGTTGTCACCTTGCGACCCTTCTGCAGGGCCCGACGGACGCTATCCCCGGTGCTCAACGAGTGGCGGCGACTGCTGACGAGCAGCCTCTCGGTCATGGCGAAATGGATAAACCCGATCTCGATGTTGGCGTTTTCGCGGACAAGGTCCGCGAACACGCCGTAAACGCAGTCGTCGTCGGCGTGGAGCTGTTGATGATCGTCTGCCGCGATGAGCAAATCGCGTGCCGGCTCCGGAAGGTATTCGAGAGCGCCCAAGGATCGGGACGCAGCTGCATCCGCGAGGTCAAAATGCAGCCACAGCAAGCCCTCTCGGCGGTCAGCGATTGGCTGATCGACGGCAAGTTCCTCTGCGGCTCCGTTTGCGTGAAAGCGAAAGGCCCACACGAGGCCAGGCAACACCTCGCCGCGGGTTTGGGAACCGGTGCCCGCTGGCGCTGCACGCCCCTCTGGCGTCTTCTCAACCATGCTCTTGTCCTCCCTATGCTGAGGCACTCCCATTCAACCTCGAAGCTGATGGTCCATTGGGCGCTCTGGGACGGGTTCTCAAGGCGTGGCGGCTGTAGACCAAAAAAAAGACTCGAGGCCTGAACCACGGGTCTCTTCATCGAACGAGGCTTTTGAAGCCGTTAGAAGACCTTCTTCGCGGCCTTTGAAGCGGCGTCTTCGATCGGCTTGTAGGCGCTGCGGGCGAGGCCGACATACATCTCGCCGAGTTTCGACATCTGCGCCATGTAGCTGCCATAGGCCTTCTTGGCGTACTGAGTCTGGATCGCCGAGGCTTGCTGCGCCCGAGTGCGACCGGCCTGCTTTCGATTTCGCTTTCGATGTTGCCGGCGCGCGCGATTTCGACGTCTTGCCCGGTTTCGCCCTCGTGGCCGACCTTTTCGGGCGCTTGGGACTTTGCGCCACCAAGTGAAACAGCGGCGCGGTGCGAGAGCACGCGTCCCGTGGCGAACGGCCTGTTCACCAAGGTCTTCTCCCTGATCCGGCGGCGGGCGATCCCGGCTTGGGATTTGATCTCCGCGCGCCGCCTGGCAAGGCCATCGGCGAAGTAGGTGTCGTGCTTGTCGCATCACCGGATCATAGAAGCCGATATAGCCGCCCCGGTTCCCCCGAAGGATGGCAGGCTCTTGCCGTCGAGCTGCTTGGCCCTGAAAGGTCGTTCCGGCTTCCAGGCTCGCCGTCCACGGTGAAGTCAAGCGGGAGGACGAAATTCGAGACCGGCACGCCGTGGATCTCGTAGCTCTCGGCTTGGACGGCGGCCCACATCTCTACCAGTGGAACACCAGCCGGCCCTTCTCCTTCGGATCGGGGTGCGGCCCCGGATCAGACGATTGACGTCCGCGTCGCCGATCAGCTCCAGGGCCTCGTGCGACAAACTGACCTGCCAAGGCTCGCCCATTTGGCGCGAGATCTCGGCGAAGACGAAGCCGGACGGAATGCCGCTTAAATGGAGGCCGTGGCCGCCGAACTACCCTTGTCGTCGCCGAGCTCGTCCTCGAGATCGATCGATGGCGTCGCCCGCATGGTCGCCGCCGGATTTGCGGGAGACAGCCAAGCCCGCCTTCCGCCACACCGAGACCTCCTGCAACACGTCCTCTGCCTCGCTCCGATCCCCCAAGATACGAAGGCAGACGCCAAAAAGCTTCGCCGAGGTCGCGGCATAGACAAGATGCAAGGCGGCGCGGTCCCCGGCCGCCACCCGGGCGATCGCGGCGGCAAGCTGCCGGCGCCTCGTCTCTGCATCCATGCCGTTCCGAATTCCGTCTCGAGGTCTCACCGCAACCACAAGGATACAACGATTTTGGCGGAGACGGGGCGGGGCGCCGTTCTCGCGGCCGCTCACGCCAATTTCGCAGTTGCGAATTGAGAGCACCGCGTTAGTCTTTGCCATCAGGGTCGGGAGGCTGCCAGGCCGGGATGGGAGTGCACCCGGCGCCCTGCCAGCACGCAGTACGGTTTCGACGAGAGGCCTTGGAGAAACCTCGGCGCGTGCCACGGAACAGTCGAATTTCCGTTGAGTATGGGGCAGCATAGCTTCGCGGACCGAGCTTGAGGGGGGTTCCCGAGCCGAGTTGCGCCTGGCTCGGGCCGGATGTGGGGCATTCCCGACACGGGAGAGGCATAATGTTGAGACGCGCTGGCCTTGGCCTTCTCGTTGGAGCGATGCTTTCGGCTCCGACGGCAGCCATCGCCGGTCCGGCTCTCGTGTTCGAGCCTTACAACGGCACCGTGTTCTACTCCGAGGACCCGGATGCGGCCTGGTTCCCCGCTTCGCTCACCAAGATGATGACCGCCTATGTCGCCTTCCAGGCGATCAAGAAGGGCGAGATCAGCCCCGACACCAACATCACCTGCTCCAAGCACGCCGTGGCTCAGGCCCCGAGCAAGCTCGGACTGCCGGTCGGCGGCCAGATCACGCTGGAGACGGCGCTCAAGGTCCTGATCGTCAAATCGGCCAATGACGTCGCCGTCATGGTCGCCGAAGCCGTGGCCGGCAGCGAGGATGCCTTCGTCCAGCGCATGAACGACACCGCGCGCAAGCTCGGCATGACGCGCACCCACTACGCCAACGCCAACGGTCTTCCCAACGAGGACCAGGTCACCACCGCGCGCGATCTCGCCAAGCTCGCCCGTGCCCTCATCGTCGACTTCCCCGAGCACGCCGACATCTTCGCCATGCCCAGGGTGCAGGTCGGCAACAAGGTGCTTCGCGGCCATAATGGGATGCTGATCACCTTTCCCGGCGCCGACGGCATGAAGACCGGCTTCATCTGCGATTCCGGCTTCAATGTCGTGGTGAGCGCGACCCGCGACGGCCGCAAGCTCGTCGCCGTCGTGCTCGGCGAGCCCTCGGTCGCCATTCGCACCGACCGCGCCGCCAATCTGCTCGAGAACGGCTTCAAGCGCTATTTCTGGAAGTCGCTGTTCGGCACCACCATCGACGGCATGGCGATGCAGACCTCGATGAACGAAGGCCCGGCGCATCTGCGCGACGCCGTGTGCGGCGCCGGCCGCATCAAGAAGAAGAAGCGGCGCCGGACCGCCGGCCAATAGCGCACTTCCCTGGATTTCAACAGGTCCCGGCAGCGGCATCATGAAGCCTCGACCGCGCAGGCCGGGGGAGGCTAGCGTTGCGCCTCAATCCGAAGTCGTGTCACACGGCGAGCCCCGACCCCCATGCGCAACCCAATGCCTTATGCCTTCGCCGCACTCCTTCTCGCCGGCGTCATGCTCGCCGCGCGCGCGGTCGAGCCGCCGGACAATGTCGTCGACGAAGTAAAATCCGCGATTCAGGCCTGCAAGGATCTTGATGGGGCGCCAAACGCCGATGCCGTGCTCCGCGTCTCCGACGTCAACGAGGACGGCGGCGAGGACTGGATCGCCGATTACGCCAAGCTCGATTGCGGCGGCGGCGTCAATCCGATGTGCGGGCCCGACGGCTGCGACTTGCAGATCTTCCTGTGGAACGGCGCCATGGCCTGGCCGCTCACCTTCGACGAGACGGTGAAGAGCTACAAATTCACGCGCGCATGCCGGTAGGCCGGTGCTGAAGGTGGTGTTGGCCGGCGCCTCTTGCGGCAAGCCGAGCGGCGAGGATTGCGACGTCACCTACGATCTCGACGAGGACGACATCGTCCCCGAGCCGTGAGCGTCAGAACGGCGGC
The DNA here is from genome assembly GCA_963803385.1 of uncultured Alphaproteobacteria bacterium. Lineage (GTDB taxonomy): Bacteria > Pseudomonadota > Alphaproteobacteria > Rhizobiales > Methyloligellaceae > Methyloceanibacter. Next base: position 459,012 of record CAWDMD010000004.1, on the reverse strand, counting down.
CCCGGCTCTGGCGACGAAGGCCGCCTCGTCCGCGGTCGATTGGCGCCCGAGCACGGCGTTTCGGTGCGGGAAGCGGCCGAAGCGGTCGATCACCGCCTGGTGCCGCAGCGCGAAATCGAGATTGAGCGGGACGCCGAGCATGGCGTAGAGCCCGACCGACTGCGCCTGGTCGGCGTCGTCTTCGGAATGCTGAAGCGGCATATAGATGAAGGCACGCTGATCCGGCGTCAGCGTCTTGTCGATGCCCTCGGCGATCGCCTCCTTGGCGAGGGCCAGCGCCATATCGTCGGTGGCGAAGGCGCGGGCATCGTCGCGGAACATGTTCCGCGGGAACTGGTCGAGCACGAGGATCGCGGCGAGCATGCCTTCCGGCGTCGCCAGCCATGCTTCCGGCACGCCGTCGCGAAGCTCGGAATAGACGGGACCGAAGCGCGACGCGATGGTGGCATCGATCGCCTCGTCGCGTCGAAACCAGTCCTGGTGGGTGAGTTCCCCGAACCAGAAGCCGAGAATACCGTCGATGATGGCGGCGTCGGCCATGCCGCTCCTTTCGCCGCGCTCGTCTCGGCTCACGCGCTCGCGGGCGCCGCGATCGCTGCCTTGATCAGGGCAAGCGCCTCGGGTGAATCCCATTTCGCCGGACCGACCAGGCGGCCGATCTCGCGGCCGTCGCGGTCGAGCAGAAGCGTCGTCGGCATGCCCACGGCTTTCACCACGCTGAACATCTTGCCGGACGGATCCGTGTGAAGTTGCACATGCGTGGCGCCGGCCTCGGCCAGGAATTGCTTCGGCTTGTCGCCGCCGCCGCGGTCGATATTGATCGCGACCACGGCGAAATCCTTGCCGCCGAGATCGGCCTCGAGCTTGTCGAGCGCTGGCATCTCCGCGCGGCACGGCACGCACCACGTGGCCCAGACGTTGAGCAGCACCACCTTGCCCTTCCAGTCGGCGAGCGACTGCTCCTTGCCGTCGCCATTGACGAAGGTGACCGCGGGCAGGTCTTGCGGCGGATTGCGCACGACGAAGGCCGCCATCGCACCCTTGTTGAGACCGGCAAGCGGACCTTGCCCCGCGGTGCCAGCAGGCGCCGCAGCTGGCTGATTTGCGCCGGAAACCGCCCCCCGGCCATTGTCAGAAGGGGCGAAACTCCAATATACCGTGCCGAACCCGGCAATCGCCGCCACTAGGGCAGCGATGATGATCAGGGTGGCCGGCGACGCGTCCCGGTCGCGTTTTGCGCTGCTGTTCACGTCTTCCTCGCTCACCGTCTTTGGACAGGGTCCTAGTCTCGTGACCAATACCATGTGGGGCGGCCGCTTCTCATTGAGCCCCGCCGCGATCATGGAGGAGATAAACGCCTCCATCGACTTCGACAAGCGCCTCTGGCGTCACGATATCGTGGCGTCCAAGGCTCATGCCGCGATGCTTGCCGAGACCGGCATCATCACCAAGACGGAGGCGAGCGAGATCGCGCGCGGCCTCGACAAGATCGCCGGCGAGATCGAGGCCGGCACCTTCATCTTCAGCCGCGCGCTCGAGGACATCCATCTCAATGTCGAGAGCCGCCTCGCCGAGCTGATCGGGCCGGTCGCCGGCAAGCTGCATACGGCGCGGTCGCGGAACGATCAGGTCGCGACCGACTTCCGCCTCTATGTCCGCGACGAGATCGATGCCATCGACGCGCTGCTCGCCGGGCTCCAGCTCGTTCTCGCCGAGACCGCGCTCGCTCACGCGGCGACGGTAATGCCAGGCTTCACCCATCTGCAACCGGCGCAGCCGGTGACCTTCGGTCATCACTGCCTCGCTTACGTCGAGATGTTCGGCCGCGACCGGGGACGGTTCCAGGATGCGCGGAAGCGCTTGAACGAATCCCCGCTTGGGCGCCGCGGCCCTTGCCGGCACCAGCTTCCCCATCGATCGCGAAGCGACGGCGACGGCGCTCGGCTTTGCCAGGCCCGCCGCCAATTCGCTCGACGCCGTATCCGATCGCGACTTCGCGCTGGAGACGCTTGGCCGCGGCGTCGATCGCGGCGATGCATCTGTCGCGCCTTGCCGAAGAGATCGTGCTGTGGACCTCGCCGCAATTCGGCTTCGCCCGCCTCTCCGACCGCTACTCGACCGGCTCCTCGATCATGCCGCAGAAGCGGAACCCGGACGCGGCCGAGCTCGTCCGCGCCAAGACCGGCCGCATCACCGGCGCCTTCCTCGCCCTCGTCATGGTGATGAAGGGCCTGCCGCTCGCCTACGCCAAGGACATGCAGGAGGACAAGGAGCCGACCTTCGATGCGCTCGCCGCGCTGAAGCTTGGCCTTGCCGCCATGACCGGCATGGCCGGCGATCTCGACATCGATGCCAAGGCGATGAAGAAGGCCGCGGGCCACGGCCACGCCACCGCCACCGACCTCGCCGACTGGCTGGTGCGGGAGGCCGGCCTGCCCTTCCGGGAGGCCCACCACGTCACCGGGCGAATCGTGGCGCTCGCCGATGCCAAGAGCGTCGCCCTGCCGAGGCTCACTGTGGCCGATTTGCAGTCCGTGGACCCAAGAATCACCGAGGACGTGTTTGCCGTGCTGGATGTTGGGAAATCGGTCAAAAGTCGGACAAGTTCTGGTGGTACAGCCCCTCAAAATGTGCGGCGCGAGGCCAGGCGCTGGATAAAGCGTTTGAAGAGGGATGGCCGAACAGGATAGAAATGGGGAAAGGGCCGTCACAAGGCCCAGGTCAAAGGGGCACGACCATGGGAAGCGCTTTGCGCGTCCTCCTGACTATTGCGCTTATCCTCGTCCATGGCGTGGGCTTGACGGCCTGCGGCAAACGCGGCTCGCTCGACCGGCCGAAGCCGAGCTACCCCGAGACCAAGGCCGATCCCGAGACCAAGATGTCTCAAGCGCCCAACCGCTCGCTCTGGATTGACCGCCTGCTGCAATAGGCTTCATAAGCCGCCATGCACCACTTCACTTACCGGCGCGGCGCTGGCGGCGGCAGCGTTTCGGGCGCGAGCGTCCTGCATGCCGAGGATGTCAGCCTCGCCGACATCGCCGACGCGGTCGGCACGCCCTTCTATTGCTATTCGACGGCGACGCTCGAACGCCACTATCGCGTCTTCGCCGACGCCTTTGCCGGCGCCGACGCCGAGGTGTGCTACTCGGTCAAGGCGAACTCCAATCTCGGCGTGCTGGCGACGCTGGCGCGGCTTGGCGCCGGCATGGACGTCGTCTCCGAGGGCGAGCTTCGCCGCGCCCTCGCCGTTGGCGTCGCGCCCGACAGAATTGCCTTCTCCGGTGTCGGCAAGACCAAAGATGAGATGGCCTTCGCGCTCAAGCAGGGCATCCTTGCCTTCAATGTGGAATTGGAGCCCGAACTGAGGCTGTTGAGCGAGACCGCGATGGCGCTCGGCAAGACCGCCACGATCGCGCTTCGCGTCAATCCCGATATCGACGCCAGAACCCACCACAAGATCGCGACGGGAAAGGCCGAGAACAAATTCGGCGTGCCGTTCGGGGAAGCCCTCGCGCTCTACCGCCTCGCCCGCGACCTGCCCGGCGTCGATCCGCGCGGCGTGCATATGCATATCGGCAGCCAGATCACGGACCTTGCGCCGTTCCGCAATGCTTTCGCGCTGCTCAAGGAGCTGGTCGAGGCGCTTCGCCAACAAGGCTTCGCCATCGACTTCGTCAATCTCGGCGGTGGCCTCGGCGTGCCGTACCGAACCGACGAACCGGCGCCGCCGCTCCCCGAGGCCTACGCCAAGCTCGTCAAGGAGGCCGTCGGCGATCTCGGCTGCAAGCTCCTGTTCGAGCCGGGGCGCATGATCGCCGCCAATGCGGGGTTGCTCGTCTCCCGGGTGATCTATGTGAAGCACGGCTCGCCGAGGACATTCACCATCGTCGACGCGGCCATGAACGATCTCGTGCGCCCGACCCTCTACGAGGCCTATCACGAGATCTGGCCGGTGACCGAGCCCGCGGCCGACGCGGCCACCATCGTCACCGACGTCGTCGGCCCGGTCTGCGAGACCGGCGACTACCTCGCGCTTGGCCGCCCGCTCCCGGAACTTCGCGCCGGCGCCCTCGTTGCCATCATGACGGCCGGCGCCTATGGCGCGGTGCTCGCCTCCGAATACAACACCCGGCCCCTGGTGCCGGAGGTGCTGGTCTCGGGCAAGCGCTTCGCGGTGACCCGGCCGCGCCCGAGCTATGGCGACATCCTGGCGGCGGAGCGGCTGCCGGAGTGGCTTGACGGCGGCCCCTAGGACCTCCATTTCGCCCGCATCGCGCCGCACTGTCGTTACGGATGTTTCACGGTCCTATGATCCCCGCGACCCCCGCTTTGTGGTAAGCCTTGCCGATGACGCGAACGCCGATTGGCCGTACCCGAACGCCCCCGGAAAAGCCGGAGGACAAGACGCTTTCCCAGCGCTTTGAACGGCGGGTGTGGCTGAGCCGCCTCGCTCTGATCGGCGAGGGGGTGTGGGAAGCGCTGCTGTGGCCGTTCGTCGTCATCGCCGCCTTTCTGCATCGTCTCGCTGTTCGACCTCTGGACCCTGCTGCCGCCGCTCGCCCATCGGGGCGTGCTGGTCGCGTTCGGCATCGCCCTTCTCGTGTCGCTGCTGCCGCTCATCCGTTTGCGCCTGCCGACCAGGGTCGAGGCGTTGCGGCGGCTGGAGAAGAATGCCGATATCAAGCACCGTCCGGCGTCGTCCTATGAGGACAAGCTCGCCACCGCCCCCCGCGCCGAAACCACCATGCTATGGGCGGCGCATCGCGAGCGGCTCGCCCGCCTCGTCGCCAAGCTCAAGCCGAGCTGGCCGGAGCCGCGCACCGACCGCAAGGACCCCTACGCCATCCGTTCCGCACTCGTGCTCCTCCTCGTCGTCGGCGTGCTGGCGGCCGGGCCGACCGGGTGGGACCGCATCGCCTCGGCCTTCAATCCGAAGCCGCGCGTGAGCGCCTCGCTGCTCCGCCTCGACGCCTGGGTGACGCCGCCGGTCTATACCGAGGTCGCCCCGATCGTGCTCGCCGACGGCTCCGAGCCGGTCGGCGCCGGCGCCGAGAGCTTCCGCGCCCTGTCGGTGCCGGAGCGGAGCGAGCTCCTGGTCAGGGCCTACGCGCCGCAAGGCCAGAGCGTCGCCCTCGTCTCCCAGCCCGATGACGGCTCGGAGGCGACCAGGGTGACGCCCAAGGTGACCGGCAGCCAGGGGCTGATGGAGTTCACCTTGCCGCTGACGAAACCGGGCGCCGCCGACGTCGAGATCGGCGGTAATACCGTGACGAGATGGCGCTTCGATCTGATCAAGGATGAAGCGCCGCGCATCGGCCTTCTCGGCAATCCGACCACCACGCCACGCGGAGCGCTCCGCCTGACCTATCGCGCCAGCGACGATCATGGCGTGGCGAGCGCCGAGGCGCGCTTCGCCCTTGCCGACACCGACGCGGTGAGCAGCGAGCCCACCCTCGACGGCGGCAAGCCCAAGGCCGATCCGCTGCTCCAGCCGCCGGTGATGCCGATCCAATTGCCGCATAGCAATGCCAAGCAGGTGGAAGGCAACGCCTCACAGGATCTGACGGCTCACCCCTGGGCCGGGCTCAAGGTGCGCATGACGCTTCTCGCGCGCGACCAAGCCGGGCAAACCGGCACCAGCGAGCCCTACGAATTCATCCTGCCGGAGCGGAAATTCACCAAGCCGCTGGCGAAAGCCGTGGTCGAGCAGCGCAAGAAGCTCGTGCGCGAGCGGGACAGCGTCGAGCAAGTGGCCCGCGCCATCGACGCGCTGACCATCGGCGGCGAGCGCGCCATCGAGGACAGCTCGGTCTATCTCGGGCTGCGCGACGTCTATTGGCGTCTCAACACCGATCCCTCGCCCGACGCCATTGCGAGCTCCGTCGATCAGCTGTGGGACATCGCGCTCCGCATCGAGGACGGCAACCTGCCCGAGGCCGAACGCGACGTGAAGTCGGCCCAGGACCGGCTGATGCAGGCGCTGAAGGACAATGCCTCGCCGGAAGAGATCCAGCGCCTGATGGACGACCTCCGCGCCGCGCTGTCGCGCTATCTCCAGACCCTGGCCCAGCAGGCGCAGCAGAAGGGCAATCTGCCGCCGCAGCAGAACAAGGATGGCGACCAGCTCGTGTCGGAGCAGGATCTCGACAAGCTGCTCAACAATATCGAGCAGCTGGCCAAGTCGGGCTCGAAGGATCTCGCCGAGCAGATGCTTGGCGAGCTCAAGGACATTCTCGACCGGCTCCAGACCGGCAACTTCGCCGACAATGCCAAGCAGCAGCGCGCCGCCAAGATGATGAACGACCTCAAGAATCTGGTCGACAGCCAGCAGAAGCTGCTCGACGAGACCTTCGGCGCCAAGCGCGAGCAGGGCGAGCGCAACGGCAACGAGTTCAAGGTGAGCCCGCCGGGACAGCCGATGCAGTTCGGCCAGGGCATGTATATGGAGCCGTTCGGCGCCCCGCAGCCGGAAAGCGCGCCGACGGGGCAAAGCCCGCAAGGCAACGAGGGCGCTCAAGGGCGCTCGGGCGGCAGCGGCCAGCAGCCTGGACAGAACAGGCCAAAGGCCAGCGCGCCGGCAAGTTCGACGACCTCGGCCAGCGCCAGGGTGACTTGCGCGAGAAGCTGCAAAGCCTGCTCGATCGCATGCGCATCGACGGTGCGAGCCCGCCGAACCAGCTCGACAAGGCCGGCCAGGCCATGGGCGAGGCCCAGGAGGCGCTCGGCGAAAAGAACCTCGGACGCGCGACCGACGAGCAGAGCCGCGCGCTCGATCAGTTGCGCCGCGGTGCGGAATCCATGGCCGAGCAGATGATGCAAGGTGGCCAGGCCCAGGCCGGCAAAGGCAAGGGCAACAACGGCCGCGACCCGCTCGGCCGGCCCGACCGCAACAACCGCCCCGACCTCGGCCTCAGTGTCCAGGTCCCCGATCAGATCGACATCCAGCGCGCCCGCGAGGTTCTCGACGAGCTCCGGCGGCGGCTTGGCGATCCGACGCGGCCGGTGATCGAGCTCGATTATCTCGAGCGCCTGATCAGGTCCTACTAGCCGAGCGCGGCGGGCGGCATCTCGCCGATGAAGGGCAGCTCGCGATAGCGGTTGCGGAAATCCATGCCGTAGCCGACGACGAACACCGGCCCGCAACGGAAGCCCGTGAAATCGGGCGCGACCTCGACCGCGCGCGGCACGTCCTTGTCGACCAGCACGCAGGTCAAGACGCGCTTCGCGCCGCGTGCCAGCAAGCGGTCCTTGGCGAAGGCCAGCGTCCGGCCCGAGTCCAGAATATCGTCGACGACCACCACGTCGCGGCCGTCAAGAGTGCTGTCGACGTCGTGCAGCACCCTGACGGCGCCGCTCGAGGTGGTAGCGCCGTCGTAGCTTGCGAGATAGATGAAATCGATCTCGGGCGAGAGCCCGACGCGTTGCAGCGCCCTGACGAGATCGGCGGCGAACACGAAGCTGCCCTTGAGCACGGCGACGATGATGAGATCGTGGAGCTTGGCCGCGGCGATGTCGCGCGCGAGCTGATCGATTCGCCTGGCGATGTCTTCGGCACTGAACAGCGGCTTGACCGCGCCGTCCGGAGCCACGGTCATATCGTCATTCGGCCTTGGCGAAACCGACCTTGACGCTGCGCACCGCTTCCGGCGGCGTCGGAATTTGCACGGCGAAGGGTCCCTTGGCGCCAGCCGCGAGCGGCGCCACTTTGGTGCCGACCTCGGAGAGCGTCGCACCCTTCTCGTCCAGCATGGAGATCACCACGATCGGCACCGTGACGTTGCCACCGGTGAGATTGACGACATTGCCCTCGACCTGGAGCACCTGCTGGCCGCCGGCGACCGCCCAGCCGGAGCGCACATCGACGATGGCAAGCTCGCTCGACACCACGGGGCTGCCGAGCATCGCATAGAGACGATTGGCGCCTGGCAGCATCGAGACCACGGTCTTCGGCGCCATGGCGACCAAGGCGGCGATGATCAGGAGGAACAAGGCGAGCGCGCCCCAGCCGATGGCGACCGGCGGCGGCAGCTTGCGCCTCTTGCCCTCGCCGGCGATGGCCACATTCGCGGCTGCCTCCGCCTCCGGATTGGTCAGCGCGCCGGCATTGTAGCCGCCGAGATCCGTGCCCGACCCCTCGGTGCTCGACCACGAGCTGATGGTCGTCGCGGCACCGCCGTTCCCCGGAACATCCGGCTGGAAGTCCTCATCGGACCCGAATGGCGCATCGGGCTTTGGCGGCGGTGGCGGCGGGTGCGGTTCCCGAGCGGTGGCGCGCCATTGGGCGCCTTGGGGAAGAGCGCGCCTGACGGCGACTTCGCCGGCGGTGCCGTTGGGGCCGCCGCCGGGCGGGGCGGTGGCGGCGCCGCCTTGGCCGCCGGCACTCCCGGCGCCGGTCTCGGCGGCGCGGCGGGACGGGGCGCGGGTGCTCGCGGCTCAGCGGCGCGAGGCTTTGGCGCAGCGCCCGGAGCGCCCGGTGCCGCCTTCGGCGCCTCGACCACGGCCTGCGCCTGCCACACATGCGCGCATTTGCTGCAGCGGACGCGGCGCCCCTCGGGGGGAATTACGGCGGCGATCTCGTAGCGGGTGCCGCAAGCTGGACAAATAATGACCGTCATTGTTCCAAAACCATCATAGTGCCGGCCTCGCCTTTTGCGAAGCGGCCCACGCCCTTGCCCAAATCCATTGATACCGAACAGCCAGTTCAGCATAAAGACGCAAGTTGGGGCGAATGTTAAGAGGCTAGAGGGTCGGGGCGTGATCCGTTTCGAAAATGTCGGGTTGCGCTACGGCAATGGACCCGAGATTCTGCGCGGCATCGACTTCCACGTGCTGCCGGGCTCGTTCCACTTCCTTACCGGCCCGTCGGGCGCGGGGAAGACCTCGCTGCTCCGTCTCCTATTCATGTCGCTCCGCCCCTCAAGAGGCCTGATCTACATCTTCGGCGAGAATGCGCTCGAGCTCGATCCCGCCGGGCGCGCCGAGCTCAGGCGCCGCATCGGCATCGTGTTCCAGGATTTCCGGCTGCTCGACCATCTGACGACGTGGGAGAACGTGGCGCTGCCGTTGCGCGTCACCGGCAAGCGCGAGGCCGATTACAGCGAGGACGTCACCGACCTGTTGCGCTGGGTGGGGCTTGGCGACCGCATCGACGCGTACCCGGAGATCCTGTCGGGCGGCGAGAAGCAAAGGGCGGCGATCGCCCGCGCCGTGATCGGCAGGCCCGAGCTCCTGCTCGCCGACGAGCCCACCGGCAACGTCGATCCGGTGATCGCCGACCGCCTGCTGCGGCTGTTCGTCGAGCTCAACCGGCTTGGCACCTCGGTGATCATCGCCACCCATGACTATGCGCTGATGGACCAGCTCGACGCGCCGCGCCTCGTGCTCTACGAGGGTCACCTGGAGGTCAGATGATCAGCGCCCGGGCCATCGTCACCGACCTGCGCGACTATCCCTGGCGCAATCTCCTCGCCGGGCTGTTGCCCACGCGCTTTCAGCCGAAGACGGTGCAGATCGTGCCCTCGGCCTCGATCGCAGGCAACGCGCTGACCGTGGTCATCGCCATCATGTCGTTCCTCGCCTGCCTTACCGCGGGCGCGGTCTACATGATCAACCAATCGGCGCGCGCCTGGGTCAACGACATCGCGAGCGAAATCACCGTCGAGCTCGATCCGGTCAATGCCGCCGACATCGAGAAGAAAATGACGCTGGTGTCGCTGTTCCTGGCCAAGCAGGCCGGCATCACGCGGGTGAAGCCCCTGACCGCGGAGGATTCCGCCAAGCTGCTCGAGCCCTGGCTCGGCCACAGCGACGCGCTCTCGGAGCTGCCGATCCCCCGCCTGATCGCGGTCGAGATCGACCGCTCCAATCCGCCCGACATCAAGGCTATCAGCGAGGCGCTGTCGCAGAATTTCGAGGGCGTCACCCTCGACGATCACCGCCGCTGGCGCGCCGAGATCCGCACCCTGACGCGATCAGCGGCCCTCGGCGGCCTCGGCGTCCTCGCCCTCGTCGCCGCGGCGACGGTCGCGGTGATCGTGTCGGCGACCAGAAGCGCCATGGCCTCCAATCGCGACATCATCGAGGTGCTCCATTTCGTCGGCGCCACCGAGCGCTTCATCAGCCGCGAATTCGAGCGCCACTTCATCGGGCTTGGCGTCCGCGCCGCGCTCGTCGGCGCGGTGGGCGCCATGCTGGTGTTCCTGCTGATGCCGGTGGTGATGCATCTGCTTGGCGGTGAGGGTGCCACCGTGACCGAGGCGAGCCGGCTCGTCGGCTCCGGCGAGCTCGACCTGCCCGGCTATCTGCTCTGCGTCCTCGTGGTGTTCGTTGTCGCCGCCCTGTGCATGATCACCTCGCGTTTGGGCGTCATCCGCGTGCTTAAGACCTATGACTAAGCCGGCGGAAATGCGGGCGCCTTCGATCTCAGCCGCTGATTTGATCTTAAGCTAATTCAGCTTAATGTTGCGACCCCATGACACGGTCGGACCATATGGTGGCGGATAATGAGCCAAGGTCGGCCGACCGGTTCCGGCTCTTCGTCGCCGGCGTGCGGCTCTTGTTCGACCTCCTCCTGCTCGCCATCGTGTTGCTCCTGATCGGCTTCTTGTTGTTCGCCGGCAGCCTCGAGCGCGAGCACCGCGACCCGGGGCGGTCGGCCGAGGGCATCGCCGTCTTGACCGGCGGCGTGTCGCGCATCGACGAAGCCATGAAGCTGTTGGCGCGGCACAAGGCCAAGCGCCTCCTGATTACCGGCGTCAATCGCACCACCACCACCGAAGAGCTGAAGCAGCTCGCGAGCCAGGGCGATCAATATTTCTCCTGCTGCGTCGACATCGACTACGAGGCGCGCAACACCATCGACAACGCCACCGAGACCAGCCAATGGGTAGCGAAGAATCACTACAACTCGATCATCGTGGTGACGTCGAACTACCATATGCCGCGCGCGCTGGCCGAGCTCGGGCGGGTGATGCCGGAGGTGACGTTGATCCCCTACGCGGTCGTCGACAACAACGTCCACCTCGACCATTGGTGGACCTATCCCGGAACCACCAGGCTCCTGTTCAGCGAATACGTGAAATATCTCCTCGCCGTTGCTCGCCTCGGCGCCACCCATTTCGTCGGCAAGGTATTTCTCGGCGGCGCGCCGAACGCGACCGAGGATGCCTCAGAGCCGTGATCGATCGAAGCACCGCATGGCCCGCTCGCTCCTGTTCAATCTGCTGTTCTATGTGACCACGACGCTGTTCGTGGTGCTCGGCAGCCCGCTCCTGTTGGCGCCGCGGCGCTGGGCCATGGCCGCGCTTAAGGTTCATGCCCGCTTCGAGCTGTGGCTGCTCCGCGTCATCTGCAGCACCAAGTTCGAGATGCGCGGGCGCGAGCATCTCCCTGACGGCCCCTGCCTCGTCGCCTCCAAGCATCAGTCGGCGTGGGAGACCTTCGCCCTGATCCCGCTGTTCCGCGATCCGGCGCTCTTGATGAAGCGCGAGCTGTTCTGGATCCCGTTCCATGGCTGGTTCTCGAAGAAGTTCGAGATGATCCCGGTCGACCGCGACAAGGGGCCAGCCGCGCTCCGCCGCATGCTGCGCGAGGCAAAGAAGCGCATCGAGGCCGGACGCGAGATCATCATCTTCCCCGAAGGCACGCGGCGGCCGCCGGGCGCGCCGCCGAGCTACAAGACCGGCATCGTCTTGCTCTACGAAGCCCTTGGCGTCCCCTGCGTCCCGGTCGCGCTCAATTCAGGCCTGTTCTGGCCGCGGCGGACCCTGACCCGGCGTCCCGGCACCATCGTCGTCGAGATCCTCGAGCCGATCCCGCCTGGCCTCCCCAAGAAGGAGTTCCTCGCGCGGCTCGAAACCAGCATCGAGACCGCCACCAACCGGCTTCTGGCCGAGGCAAGCGGAGCCGCCTCTCCGGGTCCGGCACCCGCGATTAACCCTTCTTTAACCTGATCTGTTCTAGCTTTGTTCCAGCGAATCGTCGTTAAGAATTGCCCGCCGGTCGTCTTGAATTCGTCATTTCTCAACCCATCTCTGGGACTGTTGAGGCGGCTTGGACGGGAACGGGACCATGTGGATGCACCAGTCAGATGTGACCGATGAAGCCCCTTGGGGGCCTGCCGACGAGCCCGCCCTCGTCTGCGCCGAAGCAACCTTCGCCCAAGCCTTCCATTACTGGCGTGGCGCCTCGGGCCGGCGCTACCTCCATAGCGTCTATACCTTGATCGGCTGCCCGGCCCTGCCGCGGGCGAACTTCATCCTTGTCCGCCGCGACGACGACGGCACCAGGACGCCGCTCGCGTTCGGTCAAACCAAGGACGACGCCGCCACCTTGAACCTTGCCCATCTCCGCCACGAAGGCGCGAAGCGCGGCGCCAACGAGGTGCATATTCATCTCCTCGCCGAGACCCCCGAACAGCGGGCCAATGTCGAGGCCGACCTCACCGAGGCGCATTACAAGCGCCGCACCGCCAACGCTGCCTAAGCCTTCCGATCGCATCGTCGTCATCGACGGCGACATCACCGCGCTTGCCGTTGACGCCATCGTCAACGCCGCCAACACCATGCTTGCCTCGGGGGGTGGCGTCTGCGGCGCGATCCATAGCGCCGCTGGTCCCGACCTCGCCGAAGCCTGCGCCAAGCTCGGCGGCTGCGACACGGGCGAGGCGAAGATCACCCCTGGCTTCCGCCTTCCCGCCCGCTACGTGATTCACGCCGTCGGCCCGGTCTGGAGCGGCGGCAGCGCCAACGAGGATCTCCTCCTCGCCGCCTGCTATCGCAACAGCCTCGCGCTTGCCGAGGCGCACGGCCTGAAATCGATCGCCTTCCCAGCGATCTCGACAGGCATCTATGGTTTTCCGCTCGATCGCGCCGCGCGAATCGCGGTTCGCACGGTGCACGACGCGCTACCCGACTTGCCTTCGATCGAGCGAGTGACGTTCTGCTGCTTCGGCAGCGCCTCGTGCCGTCATCACGAGGCGGCGCTTGCCGCAGCCAGAAGCGGCGAGACCAGGTGACCCATCCGGTCATCGTCTGGTTCCGCAACGATCTCCGGCTCGCCGACCATCCGGCGCTCGTCGCAGCGGCAGCGACCGGCCCGATCTTGCCACTCTATATTCTCGATGACACGACGCCCGGGCGCTTCCGCATGGGCGGCGCCTCGCGCTGGTGGCTTCATGGCAGCCTCGCCGCCCTCGCCGACGCCCTGAAGCAAAAGGGTGGAAACTTGATCGTGCGCCAGGGCGAGGCCACAAAGGTGCTTGCGGCGTTGCTCGACGAGACCAGGGCCGCAGGCATTCACGTGACGCGCGGCTACGAGCCCTGGGAGCCGGACCTCGAGGCTGCCGTCTCATCGCTCTGCAAAAAGCGCGGCGCCGCGTTTCAGACCTTCTCCGGACGGCTCCTGTTCGAGCCGGAGACGATCGTCACCGGCGACGGCCGCCCCTATCGCGTGTTCACGCCGTTCTGGAAGGCATGCCTCGCGGCAGCTCCGCCCCACGCGCCGCTCCCGATACCGACCTCGATGCAGTTCGTCGATGCCAACAGCGATACGCTGGCGAGCCTCGGCCTGCTGCCGACGCGTCCAGACTGGGCCGGCGGTCTGCGCGACACCTGGCAGGCCGGCGAGGCGGCGGCAACGGCGGGTCTTCATAGCTTCATCGACGACCATCTCGCGGGCTACGCCGACAACCGCAGCCGTCTCGACCGCGACGCCACCTCGCGGCTCTCGCCGCATCTCCATTTCGGCGAGGTGAGCCCGAGACAGGTGTGGCACGCGGTGACGAGCGCCGCGGCCAGGGCCGACGGCAACATCGACCGCGGCGCGCACGCTTATCTCCGCGAAATCGGCTGGCGCGAATTCTCTTACCATCTCCTCGCCGCCAACCCCGGCCTGCCGTCGAAGCCGCTCCGACCGGAGTTCGCGGATTTTCCCTGGGCAAAGGACGAGACAGCGCTTGCGGCCTGGCGCGCGGGACGGACCGGCTACCCGATCGTCGACGCCGCCATGCGCGAGCTGTGGCACACGGGCTTCATGCCCAACCGGGCGCGCATGATCGTCGCCTCGTTCCTGGTCAAGCATCTCTTGATCCCATGGCAAACCGGCGCCGACTGGTTTCTCGACACCCTCGTCGATGCCGACCTCGCCAACAATTCGGCGAGCTGGCAGTGGGTCGCCGGCTGCGGCGCCGACGCCGCGCCCTATTTCCGCATCTTCAACCCGATGCTCCAGGGCGCGAAATTCGATCCCAGCGGCGACTACGTGCGGCGCTGGGTGCCTGAGCTTGCGAAGCTCGAAGATGCCGATATCCACGCGCCATGGGAGGCGCCGTCGCTCGCGCTCAAAGGCGCCGGCGTCGTGCTCGGCGACACTTACCCGGCACGAATCGTCGATCACCAGGCGGCGCGGAAGCGCGCGCTCGCGGCTTTCGACCAGATCCGAAGCTAGGCCCCGTTTGCAAATTTGATCGCCCCGCTTTCGGACTTACTTGACTGACGCATAACTCTATGGTTATACGTTAATCAATAGCCAGCAGGTTATAGATCCCCATGCGAAACGCTCCAGATGTACTGTTCAGAACGCTCGCCGATCCCACGCGGCGGGCCATCTTCGAGCGGCTGTGCCGTGAAGGAGAGCAGACCGTCGGCGCTCTGACGGCGCGGGCCGGGGTCTCGCAACCGGCGGTCTCAAAGCATCTCGGGGTCCTGAAGCAGGCCGGCCTGGTGCGCAAACGCCACCAAGGCCGCCAGACGCATTATAGCGCGCAGCTCGGCGCGCTTGCCCCGCTGATCGACTGGACAAGCCAAATGGCCGGGTTTTGGCAAAGCCGGTTTGACGACCTCGAAGACTTGCTGAAAAGGATGGACCAATGAGCGAGACCATTGCTTTGCGTTCCATCGTCGTCGAACGCGACATGGCGCATCCGCCTGAGAAGATCTGGCGCGCGCTGACGCAAAGCGCGCTGATCGAAGAATGGTTGATGAAGAACGATTTCGAGCCGGTCGTCGGCCACAAGTTCAATTTCCGCGCTCAGCCCGTGATGGGCTGGAACGGCGTCACCGACTGCGAAGTTCTGGAACTCGTTCCGCATCGGCGTCTCGTTTACACCTGGGACGCGTCGGGCGAGCAGGCGCGTGACGGACTCAAGACGATCGTGACCTGGACACTGACGCCGCATGCGGGTGGAACCTATGTTCGCATGGAGCAATCGGGCTTCAGGCCTCAAGACGAAGGCGGTTATCGCGGAATGGGTGGCGGCTGGCCGCGCATCCTGGGAAGGCTCGAAGATATCGCTGCGAGATTCTGAGAGCGGTTTCTGCACTGAAATTTTGAAGAACAGGATGGACCGATGACCGAACCCGCGACCGAAACCCTCGCCGTCGTTGTCGAACGAGAGATCCCTTATCCGCCGGAAAAGATTTGGCGCGCGCTCACCCAGCCACACCTGATCGAGGAGTGGCTGATGAAGACCGACTTCAAGCCCGTCGTCGACCACCGTTTCGACTTCAGCGCGGACTGGGGCGCGGTCGACTGTCAGGTCTTGGAAGTCGAGCCGAACAAGACGTTGTCTTACACTTGGGCCGCCATGGGTCTCGAGAGTGTCGTCACGTGGACTCTGACCCCGACGAGCGCGGGCACCCACCTGCGCATGGAGCAGTCGGGCTTCCGGCCGGATCAGAGCCAAGCCTACCAGGGCGCCAAGTTCGGGTGGCAGCGGTTCTTTGCTGCCCTGGAGCAGGTCGTGGCGCGGATCGATTGAAGTCCGCCGGCACGATTCAGAGCCAAGTGCGACATCGCGGCAGCCTGTGAAACTGCGGCGCAACGCGGCCTTTGCCTCGGTGTCGCGAGCGGTTAAGCTCAGCCCCGGACGTCGACGCCGCCAGCAGAAGCGGCCGCGGGTCCCAAGGCCAGCCGGAAGGCGGGGACAAATGCCTGAGCTCGATCCCGTACTGCTCTCGCGCATTCAGTTCGCCTTCACCATCTCGTTCCACATCCTGTTTCCGTCGTTCACCATCGGCCTTGCCGCGTGGCTGCTCGTCCTCGAGGCGCTGTGGCTCAAGACCGGACAGCCGGTCTATCTCCAACTCTCCGAGCAATGGACCAAGATCTTCGCCGTGTCGTTCGGCATGGGGGTCGTCTCCGGCGTGGTGCTGTCCTACGAGTTCGGCACCAATTGGAGCGAGCTGTCGCGGCTCGGCGGCAACGTCATCGGGCCGCTCCTGTCCTATGAGGTCCTCACCGCCTTCTTTCTCGAGGCGGGCTTCCTCGGCATCATGCTGTTCGGCCACGAGCGCGTGCCGAAGGCCGTGCACGCCTTCGCCACCGCCATGGTCGCGCTCGGCACGCTGATCTCCGCGTTCTGGATCCTGTCGGCCAATAGCTGGATGCAGACGCCCGCCGGCCAGGTCATGGGCGCCGACGGCGTGCTCCATGTCGACGATTGGTGGAAGGTGATCTTCAACCCGTCCTTCCCCTACCGCTTCAGCCACATGGTCGCCGCCGCCTATCTGACCACGGCCTTCATCGTCGGCGGCATCGGCGCCTGGTACATCTTGCGCGACGAGAGCGTGCCCCATGGCCGCGTCATGCTCGGCATGTCGCTGAGCCTGCTGGTGTGGCTGGCGCCGCTCCAGGTCGTCATCGGCGATCTCAGCGGCCTCAACGCGCGGCAATATCAGCCGGCCAAGATCGCCGCGCTCGAGGCCCATTGGGACACCGAACGAGGCGCGCCGCTGATCCTGTTCGCATGGCCCGACACCAAGACCGAGAGCAACAAATTTGAGATCGCGGTGCCGAAGCTCGGCAGTCTCGTTCTCACCCATGAGTGGGACGGCGAGATCCGCGGCCTCAAATCCTTTCCGCCCGAGGACCGGCCGAACCCGATCATCCCGTTCTTTGCCTTCCGCATCATGGTCGGCGTCGGCCTGATCATGATCGCGCTGTCGACCATCGGCGCGGTGCTGTGGCTGATGGGCCGGCTTTACACCACGCGCTGGTTCCTGCAGGCCATGCGCTGGGCCTCGCCGCTCGGCTTCGTCGCCGTGCTCGCCGGCTGGTTCACCGCCGAGGTCGGCCGCCAGCCCTGGGTGGTCTACGGCGTGCTGCGCACCGTCGACGCCGTCTCACCGGTGCCGGGCGGCAAGGTGCTCACCTCGATCATCCTGTTCGTGCTCGTCTACGGCATCGTGTTCGGCGCCGGCGTCTACTACATCACCAAGCTGATACGGCGTGGGCCTGACGAGACGCCGCCTCTCCCCGAAGAGGAGGGCGATCCTTCGCGCAGACCCATGGCAGCGGCGGGATAGGCCCATGAACCCGGACGTCCTCCCCATCATCCTGCCGCTCATCTGGGCCGCGATCCTGGCGCTCGCGGTGTTCCTCTATGTGCTGCTTGGCGGCTACGATCTCGGGCTTGGCGTGCTATTCCCCCTCGCCCCGACGCACCAGGACCGCGACGCCATGATGGGCTCGGTGTCGCCGTTCTGGGACGGCAACGAGACCTGGCTGGTCATGGGTGGCGGCGGCCTGCTCGCCGCCTTCCCACTGGCCTACTCGGTGATGCTCCCCGCACTCTATCTTCCCATCATCCTGATGCTGATCGGGTTGATCCTACGCGGCGTCGCCTTCGAGTTCCGCTTCAAATCGGAGCGCTACCGCTGGGTCTGGGACCTCGCCTTCGCCGGTGGCTCGATCATCGCCGCGTTGATGCAAGGCGTCGTCATCGGCGCCTTCGTGCAAGGCTTCAAGGTTGTCGACAACAAATTCGCCGGCGGCACCTTCGATTGGCTGACGCCGTTCTCGGTGGTCACCGCACTCGCGGTGGTGGCGGGATATGTTCTGCTGTCTGCCGGATGGCTGATCATGAAAGGCGACGAGGCCTTGCGCGACTGGGCCTATGGCATCGGCCGCATCGCGCTGATCGCGGTCGCCGCATTCATCGCCATTTTCAGCATCTGGACCCCGCTCTTGCATCCCGAGATCGCGGCGCGCTGGTTCTCGCCCGGCAACATGGTGATGCTGAGCCCGGTGCCGCTCCTAACCGCCGTCACCGTGATCGCGCTCTGGGTCTCGCTCGGGCGGCGCCTGCGCTATGCCCCCTTCCTGCTGGCGGCCGTGATTTTCCTGCTGTGCTATACCGGGCTTGGCGTCAGCCTGTTCCCCTACATCATTCCACCGTCGGTGACGTTATGGCAGGCAGCGGCGGCACCTGAGTCGCAACTCTTCATGCTCTACGGCGCCATCCCGATCCTGCCCATCATTCTCGGCTATACCGCCTATTCCTATTACGTGTTCTGGGACGCGACCGAGCACAAGGGCTATCACTGAGGGGCTCCAACTCCGTGCGCCTTACCACTTGCCTTCGAGGTCGTGCCGCATCAGCCGGCGCTTGAGGCGCAAGATCCGCCCATAGGCCTCCTCGATGCGCTCCCGCTTGATGCGCCCATCGCGCACCGCATCGGCAATGATGCCGTGGATCTCGATGCCCAGCTCGGGGTTCCGTTCGACTTGACGTTGGAGAACACGAGAATGTCGATGCCGGCGTTCACCGCCATGACGGCGCGCTCCTCGAGGGAAAAGTCGAACCGTACCGCCCCCATCTCGAGATCGTCGCTGACCACGACGCCCCTGAAGCCGATATAGCCTTTGGCGCGGAGCGCATTGACGGCCTTCGCCGACAGCGACGCCGGCAGCCGGTCGCCGTCGCTGAAGCGGGGGTGATAGAGGTGCCCGATCATGACCATGTCGAGCAGGCCATCGCGCGAGAGGTCGACATAAGGCTCAAGCTCCACCTCGCTCCAGCCGCGGGAGATATCGGGCAGCTCTTTGTGGCTATCGGTCCAGCTCGAGCCGTGGCCCGGGAAATGCTTGGCCACGGCGACGACATCGGCCTCGCGATGGGCCGCGATGAAGGCGCCGCCGAGCTTGGCGACGCGGTCCGGGTCCTTGCCGAAGCTTCGCTTGCGGCGCACCACGACCGGATTCCCGGCATTGACGCTGAGATCGAGCACCGGCCCGAAATTGACGTTGATGCCGGCGCTCGCGAGTTCGCGCGCCATGCGCTCATAGAGATGGAACGCCCCGTCGCCGGCGCTGAGCTTGGGATCGGCCCCGACCGTCCGCGCCGGCGGAAAGCGGATGAAGCCTTTCCGCCGCGTGAGCCGCTCCACCATGCCGCCTTCCTCATCGACGGCGATGAAGGGCACGAGCCCGGAATTGGCGTTAGCGAGATAGGCGGTGAGCAGACGAAGCTGGCGCGGCGAGCGGATATTCTCCGGATAGAGCACGACGCCGCCGATCTCGCCCGTGGCGAGCTGATCGCGCACGGCGATGACGCCGGGGTCGCGCTCGCTCTCGCCATGGAAGCCGACCATGATCATCTGGCCGATCATGCGGCCGAGGAGATCATCGTCCGCCGCCATCTCGCGCAGACTGGCGAGGCCGTCGGGCTCGGCTGCCACGGCAAGGCGTGAACTCAAGCCGAAAGCGAGCACGGCGATGAGCAGGCCGCCCGCTGCGATCGCAATGCGCTTCATGGTGAGGTCGAAGCGACGGTCATGGTCAACGCCTAATGCCACTTCGGCCCCTGGCGCGCCACCTTAGATGCGCGCCTTTGCTAATTTCTGGGCTCCCCGCCTCGACGCCGCGGGATGACGTGTTATGGTCGCCCCGTGCCGAGCCCTTGAGGAGCGGGCTATGCGTTTTTTGAATTTCCCCTCGAAGATACTGGTCGCGACGGTGACGGTCCTGGCCGTTGTCCTGATCCTGGCGGTAAGCGCGGGCGTCGACGCTGGCGACAAGAAGCACCAAGGCGGTGGCGGCGGCGGCGGCGGTGGCGGCAAGCACGGTCTGAATTGCCCGCCACCTCTGGTTAAGCAGGGCGGCGGCTGCGCCATGCCTGGCGGCGGCAACGCCGGCAAGAACAGCAAAGCCAACAAAGGCCACGCCGGAAATCGCTTCGACACCAAGAAGCAAGGCGGCAAGCATCACGACGACAAGAAATTCGGCGGCGCCCCCATTAACAAGAAGCAGGGCGGCAAGGGCGGGAAGGCGCAGGCCGGCAAGCAGCCCGACAACAAGAGGCACGCCGGCAAGCCGCAGGACGACAACAAGAAGCAGGGCGGCAAAAACGACGACAAGAAGCTCGGCGGCGTCCCCGGCGGCAAGGATCACGGCAGCAAGACCGCCGACGATGACAAGGGCGGCAAGCATCACGACGGCGGCAAGCATGGTGACAACGAGCATGCCGGAAACCAGGGCCACAAGGACTGCAAGCCGCCCTTCGTCTATTCCTGGCGCGCCAAGGACTGCGTCAAAGGCGAGCATCGGGGCCCGGAGCGCGTGGTGTGCAAGGGCTCGCTCGAATGGCGCAAAGGCAGAGGCTGCGTCAGGCCGGGCAGCCATGACCACGACTGCGGCTGGCCCATGATCAAGATCGGCGGGACGTGCGTTTGCGGTCCCGGCTTCATTTCGCGCCACGGCGAATGCTGGCGGCCGCCGGTGATCGTGGTCCCGGTCGGGCCCATCGGGCCAGGTCCTTATCCCGAAGAACCTTATCCCGAAGAGCCTTATCCCGGGCCTGGACCGCCGGCGATCGGCCCTGGCGGCCCGCCGCAACAGGCCGAGCCGTTGCCGCCGGAGGAGGGGCCTGAGGAGATCGCCGAGCCAGAGCCCAAGCCCGTGCCTAAGCCGGTGGCGGACATCGAGCCGGCCATCGCCCGTTGCCTGCCGGACGATCTTTACGATCTCCTGGAGGACACCTACGGCAAACGGCCCGATCTCGACCGCTGTCCGGCGGCCTGCCTGCCGAAGCCGATCTTCTACACGCCGGCCGAGCTCGACGACCTCGCCGGCAAATACGCCATCAACTGGTGCGAGACCTGCCTCCAGGTCGGCGGCTACATGCCGCTCCCCTCGATCCTGCGCCTGGAACGCGCCGCCAACGTCACCATCTGCGTCAATCCCGACATGTGCCGGGTGCCGGGCGGAATCGGCGGCGGCTATGCCGGCGAGGGGGCGACGACGACGATCCAGACCATCTTCAAGGACCTTCCGGGCGGGACCGACAACGAGGGCAACATTGCCGTCGTCATCGGCAATCAAAAATATCAGGGCGAGTTGCCGGACAATCCCGACGGCGCCGCCGATGCCGATGCCATCATGGCGCTCCTTGTCGACCAGCTCGGCTACAAGCAGGAGAACATCATCGATCTCCGCGACGCCACGCTCGACGATCTCAAACGCGTGTTCGGTTCCGGCCGACGATCCCGGCGGCGAGCTCGCCAAGCGCATCGACAAGGACGATGCCGGCGATGTCTTCATCTATGTCGCGAGCCACGGTCTCGTGAAGGAGGACGACGGCAAGAAGGCTTATCTGCTTCCCGTCGACGCCAAGGTCGACCGGCTCGACGCCACCGCCTACGCCATGCAGGATCTCTACGACAATCTCGGCAAGGTCGGTGCCCGCACCATCATGCTGATGCTCGAGGCGAATTTCGCCAACAACCTCGACGCGCTGATCGATCCGCCGAACCTGCCAGAGCTCGAGGTCGAAGCCATGCCGGCGGAGCCGGTGCCCGGGCTCGCGGTGTTCAAGGCCTCCGACCGCGATCAGAAGGCGATCCAGGATCCCGAATACGGTATCGGCCTTTTCACCCGCTATCTGATCGAGGGTCTCGCCGGCAGGGCCGACGAGGCGCCGCTCGGCAATGGCGACAAGAGCATCGATACCGTCGAGCTCTACGTCTACACCGCCGACGCGGTGAGGACCGCGGCGCGAAAATCGTTCGGGCTGGAGCAGAAGCCGTTGCTCAGCAAGATCGACAACCTCGTGGTCGGCAAGCTCTCGTCGAACTGAGCGCTACTCCAAGGGGCGGGCGACGCGGAAGCCGATGACGTTGAGGCGCGAGCCCTGGGGGAAGCTCATGCGGGCCGAGGGCCGCGCGAACGCCGCCTCGTAATACCAGGCGCCACCCTTGGCCACGCGCCGCTTGCAATCGCCGCCGCGGGGCGATGCATCACCGGGCGCGCCGGCGTGGCTGGGGTTCCAGCAATCTTCGACCCATTCGAGCACGTTGCCCTCCATGTCGTGGAGCCCGTAGGGGTTCGGCGGGAAGGAGCCGACCTCGACGGTCTTGCCCTCGTAGCTCCCGCGCTTCCGGTTGGGAGCGTCGCTGCTCCCATCGAAATTGGCCTGGGTGGGGGCGAGCTTCTCGCCGGCGGCAAAGGGGGTCGAGGTGCCGCCCCGCGCCGCGAACTCCCATTCGGCCTCCGACAACAAGCGATAGGCCTTGCCGGATTTCTGCCTGAGCCAATCGAGATAAGACTTGGCGTCGTCATAGGAGACATAGATCACCGGGCGCCGCCCGCGGCCCCAGCCGCCATCCTGGGGCCGGTAATTGTTGCAGGCGCCTTCAAGCGCGCAGGACTCGAAATCGTCGAAGGTGATCTCGAATTTCGAGATCGCGAACGGCGACGCGACCATGACCTCGTGCTGGGGCTCCTCCGCCGCCTGACGACCCTTCTCCGACTTCGCCGCGCCCATCAGGAAGCGTCCTGCCGGCACCACCACCATGTCGGGGCAGCCCTCGCAATCGGTGAAGGTCGAGCCGACATCATGCTCGAGCGGACCCGAGGCGATGCCGGGCACGACCGGCTTCGGCGCTACCGGCAATGCCGCGACTTGGGTCTTGGTCGCCCGCAACACTGCAAGCAGGCTCGGCGTGATCTCGCCGTCAGGCGTCAATCCGGCCTTGGCCTGGAAGCGCTTGACCGCGTCTTCGAGCGTGGCGTCGGCACCGCCGCCGCCGCCTCGGCTCTTGTCGGTGATGAAGCCGAGCTGTTGCAGGATCGCGCGCGCTTCGCCGAGCGCGCCCTGATCGTCCAGCGCGCTCTCGGCGGGCAACGACAGCACGGGCTCGCCGCAACCGGCGTCGTCGAGGCAGACCTTGGGCGAACCGCCCCGGGTCGTGATCTCGGGCACCTGCACGCCGCGCGAGGCGACGCGCACGTCCTTCGCCGTCAGCTCGAGCACGTCGCGCAGGAACAACCGCGGATGCTCGTCGAAATTCTTGAGCAAGGATTTGGCGAAGGGCGAGTGGTCGCCGACCGCGCCGTCAGCGGCAAGCTGGCCGGACAAGGTGGCATTGGCGATCAGCAGCGAGCGGTCTTCGTCGGAGAGCCGCGAGAAGCCGCGAAAGCCGCTGCCCGAATTTGCGCCCCGCGTCGGGCATTGCGGAAACGGATTGTTGCGGCAGGCGTCGAGCAACACGATCTGCTGTGGTGCCGGGCCTGCCGCGGCGAACAGCTGCTCGAGCGCGACCGAGCGGATCGTGGTCTTGTTGGCGCATTCGATCTCCATGTCGGTCGGCGCCACCACATTCTTGCCGTCGACCTCCATGCCGTGGCCGGCATAATAGACGAGCGCAACCTCGGCACCTTCGGCCTCGCGCTTGAACCGTTCCAGCGCATCGAGCAGATCGGCGCGAGTGAGATTGTAATGCTCGGAGATCTCGAAGCCATGAGCCTTAAGGGCGGCGGCGACGGCCTTGGCGTCGGGCACCGGATTGTCGAGGCTCGAGAGATGCTGATAGTCGCCAATGCCGACGATGAGAGCGACACGCTTCTCGACGGCGGCTGCCGGCAGCGTCACCGCAAGCACGAGGGCGAGCGCTGCGATCAGGGTACGAAACATTGCATTTCGCCTTTCCGTTCGCGCCAAACCGAGCCCTCGGCAAGCCGGTTTTTCAGATTTTGCGAGAGTAACATTGGCATCGACCCTCGCCCACACCAGGGGGAAACACGGTTTTTGCCACGATTGTGAATAGACTGGTGTTGGCGCAGACGCCTAAACCCCGAGACCACGATCACGGACGATTCCGGCATGAAATTTCCCCCACTTGCTGTCCTTGCCGCGGCCGCGCTCGCCCTCCTGTTGGCGCTCGCCCCGAGCGCATTGCGCGCCGAGCCGAAGCAGCCGAGCCAGGAGGAATCCGAAGACCTTAATTTCGCCAACAGCTTCATCGGCAAGACTTACGACGACGAGCTCGAGATCGAGGGCTGGGACAATCTCGGTGGCGGTCTCGTATTTCCACCGATCTTTATCCATCACTATCGGCGCGAGGACGGCACCTTCCTTGTGGTCACGAGCCGCGAGCTGGCGCGGGCGACGGCAACCGCGCCCGCCAACTACGAGGTCGCCGACGCCCTGATCGTGCCGCCGCCGCCATCCGGCGTCGAGCTCATCATTTCCTGCGTGCAAGGCCAGGACGAGACGCTCCGCTTCTTGGGGCTCGCCAAGGGACCCGAGAGCCAGGAATGGTGGACCGAAGTGCGCCGTGCCTGGGAGATCGCGCTCGATTCGGGCAAGATCTCGTCGACCAAGACCAAGGGCGTCCGCTGCACCAATATGAGCTGGGGACAATAGCGCCTCTCGGAGTGCGTTGTCGCATGCCGAAGTCCCCGGCGGTGCTCTGCATCCGATAGTTCTAACTTGAAATATTGCTTGCTCCGGTTGCAAGACTTATAGTCGCGAATTCGAACGGAGCGGCGTCCATGGTGCAATATTCGGGGCTTCGATTCTGGAAAGACAGGACTTCAAGAGACCGCGCTATCGATCGTCTGTTGGGCCTCCGCGCAGGATTGGACAACGACGTCTCCGTGAGGACCAAGCAGCAATCCTTCCATCTCGCGACTTGGAATATCCGGGACTTCGGAGGCCATCGGCTCAACCCCTCACCACGCTTGCCTGAATCGCTCCTCTATATCGCCGAGGTCATCTCCGCCTTCGATCTTGTCGCCGTCCAAGAAGTCAACGAGGACATGACCGAGTTCCAGAAGGTGATGCGCCTGCTCGGACCCTACTGGGACTATATCGTCACCGACCAAAGTGGAAACATGGAGCGCCTCGCCTTCGTCTACGACACCCGGAAGATTCTCTTCCGACACGTGGCGGGCGAAATCGTCCTCCCTGCAAAAAGTGGCAAACAGCCGATCCAGTTCAACAGGACGCCGTTTTTAGTGGCGTTCCAAGCCGGCTGGTTCAAATTCAACATCTGCACCGTTCACATCTACTATGGCTCTGCCACCGACCTCGCCCGGCGAAAGCAAGAGATCCACGACATCGCCACGTTCTTTTCGGGCCGACAGAAGAAAGACGGTGAGACCTATATCCTGCTTGGAGACTTCAATATCCTGAACCCGGAAGACGACACCATGAATACGCTTCTCGGCGGGGGGTTCGAGGTTCCGGCTGAGCTGCGCAAACCGACGGCACTTGCGACCACAAATTACTATGACCAGATCGCAATACGCTCGGAGAGCAAGATCGTGGAAGTGGAAAAGGCCGGTTGCTTCCATTGGGACAATTGCGTCTTCCGGGATGACCCGGCTGACCTCTCCAACTACCAGCCGCTCATGCCCACCGTAACCAAAACCGGGAAGCCCGCGAAGACGGACGCCGGCGCGTACAGGAAATGGCGCACCTGGCAGATGTCCGACCACCTCCCGCTATGGACTGAAATCAAGATGGATTTCACGGAGTCCTATTTGCAGAGCCTGAAGTCAGCCGCGCAACCTCTGGCCGACTTCATCGACGGCAAGCGCGCCGAGCGCGCGGCGTGGATGTACGAGGCGCCGCAAACGTCGATGCGCCACGTCGCCAACCGCTTCGGCTTCTGGCGCGACGTCGAGGTCGGCTGAAACCCGTAGCTACTCCCAGGCCGGGACCTTCTCGAGCGCCGCGAGCGCGGCAAGGCGCGCCTCGAGCTCGCGGGTGAAGCCGGCATAGGATTCCTGGCCGTAGATCGGCTCGCCGACGCTGACGATGCAATTGAAGGGCACGAACAGCGCCGAGCCTTTGGGCAACGCCTTGCCGAGGCCGTGCATGAACACCGGGTGCACCGGCACCTTACGCCGGGCGCGGGCGAGATGACCGATGCCCTTCTTGAAGGCGGCGAGCGTCTCCGGCTCGCCGCGCGAGCCTTCCGGGAACAGGATCAGGATATCGCCGCGATCGAGCGCCGCCTCGCACGGCGCGAGCGGATTGGCGCCCTCCTTGGCGCCGCCGCGGGCGACGGGAATGATGCCGATGATGTTCAAGGCGAACCAGCCCATGAGCCCGGGCTTGAGGAAATAGTCGGCCGCCGCCACCGGGCCGCACGTGGGGCAACAGCCGCAGCGGAAACAGCGACATCAGCGCCAGCGTATCGAGATGGGAATTGTGGTTGGCCGCGATCACCGCCGGGCCCTTCCTCGGCAGCCGTTCGCGATGGCGCACGGTCAAGCCCAGCGCGACCAGGATCACCGCCCTGACGACGACGCCGAAAAACACGAAGCGCAGCACCTTGGTCATCGCATCGTCCATCACGGAAAGAAAAAGTAGCGCACGAAGTGCGTGAACACCGGCGCGGCGTAAGTGAGGCTGTCGACCCGGTCGAGAATGCCGCCGTGGCCCGGGATCAGGCCGCCGGTGTCCTTGACGCCGAGATCGCGCTTCATCGCCGACATGGTGATGTCGCCGAGGAAGCCGGAAACCCCGATGATCAGCCCGGCGAGCGCCGACCAGCGAAAATCCATGGGCGTGAGATAGGGTCCGATCAGCGCCGCGACCAGGGTGGTGGTGGCGACGCCGCCGACGAGCCCTTCCCAGGTCTTTTTCGGGCTGACGCTCGGCGTCACCTTGTGACGGCCGATCAGCTTGCCCCAGATGTACTGCGCCACGTCGTTGAACTGGGTCAGCACCACCAGGAAGAACAGGAGCCCAAGGCCCGCCGGCGACGGGGTTTACGGCGTCGCCCGAGACCAGCAGCATCGCCATGTGGCTCAAGGTGAACACCGTCATCATCAGGCCCCAGCTCAAGGTGCCGACCGCGCGCAAGAACCCTTGGGTGTCGCCGCGAAGCGCCATCGCCATCGGCAGGAGCAGGAACATCCACACCGGCACGAACACGATGAACATGCCGTACCAGTCGATACCGGCCCAATAATATTGGATGGGGATGGCGAGATAGGCGAGCAAGAGCACGCTGCGGTCGATGCGCCGCGTCGGGATCAGCGACAGATATTCCTTCAGCGCAAGATAGCTGATGAAGCCGAGAAACACGATCGCCGCGGTGCGGTTGAACAGCATGGCGCAAGTGAAGGCGGCGATCATCCACCACCACGAGCTGACGCGGCTGTTGAGCTCGCTATAGCGGTCGCTCGCGTCGCGCTGCATCAGCACGAACACGATGAGGGTGGCGAGGATCAGAACCGCATAGATGCCGGCGGTGGCGTAGACCACATTGGCCGGGATGCCCCAGAGCGTGGTCATGGCCGTGCCGTCCCGGCACCCGCGACGATGCTCCGCGCGCGATTGACGAGGGTGACGGCGCCAAGCACGAGCAGCAGCGCGAGATAGATCGTGGTCCATGCGCCCGGCGCGACACCGATGCCGATGAGAAAGCCGAGAAGGCCGAAGGCAACGGCGCGGTCGCTCTTGCCGAGCGGACCGTCATAGCGCCGGGAGCCCCCGAGCAGCGGCCCGAGCGCGCCGGCCATCTCACTGATGACGGCCAGGATCACCACCAGCACCACGAGCGCGGCATTGACGCCCCCGGCGAGGGCGAAGGGAAGATAGAGCGCGGCATCGGAGATGACATCGCCAAGCTCGTTCAGCACGGCGCCGGCCGGGCTCGCCATGCCATGCTCGCGCGCCATCATGCCGTCGAGCGCGTTCAGCGCCATGCGCACGAACAAAGTGACGGGCAGAAGGAGGAATGGCCACCGCGATTGGGGCAGAAGCGCGAGCCAGGCGCCATGGGCCAGGCTCAAACCGAGCGCGGCCAGGGTCACGCCGTTGGCGGTGACGCCGGCCCGCGCCAAGGCCTCGGCAATCGGCCGGAGCAGCGCCTGAAAGCGCGGCTTCAAGTCGTAGATGGTCGGCAACGCGCTCTGTCCCCGTCGGCCAGGACGAAGGCCGTTGTAGAGCTTTTGGCTGCCGCCAACCAGCTTTCACTCCAGCGCTATTTCTCGCTCTTCGTCTCCGCCAACAGTTCCTCGACTTTCGGCAGGATGCCGTCGACGATGCGCGCTACGCCTTCAGCGTTGGGGTGCATCCCATCGTTCAGGGTAAGATGATCGTCGAGGGCGACGCCATCGAGAAAAAACGGATAGAGGATCAGGTCGTAGCGCGCGGCGAGATCGGGGTAGATGGCGCCGAACGCCGCGACGTACTCCTTGCCGAGATTGCGCGGCGCCTCCATGCCGGCGAGCAGGATCGGCAGGCCGCGCGCCTTCACCTCGGTGATGATTTTCTCCAGCGTCGCCTTGGTCGCCGCCGGATCGAGGCCCTGGAGCGCGTCATTGGCGCCGAGCTCGATGATCACGGCGCTGGCGTCGTCGGGAAGCGCCCAGTCGAGCCGCGCGAGCCCGGCCGCGGCGGTATCGCCCGACACGCCGGCATTGACCACCTTGACGATCCGGCCGCGCGCTTGGAGCGCCGCTTGGAGCTGGGCCGGGAAGGCCGCGCTCTGCGGCAGGCCGAGCCCCGCGGTGAGGCTGTCGCCGAAAGCGACGATCACCGGCTCGCGGGTCTCCGCCGCTTTCGCGTTCGGTCCAAGGCCTGCAACCAGCGCGGCCGCGGCGGCCATCATCACCAAAAGCCGTTCCATCTTTTGACCTCTTTGCTCTTCTTTATTCCACGTCGCCGTGCCATGTCAGGACTGCGACGCGATTCCCATGGATCAAACTCTGAAGCAATCCCAACCGGCGGCCATCAGGCTTGAAGGCGTGCAGGTCACCCTTCCCTCCCGCGCCGGCCCGGTCGCCATTCTTCGTGGCCTCGACCTGAACGTGGCCGCCGGCGAAGCGATCGCCGTGGTCGGCCGCTCCGGCTCGGGCAAATCGACGCTCCTCCTCGTCATCGCCGGTCTCGAGCGCGCCACCGACGGCGAGGTCGCCGTGCTCGGCGCCGATCTCGGCGCTCTCAACGAGGACGACTTGGCCCGCCTCCGTGCCGCGAATATCGGCATCGTGTTCCAATCCTTCCACCTGGTGCCGACCATGACCGCGATCGAGAACGTGGCCCTGCCGCTCGAATTCCTCGATCGCGACGACGCTTTCGCCGCCGCGCGCGTAGCCCTTGCCGAGGTCGGGCTCTCTCACCGCGAGACGCATTTTCCCGGCCAGCTATCCGGCGGCGAGCAGCAGCGCGTGGCCATGGCGCGGGCGCTGGCGCCGCAGCCCTCCCTGATCCTCGCCGACGAGCCCACCGGCAACCTCGACGACACCACCGGCGCCGAGGTCATGGATCTTCTGTTCACGCTGAAGGCGCGAAGTGGCGCGACGCTGCTCTTGATTACCCACGACCGCGCCCTGACCAAGCGCTGCGACCGCGTCGTCACCCTGGCCGATGGCCGCATCCAAGGCGCGGGGGCAAAACGCCGCGCGGCGG
Source organism: uncultured Alphaproteobacteria bacterium (assembly GCA_963803385.1). Lineage (GTDB taxonomy): Bacteria > Pseudomonadota > Alphaproteobacteria > Rhizobiales > Methyloligellaceae > Methyloceanibacter. The sequence goes on along the minus strand of CAWDMD010000004.1, from coordinate 429,584 downwards.
CCTCGTGACCGCGGCAAGCGTCACTTCAGGGTCGGACGGCGCGCGCACGCGGTTGCCGCTGGCGCTGTCGATTGCGCTGCGCGAGCTTCGCGCCGGGGCCGGCGGCCTTCTCGTCTTCGTGCTGTGCATTGCGCTTGGCGTCACCGCCGTCGCGGCGATAGGCTCGCTCGGCGCCGCCTTCGACGAGGCCCTGGCGCGGCAGGGGCGGACGCTGGTCGGCGGCGACGTCGGCTATGAGCGCGTGCATCGCCGCGCCGATCCGGACGAGCGCGCCGCGCTTAACGCCGAGGGCGAAATCAGCGAATCCGCGAGCTTGCGCGCCATGGCGCGGTTGGCGAGCGGCAAGAGCGCGCTGGTCGAGATCAAGGCCGTCGACGGCGGTTATCCGCTCTATGGCGCGGTCGAGATCGCCGAGCCGAAGGGCGCCGGCCCGCTGTGGCGCGATCCTGCCACCATCGTCGTCGGCCGCACCCTGCTCGACCGTCTCAATGTCGCCGTCGGCGACACCGTCACCATCGGCGACGCCAAGGTCAAGATCGGCGGTGTGCTCGGCACCCAGCCGGACCGCCTTGCCGACCGCCTCGCCTATGGCCCTAAGGTGCTGATGTCCCTCGATACGCTCATGAGCACGGGCCTCGTGCAGCCCGGCAGCCTCATTCGCTGGATCTATCGCCTGAAGCTCCCGCCGGCGCAGCGCGACGACAAGAAGGCGCTCAACGCCGCGCGCTTCACCATCGAAGCCAAGTTTCCCGAGAGCGGCTTCGCCATCCATGACTGGACCGATCCCGCGCCGTCGATCCGGCGCGAGGCGCAGCGCTTCACCCAGTTCATCAGCCTGGTCGGACTTGCCGCGCTCCTGCTCGGCGGCATCGGCGTCGGCAACGCCATCGGCAGCTACATGGCCAAGAAGCGGACCGTGATCGCGACCTTCAAGAGCCTCGGCGCGTCGAGCCGGCTCGTGCTCCAGGTCTATCTGTTCCAGGCGGTTCTGCTGGCGGGCCTCGGCATCGCCATCGGGCTCATCGTCGGCGCCCTGACCCCGGCCATCGTCTCGGCAATCTACGGCGACACCATCCCGGTTGCGCTTGCGGTCGAGCCGCATCCCTGGTCGCTCCTCGGCGCCGCCGCGGCCGGGCTCCTCACCATGCTGTTGTTCGTGCTGCTGCCCCTCGGCCGCGCGGCCGCGGTGCCGCCTGCCGTCTTGATGCGCTCCCACCTCACCCAAGAGGGCGAGCGCCCGGGATGGGGCTTCGTCGCCGGCGCCGCCTTAAGCGGTCTCGCCCTGTTCGGCTTGGGGCTCGCGGCCTCGGAAGAGAAGCTGATCACCGCCGCGATCTCGGCCGGTATCGTCGCGGCCTTCCTGCTACTCTACGGATTCGGCTGGCTGTTGCAGAAGCTCGCGGCGCGCCTCCGCCGCACCAAGCCGCCGGCCTGGGCGCTCGCGCTCGCGAGCATCTCGGGGCCGGGATCGATCGCGCGCCAAGTCGCGATCTCGCTCGGGCTCGGGCTCGGCTTCCTCGTCGCCATCGCCCTGATCGACCGCGCCCTGATGGCCGAGTTCGCCGATGCCATCAAGGAAGACGCGCCGGCTTATTATTTTCTCGACATCGATGCCAACGACTTGGCTAATTTCCGCGGCATCGCCAAGTCCGTCGAGCCCGACGCCAAGCTCGCCGACGCCCCGATGCTGCGCGGCCGCATCGTCGCCGTGAACGGCGTTCCGGCGGAGAAGGTCGAGGCGGCACCGGAGAGCCGCTGGGTGCTGTCGAGCGACCGCGGTCTTACCTATGCCGACGAGGTGCCGAGCGCTTCGGCCGTGGTCGAGGGCAAATGGTGGCCGAAAGGCTATGCCGGGCCGCCGCTCGTCTCCCTCGACGTCGATGCCGCCCACGGCCTCGGCCTCAAGCTCGGCGACACCATCACCGTCAATGTCCTTGGCCGCAACGTCGAGGCCCGCATCGCCAATCTCCGCAAGATCGATTGGGAGTCGCTTGCCATCAACTTCGTCATGGTGTTCTCGCCGAACACGCTCCAGAACGCGCCGCACCGTTTGTTGACCACGCTCGAGCTGCCGGAAGGCACCACGCCGGAGCGCGAGGGCAAGCTGATCCAGGCGCTCGCCGAACGTTTTCCCCTCGTCACCGCCATCAAGGTCGGCGACATCGTCGATGCCGCGCGCGACCTGCTCGAGAAGGTGATGACCGCGATCCGCATGACCGCGGGCGTCATTCTCGCCATCGGCGCCTTCGTCCTCGCTGGCGCCGTGGCCGCGACCCATGAGCGCCGCAAATATCAGGCCGTGCTGTACAAGACCCTCGGCGCCACGAGGGGGCGCATCATCCGCGCCGAGCTCGCCGAATTCGGCCTGCTCGGCCTTGCCACCGCGGTGTTCGCCGTCGCCGCCGGCACGGCGATGGCCTATGTGCTGTGCAAATCGGTGTTCGACGTGACCTTCGTGTTCTCCGGCCTCGCCGCCGCCGAGACTATCGTCGTCGCCCTGGCCTTGGTGCTCGGCGTCGGCACCGTCGCCACCTGGCGGGTGCTGTCGGCCAAGGCCGCGCCCTATCTCCGCGCCGAGTGACGAGCCCCAGGGTAACAAACCCATGACAAAGCGGCGCTTTGCCGGGCTTTTTCGCAAGGTGCGCCTTGCGCTTGCGGGCCCTTGCACCCATATTTTGGCCAACGTGTGTTTTTGGGGCGAATCTCGCAAAGTGAAAGGATCACCATGGCGGACCTAGATAGACGATACGCGCAAGGCACGACCCTCGGCCGCGCCGAAACCGGCGTGATCGATCAGGGCCTCCGCGCCTACATGCTTCGCGTGTACAACTACATGGCCATTGGCGTCGCCATCACCGGCGTGGTCGCTTACCTGACCTTTTCCATGGCCGTGGTCGACGGCGGGGCCGGCCTGCAGCTCACGAGCTTCGGCTCCTTCATCTACGCCAGCGCCTTCAAATGGGTGGTGATCTTCGCCCCCCTGGCCATGGTGTTTTTCCTCTCGGCCCGCATGAACAGCATGAGCCTGCCAAGTGCTCAGCTCGCCTTTTGGGTCTTCGCGGCGCTGATGGGATTGTCGATCTCAACCATCTTCCTCGCTTATGCTCATGCGAGCATCGCGCGGGTGTTCTTCATCACCGCGGCATCGTTCGGTGCGCTCAGCCTCTACGGCTACACCACCAACAAGGACCTTTCGGCCTGGGGCTCGTTCCTGTTCATGGGCCTGATCGGCATCATCATCGCCATGCTGGTCAACCTGTTCCTGGCCTCCACGGCGCTGCAATTCGCGATCTCGGTCATTGGCGTGCTGATCTTCGCCGGTCTTACCGCCTATGACACGCAGCAGATCAAGGAGATGTATTACGTGGGCGATGACGGCACCGTCGCCGGCCGCAAGGCGGTGATGGGCGCGCTTCGCCTGTACCTCGACTTCATCAACCTGTTCATGATGCTGCTGTCGCTGTTCGGCGACCGCCGTTAGCATCGAGACAACGGGCACAAGTCAGGGCCCCGGCCGTTCGCCGGGGCCTTTTCTTTTGGCCTGCACGGTCCCACCTCCCCTTGACGGGGAGATGCGGCGCGCCGAGTGGCAGTTAAAACCCTGTGCGTCAGCAGGCCGACCAGTGCTCGTAGACCGTCCCGATCTCCTGGTCGTGCGCACGGGGCTTGCAAGGTTCCTTCGACGGCGAGGCCTGCTCGACCGGCGCCCCGCGCGGATTGACGCAGAGCGTATAGCCGGTGACCGGATTGACCAGAGCCTCCAAGCACTTTGCCGGCGCCGGCGCGGCATCTGCTGACGGTGCCGGCTTGTCTTCGGCCTGGGCTGCCATCGGCAGCCAGAGCGTGACGCCCAAAGCGATGGCGAGCATCTTGAGATGTTTCACGTTTCGTCCTCCGTATTCACTGAAATTCCGACCCCCCTATACGCCGTCATCTTAGACCCGCGCTCCAAGGCGCAGCATTGAAGATGTCTCATCACGGTGATGAGCGTCTGCTCATGAGACCTGCCCGCGCGCCGACTTGCCGAAGCCCAAACCGAGGTCTATGCCTCGTGAGGAGCCCAGTTCACCTGGGCGGCAAGGCGTGACGATGCTTTACGATACGGTCCTGTTGCGAACCTTCGTTGCCGTCTGCGAGCAGGGCAGCTTCACCAAAGCCGCGCGCGAGGTGAACCTCACCCAATCGGCGGTGAGCCTTCACGTCAAACGCCTCGAGGATCAGGTCGGGTCGCGCCTGATCGTGCGCAACATGCGCGGCGTCAGGCTGACGGAGCAGGGCGAGGTGCTGCTGTCTTACGCGCGGCGAATCCTCGCTCTGTACAAGGAAGCCGAGCAGAGCCTCGGCCGCGACAGTGGCGGCCTGGTCAGGATCGGTGTCCCTGAATATTTCGACTTGCACACGCTGTCGTCCTTGCTTGGCCAGTTTTCCGCGCGCTACCCCGCGGTGCGGCTGCACATCGAGCTCGGCATCGGCCCCGACATCTCGGCGCTGCTCGACGAAGGCGAGCTCGATCTCGTCATCGTCTCCAACGAAATCCGCGAAGGCGATGGCGTGCCGCTCTGCCGCGAGCGGCGCGTCTGGGCCGCCGGACGGGCGATGCAACTCGATCCCAAGGAGCCGGCGCCGCTCGCGCTCTATCCGCCTTATTGCCGGTGGCGGCAACTCGCTTTGGAGGAGCTCGATCGCGCCGGCCGGCCTGGAAACTCGTGATCCAAAGCGCCGGCACGGCCGGGATCCTGGCGGCGCTGGACGCGGGGCTCGCGATCACGCATCCTTCCGGAGTTCAATCTGCCAGGCACGCTCAAGGCGCTTGGCGCGGCCGAAGCCCTGCCGGCACTCCCCGACTTCGAATTCGTGCTGCGGCGGAGCCGCAACGCCTCGCCGGCGGCGGACCATCTCGCCGAGATGATCGTCAATTTCTTCCAGCTCTCGACCGCGCTCAGGCCCGACGCCACCATGAACTACAAACAGCGCTCGCATCTGCTGCTGCGCACGCGGCTCGAGGCCTAAGGTCGTAACGCGCCGCGACAGACCTCAGCGCGCGTTCGGGTGAACATGGATAGCCTCAACGTCAAGGCGCTTGCCTCGGTCGCCATCGTGGTCCTGGTCATGGCAGCGTTGCTGTTCGTTGCCGCCGGAACCTTCGACTACTGGCAAGCCTGGACGTTCCTCGCCGTCTATTTGGCCTCGTCTCTCGCCATCACCCTCTATCTGATGAAGGCCGATCCGAAGCTTCTGGCGCGGCGCATGCGCGGCGGCCCGACGGCCGAAAGCAGCCCCAAGCAAAAGCTGATCATGACGCTGACCTCGCTCGGGTTCGTCGCCCTGATCGTCGTCCCGGCGCTCGATCATCGCTTCGCCTGGTCGCACATGCCGACTTACATCGCCGTGGCAGGCGACGTGCTGGTGGTGCTCGGCTTCATTGCCGTCCTGTTCGTTTTCAAGGAGAACAGCTTCAGCTCCGCCACCATCGAATTGGCCCCCGACCAAAAGGTCATCTCGACCGGCCCCTATGCGCTGGTGCGGCATCCGATGTACGCCGGCGCCCTCGTGCTGCTGCTCGGGATCCCGGTTGCGCTCGGATCGTGGTGGGGATTGCTCATCGTCGCGGCGATGCTGCCAGCGCTGATCTGGCGGCTGATCGACGAGGAAGACTTCCTGGCAAAAAACCTGCCCGGCTACGTCGCCTACCAATCCGACGTGAGGTTTCGCCTGATCCCGGGTCTCTGGTAGCCGCGAACCTCCCCACGAGGGAGGGATTCAGACCGCGGCGTTCCCGACGGATAGCGCCGCTACGCCTCGACGAGGCGCAAACCCCTGTCGAGGGCGCGGAGCACGCGGGCGAGATCATGCCCGCGCTTCAGGATCAGCCCCGTGGCGGCGATGACGCTATAGGCGCCCTGGCGCCGCGACAGCCTCGGCGTCTTTTCGATTCGGTAGAGCGGGCATTCGGAAGCCCGACAGAACACCGAGAACACCGCCTTTTCGCGCAAGGTGTCGATAGCGTAGTCGCGCCACTCGCCGCTTCGGACCTTGCGGCCATAAACACCGAGGATTTGAGCCAATTCCTGGCGGTCGAAAGCGATACCGCCGCGCCGGGCAATAGCTTCGGATTGATGGGATTCGCCGCCGGCCTTGCGGGCCAGCGGCAAGACTATGGGCTCGGTTTCGCTCAAACGCGCCTCCTGTAACGGAACCTTCATGATGACCCTAGATGTGAACAAATTCAAGCAAATGCCGCGACTCACACGAGTTGTAACAGAATGAAACACTCATCACAGTTCCGCCCCAGTTCAGCCCTTGGCAAGCCCCAAAGACCGGTATCATGAGGTCTGTTGCCTCTCGGCCCGGTCCAGGTAGAGGCTTCGGATATCTCAGCCCCCCAGCCCCCCGGGGTCTTCTGTCGGACCGGGCCACTTGCAAAACAAAAGGGTCGGCCAAGGCCGACCCTTTTTGATTCGGGGCGTCGCCGCGTCTCAAGGACCCGCGACAGCTGACTTCCGTTCAAACTCCGCCGCGCCCAGAATCGGGCCGTAATTCTCCACCTGCAACAGCGCGAACATGCAATCGCCGCCCATGGTCTTCAGGTCCCTGAGCGGCAGTTTCAAAGTCATCGCCTGGCCATGCCACATGCCGATCGGCGTGAACTCGCGCACGGGATGATGATAGGTGAGCTCGCGGCCGTGATTCTCGCCGCGCGCCACGGCAACCTTCTCCACCTCCTTGGCGATGGCGAGCCAGACCGTGGCGGTCCGCCGGTCCGAGCCCTCCGGCGCGGCGCCGACATCGATGACCAGCGCGTCGCCCTCGGCGCGCATGCTCACCGGAACCTTGGCGCCAGCGAGCCGTCTCTCCGCAATCTTTACCGCGTCGTAGACGGCGTTCTCGTCGGCACCATTCACGTGTGCCACGCCGTCGACCACGATCTGCGGCGTATAGACCCTGCCGTCGCCGCGCGCTTTCGCATAATTCCGCTGGCGCTCGCTATTGGCGGGGCTGCCGAGAGTGTCGCGCCAGCCGAGATAGTCCCAATAGTCGACCGCGAAGGAGAGCGCCACGAGCTCCGGCTCCTCGGCGAGCCGACCGAGCAAGGTATCGGCCGGGGGACAGGACGAACAGCCTTGGCTCGTGAACAGCTCGACTACCGCCTTGTTGCTGGGCGTGGGGCCCGCCACCGGATCCGCCACGGCCAAGTCGCCGGGCATGATTGCGTAGAGTGCGAACAGCATGCCGGTGAACGAGAGAGCGAGCCGCTTCATAGGTCCTAGAATGCAGGAAAAAGCCGCATGGTTTCGCCGAAAAATGCTCACCCCGGGTCACAACTCGGTGACTGCCAAGAGCCATCAAGGGAGGTTTTAGAAGGACTTGGCGGTCCCCGACTTGAGCGAGGTCAAGCCGCCTCTCTCGCCAGCGCGCGCAGCACGAAATGAAGGATGCCGCCGTTCTTGAAATAATCGAGCTCGTCGAAGGTGTCGATGCACGCGCGAAGCGGCACGGCCCGCGTCTCGCCGCTGGCATAGGTGATGTCCGCCTCGATCCATTGCCCCGGCTTGATGTCGCCAATGCCGGCCAGAGTGACGGTCTCGTCGCCCTTGAGCCCGAGCGACTGCCAGGTCGTGCCCTCGGCGAAGACGAGCGGCAGTACGCCCATGCCGATCAGGTTGGAGCGATGGATGCGCTCGAAGCTCTCGGCAACGACCGCGCGCACCCCGAGAAGCCGCGTGCCCTTGGCCGCCCAGTCGCGTGACGACCCGGTACCGTATTCCTTGCCGGCGAAGACGATGAGCGGCACGCCCTCTTGCTGATAGCGCATGGCGGCGTCGTAGATCGGCAGCCGCTCGCCGGAAGGGTAGTGGATGGTGACGCCGCCCTCGACGCCCTTGACCATCATGTTCTTGATGCGGGTGTTGGCGAAGGTGCCGCGCATCATCACCTCGTGATTGCCGCGACGCGAGCCGTAGGAATTGAAGTCGTGCGCGGCGACGCCGTGTTGGGTGAGATAATGTCCGGCGGGACTGTCGCGCCGGATCGAGCCGGCCGGCGAGATATGATCGGTGGTGATCGAGTCGAGGAACAGGCCGAGGATGCGCGCGCCGACGATATCGGTCACCGGCGCCGGCGCCAGGGTGAGCCCGGTGAAGTAAGGCGGCTCCTGCACATAGGTCGAGGTCTCGTCCCAATCGTAGGTCAGGCCGCCCTTGATGGCGATGTCGCGCCACTCGTTGTCGCCCTCGAACACGTCGCCGTAGCGGCGTTTGAACATCGACCGCTTCACCGCCTTGCGCACGAGCTTGGCGACATCCTTCGACGACGGCCAGATATCCTTTAGGTAGACCGGCTCGCCGTCGCCATCCATGCCGATCGGATCCGTGGCGAAGTCGGCGCTCATTGAACCCGCAAGCGCGTAGGCGACCACGAGCGGCGGCGAGGCGAGATAGTTGGCGCGGACGTCTTGATTGACGCGGCCCTCGAAATTGCGGTTGCCCGACAGCACCGCGGCAACGGCGAGCCCATGCTCATGGATGGTCTTGGAGATTTCCTCCGGCAGCGGACCGGAATTGCCGATGCAGGTGGTGCAGCCATAGCCGACGAGGTTGAACCCGAGCGCGTCGAGATGCTTCTGCAGGCCGGCCTTATCGAGATAGTCGGTCACCACCTGGGACCCCGGCGCGAGCGACGTCTTGACCCAGGGCTTGACCTGAAGCCCGCGTTTCACAGCGTTCTTGGCCAGCAGCCCGGCAGCGACCATGACGGAGGGATTTGACGTGTTGGTGCAGGAGGTGATCGCCGCAATCACCACGTCACCATGACCGAGATCGAAATTCTTACCGGTGACGGCAACCCGCCTTCCCGCCTCGCTTGCCTTGCCGTATTCCTTGTCGAGCGCCTCGGCGAACGAGGCCGGCGCCTTCGTCAGGGGCACCCGGTCCTGCGGCCGCTTCGGCCCGGCGATCGACGGCTCGACCTCGCCGAGATCGAGCGCGAGCGTCTCGGTAAACACGGGATCTCCGGTGCTGTCGTCGCGGAACATGCCTTGCGCCGCAGCATAGGCCTCGACCAGCGCGACGCGCGACGTCTTGCGGTCGGTGGCATCGAGATAGGCCAGCGTCTCGGCGTCGACCGGGAAGAAGCCGCAGGTCGCACCATACTCCGGCGCCATGTTGGCGATGGTGGCGCGGTCCTCGACGGGAAGATGGCTCAAGCCTTCGCCGTAGAACTCGACGAACTTGCCGACGACGCCAAGGCGCCTCAGCCGCTCAGTGACGGTGAGCACGAGGTCGGTCGCGGTCACGCCTTCGTTGAGCTTGCCGCTCAGGCGAAAGCCCACCACCTCGGGGATCAGCATCGAGATCGGCTGGCCGAGCATCGCGGCTTCCGCCTCGATGCCGCCGACGCCCCAGCCGAGCACGGCGAGGCCGTTGACCATGGTGGTATGGCTGTCGGTGCCGACCAGCGTATCGGGGAAGGCGACCGTGGCGCCGTTCTCCTTCTTGGTCCACACCGTCTGCGCCAGATATTCGAGATTGACCTGGTGGCAAATGCCGGTGCCGGGCGGCACCACGCGGAAATTGTCGAACGCGGACGAGCCCCAGCGCAGGAAGGCGTAGCGCTCGAGGTTCCGCTCATATTCCCGCTCGACATTGACGTCGAACGCGCGCGCATTGCCGAAGGCGTCGACCATCACCGAATGATCGATGACGAGATCGACGGGGACCAGCGGGTTGATCTTGCGCGGGTCGCCTTTGAGCGCGCCCATGGCGTCGCGCATCACCGCAAGGTCGACCACCGCCGGGACGCCGGTGAAGTCCTGCATCAACACCCGCGCCGGCCGGAAAGCGATCTCGCGATCGCTCTTGCGTTCCTTCAGCCAGTCGGCGATGCCGCGAATGTCGTCGGCGGTGACGGTGCGGCCGTCCTCGTGCCGCAGCAGGTTCTCGAGCAGCACCTTGAGCGAGAACGGCAGCCGGCCGATCCCCGCAAGGCCGTTGGCCTCGGCGTCCTGCAAGCTGAAATAGTCGTAGTGGCGCTTGCCAGCCTTGAGGGTGCGGCGGCATTTGAAGCTGTCGAGCGAGGTCTCGGCTACCGATGACAACGAAGGACTCCTTGGAGCGCAGAGCTGATCTTGCGCGAACGAGGCGACAGGGAGACGACATGCAAAGGCTTGGCCAATCGCTTGCCGGGAAGGCGCCGGCCAGGGCCGCCGGAAGATCAAGGTAAACCCTGCCCGGCCTGTTGGCGGCGCGCCCGCGTCTATATAAGAGCCCTTGCGGTGGGGAGACAATGCGCGACAGCGGCCCACACCCGTGTCCCGTCCGCTTTCTTGCCTCTCTTCGTATCAACCTGAGCGAATTCCGGGCAGATGCCTCAAGAAATCAGCCTCGCCGCCCATGACATCAGCTGCCAGCGCGGGGGCAGGCTCCTGTTCGAGGGCCTGAACTTTGCCTTGGCCCCGGGCGAGGCGCTGCTCGTCACCGGGCCGAACGGCGCCGGCAAGACCAGCCTGCTGCGCATGATCGCGGGCCTGCTGCCGCTTCATGGCGGGCGGCTCGAGGCGGGCGGTGGCGCCATTCCGCTGCCCGAGCTTTGTCACTATGTCGGTCATCTGAACGGCATCAAGGGGTCGCTGACCTTGAGCGAGAATGTTGGCTTCTGGGCCAATTTCCTCGGCGGCGGCGGAGGCGACCTCGAAGCCGCGTTTCAAGCCTTCGGCCTCGGCAGCATCGAGGCGCTTCCCTCAGGCCTCCTCTCCGCGGGACAGAAACGGAAGCTGTCGCTGATGCGCCTCTACGCGGCGCCGCGCCCGATCTGGCTGCTCGACGAGCCGTCGGTGTCCCTCGATGCAGGCTCGGTGGCGGTGCTCGGCAAGGAGATCGCCAAGCATCTCGGGCAAGGCGGCATCGCCGTCGTCGCGAGCCACACCCCCATCAAGGTCAAATTCGCACGCGAGCTTGGCCTCAAGCGGGAGCTCGCGCCGTGAGTTCGGCCGTCGCGCTGTTTCGCCGCGATGTCATGCTGGCCTGGCGCGAAGGCGGCACCACCGGCACCGCGCTCGGCTTCTATCTCGTGGTTATCGCCATCATTCCCCTGGGCCTCGGGCCCGACCTCAACCTTCTGTCACGCATCGCTCCCGGCTTGCTCTGGGTCGCGCTGCTGCTCGCAAGCCTGCTCTCGGCCGACCGCATCTTCCACAACGACTATGAGGACGGCAGCCTTGACACCCTCGCCATGGGGCCGTTGCCGCTCGAGCTCGTCGCGGCCCTGAAGAGCCTCGCCCATTGGGTCACGACCGGCGTGCCGCTTGCCCTTCTCGCGCCGGTGCTTGGGCTGTTGCTCAACCTTCCCATCGAGGCTTATCCGCTGTTGATGCTGTCGATGCTCGCCGGCACGCCCGCGGTGAGCTTCGTCGCCGCCATCGGCGCCGCCCTCACCTTGGGGCTGCGGCGGGGCGGCGTGCTCCTGGCGCTCCTCGTGCTGCCGCTCTACGTGCCGGTGCTGATCTTCGGCGTCGCCACCGTGTCGGCGGCAAGCGTCGGCCCGGCCTCGCCCTGGCCGCCCTTCCTCATTCTCTGCGCGCTCTCACTTGCGAGCCTCGTCCTGGCTCCGATCGCCTCGGCCGCGGCGCTGCGCACCGCCATGCGCTGAGGAGCCAGATTGCGCGACCACCCCAAACCAATTAGAGGGGAGCCATGTGGAGCCTTGCCAATCCCACGCGATTCCTGAACCTTGCCGACCGCATCATTCCCTGGCTCGCGGGCCTGACATTTCTCCTGCTCGGCATCGGTCTCTACCTCGCCTTGTTCGTGGCGCCGCCCGACTATCAGCAGGGCGAGACGGTGAAGATCATGTTCGTGCATGTACCCTCCGCGTGGCTCGCCATGTTCGGCTACACCCTGATCGCGGCGGCGAGCATCGGCTCTCTCGTCTGGCGCCATCCCCTCGCCGACGTCGCCGCCAAGACCGCGGCGCCGATTGGCGCCACCTTTGCCTTCGTCGCCCTCGTCACCGGCTCGCTGTGGGGCAAGCCGATGTGGGGCACCTATTGGGTCTGGGATGCGCGGCTGACATCGATGCTGGTACTGTTTCTGCTCTATCTCGGGTTGATCGCGCTATGGCAATCGATCGAGGAGCCGGGCCGCGCTGGCCGCGCCGCGGCCATCCTCGCCATCGTCGGCTTCGTCAACGTGCCCATCATCCACTTCTCGGTGAATTGGTGGAATACGCTACATCAGCCGGCGAGCATCTTCCGCGTCGGCGGGCCGACCATCGATCCGTCGCTGCTGACGCCGCTGTTCGTCATGGCCGCGGGCTTCACGCTGCTATTCGTGCTCCTGCATTTGATCGCCATGCGCGCCGAGATCCTGCGGCGCCGGGTGCATGCGCTCCGCCAGATGCATGTCGAGCGCGCCGCGGCCGCGTAGCCAAAGCTCAGATGCCCGACCTCGGACCTCACGCCGTCTTCATCTGGGCCGCCTATGGCGTCACCCTGGTCGCCGTCGCGGCGCTCGTGATGGTTATCGTCGGCGACGACCGGCGCCAGCGCCGTCTGATCGCCGCGCTCGAGCGTCAAGGGCTCACGCGGCGCTCGGCGAAAACGGCGACCGCACGCCAAGCTCCCTCCGCCAAGCCGAAATCGGCGCCGGCCAAGACGCCGCGGGCGCGAAAGCCAAAACCATGACCGAACGGTTGCCGAAACCATCTTGGCGGAAGTGGAGCCTCGCGCTGCCACTGGTCATCTTCGCCGGCCTCGCCGGTCTGTTCTGGCTCGCGCTTCATGGCGGCGATCCGTCCAAGCTGCCCTCGGCGCTGATCGGCAAGCCGGTGCCCGAATTCGACCTGCCGCCGGTCGAAGGCCTGAACACCGGCACCAGCACCGTCGACGGCTTCGACACCGCCGATCTCGGCGGCGGCAAGCCGACCATCGTCAATGTCTGGGCGTCGTGGTGCGTCCCCTGCCATGAGGAGCATCCGCTGTTGATGGCGCTCGCCAAGGAGCCGGGCGTCCGCCTCTACGGCATCAATTACAAGGATGACCCGGCGGCGGCCCGGCGCTTTCTAGGCCGTTATGGCAATCCCTTTGCCAAGGTCGGCGCCGACCACTCGGGGCGCATCGCCATCGATTGGGGGGTCTATGGCGTGCCCGAGACCTATGTGATCAGCGGCGACGGCAAGATCGCGTACAAATATGTCGGCCCGCTCACCGAGTTGGTGATCCGCGACAAGCTCTTGCCGCTGATCGAGAACAACGCCGCGACCCCGCAAGGTTAGTCGCTTCCGCGCAAGCCGCTATTTGCGCGTGGCAGTGACGATGGTGTGGAGGATATCGAGGAATTCCTGGCGCTTGCCCGCCGGCAGCGCGGAGAGCAGGCGAGAATCTGCTGCGGCCGCTCCAGGCTCGGCATCGCGCAGGCCCTTCCACCCCTGGGCGGTCAACTTGATGGCATAGGCCCTGCCATCCTCCCTGGCGCGCCGGCGGTTGATCAGGCCGCGCGAGAGGAGCCGCGCGACGATATCCGCAAGGGTCGACCGGTCGATCCCGGTTCGTTCCACGAGGTCGGTTTGGGTCAAGCCCTCCTCGTCGGCGATGGTCATTAGCACCGCAAATTGGCGGGGTGTCAGCCCGCTGGTGCGCGCCTCGACCTGGAAGATGTCCGTCGCACACTGCCCCACACGATGGATCAGATGCGTTGCGGAACGTTCGAGCTGATTTGCATTCTTATGAGCCATCTCAAGCAAAACCCCTTCGCGCAGCGCGGGCTGTAATCCGGCATTTGTGGCCAATGCCCAGTCCTTGCCCAGTTGCCTAATACTCCTCAGCCGCATCGCACACCGCGCGGCCAAAGCCGGTCGGGTTGCATTGCCGACATCTACAAACTGCCTCAGGGGACCCCCAACAGCCAATATTGGGAGCGCGCCCCGCGCCGACAAGACGTGATCACCTAAAATTTTAGCGATTTTGGTTGTAGTCTAAAACAGCGTTAATGGCGCTGGTCCGGGGGGTTCCCCTCGCTTTGGGCACCGGAATCGGGCGCATTGCCGTAGCGCTGCATCAGCGGCAGCTGCGACAGCGCAAAGGCGAAGGTGATCGGGAGAAAACCGAAGGCCTTGAACGTCACCCAGGTGTCGGTGGAGAAGTTGCGCCACACCAGCTCGTTCACCATGGCCATGGCGATGAAGAACAGTGCCCATCTGAACGTCAGCTTGCGCCAGCCCTGCTCGGTGAGATCGAACACCGGCCCGAGCAGCAGTTCGAGCACCGGCTTCTTCAGCAGCAACCCGGCCCCGAGCAACGCGGCGAAGATCAGATAGACGATGGTCGGCTTGAGCTTGATGAAGGTCTCGTCGCGGAGATAGAGCGTCAGCGTGCCAAACACGAGCACGACCGCGCCGCTCACGAGCGGCATCACCGGCAGCTTGTGATAGCGCCACTTGGCGACAACGAGCGCGATCAGCGTCACCACCATGAAGGCCCCGGTCGCCGCGTAGATTCCCGCCGCAAAGTTGACGCCGAAGAAAACGAGCAGCGGCCCAAGCTCGATCAGGAGTTTCGTGGCGAGCCCCGAACCGGACTGAGCGTTCGGCAGCGGCGGCGTCGGGTCAGGCGGCTGCGGCATTGTTGGCGCCCAAACCGGCAATGGCCCGCGCAAAGTCTTGCGCGTCGAAACTCTGGAGATCATCGACGCCTTCGCCGACGCCGACGGCGCTCACCGGCAGCCCGAAACGCTCGGCGATGGCGACGACGATGCCGCCACGCGCGGTGCCGTCGAGCTTGGTCACGACCAGGCTGGTGACGCCGGCGATCTCCTGAAAGATCTGCACTTGATTGATGGCATTCTGCCCGGTGGTGGCGTCGAGCACGAGGACGACGCTGTGCGGGGCGTCCGCGTCGAGCTTCTTCAACACGCGCACGATCTTGGCGAGCTCGGCCATCAGATCCGACTTGTTCTGCAAGCGCCCGGCGGTATCGATGATGAGGACATCGCGGCCTTCGGCTTTGGCGCGCTCGAGCGCCTCATAGGCGACGCCCGCGGGATCGGCGCCGACATCCTTGGCCACGACCTCGGCCCCGACGCGGGTACCCCAGACCTTGAGCTGATCGATGGCCGCGGCACGGAAGGTGTCCGCCGCCGCCAGCGTCACGGTCTTGCCGTCGCGCATGAAGTGCCGCGCGAGCTTTGCCGCCGTGGTGGTCTTGCCGGTGCCGTTGACGCCGACGAGGAGGATCACATGCGGACGGGCAGCCGCCCCGAAGGTCAGCGGCTCGGCTACCGGCGCCAGCACCTTCGCGATCTCGGCGGCGAGCACCTCGCGCAACCCCGATGCCGAGAGCCCGCGATCCTGGCGCGTGGCGCCAAGCGCATCCCTGATGCGCGAGGCCATGGCGACGCCGAGATCCGCCTTGATCAGCACCTCTTCCAACTCATCGAGGGTCTGCTCATCGAGCTTTCTCCGGCTCAACACCGCGGTGAGGTTGTCGCTGAGCGCATTCGAGCTGCGCGCGAGCCCCTGGCCGAGGCGTGCCAGCCAACCTTTTTTCTGCGGCTGCTCGCCAGGTCCCGCGCCGTCCTCGTCCCTAGTCATGGCTCATCCTGGCGATCAGGGCGCTGCCGTCATGGCCCTCGACCACGGCAGGGACGAGCCTGCCCGCGCCGTTGTTCGCCTCGATCCTGACCGGGGTGAAATCAGGCGCGCGGCCTTTGCCTTCGCCCTCGAGCAGCACCTCGATGCGGCGGCCGGCCGCGCCGCCAAGATGCCGCGTCAGCGCCGCGACGCCCTTCTCCCTGAGACGTGCCGCACGCTCGGCGATCACCGCACCATTGATCTGCCGCATGCGCGCAGCCGGTGTCCCCGGCCGCGCCGAGAACGGAAACACGTGGAGGAAGGTGAGGCCGCAATCGTCGACCAACCGAAGCGAGTTTTCGAACATCGCCTCGGTCTCGGTGGGGAAGCCGGCGATGAGATCGGCGCCGAACACGACGTCCGGGCGCAGGCGCCGCACCTCGGCACAGAAGTCAACCGCATGGGCGCGCGAATGGCGGCGCTTCATGCGCTTCAGCGTGAGGTCGTCGCCCGCCTGAAGCGAGAGGTGGAGATGCGGCATCAGCCGCGCCTCGTCGGCGATCGCCGTCATCAGCGCGGCGTCGGCCTCGATCGAGTTGATCGAGGACAGCCGGAGCCGCTTGAGCTCGGGCACGAGCTTGAGAACCTTCTGCACCAGCTTGCCGAGGCTGAGGTCGCCGGGAAGATCGGCGCCATAGGCGGTGATGTCGACGCCGGTAAGCACGATCTCCGCATAGCCGTTCTCGACCAGCTTCCGCACCTGCGCCACCACCTCGCCGGCAGGCACCGAGCGTGACGGGCCCCGGCCGAAGGGAATGATGCAGAAGGTGCAGCGGTGATCGCAGCCGTTCTGGATCTGCACATAGGCGCGGGCCTGGCCGCCGAAGCCTTCGACGAGATGACCCGCGGTCTCGCGCACCGACATGATGTCGTTGACCTTGATCCGCTCGGTACCCGCCAGCCCGAACGCGCGGAAGGTCGAGCCTTCCGTCTTCTCCTGATTGCCGATGACGTGATCGACCTCGGCCATTGCGGCGAAGGCGGCCGGATCGACCTGCGCGGCGCAGCCGGTGACCACGATCTTGGCGTTCGGCCGCGCGCGGCGCGCCTTACGAATGGCTTGCCGTGCCTGGCGCACGCTTTCGCTGGTGACGGCGCAGGTGTTGACGATCACCGCGTCGCTCAGCCCCGCCTCCTCGGCGTGCCGGCGCATAACCTCGGATTTATAGGCATTGAGCCTACAGCCGAAGGTGATGATCTCGATCTCTGACATGGCGGGCTTCTAACACAAAACTGTTGGCGCCGCGAACCCGGGTGGGCACCTTGCCGCAAGCGTGGCTGTCGGCGCCGGTTACAACAGCTCCGGCGGTAGCGAGCCTTCATAGTCGAGCTCCCAGGGCCCGGTCATCAACACGTGGCCGTCGCCCTCGCGCCATTCGACCACGAGGTCGCCGCCTGGAAGCGTCACCGTGGCCTTGCGCTTGGTGAGGCCGCGCCGGAACGCTGCGACCAGAGCGGCACAGGCTGCGGTGCCGCAGGCGCGTGTCAGCCCGGCGCCGCGCTCCCAGGTGCGGAGCCGCAAGTACGCCGGGCCCGCGACCTGCGCCAGCGAGACATTGGCGCGTTCCGGGAATAAAGGATCGTGCTCGAGCACGGGCCCGAGCCGCGCCAGGTCGTGGGCGTCGACATCCTCGACGAAGAAGATGCAATGGGGGTTGCCCATGTTCACCACGCCGGGCGCATTCAGCGCCGGGTCCTCTCGCGACCCGAACGCGATCTCCGTGGTATCGGTGACGGGCTTGGCCAGCGGGATCTCATCCCAATTAAGCCGTGGCGCGCCCATGTCGACGGTGACGCTGCCGTCGTCGTTGACGGTCGCGGCAAGCACGGCGCTCTCCGTGGCGATGCTGACCTCTGGCGAGCCGCTCTCCTCGGCGAGCAGCGCCGCGACGCAGCGCGCCGCATTGCCGCAGGCGCCGACCTCGCCGCCATCGGCATTCCAGATGCGCATGAACACGTCGGCTTGCGTCGAAGGCTCGAGCGCGATCACCTGGTCGCAGCCGACGCCTTGGGTTCGATCCGCGATGGCCGCGACCTGGTCGGCCCGCAGCGCGACCGGGTGCTCTCTGAGATCGAGCACGACGAAGTCGTTGCCGAGACCGTTCATCTTGCAAAAGGAGAGGCTCATGTAACCCTTTTTAGCTGCTCTTCATGACGCGCCCAAGGATGACAAAGGCAACCAACGCCGCCAAGGCAAGGGCGGCGCCCGTGGCAAATGTGGCGTCGGGGCCGATCCCGGTCCACAGCGCCCCGGCAAGAATGCTGGCAAGGAGGCTGAACAGCCCGGTCACCAGGCCGAAGATGCCGAACGCCGTGCCGCGGAGGCGCTCAGGCGCCGAGGCAGCGATGAGCGCCGAGAGCACGCCTTGGGTCAGGCCCATATGCAGCCCCCATAGCGCGATGCCGCTAAAGATGACGCCAAGCGAGCCGCCGAAGCCGAGGGCAAGATCGGCGACCATCAGCGCGGCGAGGCCCGCCAGCAGCAGCGGCCTCGCGCCCGCCTTGTCCTGGATACGGCCGGCGGGGTAGGCGCTCGCCGCAAAGACGAGGCTCATCACCGCGATCACCGCCGGCGCAAGCGCAAGGGCGAGACCCGCCTCTTGTGCCCTGAGCACGAGAAAAGCCTCGCTGAAGCGCGCCAGGGTGAAGATCGCGCCGGCACCGATCACGAGCCAATAGGGCCTCCCGAGCTCCGCGATTTCCTTCAGCTTGACCGGGACTTTTTCGGCTTTGGGCGGGGCTTTCGGTTCCCTCACCGCTACGAGGAGGATGGCAACGGCGATAACCGCAGGCGGCACCGCGAACCACAGCACGGTGCGGATGTCGTCGTTGAAGGCGAGCATCAGCAGAATGGCCGCGGCCGGCCCCAACACGGCGCCGAGGGTGTCGAGGGACTGGCGCAAGCCAAAGGCGGCGCCCCGCTTCTCCGGCGGCGTCACGTCGGCAACGAGCGCGTCGCGCGGCGCGCCCCTGATGCCCTTGCCGACGCGATCGGCAAAGCGCGCGAACAGCACCGTGCCGACCGATGTCGCGAGCGGAAACAGCGGCTTGGTGGCGGCGGCAATACCGTAGCCCAAAACCGCGAGCAGCTTCCGCCGCCGGATCACGTCCGACAGCCAGCCGGAGAACACCCGCGTGATTTGCGCCGTCGCCTCGGCGATACCCTCGATCAGACCGAGCACCGCCGCCGAGGCGCCGAGATTGAGGACGAGGAACAGCGGCAGGAGCCCATGGATCAGCTCCGATGACATGTCCATGAAGAGCGACGTGAGCCCGAGCGCCCACACCGTGCGCGGCAGATACCTGTCGCTTGTGCTGTCTTTAGCCACACCCGAACTCCAAGATTGCCTCACGCCGCACCGCTGCTATATGGCGTAACGGCCAGCGAAAGTCCTGTGCGGCGGCGCAAGGTCTAGAATAGGCGTGAGGAAACGCATATGCCCTCGGTTCCGGTCAACGACCCGGCAAAGGCCCTCGTCCCCCATACCCTGACGGAGGCCATTGCGGGCAGCGCCACCGGACCTCTCGCCGGGCGAAGCTTCATGATCAAGGATCTGTTCGCCGTCGAAGGCCACAAGGTCAGCGCCGGCAACCCCGACTATTACGCGGCAGCGACCCCGGCGAAGGACACCGCGCCCGTGATCAGACGGCTGCTCGCCGCCGGCGCCACGCTGACCGGCATCACCATTTGCGATGAGTTCTTCTACAGCCTGCTCGGCACCAACACCCACTACGGCACGCCGATCAACACCCGCGCTTTGCGCCAAGTCGCCGGCGGCTCGTCCTGCGGCGCCGCGGCCGCGGTCGCCGCGGGGATGTGCGACTTCGCCCTTGGCGCCGATACCGGCGGCTCGATCCGCGTGCCTGCCGCGTTCTCGGGGCTCTATGGCCTGCGCCCGACCCATGGCCGCGTCGACATGACCGGCGCCGTCCCCATGGCGCCGAGTTACGACGCCGCCGGCGTGCTCGCGAGCGACGCCGAACTGTTCGCCGCCGCCAACCGCGCCATCCTCGATGACGATCGCGTCGAGGCGCCGATCGAGCGGGTGATTGTCGCCCACGACATATTTGCGCTTTCCGAGGCGAGCATCGACGCGGAGCTATGGCGCGTGCTCGATCACTTGGGAGGCGCGCTGCCGCCGCAACAGCGCCATGAGGTCGCGGGCGAAGAGTTCGAGACCTGGCGGAACGCGTTCCGCTTCAATCAGGGCTTCGAGCTGCAATCGACATTGCTGCCGTTCGCGCTGTCCCACGCCGATGGCCTGTCACCCGCGATCCGCGAGCGCTTCGAGATCGCCGCGCGCATCACCGCGGAGGAGGCGAGGATCGGCCGCGACATCAGGGCCGCGGCCGCGAAGCGTCTGCACGACATCGCGCGGGCCGGCACCGTGATCGCCATGCCGACGACACCGACCTTGCCGCCCGAGCGCGACATTCCCGACGGCGCCTCGACGGTCGAATTCAGGGCGCTCACCCTCGGCAGCACGTGCCTTGCGGGCCACGCCGGGCTGCCGCAGGTCTCGATCCCGGCCGGCACGGCAGGGGGCTGCCCGGTCGGGCTCTCCTTCATCGGTTGGAAGGGCGGCGACGAGGCCTTGCTCGATCTTGCCGTCAAGCTCGCGCCGCTGCTTGGAGGCTAGAATATGACCGCACACAACGTGATGACGATTCTCGGTGGCGTGCTGATCGTGATCGGCGTCGGCATCATGGTCTATGAGATGGGGAAGATCTGGCCGCAGTCGAAGCGGCGCGCGGCGCAGGACCCCGACGCCCCCAAGCCGCGACTGCCGTCTACCGGTATCGCCGTCATGGGCGCCGGCGTGCTCTTGATTGCGCTGGCCTCGCTCCTGGGCCCTTAGGCCCGGACTTGACTTGGGCCGCGCCCTCAACGACATTGCCGCCGAAATTCAGTGGCAGCTCGATTTTGGAGCCGCCGCCCTGGGCATGAATGCGCTCGATTAGGCCGGACGGCCGCTAGCGCGATATCGGGAACCAGGGGGGTCAACACCCGACAGCGCGATGCGCCCTCGGGTGCGTTTTTCGTTGGCGCTAACGGCCTCTGGCCTGCTTGAGCGCGTGTTTGCTTTGCGCTAACGGCCTCCGGCCTGCTTGAGCGCGGTTTTTGCTTTGCGCCAACGGCCTTTGGCCTGTTTGAGCGCGTTTTGGAGTGAGACGAGCGGATGTTCGAAACCCTGTCGGAGCGCCTTGGCGCCATCCTCGACAAGCTCACCCGTCGCGGTGCGCTGGCCGAGGCCGACGTCGCGGAAGCCATGCGCGAAGTCCGCCGGGCACTGCTCGAGGCCGACGTCGCGCTCGACGTGGTGCGCGACTTCACCGAGGCGGTGAAGGCGAAGGCGGTCGGTCAGGAGGTGGTGCGCTCCATCACCCCCGGCCAGATGGTCATCAAGATCGTCCACGACGAGCTCGTGCGCGTGCTTGGCTCCGAAGCGTCGCCCCTCGACCTCGCCACGACACCGCCGGTGGTGGTGATGATGGTCGGCCTCCAGGGCTCGGGCAAGACCACGAGCACCGCCAAGATCGCCCGCCGCCTCCAGACCCGCGACAAGCAGAAAGTACTGATGGCCTCGCTCGACACGCGGCGCCCCGCGGCGCAAGAGCAGCTTCGCGTTCTCGGCGAGCAGACCGGCGTTGCCACGCTGCCGATCGTCGAGGGTGAGGGGCCGGCAGCGATCACCAAGCGCGCGCTGAACGCGGCGCGCCTCGGCGGCTTCGACGTGCTGATGCTCGACACCGCCGGCCGCACCCATATCGACGAAGAGCTGATGGCCGAGAGCGCGGAGATCTCGGCGCTGGCGAAGCCGCATGAGACGCTGCTCGTCGCCGACGCCCTCACCGGCCAGGACGCCGTCAATCTGGCGCGAAGCTTCGACGAGCGCTTGCCGCTTACCGGCATCATGCTCACCCGCGTCGACGGCGATGGGCGCGGGGGCGCGGCGCTCTCCATGCGCGCCGTCACCGGCAAGCCGATCAAGCTGATGGGCACCGGCGAGAAGCTCGACGCCATCGAGGACTTCGATCCGTCGCGCATCGCCGGGCGTATCCTCGGCATGGGCGACGTCGTCGGCCTCGTCGAGAAGGCGATCGAGACCGTCGAGATCGACAAGGCGGAGAAGATCGCCGCCAAGGTGCGCAAGGGCGCCTTCGATCTGGAGGACCTGTCCGATCAGCTGAAGCAGATGGAGAAGCTCGGCGGCATGGGCGGCGTGCTCGGCATGCTTCCCGGCGTCGGCAAGATCAAGAAGCAGCTCGACGCCGCCAATCTCGACGACACCATCCTCAAGCGCCAGCAGGCGATCATCGGCTCGATGACCCGGGCCGAGCGCAAGAACCCGAAGCTGCTCAATGCCTCGCGCAAGAAGCGCGTCGCCTCCGGATCGGGCACCAGCGTTCAGGACATCAACAGGCTGGTGAAGATGCACCGGCAGATGGCCGACATGATGAAGGCCATGGGCAAGAAGCGCGGCATGTTCAGCGGTCTGTTCGGCGGCGGTCCACCGCCCGAGATGCCGGCCGAGTTGCCGCCTGACGCCGCGGCCGCGTTGCCGAAGAATTTGCCGCCGCTGCCGCCTGGCGGCTTCCCCGGGCTCGGCGGCGCGTTGCCGCGCGGTCTCCCCGGGCTTCCGGGCGGCGCGCCCCGCGGCCTGCCGGGCCTGCCGAAATCGAAGAAGCGATGAGTTCCTAGGAAAATCGAGAGAGAGGATCGAGCATGTCACTGAAGATCAGACTGGCGCGGGCCGGCGCCAAGAAGCGGCCGTTCTACCGCATCGTCGTCGCCGACTCCAAGAGCCCGCGCGACGGCCGCTATATCGAGAAGGTCGGCACCTTCAACCCGCTATTGCCGCGCGATGCCGGCGACCGCGTCATCCTGGTCGAGGAGCGGATCAAGCATTGGCTCGGCCACGGCGCCCAGCCGACCGACCGCGTGCTGCGGTTTCTCGACAAGGCCGGGCTCGCCAAGCGTGCCGCGCGCCTGAACCCGACCAAGGCTCAGCCCGGCAAGAAGCGCCTCGAGCGCGAAGAGGCAAAGCGCACCGCAGAGGAGGAGAAGGCCAAGGCCGCCGCGGAAGCCGCCGCAGCCCCTCCGCCGGAGGAACCCGCTGCCGAAGCCGAGGCCTCTGCCGCCGAGGCCGAGCAGCCCACCGCCGAATAGCCTTGGGCAAGAAGCCGGATCGGGTGCTGCTCGGCGACATCGGCGCCGCGCAAGGCTTGAACGGCGAAGTCCGCCTCCGCTCCTTCACCGCGGAGCCGGCCGATATCGCAAGCTACGGTCCGCTCGAAGACGAGGCAGGGTCGCGAACGATCGAGATCCAATCGGTCCGGGTGACCCCGAAGGCGGTGATCGCGCACATCAAAGGCGTCACCACGCGCGAGCAGGCGGAAGCGCTGACCGGCACCAAGCTCTATCTTTCGCGCGCACGTCTGCCCGAAAGCGACGCCGACGAGTGGTACCTTGCCGATCTGATCGGCCTTGGCGCCGTCGATAGCGACGGCGCCGCGATCGGGAGAGTGGTCGCGGTCCATAATTTCGGCGCCGGCGACATCATCGAGATCGAACCGGAAGCGGGCGGCGAAAGTCTCTTGGTGATGTTCAGCGAGGCGACGGTGCCGGAGGTCGATCTTGCGGCCGGCACCCTCACCCTGATCATGCCGGAAGAGGAGTAGGATCGAGGATGGCAACCTGGCGCGCCACCGTGCTCACCATCTTCCCCGAGATGTTCCCGGGACCGCTCGGCTCGAGCCTCGCCGGCAAGGCGCTCGCCGAAGGCACCTGGGCGCTCGCCGTCTCCGACATCCGCGACTTCGCCACCGACAAGCATCGCTCCGTCGACGACACCCCGGCCGGCGGCGGCGCCGGCATGGTGATGCGCGCCGATATCGCCGCCGCGGCGATCGACGCCGCCCGCGCGGGGATGCCTGCCGAGGCGCCGGCGATCTACCTCTCGCCGCGGGGCACGCCGCTGACACAAGCCCGCGCCCGTGAGCTTGCGGCAGGCCCCGGCGCCATCCTGCTCTGCGGCCGCTTCGAGGGCATCGATCAGCGCGTGCTCGAGGCGCGCGAGATCGAGGAGATCTCCATCGGCGACTATGTGCTCTCCGGCGGCGAGCTGGCGGCCATGGTGCTGATCGACGCTTGCGTCCGCCTGCTTGCCGGGCGTCGCCGGCAACGAGGTCTCGCTCGACGAGGAGAGCTTCGCCTCAGGCCTCCTGGAGTACCCGCATTACACCAGGCCGAGAGAGTGGGAGGGCCGCGCCATCCCCGAGGTGCTGCTCTCCGGCGACCACGCCAAAATCGCCACATGGCGGCGCGCCGAGGCCGAGAAGCTCACCAAGGAGAGGCCGCCCCGATTTGTGGGAGAAGCTGAGAAAGTCGTAGGACTCCCCGACCCGGGCATTGCACGGGCGTGATACCGGCGAATGCCGGTATGCCACGACGTTGCTCTCCCGCCACGCGCGACTGGATGCCCGGCATAAGTCCGGGCATGACGCCGACAAGGTGCGGGGGAGGGATTTTTGGCCCAAATCCATCGACAAGCGGGGTCGGTTGCGCTAGGAACACGCCTTCGCGTGCGGTCTCGCCCGCGAAATTCACGGATCACGATCAATCAAAAAGAATGGCGTTCGCCTCGAGGCTCAAGAGGCCTAGGCAGGCGCCCGGAGAAAGGTTTGGCCATGAATATCATCGAGCAGCTCGAAAAAGAGCAGGCTGCGGCACTCGCCAAGAAGCGCAAAGTGCCCGAGTTCGGTCCCGGCGACACGGTCAAGGTCAACGTCAAGGTGGTCGAGGGCGAGCGCGCCCGCGTCCAGGCCTATGAGGGCGTGTGCATCGGCCGCTCCGGCGGCGGCCTCAACGAGAACTTCACCGTGCGCAAGATCTCCTATGGCGAGGGCGTCGAGCGCGTCTTTCCGATCTATTCGCCATTGATCAACTCGATCGAAGTGGTGCGCCGCGGCCGCGTCCGCCGCGCCAAGCTCTATTATCTGCGCGGCCGCCGCGGCAAATCGGCCCGCATCCCCGAGCGCCAGACCGCGCGCGGCAAGCAGAAGGAAGCCTTCAAGGGCTTCACCAAGCCGAAGGGCGAGGCCGACGATCTGAAGCTGATCCCCGGCGTCACGCCTGAGCTCGAGAAGAAGCTGAACAAGCTCGGCCTGATCAAGTTCGAGCAGATCGCCAATCTCACCGACGACGAGATCGCCCAGGTCGACGAGGCGCTCAAGCTCAACGGTCAGATCGAGAACGACGACTGGACGGCGAAGGCGGTCGAGCTGATGGCCGAGACCACCGCCGACGAGGTCCCCGCCGAGGAAGAAGGCGTCGAGGCCGAGGCCAGAAGCCGCTGAGGCCGAGGCGCCCAAGTCCAAGCCCGCCAAGAAGGGCAAATAGCGCGGCCGTCCCTGCAAGGCTCGGGAAGCCGGCGCCAAGGCGGGCAAGGTAGTAGTCTCGCGCCATCACCTGTCGGCGCGCTACTCCATACCTCCCCCTCGGGGGAGGTATTTCCGCTGGAGGGCGCAGGGGTTTGTCAACTCGGCAGAGAGCGACTATGTCAGGGCCTGAAATCCCTGAGACGACCCCAACATGACCAAGCCCCGCACCCTTTACGACAAGATCTGGGACGAGCACCTGGTGCACGAGGCGCCGGACGGCACCAGCGTGCTCTATATCGACCGTCACCTGGTCCATGAGGTCACGAGCCCGCAGGCCTTCGAGGGCCTGCGCATGGCCGGCCGCAAGGTCAGGGCCCCGGAGAAGACCCTCGCCGTGGTCGATCACAACGTGCCGACGACGGACCGCTCCAAGGGCATCGACGACCCGGAATCGGCGCTCCAGGTAGCGACGCTCGCCGACGAACGCGCGCGACTTCGGCATCGACTATTACCATGAGCGCGACCGCCGCCAGGGCATCGTCCATGTGGTCGGGCCCGAGCAGGGCTTCACGCTGCCCGGCACCACCATCGTCTGCGGCGACAGCCACACCTCGACCCACGGCGCCTTCGGCGCGCTCGCGCACGGCATCGGCACCTCGGAAGTCGAGCACGTGCTCGCGACGCAAACGCTGATCCAGAAGAAGGCCAAGAACATGCGCGTCCGCGTCGACGGCGCGCTGCCCGAAGGCGTCACCGCCAAGGACATCATCCTCGCCATCATCGGCGAGATCGGCACCGCCGGCGGCACCGGCCACGTCATCGAATATGCCGGCGACGCCATCCGCGCGCTGTCCATGGAAGGGCGCATGACCGTCTGCAACATGTCGATCGAGGGCGGCGCCCGCGCCGGCCTGATCGCGCCGGACGAGACCACGTTCGACTACATCAAGGGCCGCCCCCGCACGCCGAAGGCGGGCGCCTGGGAACAGGCGCTGCGCCACTGGCAGACGCTTTATTCCGACGACGACGCCGTGTTCGACCGGGAGATCGTGCTCGACGCCGCGAAGCTGCCGCCGATCGTCTCCTGGGGCACGAGCCCCGAGCAGGTGGTCTCGGTCACCGGCCACGTGCCGCGGCCCGAGGACGATCGCCGACGAGACCAAGCGCAAGGCCGCGATCCGCTCCCTCGACTATATGGGCCTGGCCGGCGGCGAGAAGATCACCGACATCACCCTCGACCGCGTCTTCATCGGCTCCTGCACCAATGGCCGCATCGAGGATTTGCGCGAGGTGGCCAAGGTCGTCGCCGGGCGCAAGGTGCATCCCAATATCGGCGCCATGATCGTGCCGGGCTCCGGCCTCGTGAAGGAGCAGGCCGAGGCCGAGGGTCTCGACAAGATCTTCAAGGAGGCGGGCTTCGACTGGCGCGAGCCGGGCTGCTCGATGTGCCTCGGCATGAACCCGGATCAGCTTCGCCCCCGGCGAGCGCTGCGCCTCGACCTCGAACCGCAATTTCGAAGGCCGCCAGGGCAGGCTCGGCCGCACCCATCTGGTGTCGCCGGCCATGGCCGCCGCCGCCGCCGTCGCCGGGCGCTTCGTCGACATCCGCGACTTCCGGTAGGGACCCATGCTGTCATTCCCGCGAAGGCGGGAATCCAGTAATCACTGCCATCTGCGACAACTGGCTCGGCCGGTTACTGGATTGCCCGGTCAAGCCGGGCAATGACAAGGGTTAGGGTTGGTGGCAGAAACAGCGACATGACATCCCTGGCGCAAAAGCAATTCGGCGCGGCGGCCGCCGACTACGCCACCTCGACGGTGCATGCCAGGGGCGAAAGCCTCGCCCGCCTCGTCGAGCTGGTGGCGCCGAAAAAGCGCTGGCGCGTGCTCGATGTCGCCACCGGCGCCGGCCATACCGCGCTCGCACTCGCCCCACACGTCGCCAAGGTCACCGCGAGCGACATCACCGAGGCCATGCTCGCCGAGGCGAAGAAGCTCGCCGCCGCGCGCGGCCTCGGCAATGTCAAGACGGTCCAGGCCAAGGCCGAGGACCTGCCCTTCCCCGACATGAGCTTCGACCTCGTCACCTGCCGCCTCGCCGCGCATCATTTCGGCGATGTCGCGGCCTTCGCCGCCGAGGCGTATCGCGTGCTGATGCCGAACGGCCTGCTTGCGCTGGTCGACAACATCTCGCCCGACCGAGAGATCTTCCCCGCCCTTTCGGCCGAGGACGCGCGCCAGTGGACCAAGGCCTATAACGCCTTCGAGAAATTGCGCGACCCGAGCCATGGCCACTGCCTCAGTCTCACCGCATGGCGCGAGGTCCTCGGCAAGGCCGGCTTCGACATCGTCGCCGCGGAGCACATGGACCAGGATCTCGAATTCGAGCCTTGGGTGACGCGCATGCGCTGCGACGAGGCGACCGTGGCGCGGCTCCGGGCGCTGCTGCACGAGCAGCCGTTGCGCGCCTTGCTCAAGCCGCGCGAGACCGAGACCGGCACGGTGTTCACCCTGCAAGAGGGCATCATCGTCGGCGCGGAAGCCCGCCAACCGATCCAGCCGATGAACAAGCGCGCGTCCCTCAACGGCGGCATCGAATGGCACCGGGCCCAGGCGCCCTCGCTCGCCGAGTTCGAGGCCATCGCCGACGCCGCCTATCGGCGGCTGCCGCACGCGTTTCGCAAGCTCACCGGCGACCTCGTCATTCGCGTCGAGGATTTCCCGACCGACGAGGTGCTCGACAGTCTCGGCATCTCCTCGCCGTTCGACCTGCTCGGCCTTTACCACGGCGTCGATCTCGCGCGTAAAAGCGTGATGGATCCCTCCGTGCTGCCGGACATGGTGTTTCTCTACCGCCGCCCGATCCTCGACTATTGGGGCGAGCATGACGACACCCTCGGCCAAATCGTGACCCATGTTCTCGTCCATGAGATCGGTCATCATTTCGGCTTCTCCGACGCCGATATGGAGCAGATCGAGCAGGAGGCGGCGCCATAGCCGAAGGGGCGTCGCGGCAAGACGGGAAGGAGCGCCCATGCCGGACCTCGAGCGCAACAAGGCGAACGTGATCGCCTTCTACGATCTCGCCTGCAATCAGGGGCGCCCGCCGAAGCTCATGGATCGCTATGCCGCGGCTGGAATATTCCTCGCAACGCGTGCCGCCGCGGTCGGCGATCTCCATCAGCTCCGGCTTCATCGCCTACGCTTTCTGAAATAGCCGTAGCGAGATATTCCCGGCCATGACGTAGTTCGATCGAGCGCGCGTCGCCTGATAATAATCGATGCCCTTGTCGAGATCGCCGAGCTTGGAGTTTCTCGGCGACCATGTTGAGCCGCCGGCTGCCATGCTTCTTGATGCGGGCCGAGCAGCGCGAGCGCCTCGCCATAGCGGCCTCGTCGGAGCGGGCATGGGCCTCGCTGAGAAGTCCTGGTCGGTCAGCGCCGCCGAATGCCCGTCGATGCATGCTTGGACCCCGCGGCTCCAGACGCTGCCCGAGGCGCAGCTGACCTTGGCGCAGCGCTTATGCTTATTCCTGTATTTGTAGCCGGCGGGGCAGCCGCTCTTGGTCGCCTTTGGCGGCTCGTCTCGCCGCAATCGGCCTCGGCCATGGCACGGCCTTCTGCCAGTGCGAGCCGGCGACCAACATCACGCCAAAGAGCCACAGACGCCCAACACCTTGCGCCGACCTCGGATGCCACGTCATAACCAGCCATGCCTTTTTGAGAGAGTGATGAGCGCCACCGGCTAGACCCGCTGCCGCCATCATTTGATGCCACAACATTGCGGCGGCCCATATCGTCAACCTCGCTTTCACGCAGTTTTGAGTATTGTGACAGGCGGTGCCGGCAAACGGCCGAAGACATGGGCTTTGAGGCATCGGTCTATTTGCCGTTGACGGGGACGGCGCCGCGCCTCCAGAGTCGCCGGGCATCTGGGGCACATCAAGGGCAGCAGAGGAAAGACGTCATGGGGTTGGCTGCCCTTTTGAGGGTCATTATTGCGCTTGCTCTGGCGGTCGTCATCGCCGGCCCTGAACACCAGGCCCTCGGCATCGAGAAGGACAAGGCGATTCCGGCGGGGCGCCTCGTCATCGAGGGCCGGCGTCTCTCCTGCGGCAGCACCCAGACCTTGCTCAGGGACTTCGAAGGCTTCGCCGTGTCCTCCACCGTGATCATGCTCAACATGCAGGCCCTGAAAGGCCTGCCGCGCCAGGTGCAATGGCTGATCTACTACCATGAATGCGGGCACATCCTGTTCGGCCCGAGCGAGCACGCGGCGGACTGCTACGCGGTCAAACGCGCGCGGCGCGAAGGTTGGCTCAACGACCAGGTCCTCAATGACATCTGCGCCGCGTTCAATATCGCCGGACACGGCCCGGTCCATCCCGACCCCGAGGAACGCTGCGACCAGCTCCGGCAATGCTTCGGCAAGAAGGGAGGGGTCACCGCCCGCGACGGCAATTAGCTCCCTGTTTTGGCCCGTAAGGCCGATTGCATGGAGCTCGTTCGCCTCGTAAGCTGACACCAATGAGGGACGCGATGATGAGGATTGGGGGCACGCTTCTTGGGGTTTTGACCGTCTGGGCCTGCTCCCTTCACCCGGGGCCGGCTTCGGCCCAGGAAGCGACCTTTTTCAGCGGCTCCGACGCCCCCACCGTTCAAGAATATATGCAGGAAGCAGGCCCCGAGGCCAAGCTGATCCCCTTCGACAAGTTCAAGATCGACGGCCGCTCCGTGATTTGTGGCAGGCGACCGGTTGTCCTGAATTCGAATTTCGATAGCTGGGGCGGGGCCCTTCCAGGCTTCCTGATCCTCAACACCAAGAAGATCACCGGCCTCACCACCCCGGTGAAGCTCTACATCTACAGCCATGAATGCGGGCATCAGTTCGTCGGCGCCGACGAGACCAAGGCTGATCTGTTCGCCATCAGACGGGGGGTGAAATGGGGCTGGCTCGACGCCGTGGGCATGGAGGACATCTGTGCCTTCATCTCCACGCTGAAGGGCGATGCCGTGCACCCCGCGGGCCCGAAACGCTGCGAGACCATGCGCAATTATTACAAGCAGCTGATCGAGAGCGGCGCGACCCAGTCAGCGAGCGGACCTGAGCAGCCCAACCGCAGGCCGATCGCGCAGACCTTGGGGCCGCAATAGCGCCGGCTAGAAGATCCAGGCGATCATCAGCCAGAACACGACAAAGAAGACGAGAAAGCCGAGGATCGTGAACGGCAGCTCGCCGAGTACGGCGTCGCCGCCTGAGACGATCGTCATCACCAGGATCACTGCGAGCGACACGCCGAAGGCGATCACCGCCGCCTGCTTCAGATCAAGCCCGCCGGCGAAGGGACTGGGGCCCTCGAACATCCCGGCGAGGAAATAGAGCGCGGCACCGCCCAGGGCGATCAAGAGCGCCACGGCGATCGCGACCGCCACGAACAGTTTCGCCGCGTCGTTCCGGTCGCGCCGGTCGGCTCCGCCGGTCATGGCCTCGGCTCCTTTCCGTCAGTCCCGGTCGGCCTGCGCCTCCTGGGCCCTCGAGATCGCCTCCCTGATCGCATGTGGATCGGGCATGTCCTTGACGGTGAATTCCGGCTCGTCGCCGGCGGTCGAGACCTGAACGGTGCCGACGCCGAGGATTCGGTTGACGAAGCTTTGCGCGACATAGACGGACCGGACATGCCTGAGATTCACCGAGAGGCGGTCCTTGCTCAGGATGCCCTTCTCATACATGAGCTCGTGCTCGGTGACGATCAGCGTCGTCGCATGGGTCTTGATATACCAATAGAGCAGAATGATGATGCCGACGCCGAACGCAGCTATCAGCACCACCGCGAGCACGAACCAGAACGGGTGGGCGCGGAACATCGCCGGATGCGCTTCATAGACCACTGTCTCCGCCATGCCCCCACTCCACCTCTTGTTTATCGGTCGAGGACCTTAGTCCCTCGCCCCTAGACCTGAAAAGCGAAGATGTTGAGACGGTTTTTGATGTCGCCCTCTGGTCAGCCGCTGGCGTTGCCGCTAGATAAGGCCCCATCCCAAACGCGAAGGCCGGGTCATGGAGAAATTCACCACGCTTACGGGCATCGCCGCGCCGTTGCCGATGATCAATGTCGACACCGACATGATCATCCCCAAGCAATATCTGAAGACGATCAAGCGCACCGGCCTCGGCCAGGGCCTGTTCGCCGAATTGCGCTACGACGAGGCAGGGCGAGCCGAAGCCCGACTTCGTGCTGCACCAGGCGCCTTACGACAAGGCCAAGATCCTGATCGCGGGCGATAATTTCGGCTGCGGCTCGTCGCGCGAGCACGCGCCCTGGGCGCTGCTCGATTTCGGCTTCCGCTGCGTCATCGCGCCGAGCTTCGCCGACATCTTCTTCAACAACTGCTTCAAGAACGGCATTCTGCCGATCAGGCTGCCGCAACAGGAGATCGACAAGCTGCTCGACGACGCCTCGCGCGGGCGCCAACGCCACCATCACCGTCGATCTCGAGAACCAGGAGATCCGCGGGCCCGACGGCGGCGTCATCCGCTTCGACATCGATCCGCATCTGAAGCGCTGCCTGATCGAAGGGCTCGACGATATCGGCCTCACCATGGAGAAGGCGGAGCACATCGACCGCTTCGAGACCGAGTCGAAACTGCGCCGGCCCTGGATCTAGCCGTGAGCGCGCCTTCGTCGAGTTGCGCCGCTTCGGCGTTCAGCCGTCGCGATGGATCGTCGGTGAGGAACTCCGCCTCGACGCAGCTGCCAACGGTGAAGGCGGTAGGCGAGCCGAGGTCTGAAGCACACCGAAGCCGTAGGTCACGCCGCGAGGGAAGCCGATGCTCGATGCTTCGGGGAGCTAGCGTGTCGGACAGGAGATCTCGCCGACGCGGAACCCAAATGACAGCGCCTGCGTGATCATCTGGTTGTCGAACGACGAAGTCGTCCGAGCAGGCCAGCAAAGGCAGCTTCGACAGCACCTGGCGGCTCCAGGCCCGATATCCAGTGTGGAATTCGGACAGCTTGCTGACCGAGCAGCACGTTCGGCACGCCGGTCAAGACGCCGATTGGCCACATATTCGTAGAGCGGCATGCCGCCTGCCAACGCGCCGCCGCCCAGGATCCGCGAAGCGAGGACTGCGTCATATTGGTCCGAAGCGATCATGGACGCCATCGCGCGTCACGAGCCTAGGTCGTGTATTGATAATCGGGGTGCAGCATGACGACGATTTCGGCGCCGCGATCGAGCGCCGCCGCGTAGCAGGTCTTCTGGTTGCCGCCATATCCGCGATTACTGTCGTGCTCTGATCGACGTGCGAGCCCGAGCTCTCGCGCAATCCCTAACCGTCTCGTCGACGCTGGCGTCGTCGGTGAGGATGATATCATCGACCACATCCCGGGGAATCTCTACGAGATCACGGTCCGGCGAAGGGTCTATGGCGGCGTTGTAGGCGGGAAGCACGACCGCCACACGCTTGTTGAGTATCAACCGAGGCCCCCCGCTACATGATCTTACTCGACCTGAACCGCTTCTAGCCGCCCGTCGCCCAATCGGAACGCCGTTCGAGCTTCGACGGGTCGCGTTCGAGCTCGCCGATCTTGCCATCGCGGGCTGACTTGACCTCGGCGGAGTAGCCGCCCTCGGGCCAGCCGCCGGCGGGTACGCCGGTCTTGCCGGCCAGCAGGACGCTTTCACCGTCCTCGTTAACGTCTCGACGTTGCGCATCAACGACTCGCCGTCCTTGTCGAGGGTGATCTCGACGGTATCGCCTTCCCGAGTCTGATCCCAGGCATAGGCGACGCCCGGGCTGTTGAAGCGGGGCGGCGGCAAAGCTTCGCCTTTTTCGAGCTCCGCTTCCGTCACCGCATGGTCGGTGAGACCGAGGCCGCGGATCTTAGCGTCCTCCGCTGAAGCTGCCGCCGCCAACCCGAGGACCAGCACGAAGCCAAAAGCACCCTTGTCAGCATTGCCATCTCCCGTTACCCAAGCGGCCATGTCTTAGCACAGGGCGGAGCCCGATCCATGGCCGTCTCGACCTCTTGCTGCTGCCCGGCGACGGCATCGGACCCGAGGTGATGGGCGAGGTCGCAGCGCGTCATCGACTGGGTCAACGCGCACGGGCATGCAGTCGCCTCGAGACCGAGCCGACCTCGTCGGCGGCTGCGCCTATGACGCCCATGGCGACGCGGTCTCCGATGCGACCATGGCGACGCGCGCTTGCAGGCCGATGCGGTGATGCTCGGCGCCGTCGGCGGCCCCAAATGGGACGGCGTTCCTTACGAGCAGCGCCCCGAGCCGGGCTGCTCCGGCTGCGCAAGGACCTCGAGCTGTTCGCCAATCTGCGCCCCGCCATCTGCTATCCCGCGCTCGCCGACGCCTCGTCGCTGAAGCGCGAGCTGGTCGACGGTCTCGACATCATGATCGTGCGCGAGCTGACGGGCGGCGTCTATTTCGGCGAGCCGAAGGAGATCACCGATCTCGGCCACGGCCAGAAGCGCGCCGTCGACACGCAAGTCTACGAGACGTACGAGATCGAGCGCATCGCGCGGGTGGCCTTCGAGCTGGCGCGGCAAGCGGCGCAACCTCGTGCACTCGCCGAAAAGCGCAACGTGATGGAGTCCGGCGTGCTGTGGAGCGAGGTGGTGACCCGGGTCCACAAGGCAGCGAATACCCCGACGTGAGCTCAGCACATGCTCGCCGACGATTGCGCCATGCAGCTGGTCCGCGCGCCGAAGCAGTTCGACGTCATCGTCACCGACAATCTGTTCGGCGACCTGCTCTCCGACGTGGCGGCCATGCTCACCGGCTCGCTCGGCATGCTGCCCTCGGCCTCGCTCGGCGCCGCCGACGCGAAAGGCCGGCCGCAAGGCGCTCTACGAGCCGGTGCACGGCTCCGCCCCCGACATCGCCGGCCAGGGCTGGCCAACCCGATCGCCACATCGCTCAGCTTCGCCATGGCGCTGCGCTATTCCTTCGATCTGGGCGAGGCCGCGGACCGGATCGAGACGGCGATCGCGACCGTGCTCGATCAGGGGCTCCGCACCGCCGACATCGCGCAAGACGGCTGCACACGGTCTCGACCGCGCGAGATGGGCAAGGCCATCGTCGCCGCGCTAGACTAGCGCGGCCTGACAGCGCTGGACAGCATTTGGGCCCCCAACCATACTCCGCGCCGCGACGCGGGCGTTAAGAGGCATCCCCGATGGCCTTTCGTTCGATCTTGATAGCGGCTCTCCTGCCGTGGCCGTGAGCCCACCTCGGCCGCCGAAGCGACAAGCCCGGAGGCCGCGGCCCCCATGGAGCCCTCGGCGCCGGCGTTGAGCGCCGACGCCCTCACCCCGGAGGAGAAGGCCGAGAAGGAAGCGCGCAAGGCCTGCAAGATCGAGATCTGCGACGTGCTTGCCACCAAGGATCCGCCCGGCTCCGACATCTCCTGCGACATCGTCAAGACCTGGCGCGAGGCCGCCATCACGAAGATGCTCGGCGGGAAGTTCGACTGGCCCTGGGGCAAGGCCGTCTGCCAATCGAAGCTCGTGGTCAAACGCGAGGTGTTGGCCAAGGCCATGAGCGAGGCACGCTACGAGGTGGTGATGCCGAGCCAGAAGCTCTCCTGCACCCTCGACCAGAAGAAGGAGGGCAAGCCTTACGCCGTCGATGTTTCGGTCGCGCCGAAGGTCGCCTTCGAGAACGGCAAGGCGGTGAAGGCGAGCCTCAATTGGGGCGAGGCCGGCGGACCGATGCTGGTCTATGCCTTGATCTATGCCGGCACCGGCCTCGACAATGCCACCAACATTCTCGGGCCCGAGGTGGTGCGCATGGTGAACGAGTTCACGGGCAAGAAATGCGCGGACGTCAGGAACGAGCTTCCGGACGCACGTTAACGCCATTCAGCAACTGATGCGGTACTGTCCGGCTCGTCCCAAAACGGAGAGCACCGCCCGATGAATTTTGCGAAGATCGCTCTGCTCCTTGTCGTCTTGGTCGACATCATGGGCCAGGGCCTCCTCTACCCAATCCTGACGACACTGATGCTGGACCCCAACCAGCCGTTCCTGCCGGCGAGCACGCCGCAATCCGACCGCAGCCTCTATTACGGCGCGGTGATCGGGGCGTTCTTCTTCTCCTGGTTCCTTGGCGCGGCCTATATATCGAGGCTCTCCGACATTATCGGGCGCAAGAAGGGGATCCAGATCTGCCTTGCTGGCGGCTTCTTCGGGTACGCGCTCACCATCTTGTCGCTCTACACCAATTCCTTCTGGCTGCTCCTGATCGGTCGTGTGGTGACCGGCTTTACCAATGGCAATCAGCCGATTGCCCAGGCCGCCATGATCGACATGAGCGCACGCGACGACGAGAGAACGCGCAATCTCGGCTATATTGTCGCCGCCGCGAGCATCGGCCTCGTCGCCGGACCGATTCTCAGCGGCGTCTTGTCCGATCATGCCGTGCTCGGCTCTTACGCGTCGCTGAAACTACCATTCTTCGTTGCCCTCGGTCTGATCGCGGTGACGATGCTGCTCATAAACCTGTTTTTCTTCGACAAGCGACAGGACAAAGGCCCGCTCAGGATCGAACCATTGGAGATTTTCCTGGTGCTCTGGCGCGCACTGGAGCGGCCGGCGATCCGGCGGATTTCGCTCGTCTTCTTCTGCTTCATGTTCTTTCTGATGACGTTCTTCGTGTTCATGGACAACTACCTGACCGATCGCTTCGGCTACGGCACGTTCATGAACGCCATGGCCATGGTGGTCTACGGCGCCTGCGTTGCCGTGACCGGCCCGTTCCTACCGGGCTTTTTCGAAAGGCACACAACCAAGCGCCGCATCGTCATCTCGACACTTGCGCTCTTTGCCTGCGCCGCGCTTGCCTTCGTCGCGGCGCCGTCCGGCCTCTTGGCCTTCATTCCGATCGCGGTTTTCGCGATTGCCTTTTCGGTCGGCTACCCCACGCTGCTGTCGATCTACTCGTTGAGCGTCGACGAGACCGAGCAAGGCTGGGTGATGGGCGTCACCACCGCCCTGTTCACGCTTGGCGCCGGCCTCACGTCCCTCCTCGGCGGCGAAGCCATGTCCCTCGATATTCGGATGCCGTTTTTCTATGGTGCCGCCGTTGCGGGCCTGGCTATCCTCCTGGTCTTCGCCACCTGGGGCTATCCCGCGGTGCAAAACATCGTCGGCATGAAGAACCGGGACTTGGAACCAGGCACGGTGCCAATTAAACTAGGGCAAAGGGGAAGCTGATGTATTTCGCCGCACCTTATCTCATCACGATTGGCCGTGTGCTCCTGGCGCTGATGTTTATCCAGTCGGGCATCAGCAAGATCTTCGGCTATGCCGGAACCCAAGCGATGATGGAGTCCCATGGCGTGCCGGGCATGCTGCTGCCGCTCGTCATCTTCGTCGAGGCCGGATGCGGGCTTGGCGTGCTGCTCGGGCTGTTCACCCGCTGGTCGGCGATCCTGCTCGCGGGCTTCTGCGTGCTCGCGGCGTTCATCTTCCATTTCGACATGGCCGACCAGGGTCAGATGATCAACTTCATGAAGAACCTCACCATCGCCGGCGGCTTTCTCGTTCTGGCGGGCGCCGGTCCCGGCGCCCTCGCGCTGGATAACCGCGTCCGCTAGAGAGACCGGGAGGCCCCATCCTCGCCACGCGGAGGCGGCTTTACTTTGCGCCGGTGTTCCCATACATCGCCGCAAAGCCGTACGGGCTCATCACCAGCGCCAGGGATTCGGGAGTTGGCCATGGGGTACAAGATCGCGGTCATCGGGGCCACCGGCAATGTCGGCCGCGAGATGCTCAATATTTTGGACGAGCGGGCGTTTCCCGCCGATGAGGTGTTCGCCGTCGCCTCGCGTCGGTCGACGGGGGTGGAGGTGTCGTTCGGCGACCGCCGCCTCAAATGCCAGGCCCTGGAGAATTTCGACTTTCGCGGCGTCGACTTTGCCCTGATGTCGGCGGGTTCTGCCGTCTCCAAGGAGTGGTCGCCGAGAATCGCCGCGCAAGGCTGCGTCGTCATCGATAATTCGTCGTGCTGGCGCTACGACCCGGACGTGCCGCTGATCGTGCCCGAGGTCAACGCCGACGCGGTCGCCGGCTTCACCAAGAAGAACATCATCGCCAATCCCAATTGCTCGACGGCGCAGCTTGTCGTGGTGCTGAAGCCGCTCCACGATCTCGCCAAGATCAAGCGCGTGGTCGTCGCCACCTACCAGTCGGTGTCCGGCGCCGGCAAGGAAGCCATGGACGAGCTCTGGGATCAGACCAAGGGCATCTTCGTCACCGATTCGCCCGAACCCAAGGTGTTCACCAAGCAGATCGCCTTCAACGTCATTCCCCATATCGACGTCTTCCTCGACGACGGCTCCACCAAGGAAGAGTGGAAGATGGTGGCCGAGACCAAGAAGATTCTCGATCCGAAGATCAAGCTCACCGCGACCTGCGTCCGCGTGCCGGTGTTCGTCGGCCACTCCGAAGCCGTCAATATCGAGTTCGAGCGGCCGGTCACCACCGAAGAGGCGCGC
This sequence comes from uncultured Alphaproteobacteria bacterium, assembly GCA_963803385.1. Lineage (GTDB taxonomy): Bacteria > Pseudomonadota > Alphaproteobacteria > Rhizobiales > Methyloligellaceae > Methyloceanibacter. The sequence goes on along the minus strand of CAWDMD010000004.1, from coordinate 392,068 downwards.
AGCGTTTTGCGCGAAGCGCCTGGCGTGCTCGTGGTCGATAAGCGCGAGCCCGGCGGCTACGTCACCCCGATCGAATGCGTCGGCGACTACGCCACCTATGTGTCCCGCATCCGCGAGGACAGCACCATCGACAACGGCCTGTCGCTGTGGGTGGTGTCGGACAATCTGCGCAAAGGCGCAGCCCTCAACACGGTCCAGATCGCCGAGTTGATCATCAACCGCAATCTGCTGAAGAAGGCGGCCTGAGCAGCGCGAGCCTACGAGGCTTGGGTGGCCGCCAACGCCACGGCACTGAGCGCGGTCGCCATCGCCTCGAGTGTTGCATTTGCGTCCGGGCCCAGGCGGTGGCGTTGCGCCAGCCTACGCGGGTCATTGTAGCTGAGCCAAACCTTGCCGGCCGCGTCCTGCCAAACCAAAGCCTTCAACGGCAAGTCGATGCCGACGGCCTGATCCATTTGCATCAGCGGCGTGCCACCCTTGGCATTGCCGAAGATCAAGACTTCGGTAGGCCGCAACGGCAATCCGACCTCAGCCGCTCCCGCGGCGTGATCGATGCGCGCGAAGACGCTCATCCCCCGCGCTGTTACCTCGCGCTCGAGCCGATCCATGGTCTCTTTTGGCGCATGAATGCTCGCCAGAGTGATCAGTCCGTCGGAAGCCATTCCCGCCCCCCTAGGCCGCAGCCAGGGCGGCGAATTTCCCGCCGTTCTCGTCGAGCGCGATCACCTCGCCACTGGCAATGTCGAAATGGAGGCCGTGCAGCGCGAGCAGCCCCGCCGTCTCGCGCTCACGGATCGCGGGAAAGCTGTGGAGATTGGCGAGCGACTGGCGGATGCCGGCGAGCTCGAAAGCCGTCTCCTGCGAATGGCTTGCCACGTCCCCCTCGCGCACCTCGAGCCCGTCGAGCAGCGTCAGCCAGCGCGCAATGAAGCTCGTGTCGTCGGCGTTCCCCTTGAGGCTCTCGCGGTAGGCGGCGATGCCACCGCAATGGGAATGGCCGAGAATGACGATATGAGGCACCTTGAGCACGAGGGCGGCATATTCGACGGCGGCGCTGGTGCCGTGAAATTTGCCTTCCGGCTCGTAAGGCGGCACCAGATTGGCGACGTTCCGCAAGATGAACAATTCGCCCGGGCCGGCATCGAAGATGGCCGAAACGTCGACCCGGGCATCGCAGCAGGCAATCACCATCGCGGTCGGCGTCTGCCCGAGCTCGGCGAGCTGGATGTAGCGGCCGCGCTCCGGCCCATGCCGGTCACGCAGAAACCGTCGATAGCCCTCAACCAAGCTCTTCGGCAACCCCATGGCTGATCTCCTTTGACGCGGGCGGGCACAATTCCAGCCTCTCGCGCGTTTGTCTAGCAGGCGCTTCCCGACGCCCTTGATAGGCTTTCCCTATCGGCCCTTTGGCGGGGCCCTCTTGATTCCCCGGGCCGAAACGTCCGAAGCTGAGGGCCTGCCGGGCGATCGAGAAGGTCAATCAAAAAGCGCCGCCGGCGGACGGAAACGCCGGGATGAGACAGGGCCATCGAGCCCTGATGCCCATCCCCGACTGTAACGAACGCATGCAACGCAGGGTGTTTGCCGGGCGAGCTTTGGCTCGCGGGGTCATCGCGCGCATGCGGCAACGACAAGGAGCAAAGTCATGGCCAAAATACTCGCAGTTCTCTACCCCGATCCCGTCGACGGCTACCCGCCGAAATATGCCCGGGACGACATCCCCAAGATCGACCACTATCCGGGCGGCATGACCACGCCGACCCCGAGCAAGGTCGACTTCAAGCCCGGCGAGCTGCTCGGCAGCGTCTCGGGCGAACTCGGGCTCCGCAAATTCCTCGAAGATGCCGGCCACACCCTGGTGGTGACCTCCGACAAGGAAGGCCCCAACTCGACCTTCGACAAGGAGCTCGTCGACGCCGACGTCGTCATCTCGCAACCGTTCTGGCCGGCCTATCTCACCAAGGAGCGCCTCGCCAAGGCGAAGAAGCTGAAACTCGCCATCACCGCCGGCATCGGCTCCGACCACGTCGATCTGCAAGGCGCCATCGACAACGGCATCACCGTCGCCGAGGTTACTTATTCCAACTCGATCAGCGTCGCCGAGCATGTGGTGATGATGATCCTGGCGCTGGTGCGGAACTACATCCCGTCTTATGGCTGGGTGGTCACAGGCGGCTGGAACATCGCCGACAGCGTCGAGCGTGCCTATGACCTCGAGGGCATGAACGTCGGCACCGTCGGCGCCGGCCGCATTGGCCTCGCCGTGCTTCGCCGGCTGAAGCCCTTCGACGTCAAGCTCCATTATTACGACAAGCACCGGGTGCCGGAGAAGGTGGAGAAGGAACTCGGTCTGATCTACCACCCGACCGTCGAATCCCTGGTCAAGGCCTGCGATGTCGTCACTATCAACGCGCCGCTGCATCCGGAGACCGAGGATCTGTTCAACGACAAGCTGATCGGCATGATGAAGCGCGGCAGCTACCTCGTGAACACCGCCCGCGGTAAGATCGTCAATCGCGACGCCGTGGTGCGGGCACTCGAGAGCGGCCAGCTCGCGGGCTATGCCGGTGACGTCTGGTTCCCGCAGCCGGCGCCGAAGGATCACCCCTGGCGGACCATGCCTCATCATGGCATGACGCCCCACGTCTCCGGCACGTCGCTGTCGGCACAGGCGCGCTATGCCGCCGGCACCCGCGAGATCCTGGAGAATTTCTTCGCCGGCAAGCCGATCCGCACCGAGTATCTGATCGTCGACAAGGGCAAGCTCGCCGGCACCGGCGCGCAATCCTACACCGCCGGGGATACCACCAAGGGCGCCGAAGCGGCCTGACGCCAAGCACGGCTCCCTCCCTCCCCCTAAAAGGGGGAGGGTCGGAGTGGAGGTGCCTGCGACAGCCCCTCTTGACCCCCACCCGGCTCGCTAAGCGATTGGCATTGCGAGCCGACCTCCCCCTTGCCGGGGAGGGGTTCGCGCCGTTTACATATGGATGGCGCGCTTGTCGACGGCCATCGCCGCTTCCTTCACCGCCTCGTTCAAGGTCGGATGCGCGTGGCAGATGCGGGCGAGATCATCAGCCGAGCCCCCGAACTCCATCAGCACCACGGCCTCGGCGATCATGGTTCCGGCATCGGCGCCAAGGATGTGGACGCCGAGTACGCGGTCGCTCGCCTCATCGGACAGGACCTTGACGAAGCCCTCGGTGGTGCGATTGACCTTGGCGCGGCCATTGGCGGTGAAGGGGAACTTGCCCACCTTGTAGGCGATCCCGGCCGCCTTCAGCTCCTCCTCGGTCTTGCCGACGCTTGCGACTTCCGGGGCGGTATAGACGACGCTCGGGATCGCATCGTAGTTCACATGCCCGGCCTGCCCGGCGAGAATCTCGGCCACCGCGACGCCCTCGTCCTCGGCCTTGTGCGCCAGCATCGGTCCTTCGATGACGTCGCCGATGGCGTAGATGCCAGGCACGCTCGTGGCGTAATGTCCATCGTCGACGACGCGGCCGCGATTGTCGGTCTTGATGCCGATTTCGGCGAGGCCGAGCCCCTTGGTGTTCGGTATCCGGCCGACGGCGACCAGCACCACGTCGCAGTCGAGCGTCTCCTTGGCGCCGCCCGCGATCGGCTCGAGCGTGAGCTTGCAGCCCTTGCCGTCGCTGTCGACGCCGAGCACCTTGGTCGCGAGCCTGAAGACGATGCCCTGCTTCTCCAGGAGCCGTTGGAACTGCTTCGCCACCTCGCCGTCGAGGCCGGGCGTGATGCGGTCGAGCATCTCGACCACGGTGACCTCGGAGCCAAGCCGCCGCCACACCGAGCCGAGCTCAAGGCCGATATAACCGGCGCCGATGACCACGAGCCGCTTCGGCACCTCTGGCAGCGACAGCGCCCCGGTCGAGGAGACGATAGTGTTCTCGTCGATGGCGATGCCGGGAATGGCCGCGACCTCGGACCCGGTGGCGATGACGATGGCCTTGGTCTGAAGCGTCTGCTTGCCGCCGTCGGCGGCGGTGACCTCGACCTTTCCCGGGGCCACGATCTTGGCGGCGCCGTGGAACGGCTCGATCTTGTTCTTCTTGAGCAGGAACTCGACGCCCTGGACGTTGCCCTTCACGGCCTCGTCCTTGAAGGCGAGCATGGCGGCGAGGTCGAGCGTGGGGCTAACCTTGATGCCCATGCCGGCGAGGCCACCACCGGCCGCGGCGCCGTCGGCAGCCTCGGCATAGCGCTCGCTCGCGTGGAGCAGCGCCTTCGACGGGATGCAGCCGACATTGAGGCAGGTGCCGCCATGGGTGGCGCGCTTTTCCACCACGGCGACTTTCATGCCGAGCTGCGCCGCGCGGATGGCACAGACATAGCCGCCAGGCCCGGTACCGATCACGATCAGATCATAAGCGTCAGCCACGCCCCCGCTCCTCACACCCGGTGCTGCCGATGTCTCGGCTCAGTCTATAGCGTCTTCGGCCTTTCGCCATTGTGACGGTTCTGCGCGGCCGGGGTGGCCGGCGCAAGGAGATCTGGAACGGTCACATCGCGAGTCAACGAGGCTCGACGGCCAACCCTAACAGCGACACCGGAGCCGTTCCAGCCTGCGCCTTCGTACTAGAGGTCGAGCACGAGGCGCTTGGGGTCCTCGATCGCGTTTTTGACATGGACCAGGAAGGTGACCGCCTCCTTGCCGTCGACGAGGCGATGGTCGTAGCTGAGCGCAAGGTACATCATCGGTCGCGCCACGATCTGGCCGTCGCGCACCACGGCGCGCTCCTCGATGCGATGCATGCCGAGAATGCCCGCTTGCGGCGCGTTGAGGATCGGCGTCGATAACAGCGAGCCATAGATACCGCCATTGGAGATGGTGAAGGTCCCGCCTTGCATCTCCTCGAGGCCGAGCTTGCCCTCCCGCGCCCGGGCGCCGAAATCGGCGATCGCCGCCTCGATCTGAGCGAGGCCCATGCGGTCGGCGTCGCCGAGCACTGGCACCACGAGCCCGCGCTCGGTGCCGACGGCAACGCCGACATGGTAGTAGTTCTTGTAGACGATGTCGGTGCCGTCGATCTCGGCATTGACTGCCGGGATATCCTTCAGCGCCTGCACGCAGGCCTTCACGAAGAAGCCCATTAAGCCGAGCTTGACGCCGTGCTTCTTCTCGAAGGCCTCACGATACTCGCGCCTGAGCGCCATCACCGCGCTCATGTCCACGTCGTTGAACGTGGTGAGCATCGCCGCGGTGTCTTGGGCTTCCTTCAGGCGCTTGGCGATGGTCTGACGGAGCCGCGTCATGCGCACGCGCTCTTCGCGGGATTCATCCTCTGGCGCGATGGGGGGCCGTGGTGACGGCGGCGCTTTGGGCTCACGCGCACGCGCGAGCAGCGCCGCCGCGGCACTCGCCACACCCGTCGCAGAGCTCTCGGCTGCGGCTGCGGCTCGAGCCCCGGGCGCCACGGTAAGAACGTCCTCTTTCAGCACCTGGCCCCGCCGCCCGGAGCCGTGGAGGCCCGCGACCCCGATCCCCTTCTCGGCCAGCAGCTTGCGTGCCGCGGGCGACGGCGGCATCTCGTCATGCTCATGGTCATGGGCGCCAAACTCCTCGCGCGGCACCGGCTCGCGCTGGAGCGCAATCGGCTCCGCGGCCTGCTTCGGCGCCTCGGCTGCGGGCGCCGCCGCCGCGGGCGCGGCCGGGTCGGGCTGAAATTCTTTTGCCGGCTCCGGCGCCTTCGCCGCGGGCGCCACAACCTTGCCATCGCCCGCTTGGATGGCGCCAAGCACGGTACCGACGGCGACGGTGTCGCCCGCCTTGACCACGATCTCGGACAGCACCCCGGCAGCCGGCGCCGGGACCTCGAGGGTCACCTTGTCGGTCTCAAGCTCGACCAGCGGCTCATCGGCGGCGACCGCGTCGCCGGCTTGCTTGAACCATTTGCCAACGGTCGCCTCGGTCACGGATTCGCCAAGGGCCGGCACGCGGATCTCTGTAGCCATGACCTCTTCGCCTCGTCCCTACCCCAATGCCTCGTCGAGCAGGAGCCTCAGCTCCTGTTGGTGCTTGCGCATCAATCCTGTCGCGGTTGCCGCCGAGGCGGGACGCCCGGCATAGCGCGGACGCCGGTGCTGGGCCTCGATGTGATCGAGCACCCAGCCGAGGTTCGGCTCGATGAAGCTCCAGGCGCCCATGTTCTTCGGCTCCTCCTGGCACCACACCATCTCGGCCTCTCGAAAGCGCGACAGCTCCTGGATCAGCGCGCGCGCCGGGAACGGATAGAGCTGCTCGACGCGCATCAGATAGACGTCGTCGATACCGCGTTTGTCACGGTCTTCATAGAGATCGTAATAGACCTTGCCCGAGCACATCACCACACGCTTGATCTCGGCGTCGGGCTTGAGCTTGATCGCCTCACCCTCGAGCAGCTGGGCGTCGTCCCACAGTACCCGGTGGAAGCTCGACTCAGGCCCGAGTTGCGTGAGGTTCGATACCACGCGCTTGTGACGCAGCAGCGACTTCGGCGTCATCAGCACCAGCGGCTTGCGGAACTTGCGGTGGAGCTGGCGCCGGAGCGCATGGAAATAGTTGGCCGGCGTGGTCAGATTGGCGATCTGCCAATTGTCCTCGGCGCTGAGCTGAAGATAGCGCTCGAGCCGCGCCGATGAGTGCTCGGGACCCTGGCCCTCATAGCCGTGAGGCAGGAGCAGCACGAGCCCCGACATGCGCAGCCATTTACGCTCGCCGGAGGAGATGAACTGGTCCACTACGACCTGCGCGCCGTTGGCGAAATCGCCGAATTGCGCCTCCCACAGCACGAGTGCATTGGGCTCGGCGAGGCTATAGCCGTATTCGAAGCCGAGCACCGCCTCTTCCGACAGCATCGAGTTGATGACCTCGAACTCGGCTTGGCCTTTGCGGATGTGTTTGAGGGGCGTGTATTTCTTCTCCGTGATCTGGTCCATGAGCACGGAATGGCGCTGGGAGAACGTACCGCGCTCACTGTCCTGCCCCGACAGGCGCACGCGGAAGCCTTCGTCGAGCAGGGTGCCGAAGGCAAGCGCCTCGGCGGTGGACCAGTCGATGCCGGTGCCGTCGTCGATCATCTTGCGGCGGCCGGCGATGATGCGGGCGATGGTCTTATGCGGCGTAAAGGTCTTGGGGATGTGGGTGATCTTGTGGCCGACCTGCTTCAGCACCTCGAGGTCGACGCCGGTCTGACCGCGCCGCGCCCCCTCCTCGGCATGGCCGATATGAGACCATCGGCCGTCGAGCCAATCGGCCCGATTCGGGCGATAGGCCTCGGCCGCGGTGAACTCCTCCTCGAGCAAGGCGCGGAAGTCGGCCTGCATGCGCTCGACATCCTCGCGCGTCATCAGCCCTTCCTCGATCAGCTTGTTGGCGTAGATCTCGCTGACGCGGGAGTGCTCGCGGATGCGGGCATACATCAAGGGCTGGGTGAAGGCCGGCTCGTCGGCCTCGTTATGGCCGTGGCGCCGATAGCAGAACATGTCAATGACCACCGGCTTGCCGAAGCGCTGGCGGAACTCGACGGCGATCTTGGTGACGTAGACCACCGCTTCCGGATCGTCGCCATTCACGTGGAAGATCGGCGCGTCGATGATCTTGGCGACGTCGGACGGATACGGCGAGGAGCGCGCGAAGCGCGGCGCCGTGGTGAAGCCGATCTGGTTGTTGACGATGAAATGGAGCGAGCCGCCGGTGCGGTGGCCGCGCAGGCCCGAGAGGCCGAAGCATTCCGCAACCACGCCCTGGCCGGCGAAGGCGGCGTCGCCATGGAGCAGGAGCGGCAGCACCTCGCGCCGCTCCCGGTCGCCCATCTGATCCTGCTTCGCCCGCACCTTGCCGAGCACCACGGGATCGACGATCTCCAGATGCGAGGGGTTCGCCGTCAGCGACAGATGCACGCGGTTGTCGTCGAACTCGCGGTCAGACGACGCGCCGAGATGGTACTTGACGTCGCCCGAGCCTTCGACGTCGTCGGGCTGCGCCGAGCCGCCCTTAAACTCGTTGAAAATCGCGCGATAGGGCTTGGCCATGACATTGGCGAGCACGTTGAGGCGGCCGCGATGAGGCATGCCGATGACGACGTCGCGCACGCCGAGCTGGCCACCGCGCTTGATCACCTGCTCGAGCGCCGGCACCACGGCTTCGCCACCGTCGAGGCCGAAGCGCTTGGTGCCGGTGTATTTCACGTCGAGGAACCGCTCGAAGATCTCGGCCTCGAACAGCTTGGCGAGAATCGCCTTCTTGCCCTGGGGCGTGAACCGCACTTCCTTGTCGGTGCCCTCGATGCGCTCCTGGATCCAGGCCCGCTGCTCGGGATCCGAGATATGCATGTATTCGGTGCCGATGTGCTGGCCGTAGGTGCGCTTCAGAATGTCGAGCACCTGCCTGAGCGTGCCGAATTCGAGGCCGAGCGCGCCGCCGAGGAAGATCGGACGGTCGTAGTCCGCCTTGGCGAAGCCGTAGGTCCTCGGCCTGAGCTCGGGATGCTCGCGCCGGACCGTGAGCTCGAGCGGATCGAGCTTGGCGATGAGGTGTCCGCGGGTGCGATAGTTGCGGATCAGCATGCGGGCGGCGAGCGTGTCGCGCGCCGCGTCGAGCGCCTGCTCCTCGGTGAAGGCCGGAGGCGGCGCCTCGATCATGGCCGTGCCGTTGCCGCGACCCCAGGAGGGTCCCCGCGCGCCGAGGATCACGTCGTCACGGTCGTCCTTCAGGCTGGCGAAGAACGCCCGCCATTCCGCACCGACCCGGTTCGGATCCTGCTGATAAATTGCGTAAAGTTGTTCGAGATAGGCAGCGTTGCTGCCGTCAAGAAACGACGTGCTGGCAAACACGTCATTCAGTTCGTGCCTCGTCATGTCATCAACCTTGCCGGTAACTCGGAGCACCGGCGTGCCGCTTAAAAGCGGCGAGTGTTTGGCGCGACCCCGCTAACCGCTCATGTAATGTGTCTGCAAGCGCGGTGCCAAGGGTCGAAGACCATAAGCCGCGACGTTTTCGTGTTGGGTGTGCCTCAATTTTACGCTGTGGCCTTAAGACCGCCTGCGACGGCGGCAGGGGGGCATCAAGCTCCGTTGAGCAGATCCTTGAGCGTGGTGCCGAGCGCCGCCGGGCTCGGCGACACCCGGATTCCAGCCGCCTTCATCGCCTCGATCTTGTCGCCGGCCTTGCCCTTGCCGCCCGAAATCACCGCCCCGGCATGCCCCATGCGCCGGCCCGGAGGCGCGCTGACCCCGGCGATGAAGCCGACCGTTGGCTTCTTGACCTTGGCTTCGGCGAGAAAGGTTGCGGCATCCTCTTCGGCGCTGCCGCCGATCTCGCCGATCATGATGATCGCTTCGGTGGCGTCATCGTCGAGAAACAGCTTGAGGCAATCGATGAAGTTGGTGCCATGCACGGGATCGCCGCCGATGCCGATGCAGGTGGATTGCCCGAGCCCGGCGGCGGTGGTTTGCGCCACGGCCTCGTAGGTGAGCGTGCCCGACCGCGACACGATGCCGACCTTGCCAGGGCGGTGGATGTGGCCCGGCATGATGCCGATCTTGCATTGATCCGGCGTGATGACGCCCGGACAGTTCGGCCCGATCAGGCGCGTGCGCGAGCCCGACAGCGCCCGCTTCACCTTGACCATGTCGAGTACCGGAACGCCTTCGGTAATGCACACCACGAGCGGCACTTCGGCGTCGATCGCCTCGAGAATGGCATCGGCCGCGAAGGCGGGCGGCACATAGACCGCGCTTGCATCGGCACCAGTCTCGGCGACCGCCTCACGCACGGTGTCGAACACCGGCAGGCCGAGATGGGTGGTGCCACCCTTGCCCGGCGTAACGCCCCCGACCATGCGGGTGCCATAGGCGATGGCCTGTTCGGAATGAAAGGTGCCTTGCGCACCGGTGAAACCCTGGCAGATCACCCGGGTGTTACGGTCAACGAGAACTGTCATTAGTTGGCTGGGCTTGCTTGTGGTTTGAGAACGGCGTTGATGTTGTCGTCGAGAGGAAGGCGGATGGGGTTGAGCAGCTTAAGTGCCAACCCGCAATCGCCGGCCATGGCCCCGAGCGAGGTGGTGGTGAAATAGTTCACATGGTCCGGATAGCGAAACCCACACCATTTGCCCCCTAGCAGTCGCCGATTGAGGCTGCCATAATTTGGCACCCGCACGTAGACGGTGCCGCCGGGGGCGAGCACGCGGGAGCATTCCGCTAACAGCGCCTTGGGCTCTTTCTCATGCTCGAGAAACGAGCGGAGCAGAATGCCGCTGAAGTAGCGATCCGGGAATTCCTTCACGCCATCGACGGCCGGAGCATGAATGGCCCGGCCACCGCGGCTACGCATGTGGGCGTCGGCGGCGCGCGACAGCTCCTCGGAGATCTCCACGCCGAAGGGCACGAAGGGCTCGGGCACCTTCTTGCCCGAGCCACAGCCGACGTCGAGCACCCGCCCCGCAGAGAACAGGCGCTGGAGCCGCCCGGCGATGCCAGGCGAATAGATGCCGGCGCGCCAGCGGGTCATGCGGTCGAGCCACATCCGCATCGGGCTCTGCGTCTTCCGCCGCTCGACCTCGGCGACGCGGGTCTTCTCCCAGGCAAACTCAGTGACGAGATGCTTGTATTCGGGAGGATTGCGCAGGAACACGAAGCCGCAAGCCGCGCATTCGACGATCTGCCATGGCGGTGAGGAATAGGCCGGCAGCGCCTGAAACGCTCTTGCGCCGCATTGCGGACAATCCCGCGCAACACCTTCAACCGCAGCCATTGGATTTACGCCCCCACCAGAGCCTAGAGCATAGCCTTTATTTCGCACCTGCGAGAAGGCCCTTTCGCCCCCGTCTCACGCGGCCTTTTTGACCGCGGCCACGATCTTCTTCGCGGCATCGTCAAGATCGTCGGCCGGAATGATGGCGAGGCCGGACTCTTCGAGCAGCGCCTTGCCGCGGGCGACATTGGTGCCTTCGAGGCGCACCACGAGCGGCACCGTGACATAGGTCTCGCGGGCCGCGGCGATGATGCCCTCCGCGATGGTGTCGCAGCGCATGATGCCGCCAAAAATATTGACCAGCACCCCGGTGACATGCGGATCGGACAGGATGATCTTGAACGCCTCGGTGACGCGCTCCTTGGTGGCGCCGCCGCCGACATCGAGGAAGTTCGCCGGCTCGCCGCCATAGAGCTTGATGATGTCCATGGTCGCCATGGCGAGCCCCGCGCCGTTCACCATGCAGCCGATGGCACCGTCGAGCTTGACGTAGGAGAGGTCGTGCTTGGCGGCCTCGACCTCGGCGGGATCCTCTTCGTTCAGATCGCGGAGCTCGGCGATATCCGGATGGCGGAACAGCGCATTGTCGTCGAAAGCCATCTTGGCATCGAGGCAGGTGAGATTGCCCTCTTTCGTCACCACCAGAGGATTGATCTCGATCAGGCTCGCGTCCTTGTCCATGAACAGCTTGAACAGCGCCCTGACCAGCGCCGCGCATTGCTTGGCCTCGGGTCCCTTCAGCTTCAGGGCCGAGGCGATGATGCGGGTATGGAACGGCTCGAGCCCCGTCGCCGGATCGACGCTGAGGGTCACGATCTTCTCCGGCGTTTCGGCGGCGACCTTTTCGATGTCGACGCCACCTTCGGTGGAGGCAATGAAGCTGACCCGCCCGGAGTCGCGGTCGACCAGGAGCGAGAGATAAAGCTCCCGCGCGATCGCCGTATCCTCGACGACAAAGACCCGGCGCACGATGCGCCCCTTGGGGCCCGTCTGCGGCGTGATCAGCGGTTTGCCGAGCATGCGCTCGGTCTCGTCGCGGAGCTCTTCGAGCGTTTTCACCAGCTTGATGCCGCCGCCCTTGCCCCTGCCGCCGGCATGGATCTGGGCCTTCACCACCCAGGCCGCGGCCCGCAGATTCTTGGCTGCGGCGACGGCACCTTCGACAGAGGCGGCCACGTCGCCCTGAGACACCGGCGCGCCATAGGCGCCGAGCAGCGCCTTGGCCTGGTACTCATGAATGTTCACTTCAGATCCCCCTCTCTATTCGATCGATCACGACGCCGCGGCAAGGCTCGGCGCGATCCGCTGACAGAGCTCCACCAGCGACTTCACCGATTCCACCGATTTCATGAAGGCGTCGCGCTCATGCGAGGTGAGTTCGAGCTCGATCACGCGCTCGACGCCTTTGGCGCCGATGATCACGGGGACCCCGGAATAAAGCCCCTTCACGCCGTATTCGCCATTGAGATATGCGGCGCAAGGCAGCACCCGTTTCTTGTTCTTGAGATAGGCCTCCGCCATTTCCATCGCCGCCGCGGCCGGCGCGTAGTAAGCGGACCCCGTCTTGAGCAGGCCGACGATCTCGGCGCCGCCGTCGCGCGTGCGCTGCACGATCTCGTCGAGCCGCTTCTGCGTGATCCAGCGCATGCGCACGAGATCGGGCAGCGGAATGCCGGCCATGGTGGAGTAGCGTACCAGCGGCACCATGGTGTCGCCGTGGCCGCCGAGCACCATGGCGGTGATGTCCTCCGCCGAGACGTCGAATTCCTCGGCGAGGAAGTGGCGGAACCGGGCCGAGTTGAGAATGCCGGCCATGCCGACCACCTTGTTGCGCGGCAGGCCGCTCGTCTTTTGCAGCGCCCAGACCATGGCGTCGAGCGGGTTGGTGACGCAAATGACGAAGGCTTCCGGCGCATATTTGCGCAAGCCGGCACCGACCTGCTCCATGACCTTGAGGTTGATCTCGAGCAGGTCGTCGCGGCTCATGCCCGGTTTGCGCGGGACGCCGGCGGTGACGATCACGACGTCGGCGTCCTTGATCTCGGCGTACTCGTTGGCGCCTCTGATCTTGGCGCTGAGCTTATGCACCGGCGCGGCTTGTGACAGATCGAGCGCCTTGCCTTGCGGGACGCCGTCGACCACGTCGAACAGCACGACCTCGCCGAGTTCCTTAAGGCCAGCAAGATAGGCGAGGGTGCCGCCGATTTGACCCGCGCCAATCAGCGCAATTCGACTACGCGCCATGATGTACCGCTCCTTTTGCTGTGATCTCGCGCTCCCTGCCGGCCAGGGCCGGGGCTCCTCCGGGCTTTGGTTACCGGCAATCCAGGCCTCAGGCAAGACGCATCGGCCTTCGGCCGCGGCCCCCCATTGGTCCTATTCGTGGTGCTTGGGCCGCTGCGCGAGATAAGCCTCCGACCGCATCTCCATCAGCCGGGACGCCGCGCGGGCGAAGCTCGCCGCGCCATCGCCGTCGACATAAAGGTCGACCGGCTCGGCCTCGGCCGAGGCGATCAAGCCGACGCCATTGTCGTAAAGCGCGTCGATCAAGGTGATGAACCGCCGCGCCTCGTTGCGACGCTCCGGACCGAGCACCGGGATGCCGTCGAGCATCAGCGTATGAAAGCTGTGGGCGATGCGCTGGTAGTCGAGCGGCCCGAGCGCCGCAGCGCATAGCTCGGCGAAGGAGAACCGCGCCACGCCGAGCGCCGCTTGCGGCACGGCGATGCTGCGCCCCTTGACCGTGAGGGTCTGCGGCGCGCCGCGCTCGCGGCCGGTCAGGGTCAGCCAATTCGAGTCCATGACGGCCCTGGCGCGAGCGTCGAGCGGCGTGAGGTAAAGGTCGCTGCCGTGGAGCTTCTCCAGCCGATAGTCCTTGGTGGCTTCGATCTCGTGGGTGTCCATGCGTTGTTCGATCATGGCGATGAAGGGCAGGAACAGCGCTCGGTTGAGCCCATCGCGGTAGAGGTCGCGGGGAGCGCTGTTCGAGGTGGCGACGATTACCACCCCGCTGGCGAAGAGATGCTGGAACAGCCGTCCGAGGATCATGGCGTCGGCGATATCGGTGACCTCGAGCTCATCGAAGCAGAGGAGCGCGGCGTCCGCCGCGATCGCCTTCGCCGCGCTCGCGATCGGATCCTTGGCGCTCTTGCGCGCCCGCTCGATGGCATCATGGGCTTCGGCCATGAATTCCTGAAAATGCAGGCGCCGCTTCGGCGCGAACGGAACGGCGTCGAAAAAGAGATCGAGCAGCATGGTCTTGCCGCGGCCGACGCCGCCATGGAGGTAAAGGCCTTCCGGCGCTCGGCGCTTCCGCGCGAACGGAATGAGCCGCACGCTGAGGTCCGGCTCGACATGCTGCCGGAGGCGGTTGGCGAGAAGCTCCAGCTTCTCCGCGGCAAGCTCCTGGGCGACGTCCGGGGTGAGCAGCCCCCCGTCCACCAGCTGCCGGTAGCGCCTCAGAGGTCCGTCGTGCATGAAACCGTCATCATCGATTGTTGCCCCTTGCCCCGTCGGCCCTGTCGGGACAGCGGCCGATCGGCTATGCTCTAAGCAGGGAACGGCGCCAAGCCAAGAGGGGGCCCTGATGGCAGCGAAGCCGCCAACCGAACACTCTCGTCCGGAGGACGAGGCCCCGTTCGACGATATCGACCTCGAGGAATCGATCGAGATCGGCGGCGTGCCGTTGATCGTCTGGGCCGCGCGCCTCACCTTGTTCCTCTTGATCGAGGGCCTGATCGTGCTCGGCTCCTATGCCTATTACGGCTTTGGCACCGACCCGCATGAGTTCGGCCCGGGATTTCGCCTCGATCCGATCCACGCCAGCGTCAATCTCGTCTGGGGGCTTGCCGGCAGCGTCATCGGCTTCTTCATGCCGCGCCTGTCGATTGCCTTCGTGCTCGCTTTCGCGGTGTTCTACACGCTGTTCGCGGGCTTCGGCACCTTCACCGCGGATCATTTCGGCATGGCGCTCGATACCACCGACAATGTCGTGAACTGGATCCTGGCGCTGTCGGGCTGGGGGCTCTGCATCTATGCCTTATGGCAGGCCGGCCTCCACGCCGTGCCGCCGCAAGACAGCCAGGATACCTGAGACACCCAAGACGCCTTAGGGCTGAACTTCGGTGGTCAGTGGCCGGTCTTTCGGCTTTACCCGCACCACGAAGATCTTGGCAGGCTGCGTGCGGCTCACGTTGAGGCCGCGATGAACCACATTCGGGGCCACATAGATGGCCTCCCCGCGCTTCACGATTTCGGTCGGCTTGCCGTCCTGTTGCAGCATCAGCGCGCCTTCGAGCTGGTAATCGAATTCGTGGGCGCCGGGATGGATGTGCCAGGGCACCGAAGCGCCGGGCGGGAAGGTGTAAAGCTGGATGTTGACCTCTTTGTCGGGCTCACCGGCGAGGTCGGTGACGAGAAGCTGCTCCGAGGTGACCTCGCCAGGGGCCCGGGCGGAGCGCTCCAGCACCAGCGCCGCGACGACGGCGACAGCGACGACCGCGGTGGTAACCAGGGCCTTGGTGGCGATCATGGCGAGCCCTCCTCAAGGCTTGATGGAGTTCCATACCCCATTCGAGTCTCGAGGTGGTAGGGCCAAGGCCCGGGAGGCGTGTTGGCGTCTAATACGTGCTCGGGTCGATGCCGGTGACGGGCTCGATCGGCGCCCAGCCCTGATCGGGAATGGTCGCCACGACCGGCAGGCCAAAGGCGACGTCGGGGGCGACGACGACGCCAGCGTCCATCGGGCCGAAATTGACGTCGGCGGTGGAGAGCGCGGACACGCCGGGCCCGATCAGGCTGGGGGCGGCGATGAGCAGCGGCCTCTCCGGACACGTCATTGGCGAAGGCCGGCGCCGAAACGAGCGCGGCACCGCCGATCAGTGCGAGCGCCAAACCGCGATAGAGCCTGTTCGTCATGTCCAGAGCCTCCTTTGGGCTTGCCCCCGATTTCATATCGGTGCCTCAGGAGAGCAGAAAAAGGTTCCAAATTCGTGAGCGCTCCCCGCTGGCGTTGGCAGGGGGCGAGCCTTCTTTCCGTTGCTTGTGGGGTCAACGGCAGAGGCGGCGAGCGGGTTCCCTAAGCCGGACGGGTCGTCGCGGCAAGGATGCAAGCGATCCCGGGAGATTGTGCCGGCCGCCGAGGCTTAAGCGGTCGCGCCTTCGGTGTCCTGGCGACGCGCCTTTGCGCCGAAATCGGCGAAATAGATGAGATAGGGACAGACGTCCGCTGGCGTCTCGGAATCAGACATGAACCAGAGATGGCATGCGCTCTGGCACCGGGTGCAGTTGCCCATGGCGAGAATGAATTCATCACCGGCACGGCCAAACTCGGCCAAGTCAATCGGCTCGCCCTCGATCATTTGGGCGATATCGGACTCGGCAAGAAATTCGTACTGGTTGCTGCCCCTCAAGGAGATGCGCCAAGCCCGCCCCGGAACGTGCATGAAGTATCCCTTTTTCCGGTTTTCCCCGCGAAATCGCCTTACCGGACGGCAGGGAACAATAGCCATGGTCTTTCCGCGGTGCAACACCGTTGAAGGACGTCGACTCGCAGGCTTCAACCGGTTTCTTGCAGCAATTTTTAGCTAAATTGCACGCGGTATATTGACGCATTCGTGACGTATCAGCCACGACCAGGGTTAGTGCCATTGCTGGCCCGGTTCCGGAATCGCGAGGCACCCGGCAACGGCGTCTTCTCGTCGCGACGGAGGACGATCACGTCAGGCGGCGCGTGGCCTGAGCTTCGGCACCGAAGAGGGCAACACCACGAGCGGGATGGCCCCGCTCTCGTCGGCGATCTCGATCACCCAATCTTCGACCGCATCCCGCGAATGTGCGCGCAGGCGGTAGATGAGATGCATCGCATGCCAGTGGGCGGCATCGAGCCCGGCGAGCTCGACGCCATGGATGTCCCGCACCGCATTTCCACGAGACACGATATGAAAATAGTAGCGCGGCATGATCCCTCGCCCCTCGACACTCATTCCCTTCATGCCGCGACGGCAGCAGGGGAGCTAGATCACGTCCCGGTGTTGGAGTGGTCGTTGGCGGCCCCCCGCGGCGACAGCCGGCGCACCAACGACATCAACGCCGCATCGCGGTTCTCGCTGCTCGCGGTGGCGGCACCGATCGACCGCTGCACCACCTCATGGATGGTGGCATCGATGTTCTTGAGCGTGGTCAGCACCTCGGTCGCGAGCCGCATGTAGTGATCCGCGAGCAGAAGCGTCTGCTCGTGCTGGCGGCGGAGCTCCTCGTTGACGGCGCGAAGCTTGGTGAGCTCGAGCTCAGTGTTCCCGGCGCGGAGCTTATGGCCGTCGCGCTCGGCGATCAGCCGCTGGATCGCGGCGGCGAGCGACGCCGCTTCGCCGGGCGGCTCGTTCGTCTGGCGCAGTGGATTTGGGTCTTCCTTGGTTGCGGCCGCGTCGGCGGTGGCTCTTTGCTGCCCGTGTGCAGGCCCCTGCTTATCGTGGCAGCGCTCTTCAGCGACTCGATCATGACGTCTCCCCTGTTCTTATGAGAGGTCGGCGATAGGTATCGAGATACGCTTGATCGGGACGCTCGCAATAGATTTTACAAAATACCTGGCGATTTTCCTTACCCATAGTTAAGTCCTTGGCAGGGATGACCTCGCCTTGCCTTAGCTATTAATTGGTAATCGGCGCTATTTATTTACCTTCTGTTAGCCATGACTAGCGCGCCCAGTCCGAGCGGAAATTCCCGGCGGCGCATTGTCCCACCCCCTACCTGCACTTGCAAATTATTCGCATGTAACATAGAATGGGGTCGATCGCCTCGGGGATGCGCGCGGACACCCTCCCGCAATGAGGACGTCATGTTGAGTCCGGTGAGACCGGCAGAGCTGGATATTGTGTCAAACGCCGAGGCGACGCCGCCGGCTGATGGCTGGCGTCGCGTCGGCGGCACGCCGTCCCTCGCGGAAGTGTATGGCTCGATTAGGACGCGGCCCACGGGCCCACTGTGGCGCAAGCTGCTGACCTTCCTCGGCCCCGGCTATCTCGTCGCCGTGGGCTATATGGACCCCGGCAACTGGGCGACCGGGCTCGCCGGCGGCTCCAAGTTCGGCTATGCGCTGCTCTCCATCGTGCTGCTGTCGAACCTGATGGCGATCCTGTTGCAGGCGCTCTGCATCAGGCTCGGCATCGCCTCGAAGCGCGATCTGGCACGGGCCTGCCGCGACGCCTTTCCGCGCTTCGTGTCGTGGCCGCTGTGGGCGCTCGCCGAGCTTGCCATCTGCGCCACCGACCTCGCCGAGGTGATCGGCACCGCCATCGGCCTCAATCTCCTGTTCGGCATCCCGCTCGAGATCGGCGTGCTCTTAACCGCGCTCGACGTGTTCCTCATTTTGTGGATGCAGCAGCTTGGCTTTCGCTACGTGGAGGCCTTCGTCGTCACCTTATTCCTGGTGATCGCGGTCTGCTTCGGCATTCAGATCGCCATGGCCGATCCCGATTGGGGCGAGGTGATCCGCGGCTTCGCGCCGACCGTCGAGATCGTCAAGAACCCTGACATGCTGTATCTGGCGCTCGGCATCCTCGGCGCCACCGTGATGCCTCACAATCTCTACCTGCATTCGGGCATCGTGCAGACGCGGGCGTTCGGCGACAGCGTCCCGGAGAAGCGCGAGGCGATGACGCTCGCGACCGCCGACTCCACCATCGCGCTCACCTTCGCGCTGCTGATCAACGCCTCGATCCTGATCCTGGCGGCGGCCACGTTCCATCGATCCGGGCAATACAATGTGGCCGAGCTCGGCGAGGCGCATAAATTCCTGGCGCCGCTGCTCGGCTCGGCGCTGGCGCCGACGCTGTTCGGCATTGCGCTGCTCGCCTGCGGGCTGAACTCGACGGTGACGGCGACCTTGTCGGGGCAGATCGTGATGGAGGGTTTCCTCGACATCCGCCTGCCGCCCTATCTCCGCCGGCTGCTGACCCGCGCCATCGCCATCGTGCCGGCGGCCATCGTCACCATCTGGTATGGCGAGGCGGGCACGGCGCAGCTCTTGATCCTGAGCCAGGTGGTGTTGAGCTTGCAGCTCCCCTTCGCCGTGGTGCCGCTCGTGATGTTCACCGCCGACAAGAGCAAGATGGGGGCGCTGGTGGCGCCGCGCTGGGTGACAATGCTCGCGGTGCTGATCGCGATCACCGTGATCGTCCTCAACATCAAGCTGCTCTTCGACTTCTTCACCACCCTCTAACCGACCCTCCCTCGAGCGCTCGCGCCATTTTTCGGACGGATTCTGCGCCGATCCCAAAGGCGTGGCCGGGACACGGAAACCATGAGCAGAGCATTGGCGCCATTTGCGGTTTTGGCCATTGGCCTTGCATTGGGCGGCTGCCAATCGCCGCGGGCGACATTCGAAGCCGCCATCAAGGGCGACCCGGCCAAACCCTATCTCGGCATGACCAAGGAGCAGGTCGTTGCCTGCGCCGGCAATCCGGCGGGGCGCTACGGCATCGCGAGCGGCGAGACGCTGGTCTACCACTATTCGGGCGCCGGGCCGGTACCGTCGGCGGCGGTGAAGCAGAAATCGACCGATCCACAGAACCCGTTCGGGAAGTCGAAGTCCGAGAAGAACTGGGACTGCAGCGCAAGCCTCACCTTCGAGGCTGGACGCCTCACCCGCGTGAACTTCGCGCCGCGCCTCGTCGTCGGTCCCTATGAGAAAAAGAAGGATCCGAAGACCGGGGAAAAAGTGACGGTCACGCCGCCTCCGCCGTGCAACTTCTCGCTGCCGAACTGCACGGGCCGCTAAGGGGCGCTCACGCCGGCAGGTGGCATACGGCCTCCACATTGTTGCCGTCGGGGTCGATGACGAAGGCACCGTAATAGTTGGCGTGATAGTCGGGTCTGAGCCCCGGCTTGCCGTTATCGGCAGCGCCGGCCTTGATCGCCGCCTCGTAGAAGGCATCGACACCGGCCCGGTTCGGCGCCGCGAAGGCGATGTGCAGCGGGCCGCTCGGATCGCCGCCCTCGCCAAGCCAGAAGAACGGCTTCTGGTTGGCGCCGAAGCCGACGGCGGCGCCATGACCGCTCTCCTCCGCCGAAACCTGCATGACGATGGCGATGCCGAGCGGCGCCAGTGCCCTGAGATAGAACTCGGTCGCGCGTGCGATGTCGCGCACATGCACGGCGATATGATCGATCATTCGCCGCGCTCCACCAGCTGGCGCTTGAGCGAGGAGATGGCCGCCGCCGGATTGAGCCCCTTGGGACAGGCCTTGGTGCAGTTGAGGATGGTGTGGCAGCGATAGAGCCTGAATGGGTCTTCGAGTTCGTCGAGCCGCTCGCCGGTCCGCTCGTCGCGGCTATCCTCGACCCAGCGGTCCGCCTGCAACAGGATGGCAGGGCCAAGATAGCGGTCGCCGTTCCACCAATAGGACGGGCAGGCCGTCGAGCAGCAAGCGCAGAGGATGCACTCATAGAGCCCATCGAGCTTGCTGCGGTCCTCGCGCGATTGGCGCCACTCTTTCTGCGGCGTCGGCGAATCGGTCTTGAGCCAGGGCTCGATGGCGCGATGCTGCGCGTAGAAATGGCTAAGGTCGGGCACGAGGTCCTTGATCACCGGCATATGCGGCAAGGGATAGATGGCGATGGTCTCGGGCGCGTCGTCGGCATGCTTGGTGCAGGCAAGCGTGTTGGTGCCGCCGATGTTCATCGAGCATGAGCCGCACACGCCCTCGCGGCAGGAGCGGCGGAAGGTCAGCGTCGGGTCGATGTTGTTCTTGATCCAGATCAGCGCGTCGAGAACCATCGGCCCGCACTCGGTCATGTCCACCCAATAGGTGTCGAGCCGCGGATTGTCGCCGGCCTCCGGATCGTAACGATAGATGCGATATTCCCGGAAGCGCCCCTTGTCGGCATCCTCCGCCGGCGGGTTCCACGCCTTGCCCTGGCGAACCCTGGAATTCTTCGGCAGCGTGAATTCAACCATTGACGACCCCTGAGTTCCTCACGTTGTAGCGCCGGTCGGCAGCGAGAGGCAAATCCACTCGTCGCACAAACAAGCGCGAGACGACAACCGAGAAATCAGGACACCTCCTGCGACCCTTGCGTCAATTGGGCCGCGTCCAGCAGTTCGCGCACTTTGCGGGCGAGCTCCTGCTGGGTGTAAGGCTTGTTGAGGAGATGCACGTCGGGGTCGAGCCGGCCCTGGTGCACGATGGCGTTCCTGGTATAGCCGGTGGTGAATAGGACCGGCAGCGCCGGCCTCATGACTTTGGCCTTGTCGGCAAGCACCCGGCCCGTGACCGCGCCCGGCAGCACGACGTCGGTGAACAACAGGTCGATATGCGCCTTCTTTGCCAACAGCTCCAACGCTGCTCTGGCGTCCGCGGTGCCGATGACGCGATAGCCGAGCTCCTCGAGGACCCTCGTGGCGTAGTCCCGCACCCCGTCATTGTCCTCGACCAGCAGTATCGTCTCATGCGGCTCCGCCCTCGGCACCGGCGCCACATCCGGTGGCTTGGCGGTGGGAACGGCGCTAACCTCATCGGCCGGGCTCAGCCGCGGCAGATAGACCTTCACCGTCGTGCCATGGCCTTCCTCGCTATAGATGCGGATATGGCCTCCGGACTGCTTGACGAAGCCGTGGACCATGGGAAGCCCAAGTCCGGTGCCTTCGCCCGCGGTTTTAGTGGTGAAGAACGGCTCGAACACCCGCGTCGATGATGTCCTTGGGAATGCCGGTTCCCGTGTCGGTCACGCTCATCACCACATATTGACCCGGCTCGACGTCGCCGAACTGGCGCGCATAGCTCTCGTCGAGAAAGGTGTTGGCGGTCTCGATCGTGAGGCAGCCGCCATTCGGCATCGCCGCGCGGGCGTTCAAGGCCAGATTGAGGACAACGCTTTCGAGCTGATGCGGGTCGGCGAAGCTCGGCCATAGCCCCGCGCTCAACACCGTCTCGATGTTGATCTGCTCGCCGATGCTGCGGCGGAGCATGTCCAGCATGTCGGCCACCAGACGGTTGAGATCGACGCGCGCCGGCTCCAAGGCCTGGCGCCGCGAGAAGGCGAGCAGCCGGTGGGTCAACTGCGCCGCACTGCCGGCGCCACGCAAGGCGCCTTCCAGCGGCTTCATCAGGCTGGCGGTAACATCGGCGACGCTTGCGGAGCCATCCAGCTTGGCCAGCCGTCGCTTCATGGAGTCGAGATTGCCGATGATGATGGTGAGGAGATTGTTGAAGTCGTGGGCGATGCCGCCGGTCAGTTGACCCACGGCCTCCATCTTATGCACTTGGCGCAACGTGTCCTCGACCTCGAGCCGGCGCGCCAACTCTGCCTGAAGCTCGATGGTGCGGTCGAGCAGCCCCCTCAAGGCGTGGCGCGTCGACGCCGCGAGAATGACGGCGAGCACGATCGCGGCGAGGAGGGCAAGTCCGATCAAGATCGATAGCCCAAGCCGCAACCGCCTCGAATGTTCTTGGCGCGAGGTCAAAAGTTCGCGCTCGACCATCAGACCCTGGAAGACCTCGCCGACGATTTTCTCCGTCAAGGCCTTGCCTTCTCCCGCGTCGACAAGAGTCACCGCTTGATCGCGCTCTCCCTGCTTGGTCATCGCGATGCTGCGATCCATGAGCGCGATCCGCGATGCGATCAGAGGAGCGAGCCGCGCCAGCCGCGCCTGCTGGTTCGGATTGTCCGCGGTGAGTTGATTGAGGCGATCGAGAAGGGGCGGGATCCGCGCTTTGGCATCCTCGTAGGGAAGGAGATAGGGATTGTTCTCGGTCAGCAAGAACCCGCGCTGGGCGTTCTCGGCGGTCTTGAGGTTGTTCAGCAACGACTGGAACGTGCTCTGGACCTCGAAGGTGTGGTTAACCAGGCGGTCGGCCCGCTCGCTGCGACTGACGAGAATGGCCACGCCGATCACCGCCGCCAGCACCAAGCCAAAGCCGATGACGATCACGACTCTCGCGCTTTGCATCAATTGGGTGGCCTGGGTCACGCGCGACGGCACCGGAAGTCATCCCCTTAGGTAAAGCCGGAAAATGGCGCCTCTAGTAGGCCGGGCGCGATGCCGATACAATCACGGCGCCCGCAAAGCGAGGCAAGCTCTTTGTAGGATTGACGTAATTTGCCGCGCATCCTCGTCGTCGATGACGAACCCCTGATTTCGATGCTGATGGAGGATTGGCTGACCGAGCTTGGCTGCGAGGTCGTCGGTCCTGCCGCCTCCGTTGCCGATGGGCTCGAGCTCGCGCGCGACACCGAACTGGACGGTGCCATCCTCGACGTGAACCTCGGCAACGAGACCTGCTATGCGCTCGCCGACACCCTTCGGAGCCGCGGCGTACCGCTTGCCTTCGCCACCGGCGACGGCAGCCTCGGCGATGTCTCCGACTTCCAGGATCCGATCGTTGTGTCGAAGCCGTTCGATTTCGCGGCGATCAAAGCCGCGGTGGAGGCACTTCGCGACCGCGCCCAACAGGCGAAAGCCGGCTAGCGGCCGGTCGGAAGGCTTCGGCGCCTCAGTACACCCGCTCTTTCGGCTCGATATAGGCGATCTCGTTGGAGAGCGTGTAGGTGTGCACCGGCCGGTAGCCGAGCTTGACCATGCGCGTCGCGTAGTCGGCCCAGGACAGCGTGTGCTTCATCCAATTGGCGTCGTCGCGCTTGGGGAAATCCTCGCGGGCGTGCGCGCCGCGGCTTTCTTCCCGCGCCAAGGCGCCGGCGACGGTCACCGCGGCCTGGGAAATCAGATTGTCGAATTCGAGCGTCTCGACGAGATCCGTGTTCCAGATCAGCGAGCGGTCGGTGACGTGGAGGTCGTCGCTTTCCTTCCACACCTCGATGATCTTGCGCACGCCTTCCTCGAGTACCGGCTTGGTGCGGAACACGGCACAATCGCTCTGCATGATTTTTTGCATCTTGAGCCGGAGCGCCGCGGTCGGCGTGCCCCCTGAGGCATAACGGAAGCGGTCGAGACGTTCGAGGGCGCCTTCGCCCGCATCCTTTGGCAGCTCGGGCATCGACCCGCGCTCCTTGGTGACCTCGGCGCAGCGGATCGCCGCCGACCTGCCGAACACGACGAGATCGATCAGCGAGTTCGAGCCGAGCCGGTTGGCCCCGTGCACCGAGGCGCAGGCCGCCTCGCCGACGGCGAACAGCCCGGGCACCACGGCGTCGGGATCGTCGTCCCGCGGACAGACGACCTCGCCATGCAGATTGGTGGGGATGCCGCCCATATTGTAATGCGCCGTCGGAATCACCGGGATCGGCTCGCGGGTCACGTCGACGCCGGCGAAGATGCGCGCGGATTTGGTGATGCCCGGCAGCCGCTCGGCAAGGAGCGCAGGATCGAGGTGGCTCAAATGCAGATGCATGTGCTCCCCGCCCGGTCCGACGCCGCGACCTTCCCTGATCTCGACGGTCATGGCGCGGGAAACGACATCGCGCGAGGCGAGGTCCTTGGCCGAGGGTGCATAGCGCTCCATGAAGCGCTCGCCTTCGGAATTGGTGAGGAATCCGCCTTCGCCGCGCGCCCCTTCGGTGATGAGCACGCCGGCGCCATAAACGCCGGTCGGGTGGAACTGCACGAACTCCATGTCCTGGAGCGGCAGCCCGGCCCGCAGCACCATGGCGTTGCCGTCGCCGGTACAGATATGGGCCGAGGTGCAGGAGAAATAGGCGCGGCCATAGCCGCCGGTGGCGAGGATGACGTTCTGGGCATGGAAGCGGTGCAAGGTGCCGTCCTGCATCGACAGCGCCACGACGCCGCGGCAGCTTCCCTCGTCGTCCATGATCAGGTCGATGGCGAAATACTCGATGAAGAACTCTGCGGAGTGCCGGAGCGCCTGGCCGTACATGGTATGCAGCATGGCGTGGCCGGTACGATCCGCCGCGGCGCAGGTGCGCATGGCCAGGCCCTTGCCGAAATTGCTGGTCATACCGCCGAAGGCACGCTGCAGGATCCTGCCGTCGTCGGTGCGCGAGAACGGCACGCCCCAATGCTCGAGCTCATAGACCGCCTCGGGCGCGTTGCGGCAGAGATGTTCGATGGCGTCCTGGTCGCCGAGCCAGTCCGAGCCCTTGACGGTGTCGTACATGTGCCAGCGCCAATCGTCGGGGCCCATGTTGCCGAGCGCGGCGGCGATGCCGCCTTGCGCCGCGACGGTATGGGAGCGCGTCGGGAACACCTTGGTGATGCAAGCGGTGCGCAAGCCCGCTTCGCTGGCGCCGACCACGGCGCGCAAGCCGGCGCCGCCGGCGCCGATCACCACCACGTCGTAGCTATGGTCGATCAGGGGATAGGCGCGGCCATTGATGCTTGGGGCGCGGTCCGGGGTGGCGTCTTGAGGCATGCGGCTAGGTTCCGAGACTGATTTTCACCAGCGCAAGCGTCGAGGCGAGCGCGATGCCCACGGCGAAGAAGGTGACGAGCAACAAAGCCGCGAGCTTTGCCCCCTCGCCATGGACGTAGTCCTCGATGATCTCTTTCAGCCCGATGCGCATATGGATCGAGGCCGAGATCACCAGCGCCAGCATGGCCACCGCCACGAGCGGCTGCGCCAGATAGGCCCTCACCGTCCCGTAGTCGGCGCCGATATGGCTGACGATCGAGACGATCAGGAAGATGACGAGCGGCACATTGGCGACCGCCGTCAGGCGCTGGAGGAAGAAAGTCTCCGTGCCGCGCCGCGCCGAGCCGAGGCCGCGCACTTTGCCGAGCGGTGTCGCCATGGCTAGGCGCCCCCCTTGAGCCAATAGCCCAACGCCCACAGCGCGAAGGTGAGGACCGTGGAGCCGATGATGGTCGCCCAGGCGAACACCTCGATGCTGACGAGGTCGAGGCCCCGGCCGGTATCCCAGATCAGATGGCGGATGCCGCCGAGCATGTGGTGGATCAGGGCCCAACTGAACAGGAACAACAGGAAGCGCCCGAACAGGCTGCAGAAGAAGCCGTTGACGGTGGCGAAGGCCTCGGGGCCAACGCTGACGGCGATCAGCCACCAGGCGAGCAGGATGAAGCCGATGGCGAGCGACGCGCCAGAGATGCGATGGGCGATCGACATCATCATGGTCAGCATCGGCCGGTAGATCTGCAAATGCGGCGAGAGCGGCCGCCGCGCGTCGGTCGTGTTGCTCATGGGGTGTTCGCTTGGCCAGGAACCTTCAGGATGTCAGCCAGTCATAACGTACAAAGTCCCATGGGGGCAATCATGCCATCGGCCACCTTTTGGCGCGGCCAAGGACCTTGCGAGCCGCGCCCTCGCTATTTGGTGACGACGCCGCAGGCGATGCGATCTCCGGCATTGCCCGCCGGATCGGTTAGATATCGTCGGCGCCATCGTGAATGACAATGCGCCGTGCCGTCGTCATCGAGAAGAGCGCGCTCGCCCTGAGGCGTCACCAACGGCGCCAGCACTTCGAGGGTGATCTTGCCGCTTTCGGGCACGTAGATATTCGGCATATCGCCGGCATGCGGACCTTCGTCGCTCAACAGCCCGTGCTTGGTCTCGTCGGGATTGAAATGACCGCCGGCCGATTTGAAATCCGGCGGCTCGCATTTGCCGATCGCGTGCAGTGCAAGGCATGCTCGCCAGGCGGCACCGCGGTGAGATCGAGGCGCATCAGGACCCCGCTCGGCGTGTCGGTCAGATCGACGGTGCCGACCTCCTTGCCGTCCTTGTCCTTGAGCACGGCGTGGGCCGTATTCGCCGCGAGCACCGGCGACGCCATGGCAAGGAGAAGCGCCAGCAAGCTTGCTCAAAATGCCACATCCTCCGAAATCGATGACAGTCCTCCTCGTCGACACGAGAACTATAGCCTTGCGAACGGCCACCTATCGCGGCAGCGCCACCCAGCAGTCGAGATCGAGCACGACGCCATCCTCATAGCCGCCATCGGCCTTTTGGCCGGGGAAGTCGGCGCAATTCCGGTCCTTGACGGCGATACAAGCGCATGCGAAGCGCGCCCATGTCGCTGCGTCCGGGGAGCTCGGCCTTATCGATCACCTCGCTCCAGGCGTAGATGGTGTCGCCGGCGAATGACGGCGCCACGTGCCGGCCGCCATTGATGGCGGCGAGATGGAAGGCATTGGCGAGGCCGTTGAAGCTCAAGCTCCGCGCGATGGAGATGATGTGGCCGCCATAGACGATGCGCCGCTTGAAGCGCCCTTGGGCTTCGATGTGCTGGTTGAAATGGACCCGCGCCGTGTTCTGGTAGAGGCGCGTGGCGAGCTGATGCTCGGCCTCCTCGATGGTCTGGCCGTCGACATGGTCGATCTTGTCGCCGACATTGTAGTCGCCCCATTTCTTCGCCGAGCCGGCAAGCGCGTAGTCGTAACCCTGGAGATCGAGCGTCGTCGGCAGCGCATGGCCCAGTCGCGAGGCTTCGACCTGGGCGATCAACTCCGGCACATGCGGCGCCGGCGCCGGCGCGCTCTCGTCGCGCTTGTTGACCATCACCCAGCGCGTGAAGCTGAGCACGGGCTCGCCGCGCTGATTGCGGCCCGTCGAGCGCACATAGACGGTGCCGTTCTTGCCGTTGGAGTTCTCCTTGAGCCCGATGATCTCGGTCGTCGAGGCGAGCGTATCGCCGGGATAGACCGGCTTCAGGAAGCGGAGGTCGGCATAGCCGAGATTGGCGATGGCGTTCCGCGAGATGTCCGGCACGGTCTTGCCGAGCACGATGTGGAACACCAGCACGTCGTCGATCGGCGCCATCGGATAGCCGATGGCCTGGGCGAAGGCGTCCGAGGACTGCACGGCGAAGCGCGATGAATAGAGCGCGGTGAAGAGGCTCGTATCGCCGACGGTCACGGTCCGCGGCGTCGCATGCACGATCTCCTGACCGAGCTTGAAATCCTCGAAGAAATTGCCGGCGCTTTCCTTGGTCATGTCTCGCGTCTTGACGTCATTCATTGCGATCGGGAGAGCCTTCCAGTTCGATAGGGAGGCGCAACCATAGGATCGCGGCGAGGTTCTGTCATCCCGCCCTGAGACGCGAAGGGATAAGTCAGGCTCGGCGATTCGCTGGACGCAAAAACAGTGACGGCCCCCGCTTTCGCGGAGGCCGTCACTTAGCAAACTCTTTCAGATCGACGCTGATTAAGCGCGGTCGAGCTCGGCCGGGAGATAGCTCGTAACTTCCATGCCAGCCTCAGACTCGGTGATCTCGGGTTTCAGCCACTCTTTCATAGGTCGTCTCCTTCGGTGAACTCTGAAGTTCGGTGAACTTACAAACCTAATATGAGGGAGGGGGATGGAAGCCGCATGACGCGTCCATGAACGGCTTCTGAATGCCACATTAAGAAATTCTGAACGGGAAGATTTGGCAAGAGCGCCGACTTTCCTGGGATCTGGTCAGCGTTCGACCCCTAAATATCGGGCGTGAGGAGGGGAGAAGCCGCTATGACTAGCCCCGCTCTTGCCGCATTGGTCCGGCCGCCGCGCTACTGAAACAGCAGCACGGCATTGGCCAGGGTCTTGTAGATGCCCCAGGCCAAGGGAATGCCGACGAAGCTCCAGGCCAGAATGAGCTTGAGGGTGTTGGCGTCGGAAACGTCATTGATGGGCTTTGGCCATTCCTCGTCCTCCCTCAGGCTTTGGCTTCTTCCGGCTTCAGGTGATGGCGTTCATGCACCGGATGCATGAAGAAATTCAACAGGAAGCCGACGAACAGCAGTCCGGCCATGATGTACATGGTGATCGAATAGGCGTTGGCTTTGGCCACCCCATGATCGATCTGATATTCGCGGATATAGTTGACGAGCACCGGCCCGAACACCCCTGCCGCCGACCAGGCCGTCAACAGCCGGCCGTGGATGGCGCCGACATAGCGGGTGCCGAAAATGTCCTTGAGATAGGCCGGGATCGTGGCGAAGCCGCCGCCATACATGCTGATGATGATGCAATAGAACAACACGAACAGGATGACGCTGCCGGTGTGACCGGTCCATGGCACGGCGGCATAGAGGGCCATGCCGAGCAGGAAGAAGATCATGTAGGTGTTGCGGCGGCCGATATAGTCGGAGGTGGAGGCCCAGAAGAAGCGGCCGAACATGTTGAAGATGCTGAGCAGGCCGACGAAGCCCGACGCCGCGATTGCCGTAATGCGGCCCGGGAACATCTCCTGGCTCATGGCCGAGGCCTGTCCAAGCACGCCGATGCCGGCGGTGACGTTGAGGCAGAGCACGCCCCACAACAGATAGAATTGCGGGGTCCTCAGCGCCTGGTCGACATGCACGTTCTCGGTCGTGATGAGTTTCTGCGACTGCGTCGGTGCGACATAGCCTTTGGGCGCCCAGCCCGGTGCCGGCACCCGCACGATCACGGCCCCCATCATCATGAAGAAGAAATAGACGAGGCCGAGCACGATGAAGGTCTCGGCCACGCCGACATGGGTGGGCGTGGCGAAGCGCTGCATCAGCCAGACCGACAACGGTGAGGCGATCAGCGCGCCGCCGCCAAAGCCCATGATGGCCATGCCGGTGGCCATGCCGGGCCGGTCGGGGAACCAGGTGATCAGGGTCTTCACCGGCGAGATGTATCCGATGCCAAGCCCGCAGCCGCCGATCACGCCGTAGCCGAGATAGACGAGCCAGAGCTGGTGCAAGTAGATGCCGAGCGCGGAGACGAGGAAACCGCCGCCGAAGCAGAGCGCGGCGGTGACCATGGCCTTGCGCGGCCCGACGCGGTCGAGCCACGTGCCGGTGAAGGCGGCGGCAAGGCCAAGAAAAACAATAGCGATCGAGAAAATCCAGCCGAGCTCGGTCAGCTTCCAGTCACCGGGAGCCGACTCGGTGATGCCGATCAGCTTGGTCATCGGCAGGTTGAACACGCTGAAGGCGTAAACCTGGCCGATACAGAGATGAACGCAAAGCGCCGCGGGCGGCACGAGCCAGCGGCTAAAACCCGGTTTGGCGACCGTATGCTCGCGGTCCAGCCAGCTGCCGTTGCCTGCGTAGCTCTCGCTCGTCATCGTCTCCCCCCTCCGCTGTTTCAGCACTCATTTTTGCCAATAGTCTGAACGCGCTTGGATTTGACCGCAAGGGGCCAGCGGCGATCCGTCCTCCCTCGTCACGAGCCTGACGGCCTCGAAGAACAGCTTTGCAAAACGCTGATGACAGTCGGGTGACGCTCGACCCCCGGGGCCGGGGGGCCCTACGACCGAGCCTTGACGAGCACCGACAGCACCAGGGCGGCGAAGCCCGCGAGCTGCGCCAGCCCATTTGCGGCCTCGCCCCATTCCCATAGCGCGCGCCAACTGGCCCAGTCGTCGGGGACCGGACCGTTGACCCATTTGGCCAGTTCGACATTGACAGGATAGACCAGGAGCCACCACGCCAAGAGGCCGATGGCGAAGAACACCGCAGCCGCGGCGGTGAGCGTGAAGCCGTGGGCGCCATGGGACCGCACCAGCGCCGCGAGCACGATCATGGCGATAAGCGCCACGACCTGAAGCAAGACGCCGAGCGGGCCTGACAGGCTGAAGAAGCCGCCTTGCACCGTCGCGCCGACCCACAAATACTGATCCCAGGCGAGCCGCGCAGGCAGCTGCATCAAATGGCCGACGGCGACGCTAAGAGACAACGCCGCGAGCATGACCACGACGAAGCGGACGCTTCTGAGCGACATCTGGACCCCCCTCCGAAACGGCCATTGTTCTCGCCTCGCGTGAGCTTGTCCAGGGTACCCGCTAGGATGTCCCCGGTGGTGGCGAGCCTTCCTTGACGCGAAACCGGCCTACGGTGAGGTCGCCGATCTCCACCTCCTTGAATCTGGCTTTGCGAATCTCGAGCCTGCCGATGGCGAGCGCACCGATGGCGAGCGCACCGATGGCAAGCGCCCCAACAGCCACCGTCCCGAGGGCAAAAGTCCCGGCGGCCACGGCCGGTACGCCGACCGGGGGCGACACGATCGGCTGCAGGGCACCGGCATGGACATCGCGGCGCGGGACACGGCGAGCCGGCGCCCGCGCGAGAGCGGGAAGAGCTAGAGCCCCAACGAGAAACGCCAGCGCCCGCATGGCCCCCTCCTCATCACATTTGATACCATTTCAATTCCCGGCTGCCATAGTAGCCGACGCCAGTGCCGACAGGGGAACGATGTACAATCGGATTGCCGGTCAAAATCTTGAGCGCATCGCCGCCTTGAGCGACGGCCTGTTCGCCATCGCCATGACGCTGATCGTGCTCGAGATCCGCGTGCCGCCCGAGGCGAGTGTTCACAGCGAGGCCGACCTCGGTCGCGCGCTCGTGGCGCTGTCGCCGCGCATCATCATGTATCTGATGAGCTTTCTGACGCTCGGCATCTTCTGGGTCGGCCAGCAGACCCAGCTCAACTACCTCGCCCGGGCCGACCGCGATCTTGCCTGGATTCACATCGGCTTTCTCGCCGCGGTGGCGACCATGCCGTTCTCCACCACATTGCTCGGCGAGTTCATCACCTATCGTCTCGCGATGATGATCTATTGGGGCAACATCGTCCTGCTCGGCGCCACGCTCTATTGGAGCTGGCGTCACGCGCGCCGCGCCGGGCTTATCAAGCCGGACGCGCCGTCTCACATCGACCGCGCCATCGAGCACCGCATTCTCATCGCCCAATCGCTTTATGCGTTGGGAATGGCGATGTGCGTGATCAGCACCTTTGTGAGCATCGCTTTCATCTTCCTGGTGCAGATCTATTACGCCGTGGCGCCACGGCTGCCGCGAAGATCTGTTTCAAGCTGAGCGGGGGTCCGCGGGCGGCTAGTCGAGCGTTTTGCGGAAGCGGAACAGCGCCAGGGCCATGGCGGCAACCATGAACACCGCGAGCGCCAGCACGTCCATCCGCATGTCGGCGAACCCGTTCCCCTTCAGCGTGATGCCGCGAACGATGCGGAGGAAATGGGTGAGCGGCAGCATCTCGCCGAAGGCCTGGGCCCACAGCGGCATGCCGCGATAGGGGAACATGAAACCGGACAAGAGGATGTTCGGCAGAAAGAAGAAGAATGTCATTTGCACCGCCTGGAGCTGGTTCTCGGCGATGGTCGAGAAGGTGTAGCCGACGGCGAGGTTCGCCGCGGCGAACAGCGTCGCCAGCGCAATCAAGAGCGGCACGCTGCCGAGGATCGGCACGTCGAACAGAACATGCGCCGCGCCGAGGATGATGCTCATCTGCACGAAACCGACCAGCACGAAGGGCGCGATCTTGCCGAGCATGATCTCGACCGGGCGGATCGGCATCGCAAGCAGGCTTTCCATGGTGCCGCGCTCGATCTCCCGCGTCACCGCGAGCGCGGTGAACATCATCATGGTCATGGTCAGGACCACGCCGAGCAGCCCCGGCACGATATTGTATTGGGTGACGCCTTCGGGGTTATAGCGGCGCTGCAAGGTGAGCTCGAACGGGGGCGCCGCGGCTTGGATGGCGTCGTCAGGGCCGCGCAACTCCCGCCTGAGCGCGGTATCGATGAGCCCCTGGAGAGCCGAGATCGCGGTTCCCGTCGCCACCGGGTCGGTGGCATCGGCGATGACGAGCACCGAAGGCCGGTCGCCGCGGCGCACATCCCGCTCGAAACTCGCCGGAATCTCGACGGCGAACTGGATCTCCCACGAGCGGAGCATCTCGTCGAGCTCGGCCGGGTCGCGCACCTGCTTGCGAAAGTCGAAATAATCGCTGTTCTTCATGGCCGCGAGCACGGCTCGCGTCAGCGGTCCGTCGTCTCGCACCAGCACCGCGGTAGGCAGGTTCTTGGGATCGGTGTTGATGGCGTAGCCGAACAGCACGAGCTGCAGAATCGGAATGATGAGCATGGTGGCGAAGGTCATGCGATCGCGCCGCATCTGCACGAATTCCTTGACGATCATCGCCCAGGTGCGGCGGAAGAAGCCGGGGTCGCGCCGGCGCCCGGCGCCGTTATAGGGACCGCTCGTCACGGTTGCTGACCCTTGGATTGGTTCATCAACAAGATGAAGACATCCTCGAGGCTCGGCCCGCCGCGCTTCCAGCGATGGCCACCATCTGCCTTCTTCGCCGCGGCGATCGTCGCATCGAGGGCGCGCTTGTTATGGCCGCTGACATGCAGCTCGTTGCCGAACGGCGCGACCATGTCGACGCCGTCACGCTGATGCAGCGCTTCGGCGAGCGGCTGGAGGTCCGGCCCGGACACGACCCAGGTGTGCAACCCCGATTGCGCGATGACGTCGTTGGCGGTGCCCCGCGCCAGAAGTTCGCCCGCGGCGATATAAGCAATCTCGTGGCAGCGCTCGGCCTCGTCCATGTAGTGGGTGGACACGAGCACGGTGATGCCCTCGGACGCGAGGCGGTGGATCTCCTCCCAAAATTCGCGCCGGGCCTTGGGATCAACGCCGGCGGTCGGCTCATCGAGCAACAACAGCCGCGGCGAAGGCAGGATGCAGGCGCCAAGCGACAGCCGCTGCTTCCAGCCACCCGAAAGCTGGCCGGCGAGTTGCTCCTCCCGGCCGTCGAGGCCAAGCTGGTGAATAGCCTCCGTGGCCGCCTCCCGCGGGTGTGGCACGCCATAGACCCGGGCGACAAATTCGAGGTTCTCGCGAACCGAGAGGTCCTCGTAGAGGCTGAAGCGCTGGGTCATGTAACCGACGTCACGCTTGATCTCTTCTGCCTGGGTGACGATGTCGTAGCCAAGGCAGGTGCCGTGGCCGGCATCCGGCGTGAGCAGCCCGCACAACATGCGGATGGTGGTGGTCTTGCCGCTGCCGTTCGGCCCGAGAAAGCCGAAGATCTCGCCCTTTGGCACTTGCAGGCTGAGATTCTTGACCGCGACGCGGTCGCCGAAGGACTTGGTTAGTCCTTCGGCATCGATGGCGATCTCCTTCATCGCTGCGCCGCCTGTGGCTGCGGGCCGAGCGCCACCGACACCGGCTGCCCGGCGGTGAGCTCCGCGGTCCGCTCGATGGGGCGGGCCTCGACGAGATAGACCAGCTTCGCGCGCTGCTCGCGCGAGAAAATCACCGGCGGCGTGAACTCGGCATCGCGGGCGATGAAGCTAATCCTGGCGTGGAGGTCCGCCGGGCAACCATCGCACGAAACATTGACGGTTTGATCGAGCCTGAGCTTGGCCCGTACCGGTTCGGCGACAAAGAACCGAACCTTGAGATTGGAAGGCGGCAGCAGCGACACCACCGCCTGGGCCGCCTTCACCACTTCGCCGGGGCGAAAATAGACTTCCTCGATGGTGCCGCCGGCCGGCGCAAACACCTTGCGCTTGCCGAGATTCTTCTCGGCCTCGTCCAGCGAATGATGAGCCTCCGCGACCGCGGCTGCAGCAGCGTCGATCATGTCCGAGCGGCCGGGAAGCTGGCCGGCAGTGATGCGCCGCTCCGCCTCGACCACCGCGGCCTCGTTGCTGTCGTGCTGCGCCACGGCATCGTCGAGCTGGGCCTTCGCGACCCAGCCTTTGTCGAACAGCATCCGCACGCGATCGAGGTTCGTCGTCGATTGCTTGAGCATGGCTTGAGCGCGCACCAGTGCCGCTTGCAGGACTTCGATCTCGCGCGGCCGCTGCAGCTGCGCCTTCGCGTCCGCGAGCCTCGCTTCGGCTTCCGCGACCCGAGCTTTCGCCGCATTGACCGAGGCCTCTTGCTCCGAACTCTCCAGGCTGAAGACAGGATCGCCCTGTTTCACGCCGTCGCCTTCCTTGACCGCGAGGGTGGCGATGCGCCCCTCCTGCTCGGAGCCGACGAGCACGAGGTCCGCCTCCATGTAGCCGGGATAGACCGGCTCCTTGTTGAGCGGAAACGTCATCAGCAAGAACGCTGCCGCGCCGATCACGATGGCGCCGATGAGGAGGGCGGTAAGACGCTTCATGGTGCGTCGCCTTGGTCCCCTGGTCCTCCGGGGGACGCCTTCGGCGCGCGGATGGCCTCGATGAGGAGATCGATATTGGTGGCGAGCAGCTTGTCGGTATCGATGTGGTGGTAGCGCTCGAACAGCGTGCGCCACAGGATCGCCATCAGCACCGGCGCCACCAGGAGCTGCGGATAGTCGCGGAGCGGCGTCGGCTTGAACTCGCCGGTGGCGATGCCGCGATCCATGAGACGCTTCATGGTCTCCAGCCCGCGCGAGATGACGTTCTCGTAGTAGAACTCCGTGAGTTCGGGATGCTTGTAGCCTTCCGAGATCAGGAGCCGCACGATGAAGGCGCGGCGCGAGCCGGGAAGCTCCTGGATGAACTTGAGGAACGGGCCCTTGAGGAAGTCCTCGACCGAAAGCTCGGTGGTCTCCATGCGCTCGCGGATCATGTCGAAATGCGAGGTGATGACGCTGCGGATCACCGCCTTGAACAGCTCGACCTTGGTCTTGAAGTAGAGATAGGGCAGGCCCTTGCTGACCTTGGCGCGGGCGGCGACGTCCTCGAGCCGCGTGCCGGCGAAGCCCTTATCGGCGAACTCCTCGAAGGCGGCGTCGACGATCTGTTGCGGACGGACCTCCTTGTCGCGCTGGCGTTTGGCCGGCGCCTTCTTGCGGTCGTCTGACTTCCTCGTTTGCGGCATCGGCTTGACCTTTCGACGCAACCGCTCCGGGTCGGCCGGGTCGGATTACACCCAATATAATGACTGACCAGTCAGTACCGCAAGCGGTGAAGGCCGCTGCCGGCCTTTTTTTTATCGGGCGAGGGATGTGCGAAGCTGATTTGGATCAAGCCAACTTGAGGCCGGCGCCAGCGCCAGGCAGGGGCGACTACTTTTTGGCCGGGGCGTAAAACACGCTGTCGATCTCGACGATGTCGTCGTCGAACAGGCGCTGGACCTCGACCATGGTTCGAGGCGGGTATGGCGCGCCGCCCCAGAGCTCCGCTTGAACCTCGTCGACCATCGGCGCGTAATGGTGGAGGTCGCTGACGTAGACCGTGAGCCGCACGCAATCCTGCAAGCTCGCCCCTTCCGATTGGGCGATGTGTTGGAGATTGCGGAATGCCTGAACGATCCGGGCCCGGGGATCCTGGACCAGGGTATTGGTTGCCGGATCGATGCCTTGCATCCCCGCGACAAATACGAAGTCGCCGGCTCTTGCCCCCAGGCTCCAGGTGCCCTCGGCTTTGACGGCGCCGCGAGGATCGAGGGTTCTCACCCCATTTGGCGAGTTGGCCAATGCCGGAGGCGCCGCCAGGGTAACCGCCGTCACGCAGACGAAGATGAGGCGCGGCAACATTGTAATGATCCGATCGCCGATGAAGGTGGGCCGAGACTATCAGAGATTGGCGGCGTCAGGCCCTGGGATGCGCCTTGGCGTAGGTCTTGAGCAGATGCTCGCGGTCGACTTCGGTATAGCCTTGGGTCGTCGACAGGCTGGCGTGGCCGAGGAGTTCCTGGATGGCGCGGAGATCGGCGCCGGCGCCGAGGAGGTGGGTGGCGAAGGAATGGCGAAGCGCGTGCGGCGTCGCCGTCTCCGGCAGCCCGAGCGCGCCGCGGGCGCGGGCGATCACGAGCTGGATGATGCGGGGGCTGAGTTGCCCGCCCCGCGCGCCGACGAAGAGCGGATCGTCGGACCCAAGCTGCGTCGGGCACAGCGCGAGATAGCGCTCGATCGCCTCGCGCACCACCGGCAGCACCGGCACCACCCGCGTCTTGCCGCCCTTACCGTGAACGCGGAGCATGTCGCGGCCGCGGATCGGCGCGTCTTTCCGTGACAGCGACAGCGCCTCGGAGATGCGCAGGCCTGAGCCGTAGAGCAGCGCCAAGACGGCGGTATCGCGCGCGGTGATCCAATCGGCTGCGTCGGGTGTGGCGATATCGGCGCCCTCGACCAGCGCCGTGGCCTTCGTCGCCGTCAGCGGCTTCGGCACCGAATGCGGCAGCTTCGGCAGCGCCACGGTGCGCACCGCGTCGTTCTTGCCGAGCCCGCGCCGCTCCAGGAAGCGGAAGAACATGCGGAGCGCCGAGAGCGTGCGCGACAGGCTGCGGCTGCCGACACCTTGGGCCCGGCGCGCGGCGAGGAAGGCGCGCACGTCGCGCGCGGCGAGCGCGTTGAGATGGGCGATGGTCGGCAGGCGGTTCAGCTGCGTGGCGAGGAAGCCGAGAAACTGGCCGAGGTCGCGGCCATAGGCTTCGGAGGTATTGGCGGAGAGCTGGCGCTCGACCGAGAGATAAGCATGCCACGCCTCGACCGCGCGCTTGAGATCCGGCGCGGCGACGATCGCGGCTTCGGCTTCGGCATCTCTGGCCAAGCAACACTCCCCCGTCCGACCCTCTGAACGCCGCACGCGCCGGGCGCTACTATGGGGTAGGACTCCTTCCTGACTCTTAACCGATTCGAGCAGCGATTTGGCGAAGGCGAAGACGAGCGAGACCATCGTGCCGGTGCAGCTGCCGCTCGCGCTGCCGCGCGCCTTACGACTATCTCGTGCCGTCCGGCGTGGAGGTGCGGCCCGGGCAGTTCGTGATCGTGCCGCTCGGTCCGGTCGAACGCCTCGGCGTCGTCTGGCATCGGGGCGAGGGCGGCGAGCCCAAGGTCGAGCGCAAGAAGCTCCGCGAGATCATCGAAGTCCTCGACGACGTGCCGGCGCTGCCGCGCGTCTCGCTCGACTTCGCCGATTGGGTCGCGCGCTATACCCTGTCCTCACCCGGCATGGTGCTGCGCATGATGATGAGCGCGGGCCACGCCTTCTCGCCGCCGAAGCTCCACTATGGCGTGAGGCTCGAGGGACCGCCGCCGCAGCGCATCACGCCCGCGCGCGGCCGCGTGCTCGAGGTCGCCGCCAATGGCATGACCTGGATGAAGTCGGCGCTCGCCGAGACCGCAGGGGTCAGCCCCGGCGTCATCGACGGCCTGGTCGACGCCGGCACCCTTATCACCGAGGAGCTTCCCGCCTGGGCGCCGCCTCGGCTCGATCTCTCCACGGCGCGGGCGCGGCTCACGCCGGAGCAGGCCGCAGCGGCCGACGGAACTCCGCGACAACACGCAGCGACGGCTTCGTCGTCACCCTGCTCGACGGCGTCACCGGCTCCGGCAAGACCGAGGTCTATTTCGAGGCGATCGCGGCAGCCCTCGCCAAAGGCAAGCAGGCGCTCGTGCTCATGCCCGAGATCGCGCTGACGAGCCAGTTCATCGCCCGTTGCGAGCAGCGCTTTGGTGCCAAGCCCGCCGAATGGCATTCGGGGCTGTCGGCGCCGCTCAGGGGACGCGTCTGGCGCGCCATTGCCGAAAACGAGGCGAAGCTCGTGGTCGGCGCCCGCTCGGCGCTGTTCCTGCCGTTCCCCGCGCTCGGGCTCATCGTCGTCGATGAGGAGCACGACCAGAGCTACAAGCAGGAGGAGCGCGTCACCTATCAGGCCCGCGACATGGCGGTGCTGCGCGGCTCGCTCGGCCACATTCCCGTGGTCTTGAGCTCGGCGACGCCCTCGATCGAGAGCCTGGTGAACGTCGCGCAAGGCCGCTACGCCCACGTCAAGCTCGCCCAGCGCTACAAGGCCGCGAGCCTCCCCGACATCACCGCGATCGACATGCGGCGCGATCCGCCCGAGCGCGGCAAATGGCTGTCGCCGCTCCTCGTCGAAGCCGTCGGCGAAACCTTGGGCCGCGGCGAGCAGGCGCTGCTGTTCCTGAACCGGCGGGGCTATGCGCCGGTCACGATATGCCGCAATTGCGGTTTCAAATTCGAATGCCCGAACTGCTCCGCCTGGCTCGTCGAGCACCGCTTTCGCCGCCGCCTCGAATGCCATCATTGCGGCACCTTCATTCCGATCCCCGAGACCTGCCCGAACTGCGGCGCCGAGCATTCGCTGGTGCCGTGCGGACCGGGCGTCGAGCGCATCGCCGAGGAGATCGCCGAATATTTCCCCGACGCGCGGCGCGTGCTGTTGTCGAGCGACCTGACGCCGAGCGTCAGCGATCTCCGCGAGACCTTGCGCGAGATCGAGGACCGCGAGGTCGATATCATCATCGGCACCCAGCTCGTGGCCAAGGGCCACCACTTCCCGGGTCTCGCGCTGGTCGGCGTCGTCGACGCCGATCTCGGCCTCGGCCATGCCGACCCCGCGCGCCGCGGAGCGCACCTTCCAGCTACTCAGTCAGGTGACGGGGCGCGCCGGCCGCGAAGCGATCCCCGGCCGCGGCCTGATCCAGACCTATATGCCGGACCATCCGGTGATCGCGGCACTGGTCTCAGGCGACCGCGACACCTTCCTGGCGCGGGAGATCGAGGCGCGGAAGGCGGCGACCATGCCGCCCTTCGGAAGGCTCGCGGCGCTGCTCGTGACGGCGAGCGCGCGCGAGGCGGCTGAGGCATACGCGAGGGCGCTCGCCCGCGCGGCACCGCAAGCCGCCAAGATCCAGGTGCTCGGGCCCGCCGAAGCGCCGCTTGCGGTGATCCGCGGCCGCTACCGCTTTCGGCTGTTGGTCAAGGCCGCGCGCGAGGCCGACCTCCAGGCTTATCTGCGCCTCTGGCTCAGCCGAGGCGCCGAAGCCGAAGGGCGATGTCCGCCTCAACGTCGACATCGACCCTTACAGCTTTTTGTAGGCAGGCCTACACGTTCCGGATGTCTCTGCGCGGCTCGCGCCAGGATCTCGACGATCCGCGTCTCGGCCTCGCCGTTTTCGCCGTCTCGAGCCGCTTCGCTGCGGCCGCGCGCAGATTCTCGAGCGCGGCGCCGACGAGCTTCGGCACACCCTCGGCCTCGGCCTCATGGCGCTCCCAGGCGCGGCGGCGGCGCGCAAGTCTCTCGCCGATCGCCGCGAGCCGCTCCAGCACCATGTCGGCGACGTCGCGGTTCTCCTCGAGATAGGCGCGGCCCTCCTCGGTGATGGTGTAGCGCTTCTTGGCGCCATCGCTCTCCGCGGTGACGTAGCCGGCCTCCTCGAGGAAAGTGAGCGTCGGATAGACCACGCCGGGGCTGGGGCTGTAGCAGCCGCTCGTCTTCTCCTCGATCAGCTTGATCAGCTCGTAGCCGTGGCGGGGCTGCTCGGCGATCAGCGCGAGCGCCAACAGCTTGAGGTCGCCTTGCGCCAGCATGCGGCCAACGCGGAACCAGTCGCCGCCGCCACCGCCCGGGCCAGGGCCCCAGCCGGGTCCGAAGCCTCTGCCGCCATGGCGGCCGAAGCGCCGCGCCGCCCACAGACCGCCGCAACGGTCCTCGAATTGTCTCAGTCCATGCATTCTACGTAGCTCCTGAAGATTGACATATCGTAAGATATAACGGGCTTAGCTCTATCGCAAGATATATCTTTGACCTGGATCAGGGCTGCTTGGCCGATGCTCGCCGAGGCTTATTGCGCCGCCGCAACCCATATGTTACAGGCTCGCGCCAGGGCTTTCGGGGGCCGTTTGTGGCTCGTTTCTGGCTGCTGACGAGGAAGCTCCAATCACAGAATTCCAGGGGTCCCAGGGGGCATGGCCGCCGGCATTTCGGGCGCCCGCCAAGAGGTAAAGGGCTTATTGCGGTGGCAGGCGGAGACCACACCCCTTCAGGCGTAGCCGGGCGTTACGCGA
Organism: uncultured Alphaproteobacteria bacterium; assembly: GCA_963803385.1. GTDB lineage: Bacteria > Pseudomonadota > Alphaproteobacteria > Rhizobiales > Methyloligellaceae > Methyloceanibacter. The sequence continues at coordinate 351,900 of CAWDMD010000004.1, read as the reverse complement.
CGGCGCTGTTCGACCTCGCGCTCGAGGAGAACGCGCTCGATCAGGTCGAGCACGATCTCAACCGCTTCAACCAGGCGCTCGACGCGGTCGAAGATTTGCGCCGCTTGGTGATGAGCCCGGTGTTCACCGCCGACGAGCAGCAACGCGCCATGGCCGCCGTGCTCGACGAAGTGAAGATCGAAGGCCTCACCGCCAACTTCCTCAAGCTCGTCGCCAGGAACCGCCGCCTGTTCGCGTCGCCTGACATGATCAAGGCCTTCCGCGCCCTGCTTGCGAACCATCGCGGCCAGACCTCCGCCGAGGTGATCTCCGCGGCGCCGCTCGAAGAGGGCCAGGTCCGCGCGCTACAGACCGCGCTCAAGGCCGCGCTGCACAAGGACGTGCAGCTCGAGCAGCGCGTCGACCCCGCGCTTCTCGGCGGCCTGATCGTCAGGATCGGCAGCCGTATGATCGACAATTCGCTCCGAACCAAACTCAACAGTCTGAAGACAGTCATGAAAGAGGTTGGCTGATGGATATCAGGGCCGCCGAGATCTCCGCGATCCTCAAAGAGCAAATCAAGAATTTTGGCCAGGAGGCGGAAGTCTCCGAGATCGGCCAGGTGCTGTCGGTCGGCGACGGCATCGCCCGCATCTATGGCCTCGACAACGTCCAGGCCGGCGAGATGGTCGAGTTCGCCGACGGCACGCGCGGCATGGCGCTGAACCTCGAAGTGGACAATGTCGGCGTCGTCATTTTCGGTGACGACCGCCACATCAAGGAAGGCGGTGTCGTCAAGCGCACCGGCGCCATCGTCGAGGTTCCGGTCGGCAAGGGCCTGCTCGGCCGCGTCGTCGATGCCCTCGGCAATCCGATCGACGGCAAGGGCCCGATCTCATCCGACGAAAGGCGCCGCGTCGACGTCAAGGCGCCGGGCATCATTCCCCGCCAGTCGGTGCATGAGCCGATGCAGACCGGCCTCAAGGCCATCGACGCCCTGATCCCGATCGGCCGCGGCCAGCGCGAGCTGATCATCGGCGACCGCCAGACCGGCAAGACCGCCATCATTCTCGACACCATCCTCAATCAGAAGCCGATCAACGCCGGCACCGACGAGGCGGCGAAGCTCTATTGCATCTACGTGGCCATCGGCCAGAAGCGCTCGACCGTGGCGCAATTCGTCAAGGTGCTCGAGGACAACGGCGCCCTGGAGTATTCCATCGTTGTCGCCGCCACCGCCTCTGATCCGGCGCCGATGCAGTACCTGGCGCCATTCTCAGGCTGCGCCATGGGCGAGTTCTTCCGCGACAACGGCATGGCCGCGGTGATCTTCTACGACGATCTCTCCAAGCAGGCCGTGGCCTATCGCCAGATGTCGCTCTTGCTGCGGCGCCCGCCCGGACGCGAGGCCTATCCCGGCGACGTGTTCTACCTGCATTCGCGGCTGTTGGAGCGCGCCGCCAAGCTGAACAAGGACAACGGCTCCGGCTCGTTGACCGCGCTGCCGGTGATCGAGACCCAAGCCAACGACGTCTCGGCCTATATCCCGACCAACGTGATCTCCATTACCGACGGCCAGATCTTCCTCGAGACCGACCTGTTCTATCAGGGCATCCGGCCGGCGGTGAATGTCGGCCTCTCGGTGTCGCGCGTGGGCTCCGCCGCCCAGGTGAAGGCGATGAAGCAGGTCGCCGGCAAGATCAAGGGCGAGCTCGCCCAATATCGCGAGATGGCGGCCTTCGCCCAGTTCGGCTCCGACCTCGACGCCACCACGCAGCGGCTCTTGAACCGCGGCGCGCGGCTCACCGAGCTCCTGAAGCAGCCGCAATTCTCGCCGATGAAGGTCGAGGAGCAGGTCGTGGTGATCTATGCCGGCGTCAACGGCTATCTCGACCCGATCCCGGTCTCGGCGGTGTCGCGCTTCGAGAGCGAGCTGCTGCGCTATCATGCGTTCCGAGCACAAGGACATCCTCGATACCATCCGCGACAAGAAAGAGCTGTCCAAGGATACCGAGGCGAAGCTGAAACAAGCGGTCGACAAATTCGCCAAGGCCTTCGCGTAGGTTTAAGAGCCCATGGCTTCGCTGAAAGAGCTGCGCAATCGCATCGCCAGCGTTAAGGCGACGCAGAAGATCACCAAGGCCATGCAGATGGTGGCCGCGGCGAAGCTCAGGCGTGCCCAGACCGCGGCCGAGGCGGCGCGGCCCTATGCCGAGCGCATGGAGACGGTGCTCGCCAATCTCGCCACCGCCGTCGCGGGCCAGGAAGGCGCGCCGGTGCTGATGGTCGGCACCGGCCAGGACCGGGTCCATCTCCTCGTGGTCGCCACCGCCGAGCGCGGGCTGTGCGGCGCCTTCAACTCCTCCATCGTGCGCCTGGCCCGCGAGCACGCCAACGGGCTGATGCGTGACGGCAAGGAGGTCAAGTTCCTCTGCGTCGGCAAGAAGGGCTTCGACCAGTTGAAGCGCCAATACGCCTCGAAGATCGTCGAGGTGATCGAGCTCCGAGGCGTGAAGCAGCTCGGCTTCGACAATGCCGAGGCCATTGCCGAGAAGGTGCTCGGCCTGTTCGAGGCCGGCGCGTTCGACGTGGTGACCTTGTTCTTCTCGCGCTTCAAGTCGGTAATCAGCCAGATCCCGACGGCGCTCCAGATCATTCCCGCCGAGATCCCGGAAGAAGCCTCCAAGGCCGAAGCCGCACTCGGCGGCGCCGTCTATGAATACGAGCCTGGCGAGGCCGAGATTCTCACCGATCTGCTGCCGCTCAATATCGCCACCCAGATCTTGCGGGCGCTGCTCGAGAATGCGGCCTCCGAGCAGGGCGCGCGCATGAGCGCCATGGACAGCGCCACCCGCAACGCCGGCGACATGATCGCCCGCCTGACCTTGAACTATAACCGCACGCGTCAGGCCATGATCACCAAGGAGCTGATCGAAATCATTTCCGGCGCCGAGGCGCTATAGTTTCAGAGATCGAGAAGGAAGCCTCCGATGGCACGTAAGTCCCCCGTGGTCGCAGAGACCAAGAAGCAAGAGAAGCGAATTGCCGAAGGCAAGGGCGCGCACGGCCAGGTACGCCAGGTGATGGGCGCCGTGGTCGACGTGCAGTTCCCCGAGGATCTGCCCGAGATCCTGAACGCGCTCGAAACCGACAATCAGGGTAATCGGCTGGTGCTCGAGGTCGCGCAGCATCTTGGCGAGAACACCGTGCGCACCATCGCCATGGATTCGACCGAAGGCCTGGTCCGCGGCCAGGAGGTCGTCGATACCGGCCAGCCGATCGCTGTCCCCGTCGGCGCTGAGACCTTGGGGCGCATCATGAACGTCGTCGGCGAGGCCGTCGATGAGGCGGGTCCGATTCGGACCGCCGCCAGGATGCCGATCCATGCGCCGGCCCCGTCCTATGTCGACCAGTCGACCGAGGCTGAGATCCTGGTCACCGGCATCAAGGTCGTGGACTTGCTCGCGCCTTACGCCAAGGGCGGCAAGATCGGGCTGTTCGGTGGCGCGGGCGTCGGCAAGACCGTGCTGATCATGGAGCTGATCAACAACGTCGCCAAGGCCCATGGCGGCTATTCGGTGTTCGCCGGCGTCGGCGAGCGCACCCGCGAGGGCAACGATCTCTATCACGAGATGATCGAATCCGGCGTGAACAAGGACCCCCGCAAGGACGGCAGCGCCGAGGGCTCGAAATGCGCGCTGGTCTACGGCCAGATGAACGAGCCGCCCGGCGCCCGCGCCCGCGTCGGCCTCTCCGGCCTCACCGTCGCCGAATATTTCCGCGACCAGGGCCAGGACGTGCTGTTCTTCGTCGACAACATCTTTCGCTTCACCCAAGCCGGTTCGGAAGTGTCGGCGCTCCTCGGCCGCATTCCCTCGGCCGTGGGCTATCAGCCGACGCTCGCCACCGACATGGGCGCGCTGCAAGAGCGCATCACCACGACGCAGAAGGGCTCGATCACCTCGGTGCAGGCGATCTATGTGCCGGCCGATGACCTGACCGACCCGGCGCCCGCAACCTCCTTCGCCCATCTCGACGCCACCACGGTGTTGGCGCGGTCGATTGCCGAGAAGGGCATTTATCCCGCCGTGGACCCGCTCGATTCCACCTCGCGCATGCTGTCGCCGCTGGTCGTCGGCGAGGAGCATTACGCCATCGCCCGCCGCGTGCAGGAGATCCTGCAACGCTACAAGGCGCTTCAGGACATCATTGCCATTCTCGGCATGGATGAGCTGTCGGAAGAGGACAAGATCACCGTGGCCCGCGCCCGCAAGATCGAACGCTTCTTGTCGCAGCCCTTCTTCGTCGCCGAGGTGTTCACCGGCTCGCCCGGCAAATTCGTCGACCTCGCCGACACCATCAAAGGCTTCAAGGGTCTCTGCGAGGGTGAATACGACCATCTGCCCGAGCAAGCGTTTTACATGGTCGGCACCATCGAGGAAGCCGTGGCCAAAGCCGAGAAGCTCGCCGCCGAGGCCGCGTAGGCGATGTCCGATAAGTTCAAATTCGAGCTGGTGTCGCCGGAACGTCTTCTGGTCTCGGCGGACGTCGAGCAAGTCCTGGTGCCGGGCTCGGAGGGTGATTTCACCATGCTTCCCCAGCACGCGCCCCTGCTCACGGCGCTGAAGCCGGGGCTGCTCGAGATCGGCTACGGCGGCTCCGACCACCGCCGCTATTTCGTGCGCGGCGGCTTCGCCGAGGTCGGGCCATCGGGCCTCACCGTGCTCGCCGAGACCGCGATCGACCTCGAAGAGCTCGAGGCCGAGGTGCTGAATCAAGCCATCAAAGATGCCGAGGAGGACGTGGTCGACGCCAAGGACGACGACGGCCGCGACCGCGCCAAGATGAGGCTCGATCAGCTTCGCCAGGTTCAGTCGACCCTCAATCTCTGAGAGGCCCTAGCCGGCGGCGAGGAACGGCCTCAGTTCCTCGATCACGGCCGCGTAGACCGGCCGTTTGAACGCCACCACGAGACCCGGAAGGCGCTCCAGCGGCACCCATTTCCAGGCATCGAATTCGCGCTCGTGCCCAGGCTTGGGCGCGAGGTCGATCTCGCTCTCCTCACCCTCGAAGCGTGCCGCGAACCACAGTTGCCTCTGGCCACGATAGCGCCCCTCCCACACCTTGCCGATGAGATGGCCGGGGAGATCGTAGGCGTACCATTGCCGGGTGTGGGCGATGAACCGCGCCCGCCTCACCCCGGTCTCCTCCTCGAGCTCCCGCCGCGCCGCGGCCTCCGGCTCCTCGCCGTCGTCGAGGCCGCCTTGGGGCATTTGCCACCATTGGCCCCCGCCTTCCGGCGCGCCGTCGCGATCGGAGCGCCTGCCGACAAAGACGAGACCGGCCGGATTGACGAGCATCACGCCGACGCAAGGCCGGTAGGGCAGATCGGTGCCAATGGTCATGGCTTGTTGGTCAGCTCGGGCGCTGCGACCGCACCGCGGCGCTGATCGGAATGAGCACGATGCCCTTACCGGGAAGCTGCTCGGCCCAGGCCGTGAGCTGCTTGACCGTGGCCGGCTTGGCGCTGGCGACACCAATGGCCGAGCCTTGCTCTTTGGCGAGAGCCTCGAGCTTGGCGAGCGCCTTGGCGATGTCACCCGGCGCCGGCAGGGCGTCGATCTGCACATCGGCTGCGGCGAAGTCGAGGCCGAGCGCGGCGGCAACCTTGTCCGCAGTCGAGTTCGGCGACGTCCCGTCATCAACGAAGAGTAATCCCCTCGCCTTCACCTCCTCGAGCACCGGGGCGAGGGAGGCCTGGCTCTGCTCGAACTTGGCACCCATTTGATTGGTGATGCCGACATAGCCGGTGAAGCGCGACATCAGCCATTGCAGCCGCTTGATGTTCTCGTCGGGCGGTAGCGTCGTCAGCAGGGTGTGCGGCCCGGGATCGTTCTGGGGATAGTCTTCCGGCTCGAGGGGAATCTGCAGCAGCACCTCGTGGCCGTCCTCGCGCGCCCGTTCGACCCAGTCCTGCAGATTGCGGCCATAGGCCCCGTAGGCGACGCTGATCTGCGGCGGCAATCCCTTGATGACATCCGCGGTGACGCCGTCGGACAGCCCCATGCCGTTGACGAGAATTGCAATTCGCGGGGGCTCGTTTGCGGTGGCCTTGGCCGCGTAGCGCGAGGGACGCGCATAGATGTCGATGGGCCTGGCGCCATTTTGGGCCACTTTCGGCAGCGGCCCGTACACTGAGTCCTCGACCAACTCTTCAACCGGAACGTTCACAAGCGTGATTGGCGCCGATTCCGATTCAGGCGGGTCGGAAATGGACGGACTGCCTTGTGGAGGCGCCGGGCCCGACAGTGCCGCCGTCTGCTTCACCTCTCCGCCTTGTTGTTGGGCGGCGCCAGCCTGTTGCTGAGGTGCGGCATTCGGAGACCCCGGAGCCGATTGCGGCAGCGCCGGAGGGGCGCCTTGCTGCCCCGGCCCGGCAATGCCGAAGCCTGGCGGCAGATTGATCTGAGGCGCAGCCGGAGCCGGCGGTGGCGCGGCGGGTTTCGGCGGTGGCGCCGACACCGCGACGGTGACCGATGGGTCGCTGGCGCCTCCGCCCGGGAACAAGGCAAAGACCGCGATAGCCACCACCAAAACCGCCAGAACAACCGAAGCCGTGATAGTCAACGCCTTCATCTCGCCTGCACCTCCCCCCGCGCCTAGGTTCCTTGCGAGCGGGGCCCCCGATGGCCCCTTCAATTCGGCCATGGTCGGGCCGCCGGCGCCGAGCGCCGCGCGGTCATGACCGGCCGATCTAGTTGGCTTCGGCCTTCTTCTTCGACTCCGTGTTGACGGACTTGATGCCGCGCAAGAGATCAAGGGCGTATTGCAGCTGCGTGTCCTTGTCCTTCTCGGGCGCCACATAGGCCGAACTGCCGGACTCTTCCTCCTCGGGCGGGCCGGCCTCCTCGTCCTCGCCCTTAAGGTGACCGCGGAGATCCGCCTCACCCCTCGTCTTCTGGGCGGCAGCCTTGTCCTTCAGGTCGTCGGGAAGCTCTTCCTCGACGACGACCTCTGGATCAATGCCCTTGGCCTGGATCGAGCGGCCCGACGGCGTGTAGTAGCGCGCCGTGGTCAGGCGGAGAGCGCCATTCGAGCCGAGCGGGATGATGGTCTGCACCGAGCCCTTGCCGAAGGACCGCGTGCCGAGCACGATCGCCCGGTGATGGTCCTGCAGCGCGCCGGCGACGATCTCCGACGCCGACGCCGAGCCGCCATTGATCAGCACGATCAGCTTGTCGCCATCGGTCAGGTCTCCGGGCCTCGCGTTGGAACGCTGCGTCTCCTCGAGATTGCGGCCCTTGGTCAGCACGATCGCGCCCTTGTCGAGGAAGGTATCGGAGACCGAGATGGCCTGGTCGAGCAAGCCGCCGGGATTGTTGCGTAGGTCGATGACGAAGCCCTTGAGCTTCGGACCGATCTCCTTCTTCAGGTCCTCGATGGCCTTTTGCAGATTGGCCGTGGTCTGCTCGTTGAAGGTCGTGACCTTGATGTAGCCGACATCGTTCTCGGCGCTGTACTTCACCGGGTTGATGTGGATCACGTCGCGCACGACCTTGACGTCGAATGGATCCTCTTTGCCCTTGCGCACGATGGTCAGCGTGATCCCGGAATTCACCGGTCCGCGCATCTTCTCAACGGCCTCCTGCAAGGTCAGGCCGAGAATCTGCTCCTTGTCGAGATGGGTGATGAGGTCGCCGCTCTGGATGCCGGCCTTCGCCGCCGGCGTGTCATCGATCGGCGCCACCACCTTGACCACGCCGTTCTCCATGGTCACCTCGATGCCGAGGCCACCGAACTCGCCGCGAGTTTGCACTTGCATGTCGCGGAAGTGCTTCGGATTGAGATAGGCGGAATGGGGATCGAGTGCCATCAACATGCCGTTGATCGCGGACTCGATCAGCTTGGAATCTTCCGGCTTCTCGACGTAGTCGGCACGAACGCGCTCGAGCACCTCGCCGAACAGATCGAGCTGCCGGTAGATCTCCGAGTTCGCGGCCGAGGCCGACTCGCTGCGCGCCAGGGTCACCATCGTCGAGCCGGCAGCAAGCACGGCCAACACCAGAAGCGTCCATAGCGCGTATTCGGATTTCCGCATCATCCTTGCACCTTCTCGGAAGCCTCGGTCCACCATGGACCGGGGTCTATCGGCCTGCCGTCCTTCCTAAGTTCGACGTAGAGAACGGGGCGCGAATTTTCGTTGTTGCCTTGGCTCGTTGGTGACGACGTGCCCATCACCGCCACCGGCTCGCCCGCGAGAACGAACTGGCCGAGGCTCACATCGATGCGGCCCATTCCCGCAAGCAGAACATGATAGCCGCCACCGACATTGATGATCAAGAGTTGCCCATAGGATCGAAACGGCCCGGCATAGACCACCCAGCCGTCGGCGGGAGCGATAATCCGCGCTTCGCCGCGGGTTTGGAGCGAAATGCCCTTGAGCGTGCCGGCGACACTATCGGCTTGACCGAAGCGCTTGAGCCGCTTCCCCTGGGCCGGCAGCGGCAGGCTGCCCTTGGTCGCCTCGAAGGGAAGGGCGGGCTTCAGCCGATCGGGGCTGGCAAATGCCACCTTGGTCGGGTCGGGCTTGATCTCGACCAGAGCCTCGTTCCCCGGGGTGGCGAGCGCCTGGTTCTGCGTCCGCGCGCGCAGCGCCTTCTCGGCTGCGACCTCGGCGTCATACTGGGCGACTTCGGCCTTGGCGATACGCTCGTCGAGCCCCGCGATCAGGTCGTTGAGCTCGGTCACCTGGGCGGCCTGTTGCTCGGCGGCGAGCCGTGTCGCCGCAAGCTCGGCCTCGCTTTGGGTCAGCTTGGTCTTCTTTTCCTGAAGCAGCTGGTCGATGCGGTTCTGCTCCGCGGCGAGCTTGTCGGCCTCGCTCTTCTCGGCGTCCCGTTGCTCGCGGATGCCCCCCTCGAGCGCGACGAGGCCGTCGAGCTCCTTGGAGAGATTGTCGGCCTGATATTTCAGCTCGGGAAACACATCGGCAAGAGCATGGCGCTCCGCACCACCGCCAGCGCATCGTCGCGTCGCGTCACCAGCGCCGGCGGCGGCGAACGGCCGATCCTCTGCATGGCGCTCAGCATTTTGACGATGGTTTCCTTCCGCTCGGTAATCGAATTCCGGATGACGTTGACCTGGTCGGTGAGCTCGGCGAGCTTCGCCTCGGTCTCGGACAATTTGGCCTCGCTCGCCTGCACCCGCTTGCCCGCCTCGATCAGTTCGGTGTTGAGCTTGGCCCGCGCCTCCGAAAGGGCGGCGACGTCCTTGGACAGCCCAAGCTCCTGGGCACGGCTCGATTGCAGCTTCTGTGAGGTCTCCTCGAGTCTTTTCTGTGCCTCCTCGCGGGAGAGGTCGTCCTCGGCCGCGACCGGTAAGGGGAAGGCGCTAAAAAGCCCCAGAAGCAACACACCGGAGACGATAAGCCGGGATGGATGCTCCAGGGACCGATGGCTTGGCGCAATCCGCATTGAATAGCGTGCTCTTCCCCCGTCCCGTCTCCTCGCGCAGGCCGAAAAGAAAGGAACTCGAGCGAGGTCGAACCGAAGCGGAGCGGTGAGGCAGAATCAAGGCAAATATGCTGAACAATTCTTAACTTTTCCCCTCGCCGTCAGGCGCGGTGGTAGGGATGGCCGGCAAGGATGGTGATGGCGCGATAGATCTGCTCGGCGAGCACGATGCGGGCGAGCCCATGGGGCAGCGTCATTTTGCCGAGCGAAAGCCTTTTGTCGGTGCGGTCGAGCGCCTCGGGCGCGAGGCCTTCGGCGCCGCCGACGAGGAAGGCGAGGCCCTGAGCGCCCTGGTCGCGAAACGTCGCGATCGCCTGCGCCAACCCCGCGCTGTCGAGCTCTTCGCCCTGACGATCGAGCGCCGATCAGCTTGTGCGAGGTCGGGATCTTGCCGAGCATCACCATCCCCTCGGCCGCCATGCGCGCCGCCGGCGTCGGTCCTCGCGATTCGGGAATTTCGATCATGGTCACAGGGGCGAGGGCGAGCTTGCCCCCGGCGGTATCGGCGCGGGCGAGATAGTGATCGAACAGATCCCGTTCCGGCCCCTGCTTCAACCTGCCAACGGCAGCAATGAGGAGCCGCATAGCGCGATCCTTCAGGCGTCAGCCCTGAGCGCAGCTCTCAGCGATCAGACCACCATGCGCTCCATGGGGCGGTCCGCCGACCACATCTTCTCGAGATTGTAGAACTCCCGCACTTCCGGGCGGAAGATGTGGACAATGACGTCGCCGGCATCGATCAGCACCCAGTCGCCGTGAGGAAGACCCTCGACGCGGGCGCGTCCGAAGCCGTCGTCTTTGAGTTTGCGGATGAGATGATCGGCAACGGCGGCGACGTGCCGTTGCGAACGTCCCGATGCCACGACCATCTGGTCGCCGATCGAGGTTTTGCCCTTGAGGTCGATGCAGACGACATCCTCGGCCTTGGCATCATCGAGAGTGTCGAGCACGACGTTGAGCAAATGGTTCGGCTTGGCGCGAAATGACGCAAAGCCGGAGGGAGGCGTGCCGCTACGGGCACCCTCTCTTGGTGAGCGCATGTTTTGGTGGATGTCCTTCTCTCATTGCTCCTAGCGGAAACGGCTCTGTCCCCGCCGGAGACAGGAACCCCGTATTGGGGTGCCGCTTCGACCCAAACATAGTCTGCGTCGGCCTGAGCTTTCAATAGCTAGTATCGGCTAGCGACGTTTGGCCTTCTTCTTGCTTTTCTTCGCCTCTTTCTTCACCGCCTTCTTGGCTTTCTTGAGCTCTTTTTTCGCGGCCTTCAGCGCCTTTTTCGCTTTCGGTGAAGTTTTTGTGGCGGCCGCTGCCCTGCCCTCGCGCAAGGTTGTGGAAGAAAGCGCCGACAGCGGCAGCGTGAGCAGCACCCAGGCCGGCGGCTCCATCAGGGCAAGTCCAGCCGCGTCCGATTCGTCGAGGCGGGCGGAGGCGAAGCGCTGCGCCGCCCTGCTCGCAGCGGCCTTGAAGCGATAACCCGGGCGGTCGATCACCGCGATCGGCACCAGCCGGAACAGCTCGGTCCAGTCACGCCAACGATGGAACGCGGCAAGATTGTCGGCGCCCATCAGCCAGACGAAATGGACCGAGGGGAATCTGCGCTTCAGGTAACGAAGGGTGTCGATGGTGTAGACGCTGCCGCGGCCGGCCTCGAAGCCAGTGACCACGATCCGTGGGTGATTGGCGATCTCTTGCGCCACGGCCACGCGCAGAGCGAGGTCCGGGGCCTTGCCGCGATCCTTCAGCGGATTGCCGGGGGTCACCAGCCACCACACCTGATCGAGACGAAGCCGCTTCATGGCGCCGAGGCTGATCTGGCGGTGGGCGGCGTGCGCCGGGTTGAACGAGCCGCCGAGAAGACCGATGCGCATCCGCGGCGCCGCCATCGGCACCTTGAGATGCTCGGCATGACGGGCGCTCCCCCTCTCCCCTGCGGGGAGAAGGCTGGGGTGAGGGGGCTTTTTCTCGGAGGTCACCGGCCCCCCTCACCCGAGCACGACGTGCTCGACCTCTGCCCATTGGGGAGAGGTGAAAGATCGCCTGAGCCGATCGGCTTTGCGTCACGGCCGGGTCTGGCCGGAGCCGTGCACGACATATTTGAACGTCGTCAATTGCTCCAACCCAACCGGCCCACGGGCATGGAAGCGCCCGGTGGCGATGCCGATCTCCGCACCCATGCCGAACTCGCCGCCATCGGCGAATTGCGTCGAGGCGTTGTGCAACACGATGGCGCTGTCGACGCGGGCGAGGAACGTCTCGGCCGCTTCCTTGTCGTCGGTGACGATGGCCTCGGTGTGCTGCGAGCCGTAGCGCGCGATGTGGTCGATCGCCTCATCGAGCCCATCGACCACCTTCACCGCGATGATGGCGTCGAGATATTCGGTCGACCAGTCCTCTTCGCTCGCGGGCTTGACGCGGGCGTCGACCTGTTTGCGTCGCTTCGTCGCCCCGCACCTCGCAGCCGGCATCGATCAGCATCTCGACGAGCGGCTTGAGCTGCGTCGGCGCCGCGGCGCGATCGACGAGCAGGGTCTCGGTGGCGCCGCAAACCCCGGTGCGCCGCATCTTGGCGTTGAGCACGATCGCCTTCGCCATGTCGAGATCGGCGGGCGCGTGGACATAGACGTGGCACACGCCCTCGAGATGGGCGAACACCGGCACCCGCGCCTCCTCCTGCACGCGCGCGACGAGGCTCCTGCCGCCGCGCGGCACGATCACGTCGATGGCGCCGCCGAGGCCGGCGAGCATGAAGCCGACCGCCTCGCGCTGCACCGTCGGCACGAGCTGGATCGCGGCCTGCGGCAGACCGGCTTCGGCCAGACCTTCGGTCAGCGCATTGCAGATCACGAGCGAGGACAGGAAGCTCTCCGAGCCGCTCCGCAAGATCACGGCATTGCCGGATTTGAGGCAAAGGCCGCCGGCATCGGCGGTGACGTTCGGCCTCAACTCATAAATGATGCCGATCACCCCGAGCGGCACCCGCACCCGCGATATCTCCAAGCCGTTCGGCCGCGTCCAGGAGGCGATCACCGCGCCGACCGGATCCGGCAGCGCCGCGATGTCGCGCAAGCCCTTGGCCATGCCCGCGACCCGCGCCTCGTTCAGCGCCAGACGATCGATGAAGGCGTCGTCGCGGCCTTTGCCGCGCGCGGCGTCGATGTCGCTCTTGTTGGCCTCCAGGATCGCGGCCGTGCCGGCTTGGAGACGCGCCGCCATGGCTTCGAGCGCCGCATTCTTCTGTTCGGTCGAGGCGAGCGCAAGCTCGCGCGCGGCCTCGCGCGCCATGCGGCCCATGAACAGCATCATCGGCTCGATGCTGGTTTGCGGCTGTCCTGCAAGTATCGACATCTGAAACGCCTCAACTCTTCCGATGCAGCACCATATCGTCCCGGTGGATCAGCTCAGGGCGCCCAACGTAGCCGAGAATGCCTTCGATTTCACTGCTCTTGCGACCGATGATGGCGCGCGCGTCGGTGTGGTCGTAAGCCGCAAGCCCGCGCCCGATCTCGGCGCCGTCGCCGTTTCTGATGATCACGGCGTCGCCGCGCTCGAAGCTGCCCTCGACTTTGGTCACGCCCGCCGGCAACAGGCTCTTGCCGCCGGCAAGCGCCGCGGCCGCCCCCTTGTCGAGGACCACCGAGCCCTTCGGCTCGAGCCTGCCGGCGATCCAGCGCTTTCGCGCCGCGATGGGATCGGACCCGGCCAGAAACCAGGTGCAACAGCCGCCGGCGCCAAGCGCCGCGATCGGGTTCGACACCTTGCCGCTCGCGATCACCATATGGGTGCCGCCGGCGACGGCGATCTTCGCCGCCTCGATCTTGGTGACCATGCCGCCGCGCGACAATTCCGAGCCGACGTCGCCGGCCATGGCCTCGATCTCCGGCGTGATGTCCGTCACCTCGTCGAGGCGGCGCGCTTCGGCAGACGACCCTGGCGGCGCGGTGTAGAAGCCGTCGACGTCCGACAACAGCACGAGACAATCCGCGCTCATCATCGAGGCGACGCGCGCGGCGAGACGATCGTTGTCGCCGTAACGGATCTCGCTCGTCGCCACGGTGTCGTTCTCGTTCACCACCGGCACCGCGCCGAGCTTGAGCAGTGTCGTCACCGTGCTCCGCGCATTGAGGTAGCGCCGGCGCTCCTCGGTGTCGCCGAGGGTCAAGAGCACCTGTGCCGCGACGATGCCGCGCGCCCGGAACACGTCTTCATAAGCATGCGCGAGGTCGATCTGACCGACGGCTGCCGCGGCCTGGCTGTCCTCGAGTTTCAGCGCGCCCTTCGGCAGCTTGAGCACGTTGCGGCCGAGCGCGATGGCGCCCGAGGAGACGACGATGACCTCCTTGCCGTCAGACTTGAGGGCGGCGATGTCGTCGGCGAGCGAGCGGAGCCAATCGGCCTTCAATGTCCCGGTCGTGCTGTCGACGAGCAGGGACGAGCCGATCTTGATCACGATCCGCTTGGCGCGCGCCCATTCCGGTCTCATGGCGACCACCCGGCTTCGCGGGGCGCGGGCGCCTTGCGCTCTTCCCGCGCCGCCCTGATCTCGGAAGCAAGCGCGCGCAAGGCCGCCTGCACGCCATCGCCGCTGACCGCGGAGAGCACGAGAGGCTTCGTGCCCGCCACCTTCCGCAAGCGCCTTCGCCTTGCGCTTGAGCTCATCGGCAGGCACGGCGTCGGACTTCGACAATGCGAGAATCTCAGGCTTCTCCTCCAGCCCCGCGCCATAAGCCTCGAGCTCGCCGCGAATGATGCCATAGGCCTCGGCAGGATCGTCGAGCGTGGCATCGACCAGATGCAGCAGCACGGCGCAGCGCTCGACATGGCCGAGGAAACGATCGCCGATGCCCGCACCCTCATGCGCCCCTTCGATCAGCCCGGGAATGTCGGCGAGGACAAAGTCGGTGCCGTCGACGCGGACCACGCCGAGATTGGGGTGCAGCGTGGTGAAGGGATAGTCGGCGATCTTCGGCTTCGCCGCGCTGACCGCAGCAAGGAAGGTCGACTTGCCCGCATTGGGCAACCCGACGAGGCCGGCATCGGCGATCAGCTTGAGCTGGAGCCAGATCGTCATCTCCTGGCCCGGCTGCCCGGGATTGGCCCGACGCGGCGCCTGATTGGTCGATGTCTTGAAATGGCTGTTGCCGAAGCCGCCATTGCCGCCGCGGGCAAGCACCACCCGTTCCCCGGGCTCGGTCAGATCGGCGATCAAGGTCTCGCCGTCCTCCTCGAAGATCTGCGTTCCCGGCGGCACCTGGAGCACGACATCGGCGCCACCGGCACCGGTGCGGTTCTGGCCCATGCCATTGCCGCCCTTCTTGGCCTTGAAGTGCTGCTTGTAGCGGTAGTCGAGGAGCGTATTGAGATTGGCGACGCATTCGACGATGACGTCGCCACCCCTGCCGCCGTCGCCGCCGTCGGGACCGCCGAACTCGATGAACTTCTCGCGGCGAAAGCTGATGGCGCCGTTGCCGCCGTCACCGGAGCGCACATAGACCTTGGCTTGGTCGAGGAATCTCATGTCGTTTCTAGCGAGACTTCAGTTCGCCTTGCCGCCGGGGCCGGACCGGGCCGAGGCTTGGGAGAGCAGGGCGTTAAACCAGGTGGTTAGACCACGAGTTCTTTACCGCAAAGTTCCCGCCTCGGAGAAGGAGGGCTCCGGCAGGTCCTGGGCCGCCGGCGCCAAGGCCCGCTCCCGGGTGAGCCGATAGGTGAGGCAGCGCGATTTGTTGCCGCGCGCGGCGCAATCGCGAAGCACCTCTCCCGGACGGCTCGAATCCGAGCTTGGCGATCACCCGCGCCGAGGCGGGATTCTCGCGAAAATGGCCGCAGGTCAGATAGTCGAAGCCTTCCGTCTGGAACACATGGCGGATCAGCGCCCGCGCCGCCTCGGTGGCAAAGCCGAAGCCCCAGTAAGGCTTGCCGAGCCAATAGCCCATCTCGGCATGGACCTCGTCATAGGCGCGATAGCCGACGCATCCGATCAGGTCGCCGCCGAGGTCGATGGCAAAGGCGACGCCTTCCTCGCCGTCCTGGTGGCTCCTGATCCAGTCGGCGGCCATCTCCTCGCTGTAGGGATGGGGGATCGTTCCCGTCAGGCTCGCGACCTCGAAGTCGCCGGCGAGCAGGCTGACGCGCGCCGCATCGGAGATGACGGGCGCCCGCAACAACAATCTTTCGGTCCTGATGATCACCGCAGCAAGATAGAGGGGTGTCGCCGCCGAAGCGAGCCCCCTCATGGCCGCAACCGCGCCGCGCGGCACGGGGCCGCTGGCGATGACTGGGAGGGGGCTAGTGGACCTTCACCGAGACGTAGACGCGGCCCTTGGCCTTGGTCTCGTATTCGACCTCGCCCTCGCGGACGGCAAAGATGGTGTGGTCCTTGCCCATGCCGACGCCATCGCCCGGGTGCCACTTGGTGCCGCGCTGACGCACGATGATGTTGCCCGGGATGACGCTTTGGCCGCCGGACTTTTTGAGGCCTAGGCGCCTGCCGGCCGAGTCGCGACCGTTCCTGGATGAGCCGCCAGCTTTCTTGTGTGCCATGGGTCCGTTCCTTTAGCTCTTCTTCTTCGCCGCGGGCTTCTTGGCGGCGGTCTTGGCCGCCGGCTTCTTCGCCGCCGCCTTTTTAGCCGGAGCGGCCTTCTTCGCCGGCACCGCTTTCTTCTCCGGTGCTGCCTTTTTGGCTGCGGGCTTCTTTGCCGGCTTGGGCGCAGCCTTCTTCTCCGACGCTGCGGGCGCCTTGCTCTCGGCCTTCTTCGGCTCCGGACGCGCCACCTTGGTCTGCGACGGCTTCTTGCCGTCGGTCAGGATCTCGGTGATGCGCAGCGTGGTCAAATCCTGGCGATGGCCCTTCTTGCGGCGATAGCCTTTCCGCCGCTTCTTCTTGAACACGATGATCTTGTCGCCGCGACCCTGCTCCACCACCTCGGCAGCGACGAGTGCGCCGGCGATGGTGGGGCTGCCCGTCTTCGGACCGCTATCGCCGCCAAGCAGCAGCACCTCGCCAAGCTCGATGATGTCGCCCGGCTCGCCGGCGATGCGCTCGATCTCGATGATGTCGTTCGGCGCCACGCGATATTGCTTGCCGCCCGTGCGAATGACCGCGAACATGTTCTTAGGCTCTCGTCTCTAACTCTTGGCTTGGAAAGCCGGCCTGCGCCAGGCCGCCTTGGCAGGGGCCGGAGGAACCGGTGGGGTCGAAGGCCGCGAAAATCGTGGCCCGAGCCCACCAGGCGGCGCAATATATAAGTGCAAAGCCATAAGTCAATGAGCCGATGCTGCCGCGGCGGGCCTCGTCATTCCGGCGCGCGGCGCGGCACGATCAGCTTGGCCACCAGGATTTGCACCACCTCGCCGCGCTGATTGCGGGTGACGATCCGTACCATCGCGGTGCCTCGGTCCGGCCTCGACCGCGACGGCGTGACCTTCTCGATTTCGCTCTCGACCTGCAGGATGTCGCCGGGCCTGGTCGGCTGCGGCCAGGAGAGCTCGCCCCCGGCGCCGATGAGGCCGCCAGCCAGCGGCAATCCCGACGTGACGAGGAGGCGCATGGTGATTGCGGCGGTGTGCCAGCCGCTCGCCACCAGGCCCGAGAACAGGCTGTCCTCGGCGGCGTCGTTGTCGAGGTGAAACGGCTGCGGGTCGAACTGGCTCGCAAAGGCCTTGATCGCGGCCTCGTCGACCAAGTGCCCTTGGCTGGTGAAGCGCTGTCCCATCCGAAGGTCATCGAGATAGAGCAGATCCCCGCCGCCGTCACCGTCGCCGACCTCACTCGCAATCGCCATGATCCATCTCGCTCCTCGCGCGCCCTCGTGCCTCTGGTTGCCCAAGGCAGGTAAGCAAGCTAGAAGGTGCCGTCTTCGTCAAGACCGATGGCCGACGCATTTGGAGAGGTGCCGGAGTGGTCGAACGGGACGGTCTCGAAAACCGTTGTGCGGGTAACCGTACCGTGGGTTCGAATCCCACCCTCTCCGCCAATTGTTAGGGCGCTCAAATCTGCGGAACGGCGGCTTCTCCTAACCGAAGTTCAGCCGCGCACCCGCCGCCGACCATGCGCCGTCGACGGCGAGGATTGCTCCCGACACATAGCGCGCGGCGTCGGAGGCGAGAAACAGGCAGGCGTCGGCGATATCGTCCGGGGTGCCCATCCGCCGCAACGGAACAGACTCGATGACCGCTTGCCTCGCCTCGGGGGTCGGCGCTAGCCGCGCCATACCTTCGGTGCCATCGATAGGACCGGGAATGACAGAGTTCACGCGAACGCCCTCGGGTCCCCATTCGAGGGCGAGCGTGCGGGTCACCATGTCGACCCCGGCCTTCGCCGCGCATACGTGTACCTGCATTGCCATTGGAACAATCGATTGCGGGGCCGAGATATTGATGATGCTGGCACCGGGCTTGCGGAGATGCGCGTAGCAGCCGCGCATTACGTTGAAGGTTCCGAGCAGATCGATATCGACAACCGATTTGAAGCCGTTCGGACTGAGGCTCTTGGCGGCAGCCGGGAAGTTCCCAGCCGCGCCTGAGACGAGCACGTCGATCCGGCCGCAAGCTTCGGCGAACGCGGTGGCGGCGGCGGCGACGGCATCGGCTTGACGGACATCGAGGCTGTAGCCGAACGCGCGCCCACCAGATCTTTCCAGGATCGCAAGTGCGGTATCGATCTTGTCCTGCTTGCGACCGCCGACGCCGACCGTCGCACCCGCGGCGGCGAAGGCTGCGGCGATGCCCAGATTGATGCCGCTGGTGCCCCCGAATACCAGAACAGATTTTCCACTCAGATCGAAATGCGCATTCATGTCGATACCCCCTCTGTTCCTGAACGGCGCCGGATCCATGGCACCGATATCCTCGACGACCATCGTTTTGGGTCAAAGGCGGACCTGCGGCCGGGCCTTGTGGAGGTCGGCTTTGGCGGGGGTTGGCAGACTTGGGCTGGTTAGAAGAGTTTGCAAGCCAACCATGCGGCAGAGGCCGGCAACTGACCCAACCTCATCCGACTTCTACCATCGTCGGCGCGTGTGGCTGTATCACGCTCTGAGCCGCCTAACCGGCAACACATCGACCCTTTGGAGTGAGATCACGCCGGCTTTGTGATCACCGCGTAGTCGGCATAGCCACGATACAGGTGTCGAAATTCCAGCGCAGCGCCGGTGTCGCTCGCCAGTTTGGTAAGTGCCGGCTCGAGCTCCGCCCGCGGCTGCACGGAGAATTGACGCAACCAAACGAACAACATCGCCTTGAACCACCGCGGCCACGCCTGTTGCTGACCGAAGTCGAGAATGAACAACCGGCCGCCGGGACCGACAGCTGCGAGCGCCTGCGCCAGCACCTGCCGCCATGGGGGGATCATCGAGAGGGCGTAGGAGATGAACACACGGCCCACCTGCGCCTCGCCGCACAAGGCCGACATGTCGAACGCCGTCGCGTCGGCCTGATACACTTCGATGCGATGGGAGAGCCCCGCCCGCGCGATGGACGCGCGCGCCGTCTCGAGCATTGCCTGCGAAATGTCGAAACCGACGAACCGGGCGTTCGGACAGCGTTTCGCGGCGTGGACGAGATTTCGGCCGGTGCCGCAGCCAACTTCGAGCACGATTGACCCGTCGTCCGGCTGCAACTCATTGAGCAGGCGATCGCGTCCAAGCAAATAGTACTTACGTGTCGCGTTGTAGACGTACCGCTGATACCTGTAGATGCCATCCATATGGCGGGCGGCATCCTGCGTCGCGCTGCTCACGCCGTCGCCTCCGCCGCCTTGTAAACATAGAGGTGGAAACCGCCGTAAATGGACGATCGGTCCTTCGCCGTCAGCGCGTGACACTTCTCCGCGTCGTAAATGAACTTCGACAGGATCGAATCCGGCACACGGCCTGGAAGAATGCTTTCTTCGCCGGCGGTGCGGAAGATCACCCGCGCACCCGGACGCGCCGTCCGCTCGATCTCACGCCACAGATCGTCCAGAATTTCGTCGGTCATCCAGTCCTGTGCGTCCAGCAGCACGTAAGCATCCAGTGACGCCGCTTCCTTCGCGGCGAGATGCTCCGTTAACGAGCAATGCCGCACGTCGACGTCACCGATCCGAGACCGCAAATTGTCAAAATTCTCACGCAGCAGATAGGGCGGCAGCGGGCCGGCCCCGTAGCGCCGGCCGAAGGCTTGCCATGCGAAGTAGTTGTCCGAGAGATCGAAACCGCATGCCAGTCGCTCCAGCCGCTGATGCAGGACGTTGGACATATGGGTCGCGGTGCCTTTCAAGGCATCGAACTGCGATGGCGGGATACCGAGCCCGAACAACGCTGACGGCTTGTTCAGCAGCCAACGGATGTGCCGCTTCTCGAACAGAGGTGAGAGCTCGCTCTCAAAGATCCTGCGCTGCTCTTCGCGGCTCTTGGCCGCGAGGATTTTTCTCGGGTTGCGGCCGTGCATCCGCGCCAAGAGATGGCTTGCACCAATGAAGGTACCGAGCAGGCCGTGCCGATAGAGATTGGTGCGGAAATAGCCAATCCGCCGCCGACCGAGCAGATTGCGCGCTTCCCAGTAGCGTCGCGACATCTCATCGAGATGCGGTCGGATATGGTCCTCGTAGGCACGCACGTTCTCGTGCGCGTCGGCCTCGGCAAAGAAGCGGTGGAGCGCGCGGTAGTCGAGCAGGTGCCGGATTGCTGCCAGCTTCAGCTTGTTCAGCGCGACATGCGCCGGA
The DNA here is from genome assembly GCA_963803385.1 of uncultured Alphaproteobacteria bacterium. Taxonomy (GTDB): domain Bacteria; phylum Pseudomonadota; class Alphaproteobacteria; order Rhizobiales; family Methyloligellaceae; genus Methyloceanibacter. Next base: position 331,713 of record CAWDMD010000004.1, on the reverse strand, counting down.
TTGAGGTCGATGGCCGTGATTCGGATCGGGGCCGTGGCGAGATAGCTCAGAATATTGCAGCCGCCAGACGCGATCGCGACCAGGTGTTCGCCGTCCTTCAGCGACAAGGCTTCCAGATCGACGAGCGGATCTTCCCAGATCTGCGGATAGACAAGCCCCGAAAACGCGAGTGTGAACAGCCGCTCCTGGATGCCTTGCTTGGAGATCGGCTTGTGGCGGTGCACTGCTTGGCGCAGTCGTTTGTTCCTGCTTCGACGCCGTTGTTGCGGCCCGTCACCCAGTGCGTCCGCTGCCGTTTCAGCCTCTCGATAATTGATGCCGATGGCAGACGTCGCCCTGGGCTTTACCCAGATCCCGGGCAATTTCATCTTTCGCCCCCGTTGTGAGACTCAAACACAGCCAGGATCACGACATTTCCATATCCGGATTATGACAACGCGGGCAATGTCCGCTGCGGGAGCGGACATGTGACGAGCGGCTCCGGTATGCCCTTACCCTCCAAATCGGGCATGGGCCGGTAACAGTGTTGGCAAAGCTATTTAAGGGGGCCGGTCTTAGTCAACGCGGCCGATCACGTTGTGACGGGGGACGGGAGGCTGCGCTCCCGACGACGTTTCATCAACAGCGTCACGGTCAGGGCTATCGCGAACACGGCCGCGACATCGAGCAGGAGCCGTTCGAACAGGAACGGCGCGTCGACGGCGACGAAGAGATTGAGCACTACGCTGATAATGGCACCGAGGCAGAACACTTGCAGCGAGCACCTGCCGCTTTTGACGATGGCGCTGGCTCCGGGCCAGCGGAGAAGCGCGCTGCTCTTCTTCACGTACGTGGCGACCAGAACGGCCACGCTCAGAAAGTGAAGCAAGCGTATCGCCGACAGGTTCGACTTCATGTGAAGCAGCGTCGCGTCCGACAGCGCGAGCATTTCCAAGTTCAGCTCAGCCAGATGCACTCTGGCGAGCTTGTAAATGAGTGCGATCGCCACAACCATCCACGCCGCGAGCACCCAGCGCCGCGTCTGCAAGGTTTGCAAACGGCCGTCATCGGTATTGTAGAAAGTGCCGCCGAACATGCCGATGCAGAACAGGAACTGCCACGCCAAGGGATTGAAGTAGGAGTGGTCGGCCAAGTGCGGGAGCAAATCCGGATAAGCTTGGGACAGGCCATAGATGATGCCGCTCGTTACGAGGGCGAGCTCTCTGCTCACGGTCGCCATCAGCAGGAAAAGTGGAATCGCCACGAGCGTCAGCTCGAGATAAAGCACCAAGATGCCGGGCAAGTCTGGCGGCGAAATCAAAAATATCGCCGACCGGATTGCAGCCAGAGGATCCTCGCGGAGGGTGATGAAGGCCTGATGGTTTGTGGGAATGGCGACGATATCCCGGCTGAGGGCAATGAGCAGGATCGTCGTGATGCTGGCGACAAGGTAATAGACGTAGATTTGGAACGCTCGCCTGAAAGTTGCCCTGAGGAGTTGGCGTGGGCCGTGCCGCGAGAGGACCCGCTCGTAGACGATGCCGCACGAAACGCCCGACAGGAAAACGAATATTTCGGCGGCGTCGGAGAATCCCAAATGGGCGTAGGTTAATCGACTGAGCGGATCTCCGGGTACGTGATCAAAAATGATCATATACAGCGCCACGCCGCGAAAGAAATCGATACGCAGGTCGCGTGTCGAGGTTGCCGATTTTTCGGTATTTCCGACCACTGTGGCTGACCCGCCTATCGTCCCTCAAAGACCCTTCCAGGGCCGAGGACCAGGCTCACGGGTGCGAATACATGACACGTTTTGCCGGCAGGACGTGACGGGGATTTGTGCGAGCGACAGGCGTGAAAGGATTAACCACAAAGGAGTAGCCGAAACGCGAGGACCGGAACGACCTAGCCGACGCCGCGCTTCTTGCGCTCCATCAACCGCCAGATCATGGGGGTAAAGATGAGTTGCATGGCGAGCGGCATCTTGCTGCCGGGGCAGACAATGGTATTCGCCCGTGACATGAACGAGTTCGGCAACATTGAAAGAAGATACGGGTAGTCGATACCTCTCGGGTTTTTGAAGCGTATGATGAGCATGCTCTCATCTGGGCTCGGAACGTCGCGCGCGGTGAACGGGTTGGAGGTGTCGACGGTAGGAACACGCTGAAAATTGACGTGCGTGTGCGAGAACTGGGGACATATGTAGTTCACGTAGTCCGGCATGCGACGCAGGATGGTATCGACGATCGCTTCTTGCGTGTAGCCTCGCGCCATCTTGTCGCGATGGAGTTTCTGTATCCATTCGAGGTTGATGATGGGCACGACGCCGATAAGAAGATCGGCGTGTCGTGCGACATTTACCGCCTCGGTGACGATTGCCCCATGCAGCCCCTCGTAGAAGAGCAGGTCTGTGTCTGGTGGGAGGTCCTCCCAGGGCGTGAAGGTTCCGGACTTCAGTCCATAACTTGCGGCCTCTTCCTCGTCGTGGAGATATCTGCGCACCTTCGCCGTACCGCTGTCTCCGTAGACGCGAAACAGCGACTCCAGTTCGACAAAAAGGTTGGCCTCTGGACCGAAGTGGCTGAAATTCGCTTCCCCCTTATCGTGAGCCTCGGCCAATTTCGCCCGCATGTCATCGCGATCGTAGCGATGAAAGGCGTCGCCGTGGACGATCGCCGCTCTAACCGCCTCGCGGCGAAATATCTGCTGAAAGGTGGTCGTCACGGTGGTTGTACCCGCACCTGACGAACCCGTAATCGAGATGATCGGATGTTTGGCGGACATGTTTCGCCTCTCGCTGGCTGACGAGGAAGGAATGTCCGATTTTGGCACAAGGACGCCACGGGTAGAGAGGTCGATTTGCGTGGCAACGGCAAGCGCGTCGTCTCAATCCCTAAATATCGCGCCGTCCTCGCCGCGCAGCGACCAAGCCGAGGCGCGGAAAAGCTTGGCTTCCCGCCCTCGTTGGGCCTGAACCGGGCGCGGGATCGCTAACTGTTCAGCGAAACGTCTGTGTTAAACTCCTGGGAAACTTGAGCGAGAGCACCATGGCGAACCCTTCGCGCCCCCGATCGCTGACGCGGGCGATCATCAATCATCCCTGGACGAGCTTGCAGGACGGGCTGCTGCTCTGCTGCGTGATGATCTCCGCGGTGCTGCTCGCCTACCAATATAATCTGTTCAGCTTCATCGATACGCTTTCCGATGAGCAGCGCCGGATAACCCTATCGGAGGGGTTGTTCCTCACGGTCCTCCTCGTCATCTGCATGTTCGCCTTCGTCCTCCGCCGGCTTTACGAGGAGAGGAGAGGCGTGGCGCGTGAGATTGCAACGAAATTCAGGTTTCGAGAACTCCGGGAGCAAGCTTTTCGCGATCAATTGACGGGATTGCCGAACCGTCGCGCGCTACTAGCGGCGCTGAAGGCCGCCACGGACTCTTCCGACCCTGCCAACCGCAAGCTCGCGCTGTTCCTAATCGACCTTAACGGCTTCAAGGATGTCAATGACGCTCACGGCCACTCCACTGGTGATCGTGTGCTGAAGAGCGTCGCCCTCCGTTTTCGCAAGGTGGCGCGGCCGAGCGATGTTTTCGCCCGCATTGGCGGCGACGAATTCGCCTTGTTGTCATACAACGTCGGCCGGGATGTCGCCGAAGCGATCGGGCTGCGCCTGATGGCGACATTGGATCGGGACATTCGCCTGAGCGGGCATTCGTTCAAGATCGGTGCGTCCGTGGGCGCCGTGCTGAGCCCTGACGACGCCACTACGACAGCGGAAATCCTGCACAAAGCCGACATGGCCATGTACCACGCCAAAGTCAAAGATCAGCAATCAGCCCTCGTGTTCTGCGGGCCAGATACCGACACCGCACCCGCAATTGCGCCTGATGCCAAGCGCCGGGGGCTAGCGGCTGAGCCACGATCCAAGACCTGACCACAGTGCCGAGTTGTCCTCAGTCCCGGCATCGGCGGCGCGAGTGCGGCTCGGGCGGACTTTCTCGCCGACAACATTGCCGGCATAGATCCACCCGCTCTGCGAGGTCTTCGGATCGGTGACGCGCATCCAGCCGCGCTTTCGCCGTTCAAGGGAAAGCTTGGCGCCCTTGGCGATGACGCCGACGACGTCCGCCGAGGACGACGGTCCCTTGCGCAGATTGACGAAGGCGGACGGCTCGACCCATTTGCTATCGTCGTCCTCGGCGTCGCCTTGGGCCGTGGGATCTGGCGCCGGCGGCGAAGTCTCTGTGGCGGTGATGTTCGTCGCCGCGCCGCCGTCGGTGATCAGTTCGGCGATGCCGATACCGCCGTCGGTCTGCTCGTCCCAGGCGCCCATCCCGGAAAGACTCGGCTCATAGAGAAGGCCTGCCGGCAACGCAGCGGCCATGGCGGCTTCGGAGCTGTCGGTTATTTCAAGTCTGGTGTCGGCTGCGGCAACGACTGCGCCGTCGGGCGCCACCAGCCTTAGCCTGAGTGTCGACTCGCCAACGGCGGCATCGACGGCGACAACACGAAGATCGCCGATCTCGTCGGTGCGCAAATTCCACTCGCCGTCGCCGTAGGGACGCCCCGCCGACAGCGTGACGCCTCCCGGCAAGCCGCCGACGGCGATGACGCTTCGCGCCGGCATCGCCGTCGCGTGATCGAGCTCAATCGGGAAGCGCAGTTCGTGCCCGGCCGGAACTTCCAGAGCAGCGGGCGCGCCGAGCCTCGGAGTTTCGGTGACAGGCGGCGAAGACGTGCGGTCGAGCGCGGGCATCGCCGCGTTGGCCTGGACTGCGGGCCACGGCTCTTTGTTAGGCACGGCTCTCGGCCTCTCGAACCAGGATGAGCTGACGGCCCCGAACCACAACATGGCGGCGAGGGTCAGGCTCGGCAACAAGGCGACGACGATCAGCACCGCGATCAGGGTGCGGACCCCAGGCGGTGCGGCGACCACTAGGCGCGTCGGCGTCTCCGCCTGGATCGCGCGCCGACCGTCGAAGTTGAAGTCGGGTTGGGCCCCAGGTGCGAAGCGCTCGGCGATCCGAACCAGGGCATGATCGTCGGATCCTGGAAGGCCGGCCTTGCCGGACTTGGGCCGGGGCAGGCACTCGCCTTTCGCCCCCGACTTGGCGCCGGAACGGGATGCCACTCTGATGGGAATCGGTTGAGCCATCTCGGCTGCATTTGGCTTGAGATAACCCATGGAAGACCTCCAATGTCATCAGCATTGGACGCGCACGCGACCGAACGGCGAGAGCGCGAGGGGTACTGCCGCCTTCGCTCCTCGAACACGCAAATTTACCGGAACGCGCAACAGCGCAACGCACTCAACCGGAAGGCGCCAAGCTGCCGCGGCTCCAGGCCGCAGTTCGGCTCTTCACTAGCGCTGCAATCCCTCTGACCGTTAGAAACGACCAAGCCGTCTATCGGTTCCCGTCAGAACGAGTTTTTTTCGCCTCCTCGGAAATGTGGAGGCACCGCGCAGATTCATTCAGCCGCCAGTTGGGCGGCGCGGGCCTTGCTTCCCACCGGTGCGAAGCTGTCGGCGGAGGCCATCTCCCAGGCTTCACGGAAGTCGACGTGATTGCTGCCGGCCAGGAGCTCACCTGGCTCGAGCAGCCGATACAGCTCGGTGAAGCTCAAGCTGCGGTCGGCGCCGGTGCGGCGCATGAAGTGATGCGGGCGCAAGTCTCTTGGATGGCCGAGGCCTGCGGCGGCGACGAGCGCGCCCAGGGATTTGACCGTCTCCCGATGGAAATTCGCGACCCGCAGCGATTTATCCGAGACCACCACCGCGCGTTGGCGCAGTTTGTCCTGGGTGGCGACGCCGGTCGGACAGCGATCGGTGTGGCATTGCTGGGATTGCAGGCAGCCAATGGCGAACATGAAGCCACGCGCCGAATTGCACCAGTCGGCGCCGAGCGCCATGACCCGCGCCATGTCGAAGGCGGAGATGATCTTGCCGGAGACGCCGATCTTGATGCCGCCGCGGAGGCCGGCGCCGATCAAGGCCGAATGCACGAAGGTCAGGCCCTCGCGGAGCGGCATGCCGATATGGTCCATGAATTCGAGCGGCGCCGCGCCGGTGCCCCTCGGTGCCGTCGACGACCATGAAATCTGGCGTCGCGCCCGTCTTGAGCATCGCCTTGACCAGGGCGAGGAACTCCCAGGGGTGACCGACGCAAAGCTTGAACCCGGTTGGCTTGCCGCCCGAGAGACGGCGCAACCCGTCGATGAATTTCATCATCTCCGCCGGCGTCGAAAAGGCGGAGTGCCGTGCCGGGGAGACGCAGTCGCACCCCGGCTTCACGCCTCTGATAGCGGCGACCTCTTCGGTCACTTTCGCCGCCGGCAGGATGCCGCCGTGACCAGGCTTGGCACCTTGCGACAGCTTCAGTTCAATCATCTTGATCTGCGGATCCGTTGCCACCGCGGCGAATTGCTCGGCCGAGAACCCGCCGTGCTGATCGCGACAGCAGAAATAGCCCGATCCGACCTCCCAGATCAGATCGCCGCCGTGCTCGCGATGATAGGGGCTGACGCCGCCCTCGCCGGTGTCGTGGGCGAAGCCGCCGAGCTTGGCGCCCTTGTTGAGCGCGCGGATCGCGTTCGCCGACAGCGACCCGTAGCTCATGGCGGAGATGTTGAAGACCGAAGCGGCATAAGGCTGCGCGCACTCGGGACCGCCGATGACAGTGCGGAAGTCCTCGCCGCTCGGCTCCGCCGGCTGCATCGAGTGGTGCAGCCACTCATAGTGATCGCGATAGACGTCGTAGTGGGTGCCGAACGGGCGCGTATCGAGTTGTTGCTTGGCGCGCTGATAGACGATGGCGCGCTTGTCGCGCGGGAAGGGCGTGCCGTCCTTCTCCGCCTCGAAGAAATATTGCCTGAGCTCGGGACGAACGTGCTCGAGGATGAAGCGGATATGCGCGGCGATGGGATAGTTGCGCAAGATCGCATGGCGCGTCTGCAGGAGATCGCGGATGCCGAGGGCGAGGAAGCAGGCGAAGATGACGAGCGGCGGAAGAAGATAAGGCTCCTCCGCCGGAAAGCTTGCCGCCGCCACCCCGAAGGCCACGGTCCCCGTCAGGGCGATGGTCAGGAGAATATAGCGCGGGGTAAACGGCAGCAGCAGAACCTGCATCGGCACCCCTCATCCCTCCGCGAGAGCACTTCGCGCGAGCGGCGGGAGCCCAAATTCTAGGCCACGGTTCTGTCGGTTTTGCGAACGTCAGTGGGTCCGATCAGCCGCCATGGCCCCGCGCCCCGGGCAGGTTCGCGGTCCATTCCAACGGCGCTTGCGAGACCATGGGGCAATCCAGCGTTTTTTCCAGCGCCTGGACCAGCTCGTCCTCGTCATTGGCCTTGATGTAGAGGCCCTTGTTCTCCTGAGCGACGCACATCAGGTCCAGGACACTAGAGCCACCGCTGCCGGTCCAGGAGAAGCCTTCATAGCGGAAGGCAATCACATGCACCGTGAGACCGAAGCCCGTTGCCCGCAATTGCTTCGCCAGAGCGCAAGGGGAGCCCCCGCAGGTCTCCTCGCCGTCCGTCACCACCACGATGACGCCGGGCTTGGCTCGGAAATCGAGCGCCTCGGCGGCCTCCTCGATGCCGGAGGTCAGCGGCGTCCGTCCCGCTGGCACGAGCGAGTTCACCACGCTCATGATCGGTGCCGCGGCGTCCGGCATCGGCTTCAGGTCGAGCTTGACGTTGCACTGATTGTAGGGACCGGGCCCATAGGTCACGAGACCGACGCGGCGAAAGCGGGTCGCGTTCGGCAACACCTTGGCAAGCGCGGAGCGCGCCTCGTCGATGCGCGGCCGCGAATTGGGAATGCCGAGGGTCTGGTTGCCGGACATGGATCCGGACGCATCGAACACCACCACCGCATCTTCGGTGCAGGGCGCGGGCTTCTTCTTCTGCTCTTCGGCCTGAGACGCTGGAGGGTTGCACGCAAGAAGAAGTGCGAACGCCGCAACGGCCGGCTGGAGGACGCGAACATTGGCAAAGCGGCTGCCGCGAGGCGGTGACTTCATTGCTAAACGCTCCCGGATTTTCGGCGAACATTAGCAAAAAGGTACCCGATGAGGTAACTGGGGTTTCGGCTTCGGCAATCGAATTGCCGAAGCCGCGACATGATTTCGCAAGCGCAAGCCGTGGTTGCCAACCACCGACTGCGAGACCAGAGCGGTTGGCCTCCGGCGCGAAGCGCCTCAGGCTTTGGCCAAGCCGCGCTTCAGGTCCTCGAGCGTCAAGGCCGGGACGATCTCGATATAGGCGTCGAGCGCGGCAAACAGCGGCTCGTTAATGTCCGGGAGCCGCGCTTGGTCGGACTCCTCGAAGAACACCAAGCCGGCGCGTTCGCCGTCGAGCACCATGAAATACGCCGCCTCGGCGTTTACCTTTTTGACCAGGGCCTCGATCGCCGGCGCCATGGTACCGTCGGCCAAGGCCTCGTTGCCCTTGTCCACCGGGATCGTGAATTTGAGCATCAACCGCATGATTTCCTCCTCCTCGGATTCATTTATCCCTCGTCGGACGGCAGGCCCGGCGCCTCGCGGCGGAAGCAGCGTCCTCTGGCATCTTCCGGCAATGTCGTGAGCACGTTTGCGACAGTTCCGTTGCGGCCCAAGCAACCTTGCCATCTAGCGCCCCCTCCCCATCCGCCACAATTCTCCTATTATTGCAGGTTAGGGGGGACTCGAATTCCCCTGTTGCTTCGCCACTTCCAGGCGTCGCTGAGTATCCCGACATGACGAGCCGAGGGCGATAATGACCACAGGACCGGAGCGCCACCAGCCAAGTCACGGCTTCATGGAAGCCCATCAGGACCGCATCGCCGGTCGCGGTCTCGGCTACCTGATCTTGCTCAACGGCATCGCCGCGATCGTCATCGTCGCGGCCTTTGTTTTCGGCTTCCAGATCAGCGCCGAACCTAAGCTCGCCGCCGCCATGGTGGTGTTCGGCACCGGCGCCATCGCCGGTCTCGTCAGCTCCTTTATCGCCTATCTCAATCGCATCGTCAGGGCCGAGATGCCGGAGCGCCCGCGTCTCCCGAACCTTCTGAGGCTGATCGGTATCGTCGCGGTCATCGTCAGCGGCGCGGCGTTCCTCTCCGGTCTCAGCATGGTCGGCACCACCTCGACCGCCAAATCCAGCTCGCAGGCCAAGACCAGGCTTCAGGACAAGGGCCAGGCCCAATCCCACAGCACTGACAACAAGGATGCCTCGCGCATTGCGCCCGGCAGCGAGCCAAGCAACGCCAAGCCTTAGAAATCCGGGCGATTCGACTTCGGCCCCCAATCATGGTTAACTACTTACGCCTTGGGAGGGACAGCGCCCGTAGAAGCGCGCAAAGCCGTGGCTGCCGGTTTTAATCCGGAGAAGCAGCGCGTGCCCAGGTCAACGGACAGTGCAGCGACTTTTTCTTGGCCCACCGCCGAGCCACTCGGCAGCTGTGTGCCAAGCGTCCGGACCTGCCCGCGGCTGCGCCCAACAACCGCCCAGCACCGCCTAATCAACTGGCGGGGACCATGAGGGTAGATCCATGACCATGACCTTCGATCCCGATACGGCCGCCAACAAGACCGCGGAATTCTACAAACCGCTCACCCAGTTTCAGTCCTTGGAGTTCGACACGGCCATCCCTGAAGCGATGCGAGCCTTCGCCGGAAGTGCCGTAAGTCAGACGCGCGAAGCCTATGACCGGGCCAAGACCGCCCTCGACGCGGGCGTTGAGGCCGTGGAGCGCTCCTGCGATGCCGCGAGCCGGGCCACCTCCGCCCTCAACCGCAAGATCATCGACATCGCCCAGCGCAACGTGAATTCGGGCTTCGACCTGGCCAAAGACCTCGCCAGTGCAAAAAACCTCGCCGAGATCGTGGAACTGCAGGGCGCCTATTGGCGGAGGCAGTTCGAGACGCTGCTGGTTCAGGCCGAAGAGGTTCGCGCTCTGTCGCTGCACGCCGGCGCCGACGTGGCGGAGCCGATCCAGCGCCATGCGGCCAAGCAAGGCGATGAGGTCCGCGCCCTGTCGAGACGGATCACCGTCGAGGCCGCGGAGTCGATCAAGCGGCAGGCGACCCAGCTCGAGCACGACTTGCGCAAGGCAAGCTGACCCGGCCCACTTCGCCGACCCGCGAGAACCGCCCGGCACGCCGCCGAGGCGGCTGTTGGCGCGCTTTACCCCCATCGAAAGCACGGGGCATGGCCGGAGATTGCGGTATATACTCCGCCGCTAACCCCGGCGTAGGGCGGACAAAACGGCCGTCTTCGGGGCAAAGTCACGAGGGGACATGGCAAAAGCGTACGCTTATCTCGCGGCCGGCGCGGCTCTCATCCTGATGGCGCTCCCGGCCTCCATGAGTGCGCTGGGCGGCGGCTATGAAAGCCCCCCCACCTTCTCCCCGAGCAAGATCCTTCCGCCCGACCTGTTGCGGAGCCCCTATCACACCATCGTCGGCACGGTCCCGGTGGAGAATTTTCTCGGCCGCTATCAGATGCAGACCAAATATGGGACCTTCACCGTGCTCGGCACCGAGCTCCTGCGCATGCGCGTGCGTGAGGTCGCAGCGACGGCAAAGCTCGAAGAGATCAACGGTGCCGAGACGCTGGTGACCTCGGCGGGGCGCACCGCCTTGAAGCCGTTGGCGACGGCGAAGGACCTGGTGACGGCGCCGGGCAAGACGATCAATGAAACCGTCAAAGGTGTCGGCGGCTGGTTCAACCGCGTCGATGCCTCGATGAGCGCCACCGACCCCAACCGCGAGGGCACCATCGCCTCCCTCGCCGGCGGCAGCAAGGCGCGCCGCAAGCTCGCCTTCGACGCCGGCGTCGATCCCTACACCACCTTCGAGCCCCTCAATGCCGAGCTGACCCGCGTCGCGAGCGCAAGCGCCATCGGCAAATCCGGGGTGAATATCGGTCTTGCCTTCGTCACCGGCGGCGCCGGTATCGCCATCAGCGCCGGCGGCAGCGCCGATACCCTGCGCCAAGTGCTCCGCGACAAGACCGCGGCAGAGCTCGAGCAGCTCGGCCGCGAAAAACTGGCAGAGATGGGCGTCTCGCCGGGCACGATCGATGCCTTCTACGCCTCGTCATCGCTGACGCCCACCGACAAGGCGGTGATCGTCGCCGCCATGATGCAGCTCGGCAATGCCGCCGGGCGGGAAATCTTCGTGGCGCGCACCGCCCAGGCCAAGAGCTATTCCGAGGGCTTCGCCTATCGGCGCAAGGCCGTGCTCACCGCCGCCTATCATAAGACGATCGCGCCGGTCCGGTCCTTCGTCGCCGTCGGCGGCACGCCGTTGATGCAGACAGCGAAGGGCCTCGTCGCCATCGTGCCCATGGACTACGTCTACTGGAGCCCGCAGGTCGAAGGCCTGATCTCGAGCGCGGGCCCGCATGGCGAGCTCTGGATCACCGGAACCGCGAGCAAGCTTGCCACCCAAAACCTCGCGAGCCGCGGCTGGACCGTCGTGCCGCGGGCCGGGTCCCGCCTCGGGAATTAGGCGTCAGTTCTGCGAGACGGCGACGCCCCACGGAGACATGCCGACCGGCATCGACTTCACCACGGTGAGGCTCGGCACATCGATCACCGAGACGTCGTTGCTGTTGCCGTTGGTGGTGAACAACAGCTTCTCGTCCGGCGTGAAAGCAAGCTGCCACACCCGCTGACCGACGAGCAGATACTGTTCCACCTCGAGCTTCTTGGCGTCGATGACCGCGACATGATTGGCCGGGCCTAAGGCGACGAAGGCCTTGGACCCATCCTTGAGGATGCGGACGCCGACCGGCTGCATGTCTTCAGGCCGGACCCCGGGGATCTCGAAACCGAGCGTCTTGATGATTTTTCGCGTCTTGGGGTCGATCACCGAGACGGTACCCGCCACCTCCGATGTGACCCACAATTGCGACCCGTCGGCGGTGAATTCGGCGAAGCGCGGCCGCGAGCCAACGAGGACGTTGTCGACGATCTCGTAGCTGTCGGTGTCGATGAAGTGCGCCATGTTCGAGGTTTCGGAGGTGCTGATCAGGATCTTGCCGTCCGGGCTGACGCCGACGCCCTCGGGCTCGACGCCGACCGGCACCTCGGCGATCACCTTGCGTTCGTTGACATCGATGGCGGTCATCAGCGCATCGTCTTCATTGGCGATGTAGACCGGGTTGCCGGAGGGGTGAATGTTGAGCTGCTCCGGGTCCGGACCCGACGGCAGATCGCCGACGATCTTGCCGGTGGCGACGTCGAGGATTTGCACGGTGTCTTCGTCGCTGGCGCAGATCAAGAGATGCTTGCCGTCCTTGGTCAGCATGATGCCGCGGGGGCGCTGGCCGACGGGAATGGTCTCCTGCACCTGAAGCGTGTTGCTGTCGATCACCGTGATGGAGTTGCCCTTCTCGTTGGAGACGTAGACCGTATAGGCCGAAGCCTCGCCGGCGAGACCAGCCAAGATGGCCGTTCCGGCGACCGCACTCACAAGCCTAACTCTACGCATCGAATTTTCTCCCTGTGCGCGCCTCGGCGAGATCATCCGTGGCGTCTATTTGAGCTTGCATTTCGTTTCCGGCTCATCGATGCCGAGCGTGTCGACCTCGGCGCCGCGATGCAGGAAGCCTTCCTGCGGTGACACCGAGACGGGAAGGTCGGGGCCGGCGATGATGATCGGCTGGCGCAACTGCCCGTCCCAGGGGCGAAACGTGACCTTCTGGCCCTTGAACGCGGCGAGGTCGAGGTCCTTGCCGCGGATCACCGCATTGACCGGGGCGTAGTCCGCCGAATGTGCGCGGGTTGCCCCCTCGCCAATGGCGCGCACCGCGATCCAGGCCTGATAATCCACGGGCCACATGAAGCGCTTGGCAAAGCGTTGGAACCTGTTCTGCATCTGCGTGGCACCCCATTGCTCATGCGCCGGGTGCCAGCTCATGGCCGTGAGACCCGCAGTGCCCGCGACTGGACGCGGGTCCCAAGTGCGATAGGGAAGATAGGGGCCGAACACGTCCGACTCGTCGGCGACGATCAACACGTCGTAGTCCGGCGCGCCTTGGGTAAACACCGGCATCTGCCGTTGGATCTGCATTTGCCCGGTATCCGAGCGCCGCGCCCCGGGGGTCTCCTTGTATTCGCGCTCCTCGACGATGGTGCCGCCGAAGCGTCCGGCGGCTCTCTCGATGGCCTTCAAATAGGCGACGTCCTCCGGGAACACGCCCGTTACCACGAACCAGCGCTGCCACCGCTTCCAGACGAGATATTGGGCGAGCGCGTCGGCAAGCATGTAGCGGTCCGGCGCCGTATGCAGCACGTTGGCGCGGCAATTCTCCTGACGGAGCGTCTCGTCCTCGGCGCGCACGTTGATGAGCAGGACGTCGTCTTTCGCCACCGCATCCGCAAGTTGCAACAGCGTCGCCGCGGGCGCATCGACCAGAATGAAATGATGGCCGCTGTCGACCAGCCGCTTCAGCGCCGCAACGGCATCGCCGCCGACCGGAACGCGTTCAACATCGAGCATGAATGCCTGCTTGGTGAATCTGCCCGTGGTGTTGTTATCCTTAAGAGCCATCTCGGCGCCGGCGATGCCGTAGTCCTCCGGCTCGACATGGAGACGCGACAGCGGGATCTGGCGCTTCACCTCCTGTTTGAGATAGCCGATCGGCACTTCGGTGACGTCCGCCGCGACCGGCTTCGCGGGCTGCGACGGCGATTTCGCCGGCGCCTCGGCAGGGGACGATTGAACATCAGCGGGCGCGGCCTTGAGCGCGGGCGCGGCACCGAGGCAGAGACAAAAAATTAAGCAAAACCAGCGACTGGGACGCGGTCGCGTTGGCCGGAACGGCGACCTCGCTCGCGACCCCTTACGCTTGTAACGCTGCATGGCGAGGGGACACTAGGGGCTTGGGGTTTCAACTGCAAAGTCGCATGCCATGGCCGGACTGTATCGGCTCGCCCGATCCCGAACCACAAACGAGACGGAGCAAGTTTGGCAATTTCTATTGCAAGACGGCAGCTCAAAGAGCGTCAAATCCTAGGGGTTGATTGACAAATTGGCAGGGCGCGAGCAGTCTCTGCGGCGTGGAAACCGAAAGGAGCGTCCGAAATTTCGGTCGATCGGTACCACGCAAGGGAGGAAACAATGGTGAGTTTTAGGACGGCCGGCGCGCTCGCGTGCGTGCTCGGGCTCGGGCTCGTCGGGATGACCCCGGCATGGGCCGGAGCCGAAACTGAGACCTCGGCGACAACGACGACGAAAGACGCGCCAACGCCCGAGGTAACGCAAGATCAACTCAGTGGCGCGGCGCAAGACGACAAGAATTTCCTGCACACCAACGGCAACTACGATCAGACCCGGTATTATCCCGGCAAGCAGATCGACACCTCGAATGTCGGCAAACTGCACCCGGCATGGATCTTTCAGACCGAGGTGAAGGAGTCGCTAGAGACGACCCCGATCGTGGTCGATGGCGTGATGTACGTCACCACCTCGTTCGATCACGTCTATGCGGTCAACGCCAAGACCGGCGAGGAATATTGGCACTACAAGCACAAGATGGGTCCGGTCACGACCTATTGCTGCGGTCCCAACAATCGCGGCGTCGCCGTCTATAAAGACAAGGTCTACCTGGCCACGCTCAACTCCAAGCTGGTCGCCCTCGACGCCAAGACCGGCAGCGTGCTGTGGCAGACCCAAATTGCCGACCCCGAGCTTGGCTATAGCGAGACCATGGCGCCGACCGCCGTCGACGGTAAGATCCTGATCGGCACCAACGGTGGCGAATACGGCATCCGCGGCTTCGTCCGCGCCTATGATGCCGAAACCGGCAAGCTCGTGTGGAACTTCGACACCATCCCCGACAATTCCGTCGGCGTATGGGCGACCCACGATGCGACCGGCAAGGACATGCATCGCGACATCGAAGCCGAGAAGGCGGCGCTCAAGAAGATGGGCGACCCCTACAAGACCCTAGGCGGCGGCGTGTGGCAGAACCCGTCGGTCGATCTCAAGACCAAGCGCATCTATTTCGTCGTCGGCAACCCGTCGCCCGACCTCGACGGTTCGGTCCGGCCGGGTGACAACCTCTACACCGACTCGCTCGTATCGGTCGATCTGGAGACCGGCAAGTATGTCTGCCACTTCCAGTACATCGCTCACGACTTGTGGGATCTCGACTCGGTGAGCCCCACGGTCCTCGTCGACGTCAAGGACAAGGACGGCAACACCGTTCCCGGCGTCATCCACGCCGGCAAGACCGGCAACGTCTACGTCCACAAGCGTGACGATTGCAGCCTGATCCGCTTCTCCGAGCCGATGGTCGATCAGACCGGCATGTGGACCCTGCCGACGGCGGAAGGCGCGAAGATGTTGCCGGGCGCCAATGGCGGCGTCGAATGGTCGGTGATGGCCGTCAATCCCGAACTCGGCATGACCTACGCCGTGAACCTCCACCAGCCCATGACCTATCAGGTCGAGAGCTCGCCCTATCCGGGCGGCAAGCTGTGGCTCGGTGGCGCGTTCAAGATCATCCCGGGCTCGGACCAGTTCGGCAACGTGACCGCCGTCGACTACAACACCGGCAAGATCGCGTGGCAGAAGAAGACGCCGCTGCCGATGATGGGCGGCGCTCTGACCACTGCCGGCGGTCTCGTGTTTACCGGCGAGGGCGATGGCTGGTTCCGTGCCTATGATGCGAAGTCCGGCGACGTGTTATGGTCGTTCTTCGCCGGCGCGGGTGTCAACGCACCGCCTGCGTCCTATTCCGTCGACGGCAAGCAATATATCGTCGTCGGTGCCGGCGGAAACACCCAGATCGACTTCAAGCGCGGCAATAATATCATCGCGTTCACGGTCGATTGATCGAAGCCGCCCACTGGGCGACAATTGACGATTGTTGAGGACGGGGCAGCACAACGCCCCGTCCTTTTCGCGACCAGGGAACGTGTGGCTCGGGCTTCGGCTAAGGAGGCAATGCTGATGAGACCGGTCCTTCTCCTCGCGGCGGCGCTTACCCTTGTCACTACCAGCGCCGGAGCCGCGGACGGCATCGAGGAAAAGGCCAAGCTCTGCGCCACCTGCCATGGCGAGAAGGGCATCCCCATCAACAACACCACGCCCGTGATCTGGGGACAGAACGAAGGCTACCTCTACCTCCAGCTCCGCGACTTCAAGAGCGGCGCGCGCAAGAACCCGCTGATGGGCCCGGTCGCGGCGACGCTAGAGAAGCAGGACATGAAGGATCTTGCCGCCCACTTCACCAAGCTCAAATGGCCGAATCTGGGACAACCCCAGGCCCCGGACGACGTGACCAAGAAGGCCGAGTCAGCCGCCTCTTCCATTGGCTGCCGGGGCTGTCACCTCGATCACTTTCAGGGCGACGGCACCACCGCGCGGCTCGCCGGCCAATGGCAGGAATATCTGCAACAGACCATGATGGCGTTTCGCGATGGCTCCCGCGGCAACAACCCCGGTATGTCGGACCTGATGAAGGCCACGGCCCCGGACGACATCGTGGCACTGTCGAAGTATCTCGCCGGGCTTCAGATCGACGCTTATCTCGGCAACGGCCGCTGACGCTTCAATGCTTCGCCGCGATCTTCTCGCGGAGCGTCGTGAGCGAGGTCAGGTCGCTCGCGCTCTTGCCTTGCCGGTCGCGGAGCGCCGGGTCGGCGCCGTGCGCCAGCAGAAGATCGACTGCCGCCTCGTGATCGAGCTCGGCCGCAATCATCAGCGCCGTACGGCCGCGATTGTCCTTGTCGTCGATCCTCGCACCGCGATCGAGGAGAAGGTTGAGCACCTTGGTGATGTCGTTGACGCCGGCTTCGGCGGAATAGCCCGCGGCCCACATCAGCACCGTCAGGTCGTTGCCGTAGCGGGCATTGACATCGACGCCATGGTCGAGCAGGTGGCGAACGATCTCCGAAAATCCGCGGCCGGCGGCGTAGACGATCGCGGCCTTCTTGGTGTCGTCCTGGACGTTGGGGTCGGCGCCTTTCTCGAGCAGCAAGGTCACGATCGGCAGGTTGCCCATGTAAGCGCCGGCCGCGAGCGGCGTGATGCCGCTCCGTCCCGGCAGGCTGATGTCGGCGCCACGCGCGACCAGGAGTTCGACCGTCGGCAGCCGGCCTGTCTCTGCCGCCTCGTAAAGCGCCGTCGAGCCGTCAAGGCTTCGCGCGTTGACGAGGGCGCCACGGTCGATGAACAGGGCGACGATCTCATCCTCCCCGGCTTGCGACGCCCGGCCGAGGGGACTGAACCCGACGCGGTCGCGCGCCTTGAGCGAGGCGCCGTCATCGAGGAGCCGCCGCGCCAGCGCGGCACAGCCCTTCTTCGCCGCGGAGAACAGCGCGTCATTGACCTCGATCGTCGAGGCGCTCCGCTTGATCTGCTCGTAATGCTGCTCTTGGAGCTGGCAGATTTTCTGATTGCCGGCATGAGCGCTTCCCCCTGCGAACACAAGCGCCAGGAACGCTGCGGCGAGGAGGATGCGCGGGGAAAACGCGAACGAAAAGGCGAACACTCTTGAGCTTCCTTCGTGATGTCGTGGCCGATCAGGGGACGGCGACCTTAGCCCATCGGCACCGCGCCGCACAGAGGCGGGCGACGTGCAACCCCGGAAGGGCGGCAGCCCGCAGGGCTCACGGCGCCATCGCGGTGACCTGATAGAATTTCTCGCGCCAGGCGCCGCCCTCCTTGACCATGATCGAGGTAACGAACGCGCGCGGCGGGATGGTCTTGCCCTTGAAGGTGCCATCGAACCGCGCTTCGAAGGTGCGGATCGCCGCATCCGTCCCGAGCATGGCCACCTTCGCCTCGCCGACGATGGTCTGCTCGTATTTGAGATCCGGGAGTGATTCGATCTGCGCCGCCGCCGGTGTCGGGCGGTCGTAGTAAGGCGTGACGGCGATATGGTCCGAGGTCACCAACCCCTTGATGGCATCGGCGTCCTGATGCTCGAAGGCTTGATCGAGGGCGGCCGCGGCCCTGTTGACCGCAGCGATCGGCTCGGCATCGCCGGCTCGCGCCGGTGAGATGACGGCAAAGACGCAAAGTGCCAGTGAAATTGCCAGTGATCGCTTGCTCACCTTACACTCCATCGCTCTCGGTGGCGGCCTTGGGCCGGGGCAATGCTAGCAACGCCGCGAGCCGGACCGCAACTCGTCTCATGGCCGCGGCTCTGATCACGCCCGGGGGCTACCAAATCTGGTTAACCAGCCTCACCCACGTCGCCTATCCGGTCTTGCCAGCGGTGGCAGAGCTGGTCCAGGCTCCCGGCAAGGTTGGCACGAGGCAAATGGGAGGGATCATGCCGCTGCATTTCGGGAAGGTGTTTGGGGTGATCGCGCTGCTAACGGTCGCGGCCTTCGTGCTCTGGCTGTTGTGGGGCGCCCTGTTCGAAGGCGAGGAAGCCGACCAAGAACACCCTGCTTCACTCCCGAGCGTCACGGTCCCGGCCGTTCAGCTCGCCGCCGCCGACTGAGCGAGAAACGCGGGGCGCCCCGTGTCCAAGATCATGGTGTTCGGGGCCGGCGGCCAGCTCGGCCGGCACCTGAGCGAAGCCGGCGCGCAACTTGGGCGGAACGTCGTGGCACTGACTTACGCCGAGGCTGACATCTGCGATCCCTCTGCCGTCGAGAGCGCCGTCGCGCGGCATCGACCGACGGCAATCGTCAATGCCGCCGCCTATACCGCAGTCGACAAGGCCGAAAGCGAATCCGGCCTCGCGTTCAGAGTTAATCGCGACGGCGCCGCCACCGTCGCCGCGGCAGCCGCCAGAGCCGAGCTACCCCTGATTCACCTCTCGACCGACTACGTGTTCGACGGCACCGCGCGCGAGCCCTATCGGGAAGAGGATGCCGTCAATCCTCAAGGCGTCTACGCCCGCAGCAAGGAGGCCGGCGAGCGCAACGTGAGAGAGGTCCACGACCGTCATCTGATCCTGCGCACGGCCTGGGTTTATGGTCCCTTCGGCACCAACTTTCTCCGTACCATGCTCCGGCTCGGCGCCGATCGGGACGAGCTCGGCATCGTCGACGATCAGACCGGTTGCCCCACGGCGACAGGCGACATCGCCGCGGCGATATTGACCATGGTGGATCAGGCCGAGGCCGCGGATTTTGCCGGTTGGGGGACTTACCATTATGTCGGCGGCGACACCGTCACCTGGTTCGGCTTCGCCGCCATGATCTTCACCGAGGCGGCCAAGTTGGGCCATAAGGTCCCTCACCTCAGGCCGATCGCCACCAGCGACTATCCGACGGCCGCGCCGCGACCGGCCTATTCCGTGCTCAGCACGGGAAAACTTCGTCGCCGGTTCGGTATTGAGCCGAAACCGCTGCGCGACGGCGTGGTCGCGACGGTTCAGAGATTGCTTGGCGGGGGGATGAGATCGTGAAGGGCATTATCTTGGCCGGTGGCACCGGCACCCGGCTTTATCCGACCACCATCGCCACCAGCAAGCAGCTGCTCGCGGTCTACAACAAACCGATGATCTATTACCCGCTGTCGGTGCTGATGCTCGCCGGCATTCGCGAGGTGCTGGTGATCACCACGCCCGAGGACGAGGACCGCTTTGTCCGCCTCCTCGGCGACGGCGGGCGCATCGGCATGAGCTTCTCCTATGCGGCTCAGCCGCAGCCGGAGGGTCTCGCCCAAGCCTTCATCGTCGGCCGCAATTTCATCGGCACCGACTCCTGCGCGCTGATCCTCGGCGACAACATCTTCTACGGCACCGGGCTCACGCCGATGCTGCATCGCGCGGCGGCGCAAGAGCAGGGCTGCACCGTGTTCGCTTATCTCGTCAACGATCCCGAGCGCTACGGCATCATCGAATTTGACGACCTCGGCGAGCCGGCGAACATCGTGGAAAAGCCCAAGGCGCCCAAATCCCACTGGGCGGTGACCGGGCTCTATTTCTACGACAACCGCGTCGTCGATATCGCCGCGGGTCTCAAGCCGTCGCCCCGCGGCGAGCTCGAAATTACCGACGTCAATCTCGCTTATCTCGCCCTCGGCGAATTGCTTTGCGAGCGCATGGGCCGAGGGTTCGCCTGGCTCGACACCGGCACGCCCGACTTCATCTTGGATGCCTCGGAATTCGTGCGCACCATCGAGCACCGCCAGGGTTGGATGATCGCCTGCATCGAGGAGATCGCCTATCGCAGCGGCTTCATTGACGCCGAGCAGTTGTTGCGCCTCGCCGCTTCGCTGAAGAATACGTCCTACGGCCGTTATCTCGAGCTCGTCGCCGAAGAAGGCCCGCTGCAATATTGAGGCGCGGGCCCCGCTTCATTCCGGCCCGCGGGGGCCGCCACGCCTGGACCTGAGGCCGCCGACACGCCAGAAGGGCCGCAAGCGCAAGCGAAAGAGCGACCAGCAGCAGGGAAGCGCCATGGAGTATCGCGAGCTCGGGCGCACCGGCCTCAAGGTAAGCGCGCTCTCACTCGGCACCATGACCTTCGGCCAACAGAACAGTGAGGCCGAGGGCCATGAGCAGATGGACTATGCCGTCGATTGCGGCATCAACATCTTCGACGCGGCCGAGCTCTATCCGATCCCGCCCAAGCCCGAGACCCAAGGCCGCACCGAGGAGATCATCGGCACCTGGCTCGCCTCGCGCCGCGCCCGGCCCAAGATCATGGTCGCCACCAAGGCGATCGGTCGCACCAAGATGGACTGGCTGCGCCAAGGCCGCGTCCGCGGCCGTCAGAGCCGCGAGCAGCTCATCGAGGCGCTCGACGGCAGCCTGAAGCGGCTCAAGACCGACTATATCGACCTCTATCAGCTGCATTGGCCCGACCGGCCGATGCGCATCTTCGAGGGTCTCGACTATGTGCACCTCGACGGCGACGCCCACCCGATCGAGGACATTCTCGGGGTGCTCGGCGAGTTCGTGCGTGAGGGCAAGGTCCGCTTCGTGGGCCTCTCCAATGAGACCCCTTGGGGCGTGATGACCTTCCTCAAGGCCGCCGAGATCCTTGGCCTGCCGCGGATCGTCTCGATCCAGAACGCCTATAATCTCGTCAACCGCTCCTTCGAGACCGGCCTTTCCGAGATTTTCTACCGCGAGCAGGTGAGCCTCCTCGCCTATTCGCCCCTCGGCCAGGGCTATCTCAGCGGCAAATATGAGGCGGGCGCGCTGCCGTGCCAGCTCGCGCAAGGCGCTATTCGATCGTCTCGGCCGATATGAGCTGGGGAATGGTCCTCGTGCCATCTCGACTTACGTGGCCTTGGCGCGCAAACATGGTCTTGACCCGGCGCAAATGGCAGTCGCCTTCGTCACCTCACGGCCGTTCGTCACCTCAACCATCATCGGGGCAACGACCATGGACCAGCTCAAGACCGACATCGCAGGCGGCCTCTCCAGGCTTTCAGAGGAGGTACTCAAGGACATCGAAGCCATCCATCTCGCCTATCCCAATCCTTGCCCTTAGACCTTCAGCTCCTAAGTTCCTGCCATGCCGAGACTGTTTTCCGGGATTGAAATACCGGCCACCGTTGCGCAGCGGCTCAACCTCGTGCGCGCCGGCCTCAATGGCGCGCGCTGGATCGATCCGGCCAACTATCATCTGACGCTGCGCTTCCTTGGCGACGTCGATGGCCACACGGCGCGCGATTTCGCCCACGGCCTCGGCGACATCCTGGCGTCACCGTTCGAGATCACGCTCCAGGCGCCTGTCCAGCTTTGGCGGCCGCAAGCCCCGCGCCATCTTCGCCAGCGTGGCCCCGTCGGAGGCGCTGCAATCGCTGCAGCGGGCCCATGAGCGCGCCGCCCGCGCCGCCGGGCTGCCGCCGGAGCCGCGGAACTTCACCCCCCACGTCACCGTGGCGCGGCTGAAGGGCTCGAGCTCCGAGGCCGTCGCCACCTATCTCGAGCGCCAGGGCGGGCTCTTGGGCGAGAGCTTCGAAGTGAGCCGGTTCGTGCTGTTCTCGTCCCGCGCCTCGATCGGCGGCGGCCCCTATGTGGTCGAGGCCGCCTATCCGCTCGAAGACGACTTCGGCGCCGACTATGACGACGATGGCATGAACGGCGCCGACGAGGAGGAGCTCGGCGAGACTTAGGCGCCGCGCTTCGCCGGCAGCGCCTCGTCCCCGACCAGCGCGGCAACCAGGCCATGCGCCGCCTCCTCGATCAGATCGAGCGCATGATCGAAGCCTTCGGCGCCGCCGAAGAAGGGGTCGGGCACGTCCTTGGTGCCGACATGAGGCGCATAGTCGAGGAAGTAGCGGATCTTGCCGTGCGCCGCTTTCGGCGCCCGCCGCTTGAGTTCGCCGTAGTTCGAGCGATCCATGACCAGCAAGAGGTCGAAATCGGGCGAAATCGCCGTCTTCGACCTGACGCGCGCATTGGCCCGAGATGTCGAGCCCCCGCGACTGCGCCGCGGCCTGGGCGCGATCGTCTGGCGCCTGCCCCACATGCCAATCGCCAAGACCGGCGGAGTCGATCTCGAAGCGATCGGCGAGGCCCTCCTCCTCGATGACGCGGCGAAAAACCCCTTCGGCCATGGGCGAGCGGCAGATATTGCCGAGGCAGATGAAGAGCAGGCGGTGCGTGGTCATGGCGCTCATTCGCATGCGGCCGGGGCGAACACAAGGCGGCGGACGGCCGCTTCTTGCGAAGCCGGCATCCCCACCCTATGTCTTTGACGGACTTTGGCTCTTTCAGCCTTGGCGAGGTAACGGACATGATGGCCTGGAACGATGCGAGCGAGCTCCGCAACGCGGCGCTTGGCAAGGAGATCAGCTTGCGGGCATTTGCCGAGCGCGAGCGCAAGGTGCGCAGCGAGTTCTGGCAGAAGCTCCGGCGCTTCGCCGGCCAGGTGCCGTTCGTCGAGGACATCGTCGCCGGCTATTATTGCGCGCTCGACCCGGCGACGCCGATGCGCGTTCGCGGCATGCTGCTCGCGGCCATCGCCTATTTCATCCTGCCGCTTGATTTCATTCCCGACATCGTCGCCGGCCTCGGCTTCGCCGATGATGCGGCGCTGTTTACGGCCGTGCTCGCCCTGGTCTCGGCGCATATCACCCCGACCCATCGCGCCGCCGCGGCGCGGGCGCTGGACAAGGAGCTGCCCAAGACCGCTTAGACAAACTCCGTCCGCCGTCATTCCGGCGCACGCCGGAATCCCTCGCGCGGAGCGCGTCAAGAAGACCTGGACCCCGGCTTTCGCCGGGGTGACGGAGAGTCACGTGTTGCCTTCCGACGCAATTAAACCTGCGGCTTGACGATCACCTTGCCCCTGACCTTGCGGCCTTCGATCAATGCGAGCGCCGCCGCCGTCTCGGCGAGCGGAAAGCTGCCGTGGACATGCGGCTTGATCAGTCCCTGCCGGCACCAGTCGAGCAGTTCGACCATGTTGGCGCGATGCTGCTCCGGATTGCGGTCGACGAAGGCCGACCAGAATACGCCGATGATCGAGCAACCTTTCAGCAACACCAGATTGAGCGGAATGCGCGGGATCTCGCCGGCGGCGAAACCAAGCACGAGAAACCGCCCCTCCCACGCCGTCGCCCGCAGCGCCGGCTCGGCATAGGGTCCGCCGACGCAATCATAGACGACGTCGACGCCCTTCTGCGCGGTGAGCTCCTTCAGCCGCGCCTTGAGATCCTCGTCATCGTAGTTGATCCCCTCCACGGCGCCGTGGTCGCGGGCGATGCCGAGTTTGTCGGCCGACGAGGCGGCGGCGATGACGCGCGCCCCCATCAGCTTTGCCACTTCCACCGCCGCGAGCCCGGCGCCGCCCGACGGCGCCGAGCACGGCGATGGTCTCGCCCGGCGCAAGCTTGCCGCGGTCTTTCAGCCCGTGCAGCGCCGTGCCGTAGGTCACCGGGATTCCGGCCGCCGCCTCGTCACTCACGCCATCGGGGATGGGAACGGCGTTCTCCGCCTTGGTCACCACCTTTTCGCGGCAGCCATTGCCGCGGATGAAGGCGACCACCCGTTGCCCCGCCGCAAGATCGGAGACATTCGTCCCGACCTGTTCGACGGTGCCGGCGACCTCGGCGCCCGGCGAGAACGGGAGCTCCGGGGTGAATTGATAGCGGTTGCGCAGCACGAGCGTATCGAAGAAGTTGAGCCCCACCGCCTCGGTGCGGATGACGATCTCGCCGTCTCCGGGGCTTGGCTCCGGGACGTCTTCGATGCGTAGCTTGTCCGGTCCGCCGAATTCGCTGAATTGCGCCACGCGCATGATTGAGCTTCCTTTGCTTCGCTCGCTTCTTATGCTGAGCACCACCGTCGCAGCGGACGGCTGGCGCCATAGAAGAGCTGTGAGGATCCTTGGAAGGCACCGCACGAGGATATTTCGCCATTGGCGTAGAGGGCGTGTCGAAAGCCGTCAATCTCGGCAATCTGCTGCGCTCCGCCCACGCCTTCGGCGCGAGCTTCGCCTTCACCATCGGCGCCGACGCGCGCGCCATGGATACCATCGCCGACACCTCGCGGGCGCGCGGCCATCTCCCCGTCTATCATTGGCCGAGCGCGGCGGACCTGCATTTGCCGAAAGGATGCAGGCTGGTCGGCATCGAATTGCTCGACGAGGCCGTCGAGCTCCCCGTCTTCGCCCATCCCGTCCAGGCCGCCTATGTGCTTGGGCCTGAGCGCGGCGCGTTGAGCCCAGCGCTCGTCGCCCGCTGCCATCATCTCGTGCGCATCCCGACGAGCTTCTCCCTCAACCTCGCCACCGCCGGCGCCATCGTGATGTATGACCGGCTGCGCTGCCTCGGCCGCTTCGCCACGCGTCCCGTGGCGGAAACCGGGGCGCCGCAGCCGCGGCCGGAACATGTGCGCGGAGCCCCGCGTTATCGCCGAAAGCGCGTGTGACGGCCGGTTCTGGCCAAATCCGACTCAACTCTGTATGCTAAGCCCTGCTCACAACGAATCGGGGAATGGGACAATGCACCGAGCCGTTCGAGCCGCCTGCGTTGTCGCGGCGCTAATTTGCACGCCAGCTTTGGCGGAAAACGCGAAGTTGCTGCAAAAATACAGCGACTGGTCAACCTACAGCGCGTCAGGCGGTCCCAAAGTCTGCTTCGCGGTCACTCAGCCGAAGGACCAGAAGCCGAAAAACGTCAAGCGTGATCCGGTCTACTTCTACGTCTCGGCCTGGCCTTCCGATCAGGTCACCAACGAGATCAGCGTCAAGATGGGGTATCCCTTCAAACCGGGGGCCACGGCGACGCTGACGGTCGGCAGCCAGAAATTCGAGCTGTTCACCAAGGACGAAGGGGCCTTCGTCGAGAAGACCGAGACGGAGAATGAGCTGGTCCAGGCGCTGCGCAAGGGCAGTAGCATGAAGATCGACGCCAAGTCGGCCCGAGGCACGCCGACGAGCGATACCTATTCGCTCAACGGCGTCAGCGACGCGCTGGATCGCATCGCCAAGGAATGCGGCGCAAGCCAGAGCGCTGCGGGGCGTTAGGCCGTTTGCGGTTGGCGGGATGTCCGTGGGGCCTCGCGCCCTTGGCATTGGGCCTGCCCGCGTGATATGACGGGCTATGTCCCTCGCCCCTACGACATCGGCACCTCCTGAAAGCCCGCCTGGAGCGCCGTCAGCCGCTGCTCGGCCTGGATCGCGCCGGCCTCGGTGAGAGGCTCGGCGAGCTCGGCGTGCCCGAGCGCCAGTCGCGCATGCGCGTCGGTCAGCTGTGGAATTGGCTCTATGTCCGCGGCGCCACCGACTTCGCCGCCATGACCAACATCGCCAAGGAGTTTCGCGGTGAGCTGGCCGAGCATTTCACGCTTCGCCGTCCCGAGATCGTCACCGAGCAGGTTTCTGCCGACGGCACGCGAAAATGGCTGCTCCGTCTCGATGACGGCAAGGAAGTCGAGACCGTCTACATCCCCGAGGAAGATCGCGGCACGCTTTGCATCTCGAGCCAGGTGGGCTGCACCCTCACTTGCAGCTTCTGTCACACCGGCACCCAAAGGCTCGTGCGCAATCTCAACCCGGCCGAGATCGTCGGCCAGATCATGATCGCCCGCGACCGTCTCGGCGATTGGCCGGGCGCCGTCGCCGAGGACCCGCGCGGCATCCCCGAGACTATGCGCAAGATCACCAATGTGGTGCTGATGGGCATGGGCGAGCCGCTCTACAACTTCGATCACGTCCGTGACGCCTGCCTGATCGCCGCCGACGGCGAGGGGCTCTCGGTGTCGAAGCGCCGCATCACGCTTTCCACCTCCGGCGTGGTGCCGGAGATTCCGCGCTGGGGCGAGGAGGCCGGCACCATGCTCGCGATCTCGCTTCATGCCGTACGCGACGAGCTTCGCGATCAACTCGTACCCATCAACAAGAGATGGCCGATCAAAGACCTGCTCGATGCCTGCCGCGCTTATCCCGGGCTTTCCAACGCCAAGCGCATCACCTTCGAATATGTGATGCTCAAGGGCGTCAACGATTCCCTTGCCGACGCCAAGGAGCTGGTGCGGCTGCTGGCCAAGATCCCGGCCAAGATCAACCTGATCCCGTTCAATCCATGGCCCGGCGCGCCGTTCGAATGCTCCGACTGGGACCAGATCGAGAAGTTCGGCGAGGTGGTGAATCGCGCGGGCTATGCCAGCCCGGTGCGCTCACCGAGAGGCCGCGACATCATGGCGGCCTGCGGTCAATTGAAGAGCGACAGCATCAAGCAGCGCGCCAGCGAACGGATTGCCGCGGGACTGGCCACCTGACGAACGTTGTCGCTCAGAGCCGGACGCGACCAAGTTGAGCAGACCCGTCAGCCGGCACATCAATGCGTCCCGGGCGGCGATCTATCATGCGCTCCTCGATGCCCGTGCCGTCGCGGCGTGGCGAGTCCCTGACGGCATGACGGCGCAGGTGCACGCCTTCGATCCCCGGGAGGGTGGGGCGTTCCGGATTTCGCTCTCCTACGATCGAGAAACCGGAGCCGGCAAGACGACCACGAGCACCGATACCTATCGGGGCCACTTCGCCAAGCTCGTCGAGAACGAGCAGGTCGTCGAAGTCGTGGAATTCGAGACCTACGATGCTGCCCTGCGCGGCAAGATGACGATCACGACCACGCTCGTCGAAACAGGAGGCGGCACCGATGTCTGCGTCGCCTATGAAGGACTGCCGCGCGGGGTGTCGCCCGCCGACAACGAGACCGGCACGCAGATGGCGCTCGCGAAGCTCGCCGCGCTCGTCGAAGGCTAGATGAGGTCGCAGTCCTGTGGTCGTCGGAGCGACCCCCGGCCTCGTTAGGCCGACGTCGCCCAAGCCAATGCGGTTTCCAGCCGGTCGTTGCCCCAGAACAGCTCGTCGCCGACGACGAAGGACGGCGCTCCGAACAACCCGCGCGCCATGGCCTCCTCGGTCTGCTGCTTGAGCGCGTCCTTATTCTCCGGCGCATTCGCCGCCTCGACTGCGGCGGCCGCATCGACGCCGAGCCCTGTGAGAATCGCGGCCAGGATGTCGTCCGCGCTGATGTCCTTTTGCTCCGCATAGTTCGCCAGAAACACCGCGCGGGTGAAGGCCGGCGCCCAGGCCGCGCCCTCGCCGGAAAGGGCGAGCCGTGCCGCCTTCAGGCCGTTCTGGGGAAACGTCACCGGCGGCAGCTTGAGCGGCACCCCATCCGCGGCGCAGATACGCTCGAGGTCCCGCCACATATAGCGGCCCTTGGCGGCGTAGATGTTGAACGGCGAATCGTTCCAGCCGAACGCCTTGAAGATCGGCCCGAGCAGAAACGGCCGCCAGCGCACGTCGACTTGGGCCTCCGCCGCCAGCCGCTCGATGCGCATGGCCGCGGGATAGGAATAGGTGCTGGCGAATTCGAACCAGAACTCGAGATCGGCCATGGCCTTCTCCCTGACGCGTCAGCGCCCAGTCTGGCCTATAGTGCGTCCCGTCTCCAGCCCGACCCTCGTCGCATCAGAGGATTGGATGATCGTCCGCACTCTCTTCCGCGTGCTGTGGGCCGCATTGGCCTTCATCGTCGCCGCGAGCGTCGCCCTCGGCACGCTGTTCTTCCTCGGGGCGATCTGGGTCGGCGACGAGCTCCGCGCCGCGGCGCCCGACGATCCGCTACTGCGTCACCACGGCGCCGCCTCGGTGTTCGGCATGGTTTTGTTCGCGAGCACCGTGGCGCCGGCGCTGACCGTTCTGCCCGCGGCGATCGCGGCGGTGGCCGGCGAGGCGCTCAAGCTCCGGTCGTGGATGTATTACGTCCTCGCCGGCGGCGTGGCGCTTGCCGCCATCCCGGTGCTCGCCCCGGCGGAACCGAGCCTCCCCACCGGCGAATACATGACCATCTTCGCCGCGGCGGGCTTCGTCGGCGGCTTCGTCTATTGGCTGTTGGCTGGGCGGAACGCGTGACGCGTGAAGAAGCCAGGGGGGACCGGTCCCCGTTTGCGTGGGGCCGGTCCCTGAGACGCAACACGATACTCGTCCTGGAGATGCGACCTCTGAGGGTCGCGAGAATCACTTTCTCTGATTTGCCTTAACAAGCGGTAAGCGAGCCGTCTCCAGCGCCCCCGCCCCTTGCGTAAGCGCCCTCCCTGCCTATAGTCCGGCGCGACGAGATCAAGGCTCCCCGCCGGACGAGGCTTAAATCCATGGCGACCGACGTCAAGAAGGTGGTGCTCGCCTATTCGGGCGGGCTCGACACCTCGATCATCCTGAAATGGCTTCAGGAGACCTATGCCTGCGAGGTCGTGACCTTCACCGCCGACCTCGGCCAGGGCGAGGAGCTCGCGCCCGCGCGGAAGAAGGCCGAGCTGCTCGGCATCAAGGAGATCTTCGTCGAGGATCTGCGCGAGGAATTCGTGCGCGACTTCGTGTTTCCGATGTTCCGCGCCAACGCGCTCTACGAGGGGGTCTATCTGCTCGGCACCTCGATCGCGCGGCCCTTGATCGCCAAGCGCCAGATCGAGATCGCGCGGGAGACCGGCGCCGACGCCGTCGCCCATGGCGCCACCGGCAAGGGCAACGACCAGGTACGCTTCGAGCTCACCTATTACGCGCTGAACCCGGACATCAAGGTGATCGCGCCCTGGCGCGAATGGGACTTCAAGTCGAGAAGCGACCTCATCGACTTCGCCGAGAAGCACCAGATCCCCGTGGCACGCGACAAGCGGGGCGAAGCGCCGTTCTCGGTCGATGCCAACCTGCTGCACTCGTCTTCCGAAGGCAAGGTGCTGGAGGACCCGGGCGTTGAGCCGCCACCTTATGTTTATCAGCGCACCTTGTCGCCGGAGGAGGCGCCCGACCAGGCGGTCAAGATCACCATCGGCTTCGAGCAGGGCAATCCGGTTTCGATCAACGGCGCGCGCCTCACGCCGGCGGCGCTCCTCACCGAGCTCAACGCCTATGGCAAGGAGAACGGCATCGGCCGCGTCGATCTCGTCGAGAACCGCTTCGTCGGCATGAAGTCGCGCGGCGTCTATGAGACCCCCGGCGGCACCATCCTGCTCGCGGCACATCGCGCCATCGAATCGCTCGCCCTCGACCGCGAGGCGATGCATCTCAAGGATTCGCTGATGCCGCGTTACGCCGAGCTCGTCTATTACGGCTTCTGGTTCGCGCCGGAGCGGGAGATGCTCCAAGCCCTAATCGACAGGAGCCAGGAGCACGTCGAGGGCGAGGTGAAGCTCAAGCTCTACAAGGGCAATGTCATCGTTATCGGCCGTTCGAGCCCGAAATCGCTTTATGCGAGCAAGATCGTCACCTTCGAGGACGATGCCGGGGCCTACGACCAGAAGGACGCGGAAGGCTTCATCAAGCTCAACGCGCTCCGCCTCAGGCTGCTCGGCAAACGCGACCGGTAGGTTCTCACCATGTGGCCTGACACCCGCCCGCTTGGTCTGTTCGGCATCGAGTTTCCGATCGTGCAGGCGCCGATGGCGAACTTCGCCGGCGTCGACATGGCGGTCGCGGTGGCGGAGGCTGGCGGCCTTGGCTCATTGCCGTGCGCGACCTTGTCCCCGGACCAGATCCGCGACGGCGTCGCCGCGTTCAAATCGCGCAGCAACAAGCCGCTCAACCTGAATTTCTTCTGCCATGTCGAGGCGCCACCCTACCTCGAGAAGGACCGCGCATGGCTCGATCGCCTCGCGCCCTACTTCGCTGAGCTTGGCGTCGAGCCGCCGGCGTTGCCGCTTGGCGGGGGGCATCCGCCGTTCGCGGATGCGGACTGTGCCGCGGTCGAGGCGCTTCGACCCGACATCGTGAGCTTCCATTTTGGGCTGCCGGCAGCGCCGCTTCTCGCGCGCGTCAAGGCCGCGGGCTGCAAGATCATGTGTACGGCGACATCGGTCCGCGAAGCACGCTTTCTTGCCGAGCGCGGTGTCGACGCCGTAATCGCCCAGGGTGCCGAGGCCGGCGGCCATCGCGGCATGTTCCTCGAGACCGAGGTGACGCGGCAGGCCGGAACCTTCGCATTGGTCCGCGCGCTCGCCAACGCCGTGCCGGTGCCGGTAATCGCCGCCGGCGGCATCGTCGACGGCGGCGGCGTCGCCGCGGCGCTCGCGCTTGGCGCGTCAGCCGTGCAGATCGGCACCGCCTACCTGCTTTGCCCCGAGTCCTTGGCCTCCACCCTGCACAAGGCTGCGCTTCGAGATCCCGATCGGGAAACGGCGATCACCAACGTGCTGACCGGCCGGCCGGCGCGCGGCGTCGTCAACCGCTTCATGCGCGAGCAGGGGCCGATCGACGACGACGCCCCAGCGTTTCCGCTGGCGAGACCCGCAATCGCACCGCTTCGCGCCAAGGCTGAGGCGGACGGCTCGACCGACTTCTCGCCGCTGTGGTCGGGACAGGGACCCGGCGCCCCGCGCGAAATTGGCGCGGCCGAGCTGACACGGCAGATCGCCGAGGAAGGTCTGGCGCGGTTGCGCGCGCTCGCGCGTTAGGCGACGGCGAGGCTCGTGGCGGGCGCCGACGCAACTGCAGCGTCGGCGTCGCAGTCGTGGCCGACTTCGGGCAGATCGCACAACCCGCCGCCGAGATAGAGGTGATGCCAGAGCTGGGTCGCGACCACGCCGCCAAGGCCAAGGTTGGCGAAGGTGCCGAGCTTGTCGCCCTCGCCCTTGGCCCAAGCCTCGCAATCCCCGCGCACGGCTTCCACGTTGAAATAGCCGGTGCGGGCCAGCGCTTCCGGGCTCAGCAGATCGCGCACGAAGGACGGCGGATTGGCGAGGAACGTCTCGGCGAGTGGCGCCCGGAACATCGCCTTCTTCCGCTGAGCCACCTCCTCCGGGAGAATCCGGGCCGCGGCCTGCCGCAGCAGATATTTGTCGCGGGTGAAGCCATTGAGCTTCCAGCGCGGATGAATGCGGGAGGCAAACGCGATCACGTCCTCGTCGAGGAACGGGTAGCGCGTCTCGACGCTGTTGGCCATGGCGACGCGATCGCCCTTCTGGCTGAGCAGGAGGCCCGCGA
Source organism: uncultured Alphaproteobacteria bacterium (assembly GCA_963803385.1). GTDB lineage: Bacteria > Pseudomonadota > Alphaproteobacteria > Rhizobiales > Methyloligellaceae > Methyloceanibacter. The sequence goes on along the minus strand of CAWDMD010000004.1, from coordinate 300,385 downwards.
GCTGCACCTTGTAGCCGAGATAGAGCGAGCGGTTGAGTGGATGCCAGCGGCCCATGCGCTCAAGATCGAGATCGAGATCCTGATAGGCCACGAACGCGCCGAGCTGATCCTTGAGTTCGCGGCTGTAATAGCGGCTACGCGACGTCCCCACGAGATTGTAGAGGATGGATTGGGCGTGAGGACCGGCGATGATCTTGTCGATGCGCGCGAATTCGCCAAAGCTCAGATTGGGCGTCGCCCATTTCCGCGCGATGCGGCTGATCGCCGTGCTCGGTCTGAAGGCGTCGCCGACATCGAGCGTCCGCGCCGCCTCTCTGATCTTGAACCAGAAATAACCGGCGAACCCTTCGTCGGCGCCCTCGCCCGTAAGCACCGCCTTGAAGCCCTGAGCGTGCACCTCGCGGGAGAGCGCCAACAGCGCCGCGCATGAGGTATCGAGCACCGGCGCCTCGGCGGCGCCGATCAGCGCGGCATAGGTGTCGGTGATGACGTCCGCGCCGGCTTCAACCATGGTCGCAGGACAGCCCACCGCACGCGCGGTGACCATCGCCTGCGCTTCCTCGTCGAGTTGGGGGTCTGGCACCTTGATGGTGAAGCTCGGAATCGGTTCGCCTCGGACCTTGGCGGCGGTCGCCAGCACATAGGCGGAATCGACGCCGCCCGAGAGATAGCCGACCACCGGCACGTCGGCCCTGAGCCTGACCTCGACCGCCCGCTGGAATTTCGCCTCGAACTCATCGATCAGCCTCGACGGGTCGGCGGCATCGTCCTCGTCGCCCCATTCGGGAAAGTCGAAATCCCAATAGCGACGTTCGACAACCTCGGTTGCCTTGCCGTCTTGCCTGAAGGCGATGCGGAGATAGTGCCCCGGCAGGATCGAGTGCACGCCTTGGAACATCGTGCGGCGCGACGAGAGCGCGAAAAAGGTGAACAGGTGATCGAGCCCGCGCACATCGGCCGCGGCCGGCACCTCGCCCGAAGCGAGCAGCGCCTTGATCTCCGAGCCGAAATAGACGCTGTCGCCTTGGCGCGACCAGAACAGCGGACAGATGCCGACGCGATCGCGGGCCAGGAGCACGGTGCGCTTGGCGAAGTCGAACAGGATGAAAGCAAACTGGCCCTTCAGCTGCGGAAACAAATCCTCGCCGTGCTCCTCATAGAGATGCACGAGCAACTCGCAGTCGCTGTCGGTGCGGAAGCGATGGCCTCGGGCTTCGAGCTCGGCCTTGCGCTCGGGATAGTCGAACAGCTCGCCGTTGCAGACGACGGCCACGGTGCGATCCTCGTTGAAGATCGGCTGCTGGCCGTTGGCGACGCCGACAATGCTGAGCCGCCGCTGCGCCACGCCGATGCCTGGCGCGAACAGCGCACCGGAATCGTCGGGCCCGCGATGAAATACCGCCTCACCCATGCGCTCGACGAGCGTCCGATCGGGCTCCCGCCGGCCTTTGAGGTCGATCACACCGGCAAAGCCGCACATAGTGCCTCGCGTCGAATTTCGCTCGAGATGGAAATGAGCTTGAGAGCCTGCCGCCCCAAGCGAGCCTCTTCGGTTTCGCCGGACTTTTGTATGGCGATAGGGACGACGGCTTTCAAGGCGTTTTTCGACGCGGGGTATCGGCGAATTGCGCTCAAATTCGGGCGCTCGGCCGAGGACTCCTACCTTCGCGCTTTGCGCTCGAGGAGGAGGCATCCCATCTATAGGGAGCGCTGGAATGCGCCCCGAAAGGTTTCGACGATGCGTTGGTCTCTTCCCATTGGATCTATCGCCGGTACGGTGATCCGGATCCACGTCACTTTCCTGCTATTTCTCGTTTGGCTATGGGCCCTGTTCTTTCGCCACGGCGGCGCGGAAGCGGCGTGGCAGGGAACCACCTTCATCGTCCTCATCTTCTTCTGCGTGCTCCTGCATGAGCTCGGCCACGTCTTCGCCGCCCGCTATTACGGCGTCAAAACCCGCGACGTGACGCTGTGGCCCTTCGGCGGCATTGCCAGCATGAAGCGCATGCCTGAGAAGCCGAGCCAGGAGCTCGTCGTCGCGGTGGCAGGCCCGGCCGTGAATGTGATCATCATCGCCGTGCTCGCGCTGTGGCTCGGCCCCCGCCTCGGCACGGGAAACCTCGCCGAGCTCGATAGCCCAACCTTGTCCATGGCAGCCAAAGTCCTTTGGGCGAATGTCATCGTCGTGGCGTTCAACCTGATACCGTCCTTCCCCATGGATGGCGGCCGCGTGCTCCGCGCCTTGCTCGCCATGAGGCTGGGGAATGCACGCGCCACCGAGCTTGCCGCCCGCATTGGTCAAGCCTTCGCCGTGATCTTCGGAATTCTCGGCATCCTTTATAATCCGATGCTGATCGTGATCGCGGTGTTCGTGTTCCTCGCCGCGTCGGGCGAGGCAAAAAACGCCGCGTTGAACGCCGTGGCGCGGGGCGCGCTCGTATCCGACGCCATGATCACGGAGTTTCAGTCGCTGCGGACGGATGACACCATCAATGACGCGGCCGACGCCTTGATCCGGACCACCCAAACCGAGTTCCCCGTGGTCGACGGAGCCGGGCGCCTGCGCGGGGTGCTGCTTCGCGATGCCATCATCAAGGCCCTGAAGGAGAGAGGTCCCACGACCCCCGTGCTCGAGGTCATGATCACCGATGTCCCCACCGTGCCGATGCGGGCTAAACTCGAGACGGGTATGCGCTCCCTGGCGGAGAAGAATCTCCCGGTGATTGGCGTGACCGGCGCCGATCAGCGTCTGGTCGGGCTGCTCACGGTCGAGAATCTCGGAGAAATGATGATGGTCCAGGTCGCGCGACCGAGTGCAGGGCTCGGACCGCGGCACGCCAGCGGGTAAGGCCCAGGCTGCCCTCAAGGAAGCCCCCCCATTGCGCCGGCGTCATACGCACTCTATATCGCTGTCATATGAAGCCGCGGGCCCGTTCAGGCCCGCGTTTTGACATTTGGACCCCATGCAACTCCGCAACATCGCCATCATCGCCCATGTCGACCATGGCAAGACCACGCTGGTCGACCGGCTGCTGCAGCAGTCGGGCGCCTTCCGTGACAATCAGCGCGTGGCCGAGCGGGCGATGGATTCGAACGACCTCGAGCGCGAGCGCGGCATCACCATCCTCGCGAAGGTGACCTCGGTGGTCTGGGACGGCACCCGCGTCAATATCGTCGATACACCGGGCCACGCCGATTTCGGCGGCGAGGTCGAGCGTATCCTCAACATGGTCGATGGCGCCCTGGTGCTCGTCGACGCCGCCGAGGGGCCGTTGCCGCAGACGAAATTCGTGGTGTCCAAGGCCTTGAAGATGGGGCTGAAGCCTATCGTCGTCATCAACAAGGTGGATCGCCCCGACGCGCGCCCGACCGAGGTGGTGAACGAGGTGTTCGACCTGTTCGCGAGCCTCGATGCCTCGGACGAGCAACTCGACTTCCCCATTCTTTACGGCTCGGCCAAGGAAGGCTGGATGGCGGCGAGCCCCGAGGGGCCGAAGGACGCCGGCATGCAGCCGCTGTTCGACCTCGTACTCACCCATGTCGCTCCCCCTCAGGTCGAGGAGGGCCCGTTCCGGCTGCTCGGCACCATCCTCGAAGCCAATCCTTATCTCGGCCGCGTCGTCACCGGCCGCATCACCTCCGGCAGCATCGCTCCGAATCAGATGGTCAAAGTGCTCGACCACGACGGCAGACTTGTCGAGCAGGGCCGCGTCTCCAAGGTGCTCGCCTTCCGCGGGCTCGAGCGCATCGGCCTCGATCAGGCGAGCGCCGGCGATATCGTCTCCATCGCCGGCCTGCCGGACGCCACGGTGGCGCACACCATCGCCGCGCCCGAGGTCGAGGCGCCGCTTCCAGCTCAGCCGATCGATCCGCCGACGCTTTCCATGACCTTCCGCGTCAACGATTTGCCGCTCGCCGGCACCGAAGGCGACAAGGTGACGAGCCGCATGATTCGCGATCGGCTCCTGCGCGAGGCCGAGGGCAATGTGGCACTCCGGGTCACCGAATCGAATGAGCGCGATTCCATGGAGGTCGCGGGACGGGGCGAATTGCAGCTCGGCATCCTGATCGAGACCATGCGGCGCGAAGGCTTCGAGCTCAGCGTCTCCCGGCCGAAGGTGCTGTTTCGCCGCGACGACGCCGGCGCCCTGCTCGAGCCGATCGAGGAGGTCGTCATCGATCTCGACGCGGAGCACGCCGGCATCGTGGTGCAGACGCTGTCCGAGCGCAAGGGCGAGCTCGTCGAGATGCGGCCCTCTGGCGGCGACCGCCAGCGGCTCGTGTTCTACGTACCGACGCGCGGACTGATCGGCTATCAGGGCGAGCTTCTCACCGACACCCGCGGCACTGGCATCATGAACCGGCTGTTCCACGCCTATGCCCCGTACAAGGGACCGATCGTGGGACGCCGGAATGGCGTGCTGATCTCGACCGAGGCCGGCGAGGCGGTCGCCTATGCGCTGTGGAACCTCGAGGACCGCGGACCGATGATGATCGACCCCGGCACCAAGGTCTATGCCGGCATGATCGTCGGCGAGCACACTCGCGACAACGATCTCGAGGTCAATGTGCTCAAGGGCAAGAAGCTGACCAACATTCGCACCACCTCCAAGGACGAGGCGGTGCGCCTGACGCCGCCGATCCGCATGACGCTCGAGCGCGCGCTCGCCTATATCCAGGACGACGAGTTGGTCGAGGTCACGCCGAAGTCGATCAGGTTGCGCAAGCGCCACCTCGATCCCAATGAGCGCAAGAGGGCGGAACGCCGCCAGCTCGAGGACGCGCGCGCCTCCTAGCCGTCTGCGTCCCGGACTGGCCGTGCGCACCGCCCCGACACCCCGCTTCGAGCTCCTCCTGGGGCAAATTGCGGCTCCCTGTGCGGAAGCCTGCAATCCCTCTGCACAGCGCCCGCGGTCTGCGCTAGGCTTCAGTCATGGAAACCGAGGTCGTCCAGATCAGGCCGGCAAGACCCAAGGATGCTTCGGCATTGGCGGGTGTTTATGCCGAAGCCTGGCGCGGCGCCTATCGGGGCATTATTCCCCACCTTTCGCTCGAGCGCATGGTCGCGCGCCGCGACGAGCGCTGGTGGAAGGACACGCTGGCCGAACGCCGTCCTCTGCTCGTGGTCGATTTCGACGGCTCGGCATGCGGCTATGCCACCTATGGCCGCTCCCGCTCCGGGCGCACGCCGTTCCAAGGCGAGATCTTCGAACTTTATCTCCACCCCATTTATCAAGGCCTCGGGCTTGGCGAGAAATTGTTCGAGCGCGCCCGGAGACGCCTGCTCGACCTTCGCCTCAAGGGGCTCTTGGTCTGGGCGCTCACCGACAATGACAGCGCTTGCGGGTTTTATCTCAGCCTCGGCGGCAAGCCGGTGGCTGAAGGCGCGGAGAAATTCGGCGAGGTCTCATTGCGCAAAGTCGCCTTCGCTTGGAGCTGAACGCGGTCAGTTGCCGACCGCTTCCATGTCGATCCCACCCTTTTGACGAAGCTCGCGACGGCTTGGAGCACGGCGGCGCGCATCCATTTCTTGGTCCTCCAACCGCATCTTGTAGGCGAGTACGGTCCACCACAGCGCCGTCATGATCGCGGCGAGCGCGAGCGCACCGAAGGCGAGCGGCAGGACGAAGGTCTCGACGACGGTCACCGCGTAGTTCGGATGGCGCAGGTAACGATAGGGCCCCCGGGCAACCACCGGCGCGCCGGGGAGCGTGAAGATGCGGTGTGTCCAAAAGCGCCCGAGCGCGCCGATAGCCCAATAGCGCACCACCTGGAGCAGCAAATAATAGACGATGAGCGGCCAGAGAATTGGCGCGCCGGCCGGGATCAGGAAAAACAGCGAAGCGATCCAGGCAAGGTGCGTCGCTGCCACCACCGGATAATAACCGCTTCCAACCTCATGCGCGCCCGCGGCGATCAGGGCCTTGGTGTTGCGCGCGGAGTAAAGCTCTTCCAGCCCGCGCTGAGCGAGGATCAGAATGGCCGCGATCTGCGGCGCGCCGATGAGGTCGAGGGCAGCCATGCGCGCTCAGAGCTCCACGGCGAGGAAGTAGGCGGAAAATCCGGGACCGAAGGCGGCGAGCAAATGCGGCCCGCTCGCCCCCGCCTTGAGCGCCTCGGCAAGCGCAAACAGTGCCGTCGGCGACGACATGTTGCCGAACTCCCGAAGCACCTTGCGTGAATAGGCGAGATCGTCGTCGCTGAGGCCGAGCACGGCCTGCACCGTAGCGAGCACCTTGGCGCCTCCCGGATGAAACAGGAAGCCGCTGAACTCGCCGAGGCTCATGCCGTTGGCGCCGAGAAAGCCGTCGACCGCGGGCTTCAGGTGCGCCCGGAGTAGCGGCGGCAGCTCCGGGCTCAACACCACCCCGAAGCCGTCCTCCTTGATGTCCCAGCCCATGATGTGCTCGGTGTTCCGCCAGAAGTGATCGCCAACGGCGAGGATGCGGCCGCGGCCGTTCGCGCCGCGCTGGCGCCCCTTGGTGTTGGAGAGCACCACGCCCGCGGCGCCATCACCGAACAGCGCCGCCGACACCAGCATCGCCATACTCACATCGTTGACGCGAAGACAGAGGCTGCACAGGTCGACGGTGAGGAACAGCACGTTGGCGCCAGGCATGGCCTCAGCGTAGCGCGCCGCGCGTGCGAGACCGCCGACGCCTCCGCCGCAACCAAGCCCGAAGATCGGCAGACGCTCCACGGACGCCGGCAACTCGAGCCGGTTCAAGAGCTTGGCGTCGAGGCTCGGAATGGCAAGACCGGTGATGGTGTTGACGACAATCGCCCCGATGTCGCGGAGCTCGAGGCCTGCGGCAGCGATTGCCTCTCGCGCCACCTGTTCGAGCAGCTCAATCGCGTGCTTGAGGAAGCTCTCGGTGCGCGCCTCCCAGCCATGCTCCTGCTCGTACCAGTCGGGCGGCTCGCAGGCGTAGCGGGTGTCGATACCGGTATTGCGGAACAGCGCGTGATGCCCGCCAAGCTCGGGAAAGATGGACCGTGCGCGACGGGCGGCGTCGTCTTGCGAAAGGCGATGCGGCGGCACCGCGGTCGCGACGCCGGCGATGACGACGTCGAAGCCTTTCGGCGCTACAACCGATGAGCGTGCCTTGGCAGCGGTCTTGAGCATGAGAAGGCCTTGTGAAACCGGTTCAATCATCCGTCGGAGGCAATCTGAGGCCACGGCCACGTGCGAACCATCGGTTGCGTTGCCGCACCGCCTCAAATCTTCGTGTCCCGGACTGGCTGGCTCCCGAGACCAAGGTGCCAAGCCCGCAGGGCTTGTGAGGCGGCCTCTCCCGGCCTAGAAGGTCTCCCCGGGGGGTAGGCGGAGAATCGCCCTCGCCAGTGCCCTGGGTTGAGCTCCGCTGATGGTCTCGTAGCCATGTCCGAGATGAAGATCGCTGTGCTTGGCGCGGCGGGCCGCATGGGTCAGTCCCTGGCGCGCGCCGTGGCCGCAACCGAAGGCTGTGTCCTCGCCGGCGGGGTTGAGGCCAAGGGCTCGCCTGCGGTTGGCCGCGACCTCGGCGAGGTGGCGGGTCTTGGGCCTCTCGGCATCCCGATCACCGATGATCCGCTGCCGCTGTTCGCCGAGATCGATGGCGTGCTCGATTTCACCGCGCCCAGGGCCACTGTCGCCTTTGCCGGCCTCGCAGCCCAGGCCCGCATCGTTCATGTCATCGGCACCACCGGCCTTTCGCCCGACGACATGGCCGCGATCGAAGCCGCCGCGCGCCACGCCGCCATTGTCAAGGCCGGCAATATGAGCCTCGGCGTCAATCTCCTTGCCGGCCTGACCGAAAGAGTGGCGCGCACGCTCGGCCCTGAATTCGACATCGAAATTCTCGAGCTGCATCATCGCCATAAGCGCGATGCCCCCTCGGGGACCGCGCTGATGCTCGGCGAGGCCGCAGCGTCCGGCCGCGGCGTCGCGTTGAAGGACCACGCCGTGCGCAGCCGGGACGGCGATGTCGGCCCGCGCCGCAAAGGCGACATCGGCTTTACCGTCATGAGGGGCGGCGACGTCGTCGGCGAGCACAAGGTGATCTTCGCCGGGGACGGCGAGCGGATCGAACTCGTCCATGTCGCCACCGACCGCGGCATCTTTGCCCGGGGCGCGGTCAGGGCGGCGCTGTGGGCGAGGGGCCAGGGCCCGGGGCTTTATTCCATGGCCGATGTCCTCGGCCTTTGACACCGCGCAAAGCTTAACTGCCCAAGCCGGTGGCAAAATGCCCGTGCTGCGCCTAAAGTCCGGCCTCTTTCGCCGCCATGAGGCCGAAAAGGAGTCGAAGGAGTGAGTTCCCGCCAGAGCCCGCCATGCGCCTCCAACACGAAATCCAGTCCCGCCTAGGCGGCAACAAGCACAGTGCCCGACCGATGTCCGATAGCAAGAGCGAAGAGCCGCTTCCTATGGACAACGTGCTGGTGCTCGTGCGCCACGGCGAGAGCGAGTGGAACCGGCTCAACATCTTCACCGGCTGGCAGGACGTCGATCTGAGCGAGGAAGGGGTCGCCGAGGCCCATCGCGCCGGGGACATGCTCAAGGCCGACGGCTGCCACATCGACATCGCGTTTTCGAGCACCCTGAAACGCGCCCAGAACACGATGCGGATCATCCTCAGCGAGCTCGACCCTAATGCCATTCCGTCCGTTCACGACGCCGCCCTCAATGAGCGCGACTACGGCGATCTCGTCGGCATCAGCAAGGACGAGGCTCGCAGGCGCTGGGGCGAGGAGCAGGTCCAAATCTGGCAGCGCTCCTACGATGTCGCGCCTCCAGGCGGCGAAAGCTTGAAAGACACCGCCGCGCGCGTGCTGCCGTTCTTTGCCAAGCGCGTCATCCCCGAATTGCAGGCCGGCAAGAACGTGCTCGTGGTCGCCCACGGCAATTCGCTCCGATCGCTTGTGATGCAGCTCGACCGCTTGACGCCGCAGCAGGTGATCGGACTCAACATCGACACCGGCGTGCCGCTCGTCTACCGGCTGCGTAGCGACGGCTCGGTCGCCGATAAGCGCGCGCTGGGGGACTAAGCCGTACTTGGCGCCGTTGCGGAGCCTAGCGCATTGGAGAGCGCCCTGGCGAAGTCCTCCCGCTCAGGGTCGCTGAGGAAGGACGCAATCACGACACGGTCGCCGTGGGAGGCAAGCGACAGTTCGGTTGACCGTCCGATGCGCTCGGCGAGCTTGACCCGCACCCAATAGGGATTGAAGCGCCAGATCTGCTCCCGGCCTGAGGGTTGCACGCGCGTGACCGTCAGCGTCTCCGGCGTGAGATCGACGGTCTCGTAGAGGCGCGCGGCGCGGTAGTTCAGTTTGAAGGCGACGTAGACCAGGGCCACGTCGAGGCCCATGAAGCCCATCACCGGCCACGCCCCGATCATGTAGAACAGGAGGCCGGTGCTGAAGGAAACGAGACAGACGGCGGTCATCAGCACCATGAAGCCCTTCGGTCCGAGCGACCGATGCGGCGTCAACAGCGCCGAAAACCGTCTTTCCTCTTCGCCAGTAGCGGGCTCTGTCATAGGGTCGTCGCCATCTTCGAGGTCATTGCTAGGATAGTGGCAGATGGGGGTTCAACCGAAAAGCGCCAAGCGGGGCGCTCGCCCGAAAGCCAAACGCCCAGCGAGGCGAAAAGGTGCCGCACCCGGCTCGCGGCTCACCCCGGCCGAGATCGAGGACCTGTTCCGGCGCTTCGAGCGGCTCGATCCCCACCCCAAGACCGAGCTTCACTATCGCGACCCCTTCACCCTTCTCGTTGCCGTGGTGCTCTCGGCGCAAGCAACCGATAGCTCCGTCAACCAGGCCACGCCGGCGCTGTTCAAGCTCGCCGACACGCCACCGAAGCTCGCCGCCCTTGGCGAGGCAAAGCTCACCGAGCAGATCAAGACCATCGGCATCTACCGCAACAAGGCCAAGAATCTGATCGCGCTGTCACGGAAGCTGGTCGAGGAGCACCACGGCAAGGTCCCCGACGACCGCGAGGCGCTGGAGGCACTCCCCGGCGTCGGCCGCAAGACGGCCAATGTCGTTCTCAATGTCGCGTTCGGCAAGCCTGTCATCGCCGTCGATACGCATATCTTCAGGGTGTCGAACCGCACCGGGCTCGCGCCGGGGAAGGATCCCCTCGCCGTCGAGCTCGCCCTCGATCGCGTCGTGCCCGAGCGCTACAAGCACAACTGCCACCACTGGCTCATTCTCCATGGCCGCTATGTGTGCAAGGCGCGGAAGCCGGAATGCTGGCGCTGCCTTATCAACGACATCTGCCTCTATGAGCCGAAGACGCCGGCGCCGAGTTGAGCGAAGGATCTAGACCGGCCGCGTCGCGAGACGCCCGAGCCCTGCGCGGCGAGCGAGCGACTTGTAGATGTGCACCATGAACGCAGTGGCGAACAGCGGCGTCAGCAGGTTCAAGAGCGGCACCGAGGCAAGCCCGGCGATGATCATGCCGCACAGCGAGACATAGGCCATGTTGGCCTTGCGCAACGCCCGCGCCTCGTCGGGAGCGAGATGCCGCATCGCCACCATCTCGAAATATTCCCGGCCGAGCAGGTAGCCGTTGCCGACATAGAAGGCGATCAGGTTGACGCCGGGGATCAACAGCAGGAACAGGGCGACGATGTTGACCGCGAGCACGACGACGAAGAATTTCAGGCCGACGCCGACGGCGGCAAGCGCCGCAAGTTCATGCCCCGGAGGGTCTTGCGGGTAGTAGACCCGCTCGACCTCGCCGGCGATGTCGTCGAGATAGAGGCCGGCCATCAGCGAGGTCACCGGCGGGATGAGGAAGATCGAGCCGGCGACGAGCGCGAGACCCCCAAGCCATTCGATGGTCTTCTCGATCCAGTCGGGCCAGGAGACGAAATGGCTGAAAACCCACTCGACGCCGACGATGAGGAGGATGAACAGCAGCACGGTGAAGCCGACGCACTTCAGCAGCACCGCGCGGAAGGGCGGCGTGAACATCTGCCGGAAGGCTTGAACTGCGGCGCCGATCATGTGCTGTTCCAACCGTTGCGGTCGCGAATATAGTGGGCGCCCCGGCCATTACCAGATCGTACGGGCAACAAAGGGACAACGAGGCACATGACGGCAGGCGAGAGGGCAGCAACGCGCTACGACGTGGTCGGCATCGGCAATGCCATTGTCGACATCATCGCGCGCTGCGACGAGGCGTTCTTGTCCAAGCACGAGCTCGACAAGGGCTTCATGCGCCTGATCCCCGCGGGCGAGGCCGACCGGCTGTACGAGGCCATGGGCCCCGCGGTCGAGCGCTCCGGCGGCTCGGCTGCCAATACCATCGCCGGGCTCGCCTCCTTCGGCGCTAAATGCGCCTTCATCGGCAAGGTCGCCGCGGACCAGTTCGGCGGCATCTTTCATCACGATATCAGGTCGCTCGGCGTCGATTACACCACGCCGCCGTCACTGGACGGCGTCCCCACCGCGCGCTGCCTCATCCTGGTCACGCCCGATGGCGAGCGCACCATGAACACCTATCTCGGCACCAGCGTCGACTTCGCCCCGGCCGACATCGACGTATCGCTGGTCGAGGCGGCGAGGATCGTCTATCTCGAGGGTTATCTGTTCGACCGCGAAAGCGCCAAGGCTGCGTTCAAGGAAGCGTCGCGCCTCGCGCACCAGGCCGGCGCCAAGGTGGCGCTGACCCTCTCAGATGCTTTCTGCGTCGACCGCCATCGCGACGATTTCCGCGCCCTGATCAAGGAAGGCGCCGACATTGTCTTCGCCAACGAGAAGGAGATCACCTCGCTTTACGAGGTGAACAGCTTTGAGGAGGCGGCTGACCTTGCTCTTGCCGATTGCGAGCTTGCGGTGCTGACGCGCTCGGAGGAGGGATCGGTGATCCTGACCGCTGGTGAGACCGTGAGCATCAAGGCTGCGCCGGTCCCAGATGTGGTCGACGTTACCGGCGCCGGGGACCTCTACGCCGCGGGCTTTCTCTATGGCCTCACGCGCGGCGCGCCGCTCGAGGCCTGCGGGCGCTTGGGAAGCCTCGCCGCCGCCGAGGTTATCGGCCATATCGGGGCGCGCCCGGAAACCTCGCTCAGCAAGCTTGCCCAAGAGCGTGGCCTGCTCGGGTCTTGAGCACCCTGTGACCTTTTCGTCACGGGTGTGAGCGAATTTTCTTTTATTACCCAAGGTTTAGCCCCCGGGGGACCCCCGGCTGCTATGTTATCCACAGCACGGGAGTCGCGTCGGGGGATTCCATGAGTAGATTGTCGCGCCTTCTTAGCTGCGCCTTGCTGGGGGCCTCCGCCCTCACGGCTCAGTCAGCCTTCGCGCAGACCGCGCTCGACCAGAACGTGGCGCTGCAGGACGGAGCCAGCATGACAGTCGGCGAGACCGTGATCTCGCTCGGCGGCGGTTTCGCCTATCTGACGCTTCCGGATACCCGCTTCACCTTCCGCTACAAGGACAATGGACCGGGCGACACCGTCAGCAAACAGAAGAACGACGCCTTCGATGAGTATGGCGGCGGCCTCAGCGGCTTCGATCGCAACGCCGGTCGGCGGCGCCTTCGGCATGCCCTGGATCGGCGCCGTGCACGGCTACTGGTCCAAGCATCGACAATACCAACCGCAACCGCTGCACCTCCGCCAACAGCAATATCTGTGCCGCCGCGGACATCGTCGACACGCCCGGAAACTCGACCGTCGGCGTCGACACGGGAAACACCCTGACCTCGCACACCAACCGCGACGTCGATAGCTGGGGGGTCGCGTTGGAATTCACCACGCCAAATCCGCGGCCGATGCTCCTGCCCGGGATCATGAAGAGCACCCATTGGGGCGCCGCCTTCGACGTCCGGGGTCTCGATCAGGACCTCGGCATCAAGGGCAGCACCGCCGGAATGGCAAACCTGTTCAACTACAATGAGATCGCTCGATACGACCTATTACGGCGGCTACATCACCTTCGGCGGCGAATATTCGCTGTTCCCCTCGCTCTATTCCGGCTGGGAGATCTCTCGCTCCTTCATCGACCTCCACGCCGGCATCTACGGCGCCAGCGCCGACTACAACGGCCGCTTCACCGGCAAAAATGTCGGCGGTAGCAGGCTGGCCTCTCGGACGACGAGGTCGCGTTCATCGGCGGCGTGAATTCGAGACGCGCAAGCAGTTCAGCCCGCGCACCAGCCTGTCTCTGCTCAGCGAGTATGACTGGTACTCATGGGTGCCGGCCATGCGCTACAACGACGGCGACGGCGCCGCCAACGGCATCGTCAACCAGACCCACATCACCGACGGCGACGCCTTCTCCGAGCGGACCAGCCTTCGCCTCAATATCGGGCTCGGGCCGTCGCGGCTCTACGCGCCGCAATAGCGCCGCGGCAAGCGCTCACCGTCACAGCTTCCTGAGGTCCACGGCTTCGACCGCGTGATCAGCACCCTTGTGCAGGATCAAATCGGCGCGCTGACGCGTCGGCAGAATGTTCTCTCTGAGGTTGACGAGATTGATGGTGCGCCACAGCGACAGCGCGATGTTGCAGGCGTCCTCCTCGGACAGGTTGGCATAGCGGTGGAAATAGGACGCGGGATCGCGGAACGCCGTCTGCCTCAGGCGCAGGAAGCGCTCCACATACCAGGCCTCGATCAGCTCGTCGGCGGCGTCGATATAGATCGAGAAGTCGAAGAAGTCGGAGACGAAGGGGATGGCGGCGCCGTCCTTCGGCAGCTTCGCCGGCTGGAGCACGTTCAAGCCCTCGACGATGACGATGTCGGGGCGCTCGATCTCGATCGATTGATCGTGCAGCACGTCGTAGACAAGGTGAGAATAGACCGGCGCCTCGGTGCGCTCGTGTCCCGATTTCACCTCGGCGAGGAAATTGAGCAGGCGCGGCAGGTCGTAGCTCTCGGGGAAGCCCTTCCGCGTCATCAGCCCGCGCGCTTCGAGCACGGCATTGGGAAACAGGAAGCCGTCGGTCGGAACGAGCTCCACCCGCGGATGGTTCGGCCAGCGGGCAAGGAGCGCCTGGAGCACGCGTCCCGTGGTGCTCTTGCCCACGGCAACGCTACCGGCAAGGCCGATGATGAACGGCATCTTGCCATCGCCGTTGCGCAGGAACGCCGTGGTCGAGCCGTGCAGCATTTGCAGCAACTCGACATAGAGATTGAGCAGCCTCGACAGCGGCAGATAAACCTCGACCACCTCCTTGGTCGACACCCGCTCGGTCAGGCCGCTGAGGTTCTCAAGGTCGGCCTCGGTAAGCAGCATGGGCGTATCCGCCCTGAGCGCCGCCCAGTCGTCGCGGGAATAGGTTGCGTACGGAGAAAACGCGACGGTGGGGCGCGGATTCATGGGCGCTGCCGGACGTCAGACCGACGCCGCTTTTCGCCTCTGTTGCGCGAGCTCCGTGGCACCCATCCGCCGCTCGAGCTCGGCCAGGACCTGGTCGAGAGCGACCTCGCGCGACTCCAGCACCACCAGCAGGTGATAGAGCAGGTCCGCGGCCTCGGCGATTAACGCGTCATCGTCCTGGGCAATCGCGGCGATGGCCGTTTCCACCGCCTCCTCGCCAAGCTTCTTGGCAGGCTTGACGGGGGCGCCGTCCAGCAGCCGCCGCGTATGGGAGTCTTCCGGTCTCGCCGTCCGCCGCGCCTTGATGTTGGCGGCGAGCCGGCTCAGCACATCATTTTTGCTCATGACCCTGGCTCATACACGTTCGGGCGAGATTGGAACAGGGGGTACCGCACGGCAATAGCAAAGGTGAGGCATTGTCTGCCTGTTTGGCGGGCAGGATTCGGATGGCAGCGGTGACATTTGCACAGCCTAGCCATCGAGCCTCATCGGCAGCCCGGCAGCAGCCATGAAGCGCTTGGCCTCGCCGATCGAATGTTCGCCATAGTGGAAAATAGAGGCGGCCAACACGGCAGACGCGTGTCCCTCGCGCACCCCCTCGACGAGATGCTCCAGCGTCCCCACCCCGCCGCTCGCGATCACCGGCACCGTCACCGCGTCGGACACCGCCCGCGTCAATTCGAGGTCGAAGCCTGCCCGCGTGCCGTCGCGATCCATGGAGGTGAGAAGGATCTCGCCGGCGCCGAGCGCGACGACCTCCCGCGCATAGCCGACCGCCTCGATGCCGGTCGGCTCGCGGCCACCATGGGTGAAGATCTCGAAGCGCGGTCCGCGGTCCTTGCCGGTACCGACGCGCTTGGCGTCGATGGCAACCACGATGCATTGCGCCCCGAACTTCTCCGAGGCGGCGCGCACGAAATCGCGGTCCTTCACCGCGGCGGTGTTGATCGAGACCTTGTCGGCGCCCGCCTCGAGCAGCTTGCGCACGTCGTCAAGCTTGCGCACGCCGCCGCCGACGGTGAGCGGCATGAAGCATCGCTCCGCGGTGCGCTCGACCACATCGAAGATGGTGTCCCGGTCCTCATGGCTCGCGGTGATGTCGAGGAAGCAAAGCTCGTCGGCGCCGGCCTCGTCATAGGCGCTCGCCGCCTCGACCGGATCGCCGGCGTCGCGGAGATCGACGAAATTGACGCCCTTGACCACGCGGCCATCTTTGACGTCGAGACAGGGGATGACGCGAACCTTGAGCATGACGAGATCTACGTTTTGGCCTTTGACGAGGGAGTCTTGCCGAGGGCGACGATCACCGCAATGACGACGGCGGTCGCCCACAGGCCGAGCAGGACGAGGGCGGCGGGAATGCTGACATAGGAGTACCAGATGGCGAAGCTGAGCTTGTAGAACAGCGGCCCATAGTCGCGCCCGTCGATCACGCAAGGGATCACCCGGTTGAGATCGACCTGGCAGCCGGCAGCCTCGGCGATCGTCTGACTGCCAACGCCGATCAGGGCCGGCGCAAAGCCGACGAGAACGATGAGAAGCAGCAGCAAGACAAATATGGTGCGCGTGCCCATCGACGCCCGACCTAGACCGAATCCTGCATCTCGCTCCGATTGGCAGCAATCAGCGCCAGGGCCTCCGCGGCGTCGAGTCTGCCGTCGTAGAGAGCGCGGCCCGCAATCGCGCCGCCCAGCATCGCATATTCGGGGCGCAGCAGCCGCTTCACGTCTTCGATCGAGGCGAGGCCCCCGCTCGCGATCACCGGGATCGACGTCGCCCGCGCCAGCTCCGCCGCGGCGTCGAGATTGAGGCCCGTGAGCACGCCGTCCCGCGCAATGTCCGTATAGATGATGGCCGAGACGCCGGCATCCTCGATCCGCCGCACGAGATCGAGCGCCGAGATTTCGCTCTCCTCGGCCCAACCCTCGATCGCAGTGACGCCGTTGCGCGCATCGATGCCGACGGCGATGCGTCCGGGGAATTGCCGCGCAGCCTCATCGACGAGATAGGGATCGCGCACCGCGGCGGTCCCGAGGATGACACGCGATACGCCCTCGCCGAGCCAAGCCTCGATGGTGGCGAGGTTGCGGATGCCGCCGCCGAGTTGCACCGGGATGTCGACCGCCTTCAGAATGTCGGCGACGGCGATGGCATTGACCGGCTTCCCGGCGAAGGCGCCGTCGAGGTCGACGAGGTGCAGCCACTTGAAGCCCTGCGCCTCGAAGGCGCGGGCCTGGGCCGCGGGGTCGGCGTTGAACACCGTGGCGCGGTCCATCTCGCCCTGGCGCAGGCGGACGCAATTGCCCTCCTTGAGGTCGATGGCCGGGATCAGGATCATGGCCGCCACCTCAGGAAATTGGCGATCAGCGCGAGGCCGAGCGTTTGGCTCTTCTCGGGGTGGAACTGGGTCCCGGCCATATTGTCCTTGGCGACGAGCGCCGTAATGGCCCCGCCATAGTCGGTGCTGGCCACGAGCCGATCCTCCTCTTCAGGCACGAAGTGGTAGGAATGCACGAAATAGGCATGCATACCGCCGTCTCCAGTCGGAACGCCGTCGAGCAGCGCATGATCGTGCGCGACCCGAAGCGTGTTCCAGCCCATATGGGGAATCTTGAGATCGGGATCATCCGGCTCGATCGCCCGGACCTCGCCGCCGATCCAGTCAAGACCTGTCGTCACGCCATGCTCGAGGCCGCGGGTCGCCATCAGCTGGAGCCCGACGCAGATGCCGAGAAAGGGCTTGCCACTCTCCTGTACCGCTTCGGTGAGCGCCTCGACCATCCCTGGAACGCCCTCGAGCCCGCGCTTGCAATCGGCGAAGGCACCGACACCTGGGAGCACGATGCGGTCCGCTGCGGCGACATCTTCCGGCGCGGCCGTCACCTTTACCGAAAGCCGCGAACCGTGCTCGCGGGCAGCGCGCTCGAAGGCCTTGGCGGCCGAGTGCAGATTGCCGGAACCGTAATCGATGATGGCGACGTGCATGGCGTTCATTACGGCTGCGGAAACAGGCCGATGACCTCCTCACTTTCGCCGCCCGGCTTTCTCGGCGGCACTTCGGTCTGGCGCGGAACGTCGGGCGCGACCGGCCGGTCGCGGGAGGAACGCTCCTGCTCCGGCAGCCATGAGCGGAAGAACGAGAACTCCGCCGCCTCCCGGCTCTGACCGATGGCGACCCCGACCTCGCGCCAGCCGCGCCGCTCAAGCGCCGCGCGGCGAAGATCGTTGGCCTCGGCGGCAAACAGCACCACGATGCCGAGACTGATCCAGCCGAACAGTGCCTGCCCCTGATCGCTCTGGCCGAGCAGCCACCCCAGCACCACAAACAGGACAACGAACAGCACGAACTCGAGCCACATCCGCTGATACAGGAGCCAAAGCCCCGGCACCAGAAGCGCGGGCCAGGAGAAGCCCTCCTTGACGAAGCCGAGCGCCTCGGCGCGCGTCAAGACTTCGGGCGCCTTGGCCGGCGGCTCATAAACGGAATAGACGGTCACGGCACCTGCCCGCTGGCGAGAACGAAACTACGCGTCAGCCTTGGAGCTGGCCCTTGGTCGACGGCACGCGGCCACCTTGGCGCTCATCGATGCCGACCGCCTGGCGGAGCGCGCGTGCGAGCGCCTTATAGCAGGTCTCGGCGATATGGTGACTATTCTCGCCGTAAAGGGTTTCGACATGGAGCGTGAGGCCGGCGTGCTGAGCAAAGGCCTGGAACCATTCCCGGAACAGCTCGGTGTCCATGTCCCCGATCTTCGACCGGGTGAAGTCGACCCGCCACACGAGATAGGGGCGCCCCGAAACGTCGATAGCAACGCGGGTCAGGGTCTCGTCCATGGGTAGATAGGCAAAGCCGTAGCGGGCGATGCCTTGCTTGTCGCCGAGCGCCGCGGCGATCGCCTGGCCGAGGACGATGCCCGAATCCTCGGTGGTGTGGTGTTGGTCGATATGGAGATCGCCTTTGGCCTTGAGCGCGATGTCGATCAGCGAGTGCCGCGCCAGCTGCTCGATCATGTGGTCGAGGAAGCCGACCCCGGTGGAGACGTCATAGGCACCGCTACCGTCGAGATCGACGCGCGCGGTGATCGCGGTCTCCTTGGTGCGGCGCTCGACCATGGCGCTCCGCTTCGATTTGGATTTGGCCGGTTTCTGCATGGCAGGATTTTAAGACAAGGCCGTTAATCAATTCGGTTGATCGAGGGGCTTATAGGCCCTCGTGGCAAGAGACGCCACGGCAGCCTAGGACGAATGACGAGCCAGCTTCCGTGCCCGTTTCGCCGCCACGGCTTGACGAAACCGGCTATCATGCCGATATCGCAATGCAGCAATGACCACATCCTCCTCCCCCAGCGTTTGGCATGCCACGACCATCCTCACCGTCCGCAAGGGCGGCAAGGTGGTGATCGCCGGCGACGGCCAGGTCAGCCTTGGCCAGACCATTATCAAGGGCAATGCGAAGAAGGTGCGCCGGGTCGGCTCCGGCAGCGTCATCGCCGGCTTTGCCGGCGCCACCGCAGACGCCTTCACCCTGTTCGAGCGGCTCGAGGCCAAGCTCGAGCGCTTCCCCGATCAGCTCAAGCGTGCCTGCGTCGAGCTCGCCAAGGATTGGCGCACCGACCGCTATCTCCGCCACCTCGAAGCCATGATGATCGTTGCCGATCCCGGCGAGAGCCTGGTGCTGACCGGCACCGGCGATGTGCTCGAGCCTGACGACGACGTCATGGGCATCGGCTCCGGCGGCAGTTACGCGCTTGCCGCGGCACGCGCCTTGCTCGACAGTGAGCTCGACGCCGAGGCCATCGCGCGGAAAGCCATGGCCATTGCCGCCAATATCTGCGTTTACACCAACGACCAGGTTGTCGTCGAAACTCTCGAGTCCACGAAGTAACCCAATGATGCAGTTTCTCTCCCCGCGAGATTGTTTCCGAGCTCGATCGCCACATCATCGGTCAGCGCGACGCCAAGCGTGCCGTGGCCATTGCCTTGCGCAATCGCTGGCGCCGCCAGCAGCTCGACGACGAGCTGCGCGAGGAGGTGTTGCCCAAGAACATCCTCATGATCGGACCGACCGGCGTCGGCAAGACCGAGATCTCGCGGCGGCTGGCCAAGCTCGCCAATGCGCCGTTCATCAAGGTCGAGGCGACCAAGTTCACCGAGGTCGGCTATGTCGGCCGCGACGTCGATCAGATCATCCGTGATCTGCTCGAAGCGGCAATCGGGCTTGCCCGCGACACCAAGCGCAAGGAGGTCGAGGCCAAGGCGCAGTTGAAGGCCGAGGAGCGCGTGATCGATGCGCTGGTCGGCATCCACGCCACGCCCGCGACCCGCGACATGTTCCGCAAGCGGCTACGCGCCGGCGAGCTCGACGAGAAGGAGATCGAGATCCAGGTGGCGGACACCGGCATGGGCATGCCCTCATTCGAGATCCCCGGCATGCCCGGCAGCCAGGTCGGCATGATCAATCTCTCCGACATGCTCGGCAAGGCGCTCGGCCACCGCACCAAGCCGCGCCGGGTCAATGTCGGCGACAGTTTCGGCATTCTGATGGCCGAGGAGAGCGACAAGCTGATCGACAACGATCAGATCGTTCAGGACGCCGTCAAGAACGTCGAGAACAACGGCATCGTGTTTCTCGACGAGATCGACAAGATCTGCGCGCGCTCCGAGCGCATCGGCGCCGATGTCAGTCGCGAGGGCGTGCAGCGCGATCTCCTGCCCCTGATCGAAGGTACCACCGTCGGCACCAAATACGGTCCGGTGAAGACCGACCACGTGCTGTTCATCGCCTCAGGGGCCTTCCACACCGCGAAGCCCTCGGACCTCCTGCCGGAACTGCAAGGGCGGCTGCCGATCAGGGTCGAGCTCCGTGCGCTGACGCGCGAGGATTTCCGCCGCATCCTCACCGAGCCCAAGGCCTGCCTTATCAGGCAGTATGTCGCGCTGATGCAGACCGAAGGCGTCGAGCTCGACTTTACGCCGGACTCGATCGAGGCCATCGCCGACATCGCCGTCGAGGTGAACACCAATGTCGAGAATATCGGCGCGCGCCGGCTGTCGACGGTGATGGAGCGAATTCTCGACGAGATTTCCTTCGACGCCTCCGACAAGGCCGGCGACAAGCTGGTGATCGACGCCGCCTATGTCGAGAAGCATATCGGCGACCTCGCCAAGAACGCCGACCTGTCGAAGTTCATTCTTTGATCAGGCCAGCCCGCTCGCTTTAGCCGCCCCGCTTCCCGGGCCGCGGCCCACCGAACCAGCGCGCGAGCCGCTTTTGCCATGTCTGCGGCTTTTTTGCCGGGGCTGGGGCAACCGCCGCCCGCGCCCTCCGCGCC
Organism: uncultured Alphaproteobacteria bacterium; assembly: GCA_963803385.1. Taxonomy (GTDB): domain Bacteria; phylum Pseudomonadota; class Alphaproteobacteria; order Rhizobiales; family Methyloligellaceae; genus Methyloceanibacter. Next base: position 279,743 of record CAWDMD010000004.1, on the reverse strand, counting down.
GCGGCGGCCGCCGCGCGATAGGTTTCAAGCGCGAGATGCGGGTGCCCTTCGCCGCCGTGTAGCAGGAAGTGCTCCGCAAGGAAGCTGTCCCTTGGCGGTAGCACGTCACGCGGGAGCCCGGCGGCGCGAAACCACCACTGCCACCAATGGATGACGGGGCATCCGGCAAACAGGGCCGCAACGTCGTCCCGTTTGGCCGGATCGCCGAAGTCCCAGACACGCTTGCCCCTCACCGGAGAGAGGTTCTGGACGCGGTCCCGAAGCTTGTACTTGTCGACAAGCTCCGTGATCAGAAACGGCCCGAGCATGCTTCGGTGGGATGACGCCACCTCGCGCCAATGAGAGTCGCAGTAGTCGAGGGCATCGGCGAGAAGCGGATGGTTCGCAGGAAACTTGATGACGCCGCCATTCAGCCAGCCGGGACCCACCGCCTTGGCAAAGACGACATCATCGTCGGGAAGTGATGGCGTGGTGCAGACAACGTCGGTGTCGACCCACCAATTGCCGTGCCGGTAGAGCAAGGCGTATCTGAACCAATCGCTGAATTGCGCGAACTGGTCAGGCGCGCGCCCAATGAAGTCGCGGAATTTTTCTTCGGGGATAATGTCCCTGGCCGGGGCCAAGCTTACGCCCTGGGGGACATCGAGCTTGCCGTAAGAGAACAGCACGAGGTCATGGCCGAGATCCGCGAAGCTTTGCAGGCTGCAGCGCTCCCAAAGATTGAGCGGTGGACCCTGGTGGAAGCTGAACAGCTGGGCCATCGGACAGCATTGCCTCGCGCGACCCAATTGCGCCCGGCGTGAGACATGGTCAACGCGGCAAGATGACCACCTTGCGGGGACCCCGGCCTCGGCGGGGACTACTTTCGCATCGCCTTCCGCAAGCGCACATAAAGCGCGCCGTCGCCGCCAAGGGGGCGCGGGGCCGGCGCGAAGCTGACCACGAGCGGCGCGAGGTCAGGCTCGGCGAGCCAGCGCGGCACGGCATTGCGCAGCACGCCGCGCTCGTCCTCCTCATAGAAGCTCGTTGGCGCCTGGGGACGCGCGCCCTTGCCGGTGATGACCAGCACATGGCGAAGGCCACGGGCCTGCGCTTGCTTGAGGAAGCGGTGGAGCTGCGCGTGGGCATCGCGCTGCCGCAGCCCGTGGAGATCGAGCCGCGCCTCGACCTCGAGCCTGCCCTTCGCCAGCTGCCGCGCCGTTTGCCGGTCGAGGCTGTCGGCGCGGGGGACGTGAACCGCTGTTTTTGGTGCCGCAGCAGGCTTGGACTTGGCGCGCGGCGACGGCGGCCCCGGTGTCGCCGGCTTCGGCGCACCCCGCTTCTCGGCTGGCGGCCGCGGCTCCCGGCGCTTCAACGGCGAAGCGCTGCGCGCGATCTTGTCCCACAGCGCCGCATCGTCGTCGTCCTTGCCGCGCCTTCCCATCGGGGCTCAAGACCCCGCCGCGTCGTTGGGCTTGAGCACTATGAAGTGAGCCGGCGCCAGGGTGGTGCCGGCAATCGCGCCAGCGCCATCGCCGGAGCCCCAGAAGATGTCGCCGCGCTCGGGCCCCTTGATCGCCGAGCCGACATCCTGCGCGATCATCAGCCGCCGGAACGGGGTACCGTCGGGTTTAGTCAGCTCCGGTGCTTCGACGAAGATCGGCAGCCCGAGCGCGTGAAAGGAGGGATCGACGGCAAGGCTTCGCTCCGGCGTGAGCGACACGCTTTGCGCGCCGATTGGGCCGTCCTCTCCCTCTTTCTCGTCGAGCAGACGAAAGAACACATAGGACTTGTTCTCCCACATCAGCTTCTTGCCGCGCTCCGGGTCGGCGTGCAGCCATGCCTTGATCCCTTGCATCGACATCGACTTCGGCTTGCCTTCGCCAAGATCGACCAGTTTCTTGCCGATCGAGGTGTAGGGGTGGCCGTTCTTGGTCGCGTAGCCAAGCCGCACATGGGTTCCATCCGGGAGACGGACGCGGCCGGACCCCTGCACCTGCATGAAGAACAATTCTACGGGATCGAGATAGACGAGCTCGAGATTGCGGCCGGCAAGCGCGCCCTTGTCGATCTCCTCGCGCGTATAGAAGGGCACGAGCCCGTCATCCGTCTTCCGCATCGCCGTCAGGACCCCAGCAGCGGAATCGCGCGCGCGCATCTCGTCCGGCTTCACCGATACGAGATCGTCGGGGCGCCCGTAGGCGGCCACCGGAAAATTTCGCGCTTTTCTCCCGCGAGCCCTCGATCTCGGGTTCGTAATAGCCGGTAACGCGGCCGGGCTTCGGCGCCACCACGCGATAGGGCGTGTAATGCGCTTCGAAGAAGCTGCGCGCCGCCTCGCGCGAAACCTCACCGCCAGCGGCGAGAGCAAGCGCCGCGGCGCAAGCACCGGCCGAGACATTGGCGCTGCCCGGCCTGGCAGCGATTCTGCGGCACGATTTGAGCAGTGTGGCGAAGGCCGCGGCCTGGTCGTCAGTCCTGCCAGCCGTCGATCTCGCTGAAGTCGATGGGCTCGAACCTGACCTCGCCTCCTCCTGCACGGGTTTTCCCCGGAACAGGACGAAAAGCAGCAACAGCAGGCCGATGGTGGCCGCGGCGGCGCCGGTCAGCAACAGCAAGGAGCGGTGGTCCAAGCCCCGCACCGGCAGGCGGCTCAGTTCGCCGAATTCGGTGGCGACCAGCTTCCAGTTCGGGTTCCTGGAGTCGACCTCGCGGCAGAAGGTCCAGATGTCCGTGACCTCGCGCACCTTCTTCGGGTCGCCCTCCACCACTTCGCCGTCGGCGTCGCGCGTGACCGAGATCAGTTCGCTCACGAATTTGACCGTGACATAGGCGCTGCGGTTCTTGACGTCCGCCTCGATGATGTCGGCCTTGTTGATGCCGACCAGGTTCGATTCAACCTTCTCGCCGCGGAACTCACGCTCGCGGATGGCGCTCTCGAAGCCGTCGAACACCTCGGCGCTCAGAAGCTGCTTCAGCATCGCCTCGTCGCCCTCGGCAAAGGACATCACGATCATCTCATAGGCGGACTTGGCGCCGGAGAGGAAGCTTCCAGGATCGAAGCTGGGGTCGACGCGCATCAGCTGGGTCAGCGAACGTGCCAAAGGACTGTCCTTCGGCGCATGGCCGCCAAGCCGGGCCTCGATATCCTCGACCGACGGCACCGAGGTTTCGGTGATCGGCGCCGAGCGGCCGCGCGGCAGCGCCACCACGGGCTCGTTGGTCTTCGGCGCGCCCGGGCGCTTCTCGTCTGGGGCCGAATAGGGATCGTAGGGCTGTCGTTCGTTGCCGGTGCGCCGCCCGAGCACATTGCGCAGGCGGAGAAAGATCACGACCGCCAGCACCAGAAACAGCAAAGTATAGATGTCGAAAGCTTCACTCATTCTTGCCGCGACCCGCGTTCGTGGATTGGCCCGCGATGCTTGCGGAACTCCCAAGATGCATATTGGTTCGCATCGAGAGATTTACCAGCGGGAGTCTCAGGTTTAGGGGATGATCCCACTTCACCCAATAGGCTCAACTTAAGGCATTCGTAGGGCCTAAGCCAACCCTAAACGGTCATGGCCTTAATTTGTCGCTGCCAACACCAGCCCGCGGGCGGTGACCTCGACGTTGAGCTTGGAATTGCGGGACATTCCCTGCCGTGGTAGCCAGCCCTCAGTCAAAAAGCTTGGAAAGCACCTCATGGCCAAGACGAAGGATACGCAAGGCGGCAAGGGCAATGGCGACGGAAAGCCCGAGACGCAAGCCGCAGAGGGCGAGCCGGCCCCAGCGCCCGAGGCGCCCAAGGAAGCCGCGGCTCCAGCCCAGCTCAACGTCATTGGCCAATACGTCAAAGATCTGTCCTTCGAGAGCCCTGCCGCCCCCCAGGCGCTACAGAACCCGCCGCCAAATCCGCAGCTTCAGATCACCGTCAATGTCTCGGTCGTGCCCAAGGCCGAAGAGGTCTATGAAACCACCGTCAATATCGAGGCCCATGCCACGAGCGACGACAACGTGATTTACAATGTCGAGCTTGCCTATGCCGGGCTGTTCCGCCTCCGCAACGTGCCCCAGAACATGCTGCAGCCGGTGCTGTTCGTCGATTGCCCGACGATCCTGTTCCCCTTCGTGCGGCGCGTCCTCGCCGACGTCACCCGCGACGGCGGCTTTCCGCCGCTGATGCTCGACCCTATCGATTTCGGCAGGCTTTACGCCCAGAACCTGGCGCGGGCCCAAGGCCAGGCCACGAACTAGCGCGAAATCACCGCAAGGACCGGGCGCCACAACGCCCCTTCGCCAAGCGTGGCGATGAAGGCCTCGTGCGCAACCCTCTCTTCGAGCGTGAGGCGCGGCGCCAGCGGCGAAGGCCGCGGCCGTGCTCCTGCTGCGACCGTATGCAGCAGCGCCGCTTGCGCCGCGGCTTCCGCCGCGAATTCGAGCCGCGCCTGGTGACCGCCGACGAGCTCGACATAGACCGAGGCGAGCAACCGGCAATCGAGCAGCGCGCCATGCTTCTCGCGCCCGGAAAGATCGATGCCGTAGCGCTTGCACAGCGCGTCGAGGCTGCAAGGCGAGCCCGGATGCTTGCGCCGCGCCAGCGCCAGCGTGTCGACCACGCGGTCCCAGCGCAGCAGCGGACGGTTGAGGCGCTCAAGTTCGGCGTTGAGGAAGGCGAAGTCGAAGGGCGCGTTGTGCATCACGAGCATGGCGCCCTCGATGAACTCGAGCATGTCGTCGGCGAGCTCATGAAAGCGCGGCTTGGTCGACAGGAACTCGATGGAGAGCCCGTGCACCTCGTACGCCGCGTAGGGCATGTCGCGATCGGGGTTGATATGGCAGTGCCACACGCGTCCGGTCGGGATGCAGTTGAGCAGCTCGACGCAGCCGATCTCGACGACGCGATGCCCGGCCGCCGGGTCGAGGCCCGTGGTTTCCGTATCGAGAATGACCTCGCGCAATGCGCCCGCTTCCCCCTTAGCGTTCTTGTTCGTGACGGAGCGTATCCATCACGCGGCCGTTGCGGCCTTCGAGCGATTCGAGAATCTTATCGAGCTGCGCCTGCATATCCTCAAGGGTCGTGCCGCTGTCCACAACGTAGTCGGCGCGCGCCCGCTTCTCCGCGTCGGGAAGCTGGCGCTTGAGCAGATGTTCGAGCTTGTCGATGGTCATGCCTGGGCGCGCGAGCACGCGGGCCCGTTGCACCTCGGGCGGCGCGCTCACCACCACGGTGACATCGACGCGGGCTTCGGCCCCGGTCTCGAACAGGAGCGGGATCTCGAGTACGGCGAATTTCGTGCCGCGCTTCTCCTCCTGGCGCAGGAAGTCGATCTCGGCCTCGACCACCAAGGGATGCACGATGCTTTCGAGCTGCTTGAGCTTCTGCGGGATGACCGGCGACCTCTTGAGCCAGGAGCTCGCGGTCGACCTTGCCGCCGCGGATCGCATTGGGAAAGGCGTCGGCCGACCGCGGCGACACCCTTCCCCTCGTAGAGCCGGTGAACCTCCGCATCGGCATCGCACACGGGCACGCCGCGCGCACGGAAATGCGCCGCCGCTGCGGACTTGCCCATGCCGATCGAGCCGGTGAGACCGATGACCAGCATCACGCGCCGACCAGACTTTTGACGATGTGGGCGCGAAGCGCCGGCGTCACCTCGGGACGGACGCCGAACCAGCGCTCAAATCCCGGCACCGCCTGATGGAGCAGCATGCCGAGCCCGTCGACGGTGAGGTTCCCCCTCGCCTTCGCCGCCGCCAGCAGCTCGGTTTCCAGCGGGCTATAGACGATATCGGCGACAACCGCGTCAGCCGGAAGCAGGGCGAGGTCAATGTCGAGCGGCGGCTTCCCGGTCATGCCGAGGCTCGTGGCGTTGATCAGAAGGCCGCAGCCTGCAAGGGCTTTGCCCTTCTCCGACCAGGGCACCACCGAGACCGACGGGCCGAACGCCTTGGCGAGAGCCTCGGCCCGGTCCTGGCTGCGGTTGGCGATCAGGACCTTCGCGGCGCCGCCCGCGAGCAGTCCGTGGAGAATGGCGCGCGCCGCGCCCCCGGCACCGAGCACCACCACGGGCCTTCGGCCCCGGTTCCAATCCGGCGCCTGTTCAGAGAGGTGGGTCATGAAGCCATAGGCGTCGGTGTTGCTCGCGTGCAGTCGCCCTTGCTCATCGAGCCACAAGGTGTTGGCGGCGCCGATCGCCTTTGCCGCAGCGTCAGCGGCGTCGGCCACGGCAAACGCCGCCTCCTTATGCGGCAAGGTCACATTGGCGCCGGCATAGCCGCGGGCGCCGAGCGAGCGCAGGAAGGCCTCGATCTCCTCCGGCGGCACCGCTTCCTTCTCATAGGCGCCCTCGACGCCATAGAGATCGAGCCAATAGCGGTGGATCAGGGGTGAGCGCGAATGCTCGACCGGCCAGCCGATGACACAGGCCCGTTTCACATCTTGCTCCGATCAGCTGTCAATGACGCCCTGCCGCCGCAGCGCATCGAGCAGCGGCAGCAGCGGCAGCCCAAGGATGGAGAAATAGTCGCCGTCGATCTTCTCGAACAACTGCACCCCGATCGATTCCAGCTGATAGGCCCCGACCGAGTCCAGCACCTCTTCGCCGGCGGCGGCGAGATAGCGGCCGATGAACGCGGGCGTGAGCTTCCGCATCACCAGCGTCGAGGTCTCGCTGTGAGACCACACGCTCGCGCCGCCGGTGGCAAGCGCAACGGCGGTATGCAGCGTGTGGGTCTTGCCGCTCATATCGAGCAGCTCGCGCCGCGCCGCCTCCATGCTGTCCGGCTTGGAGAGGATGCTGTCGCCAAAGGCGAGCACCTGGTCGGCGCCGATGACGAAGGCCTGCGGCGCAAGCTCGCTGATTGCCTCAGCCTTGGCGCGGGCCAGGACCTCGGCAACGTCCTGCGGCTCGAGTTTCTCCTCGCCGCTCACGGCCTGATGCATGGCCGCTTCATCGAGGCCCGGCGCCTCGACGATGAAAGCGAGCCCGGCCGCTTCCAGCAATCGCGCGCGGACTTTGCTGCCGGAAGCGAGGATCAGGGGCGGACGGTTGCCCTGCAGGAACCCGCTCATGGATCGAGCACCGGCGCGCCGCGGTCGTGATAGAGCCTTAAGATCGCAGCCGCCGTCTCCTCGATGGAGCGGCGCGTGACGTCGATCAGCGGCCAGCCTCTCCGCGCGCATAGTTGCCGCGTCTCGGCGACCTCCGCGGCGATCGCCTCGCGGTCGACATAGGTATCGAGATGGGACGCCGCATGCTCCAGCACGCGGTTCTGCCGCACCTGGGCGATGCGCTCCGGACTGGCGACAAGGCCGACGACGAAGGCATTGGTGCGCGCTTCGAGCTTTGGCGGCAGCGGCACGCCGGGAACGAGCGGCACGTTGGCGGTCTTGTAGCCGCGATTGGCGAGATAGATGCTGGTCGGGGTCTTCGATGTCCGGCTGATGCCGACGAGAAGAATATCGGCGTCGTCGAGATTTTCGGGCAAATGACCGTCATCGTGCAGCATGGTGAAATTGAGCGCCTCGATGCGCCGGAAGTAATCGGCGTCGAGCACATGCTGGCCGGCGACCGTCGGCGTCGACGGCGTGCCGAGATAGGATTCGAACACCTGGAGAATGCTCTTGAGCGCCGCGACGCAAGGAATGTTCAGGCGCTTGCAGGTCTGCTCGAGAACCTCGACCAGCTCGGGACTGACCACGGTATAGAGCACGATGCCGGGGCTTGCCTCGACATCCTTGAGCACGCGCTCGAGCTCCCGCCGGCTGCGAACCAGGGGATGGATATGCTCGATGGCGCGGACTTGCGCATATTGCACGCGCACCGCCTTGGCGATCGCGACCAGGGTCTCGCCGGTCGCGTCCGAGATCATATGCAGGTGGAAAGTACGGGGAGCATCCATGGCTGGGCCTTGGGATAACTCTGAATGATTAACGGAGCAACTGGACCCGCATCCGCGCCCCCTCCCGGTTGGTCCCGCTCAGGCGGCAACCTTGTTCACAGATTCGCTTGTGTCGAAAAAATAACGGCGTTCCGCGGCCGCCCGGCAATACCCTCGTCCATCCCCAGCCTCTGGCCGGGGCTCCGCACAGGCTGTTCAACCGTCTTCAACAGTCGCGCCGAGGGTCGAAAACCAAGGAGAACCGCGCAATACCAGGGGGTCCGCTCACGAAGTCGTCACACTCGCCGCAAAAACACCACCGCGGGGCCTCCATGCCACCCGACGCTTCCCTGTCGACAGTCTGGTGACAGCAAAGAATTAGCGCTACTCACGGCTAAATAGAAACTACAGAAAACTATTTGAGACTCTCCTTATTAATGTTTTGAGAGATCCATGTTGCGCACATCGCCTCAAGCGAATCGTCTGATTTCAGCTCTCAAGGGCACGACGGTCACGCCGCCTCCGATCTGGCTGATGCGTCAGGCTGGACGCTACCTCCCGGAATATCGCGAGGTGAGGCGCGAGGTCGGCTCGTTCCTCGATCTCTGCCGTACCCCAAGGCTCGCCGCGGAGGTAACGCTGCAGCCCTTGCGCCGGTTCGATCTCGACGCGGCGATTGTGTTCTCCGACATTCTGATCGTGCCTTATGCGCTGGGGCAGAAGGTCGAGTTTGTCGAAGGCGAAGGACCCCGCCTCGAGCCGGTTCGCGGCACGGCACGACCTGAAGGTGCTAGACCGGAGAGCGGCGGAGACCCGGCTTGATCCGGTCTATGAGACGCTACAGCTTGTCGTCGCTGGCCTGCCCGTTGGCATCCCGGTGATCGGCTTTTGCGGGGCGCCCTGGACCGTCGCGACCTACATGGTCGAGGGCGGCGGCAGCAAGGACCAGGCCGAGGCAAGGCTCTGGGCCTACCGCGACCCTGATGGATTTCAGCGCCTGATCGATCTCCTGGTCGAAACCTCGGTCGATTATCTGCTGCACCAGGTCGAGGCGGGCGCCGGGGCGTTGCAGATTTTCGACAGCTGGGCCGGCGGCTTGCCCGAGAACGAATTTGCCCGTTGGTGCATTGCCCCGACTCAGGCCATCGTTGCCGGCGTGAAGAGACAGGCCCCAGACATTCCGATCATCGGTTTCCCCCGCGGCTGCGGTGCGCTTGCGGAAGTTTATGCGCGAGAGACCGGCATCGACGCCATCGGCTGCGACACGAGCGTGCCGCTCGCCTATATGCGCGACCGGCTGCAAAGCCGCATGCCGGTTCAGGGCAATCTCGATCCCCTCCTCCTCGTCGCCGGCGGCAAGGCGCTCGAGGCGAGAGTTGGCGAAATCCTGGAGGCACTTAGCTCAAAGCCGTTCGTGTTCAATCTCGGCCACGGCATCGTGCCCGAGACCCCGCCGGAGCACGTGGCGCGGCTGGTCGAGCTCGTGAAGGGACCTTGAACGGGCCGCCCTGGAAAACTCGATGCTGCTGTCCTATATCCTGGCCTTCCACGTCATCGCCATTATCGCCTGGATGGCGGGCCTGCTCTATTTGCCGCGGCTGTTCGTCTATCACGCCGGCAGCCCGAAGGGCTCTGAGCAGTCCGAGACGTTCAAGATCATGGAGCGGCGGCTGCTCCGCTTCATCACCACCCCGGCCATGGTCGCGAGCTGGGTGTTTGGGCTGATCCTCGCTTTTTCCGGCCTGATCAACTGGTCGGCGGACTGGCTGGTTTCACCTCAAGCTCGCGCTCGTGATCCTGCTGTCGGCCTTTCACGGCTTCCTTGCCAAATGGACCAAGGATTTCGCCCAGGACCGCAACACCCACCCCGCGCGCTTCTACCGCATGGTGAACGAGATCCCCACCGTGCTCATGATTGCGATCGTGATTTTGGTCATCGTCAAGCCGTTCTGAAGGGCAAGTCAAACCAGTTCCGCCAGCCGCCAGGGTCTGCTATAAGACGAGTCGCTTCCAATCCGGGATCGCTGTTGCGGCCCGAGAATTCCTCAAAAAACCGGGTCACCCGGAGCGGAGCAGGCGCTAAAAGTCCTGCCTCACCGCCGAGGCGATACCCTTCCCCTTTCCCCTCTCCCCATCCGCGAAACCGCGTGTGGAGACCTCAAGTTAATTCCCATTTGGAGTAGTCGTTTATGCAGGAAATGAAACTGCAGGAACTCAAGTCGAAATCGCCGACGGAGCTTCTGAGCTTCGCCGAGGAGGTCGCCGTCGAGAACGCGTCAGCCATGCGCAAGCAGGAGCTGATGTTCGCCATTCTGAAGCAGCTCGCGGCGCGCGACGTTGATATTACCGGGACCGGCGTGGTCGAAGTGCTGCAGGACGGCTTCGGCTTCCTGCGCTCGCCCGATTCCAACTATCTCGCCGGCCCCGACGACATCTACGTCTCGCCCTCGCAGATCCGCCGCTTCGGTTTGCGCACCGGCGACACCGTCGAAGGCCAGATCAGGAGTCCCAAGGAGGGCGAGCGCTATTTCGCCCTGCTCAAGGTCAACACCATCAACTTCGAAGACCCCGAGAAGCAGCGCCACAAGATCCACTTCGACAATCTGACGCCGCTCTATCCCGACGAGTGGCTGGAGATGGAGACCGAGGCCGCGCCGAAGAAAGATCTCACCGGGCGCGTCATCGACATCGTGGCGCCGATCGGCAAGGGCCAGCGCGGCCTGATCGTGGCCCAGCCGCGGACCGGCAAGACCGTGATCTTGCAGAACATCGCCCACGCCGTCACCGCCAACCACCCGGAGTGCTATCTGATCGTGCTGCTGATCGATGAGCGCCCCGAGGAAGTCACCGACATGCAGCGCTCGGTGAAAGGCGAGGTGATCTCCTCGACCTTCGACGAGCCGGCCTCGCGCCACGTGCAGGTCGCCGAGATGGTCATCGAGAAGGCGAAGCGCCTCGTCGAGCACAAGCGCGACGTGGTGATCCTGCTCGATTCCATCACCCGTCTCGGCCGCGCCTACAACACCGTGGTGCCCTCGTCCGGCAAGGTGCTGACCGGCGGCGTCGACGCCAACGCGTTGCAGCGGCCGAAGCGTTTCTTCGGCGCGGCGCGCAACATCGAGGAAGGCGGCTCGCTGACCATCATCGCCACGGCGCTGATCGATACCGGCAGCCGCATGGACGAAGTCATCTTCGAGGAGTTCAAGGGCACCGGCAATTCGGAAATCGTGCTCGACCGCAAGGTCGCCGACAAGCGCGTCTTCCCCGCGATCGACATCGCCCGCTCCGGCACCCGCAAGGAGGAACTGCTGGTTCCCGGCGATCAGCTCAAGAAGATGTATGTGCTTCGCCGCATCCTGAACCCGATGGGCACCCAGGACGCCATCGAGTTCCTGATCGACAAGCTCAAGCAGACCAAGGGCAACGCCGAGTTCTTCGAGTTCGATGAACACTTAAGCCCCGGTCGCCCATGCTAGGCTGAGAGCGCGGGGCTTGCGGGGGCGATCATGGCCGAGCAGCGGCACGTAGTGCCGGACGTAGTGAGACTGGCGGTTTCGCTCGCCTTCCTCTTCCTCGTCGCCGTCGCCACCGCCGGCATCAAGAGCCCGCTCTTCATCGTCATTCTCGTCTCGGCTGGCCTCGCCATCGCCGCCATTCAGGCGATGTTTCCGGTCAGCCGCCTGTTCTCCATCGCCTTCGCCAATCTGATCGCGGTCTATGTCGCCATCTTCTCGCTGTTCGTCGAGGAGGTGTTTCACGGCTTGGACGACGTGCTGCTCGCGGTCGCCTTTGCGCTACCGATCGTGGCCTTCGTCGCCGGCTGCTGGCTCAGGCGCGATCAGGTCCGCGCCGTGGTCGCGCATCCCGCGCATCCGCAGCGAGCGCCGCATGCTCGGCGCCTTCCTGTGGCTGTTCCCGACCTTCATCATCGGCGGCGGCGTGGTGCTCCTGTCCCACGTCGCCGAGCCGGTCGCCAACTCGGCCGCGGTGCTGATCGGCGCCATGGCCCTGATCGGGCTCATCGTCTTCAGCGTGAGCCGCGACGTCGCCATCTTCCTCGTCAACTCAGGGCCTCCTGTTCGAGGAGTTCTTTCACCGCATCTCGCGGCTCGTGATTCCGGCCTTCGCCTTTCTCACCTTCTATTCGCTGCTGGTGATCTTGTTCGCGTCGATCTTCCACATCCTGTCGCGATATACCGCCGACGCCCATTTCGCCGTTGATGGCGTCCCCCGCGCCTTGACCTTCTCCGAGTTCGATCTACTTCTCCATCGTCAGCATGAGCACGGTCGGCTATGGCGACATCGTTCCGCATTCGAGCCTCGCCCGCGTGCTCGCCTCGATCGAGATCGTGTGCGGCTTCATGCTGCTCCTGTTCGGCGTCTCGGAGCTGCTCGAATACACCCGTGAGCACCGTGAGCAGGGACGCGGACGCGACGGCAGCGCCCGCACCAGGCGGCGCTGAGTTTGTCATCGGCGAAGGTTACCGAACGTCCATCTTCGGATTAGTGCTCACGCGAGCTTAAAGCAGTAAAATCATGGCGTTAACCGGAGGTGCGACGCGTTGGACCATGGGACAAAATGCGCGCACAGGCGCCACGCGGAGGTGCTAAGCCAGTGATCGTGATGGTCCCCCCCATCACCTTTCTCTCCACGTGGACGTCTCCGGAAGAAGCCCCGCTCCCCCCGTCGGGGCTTCTTTCATTTCCGCGAGAGTTCGGTGGAGCCGTCTCCCTCCATGTCCCCCCCAAGAAGGGACCGTAGAAGCCCCGCCAGGTGTTGCGTGCGGGGCTTCTTCTTTTTGGGGTGCCTGGCACCTGGCGAAGCCGGCGATGTGGGGCGGGAACTCATACGCCACGCGCCTGGACAAAATGACCCATGCCTCGGTCAGGTTCGCGTAAGTCGGGGCGGCTATCCCCAATGGCGATGGGAGTGTCTCCCCATCGAGTTCCCCCCCAAAGGAACCCGAAGAAGCCCCGTCTCCCCCCGTCGGGGCTTCTTCTTTTTGGGGCCGCTCGCGCGGTCTAGTAGCAGAACGTAGGCGCGGGTCCGTAGGATGGAGCGCGCTGCGAGAGGCTCAAATTACCGCAGACGATACGTGCTGCCGCGCCGACTTCACCGCGTCTACCAACGCCGCGGGATCCGTGACTGGCGCCGAGCATTGCGGGCCGATGCACACATAGGCCGTCGGCTTGCCGTCGATCGCGGTCTTGCCGTGCGCCGGCGAAGACTCCGGCAGCGACGCCCCTGCCCCCACGCCGGCGTGAACCTCCTGCACCACGGCGCCAGGCAGCGACACATGCGCCAGCGCGCGGCGCATCGCCTTCGCGTCGCTACCCTCGGGCACGACGATGACGACATGCGCCGGCGCGAGCAGATCGATGGCGCCCGCGAGCAACCCCGTATGCTGGAACACGTTGTTGCCGACGTCGCCCGCGAATGCGGTGACGATCTCTTCGGCGCGCATCCGATAGCGCTCCTCTCCGGTCCAAAGATAGAGCTGCGCCAGGTTGGACACCATGGTGCCGTTCGCATTCGGCACCGCCTCGTCTTGCGCGTTCAGCGGCCGCACGATCAGATCGTCGGTATCGTCGGCGGCGATGTAATAGCCGCCATGGCCTTCGGCGCGATAGTGCTTCTCGAGCACCTCGACCCAGCCGCGCGCCTGGTCGATGTACGCGACGTTGCCGGTGACGCTCGCAAGCGCGAGCGCCGCCTTGATCATGTTGGCGTAGTCGGTGGCGTTGGCCGGCGCCTTGGCTTCACCGGCGCGATAGGCGTGGAACAGCCGCCCCTTGGATGTCATCCGTGTACGGATGAAGTCGAAGGCTTGCTCTCCCGCCCCGAGCCAGTCGGGCCGATCGAAGGCATCAGCCGCCTTGGCGAGCGCGGCAATCATCAGGCCGTTCCAGTCGGCGAGCACCTTGTCGTCGAAACCGGGACGGATGCGGCTGGCGCGCCGCGCGAGGAGCTTCGCTCGCATCGCTGCCAGCCGCTCCTCGACGTCACGCTTCCGCAAGTCTAAGTCACTGAGTCGATTGAGAATATTCTTGCCTTCCCAATTTCCCTCCCGGCTCACGTCATAAGCGTCGGCGAAAGCCCGCGTGTCCTCCGTCCCCAGCACCTCCTCGATCTCGTCGCGCGACCACACATAGAACTTCCCCTCCTCCCCCTCGCTGTCGGCGTCGAGCGACGAGGCAAAGGCGCCGCCGTCGGTGACCATCTCGCGCAACAGCCAGCCGATGGTCTCGTCGATGCGCTGCGCCAACAGCGGCGTCTTCTGCTCGCGCCACGCCTCGGTCATCAGCTCGACCAGCAGCGCGTTGTCGTAGAGCATCTTCTCGAAATGCGGCACGAGCCAGCGGTCGTCGACGCTGTAGCGGGCGAAGCCGCCGCCGAGATGATCGTAGATGCCGCCTTGGGCGATGTGGTTCAGCGTCAGCGCCACCGCGGTCTGCGGCAGATCGAGACCGTAGCGGAGGCCCCCGCGCCAGAGATAATTCAGGAGCTGAGGCTGCGGGAATTTCGGCGCGCCTTTGACGCCGCCGTTGACCGGGTCGATGATCTGGGAGAGGCGCTGAGCGAGATCGGCAAACGCCGCGTCGCCGGGCATCGCGCCCTCGCCGCGATCGGGCTTCGGTGCGAGCCGCGCGCGCAGCGCATTGGCATTGTTGCGCACGGCGGCCTGATCGTCGCGATAGACCCGCGCCACTTGGCGCAGCACATCGACGAAGCCCGGCCGCCCGTAGCGCGCCTGGTTGGGGAAATAGGTGCCGCCCCAGAACGGCTCCGCGTCGGACGTGAGGAACATGGTCAGCGGCCAGCCGCCATGCTCGCCGAGCTCGTGCAGCGCCGCCATGTAGATGGCGTCGACGTCGGGACGCTCCTCGCGGTCGACCTTGATGTTGACGAAGAGGTCGTTCATCACCTCCGCGGTGGCGTCGTCCTCGAAGCTCTCATGGGCCATGACATGGCACCAATGGCAGGCGGCATAGCCGACCGAGAGCAGGATCGGCTTCCCCGTACACTTGGCCTCGGCGAGGGCCTCCGGCCCCCAGGCCCACCAATGCACCGGGTTGTCCTTGTGCTGGAGGAGATAGGGGCTCGTCTCGCGGCCAAGGCGATTTTCCCCGGGCGCCGGAATCGTTCGGGCATCTGTCATCTGGCCTCCAATCGCGTCTAGGATAGGCGCTTTCTTACGGGGAGCGAAGGACGAGGCCGTGGCGAAATCGCCGGAAACCATTTGCGCGCTCGCAAGCGCGTCAGGCCGGGCAGGGGTCGCGGTGATCCGCGTGTCCGGGCCTGCCGCCGGGTCGGCGCTCCGCGCGCTCTGCGGTCCGCTGCCGCCGCCACGTCACGCGAGCCTCCGCAAGCTGAAGGATCCGAACAGCGGCACTCTCCTCGACCGCGGCCTCGTGCTCTGGCTGCCCGGGCCGGGGAGCTTCACCGGCGAGGACATGGGCGAGCTCCACATTCATGGCAGCCGCGCCGTGGTTGGGCTGGTCATCGGCGCCTTGCTGTCCGTGGATCAGATGCGTCTCGCCGAACCCGGCGAGTTCGCGCGCCGCGCCTTCGAGAATGGCAGGCTCGATCTCACCGAGGTCGAGGGCCTTGCCGATCTCATCGCCGCTGAGACCGAGGCGCAAGCGCGCCAGGCTCTGGCCCAGAGCGAGGGCGGGGCGCGGGCGCTCTATGAGGGCTGGCGGGAGGACATGGTCACGGCGCAGGCCCTTGTCGAAGCCGGACTCGATTTTGCCGACGAAGCTGACGTCGCCGCGGACGCCGGCGCCAACGCCGATGCCATCGCGGCGAAGCTCCTCGCCGAGATCTCCCATCATCTCGCCGACCGGCGCGGCGAGCGCTTGCGCGACGGGTTTCGCGTGGTCATCGCCGGACCGCCAAACGCCGGCAAGTCGAGCCTGTTGAATGCGCTCGCGCGCCGCGACGTCGCCATCGTCTCGGAGGAGGCGGGGACCACCCGCGACGTCATCGAGGTTCATCTCGATCTTCGCGGGTTGCCGGTGACCGTCATCGATACCGCGGGCTTGCGCGCGGCGACGGGTGCGATTGAGGCGGAAGGGATCAGGCGCGCTTTGGCGCGGGCCGGGGAGGCGGATCTCGTGTTGTGGCTGATCGATGCCGCCGCGCCGGAGCCCGCGCCGATGCCGGAGTTCGTTGCGGCGGTCGTGCCCGTGGTCAACAAGATCGATGTCGCGCCGGCGCCCCCCATGCCCGATAGCCATGCGATCTCCGCCAGGACCGGCGAGGGCATCGCCGGTCTGGTCGACCTTCTCGCCGACAAGGCCGACGCCGCACTTGCCGCCGGCGAGCCGTCGGTGATCACCCGCGCCCGCCACCGTGCCGAGCTCGAAGCGGCCTCCGAGGCGCTGCACCGCTATCAGGCGGTGCGGGGCCGGCCGGAACTCAAGGCCGAGGAGCTTCGCATTGCCGCCCGGCATCTCGGCCGCCTCACCGGCCGCATCGATGTCGAGGAGGTTCTCGGCGCCATCTTCTCGGAGTTCTGCATCGGCAAGTAGCGGCTCGCGCTCAAGTAGCGAAGCGGTAGCGTATCGATCTCGCGCGCAAGTAGCGAAGCGGTAGCGCATCGACCCATGCGCTCAAGTAGTGAAGCTCACCTCTCCCCAGCGGGGAGAGGCCGCGCCAAAGGCGCGGGCGAGGGGGCACAGACGGCCGTTACCTTCAATCCCCTCACCCCGGTCCACGCGCTCGCGCTCCCCTGAGGGGAGAGGGTAATTTGATTCACGTGAAACAATCCGAACTCCGCGCGCTTTGACGCCGGCAACCGAACAGCTTAGGTACGGGCCATGAACGCCCGTTCTCATAGCGTGTTCGACGTCATCGTCATCGGCGGCGGCCATGCCGGCTGCGAGGCCGCCGCCGCGGCCGGGCGCACGGGCGCCCGGACCGCGCTCGTTACCCATCGCTTTGCCACCATCGGCGAAATGTCCTGCAATCCGGCCATTGGCGGCCTCGGCAAGGGGCACCTCGTCCGCGAGATCGATGCCCTCGACGGCTTGATGGCGAGGGTGGCCGACGCCGCCGGCATTCAGTTTCGCGTCTTGAACCGGAGCAAGGGGCCCGCGGTGCAAGGTCCCCGGGCCCAGGCCGACCGCAAACTTTATCGCCAGGCGATGCGGGCCGCGATCGGCGCCACGGCGAACCTCGAAGTGATCGAGGCGGCGGTTGAGGATTTGATCGTTCAGGACGGCACAGTCGCCGGCGTCGCTACCGCGGATGGCCGTAGCTTTCGGGCCGGCGCCGTGGTGCTCACCACCGGCACCTTTCTGCGCGGCCTGATCCATATCGGCGAGCGCCAGATCCCCGCCGGCCGCATCGACGAGGCACCGGCGCTTGGCCTCTCGACGCGGCTCTATGCTCTCGGCTTGCGCATGGGCCGCCTCAAGACCGGCACCCCGCCCCGCCTCGACGGCCGCACCATCGATTGGGACGGCTTGCAGGTGCAGCCGGGGGACGACCCGCCGCAGCCGTTCTCCTTCCTGACGACGTCGATCGCGACGCCGCAGATCGTCTGCCACATCACCCACACCACGGCGGCGACCCACGCCATCATCGCAGCGAACCTCGCCCGCGCCCCGATCTATTCGGGCGCCATCGAAAGCGTCGGTCCGCGTTATTGCCCCTCGATCGAAGACAAGGTGGTGCGCTTCAAGGAGCGGCAAAGCCACCAGATCTTCCTCGAGCCCGAGGGCCTCGACGACGACACCGTCTATCCGAACGGCATCTCGACCTCGCTCCCCGAGGATGTTCAGCTTGGCTTCCTCGCCACCATTCCAGGACTTGAGCGCGCGGCGGTGAAGCGGCCCGGCTACGCCATCGAATACGACTATGTCGATCCGCGCGAGCTGACGGCGGGGCTCGAGGTCAAGGCGGTGCCGCGGCTCTTCCTTGCCGGCCAGATCAACGGCACTACGGGTTACGAGGAAGCGGCGGGGCAGGGCGTGCTCGCCGGCATCAATGCCGCGCGGTCGGCGTCGGGCGCGCGCGATCCCTTCATCGTCACTCGCGCCGATGGCTATCTCGGCGTGATGATCGACGATCTCGTCACCCGCGGCGTCACCGAGCCCTACCGCATGTTCACGAGCCGCGCCGAATATCGCCTCAAGCTTCGCGCCGACAATGCCGACCAACGCCTCACGCCGTTGGGTGTTGCCGCGGGCTGCGTCGGCAGCGAGCGGGCAAACGCGTTCGCCGCGAAGTCGAAGGCGCTCGGCGACGGCGAAGCGCTGTTGAAGTCGCTGACCATGACGCCAGACGCAGCCGGCAAGGTTGGGCTCAGCATCAATCGCGATGGCCGCAAGCGGAGCGCCTATGAGCTGCTCGCTCATCCGGACATCGACCTCGCGACGCTCGCGCGGGTCTGGCCCGAAATCGCCGCGCTTGACGCGACGATCGCCGGCCAGCTCGCCATCAATGCGCGCTATGCCGTCTACCTCAAGCGCCAGGAAACCGACATCGCCGCCTTCCGCAAGGAAGAGAGCGTCGCTATTCCCACCGACTTCGCCTTCGCACGCATCGCCGGCCTCTCCAATGAGATCCGCCACAAGCTTGAGCGCGACCGCCCCGCTAGCCTCGGACAAGCTGCCCGCCTCGACGGCATGACGCCGGCGGCGCTGATGCTCCTGCTTGCGCATCTGAAGAAGGCCTCGCGGTGGAAGACCGCCTGACCGCACCCGGGGGGCGCCGGCCGGAAAGAACCCTCAAACCGATCCGTGGACCCGAGGACTTTGCCGAAGCCTTTAAAGTTCCACGTGAAACAATCCACAGGCTAATCACCTACGCCGAGCTACTCACCGAATGGCAGGCGCGGCATAATCTCGTCTCCGCGGCGACCCTCGCCCAGGTTTGGGACCGCCATTTCGCCGATTCCGCGCAACTGCTCCGCCTCGCCCCTGAGGCCACGGTCTGGCTCGACCTTGGCGCCGGCGCCGGCTTCCCGGGCCTTGTCATTGCCATTCTCCAGGCGAATCACGCTAACTTCCGCATGCATCTGGTGGAAAGCACCGGGAAGAAGTGCGCGTTCCTTGCGGAAGTCGTCCGCGCCACGTCTGCGCCTGTGGAGATCCACTGCATGCGCATTGAAGAGCTGATCAAGAGCGCTACAAGCCTTAGGCCTGAGATCGTGACCGCGCGGGCGCTGGCGCCATTGCCGCGGTTGCTCGATCTGGCGGCGCCGTGGTTCGCGCCTGGGGTGAGGGGGCTGTTCTTGAAGGGACGCGACGCCGCGAAGGAGGTTGAGGCCGCACGCCGCGACTTCACCTTCAACTCTTGCCTGCATCAAAGCCTCACCGCCGCGGAATCATCGATCATTGAGATCAGCGATGTGGTCAAGCTGCGGAAGGCAACCAGGCGATGACCAGCGTCCAACGCCGCACGCGCGTGCTCGCCCTCGCCAACCAGAAAGGCGGCGTGGGCAAGACCACGACCGCGATCAATCTCGGCACGGCCCTCGCGGCGATCGGCGAGCGCGTCCTCATCGTCGATCTCGACCCCCAAGGGAACGCCAGCACCGGCCTTGGCATCGACGAGCGCCGCCACTCCACCGCCGACGTCCTGGCCGGCAAGGTGCCGTTCGCGCTCGCGCGCGTCGAGACCAATGTCCCGGGCCTTGCCGTGGTGCCGGCCACCATCGACCTGATGGCGTTCGAGCGCGACTCCATGGCGGCGTCCGGACGTCACTACCGCCTCCGCGACGCCATCGCCTCGATGCTCGCCGCGGAAGAGCCCGACAAGGTCACCACCTATGTCCTGATCGACTGTCCGCCGTCGCTCAACCTGCTCACCGTCAATGCGCTCGCCGCCGCCGACGCCGTGTTGGTGCCGCTGCAATGCGAGTTCTTCGCGCTGGAAGGCTTGGCGCAGCTCTTAAGCACCGTCGAAGAGATCAGGGTGCGGCTCAATCCGAAGCTCCAGATTCATGGCGTCGTGCTCACCATGTACGATCAGCGCACGAGCCTCGCGGATCAGGTGGTCGACGACGTGAGGCGCGTGCTGGGTGACAAGGTCTACGCCACCATCATCCCGCGCAATGTGCGGGTCGCGGAGTCGCCATCGCACGGCAAGCCGGTGCTGCTCTACGACTATCGCTGCTCCGGCAGCCAAGCCTACATCCGGCTCGCCTCCGAGGTGATCGAGCGCGAGCGGCGAATGCGTGCGGCGTAACACGACACGAAATTTGCAAGCGGCGGGGAGCGGGGAAAGGAGGCCATCATGGCTGTCGGCGCACACAAGTTGAGGCTCGGGAGGAGCCTTGCCTCACTCATTGGCGAGGGGGAGGGCGCCGACTTCGGCGAAGTCGAAGGCCAGCGCATCGTCGCGCTCGATTCGCTTCGCGCCGGGCGGTTCAATCCGCGGCGGAATTTCTCCGAGGAGCAGATCGAGGAGCTCGCGACCTCGATCCGCGAGCGCGGCCTGGTGCAGCCGCTCGTGGTGCGCCCGGTGCACGGCGACCGCGACGCCTACGAGATCGTCGCCGGCGAGCGTCGCTGGCGGGCGGCGCAGCGTGCCAATCTGCACGAGGTGCCGGTCGTGGTGCGTTCGCTCTCCGATCAGGAAGCGATCGAGATCGCCATCATCGAGAACGTCCAGCGCGAGGATCTCAATCCGGTCGAGGAGGCCGAAGGCTATCGCGTCCTGATGCACGGCCACGGCTACACCCAGGAAGATCTCTCCAAGGTGATCGGTAAGAGCCGCAGCCATCTCGCCAACACGCTGCGTCTGCTCAAGCTGCCGGAGAGCGTGCTCGCCTTGTTGCAGTCCGGTGAGCTCAGCGCCGGTCATGCGCGAGCGCTGGTTGGGCGCGACGACGCCGAGGCTCTGGCTGCCCGAATCGTTAACGAAGGGTTAACGGTGCGCCAGGTCGAGGCGCTGGTTCAGGACAAGCCGGCGAAGCCGGCAAAAGCTCGAAAGGCCGGCAAGTCTGCCGATACGCGGGCCGCCGAGGCCGAGCTCAAGGAGGCTTTGGGGCTCGAGGTCGACATTCGCTCCGGCCGTGGCGAAAGGGGCGAGCTCCGCGTCCGCTACGCCTCGCTCGAGCAACTTGAGGATCTCCGCTATCGGCTGCTGCGCCACCCAGCCGGCCGCTAATCCCTCAAGAACTCTTGCGCCGTGAACAGCGACGTGAACGGGACCCCGGCGGCCGCGTAAAGCTCGCGCGCGCCTTCGCCGCGGTCGAGGATGGAAATCACCAGCGCGACCTTGCCGCCGGCCTTCTCCACCTCCTCCACCGCCTGCATTGCGGAGCTGCCGGTCGTGGTCACGTCCTCGACGATGACCGCGGTCTTACCCACCATGTCGAGCCCTTCGATGCGCTGCCTGGTGCCGTGATCCTTCGGCGCCTTGCGCACGAAAAAACCCACCAGCGGCTGTCCGGCCTCCAGACTTCGCATCGCCACCGGTGCGATCAGCGGCACCGCGCCCATCTCCAGGCCGCCGACGCAATCGGCCTTCGCGTCCTTGATCGCGTCGAAGATCAATTGCGCGAGGAGCGTCGCGCCTTCCGGATGCAGCATGGTCGGTTTGCTGTCGAAGTAGTAGGAACTCTGCTTTCCCGAGGCCAAGGTAAAGTTGCCGCGTCGGAACGATCGCTCGTTGATCAGTTCGAACAGCCTGTTGCGGCGCTGGTCCATGATCTACCCCGGGTCGTAATGACTGACGCGCGGTTACACCGCTTTCCGTTTTGTCGCAACCGGCGGGTCGTTACGCCCGCACCGGCGAGCGCGGACCGGCGCGTCGCGTCAGCGCCAGCACCAGCCGCTCCGCGTGCGCCCGATCGAGATCGGGGCTCAGCCGCGCGCGCTTGACCGCCTCCTGGATCAGCGGCAGCGCCTCGACGAGGCGATTGGCACCGAGGCGGCGGCAATGCGCGACGAAGGTCTGTTTGCGTTTGAAATGCGGGGGCGGACGGAGCGACCGCATCGCCTGCTCGATGCTTCCGCCCGAGGCCTCGGCAGAGGCGGCGCGGTGCAGCTGAGCGAAATGACGGCCAAGCGCGGCGAGGGCGATCGATGGGTCGGTGCCTGCGGCAAGGAGCCGGCCGAGCTGACGGAGCAACTCCTTGGCGTCGCCGCCGCTGACCTCATAGACGAAGTTCTCGACCGCGATCTCCGAGCTGTCGCCGACCACGGCGTCGATGTCCTCAGGCCCGACGTGAGACTTGGCGGCGGCGTAGAGCGCAAGCTTGGTGACCTCCGAGCGCGACATCGCCTGGTCGGCGCCTAGCCTCGTCGCGAGATAGGCGCGCGTCTCGGCGTCGATAGCGAGACCTGCCTTGTCGAGCTCGTCGACGATCAAGTCCAAGACCGATCGCTCGTCGGCATAGCAGGGCAGGCTGATTGCGGTGGCATGGTTCTCGAACAATTTGCGCAACGCCGAGTCGGGCCGGAGCGCCCCGGCCTCGATCACGAGGCGCCCCTCCAGCGGCGCCTCGAGCAGCGCCTTCAGCGACGGCACATCGATCCGCGAGAGCGGCGCGACGCGCACCACCTTCCGCTCGGCGAACATCGGGATGGTGCGCAGCTCGACATCGATGCGCGACGCGTCCTCGGCGAGATCGCGCTCGTCGAGACGGACGATCTCGGTCACGTGCTTGCTCTTGCCGGCGAAGGCTGCAGCAATTGCTGCGGCGCGCTCGGCCACCAGCCCGGCGTCGGGACCGTAGACCAGCACCGCGCGGCAATGGGGATCGAGCGCCGTCAGCAGACGAGGAAACGAAGCGGTCTTAACAGCGACCATGGCGAATTGAGATCGGGCTCGCCGCGGCGGTCAAGCCTGCTGCGACAGATATGCGGCGATGCGGACCTTGATGCTTTCGGCGACGGTCTGCGCCGCGCGGTCCTCGGCATCGTAGCGGGCGCGCACGTTGGAGAAGATGGTCTGGAACCGCTCGTAGGCCGCGCGCGAGGTCGCTTTGCCTTCGAGCAGCACCCTGCCGCCTTGGCCGATGAGCTTGAACGTCGCATTGAGCTCATAGACCTGGCTCTTGGCGTCGCCGCTGATCTTGACCAGCTCGTTCGATACACTTTCCTTGATGACGATGTCGAGCTTGTAGGGGGCGTGTGCCGGTTCGCCGCCGCCGCCGGTGTTCTGGAAGATCAGCTCGTTGCGCACGCGCTGGCCGACGCGTCCGGGGATCGGCGTGACCTCGACCCCGGCCATCGCCGCGGCGAGCTTCGAGCCGTGCGCCGTCGTGCCGTAAAGCGGCTGGAACCCGCAGCCGGCAAGGCCGAGGGCCGCGACCATTGCCATGGCCGCGAGCGATGGGCTACGCCACCACATTGACGATCCTCTGCGGCACGATCACAACCTTCTTAATTTGACGTCCCCCGAGGGCGCGCACGACATTGTCGAGCTTTAGCGCCGCAGCCTCAATATCTTCCTTCGCCGCGTCGCGAGCAATCGTCAATTCATCGCGCCTTTTTCCGTTCACCTGTACCGCAATTGTCACAGTATTCTCGGTCACCATCCGAGGATCTGGCACGGGCCAAGCCTGTTCGGCCAATAAGCGCTGATTCCCCAACAATGCCCAGCATTCTTCAGCTAGATGCGGCACCATTGGGGCAGAGATCCGGGTCAGCATTTCCGCGGCTTCCCGTAGGGCAAAACGCATATCCGGTGCGGGCGTCTCGCCGGCGGCGTTCAGGGCGCCGGAAAGGGCGTTGGCGAGCTCGTAGATCTGCGCGATGGCCACATTGAAGCGAAGCTTGTCGATGGCCGCGGTCACGGCGGCAACGGCCCGGTGGCTCGCGCGGCGGAGCGCAAGCGCCGCGGCGCCGGCCTCCTTCGGCTCGGAGGAAGTTGCCGCCTTCGCGGCGACCTCATGCACGAGCCGCCACAGCCGCTGCAGGAAGCGGTAGGCGCCCTCGACCCCGGCCGCCGTCCACTCGATGTCGCGCTCCGGCGGCGTGTCCGACAGCATGAACCAGCGCGCCGTGTCGGCACCAAAGGTGGCGATGATGTCGTCGGGGTCGACCACGTTCTTCTTCGATTTCGACATCGACTCGATGTGGCCGACAGTGATGGGCTCGCCGGTCTCGACATGGACCGCCATGCCGTCGCGGATGGTCACGTCTTTGGGCATCACCCATTTGCCGTGACTGTCCTTGTAGGTCTCGTGGGTCACCATCCCTTGCGTGAACAGCCCCTTGAACGGCTCGTCGACCGGCGCGTGCCCGGTGCGGTGCATGGCGCGGGTGAAGAAGCGCGCATAGAGGAGATGCAGGATCGCGTGCTCGACGCCGCCGATATATTGATCGACCGGTAGCCAGTAGCCGACGGCATTGCTGTCGGTCGGCACCGCGGCGTGCGGCGAGCAAAAGCGGGCGAAGTACCAGGACAAATCGACGAAGGTGTCCATGGTGTCGGTCTCGCGCGTCGCGGGCCCACCGCATTGCGGACAGGCGACGTGCTTCCAGGTCGGATGGTGGTCGAGCGGATTGCCGGTGCCGTCGAAGCTGACATCCTCCGGCAGCGTCACCGGCAGATCCTGTTCCGGCACCGGCACGATGCCGCAGGCCTCGCAGTAAATCATGGGGATCGGGCAGCCCCAGTAGCGCTGGCGTGAGATGCCCCAATCGCGCAAGCGAAACTCGGTGCGCCGCTCGCCTTGCGCGATGCCGTTGACGCGCTTCTTGCCGAGATGCTCGGCCATGGCCTCCTTTGCGGCCTCGACCGAAAGCCCATCGAGAAAGCCGGAATTGATGAGCACGCCGTCGCCGGTATAGGCCTCGTCGCCGATGGTGAAGGTCTTGGCATCGATGTCGGGGGGCAGCACCACGGGCAGCACGGGCAAGCCATAGCGCCGCGCAAATTCGAGGTCGCGCTGGTCGTGCGCGGGACAGCCGAAGATGGCGCCGGTGCCGTAATCCATGAGGATGAAATTGGCGATGTAGACCGGAAGCTCGGCGTCTTCGATCACCGGGTGCTTCACCCGCACACCGGTGTCGTATCCCTTCTTCTCCTGCGTCTCGAGTTCGGCGGCGCTGGTGCCGTGATGATGGCATTCGGCGATGAAGTCGGATGCCTTGGCGTCACCTTTCGCCACCGCCCGCGACAGCGGATGATCCGGCGCGAGCGCGATGAAGCTCGCGCCGAACAGCGTGTCCGGCCGCGTGGTATAGACCTTGATGATGTCGTGTCCCTTCGGCGCGGTACCGCTTAGCGTTTCAAAGCGAACGAGGAGACCTTCCGAGCGGCCGATCCAGTTGGCCTGCATCAGCCGCACTTTTTCCGGCCAACGTTCGAGATGGGGAAGCGCTCTCGAGCAAATCCTCGGCGTAGTCGGTGATCTTGAAAACCCATTCCGGCTGCTCGCGCTGTTCCACGAGCGCGCCGGAACGCCAGCCGCGGCCGTCGATGACTTGCTCGTTGGCAAGCACGGTCTGGTCGACGGGATCCCAGTTCACATGACGCTTCTTGCGGTCGACGAGGCCGGCCGCAAGCAGGTCGAGAAACAGCTTCTGCTGCTGGTGATAGTAATCGACGTCGCAGGTCGCGAGCTCCCGGCTCCAGTCGAGCGAGAGACCCATCGACTTGAGCTGGTCGCGCATGGTGGCGATGTTTTCGTAGGTCCAGGTCGCGGGATGGATGCCACGTTCGATGGCCGCGTTCTCGGCCGGCAGGCCGAACGCATCCCAGCCCATCGGATGCAGTACGTTGTGGCCGCGCGCGCGCATGTAGCGGGCGACCACGTCGCCCATGGTGTAATTGCGGACGTGGCCCATATGGATGCGCCCGGAAGGGTACGGGAACATTTCCAGAACATAGTATTTCGGGCGCGAGTCGTTCTCGTCGGCGTGGAACAGCCCCCGCTGTTCCCATAGCGCCTGCCAGTGCGGTTCCGATTGCCGGGGATTGTAGCGTTCGTTGGCCATGAGTTAGGGCGTTGAGGACAGAGGAGAATCGACCGGGACTAGGCCACGAAAGCCCAATCGCGGTCAATTGCGCGGGACCGCAACATGGCGCGTCGCGGCGCAAAAAAGAAGAGGCCGCTACAACTGGCGGCCTCCGATGCCGAAGCGTTCAAGTCCAGGTGATTTGTCCGCTGGTAGCGGGAGCGATATCGGTAGGGGCGATGGCGAGAGAATTGACGAAGCATGCATGGCGGACTCGGGCGGGGACTCCCTGCCCTTGCGCTCGCGCTCGCCATTGCGGCCCTCGCGATCGGCCCGAGCGGCGCGCGCGCCGAGGAGCAGCACGATATCGCGCGGTGCAAGGGCGAAGCCGATACCAAGCCCGAGCAGCAGATCGCCGCCTGCACGGCGTTGATCGAGACAGCGGGACGCGAAGGCCGGGAACTCGCCCTCGCCTATTTTCATCGCGCCGCCGCGTATCTCAAGCGTCAGGATTTCGACGGCGCCATCCGCGATTTCGACGCAGGGCTGGCGCAAGACGCCGACAATGCCGCGGCCTGGTTCGGACGCGGCG
Organism: uncultured Alphaproteobacteria bacterium; assembly: GCA_963803385.1. Classification (GTDB taxonomy): domain Bacteria; phylum Pseudomonadota; class Alphaproteobacteria; order Rhizobiales; family Methyloligellaceae; genus Methyloceanibacter. The sequence goes on along the minus strand of CAWDMD010000004.1, from coordinate 253,441 downwards.
TTGCTCACGAGGGCAAAGGCGAGCCCGAAGGCGCCATCGAGGACTACAATGCCGCCATCAAGCGCGATCCCGATAACGTCAAGGCGCTCAGCAATCGTGCCGCCATCTACGCCGACCAGCGCGCGTACGAGCGCGCGCTCGAGGACAACAACCGCGTCGTTGACCTCGCGCCCGATGAGCCGCGAAGCTACATCAGCCGCGGGTTGACCTACGCGCGCCGCGGTGACTTCGACAATGCGCTGCATGATTTCGACAAGGCGATCGCGCTCGATGCGAACTCGGCGATAGCCTATTTCAATCGCGGGCGCGTCTATTTCAGCAAGGGCGAGGTCGAGCACGCCATCGACGACTATGCCCGCGCGCTCGACATCGGGCCGAAGCACCCCGGCGCCTTCGAGAGCCGTGCTTTCGCCTATCTCACACGCGGCCAGATCGACAAGGCGATCGCCGATTACGACGCGGCCTTGCAGCTCGACGCCAAACGCGCCACCGCGCTTTACGGACGCGGCACCGCCAAGCTGAAGAAGGGCGATCCGAGCGGCGCCGACGACATCGCCGCGGCCAAGGCCATCAAGCCCGACATCGCCAAGGCCTTCGACCAGTCGGGCGTCAACTGACGCCCTAAGAGTTGCAGCGCCGCGCCCGCTCTGCCATGCCGATGCCATGAGCGAAACGAGGTCCGTCTCATCGGCGCTGCGCGACGTGTTGAGCGACATCGCCGACGCGGCGCGTGCGTCTGGCCGCGACGAAGCAGAAGTCAAGCTTGTCGCCGTGACCAAGACCGTCCCTCAAGACTGTCATCGAGCAGGCGATCGAGCTCGGTCAGCGCCGCTTCGGCGAGAACCGCGTGCAGGAAGCGAAGTCGAAATACCCAGCGCTTCGGGCGCGTCATCCCGATATCGAGCTGCATCTGATCGGACCGTTGCAGTCGAACAAGGTTCGGGACGCCGTCGAATTATTCGACGTGATCGAGAGCCTCGACCGGCCGAAACTTGCCGCCGCCCTTGCCGCCGAGTTCAAGCGGTCCGGCAAGCGCCCGCGGCTGTTGGTGCAGGTCAATACCGGAGAGGAGCCGCAGAAGGCGGGCGTGCTTCCCGCCGAGACGCAAGACTTCGTTGCCGCGTGCCGCGACGAGCACGGGCTCGTCATAGACGGCTTGATGTGCATTCCCCCTGTCGACGAGGAGCCCAGCTTTCATTTCGCCCTGCTCGCCAAGCTCGCCGCGGGCCTCGGCTTGAAGGAGCTGAGCATGGGCATGAGCGGCGACTTCGCCAAGGCGATTGCCTTCGGCGCGACTTACGTCCGCGTCGGCACCGCAATCTTCGGCGCCCGGGAGCGGGATGCTTCCGACTAGCCGTTGCCCGTCATGGCCGGGCTTGTCCCTGCCATCCACGGTGCAGTGCGTCGATCAAATAGACGTGGATGCCCGGCACATGGCCGGGCATGACGAGGGTGCTATTTCACCACGATTTCCGATCCGCGGCGCAGTTGCCCAAGCAGCATCAACAGATCATGGCGCGACATCCCGATGCAGCCGGCGGTCGGCGCGTAACCCTGGCGCGCGAGATGGATGAAGATGGCGCTGCCGCGCCCCCTCACCCGCGGTCGGTCGTTGAACCCCAGCACCAGGATCACATCGTAGAGGTGGTCGTCGCGGCGGAGCCGGTCGTTGCCCGGTCGCGACGATGCCTTGACCAGCCGGTTGTAGCCGCGGTCGGCCGGATCCTCGCTCCAGGCGTCGTCGCTGCGAATTGCGCGGAGCAGGAACAGCGCCCGCGGCCGTGTGACGCGGTCGGCGCGGTACAGCACCGCGCGGACGGGAAAGCGCCCCAGCGGCGTCGTGCCGTCGCCTTCGTGCTTCAGGGCGGCGACGCCCCCGCGTCCCAGCGCCGCACGAACGACGCCGTGGGCGAGCGCCACGCGTCCTTGCCGGGGATCTCCGGGCGCGCGCCTGATGACGATTGCGTGTGGCGATTTAACCCTCATGGCCGATTGGATTTTTCGCCCTCGCCACCGGTCCATGCCGCTTGTCCAACAGGGGCCCGGTGCTTAATACTGGATGTCTCTTCCGCCTGTTGGGGACCCCGATGAGCAATGCGCGCAAGATCCTGGTCATCGACGATGACGACGAGCTTCGCAACTCCTTGAGCGAGCAACTGTCGCTCCATGAGGAGTTCGAGACGATGCTCGCGGAGACGGCCTGCGACGGGCTCAAGCTCGCGCGCAACGGCCACGTCGATCTCGTCCTGCTCGATGTCGGCCTCCCCGACCTCGACGGGCGCGAGGCGTGCAAGCTCCTGCGCCGCGGCGGCTTCAAGGGACCGGTGATCATGCTCACGGGGCAGGCCTCCGATTCCGACACCATCCTCGGTCTTGAGTCCGGCGCCAACGACTATGTCACCAAGCCGTTCAAGCTCGGCGTGCTGCTCGCCCGCATCCGTGCCCAGCTGCGCCAGCACGAGCAGAGCGAGGACGCGGTCTTCACCATCGGCCCTTACACCTTCAAGCCGGCATCGAAGCTTCTGGTCGATGCCAATGGCGGCAAGATCAGGCTCACCGAGAAAGAGACCTCGATCCTCAAATATCTCTACCGCGCCGGCGAGCGGGTCGTCACCCGCGACGTGCTGCTGCACGAGGTGTGGGGCTACAACGCCGGCGTCACCACCCATACCCTCGAGACCCACATCTATCGGCTGCGCCAGAAGATCGAGAAGGACCCCTCGCAAGCCGAACTCTTGATCACCGAGACCGGCGGCTACAAGCTCGTGCCTTAGTCGGAAGTCCTCCCCGTAAAAGGGGGAGGGAGATCGAGGGCTCCCCTGAGTCGACCTCGAAATCGGCGATCACCGGCACATGATCCGACGTGCGCGGCCAATCACGCGCCTCGTCGACCACGGTCATCGACACCGCGGTATCGCCGAGCGCCCGCGTGGTCCAGATATGGTCGAGGCGGCGGCCGCGATTGGAGGCGCGCCAATCGCGATTGCGGTAGCTCCACCAGGTGAACAGCGCCTGCTCCGCCGGCACGTGGCGGCGCATCACATCGACCCAGTCATAAGCGGCGCGCATGCGCTCGAAGCGCTCGACCTCGGCCGGCGTGTGGCTCACCACCCTGAGCAGCTGTTTGTGCGACCAGACGTCGGTCGGGAGCGGCGCCACGTTGAGGTCGCCGACGAGGATCATGCGGTTGGTGCGCTTGCCGCGAAGCCCACGAAACCAGGCCTCCATGGCCTCGAGGAAATCGAGTTTGTGGCGGAATTTCGGATTGACCTCGGGATCGGGGATGTCGCCGCCGGCCGGCACGTAGACATTGTGCACCAAGATCGGCTTGTTGCCGCCGCCGTCGAGCGCCACCGAGAGATGCCGGGCATGGCCGCGCCCACAAATGTCACGGCGCTTGATCGAGCCGAACGGCAGCCGCGAGAGCGTGGCGACGCCGTGATAGCCCTTCTGGCCCGACACCGCGATGTGATCGAAGCCGAGCGCGCGGAGCGGCGCTTCCGGAAAGCTGCCGTCGACGCATTTGATTTCCTGGAGGCACAACACGTCGGGACGATGCGCGTGCACGAAGCGCTCGATGAGATCGAGCCTGAGCCGGACCGAGTTGATGTTCCAGGTGGCGAGACGGAAGCGCATCGGCGGAAATCAAAAGGCGCGGGGCCGTCTCCGTCAGCGCTTGGAGGTCTTGAGCGTCCGCAATCTCGCCGCGGCATGCGGCGCGTCGGCCAATTGCTCGGTCCCTTCCTGCAGCAAGGCGATGGCGTCCTCATCGGTGAGGATGCCCTTGTCGATCAGGAGGTTGAGGAGACGTTGCGCGAGCCAGAGCCCGGCTTCGCCCGATCCCTCTTTGGTCGAATTCCATTCCGGTGCCCTCTCAAGCTTCGTGATTTATCAGCAAGAACATGATAGGAGAAAAAAGAAAGGCGCCCAACCGCTGCGCGTGGTTGGGCGCCAGAAGCGCGTTTTTTGCGCGCGCGTGCCGGGAGGGAAGCCGGCACGGGCGGTCCACATCTTCGGCTAGACGGGGGGCACTACCGATGAAAAGCGATGTGGGCCGCTTCTAGACCAACAAATATGGGCCTCCGCGGACGATTTCAACCACCGCCCGCCAAAAAAATTAATGGGTCGTAAACCGCGGCCGGCCCTTCGGTCTAAGTCTTTGATAAACCTTGGCTTTCCAAAACGCGGTTAACGAATTTGTGAACGATATCAATGGCCTCTCCGGACCCGCTGAAATCACCGAAACGGCGAAAATGACACTTTGGCGGTGAAAAAGTCGGCCGCCACCTTCCGGCCCGGGACGACGTTGTCGAGGTTGACCGTGGTCGTCAGTCCTTGGGCGTCGGTGATCACCCACTGCTTGAGCGTCATCTCCGGCTCGGTCTCGAACAGGAGCCTGATCTGCCCGGCGGCCTCGCCGTTCTTGTCCTCGACGGTGACGGCGAGCGATCCGTCGCCGCTCTCGACGCCGACGATGCGCGCGTCGCGGGCGAGATCGACCCCGTCGCCAAGCAGCAGGCGGAACGGCGTCGACTTCCAGCGGATATTTCTCGATGGTCTTGAGATCCGAATCCTCGATGGCGAGGTAGGCGCCGTCGGCGACGATGCGCAAGCGGGCTCGGCGGCGCGTAGTCGAAGCGGAGCTTGCCCGGACGCTGCACATAGAAGCGTCCCGTGGCCCGCTTGTTGTTGGAGTCGATCTGCTCGAACGTGCCTTGCAGATTGGTGAGGCCGTTGAAATAGGCGTTGATGCGCTGGACCGCTGCGTCCTGCGCGTCGCCGAGCAGCGGGCGTCGATGACTGGCGCCGCTTCGACCGCGGCGTCCCAGCCGGCGCCCTCATCGGGCGCGCCGGGGCTGATGTCGCCTGGCTCCGGCGCCGCCGCGTCATAGGGCGCCTCTTGCGCTTCCGCCGGGACGACGGTTCCGGTTGTCGTTGGCGCCTTCTCCACCGTGGTCGTGCTGTCCTGAGCGAGCGCAATGCCCGCCGACAGGCACAGGGCTGGTGGCAAGCAAAGCCAAGCGGTTCTAAGGCGCATTGATGACCCCCGGGATGACCCCCTCCTGGACCGGTGCGACCCAGCGCTCAAGCGATAGATGATTCCGCCAAATCTGGTCAACTTCTTGGCGGAATTGTCATTCTTCTGACCTGCCTAGTAGGGCGAGGCGCCGTCGTCGCGGCCGACCAGGATTTCCCTCTTGCCGGCATGGTTGGCGGCCCCGATCAGGCCTTCGTTCTCCATGCGTTCGATCAGTGTCGCGGCCCGGTTGTAGCCGATGCCAAGGCGGCGCTGGACATAGCTGGTCGAGACCTTGCGGTCCTTGAGCACGATGGCCACGGCCTGGTCATAGAGCTCGTTGCCGGAATCGCCATATTGCTCGCCGCCGGAGCCCGCCGTCCTCGTCGTCGCCGGCTTCCTCCTCGGTCACCGCTTCGAGATAGTCCGGCACGCCCTGCTTCTTCAGGTGGCGCACGATCTTCTCGACCTCCTCGTCGGCGACGAAGGGCCCGTGCACGCGCATGATGCGGCCGCCGCCCGCCATGTACAGCATGTCGCCCTGGCCGAGCAGCTGCTCGGCGCCCTGCTCGCCGAGAATGGTGCGGCTGTCGATCTTGGAGGTGACCTGGAAGCTGACGCGGGTCGGGAAGTTCGCCTTGATGGTGCCGGTGATGACATCGACGCTCGGGCGCTGCGTCGCGGTGATGAGGTGAATGCCCGCGGCGCGCGCCATCTGCGCCAGGCGCTGCACCGCGGCCTCGATGTCCTTGCCGGCGACCATCATCAGGTCGGCCATCTCGTCGACGATGACCACGATGTAGGGCATCGCCTCGTAGTCCATCTCCTCCTGCTCATAGATGGCGCGGCCGGTGGCGCGGTCGAAGCCGGTCTGCACCGTGCGCGTCAGCATCTCGCCCTTGGCTTCGGCGTGAAGGACGCGGGAGTTGTAGCCCTTGATGTCACGCACGCCGAGCTTGGACATGCGCTTGTAGCGCTCCTCCATCTCGCGCACCGTCCATTTCAGCGCCACCACCGCCTTCTTCGGATCGGTGACCACCGGCGCGAGCAGATGCGGGATGCCGTCATAGACCGACAGCTCGAGCATCTTGGGGTCGATCATGATGAACTTGCACTGATCCGGCGACATCCGGAACAGGAGCGACAGGATCATGGTGTTGATGCCGACCGACTTGCCGGAGCCGGTGGTGCCGGCGATGAGCAGATGCGGCATGCGCGCGAGATCGACGACCACGCCTTCGCCGCCGATGTTCTTGCCGAGCGCGAGCGCGAGCCTGCCGTCGGTGTCCTGGAAGTCGGGCGAATTCGAGCAGCTCCCGGAGCACCACCATCTCGCGGCGGTCGTTCGGAAGCTCGATGCCGATGGCGTTGCGGCCGGGAACCACGGCGACGCGCGCGGCGATCGCGCTCATGGAGCGGGCGATGTCGTCGGCAAGGCCGATCACGCGCGAGGATTTCGTTCCCGGCGCGGGCTCGAGCTCGTAGAGCGTCACCACGGGACCCGGACGCACATTGGTGATCTCGCCCTTGACGCCGAAGTCCTGCAGCACGCCTTCGAGTTCGCGCGCGTTCTCCTGAAGCACCTCGTCGCTGATGGCGCGGCCTCTGCTCACGCGCGGCTGCTGCAACAGCTTGAACGGCGGCGCCTCGTAGGGCTCATCCGACGGTTGCGCCCGGCGGATGCCGGTGTGGCCTTTCTTGAGGCCCTTGCCGCGGGTGATGCGATAGCCGGGCTCGGTGATGTCCTCCTCGTCTTCGTCGTCGTCCTCCTCCTCCTCGTCGTCATCATCGACGTCGAAGGCTTGGGCATCGAAAGTCGGCTCGATGCGGCCGTCGGGATCCTGCTCGGACCAGGCCGCTTCCAGAGCGGCGGTGGAGCGCTCCTCGTCGAGCTCGACGCCCTCGTCCGGCTCTTCCTCGCGCCGCCGCCAGGCGAAACCGCGGCTGATGGTGGCCCGGGTCTGCTTCGCGGCGTCCATGGCGGCGCCGAGCGAGGCATTGGCCCATTCGCTCGGGATCCTGGTCCTCGGCGCCCACAACGCGATCAGCGCCGAGGCGCTGGTGCCGCAGGCGAACAACAAGCAGCGAGGTGCCGACGACGAGGAAGGTGAGACCCGCCACGAAATAGGCCGCGGCCGCCGGAAGCACGCCGATGAACAGCGTCGCGGCCATGAAGATGTCGCCGAGAATGCCGCCGAGCCCGTTCGGCAGCGGCCAGCTCTTCGGCTGCGGCAGGGCCGACATGAACGCCGCGAGCAGCATCACCGCCGCCGGCCACACCAGCAGCCTCATCCGGCGGCGCTCCGGCGTCGTCTTGAAGATGAGATGGGCCCCCCAGGCCGCCAGCGGCAGAAACAGGATGATGGAGGCGAGGCCGAGAAACTGCATGGCGAGGTCGGCGATGGCCGCGCCCCAATGGCCCAACAGGTTGCGGGGCGAGGCCTGCGTCGCGTTGTTGAAACTCGGGTCGTAGATCGACCAGGTGGCAAGGCTGGCCCACGCGACGCCGGCAATAGCGACGAAGCCGAGCCCGTAGGTCCCAAACATGATCCGTCTCAAGCCGGACTCGACCGAGCCCGGCAGGAGCCGCCGCCTTGTGGGCTGGCGCCCCTTCGTTTTGCGTTTTCTGGCCATCCCTATCCCAACGTGGCAACGATTTGCGCAAGAGCCTCCCGCGTCGTCTCAGGGTCGCGCACGAGCGCCACCCTGACGTGTCCGGCGCCAGGATTAACCCCGTGATCCCCGTCATGGGCGAGATAAGCTCCCGGCAGCAGTCTGACACCACACCCTTTCCAAAGGGTTGTTGCCGCCTGCTCGCCGCCGCCGTGAGCCGCCATATCGAGCCAGAGAAAGAAGCTCCCTTGCGGGCGCCGATAGCCGAAGCGCCCGCCGAGCACGGCGTCGGCGATGTCGAAATTCTGCCGGTAAAGCGCCCTCCCCCGTTCCACATGCGCCTCGTCGGACCAGGCTGCCACCGAGACATGCTGGATCGGCAGTGGCACCTGAGGCGCCGCCACGTTGCGGAACCGGGCAAACGGCGCGATGAAGCCGGCATCGCCGGCGATGAAGCCTGAGCGGAGGCCCGGCAGGCCCGAGCGTTTCGACAGCGACTGGAACGTCACCACATTGTCGAGGCTGCCATCCACGGCCATCGCCGCCTCGAGCGCGCCTGGCGGCGGCTCATCGCCGTAGATCTCCGAGTAGCATTCGTCGGCGAACAGCATGAAGTCGAAGCGGCGCGCGAGGCGGATCGCCGCGGCGAGGTAGGCGCGATCCGCCACGGCGCCTTGCGGGTTCGAGGGCGAAGAGAGATAGAGCGCGACAGTCCGCTGCAGCAGGTCCTCATCGAGCGTGTCGAGTTGCGGCAGGTCGTTGGTCGCGTTCGAGCAGGGCAGGAAGACCGGCTCGGCGCCGGCCGCCGCCGCTGCGGCCGCATAGGCCTGGTAGAACGGGTTCGGGATCAACACCGCCGGCCGCTTGAGCCCGGGCTTCCGCGCCAGCGCCGGGAAGATCGCCGAGAACAGTCCTTCGCGCGAGCCGTTGAGCGGCAGCACCTGCGTTTCCGGGTCGATCCGGCCGGCGAGCGCCGGGTAGCGCCGGGAGAGCCACCCGGCAATGGCCTCGCGCAAGGCTGGAATGCCGCGGATCGGCGGGTAGCGTCCGAATTCGGCGAGGTGGCTTGCGAGCGCCGGCCCGAGAAAGGACGGCATCAGGGCATGAGGCTCGCCAAGCGACAGGTCGATCGGCGGCGCTCCCGGCTCGATGCCTTGGAGCAACGCCGTGAGGCGCGCGAAAGGCGAAGCGACCAGCGCGTCGAGTGGGCTGAGCCCTGGGTAACCGGCCATGGTGCGGGTGTTACGGGATGCCTTGCCCTGCGGCAATGTCTCCCACCGGCGATCGCACACAAAAAGAGCCCCGGCGACAGGCCGGGGCTCGAGGACAGAGCTGAAGTCAAGGGAGGAAGACCCCGCTCTAAGACAACTGTTGTAGTCCCTCTGGTTTCAGTCCGCGCTTGGCTACGGCACCACCTCTCCATGAAGATTGATGTCGAGCCCTTCGACCTCGACAGCCTGGGAAACTCTCACGCCGACGAGGATGTTGGTCACGATCAGGATGATCCAGGTCATGACCGCCGTCCAAACGATGGTGGCGACGATGCCTTCGAGCTGAATGAACACTTGGCCTGGATTGCCTTCCAGCAAGCCCGACGTCCCGCAGACCGCCTTCAAGGCAAACACACCGGTCAACAGCGCTCCGATGATGCCGCCAACGGCGTGAACGCCGAAGGCATCGAGCGAGTCGTCATAGCCCAAGGCACGTTTGACGGTGGTCGCTGCGAAGAAGCAGCCGATACCGGCCGCGGCGCCGATCCAAAGCGATCCGATCGGACCCACGTAACCCGACGCCGGGGTGATGGCCACGAGACCGGCCACGGCGCCGGAGATGATGCCGAGCACGCTCGGCTTCTTGTGCACGAGCCACTCGGAGAACATCCAAGCGAGAGCGGCGGCGGCGGTGGCGATCTGGGTGACGGTCATGGCAAAGCCCGCGCGTCCGTCAGCAGCAAGCTCGGAGCCCGCGTTGAAGCCGAACCAGCCGACCCACAGCAGCGAGGCGCCCATCATGCTGTACACCAGGTTGTGCGGCGCCATGTTCTCGGAGCCGTAGCCGTAGCGCTTGCCGATATAGAGGGCGCACACGAGGCCCGCCACACCAGCGTTGATATGCACGACCGTGCCACCGGCGAAGTCGAGCACCCCGAGGCCGCCGAGGAAGCCGCCGCCCCACACCCAGTGGGCGATCGGCGCGTAGATGAGGATCTGCCACAGCACCATGAAGATCACCAAGGCGGAGAACTTCATGCGATCGGCGAAAGCGCCGGTGATCAGCGCCGGGGTGATGATGGCGAAGGTCATCTGGAAGCACATGAACACCGATTCGGGGATCGTTCCCTTCAGCGTGTCGACTTCCATGCCCTTGAGCAGGAAGCGGTCCAAGCCGCCGATATAGGCGTTCATGCTGCCGCCGTCGGTGAAGGCCAGCGAATAGGCGATCACCATCCACACGATGGTGACGATGCAGGTGGTGGCAAAGCTCTGCATCACCGTCGCCAGCACGTTCTTCTTCCGGACCATGCCGCCGTAGAACAAGGCAAGGCCGGGAATGGTCATCATCAGAACCAGCGCGGTCGATGTGAGCATCCACGCCGTATCGCCCGCGCTAAGGGTCGGTTCGGGTGCCGGCGCTTCAGCCGCGGCCTCTTGGGCCAGGGCTGGATCGACATGGGCGAGGATCATCACAGCAAGTGCTGCGACCACGCCGCAAAGAATTTTCATCAGGGTCACCATCTAATTACCTCCCCCTCTAGAGCGCGGATTCGTCGGTTTCACCGGTACGGATGCGCACCGTTTGCTCGACCGGAACGACAAAGATCTTGCCGTCGCCGATCTGGCCGGTCTTGGCCGCAGCAACGATGGCATCGACCGCCTTGTCGACCTGATTGGACGGCACGACGACTTCGATCTTGATCTTGGGCAGGAAGTTCACGGCGTATTCCGCGCCCCGGTAGATTTCCGTGTGGCCCTTTTGCCGACCGTAACCTTTGACTTCCGTCACGGTCATGCCCTGCAGGCCGAGCTCGGTGAGGGCTTGGCGCACCTCATCGAGCTTGAATGGCTTGATGATTGCCATCACCAGCTTCATCTGTTCACCCCTCCATGTTGCGGCTTCGTTGTGGCTATGGGCCGCGTCAACCCGAACCCAGAGTCAAGCCTCGTGCCAACTCGGCGAATTTGCGAAAATTCGTTGACTTTGGTGGGTTTCTTGGCCCGGTGTGGGGATCGTTACCGGGCCGGCGGAGCAGGGTATGCCTACAATTTAGTGCAATTATTCCCGCTCGAACCGAAACTGGTCAGAAATTAGCCAGGACGACGTTCCCGGACCAAGCCTTCCTGCGCCGTCGACGCCACCAGCTCGCCTGAGAGCGTGAACAGGCTGCCGCGGCAAAACGCGCGGCCGCCGCCGGAGCTTGGGCTGTCCTGGGCGTAGAGCAGCCACTCATCGGCTCTGAAGTGGCGATGAAACCAGATGGCATGGTCGAGGCTCGCCAGCATCAGCGACGGGTCGAAGATGAAGCGGCCATGGGCGATCAGCGCCGTGTCGAGCAGGGTGAAGTCCGAGGCATAGGCGAGCACGCACTGATTGAGGGCAAGATCGTCGCCAAGGGTGCCGTTGGCCCTGATCCAGATCTGCTGCGTCGCCGCGCGCTTTTCCGGCGACAGGTACCGCGTGATATCGACGGGCCGCAGCTCGATCGGCCGTTCCCGCTCCCAATAGGTCCTGACCTGGGGCGGCAGCCGGTCGATCAGGCGCTCCTTGAGCTCCGCTTCGCTCGGCAACGAGTTCGGGCGGAGGCACGTTCGGCATTTTGATCTGATGCGTGAGGCCGGGCTCGGGCTTGTGGAACGAGGCGGCCATGGAAAAGATCGCCTGCCCGTGCTGCACCGCGACCACGCGCCGGGTGGAGAAGCTGCCGCCGTCGCGGATGCGGTCGACGCTGTAGATGATCGGCACCGCGGGATCGCCCGCCCTGAGGAAATAGGCATGGAGCGAGTGCGCCGCGCGCCCATTCACCGTGCGGTAGGCTGCGACCAGGGACTGGCCGATCACTTGGCCGCCGAACACGCGCTGCCAGCCGGCCTGCGGGCTGACGCCGCGGAACAGGTTCTCCTCGAGTGTCTCGAGATCGAGAATGGCTAGCAACTGGTCGAGAGCGCGGCTCATGCTTTCGCCCTTTACCAGTTTCGGCCGAAAAGCGGAACGCGGGAGATAGACGCTTGCGGGAGATGGCATTGAGCGGGTTAGTAGGCGCCGAATTGGAGGCCCGTGATCCTCATGGCCGAGATCGATCGCTCTGACGTCATCATCGCCGGCGGCGGCTTCGTCGGCATGACGCTCGCGCTCGCGCTTGCGAAGCACGCGCCGAAGGGCTTCGGCGTCGCCTTGGTCGATGTCGAGCCACTGCGGGCGGACAAGGCCGACGCCCGCGCCTCGGCGCTGACCGCGGCGAGCAAGCACCTCCTCTCCGCGGTCGGCATCTGGCACGCACTTGCCGCCGGCGCGCAACCCATCGACTCGATCGAGATTACCGACGGCCCGCTCGACGCGCCGCTCCGGCCCCATCTTCTCGGCTTCGACGACGAGCTCGAGCCGGGCGAGGCCGGCGCCTATATGATCGAGAACGCCAACCTCCATCGTGCGCTGGTCGCAGGCGTGAAGAACGAGCCTGCGATCGAGATCATCGCGCCTGACAGCGTTACCGACTTCGTGAGCAGCGCCGTCGGCGTCATCGCCAAGCTCGCGAGCGGCAAGGAGATCGGCGCCAAGCTCCTTGTCGCCGCCGACGGCAAGCGTTCGCGGCTCCGCGAGCGCGCCGGCATCAAATGCATCGGCTGGAGCTACCCGCAAATCGGCATCGTTGCCACCGTCGCCCACGCCAAGCCTCATGGCGGCAAGGCGGTGCAGCACTTCCTGCCTGCGGGCCATTCGCCATCCTGCCGCTCACAGGCGACCGCTCGTCGATCGTCTGGACCGAGGACAAAGCGGTTGGCGAAGCCATCATGCGCGGTGACGAGGCCGGATTCGTGAGCGAGCTCGCCAAGCGCTTCGGCGATCGCCTCGGGGACATCGCGTTAGCCGGCCCGCGCCAATCTTTTCCGCTCGAGCTGCAAGTGGCGCGAAGCTTTGTTGCCGATCGCCTGGTCCTCGTCGGCGACGCCGCGCACGCGGTTCATCCTCTCGCCGGGCAGGGCCTCAATATCGGTTTCCGCGACGTGGCGGCCCTCACCGAGATCGTCGTCGAGGACGCGCGCCTCGGGATCGACATTGGCGCCCCGGCCTCGCTTGAACGCTACGAGCGGTGGCGCCGGTTCGACAGCGCCCTCTCGGCGACGGTGATGGATGGGCTCAACCGGTTGTTCTCCAACGACAGCGCCCCGTTGCGCGCCTTGCGCGACCTTGGCCTTGGGGTCGTCGAGAGAACGCCCTGGCTCAAGCGCATGCTCGTGCGCGAAGCGGCGGGCGTCGGCGGCACCGTGCCGCGCCTGCTCAAGGGCGAGCCGATCTAATCGAGCTTGCGCGCTTCGTCCGGCAGCATGATGGGGATGCCGTCGCGGATCGGATAGGCGAGGCCGGCGGCGCGGCTGATCAGCTCCTGGCGTTCGGCATCGTAGTCGAGCGAGGTCTTGGTCACGGGACAGACCAGGATCTCGAGCAGTTTCGGATCGAGGCGCCGCGCGCCGCGGTCGGCTGGATCGTCGGTCATCGGCCTTCGTCCTTCGTCATTGCATCGACGTTCCGGAGCCGTCGTCGCGCTGGGCGAGCTCCATCTCGGCGAGCGCCACCAGCGCTTCGGCGCGGGCCTTCAAGTCCTTGGCTTCGAGCAAGCACTGTTTCTCCTCTGGTCCGTATGGGCTCAGGATCGACAGCGTGTTGACCAGGCGCTCATTGGTGGCGTGCTCGATGCGGTCCCAGTCGGCGCTAAGGTCATTGGCGATCAGATAGCTCTTCAGCGTCTCGAGCAGCCGTGGCCGATCGACCTCGTCTTCGCCATGACCGCTGGTGAAGTCCATGACATAGGGCGCGTAGTCCACACGGCAAAGCCGAAACGGATGCTCCGAGTCGATGTCGCGTTCGACCGCGAAGCGTGTGATCCCCGAGAGCGAGACCACGGTGCGGCCGGCGTCGCCTTCGTTGAAAGCCGTGATGCGCCCGGCGCAGCCGACGCGCCGCAAGGGAAAGCTCTTTCCCGGCGGCGACTCGGCCTTGCCGCCGTTGGGCCCGGGCTGGACGATGCCGATTAGTCTGTCGCCGGCGAGCGCGAAATCGACGAGAGCGAGATAGCGCGGCTCGAACACATTCAGAGCCAGCGTGGCGCGGGGCAACAGGATGGCGCCGCGAAGCGGGAAGATCGGCAGCACCTCCGGCAGGTCGTCGGCGTTTCGATATCGCTCAGTGACCCCCACGCGCTTAGCGCTCCTTGTCCTTACGCGAACAACAGCGACGAGAGCTTCTGGCGCCCCTCGATGGTGACCGGGTCGCCCGCGCCCCAGGCGTCGAACAACTGCAGCAGCAGCTTTCGCGCCGCGTCGTCATTGAAGGCACGGTCCTTGCGAATGATGGTGAGCAGCTCGTCGAGTGCGCCCTTGCGGTCGCCTTTGGCATTGAGCGCGACGGCGAGATCGAAGCGGCTTTTGGTGTCGTTGGCATTGGCGGCGAGTGCGGCGCGGATCGCTTCGACGTCGCCGGCATCGGCGGCCTTCCGCGCCAGCTCGAGGCTTGCGCGCGCGCTTGCGACCGGTGCGCTGTCGGCCTTGGCCGGCGGCACGAGAGCAAGCGTCTGGTCGGCGCGGGCGAGGTCGCCGGTCTTGATGTAGCATTTGGCGAGACCCGCTGCGGCTTGCGCATTGTCGCCGTCCTTCTGCAGCGCCTCGCCGAACAGCTGCGCCGCGGTGTTGGCGTCGCCGGCGGCGAGAGCTTCCTCGGCCAACTCGAGATCCCCCCTCCGTCACCCGCGCCACCGAGGAGACGATCGATGAACGCCTTGACGCGGGTCTCGGGCAGCGCCCCCATGAAGCCGTCCACCGGCTTGCCATCCTGGAAGGCGAACACCGCGGGGATCGATTGGATGCCCATTTGGCCCGGGATCTGAGGGTGGTCGTCGATGTTGAGCTTGACCAGTCTGACGGCGCCCTTGGCGGCGCGAACCGCCTTCTCCAGGATCGGCGTCAATTGGCGGCACGGACCGCACCACGGCGCCCAGAAATCCACCAGCACCGGCACCTCGCGTGACGTATCGATGACGTCGCGCATGAAATCGGTGGTCGTCGTGTCCTTGATCAGATCGCCCCCGGCCGCGCCGGCGCCTGCCTCGCCAAGGATGGGCGTATCCATGCTCCTCTCCGTTCGTTGTCGGCCCGCAAAGCCAGTCTCGAGGCCGGCCCGCCAAGGGTTGGTGGCCGCCCGAATTTGCTCCGGGCCCAGTTTATTGGGGAACATGGGCCGCTCGCCGCGATTTCGCAACTGCCTCGCGGGGCGCGCCGCCGGGCGCCAAAGGGCCACGCCAGACCAGGCAGGGAACGACGGACCCTCGCCTTACGCGGACAGCGCCATGACTTTGGGCTCATGACCGCAGGCGCGGATGAAGCGCATCAGATCGGCGCTCGCGATCCGGGTCGTCGCCGTGTTCTCCAGCGGATGGAAATTGACCTCGGCGAAATCGAGCAGCGCCGCATCCACCACCACCGTGACCCGGGCGCGGCTGTCGTTGATTAACGCGAACGGCGTCACCGAGCCGGGGGTCACGCCGAGGAGCGCCAACAGCGGCCCCGACTTGCCGAAGCTGAGGCGGCCGAGACCGAGCCGCTTCGCCAGCGATTTGAGATCGACCCGGGTGTCGTCCTTGGCGACGACCAGGAGGACGCCGCCGTCCTTGTCGGCCAGGAACAGATTTTTGGTGTGGGCCCCGGGGAGGCTGTCGCGCAGGTCTTGCGACTGAGCCACCGTGAACACCGGCTCGTGCTCCACCGTGGTCGCGACGATGCCGAGCTGTTCGAGCCGGGCGAGAAGATCTTGCCGGGTCGCCACGCCTGATGACACCTTGCCAGACCTCCCAAACGCCGAAGCCTTGAATACCGTTGCTGCCACTTGGCTCCAGCGGCTCCTATAGACAGCAAAAGTCCGATCCACTAAAAACGCCCCCTGGCGCGCTCAGGTCCGAACCTTATGGTTCGGTCGCTGCGCGAAGGGAAGTCTGGAATCGCGGGTGTAGCTCAGGGGTAGAGCACAACCTTGCCAAGGTTGGGGTCGAGGGTTCAAATCCCTTCGCCCGCTCCAGTTTCTCTCCTCAAGACCGGCAACGGCAAAAAACAATCGGGTCGTGGGCCGACGTCGGTCTCGAGCGTCGTTGGTGGCCTGGATGAGGCTGCCCAGAGCCTAAACGCCAAGCGGGTCAAAACCCCTCAATCCGGTTCTCCTGGCGCTCTGGTTGCGGCAATGGCGACGCCAATTCCACACGGGCCCAACGATCGCGGCAGCGGATTATGATTTGGATCGGATACAAACTCATGGACGGCCACGCTGCCGCTCGCACGGATTTCTCGCCAAAGCAGAGGGACCTCGATCGGCGTTGGCGTTCGCCCTGTTGCCGTCGCGCCATCGCCAGTGATGTCGTGGAACGCGACGATCCTCGCGAGCGGGCCGTAATTCAGCCAATCGGCGCGCACCCCTGCGTAGGAGTGATCGCCGTCGATAAACACGGCATCGAAGGGCGCGTGCACGGCAACGGCGTCGACGATGGCGGCGTCTTGGCTGCTGCCGAGGAGAAGCTCGGCGCCGTAACCGTCCCTCCGAAGGTCGGCCACGACTCTGCGCAAGGTAGCTTCGCTGCTTGACCGCCCCCATGAGACGCCGGGCAGATCGACGGCAACGCCAAATGATCCCGGCGGCAACGAGCGCATCACGGCATTGAAGCTGCCGCCGTATCGGGAACCGATTTCCAGATAGCGACGCACGCCTTCGCGCCGGAACAGCGCGAGCAGCTCCGAGAATTCGGCTTCGGCCTGCGCCGGCAGCGGCGGAAACCCCCGCCCGCCTCGCTTCCCGCTCTTTTTGCGCGCGAGCCCGAGACGCGACGTAATAAATCGGTGCAGCTTGGCCGGAACGAGATCGGAAACCTTTGGCATAGCTCGGCGCCTCCCTACCCGCGCTTCGACGTCTGGCGTTGTCGATAGTGGTCGATGACCGCAGCCAAGCCGGGGATCTCGTCCAACATGCCGCGGTCCATTGCTTGGAAGTAAATATCGAACACCTGGATCCGGTCGGAGTAATTTTCCAGCGCGTCCATCACGAGCGCCTCGTCGAACCTTTTGTCGACGAAGATGTCCGGGAATTGTCCTGTTGCCAGCAGCAACATGGCTTTGGTCTTGACGCATTTGCGACAGACGCCGCAATTCCCGGGAAGTGCCTTTCGGTTGCGACAGAAGGACAGCCAATTCGGATCGAAACCCGCCTCCAGGAGTGCAAAGACCTTGTCGGTTCGTGTCGCCCCGCCCCCAACCGTCTTCACTGAAAAGTCGGACCCGGCGAAGTACTCGTTGGTGACGCTGTTGGCGCCCCACGGAAACACCGCCATCTCTTCGAAGCGCGCCAAGTCGGCGGCGATGCATCCCGCTTCAAACACATCGCTTAGCAGGAACGCGCAGCTCGCGAGTGTCATGCCGTTGGTGTAGGCGAACGGTTCGCGATGCGCGTTTGTCCGGATGATGAGCCTCTCGTAGCCGAGCTTCGTCAACGACGGCCCCGTTTTGCTGACGAGAAGCGGCAGATTGTCGTCGTCGATCTGATCGATGCCGCAAACCGTGGCTGCAAATTTCGGGGGCTTCAAATCGTGCTGCTGCAACAAGGCATAGGTCGAATTGATGCCTCCCGAAAACAGCTGAACCATGGGACGTCGATCGCTTTTGGCCCGCTTCCACTTGCCGCCGCCCCCGCCGACTTTGATCGAGCGATATCGGCCCGGCACCCACATGGCCCAAACGCGCGACAGCAGCTCGGCGTTGGCGGCAACGCGCGGGTCGATCGGGTGGTTGATGTGAAGATCGAACCCGCCTTCCATCGCGCACGGCAAGAGAGCCCAAACGGCGAAGCTCGGGTCGGCTTGCGGCGGCAGGCTGACGCCTTCCACGTCAAAGAAGAAGTCGATGCCGTCGCCTTTGACCTCGACCCGATTTCCGTCCTGCGAGACGTCGAATGAGACTGTCTGTCCGGCCCGCTGCCTCGCCGTTTTTGGGTCTAGGGCCTTCGCCTTTTTCGCGGGTTTCGGTGTCTTACGCCAATCTGAAAGCCTCATGGTTGTCCCCTGACCTGCATCTACGCCAACGAGCCTGACCGTCGCATAGTATCGACCAGGCGCCACGAGAAGTTAGCGGGTTGTAGGCGCCGCCGTCACGCGCCATCGGATGCGGCCGGCCGGCAAAACTCTGGAAACCTCGAGCGGGGCATAGCCAGCGCATGAAGCCTCAGGAGTTCGGTCCGGCCCGGGACCGCTCGCGATGTCGCTCGCCTCGGCAATGCGGCGGAGCGCGTCGCGGCTTGCTGGCTGGACCCTCGCAAACGAGAGCGATCGCGTAAACCCCCGCGCTCCCGCTTGCCCCCGCTACTTGCAGACGTTGAGTGAGTGCCTGTCCTGCAAGTCGAGATGAAGATGGGTGCGGTGGATGTCGTTGGCCTCGGGCCCGAGGACGGTGGTGAACACGTTGCACGCCCCCCGATGCACCCGGCGCAGGAACGTGGCCTGTGGGGTTGCCGTCTGTTCCGGGGTCGGCGCCTTGAGGTTCGGCTGCGCCGCGTCGCTACCGCCGTTGACGAGGGCCGCCGACTTCAAGGCCACGCTCGTGGCGCCCCTGGCGCTGACGGGTGTGACCGCGAGGTCGCCCGCCGTCCCCTTTGCCGGTGTCACTTCCGGCAGGGGATCCTTGGCCATGATTGGCACGAGCCTCGGGGCGCCGGCGAGGTCGCGCCGGGTCGGGCCCCAGCCCTGGGTCAGATCGACCCTGCGGCCGTCGGCGAGCAGAAACACCGGAAGATCGATAGCGTCGGCGAAGGCGTGTTGGCTGCGCCGCGCATTGGGAAGGTTGTAGAGGTTGCGGCAGGCATACCCGGAGCCGATGATCCGCGACACTGGCGCCCCGAGCGTGGCGCGCGCGGCCGGCTGCACCGTCTGCTCCATCCAGCGGCTGAGCGCTGCGACCATGGGGCAATTGGTGAGGAGCGGCGGATCCACCACCACCTTGTCCTTGTCGCCGAGGCTCCGGAGCAGCACCGGCGCCGGCGTGCCGCAATCGGCGGCGCGGATTGGGGCCAGCGAGATCACCTCGGCGGTGGTCGGACCAAGCAGGCGAACGCATTCCATCAGCCCCGCGGCGACCTCGGCTTCAGACCAGTGATCCGGCGGCGGCGTAGCGTCCGTCGACCCGCCCGCAGCAGGGTCGGGAAGCGGCCCGGCCACGAGCTTCGCCATCGCCGTGGCGGCCACCACGACGGGGTCTGGCGGCGGGGGCATCAGCGCGGCGATCGGTGCCAGTCGTGACCAGGAGGCGTCGTGACGCGCCAATAGCGCGGACAGGCCAAGCACCATGGCGAGCGACAACGCGACCGAGCTGTAGAGAAAGAATTTTCCGGATTGATCCATGATCGGATCCGGAACCCCCATAGAACCGAACACCGGACCTACGATGGCATCTCAAGATTAATCAAAGGTAGCGGGAGGGGGTGCCGCCGGCCTCACGGACCGGCGGCCTCAAGTCTTGCTGGCGCCGCGGAGCCCTACCAGGGCCGGGCAAACCACGGACCGCCTCGATAGCGGTAGTCGTAATTGTTACGCCGGTCCGCGGTGCTGCGGCGCGGCTTCCGCCTCACTTTCGGGCCGTCGTCGTCGGCGGTGCTGACCTTGGCCTTGGCCGATCCTCGCGACAGCACGACGAAATCGCCGCCCTTCGGCAAGCCCGCCGAGTTGATGCTGGTGTCGGCGACGATGAGGGTCGACCCGGGCGTCAGCCGCTCCGAGATCTTCTGGCGGATATCCGAGGGGATCTCGAGGCGGTCGAGCGCGCCGGAGCCGTCGCCGCCGGTATCGTCGACGTCGATCACCGTCCAGCGGACCTTGGTGTCGCCCGGCGCGAAGTTGAGCGCGGTGTAGACATGGGTGCCGAGCGGTTCGTCGGAATTGCGGAAATTGACCGGAACGTCGAACACGTCGTCGAACTCCTGGCGCACGTACAAATGGCCCGCCGGGGGCTCGTCCTTGCCCGCGATCTCGAACACCTTCGTCACCAGCGCATCGTTGAAGGTGCCGGTCTCGGGCATGCCGTTTGCCTTCTGGAACGCCTTGATGGCGCGCACGGTGATCTTGCCGATGGTGCCGTCGAAATTCAGTTCGGGCAGGTACCCCATGTCGGCAAAGATCTTCTGCATGCCGATGATGCGGTCGCGATTGGTGCGCCTGGTGATGAGGATGCGCAACGGCGCCTCCGAGCGCGGCTCGGCGGCCTCGGTCGCCGCCGCGGCGACGCCGGCATCGACCTTGGCCACGACCGGTGGCGGCACCCTGGTCGGCGTCCGCGTTGGCGCCGGCGGCGTCGGTCCGGCGTCGCGAACCGGCTCCGGCGCTGGGGCCGCCTGGACCGCTTCGGCTTTGGTCTCGACGCGGCTTGCAGCGTTATCGGCTGCCGGCTGTGGAACGGGATGGGCGGCCTCACTGGACCCGGCATCGGGGTTGATGGCGTGGACGCGGTCGGGATCGGCCTCGGCATCGGTGGTGGCGAGCCCGCTCTCCGCTTCCGACGGGCTCTCCTCGGCCGCCGCGGGGGCCTGCGCCTCGCTGTCGACGGTGGTGTGCATTTCGGCCTTGGCCAGGATCACCGTCGCCGGCTCCTCTCTTGCCATCGCGGGGAGCGGCGAGGAGGTCGGCTCGGCACGGGTCTCGTGCTGTTCGGCAAGCTTCGGCAGCGGCGGTGGCGGCAACGGCTGGAACAGGGCGTCATTCTCGATCAGCACCGGCTTGGGCCGGCCGCGCGAGGTGATCACGTTGTCGCCCTTCGACGTCATCGTGTAGAGCTTCGGCGCGAAGGAATAGAGCAGCCGAATACAGCCATGGGAGGCCGGATAGCCCGGCACCACCCCGGCGTGGAGCGCCGTTCCGGACCAGGTGATCCGGTTCATCCACGGCATCGGCGCGCCGCTATAGATGTTCGAGTGATGCCACCTCTGCTTCTCGAGGATGCTGAAGGCGCCGATCATGGTGGGATGGGCCGCCATGCCGGTGGACACCTGCGAGGTGACGACCAGATCCGTGCCGCGATAGACGTCGATCTTCTGCTGACCGGTCGACACCACGAGGGTCATCGGCTCGCCATTATCGACGGCGGTGACCTCGGCTTGCGCCTTCTTCTGCTTCTTTCCGGCCTCGGCGGGACTGGCGGTGACCGCGAAGGCGAGGGTCGCGATGGCGAGCCATGCTGCGGAACTCCGCGCTACCTTTCTGGCGATCTCGATCGCCGTGACTCTACTCATACGCCGCGCTTTCAACTCACTCGTCCCCGTCATTGATAGAAATCGCATCGAGTGCATTCGTTCCCGCTGAAAACGGGCATCGCCCCCTCACGAATCACACGTGGGAAGGCTAACAAATTTGTCTCCCAAAGCCTTCCGATTACCTAACATTTGCGGGTCACAGTCAAAGATTTTGCCTCAACCGCACTCCGCCGCCAAGCCGAACAACAACTCCAAGCATCGCTTGCGAAAAAACCGCTTTGGTCCCGGCGAGACATAGTCGCGCGCGTCGTGGCGGCCAGCGAATAACTTGGCCCTGTTTCATTCTGGCAACAGTGGACTCTGGCCTCCTTGGTTCCTGGATCCGATGCCAGGCCCCTTGCCGCCGCCGTCATAGTAAACGGCAAATTTGCGGTGGCATGAGGGCAGCGTTTCGCGCATTTCGCGGCGCTATGAAGGTCTTTAAGCCGCCGTGGCAGCACCGCCCCGCGTGGCAAAAGCGCTTGCTTCAAACTCTGGCCCCCCATACACCCGGAGGCCTTGAGTTTTGCCATGTTGGGGAGGTCACCATGTTGGCACTGGCGGGTCAGCTTCCACGCATCACATCGCGCGCGCTTCTCGTCGCCGTCGCCGGCATTTTGCTCGCCGGCTGCGGCATCAACACCATTCCGACGCTGCAGGAGCGTGCCAAGGCGGCCTGGAGCGAAGTCCTCAATCAATATCAGCGCCGCGCCGATCTGATCCCCAATCTGGTCGAGACGGTGAAAGGCTATGCCTCCCAGGAGAGCAAGGTGCTGACCGAGGTGATCGAGGCTCGCGCCAAGGCGACCCAGGTGCAGCTGCCGCCTGACATCCTCACCAACCCCGACGCCTTCAAGAAATTCCAGGAGGCCCAAGGCCAGCTCTCGGGGGCTCTGGCGCGGCTGCTCGCCGTGGTCGAGAACTATCCTGACCTCAAGTCGAACCAGAACTTCCTCGCGCTACAATCGCAGCTCGAGGGCACCGAGAATCGCATCGCCATCGCGCGACGCGATTACATCACCGCGGTCAAGGACTACAATACCGAACTCAGGACCATCCCCGGCCGCTGGTGGCGCGCGCTGCTCTATCCGGACGCGGAGGTCATGCAGAACTTCACCGTTGCCGAAGAGACCACCAAGGTGCCGGAGGTGAAGTTCTAGCGCGAAGTTGCGAACGAGGGCGGGCATGGCCTCAACCCCTTGGCGCTTGGGCCAGATCCTGTTCGGGGCGGCGCTCGTCTACGTTATTGGCGCAGCTTTAGCCGCGCCCGACTTTCCCGCGCTCACCGGCCGGGTCGTCGACGACGCCCATCTTCTCAGCGGCGCCGATCGCGACGAGCTGACCGCCGACCTCAAGGCGCTGGAGGACCGGAGCTCCGATCAGGTCGTGGTCGTGACCGTGCCCTCGCTCCAGGGCTACCCCATCGAGGACTACGGCTATCAGCTCGGGCGCGCCTGGGGCATCGGCACCGCGAAGCTCAACAATGGCGTGTTGCTGATCGTCGCGCCGAACGAGCGCAAAGTACGGATCGAGGTCGGCCGCGGGCTCGAGCCGATCCTCACCGATGCGCTCTCCAAGATCATCATCGAGACCTCGATCCTGCCGCGCTTTCGCTCGGGCGACTTCGCCGGCGGTATCAAATATGGCGTGCGCGACATCACCATGGCGCTGACCGGCGACCAGGCGGAGCTGGAGCAGCGGGCGCGTGCGCGGCCCGACGCCGACAATCCCCACATCGATTGGATCCTGGTGATCTTCTGGACGCTGCTGATCCTGTGGTTCGTGTGGAGCTTTTGGCGCACGACGCAGCCCGGCTACCGGGCCGGGCGCCACTCGGGTCCGATCATCCTCCCAGGCCCCGGCTGGGGCGGCGGCTCCGGCGGCGGCGGCTGGGGCGGCGGCTCGGGCGGCGGCGGGTTCTCGGGGGGAGGCGGAAGCTTCGGCGGCGGCGGCGCCTCGGGCGGCTGGTAGGCATGGCGATGGCGCCTTTCACCCCTGAGGAAGAGGATCTCATCGCCGCGGCGATCGGCGCCGCCGAGAGCAAAACAAGCGGCGAGATCGTCGTCGTGGTCGCGAACGCGAGCGGCGGCTATTTTTCCTATGCGCTGGTGTGGGCGGCGCTCGCTGCGCTCCTCGTGCCCTGGCCCTTGATCTATCTCACCACCTGGCCGGTCGAGCACATCTATCTCGCCCAGCTCATCGTGTTCGCCATCGGTGCCCTTGTCAGTCAATGGGACGCGCTGCGCTTCGCCATCGTGCCCAAGGTCATCAAGCGATCACGCGCGCACCGAAAGGCTGTCGAGCAGTTCCTCGCCCAGAACCTGCACACCACGAGAGGCCGCACCGGAGTCTTGATCTACGTGTCCTTCGCCGAGCGCTATGCCGAGGTGATCGCCGATGACGGCATCTACCAGGAGGTGCCGCTAGAGACCTGGGAGCAGGTGGTGGACAAGCTGACCGGCCATATCGGCCGCGGCGCGCGCACCGAGGGCTTCCTTGCCGCCATCGAGGCTTGCGGCGACATCCTCGCCGCGCATTTTCCGCCGGGTGCCGCCGACCAGAACGAGCTCCCCAATCACCTGATCGTGCTCGATGCCCGCTGGATCCCCTGACGCCCGAGGCGAGGTACCGGGCGCGCTGGCGCTGACCGGCTGGGTGCTGTTCGACTGGGCCACGCAGCCCTTCTACACGCTGGTTATCACGTTCCTGTTCGGGCCTTACTTCGTCAACGGCTTTGTCGGCGACGCGACGCTCGGTTCGACGCTGTGGGCTTATGCCCTCAGCGTCGCGGGGCTGATCGCGGCGCTCCTGGCCCCCGTGCTCGGCGCCGTTGCCGACGCCGGGTTTCGCTGGAAACCATGGCTCGCCGGGTTCTCGGTTCTGCTTGTGCTCGGCCTCTTCGGGCTTTGGCTCGCGATTCCCGGCCGCACCGACCTCGTACCCCTCGTCCTCATCTCCTTCGCGGTCGCCAATATCGCCGCCGAGCTCGCCACCGTGTTCAACAACGCCATGATGCCCTCGCTGGTCCCGCCCGAACGGCTCGGCAGGCTCTCGGGCATCGGTTGGGCCGTGGGCTATGTCGGCGGCTTGGTGAGCCTCGCCCTCATCGCCGGGCTCGTGGTCGCCGATCCAGCGACCGGCAAGACGCTCATCGGTCTCAATCCGATCATCCCCCTCGACCCGGTGGTGCGCGAAGGCGATCGGCTGGTCGGTCCGTTCTCGGCGCTGTGGTATCTCGTCTTCGTCCTGCCGCTGTTTCTGTTCACGCCCGACCGGCCTGTGAAGGCCAAGGTTGGAACGCCGGTCAGGGCCGGCCTCGCCCAACTCATCCGCGGGGTGAGGGAGCTCATCCGGCATCACCGCCCGATCGCGGTCTTCCTTCTCGCGCGCATGCTCTACGCCGACGGGCTTGGCGCCGTGTTCGCCTTTGGCGGCATCTACGCCGCCACCGTGTTCGGCTGGGGCGCCACGGAGCTCGGCCTATTCGGCATCATCCTCACCATCGCCGGCACCGTCGGCGCGGCCCTCGGCGGCGTGTTCGACGATCGCCTCGGCTCGAAGCCTGTCATCGTCTCGAGCCTGACGCTGTTCATCCTTGCGGCAGTCGCCGTGCTTTCGGTGGACAAGGACCATGTCCTGTTCGTGCTGCCCGTCGCCGCCAAGATCCCGGGTTCGGCGCCCTTCGCTTCGACCGGCGAACAGGTCTATCTCGCCTTCGCCGTCTTGATCGGGCTCGCCGCGGGGCCGATCCAGTCCTCGAGCCGCACGCTGATGGGGCGCCTGTCACCGCGTGACAAGACCACCGAATTTTTCGGGTTCTTCTCCTTCTCGGGCAAGGCCACGGCCTTCGCCGCGCCGCTCGCCATCGGCGCCGTCACCGCGATCAGCGGCAGCGAGCGTCTCGGCATCGGCGCGAGCCTCTTCTTCCTCATTGCTGGATTTCTGCTGCTGCTTCGCGTGAAGGCGCCGCAGCACCAAGCCTAATGCCGGAAGTGGCGCATCCCGGTGAACACCATGGCGAGACCCGCCGCGTCGGCGGCGGCGATCACCTCGTCGTCCCGCATCGCCCCGCCCGGCTGGATCACCGCGGTGGCCCCGGCCTCGGCAACCACCATCAGCCCGTCGGGGAACGGGAAGAAGGCATCCGACGCCGCCACCGAGCCTTGCGTCAGCCGCGCGGCGAGCCCCGCGGTCGTGGCCGCATGCTCGCCCTTCCACGCCGCCATGCGCGCGGAATTGACCCGGCTCATCTGCCCGGCGCCGATGCCGACGGTGGCCCCGTCCTTGGCATAGACGATGGCGTTCGACTTGACGTGCTTCGCCACCGTAAAGGCGAACAGAAGATCGGCCATCTCCGCTTCGGTCGGCTTTCGCTTGGTCACCACTTTGAGGTCTTCGGCCGAGACCACGGCATTGTCGCGGCCTTGGACGAGAAAGCCGCCGGCGAGTGAGCGAAAGGTGAGGCCGGGCGCAGTCGGATCGGGCAGGCCGCCGGTTAGGAGCAGGCGGAGATTCTTCTTCGCCGCGATTACCGCCTTGGCGTCGCGGCTTGCATCGGGCGCGATGATCACCTCGGTAAAGATTTGCACGATGTCGCGCGCGGTGTCGGCATCGAGGTCGCGATTGAGCGCGATCACGCCGCCGAAGGCGCTCTCTGGATCGCAGCGAAGCGCCTTGGCGTAGGCTTCGCTCAATGTGGTGCCGAGCGCGACGCCGCATGGATTGGCGTGCTTGATGATGGCGACGGCCGGCGACAGCTTCGGATCGAACTCGGCGACGAGTTCGAAGGCCGCGTCGGCGTCGTTGAAGTTGTTGTAGGACGGTTGCTTGCCGAGCACTTGCACCGACGTGGCGACGCCGGGACGAGGGTCCCCACTCGCATAGAATCCCGCCCATTGATGCGGGTTCTCGCCATAGCGAAGCGGACTGAATAAGAGACCGGCGATGATCCGCCGCTCCGGCGTCGGGTCGCCCTCGCCATCGGCGAACCAGGTGGCGATTGCCGCGTCGTAGGCTGCCGTACGCGCGAAGGCCTTGCCCGCGAGCCTGGTGCGGAAACGAAGCGAGGTGGCGCCGCCGTTCTGCTCCATCTGCGCCAGCACGGCGGCATAGTCGCGTGGATCGACCACCACGGTGACGCTGGCGTGGTTCTTGGCCGCTGCGCGGATCAACGCCGGTCCCCCGATATCGATGTTCTCGACGCAAGCTTCCGGCTCGGCGCCGCTGCGAACCGTGTCCTCGAACGGATAGAGCGTGACGGCGAGGAGATCGATGTTGGGAATGAAGTGCTCCTCGAGCGCCCGTTCGTGCGCCGCGTCGCCGCGCACGGCGAGCAGACCGCCATGGATCTTGGGATGCAGCGTCTTCACCCGCCCGTCCATCATCTCGGGCACGCCGGTGATGTCGGCGACGTCGACGACCTTGAGGCCCGCGTCGCGCAACAGTTTTGCGGTACCGCCGGTGGACACGAGCTCGACGCCCTGGGCGCTCAAGCCCCGGGCAAACTCCACCACGCCCGTCTTGTCGCTGACGGAAAGCAGCGCGCGGGTGATCTTGTCCATGGGCGATTGTCTCGAATGAGGAGCGGCAGGGCCGCCGCCTATCACGATTTGCCGTCTTGGGCAAAGCCGCGAGGGCTTGCGCTAGGCCTCGTCCGCCTCGCCATCGGGCTCGGGCGGCGGCGGCATCTCGCCGGCTGCTGCGGCCCGCTCGATGGTCCACACCATCCGCGCCTCGCGTTCCTGCTCCAGGCCGCCCCCAAGCACAACCTGGAAGCCCGCCTGTGGACCGCGCTCATCGGCCAGGAACACGCTGTCCTCGATCGCGATGGTCGGCGTGTTGGAGCGCAGCGTCCACACCTCGGTGTTGGGCAGCACGAGGCGGACGGTGCGGTCGTCCTCCATCATGTCGGCCGTCACGCTCGGATGCAGATGGAAACGAACGGCGTAGCCGCCGCCGCTCTCCAGCGCCTCGCCCTTGAGCCCCTTCGGCGCCGAGAGCCGCTCTTCGCCGGCGACCAGAAGCCCGTCGGGCGACAGCAGCACCAGCCGCGAATGGGTGACGCCGTAGCGCGAGGCGTAGCCGTCATGGGAGCCCTTGAGCTCGAGACCCTCGCCGTCCTCGTTCACCGCGGCTTGCACATTCGGCGGCCCGGCGAGGGTCGCATCGGCGGTGAGCTCGCTGCCATTGGCGCCGCCGCCAAACATCGCCGAGGAGGCGTCGTCGAAGGTGAGCGTCGAATGCGCCGGCGTCGAGCGGGCGAACAGCCGCCAATCGTCGTGATCCGGCGTCGGCGATCCGCAATTGACGATGAGCGGGTGCTCGCCGCAGCTCATCTCGAAGGAGAGACAGCCGGCGTGCGCGCTGGTGCTCAGCGCCGCCGCGGGCGCCGCCGCGATGTCGGCAATGATCAGCGTCGCCCCGCGCTGCATGCGGGCGTAGCCGGAGTTCGGCGCGGCGCGGAGCGGTGCCCCTTCGGTGTCGTCATAGGCGAGCACCGTCGCCAGCGAATTCGTCGGCGTGGCGCCGCTGCCGTTGAAGCGCGCCATGGTGCCGTCGCCGAGGCGGAAGAAGCGCACCATGGGCATGGCGCGGTCGATGGCGTCGGAGAGTTGCTTCGGCGGCAGGCGGTCGCGGGCCATGAAGCATTGCCGGAGCGGCAGGAGATCGAGCAGGAGCTCGACCAGCGCCGCCGGGTTGCGCGAGATGTGGCCGCCGTCGGGAAGGATCTGGCGGTCGAGCTCCTTGCAGAACGGCTTCAGGTAGCGGTCGACCACCGCCTGCTGCTCGGCGATGCACAGCCCGGCATAGACGAGCGCCATCAGCGCCACCAGGCGGGGCGCACCGTCGGGCGCATCGCGATAGCTCGCCGACAGATAACGAAGCTGCGCCGTCAGCGCCCGCAGGAAGGTCTCATAGGAGCGCGGGTTGCTGGCATCGAGCACGACCACCGAATTGGAGAGCCACGAGATCACCCGCCGGCCGACCACCTCCGGCTGCCACGGCAAACCCTTCACATTCTTGTGCAAGCGGAGAAAATCGTTGAGCATTGCCTTGGCCTGCTCGCGCGCGAGCTCGCTGCCGGCGACGCGCAAATGCCGCAGCCAGGCAAAGCCATGAAGCTCGCGGGCCCAGCCTTCGGACGGCGGCGTGATCTCGAACGGCGATTGCGCGCCGAGCTCGACGAGACTTCCGGCGAGGCCGAAATGACCGTTGTAGATTTCCGTGGCGAAGCTCGGATCGGCGGTGCGCAAGTCCTGAGGCGCAAGCAGAAGTTGTTCCGCCTCGGTGCCGGGATAGGCGAGGCTCGCCATGCGCATGAACATGAAGCGGCGGAGCGCGCCAGGCCCGCGCGACGTCGGGACGCGTGACCTGCCCTGTCCTGCAAGGGGGTCAGTCGCCATGCTTATCATCTCAAGTTAGGACCCAGCGGACGCCGGTGGCATCCGCCGAGCCTCCCCGCACAACTCTTAGGCATTCTCGGACTGCACCGGACCCGGATCAAGAGGGATGGAGGGCCGCGGCGCCATCCAAGCGTTATTTGTTGCACTTGAGGCGCGCCGCGAAGAAGCCGTCGATGCCGCTCCAGTCCGGGGTCCCAAGGTCGAGCTGGTAGGGGAAGGTCCTGAGCAGCCCAGAGGGCTGAATCCACTCGATTTGACCGAAAACCTCCTCGTTGCGGATCGGATCGATGGCCACGGCCGGATTTCGAACGAGAAGCGCGGCGATCTGGGCCTCGCCCTCCTCCGGCTCGAGCGAGCAGGTGGAGTAGACGAGGCTCCCGCCCGGCTTGAGCAGGGTCAGGGCGTGGTCGATCAGCCGCGTCTGCAAGCCGGCCAGCGCCTCGATGTCCTTCGGCGATTTGAGATAGGGGATGTCGGGGTGCCGGCGGATGGTCCCGGTCGAGGTGCAAGGCGCGTCCAGCAGCACCGCGTCGAAGCGCTCCCCCGGCGACCAGGCGGTGGCGTCGGCGGCGACGAGGTTCGCCTCGAGGCCGAGACGATCCAGGTTGGCGCGCAACGTCTTGAGCCGCGTCTTCGAGATGTCGACGGCGGTGACCTCGGCGCCGCTCAACGCAAGCTGCGCGGTCTTGCCGCCTGGCGCGGCGCAGAGATCGAGCACGCGATTGCCGCCGACGTCGCCGAGCAGACGCGCGGGCATCGATGCCGCCGTGTCCTGTACCCACCAGGCGCCGTCGTCGAATTCCGGGCAGCGCTTCGATGCGGCCCTTCGGCAGGAACCGCACGCTCCGCGTCGGCAGCACGCGGCCGGCGAGGTCGATCGCCCAGCGTTGCGGGTCGCTCTTGACGGTGAGATCGAGCGGTGGCTCGACGAGATTGGCGGCGGCGATGGCGTGGCTCCGCTCGTCGCCATAGAAGCCGAGCCAGCGCTGCCACAGCCAGTCGGGCGTGTTCACACGCGGCGCGTCGAGTTCGGCCGCCATGCGGTCGCCCTCCTTGGCGACGCGCCGGAGCACGGCATTGACGAGCTTGTCGTAGCGGCTGGCGCGGGCATCCCATTGGGCGAGCCGCACCGCAAGGTCGATGGCCGCGTGCGGCGGCGTCTTCAGGAAGATCAGCTGGGCCGCGCCGGACAGCAGGATTGGATAAAGCGACCCGGCCTTATGCGGCAGCCCGCGCTCGAGAAAGGCGTTGAGCACATGATCGATCTGGCCTTTGCGTCTCAAGCTTGTCGCCACGATGGCGCGGGCAAGCGCGCGGTCCCGCTGCGGCAGGTCGAACAGCCAGCCGGTCGCGAGCGAGCGGCCGAGCACATCGTCGAGCGGCTGCTTCTTGTCCAGCACCGCGCTGAGCAACGCCACCGCGGCGCGGCGTGCCGGAAGGCCGACCTGGGCCTCCCGCGCGGCTTCGGTGTCGCGCGTCTCTTCCTCGAAACTCATGGCGAAGGTCCGCTTCGGTCTAGTCTGCGTCCCACGGGCCGCGACGGCGGAAGCCCGCGGCTTGCGGCGAGGCCCATGGACCCGACGCTGCTGCTGGCGGCTCGGCACGAACGCTCGCAGCGGTCTGACCCATGCGCTGGGCAATCTCGTCCAGCCGCGCGATGCGGTTCTCGACATTGGGATGGGTCGAGAACAGATTGTCCATCCGCGCGCCCGACAGCGGGTTGACGATGAAGAGATGCGCCGAGGCGGGATTGCGCTCGGCCGGCATGTTCGGGATTTGCCCGGCCGCGGCCGAGATCTTGCGCAAGCGCCGACGCAAGCGACAACGGCTCCTTGCTGATCTCGGCGCCGATGCGGTCGGCCTCGTACTCACGGCTGCGGCTGATGCCGAACTGCACCAGCGCCGCGGCGATCGGCGCCAGAATGACGAGCATGAGACCGCCGATCGGCCCGACGCCGCCATTGTTGCGGCCGCCGCCGAAATAGAAGCCGAAATTGGCGAGCATGGAGATGGCGCCGGCAAGGGTCGCGGTGATGGTCATCAGCAAGGTGTCGCGATGCTTGATGTGGCCGAGCTCATGGGCGAGCACGCCGGCGAGCTCGTCCCGGTTCAGGCGCTGCAAAATGCCGGTGGTCACCGCCACGGCGCCGTGCTCGGGATTTCGTCCGGTGGCGAAGGCGTTCGGCTGCGGGTTGTCCATGATGTAGACCTTGGGCATCGGCAGGTCTGCTTGTTGCGCCAGCTGGCGCACGAGGCCGTATAGCTCCGGCGCCGAGCGCTCATCGACCTGGCGCGCGCCATACATCGACAGCACCATCTTGTCGGAGTTCCAGTAGGCGAACAGGTTCATGCCCGCAGCGACGACAAAGGCGATGACCATGCCGGTCTGGCCGCCGACGAGATAGCCGACGCCCATGAAGAGCGCCGTCATCGCGGCAAGCAGGATGGCTGTGCGGAAATAACCCATGGATCTCGGCTCCCAATCACTTGGCGCCGCGGCAGAAGTTGCCGGCGCTTACGGTAAATATGTTGGGAGTCCGGGCCCTTAGCACAAGGAGCACGGCTCCCGCGCGGGCCTCCGGGGCGGTTTTATTAGGGCTGCGGTTACCTTAACGCTTCATCAAGGCTGCTCGGCGATGCTGGTGCGAGTTGCAAAGCCCGTAACCAGTGAGTCACGCCCATGTCCTTGACGCTCCTCGCTCCAATCGAACCGGCCGCTTCGGCCGAGACCCCTCCCTCGCTCACCGCGGAGCAAAAACGCCTGATCCGCGATAGCTTCACCACCGTCGAGCCCGCGTCCGATCTCGTGGCGCGGCTGTTCTACATGAAGTCGATCGATCTCGATCCGTCGCTTGCGGTGCTGTTCAAGGCGCCATCCAGGGGCCAGCGGCGCCGGTTCATGGCGGCGATGAAGCTTGCCGATCCTCTCGCTCGATCGCCTCCAGGAGCTGCAGCCGATCATCAAGCTGCTCATCGCCCAGAAGCGGCAGGAAGGCGTGAGCTCGGGCACCTACGCCACCTTCGAGCGCGCCTGGGTGTGGACGCTCGAGCAATCGTTGCAAGCGCGCTTCCCGCACGAGGCGAGGGAGGCCTGGACGTCGCTCCTGAGCCAGATGACCGAGGCCCAAGCCTCGTAGGAGCTGGCCCGCGTTCATTGCGGGGGAGGGTTTTCGGACTCGTCCTCGTCGGGCGTCATCGTGTCCGCGTCGGAAGGCTCCGCGGTCGCGGCTTTCACCGTGATTTTTCCCGCCTCGTCGACCACGATCTCCACGTCCTGGTCGGGTGCGATATCCTGTTCGGCGCCGTCGATGGCGATCTCGTCGGGCGTTGCGGTGATGGTATGGCCATCGGCCACCATCTTCACCCCATCGCCGATCGTTTCCTGGGTGAAGGCCTTATAGTGCGACACCGATATCGTCCGCTGGCCGACCGAGATGTGCCTGACCTCGTGCCCCTTGTCCGAGGACAGCAAGCCGAGCGAAGCGACGATCCCGACCGCGATCACGACCACGAGGCCGAGCGCGATGAGCATTCCCTTGAGCGAGGTCATGAAGGCGTCTCCCCGTTGTGTGATCGCCCGGCCTAGGCGCTGCCGCGGTTCTGGCGGTTCTCGACGAGATCTTCGACCACGGCGGGATCGGCAAGTGTCGAGGTGTCGCCAAGATTGGAGAACTCGTCCTCGGCGATCTTGCGCAAGATGCGGCGCATGATCTTGCCGGAACGGGTCTTGGGCAGCCCGGGGGCGAACTGGATCAGATCGGGCGACGCGATCGGCCCGATCTCCCGGCGCACCCAATCGCGAAGCTCGATCTTGAGCGCGTCGGACGCGGCCTCTCCCGCCATCAGGGTGACATAGCAATAGATGCCCTGGCCCTTGACCGCATGGGGATAGCCGACCACCGCGGCCTCGGAAACCTTAGGATGGGCGACGAGCGCCAACTCCACTTCGGCGGTGCCCATGCGATGTCCGGCGACATTGATGACGTCGTCGACGCGGCCGGTGATCCAGTAATAGCCGTCGGCATCGCGGCGGCAGCCGTCGCCGGTGAAATACTTACCCTTGTAGGTCGAGAAGTAGGTGTCGACGAAACGCTTGTGGTCGCCGTAGATGCTGCGTGCCATTGCCGGCCACGCATCGAGGATCACCAGATTGCCGGAGACCGCGCCTTCGAGCACGTTGCCTTCGGAGTCCACCACCGCCGGCTGCACGCCGAAGAACGGCAGCGTCGCCGAGCCTGGCTTGAGCTTGGTCGCGCCAGGCAGCGGCGTGATCAGGATGCCGCCGGTTTCGGTCTGCCACCAGGTATCGACGATGGGGCAGCGCTCCTCGCCGACCACGCGATAGTACCATTCCCAGGCTTCGGGATTGATCGGCTCGCCGACGGTGCCGAGCAGCCGGAGCGTCTTCCGGCTCGAGCCCGTAACGAAGTCGTCGCCCGCGCCCATCAGCGCCCTGATCGCGGTCGGCGCGGTGTAGAAGATGGTGACGCCGTGCTTGTCGACCACTTGCCACATGCGCGAGGCGTCGGGATAGTTCGGCACGCCTTCGAACATCAGCGTGGTGGCGCCGTTGGCGAGCGGGCCGTAGACGATGTAGGAGTGGCCGGTGACCCAGCCGACGTCGGCCGTGCACCAATAGACGTCGCCGTCGTGATAATCGAAAATATATTGGTGGGTCATCGACACGTAGACGAGATAGCCGCCTGAAGAGTGCACCACGCCCTTCGGCGTTCCCGTCGAGCCCGAGGTGTAGAGAATGAACAGCGGGTCTTCCGCGCCCATCTCCTCCGGCGGGCAGTGATCGGACACCTTCTCGGCGAGATCGTGATACCAGAAGTCGCGGCCTGCATGCATGGCGCAGTTGCCGCCGGTGCGCTTGATCACCACCACCTTCTCGTCGCCGAGCGATTTGGTCAGCGCCTCGTCGGTGTTGTGCTTGAGCTTGACCTTCCTGCCGCCGCGCAAGCCCTCATCGGCGGTGACGATGAGCTTCGACTTGCAGTCGGTGATGCGGCCCGCGAGCGAATCCGGCGAGAAGCCGCCGAACACCACGGAATGGATCGCCCCGATGCGCGCGCAAGCGAGCATGGCGTAGGCGGCTTCCGGGATCATCGGCAGATAGATGGTGACGCGGTCGCCTTTCTTGACGCCCATAGCCTTCAGCACGTTGGCGAAGGTGCAGACCTCGCGGTAGAGCTCGCCATAGGTGATGTGCCGCGGCGCCTCGGCCGGGTCGTCGGGCTCCCAGATGATCGCGACCTGGTGCTCGCGTTTCTTCAGATGGCGGTCGATGCAATTCGCCGAGACGTTGAGCGTGCCGTCCTCGAACCATTTGATCGAGACGTCGGGTACTCGAAGCTCGTATTCTTGGCGCGTGAGTAGGGCTTGATCCAATCGATCCGCTCGCCCTCCTTGCCCCAGAACTTCTCGGGCTTGTCCACGCTCTTGTGGTAGAGCTCCTCGTACTTGTCCTTGTCGATGAACGCGCTTTGCTTCCAGTCCTTGGGGACCTTGTAGACAGTTTCCTCCGACATCGGCTCGCTCCTCCTTACGCACGTGCGAAGCCTTTTTTGGCATTATGGACGGCCGCGAGCCCGGCGACAATCGGGACGCTTGGCCCCGGGGCCAATATTTTCAGCTAGGCTCCGAACAGACCAATGATGACGCCCATGACCACGAGCACGGCCAGCCAATGGCCGACATCGATCGCCGTGAGCAGGGGCTTCTGACCTTCAAATTGCTGGGTGACCACCGTCGTCGTCGCCACGAACCCGGCCCACACGAACAGAGCGCTGATGACGCCGCCTCTGACCGTCATCACATGCACGTGGCCGATGACGCCGGCGAGGATGTAGGCCATCAACAGATTGGCGAGCATGGAAAGAATGAACGGCACCGGCGTCGGCTTCAGGTCGCCCTTGGCCTTGCCGAGGGCGCGCAACCACATCTTGCCGAACACGCGAATACCACCCCGCGCCGGTGAGGAAGCCGGCGATCGCGGCCACCACCACGGCGAGATAATTGATCGGAACCGGACCCATGTCTCCTCCCGACTGTTGTCAGCGCCGCGCCTCGGATTTGAGGCCGGCGAGGCGGCTCACGGCGCTCCATTCCCTGGCGGTCACGGGCTGCACCGAAAGCCGCGAATTGTTGACGAGCACCATGTCCTTCAGCCCGGCCTGCGCCTTGATCTCGGCGAGCGTCACGGGCTTCGGCACGTCCGACACTGCGGCGACATCGACGCACTCCCAGGTGCCGCTGCCGTCGGTCGAGTTGGGATGCGCCTCCGCCACTACCTTGACGACGCCGACGATGCGCTTCTCGTCGCCGGAATGATAGAAAAAGCCGAGATCGCCCTTCTTCATCTGCCGCATGATGTTGCGCGCCTGGTAATTGCGGACGCCGTCCCACTCGGCCCCCTTGGCGCCTTCCTTCTTCTGCTGGTCCCAAGACCACGCCTCGGGCTCCGACTTGAACAGCCAATAGTTCATGGTCGCTCGTCTCACCCGCGGTCAGGCTTGTTGACGGTCCACCGCCACGGACGGATCTCGACGGCTTCGAACAGACCGGCCTTGGCGAACGGGTCGCCGTCGGCGATTTTCTTCGCGGCCTCGCGCGACGGCGCTTCGACCACGACCAGGCTGCCGGTCATGGTCGCGCCGTCGTCCTTGGTGAAGGGGCCGGCGAGCACGAGCGTGTCCCCGAGACTTTTCAGATAGGCGAGATGCTCCGGCCGATTGGCGAGCCGCAGGTCGAGGCCGTCAGGCTTATCGGTGCAGATCAGCGCGTAGAGCATCGGTCCCTCGAAACTGGCGGCGAAGGCTAGAATGAGCCGGGGCGGCTGTCTATGGACGGTGCGTCGCTGGTGTTGCGGTGCAGCACGGCTAGCCTTCGGGCCGGAGCGGACGCGCGAGCAGCGCTTCGATCGCTTCATCGACCGTGGACAGCCCCGAGATCACCGCGTGCACGGCCGAGGCGATCGGCATATCGATGCCGCGCGCCGCCGCCATCTCCACCACCGCGCTCACGGTATGCACGCCCTCGGTGACCGAGACCCGCGCCTTGAGCACGTCGCCGAGGGTGCGGCCTTCGCCCAGCGCGAAGCCGAGCGACATGTTGCGCGATTGCGGACTGCCGCAGGTCAGGATCAGATCGCCGAGCCCCGACAGCCCGGTCATGGTCTCGCGCTTGGCGCCGAGTGCCGCCCCGAGCCGCATCATCTCGGCAAAGCTTCGCGTGACGAGCGCGGCATGGGCGCTCGCCCCGAGCTTCTTGCCGGCGACGATGCCGGCGGCGATGGCGTAGACGTTCTTCAGCGCGCCGCCGATCTCGGCGCCGATCACGTCGTCGCTCCAATAGCAGCGGAACGAGGCGTGGCTCAGCGCGTGCGCGAGCGCGCGGCCTTGCGCCTCGCTCGGGGTCGCGAGCGTCAGGGCAGCAGGAAGTCCGCGCGCGATCTCGCCAGCGAAGCTCGGACCTGACAGCACAGCGGGGCGCACCTGCGGCAGCACCTCGGCGACGATCTGGGAGAGAAGCTGCCCGGTCGCTTGCTCGATGCCCTTGGCACCGATGACGAGAGGCTGGTCGGCACGCATGAGGGGATGAAGCTCGCTACCGATGGCGCGAAGCTCTTGCGCCGGCGTGACCATCAACACGAGATCGCAGGCGGCGACTTGACTGAGCTTGGCGGTCGCCTCGATCGCGGGGTCGAGCTCCACCCCGGGGAGATAAAGCGCGTTCCGATGCCTTTCGTTGATCTCGGCGATAGTCTCCGGCTCATAGGCCCACAGCACCACGTCACGGCCGGCGCGACGCGCACTTACCGCGAGCGCCGTGCCCCAGGCGCCCCCGCCAACGATGCCGACTGTCTGCAACGCCATGATCCGACTTCCTCAGCCTGTTTACAGGAACGGGCGGCCCTCGTCAGCGGGAGCCCGTCGAACGCTGAATCAGGAACAGAGTCAAGCCTTTACCCCGGCACCAAGGGCCGGCGGCGCGTCGGGATCGAGGGGCCAGCGGGCGCGCGCCGGCGCGGCAAGGTCGTCCACGACGCCCCGGGCGAGCCGCTCGGCACCGGCCCAGGCGACCATGGCGGCGTTGTCGGTGCAGAGGTCGAGGGGCGGCAAGATCAGGGCGAAGCCGTTGTCCTCTGCCGTCCTGGCGAGCACGGCGCGCAGGCGCTGATTGGCGGCGACGCCCCCCGCCACGACGAGGGCACGTTGGGCGTCGGCTCCCATCGTCGCGAGATAGATCTCGATGGCGCGCTTGGTGCGGTCGCTGACGACGTCGGCTGCGGCCTCCTGGAAGCTGGCGCAAAGATCGGCGACGGCCCGTTCGCTGAGCGGCGCGCGCTTCATGGCTTCATGCCGGAGCGCGGTTTTGAGGCCGGCGAGCGAGAAATGCGGCTCGCGCCGCCCATGCATCGGCCGCGGCAACGGCACCGACGGCGTGCCGCGCTTGGCACTCTCCTCGACGGCTGGGCCGCCCGGATAGCCGAGACCGAGCAGCTTCGCCGCTTTGTCGAAGGCTTCGCCGAGCGCATCGTCGAGGGTCGTGCCGAGACGGGCATAAGAGCCGACATCCTTGACGATCAAGAGCTGGGTGTGACCGCCGGAAACGAGCAGCAGGAGATACGGAAAGCCGAGCCCGTGGGTGAGGCCTGGCGTGAGCGCATGGGCCTCGAGATGATTGACCGCGATGAACGGCACGCCGCGCGCGAGCGCGATGGCCTTCCCCGTGGTGACCCCGACGATGAGCCCGCCGATCAGCCCGGGCCCGGCCGTGGCGGCAACGCCATCGATCGCGTTCCAATCGAGCCCGGCATCGGCGCGCGCCTTGACGATCGCTTGGTCCAGCACCTCGATATGGGCGCGTGCGGCAATCTCCGGAACCACGCCGCCATAATGCGCATGCAGGTCGAGCTGCGTCCGCACCACATTGGCGAGGATGGTCCCTGAGC
Organism: uncultured Alphaproteobacteria bacterium; assembly: GCA_963803385.1. Classification (GTDB taxonomy): domain Bacteria; phylum Pseudomonadota; class Alphaproteobacteria; order Rhizobiales; family Methyloligellaceae; genus Methyloceanibacter. The sequence continues at coordinate 215,934 of CAWDMD010000004.1, read as the reverse complement.
CGTCGGCGTCGCGGCGCACGATCGCGGCCGCGGTTTCATCGCAGCTGGTCTCGATGCCGAGCACTGTAAGCGGGCGCGGGTGGGGCGCAGTGGTCATGGCGGATCTTTACAGATAAGACCGGGCCGATTGAAGGGGGAGCCGGATCGGGCCATTAATGACGCCTCCGCCCCCGCCCTGCGACCGGCGCCAAGCCAAGGGAGACATCAGCTTGCCGAAGCGCCCGCTTCTCATCGGCACCAGAGGAAGCCCGCTCGCTCTGTGGCAGGCCGAGCATGTCAAGGCGCTGCTGACCACGGCGCACGGCCTGCCGCCCGGCGCCATCGAGCTTAAGGTCATTACCACCTCAGGAGACCGCATCAGCGACAAGCCGCTCCGTGATTTCGGCGGCAAGGGTTTGTTTACCAAGGAGATCGATGAGGCGCAGCTCCGCGGCGAGGTCGACATCGCGGTGCACTCGATGAAGGACCTGCCGACGGAGCTCCCCGCCGGGCTCACCATCGGGGCGATGCTGCCGCGCGCCGACGTGCGCGACGCCTTCATCAGCGCCCGGGGGACGAGCCTTGCCGATCTCCCAGCCGGCGCCGTCATCGGCAGTTCGTCGTTGCGGCGCCAAGCGCAGATGAAGCGCCTCCGCCCCGACCTCGAGGTCATCGATCTCCGCGGCAATGTCGAGACGCGCCTCGCCAAGCTCGAGCGCGGCGTCGCCGACGCCACCCTGCTCGCCCTCGCCGGCCTCATGCGTCTCGGTCTTGAGAGCCACGTCACCGCAGTGATGTCGACGGAGGAGATGTTGCCGGCGGTGGCGCAAGGCGCCATCGGCGTCGCCTGCCGCAGCGACGACGCCGACACGGGTGAGCTGCTGGCGGTGCTCGACGACGGAACCACGGCGACGGCGGTCGCTTGCGAGCGCGCCTTTCTCGCCGAGCTCGACGGCTCGTGCCGCACGCCGATCGCGGGCCTCGCCGAGCTCGCCGATGGGGCCTTGCGCTTTCGTGGCCTCGTCCTCAATCCTGACGGCACCGAATGGCACGAGATCGAGCTGATCGGCCCGGCGGCGAACGCCGAGGGCATCGGTGCGGAGGCCGGCCGCGAGCTGCTGGTCCGGGCCGGTCCGAATTTTCTCGCAAGCTTCGGCGCGCGCTGATGCGTCTCCTCGTCACCAGACCCGAGCCTGACGCGCATCGCCAAGCCGAGGCGCTCGCTGGCCTTGGGCATGACGTCACGCTGTCGCCACTCCTTGCCATCGAGGCCGTGCCGGGCGTCAGCCTCGAGCTCGACGACGCCCAAGCTCTGATTGCCACCAGCCGCAACGCGCTTCGCGCACTCGCCTCTCATCGAGAGCGCGCCGCCGCGATCCGGCTGCCGCTCTTCGCTGTCGGCGAGGCCACGGCGGCAGAGGCGGGGGTTTGCGGTTTTGGCGCCGTGACCGCGGCGGCCGGAACGGGCGAAACGCTGGCGCGTTTGGTTGCTGGTAAGCTCGATCCGAGGAGCGGACCGCTGGTCCATCTTTCCGGCGAGACGGCGGCCTTCGATCTCAAATCGGCGCTTGCGGCAAAGGGTTTCACCGTGAAGCAGCCGATGCTTTATCGCGCCGTCGCGGCGCCTGAGCTGAGTGAGGAGGCCATCTCGCAGCTCAAGGCCGGTGACCTCGACGGCGTCATCCTCATGTCGCCACGGACCGCGGCGATCTTTGCCGATCTCGTTCGGCGCCAGGAGGCGGTAACGCAAGCGTCGCGACTGATTTGCTATTGCTTGTCGGCGGCGGTAGCACAGGCGGTGAAGCCGCTCGGCGCCACGATAGTTGTGGCGTCCCAACCGCGCGAGGAAGAACTCCTTGCGCTGATCTCAACCGAGGCGGCATCCTCGCGACGAGCCGATTCTTAGGAACGAAGAGTGTGATGGCAGACCCCTTCGGCGACCCCAACGATCCCGGCGCGTCCAAGCGTCCGGCGCCGACCATCGAAGGCACGGCAACCGAAATCGCCTCCGAGCCGGCCGCGGGCGCGGGCGATCCCGAGGCCTCGGAAGCGGCCGACGGGACCGACCGCCACGATGGATTTGGCGAGCGCGCGGAGCCCGCTCCCGAGCCGCCGCCGCCCCCGCGAACGAGCGCGGACGATCTCAAGGGTTTTTTTACCCATCTCGCCGCCGGCCTCCTTGGCGGCCTGATCGGTGTCATCGCCTTGGCTTTCGCCTGGAAGCTGCTCCCGCTCGGGAGCGGCGAGAGTTCGGAGATCGCCGCGCTGCAAGCGCGGGTCGATAAACTCCAAGCCGCCCTGGCGCCCGCTGGCGACGCCGCGGCGGTGGCCGCGCTCGACCGGAGGGTCAAGGGCTTGGAGGATCGCAAGGTCCCCCCGGCGCCTGACCTCTCGGCCCTCACCGGCCGCGTCACCCGCCTCGAGGCCTCCTTGGATAGCTTGGCCAAGACCGCGGACGAGGGCGGCTCGGTCGCCGACGCCGCGGCGCTCGACGCCAAGGTCGGGGACATGGAGCAAAGGCTTCAGGCCAACGTTGCCGCCGCGCTCGACGCTGAGAAGACGGAAACCGGAAATGAGGTCCAATCGCTCCAGCAAGAGCTCGCCGCGCTCAAGGCGAAGCTTGGCGCTCTCGCCGAAGCGAAACTAGGAGATCAGGCCGAATCTGGCCCCGAAATAACGGCGCTCGACCAGCGTATCGCCAAGCTCGAGAACGCGATGCCCGGGATCACAAGCACGGTCGACCGCTCGGCGGCGACCGCCAGGTCCGGCGCCTTGGCCATGGCGTTTGCGAATCTCAACGAAGCGGTAAGCGCTGGACGGCCTTACGCCGCGGAGCTTGCCGCCGTCCAACCGCTCCTGCCGGACGCGGCCAATATCGGCGACCTCGCCGCGCGTGCCGCCACGGGCATCCCGACGCTCCCCGTGCTCACGGAGCAGTTTATCGACCTCGCCGACAAGGCGGCGCCACCGCCTAAGGCCGGCGGGTCTTTCGTCGATAGCGTCATCGCCAGCGCCAAGTCGGCGATCACCATCCGCCGCATCGACGCCACCGCGACCGGCAACGAACCTGATGCCGTGATGGCGCGCGCTGGGGACGACCTCGAGCAGGGCGAACTCGACGACGCGGTGAGCGAAATCGACGGCTTGCCGCCTGACGTTCGCGACGCCTTTGCCGGCTGGCTCGAGAAGGCGCACGCGCGCCTCGACGCCGAGGAGACCCTGACCAAGCTTCAAGGCGCGGTGCTGGTGTCGCTCGGCAGCGGCGCCGGGGACGACGATAGCGGCGAGGCGTCGAGCCCATGATCCGCATTCTTAGCTTTATCGTCGTCGTCGTCGCGGTTGCGCTCGGGCTTGCCTGGTTCGCCGACCAGCCCGGCTCGATCACCGTGCAATGGCTCGGCTACGAGATCAAAACCAGCGCCTTTGTCGGCGCGCTTGCGCTGATCGGCATTGCCGCCGCGCTCATTCTCGCTTGGGCGCTGTTGCGCTTCATCCTCACCCGCCCGGCCGCGATGTCCGCCTATTTTCAGGAGCGCCGCCGCCGCCAGGGTTTCGAAGCGCTGACGCGAGGCCTGCTCGCCATCGGCGTCGGCGATCGGGCCCAGGCGCAGCGCTATGCCGGCATGGCGCGTCGCAATCTCCCCAACGAGCCCCTGACCGCTCTGCTCAAGGCGCAAGCGGCCCAGCTCAAGGGCGATCGTGCCACGGCGCGGCGCGCCTTCGAAGGCATGCTCGATCGGCCCGAGACCGAGCTCCTCGGCTTGCGCGGCCTCTATCTCGAGGCGAAGCGCAGCAATGACACCACCGCCGCGCGGGTGATCGCCGAGCAGGTGGTAAGACGCGACCCGGAGCTTGCGTGGAGCGTCAACGCCCTGTTCGACATGCAGGCGCGCGCCGGCGATTGGGAGGGGGCGCTGAATACGCTGGCGATCGCCCGCCAGCACGGCAACGTCGAGGCCGACGTCGCGCTACGGCGCCGCGCCGTGCTCTTGACCGCGGAGGCGCGCGAGATCGAGGCGTCCGCGCCGGCGAAGGCGCTCGCGCTTGCGAACGAAGCCTTGCGGCTTGCGCCCTCGCTGGTGCCCGCGGCCGAGATCGCCGGGCGGCTCCTTGCCTCCAACGGCGACAGCCGCCAGGCCAGCCGCCTCATTGCCCGCACCTGGAAGCTGGCGCCGCATCCCGACCTTGCCCTCGTCTATGCCTTCGCCAATCCGGGCGACTCGCCCCGGGAGCGGCTGAAGCGGGTCAAGCATCTCGCCAGCCTCACGCCGGGCGACATCGAAGGCCACATCGCCATCGCCATGGCCGCGATCGAGGCCCGCGACTGGCGCGAGGCCGAAGCCGCGCTGTCACCCTATCTGCACGATCGGCCGCCGGCGCGTGTCTGCACACTGATGGCGCGGATCGAGGCCGGCGACGGCAACAAGGGTCGCGAGCGCGAATGGCTCGCCCGGGCCGTGCGCGCGCCGCGCGACCGTGCCTGGATCGCCGATGGCTACATTTCCGATCGCTGGCTGCCGGTATCGCCGGTGACCGGCACCGTCGATGCCTTCGAGTGGAAGGCGCCGGTCGACGCCATCGGCAAGGGCGACGACACTCTGCTGATCGAGGAAGGTCTCGATACGCCGGGGCCGCCGCTCGTGGTGTCGCCCCCGGCGCGGATCGAGGACCAGGCCAAGCCGCCGGACGAGCCGCCGAGCAAATCCCCGGCGCCGTCCGGTGATGGCGCGACGCTGCCGCGTGTGGCCATCGTCGAGATCAAGCCTGCCGAGCCCGCGCCCGAAGCCGAAGCGTCGAAGCCGCCGCGCCATGATCTCGCGCCGCCACCAAGGCGCGAGCCCCAGCTCTATGTGCCGCCGCGGCCACCGGACGATCCCGGCACCGCCCCCGCCGACCCGGACGAGAGCCCGGCCTCCCTCGAGCGGTTCCGCACGGCGCAGATCCGCTGAGTGGGCCCGGCGTGGAACCCCACGATCTTGCCACGCGGGGGCATTGGCATTAAGCACGTGGCGCAACATCCAGGCTTGTGAGATCCCGCGTTTCGTCGCGCTCAGGCCGCAATAGCTCAGCTGGTAGAGCACATCATTCGTAATGATGGGGTCGGGGGTTCGAATCCCTCTTGCGGCACCACCACTTCGCTCAATGACCCAACATCGCGTTTGGATGGCTGCTTTCCGGCTAACAAAACGGCCCTTGATCGCCGCGAACAAGAGGAGGCAAATTCATGCCGAACAAGACCGCCTTCGTCACGGGCGGCACGGGCTTTATCGGTCTCAACCTCGTCGAGCACCTCACGCAATCGGGCTGGGACGTGGTGGCCCTGCATCGCGCCGGCTCGCGGCTAACGCATCTGAAAAACTATCCAGTCCGCTTGGTGGAAGGGGCGATCGAGGACAGAGCCTCGCTTGAGCGAGCCATGCCCGAGGATGTCGATGCCGTTTTCCATGTCGCTGGCGACGTCAGCCTGTGGTCTGGCCATAAGCAACGGCAGTGGCGCACCAATGTCGACGGCACGCGCAACATGGTGGCGACGGCGCTCGCCAAGCGAAGCCGAAAGTTCGTTCACACCTCGTCGACAGCGGTTTACGGGATCCCGGCTGAACCCTTCGACGAGACGTCGCCCAAGCTTGGGAAGGATAGCTTCAATTATCAGCACTCGAAGGCTGCCGCGGAGGAAGAAGTCGCAAAAGGGGTTGCGCAGGGATTGGATGCGGTACTTCTGAACCCCGCCAATGTCATCGGCCGTTACGACTGGGGGACGTGGTCGCAGTTCATTCGTCTCGCGGCGAACCGGCAGTTGCTGCGCATTCCCCCGGGACGCGCCTGCTATGGCGACGTCGGGTCGGTCGTGCGCGCGCATCTTGCGGCGGCCGAGCAGGGACAGACCGGGCACAACTACATTCTCGGTGGAAGCGAGGCTTCCTATGCCGAGATCGTGCAGATGGTGGGCAGGCTGCTCGGCCAGCGAACCAATACTGGTGTCGGCCGGCCATTGGTTTTGCGCGGCGCCGGCCGCGTCTCGGAATGGGTGTCGAGGATTACGGGCAAAGAGCCAACGATATCCCCGGAATCGGCGGCCATCGTGTGTGGGAGTATCATCTGCCGCAGCGACAAGGCCATGCGCGAACTCGACTATCGGCCCGCATCGATCGAAACCATGTTCAGGGACTGCATCGATTGGATGGTCGCCGAGCGCCTCCTCCAACGTCCGGCGCTTGGGCGCTAGGCGATCTCTTCCTTGGGCGCGGCGCCCGCCCGGCGCGAAATGGAAAATCGGCTGAACATGCGTGTCATCACCCGGTCATACATGCGCGCCGGCATGAGCCGGCTGAGGCGCACGCTCACTCCGAGCGGCCGCGGAAAATAAACGTATGAGCTCCGTCGTTCGAGAGCCTTGACGATCCTGACAGCCGCGGCGCTCGCCGTGAACGCTCTCCCGCCGGACATGTCCGCCCCCATCATGCCGTTGATTTCATCGAGCAAAGGGGTCTGCACGTAACCTGGGAACACCGTCGTCACGCCGATGCCCCGTTGCCGGAGCTCGGATCGGAGGCTTTCGAGATAGGCCCCAACCGCGGCCTTGCTTGCGGAATAGGCTGGCTCGAAAGGTATGCCGCGCACGCCGGCCATGCTCGAGATCCCGATGATCTGGCCGCTATTGCGCTCCAGCATCGAGGGGAGGACGGCCTCAATTGCGTAGACCGTGCCCAAGAAATTGATCTGCACGATCTCCTCGAGCTGGGACATTTTCAGATCATCGGCCGTCGAGGCGCGACAGATGCCGGCACAAGGGATCAGAACATCAGCCGGCCCCAGGGCGCCGACGATCTGACCGACTGCATCATGGACCTGCTCACGCTGGCGCACATCGACGGTGGCCGTCGCACTTGGCACGCCGGCTTGGCGAAGTTCGTGCGCGAACGCCTCCAATTTGTCTTCGTCGCGGTCGAGCAGGCCAATTCTGGCGCCACGAGCAGCAAACAACCGGCAAAGCTCCTGCCCGATGCCGCTGGCGGCTCCCGTGACAATGATGACCTGCTCGCTGGATCGCATCCTGGATTTCCTTCTCCAATCGGGGTACCGCACCGCGTCGACCTCGGGTCGAACCGAGCGCGGTCAAGCATTCATGGCTGGCTAACGAGTCGGCAGGCTCAACGACATACGTAGGCAGGCCACAGTCGGCCGGCTTGATCAGGCAAATGGGCGCCGGCGGGATCACGCCCGCCGCCCTTGCAGGCGGTCTATCCGAACGATCACCCCGTAGGAGGGCTCATGCCTTACAACGCCGATCTATAAAGCATTGATTTTGGCACCAAAGAAGGCAGCCCATCGAGGCTCTGGCTCACAACCCGATAAACCGCAGTCGCGTTGCAAAAATACAAGCGCGCGGGGTTGCGGGTGGACGGGTGACACCCGATGGGCAGGCCTATGAACTGGCGCGCGAATAGGGGGAGAGGGCGGCCCGTCGCGGAATCTTGCGCCGCTCATGTCGTCGGCCGCTATGGTAGATCGAGCGGCGCATCTTGCCGGCGGGGCTCACGCGTCGAAGCCAAGACCGGGCAGGGAGATCGCCATGACAAGCAAACTGCTCGCTGCTGCGGCCCGCGCGACATTTGTCGCCGCTCTCCTGTGCGGACTGGGCGCAACGGCCCAAGCGGAAGGCTCTGATCAGGTGCCGCGCTTCGAGCCGGCGCCGTGCCCGAAATTAGCGGGGGCCGAAGAGCTGGCCAAAGCGAGCTGCGGCTATCTCGTGGTGCCGGAAAACCGCAGCCGGCCGGCCGGCCGCACCATCCGGCTCATGGTCGCGAAATACCCCGCGCGCTCAGCCGAGAAGCGGCCCGATCCCGTTGTCTATCTGGCTGGCGGGCCGGGCGACATCGCCCCCCTGGAGGTCAACGGGTTTATCGCCGCCGACTTCATCCGCGACCGCGACATCTATGTGGTGAGCCAGCGTGGCACCATGTTCTCGGAGCCGGCGCTGACCTGCGCGGCCCCCGACGCGTTCGCCAGAGAGCTTCTCGGCCTCCGCTTCTATTCCGAGGCAACCAAGCGTGCCCATGTGGCGGCGACGGCAGCCTGTCACCGGGAGCTCTCCGCCACCGGCGCCGACCTCAGCGCCTACAATTCGACCGAGAGCGCCGCCGATTTCGCCGACCTCCGCAAGGTGCTCGGCTTCGACCTATGGAATGTCTACGGGACGTCCTATGGATCGTATCTCGCCCAGACGGTCATGCGCGACCACCCCGAAGGCATCCGCAGCGTCGTCCTCGATTCGGTCTTGCCGACCACGTACAACGTCGCCGCAAACTGGCAGAACGCGAGGGATGGTTTCGGCAACATCTTCCGGGCTTGCGCGGCGGAACCGGCCTGCAACGCCGCCCACCCTCATCTCGAACGAACCTTCAACGGACTGGTCAACAAGCTTGAGGCCGCGCCGCTCACGGCAACCATCAAGGACCCGGCCACCGGCGAAGACATCGACGTCGTCATCGACGGCGGCGCGCTGATCGACTGGCTGCGCAACCAGAACTATGGCGTGCCCATGCTCCAGGCCGCGCCGGATCGCATTGATGGGCTCGCCGCCGGTCGCGCCGACGCCATCCAGGCAATCGGGCTGGATCGGGCGAGCCGGGCACCACCACCGGCTCCAGGTGCCCCGGCCCTCGGCTATGGGCTCGCGTTTGGCGTCAGCTGTCGCGAGAGTTATCCGTTCGCGACGCCGGAGGATCTCGCCGCGGCCGGCCGCAAAGCGTTTCCCGACTATCCGGCCTCGATACAACGGGAGGGAATCGGCAGTTGGGCCTATTTCAACGAAGACTGCCGCGACGTGTGGAAGGTCCCCGCCGCCCCGGCAGCGATGCACCGGCCTGTCGCGAGCGGCATCCCGACGCTCCTCATCTCGGGCAGCTTCGATACGCTGACGTCGTTGGCCGGGGCCAAGGCCGCCGCGGAGAAGTTCTCCAACGCGACCATCATCAGCGTCCCTGGTGATCGGGCATTTCGTCTCGCCGGTGTCTCCTTGCGCCCAAGACATCATCGTGTCGTTTCTCGCCGAGCCAGGGGCCCCCGACACCTCCTGCGTTGCCGGACTGGCACCGCAGCCCTTTGCCGCGCCGGGCTCGCCTTAAGGCAAGGCGCCCGCATTTGCGCTATTGGAGAGGGGCCGAGAGGAACTCTGATGCCGCCTATCTGCCGTCTTGCCGCCTGCGCCTGTCTCGCCCTGACGCTTGGAGTCCTTGCCGCCACGCCCGTGAGAAGCGAGCCGGCGACGGCCGCAAACGATGCGCCCGCCAAGGTCATCGTCGGCGCCTACATCAACGACATTCAGGAGCTCGACTTCAAGACCAACAACTACGTCATCGACCTCTATGTCTGGTTTCGCTGGCAGGGCGCCGACACCGACCCGTCGAAGACCATGGAGTTCATGAACCGCTTCGCCTCCGACGACAATCGTCGCGACGAGCTCTACGACGAGCCGCAAATCATGCCCGACGGCAGCCGCTACGATATCATTCGCTATCAGGGCCGCTTCTCGACCAAGTTCCCGCTCGAGAAATATCCCTTCGACACCCAATACCTCACCGTCACCATGGAAGACACGCTCTCCGGGGCCGACGCGCAGATCTACGTGCCTGATGCCGATGGCGGCGTGACTATCAATCCCAACATCACGCTCCCTGGGTTCAAGGTCGGAAAGCCTGAGCTGCGCGTCGTCTCCAAGCCTTACCCGACCAATTTCGGCGACCTGTCGGAGCCCGAGGCAACGGACTATTCGCGCGTCACGCTGTCGATCCCGGTGTCGCGGCCGGTAGTGGCGATGGCGATCAAGACCTTCGTGCCGATCGTGCTCATCGTCGTCTGCGCCGCCCTCGTGTTCTTCGTCCGGCCCCGTTACGTCGAGGCACGCATCGGTCTTGGCATCACCGCCCTGCTCACCCTGGTCGCGCTGCAGATCACTTCGGGCTCGAGCCTGCCGGACGTCGATTATCTGATGATGATCGACAAGATCTATCTCCTCGCCTACCTCTTCATCATCGTCGCGCTGGTGCGGATCGTCGCGACCTCGTGGGGAACCTCCGAGGAAACATCCGAGCTCGCGATCTCGCGCACAGACCGGGTGTGGGTCGTGGGGCTGATCGGGCTCTATATCGCGGCGAATGTGGCCGTCGCCTGGTCTGCTCTCGCCGCCTGAGCCTTAAGTTCAACCCTCTTCCGGCACGTCCAGCGCCAGCGGCCATTGCGCCGCGACATATTCGCGGAACCAGACGCTGAAGCGCCTTGGCATCGCGGCGACGTCGGCCTCGACGTCCTCGATCCGCGCCCATTGATAGCCGTCGGCTTCGGCCGGGTTCGGCGCCACGGTGCCGTCATAGAGCCCGCGAAACAGATGCACGATCTCGTGCTCGGTGAGACTGTGGTCGAGCGCGGCGCGGTAGCGGACAGTGCCGAGATTGGTGAGCGGGCAGCTGAAGCCCATTTCCTCGCCGAGGCGGCGGCGCGCGGCGTCGGCGACCTCCTCGCCGGGGCGCGGATGGCCGCAACAGGCATTGGTCCACAGCCCGCCGGAATGATACTTGCCCGCCTGGCGCTTCTGCAGCAGGAGCCGCTTGGCGCTGTCCCAGACTATGATCGAGAACGCCCGGTGCAAAGCGCCGGACTGATGCGCGTCGATCTTGGGCGCGGTGCCGATGATCTGATCGTCGTCATCGACGAGAACGATCAACTCCTGATCGCCTTCGGCGCCGGTCTCCGTCATGCCTTGGCCGGGCGGATGCCGAACACCGAAATCGTGCCCTTGCCCTTGATGTCCAGTGGCCCGAGATCCTCGGCCTCGAAATGGGCGGAGACCTGATCCCAGATGCCCTTGGTCACGGCGACAGTACCGGGCTGCGACTTGTCCAGCATGCGCGCGGCGACATTGACGGTGTCGCCCCAGATATCGAACTGGTAGCGCTCCTGCCCGACGACCCCCGCGACCACCGGTCCGGCATGGACGCCGACCCTGACCTCCCAGCCGAGATGGGCATCGATCAGGGTCGAGGCCATGTCGAGGCCGCAGCGGATCGCGGCGCCGACCGGATCCTCGACCTCCTGCAACAGGCCGCCTGCGGCCATGAAGCCGTCGCCGATGGTCTTGATCTTCTCCAAGCCGTGCCGCGCGGTAATGCGCTCGAAAATAACGAACAGGGCGTCGAGCCGCGACACCACCTCCTCCGGCTCATGCTTGTCGCAATAGGCGGTGAAGTTGGTGACGTCGCAGAACAGGACGGCGACGCTGTCGTGCCGCCGCGGGATCACCGTGCCGATGGCGCGGATCTCATCGGCGGCCTTTTTCGGCAGCAGCGCATGCAACAGTTCGTCGGCTTGGTTGCGGGCCTCGCGCGCTTGCGCCAGCGCCGCTTGCAACGCGAGCTGGGTCTTGACCCTGGCGAGCACCAGCGGCCCCGAGAACGGTTTGTGGATGTAGTCCACGGCCCCGACGTCGAACCCCGCCTCCTCGTCCAGGGCGTCGGTCTTCGCCGTGAGAAAGATCACCGGAATGTCGCGAGTGATAGGGTTGGCCTTCAATCGGCGGCACACCTCGTAGCCGTCCAGGCCCGGCATCATCACGTCGAGCAGAATCAGGTCGGGCTTTTCCGTGGCGTTTGCGAGCACCAGCGCCTTTTCGCCGTTGGTCGCGACCTTGGTGCGGTAGAAGCCCTTGAGCACGCCCGAGATCACGCCGACATTGGTCGGGGTGTCGTCGACGATCAGGACCAGTTTGTTGTTGTCCGAGTGTTGGGTCATTTGAGGTTGAGGGAGAGCCGATCGGCGATGCTCGACAGGCAATTGAGCGCTGCCTCGAAGTTGAAGTCGCCGACGAGTTCGCTGAGGGTTTCGAGCTCGGTGCCGGTCAGGACTCCGGAGAGGTCGGGCCGTGCGTCGATGATGAAATCCGCGGCCTCGCCGTCATCGCTTTCCAGCAGCTTCTTCAGCCGGGTCAGAGGCTCGACCACGGCCCTCGGATCGCCGCGGCCGGCGCCGTCGCCATTGGTTGGGGTCGGTCCGGGCAGCGCCGTACGGATGGCCTCGACGGTGCCGATCAAGGTGGCCGCCAGCGCCGAGAGCGACGTGTCGATGCCGTGGCCGTGCTTGATCGCCGCCTCGGTCTTGGCCGCCGCTTCCGCCACGTCGGCGGCGCCAAGGGTGCCTGACGCGCCTTTCAAGGAGTGGGCGATGCGTTCGGCCGTGGCGGCGTCACCCATCGACAGCGATTTCCGGATCTCCTGGGTCGCGCCCGCCTGCTGCTGCGCGAACCGCCGCAACAACGTCTCGTAGCGCTTGCGGTTGCCGCCGGTCCGCTTCAGTGCCGAGGCGACGTCGATGCCATCGACGACGAGAGGCCCACTGTCCTCGGCCTCTTTCGAATCGGAGGCCGCTCCCGTCGCCGGCGCGGCCTTCGCCGCCGTGCCGTCGCCAGGACGCTTGATCCAGCGTAACAGCACGCCGAACAAATGGTCGGGGTCGATCGGCTTGGCGATGTGATCGTTCATGCCTGCTTCAAGGCACATCTCGCGGTCTGAGACGAGCGCGTTGGCGGTCATGGCGATGATCGGCAAATCGCTGAAGCGCGGATCGGAACGGATCACGCGGGTGGCTTCGATGCCGTCCATCACCGGCATCTGCATGTCCATCAGCACGACGTCGTAGTCGTTCTCCCGCACCATGCGCACGGCGTCGGCGCCGTTCTCGGCAAGGTCGACGAACAGCTCGGCGTCCTCGAGCTGCCCGATGGCGACCTCTTGGTTGATCTCGTTGTCTTCGACCAGAAGCACGCGGGCGCCACGGGCGTGGTCGATGTCGAACGATGGCCCCGCCAGCGTGACATGGCCGCCTTCGTCCTCTCCGCCAAGGGCGCCGACGGCGGTATCGAATAGGATCGAGGATGTCACCGGCTTGATCAGCACGTTCTCGAAGCCGCTCTCCTCGGCCTGCTTCAGCACATCTTCCCGCCCATAGGCGGTGACCATCACTAGCGGCGGCCGCACCTCGAGCTCCGCCAGCGCATTGATGCGCCTGCCGGTCTCGATGCCGTCCAGCCCCGGCATCTGCCAGTCGACGAAGATGATGTCATATGGCACGCTGAGCCGCGCCGCCTGGCGGACCATCTCAATGCCCTCCTCGCCGGACGGCGCCTCGTCGACGATGAAGCTCAGGCTCGACAGCATCCCCGACAGCACGCTGCGGGCTTGCGAATTGTCGTCGATCGTCAACACCCGCTTGCCGCGGAGGTCTGATTGCAACAGCCGCCGCCGCGGCATCGCCGCGGCCTTGCCGAGCCGCGCGCTGAAGCTGAAGGTGCTGCCCTTGCCGAGCTCGCTTTTGACCTCGATCGAGCCGCCCATCAGCTCGGCCAGCCGCTTGGCGATGGCGAGGCCAAGCCCGGTGCCGCCGTATTTTCGCGTGGTCGACACGTCCGCCTGCTGGAACGCCTGGAACAGCCGCCCGATCTGTTCTTGCGACAGGCCGATGCCGGTATCCCTCACCGAGAACAGAATGAGCTGGCTGTCCTTGTCGTCCTCCAAGGTCTGAGCCCTGACCACCACCTCGCCGGTCTCGGTGAACTTGACGGCGTTGTTGCAGAAATTGATGAGGATCTGGCCGAGCCGCAACGGATCGCCCCTGAGGAAGGGCGACACCGATTGGTCGATGTCGAAGATGAGCTCGAGGCCCTTGGCCGCAGCCTTCTCCGAGATCAGGTTGCCGACAGTCTCCAGGACCTTGTCGAGATCGAAATCGGTGCTCTCCACGGCAAGCTTGCCGGCCTCGATCTTGGAGAAGTCGAGGATGTCGTTGATGATGCCGAGCAGATGCTGTCCGGAGTGTTTGATCTTGACGAGGTAGTCCCGCTGGCGCGGCATCAGATCGGTCTTCAGCGCGAGATGCGAGAGGCCGATGATGGCGTTCATCGGCGTCCTGATCTCATGGCTCATGTTGGCGAGGAAGGCGCTCTTGGCCTCGTTGGCCTCGAGCGCTGCTTCGGTGGCCTTTTTCAGCTCGGCTTGCGCGGCGAGCAGAGCCCGCTCCGCGGCCTTCCGCGCATCGATGTTGCTCCACGACCCGACCACTTCGAGCGGCTTGCCGCTCGGGTCGCGGATCAGGTGCTGCTCGTCGCTGACCCAGCAATAGGTGCCGTCCTTCTTGCGGAACCGGTATTCGGAGAAATGCTGACCGGTCTCGAACAGCCGCGCCTGCTCGGTCTCGAGGGTCTCGAGATCGTCGGGATGGACGTGCCCTCGCCAGAATTCGGCGTCCTTGAGGTATTCTTCGGCGCCGTAGCCGAGCAGGCTGTGGATGTTGTCGCTGACGAAGGTGGGGGCGAAATCACCGCTGGCGGCAAAACTGTAGATCACCGACGGCGCGGCGCCGAGTAGAAGCGTGAGCTGCGAGCGCGCCGCCGAGCTGTCGGCCTCGGCCTCCTTGCGCGCGGTGATGTCGGTCCACGACCCGACGATCTCAAGCGGCTCGCCTTGGTCGTTGCGGATGATGCGCTGCTCGTCGTTAACCCAGCCATAGGCGCCGTCGTCCCGGCGGACGCGATATTCGATGATGTGGTCGTCGCGCTCGAACATCCGGTCGACCCAGGCGTTGATGCGGGCGATGTCGTCCGGATGGACGCGGTCCCGCCACAGATAAGGATTGGCGAGATAGTCTTGCGGCGTGACGCCGAACAACCTGGTGATGCTGTCGCTGACGAAGGTCGGCTCGTAATCGCCCGACGCGCGCCGGCAATAGATCACCGCTGGCGCGCTCGACAGCAGCACCGCGAGCCGCGCCCGAGCGGCCTCCTCGGTCTGCTTGGAAAGCTCGAGCGCGTGCGCGCTTTCGAGCTCGCCCAGCATCTGATTGACGGCGTGGGCGAGGCGGCCGATCTCGTCTTTGCTCTCGTAGTCGCTGCGGTGGCGATAATCCTTGGTCTCGCTGACGGTGCCGGCGAGAGCTTCGAGCCGCGCCAGTGGCCGCACGATATTGCGGGTCGTGATCAGCGCCAGGAGAATACTCAAGGCGGCCAGCGCGCCGGTGATGAACAGGTTGCCATAAAGGCCCCCCAGCAGCCGGCCGATGCGCAGGTCGAGCAGGCGCGCGAGTTCGGTTTGGGCCGCGGCCCAGGCCGTGACGGTGTTCTCGACGGCGGCGTTGTAGTGCTGGTCGAGCGCGCCATCGCCGGCTGGAGACGGAGCCCGAATCCTCTCTCTCACGGCGTCGAAATAGGCTGACGTGCTCCCCAGCATCTTGGCCATGTCGCTCTGCACGGCTGTTCGCAGTTTGCCGTCGGCATTGCCGCGATAGGCGAGGCTCAAATCTCTTCCGATCTCGCCGATGGTCGACCGGCCCATGGTGGTCAGGGCGAACACGCTCGTGTCGTCGTCGGGATTGAGGACATCCTGACTGGGCGTTCGGATCAAATTTTGCGCGTTCCCGATCTGACCCAACAGGGCCGGCATTTGTCGCACCACAATGTCTTGCAAATGATAGGTGTCGAGGTCGGGATCGAGAGCGAGATTGAAATCGTCGCCGATGCGCGTGGCGAGGTTTCGGGCCTTGGCCAGCGCGTCGAGAACGAGGAAGCTCTTGTCGTCGCCTTCGGCCTGATCCCCGGCCTCGGGCAGCCACAGCGCCTGCAATGCCCCTGCGAGCGACTGCTCGAGCTCTCGGGTTTGCAAGCTGGCGCCGGCAGCGGCCTCGGCGTTGCCGAGGGATTTGAGTGTCGCCTGCGCGGCCGCCGCGTCCCGTCCGCCAGTCGCGTCCAAGGGTTCGGTGAGGATGGCGGCGTAGACGTCGCGGAGCGTCTCGAGGTAGTGCACCCCGACGACCTCCTTGCGCGCGAACTCGATGGCGATCCGCTGCTGGGCGATGAGAGCGTAGATCGCCACTCCGATGGCGATGATGAAGGCGCTGCATAAAAGGAACAGCTTGGTGCTGGTGCTCAGATCCCGGAACATCACCGACGCGGCCGTATCCGAATTTTCCGTTGGTGCTGACATGACACCCCTACGCCGGGACGCTCGAGGCCTGGCGATCTCCCCCGCTTAGTGGCGGCTGGCGCATCTTAGTCTGCAAATGGCCAACCTGGGCAAACCTAACTTTGGCCGCCGGCCGGATCGAATAGGATTTGCATAAAATATTGGCGATAACCTGGACGAAAGCAGGACCCGCGTCGACGGCTCAGCGAGGGAGCAACATGGTTAATATCCTGATCCACCAGTTTCACTCCGGCGGGAGCGTGCTCGATCCGGCGGCGCTCGAGCAATTCCAGCAGCAATGGGCGACCTATCAGAAAGTCGTCGACGCCGACGCCCTGTCGCACCGGGAGTCCGGGCGCATCTTGCATGACACGCTTGAGAAGACCTTCGCCGCGCCGTTCGCCTTCCTCGACATCGCCTGCGGGGATGCGAGCGAGATGCCGAAGGCGCTCGCCGGCACCAAGATCCGCCACTATCACGGTATCGACCTCTCTGAGCCCGCGCTCGAATTGGCGGCGGCGAACCTCAAGGACATGCCGTTCGAGGTCGACCTCGACCATCGCGACTTCGTCGAAGCGCTGATGAGCCGGGCCGAGGCGGCGGACGCATCCTGGTGCAGCCTTTCGATCCACCATTTGGCGACCGACGAAAAGCTTCGCTTGTTTCAGGCGTTGCGCGGGGCGACCAGGACCTTGCTGATGATCTATGAGCCGACCCTGAAGGACGGCGAGACCCGCGATGCCTATCTTTCGCGCTTTCGGAGCGTCAATCGGCCGGCGTGGACGATGCTGACCCCGGAGGAGTGGGCGCAAGTCGACCATCACGTCAGCACCTGCGACTTGCCGGAGACGGCGGCGACCTGGCTTGAACTCGGACGGGAGGCCGGGTTTTCCCGGGCGAAGCAGATCTTTCTCGATCCGACCGGGTTCTATGGTCTCTATCGCTACGACGTCTGAGCCTCCGCCCTCGGAGCCGTCACCACCAAAAAGCCCCGGCCGAGCAGGGCTCGACCGAGGCTGGCAACTTGATCAGGAGACTTTCGAGGCTAGGCACCGTTTGTTACAGGAGCATCACGGCTCGATAAAATTTCGCGCGGCACCCCGGAAAATTCGATGGCCACCAAAACCAAGAAAGATGACGACATTCCAGCGCCGCAAGAGCGGCTCACGCGCGAGGAGGAGCGCTCCATCACCAAGCGCCGGCGTCTGCGCGCCGCCGTGGTCTACGAGATCATCCGCACCGAGGGTGAGGGGGAACTGGCGCGGACCTTCGGTGCGCTGTGGTGGTCGGGGCTCGCCGCCGGCCTCTCGATCGGCTTTTCCGTGCTGTCCCAGGCCATGTTGACCGCGGCTCTGGGGGACCTGCCCGGTTCTGCCGTCGTCTCCCGCGTCGGCTATGCCGTCGGCTTTCTGATCGTCATTCTGTCGCGGCAACAGCTGTTTACCGAGAACACGCTGACGGCGGTGCTGCCGGTGATCGCGCGGCGCGAACCGCGCTGGTTCTGGGTATTGGCGCGGCTGTGGGGCATCGTGCTCGCGGCGAACCTTGTCGGCTGCCTCTTGTTCAGCCTGTTCCTGGCCTATTCCGGAGTGCTGTCGCCCGAGGTTTCGTCAGCGGTCGCCGCCATCTCGCACGAGCTGATGTCGAACACGCCGACCGAGATGTTCGTCAAGGGGATCGCCGCCGGCTGGCTCATCGCGGCACTGGTATGGATGATGCCCTCGGCCGAAGGCACCGAGATCTTCGTCATCACCCTCATCACCTATTTGATCGCGCTGGGCGGGTTTACCCACGTCATCGCGGGCTCGGCCGAAGCCTTCTATGCCTGGCTCACCGGCGTCGAGCCGTTTTCGCGAATCCTATTTGGATTTTTCCTGCCGACGCTGGCCGGCAATGTCGCGGGTGGCACGGTGCTGTTTGCCGTGCTGAGCTATGCGCAAGTGCGCGAGGAAATCTGACGCGGCAGGGCCCGCCGCCTGCCGCTTGATCGCGTGACGACCGTTTAACCCTAGTTGCGGCCAGAGGCCCGCAGCGCGAAAGTCTTCAACTTCGCGGAATCTGTCTCGCCGACGGAAGCGAGCGCGACGATCGTGGTGGTGAGACGGCTACGCACGGCCGTTGCGTCGGCGACGGTTCCCCGGCGCTTCACCTCTTGCCATGCCTGCTCCAAAGCGGTGTCCATCAAGGACAGCGTCTCCGGACCATAGATTTTCGGAAGTTCGTCAAGGCGCATGACTCTCCTC
Source organism: uncultured Alphaproteobacteria bacterium (assembly GCA_963803385.1). Classification (GTDB taxonomy): domain Bacteria; phylum Pseudomonadota; class Alphaproteobacteria; order Rhizobiales; family Methyloligellaceae; genus Methyloceanibacter. Next base: position 197,708 of record CAWDMD010000004.1, on the reverse strand, counting down.
CCTGTCAGGAGTGGGCTAAAACCAACGCTTCGTGCCCCAACGCGCCTTTAATGCCGCTTGTTAACTCATCATAACCCGGACGGTTTCGAAAAGCCAGTCTGCTGGCCCGCAACGGCGCGGAAACATGTGCTGCGCCGCAACATCACCGCGGTGCACACAGGCAGAGGAACGGGCTTTCGGTGCGAACCCGGCCGACTTCTCCCGGCACGTAGCAATTGGCGCTTCCGGCGCCGGTCATGCCGCTTCTGATCTCGCCGTAAGGAGCGCCGGCGACGTGGCCAGAGCAGACGAAGGCATCGCTACGGCCGCCGACGGTGACCGGATGGCGGCAGACGGTCTCGCATGGCAGCCCCGCCGATTGCACCCAATTGGTCCTGGCGGCCTGAGCCTCGGCGCACCAGAACAAGGCCAACACCGCAAACAGCAACACGACGCGCATCAACACCTCCACTTGGTTCCGCTCACCATCTGCCCCAGCTTTTAGCAAAGAGTTGGGCGGTAATGAGTCTCGATCCTGCGACCGAAGCTAGCAGCGAGAAAGCAAACAGCTCTTTACTTCGGCGTAGGACAAATGACGTTAACCTCACCATCAGGTCCGGCAATCGGGGTTGGTGAGAAAATTGCATTATAACCGTGGTAGACTGCGCTTTGGGGAATGTTCAGGCCAGCAAGCGCCGGCAATTTGGGCCGCAAACGCAACACTTTGTTGTCCAAATTCTAAGGGATAAGCGCCCATGGGTAGCGGGAACCAAGCAGACGTGACTGCTCAAGAAACGACCAATGCGCGCCTGGGATGGCGCTTTGCCACCGGCGTTGTGCTCATCGTCGGCGGCTATGCCGCCTGGTCCCTCATTCCCGTTGCCGTCGCCACCGATCTCGAGCCTTGGGCAAAATCCGCTCTCACCGCGCTCCTTGGCGCGACGCCGATCCTGACCAAGGTGGTCGCCATCGGTCTGATGGGTCGCCCCGCCTACGATCTGTTCAAGCGCACGGTGTTGAAGTCGCTGCGTCTCCGCGCCGGCTAAAGCCGGCTGCATCAATCTTAGCGACGGCGGGTTTCTCGCGAGCTTCACCCGTTGATTTCAACGTGAGCAGTGGACTGCCCCCGGCCCGCGACGATAGTGTCGGGCTCCTCTCTGCCATTGGCGATCAGGCCTCGGTCTGGCGCGGAGGCGCGGCGGCATGATTCACCTGATTGAGGTCCTGAACCAGATTTCCCCCTGGGTGCTGGCGATCGTGATCATTGCCCTCGCCGAGCTCTATGCCGTCGGCCTCATGCTTGCCACTCGCGCCCGTTGCGGCGCCGACTATCTCAGCCTCAACAACGAAGTCGCCGGGTTCAAGTTCGCCGTCATCGGCGTGCTCTACGCGGTGATGCTCGCCTTTGTGGTCGTTGCCGTGTGGGAAGACTATCAGGACACGGAGACGGCGGTGCGCAACGAGGCCAAGGCGCTGAGCGATCTGCATCAAGTCTCATTCGCCCTGCCTGAGACCGACGGCGAACCGATCCGCAAGCACGTGCTTTCCTATATCAGCGCGGTCCGGGGTCCCGAATGGACGTCGATGGCAGAGGGTCAATCCACCGCGGGCGCCGAGATGGAGTTGCATCACCTCAGCCAGGCGATCTTCGAAGCGCGGCCGGAAGCGTTGAAGGACGTCGCTCTCTATCAGCACGCCCTCAACTTACTCACCACCATCAATGACAACCGCTCTGAGCGTTTGGACAATTCGCGCGGCTCGGTGCCCGGGGTGCTGTGGCTGGTGATGATTGCCGGCGGCCTGGTCACCCTCGGTTACCCAGCCTTCTTCGGCTCGTCCAATCTGTGGTCGCAAATCCTGATGACGGCGTCGCTTGCCGCCCTCGTCGCCTTGACGCTGTTCGTGGCGCTCGTGCTCGACTATCCGTTCACCGGCGACGTGCGCATCTCGCCGGCGCCCTTCGAGCAGGCTCTGAAGCAGATGCCGCCGCAATGGGACCGGCCAGATCGGTGACCGTGCTATCGCCAGCGAAGCGTCATCGCGACGACGCGGCAATGTTCCCGCGCCACCGCCTATTCGGCGGCATCGACCGTTATTCGATCGGCGCCAGCTCCGGGCGCCTCGCCGCCGCGCCGTGCCGCCGGCGCATTGTCGTTGACCGGCTTCACCCCGCCCCGGTCGTAGCAAGAGAAGATGCCGCCTGCGAGCACGGCGCCCTTCTCCACCTCGACATCGCCGCACGTGACGCGGCCCTCGACCCGCCCGCCCGCGCGCACCAGCAGGAAATCCTTGACGTCGGCCGTCTCGCCGAGGGTCCCGTGGCAGTCGACGTCGGACGACACCACGTTGCCCTTGATCGCGCCGTCCGGGCCGATGCGGATCGACGGCGCCGTGACGTCGCCCTCCACAACGCCATCCACAATGATGGCCTCGGGAACCACGATTGCGCCCTTCACCGTGACGCCGGCGCCGATATAGGCGATGTTCGGTGCGCCCAGCCGAAATTCCTTGTCGGTCATTGGCCCCATACCCCGCATTTTCGGCGGCGTTGCCGCCATACCGCATCGTTAGCGTCATCAAGGCTGGACCTCCGCCCGCGGGTTGCAACAGCCATTTCCGTTTTCTCCAGGATGCGCACAGCTTGCGGGTTAGTTATGCACAGGGCCGCGAGGGCTAGCGCTTTGGAACAACGCCAAAACACCGGCCCGACACGCGAGCGTCATCGCGCCGATACCGAATGGAGCCAATCTTGCCGCTGCCGCCGGGACTGACGCGCGCTCAATTCGACAGCGCCTGCGCGGCGTTGCGCGCCATTGTCGGCGGCGATCAGGTGGTGACCGCAGAGGAGGGGCTTCGGCCCTACGCCGACCCGTACTCTCCCGGCATCGCCGAGCGCTTCGCGCCGTCGGGCGCGGTGTTGCCCGGCAGCGTCGATGACATCAAGGCCGTGCTCGGCGTCGCCAATCGCTGTTCGCTGCCGCTTTGGACCATCTCGACGGGCCGCAACTATGCTTACGGCGGGGCCGCGCCCTGCCTCGATGGCGCGATGATCCTCGACCTCAAGCGCCTGAAGCACATCGAGGTCGATCCCGACCTCGCCTACGCCACGGTCGAGCCCGGCGTGACCTATCTCGATCTCTACAAATTCATCCAGGACAAGAAGTACCGCCTGTGGATCGACTGCACCGACCCCGGCTGGGGCAGCGTGCTCGGCAATGTCCTCGAGCGTGGCATCGGCTACACGCCCTATGGCGATCACGCCGGGCACCAATGCGGCATGGAGGTGGTACTCGCCACCGGCGAGGTGCTGCGCACCGGGCTCGGCGCCATGACCGACAACCCGGCGTGGCCGGTCTACAAATACGCCTTCGGTCCATCTCTCGACGGCATGTTCATGCAGTCGAATTTCGGCGTCGTCACCAAGATCGGCATGTGGCTGATGCCCGAGCCGGAGGTGCTGGTCGCGGTGGAGATGGCGTTCCGGCACGAAGAGGACATCGTGCCCCTGATCGAGACGCTGCGCCCGCTCCGCCTCGACGGCACCATCCCCACCGCCACCGTCGCCAATTGGATGCGCATCGCCGCCGCCAATTCGACGCGGTCGGAATGGTACGCCGGCACGGGCGCCATGCCCGAGAGCGCCATCAAGGCGCTGATGGCGAAGATGGAGATCGGCTATTGGGGCTTGCGCTTCGGCCTTTATGGCCGTGATGCCGTCGTCGATGAGAAGCTCGATGCGGTGGAGAAGGCGTTCGCCCCGATCGACGCCGAGATCACGGCCTACAGGGTTCGCCGGGGCGAGCAAGTGCCGCCGGAGCTTGGCAGTCTCGCCGGTATTCCCAGTGTCGACATGATGCCGTTGAACTGGCTCGGCGGCACCGGCGCCCATATCGAATGCCCGCTGGTGGTGCCGATGCAGGGTGCTCGGTTTCTCGATCTCTATCGGCGGCGCAACAAGCTCTTCAACGAAGCGGGGTTCGATCAGTATTGCGGCCTGACCTCGACGACGCCGCGCAGCTTCATCAACACCGCCTCGATCATCTTCGACCGTGACGATCCGGAGCAATGCGCCCGCGCCCGCACCCTCGGCCGGACGCTGATCGAGGACGCGAGCGCGCATCATCTCGCCGGCTACCGCGCCCACATCTCCGAGATGGATCTTGTCGCGGCGCAATTCGCGTTCAATGATCACGCCGCCATGCGCACCTATGAGCGTCTCAAGGATGCCCTCGATCCGAACGGCATTCTGTCGCCCGGGAAGCAGGGCATCTGGCCGAAGGCGATGCGCAAGCCGAGGGAGGGCGAAACGCCGTGAGGCCGAGAGCAACAAGCCAACTCCCGCGGCTCGATCGCCGCGAGCTCCTCGGCCTCGGTGGCGCCGCGGCGCTGTCGCTCGCGGCACCCTCCGGCATCGGCATCGCCGCCGCTCAGGCGCGGCGTTCCGCCGCCATGCTCGCCGTCGCCGATCCCCGCTACGACGACAGCTGCTACTTTGCCCGCGGCCTCGCCCGGGGCGGCGCCCGCATCGTTCGGCTCGCGCCGAGTGCCGGAGCGGCATGGTTCGATGCCATCGCGCCGCACATGCGAAGAGGATTGAGCCTCGCCGGTCTGACGCTCGACTCGGATTTCTTCGTTCTCGAGCGTCTCGCCGAGCCGGCAGCCATGGCGACGCGCTTTGTCGGCTGTCATGATTGGCGGTGCGGGCCGGGCGTCAGCCACAGGCTGCGCGGCACGGTGAACCTCGACGGCCTCGTCGGCGCGATCGATGCCAATGGAGATGGTTGGGCTGAGCGGCTGGGTCTCGCGCTGGCCCAGACGGCCGGGGAAGGCGAGGCGAGACAAGAGCAATGGCTCAGGCGGGAGCACGCCCAATCCATCGCGGCGAGGCCAAGCTACCTGGTCTCTTGGCTGATGACCGTCGCCGCCTAGCCCGTCTGCGGGCTCAATGGGCCCAGCGATGAGTCTGATGCGAAACTTCGAGCATGCCGGTCTGCGCTTCCTCGGGAAGCAGGCTGGCGATCACGCCCATGGCCAGTTCCACCGAGATCTCGCTGCCACCGCACTCTTTGAGCTGATCGCGCAGCCAGGAGTAGATTTCTTCATCGCCGGCCTTTAGGCCCGCGGCGATCTCCTCGAACATCTGCGCCAAAGATCCCGTTGCCATTGCCCCCCTCCGTTGTGCTGGCCTGAAAGGCCCGCACATGGCTCAGCTGAACCCCCTCTACGCTCTCCTTCGTCAGTCCGCCCGCGACTCAAAATCATAACGGGTCATGCTGCATGTGCGAAGAGGCGAGATTGCCACAGTCAGGGACGGAAACGGTGGATTTCAGTCGTTTCGCTCTAGGGGGCCGACAAAAGAAAGTGGCGTTTTGGCCACCGAGCCGACCGGCTGGTCGCCTCCGGCGAGGTTGGCGTAGGCCCCGGATCGAGGTTGCGGCTGGCAGAAATGGTGCCCGCCGCGCGCGTTGGTGCGCAGGAGGTCGAGATGGAAGTGGTTGCTGTGATAGGCGTCGCTGCCCGGCCCGAGCACGGTGTAGAACTCCGCGCATGCCCCGGCGAACACCAACTGGAGAAAGGCGCGGTCCCGCGGCGTTCCCTGCCCCCAGCCCTGGAGCACCGTGACTTCACGGCCGCTCGCGAGCCTGAAGCCGGCGACATCGAGGGCATTGCCGTAGGAATGTTCCGAGAGTGGGCCGCGGCTGCTGCCGTTCCGTCCCCGGCAGCCATAGGAGGCGATCTGCCTGATGGCGACCACCGGCTCGCCGAAGGCGCGGTAGGCCGCGGGCTGGACCGAGGCTCGCACCCAGCGATTGAGCGCGGCCGTCATCGGGCAGTTGATGGTCGCCGCCGGCGAAACGGCGATCCGGCCGTCCTCGAGCCCCGAAACCTTGAGCGGATGGTCCATGCCGCAGGCAATTCCGCCGACGGGGCTCGCGGATTGCACATAGGCCGAAGCCCTGACCTCGCCGCGGGCGAGACAGGCATTCTCGGCGTCCGAGCGCCATTGCGCCCGCGGCTCCGCCAGCCGGCTGACGCCGCAGCCGGCGACCAACGCCACGATGGCCAGACCCCCGGCCAGATACGCAACCCTCACCCCCATGGCGAGCAAGATGCGCCCGAGGGCGTGAACAATCTTTCAATGCTGCTGATGTCGTGAGCGGGTAACGGCGGCAGCCCCCGGCCATTTCGGCGGGGGGCTTTGCCTTCTGGAAGCGCCCACTTGCGCCAGCGCAAACCGATGCTTGGGTGGCGCTAAGGGACGCGCTTGTCCGCGTCGTTGAGGTTGGTTAGACCCGGTCCCCTTGCACCAAGCGTAGGTGCCTGCGCGCTCGCGCGTTGCTACGTCCAGTTAACAGGGTCTCCCACACCTGATGCTGCAGGACGAATCCAAGGTCGCATGAGGTCCTAAACCTCAGGGCGACGAAGTAAATACTTGGACAGCAAATAGGAGCCTCCGCCACAAGGGTAGGTCATCCAAAAGGTAATAGGTTCCGCGAGCCCTGTTCCAACGATTTAGCATGTGCATGTCTCCTTGCCTTTCAGGTTCGGGGACTAAAAAAGCAGTTGTCGGTTTCGCATGGGTATCATGACAAAAATTTAATCCAGTGATTTTGAATAGTTACTCGAACCACAGCACAGTCGACACCGCGTCCGGAAAGGGGTGGCCTGATAAAAAAAACCGCCGGGGCGCGGTCGCCCTGCAAGCGACATCACACAAGAGAATCAGATAGACTAAGCGTCCGGTCGAAAGACTGTGCTCCCGCCCAAAGGCGCAGCTACCGTCCCAAAACGGATGGGAAGTGGCGGTGTGGTATCGCGGGACCCACACCGCAAGCGCGTGACTTGCCAACACGCATCACCCCTTAGAGGACGGAGGACGCCATGGAAGCGTTCGACCCGGTGATGCGCGATGTGGCGCTGTTGATTTTCGCCATCGCAGCCTTAATCCGCTCAATCTGGCCCAACGGAATATTCCCAAAAGGCGGGATCAAGCGAGGGTAGCGCCCCTGGGACCCCGGCCAGCGCAGGCTACCGGGGACTTGTTACTTTGCCTGGTACCTTGCCCCGGAGAAATGGCGGGAATCCGGGGCAGCACGGCGCGTCGCGGAACCAACGAAAAGGGCCGCTCCCGGCTTGGAAGCGGCCCTGCATTGTCGGCCGCGGTCGCGTCTCGACCGCCAAGCCTCGGTTCGTTAACCGGCGATGCCCTCGCAAGAAGCGTGCATCCAGGTCTTGGCAACCGGCGACAACGGCGTTTGACAATGAGACACTGGATCACCTCCTTTCGATTGTTGACGGGATAAGTCCAAGATAGCGGCCGAATCACGCCGAGGCAAAGCGCGGAACGCCGCGCCTCGCCGCTTCATCCCCACTTTCGGCGCCTTGGCTGGCCCTAGCCGAGCCCAAGCGCCTTCCGTGCCTTGACCGTGATCGACTGGCGCGTCTTGAAGAAGCCTTCCCAGGGATCGCCCTTCAGCCGCTTGAGCCGCGCCGGCAGCGTCTTTAGGGTATACGGGCTCGCCGCTTTCAGCTCTTTGAGCTCGTCCCAGGCGAGCGGGCAGGCGACCGGCGCCTCCGTCTTGGCCCGGGTCGAATAATTGACGATGGCCGAGCCGCCGCGCTGATTGCGGAGATAGTCGACGAAGATCTTGCCGACCCGGGTCCGCTTCAGCGGATTGGCGGTGTAGCGGTCGGGCCGGACATCGACGAGGGCGTCGGCGATGGCCTTGGCGAAGGCCTTGACCTCGTCCCAGCCGAGTTTCGGCGTGATCGGGGCGACGAGATGGAGCCCCTTGCCGCCGGTCGATTTGAGGAAGCTCTTCAGCCCGAGATCGTCGAGGAACGCGCGCACCTCGACCGCCGCTGCTTTGAGCGTGTTGAGGTCGAGGCCCTCGTCCGGATCGAGATCGAATACGAGACGGTCGGGCTCGAACAGATGCTTGAGCGACACGCCCCAATCGTGAATTTCGACCGTGCTGATCTGCACCAGCCCGAACAGCCCGGCCGCGTCGTCGATATAGAGATAGGGCTTCTTGCCCTCGCCGCCGGGAATGGGGATCTGCTTGATCGCCTTCGTCATGCCTTTCATGGCGTGGCGCTGGAAGAAGCTCTCCTTGTCAATGCCCTCCGGACAGCGCACGAGGCTAATGGGGCGATTGACGACGTAAGGCAGGAGATAGGGCGCGATCGCCTCGTAATAGCGGGCGAGGTCGAGCTTGGTCACGCCGATCGCCGGATAGAGCACCTTGTCCGGGCTTGAGAGGGTGATGCCGGCGAATGTCGGGTCGGCCGTCTGCTTGGTCGGGGTCATGTCGGTCTCGGCACCTTGCGGGCCCTCCTCATCGGGCAGCTCGCGGCTGACCTCAGTTGCCATCTTGTCCTCGCGCAGTCCTTGAAAGCTCGGATGGCGCAAGCGGCCGTCCTTGGTCCACTCGGCGTAAGCGACCTCGCAGACGAGCGACGGCTCGAGCCACACCGCATCCTTGCGCTCCGCCGCCGGCACCTCGACGAAGGGCGAGCTGTCGCGCTTGAGCGGCTGGAAGCGCCGGGCCAGCATCTTGAGATCGGCGCTCGAAAAGCCGGTGCCGACCTTGCCGGCAAAGATGAGATCGTCGCCCTTGAAGGTGCCGAGCAGCAGCGAGGAGAACGCGCGGTCCTTGGCGCTCGAGCGGCTGTAGCCGCCGATGACGAACTCGGCGCGCTTTTGGCATTTGATCTTGAGCCAGTCCTTGGTGCGACCGGACACGTAAGGCGACGACGCCCGCTTCGACAGGATGCCTTCGAGCCCTGCGGCGCAAGCCTTGCTGTAGAACAGCTTGCCATCGCCCTCGACATGGTCGGCATAGATGAGCCAGCCGGGCAGCTCCGTCTCGCCCATCAGCGTCGCGAGCCGCGCCTTCCGTTTTGTCAGCGGCTCGCGCCGCCAATCCTTGCCGTCGAGGAACAGCAGATCGAACAGATAGTAGCGGAATGACGGGTGATTGGTGTCGATGTGCTCTTGCAGCGATTTGAAGTCGGTGATGCCCGACGGCAGCACGAAGGCGATCTCGCCGTCGACCAGCACCTCCTTGCACGGCAATTTCTGCAAAGCCTTGGCGATGGCCGGGAACCGCACGGTCCAATCGAGACCGCTGCGGCTGAACAGTGTCACCTCGTCGCCCGACTTCCGCGCCTCGATGCGGTAGCCGTCATATTTGACTTCATGCAGCCAGGAGCGGCCCTCCGGCGCCTCGTCCTCGAGGGTGGCAAGCTCGGGCCCGATGAATTCAGGCGCTACCGCGCGGCGGGCTTGCGGCGGCTGCTTGCCGATCCAGCGGACGTCTTTGCCGTCGCGCTTTTTTTTTCAGCCTTGTTGGAGCTCCACACCGCGGACTCGCCGTGCTCGATCTCATCCATGGTGCGGCCGCTCTTGACGCTGGTGTCATAGACCTCGGTCGGCTCGTCGCCGTCGCCGGCGAAAGCGTCGCGCTTCTTGATCAGGAGCCAGTTCTCGCGGCCGCGATCTTCTTTGCGGGGCTTCATGCGCACCAGCACGAAATCGCCGTTGAGGCGGTCGCCGTGAAGTCTGAATTTGAGGTCGCCCTTGGCGAGGCCCTCATCGGGATCCGAGAGCGGCTCCCAGGTGCCGCGGTCCCAGATCATCACCGGGCCGCCGCCATATTCGCCCTTGGGGATCACGCCTTCGAATTTGCCGTATTCGAGCGGGTGGTCCTCGGTCATCACCGCGAGCCGCTTCTGCGCCGGATCGAGGCTCGGGCCCTTGGTCACCGCCCAGCTCTTGAGCACGCCGTCATGCTCGAGCCGGAAGTCGAAATGGGTGCGCCGCGCCGCGTGCTTCTGGATGACGAAGCTGTTGCCGGACTTGGTCGCGCGCTTCGGCGCCGGCTCCGGCGTCTTGGCGAAGTCGCGCTTGGCGCGATAGGTCGAAAGCAGGTCCTCGGCCTTGGTCCGGGCCATGACTTACGCCGACTTTCGCTTCGGCGCCGTGCGCGATTGCTTCTTGGCCGCGCCTGAGCGCGACGCTGCCGCGCGCTTGCCGCCTTGCGATTTGCCCCCCGACTTGGCGGGAGCCTTTTCCGGCGCGCCCTTGCCTTGCTTCACGCTCTTCTTGAGCGCATCCATGATGTTGATGATCTTGGCGCTGCCCGGCTCCTCGGCCACCAACGCCGGCGCGCGGTGCTCGATCTTGGCGTTGATCAGCTCCCACACCGCCTCGGTATAGTCGTCCTTGAATTTCTCCGGCTCGAAGGCGCCGGCCTTGCGCTCGATCAGCTCCTTGGCGAGGTCGAGCGCCTCCTTGTCGAGCTTCACCTCCGGCACCTCCTTGAAGAAGGCGTCGGCCGATTTCAGTTCGTCGGCCTGGCGCAGCACCTCGAGCACGAGACCGCGCCCGCAGGGCGTCAGCGCCACGATGTTGCTCTGGCCCCGCAACACCAGCTGGCCGACGCCGACCTTGCCGGCCTGCTCCAGCGCCTTCTGGATGATGACGTAGCCTTCCTCGCCGGCGTCGCCGTCGGGAAGGAGGTAATAGGGCTTCTCGAAATAGCGCGGGTCGATGGCGTCCTGATCGACGAAGCGCACGAGCTCGATGGTCTGCTTGCTTTCGAGCTTGAGGTCGTCGATTTCCTTCTGGTCGAGCAGGACGTATTTGCCCTTCTCGTACTCGTAGCCCTTGATGATCTCTTCGTTCTCGACCGGTCCGACGCCCGGCGCGACCTTCTGGTAGCGGATGCGCTTTCCCGTCGGCTCGTGAATTTGGTGGAACTCGATCTTCCGTTCGGAGCTGGTCGCGGGGTAGAGCCGCACCGGGATGGTGACCAGCGACAGCCGCAAGTTTCCAGTCCAGAAGGCGCGGGGTGCCATACGCCAGAACTCCTATAGACGCGAACGCGCGAGCCAATCCGCCATGGCCGGAAGGGAACTATAGCCGAAACGGCTGATTTCGGCCCTTGGTTCCGAACCGCAAAGTCGAAGCCGGACACGCGAGGGCCTCGACCCTATATCGGTTTCCGTTAAGCATAGGTTCAAGCCCCCTGGTGGAGCGCGGCGAGGCGCCGCTCTGGAGAGCCCAATTCGGGCTCGCATCCCTGGGGACTCTTCGCCTATGCTGCCTTTGCCAGCGGCCGTCAAACCGCCTTGTCCCGGGCATGCCAAAGGCCGCAAAGCCGCCCTACAGCGCCTGGGCCGGCCGCTTGCGGATTTGCTTTCCCAGACGGTTTCGGCTTGTTTCACGGCAGTCAAGGAACGGGACCGGGATTTCGGGGCTTAGGGTCAGTATGAATGATGTTCACTTGAGGTCTGACAGCGGCCTCGCCCAGCCTGCCGTGGTCATCACCGGTGGCACCGAGGGCATCGGCCGTGCGCTTGCGGAGTTATTCGCCAAGGACGGCAACAACCTGCTTTTGTCGCGCGCGACGAGGCGAAGCTTGCCCGCACCGCGGCCGAGCTGACCAAGGCTTATCCCGTCATCGTCAAGGTCACCTCCCAGGACCTCACGACCGAGGAGGGCCGCGCCGGCGTCGAGCAGGCTCTGCGCCGCTTCGGCCTCTACGCCGACATCCTCGTCAATAATGCCGGCATGATGTCCCACGGCTTCTTCCAGGACGTCGACACGGCGACGGTCAATCGCCTGCTCGACCTCGACGTCCGGGCATTGGTCGACCTCACCCATCGCTTCCTGCCGGGGATGCTCGCTCGCCGTCGCGGCGGCGTGCTTAACGTCGCTTCGATGATGGGCTTCATGCCGGTGCCCTATCAGGCCATCTATGCCGCCTCGAAGGCGTTCGTCCTCTCCTTTTCCAAGGCGCTCAGCTACGAGACCATGGGCACCGGCGTCCAGGTTTCGGTGGTGGCGCCCGGCGTGGTCGCGACCAAGCTTCACGCCAAGGCGGGCACGCAGAATTCCCGCTACATGTATCTGTTCCCCAACACGCCGCCGGAAACGGTGGCGCGGATCGCCTATGCCCGCTTCAAGCGCGGCTGGTCGGTGATCGTCCCGGGCTGGGCCAATTGGCTGAGCACGGTCCTGATCCGCGTCGTGCCGGACTTCATGCTGGTGCCGCTGATGGGATGGTTCTTCAGGATGCGCGACGACGAGGGCAACGTGCTGTGGCCGAACCCGCTGCCGGAGCCCGCGGCGGGAAAGCGCGCCGTCGAGCCGACGCACCTCGACCCCGTCGACTAGCGGCCGGACCCGACGCTAATCGCCTTCTGCTTCGCCTGGAAAAAGTGATGGTGGAGCCGGACGGGATCGAACCGACGACCTCAGCAGTGCGATTGCTGCGCTCTCCCAACTGAGCTACGGCCCCTTGAAAACAGGGCCATTTAGGGATCGGGCTTGAGGCCTGTCAAGCGAGGCCCACGGCCACGCCTTTGGAAGGGGTTGCCCTCCTGCTCGCCCCTCCGCTACATGGTGCGGTCCGCCAGGAGGGGCTTCATGGTTCCATTGATCGATTTCATCGTCTATCTCATCCAGCTCTATATTTGGGTCGTCATCGCCAGCGCCATTCTGAGCTGGCTCATCGCTTTCAATGTGGTGAACACCAGCAACCGCGTCGTGCTCATCATCGCTGAAACGCTTTATCGTTTGACCGAGCCGGCGCTCAGGCCGATCCGCAGCATCTTGCCCAATCTCGGCGGCATCGACATTTCGCCCGTGATCTTGATCCTGTTCCTCCTGTTCATTCAAAACGTCGTGCTGCTCGGCTGGCTCGCGCCGGCGTTGCTTGAGCCCTGATCTAGATTTGTCCGCCGCAAGCCCCGCGGTCCCCTCGCTTCGCCACACCCGCGACAGTGTGGTCTTGGTGGCGCGGCTGACGCCGAAATCGAGCCGCGACGAGATTGTAGGCATCGAGGACTATGGCGGCGAGCAGCGTGCTTAAGGCCCGTGTGCGCGCCGTGCCCGAAGGCCGGCCGCGCCAATGCCGCGCTGGAGCGCTCATCGCCGATTGGCTCGGGGTGCCACCGACCACGGTGACGCGTGGTCCAAGGCGGCAAGTCACGCCTGAAGCGCGTCGCCATCGCCGGCGACCCCGAGCACCGTTGCCAAGCTGATCGCGAGCGCGGACGGCGCATCTCGCCGGCGTCTGACGATCAGCCTTGCGCCGCGAGGGCGCGGGCCATCTCCTCGCCGATGGCGCAAGCCGCGGCGCACGGGTCGGCGGCGGCGGTGATCGGGCGTCCGACCACGAGATAGTCGGCACCGGCGGCAATGGCCATGGCCGGGGTCACGACCCTCGCCTGATCGTCGCGGGCGCTGCCTTCGGGCCTGATCCCCGGCGTGACGATGAGGAAGCCGCTACCGGCAGCATCGCGGATCGCTCGCGCTTCGTGGCCCGACGCGACCACCCCGTCGAAGCCGGCTTCCCGCGCCATCAAGGCGCGATGGACCACGAGCTCCGCCGGCGGGTGGTCGATGCCCTGCTGCACGAGATCGACGGGGGTGAGATTGGTCAGCACCGTGACGCCGAGGAGCTTGAGGCCGCTCTCGCCGCGGCCGCGCACCGCGGCATCGAGGGTCTTGCGGTCCATCGCGTGCACGGTGAGAAACCCCGCGCCGGTCCGCGCCACCGCCGCGGTCGCGCGCTCCACCGTCGCCTCGATGTCGAGCAGCTTGGCGTCGATGAAGACGCTAGCGCCGCGTGACGCGAGCTCGGCGGCGAGGCTGAGCCCGCCCGAGAACAGGAGCTCGAGGCCGATCTTGTAGACGCCGACGCTGCCGTCGAGCCGATCGATCAGCGCCCGCGCCGCTTCGACGCTCGGCACGTCGAGGGCGACGATCAGTCGGTCGCGGGTGTGGTTCATGGCGTTGCGAACCTCTTGGCGGCGACGGCCAGCGCCTCGACCACGCCGGTCAGCAGCTTCTGTTGCGCCTCGTCCTTCAGGCTACCGTCTTCTTCGAAGGCGGTGTTGGCGCGGGGCAGCGCGAGCTGTTGCGGGATCACCATGGCGCCGATGCCGACGGCGAGCACCTGGCGCACGGTCAAGAGGCTGCGCATGGCGCCGTAATAGCCGGGCGACGCGCCGCTGATGGCGAACACCCGTGTGCGATAGACTTCGAGCCCGGTCTCGCCTTCGGCCCTGACCCTGGTGACCCAGTCGAGCGTGTTCTTGAGCAGCGGCGTGATCGAGGAATTATATTCGGGGCAGGCGATGAACACGCCCTGATATTCGCCGAGCAGCGCCTTGAACGCGGTGGCCTCTCGCGGCGCACCGTGCTCGGCCTCGAGGTCGCCGTCATAGAGCGGCATCGGGTAGTCGCGAAGATCGACGAACACGCCCTCGATGCCGTTCGCGGTGGCGACGTGTTGTGCTAGCCGCGCCAGCTTCTTGTTGTACGAGCCTTCGCGCACGCTGCCGGCGAAGAACAACAACCGCATCTGTTCGGCTTCCTCTTTGTTGCTGCCGACAGACTTATCCGGGGAGCCGCGGCCTATCAAGCTGCCGGGGGCGCTAGCCTTGCGCCGGATCGTCGTCGTCGCCGAAGACGCGCCGGAGCGGCACGATCGCCGCGGCGGCGAGCGGCGTCGCCAGCGCGAGGCCCAGAATGCCGAACAGCGCGCCGAGCACGAGCTGGTTGAGGATCACCACCGCCGGCGGCAGCGACACCGCGCGCGCCTGGATCAGCGGCGTCAAGAGATAGCTCTCGGTGAACTGGATGATGGCGTAGAGCCCGACCACCCACAGCGCCAGATTGAAGCTTTCCCCCGCGGCGACGAGCACCATCGGCACGGCGCCGATGATCGGTCCGAGATAGGGCAGGAAGCCCGCGAGCCCGGCGAACAGCGCGAGGCCGAAGGCGATCGGCACGCCGAGAATCGAGAGGCCAATATAGGTCAGGCCACCGATCACCGACATGGAGATGCCTTGGCCGATCAACCATCGCCGCAGCAGGTCGCCGGTCTCGTGGAACATTTGGCGCGTCTCATCGCGCCGGTCCTCCGGCGCGATGCGCGCCGCGAGCCGGATATAGGTGTGCGGATCGACGGCGAAATAGATGCCGAAGAACAGCACGATCAGAGCCGCGCTGACCGCGCCGAACACCGACACCGCGACCGAGGTCGCGCCGCTCGCGATGCCCCACGGACTGAACTGATCGAGCAGCTTGGTGATGTCGACGTCCTGGAACAGATTACGGTCGTCCGCGGCATTGGCCACCTGCTTGGAGAGCGCGGTCACGCTGTTGGCAATGCTGTTCGCGAGCTGGGAGGTCTGCTGTGCGATTTTCGGGCCGGCCCCGACCACGACGAAGGCGAGAAAGCCCGCGATGAGCACCACCACGGCGAACAAGGCGAGGAGGCGCGGCATCCTCGTGAGGTCGGCGAGCGCGTGGCTCGCGCCATAAAGCACGATGGCAAGGAGGATGCCGGCGAAGCCGAGAAAGATCGCGGTCCGCGAGTACCACAACGCCGCGGCGACGGCGATGACGATGACGACACCGATCGTGGCGCGCATGGCGCTATGCGTCACCGGGGGCGCCAAGCCCTGGCCCTCGTTGACAGTCACCTTATTGGAGGTCGTCCCGGCGTCGGCCATTCGCGCATCCTGAAGCGAGAGTGTCGCGGGTGGTCACTCTACGCCAAAGCCCCGGCGCGGTGCACAGGCGGAAGCGGAAATAAGTGAACGGGGACCTACTCGCCCTCGAAGAATTCCTTCACCCGGGCGAAGAAACCGGTCGATTCCGGATTGGTGCTATCGTTCGACGCCTTCTCGAACTCCTTCAACAGCTCGCGCTGCTTGCGCGTCAGGCTCTTCGGCGTCTCGACCTCGACCTGGATATAGAGATCGCCCTGCTGTTTTGAGCGTAGCACCGGCATGCCCTTGGATTTGAGGCGAAACTGCTTGCCGCTTTCGGTGCCTTCCGGAACTTTGACGCGGGTCTTGCCGCCGTCGATGGTCGGGACCTCGATCTGGCCACCGAGCGCGGCGACAGTCATGGCGATCGGGACGCGGCAGAACAGATCGGCGCCGTCGCGCTGGAAGAATTCATGCGGCTTGATCGAGAGGAAGATGTAGAGATCGCCGGCGGGGCCGCCGCGCAAGCCTGCCTCGCCTTCGCCGGCGAGCCTGATCCTGGTGCCGTCCTCGACGCCGGCGGGAATCGTCACCGAGAGCGTGCGCTCCCGGGTCACGCGGCCGGTGCCATTGCACGACGGGCACGGCGTCTCGATCACCTCGCCGCGGCCCTGGCAGTTCGGGCAGGTGCGTTCGATGGTGAAGAAGCCCTGGCTCGCGCGCACCTTGCCGACGCCGCTACAGGTGCGGCACGTCGAGGGCGAGGTTCCGGACTTGGCGCCTGAGCCGGTGCAGGCTTCGCAGGTGACGGAGGTCGGCACGCGAATCTGCGCCGTCTTGCCCTCAAAGGCTTCGTTGAGGGTGATCTCCATGTTGTAGCGGAGATCGGCGCCGCGCTCGCGTGCCGAGCGTTGCCGCGGCCGGCGCTGGCCCATGAACTCGCCGAACAGATCGTCGAACATGGCCGACATCGACGCGGAGAAATCGGCGCCGAAACCGTGGGCGCCGGGGCCCATGCCGCCATTGTCGAACGCGGCGTGGCCGAAGCGGTCATAGGCCGCGCGGCGCTGCGGGTCTTTCAGCGCCTCATAGGCCTCGTTGACTTCCTTGAAGCGGGTCTCGGAGTTGCGTATCGCCGTTGCAGCGGTCCGGGTGGCATTCCTTGGCGAGACGGCGGAAGGCGGCCTTGATCTCCACATCGGTGGCTGCTCTCCCGATCCCTAAGACGTCGTAATAGTCTCGCTTTGTCATGCCTGTTCCGGCCCTTTGCCACCGACCGCCACCCCGCGGGCGGCTGCGCTGAGCCTCTTCTGTTGGGCTCGGCCGGGGCACGCTTCGAGAGCGCGCCCCGCACCAACACCGTCAAACGCTACTATGCAGACTTTTTGCTGTCGTCGTCCTTGACTTCCTCGAAGTCGACGTCGACCACGTCTTCGCTGCCGCCGCCTTCGGCCAGAGCCGCCCGGCTCGCTTTGGGCCGCGCCCTGGTTCGCCTGGTAGAGCGCCTCGCCGAGCTTCATCGAGGCTTGCGCCAATGCGTCGACCTTCTGCTTGATGGCATCCTTGTCCTCGCCGTTCAGAGCCGTTTTCAGCTCTTCGAGCGGCAGATTCCACGGCGCCCTTGTCGGCGGCCGAGACCTTGTCGCCAAAGTCCTTGAGCATCTTCTCGGTGGAATGGACCAGAGCCTCGCCCTGGTTGCGCATCTCCACCAGCTCACGCCGCTTCTTGTCTTCCTCGGCGTGGCTCTCGGCCTCCTTGACCATGCGGTCGATGTCGGCGTCGCTCAAGCCGCCCGAGGCCTGGATGCGGATCGACTGTTCCTTGCCGGTGGCCTTGTCGGTCGCCGCCACGTTGACGATGCCGTTGGCGTCGATGTCGAAGGTGACCTCGATCTGAGGCACGCCGCGCGGCGCCGGCGGAATGCCGACGAGATCGAATTGGCCGAGCATCTTGTTGTCGGCCGCCATCTCGCGCTCGCCCTGGAACACGCGGATGGTCACCGCGTTCTGATTGTCCTCGGCGGTGGAGAACACCTGGCTCTTCTTGGTCGGGATCGTGGTGTTGCGATCGATCAGACGCGTGAACACGCCGCCCAAGGTCTCGATGCCGAGCGACAGCGGCGTCACGTCGAGCAACAGCACGTCCTTGACGTCGCCCTGGAGCACGCCGGCCTGGATCGCGGCGCCGACGGCCACCACCTCGTCGGGGTTGACGCCCTTGTGCGGCTCACGGCCGAAGAAGTTCTTCACCGTCTCCACGACCTTCGGCATGCGCGTCATGCCGCCGACGAGAACCACCTCGCCGATCTCGGCGGCCTTGAGGCCGGCGTCTTTCAGCGCGTTCTGGCACGGGCCAATGGTCTTCTGGATCAGGTCGTCGACCAGGCTCTCGAGCTTCGCCCGGGTGAGCTTCATGGTGAGATGCTTCGGCCCGGTCTTGTCGGCGGTGATGAAGGGCAGGTTGATCTCGGTCTGCGTCGTCGACGACAGCTCGATCTTGGCCTTCTCCGCAGCCTCCTTCAGGCGCTGCAGCGCGAGCTTGTCGCCGCGGAGATCGATGCCGCTCTCCTTCTTGAACTCACTGGCGAGATAGTCGACGAGGCGCATGTCGAAATCCTCGCCGCCGAGGAAGGTGTCGCCATTGGTCGATTTCACCTCGAACACGCCGTCGCCGATCTCGAGGATCGAGATGTCGAAGGTGCCGCCGCCGAGGTCGTAGACCGCGATGGTCTTGGAGCCGGTCTTCTTCTCCAGCCCATAGGCAAGCGCGGCCGCAGTCGGCTCATTGATGATGCGCAGCACCTCGAGCCCGGCGATCTTGCCGGCATCCTTGGTGGCCTGGCGCTGGGCGTCGTTGAAATAGGCCGGAACGGTGATCACCGCCTGCTCGACCTTCTCGCCGAGATAGGCTTCCGCCGTCTCCTTCATCTTTTGCAGGATGAAGGCCGAGATCTGCGACGGGGAATATTTGGTGCCGCGGAATTCGACCCAGGCATCGCCGTTGTCGGCGCGGACGATCTTGTAGGGAACGAGCTTCTTGTCCTTCTCCACCGTCGGATCCTCGTAACGGCGGCCGATCAGCCGCTTGATGGCGAAGAAGGTATTTTCTGGATTGGTGACTGCTTGGCGTTTGGCGGGAAGCCCGACCAGCCGTTCGCCGTCCTCGGTAAAGGCAACCATCGAAGGCGTGGTCCGCATGCCTTCGGCATTCTCGATAACTTTGGGGTTCTTACCCTCCATGACCGCGACACAGGAATTCGTCGTGCCGAGATCGATTCCGATCACTTTCGCCATCCGAAGCCTCTCTTTCTGGCAGACCGTCCGGGCCCTTCATCGGCACCCGGTTGACGTTACGCGCCCCGCTTAGACGTGCGGGGCCGGTCCCCTAACACTATGGCGCGCCCCGCCGACTTATCCGGCAGGATTCCCGTCGGGTTATATAGGAGCCAAGCATTTGGGTCGCAAGGAGAAGCGGGGTCGCGGGTCTCGGCGGAACGCGTCTTTTTCAAGTGATGCGCTTCCACGCTGCAATCAAGACCGGCGTTAGACAGTAATAGCGCCCGTCTTGGGCAGCATCGGCCATCTCCTCGCGGAATTGAGACGCGCGCAACGGATCGGCAAGGCCAAGCTCGGCGCCGGCGGCGTAGAGGCCGTCATAGACGCCGATCAGCATGTTGCCCATGGCGGCGAGTGGCAGGAAATCGACCGAGGCCTTGGTCCCGTCGGGAGCGCCGAGGCCCGCCGCCTCGAATTGCGCCGGGAGCTGCCGGCCGGCGCGCATGTTGCGGCCATGGCGGCGGAACACGCCTTCGAACACGCGGTTGAACTCGGCCATGGCCGGGCAGGGCGGCTCGATGGCGATAGCACCAAAGTCGAACTCCTGCGCCATCACCACGCCGCCGGGCTTGGTCCAGCCAAGCATCTTCTCCAGCACCGCCACCGGATCGCGTTGATGCATCAAGAGCAGGCGGCAGAAGCTGAGATCGAACGGCGCGCCGCTGGGCGTTTCGAGCTTGAGCACGTCGGCGCTGATGAGGTCGAACCGGGCGCCGCCGCCGGCGCGGAGGTCGCGGAGCGCCTCGGCGCCGAGCGCGGGGTCGATCTCGATGCCGGTGACGAGGCCGTCGGGACCGACGCGGTCGGCCATCAACCGCATCACCGCGCCGGGGCCGGCGCCGACATCGAGGCAGGACATGCCGGGCTTGAGCCCCACGCGATCGAGCACCTCGCCCGTGGCCCGCTCCCACATGCGCGCCTGATCGCGGAGACGCTGATACTCCTTGGCGTCGCGTGCATGAACGTAGCCGTCCGGATTGGCCTTGCCGGCCTTCGCCATGATGTCCTCGATAGTCCTAGATAGAGCGCATAATGATGGCGGATGGTAGGACGGCTCGGGAGCGAAGACAAAGCGGTGAGCCTGAAGCATTTTCCCGCGCAGCTCGATCGGAGGGCGCAAGCGGCGCTCCTCGCCGATTTGCGCGAGGTGATCGCCGCGGCCCCGCTCTACGTCCCGACCATGCCCCGCTCGGGCAAGCCGATGTCGGTGCGCATGACCAATTGCGGCCCGCTCGGCTGGGTCACCGACAAGGAGCGCGGCTACCGCTATCAGGCCACCCACCCAGTGACGGGGAGCCCTGGCCCGCGATGCCGGCCCTCCTGCTCGACCTCTGGCATGACGTCTCTGGCTACGAGGCGCCGCCCGAGGCCTGCCTCGTCAACTACTATGCCGGCGACGCCAAGATGGGCCTGCATCAGGACAAGGACGAGGACGATTTCGCGGCGCCGGTGCTGTCGGTCTCGCTCGGGGATAGCGCGCTGTTTCGCGTCGGCGGCCAGAGCCGCAAGGACCCGACGGAGACCTTCGAGCTGAAATCAGGGGACGTGTTCCTGCTCGCCGGCGATGACCGTCTCGCCTTTCACGGCATCGACCGGATCTTGCCGGGAAGCTCGGACCTTCTGCCCGAAGGCGGCCGCTTCAACCTCACCCTCCGCCGGGTGACGAAGCCTGCTTAGGACTTCGCGCCGGAACCGCCGTTCCCCGGCGGCCTGCGGCCGCCCGGGGTATCGTCATTGGCAGGCTTGCGCGCCGCGCTTCGCTTGCGGGCGCCTGGGGCGCCGCCGCCTTGGGGCCGCCCTTGGCCACCGCGACCAGCGCCGGCCTGAGGCAGCGGTCGCCGATGACGTAGCCCGCCTGCATCACGTTGGCGACGGTGCCCTCGGGCACGCTCGGGTCCTCGACCTCGAACATCGCCTGATGGCAATTCGGATCGAAGCGCTGGCCGAGCGGCTCGATCTTGGTCACGCCGTGGCGCTCGAGCACCTTGTGCAACTCGCGCTCGGTCAGCTCGACGCCTTCGAGAAAGCTCTTCAGCGCCGGGTCCTGGCTCGCGGCCTCGGCCGGCAGGTGCTCGATGGTGCGGCGCAGATTGTCGCCGACCGTCAGCACGTCGCGGGCGAAATTGGTGATGCCGTAGCGCGCGGTGTCGGTCTTCTCCCGCTCGGTGCGGCGGCGCAGATTCTCCATGTCGGCCATGGTGCGCAGCAGCCGGTCGCGCATGTCGGCATTCTCCGCGACCAGAGCTTCGAGCTCCGCGCTGGCGAGCGCCGCGGGATCTTGGGTCTTGGCGTCAGTGCTGGCGAGGCTTGCCTGATCCTCGTTGGCCTGACGCGGATCGGATTTCTCGTCGGACATTGGCTCTCTTAGGGCTGGTTTCGCCGTGAACCTTCGCCCGATATCGACCGGCAGCCGGCAAAAATCAAGGGACCAGGCGGCCGAGCAGCCGCGCGGTGTAGTCGACCATGGGAATGATGCGGGCATAATTGAGCCGTGTCGGCCCGATTACGCCGAGCACGCCCACGATTTTCTGCTCGCTGTCCTCGAACGGCGACACGATCAAGGCCGAGCCCGACAGCGAAAACAGCTTGTTCTCCGAGCCGATGAAAATACGCACGCCCTCGGCGCGCTCGGCGAGGCCGAGCAGCTGGATCATGTCCTTCTTGGCGTCGAGGTCCTGGAACAGCAGCCGCACGCGCTCGAGGTCCTCCATGGCCTTGACGTCCTCGAGGAGATGCGAGCGGCCGCAGACGATCAGGCTCTTCTGCTCGTCACCGCTGCCCGACCAGGTGGCGAGCCCTTCGGTGACGACGCGGGCGGTGAGCTCGTCGAGCTGGGCGCGGCGCTGCTCGATCTCGGCTTCGATGCGGGCGCGGGCTTCGGCAAGCGTGAGCCCCGAGATCCTGGCGTTGAGATAGTTGGACGCCTCGTTGAGCGAGGCGAAGGGCACGCCTTCGGGCAGCGTGATGATGCGGTTCTCGACGTCGCCGTCCTCGCTTACCAACACGGCGAGCGCCTTGTCCGGCGCCAGGCTGACGAACTCGACATGCTTCAAGGTTCGCGTGTGCTTGTCGACCAGCACCACGCCGGCGCAGCGCGACAGCCCCGACAGCATGTCGCCGGCCTCGGCGAGAAATTCCTCGACGCCGCGATTGCGCCCATTGCCGCCGATGCGGCTCTCGATCTTTGAGCGCTCCTCGGCGCTGACCTCGCCGATTTCGAGCAGGCCGTCGATGAACAGCCTCAAGCCCGATTGCGTCGGCAGCCGGCCGGCGCTCGTATGCGGCGCATAGATCAGGCCGAGCGCTTCGAGATCGGACATGACGTTGCGCACCGAGGCCGGCGACAAGGTCATCGGCAGCGCGCGGCTCAGATTGCGCGAGCCGACCGGCTCGCCGGTGGCGAGATAGGTTTCGACGATGCGTTTGAAGATTTCGCGCGAGCGCTCGTTGAGCTGGCGCAAGCTCACGGCGCCGTCGCTCAGGGACCGCAAGGCGTTGGCGTCCGTCGGGCGCATGACAATTGGAATTTAGGGGCGGGCCCGGGGGCCGTCAAATGCCGGAAAATCCGGGAAGAGCGTGCAAGCGCCTGGAGCGGCCGGAAACCTAGTTGAGCGCGGCGTAGTCCGCCGCCGCGATCGGCTGGGCTGCGGTCTCGGGCGCGCCGAAATGGGCGAAATAGCGCGTCCTGATCGCCTCCACCGGCAGAATGATCATGACGTCGGTGGTGCCGAATTGATGATCGATCACGGCGCCGTCGCCGATATAGGCGCCGAGCCTGAGATAGCCCTTGATCAGGGGCGGCAGCGCCTTGATCGCGGCGCGCATGTCGACCGCTTCGAGCGGCATCATGTTCATGTCGACGCGGAGATGGTCATGGGCCTTGACCCGCCATTCCGCCGGCGCCAGCGCCGTGTGATAGAGATAGCTCAGCGCCGCGGCGTGCGCGCGCGGATCGATGCCCTCGAAGCTGGCGCAGCCGATCATGACATTGGCGCCGTGCTCGCGCACATAAGACCACACCCCCTGCCACAGCAATTCGAGCGTCCGCTTGTTGCGGTATGGCTTGAGCACGCAGGAGCGGCCGAGCTCGACGAAGGAATAGTCGGCGCCCTTGGCCTCCAGCAGCGGCAGGATGTTGTATTCGCCCTGGGTGTAGAAGCCGTCATAGAGGTCCGCCACGTCCTGGCGCAGCACCCGGTAGGTGCCGACCACGCGCGGGCGCCGCCAGCGCCGGCCGTTATCCGGATCGCCGTGATCGACGACGAGGAGATGGTCGAACACCGCGTCATAGGCGTCCTCGTCGCGCCGCGACAGCATGGCGAGCGCGCCGGGCACCGCCGACATCTCTTCGTAGAACACCTTGTAGCGCAGCCGCTGCGCTTGCCTGATCTCGCTCTTCTTGCGGGCGAGCCTCACCTCGAGCGAGCCGATGCGGCCATAGACTTTATGTGGTTGCCACGGCCCGAGGCGCTTGGCTTGGCTTTGGCAGCCAGCGCCCGGCGAACGGCAGAAATCCCGCGCCATGCGGGCGTTGCATCAGGCCTGGAAAGATCGGCGTGCCGCGGAACCGGCCCGTGATGCGCCCTGAGGTGTCCTTCATCGACATCTGTTACCGGCCCGGCTCCGACAAGAGGCGGCCGCGCGACGCCACTAGCGATCACACTTCGCGCGCGGCAGCCCTGATTCGGCCACATCAGAGTTCGGTTAGCAAACCATTTCGAATGCTGTGTGACAGCCTGGGGATATGTGGAAAGCCCGGCGACAGTTGGCAACACCGAAGTGATGTCATCACGCCGCGGCCTGGGCGCGGCGCAAGGTCTCGCCGCGATAGCTCAAGGCTTCGGCGATATGGATGCGCGCCACGCGTTCCTCGCCGTCGAGATCGGCGAGCGTTCGGGCGACACGGAGCGTACGGTGATAGCCGCGGGCGCTGAGCGCGAGCGCGTCGGCCGCCTCGCGCAGCAGCGTGCGTCCGGCCTGATCTGGCGCGGCGAGCTCCTCGAGCAAGTTGCCGTCGCAATCGGCGTTGGTTCGCGCGCGGGCGTGTCGCAGTGCCGCGAGCCGTTCCAACTGAATGCGCCGTGCGGCGGCGACGCGGGCTCGCACCTCGGCACTTCCCTCCGAGGCCGCCGGCAGCACGAGGTCGGCGGCGGAGACCGCCGGCACTTCGATCTGAAGATCGATGCGGTCGAGCAACGGCCCCGAGATGCGCGCCTGGTAGCGCTCGGCGCAACCCCGGCCTTGGCGGCAGGCAAAGCCAGGCTCGCCGGCGCGGCCGCAGCGGCACGGGTTCATGGCGGCGACGAGCTGGACGCGTGACGGATAGGAGATGCGGTGGTTGGCGCGGGCGATCACCGTCTCGCCGGATTCGAGCGGCTGACGCAGCGCATCGAGCACCTGCGGATGGAACTCCGGCAGTTCGTCGAGAAACAAGACGCCGAGATGAGCGAGCGCGACTTCGCCCGGACGCGGCCGGGTGCCGCCGCCGACGAGCGCCGCCATGCTCGCCGAATGATGGGGACTGCGGAACGGCCGCATCCTGCCGATGCGCCCGCCGGCGAGGTCTCCGGCGAGGCTTCGGATCATGCTCACCTCGAGCATCTCGGCGGGCTCGAGCGGCGGTAGCAGCGACGGCAGACGCTTCGCCAGCATCGACTTGCCGGCGCCGGGCGGTCCGATCATCAGGAGGTTGTGGCCGCCCGCCGCGGCGACTTCGAGGGCGCGCTTCGCTGTCTCCTGACCCTTGATGTCCTTGAGGTCCGGCATCGTCTCGTCGCCGGGGTCCGGCGTCGGCTGCGGCCGCCTCAGCGTCTGTAGCCCTTTGAAGTGGTTGATGAGCTGAACGAGGTTCGACGGCGCCAGGATCGACATCTCGGCCGCGGCCCAGGCCGCTTCGGCGCCGGAAGCTTGTGGGCAGACGAGCCCCTTGCCGAGGGCGTTCGCCCCGATCGCCGCGGGGAGGGTGCCTGCGACCGCCGCGATCGAGCCGTCGAGCGCAAGCTCGCCCAGCACGCAATAGCCCTCGATGGCGTCATGGGCCACGGCGCCGACCGCGGCCATCAGCCCGAGCGCGATGGGAAGATCGTAATGGCTCCCCTCCTTGGGGAGGTCGGCCGGGGCGAGATTGACGGTGATGCGCTTCGGCGGCAGCGCGAGGCCGATCGCGTTCAACGCGCCCCGCACCCGCTCGCGGCTCTCCGCCACGGCCTTGTCAGGGAGGCCGACGATGGTGAAGGCGGGGAGCCCCGGCCCGATCTGAACCTGGACGTCGACGGCGCGGGCCTCGATCCCTTCGAAGGCAACCGTCGTGACACGCGCGAACATCGCCAAAAGCCCCCGTCCAGGCTCGAACCTACAGCCTTGGGTTCAACTTTAGCGAAGATGCACGTGGCCCGCAAGAACATTCAGCGAACATCTAGTCTTTGGGGATCAGCGTATTCGACGGCAGCTCCGGATCGAGCAAACGCGCGGCCTGCTCGGCGCCGGTCACCGGCAACGAGCCCGTGTCGAGCGCCCCGACCTGGACCAGCAGCGACGCCTGGTCCCAATAGATGCGCTCGAAAGTGATCTTGTCGCCCTCGAAGCCCGCGACCACGACGAACGGGATCACCACCTTGCGCCCGGTCGGCTCGATCCCCGGGAGCAGCGCCGGCATCTCGCGGTCATGGGTGAAGGAGAGGATCACCTCGTCGACCACCTGGGTCTCGCCCGCGGTGCGCGACACCTGCCTGACCTCGAGGTCGTCGGGCCAATGGCCGATGAACCAGGTGTCGTAGAAGCGGCGCACGGCGTCATGGCCGTGGCCGCCGGTCATGGTCGGGACGTGGGTGACGTGGGGCTTCGGCGCCATGGTCGCCATCGTCGCCTCGATGTCGCGGGCCTTGAACTCGGCGGCGACATGGGCGTCGAACACAGCGCCGAGCTTGTTCGGGCCTCCGGTCATCGGCCTCGCCTCTTCGCCACCTTCTTCTCGATCACGTCCCAGATCATGGCGGCGATGTCCTTGCCGCCGAATGCCGCCACCTGGCGGATGCCGGTCGGCGAGGTGACGTTGATCTCGGTGAGATAGTCGCCGATGACGTCGATGCCGACGAAGATTAGCCCGCGCTTCTTCAGTTCAGGCCCGAGCCGGGCGCAAATCTCACGCTCGCGGCGCGTGAGCGTGGCGGGCTCGGCTTTGCCCCCGACATGGAGATTGGATCGCGTCTCGTCGGCCGACGGTACCCGGTTGAGCGCGCCGGCGACCTCGCCGTCGACGAGGATGATGCGTTTGTCGCCGTCGCGCACCTCGGGCAGATAACGCTGCACCATGATCGGCTCGCGGAAGGTGATGCCGAGCAGCTCGACCAGCGAATTGAGATTGGTGTCGCCCGGCGGAATGCGGAACACCGCGGCGCCGCCATTGCCGTAGAGCGGCTTGACCACGATATCCTTGTGTTCGTCGCGGAACGCCTTGATGGCGTCGAGCGAGCGGGTCACGAGCGTCGGCGGCATCAGGTCGAGATAATCGAGCACGAATACCTTCTCCGGCGCGTTGCGCACCGCGGCGGGATCGTTGACCACGAGCGTCTCCGGATGGATGCGCTCCAAGAGATGCGTCGTGGTGATGTAGGCCATGTCGAATGGCGGGTCCTGGCGGAGATGGACCACGTCGAACTTCGAGAGGTCCTCGTCGCGGGGGTGCGCCAGGCGATAATGGTCGCCGGGCTTGTCCTCCACGGTGAGGCTGTGGCCGAAGGCGATCAGCTTGCCGTCGCGGAGCGAGAGATTGTCCGGCGTGTAGTAGAACACGTCATGGCCGCGCTTCTGCGCCTCGAGCAGCAGCGCGAAGGTCGAATCGCCCCTGATGTCGATGCGCTCGATGGGGTCCATCTGGAAGGCGACTTTGAGGGCCATGGGTTTGCAGCGTCCACGCAATCAGGTTCGTCATGCCCGGACTTGATCCGGGCATCCATGCCATTACCTCCGAGCCAGCCGAAGCGCCAGTGGAATGGATTGCCGGGTCAAGCCCGGCAATGACGGGCAGCGTTAACCTCAAACCGGAAAGGCGTTGGCGATGTAGCGCGGCCACGCCCACGGCGCCGCCAGCACCACGTCGAAGGCGATGTCGTAGCCGGCGAAATCGGGGTGGCTCGAGAGCCAATATTGCGCGGCCCTGACGATGCGGCGCCGCGCGCGCGTCGGCAGCGCCCAGCTGGCGTCGTCCATGGTCCGGCGCTGCTTGACCTCGACGAAGGCGAGCCGCTTACCTTTCAGCGCCACGAGGTCGATCTCGCCGACCGGCGTCTTGTAGCGGCGGGCGAGGATGCGGTTGCCCTTGGTCCGCAGCAGGAGCGCGGCGACGGTCTCGGCGAAGAGGCCGTGGCGATAGGCTCTGATGCGCTTCTCGCTCACCGCGCGGCCGCCGCCTTTGCGCTCGAGGGCGAGGCCGAGGTCGTAGACGCGGGCGCGCTTCAAGCCGAAGCGCTCGGCGACCTCGCGCACCGCATCGCGAAAGCTCATCTCCCCGAGCGCGGCTTCGAGCGCCACGGCAATGTCTTCGTCGCTCGCCTCTGCGTCCGCGGGCGCGGGCGGGGCGATCACCACCACGAACTCGCCTTTGAGCGCTGCCTCGCCGGTCTCCGCCGCCAACCGGTCGAGCGTCCCCCGCGTCACGGTCTCGTGCAGCTTGGTCAGCTCCTTGGTGATCGCCGCCTCTCTCGCCCCGAGCACGCCCGCCATGTCGGCGAGGCTCTTGGCCAAGCGTGATCCCGTCTCGAACAGGAGCAGCGTCGCCGGCGCCGGCTTCAACTCCTCGAGCCGCTTCCGCCGCGCGCCGGACTTCACCGGCAGGAAGCCGCCGAACAGGAAGGTGTCGGTCGGGAGGCCAACGCTCGTCAGCGCCGCCATCACCGCCGAGGCGCCAGGGATGCTGGTCACGGAGAGCCCGTCGTCGAGCGCCTCGCGTACGAGCTTGTAGCCTGGGTCGGAGACGAGCGGCGTTCCCGCGTCGGAGATCAGCGCCACGGCGGCGCCGGCCCTGACGCGGGCGAGAAGCTTCGGCCGCTCCTTCGCCGCGTTGTGCTCGTGATAGGGTGTGAGCTCACCTCGAATCCCGAAATGAGTGAGCAGCTTGCGGCTGTGGCGCGTGTCTTCCGCCGCGATCAAATCGGCGCGTGCGAGCACGGCGAGCGCCCTGAGCGACACGTCGGCGAGATTGCCGATTGGCGTCGCCACCACATAGAGACCGGGCGGAAGCGGCGGCGCGAGCGCGTCGGCGAGCACCTCCGCCGCGCGCGCAACCACGCGTGACTGTCGCTCTCGCTCCTCGTCGTCGCGGTCCGGCACACCTGCGCTTATAGCCCAGCGATCGGCAGGAACTGGTTAAAATGTTAGCAACGCCAGAGCGCTAGGCTTGCGGTTGGGGCATGCTATAGTGGCTCGGCGCCAACACGAATGAGCCACAGTTGCGGTCGAGGGTCTGGTCCGGAGGGCGTGCGGCGACGTCTCTTGAGGCCCCGATGGACGGGCGTGGACGTCATGCGTCTTCCGCTTGGGGGATTGAAGCGCGTGGGGAAGAGCGGTTGCGCTTACCGCGGGCTTCGGAGCGAAGGGGGTCATGCAACTCGCACAGTGCATCAGGCTGACCCTGCGTGCGGTGACGCTCGCGGTGACGAGCATCCTCGTCGCCGTCGTGCTCGCCTCGTGCGGCGGCGGCAGCGGTCCAGGCCCCGGGGGCCCCGCCTTTACCGGCTCGACCGGTGGCGCCGTGAAAGTGGCGTTGCTGTTGCCGCTCACCGCCTCCGGCAATACGCCGGCCGTGGCCAAGGCGCTGAAGCAGGCGGCCGAGCTCGCGCTGTTCGACTTCGATAACCCGTCCGTCACGCTCGTGCCCAAGGATACGCGCGGCACCCCTGACGGCGCCCGCGCTGCGGCGGCGAGCGCGATCCAGGATGGCGCCGAGCTGATCATCGGGCCGCTGTTCGCCCAAGAGGTCGCGGCCGTAGCACCGGTGGCGCGTCAGGCCAATGTGCCGGTGATCGCCTTCTCCAGCGATGAGAAGGTGGCCGGCAACGGCGTCTATCTGTTGAGCTTCCTCGCCGGCCGCGACGTGCCGCGCATCGTCGCCTATGCCATCGCTCGCGGGAAGCGCAATTTCGCGCTGCTGATCCCGCAATCGGCCTACGGCCATCTCGCCGAAGCCGCGTTCGCCAAGAGCGTGACGCGCGCCGGCGGCCGCGCCGTGGTCCGCGCCAGTTTTCCGACCAACGACGCGAGCGCCATGCTCGGCCCCGTGCGGCAGGTGGCGAACGCCATCAAGTCCGGTCAGCAGGTCGATGCGCTGTTCCTGCCGGCCGGCCCTGAGGATCTGCAATTGCTGGGGTCCATCCTCAATTCCTCCGGAGTCACCGGCGCCACCACCCAGTTCGTCGGCACCGGGCAGTGGGATTATCCCAATATCGGCCGGGAGCGCGCTCTGATCGGCGGCTGGTATGCGGCGCCGGATCCCAAGGGCTGGACCGACTTCACCGCGCGCTACGCCAAGACCTATGGCTCGACGCCGCCGCGCATCGCGAGCCTCGCTTACGATGCGGTCAGCCTCGCGGTGTCGCTGTCGACGAACCCGCCCGGCCAGCGCTACACCGTCGGCGACGCTCACCCGCGCTTCGGGCTTCGCCGGCGTCGACGGCCTGTTCCGCCTGCTCCCGGACGGCACCTCCGAGCGCGGCCTCGCCATCCTCCAGGTGCGCGAATACGGCCCGCAGGTGCTCGAGCCCGCGCCGAACAGCTTCGCCTCCGCGCAATATTAGTCAGGCAGCAAGCTCGAGGATCAGCCGGTCGAGCACGAGGCGGCCCGATCCCGTCGCCGTAAGGCGGTTGCCGTCCCGCGTCACCAGGCCCTGCGCGGCAAGCGCCCGGACCCGCGGCTCCGTCGGCACGCGCCCCCCGATCGCCTCGAGCCGCTTCAAGTCGATGCCTTCGGCGAGGCGCAACCCCATCAGCAGATATTCGTCGGCCGCCTCCGCGCGGCTCAGGCCCTCGTCCTCGGCGATGCCGTGGCCGTGAGCTTCGACCGCGGCGAGCCACGCCTCGGGCGATTTCAGCGTCGCGAGCGCATGCTTGATGCGGCCTAGAGTGATGCGGCTATGGGCGCCGGCACCGATGCCGGCATAATCATGCCCGCGCCAATAGAGGAGGTTGTGCCGGGACTGGGCGCCCGGCCGCGCATGGTTCGACACTTCGTATGCCGGAAGCCCTGCGGCGTCGCAAAGCTCCTGCGTGACGGCGTAGAAAGCTTGCCCCTCGCGCGGCTTCGGGATCGTCAGGCTGCCGGCGGCGTGACGCGCGGCGAACGGCGTGCCCTCCTCGATGGTGAGCTGATAGAGCGAAAGGTGGTCGTGGGCGTGCTGAAGCGCGCGGACAAGCTCGTCGCGCCAGGCCGGAACCGTTTGTCCCATCCGCGCATAGATCAGGTCGAACGAGACCCGCTCGAAATTGCTCTTGGCGACGGCGAGGGCGGCGAGCGCCTCATCGCTCGTATGCATGCGCCCGAGCGCCTTCAGGCTCTCGTCGTCGAGGGACTGCACGCCGAGCGAGACGCGGTTGACGCCGGCGGCGCGGTAGCCCGCGAAGCGCGTCGCCTCGACGCTGGTGGGATTGGCCTCGAGCGTGACCTCGGCGTCGGCGTCGACGGTCCATTGCGTTGCGATCTCGTCGAGGATCGCAGTGACGGTTCGCACGCCCATCAGCGATGGCGTGCCGCCGCCGAAAAAGATGCTGGTCACGGTGCGGCCCGGCGCCAGCGCAGCGAAGTGGCGGAGTTCGGAAAGGTAAGCGTCAAGGAACTTGGCTTCGTCGATGCCGCCGTGGCGCACATGGGAGTTGAAGTCGCAATAGGGGCACTTGGCGAGGCAGAACGGCCAATGCACATAGACCCCGAACGGCTCCGGCGCCGCAGTCATTTCACTCGCGTTTGTCATCGTCGTAGGTGACGGCGCTGCGCACGATCAGCTTCTCGAAGGCGCGGGCGCGATGGGAGATGGCGTGTTTCAGGTCGGGATCCATCTCGCCGAAGGTCTCCTCATAGCCGTCGGGAACGAAGATCGGATCATAGCCGAAGCCTCTGGTTCCGCGTGGCGGCCACACGATGGTGCCGAACACCTTGCCCTCGAACACTTGGGCCTGGCCGTTCGGCGCGGCAAGCGCGAGCACGCAGGTGAAGTTCGCTCTCAAGTCCCTGGCGCCGACCGTCTCGATCTCGTCGTGCACCCGCTGCATCGCCGCCTGGAAGTCCCTTGCCCTCTCCGCTCCAGCGTGCGGAATGGATGCCGGGGTCGCCGGCGAGCGCCGTGATCTCGAGGCCGGAATCGTCGGCGAGCGCCGGGATGCCGGAGGCCTTCGCCGCGGCGAGCGCCTTCAGCCGCGCATTCTCGGCGAAGCTCCCGCCGGTCTCTTCCGGCTCGGGCAGGTCGAGCTTGCCCGCGGACAGGCATTCGATGCCGAGCGGCTCCAGAAGTGCCGCGATCTCTCTCACCTTGCCCTCGTTGTGGCTGGCGATGACGAGACGCGCCCCCCGGCGCAATACGCGAGGCCATGTCACGCCACGGTCAATTTTTGCAGCTCGACCAGCTCGGCGATGCCGCGCCGCGCCAGCAGCATCAGGGCGTCGAACTCGTCTTGGGTGAAGGCTTCGGTCTCCGCCGTGCCTTGCACCTCGACGATGCCGCCGGTGCCGGTCATGACGAAATTGGCATCGGCCTGCGCCTCCGAATCCTCGGCGTAGTCGAGATCGAGCACCGCCTCGCCGCCATAGAGGCCGCAGGACACCGCGGCGACGTGATCGCGCAGCGCGCCGTCCTTCACCATGTTCCGGGCTCGCATCCATTGGATGGCGTCGTGGAGCGCGACCCAGGCGCCGGTGATCGAGGCGGTGCGGGTGCCGCCGTCGGCCTGGATCACGTCGCAGTCGAGCGTGATCTGCCGTTCCGGCAAGAGCGTCAGGTCGGTGACGGCGCGAAGCGAGCGTCCGATCAGGCGCTGGATCTCCTGGGTGCGCCCCGTTTGCTTGCCCGTCGCCGCCTCGCGCCGGGTGCGCTCGGACGTGGCGCGCGGCAGCATGCCGTATTCCGCGGTGACCCAGCCCTTGCCGCTGCCCTTGAGCCACGGCGGCACCGATTCGCCCACGGTCGCCGTGCACAACACATGGGTGTCGCCGAAGCGGACCAGGCACGAGCCCTCGGCGTGACGGGAGACGCCGCGCTCGAGGCTGATGGGGCGCAAGGCGTCGGCCGTGCGTTTTGAAGGCCGCATGAGGTCTCCCCGGTGACGTCGCTAAAGGCGGGGGCACCCTAGAGGAGGCGCCTGTCACGATCAACGGGAGCCTGGAGGTCCGGTTCCGCGCCGCCCTGTGGACGATTTCCCCGGCAAACCGCCTGGCCTTGTATGGTCGGGACGGAATGGGTACCACCCTGATCATGGCCGGGGCGGAGACTGGGGCAGACGCCGAACGCGTTGGCAGGGCCGACGCGGCGTCCTCGCGCCCCGAAGACGCCGGGGCCGGGGCGGCGGCCACCCCGATGATGGCGCAATATCTCGAGATCAAATCCGCCAATGCCGATTGCCTCCTGTTCTACCGCATGGGGGATTTCTACGAGCTGTTCTTCGACGACGCGGCCATCGCCTCGCGCGCGCTCGGCATCGCCCTCACCAAGCGCGGCAAGCATTTGGGCGAGGACATCCCGATGTGCGGCGTGCCGATCCACGCCGCCGACGACTACCTCCAGCGCCTGATCGCCCAAGGCCACCGCGTCGCCGTTTGCGAGCAGATCGAGGATCCGGCGGAAGCGCGGAAGCGCGGGCCGAAGGCCGTGGTCCGCCGCGACGTGGTCCGCCTTGTCACCCCCGGCACCTTGACCGAGGAGAGCCTGCTCGATGCCCGCGCCCACAATTTCCTCACCGCGCTGTTCCGCGGGCCCGTGGGCGACACCGGCGAGGCAACTTACGCGCTCGCCTCGCTCGACATCTCCACCGGCGAGTTGTTGACGGCGACTGTCGCCGAGCGCGACCTCGCCGGCGAACTGGTCCGCCTCGGCCCACGCGAAATCCTCATCGGCGACGACCATGCCGGCGAGCCTTCGCTTCGCGCCGTGATCCAAAGCGCTGGTGCCGCGCTGACTCCGATCCCGCGAGCGCATTACGATTCCGCGCGCGGCGAGCGGGCGCTGAAGGCGCGCCTCCATGTCGGCGCGCTGGACGGCTTCGGCGACTTCTCCAAGCTCGAGCTCGCAGCGCTCGCCGGTCTCTTCACCTATGTCGACATCACCCAGGTCGGGCGGCCGCCTTTGGTACGTCCGCCGCGCCAGGAAATTGCCGGCAGCCTGCTCCTGATCGACGCCGCCACCCGCGCCAATCTCGAGCTGATCCGCTCCAATCAAGGCGCCCGCGTTGGCAGCCTGCTCGCCGCCATCGATCGCACCGTCACCGGCGCCGGCGCGCGCGAGCTCGCGGCGAGGCTCGGCAGTCCGCTCACCGACGCGGCCGCCATTAACGCGAGGCTCGACGCCGTCGGCTACCTCGCCGGCGAGCCGCGGCTCCGCCACACCTTGCGCGAGACACTGAAGGGCGCCCCCGATCTCGCCCGCGCGCTGGCGCGGCTGGCGCTGGGGAGAGGCGGCCCCCGCGATCTCGGCGCCGTGCGCGATGCCATCGCCACCGCGCAAGACCTCGCCGCGCATCTCACCCGCGCCGCCGACGCTCTCGGGCTGCCGCAGGAGCTCGACCGCATCGTCATCGGGATGCGCGGGGTGCCGGCCGCGGTGGAGCAGGCGCTCGGCGCGGCGCTCGCCGACGAGCTTCCCGTGAACAAGCGCGACGGCGGCTTCATCCGCGCGCGCTTCGATTCCGATCTCGACGAGCACCGCCGCCTCCGCGACGGCAGCCGCCAGGTCATCGCCGGTCTGCAAACCGCTTATGCCGACGCCACCGGCATCAAATCGCTGAAGGTGCGCCACAACAATGTGCTCGGCTATTTCGTCGAGGTCACCGCGGCGAATGCCGGTGCCTTGACCAAGCCGCCGCAACGCCGAGACCTTCGTCCATCGCCAGACGCTCGCCAACGTCATGCGCTTCTCGACGCTCGAGCTTGCCGAGCTCGAGGCCAAGATCACCACCGCCGCCGACCGCGCGCTCGCGCTCGAGCTCGATATCTTCGCGCGGCTCACCGAGATGGTGCTCGCCGAGCAATCGTCGCTCGCCGCGGCGAGTGCGGCGCTCGCCGAGCTCGATCATCACGCCGGCCTCGCCGAGCTGGCGGTCGAGCAATCCTACGCCCGGCCGACGGTCGATCTCAGCCTCGATCTTCGCCGTCGCCGATGGCCGCCATCCCATGGTCGAGCAGAATTTGGCCAAAGGCGACGGCGTGAGCTTCGTCGGCAATGACTGCCGCCTCGGCATCGGCACCGACGGCGACGGCACCCGCATCCTCGTCGTCACCGGACCGAACATGGCCGGCAAGTCGACCTTCCTCCGCCAGAACGCGCTCATCGTCGTGCTCGCCCAGGCCGGTTCCTTCGTGCCGGCGCGCGAGGCCCATATCGGCATCGTCGATCGGCTCTTCAGCCGCGTCGGCGCCGCCGACGATCTCGCCCGCGGCCGCTCCACCTTCATGGTCGAGATGGTCGAGACTGCCGCCATCCTCAATCAGGCGAGCGAGCGCTCCTTTGTCGTGCTCGACGAGATCGGCAGAGGCACCGCGACCTTCGACGGGCTCTCCATCGCCTGGGCCACGCTCGAATATCTGCACGAGGTCAACCGCGTCCCGCGTCTTGTTCGCGACCCACTATCACGAGCTGACCGCGCTCGCCGATCGTCTCGCCCACGCCGCCAACGCCACCGTCGAGGTCAAGGAGTGGCGCGACGAGATCATCTTCCTCTATCGCGTCGTCCCCGGCGCCGCCGATCGCTCCTACGGCATCCATGTCGCCAAGCTCGCCGGCCTGCCGCAGCCGGTGCTGGCGCGGGCCACCGAGGTGCTGACCGAGCTCGAACGGGCCGACGGCAGGCCGAAGCCGTCGGATCTTGCCGACGATCTGCCTCTGTTCAGCGCCGCGCGCGCCATTGCGGCGCCGCAACCCCCTAAGCCGTCCCCGCTTGCAGCCGCGCTCGAAGCGCTCCGCCCCGATGCCATGACCCCGCGCGAGGCGCTCGACGCCATCTATACCTTGAAGGGCTTGTTGGAGCGCTCTAACGACCTTTAATTCGAGGGCTCTACCGAGCCTTAATTGCTGATGTGCTAGATTGGCCGGAAAGGCCCATGGACCAGACGATCGTCAAATCGGCGCCCTATTTCGACCTCGACGCCTTGCGCGAGGAGACCTCGGCGCTTGCGCACCGCTATTCCGGCCAGGATTCCTCGCTCCGGATCGCGCTGGTCGAGCGGCTCAAGGAGCTCGTCGACGACGCCCGCGCCGAGGCCAAGCGCCAGCTCGAGCGCGACGGCAACGGCCGCACCTGCGCCGAAGGCTTGAGCGCCTTCCAGGATGCCCTGATCCGGCTCGCCTACGATTTCACCACCACCCACGTCTATCCGGCCAAGAACCCGTCGGCGGCCGAGCACATGGCCGTGGTGGCGCAAGGCGGCTACGGCCGCGGCATGCTGGCGCCGGGCTCGGACATCGATCTCCTGTTCCTGCTGCCCTTACAAGCAGACCGCCTGGGGCGAGAGCGTCGCCGAATACATGCTCTATTTGCTTTGGGATCTCGGCTTCAAGGTCGGCCACGCCACCCGCAACATCGATCAATGCGTGCGGCTGTCCCACGCCGACATGACCATTCGCACCGCGCTCCTCGACGCCCGCCTGATCCTCGGCGACGAGGCGCTGTTCGCCGAATTCCAGCGCCGCTTCCGCAACGACGTGCTTGAAAACAATGCCCGGGCCTTCATCGACGCCAAGCTCGAGGAGCAGAACGTCCGCCACGCCCGCGCCGGCGCCTCGCGTTATCTCGTCGAGCCCAACATCAAGGAAGGCAACGGCGGCTTGCGCGACCTGCACACCTTGCATTGGCTCGCCAAGCACCTCTACCCCGACAAGGCGGAAGCGGAGTTCATCGAGGCCGGCGTCTTCACCGCCGGCGAATATGCGAGCTTCCGGCGCTGCGAGACCTTCCTCTGGTCGGTGCGCTGCCAGCTTCATTTCCTCACCGACCGCCCCGAGGAGCGCCTGAGCTTCGATCTGCAGCAGCCCATGGCCGAGCGCCTGCATTATCGCGAGCATCGCGGCTTGCGCGCCGTCGAGCGCTTCATGATGCATTATTTCCTGGTGGCCAAGGAGGTCGGCGAGCTGACCCGGATCGTGTGCTCGGCGCTCGAGATGAAGCAGCTGAAATCGCTGCCGACGCTCGGCACCTTGCTGTCGCCGTTCGGCTGGCGCCGCCGCGCCAAGCTCAGGCGCACCTCCGACTTCCGCATCGAGAACGGCCGCATCAGCGCCAACGACAAGGACGCCTTCGTCAAGGATCCGGTCAACTTCATCCGCCTGTTCACCTTCGCCGACGAGCAGCAGGCGACGTTTTCACCGGAGGTGCTGCGCCAGGTCCGCGCCAATCTCCGCCGCATCGATGACGGCTTGCGCAACAGCCCGGCGGCCAACCGCATGTTCATCAGGCTGTTGTCCGACGCCCGCGATCCGGAATCGGCCTTGCGCAGCATGAACGAGGCCGGCGTGCTCGGCCATTTCGTCCCCGACTTCGGCCGCGTGGTGTCGATGATGCAGTTCAACATGTATCATCACTTCACCGTCGACGAGCATCTGATCCGCATGATCGGATTTCTGTCCGGCATCGAGCGCGGTCAGTTTGCCGCCGAGCATCCGGTCTCGACCGAAATCATCCGCACCATCGACAACCGCCGCGCGCTCTACGTGGCGGCGTTTCTGCACGACATCGCCAAGGGCCGCGAGGAGGACCATTCCATCGCCGGCGCCCGTATCGCCCGCGAGCTCGGGCCGCGCTTCGGTCTGAGCCCGTCGGAGACCGAGACCGCCTCCTGGCTCGTCGAGCATCACCTCGCCATGAGCACCTTCGCCCAGAGCCGGGACCTGAACGATCCGAAGACCATCCGCGACTTCGCCGATCTGGTGCAGAGCCGCGAGCGGCTGAAGCTTCTGCTCGTGCTCACCGTCGCCGATCTCCGCGCCGTCGGCCCCGGGGTGTGGACCGGCTGGAAGGGCCAGCTCCTGCGCACGCTCTATTTCGAGACCGAGCCGCTTCTTGGCGGCGGCCACACCACGCTGACCCGCACCGAGCGCATGACCCGCGCCCAGGACGAGTTCAAGCAGCGCCTCGGGGACTGGCCGGAGGACGCGCTCCATCGCTTCATCGATCGCCACTATCCGGCCTATTGGCTGCGCACCGATCTCGACGTCATCACCGAGCATGCGCGCCTGGTCCGCGCCGCCGAGGCCAAGCGCAAGACCCTCGTCACCCACATCTCGACCGATGCCTTCCGCGGCGTCACCGAGATCACCCTGCTGGCGCCGAACCACACCAGGTTGCTCGCCCTTGTCGCCGGCGCTTGCACCGGCGCCGGCGCCAACATCGTCGATGCCCAGATCTCGACCACCCGCGACGGCATGGCGCTCGACACCATTCATCTCGAGCGTGAGTTCGACCACGCCGAGGACGAGGAGCGCCGCGCCAAGAAGATCGCGGTGACCATCGAGAGGCTGTTGAAGGGCGAGGCGAGGCTGGCCGACGTCGTCGCCACCAAGAAGAAGCCGAAGTCGAGGCTCTCGGCGTTCACCGTCGAGCCCCAGGTGGTGATCGACAACACCCTGTCCGACGCCCTCACCGTGATCGAGATCAACGGCCTCGACCGTCCTGGCCTGCTCTACGACGTGACGCGGGAGATCGCCGATCTCAATCTCGACATCGCTTCGGCCCACATCGCCACCTTCGGCGAGAAGGCCGTCGACGTATTCTACGTCACCGACCTGACCGGCAAGAAGATCACGAGCTCGAGCCGCATGTCCCTGATCCGCGAACGTTTGACCAAGGCGCTGTCGGCGCGCGCGGACCGGGCGTTATTCCTCTGCCTGACGTCAAGCCTCTGGCCCCCCGCCGCTCGATGGCCCTCTACCGCGCATTCGCCACCGTCGGCGCGATGACCGTGTTCAGCCGCGTCCTCGGCTTCGTCAGGGACATTCTGATCGCGGCCGTGCTCGGCGCCGGCCCCGTGGCCGACGCCTTCTTCGTCGCCTTCCGCATCCCCAATCTGTTCCGCCGGCTGTTCGCCGAAGGGGCGTTCGACGCCGCCTTCATCCCGCTCTTCGCCAAGCGGTTTCACGGCGAGGAAGGCGAAGCTGCGGCGCGCGCCTTCGCCGAGCAAGCGCTCGCCGGTCTCGCCCTCGTGCTGCTTGATCTTCACCATCCTCGGCGAGGTCGTCATGCCCTGGCTCATGGTCGCTGCTCGCGCCGGGCTTCATCGGCGATCCGGCCAAGTTCGATCTCGCCGTTCTCCTCGGGCGCATCTCGCTGCCGTTCCTGCTCTGCATGTCTCTGGTCGCGCTCTATTCCGGGATGCTCAATGCGCTCGGCCGCTTTGCCGTCGCCGCGCTCGCGCCGAGCCTCCTCAATGTCGTGCTCATCGTCGTGCTGGTTGGGGTCGTCGTTCTCGGCGAGGGCGATCAGACGAGAGCGGCCGAGGCGCTTGCCTGGGGCATCACCGTCTCCGGCGTGGTCCAGGTCATCGTCGTCGCGCTCGCCGCTTCCCGCGCCAAGATGCGCCTCTCGCTGCGGCCGCCGCAGCTCAACGCCGACATGCGCCGGTTACTGGCGCTCGCCGCGCCGGCATTCGTCGCCGGCGGCATGAGCCAGATCACCGTCATCCTCAACACCGTGATCGCCTCGCTTCAGGATCGCGTCGTGTCCTGGCTCTATTACGCCGACCGCCTGTTCCAGCTTCCGCTCGGCGTCGTCGGCGTCGCCATCGGCGTCGTGCTGTTGCCGGAGCTCAGCCGCCGCTTCCGCGAGAACGATCACGCCGCGGCCATGGAAGCCGAGAACCGCTCGCTCGAAACCGCGCTGCTGCTGACCTTGCCGGCGGCGGTGGCGCTGTTCGTCGCCGCCGGTCCGATCATCCGCGTCCTGTTCGAGCACGGCGCCTTCAGCGCGGTCGACGCGCAAGCGACCGCCGCCATGCTCGCCGCGCTCGCACCCGGCCTTCCGGCCTTTGTCCTGATCAAGGTGTTCCATCCCGGTTTCTTCGCCCGCGAGGACACCAAGACGCCGATGCTCTATGCCGGCATCGGCATGACCGCCAATATCTGCCTCGCCTTGATGTTGTTCGTGGTCCTCGGCGCCGTCGGCATCGCCATCGCCACGACCATCGCCGGCTGGCTCCAGGTCGTCCTTCTTGCCGGCACCCTTCACGCCAGAAACGAATTCGCCCTCGATGCGACCTTCCGCCGCCGCTTCCCCGGCATCTGCGGGGCGAGCCTCGTCATGGGCGCCGTGGTCTTCGGCATGGCGCGCGGCCTCGAAGCCTTCTTCGATCCGGGTGAGGGGCTCGTGGTCCAAGTCGCTCGCCCTTGCGGCCCTGGTCGGGACGGGGCTCGCCGTCTATGCCGGTGCCGCCTCTCTCTTCGGGGCGGTGAGCCCAAGGGCCCTCGTCGCCCGCCTCGTTGGCCGCCACGAATAGGCAGCCGGGCGGGCTTGTCCGGGCGCCCGGGCGCGGTTATGTTGCGGCGCACAAAGCGGGGACTTCATCATGCAAAGCAGGCCACGGCGGAGCGTGCTCTACATGCCAGGCTCCAACGCGCGCGCGTTGGAGAAGGCCAAGACCCTTGCCGCCGACGCGCTGATCCTGGACCTCGAGGACGCCGTCGCGCCCGACGCCAAGGTGCTCGCCCGCGAGCAGGTCTGCGCCGCGGTCAAGAGCGGCGGCTATGGTCCGCGCGAAGTCGTCATCCGCGTCAACGCGCTGGAGTCGCCGTGGGGCACCGAGGATATCCTCGCCGCGTGCGCCGCCGTGCCCGACGCCATCCTGGTGCCGAAGGTGGTGCATTCCGGCGACATCAGAAGTGTCGCCAAGATCTTGCAAGGGGCTCACGCGCCGGAAAAGATCAGGCTGTGGGCCATGATGGAAACGCCGATGGCCATCCTCAACGCCCGCACCATCGCCTCGACCGCGGTCTATGACGACAACCGGCTGACCTGCCTCGTCATGGGCACCAACGACTTGCTCAAGGAGTTGCGCGCCCGCGACCTCCATGACCGCTTCGCCGTCGTGCCCTGGCTCGCCATGACGCTCGTCGCCGCCCGCGCCTACCGCCTCGATATCATCGATGGCGTCTATAACGACTTCAAGGACGAGGCCGGCCTCCGCGATGAGTGCGAGCGCGGCCGCACCCTCGGCATGGACGGCAAGACCTTGATCCATCCGAGCCAGGTCGGCCCTTGCAACGAAATCTTCTCGCCGACCCATGAGGAGGTTTCGTGGTCGCGCAAGATCATCGACGCCTTCGGCCAGCCGGAGAACGCCACCAAAGGCGTGATCGTGGTCGAGGGCCGCATGGTCGAGCGGCTCCATTTCGCCATGGCCCAGCGCACCGTCGCCATCGCCGAGCAGATCCGCAAGATGGACGCGGAGCACGCCTGAGCTTGCGCTGGCGCTGTCGCCACGCCATAAGGCGCGAGCTTGCGATCAGGGACGAAGCATGGCAGCGACCAAGACCCGCGTGTTCTCGGGCGTCCAGCCCACCGGCAATCTCCATCTCGGCAATTATCTCGGCGCCATCACCAAATTCGTGGCGCTCCAGGCCGAGCATGACTGCCTCTATTGCGTGGTCGATCTGCACGCCATCACCGTGTTTCAGGACCCCGACGAGCTCAAGCACAACACCCGCGAGGTCACCGCGGCGTTTATCGCCTCGGGCATCGATCCCACCCGCCACATCGTCTTCAATCAGAGCCAGGTCTCCGGTCACGCCGAGCTCGCCTGGATCTTCAACTGCGTGGCCCGGCTCGGCTGGCTCAACCGCATGACCCAGTTCAAGGAGAAGGCGGGCAAGGACCGCGAGGACGCGTGCGCCGGGCTCTACGTCTATCCCAACCTGATGGCCGCCGACATTCTGCTCTATCACGCCACCCACGTTCCCGTCGGCGAGGACCAGAAGCAGCATCTCGAGCTCGCCCGCGACATCGCGCAGAAATTCAACAACGACTTCGCCAACACCATTCGGCGGGCGGGCTACGAGGATGGCTTTTTCCCGCTGCCCGAGCCGCTGATCACCGGGCCGGCGACGCGGGTGATGAGCTTGCGCGACGGCACGCGGAAGATGTCGAAGTCCGACGAGTCGGACATGACCCGCATCAACCTGACCGACGACGCCGACTTGATCGCCAAGAAGATCAGGAAAGCGAGGACCGATCCCGAGCCGCTGCCCTCGGAGACCAAGGGGCTCGAGGGGCAGGCCCGAGGCCGAGAATCTCGTCGGCATCTACGCCGCGCTCGACACCACCACCAAGGAGGCGGTGCTGCGCGACTTCGGCAACGCGCCGTTCTCCAAGTTCAAGGAGGCACTCGCCGAGCTCGCCGCCGCGAAGCTCGTGCCCATCGGCGGCGAGATCAGGCGGCTGATGGCCGATCCCGTCGAGATCGACCGCATCCTCGACGACGGCGCCCGCCGGGCTCATGCCATCGCCGACCCGATCTTGGCCATGACCAAGGACATCGTCGGCTTCATCCGTTCCTAGCGCCGCTATGACCGAAGCATCCCCACAAGCGATCCACCACGTCTCCGACACGGCCTTTCTCGTCGCCGGTTTCCGGGCGCTCGAGAGCGAGCGGCCGCAACCTTTGTTCCGCGATCCGCTGGCGGCGAGGCTCGCCGGAGAGCACGGCAAGAACATCGTGGCCACGGTGCCCAAGACCTTCGGCGTCAGCCCTTGGCTGGTGGCGATCAGGACGGTGACCATCGACGACCTCATCACCAAGGCGGTCGGCGAGGGCGTCGATACCGTCCTCAATCTCGGCGCCGGTCTCGACACGCGCCCCTATCGCATGGCGTTGCCGCCGGCGTTGCGCTGGGTCGAGGTCGACTATCCTCATGTCATCGCCTTGAAGGAGGAGTGCCTCGCCGGCGAAGTGCCGGGCTGCCGGCTCGACCGTGTCAGCCTCGATCTCACCGACCACGACGCGAGACGGAAGTTTCTGGCCGATGCCGCCTCGGGCGCCGCCAAGGTCCTGGTGCTGACTGAAGGCGTCACCCCGTATTTGACCGAGGCCGAGGTCGCCGAGCTCGCCGACGACCTTCGCCGCATCGACACCGTGCACTATTGGATCAACGATTATTATTCGCCGGAGGCGCATCGCTTCGCCGACAAGAGGCGCGCCAGATTCATGCGCAACGCCCCGTTGCGGTTCAGGCCGCAAGATTGGTTCGGCTTTTTCGCCGCGCGCGGCTGGCGGGCGCGCGAAGTGCGCTATATCGCCGAAGAAGGCGAACGCCTCGGGCGGCCGATTCCGTTGCCGCTATTATTCAAGCTCTGGGTCAACTTCGCCACGATGTTCGCCTCGCCAGAGCGCCGCGACAACATGAAGCGCTTCGTCGCCTATGTGCTGCTGACGCCAAAATGACGAGAGGCCAACCCGGGACGGGGCCGATGACAAAATTGCCGAGTGATGGCAGCATGCGCCCATGACTAAGAAGAAAGCGACCGAAACTCCCGCCCCGACGCCGCATCAGCGGCGCATGCGTCAGGCCTTCGTCGAGGGTCACAAGCGCAAATTCCTCGTCGTTGTCGACGAGACCCCGGAATGCGAAAGCGCGCTTGCCTTCGCCGCGAGCCGCGCTGAGCGCACCAAGGGTCAGCTGGCGCTGCTTTACGTCATCGAGCCCGGCGCTGAGTTCCAGCATTGGCTCGGAGTCGAGGAGATCGCGCGCGAGGAGGGGCAGAGCAAGGCCCGCGCCGTGTTCCGCCTGTTCGGCCGCAAGCTGAAAGCCATGGGCTTCGAGGATCTGGTGCCCGAGGAGATCATCCGCGAGGGCACCAAGGCGGACGAGATCACGGCGCTGATCGAGGAGGACCGGGACATCGGCGTGCTGGTGCTCGGGGCCTCCAAGGACCCGTCAGGTCCGGGCCCGCTCGTGACCGCGCTCGCCGGCGGCAAGCTCGCCGGCACCTTCCCGGTGCCGATCACCCTCGTCCCCGGCCATCTCAGCACCGAGGAAATCCTGGCGCTCGCCTGACCTTGCCGTCGAGTCCGCGCCGCTTTCCCACTCCATCGCGACAACGGTACGGAACAGATCGCCCGACTTTCGCGTTAGCGGGATCAGGCGGTCAGTCTAACGGGGCCCATCTTGATCGAGATGGTTGAGGCAACGCCCGGATGCACGGACCGCCATGAGTTTGCATCCGAGGGTGGGGGACATCCGAGTGCACGGAACGTCTTTGGCGGCGAATGCCGGCCACAGTCTTGATCCTGAGGAGCTTGCGCGGGGAGACGTCTCCCGCTCCCAACAGGTTATCGCGGCGGCGGCCAGGGACCTCGCCCATCACGAGCGGTGGCTCAAGGACCATCTCGCCGCGGAAGCGAGGAGCCGCAGGCAATACGCCCGCGTGGTTAGGCGCGAAGAGGCGCGGGAGCGCCGCAGAAGCAACCACCGGCGCTTGGCTCGGTCCGGCACGCGGATCGTCCGTCACCCTTGCCAGGTCTTCGCGCGCCATCCGCCGGTCGTTGCTCGACGAGGCGGCCTACGGCTTCGGCCAGTTGCGCCATTACGACGCTGCTGACCGCGGCGTGGGTCGTCCCAAGGCTCACGCGGTCTCAAGCTGGACTCGCGGAGCGATTTCCAGCGCGGCTCGCCTTGATCGGGCGCCAAGGCCCGCGCCCTCACCCTGACATCGGTCAGGGTGGCGTCTATCGGCTTGTCCAGGGGGACACGCCGGGGCGCACGCTCTTGCGTCGGTGGCGCTTCGGGCAACCTCCAGCGCTGCCGCCGAGAGCGCCGCCAAGGGCCGCGCCCTCGCCATCATCGCTGGCGAACCGGCGTCGACCGGCTTCGCTTGGACCGGCGCCAGGTCTCGAACCTCGCCCGCGCATCGCGCGAGAAAGCGGCGATCGGCGGGTCATGGCTTGCGGCAAGAGCGAGCGCCTTGGCGGCGGCGTCAGCCAAGGCAACGTCGAGCGGCGCGTCCTGGACCATCGCCAACGGCCACGACCTTGCGCTCAGCTTCTGCGTCGGGCAATTCCGGTCGTCTCCGCCAGGACTGCTGCGAAGATGCGTGATCTCGCGTCGTTCTCGGCGGAAGCGGCGGCAGGCGCCGCGTCCTGGACTGTGGCGAGGAGCCGTGGCTTCGCCTCCCAATCGCGCCGGGCGGCAGCAATCGGCGCCGCCTCGGTTGTTGCCAAGTCTCGCACCGTCGCGCGCGATTTGCGTAGCGGGGCTTCGACGGCACGGTCCTGGATCGCAGGCAACGTCGCGGGGCTTCTTCCTCGAGCTTCGTCACGCGTCCGCGATGGCGTCTCCCTGGGCACGGGGAGCCGCCCGCGACACAGCGATCCGGTTGCTGGCGCTGAGGTCAGCCGCAAGAAAGACGGCGCTCCGTCAAAGCGAGCGCGCCGCTTTGCTCGCGGTGAGATTGCGCGCGCGGATCCTGGTCGAGAGCGACGCGTTGAGCCGCGCCTGGCGCAGCGCCATCCCCGTCAGGCGATGAGCAATTGCCCGGCGACCCTCGCGGATCGGCGGTGACCGATTTGGGTCGGCTATTTGCCGCAGACCTTCGTGCCCGACGTGCACACGAACGGCACCACCACGCCGGTGAAGCAGATCGAGTAGGTCTTTGGCGTCAGGAACGAGGCGTAGATCACGTCGGTCGGCACCTTGGGCCGCACCTTCTTCCAGAACGGATCGGGCGCCACCTTCTGCGCGCTCATG
The DNA here is from genome assembly GCA_963803385.1 of uncultured Alphaproteobacteria bacterium. Lineage (GTDB taxonomy): Bacteria > Pseudomonadota > Alphaproteobacteria > Rhizobiales > Methyloligellaceae > Methyloceanibacter. The sequence continues at coordinate 152,964 of CAWDMD010000004.1, read as the reverse complement.
GTGAAATGCTTCCAGCCGCGCTTGACGCTCAATTCTTTGGCGCCTTTCGCCGCAAGCGCCTGCGACGTCAGCAACGCCTCGCCCTTGGTGTCGGCGCTGTGGGTGGCGGAGATGACGGTGCAATCCGCTGCCGCAGCCGCAGGGCCAGGCCCCCACGCCGCGAGCGCGAGGAGACCAAGCACGATGACGTTGAAAACCCGCGGCATGCTGGTGCCACCACCGTCGAGATGAGGCCTTGAGGCAACAGTTGTTGTGCCAATTTCGCCGGGCACTGGCAAGGCGCGTCATTTGGAGTAGCCTATGGGCTTGCTTGTTCAGCGAGGGACTGAGGGGCTGTGATGTGGCGGCGGATCACGGTCGTTGCCGTGCTTGCTCTCGGCGGTTGCGCGCCGCCGGCGGCCGAGCGCAACGCGCCGAACTTGGACTTTGCCGGCCCGATCCGCCCGCTGACCCTCTCCGCGGCGCAGATCAAGGTGGTGCAGCAAGGTATCGCCGCCAGTCTGCAGAAGGGCGACAGCGATCCGGTGTTCGGCAGCAGCTATCGCGCCGGCGTCTATTCGGGCCGCGAGATCGTGGTCTGCGGCTTCGTCAACGGCAAGCGCTTCGTCGGCATGTTCGCCAACCCCCAAGGCGGGTCGGCGGAGTTCTTGCCCATCAAGATTGCGCTCGGCGAGGAGCAACAGCCCGCGGTCCGGCAATATTGCCGCGCCAACGGCATCTACCTCGCCGCATTAAGCTTCCAACAGGTCACGAGGCAGAAACGAGATCTGGCGCCTCCGGAACCTGCTCGCTCGGCTATTCTGCGATAGGATCAGGGCGCGCGTCGAAGCGCCAGGTCTTAAGGTGAGTAGGAGGTCGAGATGGCCAACAAGGAGAGTTTCACGCCGGAGGAATGGACCAAGATTTTGCAAAGCCCGATGCTCGCGGCGATGGCGGTGTCCGCGGCCGAGCCGAGCGGCTTGTGGGGCATGCTCAAGGAAGCCGTTGCCAGCAGTTCGGCGCTCGCGGCGGCCAAGCTTGACGCCGGCACCAACGAATTGATCAAGGCGGTTGTCTCCGATTACGAGACCTCGGAAGGCCGCGCCGCCGTGCAGGACGCACTGCGCCAGCGCTTCGAAGGTGCCAAGCCGGCCGAGGTCGTTCAGCGCTCGGTCGAAGCTCTGCGTGACGTCGCGGCGCTTTTGAGCGCGAAGGCGCCAGGCGACGCCGCGGCGTTCAAGGCCTGGCTGCGCGCCCTCAGCCTAAAGGTGGCGGAGGCTGCTTCGGAAGGCGGCTTCCTCGGCTTCGGTGGCGTGCAAGTCAGCGACGCCGAGAAGGCGACTCTTGTCGATATCGGCAAGGCGCTCGGCAGCGCATAAGAGCAGTCCAAAAGAAATAGCCCTTCGGCAAAAAGGGAAGGGCGAGCACAGGGCCTGCTAGGAAGGTTAGGTAGAGGCAAACACCCCGGCCGGGAACGCCCCGGCCGAGGCTAGGTAAGCAAGTATCAGGACCTCGGAGGCTAGTCGGGGTTTATGTCGCTAAAATTACAACCGGGAGGCCATTTCGCCGACCAACTTATCCCCGCGCTCCCGTCCGCTATTATTCTGGCGTCACCTCGTCCACCGAAGGGGCGTGCTCATGAGGCGTCGTGAGGCGGGACGGGGTGCGGCGCCCGCGGGTCTGGTTCGCAATCCGGGCACCCGGGCGGCGCCGGGGCTCCGCCCGTGCCCACTACGAGGCCCTGCCAGGAGCTGGCTGACGACCGTCTGGTCTATCTCCAAACGCAGGCCCCCAACGTCACTTTGACTTACGTCCGTTGCAGGGGAAGCGGGGCACTGACGGCGAAAGCGCGGCCCGGCGTGGTGCGAAAAATCGCCGCGAAATAGCATGCGCCTGTCGCGGCTGCGGACGCGCAATTTTTTTAATTGCGCTAACGCTTCGCTGCTTGAGCGCATGTGGCGCGCCGGAAGGCGCCCGCCGTGTCCGGCAACGGACACGGACACCAAAAGGTTTTGCGCTTTTCGGCGCGCCACCCCCTTCGGGGGAACCCCGTTCGGCCACTTCGTGGCGAGGGGGAAAGAAGCAAAGCTCGGACGCAACCGCGTCGCGGCAAGGATTTGGCATGCCTTTTCGCCACCCTCGGCGTCACCCCGGCGAAAGCCGGGGTCCAGCTTGCTTTCGCGCCTCCGGCGCGAGCTGGGTACCGGCTTGCGCCGGTATGACGGGCGACTGAGGTAACCCGCGGCCGTCGTCGCCCCCACCCCGACGCGGGCGCGGGTTGGCCGCCTTGACTTTGGCTCCCGAGGGGCCAAGTATCAACTGGAATTGTTCTAAGCTAATGCGCCAGCGAACCTTGCCTAAGGTTCTGCGTTTCCAAGCCAAAAGGCCCCGCGATGTTCATTCAAACCGAAGCCACACCGAACCCAGCAACGCTGAAATTCATCCCCGGCCAGCCCGTGCTCGGCGAGGGTACGCTCGAGTTCCGGGCGCCGGCCGAGGCCGAGAGCTCGCCGCTCGCCACCCGTCTGTTCGAGATCGACGGCGTCGAGGGCGTATTCTTCGGGTCCGACTTCATCAGCGTCACCAAGGGCGAGGCCGAGTGGCAGCATCTGAAGCCCGCGATCCTCGGCGCCATCATGGAGCATTACCTCTCCGGCGATGCCGTGGCTCCCGGCGAGCAGGGCGGCAAGACCGAGAATGAGGCCGAGTTCTTCGATCCCGAGGACGAGGATACCGTCAACACCATCAAGGAGCTACTCGAGACCCGCGTGCGCCCGGCCGTAGCCCAGGATGGCGGCGACATCACCTTCCAGGGCTATCGCGACGGCGTCGTGTTCCTGCATATGCGCGGCGCCTGCTCGGGCTGCCCGAGCTCGACGGCGACGCTCCGCCACGGCATCGAGAACCTGCTCAAGCATTTCATTCCCGAAGTGCAGGAGGTCCGTCCGATTTGACGGAGACCCGGCCGCGACAGGGGCGAGAGCGCCGCGCGAATGGCCGGGGTAGCGACGAGCGGTCGCCGCTTCCCGAGCGTTGTCTCGATCAGATCTTCCACGACGCCCGCACCCATAACGTGTGGCTCGAACGCGACGTCGCCGACGCGACCTTGCATGAGCTCGTCAAGCTCCTGAAGCTCGGACCGACCTCGGCCAACTCGAGCCCGGCGCGGTTCCTGTTCGTGAAGTCGCGCGAAGCGAAGGAGCGCCTCAAGCCGTTTCTCTCCGACGGCAATCGCGACAAGACCATGCGCGCGCCGGTTTGCGCCATCATCGCCTACGATCTCGATTTCCACGAGCACCTGCCGAAGCTCTTTCCCCACACCAACGCCAAGAGCTGGTTCGAGGGCAAGGAGCAGAAGATCTACGACACCGCCTTCCGCAACGGCACTCTTCAGGGCGCTTATCTCATTATCGCCGCGCGCGCGCTCGGCCTCGATTGCGGTCCGATGTCCGGCTTCGACAATGCCGGCGTCGATCGAGAGTTCTTCTCCGGCACGCGCATCAAGTCGAACTTCCTCTGCAATCTCGGCTATGGCGATTTGAGTGCGCTGTTGCCGCGCTCGCCGCGCTTCGGCTTCGACGAGATCGCGCGCATCCTTTAAGAGAGGGCTCATGAACATCCTCGCCCTCGACACCAGCATGGGCGCCTGCGGCGCTGCCGTGCTCACCGCCGACGGTCGCGTCGTCGCCCGCGAGGAACGGATGGCGCGCGGCCACGCCGAGGCGCTGATGCCGATGATCGCGGCGACCATGGCCGACGCCGGCCTCGACTACCGCCAACTCGATCTGATCGCCGCGACCCTCGGCCCCGGAAGCTTCACCGGCGTTCGCATTGCCATCGCCGCGGCGCGCGGGCTCGCGCTTGTCACGCGCGCCAAGCTCTGGGGCACGGACTTGCTCACGGTGATGGCGCGAACGGCGCTCGACGCCGGTGCCATCGAGACCGCGGGGAAACCCTTTGCTGTCGCCGTCGATGCCCGCGCCGGCGCGCTTTATCTCGGCCTTTACGATGCGGCCGGACACAAGCGTGAAGGTCCGCTTCTCGTCGAGACTGGTAACGCCGTTGCGCTCCTGCCGCCGGATCTCACCGTCGCGGTTGGCAATGGCGCCGAAGTGCTCGCCCGCGCCGCGCATGGCAATGGCCGCGACTTCGACGTAAAGCTCGTTGACCTCGAGCCGCACGCGGTCGCTCTCGCGCATCTCGCCCGCGAGGCGGACGACTATTTGCAGGCCTTGCGTCCGCTCTATCTGCGGCCGCCCGATGCCAAGCCGCAACGCGCCGCGGCGGTGGCGCGATGTTGACGGCCGTGAGCGCCCAAGCCTCTGCCGTCGATCTTCACCTCGCCGCACCTGGCGATGCCGCTCTTCTCGCCGCGATCCACGCCGCGTGCTTCGCGCGAGGCTGGAACGAAGAGTCGATGGCGCAATTCATCTCGGGCCCGGGCTGTCTCGTGCTGCTGGCGTCGCGGGCCCAAAGCGGGCCGGTCGAGGGGTTTCTCGTCGCGCGCAAGGCCGGGGACGAAGCCGAAATTCTCACCCTTGCCGTGCATCCTGACTGCCGCCGTGCCGGGCTTGCCCGCACGCTCGTCGAAACGGCGATCGCGCGCTTGCGCGCCGCGGGCGCAGCCAGATTGTTTCTCGAAGTTGACGAGGCCAATGCCCCGGCTCGCGCCCTTTATCGGTCCTTCGGCGCGGTCGAGGTCGGGCGCCGTCGATGCTATTATGAGCATGGCGCCGATGCTGTGATCTTCAGCCTTGCCCTTTCCCCCGCCACTGCCGATGATGGGTAAGGCCCTGGCAGACAACGCAAACTCTTACGATGACGAAAATCGCGACGCGGGAGAGCCGGATCGAGCGTCTATGCGCCGATAAGGGCATGCGCATGACCGGTCAGCGCCGGATCATCGCCAGAGTGCTGTCCGAGGCCGAGGATCATCCCGACGTCGAGGAGGTCTATCGCCGCGCCAGCGCGCTCGACCCGCGCATCTCGCTCTCCACGGTGTACCGCACCGTGCGCCTGTTCGAAGGCGCCGGCATTCTCGAGCGCCACGATTTCGGCGACGGCCGCGCCCGCTACGAACAGTCGGGCCACGGCCACCACGATCATCTCATCAACATGCAGACCGGAGAGGTGATCGAGTTCAAGAACGAGCAGATCGAGAAGCTCCAGGACACCGTGGCCCGCGAGCTCGGCTTTCGCCTCATCGGCCACCGCCTGGAGCTGTTCGGGGTTCCGCTCAAGGGCGGCAAGAGTTAGCGCGCGGGGGTCATGCGGAATCTTCGTGCGTTCCTGGTGCTCGCGACGTTCTTTGCCTTCACCCTGCCGTTGATGCCGCTTCAGCTCTTGTTGCGGCGCATGGGGTCACGCTACGCGCGCACCTTTCCCCATTGGTATCATCGCCAGGTCTGCAGGATCGTCGGCGTGCGTCTGCACATCGACGGCAAGGTCGCGCGCGAGCGCGGCGTGTTGTTGATCTCCAACCACGTCTCCTGGCTCGACATCACCGTGCTTTCGGCTGTGGCGCCGGTGTCGTTCGTCGCCAAGCAGGAGGTCGCCTCCTGGCCGTTCGTCAGCTGGCTCGCCAAGCTCCAGCGTTCGGTGTTCATCGACCGCAATCGCCGCAGCGAAGTCACCGACAAGGCGAGCGAGATCGTGAGCCGGCTCGAGGCCGGCGACCACATCGTGCTGTTCGCCGAAGGCACCTCGAGCGACGGCAACTGCGTGGTGCCGTTCAAGACGCCGCTCTTTGCCACGGTGAAGCCGTCTCGCGGCCAGCCACTTGGCGCCGACATCTGCGCCCAGACGCTCGCGCTCACCTACACCAAGCTGCACGGCCTTCCGCTCTGCCGCCGCGGACGGCCGCAGATCGCCTGGTACGGCGACATGGATCTCGCGAGCCACGCCTGGCGCCTGCTCGGCTTGGGCCCGCTCGATGCCCATATCCGCATCGGGCAGCCGGTTCCGCTCGACGATTTCGCCGACCGCAAGGCGCTCGCGCGCTACGCCGAGGAAGAGGTCCGGGGCGATGTCGCGGCGCTGCTCCGCGGCAAGTGATCAGCGGAACTCGACTTGCTCAGCTTCCTCTTTCCCGCGTGGCATCGCCGGCACCATCTCCGGCAGGAACGCAGCGAGCAGGCCGATCGCCGGCAGGAAGGCGCAGACGTGATAGACGAAGGTGATCGAGGTCAGGTCGGCGACCCAGCCGAGCACGGCGGCGCCGATGCCGGCGATACCGAAGGCGACGCCGAAGAAGAGGCCAGCGACCATGCCGACGCGGCCCGGGATCAAGCCTTGCGCATAGACCACGATGGCCGGAAACGCCGACGCCAAGATCACGCCGATGATGGCGCTGAGCACGGCGGTCCAGAATAGATCGGCATAAGGCAGGAGCAGCGTGAACGGCAGCACGCCGAGGATCGACCACCAGATCACGCGCCGCGTGCCGATGCGGTCCCCGATCGGGCCGCCGATCACCGTACCGGCGACGACGGCGCCGAGAAAGATGAAGAGATGGAGCTGCGCGTTCTGCACCGAGATGTTGAAGGTGTGGATCAGGTAGAAGATGTAGAAGCTCGTGATGCTGACGAGATAGAAGTGCTTGGAGAAGGTCAGCGCCAGCAGGATGACGATCGAGCGCCTGACCTTGCTGCGCGCGAGCTGCGAGATCGCTTCGAGCTCATGCCCCGGCGCGCGGTGGCCGTTGCGCTTGATGGTGCGCCCGTACCAAGTCCCGATGCCGGCGAGCAGGATCATGCCCATCAACGCCACCAGCGAGAACCAGGCGAGGGTGTGCTGGCCGTACGGGAGTACGATGAACGCGGCGAGTAGCGGACCGATCGAAGTGCCGAAATTACCGCCGACCTGGAACACCGATTGCGCCAGGCCATGCCGTCCCCCCGAGGCGAGCCGCGCCACGCGGGAGGATTCCGGATGGAACACGGACGAGCCCATGCCGATCAGGGCCGCGGCGGCGAGCACGGTCACATAGGTCGTCGCGAAGGCCATCAAGAGCAGCCCGGTCAGCGACGATCCCATGCCGAGCACGAGCGAATAGGGCGTGGGATAGCGGTCGGTGTAATAGCCGACCACGGGCTGCAGCAGCGACGCCGTGCACTGGAAGGTGAAGGTGATCAGCCCGATCTGGCTGAAGTCGAGGTGAAGCGCGCTCTTCAGCATCGGATAGATCGCCATGATCAGCGACTGGATGACGTCGTTGAACATGTGGCAGACGCTGATCGCGGCAAGCACCGCGACCACGGTGCCGCCGCTGTTGCCGTCGCGCGGCGCGCTCGGTTTCGCGTCTATGGCCATCGATCCGATCCTAGGCGGCAACCGGGGCGGAGTTGAGCGAAACCCGACGCCCGCCGCAAGGGCTGATTTCGCCGCGAGAGCAACGCCCGCCCGCGGGGGTCGGTTCTCGGTCCTTTGGAGGAACTGGGGGCAACGGCCCAAAGCCCTCAAGCGGGGCGCCGGTGGCGCTCACGCTTGAGGCTTGGTTCGACAACCGGGCGTGCGGTCGGCCGCTCAACCACCCGACGCGCGGGCGTATCGCATGGCCGAGGGCATCACTTGTTGCTGCAGGTGCCGAAGCCGGAAATGATCGAGTCGGCGGTGGCGAAGGACATCGAGGCGGCGTTCGAGTTCTTGGCGATCAGCAATTGCCAGCCATAAGCGCCGTCGATGCCGTGCATGATCAGTTGCTCGGCCGACTCGGCCACGCCGTCGAACTTGTCGGCACGGGCGTAACCGCCCTCGTCGACGGCGGCGACCACGCTGTTCTCGAAGTCGACGGTGACCCTGACCGGAATTTTGATTCCGGCGACCTGGTCGCCCTCCTTGCAGTCGCCGTCCGGCGTGCAGGCGCTCATCTCGTTGAAATCGCAGCGAAGCGTCGGGATCGGCGTCCGCGGCGCTGGTGCTGCTTCAGGCGCGGGCGTCTGGGCTTGCGCCGACACGCTTCCCGCGATCAAGACGGCACCGAAGGCGAGCACTCTACAAATGATGTTCATATTGATTTCCCCTGGGCGCGAGCGGGCGCCACATGTATTTGGTTCCGAGTGATGTCGGCCCGATGGGATCGGACCTTGTTCGTGCCGTCGTTTTGATCAGCGGCAGTAATAGGGATAGGGCGGCAGCGCCGGGCACACCGGGTAGACCGGCGTCACGTAAACCGGCGGCGGCGGCGCCACGACGACCGGCGGTGCGTAATAGACCGGCGGATAATACGGGCGCGCGACTGCGGCTCCAGCAATGGCGCCGGCCGCGAACGCCCCGCAACCCCAGCAACCGCCGCGCCAGGCATATGCGCTCTGCGTCAATGCCGTCAGAGCCAAGGCGGCACCAACGATGATTGCACCCTTGCGGGCGAGACCGCCTGTCTTACTCGTCATGAAACTGACCCTCCTTAGTGTTCGATATGGCGTGCCGGTCGGGCCAGGGATGACCGAAAGACCCCTCGTACGACCCCAAGCGCCGCGACTATAGCGCCGATCATTTGGCTCCGAAATCCCCCCGAAAGAAGCACCGTTAACCGGCCCAGGGCCCGCAACCCCTCAACGGTCGCGCCAATATACGACGGAGCTGCTGAACAGGGAGAGGACGAAAAGCCCCAGGCCGGTCGGCCGAAGACCAATGCGCCATGAGCACGGGTAGGCTGGTTATTTCATCAAAGAAATTCAATCGACTTGCCCCATCCCTTTAGATTTTCTCTCGCTCGCTGGATGCTGGCGGAGGGGGAGGGATTCGAACCCTCGAGACGGTTACCCGCCTACACGCGTTCCAGGCGTGCGCCTTCGACCACTCGGCCACCCCTCCATCACGGACGCAAAAAAGAGCCGCAACTTAAAGGCACCAACCCCCCGCTTCAAGCCGCGCCGACGCCCTCGCTGCCTTGATCGGCGACACGCAATCTTGGCCTACCGTGAATTGAACGTGAGCGCGCAATAGCTTATGTAAGGGTGAACCCGGTATGACCTGATTGCCCATGCTGCTCCTCCGACTTCTCGGCATCTGGCTGTTGTTGCTCGCCATGGTGGCCGCCGTTATCGACGCGACCAAGAGCTTGGCCGGCGGCGGCGCTTGGGTCGTCACCTCGCTCGGCCAGCAGTGGCAGAATCTGAGCCCCGACAGCCTCGCCGCGGCCAAGACCGCGGTGGAGACCAATGTCGGCCCGGTGCTCTGGAACCCGTTCATCACCGAGATCTTGAATGCGCCGACCTGGGGGGTGTTTGGGGTGCTGGGGATCGCGCTCTATTGGCTCGGGCGGAAGCGCACGCCCGCCGAGGTCTTCATCAATTAAAGGTCTGCATCAATTAATGGGGGAACCTGGCCGCAACCGGCCTTTTGGAGGTGCTCCATGTTTGGCTTGAAGCGTAAGGACGTGTCGATGCCGACGGCCGAGACGGCATTGCCCGGACGTCCATCCCCGATCCCGACGGCCGCGAACCATTTCATCAATGGGGCGCCGCTGAAGGGGCCTTATCCTGAAGGCGCACAACAGGCCCTGTTCGGGCTCGGCTGCTTCTGGGGTGCCGAGAAGCTGTTTTGGGACATTCCCGGTGTGATCGTGACCGCGGTCGGCTACGCCGGCGGCCTCACCCCAAACCCGACCTATGAAGAGGTGTGCACCGGCCGCACCGGTCACAACGAGGCCGTGCTCGTCGTCTTCGACCCGAAGCGCGTCAGCTACGAGGAGCTCCTCAAGGTGTTCTTCGAGAGCCACGATCCGACCCAGGGCATGCGCCAGGGCAACGATGTCGGCACCCAATACCGCTCCGGCATCTATGTGTTCTCGGACGAGCAGCGGCAGGCCGCGGAGGCCGCGAAGCGCATGTACGATGCGGCCCTGAACGAGCGCGGCTATGGTGGCGTCACCACCGAGATCCTGCCGGCGCCTGCCTTCTATTTCGCCGAGGACTACCACCAGCAATATCTCGCCAAGAACCCGCGCGGCTATTGCGGTCTCGGCGGCACCGGCGTGTCCTGCCCGATCAGCACCGGCGTCACCGGCACGGCCTGAGGCGCCGCCTAGGCGAGGTCGATGGCGTAGCGCTTGAGGTCGGCGAGATCGACGATGGTGAGCGTCGCCTCATGGGTCGCGGCGAGCACGACCCGCGGCGCGTGCCCCGCCTCGAACGCCTCCTGCCACCGCGCCGCGCACAGGCACCAGCGGTCGCCGGGCTCGAGCCCGGGAAAGTCGAACTCGGGCATCGGCGTCGACAGGTCGTTGCCGCGCGACTTGGAGAAGGCGAGGAATTCCCCGGTGACCTCGACGCAAACCGTATGCAAGCCGAGATCTTCCGCGCCGGTATGGCAGCAGCCTGAGCGGTAGAAGCCGGTCAGCGGCCGCTCCGAGCAACTCTTGAGCGGATCGCCGAACACGTTCCGCTGCAAGCTTCTCGGTGACCCAGCGCGCTCCTGCATGCGGGTTATAGTGCCCGAGATGGGTAGCGGCGTGAAGCGTCCTATTGCGGCTTGCGATCGGGGAGCGGCACCGTTCCCGCCGCCGAAGCAGCCTCGGTGGTCGGCTTCGACTTGCCCGACATCTCCGCCTTCAAGGCTTCGAGCGCTGTCTCATCGAGGTGCGGCGCCGGCGGGCCCGGCATCCTTGCTCGCAGGCAGCTTCAGGGCCGCCGGCACGGTGCCATCCTCGGCGATCGCCGGCGCGCCGCCGCCGGCGCCGAGCACCGTCATGCACTCCTTGGGCAGATCGCCGAGCGTCAGCTGGTTCTTCTTCGGCGGCGGCGTGGCGCCGGGCTTTGCCGGCCTCGCCGCGCTGATCTCCGCCTTCCGCAGCATCTTGTACCAGTTGGCAAGCTCCGTGCCGCAGCCATCGTCACCGTTTGGCGGTTTCTGATTCTGGCAGGTGGTCATTCCCGGCGGGCATTTGAGGCGAATGTGGAAATGATAGAAGTGGCCCCACCACGGCCTGACCTTGCCGAGCCAAGCGCGGTCCTTGCCGGCCTGCTGGCACAGCGCCTTCTTGATGGCGGGATGCACGAAGATGCGCGCCACTTGCGGGTAGGAGGCCGCGCGCTTGATCAGCTTCACCTGGAGCGGCGTGAACACCGCGGGATCCACGTTGAAGGGGTCCTTCAGCATCGACGTGGCCGTGATGTCCTCGCGTTCCTGCGGCGTGAGGATGCGGTCCGGCATCGGCGTCAGCCAGATGTCGGCGTCGAGCCCGATCTGATGACTTGAATGCCCCGTGATCATCGGACCGCCGCGGGGCTGCGCCATGTCGCCGACGAGAAGCCCGGGCCAGCCGTCACGGGCTTTGGCGTCGCTCGCCAGCCGCTCCAGATAGTCGAGCAATTGCGGCGTGCCCCAATTGCGGTTGCGCGAGAGGCGCATCACCTGCCAGTCGGGGCCGTTGATGGGGAGCGAGATACCGCCGGCAAGGCAGCCTTTCGCGTAGGAACCGATGGCGCGCGCGGCGAGGGGGGCTGGTGCCGACACCGCGCCGAACAGCATCTTGGCCGGCGGTCCCTTCGGCGCTGTCTTCTTGGTTGATGTCTTCTTGGCAGCCTGAGCCGATGCGGCTGGCGGCTTTGCCGACGACTTGGCCGGCTTGAACTGCTCCGCCGAGACCGCCCCACCAATCAGCACTAGCGCAAGGCCTATTGCCAGCCTTCGCATCGATTGTGGCCCCGCCTCCGTCTGGCGTCTGGTGAAGCGGACCCTATCACAAAACACGGCGGGAATTGGAGGGGGAGGGGGGCTGACGGTTGATCGGCGGGATTTCGACCCCAAATGGGGGATCAGGCGGGGTGCCGTTCAGGAGATGTTCAGGTGCTCTGGATAAGCTCAAGCTAAGCCAAACGAGGCGTCGACAGAGTTGAAGGGAGCTCCTGATGATTGAGCAGAAGACCCGACGGAGGAGGCGATTCCTCCTTCTCCTCCCCCTATTCGGCCTTTTGCTTGGTCTCCCGGGCCTGGCACATGCCGGCGTGACGGCGCGGATCAGCCTCTCGGCTCAGCGCATGGACGTCTATGTTGACGGCAGGCAGCGCTATTCCTGGCCGGTGTCCACGGCGCGGCGCGGCTATCACACCCCGACCGGCACCTTCAAGCCGCAGTCGCTCGCGGTCTGGCACCGCTCGACGATCTATAGCGGCTCGCCGATGCCGCATTCGATCTTCTTCCACGGGGGCTATGCCATTCACGGCTCGTACGAGACCAAATATCTCGGGCGTCCGGCCTCTCACGGTTGCGTCCGCCTGCATCCGAGCAACGCCGCCCAGCTGTTCTCGCTCGTGCGCCAGTACGGTCCCAGCAACACCGTAATCAAGATCACCTATTAGCGGCGTACATTACGCCCGACACGGATTGTAGACAGGCTGAGTTCGCGCTTCGTCTCAAGCGCCTAATCCTGTAGCATCCGCGCCGTCGCGCGGGGTGCCTCGCGATGGGGGCAAGGGCCGCGTGCCTCAGTGCGCCGCCCAACGACGGAGGCGATTGTGGGTCTTTTGAAGTGGGCCTTGATCTGTTTGCTGATCTCGCTGATCGCCGGCGCGTTCGGCTATACCGGCCTCGCGCGGGGCGCGGCGCAGATCTCCAAGATCCTGTTCTTCGTGTTCATCATTCTGTTCTTGGTGATCCTGATCCTGGCGATCACCGCGGGCGAGCTCGTGTTCTGAGGAGGAACGCGGCTACCTCTCGCAGTCCGACGGTGCCGGCGCGCCTCTGAAGCGGTCCGACATCCACCTGAGCGCGGCGTTGGCACTGTCCCGCGCGGCGAAGACGTGGCTCACGCCGGGAAGCTCGACGAAGCTGACCGGGGTCCCTTGCGCACAGAGTTCCTCGGCGAAACGCTTGGTGACCGCCGGATTGACCGTCGTGTCCGCAGTGCCCTGGGCGATGAACACGGGTGCCCCAGCCCGCGACCGGCCGGGCGAATTGTCGACCATGATTCCTTTCCAGGGCTCGGCCTTCGCGGGGTCGACCTTGAGATACTGTCCGCGCGTCAGCGGAGACTCGTCTCTTTCGATCTTCTCGAACTCGGCCACCGATTCGATGCAGTCTTTCGCCGTTCGCTCGAAAGCAGACATGTCTTTTGGTTCGACCACGCTCGTGACCGGGACGTCCTTCAGTCGCGTCCAGGACAAGACCGACATCGCCACGAGATCCTGCGAGGTCTTCGCATCGTCGTCGAACAAGGTGACGAGATAGGTGGCCGGCGCCGCGGCGGCGACGCCGTAGAGCTTGAGCTCCGGCGCATAGCGGGCGGCGATCTCGCCGGTGTAGAGCGCGGCTTGGCCGCCTTGGCTGTGTCCCCACACCGCGAACCGGTTGGAGGCGCCGGTGTTAGGCATGTCGCGCGCCGCCCGGACCGAATCGAGCACGGCGCGCGCTTCGCTCTCACCGATCAGGTAAGGGTGGATGCCATCGGTGCCGAGGCCGGGATAGTCGGTGGCGACGACGATGTAGCCTGCGCCAACCATGGTGCCGAGATTCCACATCATGCCGCCGTTGTCGGGCATCAGCGACGGCGCGCAAGGCGGCACCACCCCGGACGTCGGGTGCGCCCAGGCGATGATGTTGCGACCGCCGGCGGGCGGCGGCCCTGATGGAAAGAAAATCGCGCCGGAGACGGGGATCGGCTCGCCGCTCGGACTTGTGGAGCGGTAGAGGATGCGGAACGAATTGCCTTGGCCGCCCATGCCGGGACCGCCGCCTTCGAGGGGCCAGATTCGGATGATGGTTCCGGGCCTGCCCGGAATCTCTCCTGGTGAGACGTCATAGAGCGCTTCAGCCGGCTGGCCGCCGACGCTGAGAAACAAGGCCAAGCTTCCGGCCGCGGCAAATTTCGACAAGCGTCTGACGCCATGCATGACTCTAACTCCCTCGCTGAAGCCGGGCGGATGATAGCCGGGCAAATTGGGTCGAAACAACGGCGAAGCCGTGACAGACAGGGCCCTTCATGCCGATCCTTGAGCTGTCCTGGCCTTTCGGGGCACAACTAGGGTATGGGATTGGCTGGCCAACGGCTTGGCCGCAGACGACATCGAATTCGACCGTAAAAAATTGGGGTTTTCGTTAATGGCATCAGCCGCAGCCACCCTCGACGCCTTCCTCAGTCGCGTCGGCGGCGTGTCGGCGCCCTTCTCGATCGAGCTGCCGAACGGGGAGAAGCGCAACATCGGCCAAGGCGAGGCCGAATTTCGCGTTGGCTTGCGCAACGACCGGGCCATCAGGGCCCTGCGCACCCTGGATGAGGGCGACATCGCCGAGGCTTATCTGCAAGGCGACATCGACCTCGAGGGCGATATGCTGAAGCCCTTCGCGCTCCGCGCCCAGCTCGACGATCGACACCCCCTCGTTGCCGCCTGGCGGTTCGTCCAGCCGCTGCTGTTCGGTCAGGTCTACACCAACAAGCAGGCCATCGCCTCGCATTACAACGCCGATCCGAAGCTGTTCCTGAGCTTTCTCGATCCCGTGTTCCCCGCCTACAGCCAGGGCGTCTATGCCGATGACGACGAGCCGCTGGCCCGGGCGCTGGAGCGCAAGTTCGACTGGGCCATCGATAAATGCGCGCTCGAGCCCGGCAAGCGCGTGCTGGAGATCGGGCCCGGTTGGGGCGCCTTCGCCGGCCACGCGCTTCAGGCGGGCGTGCGCTTCACCGGCATCACCAATTCCGAGGTTTCGCAATCCTATCTCCGCTCCAAGCTCGCCAATTTTGGCGACCGGTTCGATATCTCAACTCACCGATTTCTACGAGTTCGAGCCGGCGGAGAAATTCGACGCCATCGTCATCATGGGCGTGATTGAGCATCTGCCGAACTATGAGCGGGTGCTGCGCAAGTTTTTTGCGCTGCTCAAGCCCGGCGGCCTCGTGTTCCTCGACGGCAGCGCCGCGCGCAAGAAATACGAGCTGTCGACCTTCATGGTCCGCCACATCTATCCCGGCAACCACTCCTTCCTCGTGCTCGACGATTTCCTCAACAAGCTCAACAAGACCGCGTTCGAGCTGCTGGAGGTGCAGGACGACCGCTGGAGCTATTTCCTCACCTTCAAGCAATGGGCGGTCAACCTTGAATCCAACAAGGACTATGTGCGATCGACCTTCGGTGACTATGAGTATCGCAAGTTCCGGCTTTATCTGTGGGGCGCGGCCTACGAGTTCCTGTCCCGCAATCTCGATTGCTACCGCATGATCCTGCGTAAGCCTGAGGACGTCGCCGCCTAAGTTTCCCGCCCATTCACCCGACTCCACCGAAGGATTTTCCCCATGTGCAAACATTGTGATGATACCGGCCTTTCGCGGCGCCACCTGATGCTCGGCGCCGGGGCGGCATTGGCCGCTGGTGCCATTCGCCCCGAGACCCGCCTTTGCCGCCGACGAGCCCCCGCAAAACGCCATCAGCCCTGACGAAGCCCTCGAGCGCATCATGAAGGGCAACGAGCGCTATGCGGCCAACACTTCGCAACGGAGGGACTTTTCCGCGGGCCGCGCCGCGCGGGCTACGGCGCAATACCCGGTCGCGGCGATCTTGAGCTGCTCCGACAGCCGCGTGGCGCCGGAGCTTGCCTTCGACCAAGGGCCTGGCGATCTCTTCGTTGTCAGGCTCGCCGGGAATTTCGTCAGCGATGACGGTCTCGCCAGCCTCGAATACGCGGTCAAGTTTCTCGGTGCGCCGTTGCTCATGGTGCTCGGCCACGCCAACTGCGGCGCCGTGGCTGCCGCCATCAAGGTCGTGAAGGACCGTGCCGAGCTTCCAGGGCATCTTCCTGAGCTGATCAACTCCATCAAGCCCGCGGTGATCGCGGCCCATGGGCGTCATCCGAGCGACCTTCTCGCTGCCGCCATCGAGGAGAACGTCAAGCTGAACGTCAAGCGTATGCAGGACGACGCGCCGATCCTGTCCGAAGCGCTCGCGGCCAAGAAGATCGCGGCCGTCGGCGGCGTCTACGACCTCGCCACCGGCAAGGTCAGCTTGGTCTGAGGCGCTGCACGACCGCCGAGGTCAAGGCTATGCAAGATACGCTCGATCGCTGGCGTTCCGAGAAGACCGCGGCCTATTTGTCGGCGGCCGTCGCCGCTGCCGAACCTGATCCGGCCAAAGCGGCCCTCTTCAAGCAGATGGCAACCGCCGCGGAGCAGCAGGCCGGCATCCTTGCCGGCGATCTCAAAGCGACGCCCGCGTTCGTGCCGCCGCTCCGGGCGCGCATCATCGCCGGATTGGTCGCGGCGTTCGGCCCCCGGGTCATGCGCCCGATCCTCTCGGCGACAAAAGTGCGTGGGGTCTCCGTCTACAGCGGCAAGGTGACGGCGCCCGCGGGCCATCCCATGCCCAAGACCGTGGAAGAGGTCGGCCGCCAGCATCGGAACTTCGGCGGCGGCACGCTGCGGGCAGGGGTGTTCGGCGTCAATGACGGGCTTGTCTCCAATACCTGCCTGGTGATGGGTGTCGCCGGCGCCGCGGCCGAGCCGAGCGTCATCGTGCTCACAGGCGTCGCCGGGCTGCTCGCCGGCGCCTTCTCCATGGCCGCCGGCGAGTACATTTCCATGCTGTCGCAGCGGGAGATGTTCGAGCATCAGATCTCGCAGGAGCGCGAGGAGCTCAAGCGCTATCCCAAGGAGGAGGCCGAGGAGCTCGCCTTGATCTACGCCGCGCGCGGCATCCCCATCGAAGAGGCGCGCGACGTCTCGGCACATTTGATCGCCAATCCGGAAAAGGCGCTCGACACCTTGGCGCGCGAGGAGCTGGGGCTCAATCCCGACGACCTCGGCTCGCCGACGGGTGCCGCGCTCTCCTCCTTCATCACCTTTTCCCTCGGCGCCAGTCTGCCGCTAATCCCCTTCCTGTTCGGCCTGGGAAACGGCATCCTGATCGCCTCGGTGTCTATCCGGCACGGCGCTGTTCGCTGTCGGTGCGATGCTGAGCCTCTTCTCCGGCAAGAGCGCCTGGCTCAGTGGCTTCCGCATGTTGGCCATCGGCGCCGCGGCGGCGGCGGCCACTTACGGCATCGGCTCGCTGTTCGACGTCTCGGCGGCCTGAGATTTCGCCAGTTTTCGGCCATTTCGCAGCGTCTTGAGGTGTTAACGACCGCTTCACGGCTCGGACCGAGAATGCCGCCAACCCACAGGAGGCTCCCATGATCCGCAAAGCCGGCATCGCCACCCTCGTCCTCGCCTTCGCTCTCGCCACCATGCCCGCCGAGGCCTGCACCGGCATCAGCCTCACCGCCAAGGACGGCGCCGTCATCCGCGGCCGCACGCTCGAGTTCGGCTTTCCGCTGCAATCGAACGTCATCGTCATTCCTCCGGGAAAAGCCATGAGCGGCACGCTTCCCGACGGCGGCAAGGGCATCAGCTACACCTCCAAATACGGCATTGTTGGCGCCAACGCCCTTGGCATTCCGGTCATCCTCGACGGCGTCAACGATCAGGGCCTCGGCGTCGGCCTGTTCTATTTTCCCGGCTATGCCGGTTACGCCGAGGTGACGCCGGAGAACGCGTCCCGCGCCTTGGCGCCGCAGGAATTCGGCTCCTGGGTGTTGGCCAACTTCGCCACCATCGACGAGGTGAAGCGCGCGGCGAAGGACATCGTCATCGTGCCGACGCCGATGCCTGGGCTCGGCAGCCCGCGAGGATCGGTCGCCGGCGTGCATTTCTACATCCAGGACCGAGAGCGGCAAAGCCATCGTCGTCGAGCCGATCGGCGGCACCTTGAAGGTCTATGACAATCCGCTCAAGGTCCTGACCAATGCGCCGACCTTCGACTGGCACCTCACCAATCTCAACAACTACGTCAATCTGAGCGTCACCAACGTGGCGCCGGTGACGCTTGACGGGCTCAAGCTGTCCTCGTTCGGCCAGGGTGGCGGCATGCACGGCATGCCCGGCGACTTCACCCCGCCGTCGCGCTTCGTCCGTGCCGTAGCTTTCAGCCAGACGGCGGCGCCGACGGAGAATGCCGAAGATGCCGTGCTCGCGGCGTTCCACCTCCTCAACCAGTTCGATATTCCGGTCGGATCGGTCAGGGAGTTGAGCGGCGAGGAGGTCATCGACGAATCGACGCAATGGACGAGCGTCACCGACCTCACCAATGTGCGCTGGTACTACCGCACCTATGGCGATCAGTCGATCCACATGATCGACGTCAAGGATGCAATCGCCGCGGCGAAGGGCGAGATCGGCACCATTTCCATGGACTCCACGCAGCCGATCGTGAACGTCTCGACCAAGGTCGTGCCGGCGAAATGGCCGAAATGAGCCGGCGGAACCCGATGGGTCCGACGAGCTGAGTTGTTCCCTATGGGCAGATCATCTTCCAGCGGCCGAGGAAGCCGCGCTTCCAATAGCAGCTCGGGTAGAGCGGCGCCGACCAGGCGGCGGCATAGTCCGGCGCGACGTAGCCGACATCCGGAGTCGGGTCCCAGACGCATTGCACGGGCCCGCACACCCAGACGACCTTCTCCACCGCAGCGGCAGCAGGGGTGGCGTTGAGAGCCGGAAGCGGCGTAACCGCCTGAGCTGGCTGGCCACCGAGTAACAGCGCGGCCCCCAGAGCCGAACTTGCCAACATCGTTCTAATCACGCTGACATCCTCCTAGTTCACATCCTTGACGCGCCTATGGGTCTACCCCAACGCCCGAGGCGGGGTCCACATTGAAACACCGTTAACCTGACCGCTTCCGGAACCACGCGTCCGCTTCGAGTGTTGTGGCGGTGCTCGGCGCGGGGTGATATTCCGCTAGAGCAAACGCAACACGCGCCGGCCGGGGCCGAGATGGAGCTCAGGGGCGCCGAGCCTGCCGGGAGCACCGCTACCATGCCGCCTCGCTCGCCGTTCCTGCCCTACTCTTCGAGCTCGGACAGCCGCGCCTCCCTGGTCCAGGGACTGATCATCGCTTTCATCGTCATCGCCGCGCTCTATTTCGCCCGCGAGGTGCTGCTGCCGCTGGCGCTCGCCATCCTGTTGAGCTTCGTGCTCACCCCGCTCCTGCTCCTGCTCCGCAAGATCAAGGTGCCGCGGGTCGCCGCCGTCATCTTCGTCGTCACCATCGCCTTTGGCATCATCTTCGCCCTCGGCTGGCTGTTGTCGCAGCAGATGACGCAGCTCGCCCGCGATCTGCCGAGCTATCAGCGGGTGCTTTCCGAGAAGATCGGGACCTTACGGAAATCGGCGGTGAGCTCGCCCACCCTGGAAAAGGCGGCCGACGCCTTGAAGGGCATTGAGAAGCAGCTCGCCCAGCCGTCGGAGGGAGAGGGCGAGACCACCTCTCCGGCGCCGAGCCCGAGCGTCGACACCGACAAAGCTGAGGCCAAGCCAATACCCGTCACGGTCGTTGAGCCGG
The DNA here is from genome assembly GCA_963803385.1 of uncultured Alphaproteobacteria bacterium. Taxonomy (GTDB): domain Bacteria; phylum Pseudomonadota; class Alphaproteobacteria; order Rhizobiales; family Methyloligellaceae; genus Methyloceanibacter. Next base: position 133,683 of record CAWDMD010000004.1, on the reverse strand, counting down.
AGCCGCGTCCGTTCCAGATCCTCCAAGACGTCGCCGGCACGGTGCTGCCGCCGCTGGCCACGGCCGGCATCGTCATCCTGTTCGTGATCTTCATCCTGTTGCAGCGCGAGGACCTGCGCGACCGGCTGATCCGCCTCATGGGCGCCTCCGACATGCAGCGCGCCAGCGCGACCATGAACGACGCCGCGACACGCCTCAGCCGCTACTTCCTGCGCCAGGTGCTGATCAACGCCACCTTCGGCACCTTCATCGCGCTCGGGCTCTGGGCCATCGGCGTGCCGAGCCCCGTGGCCTGGGGCATCCTCGCCATGCTGATGCGCTTCGTGCCCTATGTCGGCTCTTTCATCGCCGCGGCGCCCGCCGATGCTGCTCGCCGCGGTGATCGAGCCAGGCTGGACCACGGTGCTCCTCACCGGCGGCCTTTTCCTCGGCTCGGAGATGGTCATGGGCCAGGTCGTGGAGCCGCTCGTCTATGGCCACGGCACGGGGCTGTCGCCGATCGCGGTGATCCTCTCCACCGTGTTCTGGACCTGGCTCTGGGGGCCGCTCGGCCTGTTGCTGGCGATGCCGCTCACCGTCTGTGTCGTCGTCCTCGGGCGCCACGTCGAGGGTCTGAAATTCCTCGAAGTCCTGCTCGGCGACCAGCCGGCGCTGACGCCGGCGCAAAGTTTCTATCAGCGCGCTCTGATCGGCGATTCCGCCGAGGCCACCTATCAGGCCGAGCTTTCCCTGAAGGAAGGGCGGCCGCTTCTGTCCTATCTCGACGAGGTGGCGCTCGAAGGCCTCAAGCTCGCCCAGCGCGACGCCGAGCGCGGCTCGCTCGATGTCGAGCATCTGGAGAGCATCGACGCGACCGTGGCCGAGATGATGGACAACCTCGGCGAATTCGAGCCGCGGCGCTGGTTCAGGAAGCCGCGGCCGGAAAAAAACGGAGAGGGGGAAGAGGAGGCGAAGCGGCTTGGCTTCGCTTGGAGTCCCGTGACGAGGAAAGCGAGGACGACGAACAGCTCCCGGTGTTGACGGCCGACCAACTGGCGCCCGGCTGGGACGCCGAGGATGCCGTGTTGTGCATCGGCGGCCGCACGCCCCTCGACGCGGCGGCCGCAGCCATGCTTGCCGGCGTGTTGCAGCGTCAGGGCCTGAAGGCGAGAGCGGCGCCGAGCGAAGCCATATCCGCCGGACAGATCATCTCGCTCGGAGGATCGAAGGCGAAGCTCGCTTGCCTCTCCTATATCGGTGCCGGCGCCAGCGCCGCCCATGTTCGCTATCTGGTGCGCCGCTTGCGGCGGATCCTGCCCGAAGGCGCAACCGTTCTCGTCGGCTATTGGGGCGGCGAGGGCTCGGCTGGATCGCTCAAGGCCTTGCAGGCGACAGCCGAAGCCGACGCCTACGCGACCACGCTGCGAGAAGCCGCCTTATTCTGCATCGAGGCGGCTCGCGGCGAAACCCCGGCCAAGGTCGAGACGCCGCAAAGCACCGAGCCAAAGAGCGAGAAGCCCGAGCGCGAGAAGCCCGAAAGCGAAAAACCGGCGGCCCACGTCGCCTAGCTCGGTGGCTCTTGGATCCATCCTATCTGACCGGCGCGTCTGACGGCGCCACGTAGCGGTCGTAGATCCAGCCGACCTCGGCAGTCTTGGGGTCGGTGATCTGCACCCACCGTCCCTCGCGGCCCGTGGCCTGGTAGCGCGCGCCTTGCTGGGCCACCTTGATGGTCTCGGCTTGCGGCGTCGGCGCGGACCGCACATTGACGGGTCCTGAGATCCTGATCCATTCGGGGTCGCCGGCGGCCGGCGCCGGCCTGGTCTCGACCGCCGGTCTGCTGTCGAGCTCCAACAGCTTGGCGTGAGCATCCTTGTCGCCGAGGTCCTCGGCCCGCTCGTACCACTGCCGAGCCTGCGCCATGTCGGGCTTGATGCCTTGCGCCCCGATCTCCTTGATGAAGGCCGGATCGTAGGTGGTGCCGAGCGCGAACGCGGCTTCGGCGCTGCCGGCATCGGCGGCACGCCGATAGTAGCCGCGGGCGCCGGCGAGGTAGCCGACCTCGATCATCTTGTGGCCATGAGCCATCAACTCGTCGATCCGAGGCCCGTCCTCGGCGACCTGCTTGGCTGCCGCGTCCGGTTCGCTCGAAATCCTGAGCGTGGTGCTCGCCGAGGCGATGGTCCTGCCGTCGGCGGCGACGAGCTCGACATTGAGCGATCGCTCGCCGCTGGCGGTGGCCGGCAGCGTGAAGCGCAGATCGCCGATCTCGTCAGGACGCAAGGTCCATTCGGTTTCGCCGTAGGGGCGCCCCGAGGAGAAGGTCGCGCCCTCGGGCAAGCCGCGAATGGCGATGATGCTCCGGCTCGGCAGCGTGTCCGCCTCGTCGATGGCGATGGCGAACGGGGTCTCTTCGCCGGCCTCGGCGGAAATGCTGTCGGGCAGCGCGAGGCCGATGGGCGGAAGCTCGATGTCGGCCTTCGGCAGCACGGTCTCGGACATCGGTGCGACCGCCGCCTCCTGCACGGCGAGCCGGCGGCTGTCGCTGCGGCCGGCGTTGTCGCTGCGGCCGGTGTCGTCGCCGCGGCCGGTGTCGTCGCCGCAGCCGATGTCGTCGCCGTCGCCTGGGTCACCATCTGCTTGAGCGGCTTGACGTCGATCGCGCCGCGCCAATAAAGCGCGCCGAGCGCAAGCGTCGGCACCAGCGCAAGCGCGGTCAACGCCACGAGCACGGCGGTGTTGCCGCGCGACGCGCGCTCCAGCGCCGGCTGCAGCAAGTGAGTCTGGTCGATGTCCTCCGGCAATCGGCTCCGGCGCGGCGTCTTCGCCATCGGCGTCATTGGCCGCGAGCAGCGAGACATCGGGGGCGAAACGCTCCGCCATGAACGTGGCGGTCGTCACTTCGATCGACGGCGCCGTTCCATTCACCTCCGCCCGCAGGCGTTCGGCGAGGCTTCGCGGCGGTCCAATTTGTTCCGACAAGGCTGGTTCGGCTTGCAAGGCTGATTCGGCTTGGCCCATGACTACCTCCAACGCAATACACGCGACTTCTGGGCAGACACCTGGTTTCGATCGTGATCCTCAGTGCTGGCTCTTGTTCCACTCGAGGAAAGCACGAAACAACTCGGCACGCTGCGACTCGGAAATCCTCGTCACCGTTAAGCGGGGAGTTCTGCGCCATGAACGTGTCGAAGCTCGTCTTCGACGCCGTGGTGCTGCCGCCGCCGTTCCCGGCGGTGGCGCGGTCGATCCACGCTTGCGACGCGGGCGAGCGATGCCACCCCTCGAGCGTCGCCGCGAAATTGACGTCGCGCCATTTGGGATGATGCGGGCTCTCGAGGAATTTGTCGAAGTTGTCGAAGAATGCATCGACGAATTTGGCCACGCGGCGGTAGCGGACGCTATCCTGGCTCCAGTTGAAGGCCACCAGGACCGTGCAAACCGAGACGCTATTCACGTTCTCGCCATCGGCGACCAGCGCCGGGTAATCCTCGTGACTGAAGTTCGCCGGGTAGTAGCTGTCCTCGAGGTCCTTCGTATAAGGGATCGGCAGCAACTTGAGGTGGTCCGCGGCGGTGAGATTTGTCACCGCCATGCCCGGCTTGGCGGCCATGACGATGGCGGCCGCGATCTCGCCGGCTTTCAGCTTTTCGATGGCTTCCGCATCGCTGAGATGGAGCTCCTTGACGTCGATGCCGAGCGCCTCGAGCAACAGGCTGGCCGGTAAGTGCCGTGCCGCTTCCCTGTCTCGCCGAGATTGACCGGCTTGCCGCTGAGCTCATGGATGTCGCTCACGTCCGCGGGGACGATGATGTGGACCTCCTCGGTGAACAGCTTGGCGACATAGACGATCTCGTCGACGAAGTTCGGGCCGAGCTCGCCGGTCTTGGCGAAATGCTTGAGGATGTTGGCCTGGGTGACGCCCATGTCGACGCCCTTGAGGAACATCACGTCCTTGACGCTCTGCTCCGCGCCTTGGCCGACGATGGGCAGGACCCGAAGGTCGTTGCCGTCATCGACGACACGGGCGATGTCGTAGGCGATGGTCAGGTCGGTCCCGGTGGGACTGCCGGCCATGATGGTGACCACGTTCTGGTTGATCCGGGTTCGGTAGGTGTCGCGCAAACTCTGCATCGGCGCCGAGGCCTGAGCCTCGGCCGTCTCGGTCTTGTTCCGAGGCGCCGCGAACGCGACACATGGGATCAGGCAAAGTCCAAGCGCGAGGGCGATACGCATTACTTCCCCTCCAGGCGCGCTACACACTGATGTCCCGGCTCCCACGCCGCGCATTCCTGGGAGCCGAGAGAGGGGGCTTAAGCCCGCCATCGAGGAAACTAAATCGGGTCGCTAAACGGCCACGGCCCGACAATTCCCGAGGTTTGTTAACGTTATTATCCCTCGTAAAAGCATTGAAGCGTGATATTAACCACACTGTCAAGCTGTTCTCGTCAATTTCACACAAAAGCCACAGAGTTGCCCCAAATTGACACAGTTAGCTTGATTTTGTACCAAAATGAGGCAAAGTAAAACCTTCCCAGCCAAAGGTTAAAGGCTAGGTAGTGCCACTGGTTAACAGCCCGTCTCGCGAATAAGGTTGAGGGGCGCCGATAGGTTCCGAAAGTCCGCAAAAAATTTAACGGACGCCCGAGCGGCCCAAAGCGAGGCGCCCTTGGTTGCGGCCGAACCAGAGCGCGAGCGCGCCGCCGAGCGCAAGCGACGCCGACAGGAAGAGGAGCGGCAGGGTGAAGTCTCCGGTCGCGCCCTTGAGCCAGCCGATCACCACCGGCGCGGCAAAGCCGCCGCAATTGCCGATCGAGTTGATCAAGGCAAGGCCGGCCGCCGCGCCCGTCCCGGTAAGGATGGCGCTCGGCAGCGCCCAGAACGTGCCGATGGCGGCATAGATGCCGAGCGTGGCAAGGGTGAGCGCGATCATGACCAGGGGAAGCGGCCCCGCGACCGACGACCAGGCGAATGCCGCCGCCGCGAGGAAGAGCGGCACGCCGACATGGAGGATGCGCTCGCCGGTCGCATCGGAGTGCCGCCCCGCCGCCACCATGCCGATTGCCGCGACGAGGTAGGGCAGAGCGGTGAGAAAGCCGATGGCAAGATCGGAGAGGCCGTAGGTCTTGAGCACCTGCGGCATCCAGAAGCCGATGCCGTAAAGCCCGACGACGATGCAGAAATAGAGAAGCCCCAGCGCGAGTATCCGCGGGTTGGTGAGCGCCTGTCCCACCGCATCGAGCCCATAGGCCTTCGTTTCTCTCGCCTCTTGCGCCAGACGGTCCTCGAGCGCCCGCCGCTCGCCCGGCGTGAGCCACGCGGCGTCCTTGGGGCGGTCGGTGAGGTAGAGGAGCGCGGCGATGCCGAGCAGCACCGCCGGTATGCCTTCGATCAGGAACAGCCACCGCCATCCGGCGATGCCGCGCAAGCCCATGAAGCCCGAGCAAGGCGCCGGACACCGGTCCGCCGACGACGGTCGCGAGCGGAACGGCCGTCATGAACAGCGACACGATGCGGGCGCGTTCCGCGCGCGGGAACCAATAGGTCAGATAAAGGATGATTCCGGGAAAGAACCCCGCCTCGGCGATCCCAAGCGCGAAGCGGAGCAGATAGAAGCTCCTCTCGCCGGCGACGAAGGCCATCGCCGTCGCCACCACGCCCCAGCTGATCATGATGCGCGCGATCCAGATCCGCGCGCCAAACCGGTGCAGCGCGAGATTGCTTGGAATTTCACACAGGATATAGCCGACGAAGAAGATGCCGGCGCCGAAGCCGAACACTTCCGGCGTGAAGCCGAGATCCTCGTTCATGGCGAGCGCGGCGAAGCCGACATTGACCCGGTCGAGGAAATTCACCGCGTAGCAGAGGATGAGGAACGGGATCAGGCGGCGCGCGGCCTTGGCGGATGGCGCTAGCCGCCTGATTTGCCTTGCATCCCCAAGCTCCAGCTTTCCGGTGCGGAACGGCCCCGCCCCAATTGAATGGCACTTGCGGCCCCCGCATACTCCTCTCTCGCGATTCGTCTAGAGGAGACTGCTCCAATGGCAACCATTCCGCTCGAGGCCGCGGCGGCGGCCATGCGTGAAGCGATGCGCGATACCGTCAAGCGTTATTCGCTGTGGTACCTGCTCCAGGGCATATCTGATGGTGGTCGCAGGCTTTCTCGCCCTGATCTATCCCTCTGATCGCCTCGGTGGCGATCGTCTATCTCCTGGCCTGGATCCTGATCATCAGCGGCATTTTCCAGGGCATCGGCCTGATCGGCGCGCGCCAGGTGCCGCATTTCTGGCTCCAGCTGATCTCGGTGGCGCTCGCCATCGTCGTCGGCTTGCTCTTGCTGCGTCAGCCGGAAGCAGGCCTCGTCGTCTTCAGCGTGCTCTTGATCGTCTATTTCATGATCGAGGGCATGGCCAAGGTGATCTTCGCCTTGACCATCAGGCCGTTCCCGAACTGGGGCTGGCTGCTCGGCGCCGGCGTCGTCAGCATCCTGCTCGCGATCTATCTCTGGGCCAATCTCGCCGTGGCCTCCGAGGTGCTGCTCGGCATCCTGCTCGGCATTCAGTTGTTGTGCGAGGGCGTGGCGATGACTTATCTCGCCTGGAAGGTGCGCACCAGCTGAGGCTGGACAGGTGGCCGGGCTCGACCCGGCCACGACCCTAATTCTCGTCCATCTTCAGCGCGGCGATGAACGCCTCCTGCGGGATGTCGACCTTGCCGAACGACCGCATCTTCTTCTTGCCGGCCTTCTGCTTCTCGAGCAGCTTGCGTTTGCGGGTGATGTCGCCGCCATAGCATTTGGCGGTGACGTCCTTCCTGCAGCGCGCTGATGGTCTCCCGCGCGATCACCTTGCCGCCGATCGCGGCCTGGATCGGGATCTTGAACAGGTGCCGCGGGATCAGATCCTTCAGCTTCTCCACCATGGCGCGGCCGCGCGCCTCGGCGCGAGAGCGATGCACGATCACCGACAGCGCATCGACCGGCTCGTTGTTGACGAGGAGCGCCATCTTGACGAGGTCGCCCTCCTCGTAGCCGATGATGTGATAGTCGAAGCTCGCATAGCCGCGCGACACCGACTTCAAGCCGATCGTAGAAGTCGAACACCACCTCGTTCAGCGGCAGCTCGTAGACGAGCATGGCGCGTGAGCCGGCATAGGTCAGGTTCTTCTGCCGCCCGCGCCGGTCCTCGCACAGCTTGAGCACCGACCCGAGATGCTCGTCGGGGACGAGGATGGTGGCCTCGATCCACGGCTCCTCGATCTTCGCGATCCGCTGCGTCTCCGGCATGTCGGCGGGATTGTGCAGCTCCTGCATGGTGCCGTCGGTGAGATAGACGCGATAGATCACCGACGGCGCCGTGGCGATCAGGTCGATGTCGAATTCGCGCTCGAGCCGCTCGCGGATGATCTCGAGATGCAACAGGCCGAGAAAGCCGCAGCGGAAGCCGAAGCCGAGCGCGGCGGAGGTCTCCATCTCGTAGGTGAAGCTCGCATCGTTGAGGCGGAGCTTGCCGACGGCCTCGCGCAGATCCTCGAAGTCGTTGGAGTCGACCGGGAACAGGCCGCAGAACACGACCGGCTGCGCCGGCTTGAAGCCCGGGAGCGCCTCGGCCGCCGGCTTCTTCTCGTCGGTGACGGTATCGCCGACGCGGGTGTCGGCAACTTGCCTGATCGAGGCGGTGAAGAAGCCGATCTCGCCCGGCCCCAGCGCATTCCGCATCTCCTGCTTGGGGCGGAAGATGCCGACGCGGTCGACCTGGTAGGACGCCGCCGCTCGCCATCAGCCTGATGCGCTGGCCCTTGCTCAAGCTGCCGTCGATGATGCGCACCAGCACGACGACGCCGAGATAGGCGTCGTACCAGCTGTCGATGAGGAGCGCCTTCAGCGGCTTCGTCGCATCGCCCTTTGGCGGCGGCAGCCGGTGCACGATGGCCTCGAGCACATCGGCGACGCCGCGGCCGGTCTTGGCCGAGATTTCGAGCGCGTCATGGGCGTCGAGCCCGATCACCTCCTCGATCTGCTCGCGCACCCGGTCCGGCTCCGCGGCCGGGAGGTCGATCTTGTTGAGGACGGGAACCACCTCGTGATTGTTGTCGAGCGCCTGATAGACGTTGGCGAGCGTCTGCGCCTCGACGCCTTGGGTAGCGTCGACGACGAGGAGCGAGCCCTCGCAGGCGGCGAGGCTGCGGTTGACTTCATAGGCGAAGTCGACGTGGCCCGGGGTGTCGATCAGGTTCAGCTCGTAAAGCTCGCCGTCCTTGGCCCGATAGTCGAGCCTCACCGTCTGCGCCTTGATGGTGATGCCGCGCTCGCGCTCGATGTCCATGGAATCGAGCACCTGCTCCTTCATCTCGCGCGCGGTGAGTCCACCGCAAAGCTGAATCAACCGGTCGGCGAGGGTCGATTTGCCGTGGTCGATGTGAGCGATGATGGAGAAGTTTCGGATATGGGAGAGGGAAGTAGCCTCGGAACGACTCATGGGCGGCTTGGTAGAGAGCGCCGCTTTCACGGTCAAGCGGAGCGAGGCGCCGCTTCGTTGCCATCGTCTTCGGTACAAAGAGGCGGCTCGCCGGGCGCCCTCGTCACCCTCGGCGCCACACGGCATTAGCCAACCGACCGGCCGGCGCCATAAGCCTGCTTGACGAGGCGCCCCCCGTGATGCCTAGTGCGAGCGCGTAACGTTGCGTAGCAAAAAGACGGAGTAAGCTTATGGTTAAGAAAGTGTTTCTCGCCGCTGTCGCCACCTTTGTGCTGGCTGCCGCTACGGTTCCCGTCGGCTCGACTCCGGCGCTCGCCTGCCATGGCTGCATGAAGGCTGCCAAGGCTGCGCACCTCGGCACCATGAAAGACCGCAAGGCCTTCCGTAAGGCCTGCCGTGCCCACGCCAAGGCCGCCAAGAAGGCCGCCTAGTCTCGCGCCAACATCTCGAAAAAGGGATCCGCGGGGCCCCCGCGGGTCCCTTTAATTCTATGCCCAATGCCCCGCGCGCATACGCCCCACCACGATGCGCAAAGGCGCCGCGGGAGCGCCCCAAAAAAATCCTAATCACTCGCTTTCTGTCACCCGACCCGGCGGACAAGTTCCGCCGAGGACACCCGCCGGGGGATGTCAACGCTTCACCGGCGACACCGCATCTCCCCACACGAAAAATGGAGAACGAAGCGATGATGAAGAAGATCATTTTGGCAGCCGCCGTGACCGGTCTGATCGCCGGCGCCGCCATGCCGCTGCACACCTCGCCGGCCGAGGCCGCGAGCGGCTGCCTCAAGGCCGCCAAGGCGAAGTATGCCAGCGACCACAAGTCGCGCGTCGCCTATCGCAAGGAGTGCCGCATGCACTACAAGTCCTACAGAGCGGCTCAGAAGGCTTCCAAGAAGGCGGCCGGCTAGTTTCGAGCGATTGCCAGGAGGGACCGGCGGGATCGTCCTCGCCGGTCCCTTTTTCATTTCTAGCAGTGTGGAGTCAGGACTTAGATCCCGGCGTACCACTCATAGCCGCGATCTTCCCAGAAGCCGCCTTGGCCGCCGCGAATGGCGGCAAGCGCGTCGACGGCCTCGATCCGCATCACATATTTCGCCATCTTGTAGCCGAGCTGTCGCTCGACCCGAAGCCTGAGCGGCGCGCCGTGCGCGATCGGCAGCGCCGCGCCGTTCATGTCGTAGGCGAGGATGGTCTGCGGGTGGAACGCGTCGATGAGACCGACCAACTCGTAATATTTGCCTTCGTCGTCGCCGGTCTCCGCGAGATCGTCGGCGCAGTAGAATACGACATAGCGCGCCGAGGGCTTGAGTTCCGCCTTGTCGAGCAGCGCCTTCAGCTGGACGCCGGTCCATTTGCCGATGCAGCTCCAGCCCTCGACGCAGTCGTGGCGCGTGATCTGGGTGCGCGACGGCATCGCGCGGAGCTCGGCGAGGGTGAGCTCCAAGGGCTGGCCGACGAGGCCGTCGACTTTCAGCTTCCAATCGGCGAACCCGTTCGCGGCAAGCGCCCGATAGTCGTCATCGTCGACGTCGGTCGAGCCGTTCGCCTTGAAGTCCTTCGAAATGTCGGCCTCGCGATATTCGCGGGCGAGCGCGGTCGCCGGAATCAACGCCCGTTGGCTCAGACGGGTGAGGGTCTCGGCGGAATCGAGAATGCGCCGCACCCAAGGCTGGTCGGAGAGTTCGCTGTCGCAGCCGCCGAGCAGCGAGGCGCCGGCAATGGCGAGGCCCTTCGCCAGGAAGCCGCGCCGGTCGAGGCGCGATCTGGTGCTCATGACCGCGCCTCCGGAAACTTGACGACGTAACGTCCGGTGATCATCGAGCGGAGGTTGTTCCAGACGCCCGAGATCAGCACCATGACGATATGGACGACGAAGAACAGTACGATCGCGCTCGCGGTGACGAAGTGGATGGTCCGCGCCGATTGCCGTCCGCCGAAGATGTCGAGCAGGAACGGATAGCCTGAGTCCATGCCGGGCGACATGGCGAGGCCGGTCGCGAGCATCAGCGGCAACAGCACCAGCGCCACGATCAGATAGGCGAGCTTCTGCAACACGTTGTAGCGCTTGGCCTCTTCCCCTTGAGGGAATTTGAGGCGGACGTGCTCGGAGATCGAGGCGCCGATATGCTTCAACTCGCTCGCCGCCGGCGCGAGGTCGCGACGAAGATGGCCGCTGGTCAGGCTCCAGATCAGATAGATGAGCCCGTTGATGACGAACGCCCAGGCGAAGAAGAAATGCCAGCGCCGCCCCATCGACAGATCGCGGTGGCCAGGCAGCGTCACCGACCAGGGAAATCCCCTGATCTGGTAGCCGCCGTCGGCGGTCTTGGCGAGGCCGAACACGCCCGTGGTGTCGATGTGCCAGTCGAAGATGTTGGTGACGCCGAAGATCTGATTACCGTGCTTCATCGGCCGCATGGCCATGACCGGATCGTCGAAGTTCGATTTCGACCCGAGATAGAGCGCGGGATGGGCGTTGAAGATTTGCAAGCCGCTCATCAGGAGCACGAACAGGCAGACCACATTGACCCAATGGGTGATGCGGACCGTGCCTGAATGACGGTGGATGACCTCCCGCTTGGGCTGCGCCGTCTCTGTTTTCGCGTCCATCGCTCATGCCCGTGGCTGAACTTGATGGCGGGAGTTACGGCGCCGTCACGCCGTTGGATGCACGTGACGTCGGCTTAAGACTGCTTCGGCGGGCCCCAGATCTGCTCCAGCCGCTGCGCCCGGCCGCAATTCCATTTGTAGAACTTGTAACTGATGGCGTTGGTGTTGTGATAGTTCTGGTGATAGTCCTCGGCGGCGGTAAAGGTCGTCACCGGCTTGATCTCCGTCGCCACCTTTTCCTTGAAGCGATCGGCGATCTCCTGGCGTGGTCTTATCGGCTTCGCTTTTCTCCTCGTCGCTGCCGACGAAGATCACGCTGCGATAGGCGTTGCCCTTATCGCAGAACTGGCCGTCGGGATCGAACGGATCGATGTTGTGCCAATACTGCTCGAGCAGTTGCGCGTAGGTGACCTTGGCCGGGTCGTAGGTCACCTTGACGGCCTCCTGATAGCCCTCGTGGTCGCCATAGGTGGGGTTCGGCTTGGTACCGCCGGCGTAGCCTGACACGGTCTCAGTCACACCGGGAACCTCGTCGAAGGCGGCCTCCACGCACCAGAAGCACCCGCCGGCGAAAATCGCCGTCTTGGTGTCATCGGCGACCGCTTTCACAGCACCACCCGTCGCCAGCGCGGCGAGCGCCACAGCCGCGACGATCGCGCCAATCCATCTCGTCATTTGCGGGACTCTCCAAAAATGCCTGATGCAACATACGGCCGGCGCGCCGGCAGCAACGGCCTCTCGCGGGAGTGTGAAGCGAATTGAGCGCGCCTCTGCGTGGTGCGCTGCGCTTTGCCACGGCCGTGAAGCAAAACGCAGCCATGATACAGCTTTAGATTGTAATATAGCAAAAAGCACGTTTAGGGTGTTATGGGTGGTGTCACGGGCTGGGAGGGGAGAGGGCTGAAACATGTCGGCGATGCAGATTCGGGCCCATGTGGCGGTGTGCATGAGAGACGCGGTGGTGGCGAGCACCCAATTTGAACGAGCGACTTACAAGGAGGCGCTCGTTCCATCAGAAGACTTCCCTAAAGGCTGGAAGGCAAATGAGCCGAATTGGGCACTAATCGCCAAGGAGTGCGAGGAGCTTCTCAGGCACAAATACAACTACGCTGTTCCGGCCACCACGGTCGATTTCGTCAGAAAGACTATCTCCAAACCCCTTTCAGACACGAACAATACTATCGCCAAAGCTATTTCCGCGGGCACGCCGGTGGCATAGCGCGCACGCCATCGTCAGCATGGGGGGGTCAAATGCTTCGATCAAAGGTCCTGCTCGCTCTTGCTCTGCTCCTCTTGTCGACGAGGCCGGGATTCCCCGGCGCGGCCGAGCTCATCTTCACCCGCGCCAAGCAGGCTCAACTCTGCCAGGGGACGGGGACGGTCGATCGCGTGGTGCTGGCGCGGAAGATGGTGGAGGTCTCGACCGTCCCGCTCGACCTGCTCTACATCGCCAATCCCGACGGCGCGCCACGGTCGATCGACGACCAGGCGATCCTCTACGCCGCGAGCAGCGACAATCCGTTCGGGGCCGGCCCCGCGGCGGCGAAGCCCGAGGCCATCGCGGCCACGCAAAGGCTGTCGACGACACGAATGGAGGTGACCGGATTTTTGGCGCTGGGCGGCGCGCCTGCCGAGGGCTTCATCGTCGCGAGTAGCCTTCCCACCGAGCCCACTGCGGACGACGTTCTCCTGAAACCGGATAAGGTGACGATCCGGTGTCAGGCGGTCCCGGCCACGGTGGCGGCGGCCAAACCCTCAAGTCAGCCGAACCCGGCCGCGGCAGCACTGGCGAAGCGATTGTTGATTTGCTCCGAGGTCACGGAACTCGGCCTCCCCAGCGACAAGATCGCCGGGATTAGGGGGACCACCTTCTCCTATGCCCGCGACGACGAGAAGGACACGGAGACGCTGATCGCGGACGGGACCGTCGGCTGGAAGCTCGCGCATCTCTCCAACGGACCGACTGACCTCAGTCTAATCCCCTATCTGAAGTTCAAGGCCGTGAACAAGGAGCCCGGCGACAAGACGTCTTATCTGGAGCCGGGCCTTTTGGTCGACGCCTTCCACATCGGCGACTGGTATGCCGCGAGAGCGGGGCTTCATGCCAACGAGATCATCGATAGCAGCGACGACAGCGAGCAGGCCTCGCTCGCCGCTTACCTCATCCCGAGCTTCCGCATCCCGCGGGGCGATGGCACGAGCTTTGTCCTTTTTGGCGGCTACTCTCGCCCGATCGGCCCCCTGGCGTTTCGACCTGAAATTCAATTCCTGATGCAGGGACGGGATATCGTCCAGCCCGGCACCAACCCGGCGCTCATCGGTAAGTCGTCCTACTTCGGGATCGGCGGGAAGGGGATCGTCGATGTCCTCCTGATCGGCGTGCCCTTATTTCAGGAACTGCGCGGCCGCGTCGAATATACCCTGATGGAGAATTTCGGCGTCGACGACGTTAACTATCTGAAGGCCACGCTGATGTACCCGCTGTTTCCCTCGAAACGCGCAACGCTCAATCTCGACTACACCCAGGGCCGGGATCCCAGCACCCTGCTGGAAGAGCAGCGCTACACATTGGGCGTCGCTTTGCGCTATTAGCTCTGTGTGGAATTGGCGCCAAACAAAGTCTTAGCTCCCGGCGGGAGGCTCTCCCAGCCGTCGCAGTCGATGAGGCCGGCCTATGACGTGGTCGTGGTCGGCTCGGGCTATGGCGGTGGCGTGGCCGCGTCCCGCCTGTCCCGCGCGGGACAACGCGTCGGCGTCATCGAGCGCGGCCGCGAATTCCTCACCGGCGAGTTTCCGAGCCGCTTGCCGGAGCTCCGGCGCGAGCTCCAGCTCAATGGCGGCAAGATGCGGTCCGGCAGCCGCACCGGCCTGTTCGATTTCCACCTCGGCTCGGACATCCATGTGCTGGTCGGTTGCGGACTTGGCGGCGGCTCGCTCATCAATGCCGCCGTGGCGCTGAAGCCCGACCCCCGGGTGTTCGCCGATGCCGCCTGGCCGGAAGTGGTGAGCGCCGATGGCTTGCTGGAGCAGGGCTTTGCTAGAGCGACCGGCATGCTTCGCCCGAACCGCTACGGGCGCCCTCAGGACCTCACCAAGTATCGCGCGCTGCAAGCGGCGAGCGCCTGCTTCGGTCAACCCCCGGTGCCGGCGCCGGTCGTGGTCAGCTTCGCGGACAATCTGAACCCGGCGGGGATCGAGCAGCCGGCCTGCACGCTGTGCGGCGACTGCTGCTCGGGCTGCAATGTCGGCGCCAAGAATACCGTGGCCGTGACCTATCTCCCCGACGCGCGCGCCCATGGCGCCGAGATCTTCACCGAGCTTGCCGTCAGCCATATCGCCAAGGAGGGTCGCCATTGGCGCGTCTATTACACGCCGAGCGATGAGCCCGACGCGGCGCCCCGCTCCGTCGAGGCCAAGACCGTGGTGCTCGCCGCCGGCACCCTCGGCTCGACCGAGATCCTGCTCCGCTCGCGTGAGCGCGGCCTCGCCGTCTCCGATTGCCTCGGCGAGCGCTTCTCCGCCAACGGCGACATCATCGCCTTTACCCTTGGCGGCAAGGAGCGGGTGAACGCCATCGGCGTCGGCCATCCGCCGAAATTCGATGGCGACGCCATCGGCGCCTGCGTCACCGGCGAGATCGAGCTTCACGATCCCGACCGGCTCGACCACTCCATGTTCATCCAGGAAGGGGTGATGCCCTCGGCGCTCGCGCCGCTGTTGCCGGTGTTCTTCATCGCCGGCGGCAGGCTGCTCGGCGCCGCGCAAAGCCTGATCAAGGGCGTCTATCACGGGCCCTTGCAGACCCTTCACACCTTCTTCGTGGTGTCCCACGACGACGCATGCGGGCGCATCACGCTCAGCAATGGCCGTGCCCAGGTCGAATGGCCGAACGTGGCGGAGCAGCCGGTCTATGCCCGGGTCGATGCGGCGCTGACCAAGGCGGCGGCAGGGGGTCGGCGGCCGCTACATCAAGAACCCGCTCGCCGGCACCGCGACGGGAACGAAGCCCGCGACCGCGCATCCCCTCGGCGGCTGCGGCATGGGCGAGGATGTCTCAAGCGGCGTGGTCAATCACAAATGCCAGGTGTTCGATGGCGAGGGCGGCGTCCATGGCGGGCTCTATGTCTGCGACGGCTCGGTGATCCCGCGCTCGATCGGCGTCAATCCGCTTCTGACCATCACCGCGCTCACCGAGCGCGCCATGATCCATTTCGCCCGCGACCACAATCTCGGCTTCGACACGGCGCCGCGCCGCGCTGCCGTCGCGATCGGCTAGGACGGGTCTCACCGCGGGTTGGCGGTCGCGCCCTGGCGCTTGCCCCCGGCGCCCACCATATTTAGAATAGTTCTAAATCAAACGCCGCTCGCCGAGGCCCTCCGTGAAACGATTTTCCGACCTGACCGAACAGGAGATTCTCGCCCTCGCCATCTCGCTCGAGGAAGAGGACGCCCGCATCTATGCCGACTACGCCAAGGGGTTGGAGGACAATTACCCCGCCTCGGCCAAGGTGTTCGCCGAGATGTCGCGCGAAGAGGACACTCACCGCCGCCGGCTGATCGAGATCCACCGGCAGAAATTCGGCGAGCACATCCCGCTCCTGCGGCGCCAGGACGTGAAGGGCTTCGTCGCGCGCCGGCCGCTGTGGATGGTGCGCCCGCTCGGCCTCGACGCTGTGAGGAAGCAGGCCGAGGTCATGGAGCTCGAGACCGCAGCGCTTCTACGAGCAGGCCATGGCGCGGACCACGGATGCGGGCGTGCGCAAGCTCCTCGGCGACCTCGCCCAAGCCGAGCGCGGCCACGAAGCGATCGCCGAGCATCTCGAGGAGCAGATCCTCGATCGCGGCGCGCGCAAGGCGGAGGAGGAGACGAGGCGGCGCCTGTTCGTCCTCCAGGTGGTGCAGCCGGGCCTCGCCGGACTGATGGACGGTTCGGTCTCCACACTCGCCCCGCTCTTCGCCGCGGCCTTCGCCACGCACAGCACCTGGGAGACGTTCCTCGTCGGCCTCGCGGCGTCGGTCGGCGCCGGCATCTCCATGGGCTTCGCCGAGGCGCTCTCCGACGACGGCTCGCTCACCGGCCGCGGCCATCCCTTGATCAGGGGCGTCATCACCGGCGCCATGACCGCGCTTGGCGGCCTCGGCCACACCTTGCCGTTCCTGATCGAGAATTTCCGGCTGGCGACCACCATCGCCATCCTCGTGGTCGCGATCGAGCTGTGGGTGATCGCCTGGATCAGGTCGCGCTATATGGACACGCCGTTCCTACAGGCGACGTTCGAGGTCGTGCTTGGCGGCGTGATCGTGTTCGCCGCCGGCATCCTGATCGGCAACGCCTAGCTCGGCACGCTTCCGCTTGCGCTACCAATCTGAATTTCGATCTGGCAATGATCACTCGGCCCCCAGATCTCGGGTTCGTTCAGGGCCCTAACACGCAACCGTCTGGCCAGGGGCTCGGATGCGAACACGAAATCAAGTTGGCGAGTGGCGGTCTTAGGCGTCTGCCTCTTCGTGTGATAGGTCGGCACGTTCTTGCTGTCAGGAGGAAGTTCCTCGGGCCACGGCTGCGCTTGGCGCCCGTCTGGAGCCTCAGGACCGGCGAAGGGCAGACCAATCGCGGCCATCCTGTCGAACACCGTGGCATATCGGGCAGCCCAGTACTGTTTGCCATACTCTCCATAGCCCTTGAGAACGTTGAGGTCGCCCGCGACCAGCATGGCTTGTCTTTTGGTTGGTGCGACAAGCGCCGAGAGGTCGGAGATCAGCCGGTGTACCGACGCGTCGGCGTAAATGTCGCTGCCCGCCAACGCGTGAGGAGTCTCCCATTGCCCATACGCTGACACGGCAATGAATGGCTCAATCGCGGGCGAGGAAACGACAGCTGCCGCCAATGTACCGCGCCGACTAACCGCCAACGTACCTGGGGGTCCTTCGCCAAGCGGCGCGAGGCTGAGCCAGTTCAGTTCGACGCGATCAATAGCTCAACGACGGCGGTTCGCCACCGCTGGTTCAGCCCGGTCCGCCAAGGCGCACCGTCAACCTCGAGCTCGGCTGCTACGTCGGCTGGGGCTCATTTGCTTCTTGCAGTAGGCAACATCGGCATCCGATTTGATGAGCCAACGCCACGCATCAGGCACCGCGCGATATTCCAGGCGATTACCTTCAGCATGAGATCTGCCCTAGTCAGGCCTAGCCGCGCAACTCGCCGCCGGTCGCTTTCTGCACGGCGGCGACGATCTTCGCCGCGACGGCGTCGATCTCGGCGTCGGTCAAGGTCCTCTCGCGCGGCTGCAACGTCACCTCGATGGCGAGCGACTTCTTGCCTTCCGGCACGCCTTGGCCGGTGAACACGTCGAACACGCCGACTTGTGCGATCAGCGCCCGGTCGGCGCTCTGCGCCGCGCGGACGACGTCCGCCGCGGCGACGTCGGCGTCGAGCAGGAAGGCGAAGTCGCGCGCGACCGCCTGCAGGTCGGAGGCGTCGAGCGCCGGCTTCGTCAGGGATTTTCGCTTGGCCGCCGGAAGCGCATCAAGGTAGAGCTCGAAGCCGGCGATCGGTCCGTCGAGACCGAGCCTCGCCGCCACGTCCGGGTGCAGTTCGCCGAACACCCCGAGCGTGACCTTCGGTCCGAGCTTGAGCGTGCCCGAGCGTCCTGGATGAAACCAGTCCGGCGCCTCGCGGGTCACGGCGATGTTCGTCTGATCGACGCCGAGGCTTGCGAGCGTCGCCACCGCGTCGGCCTTCGCCGCGAACATGTCGGCCGCCGGCGCGTTGCCGGACCAGTCGCGGCCGCTGCCTTGAAGCGACGACAGCCCGAAGCGGACGCCCGAGGCCGCCACATATTGATCCTCGGGCTTTGCCCCGCGATAGGCCTGCCCGAGCTCGAACAAGGCGCCATCGGCAAACCCACGGTCGCGGTTACGCTTGGCGGCGGCCAGCAGTCCGGGGAGCAGGCTCGGCCGCATCACCGCAAGCTCGGTCGAGATCGGATTGCTCAAGGTGAGCTCCGCCGCCCCGCCGCCGAACAGCGTGGCCTCCTCCGGCGGAATGAACGACCAGGTCACGGCCTCGACCAGCCCGCGTGCGGCAAGGACGCGCCGCGCCCGCCGTTGCCGAGACTGCGCTTCGGTCAGCACCGGGCGCGCGACGCCGGCCAGGCGCGGCAGCGGCGTCGCCGGCACGGCGTCGACGCCGACGAGGCGGACCACCTCCTCGGCGAGATCGACCGGGACCGAGATGTCCGGGCGCCATGAGGGCGGCGCTGCCTTCAGCTTCGGCGCCGTCCCCGAAAGCCCGACGCCGAGCGCGGTGAGGATGCGCTTGATGTCGCCCGCCTTCAGATCGAGGCCGCTCAGCCGGCCGACGAGCCGCGGATCGAAGGCGAACGGCGCGTTCGGCTTCGGCGCCTTGCCGGCGATCGTCACCTTGCTCGGGGTGCCACCGCACAGGTCGAGCACCATCCGCGTCGCCAGCTCGAGCCCCGGCACCGACAAAGGCGGGATCGACGCCGCGCTCGAAGCGGTAGCGGGCGTCGGACTGGATATTGAGCCGCCGCCCAGTGCGCGCCGTGCGCTTCGGATCGAAATAAGCGGATTCGATGAAGACGCTGGTGGTCGCCTCGGTGGTGCCGGTGTCCTCGCCGCCGAGCACGCCGCCGAGCCCGAGCACGCCGTTGTCGTCGGCGATGACGCACATATCGGCGTCGACCGCATAGCTCTTGCCGTCGAGGCCTTTGAGGATCTCGCCCAGCTTGCCGAGCCGCGCGCGGATCGCGCCCTTGATCTTGTCGGCGTCGTAGACGTGGAGCGGGCGGCCGCGGTCGTAGGAGATGTAATTGGTGATGTCGACCAGGGCGCTGATCGGGCGAAGCCCGATGGCCCTCAGACGACGCTGCAGCCACTCGGGACTTGGACCGTTCCTGACGCCGCGAACGACGCGGCCGGCGAAGATCGGGCAGGCCTCGGCGCTCCCCTTGTCGAAATCGAGCCTGATCGGGATCGGGTTGGCGAAGCTTCCCTTCACCGGCTTGATCGCATCGGGCTTCAGCCTGCCGAGACCGGCCGCGGCGAGGTCGCGGGCGACGCCGCGAACGCCGAGGCAGTCGGGCCGGTTCGGCGTGATGGCGATATCGAACACGACGTCGTCGAGGCCGAGTGCCTTCGCCGCCGGGCTCCCGACCTTGGCGCTCTCGGCAAGCTCGATGATGCCGGAATGCTCGTCGGAGAGCTCAAGCTCGCGCTCCGACAGCATCATGCCGCTCGAACTCGACGCCCCTGATCTTGGCCTTGGTCAAGGTCAGGTCGATGCCGGGCACGTAGCTGCCGACCGGCGCGAACACGCCCTTGAGGCCTGCGCGTGCATTCGGCGCGCCGCACACGACCTGAAGCCGCTCGGCTCCGGTGTCGACCTCGAGGACCTGAAGCTTGTCGGCGTCAGGGTGCTTCTCGGCCTTCACGACTTCCGCCACGCGGAAATCCTTGAGCGCCTCCGCCGGATCGAGCACCTCCTCGACCTCGAGCCCGATCCGGGTCAGGGTCTCCGCGATCTCGGCGATACTCGCGCGGGTGTCGAGATGCTCCTTGAGCCAGGCAAGCGTGAACTTCATGGCTCAGCCTCCGAGGCCGCCGGCCAGCGTCGGCACCGCGTAGGACGGGAAGCCGTAATGCTTGAGCCAGCGCAAATCCGCCGCGAAAAACGCGCGGAGGTCGGGCATGCCGTATTTCAGCATGGCGATGCGATCGATGCCCATGCCGAAGGCAAAGCCCTGATAGCGTTTGGGATCGAGGCCGACATGTTTCAGCACGTTCGGATGCACCATGCCGCAGCCCAAGATCTCGAGCCACTGATCGCCCTCGCCGATGCGGATCTCGTCGCCGACCTTGGCGTAGCCGATATCGACCTCCATGGACGGCTCGGTGAAGGGGAAGTGGCTCGCGCGGAAGCGCATCTTCACCTCCGGCACCTCGAAGAACGCCTTGCAGAATTCTTCGAGCACCCATTTCAGATGGCCGAGATGGGTCTCCTCGTCGATGGCCAAGCCCTCGACCTGATGGAACATCGGCGTGTGGGTCTGATCGGAGTCGCTGCGATAGACGCGGCCGGGCGCGATGATGCGGAGCGGCGGCTTCCGCTCCAGCATGGTGCGGATCTGCACCGGGCTCGTATGGGTGCGGAGCACCGGCCTGGTGCCGTCCGGCCCTTCCGCAAAATAGAAGGTGTCGTGGTCCTGCCGCGCCGGATGCTCGGGCGGTATGTTGAGCGCGGTGAAGTTGTTGAAATCGGTTTCGATGTCAGGCCCCTCGGCGATCGAGAAGCCCATATCGGCGAAGATCTCGGTGATCTCGTCCGTGACCTGGCTCACGGGGTGGATGCGCCCCTCGGCAAGCGGTCCTTCGCGCACCGGAAGCGTGACGTCGGCGCGCTCCGCAGCGAGCCGCGTCTTCAGCGCGGCGCCGGCAAGCACCTCGTGCTTCGCCTGTAGCGCCTCGGCGACGCGCTCCTTGAGCTTGTTGACGGCCTGGCCGAAATCCTTGCGCGCCTCCGGTGGCAACTGCCCGAGCCGCTGCATCAGCTCCGAGACGCGGCCCTTCTTGCCCAGGGCGGCGACCCGCACCTCCTCGAGCTTGGCGAGATCAGCCGCTTCGGCGATGGCGCCGAGCAACTCGCCCTCAAGCTCCTGAAGCTCGGGCGTCGCCGTTTGCGGCGTCTCGGTCTCTGGCGGCGTCATGGCGTCCGGCTCCCCGGGGCCGCGCGGCCCGTCGGCGCGAACTTACGCCTTGGCCGCAGCCGACGCGGCCTCGACCAGGCTCTGGAAGGTTTGCGGCTCATGCACGGCCATATCGGCGAGAACCTTGCGGTCAAGCTCGATGCCGGCCTTGTTCAAGCCGTCGATGAACCGGCCATAGGTCAGGCCATGCAGACGCGCGGCAGCATTGATGCGCTGGATCCACAGCGCCCGGAACGTGCGCTTCTTCACCTTGCGGTCGCGATAGGCGTACTGACCGGCCTTCTCCACGGCCTGCTTGGCGACGCGGATGGTATTCTTGCGCCGGCCATAATAGCCCTTCGCCTGCTTCAACACCTTACGGTGGCGGGCATGTGCGACGACGCCGCGTTTCACACGGGACATTGAGGTGCCTCCTGAAAAAGCTCTCGCCGGCTAGCGGCCGTTGGGCAGGAAATTTTGCTTCACGATCTTGGCGTCCTCATCGGACAGGACCATCGTCCCCCGCGCATTGCGAATGAATTTCGGGGTCCGGTTGATCATGCCGTGACGCTTGCGCGAGGCCTGGCACTTGACCTTGCCTCCCGCGGTGATCCTGAAGCGCTTCTTGGCACCGCTCTTGGTCTTCATCTTGGGCATTTGGCTTCCTTTGTGTCGAGATGGCCTAGGCGGCCAATCGCCCGGCCGTCGCATTTTTGCGATTGAAGCATGGAAGCCGCCACGGCATGCCCCGCCGGGCGGCTCCTAACGAACGCGCCTTATAGGGTGGATTGCGGCGCTTTTGCAAGGGTGCTCGCGCGTGTCGTTCACGCCCGGGTTGTCGGCATTTGACCCGATGTCGGGGACGTCCCGAGGAGGGCCGCCTGGCGCCCGCGGGCGACCTGGCCCGGAGATACCCTCGGGATGTCCACGCCGCGGTGGTAAATTCCCCGGGGAGAGGGTTAAATTTGACGGTGGGGGCATGGCGCGCATTCTTTGCTAGGCACCCGCCTGCGACGGTGCTGCCCCGCCGAAGGTCGTTTGAGCTCCAACCGCAATAGCGGGTGGCAACCGATGATTGCAGCGATCGCCAACTGGTTTCGCAACGCCTCGAGGGCGCGGCGCGACCTCGTGATCATCGCCCTGCTAGTCAGTCCCGCTCTACATCCTCATCCTCGTCGCCGACGCCTTCGACATCGTGTTCTCCTGGACCGTCAAACATGCGTCCTACGAGCTCGAGGAGTTCTTGGCGCTGCTGTTTTGCCTCGGCTTGGCCGCCGTCGTCTACGGCTACCGGCGCGTCGGCGATTTGCGCCAGGAGGTGTCGCAGCGGCAGCGGGCCGAGGAGGAGGCGCGCTGGCTCGCGCGCCACGACCCGCTGACCGGCCTGCCCAATCGCCGTCGCTTCCTTGAAGACTTCCATAGTCTCGCCGGGACCCTGCCGCCGGAGCAGAGCTGCGCTCTCTTCCTGATCGATCTCGATCGATTCAAGCCGATCAACGATCTCTTCGGTCACCGCCTTGGCGACGAGGTGCTGAGGGTCGTGGCCAGACGGTTGCGGGATTTGGTCGGGGACCGTGGCATCGTCGCGCGGCTTGGCGGCGACGAGTTCGGCATCTTGTTGCGCTTTGCCAAGGGCGATGATCTGCCCGTGCGCTTGGCGCGGCGCCTCGTGTTTGACGTGCCGAAGCCCATTCCTCTTGCTGCCCTCAGTGTGGAAGTCGGCGTCAGCCTCGGCGCCGCCATCGTCGATCCCGAGAAGAGCGGCAAGATCGCGCGGCGCCGCCTCCCGCCGGGATCGTCGCGCCACGGTCGAGACCGCGCTTCGTCAGGCCGACATGGCCCTGTACCGGGCCAAGCTCGAAGGCCGCGGCGGCTACCGCTTCCATGACAGCGAGATGGACGAGAATTTGCAGCAGCGCGTTCAGCTCGAGCGCGAGATCAAGGGCGCCATCGCCAGAGGCGAGATCGTCCCCTACTACCAGCCCCTGGTCGACCTGAAGACCGAGAGAACGGTCGGCTACGAAGTTCTGGCCAGGTGGCGGCACCCGACCAGAGGCGTGCTGGCGCCAAGCCTATTCATTCCCATCGCCGAGGACACCGGCAGCATCGCCGATCTGACCTGCACCCTCCTCGCCCGTGCGGTAAGAGACGCCAAATCCTGGCCTGACGACATCTTCATTTCGATCAACCTGTCGCCCCGGCAATTCGCCGATTTGCAGCTGCCGCAACGGATACTCGGCATCCTGGAGATGGGAGGCTTTACGCCGCTCCGCCTCGAGGTCGAGATCACCGAGACCGCGGTGGTGCACAGTCTCGATGACGCCAAAAGAATTCTGCAGAAGCTTCGCGATGTCGGCGTCAAGATCGCGCTCGACGATTTCGGCACCGGCTACGCCGGCCTCTATCATCTTCGCGACCTTCAGCTCGAACTCGATCAAGATCGACCGGTCGTTCATCAGCAAGATGTTGGACAAGTCCGAGGAAGGCAAGATCGTCGAGGCCATGATCAGCCTGGCGCACACCCTCGGCCTGCAAGTCACGGCCGAAGGCGTGGAGACCGAGGAGGTCGTGGCCAAGCTGCTCGAGCTCGGCTGCGAAACCGGCCAGGGCTTCTTCTTTGGCGCTCCCGACGCCAAGGCCCAACGCCATGTCGGCGACGTCGCCGCCAAGCCGTCTCGTGAGGTCGCCTAGCGCGGCGCCAGCACCATCACCATTTGCCGGCCCTCGAGCCTCGGCTCCGAACTCGACTTTCGCCAGCTCCAAGGTGTCATGCTTGACCCGCTCGAGCAGTCTGGTGCCGAGCTCCATATGCGCCATCTCGCGGCCGCGGAAGCGCAACGTGACCTTGACCTTGTCGCCCTCTTCGAAGAAGCGGACGATCGAGCGCATCTTCACTTCGTAATCGTGGATGTCGATGTTCGGCCGCATCTTGATCTCCTTGATCTCGACGGTGCGCTGCTTCTTGCGCGCCTCCGCGGCCTTTTTCTGCGCCTGATATTTGTACTTGCCGTAATCGAGGATCTTGCAAACCGGCGGCTCTGAGTTCGGCGCGATCTCGACAAGATCGAGCCCAGCCTCGACGGCGCGCGCAATCCCATCGGCGATGGGAACCACGCCGATATTCTCGCCGGTAGCGTCGATGAGCTGGATGTTCGGAACGTCGATGCCCTCGTTGATACGCGGGCCCCCCTTGTCGGGGGTGAGTTTCGTCGGCCGTCTTACGATGTGTCGCTCTCCTCTTTCTTGACAACGGCAGCTCGAGCCCGCTTGTTAGAGCAAGGCCCGTTGCGTGTCCCGAACGGCTGTTCCGCGAGGACTTCTATAGGATCGGCAGCGGGGCTGACAAGTCAAGCGGGGTCTTTTCGTCATCGGCATCGGCGCGTGGGGGAAGTCGGCCAAGGGGGATTGATGCGCTTCAGACTATCGATCGCCGTCCTGGCGATTGCTTGTTTCGGATTGCGTGGGCCTGCTTTGGCCGCTCCATCGCGGTGTCTCGTCATCAACGGCACGGCTGACGCCCTGATCAAAAGCAATGCCGTCCAAGGTTCCCTCAATTCGCTGCAAGAGGGGATCGACAAGTGGAAGACCGCGAACGGCGTGACCGGACCCGTAACCCAAACCGCCGAGCGCCCGAGCCCCCACCCCTATTGGCGGAGCTCGGTCGACCCTGACCTGTTCCTGCCCCCGGACGTCGTCACCGACACCACCTACACCATCTGCTGGAAGGGCGTGGTGTCGCCGGTGGTGTGCACCACCGGCGCCAAGGTGTGCTGGTAGGGCCGCACGCCGTCATTGCCCGCGCTCGAATTGCTTCGCCAAGTCGGTACCGAGCAGCTCGTCATAGGTGGCGAGGGTCTCGGCCTGCATGCGCGATAGCGCAAAGCGGGTTGCCACATGGGCCTCGTGCCCGCGCGCCGATCTCCGCCCGTTGCGCCGGATCGAGCGCGAAGCGCTTCGCGCGATGCGCTGCCGGAGCGCCGGCACGTCACCCGCCGGCACGTGCCAGCCGGTGAAGCCGCCGGCATCCTGTTCCGGCGCGACGATGGTCTCCGGCAACGCCCCGAGATTGGGAACGATCACCGGGCAGCCCATGCTCTGCGCCTCGACGCTGGTGCGCCCGAAGGTCTCGGGCACCGTCGAGATGGTGAGCGCGACCTACGAGGCGAGATAGGCTGCGGGCATCTCGCGGCAATGGCCGACGAGCCGCACCTTGTCCTTAAGCCCGTGGCGCGCGATCAGCGCGACGAGCTCGTCGCGGTAGCCGTCGCGGCCCGACGGGTCGCCGGCAAGGATGATGACGGCGTCCTTCGAGCGCACCGTCGGCGTCGAGCCCCGCCGCCGCGGCGATCAGATCGCGCTGCCCCTTGATGCTGGTCAGCCGCGCCGCGTGGAGCACGATCTTGGTCCCGGGCGCAACGCCCCACGCTCGCCCGCAGCCTCTCGACGTCCGCCGGCATCGACCGCGCCGGGATCGAATATTCTCTTGTCGACGCCGCGATAGATGATGCGGATGCGATCGCTCGCGCGCGGATGCCGGTCCGCAATCACGCCGGCGGTGAAGCGCGAATTGGCGATGACGCGATCGCCTTTGGCCATGACGCTGTTATAGGCGGCCTTGAACGGCCCGACCTGGCCATAGGCGCCGTGATAGGTGGTGACGAACGGGCGGAGCGTGCGCCGCGTGGCGAGGAGCGCGCTCCAGGCCGGCGCTCTGCTCCGCGCATGGACAAGATCGATGTCGCGTTTGTCGATCAGCTTCACGAGCCGCCACGCATTGGCGAGGATGGTGACGGGGTTCTTGCTCGCCACGGGAAGCGGGACGATCTCGCCGCCCGCGCGCCGTGACGTCCTCCGCCATGCGCCCGCCTTCGGTGGCGACCAGAGCCTTGGCGCCGGCGCGTGGCGAGCGCCGCCGCGATCTCGACCGTCGCCAATTCGCTGCCCCCGGCATCGAGCCTCGGCACGACCTGAAGTATGGTCACCATCAACGCGGGCCCCGCTATTGGCAGAGGACGGTCTTAGGATGGACGAACCGGAACCGCAATTCCTGGAGGTCGGCGGCAACGGCGCCGCCAAGCGCCGGCGCATCGCCTATCGCCGCGACGCCGCAAAACGGAAAGATGCCGTCGAGCTGATCTGGCTTCCCGGCTTCCTCTCCGACATGGCGAGCACCAAGGCGACCGCCGTGGCCGAATGGGCAGCGGCGCAAGGCTTCGCCATGACCCGCTTCGACTATTCCGCCCATGGGCGCTCCGGCGGCACGCTGCTCGAGGCGACCGTCGGCGATTGGCTCGAGGAGACCGTCGCGGTGTGGCACCTGATGGGGCCGGGGCCGCGCATCGTCATCGGCTCGTCCATGGGCGGCTGGATCGCGCTCCTGCTCGCGCGTCACCTCGCGAGCGCACGGAACGAACGCCGACCTTGCCGGCCTGGTCCTGATCGCGCCGGCCTTCGACATGACCGAAGCGCTGATGTGGGCCGAGCTGCCGCCGGAGGCGCGCGCCGAGATCGAGACCAAGGGCGTGACCTATGTGCCGTCCGAATACGGCGAGCCCTATCCCGATCACCAGGCGCCTGATCGAGGAGGGGCGGTCGCATCTCCTCGCCCCGTTCGATCCCGGCTGTCCGGTGCGCATCCTGCAAGGCATGGAGGACGCCGACGTGCCGTGGCGTCACGCGCTCCTGCTGGTCGATCTGCTCCAAGGCGGCGATGTCGAGCTGACCTTGATCAAGGACGCCGAGCATCGCCAGTCGCGCCCGCAAGATCTCGCAGCGCCTGCTCGCCACCATCGCGTCGGTGGTTGCCCAGGCTTCTGCCGCCTCGGAGCAAAGCTGAGAAAGTACCTCTTAGCAGCCGTCTCTTCCCTCGCCCCTCGGGGGAGAGGGCTCGCCGCCGCGATCTTGCGGGCGTAAGCCCTCGCAAGTCGCGTGGGCGGTAAGGGTGAGGGGGTGGCTCGCTCGGCAAATCCCTCCCCTTCAGGGGAGGGTGGCCGCCGCAGGCGGCCGGGTGGGGTGCGAGCCTCGCCCACCCGCCGCGCCAGCCGACTTCGCTGACGCGAAGATCGGGGCGCGTCGCCCTCCCCTCGCGGGGAGGGAGGAAGCCGTGCTGCATCGCCCGCGCGTGGCGCGCGAGGGTTTTCAAATAGCAGGTGCGCTCAAGTAGCGCGAAGCGCGATAGCGCATCAAAATAATGAGGACTGCGGGGCACCGAGCGGCCGCGATCCTATTTATGTTTGGGCAGCCACACGGCGCCCCGCTTGGCGGCGATATTGAAGCCTTCTTCCACTTCTTCTCTTCGCAGTTGGCATGGGTCTCGGAACGCCGAGACCTCACCCGACGACCGCCGGTTCCCACGGCGGTGAGTGGAGCGAAGACCCCTGAGGCCGGTCCGTTAGGCCTGCCGGCGGCGCGGGTGACCCCGCGTCGTTCCGCCGGCGCACTCAGGCGCCGCGACCCTCGCCCCAAGAAGCAGTCGGTCTGCAGCTCGCGTCCTCATGGACGAGGGATGGGACGAGTCTAAGCGAGGCGGGAGGCCCGGGGATAAGTTTTCAGTTGCTAGGCGTAATCCGATCGCTCCCGCGCTCTGGCCGAGGCTGGCGCCAAGCTCAGGCTGGCCCACTCACGGGCATACGCCCCGGGCTTGTCCCGAAAGGTTGCGCTGATTCTCGAGCGATCTGCCGTCGTGGCCCTAGTGGATGCCCGGTAGAAGTCCGGGAATGTCGGAGTATGATGCGCTATCACTGCTCGCCGCTTGATGCGTCACCCCCGGGCTTGTCCCGGTGACCCGGTAAAGAACTGCCTCCAGGGCCTAGTTGAACCCGGGACATAGTGCGGGCATGCCGCGTATGAAATAGGAGAATGTCTTTTCCATGATGTCGAGGTCATGGAGGCCTCTATGCGCGTGTTGCCACCCCGGGTTTAAGGCTCCGAATAGGTCAACGAAGTCGGCCCGCAATGCGCTTGATTTACGTCTACAGTCCTTGCTTCGAGCTTCGCCACGGCCACTTTACGCGGATGGCAAGATTGATCCGTCGGTCTTCGAGCCGCGAAGTCTCGTTCCAGGTTCGCAAACGACAAGGCATCAAGCAGCTCGTCGAGATTTCGAGCAGCATCGCGACCACGGGCATTTCCATTGCGGGCGGTCTGAGAAGTACGATGCAGCACTGGCCTCGCGCGATGGAAGATCAGGCCCATCGAGAAGATGAACCCGCACTGTGGGCTCGACGACTTGATACGCCTCAATTTGCCGTTGAGGCCCCACTTGGATGGCCGGGACCGCAGAACGGTGTCATGACCATCGCAAGTCCCAGGGGGATCAAGAGCCGCCGCATTATGGAGCGTCGCCGGGCGTCGGTGACCATCGGGCAGCCGAGGGTCTTTTCCAGGGCCTGCCGCAGCCCATCCAAGGTGTCCACCGGCAGATATTGGCCGCCGTTCTTTTCGGCGAGGCACTTGGCGTCGAGGATGCCCTGATCGCCGATCCAGGTGTAGTTCTTCACGCGGAGGCCGATGACGTGGATCGTGAGCTGGTCGGCTTCGGCATGAAGCTTCTCCGCCAGGTCGCAAGGCGCGCCGTCGCAGGTCTCCTCGCCATCGGTGAGGACCACGATGATGCCCGGCTTGTGGCGGAAGTCGAGGGCATCGGCGGCTTCCGCCACGGCGTCGGTGAGCGGCGTCCTGCCCGCGGGGTGCAAGGCATCGACCGCCGCCATGATGCGGTCCGCGGCATTCGGCTGCGGCTTGAGCGCGAGCTGGATGGTGCATTGGTTCCAGGCGCCGGAGCCATAGGTGAGCAGCCCGACGCGGCGGAATCGGGTAATGCTCGGCAA
This sequence comes from uncultured Alphaproteobacteria bacterium, assembly GCA_963803385.1. Lineage (GTDB taxonomy): Bacteria > Pseudomonadota > Alphaproteobacteria > Rhizobiales > Methyloligellaceae > Methyloceanibacter. Next base: position 105,082 of record CAWDMD010000004.1, on the reverse strand, counting down.
GATCTCGCGCAGCGCCGACCGCACTTTGTCGATGCGGCTGACGGTGCCGGCCAACTCGCTGCCATAGCCCCAGCCGTCCCCCGCCATCGAGCCCGAGGCGTCGAACACGATCATGGCGTCCTCGGTGCAGGGGCGGACGTCGGCCTCTTTGGCGCCCGCCGCGGTGGCGGCGATGACGCCAAGAGCGAGGGCGAGCAACCGGGCCGGGATTGACGATGCGATCATTGTTGAGCCCGGACCCGCGGGGAGAAGGAAGCCTAGGCGTCGACGTAGTCGGCAATGCTCGTCGGCGGCGGGATCGCGAGGCCATCGGCCTTGAGCCCGTCGATGTGGAATCGGATGGCGGCGCGGATTTCGTGCTCTACCGCCTCGACCGTTTCGCCGGTGGCGACGCAGCCGGGGAGATCCGGCACATAGGCGGAATAGTTTCCATTGGCCTTCTCGATGACCACGGCATAGCGCATCGTTTCACTCCTTGAGCCCGGCCTGTTTGAGAACGCTGTTGAGCGTGCCGGGGGCGAGGTCGTCCGAGGGCTTGCCGGCTAGCGTGACGCGGCCAAGTTTCGCTGGATGCTTGTACTGCCGGTGACTGCCTTTGGTGGCGACATGATACCATCCGTCCGCCTCGATCAAACGAATGATATCGCGGACCTTCATAGGGTGCTCGTGTTCAGGTGACCAGGCCGCGCAAGCCTTCGCGGTAGCTGGGGTAGGCGAGTTCGACGCCGAGCTCGGATTTGATGCGCGCGTTGCAGACGCGGCGGAGGTTCGAATAGAAGCTCCGCGCCATCGGCGTGAGCTCGGCCTCTTGGAACGGCACCTCCGGCGGCGGCTCGACCCCCAGCAGCGCGGCGGCGTAGGTGACGACGTCCTCCGGCGGCGACGGCTCGTCGTCGGCGACGTTATAGACCGCGCCGGCACGCGGCCGCGCCATCGAGGCTTCGAGCACGGTGGCGATGTCCTCGACATGGATGCGGTTGAACACCTGGCCGGGCTTGATGATGCGCCGCGCCGTCCCCGCCGCGAGCTTGTCGAGCGCGCTCCGGCCCGGCCCGTAGATGCCGGCGAGACGGAACACCTGGACCGGGCGTCCGATCTCCTCGCCGAGCGCGAGCCAGCCGCTCTCGGCCACGACCCGCGCCTTGGTGCGCTCATTGTTGGGGAGCGGCGTCGCGGTCTCATCGACCAGCGCGCCCGATTGGTCGCCATAGACGCCGACCGTCGACAGATAGCCGATCCAGTCGAGGGTCGAGAGACCGGTGATCGTGTCACGGTAGTGGCGGAGCACGGCGTCGCCTTGGGGGCCCGGCGGGATCGAAAGCAGGAGATGAGTGGTGCCGGCGAGCAAGGGGGCGATGTCGGGATGGTCCGGTTCGCCGGCGAAGCGGGTGACCTCATAGCCTTCGGCCCGAAGCCGTTCGACATTGGCGGGATCGCGCGCGGTGCCGGCGATTGACCAGCCCTTGGCCGCGAGACGCTTCGCCAGGGTCTCCGCGGAATAGCCGAGCCCGAAACAGAACAACCGGCTCACGCGTCCGCCCCCGCCCACTCAGTGGCGACATCCGGATCGGTCTCCGTGGCCCGGCGCGACGGCGCGAGCGTCCGGTAGCAATCCGGCGCGAGCCGCGACAGCGCCCACACCGCCATGGCGCGGACGAGCGGCGAGGGGTCGCCGAGGCTCTGCTCGACCTTGGGCAGGAGCGCCGCATCGCCGGAGTTGCCGGCGGCGATCAGCACATTGCGGAGGAAGCGGTCGCGGCCGGTGCGCTTGATCGGCGTGCCGCGAAACCGCGCGCGGAACGCCGCGTCGTCGAGGTCGAGCAGATTCGGCGAGGGGAGGGTTGTCGCTTGCCGGCACGCACGGCGAGCTTCGCCTCCCGTCCGGTCTCGGCGAATTTGTTCCACGGGCAAACGGCGAGACAATCGTCGCAGCCGAAGATGCGGTTGCCGATCGCGGCGCGGAATTTCGGCGCGATGTGACCTTTGTGCTCGATGGTGAGGTAGGAGATGCAGGCGCGCGCATCGAGGCGATAGGGCGCGATGAAGGCGTTCGTTGGGCAGACCTCGAGGCAACGGGTGCAGGCGCCGCAATGATCGGTCTCGGGGAGATCGGGCTCGATCGCGGCGGTGGTGAAGATCGCGCCGAGGAAGAGCCACGAGCCGAACTCACGCGAGACGAGATTGGTATGCTTGCCCTGCCAGCCGAGCCCGGCCTTGGCCGCGAGCGGTTTCTCCATCACCGGGGCGGTGTCGACGAAGACCTTGACCTCGCCGTCGGCGAGCGCCTGCACGCGGGCGCCGAGCGCCTTGAGCTTCGACTTGATCAGGTCGTGATAGTCGCCGCCTTGGGCATAGACGGAGATGGCGCCGTGCGAGTGCTCGGCGAGCGCCGCGAGCGGCTCGCCGTTGAGGCGCATAGCTCAAGCCGAGCATGATGATGCTCTTGGCCTCCGGCCACAGCGCCTTCGGGTCCTTGCGCCGGTCGCGCGTCGTCTCGAGCCACGCCATGTCGCCGTGGAGGCCTTGCGCGAGAAAGGCATCGAGTGCCGGCCCGGCGCCCTCCGGCGCATCGGCGCTCGTGAACCGCGCCACGTCGAAGCCGGTGTCGCTGGCGGCACACGCGATGGCATCTTTCAGCGATGCGGCCTGATCCTGCCGCGGCGCGCTTGGAACTTCAGAAATCGAGATCGGCATAGGTTCCCGACGGGATGAAGCCCGCCACCCGGTCCGCAAGCAGTGGCCGGAACGACGGCCTCGATTTGAGCAGCGCGTACCAGTTCTTGGCCGGCTCGTGGTCCTCCCAAGGCACCTCGCCGAGATAATCGAGCGCAGAGAGATGCGCCGCCGCGGCGAGGTCCGCGAAGCTCAGCGCCTCGCCGGCGAGCCAGGGGCGCGTTTCGGCGAGGTGGCTGATATAGGTGAGATGGTAGCGCAAATTCTCATGTCCAGCGCGGATCGCCTCGATATTCGGCGAGCCGCCATTGGGACCGTAGCGGCGATAGACCTTCTCCTCGACGAGATACCCCGTCACCTCGTCGTAAAGCTTGCGGTGGAACCAGTCGACGAGCCGCCGGGTCTCGGCGCGCGCCAGCGGCTCGCCGGGAAACAACCGGAACCCCCGGTCTTCGCGCTCCGCGCCCGCGGTCTCATCGAGATACTCGGAGATGGCGTAGACGCCGGAAATCGGGCCGTCATCCTCGGTGATCAACACCGGCAACGACCCGGCCGGGTTGAGGGCGAGAAAGCCCGGCCGCCACTCCCAGGGACGTTCCTCGGTCAACGTCGCCTCCACGCCGCATTCGGCAAGCGCCAAGCGGATGGAGCGGGAAAACGGACAGAGGGGATAATGCAGAAGTGTTGGCATCGACCCGTTCGGCGGTATTAACACCGCGAAAAGAATCGCGCGGGGGATTGGCCCGGTATAGAACCTGCTCGCGCGCCGAACAAGCGGCCATCGACGGGGCCGAGGGACAGAATGTCGATAGAGCAGATCATTGTCCTTGCCTTGGTGCAGGGCATCACTGAATTCCTTCCGATTTCCTCCTCAGGCCATCTTATTCTCATTCCGGCTCTGACCGGGTGGCCGGATCAGGGCCAGTTCACCGACGTCATGGTGCATCTTGGCACCCTTGGCGCCATCCTCGTCTATTTTTGGCGGGACGTCGGCAAACTTATCGGCGGCGCCCTTCTGCTTGTTCGCGGCAAGGTCACCCCGGAAGGGCGGCTTGCCATCTATATCGTGCTCGCGACCATCCCCGCGGTCGCCTTCGGCCTCGTCTTGAAGAAGTTCGGCTTTTCCGACCTCGAACGCAGCGTCACCGTGGTCGCCTGGAACACGCTGCTCTATGGCGTGCTGATGCTTATCGCCGACACCATTGGCAAGCAGACCAAGACCATCGAGAACATGACGCTGCCCTCGGCGCTGATCATCGGCGTCGCCCAGGCCCTGGCGCTGATCCCGGGCACGAGCCGCTCCGGCATCACCATGACCGCGGCCCGCTTTCTCGGCTTCACCCGGCCCGACTCCGCGCGCTTCTCGTTCCTGCTCGGCATTCCGGCGATCGCCGGGGCCGGTGCGCTGACCATCGGCGAAGCCGTGGAGAACTGCCAGAAGATCACCATGGATGCCGTGGTCTGCGCCGGCCTCACCTTCCTCGCCGGCCTCGCGGCCATCGCCTTCCTCATGGCGGTGCTGAAGCGCGTGAGCTTCCTGCCCTTCGTGCTCTACCGCATGATGCTCGGCGGCTTCCTGTTGGTGCTGGTCTATGTCTACGGCATGCACCTCGCGCCCGCCCCGCCGGCACCGGGCTGCCCCGAGGTCAATGCCCCCGCCGCCGCGGCGCCTTAAGGGCCGGTACACCGAGAACTGTCCCCGCGGCCGGTATTGCTCGAGATAGTCGGGGACCACGGTTTCGACCGCGACCGGCTCCTCGACGCCGAGGCCTTCCAGCGTCCGGCCGTCTTTGATCGCGGCTTCGCTCACCACATTGTCGGTCTCGAGGAGCCGCACTTGATCGAGGGTCAGCGGCGGGTTCGGCAAGAGTTGCAGCACCGCGCCTTGCAGCTTCGCCAGCCAGAACGGCAGCGGCACCAGCCATTTCCGCCGCATGGAATAGGCAAGCACGCGTTCCATCACCTGTTTCAGGGTCATGATCTCAGGGCCGCCGAGCTCGTAGACCGCGCCGGGCTTCGCCTTGCCGGTGAGGCTGGCGACCACCGCCTTGGCCACGTCGCCGACGAATACCGGCTGGAACCGCGTGGTACCGCCGCCGATCAAGGGCAGCGCGGGCGAGATGCGCGCGAGCGCGGCGAAGCGGTTGAAGAACTCGTCCTCGGGCCCGAACACCACCGAGGGCCGCAAGATCACGGCTTGCGGCAACACCTCCCGCACCGCCGCCTCGCCTGCCGCCTTGGTACGGGCGTATGCGGATGGCGAAGCGGCATCGGCCCCGATCGCCGAGAGCTGCACGAAGGCCTTGGCGCCCGCTTCCCGCGCCGCTTCCGCCACGTGGCGCGCGCCTTCGTCCTGCACCGCCTTGAAGGTCTGCCGCCCCGAAGGCGCGAGGATGCCGACCAGGTTGATGACGGCGTCCGCGCCTGCGGCCGCGGCCTTGAGCGAATCCGGGAAGCGGACATTGGCCTGGACGGCATTGATCTGGCCGACGCCGCCGAGCGGCTGCAAATGGCCGGCGAGATCCGGCCGGCGCACGGCGATGCGCATGCGCGCTCCGGTTCGCGCCAGCGCGCGCACCACGTGGCGCCCGATGAAGCCCGAGCCGCCATAGATCGTGATCAGGCTGCGGTTGCTTAAGGAAATGCTCAACGGTTCGTCCTGCATGATAAAGCGACAAGGGCCCCGCACCCCGCCTGGAGAAGGAGCAACAGCAATACACGACCACTCCGAACCCTGTGAAGGCTTCGTCGCCGCGGAAGCCGCAAGCGCGAGGGGGCGCCCGGCCTCGCCGCCGATTGACTTTGGCGGGTCCCGATCGTACCTCAGGGGGCCTTAAGCCCAGGTGGCGGAACTGGTAGACGCGCTAGCTTCAGGTGCTAGTGCCCGAAAGGGCGTGGAAGTTCGAGTCTTCTCCTGGGCACCACTTCACGATTTCGGCACGGCGCCGGTCCCTGGCGCCGGCGCCTCTGGTCCAAGCCAATCGAGCATGTACCGATGACGGTCGAGCTGCATCAGAACGATCTGCCGCCAGGCCGGGACTGGGGCCGTGCCGTCGCCATCGACACCGAGACGCTCGGCCTCAACCCCTATCGCGACCGGCTCTGTCTGGTGCAGCTCTCCACGGGCGACGGCAACGCCGAGCTGGTCCAGATCGGCAAGAACCCGCGCGCGCCCGAACTCACGCGCCTCCTCACCGACGACAGCGTGCTCAAGATCTTCCATTTCGGCCGCTTCGACATGGCGGTGCTGAACCACACCTTCGGCGTCATGCCGCGGCCGATCTATTGCACCAAGATTGCGTCCCGCATCGCGCGGACCTTCACCGACCGCCACGGGCTCAAGGATCTCTGCCGCGAGTTGCTCGGCATCGAGCTCTCCAAGCAGCAGCAATCCTCCGATTGGGGCGCCCCCGAGCTCACCCCGGACCAACTCAATTACGCCGCAAGCGATGTCTTGTATCTCCATGCGCTCAAGGAGAAACTCGACGCCATGCTGATGCGGGAGGGGCGCGAGCATCTTGCCCGCGCCTGCCTCGCCTTTCTGCCGACCCGGGTCGAGCTCGATCTGGTCGGCTGGGCGGATATCGACCCGTTCGCCCATTAGGGGCGCGACCCGCCCGAGGCCATTCGGCGCCTCAAGGCCCGGTCGCAATGTGATCAAAGTCTTGCGGCTATTGTCAGGAGGGCCAAAACTGGCCTCGGAGGGGAGCATCCCGTGACGTTTGAGGCGCAATTTGCTCCAGGCGCCCACCGCGTGCGCGTGCGCACCGCGGCAGAGAACGAGCGTGCCTTTCTCAGCGCCACCAGTCACAGCCGCCTGGTCGCGATCCTGCGCAAGGGCCTGCCGATCCTCGCTGCGGTCGTGTTCGCGGGGTATTTCATTTCCACGCGGCTCAACGTCACCGTTGGCGGCGTCACCGCGAGCGTCAGCGGCATCGAGGTCTCCGATGGCAAGCTGCGCATGGTGAACCCGACGCTGAAGGGCGTCGACAAGAAGAAGGGTGCCTATGTCGTCAGCGCCGACTACGCCGATCAGGACATGACCAACCCGAAGCTCGTCGTGCTGCATGCGATCAAGGCGAACCTGACCAGCGGCCAGAATGGCTGGTCGCGGATGCAGGCCGAGCGCGGCTTGTTCAACACCGAACGGGAGCGTCTCGTAATGCAGGACGACATTCGCGTGTCGACGAGCTCAGGCATCACCGGCAAGCTCACCTATGCGAGCCTCGACATGAACAATCAGATCCTGCGCGCGCATCAGCGGGTGGTGTTCGATCTGCCGAACGGCTCGGTGCGCGCCAGCGCCATGACCCTCGATTCCGCCGAGAAGACTCTGACCTTCCGCGGCAAGGTCCACGTTCACATCGTCAAGACCGACAAGACCAAGGCCGCTGCGAACGGCGCTGCGGCGCCGCCCCAGATCAAGGCGCCCGCCGAGCCCGACCGCGTCGCGCCCGGCGCGGTGCCGGCGGTCTCCATGGAGGCACCCCCGTCGCCATGAGCAAGCATCGGGTCACCATCCGGCGATGGTTTGCTGCGGCGCTCGGCGCCGTGGCGCTGGTCACTCGGCTTCGCCTTGCCGGTGCTCACGCACGCGCAAGGTCTGACCAATAATTTCGGCGGCCTCGGCCAAAATTCCGGCGAGCCGATCGACATCGAATCCGACGTGCTCGTGGTCCACGACTCGAAGAAATACGCAACCTTCAAAGGCAACGTGAAGGCCGTGCAGGGCAAGACCACGCTCATCGCCAACGAGCTCGACGTCCACTACACCGGAAGCGGCGCCGACAGCTTGAACAAGGGAGCCGATGCCACGGCCACCGCGAGCAACGGCGCTGCCGCCACCGCGAGCAACGAAGCCGCCCCCGCCACCGCCACTGACGCCAAGACCGAGGGTGCCGGCGCGCTTGGCGCCAACGGCGCCCAGATCAACAAGATCGAGGCGCGCGGCTCGGTGATCATCACCACCGATCAGGATCAGACCACAACCAGCGACTGGGCCCTTTATGACGTGCCGACGCAACTGGTCACGGTCGGCGGCAATGTGGTGTTAATGCAGGGCAAGAATGTGCTAAAGGGAGATCGGCTGGTCATCGATCTCAGGACCGGTGAAAGCCGGTTCGAGAACCAAGGCGATACCGCCACCAAGGGCCGCATTCGCGCCCTGTTCGTGCCGAAACAAGATGCAAAATCCGGCGAGAGCAAGAGCGATGGCCAAGCCGGTGGTGGCGCGTCAGGTGGCAAGAATGCGAATAGCGGCAAGCCCGCCGCGGCTGCGCCGGCCGCCGCTGCTCCGGCTCAGGACGGAGCGCCGATGCCGCTCATGCCGCCGCCGCAGCAGTGAGTTCGCGTTCCTTTATGCGACGCTAACCATTGGGGGCCCCAACTGAGGAGCGAAAGGACAGTGGGCAAATTGCTGTCGTTCCCAGGACGCCGCCAGGCGGTCGCCAAGAGCGAGGATCCCGCCGCAGCCGACTACGGCGATGAGCCGGAAGCGCCGCCGAATCCGTTCGCCGGCTGGCTGACGGTGCATTCCGTGGTGAAGAGCTTCAAGAAGCGCACCGTGGTTCGCGGTGTCAGTCTCGAGCTCGCGAGAGGCGAGGCCGTCGGTCTGCTCGGTCCGAACGGCGCCGGCAAGACCACGGTGTTCTACATGATCACCGGCCTCATTCCCGCCGACGAAGGCTCGATCCGGATCGACGGCCGCGACGTGACCAAACTGCCGATGTACCGCCGTGCCCGGCTCGGCATCGGCTATCTGCCGCAGGAAGCCTCGATCTTTCGCGGCCTCACCGTCGAGGAGAACATCCTCGCGGTGCTGGAGACGGTCGAGCCCGACAAGGCCGAACGGCAGCTCCAGCTCGATGCCTTGCTGGAGGAGTTCCGCATCACCCGGCTGCGAAAATCGCCTGCCATCCGCCTCTCCGGCGGTGAGCGCCGCCGCGTCGAAATCGCGCGCTCGCTCGCGAGCCGTCCGTCCTTCATGCTGTTGGACGAGCCCTTCGCCGGTATCGACCCCATCGCCGTCGGCGACATCCGCTCGCTGGTGCGCCACCTGACCCAACGCGGCATCGGCGTGCTCATCACCGACCACAATGTTCGCGAGACGCTCGATCTGGTCGGACGGGCCTATATCATCCATGATGGTATGGTGCTGACCCATGGAACCGCCACCGAAGTCATCAACAATGAGGACGTGCGGCGCGTCTATCTGGGCGATCAGTTCAGAATTTAGGTTTGCTCCCGTTGCGCGTAGCGTCTGAAACCAAGCATGGCCATCACGACAAAGCTTGAGCTTCGCCAGAGCCAAAGCCTGGTGATGACGCCGCAATTGCAGCAGGCGATCAAGCTGCTACAGCTCTCCAACATGGAGCTTGCCGCCTTCGTCGAGACCGAGCTCGAGCGCAACCCGCTGCTCGAGCGCCCCGAGAGCGAAGAGGGTGCCCCCGTCAATGGCGAGGCCTCCGAGGCCGCTCTCAATCTGTTCAAGGACGAGAGCGGGGACGGCGAAGGCGCGAGCCCGGCGCCCGACTTGGATGCCTCCGAAGGTGACGGCGATTGGCTCGACCTCCAGGCCGACGACAAGGTCCGCGCCGACGAGCTCGACACCGAGCCACAAGACGTCTTTGCCGATGCCGACGGCTTCACCCCCGGCGCTCTCAAGGATTCCGGCTGGAGCGGCCTCAGCGGAGGTCAGCGGCTCGACGACGGCGGCGGCGGCCCCAACCTCGAGGCCTATGTCGCCGAAGAGCGGACGCTGAAGGACCATCTGGCCGACCAACTCGCGCTCGCCTTCTCCGATCCGGCGCGGCGGCTGATCGGACAGCATCTGATCGACATGACCGACGAGGGCGGCTACCTCCGCGGCGATCTCGACGCGCTCGCCGAGTTGCTCGGCGCGCCGCGCGAGCTGGTCGAGGAGACGCTTGTCGTGATGCAGGGCTTCGAGCCTTGCGGCGTGTTCGCCCGCGACTTGCGCGAATGCCTGGCGCTGCAGCTGAAGGAGCGCGATCGCTACGATCCGATCATGGCCGCCCTGATCGAGCATCTTGATCTTCTCGGCGCCCATGACCTCGGCCAGCTGAAGCGCGTCTGCGCCGTATCCGACGAGGACCTCTGCGACATGATCCAGGAGGTGAAGCGGCTCAATCCGAAGCCCGGGCTGAAATATGGTACGAGCCCGAGCCAACCCATCGTCCCCGACGTCCTCATCCGCCCGCTTCCCGACGGCAATTGGCACGTCGAGCTGAACAGCGAGACCTTGCCGCGGGTGCTGGTGAACCAGACCTATTACGCCTGCGTCACCAAGACGCCGATGAAGAAAGAGGACAAGAGCTACCTCGTCGAATGCATGCAGACCGCGAATTGGCTGGTGAAGAGCTTGGACCAGCGCGCCCGCACCATCCTCAAGGTGGCGCAGGAGATCGTGCGCCAGCAGGACGGCTTCTTCACCCACGGCGTGCGCCATCTGAGGCCCTTGAACCTCAAGACCGTGGCCGACGCCATCTCCATGCATAAATCGACCGTGAGCCGCGTCACCGCCAACAAATACATGGCCACCAATCGCGGCCTGTTCGAGCTGAAATATTTCTTCACTTCATCGATCCCCGCGTCCGGCGACGGCGACGCCCATTCCTCGGAAGCCGTGCGCCACCGCATCAAGGAGATGATCGACGCCGAGCCCGCGAGCGACGTGCTGTCCGACGACAAGATCGTCGAGCGGCTGAAGCAGGACGGCGTCGATATCGCGCGGCGCACGGTGGCGAAATATCGCGAGGCGCTGCGCATCCCGTCATCGGTCCAGCGCCGGCGGCAGAAACGAATCACGTCTAGCCGCGACGCCGCTCCAGCGCCAAACCGCTCTGTTGACTTCGGAAACCTCACGTGATGGGACGCCGGGCCGTTAGGGTTTGACACTCCGAAATGAGGGGTCTAGCTTCCGTGCCCGCGGGTGGAAGGTCAGCCGGCAGAAGCAAGGCCAATGCCCCGCACGACTGTCGTCATGCGTCCCGGGGGGACACGAAAAAAACTGGTCTGTCGGCAACAACCGCGGGCGATGACGATACAGGTTACCGGAAAGAATCTAGACGTCGGCGAGGCTTTGCGCGGCTATGTCCAGGAGCGCATTGCTGCTACCGTGGAGAAATATATTGGACGGTCGCCGAATGGGCATGTGCGCGTAGAAAAGGATCACGGGGAGTTCCGCACCAACTGCACCATCCATTTGTGGCAAGGCTTGAGCCTCGAAGCCCATGGATCCGCGCCCGATGCCTATCAGAGCGCCGACCGCGCCTGCGAGCGGCTGGAAAAGCGGGTGCGGCGCTACACCGGCAGGCTCAAACGGCACGGCGCCAATACTGCCCGCAAGGAGACCCCCGCGACGTCCTACGTGCTGCAATCGCCGCAGGAAGGACAGGAGGAGAGGGATGAGGACAACCCGATCATCATTGCCGAGGCCGAGACTGTCGTCCACGAGATGGCGGTCAGCGACGCCGTGATGCAGATGGATCTCTCCGACCAGCCTTTCGTTCTGTTCCGTAACGCGGCGAGCGGTGAGATCAACGTGGTCTACCGCCGCGACGACGGCAATATCGGCTGGATCGATCCGGCGACGAAGCGTAAGACGCGCGCGCGCCGCTAGCGGTTCCGGCCGCTTGGCGCCACAACGATCAAGAAGAGTGGACAACATGCAGTTAGCTGATCTCATCAGCCCCGAGGCGGTGATTCCGTCGCTCAGAGCCAAGACCAAGAAGCAACTCCTCCAGGAGCTCGCGGCGCGGGCGGCGCGCGTCACCGGCCTGCAAGAGCGCTACGTGTTCGACACCCTCCTCCAACGCGAGCGGCTCGGCTCCACCGGCCTTGGCGAAGGCATCGCCATCCCGCACGGTAAGTTCGCGGGGCTGAAGCGGATCGTCGGCATTTTCGCCAGGCTTGCCGAGCCGGTCGATTTCGAGGCCGTCGACGGCGAGCCGGTGGACATTGTCTTCCTCCTGCTGGCGCCAGAGGGCGCCGGAGCCGATCACCTGAAGGCGCTCGCCCGGATCTCGCGCCTGTTGCGCGAGGGCCGTGCCGTCGACAAGCTCAGGGCGTCGAAGGACGCCTCCGCCCTCTATGCGGTCCTCACCGCGGAGGCGACCCCCCACGCTGCTTGAGCCTGAGCGCGAGCCAGCCGACTAGCGGTTGGCGAGCTCGGTGATCAGCTCGAGCGCCGTCTTCGACATCGCATCGAAGCCGCCGACGCTGAACTCGTTCATCGACACGAATACGGCGATCCCCCGGGTCGGCGCCATGGCGACGAAGCTGAACTCGCCTTGCAGCCCGCCTGACTTCTGCAGGATCAGCGGCCTGTTGCCTTCGGGCTCCATCACCACCCAGCCGAGACCCATGGAGTCCATGGGGCCGGCTTCGTCCATGCCGTAGACCGGCTTGAGGCCGTCGCGGTGGAGGTAGCTCGCGTGATCGAGGAAGCGCATCTCGCTCTCCTTCGCCGCGAAGCGGTCGAGATGCCATTGCAGCCAGCGCAGCATGTCGTTGGCGCTGGAGTAGAGGCCGCCGGCGCCGACGACCATCGGCGAGGTCGGCACGAACGGCATCGGCGAGCCGTCGAAATTGTGGCCCTGCATCGCCCGGGCCTTGTCGCTGTCGGGGAGATCGAAGCTCGTGTCCTTGAGGCCTGCGGGGTCGAGCACGCGCTCCTTGAGGAGCTCGGGGTAGGGCTTGCCGCCGGCGTGCGCGAGCGCCTGGGCGAGCATGTCGAAGCCGAAATTGGAGTAAAGGATGCCGGTGCCGGGGGCGAACAGCAGCGCATCGGACTTGAGCGAGTTGACGTAGTCCTCCTTGCTCCTGTCTGCGGTCGCGTTCGCAGCCGACGTCCCTTCGCCCTCGCGCGGCAGGCCTGACGCATGCGTGGCGAGATCGATCAGCCTGATCTCCTTGCCGTCGCGGGTGGGGATGGTCACGTCCCAGCCGAGCCGGTCCTGGAGCCTGTCGGTGAAGCTCACCGTCCCGTCGGCGACCATGGAGGCGAGGGTGGCGCCGGTGAAGAGCTTGGTGATCGAGCCGATCCGCATCCTGCTGTCGCCGTCCGGGGTCTTGCCGCTGTCTTCGGCGGTCTCGCCATAGCCATGAACGACGCTCTCGCCGTCGCGGATGGCGCCGATCACCATGCCGGGCACCTTGGCGCTGATGAAGAGGATGGTTCCGGTGAAATCGACGGTCTCGTCGAGGAGCTTGTCGGCGGCGCGCGCCGGCGGCCCGCCGAGCCCCGTGGCAATCATCAGCAGCGCCAAGGCGGTGTTGCGCAGGTTCAGACGAGATCGGCGCGGCACGATTGGCATATCCCTAGTCCCCTTGTGACGGCTTGCTACGAACTCCGTTGCCCCAATTGCGACGCTGCTTCGGCGCACCTAGCGCATGCCGCCCGAAATCAGAGAGTGGCCTTCCAGGATTTGCGCCGCTCGGCGCGGATCGACATCGGTCGACCAATTGTCGAATTCATGGCTGCCGCCGAGCACCATGCCATTGCTGCGCGGAAACATGTAGAGATCGAGCACCGGATCGAGATAGGCGTAGGTGACGGCGGGCTGTGGCTTGATGAGCGTGATCTGGCCTTTGAGCGGCGTGAGTTCCGGATCGCCGAATAGCGCCTTGGCGCCGATTCCGGTGCAATTGACGAGGAGCGGCGCGTCGAGAGTCTCAAGCTCGGATTTGTCGGCGAATGATCGCGTCTCGACGGTGCCACCATGAGCGCGGAAATCGGCCAGCAGCGCCGGCATTAAGGTATTCGTCTCCGCCATCAACGTTGTGAACCGGCTGGCATAGGCCGAGGGGAAAGAATGTTGGCCAGGTCCTAGAATGTCGAACCGAAATAGGTCCGGCGTGATGGTGAATTCCCAGGGCGCCTCGATCGGCTCGACGCCAAGCATGTACATGACCATTGGCCGCACGCCGTAGCGCTCGCCGAGCGACTCGAAATAGCGATGCGAGAAGCGGACAGCCTCGGCGAGGCGGCGGCCAATCTCTTCGGTCTCATAGTCAGGACTGACGATCTCGGTGAGGCCGAAAGCGCCGGCGGCAACGTCGGAGGTGGTATGCGGCGGCAGTTCGCTTGCATAGATGGCGACGGTAAAGCCGCGATCCTGTAGCAGCCGCGCCGTGGTGAGGCCGACCACGCCACAGCCGACCACGGCCGCCTTGCGGTGCGGCGTTTCGAGCGCGAGCTTCGCAGCCATGTTGGCGGTACCCCAAGACAAGGTCACGCCACATCCGCCATGGCCGTAATTGTGAATCAGGGTCTTCCCGCCAAGCGACTCGATCTTCACCATGAAGCCGGAGCTACGAAATGGCCGTAAGCCGGCTGCTTGACGGATAGCATCGTCCGGGCGGACCACGAGCTTGGGCAGAGCGCCTTCTCCGGCCTTTGCCACGCCCGCAAGGGGGAGCGTGGCGGAGGCCGCACCAAGCGCGAGCAGCGATCGCCGGTCCAACGCCAACTTCTGCGCCACTCCCGCTTGTTTGTTGGCAGTCGTGCGCGAGTTCAGCGCGCCGCCACCAGTGTGAAGCGCGCCGACCCTACTACGGTGAAGTGGAAAAAGGGAGCCCTCTATCGCCCAGGTGGCGCCGCAAGACGTCGCCATGCGAACGTACTGTGTTCCTCCTCGCAGGAGCCAGTTGGGGCCATAAGCGGAGAAATCAGCGCGGCGACAGCGTCGCGATCAGCTCATTGGCAAGCTGACCCATGGCCATGGCGGCGCCGAAGTCGTATTTGTTGATGGCGACAAACACGGCGACGCCCTTCGCCGGGGCAAAGGCGATGTAGCAGAACATGCCCTGCATGCCGCCGGCCTTTTGCAGGATGAAGGGCCGGTCGTCCTTGGGCATCATGCCGACCCAGGCGAGGCCCATGGCGTCCATACGGCCGGACTCGTCCATGCCGGAAACGCGGTCGAGGCCGTCGCGCACGAGATAGAGCCCGTGATCGAGGAGGCGGACCTCGGCATCCTTCTCGCCGAAGCGGTCGAGATGCCATTGCATCCAGCGCAAGAGATCATTGGCGGTGGAATAGAGGCCGCCCGAGCCGACCACCACGTCGCCGGTCGGAATATCGGGCAGCGGTTCGCCGCCGAAGCCATGCCCCTGCATTAGCCGTTGCTTCTGGTCATCGGAGAGCTCGAACACCGTGTCCTTCATCTCGAGCGGACCGGTGATGTGCTCCTCGAGCAGCTCCGGGTAGGGCTTCTTCGCCGCCTTCGCGAGGGCATGAGAAAGAAGATCGAAGCCGAAATTGGAATAGAGCACCGAGTGCCCCGGCTCGAATAGAAGCGGGTTCGTCTTCAGCCAGTCGGCGAAGGCATCGATGGTGATCGGCGCGTGAGGGTTGTCCTTTGGCCCCGGCTCGTGCGGCAGCTCGCGCGGCAGGCCGCCGGAATGCGTGACGAGATCGATCAGGCGGATCTGGGCCACGTCGTCCCTTACCGCAAACTCCGGCGCCGTCTTGATCAGTGGCTGCGCCAGCTGCACCGTGCCGTCCACGGTGAGAGCGGCGAGGACCTGGCCGGTGAAGGCCTTGGTGATCGAGCCGAGGCGCATCACGGTGTTGCCGTCGGGCGCGCCGCTGCCTTCGCCGGCACGCTCGCCATAGCCATGCACCGAGATGTCGCCGTTGCTGACGGCGCCGACGATCAAGCCCGGCACTTTGTGCTCGAGAAAGAACACGCCGCCGGTGAAGTCCACGATCTCGTCGAGAAAGGGGTCGGCGCGCGCCGCGGTGGCGCTGGCGGCTGCAACACCCCCAACGGCGAGCATCACCAATGCGCCCGAAAGGAGCTTGCGGCAGGCGCGGGTCGATTTGGTCGGTGGCATTGTCACGGTCCCTCCAGCGAAAAGATCGAGCAAGATAGCTCGCTACGAAAATTCGCAGTGGCGACCCTACAAGAGGTGGTGAGAGGGGGGAACCGCGGATGGATGCTAAGGTTGACCGGATCGGCACTTTTTGCGCCTCTAGTGACGCCTGTTGTCGGCCGAGGGTCGAATGTCACGCTTGCATGACGGTTATTTCAGCGCCGGCCTCGAGGCCGATCCCGAGCTCGCGGCGTCGATCCGCGGCGAGTTGCGGCGCCAGCAGGACGGCATCGAGCTGATCGCATCGGAGAACATCGTCTCGCGCCTCGTGCTCGAAGCGCAAGGCTCGGTGCTCACCAACAAGACCGTGGAGGGGCTGCCCTATCAGCGCTACTACGGCGGCGCCGAATTCGCCGACGCCGTCGAGGCGCTTGCGGTCAACCGCGCCCGCGAATTGTTCGGCTGCCACTTCGCCAATGTGCAGCCGCATTCCGGCTCGAACGCCAATACGGGCGTATTCCTGGGGCTGCTCGAGCTTGGCGATCCGATCCTCTCCATGGACATCGCCGCGGGCGGTCACATCAGCCATGGCCATCCGGCGACCCTGACGGGGCGCGACTACACCATTGCGAGCTACGGCGTCGCCCGCGACGACGAGCGCATCGATCTGGAGCAGCTCCGCGATCTTGCGCGCGCGAAGCGCCCAAGGCTGATCGTCGCCGGCGGCACCGCCTATTCACGCGACATCGACTTTGCGGCGATCCGCGGCATTGCCGACGAGTTGGGCGCTTATCTCGTGGTGGACATGGCTCATTTCGCTGGACTGGTCGCGACCGGCCTCTATCCCAGCCCGTTCCCGCATGCCCACGTCGTCACCACCACCACCTATAAGTCGTTGCGCGGCGCGCGCGGTGGTCTCGCGCTGTGGAACGACGAGAGCTTGAGCAGCAAGGTCAACAAGGGCATCTTTCCGGGCGTCCAGGGCTCGGTGATGCTCGCTAATGTCGCCGGCAAGGCGGCCTGCCTGGGGGAAGCGCTCCGCCCTGAGTTCAAGCTCTACAATCAGGCGGTGCTGGATAACGCCAAGGCTCTCGCGGCGACGCTCACGGCAAGGGGATTGCGCATCGTCACCGGCGGCACCGACACCGGGTTGATGCTCGTCGATCTGTCGGCCAGAGGCATCACCGGCGATGTCGCGGCGAAGAGCCTGGAGCAAGCGGGGCTTGCGGTGAACAAGAACCAGATCCCGTTTGATTCCCGGCCGCCGGAAGCGCCGTCGGGGCTACGCCTTTCGAGCAACGCCGGCACGACCCGCGGCTTCGGCGTCGCCGCGTTCGAGACCATCGGCGCCATGATCGACCGCGTGCTCACCGATCCCGCCGACGAGAGCACCATCGCGGCGGTTCGCCTCGAGGTTCTCGACCTCTGCCGGCAGCACCCGATCTACTGAATTGCGGTGGAGTTCCTCAGTGCACGCTCAACGGCACCAGGTCGTTCTCGATGGCGTTGGCGATCGCGGCGCTGCGGCTGTCGGTCAGCGCCAAGGGGGTGCCGTCGGCGCCGAGCACGGCGAACAGGTCGATGCCATCGAGCTTACCGCTCAGCGCCGGGAACAGTTCCTGGGCGAGGTCGGTGTCGAGCTGCTTGATATACGCCACTTCACCGTCGCCGAGTTGCTTGAACTCCTTCCGGCTCATGGGAAGGCTCGCTTGGCGGTCGGCTCTTTCAAAATCGTTCATACGTTTTACTCCGCATCAGAGACTGTGGCGCGTCTTGACGCTGGCGCCCCGCGTGTCCGACCTCCCGTATCGTGACCGGTGATGGTCACGGTCTTCACTGTCGCCTCCCTGACGGGCCGTTCCAGCTCGATGGCCAGCAGCCCGTTCTTGAGTTTTGCGTTTCGCACCTCGACGCCATCGGCGAGCGCGAAGCTCCGCTGGAATCTGCGCGCGGCGATGCCGCGATAAAGAAAGTCGCGGGTGCCCGTCTCCTCGACCTGTCGGCCGCGAACCACGAGCTCGCCGTCCTCGACGGTCACCGCGAGCTCGTCGAAGCCGAACCCGGCCACGGCGAGCGTGATGCGCAAGACGTCTGCCTCGCCCTCCGCCGCCACGAGCTCGATGTTGTAGGGAGGATAGCCGCCGGTCTGCGGCGATCTCACCAACTGGGGAACGGCGCGATCAGGCGCCACGTCTCCCAGCCACAGCTCCCCCTTCAGGAGTGTCATGCGCGACATTGTACGAAAGCCCTTTCACCTCAAGCGGCTGCGACATGTCGTAGCGTTCTTAAGGGCCCTAGGCGGCGCCCCTCATAACGCAAGCCCGGCCCGTCGCGGCACTGGGCTCTTTAGAACCGCTCTAGATATGGTGAAAATCCCAAGCGGATTCAAGAACTGCGCCGACCGGCTTCACGGCGGATTGATGGCGCCGCATGCGGCTTTTCGCAAGCCCTTCCGGCGCGGCGATCGGTGGTTAGCGCTTGACCGCGCCCCGGCCCATCGGATCAGGTGGGGGCCATGCAGTGGTATGTCGATTCGAAGCGCGGCGACGACGCCAATGACGGCAAGACCGCGGAGACCCCCTTCGCCAGCGTCCAGCACGTCGTTCACGTCGCCAAGACCGGGGACACGGTCCTCATTGCCCCGGGCACCTACGACCAGAACCTGCCGAAGCAGATCTCGGCGCTGCGTCAGGCCAATGCCGTCGTCGCGGTGCTTGGCGCCCACTAGCGCCTGACGGCGCGTGACGACGCCACTCCGCTCCCCTGATTTGATCTGGCGCAAGGACGGTGCGCGGCCGGCGGCGCAGGCTGCAGGCGGTTGGCTTTGCGTCCAAACCGATAGGCGCCGTGGGAGGAGAGGGCACGAGATGTCAAACTCAAGGCTGCTCTGGCCGACGGAGGAAGAGCTCAACCGCGCTACGGTCTGATGGACCTGATGATGCAGAACCGCGGCGTCGACGCCGAAGCCGCGCGCGAGGTCGATGGCGGGCTCGCCTTCCTCGAGGCCCGGGCCAAGTGCCGCTACTGCGGCAAGGAGGAGGCGTGCCGGCGCTGGCTGACGGTCAAGGCGCCGAGGACCTCTCCGACTTCTGCCCCAACACGGCATTGTTCGGGACGAGCCGTCACGCACCGACTGAGGGCGGGCCGAGTCCCCGAGCCCTGCCTTCTCCTCTTTCCGTCGCGACGGTGCGGTGGCCTAGGTCCACGATTATCGTCGTGATGTGAGAAACGCCACAGCGTCGGACGGCGCATGTCGGACATGCTCCCGGCTCAATGTCGAGCCTGAGAAGAGGAGATTGTCCCATGTCCCTGAAATTTGCCGTCGCGGGCCTGTTGGCCCTTGCCATGACCGATGTCGCCCTTGCGGGCGAGCAGAGGGTCGCCAGCACCAATGGCACTGACGCCGTGATAAACGCAGCCAACTCCGGCACCGCAGCGAAGCAAGTGCGCGCCTCACGGCCTGCGCTTCACGCGGTGATGAGGAAACGCGCCTCGAGCCGCTAGCTTATCGCTGCGCGGGACTGTGAGCGACCAAGCCCCTTCGGGACTTGGCGGAGCCTCGCGCGATCGATCAGCCGGATCACGCGCGGCATTTTCGCCGCGCGTGGTGCGCAGCGGAGGCAGTGCGTCCAAGGGAGGCGTCGTGCCCCAGCGTTCCGGCTGGCCAAGTTTTGAAGATAGTCAGTCGGCGGCAAGGATATGCCGGACTACCTTTTGTTAATTCCCTCCTGCCACCCTAGGTCCCGGATCGGGTCTTACGATAGTTTGTGGGGGTCACGATGGCCGTCAATACGGTGAGGGAAGTGGTCGGGAATATCGAAGCCATTAATGGGAGTGCCCCATGTCCTACGCCAGCTGGGGGACGACCCCTGGCACCCGCCTGCTATCGCGTATCGTTGGTGTCGGGTTCGCTTGAGGTCACGGCCCGCCTCAAAAGCACCGACGACCTGGATCTCCTCGTGAGGGTGTTGGAAGCAAACAAGCCCCTCTTTGAGAAGACCGACCGACTGGCAAATGAAGTCTTGACGCTAACCGAGGCGGCGGGAGACACCGCCCCTTCGGAACAAGCTTCATTAGGGGACACCGTCGCCGCCTAGACCTTGGGCTCACTCATGCGCCCCCCATGCCAAGCTGCGCTAAACGCCTATTTCGCCAATCCCCAGGGTGCGGCGTATCTCAGGAGCGAGGTCCTCGAGAAGCGACTGGCTCAGCTCTTCAGGCGGATCGCTGACGGCGAAGACCTTTCGGTGAGCGAGGCCGCTGACCGTCTGTTTCTTCCTGTCGAAGTGTTCAGGCACGTCTGGGCAGCAGTGCTCTCGACCGAGCATGAAGCGCTCGTAGAGAGGCAACGCAGGAATGGCGGCGATCAGCCAGGCTAAGGATTTCGGCTCACCAGTCGCCGCAACATGATGGCGTAGATCAACGCGGCGACCACGGCTCCGCCTCCAATCAAGTCGAGCACGAACAAAAGCCAGTCTCCACTCAGCATTTCCCAACCCCCTAATGGCGAACGCGAGGCCAAAGGTCCCACGCGGTTTCCCTGAGTAGGCTAGACGGGAGACCTTAAAGGAAAGTCATCAGGAGCGTCGGGGACATCGATCGAGCCGATGGATGGCCCGGCGATGCCGTTGGCCTTCGCAGGCCGCTGAGGCAAGGCTGCCAAGGCAAGTGCCTCGGTGTTGTCGGATAGCTACAGCAAGACAGAAAAGCCACACGCCAGCCAGGATCCCAATCGAAACCTGGGATTATTTCGCAATCCGTGTCCGCGGGGGTACGGCTGCGGCCTCAAGGCGATGCTAGGATGCCCTTGCCTGGATCATGGGGCCAGGCCCACATCACGAGTTAAGAGGAAGCCCTGGTTTCTCTCGGAGCCGGGGCTTCTTTTTTCGCCGCCCGCGACTGGAACTATTCGCCCCTAAGTCGGTTTCCCGTTCAGTGAGGCCTTTGATCCTGAACAGGGCCCTGCGACATGGTCTACACGGTCCTCCTTATCGTCACGCTCGGGTGGCTCAGCGCGCTCCGTCTTTCTCGTAAGATCGTCAGACGAGCGTCTCGTCGCGAGCAATTCTTGCCCTGATGGTAGCCCGTCGGCTGCTGAAGGGGTGTTCGTCCGCCAGAGCGGAGCACCCGGCGCTACGACAAGCCCCCTGACCGGCGCACTTCCTGCGATTGAGGGATTTGGTGGAGCCAGGCGGGATCGAACCGCCGACCTCGTGAATGCCATTCACGCGCTCTCCCAACTGAGCTATGGCCCCGCGACACGTCGGTGTCTTGAGAGGGTGAGATTTAGTGGCGCCCGCGCCCCCTGTCAAAGCAAGGTGCGCCGCGCCGGAACTCCCAAGCCTCCCCTGATCTAACTCTCTTCCTTCTCCGGTCCGCCGACGATGCCGGTCACGTCGGCCTCCTCGTCGCCCTCGGCCTCCTCGAGGAAGGTGTCGTCGTCGTCGTCGGCCGCGGGAATTACGGCGTCGTCGTCACCGAGGTCGACGATCTCCTCGTCCTCGTCGAGCGCGACATCGTCACCGCCCTCTTCGACCTCTTCGAGACTGATGGTCTCCGGACCTTCGGCGACGACCGTCTCGACCTCTTCCTCTTCCTTCGGCCGCACTTCCGGTGCCGGCGCCCGTTCGCCGCGGCGCGATGTCGGCGGCGTCACCTGATATACGGTCTGGCACACGGGGCAGACGATCGGATTGCGGCTGAGATCGTAAAACCGCGCGCCGCAGCTTTGGCAAACGCGCTTCGTTCCCCTCGCGGGTTTAGACATGATGATCCTCGATTACTTGGCCCCAGATTTCAGCCCCCATTGCCACGCTTGTCTGGTGCTGTCAAAAGCTATCACGAGCCCCTGAACACCCGAAAATCAAGGCCCATGACCAGGCCCATGACCAAGCCTCTCACCGCCGCGCCTTCACGGTCCTTGTCCGGCCGCGCGCGGGTGCCTGGCGACAAGTCGATCTCGCACCGGGCGCTGATCCTGGGCGCCCTGGCCACGGGGCGGACCCGCATCACCGGCCTGCTCGAGGCCGATGACGTCATGGCCACGGCCCGTGCCGTCGCGGCGCTTGGCGCCGAGGTGAGCCGGGAAAATGGCCTCATTGAGATCAAGGGCCAGGGCGTCGGCGGCTTGCACGGCCCACTAGGCAGCCTCGATTTCGGCAATTCCGGGACCGGCGCGAGGCTGATGCTTGGGGTGGTGGCCGGCCACGACATGGAGGCGTGCTTCACCGGCGATGCCTCGCTCTCCAAGCGCCCCATGGGCCGCGTGCTGAAGCCGCTCCGCCGCATGGGCCTCGCCACCGCGGAGGCGGCACAGACGCTGCCTCTGACCGTCAAGGGCACGCCGGACCTCGTCCCCATCGTCTACGAGCTTCCCGTGGCCTCGGCCCAAGTAAAGTCGGCGGTGCTGCTTGCCGGGCTTCATGCCCCGGGCCGCACCACCGTGATCGAGCCGATGGCGAGCCGCGATCATACCGAGCGCATGTTCACCCATTTCGGCGCCGAGGTGACCGTCAAGGACGAGACCGACGGCCGCCGCGCGGTCAGCGTCCGCGGCGACGCCGAGCTTGAGGGCGTCGACCTCGCCGTGCCCGGCGATCCGAGCTCCGCCGCCTTTGCCATTGCCGCGGCGCTGATTGCGCCGCGCTCGGAGATCGTGCTCGAAGGCGTGCTCATGAATCCGACCCGTACCGGTTTCATCGAGACGCTGCGCGACATGGGGGCCAGGATCGAGCTCGTCGATCGGCGCCACGAAGGCCGCGAGCCGGTCGGCGATTTGAAGGTCGCGGCAAGCGCGCTGCGCGGCGTCACCGTGCCGGCCGCCCGCGCGCCGAGCATGATCGATGAATATCCGATGCTTGCCGTGGTCGCCGCCTTCGCCGAGGGCGAGACGCGCATGGAAGGCTTGTCGGAGCTCAGGGTGAAGGAGAGCGACCGTCTCGCCGCCACCGCCGCGGGCCTTGCCGCCTGCGGCGTCGAGGCGCGCATCGAAGGCGACGATCTGATCGTGGTCGGCAAGGGCGCCGTCCCTGGCGGCGCCATGGTCGAGACCCATATGGACCATCGCATCGCCATGGCCTTCCTCATTCTTGGCCTCGGCGCCGAGCAGCCGGTCACCGTCGACGACATCGCCATGATCGCCACCAGCTTTCCGGACTTCGTGCCGCTGATGACGAAGCTCGGAGCCGAGTTCAGATGAGGGCGGTCCGATACGGCTTTTGCTCCCCCCTTGAGGGGGAGCGCGCGCTCGCCGCGCGAGCGCGGAGGGGGGCGACAGCCAGCCTCTCGCCGCGGCTCTCAAATCTTTGCCCCTTAACACCGCCCTCCCTATCCCTCCCCGTCAAGGGGGAGGGGGAGCAAGCTCTCCGGTCACGACCTGCTCGCAGACGCGTCACCAGAGGAGGCGTGATGATCATCGCCATCGACGGACCGGCGGCCTCGGGCAAGGGCACGATCGGCAAGCGCGTCGCCGTCCACTACCGGCTCGCTTATCTCGACACCGGCAGCCTCTACCGCGCCGTCGCCCGGGACACCCTGGCCCGGGGCGATGATCCCGCGAACGAGGCGGCGGCGGTCGTGAGCGCCGAGCGGCTCGACCCCTCGACCCTGGACGATCCGAGCTTGCGGGAGCCGGGGCTCGGGGAAGCTGCCTCCCTCGTTGCCAAGCATGCCGCGGTGCGCGCGGCACTCCTCGCCTATCAGCGCGAGTTCGCCCGCGCCGAACAAGGCGCCGTGCTTGACGGGCGGGACATCGGCACGGTGATTTGCCCCGATGCCGAGGTCAAACTCTTCGTCACCGCGACGCCGGAAGAGCGGGCGCGCCGCCGCTATCTGGAGTTGAAGCGGTCCAGTGCGGCCGTGAGCGAGGTCGGGGTGCTCGCCGATATCCGGCGGCGCGACGAGCGCGACGCCGGCAGGGCCGCGGCGCCCTTGCGAAAAGCCCCTGACGCGTACTTGCTCGACACCACGAATTTGGATATAGACGCCGCGTTCGAGGCTGCCATCGACCTGATCGATGCTGCGCTTGCGCGCGCCGGGTGCGCCCCGTAAAGAGGGTCGTGCCCCTTTCGCATTAGCGCTCCATTCCGATGCTTTCGCCGACGAGAAGGGCGGGAACACCGTGACGGCAGCGAACGGACTTGCCCCCGCGCCATCCGCGAATGTCACCGCGCCGGCCTTGGGGTTTGGGTTTCACGGCGTGACAGGGATTTTGAGCAGGAGTTTCGATGAACGAGCCGCAAGCAAGTATCAGCCATCCGAGCCACGACGAGTTCGCGGCCCTGCTCGAAGAGTTGCTGACCGGCACCGCGCTGCAAGAGGGCAGCGTCATCAGGGGCACCATCGTCGGGATCGAGAAGGACGTTGCGGTGATCGATGTCGGCCTCAAGACCGAAGGCCGCGTGCCCCTCAAGGAATTCAGCATTTCAGGTCGCCCCGCCGGCCTCTCCGTCGGCGATGAGGTCGACGTTTATCTCGAGCGCGTCGAGAACTCCGCCGGCGAGGCCGTGCTGTCGCGCGAGAAGGCGCGGCGCGAGGAGAGCTGGACCCGGCTCGAGGAGAAGTACAAGGCCGGCGAGCGCGTCGAAGGCGTGATCTTCAACCGCGTCAAGGGCGGCTTCACCGTCGATCTCGACGGCGCCGTGGCCTTCCTGCCCGGCAGCCAGGTCGACATTCGCCCGATCCGCGACGTCGGTCCGCTGATGAACGTGCCGCAGCCGTTCCAGATCCTGAAGATGGACCGCCGCCGCGGCAACATCGTCGTCTCCCGCCGCTCGGTGCTCGAGGAGACCCGCGCCGAGAAGCGGAGCGAGATCGTCGCCCGTCTCGAAGAGGGCCAGGTCATCGAAGGCGTGGTCAAGAACATCACCGACTACGGCGCCTTCATCGACCTCGGCGGCATCGACGGCCTGCTCCATGTCACCGACATGGCGTGGAGGCGTGTCGCCCATCCGAGCGAGATCGTGAATGTCGGCGACAGCGTCAAAGTTCAGATCATCCGCATCAATCCCGAGACCCAGCGCATCAGCCTCGGCATCAAGCAGCTCGAGGCCGATCCGTGGCAGGGCATTGCCGCCAAATATCCGGTCGGCGCGCGGCTCAAGGGCACGGTCACCAACATCACCGACTACGGCGCCTTCGTCGAGCTCGAGCCCGGCGTCGAGGGCCTGATCCACGTCTCGGAGATGAGCTGGACCAAAAAGAACATCCATCCCGGCAAGATCATTTCGACGAGCCAGGAGGTCGAGGTCCAGGTGCTCGAGGTCGATCCGGAGAAGCGCCGCATCTCGCTCGGCCTCAAGCAGACCCAGGAGAACCCGTGGGTCGCGTTTGCCGCCAATCACCCGCCCGGCACCAACATCGAGGGCCCGATCCGCAACATCACCGAATTCGGTCTGTTCGTCGGCCTCGATGGCGGTATCGACGGCATGGTGCATCTATCGGATTTGGACTGGTCCAAGTCTGGGGAGGAAGCCCTCAAGGATTACAACAAGGGCGATGACGTCAAAGCCGTGGTGCTCGAGGCCGACGCCGAGAAGGAGCGCATCAGCCTCGGCATCAAGCAGCTGACACCCGATCCGTTCGCCTCCGACGCGCCGAGCGCCAAGGTGAAGAAGGGCATGCGCGTGACCTGCGAGGTGCTCGCCGTCAAGGACAACGGCCTCGACGTCAAGATCCTGGCCAACGACCTCACCACCTTCATCCGCCGCTCCGACCTGTCGCGCGACCGTTCCGAGCAGCGGCCCGAGCGCTTCGGCGTCGGCGAGAAGTTCGATGCCCTCGTGACCCAGGTCGACGCCAAGGCGCGCAAGATCGCCGTCTCGATCAAGGCGCTGGAGATCGCCGAGGAGAAGGAGGCCGTGGCCCAATACGGCTCGACCGACTCCGGCGCGTCTCTCGGCGACATCCTCGGCGCGGCCTTGAGCCGGGCCAAGGGCGACGAGGACGAGGACGAGGAGCCTGTCGAGAAGCCGAAGCGGAAGCGCGCGGCGAAGGCCGACAAGGCCGAGGATGCGGCGGACGACGGCGCCGAGTCCGAGGAGTAAGCGCGGCTTGAGGCTAGGCTAGGCGCCAGGAGCCTTTCGCGCGCCCGGGCGTAAGTCCATCGATCTTGTGGAAAGATCCGAACGTGCTCGAAGCCGAAACCGTGATTGACCGCCGCCGTTTGCGGCGGCGGCTGACTTTTTGGCGCATCGCGGCCATCGTCTTCGCCGTGCTGTTCCTGTCCGTCTGGATCTCCGGCGACCAGCGCTTCGGCCCGGCGACGCTCCTGCCCCACATCGCTCGGGTTCAGGTCAGCGGCATCATCACCGACGACCAGAAGCTCCAGGAGCTGCTCGACAAGGTGGCGAAGTCCGACCGGGTCAAGGCGGTGATCCTCGATATCAACAGCCCTGGCGGCACCACCACCGGCGGCGAGGCCTTGTACGACGCGATCCGCAGGGTGGGCGAGAAGAAGCCCGTGGTCGCCGTCTGTGGCACGCTTGCCACATCCGCCGCTTATATCGCCGCCATCGCCACCGACCGTATCTTCGTCTACGGCAACACCATCACGGGGTCGGTCGGCGTCATCTTCCAATGGGCCGACGTCACCGAGCTGATGAAAACGCTCGGCGTGAAGATGGAAGAGGTCAAGAGCGGATCCTTGAAGGCGGTGCCGAACCCGTTCGAGCCGACCGACGACAAGGCCCGCGCCGTCGCCGAGGAGATGGTCCAGGACGCCAAGGTCTGGTTCGTCGACCTCGTCGCCAAACGGCGCGATATCAAGCCCGACGCCATCCCTGGCCTCACCGAAGGCCGGATCTATTCGGGCCGCCAGGCCGTCGGGTTCAAGCTCGCGGACGAGATCGGCGACGAGCGGGCGGCCAAGCGGTGGCTGGAGCAGGAGCGCAAGGTGACGTCGGGTCTCTCCATCGTCGATTGGAAGCCCAAGACCGAAAGCAGTGGGGCCTTGAGCTGGCTATTCGGCTCTGTCGCGTCCGTTCTCGGCGTCTCTGGTGACCAGCTTGCGTTCCTTTTCGGTCAAGTTTCGGAAGGACTTAAGCTTGACGGTCTGGTTTCCGTTTGGCACCCTCAAGAACGCTAGCGGGGGTTGTGACCGGTCAGGCTGCCGGTCAGTGGGGCAACCAATGATCAAATCGGAATTGATTCAGCGCGTCGCTGCGGCGAACCCGCATTTGTTTCAACGTGACGTCGAGCGCATCATCAACATCGTGCTTGATGAGATCACCGGCGCGCTCGCCCGCGGCGACCGTGTCGAGCTTCGCGGCTTTGGCGCCTTCACGGTGAAGCATCGCGCTGCCCGGCAGGGGCGCAACCCGCGCACCGGCGACACCGTTTTTGTCGAGGACAAATTCGTGCCCTTCTTCAAGACCGGCAAGGAGTTGCGCGAGCGCCTGAACCGCGAGGATGGCTCCGGTAGGAGCTAGTGCCTCTTGGCCTGATGGAGCGGCTGTGATGCGCAGGCTGCTGGCAGCCCTGATTGTCGTGCCTCTGGCGCTGCTGCTGATCGCCCTTGCGGTGGCCAACCGCAAGCCGGTTCTGCTCGCCCTCAACCCGTTCGACGGCACCTCCGGTTTCGGCCTCGACGCACCGCTGTTCCTATTCCTGTTCGGCGCCTTCGCCCTTGGGCTCATTGTCGGCGGTTTTGCCACCTGGCTCGGCCAGGGGGCGTGGCGGTCGATGGCGCGGACCCAAGCCCGTGAGGCGACCTCCTGGCGCCGCCAGGCCGAGCGCCTGGAAAAGGAGCTCGAGGCCCCCGAGGCAAGGCCGAACCGGCCGCGGATCGCCGCCGAATAGGCTCTTTGCCACCCTGAGTTGCTCTCGTACCCACCCGGGCCGTAACGGGGACAAATGCTGCACTGCGATGGACTTGGGCCCGCAGATTGCCTAGGGTGGCGCCGAGATTGGGCCTCTTTTCGCCCGAACCCCCTCATCCTCATGATGTGCGTCAAGTGTCGGTGAAGGTGAAGATATGCGGCGTGCGAACGCCCGCCATCCTTGACGTCGCGGCAGAGGCCGGCGCCGACTATATCGGCTTGATCTTTTTCCCCAAGAGCCCGCGCCATATCGACCCCGGGGCTGCGCGGGCGCTCGTTGAGCGCGCGAGGGGGAAGGTCAAGACCGTCGCGGTCCTGGTCGATCCCGATGACGCGGCTGTCGACCGCGTGGCGAAAGCGGTCGCTCCCGATTTCCTCCAGCTTCATGGCAGCGAGACGCCTGAGCGGGCCGCCGCCATTAAGGCGCGGAGCGGGTTGCCGATCATCAAGGCGATTTCGGTCGAGGCGCGTAGCGATGCGGCGAAGGCGTCGGCCTATCGGGGCATCGCCGAGCTGATCCTGTTCGACGCCAAGGGAGATCCAGCCGCGCTGCTCCCGGGCGGTAACGGCGTCGTCTTCGACTGGACCGTGCTGGCGGGTCCCGCCATTGACCAGCCCTTCGCGCTCTCTGGCGGCCTCAACCCCGCCAATGTCGGCGAGGCCATCGCTGTCACGGGCGCGAGCCTGGTCGATGTGTCGTCGGGGGTCGAGCGGGCGCCGGGCGACAAGGATGCGGACCTCGTGCGTGACTTCATCAGCGCCGCCAAATCGGCCGGGCCTGACCTGAAAGCCAAAGCCTCATGAGCGCTCGAACCGAACAAACGCCGCCGAACAGCTATCGCACCGGCCCGGACGAGCGCGGCCATTTCGGCCTCTATGGCGGCCGCTTCGTCGCCGAGACGCTGATGCCGCTCATCCTCGACCTCGAGCGGGCCTATAACGCCGCTAAGGCCGACCCCTCGTTCCAGCCCGAGATGGATGGTTATCTCACCACTTATGTCGGGCGTCCGTCGCCGCTCTATTTTGCCGAACGGCTGACCGCGCATTGCGGCGGGGCGAAGATCTATTTCAAGCGCGAGGAACTCAACCACACCGGCGCGCACAAGGTGAACAATGTCCTCGGCCAGATCATGCTCGCGCGCCGCATGGGCAAGACGCGCATCATCGCCGAGACCGGCGCCGGCATGCACGGCGTCGCCACCGCCACGCTCTGCGCCAAGTTCGGCCTGCCTTGCATCGTCTATATGGGCTCGGTGGATGTCGAGCGGCAAAAGCCGAACGTGCTGCGCATGAACATGCTTGGCGCCGAGGTTCGCGCCGTCGAATCCGGTTCCAAGACGCTGAAGGATGCCATGAACGAGGCCTTGCGCGATTGGGTCTCCAACGTGCACGACACCTTCTATTGCATCGGCACCGTGGCGGGACCGCATCCTTACCCGGCCATGGTGCGTGACTTCCAGTCGGTCATCGGCCGCGAAACGCGCGAGCAGATCCTCGCGGCCGAGAACCGGCTGCCGGATTCGCTGATCGCCTGCATCGGCGGCGGCTCCAACGCCATGGGGCTGTTCCATCCCTTCCTCGATGAGCGCGGCATCGAAATTTACGGCGTGGAAGCGGCCGGCCTCGGTGTCGAGACCGGCAAGCACGCGGCCTCGATTGCCGGCGGCAGGCCCGGCGTGCTGCATGGCAATCGCACCTATCTCTTGATGGACGATGACGGCCAGATCGAGGAGGCGCATTCGATCTCGGCGGGCCTCGACTACCCCGGCATCGGACCGGAGCACGCCTGGCTCAATGACATCGGCCGCGTGCAATTCCTCTCGGCAACCGACGAGGAGGCGGTGGCGGCGTTCCAGCTCTGCAGCCGGCTCGAAGGCATCATTCCGGCGCTTGAGCCCGCGCATGCGCTCGCGCGCGTGTTCGACCTCGCCCCTCGGAAGCCGAAGGATCACCTGATGGTGGTCAATCTCTCCGGGCGCGGCGACAAGGACCTCGACTTCGTGGCGAGCTATCTCGGCGCGAGACAGCGGAGCGCAAGCTGATGATGGCGTCGCGGCCGATCTTCGCTCCATACCTCTCCCCGGTGGGGAGAGGTCGGTTCCGGCTCTGCCGGAACCGGGTGAGGGGGTCAGCTCAAATCGAGGCCAACTCGCGAGCAATCGCCTCAAGGACGCCGTCGAGATTCTCATACACGTCGATGTTGGCGACGCGCATGACGTGGAAGCCAAATGATTCCAGCAGACGGGTGCGTTCAACGCCTCGAGCTTTGGCGGACGGAGAGCCATGGGTTGCCCCGTCGACCTCGACGATCAATTTGCCGTCGAGTGTTACGAAGTCGACGGCAAACCGGTCGATGGCGTGCTGGCGGCGAAACTTCCAGTGCGCGAGCCGCCGGTTGCGGAGTGCGTACCAGAGGCGAGCTTCCGCGCTCGTCTGTGTTGTGCGAAGACGTCGCGATCTTTGTTTGAACCGCTGCATCCCCCTCACCCGTCCGCTCCGCCAAGAAAAGCGGACCGGACGACCTCTCCCCACTGGGGAGAGGTATAGCATTTGCCTGACCCCGGCATGACCAAGACGCGGATCGATAGAAGATTTGAGGCGTTGCAGCGCGAGGGCCGCGCCGGCCTCATCAGCTTCGTCACCGCGGGCGATCCCGACTACGACACCTCGCTCGCGCTGTTGCAGGGACTGCCGCGCGCCGGCGCCGACATCATCGAGCTTGGCATGCCGTTCTCGGACCCCATGGCCGACGGCCCGGCGATCCAGGCCTCGTCCGAGCGGGCCCTGCATGGAGGCCAAACCATGGTCAAGACGCTCCGCATGGTTAAGGCCTTCCGCGACACCGACGGCACCACCCCCATCGTGCTAATGGGCTACTACAACCCCATATATATCTATGGCGTCGATCGGTTCTTGCAGGACGCAGTCGCTGCCGGTGTCGATGGCCTGATCGTGGTTGACATGCCGCCGGAAGAAGACGCGGAGCTTTGCCCGCCGGCGCAGCAAGCCGGCCTCAACTTCATTCGTCTGGCAACGCCGACGACGGACGCGAAACGCTTGCCCACCGTGCTCGCAAATACCTCCGGCTTCGTCTATTACGTGTCCATTGCCGGCATCACTGGCACCGCCGCGCCTGACCTCGGCGATGTCGCCGCTCATCTCGGCCGCATCAAGCAATCGACGTCGCTGCCGATCGCGGTCGGCTTCGGCGTCAAGACCAAGGATCAGGTCAGCACCATCGCCAAGATCGCCGAGGGCGTGGTCGTCGGCTCGGCCCTGGTCACGGCCCTGGCGCAAAGCCTCGACCAGGCCGGCAAGGCGACGCCCGAGACGGCGCCACGCGTCCTTAACCTTGTCGAGCAACTGGCGTCGGCCTTGCGTGAACCTTTGGCTGCTGCCGCGCTTTAGGCATGATTTTAGCGTTTGGTGGATAGGTTTTGCGGTCCTTTGAAAGTGCGATAGACCCGTGAACTGGATCAATAACGTCGTCAGACCCAAGATCAGGAGCATCCTTCGCAAGAAGGAGATGCCCGACAATCTATGGGTGAAGTGCCCCGAAACGGGGCAGATGATCTATTACAAGGATCTCGAAGCCAACCAATTCGTGGTGCCGGGCTCGAATTACCACATGCGCGTATCGGCGCCGGCCCGGCTTCGGACCCTGTTCGACGGCGGCGAATACGAGACCATCGCCCTGCCTGAGGTCCCGCTCGATCCGCTGAAATTCCGCGACGAGCGCCGCTACACCGAGCGCCTCAAGGACGCACGCAACAAGACCGGCCTCGCCGATGCCGTGCTCGCCGCCGGCGGCCGGCTGCAAGGCGAGGAGGTCGTCGCGGCGGTGCAGGATTTCGATTTCATGGGTGGGTCGCTCGGCACCGGTGCGGGCGAGGCGGTGATCGCCGGCATGCGCGCCGCGGTCAATCGCGAGAGCCCGTTCATCCTGTTCGCGGCGTCAGGCGGCGCCCGCATGCAGGAAGGCATCCTGTCCTTGATGCAGATGCCACGTACCACGGTCGCGGTGCAGGAGCTGCGCGAGGCGAAGCTGCCTTACATCGTGGTCCTGACCCATCCCACCACCGGCGGTGTCACCGCCTCCTACGCCATGCTCGGCGACGTTCATATCGCCGAGCCCGGGGCTCTGATCGGCTTCGCCGGTCCCCGTGTCATCGAGCAGACCATTCGCGAGCAGCTCCCGAACGGCTTCCAGCGCGCCGAATATCTTCATGCCCACGGCATGGTGGACATGGTGGTGCATCGCCATGCCTTGCGCGACACGCTCTCGCGCATCTGCCACTTGCTCACCCACCGTCAGCCCGGACGCGATATCGCGATCCCGGATCAAATCGACGGCATCAACGCCCACGCAGCACCGGTATCGACTATCGCCAGGCTCGACGACGATGACGACGACATCGTCGATCTCGAGATCGAGGACAGCGATGAGGACGAGATGCGGGCGCTGACCAACGGCGTCGATCCCCACCCGCCAGGAAGCGTCTAGGGCCTGACTTCTTTGACCAATCTGCCGCACAGCGACGAGGGCCGCTTGCCCCTGCCTTCGGGCAGCACCACGCTGCTCGAGCGGCTCAAGGCGCTGCACCCGCAATCGATCGATTTGTCGCTCGGCCGCATCGAGCGCCTGCTCGCGGCGCTCGGGCATCCGGAGCGGCGGCTACCGCCCGTGGTTCACGTCGCCGGCACCAACGGCAAGGGATCGCTCCTCGCCTTTCTCCGCGCCACCGCCGAGGCCCTCGGCAAGCGCGTGCATGTCTACACCTCGCCGCATCTCGTCAATTTTCACGAGCGGGTCGTCCTTGCCGGACCCGACGGCGACGCGCCGATCTCGGAGGAGAGATTGATCGATTGCCTCGCCCGCGCCGAGGCCGCGAATGGCGGCGAGCTGATCACGCTGTTCGAGATCACCACCGCCGCGGCGTTCATCGCCTTCGCCGAGACGCCGGCCGATCTGCTCTTGCTTGAGACCGGTCTCGGCGGGCGCCTCGACGCCACCAATGTCGTCGACAAGCCGCTCGTCACGGCGATCACGCCGATCTCCATCGATCATGTGTCCTTCCTCGGCGACACGCTCACGGCCATCGCCGGCGAGAAGGCCGGCATCCTCAAGCCCGGCGTGCCGTGCGTCGTCGGCCGCCAGGAGCTCGAGGCGCTTCGCGTCATCGAGGCGCGGGCCGAGGAGATCGGGGCGCCGCTTCATGTGTTCGGTCGCGATTTCGATGTGTTCGAGCAGCACAAGCGCCTGATCTTTCAGACCCCGACGAGGTTGCTCGACCTGCCGTTGCCGCGGCTCGCCGGCCGCCATCAGCTCGACAATGCCGGCGGCGCCATCGCCACGGCGAGCGTCGTGTTCGGCGACGAGCTGACCATGGAGGCTCTCGAATACGGGCTGACCCATGCCGAATGGCCGGCACGGCTCGAGCGCCTGCCGCCCGGCGCGCTCTATAGCTTTGTCGACGACGACACCGAGATCTGGCTCGACGGCGGCCACAACGCCGCTGGCGGTCAGGCTATCGCGCATGCCGTCGCCGAGCTCGACGACCGCGTGCCGCGTCCCGTCCATCTCATCTGGGGCATGATGGAGACCAAGGACGCCCACGCCTTCGTGGCGCCGTTCAAGGGGCTGGTCGAGCGCGTCTATACCGTGCCGATCCCCGATGAGCAGAACGCCTTCGATGCCGAAGAGCTTGCCGAAGTCGCCGCCAGCGAAGGCTTCACCGTGACCGCGGCCAGAAGCGTGCCGCACGCGCTGTTGCAGTCACGCGCGGCGTTCAGCGAGCCCGGACGCGTCTTGATCTGCGGCTCGCTCTATCTCGCGGGCCACGTCCTCAAGCTGCACCGTTAGATTGCTGACTTAAGCGGCGACGCCGACGTTGCCGCTGATCCAATCGGCGAGCCGGCCCTTGGGGAGCGCGCCGGTCTGGGTGGCCATCAGCTGTCCGTCCTTGAAGATCATCAAGGTCGGGATCGCGCGCACATTGTAGCGCGACGGCGTGCGCTGATTCTCGTCGATGTTCAGCTTGACGATCTTGACCTTGCCGTGGAGGTCCTTGGCAATTTCCTCGAGCGCGGGCCCGATCTGCCGGCACGGACCACACCATTCAGCCCAGAAATCGACCACGACCGGGGTGGACGATTTGAGCACGTCGGCCTCGAAGGTGTCGTCGGAAACAGTGGAAGTTGCCATTTGATTCTCCTAAAGCGCCGGCGTTCGCACGTGAAATCGCCGGTCTTGTCGTCGTTAGCGAACCTAGGTGCGCCCCCCTCCCGCGTCAAGGCTGGCACCCCTCGCCAGGATGCGACCTTCGGCGGGATCAAGCAGAGTTGATGGAATTTCCATCAATTTCGGCCCGTCGGTCCACACGATCGCGGCGCGCAAGGGTTTGCCCGGGAGGAGCGCCTTGAGCGCCAGCCGATAGGCGGCGAGCTGCGCAATGTAACCCGGTGCAACCTCTCCGGGGTCCGAAGGCGGCGGCCGATTCGTCTTGTAGTCGAGGATGAGCAGAGCATCGTCGAGGATGGCGAGACGGTCGATCTGGCCCGACAGCGCGTAGCCCGGGCCGATGCCGAACCGCGCCACGACCGGGACCTCGCTCAAGCTCCCCGGCGCGAACAGCGGGGCAAAGCGCGGATCGCGCACGATCGCGAGCGTCTCGCCGACGATCTCGTCCTGCATGGCTTCGGGCAGGCTCGCGCCGCGGGCGGCGACGAAGGCCCGCGCCGCGTGTTCCTGCTCGATCGGATCGATCTCGGGCAGATATTGCAGCAGCGTGTGGGTGAGCCGACCGCGCGAGAAGCGGTGGTTGGCGGCGAGCGCGAGCGGCCCGAGCGGCGGTTGCTCGGAGAGCGTCGCCCGTCCGTCGATGTCAGGACCGAGCCGCGACGGCGCCAGCAAGAGCGGCGAGGGCTCGGGCTTGGCGACCCGAACCGCCCAATCCGGCAGTGGCGGCGGCGCCATCGCCGCCGGACTTGCGGCGGCCTTCGCCGCGAACACCGTCGGCACGTTCTCGAGCCGGCGCACCGGACTGCCGTCATCGCCTTCGACCTCGGTCAAAAGGCCCGCGAGGCCCTTGGACACGAGGTCGTACCAGCAGCCCTCGGGCGGCGCCTTCAGGCCATGCCAGCCGCACACATAGAGCCGGTCGCGGGCGCGGGTCATGGCGACGTAAAGCTGGCGGTGATATTCGTCGGTCTCGGCCTTGCGCACCGCGTCCTTGGCGTCGTCGACGATGTCGAAGCTCGGGGCCGCCGGAAAGCCAGACGAGATGGCCGACCTCGCCCGGAGCCGCGCCTGCGCGCGGGAGCGTGTAGAGGCTCACCCCTTGCCGGCGCGGCAAGGTGCAGGTGTCCGGCAAGAACACGATCGGCGCCTGCAAGCCTTTGGCGCCATGCACCGTCATGATGCGCACCTCGTCGCGCTCCTGCTCCATGTCGCGCTTGATCTCGAGGTCGCTCAGGCGCAGCGCATTGATGAAGCCTTGCAGCGACGGCGCCGCCTCGCGGTCATAGGCGAGCGCCAGATCGAGAAACTCATCGAGCGCCTCGGCGGCCTCCGGCCCCAGCCGGGTCAGCATGCGCTTCCGCATCTCCTGGCCGGTCTCGCCGAGAAGCTCGAGGAAGAACTCGTAAGGCGGAACGAGGTCGACGCGGCCGAGCCAGCGCGAGAGGCGGCTAGCGGCCTCGGCGAAGCGCGGGTCGTCGGCCTTCGACTTGAGCGCCGCCCACAACGATGACGGGCGCTGATAGGCGAGCGCGAAGAGATCGTCGTCGTCGAGCCCGAACAGGGGGCTTTTCAGCACCGTGGCAAGCGCGAGGTCGTCCTCCGGCATCAGCATGACGTCGGCGAGCGAGACGAGGTCCTGCACCGCGAGCTGCTCGAGGAGCCGCATGCGGTCGGCGCCGGCGACGGGGACGCCGGCGCGCTTCAGCGCCCTGATCATCGGCGTCGTGAACGGATCGCGGCGGCGGACCAGGATGAGAATATCGCCGGGACGCACCGGCCTCCCGGCCGAGACCAGCTCCTCGCCATTGGCAAGCCAGGACGTGATCAGCTTGGCGATGCGTTGGCAGAGCGCCTCGACCGCGCGCGTCGTGCCGCCGCCCTCGGCCCAGGGCTCGAAGGGCGGTGACGCATTCGGTTTCGCCTCGATCTCCGGCTCCCAAAGCTCGACGCGCCCGGCCTCGCCTTTGCGGGAGGGATAATGCGCGATGACGCCGGTGCCGTCGAAGCTGAGGCCATCCGCCGCGGGCGGCCCGGCAAACACGGCGTCGACTGCCTCGAGCACGGGCTCGGTCGAGCGGAACGAGACGTTGAGCGGCACCTCGTGCCAGGCGAGCTCGGCGGCGAAGGCCTTGGCGCGGAAGGCGCGGCCGACCGCGCCGAACCGCACCGGGTCGGCGCCCTGGAAGCTATAGATCGATTGCTTCTCGTCGCCGACCGCGAACAGCGTGCGCAGTCTCTCGCTCGCGCCGATGCCGGCGAAGAACTCCTCCGCCAGCCGCTCGATGATCGACCATTGCTCGGGGTTGGTATCTTGCGCCTCGTCGACGAGGATATGGTCGATGCCGCCGTCGATCTTGAACAGCACCCAGGCCGCGGCGCCGGCGCGCAACAGCAAATTGCGGGTCTTGAGAATGAGGTCGTCATAGTCGAGCACGGCCTCGATCTTCTTGGCGCGGGTGTAGTCGGCGAGGATCCGGTCGGCGAGCGCCAACAGCGCGCCGCTTGCCTCGGCGCACATGAGCTGACCCCGCCTGAGAAAGAGCGCGGCATAGCGCGCCTGCGCCGTGTCGAGCGTGGCGCAGAGATTTGGATTCGCCTGCTTCACGGCCTTGCTGCACATCCGCGCGCGGGGCTGATCGGTGCCGGTGAGAAACGCCTTTCGCAATGCCTCGGCACGCTCGGCGCCGGCCGCTCCCTTGGCGCGGAGCAGCGCCTCGCTCGAGATTGCGATCGTCGTCCGGTGGCGCCATCGACACGGAGCGCTGCGAGCAGGTCGTCGATGTCGCCGTCGCCGAGGACCTGGGACATCTCTAAGGTCAAGCTCGCCTCGGTGTCTTGGGCGCCGAGGCCGAACAGGCGCTTCAGGCTGTCGCATTCGACTGTCGCCCAGCCGGGCCCCTGTCGTGGAAGGCGATCATGGCCTGGAGCTCGGCGCGCTTCAGCAGCACCTCGTCGACCACGCCGCGGAAATGCTCCTCGCCGGCCAGCGCGATGATGGTCGAAAGCGCCTCGGCAAGCTCGGTGCCGCGCTCGGCGGCGGCGCGGGCCACCACAGCATCGAACGCATCGCGGCGGAGCAGGGTCGCCTCGGTGTCGTCGAGCACCTTGAAATGCGGCGTCACGTCGGCCTCGAGCGGAAAGCGCTGCAACAGCCGCTCGCAGAAGCCGTGGATGGTGAAGATCTTGAGCCCGCCACGCGCCTCGAGCGTGCCCGCGAACAGGCGGCGCGCCGCGGCGAGATCGGCTGGCTCGCGGCGCGGTGCCGAGCAGCTTCGTCAGCCGCTCGCTGAGATCGTCGTCGGGCGTCGTCGCCCAAGGCCGCGAGCTCCTTGAGCAGCCGGTTCTGCATCTCCGCCGCGGCCGTCTTGGTGTAGGTCAGGCAGAGGATGCGCTCCGGCGGCGAGCCGGCGAGGAGGAGACGCAAGGCGCGCTTGACCAGAACCTCGGTCTTGCCGGTGCCGGCATTGGCCGACACCCAGGCCGAAGCGGAGGGGTCCGAGGCGCGCGCCTGATTGGCGTCGGCGGCCATGAGCGGCGAGAGCTCGGCGTCGTGCATCAGCCCTCTCCCTCGCCGCCGGTATCCGACCATTCCTGAACCCGCGCGAGCTGGGCGTAGTCGTCGAAATTGTAGACGCGCTTGAAGGCGGACGCCGAACGCCGCTTCGCCCTCATAAGGCGTGTCGGGGCGGTCGAAGCGCGCGATCAATCCGCGCAAGGCGGCAAGCGAAGACGCGGCGAGATCGGCTGGCGCGAAATTTCCCGCGTCGCGCTCCTCGCCGCCTTCGCCCTGACCCGATGCCTTGATGTAGGCGAGCTTGCCGACGAGACGCGGGCCGAGATCGCCGAATCCGCCGGCCAGCGCGATCGCCGCTTCCAGCGGCAGCTGCGGCGCATAGAGATCGTCGACATTGCTCTGTGACGGCGCTTGTCCCGACTTGTAATCGTAGATCGCGACCGTCCCGTCGTCGGCGATGTCGATGCGGTCGGCCCGCGCGGTAAGCTCGAAGCCGTCGCCGATGTCGAGCTTGAGGCTTCCCGAGACCTCCGGCGCGATGGTGAGGATGCCGGCGCGGCGCGCTCCCTCGGTCGCTTCGAACCAGCGGGCGAAGCGCTCGAATGTCGGGCGCCAGAACGCCGCGACCCGGGCGCTGCCGCCGAGCTCCGCGAACTGCCTGTCGGCGATGGCGATCAGCTCCTCGGCAATATTCGGCGGCAGGCGATCCGGGTACTTCGCCGTGAACTCGTGCAGCGCCGCATGCACGATGGTGCCGCGCAAGCGAGCGTCGGGCTCGGCGCCGAGGTCGCCGAGCGGCTGCAGCTTGAGAATGTCCCGGGCATAGATGTCATAGGGATTGGCAAGCATGCGCTCGATGCGGCTGACGCTGAGGCGCCGGGGCCTCGCCGCGACCGGCGGGCATGGCATCGGCCGCGGCGCCGGCTCGAACGTCGCGCTGTCGTCACGGTGGCGTGCCCAGGAGATGAAGGGCTCCGGCCCCGCGCCTGTCTTGTCGAGACCCGCGGCGTCGACCAGCGCGGTGAAGCGCTGGAGCCAGCGCGACGGCACGGTCGGCACGCCGTCGACCTTGATGGCGCGGGTGAGATAGACGGTCGGCGCGCTCAAGGCTTGCGCGAAATCGTGCGCGGACAACCCGATGCGCCGTTCCGGCGGCGGCAGCCTGAGCTCTTCCGCCATGGGCCGGCTGAGCCAGGGGCTCGCTTCCTGCGGGCGCGGCCACACCCCTTCGTTCAGGCTGCCGAGGATGACGACGTCGGGCTGCTGCAGCCGCGCCTCGAGCGGTCCCCAGATGAAGAGCCGGGGATGCGCCGGCG
Source organism: uncultured Alphaproteobacteria bacterium (assembly GCA_963803385.1). Taxonomy (GTDB): domain Bacteria; phylum Pseudomonadota; class Alphaproteobacteria; order Rhizobiales; family Methyloligellaceae; genus Methyloceanibacter. The sequence continues at coordinate 66,682 of CAWDMD010000004.1, read as the reverse complement.
CCCGCGGGCGCGCCACCCGCCCGGCGACGAGGCTGCGATAGAACGGCGCGTAGTCCTTGGCCGTGAGCTCTGGCGTCGGCTTGGCGGCGATCAACTCGGCGAACAGCACCGAGAGGGCTTCGCCGGCATCCCCTTGCCACAGCCCCGACGACGACCCGCCGCTATCGCGCGCGAGCGCCTCGGCTGCGGCGCTGTGGGCCTCGGCAAGGGTGGCCGCGGGGTGAGACGCCTCGTCGGCATAGAGGGCAGCCAGCGGCGCCAACGCACGGCCGAGGTCGGCGACGAGGCGCTTCGGCCTCGCGAAGCTCCTCCGGCGGCACGGCGCGGCGCCGTCGTTTGCCGAGCGCGGCTTGAAGCGCCTCGGCGACGCCGCCGAGACCTTGGCCGACATAGGTGTCGCGGAAGGCGACGCGCTCCAGCGCCCGGGCCGCGCGCCCTGATCGCCGCGGGCGGGCGGCCGAGCAGCGCCAGCGGATGCTTGAGCAGCGCCATCAGGTCGGGGGCGGCGAAGTCGCTCGCAACGGCGCTGAGCATGAGATCGAGAAAGGCGCCGGGAACCGTGCGCGCCACCGGCGTCCCGGCGAAATCGTCGATGGCGAGGTCGTAGGCCTTGAGCCGCGCGGCGACGCGTCTGGCCAGGGTGCGGTCCGGGGTGATCAGCGCCGCGGTCTGGTCGGGCGTCTCGATCACGCCGCGGAGGATGAGGGCAATGGCCTCGGCCTCGTCATGGGCGGTCGGCGCCTCGAGCCTGTGGATGCCGGCAAGGGCGCTTGCCGGGCCAAACAGCGTCCCTTGTCTGCGTGAGGTCTGCGCCTGGAGGAAAGCCTGCCAGCGGTCGGTATGGCCTGCCGGGCGCAGCACCTCGCTCACGAGCTGAAGTCGCGCCGCCTGCGACAGGCTCGGCTCGCTCCCGGGCACGAAGCCGACCTCGGCGCGGACGAGGCCGAACTTGCCGAGGAGCTCGGCCATGCCGGTCTGCGGGTGCTCGGGGTGGCGGGGGAGGCTCGCCCAGCTCTCGTCGTCGAGGAAATAGTCGAGGCCGGGCAGCACCACCGCGCCATTCGGCAGCGAGGCGATCACCTTGAGGAGCCGCGCCGTGGCCGGAACGGTGCCGGTCGACCCCGCTGCGATCACCGGGCCCTTCGGCGGGTTCATCACCAAGCGCTCGGCCTCGAAATTCATCAGCAGGGTCCGCCGCGAGGCCGGAGAGACGAGACGGTTGTCGGCGAGATAGGCCGGCCAATGCTCGGTGACGATCTTGAGGAAGTCGACGGTGAGCTGCCAATGGACAGCGTGAGCCTCCGGCACGATCTCCTGCAAGCGGTCGAGGTCGACCTCCTCGCTTTCGATGAAGTCCATCAGGTTGGCGAGATCGGCGGCGAGGTAGGAGGCTTGCGCCGGCGTCGAAGCGGGCGGCAGGAATTCGGCGCGGGCCGCTTCGGCCTCTTGGCGAAGGCGCTCGCCCCAGGCGAGCACGAGCCGCATCAAGGCAAGGCGGCGGTCGAGCGCGCCGATCGCGGGAGCGGAAGAGGCACCGGCCAACCCCGCCTCGGTATCGGCTTCGGAGCCGAAGATGATGGCGGCGTCCTCGTCGGGATCGCCGAGGGCGCGGATCGACGGCAGCAGCACGGCCTTGCCGCCGCTCACCTCGAGAAAGGCATCGCGCAAGGCCCGCACCGCGCGCCGCGTCGGCAGGTAGATCGTCGCCTGGGGCAGGTTGAGCGGGTCGGGCTTGCGCCCGCCTGGTGAGGGCAGATCGCCCGCCAGCATGGCGCGGGCCAAGGTGGGGAGGAACGGGGCCGAGGGCGGAATGGTAAAGACCCGAGGCCGCGCTCCGAGGCGGTCAGGCACCTTCGTGCTCGAACCAGTTCTCGGCCTCGGCCAAGGCCTCGGGCGTGCCGACATGCATCCAGCGGCCATCGAGGCGCATGCCATAGAGCCGCTCCGAGGTGAGCGCGCGGTCCCACAACAGGTTGAGCGAGAACCGCCCCTCGGGGCTGTCGGCGAACAGCCGGTCGTCGCAGAGCGAGGCGCCGGCAAAGGCGAAGGGCACGATCTGCCGTTCGCCGCGCCGGGTGAGCTTGCCGTCGGGGGCCATGGCAAAGTCACCCTTACCGGCATAGCCGATGCTCGACGACAGCGGCGCCAAGAGCAGCAGGCAGTCCATCACCGCCGGGTCCCAAAGCTTGAGCATGCGCTTCAGCGCGGGGATCGGCCCCTCGCTCCACACCGTGTCGGCATTATGGACGAAGAACGGCCCAGGGCCGAGGAGCGGCAGCGCGCGCTTGGCGCCGCCGCCGGTGTCGAGCAGCGCGTCGCGCTCGTCGGAGATGATGATCGCGGGGCTCGTCTCTGCCCGGCGGGCGAGGCTCGCTTCGAGGAGATCAGGGAGATAATGCACATTGACCACCGCGGTCTCGACACCAACCCCGGCGAGCTTGTCGAGCACATGATCGATCAGCGGCCGCCCGGCCAGCTCGACGAGCGGCTTCGGCACTTTCAAGGTCAGCGGACGCATGCGCTCGCCGCGGCCGGCAGCGAGCACCATCGCCGTCCTAGCGGTGGTTGCCATGGGCGTGTTCCTCAGATCGACAGTGCGGTGAGCTTGTCCGCGGACGGCAGCTCGCGTTTGTACCAGGCGGCGAGCCGGGCAAGCGCCGGGTGGGCGAGGTTGCGCTCGAGATAGCGCGCGACCCGCGGGATATGAGTGAGATAGCCGCGCTTGCCGTCACGTTTCGCCAATCGCGCAAAAATGCCGAGGATCTTCGAGTTGCGTTGAGCGCCGAGCGTTGCGTAAAGCGTCCGGAACGCATCACTGGAAAATTCCCCGTCGCTCGCGGCTCGGGCGGCACAGTAGCGAGCCAATAGCTCCGCTTCAAGCGCCTCGGGCAGGTCGAGCCTCGCATCCTGGAGCAGCGACACGAGGTCGTAGGCGGCAGGTCCCGAGAGCGCGTCCTGGAAGTCGAGGAGCCCGACCCGCTGCAGGCCCGCCCGCCCGGGCAGCCACATCAAGTTTGGGGAATGAAAATCTCGTAAGATCAATGCCTTGTCTGATGAGGCGGCAGCGGCGAGCAGGGGCTGCCACAGCGCCGACGAATTCATCGCGAACGGCTTGCGGCGCCGGGCCGCCATGGACCGCGGGCCAGAACCAATCGACGAGCAGCAAGGCTTCGGTGAGCAAGGCCCCGGCGTCATAGGCGGGCAGGGGGTGCGGCGCGTGGCCCTCGATCGGCAACAGCGCCGGTGGCGGCTCCTCGGCGATCGCCAGCAGCACGTCGACGGCCGGCGCGTAGAGCTCGCCGATCGGCGTGCCATGCGCGATCTCGGCGCCGAACACCTTGTCGCCGAGGTCCTCGATGATGAGGAAGCCCTGGTCGAGGTCGAAGGCGTACACCGCGGGCGCCGCGAGCCCGCGCCGCCTGAGTTCCTCGCCGACGGCGACGAACGGGGCGACATCCTCGGCGAGATGCACCAGCGCGCTGTAAGGCTTGCCGTCGCGGATCGGCGGCCCGTCCGGCTGGCGGGGTGCGTTCATCAGAATGGCGCTGCGGTCCGGACGCACGAGGCGCGCATAAGCGCGGGTCGAGGCGTCGCCTTGCAGATATTCGGCGTCGGCTTCCGCGTAAGGCGTCTTGGCGAGAAAGTCCGGCGAGCGCCTTCAGCCGCGCCAGCCGGGATGACCAGGCGCCGTGGCCCGGTCAGGACGATGCGCCGGCGATTGGGCTCAGGCGTCTCGTCCATGGCGATGTCGAGCCGGTCGTCCGGCATGAAGTCGCTCGCCCGCTCGGGCCATTCGACAATGGTCACGGCGGTCGCGAGCACGTCGTCAAGGCCGAGCTCGCCAAGCTCCGACGCCTCGAGGCGATAGAAGTCGCAATGGTTCACGGGGAAGCGCTCCGTGGCGTAGCTCTGGACCAGCGCGAAGGTCGGGCTCGGCACCTCGCCTTCGGCGCCGAGGCGCGCGAGCAGCATCCGGGCGAAGGTCGTCTTCCCGGCGCCGAGAGGTCCGGAGAGGCCGATCACGTCGCCGGGCTTGAGGATCAGGGCGAGGCGCTGGGCGAGACGGTCGAGCCCGACAAGGTCGACGTCGTCAAGGCTCCAGGTTGCACTCATCCGGAGTGGCTTGATCCGTAGCGGCGCGGCTCGTCCTCGGCGGTGGCGCCGGCGTGATCGAGCGGCAGCGTGGCGCGCACCCGCGTGCCGCTGCCGGGCGTGGAGGCGAGCATCACGGTGCCACCGTGGAGCTCGACCAGGCTCTTGACGATGGCGAGCCCCAGTCCCGCGCCGCGATGCCCGGAGCCATTGGCGCGGGTCTCGAACCGCTCGAACACCACGGAATGATGCTCCTCGGGAACACCGCAGCCCTCGTCCTCGACGGTGAAGGCGATGCGGTCCTGGTCGCGACGGCAGGTGAGCAATACTTTGCCTCCGGTTGGCGAGAAGCCGATGGCATTGGCGAGGAGATTATACAGGATCTGGGTCACGCGCGGACCGTCGGCGACGAATTCGTCGAGGCCCGGCTCGACGTCGACCTTGAGATCGAGGCTGTTCTGCTTCAGCCGCTCGCGCAAGCCCATCACCGCGGCGTCGATCACGCCCGTGACCTTCACCCGGGTCAGCTTCAGCTCGAAGGTGCCGGCGTCGATGGTGGCGAGATCGAGGATATCGTCGATGATGGCGAGCAGCGTCTGGCCGGAGGCGCGGATGTCGTTGAGATATTCCCGCTGCTTGTCGCCGAGTGCGCCGGCGCTCGGATTGGCCAGGAGCTCGCTGAAGCCGATGATGTTGGTGAGCGGCGTGCGCAGCTCATAGGAGACGTGGCTGACGAAGGCGCTCTTGACCCGGTCCGCGGTCTCCAATGCGTCGTTGCGCTCGCGCAGCACGCGCTCAACGCGCTTGGAGTCGGTGACGTCGTTATAGGTCAGGAGCGTGCCGCCGTCGGGAAGCGGCAGTGCGGCGCAGGCGATCATGGTACCGTCCGGCCGGTCGAACTGACTCTCATAGGGGCGCCGCTCGGCAAAGATCGACGTGACCGCCGACTTGATCCGCTCCCATTCCTGCGGCTCGTCATAGAGCGGACGGCAGGAGAAGATGACGTCGTCGATATGGGGCGCGCTCGACAACAAGGCCGGGCTCAAGCGCCAGATCGCGGCAAAGGCGCGGTTGGACAGCCTGAGGCGGCCATTGGATGCGAACACGGCGACGCCCTCGCGCAACATGTCGAGGGTCTCGCTCTGCACGTGGATCAGCGCATTGTAGCGGCTCTCGAGCGCGAGGCGCTCGGTGACGTTCTCATAGAGATAGGTGACGCCGCCCTCCGCGAGGCTGTCGGCGATGACGTGGAGCGTGCGGCCGTCAGGCAGGTGCCATTGATCCTCTTTCTGGGTGTTGGAGCCATAGGCCGCGAGCCAGCTCCGTTTCCAGTCGCGATAGTCCGCTTTCTCCGGCAGCGAGCGCGACTGGCGCAGCCGGTCGAGGATCTCGCCGTCGCGCGGCCGCTCGGACAGCCATTTGGCGTCGAGCTGCCACAGATCGACATAGGCCTGGTTGAAATGGGCGAGCCGCTGGCCCTGGTCGAACACGGCGAAGGCGGTGGCGAGGCGATCGAAGCTGCGGAAGCGCGCATCGAGCGCAGGCGTCGCTTCGGCCGCGCGGGCGCCGCTGCCTTTCGCCTGGGTGTCGAGCAGTGCGCGCAGCGCCGCGATCTCGCGGTCGAGCTTGCGATGCTCCTCGCTCAAGCCCACGAGCTCGAGCCGCTGCCCGGCGAGGTCCCGAACCTTGAGCGTGATCATGCCGCCCGCGGTGCGGCCGTCCACCTCGACATGCTTCTCGCGCCGGGTCTGCAGCATGAGGTTGAAGGCTTCGCCGCGGTCGGCAAGCGCTTCCATGGCCTCGGTGAGCAGCGCTGCCGATTCTCGGTCGAGCCATTGCTCGAAACGCAGCAAGCGCTTCGGCTCGCTGGGGACGCCGAGCGCCGACGGCAGATTGGCGACGTGGACGTGAGGTCCATCCTCCTCGGTCCAGGTGAGGAGCGTCTGCGGCTCGGCGGCAAGGATCTGTTCCAGCATATTTTCGCTGGCGCGGTAGCGCTCGGCCTCGAGCGCGGCGGCGTCACGCTCCCTGATCGCGGCCTTGGTGGCGCGCAGGCAGGCGATGGCGCTGCCGACGGAGAAGGCGATGATGCCGAGCGTGATGCCGAGCGTCAGCAGCATGCGGATATCGTAGCCGCCGTCGAGGGGAAGCGGCGCTTGAGCGTAAGCCGGCACGGGACCGAGGCCGGCAAGGACAACGGTCAGGCCAAGCCCTAAGCGCCACATGAACAGTGGTGCGCCCTCTCCCCCCTTGCTCAGCATGGCTCCCTCGTTCCCGCCCTTCGTCCGTGGCTCCCGCGCTCCCCAGTGCTCGAACGCAGCCACAGACAAAAGCGGGCCAAGAGGCCCAGCGAGCTCAAGGACGAATCAAAGCTAGCTTAACCACATCCGTGATTCTTGCCCACACTGCCGCGCAGGAAACAGCGACATCAAATCGTCACGGCTGTGGTCACGAACCCGCGCTAATAGCGGTAGTGGTCCGGCTTGAACGGGCCCACCACCGGCACGCCGATATAGTCGGCCTGCTCCTTCGACAATGTGGTGAGCTTGGCGCCGAGACGGCCGAGATGGAGCGTCGCGACCTTTTCGTCGAGATGCTTCGGCAGCACGTAGACCTTGTTCTCGTATTTGCCGGCGTGCTGCCACAGCTCGATTTGCGCCAGCACCTGATTGGTGAACGACGCGCTCATGACGAAGCTCGGATGGCCGGTGGCGCAGCCGAGATTGACGAGGCGGCCTTCGGCGAGAAGGATGATGCGCTTGCCGTCCGGGAACTCCACCTCGTCGACCTGCGGCTTGACGTTGTGCCAGCGCAGAGTTGCGAAGCGCGCCCACCTGAATCTCGGAATCGAAATGGCCGATATTGCAGACGATGGCGCGGTCGTGCATGGCGCGCATATGGTCGAGGGTGATGACGTCCTTGTTGCCGGTGGCGGTGACGAAGATGTCGCCCTTCGGCGCCGCATCCTCCATGGTCGTCACCTCGTAGCCTTCCATCGCCGCCTGCAGCGCGCAGATCGGATCGATCTCGGTGATGGCGACGCGCGCGCCCTGACCTTTCAGGCTCTCGGCGCAGCCCTTGCCGACGTCGCCATAGCCGCAGATCACGGCGAACTTGCCGGCGAGCATGACGTCGGTGGCGCGCTTGATGCCATCGGGAAGGCTCTCGCGGCAGCCGTAGAGATTGTCGAATTTCGACTTGGTGACGCTGTCGTTGACGTTGATGGCCGGGAAGGGGAGGGTGCCCTTCTTCTGCATCTCGTAGAGGCGATGGACGCCGGTGGTGGTTTCCTCCGACACGCCGCGGATGTTGGCCTTGACCTTGGAATAGAAGCCGGGATCGCGCTTCGAGCCGCCGCTTGATGGTGGCGAACAGCGCTTGCTCCTCCTCGTTGGCCGGATTGGCGAGCACGGAGGGGTCGGTCTCGGCGCGGGCGCCGAGAATGACGATCAGGGTCGCGTCGCCGCCATCGTCGAGGATCAGATTGGCGGTCTCGCCGCCCGGCCATTCCAGGATGCGGTCGACGAAGTCCCAATACTCTTCCAGGCGTCTCGCCCTTGAAGGCGAACACCGGCGTGCCGGTGGCGGCGATCGCGGCGGCGGCGTGGTCCTGGGTCGAGAAGATGTTGCAGGACGACCAGCGCACATCGGCGCCAAGCGCCTTCAACGTCTCGATCAGGACCGCGGTCTGGATGGTCATGTGCAGGCAGCCGGCGATACGGGCGCCTTTGAGCGGCTGGCTCTTGCCGTATTCCTCGCGCACCGCCATCAGGCCCGGCATTTCGGTCTCGGCGATGGCGATTTCCTTCCGGCCCCAATCCGCGAGCCCGATATCCTTGACGTGGTAGTTCATGCCGTTTCCGCTCCGCCTTGGTGATAAAGATATAAAGAACTCCTTATATCTTGTCTCGGGGCGCCGGAGTCAAGGTGCGTCTCTGTGTCCCTGCGGCGCCTTTGGGGAGGCGCCGGCGCTCCGCGCCCCCTAAAAGGGGCCGAACGCGGTAGACCCGGCGTCTTGCCGGTCGCACCAGGAGCGTCATGAACCGCATCCCCAACGCGACCGAGTTTTCCATGAGCAAGGTGCCGGAAGTCACCCTCGGCTTCTGGATCATCAAGATCCTCGCCACCACGCTCGGCGAAACCGGCGGCGACACGGTGTCGATGACCATGGACCTCGGCTATCTGGCCGGGACCGCAATTTTTCTCGCCGTACTCGTGGTCCTTGTCGTTGCGCAAATCGCGGCGAACAAGTTTCACCCCCTGCTCTATTGGGCGACCATCGTCGCCTCGACCACCGTCGGCACCACCTTGGCCGATTTGCCGACCGCTCCTTGGGCATTGGCTATGCCGGTGGCTCGCTCATTCTGTTCGCCTGCGTCATGGCGGTGCTCGGCTCGTGGTATTGGTCGCAAGGATCGGTGTCCGTCGACACCGTGAGCACGCCCAAGGTGGAAGCCTTCTACTGGGCGGCGATCACCTTCTCCCAGACCTTGGGCACCGCGCTCGGGGATTGGGTCGCGGATGCCGGTCTCGGCTATGGAGGCGGCGCGCTTCTGTTCGGGGCCGGTCTCGCCGTCGTAGCCGCAGCCTATTTCTGGACCGGTGTCTCCCGCGTGCTGCTGTTCTGGGCGGCCTTCATCTTGACCCGGCCTCTCGGCGCTACGCTCGGCGATTTTCTCGACAAGCCATTGGACCATGGAGGGTTCGCGCTCAGCCGCCCGCTCGCCTCACTCGTGCTGGCGGTCTTGATCATCGGATGCATTCTCATCTTGCCGCAACGCGCGGGCAGCCATCCGAGACGCTCGACGGCTCCATAAGCGTAAGGTGCCTGTAAGCCGTTCGGCCGAAACTTGATCCTGCTCAAGGTGTCGCCGCAACGGCAGGCGGAAAAGGATGCTATGCTCGATCGCAACCCTGGCGGCGCGCCCGCTCGAATTTACGTCTGGGACCCCTTCGTCCGAGCGTTCCATTGGACCTTGGTGGTGGGCTTCACCATCGCCTATCTCACCGAGGACGACCTGCTTCAGGTGCATGTCTGGGCGGGCTACGTCGTCGGCATCCTCGTCGTCGCCCGTGTGCTGTGGGGCTTCGTCGGCCCGGGACACGCGCGCTTCTCGGATTTCATCACCGCGCCGGCGACGGCGGTTCGCTACGCGAAGGACCTCATCCTGCTGCGTTCGGAGCGCCATCTCGGCCATAGCCCCGGCGGCGGCTATATGGTCGTGGCACTCCTCGTCTTCCTTGCCGCGACCGTGATTACCGGACTGATCGTCTATGGCGGCGATCAGCAGGCCGGACCGCTCGCCGGCATCGTCACCAAGGCAACCGGCGAGCAGATGGAGGAGGTGCATGAGGTCATCGCCAACATCACCCTTGCGCTCATCTTCGCCCATATCGCCGCGGTGATCTTCGCGAGCTTCGCCCACCACGAGAATCTGGTGCGCGCCATGGTGACCGGCTACAAGCGCCGTTAAGCGGCCAGCTACTGAGCAGCAGCGTCGTTGCTCGACGATGCCTCAGGCCGCTTCCCGCGCCCCCTCGCGACGGCGCAAGAACGCGAACGGCGAGAACGCCGGCCCGAGGATCAAGGATCGGAACGCTACCGGCCCCACCGCCCGTCCAATCTCCCTGAAGGCGAAGAAGGGCACCAGCGCAACGAACATGACGATGGCCGACCGCCATCATTCCCATCACCGTGCCGCCGCCGATCCGCGGCATGCTCTCCGCCATGCCGTTGCCGCGGATCACGCCGACCAGAACCTCCTCGACGACATAGGCGAGGAGGAGCAGCACCGTAAACAGCGCCGACTTGTACAGGATCGGGTACATCAGCGGTCCCTTCTCGAACCTTTCGGCGAAGCGGAGCTTCTCGGCGATCAGCATGATCTTGGCGAGCACCAGCGCGTTGATGGCGGCGAGACCGTAGAACCTGAAGCCGATGCCGTTGTTGGCGAGCACGATCCACTCATGGACGAGGAACACCATGAACACGATCCAGAGATAGACGAAGATGCCGATGAAGCTCTTCAGCTCCGCGAGCGCCACTTCCTTGATCCGCTGCGCGCGGCTCGGCGGCTCGGGGTTAAGCACGGGCGCCTGCGGCACCACGGCGACTTGCGATGACCGCGGCAACGGCGCGTCTGCTTGCGGCGCTACCTTGGCAAGCTCGGCAATGTCGTGGATCGGCTTCCAGCTCACGAAGCCCGGCTTCCACAATCGATCCTCGGTTTTCACGCCGCCGCGCTCGGCGAGCATGGCGAGCTCGCGGTCGGTCAGCGGCCCGTATTCCTGGTCGCCCCGCCGCAAATACCAGCCGGGCGCACGCGTGCTGGCGTCGCTCGGCGCGATGTCCTGTTGCATGGCCTCCCCCATTCAACCCCGCCTTAAAGTAGCACCGGCCGGGCCGAGGGGTCGAGTCGGGAGGGCAAAGCGGTTGCCCGGCTTGGGGAAAATCCGGCCCGCGATGCCGCGGGCCGAGGCAAGTCAATCGTCCTCGTGGAACCCGGCCTCGACCAGCGCGATCAAGGCCTCCATGGCCTCGCGCGCCTCCGGCCCTTCGGTCTCGATCAGGATCGAGTGGCCTTGGCCCGCGGCCAGCATCATCAGCCCCATGATCGACGTGCCGCCGACGGTGTGGCCTTCGCGCGTCACCTTGGTCTCGGCGTTGAAGTTCCCGGCGCAGCGCACGAATTGCGCCGAGGCGCGCGCATGCAGCCCCTTCTTGTTGGGGATCACGACCTCGGCGAAGTAGAGGCCTTTGCCCTTTTCCACCCCCTTGTCGTAGCGCGGTTTCACCGGGGCATCCGTATCGCTGTGTTTGGACAAAATTAAAGCCGCGTTTCGCGGCTCCCAAGGTCTAGACCCTAATTCGCTGCCAGAATTTGGCTGGCGACGCTGATATATTTTTTCCCGGCCTCCTGCGCCTGGTTGACGGCCTCGGCGAGACGACATTCGCCTCTTACGCTCGCGAGCTTGACCAGCATCGGCAGGTTGACGCCGGCGATCACCTCGACATTGTCGCGCTCCATCGACGAGATGGCGAGGTTGGACGGCGTGCCGCCGAACATGTCGGTGAGCACCACCACGCCTTCGCCGCTGTCGACGGCCGAGAGCGCGGCGAGCATATCGGCACGCCTCATGTCGAGATCGTCGTCGGGGCCGATGGAGATGGTGTCGAGTTGTTCCTGCGGTCCGACGACATGCTCGAGCGCCGCGCGAAACTCATGCGCGAGCCTGCCATGCGTAACGATGAGCACACCGATCATGTCGCCCCGCGAATGTTGCCCCCGGTAAAGGGCGCTATCTTTGTCGGGCAGGCACGATGGCGCAAGCCCGAAGCTCCACTCTCGACCCGCGCTTTTAGTACACTGCCGAAATAAGCGCCATTTTCAGTTTGAGCGGGGCCGATACCTCGAATGGCGCCAGTTGCAGATTGGGCACGCGCACCCCGAGCAACGTTATGCGCGGCAACGGTTCCGGCGGCATCCTCGGCACCTCGTCGCGCGCCACGAGATCAACGATCAGAGCGAGTTTCGCGTGTTCGGCATACGGCAGCGTCATGATGCCGAGGCCTCTGACCTCGAGTTTGCCCGCCAGAGCCTCCGGCGCCGAAACCTTGAGCGTGCCCGCTTCTACTTCGACCACGACCTGATCGTCGGCAACGAGGCGCGGCGCCAGGTCCCCATCGGCGGCCAGGGCGAGAAAGCGAAGGGCGAGGTCCGACTTGCCGCTGCCAGAGCCCCCGCGCAGCAGCGCCGCGTGCGCGCCGAAGGCCACGCAAGTGCCGTGAACCAGCTGCTTTGCTTGCTGCAATGTTCGCCCCTGGGGATCAAGCCGCGGGGAGGCGGATGACGAAGCGGGCGCCGCCGCTTGAGCGATCCTTCGCCTCCGGGACGCTGGCGTCGACGGGACGGTTTTCCGCCCATAGACCGCCGCCATGAGCGACCGCGATTTGCCGCGAGATGTTGAGGCCGAGCCCTGAGTTCTGGCCGAAATTCTCCTGCGGCCGGTCGGTGTAGAAGCGCTCGAAGATGCGCTCCAGATTCTCCGGCGGGATGCCGGGCCCTTCGTCCTCCACGGCAATATGAATGTCGGAACCGACGCGCTTGGCCTTGATCCGCACCCGGCCGTCTGGCGGCGAGAACGAGATCGCGTTCTCGAGCAGGTTGACGATCACCTGGCTCAAGCGGCTGTCATGGCCCAAGCAGCGATAGGGGTGGGCGCCGGGACTATAGGCGATCTCCAGCACCACCTCCGGCGTGTCGTCGCGATGGATGTCGTTGAACAGCGACACCGTGGTGCGCAAGAGGTCCGAGACGTCGACCGGCACGCGCATCCTCGCGGGCAAGCTCGGCGTCGAGCCGCGAGGCATCGGAGATGTCGCTGATCAGCCGGTCGAGCCGCCTGACGTCATGCTGGATGATCTCCATCAGCCGCTCCTTGGATTCCTCGGTCTTGGCGAGCGGCAAGGTCTCGGTGGCGCTCCGCAACGAGGTGAGCGGGTTCTTGAGCTCGTGCGCGACATCGGCGGCGAAGCTTTCAATGGCGTCGATCCGCCGGTAGAGCGCCTTGGTCATGTCGCGGAGCGCGCCGGAGAGATGCCCGATCTCGTCGGTGCGCTCGGTGAAGTCCGGGATCTCGGCGCGGGCCTTGACGCTGTGGCGCACGCGTTCGGCTGCCGAGGCGAGCTTCTGCACCGGGCCGGCGATGGTGTTGGCGAGGATCATCGACAGCACCACGGTGACCGCGGCCGCGAACAGCGACACCCTGACGATGCCCCAGCGCTCGGCGGCGACGATATTGTCGATGTCGCCGCCACGCGTCGACAACAACAGCACGCCGAGCACGGCGCGCATGCGCTGCACCGGCACCGCCACCGAGACCACGAGCTCGCCCTTGTCGTTGACGCGCACGATCGGCACCGAGGTGCCGGCGAGCGCCGCGGCGACCTCGGGGTAGGCCTTGCCGTTCTCGCCGCCGATCTCGGTATAGAGCGGCAGGTCGTATTGCCGCGTCCGCGTCTTCACCGCGCGCCAGAACTGGGTCAGCACGTCGGGCTCCTCGGCCTCGGGCGGCGGCAGGTCGTAGCGGAGCACCTCGCCCCGCGAATAGAAGGTGTCGGAATCGAGGATCAGCTCGCCGTTCCGCCCATAGATGCGGGCGCGGCTGCCGGTCGGCTTGACGAGGCGGCGGAGGATCGGCGCCGCGCGCTCCGGGTCGATGGTGAATTCGATGCTGCCGCCGAGCGCGTCGTCGTCAGTGGCATTGTTCTGGTTGCTGTCGCTCTCGAGCAGCTTCTCCGGGTCGATCTGCACCTGATCGGTGTCGGCGCCGGCGGAGGCTGCAAGGGCGCCGGCGATGATCTCGCCCTGCGTCAACAGGCTCTGCACCTTGGCGTCGATCAGCCCGGCGCGGAACTGATTGAGATAGAGGATGCCGGAAACGAGGATGGCGAGGCCGATCAGATTGAGAACGACGATGCGCCGGGTGAGGCTCGAGAAGCCGTGACGGAAGGGGAGCCACCGGAACACCCGGCGCAAGGCCTTGCGCACGCGCACATAGGCCGCGACCACGCCGCGGCGGAGCCGTTCCCGGAGCTTGGTCGCCTCGGGCTGTTGCCAGGACCTGTCCGCCTCGGCGGTCATGGACCTTCCCGATCCGTCACTCTTTGAAGCGGTAGCCCACGCCGTATAGCGTCTCGATCACGTCGAAACTGTTGTCCACGGCCTTGAACTTCTTCCGCAAGCGCTTGATGTGGCTGTCGATGGTACGGTCATCGACATAGACCTGGTCATCATAGGCTGCGTCCATCAACGCGTCGCGGCTCTTGACCACGCCGGGCCGCGCGGCGAGCGCCTGCAGGATCAGGAACTCGGTGACGGTCAAGGTCACGGGGCGGTTGTCCCAGACGCAGGTATGCCGCTCGGGGTCCATCTTCAGCTTGCCGCGCTCGAGCACCTTGGACTTGTCCTCGATCGGCGCCGAGCCGTCGCGGGGCTGGGCGCGCCGGAGCACGGCCTTCACCCGCTCCACCAGCAGCCGTTGCGGGAACGGCTTCCGGATGAAATCGTCGGCGCCCATCTTCAGCCCGAACAACTCGTCGATCTCCTCATCCTTGGAGGTGAGGAAAATCACCGGCAGCTCGCTCCGCTGGCGGAGACGGCGCAACAGCTCCATCCCGTCCATGCGCGGCATCTTGATGTCCAAAATCGCGAGATCCGGCGGATTTTCCGACAGACCGTCGAGCGCGGATGCGCCGTCGTTATAGGTCTGGGTCTTGTACCCTTCAGCCTCGAGCACCATACGGAGCGAGGTCAGGATGTTACGATCGTCGTCGACAAGTGCGATAGTTGGCATTGATTTTCAGCCTTTGCGGGCGAGAGGGGGTGTCGCAGGGTAGGCTGACGCAAAATGTGGCAGCATGGGGGCGCCTTGCCAGCTCGTTAAACATTGCAATGAAACAAATGGCCTTATGGCGCAAGTAAATAAGACCACGGGCGAAATGCCCTCCAAGGCCGAGTTGGCGGCCGACGCCAGGGCCCTGATTCGCCGGGCGCTCAAGGCCTCGCTCGCCACGCTTGCAGCGGGCAGCGGCCATCCTTACGCCTCCCTGATCACCGTGGCGACCGAAGCGTCCGGGGCCCCGATCTTCCTGATTTCGGGCCTCGCCCAGCATACCCGGAACCTCGCGAAGGACCCGCGGGCCTCCATCCTGTTCGACGGCACCGGCGCCGAGGGCGATCCCCTGCAAGGGGCGCGGGTGACGGTCTACGGCCGCGCGGAGAAGACCGGCGACGAGGCCGCGCGGCGCCGCTTTCTCGCCCGCCACCCGGAATCCGCCTTCTATGCCGACTTCGCCGATTTCGCCTTTTGGCGGCTCGCCATCGAGGGCGCCCACTATATCGGCGGCTTCGGCCGCATCGTCGATTTTTCGCCTTCGGAGCTTCTCGTCGCCATCGATGGCGCCGAGGACCTCATCGCGGCCGAGCCCGGCATCCTGGAGCATATGAACGCCGACCACGCCGACGCCATCCGGCTCTATGCGACCCGCCTTGCCGGCGGCGACGACGGCCCCTGGCGCATGAGCGGCATCGACCCCGAGGGCCTCGATCTTCTCTGCCGGCGCCGACACGAGGCGCGTCAACTTTGCCGCCCCGATTGCCTCGCCGGGCGAGGCGCGCCACGAACTCGTCCGCCTTGCCAACGCGGCCCGCGAGGCCAGCCCGTAGGACGCCTCAATTCAGAGCGCCTCGCCTTGAAAGCTTTGCAAGATCGGTGGTAGCAAGAGGCCAGCCGAATCCAGCCGCCAGACCCGATCCGGAGGATGCCAACCCGCATGAGCGTACAGTCGAAGATTGCTCCCGAGGGCGCCAAAACCACCAACAAGAAGGTGCTTGCCTTCGTCGAAGAGGCGAAAAAGCTGTTCAAGCCGGACTTTGTCTATTGGTGCGACGGCTCCAAGGACGAGTATCAGGCCATGTTGAAGGCGCTGGTCGACGGCGGCACGGCGATACGGCTCAACGAAGCAAAGCGTCCCAACTCCATTCTGGTTCGCTCCGATCCCAAGGACGTCGCCCGCGTCGAGGACCAGACCTATATCTGCTCCGTCAGCAAGGACGACGCCGGACCCACGAACAATTGGGCCGATCCCGCGGAGATGAAGGAGACGCTCAAGAAGCTCTATGACGGCGCCATGCAGGGCCGCACCATGTATGTGGTGCCCTATTCCATGGGTCCCGTCGGCTCTCCCATCGCCGGCATCGGCGTCATGGTGACCGACAGCGCCTATGCCGTCGCCAACATGCACATCATGACCCGCGTCGGCGACAAGGTGTGGAAGGCGCTCGGCGACTCTGAGGACTTCGTGCGCGGCATGCATACGGTCGGCGCGCCGCTGACGTCTCAGGGGCAGGCCGACGTGCCGTGGCCGTGCAACGCAACGAAGTACATCTCGCACTTCCCCGAGACGCGCGAGATCTGGTCTTACGGGTCCGGCTATGGCGGCAATGCGCTCCTCGGCAAGAAGTGCCATGCGCTCCGCATCGCGAGCGTCAAGGCGCGCGACGAGGGATGGATGGCCGAGCACATGCTGATCCTCAAGCTCACCAATCCGGAGGGAAAGGCGAAGTACATCGCCGCCGCCTTCCCGAGCGCCTGCGGCAAGACCAATCTCGCCATGCTCAACCCGACCATTCCCGGCTGGAAGGCCGAGACCATCGGCGACGACATTTGCTGGATGAAATTCGGCGAGGATGGGCGTCTCTACGCCATCAATCCGGAGACTGGCTTCTTCGGCGTCGCGCCCGGCACGTCCGACCATTCCAACTACAACGCCATGCGGACGCTGGATGCGAACTGCATCTACTCCAACGTGGCGCTCACCGATGACGGCGATGTGTGGTGGGAGGGGATGACGAGCGAATTGCCGGCTCACACGGTCGATTGGCTGCGCCGCTCATGGACCCCGGAAGCCGGCCGCCCCGCCGCGCATCCGAACTCGCGCTTCACCGCGCCGGCCGGACAGTGCCCGGTCATCGCGCCCGAGTGGGAAGATCCCAAGGGTGTGCCGATCGACGCCATCCTGTTCGGCGGCCGCCGTGCCTCGGTGGTGCCGCTCGTGACCGAGGCGGAGGACTGGAAGCAAGGCACGTTCCTCGGTTCCATCATGGCTTCGGAGAAGACCGCCGCGGCCGCCGACGCCAAAGGCGACATCCGCCGCGATCCGATGGCGATGCTGCCCTTCTGCGGCTACCACATGGGCGACTATTTCGCTCATTGGCTGAAGATCGGCGAGAAGGGCGGCGACAAGTTGCCGAAGATCTTCTACGTCAACTGGTTCCGCAAGAGCCCCGAAGGCAAGTTCCTGTGGCCGGGCTTCGCCGAGAACTCCCGCGTGCTGAAGTGGATCTTCGAGCGTTGCGACGGCACCGCCGAGGCGGTCGACACGCCGATCGGCAAGGTGCCGGCGGAAGGCGCCATCGACATCAAGGGCCTCGACCTGAAGGCTGAGAGCCTTAAGGACCTGCTCAAAGTCGATGTCGAGGGCTGGAAGGCGGAGATTCCGTCTATCAAGGAGCACTACGCGACCTTCGGCGCCAAATTGCCGAGCGGCCTCAAGGAAGAACTCGCCGATCTCGAGAAGCGCTTGGGGTAATCAAACTTCATCCCTCCCCGCGAGGGGAGGGTGAATGCCGGCGCCGAAGCGCCGGCATTCGGGTGGGGCGACTTCTTCGCGTGTGCTAAAACTCATGATGGCCAGCGGAGCGGCTCGATCACTTCGCAAGAGAATGACGCCGCAGGAAGTGAAGCTTTGGACAAGACTTCGCCAATTGCGTGAGCTTGGATTTCATTTTCGCCGTCAGTCGCCCATTTCCACCCTACGTTGTGGACTTCGAGTGCCGTCGATGGAGGCTGATCGTCGAAGTTGACGGCGGTCAACACGGTTTTGACAGAAATCTCGCGAGAGACGCCGACCGAGATTTGGTTCTGCAAAAAGCGGGTTACCGAAATCTTGAGGTTCTGGAACAACCAAATCGACCGGGAATTGGACGGAGTGGTAGACGCAATTTTGGCAGCTCGCGCGAAGGAGTCCCCACCCGGCTCGCTGCGCTCGCCACCCTCCCCTTGCGGGGAGGGAAACCCATGAGACAGGGTAATGGCGTCGTCGCTGCCGGCCATGAGCTGACCGCCAGGGCCGCGGCGGAAATTCTCGACGATGGCGGCACGGCCTTCGACGCCTGTGTCGCCGGTCTCGCCATGACCTTTATCGCCGAGCCGGTGTTCTCCTCGCCCGGCGGCGGCGGCTTTCTCATGGCGCGCCGCGCGGAGAGCGACCAAATCATCCTCTCGACTTCTTCGCCGAGACGCCGCGGCGGCGCCGCCCCGAGAGCGAGATTGAGTTCTATCCGATCTATGCCGATTTCGGTCCGGCCAAGCAGGAGTTCCATATCGGCCTCGGCGCGAGCGCGACGCCGGGCATCGTGCCGGGCCTGTTCGCGATGCATGAGGAGTTCTGCCGGCTGCCGATGCGGCGGCTGCTCGAGCCGGCGGCGAGCGCCGCGCGCCGCGGGTTTACGCTCAATGCCTTCCAGGCCTTTCTCTTCACCGTGATCGCGCCGATCCTGAAGGCGACGCCCGAAGCCGCCGCGATCTTCGCGCCGGCGGGCGACCTGCTCAAGGCGGGCGACACTTTCCGCAACGAGGCGCTCGCAGACACCATCGCGTGGCTCGGCGAGGATGGCGAGAGGCTGTTCGTCGACGGCGATGTCGGCGCGGCCATCGTGACGCAGCAACGCGCCGGCGGCCACCTCACCCAGGATGACCTCGCCATGTATCGCGTCGAGCGCCGCCGCCCGATCCTGTGGCCTTATGCCGGCGCTACGGTCGCGCTCAACCCGCCGCCGGCGGCAAGCGGCGCGCTGATCGCGTTCGGTCTCGCTTATCTCGAGGCGCTTGGCGCGCAAGGGCGCACCCCCGACCCGCTTGCGCTGAAGGAGGCGATGGAGGCGACCAATGCCGCGCGGGCAACCCATGGCGAAGGGCTCGCGGCGAAGCTCGCCGGCGGCAGTCTCGTCCGCGCGATGCAGCAGGCCTCCGCGCACCCGGCCGCCTATCGCGGCACCACCCATGTCAGTGTCATCGATCGCGACGGCAATGCCGCGGCGGCAACCCTCTCCAACGGCGAGGGCAACGGCGCCATCGTCGGCGATTTCGGCTTCATGCTGAACAACATGCTCGGCGAAGAGGACCTGGCGCCGCAAGGCTTGGGCCGTTGGCGCGAAGCGACGCGTCTCTCCTCGATGATGGCGCCGACCATCATTCTCGCGCCCGACGGCACCGTGACCGCGCTCGGCACCGGCGGCTCCAACCGCATTCGCACCGCGATCCTTCAGGTCGCGGTCAATTTCCTCGACCGCGGCATGAGCCTCGAGGAGGCGGTCGAAGCGCCGCGGCTTCACGTCGAGAAGTGCGGCAGCTTGAGCTTCGAGCACGGCTTCCCGGAGGAGGTGGAGCGCGCCTTTCTCGCCAGCGGCGACAATGCGCAAGCCTGGCCCGCCGGCAATCTCTTCTTCGGCGGCGTACACGCCGCGCGGCGCTTCGCCGATGGCGGGGTCGAGGGCGCCGGCGATCAGCGACGTGGCGGCGTCGCCGTCGTAACATGAGGCCGGCATGAAAACCGCGATCGCCATCCGCCACGTCGCCTTCGAGGACGCCGGCTCCATTGCCGGCGCGCTCGAGGAGTCCGGTGTCGCGCTGCGCTATCTCGAAGCCGGCGTCGACGACCTCGCCGAGGCCAAGGACGCCGATCTTGTCATCGTGCTTGGCGGTCCCATCGGCGTCTATGAGGTCGACCGCTACCCGTTCCTCAAGGGCGAGTTCGCCGTGATCGAGCAGGCGGTGCGTCGCGGCAAGCCGGTGCTCGGCATCTGCCTCGGCGCCCAGGCGCTTGCCGCCGTGCTTGGCGCCCGGGTCTATTCAGGCCGGGAGAAGGAAATCGGCTGGGGCTTGATCGGCCTTACGCCGGAGGGGCGGCAGTCGCCGCTCAATCTTCTCGCCGAGAGCAAGTTCCGGGTGCTGCATTGGCATGGCGACACCTTCGATCTGCCGAGCGGGGCCACCCGTCTCGCCGAGACCGCGATCACCCCGAACCAGGCCTTCGCCTATGGGCCGAAGGTGCTTGGGCTTCAGTTTCATGCTGAGGTCGATCCGCGGAGCATGGAGCGCTGGCTGATCGGCCACGCCGGCGAATTGGCCCGGGCGGGGATCGATGTGGTGCAGCTTCGCGCCGACACCGTCCGCTACGGCCCGGTGATCCACCAAGCCGGCATCAAGATGTTCAAGGATTGGCTCGCCCGCGTCTCGTAGGGGGTGCGCTTAGTTCTTTTTTTGCTCCCCCCTTGAGGGGGAGCACGCTCGCACCTCAGCGAGCGGAGGGGGGTCAGCGGCGTAAGCTGCGTCGAAAAACAAACCCCCTCACCCGGCTCGCCGCGAGCGGCGAGCCACCCTCTCCCGCAAGGGGAGAGGGGAAAAACCGTAGGGCCGCACCGGCGGCCTACAGCGGATGCTGGTCTTGCGGCGCCTG
Source organism: uncultured Alphaproteobacteria bacterium (assembly GCA_963803385.1). Classification (GTDB taxonomy): domain Bacteria; phylum Pseudomonadota; class Alphaproteobacteria; order Rhizobiales; family Methyloligellaceae; genus Methyloceanibacter. Next base: position 46,509 of record CAWDMD010000004.1, on the reverse strand, counting down.
CGGCGCGACGAAGGTCTCGCCAAGTTGCGACGGCAGCTCGGTGTTCGGCGGCACCTTGATGTCCTCGCCCTTGGCGTTCCACCAGGTCGAGCCGTAGCTCACGCCGCCGCTCTTCTTGACGAGATGGGTGAGCACCTCCTCGCCGGGGTAATAATTCACGGTCCACGGGCCGACGATCCCCTTCGGCACCGCGCGCCAGGTCACGATGATCTCGTCGCCCGGCTTGGCGTCGCCCTTCTTGACGTCGACCACCCTCAGATTGGCGAGGTAGCTCGGCAGCTCCTCTCCCGTCTTCTCGTCCTTCTTCACCGAGGTGCAGGACACCGAGAGCACGCGCACCGTCGCAACCAGGTCGCTCTTGGCGGTGAGGTCCTGCTCGCTCATCGGCGCCGGCAGCGCCAGCGCCGGCAGGGCGGCGAAAACGGCAAGAAGAAACGCGAAAAGTCGTTTGAGCATCCATATTCTCCTAAGCGTCATGCCCGGGCTTGTCCCGGGCATCCCATCAGGCCCTAGCACATTCCGGAGCGGTGCAGGTCGGCTTTAGTGTCCCATTGGACTGCCCGGTCAAGCGCGGCGATGACGCAACACGGGCACGGGCCTATGCTGTTGCGAGAGGACAACCGCAGGCGAGGAGACGACCATGGTGAATATCTATCTCTTCATTGAGCTGGTCCGCGCCGCGAGCGCGCCCGACGTCGCCGAGCACATCAAGGCGATGAGCCTCGCCAACTGCAAATTCGCCAATGTCGTGGTGCTGTCGAGCGAGAAGCTCGTGGCCCAGCTCGATTGCTCCTCGCCCGAGGACGGCACCAAGGTGGTGCTCGAGGAAATGCCGAAGGTCGAGGGCGTCGTGCAGACCAACGTCATCGCCGTGGTCAAGCCGGTGCACCGCTAAGGGTGTCATTCCCGCGAAAGCGGGAATCCAGTACTCACCGAGGTCGCGGATTACTGGATCGCCCGGCCAAGCCGGGCGATGACAAGTCGTGGATGCCCGGGACGATCCCGGGCCAATTAAGAGCGCTAGCAAAAGCCCTGCCACCAGTTTTTATGTGAGAACGAGCGAAAAGCGGCGAGCGCTGGGACGTAGGCTCGGGCCTCCCTTGACAATCGACATAGGGCTATGTAGATATTCTACACCCGCCTACGGCGGGACCAACCCCGCCAACGGCGGGAGCAAGGACCCCGCCAATGGCGGGAGAGAGTGGAAATATGGAAGAGAACCTGAGGCTAACGCATCAGATGCTCAGGGTATTGCGTGTCTTTGTCGAGCACCCGGCGAAGGGGGTTTCAGGATCTGACATCTTGAAAGCGACCAATATCCTCTCCGGGACGCTGTACCCAATTTTGGGACGACTTGAATTAGCGGGCTGGCTTGAAAGCTGGTGGGAAGACATCGACCCCAAAGAGGCAGGTCGGCCACGGAGGCGGTACTACAAGTTGACGGCGCGGGGCTATAATGCGACTCGCGAGGCGTTTTCAGAGATTGAGTTGCCCGCTGGAGCACTGGAATGGACCTTTTAGTCTCTCTCGGATTGGGGATTGTTACGGCCCTGCTTGCGGTCGAGATAGAGGCCAGGGCTCCCCGGATTTCGGACAGGTTGCTCCGGTTTGCCGCCTATTACCTGCCATCGGAACAACGGGATCGCTTCTTGGAGGAGTGGAGAAGCCTGTTGCTCGACATACCCAGCCCGCTGGGTAAATTGATTCACGCGGCTAGCATCGTCTTGTCGTTGAGAAGACTCGTACTGCTCCGAGAGATCGAACCCGCGTTCAAATTCGGTTTAGGCAACGTGACTTTTTACTTGGCTCTGAAGAGAGGAGTGGTTGCCTTTGAAGGCCTCCAGCCCATCGTGTTGGCAACAAAGGAAGAGACGATTGCTTACCTGAGGCGCTACCGCGACGACAAAGGCGTCGACGAAACCGACGAAGCTGTCATTGGTATGATGTGGGCCATTTATGGTTTGGCGAGCCAGCTTGGCGTCGAAAACACCATGAACCGCCTGCTGGAACTTATCGACAAGGACGGTACGCTTCAACGCCGCTAATGCGCGGCTTCCCAGTTGTCGCCGGCGCGGGCGTCGACTTTCAGCGGCACGCGTAGCCTGAGCACCGGCTCCGGCGCCTGCTCCATCACGGTTAAAGCCACCTCCATGGTCTTGTCGACCTCCTCCTCCGGCGCCTCGAACACGAGCTCGTCATGGACCTGGAGCAGCATCCGCGCCGAGAGCCCGGCCTCGAGTAGCGCCGGCACCATGCGGATCATGGCGCGGCGGATGATGTCCGCGGCCGAGCCCTGGATCGGCGCGTTGATGGCGGCGCGCTCGAAATTCCCGCGTAAGCTCGGGTTCTTGGTGTTGATCTCGGGGTAGTGCACCTTCCGGCCGAACAGGGTCTTCACGTAGCCCTGGCGCTTCGCCTCGGCCTTGGTCTCTTCCATGTAGTCGCGGATGCCGGGGAAGCGCTCGAAATAGGTCTTGATATAGGCGCCTGCCTCGCTTCGCGTGATGCCGAGCTGGGCCGCGAGCCCGACCGCGGAGATGCCGTAGACGATGCCGAAATTGATCGCCTTCGCCCGCCGCCTGATGCCCGGATCCATGCCTTCGATCGGCACGCCGAACATCTCGCTCGCGGTCATGGCGTGAATGTCGAGGCCGTCGGCGAAGGCCTGACGCAAGGTCGGCGTCTCGGCCATGTGGGCGAGCACGCGAAGCTCGATCTGGCTGTAATCCGCGGAGATCAGCTTCTTGCCCTTGTCGGTGACGAAGGCCTTGCGGATGGCGCGGCCCTCCGGGGTGCGCACCGGGATGTTCTGCAAATTCGGCTCGAGCGATGACAGCCGCCCCGTGGTCGTAGCGGCAAGGGCGTAGGAGGTGTGCACGCGCCCGGTCTCGGCGTTGATGTAGGTCGGGAGCGCGTCGGTGTAGGTGCTCTTCAGCTTGGCCAGCAGGCGCCAGTCGAGCACCTTGCGCGGCAGCTCGTGGCCTTCGGCGGCAAGCTCCTCGAGCGCGGCGGCATCGGTGCTCCAGGCGCCGGTCTTGGTGCGGCGGCCGCCGGCGAGACTCATCTTGTCGAACAGGATCTCGCCGAGCTGCTTCGGCGAGCCGATATTGAAGTCCTCGCCGGCAAGCGTCCTGATCTCGTCCTCGAGCCGGGCGATGGTCTGGGCGAAGCTGCCGGAGAGCGTGGCGAGCGTCGCGCGCTCGACCCTGATGCCGGTCCGCTCCATGATCGCGAGCACCGGCCCGATCGGCCGCTCCAGCGTCTCGTAGACGGTGATGACGTGCTCGGCGATGAGGCGGGGCTTCAGCACCAGCCACAGCCTCAGGCCGATATCGGCCTCTTCGCCGGCGAACTCCGCGGCGCGATCGACGGCGAGCCGGTCGAGGCTCACCGCGGCGCGGCCCGAGCCCAGCACCTCCTTCTGGGTGAGGCAGGTATAGCCGAGCAGCGCGCCGGCGAGATGCTCCGGCAGATGCTCGGCGCGGCCGGCGTCGAGCGCATAGGACATCAGGCACGGATCGTCGATCGGCGCGAGCGCCACCCCGTAGCGGGCGAGCGCCACCATGTCGAATTTGGCGTTCTGGGCGATCTTGAGCACCGAGGGGTCTTCGAACAACGGCTTGAGCAGATCGAGTGCGGCGCGCATCGGCATCTGCTCGATGTGGGCGTCGCCGCCGAGATCGAGCTCGTCGCCGCCGCGATGGCCGAGCGGCACATAGGCCGCTTGCCCTGGCTTGAGCGAAAGCGCCACGCCGACAAGCTCGCCTTGCATCGGATCGGACGAGCTGATCTTGGCGCGGATGGCGACGAAGCCCTGGTCGCGGGCCGTGTCGAGCAGCGCCGAAAGCCGGCCCGCGTCGTGCACGGTCTCATATTTGCTGCGGTCGAACGGAAGCTTCACCAGCCGCGCCGCGCGCTCGACGGCAAGCACGGCCGGCGAGCCTTCGCTCGGGCCGGCGTGGGGCGCGGTCGGCTCGCCGGGGAAAGCGCGCCGGAGCGGATGGTCGTAATCGGACTTCTTCGGTTTCGCCGCGGTCTTGGGCGGCGTGCCGCGCTCGCCTTCCGGCAGTTCGGCGCCGAGCCCTTCGGCAACGCGGCGGAGCAAGGTCGTGAATTCGAGCTGGCGCATGAAGCCCGTCAGCACGTTGGCGTCGGGCTGATGCACCGCGGTCTCGGCGAGCGGCACCTCGAGCGGCACCTGGCGATCGAGAATGACGAGCGTGCGCGACAGCCGCGCCTGGTCGGCGAAGGCGACGAGGCTCTCGCGCCGCTTCGGCTGCTTGATCTCGTCGGCGCGGGCCAGCAACGTGTCGAGGTCGCCATATTCGTTGATTAGCAGCGCCGCGGTCTTGACCCCGATCCCGGGCACGCCCGGGACATTGTCGGTGGAATCGCCGATCAGCGCCTGGACCTCGATCACCTTCCCGGGCGGCACGCCGAACCGCTCCAGCACCTCCGCCTCGCCGATCACCTTGTTCTTCATGGTGTCATACATGCGGATGCCGGGACGCACGAGCTGCATCAGATCCTTGTCGGAGGAGACGATGGTGACGTCGGCGCCGGCCTTTAGCGCCTCGACCGCGTAGGTAGCGATGATGTCGTCGGCCTCGTAGCCTTCCTGCTCGACGCAGGCGAGGTTGAAGGCCTTGACCGCCTCGCGGATCAGCGGGAATTGCCGCGACAGGTCCTCCGGCACCTCGGGGCGGTGCGCCTTGTAGCCGGCGAACAGATCGTTGCGGAAGGTGCGCGCCGAATAGTCGAACACCACGGCGAAATGGGTTGGCGGCGATAGCTCGCCGGTCTCGCGCAACAGCTTCCACAACATGCCGCAGAAGCCGTGCACGGCGCCGACGGGAAGCCCGTCCGAGGGGCGGGTCAGCGGCGGCAGCGCGTGATAGGCGCGGAAGATGTAGCCCGAGCCGTCGATCAGATAGACGTGGTCGCCCTTTGCCACCGGCTTCCCAGCGGTCTCGGGCTTCGTGTCAGCCATGGTCATGATGGCCGATATATAGGGGTTTAGGCTGCCCGCGTCAGCATCACCGAGCCTTTCCCCACGGCTTCTCCCGCTATTTGGGGACCTTCACCGGTGGCGGTGGCGCCGGCGCCTGACCAATGTTCAGGCGTCCGGCGGACCCCTTGAGCTTGAGGCGTTCGCTGTTGAGGAGGCTATATTCGTCGGCGAATTTCTTCCGCACTTCGTCAGCCTCAAAACCGGATTTCCGCTGGATGTCGTACTCGAAGTTGTTCACCAGCGCGGTGAACTGACGGCGGATATCGATGAGCTTGTCGATGTTGTCGGGAACGTGCAGGGCCGTGGTCAGAGAAGCAATGCCGGTGACGAGGGCCGTGGCGATGATCCCCACAGGCCTGGTCCAATACCTGTTGTCATCGCCTTGAAGGGCAATCATGACGGTGGCCAACACGCCAAAGACCACGGTGGCGATCAGTGTCGCAATCTGCACTTGAGACCAGAAGTCGATGTCCTGGGTGATCGCATTAATGGTCGCGATGGTCGCCCTGACGTAGCAACTGGTGTCGACGCCGCATTCAGTGGCCCCACCCTGATCCACGGGCGCCTCCACGGTGTTACCCTCTATACGCGCATGTTACGCTGAATGCACGCATAAGTCGAGTGTACCGATCCGCACTCGTCAGGGAATAGGGCGTGCGTTCTAGCGCAGGGAACTCGAGCTCGTGGGAGCGCTCGGCGCTGCCGGGCGCAAAGCCCCGGTCGGGGCCGCCGAAGGTCCTGTCGATATAGTCCTTGAAATACTCGTCGAGATAGGGGAAGGCGCGGGCGAGGCGGGTGAAGTCCCGTTGCGAGATCCACAGCACGGTGGAATCCTCGAGCGCGACCACGAGCCCGGTGCGGAGCGCGGATTTGAGCAGCACCCGCTCGCCGAAATGCTCGCCTTGGCCGAACACCTTCTCGAAATGCTCCCCGGTCTCGGGATTGTCGATGGTGAGCTTCAGCTCGCCTTTGACCACGGTATAGAAGCCGTCGATCAGCATCCCCGGCTCGAGCACCTTGTCGCCCTTGCGATAGTGGATGTAGCGCGTCGACGGCAGCGACGACTGGATCAGCACGATGTTCGGCGGCATCATCAGGTTCATCAGCCAGTTGACCAGCACCCGCACCTTCGAGGCGAAGCCCGGCAAGAAGGAAAGATAGAAGCCGCGCCAGAGCAGCCAGGCGAGCGTGCCGGACAGCTTGACGCCATAGACCTCGGCCACGGCCTTGCTCATGCCGAGCGAGGCGAGCGAGCCCTTCGAGGTATAGGCGAACGGCTTGAGCTCCTCGCCTTTCGACTTGGCGACGATGTTGTGGGCGAGCTGGCGTCCCTCGCGCACCGCGAACTGCGCCGTCGGCGGCGCGTAATCGGCCGGATCCTCGGCGGGCTGCTCCACCAGCGGGATTTCCGCCGCGTCGCCGATGGCCCACACCCCGTCGTGATCCGCCACGCGCATGAACCGGTCGGTCTTGATGCGCCCCCAATGCATGTCGAGGCCGAGCGTTTCGACGAGCGGGTTGGGGCCATTGCCGATGGTGGCGACAATGGTCCGGGTCGGGATGATGCTGTCGTCCGCGAGCTCGATTGCGGTCGATGTCGCCGACTTGGTGCCGATGCCGGTCATGACCTCGACGCCGTGGAGCTCGAGCCGCTTGGTAGCGTAGGCGGCGAGGTCGGCCGGGAAGGTCGGCAGGATGCGCGGCGCATATTCGATCAGGTAGACCTTGATCTCCTCGTGCGCGATGTTGGGATAATAGCGCAGCGCGCGATGGATCAGCTCGTTGACCTCGGCGACGGTCTCGACCCCGGAGAAGCCGGCGCCGACCACGACGAAGGTGAGCAACTGCTTCTTGAGGTCGGCGTCCGTCGCCACGTCCGCCATTTCGAGACAGGAGATCACGTGGGTGCGCAAACGGTGCGCATCGGACAGGTTCTTCATGGTGAGCGCATGCTCGGGCAGCCCCGGGAACCGCTTCAGGTCGACGCTCATGCCGAGCGCGATGACGAGCTCGTCATAAGGCACGTCGACGGGGATGCGGCGGAACCCCTGGACCACGATCGCCGTCTTGTTGGCGAAATCGATGCCCATCACCTCGGCCTGGCGGATCTGGACGTTGCGCAACAGCTGGCGCAAAGGCACCACTGCGTCGGAGGAATGGATGGTCGAGGCGGCCACCTCCGGCAGGAGCGGCTGGAACACAAAATAATTGTTGTTGTTGATCAGCTCGATGTCGAACTGGCCGCGGTTGATCTTGGCCAGCTCCTTGGCGGCAAACACGCCGCCGAAGCCGGCGCCGACCACGATAATTTTCTTCTTTTTCAAGGCTTGCCTCTGCCGTTATGGCCTCAAGTTGCATACCTACGCCAATCAGGGGCTGGAAGCCAGATGGGCGGCCGCCGGCTGCCGGCGTTGCTTCGACGCGGCCGATTGGTCTACGTTCCCGGACGAAGCACCCGTAGCTCAGTTGGATAGAGCGCTGCCCTCCGAAGGCAGAGGTCAGGGGTTCGAATCCCTTCGGGTGCGCCAGCCCGTAGTCCGCGGCTGCTCGCGGGCGAGTTCTCTCCCGCCGACCGGAATCGCATCGTGACAGAGGTGTCTGCATGCGCCACGCCAACGTCGGTTTCGATCTCACCGAAGAGGACAGCGCCCGCTTCGCCGAGAATGGCTTTCTCATCAAGGAGAGATTGGTCGGCATCGACGAGGTAGAGCGTTTGCGGACGCGCTTCGAACCATTGTTCCGGGGCACATTCGAGACCGGCCTCTATCCCGATGAGTGGAATTGGGTGGAGGGGCGTGACGCCCCCGACCGCACCAGACAAATCTGCAACGCTTGGAAATCGGATCGGACAGTGGCGGCTCGCGTTCTCAATGCCGATGTCGCACGCGCCTGCGCCCGACTAGCAGGTTGGCCTGGAACGCGCATCGGCCACGACAACGTGCTGTGGAAACCGGTTGGCGCCAAATCACTCGGATTTCATCAGGATGATGCCTATTGCCAGTGGGTCGTGCCGTCCGGTTACGTCACGGTTTGGGTGGCGCTCGACGACACGACAGGCGAGGGCGGAACACTGGAATATGCTCGCGGCTCGCATAAATGGGGTGTCATTCCCCCACGGCACGCCTTTCACGCGCCAGATGACTACCAGGCCGCGCTGCGGGAAGCGGCCGCGGCCGCCGGTGTCGGCGAGCCCGAAATCGTGCCGGTCGAAGTCCCAGCCGGCGGCTGCGCCTTTCATCACGGCGGGACCTGGCACGGCTCAGGCCCCAACCGGGGAGACACTCCGCGCCGCGCCGTCGTGGCGCATTGCTTATCCTCAGAAGCGCGCTTTCACCAAACCGAGATCAGCTACATCTACAGCCGCTACAAACGCGTCGGCGACAACCTCATGGATGAAAGCTTCTTTCCGATTCTGTGGCGCGAGGACGGCTATCGTACGCCGTTCCTGGAGGACTATCTCATCGGCGCCTCAGCGACCGCCGCTCCTGGCGAGGCAGCCGAGCTGGTCTAGACAGCTCCGCCCCGGGCTTTTCACCCAGGGCGGAGGCAAGTCAGAAGTCAAAAGACAGGTGTTGGACTCTAGGTCGAGCGGCCGCTGATGGCGTGGTAGATCCATAGCAGCACGACCGCCCCGATCACCGCGACAAACATGCTCCACAGATTGAACCCGGTGATGCCGGTCGAGCCGACGGCGGAGAAGATGTAGCCCCCGACCACGGCGCCGACGATCCCGAGCACGATGTCCATGAAGAAGCCCTGACCCGAGCCGACGAAGATCTTGCTGGCGATGAAGCCGGCGATCAGGCCCAGGACAATCCAGGCAATAATCGACATGGTGTTACCTCTCTGTTCAGTTGGTCGTCATGAAACGCGTAGGCTTACTGCTCAACGGAGAAGCTGCTCGATCTCGTGGCGCGACGGCAGGCGGCCGCCGGGCGTCATCCTGTCGACGGCGCTTGGCAGCATGCGCGCCAGCTCGTTCAGCACCTGGTCGCGCGAGAGGCCCGTGCGCTGGGCGAGCTCGTCGACCATGTCGCCGCCGAGCGCGTCCTTGACCTGGCCCGAGGAGATGTCCTTGTTGGTGCCGGTCTTGACCCAGCTGTCGACGGTGTCGCCGAAGCCCTTTTTCTGGAACTGCTCGAGCAGGCCGCCGAGGCCATCGAGAATGCTTCCGGGAGAGGCGTCGGCGCCGGCATCTTGCCCCGACGGCACTTCGGCAGGCGCGGGCGCGTCGGCCGACTTCTTGCCGCCACCGAAATAGCGCGCCGCCAACAGCGCCAATAGCGCCAGCATCAGCGGCTTGCCCACACTACCGCCCGGGACGGCGGAACTCTGATCAGACCCGAAAATCGCCATGACACGAACTCCTCGTTAGCTTGGTGCGCCCCGCAGCCGAGCGGCAATCTAGCATTTGCCCAGCGTCGGACCAATGACACCGTTCTAACGCTCCTTAACGTTTTGCCGCTTGATCCGTTGCAGCCGATCCCTAAAACGGCGCTATGACGTCCCCCACCATGGCTGCAGCTGCCGTCACCGTCCCCGCGGAATGGGCGCCGCAACGGGCAATCTGGACCGCGTGGCCCGCGTCGGTCGCGCAGTGGGACGGCGACCTCGCGAGCCCGCGCCGGGACATTGCCGCCATGGTCAAGGCGCTGGCGAAGGGTAACCGGGTGCGCCTCTTGGTCAACGGCGCCGAGGCCGAAGCCTCCGCTAGAGCCGCGCTTGGCGACGCCGCGGAGCTTATCGGGGCGAGATACGGCGACGTCTGGCTGCGCGACACCGGGCCGATCTTCGCCGAGACCCCCCAAGGCCGCGTCGCGCTCAGGTTCAAGACCAATGGCTGGGGCGGCCGCTTCGACCTCCCCGACGACGCCACCGTCGGCGACGACATCGCGCGGCTCGCCGGCATCCCCACCCGCCATTTCGGTTTCGTGCTCGAAGGCGGCGCCGTGGACCGGGACGGCGAGGGCACCATCCTCACCACGCGCCAGACCCTGCTCAATGCCAACCGCAACGGCTGGACCAGGGCGGAAGCCGAGGCGGCGCTCGGTGAGGCGTTCGGCGCGCGAAAAGTGATCTGGCTCGACGAGGGGCTTATGAACGACCACACCGACGGCCATATCGACAACCTCGCGCGCTTCGTCGGACCGGGGCGGGTGATCTGCCAGGTCCCGGCCGGCGACGACGATCCCAACGCGGCGATCCTGGATGCGATCGCTGCGAGGCTCGCCGGCGAAACCGATGCGGCGGGCCGCAGCCTCGAGGTGATCGCCATTCCGAGCCCTGGGCTTTATCGCCATGCGCGCGGCGGCATTGCGCCGGCGTCCCATCTCAACTTCATCATCGCCAACGGCATCGTCGTCGTTCCGGTCTATGGCACGCCAAGCGAAGGTGCCGCGCTCGAGGCACTCGGCGCGGTGTTCCCGGACCGCGAGGTCATAGGCCTGCCGTCGCGCGGATTGCTCGGCATCGACGAGGCCGGCGGCGGCTCGTTCCATTGCATCACCCAGCAGGAGCCCGCGTGATGGCGGAACGCATCGTCACCGTTGCCGCCATTCAGTCGGCCTTCGGGCCAGACATGGCGGCGAACATCGCCAAGGTCGAAGGCTTCGTGCGCGAGGCCGCGGCCCGGGGCGCCGACGTCATCCTGGCGCCGGAACTGTTTCAGGGCATCTACTTCCCCACCCGCCAGGACCCGAAATGGTTCGCCACCGCCTATCCCGTGCGCGATCATCCTTGCGTCGTCGCCCTCAAGGCGCTTGCCGAGGAGCTTTCGGTGGTGATCCCGATCTCGTTCTTCGAGAAGGACGGGCCGCGCTATTTCAACAGCATCGCCATGGCCGACGCCCGCGGCGAGGTGCTCGGCGTCTATCGCAAGAGCCACATCCCCGACGGTCCGGGCTACCAGGAGAAATATTACTTCCGCCCCGGCGACACCGGCTTCAAGACCTGGGCGACCGAGCCGGGCAAGATCGGCGTCGGCATTTGCTGGGATCAATGGTATCCGGAGGCCGCGCGCGCCATGGTGCTCCAGGGCGCGGAGCTGCTGCTCTATCCCACGGCGATCGGCTCGGAGCCTTACGATCTGACACTCGACACCCATGATCGCTGGCGCCGCGCCATGCAGGGTCACGCCGTCGCCAATGCCGTGCCGGTTGTCGCCGCCAACCGCATCGGCACCGAGGAGAACGACGGCGCGACGCAGAGCTATTACGGCCATTCCTTCATCGCCGACCACACCGGTGACGTGGTGGCGAGCTTCGGCGCCGAGGAGGAAGGCGTGCTGACCCACAGCTTCGATCTCGCCGCGATCGAGCGCTATCGCGCCGAATGGGGCTTCTTCCGCGACCGACGCCCGGACCTCTACGCCAAGACCATCGTCTGAGCCGATCCCCTGCGCGAGGACTGCGGCCTCAGAGCACGCGTTCTTTGGGATCGGTGTCGAGGCTCCGCGTCAGGTCGAGCACCTTGACCCCCTCTTCGGGCCTGGTGCGGTTCCTCCAGTCGGGATGGTTCATGCTCTGCTCGACATCGTCGATTCCGGCCTGCCAATGCTCGTCGATCGAATAGCGCGAGAACTCGTAGTCGTTGGATTGGGTCCAATAGGCGGCGCGGCGGTGAATCAGCAGCACGATGGTGACGGCCGCGTCGCAACTCACGCGGTCGAGAATTTGCCAGTTGGGATTGTCGTCGAACTCCTGCGGCAGCTTGCCCCGCAGGTGCCGGATGGCCCTGCGGATGGTCTGCAACTCGCGGAACCTGTCGGTGTTGAGCCTGGTGCGGCTCGAATAGCGAATTTCCTTCTCCCGCTGCCCGATCTCGAACAGGGTTTGCGGCATGCAGCCTCTGGCGCTGAACAAGTCGACCTGGAAGATGCACATGTCGTCGCGCGGGCCGGTGCGCTCGAGCGTATATTCGAGCGGCGTATTGGAGACGAGCCCGCCATCCCAATACGGCTCGCCGTCGATCTCGATCGGCGGGAAGCCCGGCGGCAAGGCGCCGCTTGCCATGACGTGCTCCGGCCCCACGATCTGCTTGGCGGTGTCGAAATACTGCATGTTGCCGCTGAGCACCTGCACGGCGCCGATGCTCAACCGCACCGCGCCGGAATTCAGCAGGTCGAAATCGATCAGCTCGAGCAGCGTTTCCCGGAGCGGCGCGGTGTCGTAGAGGCTGATGGCTTCCGGGGTGCCTTGCGGTTGGAACAGGGCCGGCGGGACGCGGGGCTCAAAAAATCCGGGCACGCCAGCGACGGCGGCGAGCGTGGCGCTGGTCTCGTTGAAGATGCGGCGGGAATTGTCGTCAGTGGCGAGCGGCCACGCCAGCAGGCGGCTCGAGACGAGCTGCCAGAACGCGCGCAAGCGTTCGACGCGCTTCTGCGGCGGATTGCCGGCAATGATGGCCGCATTGACCGCGCCGATCGAAATGCCGGCGACCCAGCTCGGCATGTGTCCGGCGTCGCACAGAGCCTCGTAAGCGCCCCCCTGATAGGCCCCGAGCGCTCCTCCGCCTTGCAGGACGAGCACGGTCTTTTCCGGAACGCTGGTCACGTCAGCAACTTAGCCTTTGTATCCCTGCGAGGGGAGAGCAGTGCGACATCTGCGACACGCCTGAATCACGTTTCGAGGAAAGCCTGCACCGCGGCAATCGTGGCAGCGGGCTGCTCCTCCATGAGCCAATGTCCCGAATTCGCGATCACCGCCCCGGTAACGTCGCTTGCGACGAAGCGGATGTCGTCGGCCATGGCGGTGCCGAAGGATTTCTCCGCGCCGACGGCGAGCACCGGCATGTCGAGCTTGCCGTTGGCGGCGAAGCCCTTGTTGTCGATCGCGTCCTGATGGAAGGCCGCGAACTGCTCGAAGGCTGAGTGCATGGCACCGGGCCGGGCATAGAGCGCGGCATAATGTTGGCGGGTCGCTTCATCGATCGCGTTCGGATCGGCCGACAATTCGTTCCAGAAACGGTCGAGATAGATGCGCTCCCGGCCCGCCACCAGACGCTCGACGTCTGGGCCGCGGAAGTTGAAATGCCAGAGCAGCGGATTGCGCAGGATCTCGTCCCAGGGCCCGATGCCGGGAAGCGGGGCATCCATCGCCACCCAGCGCCTGATGCGCTCGGGATATTGGGCGGCGAAGGCGTAGCCGACCATGTTGCCGATGTCGTGGGTGACGAGATCGGCTTTCTGCACCCCGAGATGATCGAGCACACGCGCGATATCGCGGGCTTGCGTCTTCTTGTCGTAGCCGCCGTCCGGGTGCGAGGAAAGTCCGATGCCACGCAGATCGGGCACAATCACCGCGCGATCGTTCTCGAGCGCGGCCGCCAGGGGCGCCCACATGTCTCCGGTGTCGGCAAAGCCGTGCAGCATGACGACGGCGGGGCCCTGGCCGCCGATGCGGGCATGGATGGTGACGCCGCCGGTGTCGATGTCCTCGGTGCGGAAGTTTGGCGGGAAGGGCTGGATCATCGAGCTACGTCAACGCCTCCGCCGCCTTCAAGAGCTCCTCGGCGTGGCCGGGGACCTTCACCTTCCGCCAGATGCCGCGGATCACGCCCTTCTCGTCGATCAGGAAGGTCGAGCGCTCGATGCCCATATATTTCCGGCCATACATGCTCTTCTCGACCCAGGTGCCATAGGCCTCGCACACCTCGCCGTCCTCGTCGGCGGCGAGCGGGAAGGTGAGCCCATATTTCTTCTTGAACTTGTCGTGGCTCGCGACCGAATCCCGCGAGATGCCGATCACCGTGGCTTTGACCTTGGAGAAGTCGGGGAGGGAATCGCGGAAGGCGCAGGCCTCGGCGGTGCAGCCCGAGGTGTCGTCCTTGGGATAGAAATAGAGCACCACCTTTTTGCCCTTGAGGTCCTTCAGGGAAATCTTGCCGCCGCCGTCGGCGGGTAGGGTGAAGCTCGGCGCCTTGTCGCCAACGTCCAAACTCATGTCTCCTCCTCCCAGATTCGCTTCGTCATCCTGATATGCGGGACGGTGGTCTCCTCGAAGGGCTCGCCCTGGGCCACGTAGCCGTGCCTGGCGTAGAAGCCCTCCGCGCCGATCCGCGCATTGAGAATGACATAGGCATATTCCTGGCTCCTGGCCCAGGCCTCGGCATGGGCGAGGAGCCTGGCGCCGACGCCCTTGCCCCGCCACTCTGGGGCCACGGCCATCTGCTTCAGCTGCAAGGTGTGGGCGCCGAGGGGCCGCATCGACACCGTGCCGATCACGGCGCCGTTGGCGAGCGCGCAGAAATGCCGCCGGCGGGCATCGTCCGCCAGCTCCTCCTCGGTGACCGTAAGGCCGAGAGGCTTGCGCAGCAGGGCCTCGCGCAGCCGCAGCGCCTCGCCATAAAGCGGCGAGCCGCGGGGGGCGTCCGCGAGCGTCACGCCGATGCTTGCCACTGCACTCGTCATCGCCTCTCCTTATCGGCGATGACCGTTAACAGACCGCGTGCCTCGAGCCGCGCGCCCCCGTCCAAGGTGGCGAAGAAGCGGATCGGGTAAAGGCCCGGCGCCTCGGGCGGCAACAGCGGGATCCAACAGACCTCTCCGAGCCTGACCGTCTCGCCCCTGACCGGGGCGTCGCGCGCGTCGGTCACGAACATCTCGAGCCTGCCTTCGACCTTTTCGGCATCCGAGCTGCCGTTGACGAGGACCACGCGGCGGACATTGCCCTTGCCCGCTAGCACCGTTCCGGTGCCGACGAATTTCAGCGCCTCCGGCGTCACCACGACGCCGAGCATCCCTGGCGCGTGCGCGCCCCCGCCCTCGATCTCGGCATGGCGCGCGCGCGCGAACGCCTTGAACGCCCGATCGGTCTTGGCGTCGCGGTCGCCGAGGGGAGAGAGGCGCGCGAACATGCCGTCAGGCTCGTAGTTCGCGGCGTAATGGTTCTCGAAGGCGGGATCGGTCGGCAGGATCTCCGGCAACCAGTCGCCGGGGCGCATCGGCCAGCCGAGCGTTCCGCTTGGCTCGGCGCGAAAGTGGCGGGGATAGAGCTGACCGGCGACGTTGAAATAGAGCGACCATTCATCGAGGGTCGGCGTGGTCGCGATCGACCACGAAGCGGCCGAAGATCTCGTTTGCCAGGCTCTTGTTGATGATCTGCGGCATATGACTGGAGAAGGCTTTCGTCGGGTAGGCGGCTTCCGCCAGCACGCGCCAGACATTGCGCAGACCACGGTCGAAGCTCGTTGGTGCCGGCGAACCCGCGAGCCAATTCGCCATGTCCTTCAGGAAATAATAGCCGAGATGCACGTCAGACTTTTGAAAGTGGCTGCGGTCGAGCGGGCGAAGCGCGATCGCATCCTCGTCGGCGGCGAGGAAGTTCGCCTCGATCGCGTCCTCGTCGTAGAGCGTCTTGCGGAGCCAGGTGTTGCGCGCCTGATGATCGGCGGGAAGCTCTCCCCCGGCGACGGCGTCGTCGGTGAGGATAACGAGCCTCGGGAAAATGCCGCCGTGCCACCGCCTCGATCGCCGCCTTGGCGCTAGGGCTGGTGAGCACGACGATCCGGTCGATGAAGGCAAGGTTGGTCCGGACCGAGGCGAGCGAGAGGTCGAGAATCTCAGGGTGGATCGAGAGATAAACCAGTTGCCGTACCGGCGCGGCAAACTCGTGCGAGGCCCCAGTGGCGATGTCCTCGAGCGCGAGCGCCACGCTTATCCCCGCCTCGCGCCATGACGTCGGCCGGAAGGCCGCGGCTCTCTTTCTGAGCTCGGCATGGTAGCGGGGGTCGCGATAAAGGCGGTCGAGGATGGCGAACAGAGCCTCGCCGTCGTCGCGGGGGAAGATCTCGGCCGCGCCCGCCGCGACATGCGGCATCGAACCGGCATTCGACACGACAGTGGCGCAACCTTCGGACAAGGCTTCGACCACGGGGAGGCCGTAGCCTTCGTATCGGGACGGCAGTACCGAAGCATAGGCGTGGCGGTAGAGGGCGGCGAGTGCCGCATCGTCGAGCGTCTCGTACCAGAACAGGCGCTTGTCGAATTCGGCATGGCCGGTCAGCGCGGCGATAACGTCGTCGGCCATCCAACCCTTGCGCCCGACCACAACGAGGCCGGCATCCTTGGCCTCCAGCCGATCAAAGGCCTGAAGCAACAGCGCGTGGTTCTTGCGCGGCTCGACCGTCCCCACCGTGAGCAGGAAGCGGAGCCCGGCCAGGGCGGGGAAGGTCGCGGCGAAGGCCTCGTCGGCGTCTGCGGGGCCGGCTTCGGACAAATCGGCGCCGAGCTTGATGACCCGGGTGGCGATGGAGCGGCCGAGGTAGCGCTCGGCCAGCGCCCGGAGGTCGCGGTCGACGCCTGGTGAGGTGGCGAGCGCATAGTCGGCATATTGGATGTGGTCGGCGATAGTTTCGGCGAAGGCGATCAGCGTGTTCGCCGGAAACAGCTGCGGCAGCAGGAAGGGGATGACGTCGTGGTTGAGCACGACGACGATGACGCCGTTCGCCTTGAGCCGCCTGAATAGGGCGCCGCGATTGACCGGCTCGGACCAGGTGGCGTCGGGCTCGAAGAAAATGCCTCCCGCTGCAAGGCTGTCGAGGTCGAAAGGGACGCGGGCGTCGGCTTCGACCTCGGCGAGGCTGTCGGCGGAACGGATCAGCTCCGGCCGGGCAAGGGCGACATAGCGTCCGGCGTCGGCGTCGAAGGCGATCAACCGCGTCGTCGCCGGCGCGTTTTTGGCGAGCTCGTAGCTCAGCGCGCGAACCACGCGCTGAATGCCGGTTCTGAGGCCCCAGCGGAGCGTGTTGCCGACATCGATATAGAGCATCCGGGCCTCGGGGCTTAAGGCGCCAGCGCCCGGCGTCCCTGCCTCCGATACTCATCGCCGGAAAGGATCGCGATCAGGGCGTGACGCGGATGGCGCGAGACGATCATGGCAAGCTCTGAGGAGGCGGGCAGGCGTCTGAGCAACAAGGCGTAGAGGGCGGTGTTCACGGCCTGCGGGCTCGTCCCCGCATCGACCAGGGCGTCGACGCCAGCGGAGAGGTCGTCGGCGCGCTTCAATCGGGAGAGGCAGTCGAGGATCTCCGGCGTCACCCCGAGATCCGGGCGCTCGTCGAGAAGGCTCGCGAGCATCCGCCGCTGCAGCCCGACATTGCCAAGGTCGAGTGGAAACCAGGAGGCGACAGCGATCCGCTTCGCCGCATTCATGTCGGCCGCGGCAAGCGCAGCACCAAGCGCCGCGACATCGCCGCTGCCAGGGCGGCTGCGGGCGGCGTCGAGCGCGCTCAAGCCCCGGCGCCACAGATAGCGCGTCCACAGATCGCCATAGCGCAGGATGCGCCCGACGTTCAGGCGCTTGGCGAGCCTATAGAGGCGCTCCTGCATCGAGGTCTCCTTGAGCATGCCGTTCCTTCAAGGCTGCGTGGCGAGGCGCTCGGCCATGGCCCAGACGGCTGCGATCTGCGGCGCCTCTTTCTCCAGGAAATCCATGTCGCTATAGCCCCACCAGTCCCAGCATCCATGGGGATTGGCAAGGCTTCCCGCGATTTGGGGGAAGAGCACGACGAGCCGGTTGGTGTCGGCATACCGGGCAAAGCCGCTCTCCTTGATGAAGTCGTCGCCGACGTCCTCGCGGGACTGGTCGCAGCCGTGGAAGACGATGTGGAGGCGGCAGCCGCGCTCATTGGCGCAAGCCGAGGGCACATAGACGATGCCCTCATCGGCAAGGCCGTTGGGGGGCTCCTTGTCGAAGGCGGTCTGGTCGAAGGTGACGAACCGGCCGGTCGGGCTCGGCGAGTGGGGCGCGAGCGGGCCGTAGATCCATGAGAGGATCGCCTTGGCCTGGTCGTAGTCGCAATCGTCGACGAAGGGCGTCTTGGTGACGTCGCACGAGGCGCCCGCGGTCTCGGTCAGAAAGGCGTGTCCGCCGTCGCTTTCGACGAGCATGACGCTCGCGGCGGGAACGCCCGCCGCCTCATAGAAGCGCTTGGCCGCCTCCACCACCGGGCGGCGCACGGTCGCGTCGGCGTTGCCGGAGAACAGATAGACCCTGTCGTCGGCGAGGTCGCCCAAGGGATCGATCTTGCCGGCAGCGGCGAGCTCTTTGGCCTGCGTCACCAGCTCCGTCGGCGTCCGGAGCGCCCCAGTCCACCTGCATGCATTCGTGATCGGCGAGCATGGCATTTTGCCACACGACCATCGGCCAATAGGGAAACAGCCGGCTCGACGCCGACACCGCGCAGCCGAACGGTCCCCCGGCGACGATGCCGGCGCCGACGATGTCCTTGGCGTGCGCAAGCTCGATCTGTCCCGCCATGTAGGCACCGGACGAGAGCCCGGAGACCGACGTTTCCGGCAGCGACACGCCGAGCCGCGGCAGCTCTTCAGCGCGTGCCTCACTCGCCGGCGCCGCGACGAGCGCGACGAGAACAGAAAGTAGAAACAGCACGCTGGAACTTCGCTTCGCGTCAGACTTAACCACGGCGACTACCTTCACTCGCTTCGCTTGGCGCGGCTGCGATCATCTTAATTCGGTCACACTCCGCCGCGGGTCCAAAAACTTCTTGCATCGCTTGTGCATTGGTAGCAAATAGCGCGTCGTTTAACTGGAACATCTGCTGGTTGGAGGGAGGACGCCATGTCCGATGACGCCCTCTTCCAATTGGGGATGGACTTGGATCGTGGTTCAAGCACCGCCCAAACGGAAGAAAAGCATTCTCCGTGCCTCGCCTCGGAAGAGGACGAGCGCAAGGATTTTTTCTGTGAGCGAGACGGGGTCCGCTACGCCGGCACCCATCTCATCATCGATCTGATTCGGGCGGAACGGCTCGACGACCTAGAACACATCGAAGCAACTCTTCGTCGCTGTGTTGAAGTCGCCGGTGCAACGCTCCTGCACATTCATCTTCACCACTTCACGCCCAATGGCGGCGTGTCCGGTGTCGCTGTGCTTGCCGAGTTCGCATATTTCGATCCACAGCTGGCCCGAGTACGGCTACGCCGCGCTCGATGTCTTCATGTGTGGCCAGACGCACCCGCGACGAGCCATCGACGTCTTGAAAGAGGCGTTCTCGCCGCGCAAGGTGGTGGTCAAAGAGCAACTGCGCGGCAAGGAAATTCAAAGATGGACCGGTGGGTCGAAGAAACGCTGCACCGCGGCTTCCGTATCCGTCTGAGGGCGGATCGCGTTCTCTTCGACAGCGAGACCGAGCATCAGCACCTGATCATCTTCGAGAACGGCGATTTCGGCCGGGTGATGATGCTCGACAACGTGATCCAGCTGTCGACGAAGGACGAGTTCGTCTATCACGAGATGATGTCGCATGTGCCTCTGTTCGCCCACGGGCGGGCACGGAAGGCGCTCATCGTCGGCGGCGGCGACGGCGGCGTGCTGCGCGAGTCCTTGCGGCACCCCGAGCTCGAGAGCGTCACGCTGTGCGAGATCGACCAGAGCGTGATCGACCTATGCCGCGAGCACTTCCCGCAGATCTCGGCCGGCGCCTATGACAACCCGCGGACGCGGATCGTCATCGCCGACGGCACCAAATTCGTGGCCGAGACCGACGAGCGCTTCGATGTGATCATGATCGACTCCACCGACCCGATCGGGCCGGGCGCCGTCCTGTTCACGCGGCAGTTCTACGCCGATTGCGCTCGAGCGCTGGCGCCGGGCGGCATCCTCGTCACCCAGAACGGGCTGCCATTCCTTCAAGCCGACGAGCTCAAACAGAGCGTGGGCTATTTCCGCGACATCGGTTTCGACGACGCCTTCGCCTATCTCGCCACCACGCCGAGCTATTTCGGCGGGCCGATGTCCTATGGCTGGGCCACCAACGACACCGATCTGCGGCATCTCAAAGAGAGCGCCATCGAGCATCGCTACGCCGAGGCTGGCGCCTTCCCGACGCGCTACTGGCGCCCGGACGTGCACGTCGCGGCCTTCGCGCTGCCGAACTATGTCCGCGATCTGATCGGCGCCTAGCATCGACCGCAAGGGCGCCGGCGCGGCGGGGCATCTTGAACGGGTCCGCGGCGATTGGCAGAATGGCGGTTTCGGCACAGAACTTGGTCGGTTTTCAACGCAAAGACCAGTTCGCGGGATGCGCCCCAACTCCCAGGAGCACCTCAATGCAGTGGCACAAGGAAATCACTGCTTCTGATTTTTGGGTTGTTGGCTGCCTGCCCGCACGCTCTGGCGGCGGGGAGTGATCTGTCTCGCTGTCTTGATGCCGACACGGTGCTCGAGGCGGGAGGCCCAGTGGCCGAAAAGGAATTGTCGGCGGCTCGACAAGCGTGTCTGCGGGCACAGCAGACCTCGCTCGGCTCGCTCGATCGGAAGAAGGTGGAGGCCGCGCTCGCCACCATCAGCGAGGAGCAACAGCGCCATGGTTCGCACTGATCGCGCGGCCTTAAGCGCTCGGCGCTAAAGCCGCTCCATCACCGGCAGGTCGCCGACGAGCGGGCGGCAATAGGCGTAGAAGGCCGCGCTCACGTCGTTCATGCCCGAGATGAACTCCGGCGGCATGTGACGCGTCAGCCGCGCCACCTGGGACAGGTCGGCGCGGGCGCACGCGCTGCGATAGGCGTCGGCGGCGTTGCTCACCCGGCGCAAGATCACCGAGGCTGAGGCGTCGCCTTGCGCCGCGAGCGCCGCGGCATAGCGGCCGACGGCGCGGGCCTCCTCGGCGTCGATCGGCGAGGGATGCGGCCAGCAGCGCTGGATGTAGCCGAAGGTGTCGGCGCGCACGCGAGGCGCCTTGCCGCCTTGCGGCGTCAATTCGCGCTTGACGAGATCGGCGAGGCCGTCGCCGAGGGCGCCGGAGCCTGAGAGCTGCACATTGCCGTGGGCGTCGACCTCGCCAGGTCCCCGCATCAGCTTCGGACCGATCTCCGCGCCGGCCGCGTCGCGAATGCCTTCGCTGACGGCGATCTGGCAGCGGCCGAGCTTGCCGTAGACGGCGTCGACGTCGGCGAGGAAGCTCTCCATCGCGAACGGCACCTCCGGCAGATAGATCAGATGTGGACCCGCCCGGCTCGCGGGATCGGCGCCCCCGCTCGCCGCGCCGCGGGCAAGCGCCGCCGCCGCGGTGAGGAAGCCCGCGTTCCGGCCCATGATGACGTTGATCTTGATGCCGCCGAGGCTCGCATTGTCGAGGGCATCGCCCATCAGCGCGAGCGCGACGTAGCGCGCGGCTGACGGAAAGCCCGGGGTGTGGTCGTTTTCGAGGAGGTCGTTGTCGATCGTCTTCGGCACGTGGAAGCAGCGGAGCTCATAGCCGGCCGCCGCCGCCTTCTCGCTGACGATGCGGCAAGTGTCGGCGGAATTGTTGCCGCCGATATAGAAGAAGTAGCGGATGTCCTGCGCCCGGCAGCCGTCCAGGATCTTCTGGCAATAGGCATCGTCGGGCTTGTCGCGGGTCGAGCCGAGCGCGGCAGATGGGGTCCGCGCGATCCGCTCCAGCCGCTCGGCGTCGATGCCGGTGAGATCGACGAGGCCGTTGGCGCCGCCCTTGACCAACCCGCGCACGCCATGGCGCATCCCGAGAATGTGCTTGACCTTGCCGGTCCCACAGAGGCCCGTCTTCAGGCCCTCGATCACGCCCGCGAGCGACTGATTGATGACCGCCGTCGGCCCGCCGGACTGGCCGATCACCGCATTGCCGGAAACTAGATCTGCCACGGCACCTCACTCCCTGACGCGCAAAGCGCGCGCACAATGCCCGTGCCAGGGAGCGAGATCAAGCCGAGGACTTTAGCTCAAGCGGCGGTGCGCTTTCCCGCACTCAGGGTGCGCCCCAGAAAGTCCCGTATCGCCGTTGCGATCTCGGCGACGTGGGTCTCGAGCGCAAAATGACCGGTGTCGAAGAAATGCACTTCGGCGTTGGGGTTATCGCGCGTGAACGCCTCGGCGCCGGGCGGCAGGAAGAACGGATCGTTCTTGCCCCACACGGCGAGGAGCGGCGGCTTGCGCGCGGCGAAATAGGCCTGGAACTCGGGATAGAGGCTGACGTTGCTCGCGTAGTCGAGGAAGAGGTCGAGCTGGATGTCGTCGTTGCCGGGTCGCGCCAGCAGCGCGCTGTCGAGCGTGTAGGACTCCGGGGCGACCTCCATCTCGTCAGCGACGCCGTGGGTATATTGCCACTTGGTCGCTTCCGGTGTGAGGAACGAACGCAGCTCCTTGCGATTCTCGGGCGTCGGATCCTGCCAATAGCGCTGGATCGGCGACCAGCCCCCGCTCAGGCCTTCCTCATAGGCGTTGCCGTTCTGCGAGATGATCGCCGTGACGCGGTCGGGATGTGCCAAAGCGAGGCGAAATCCCACCGGGGCGCCATAATCGAAGACGTAGATGGCAAAGCGCTCGAGGCCGACGGCATCGACAAAAGCGCCGATCACCTTCGTAAGGTTGTCGAAGCTATAGGTGAACGCCGGCCGCTCGGGCGCGACCGTGAAGCCGAAGCCGGGAAGGTCGGGCGCCACCACATGATAGCGATCGGCAAGGAGCGGAATGAGATCGCGGAACATGTGCGACGAGGTCGGAAAGCCGTGCAGCAGAAGCACGGTCGGGTCTCGCCGATCGCCGGCCTCGCGGTAGAACACCGTCGCCGGTCCGGCTTTCACGGTGCGATAGTGGATCTTGGTCTGGGAAGATTGAGGGTCGGAGGTCATTGCAAGTCTCCTTCGGGATTGGCGTTGTCGCACCCCTTAGATAAAGTCTTGCAAAACGAGACATAATAGCTCCATTCCAAGAGGTACTATTCCGAATATTGGGATAGTTGCGGTAGGCCGAGCCGGGCTTGAAAACGGCGCAGGAAGGGTCGAGGAAACGCCGATGCCGCACACGAGCGGCGCAGTGCAACGAGACGCCGATGTCCGCCCACATGATCAGTGCATGGCCCGAGCTGCCCTACGAGGCCTGGAAGGACAGCTACGCCACGCTGCACCTTTGGACCCAGATCGTCGGCAAGATCCGCCTCGCGCAGACGCCGTGGCTCAATCATTCCTGGCACGTCGTGCTCTACGTGACCGACCGCGGCCTGACCACGTCGCCGATCCCCTATGGAGAGCGCCTGTTCCAGATCGACTTCGATTTCATCGATCATAAGCTCGTGGTGACGACGGCCGACGGCGACCGCAAGGAGATCGCGCTTGCCGCGAAGTCCGTCGCCCGCTTCTACCGCGAGGTGATGCAGGCGCTGTCGGCGCTCGGCCTCGACATCCGCATCAACGACATGCCGAACGAGTTGCCCGCGCCGATCCGCTTCAGCGAGGACGGGACCCATGCCTCTTACGATCCGGACTATGCGGAACGCCTGTGGCGCATTCTGCTCCAGTCGGCGCGCGTGTTCGGCCAATTCCGGTCGTCCTTCATCGGCAAGTGCAGCCCGGTGCATTTCTTCTGGGGCAGCTTCGATCTCGCCGTCACACGATTTTCCGGCCGGCGCGCGCCGCTTCATCCCGGTGGCGTGCCTTACCTCCCCGACGCCGTGGCCCGGGAAGCCTATTCCCACGAGGTGTCGAGCGCGGGCTTCTGGCCGGGGAATGACATCGTGCCTTACCCTGCCTTCTATTCTTATGCCTATCCCGAGCCGGCGGGTTTTGCTCGCGGCGCCGCTCCGCCCGGAGGCGGCGTTCTACAGCACCGAGCTTCGCGAATTCCTTCTGCCCTACGACGCGGTGCGCACCGCCGACGATCCCGATCGTGCCCTCATGGAGTTCTTGACGAGCACCTACGAAGCCGCGGCGATCAATGGTGGCTGGAATCGCACCGAGCTTGAATGCGGCATTGGCGTGCCCGGCAAGCCGCGCCCGGTGTGAGAGCGGCTCTTACGGCAAACGCAAGAGATGCAGGCTGAAGAGCTGGTCCTCGTCGGTCCAGACGCGCGCCGGCTGCCAGCCGGCGCTTGCCGCGAGCGCCTGGAAC
The DNA here is from genome assembly GCA_963803385.1 of uncultured Alphaproteobacteria bacterium. Classification (GTDB taxonomy): domain Bacteria; phylum Pseudomonadota; class Alphaproteobacteria; order Rhizobiales; family Methyloligellaceae; genus Methyloceanibacter. The sequence continues at coordinate 22,638 of CAWDMD010000004.1, read as the reverse complement.
TCGGCGACCGAATATTTGTGCGAGTTCTCGGTGTGGATGCGCTCGCCATCGGCGAAGCGGAACGTGCGTCCGCGCACGCGCACCTGCTGGCGCTTGCGGCTCACAAGATACATCTCCATGCGCCCGTGGACCTCCTCATAGACGGCGTGATGGTCAAAGCCGTCGACGTCGATGTCGGCGTCGAGCTCGCGCTTGATGCGGTGCAGCAGATTGAGATTGAAGGCGGCGGTGACGCCGCCGGCATCGTTATAGGCCGGGATCAGGATCGCGGGATCCTTCTTCAGATCGACGCCGACCAGGAACGCACTGTGCTTGCCGAGGAGCCGCGCCGCGTGGGCGAGAAACGCGCGGCCCTCGTCATGGCTCAAATTGCCGATGGTCGAGCCGGAGAAGAACCCGAGCTTGTTGCGGCGCCGTGCCGTCAAGGGCAGCACCGCGATGCTGGTGAAGTCGGCGACGAGGGGGCGGATCGAAAGTCCGTCATGGCGCGCCTCGAGCCAGCTTGCGGCTTCGGCAAGGAACTCCTCGGACACGTCGATGGGGATATAGGTGTCGACCGCGGCAAGCGCGGCAAGCAAGAGGCTCGTCTTGCGGCTCGATCCTGAGCCGAACTCGACCAGCACCTTGGCGTCACCCATCTCGGCCGCGATCTCGGCGCCATGATCGGCGAGCAGCGCCGTCTCCACCCGCGTCGGATAATACTCCTCGAGCCGGGTGATCTCCTCGAACAGCTCCGAGCCGCGGGCGTCGTAGAAGAACCGGCACGGCAAGCTGCGCGGCTTTCGCGCCAGGCCCTCAAGCACGGCGTCGGCGAATTCGTCGCGCGTCGCCTCCTCGCTTGGCGCGAGCGCGGTCCCGAGCTCCTCGGCAAATGATTGTTGGACGTCGCGCTCCATCAGGCCTCGGCCGCCAATCTCAGCCCCATGAACTGCCAGCGCTGATGGGGATAGAAGAAGTTGCGGTAGGTCTTGCGGATATGGCCTTCCGGCGTGGCGCAGGAGCCGCCGCGAAGCACGAACTGATTGCACATGAACTTGCCGTTGTACTCGCCGACGGCGCCGGGCGCGGGCTTGAAGCCGGGATAGGGCAGATAGGCGCTTGCCGTCCACTCCCAGACATCGCCATACATTTGCTTGAGGCCATTGCCTTTCGTTCCGGCGCCGCGCGGCCGCAGCTCGTAAGCGCCGAGCATCCGGCCGTCGAGCGGCACGCCGCCGGCGGCGACCTCCCATTCGAACTCCGTCGGCAGCCGATGGCCCGACCAGCGCGCAAAGGCGTCGGCCTCGTAATAGCTGACATGGCACACGGGCGCCGCCGGATCGACCGGCCGAAAGCCCCGGAGGCTCATCTGCATGTAGCCGCCGTCGGCGCGTCTCCCAATAGAGCGGCGCCGACCAATCTTGCGTCTTCACCATGGCCCAGCCGTCGGCGAGCCAGAGCGTCGGCGTCTCGTAACCGCCATCCTCGATGAAGGCGATCCATTCGCTGTTGGTGACGCAGCGGTCGGCGAGCTTGAAGGGGCGGACGAGCTCTTCGTGGCGCGGGCCCTCATTATCGTAGGCAAAGCCGCGGCCGGCATGGCCGATCTCGAAGATGCCGCCGTCGAAGGACACCCATGTGACCGGGGCCGCTTCGCGCGTTGTCACGCCCGGGCTCGCATCGGCATAGGCCGGCTTCAGCGGCTCGGCACCGAACAAGCTTAGAATGTCGGTGAGCAGCAACTCCTGATGCTGCTGTTCGTGATTGATGCCGAGCTCGATCAGCTCTGCCGCGCGTGGCGCGAGATCGCGTCCGCAAAGACGGGCGAGTGCCGCATCGACGTGGTCGCGATAGCCGCGCACCTCACCGGCCGAGGGCCGCGTCAACAGCCCACGCCTGGCACGAGGATGCCGTGGCCCGACGCTCTCATAATAGGAGTTGAAGCAATATTCGAAGGCCTCGTCGAACACGCGGTAGCCTTCGAGGAAGGATTTGAGCACGAACGCCTCGAAGAACCATGTGGTGTGGGCGAGATGCCACTTGGTCGGGCTCGCGTCGTCATTGGCCTGGACCACCTGATCCTCGTCGCTCAGGGGCTGCGTCAGCGCGGTCGAGAGCGCACGCGTGGCGAACAGCCGATCCGCGAGCGACACGGGCTTCGGCGACGAGTTGCGGCCGCCCTTGAGGGCGACCGTGTCGATTGCGGACATGTGGGACTCTCCCTCGCTCTTCCCTGTTGCTCGACCGTTAAACGCGAAGATTTACCAGCTTGTTCCGGCACGAGGAATGGTTAACCATGCACATCTCTGTGAAGCGTAAATGAAGAGATTTGGTCATGGCCAGTGGGCCCCTGACATCCCCCGCGCATGACGACGTTGTCGTCGCCTTCGACGGACGGCAATCGCCGATCGCCGCCGAGATCCAGCGCGGCGTGTGCAGAGCCTTGCGCACGCTCGGTCATTCCGTGGTGACGGAGCTCGGGCTCGCTAATGGGCGCCGTGCCGACGTCGTTGCCTTGTCGCCCGGCGGCGACATCTGGATCGTCGAGATCAAGTCGTGCCTGATCGATTATCAGACCGACGGCAAATGGACGGAATATCTGCCCCACTGCGACCGGCTCTATTTCGCCGTGGCGCCGGACTTCCCCGTCGAGGTGATACCCGGCGAGGCGGGGCTGATGCTCGCCGACCGCTATGGCGCGCATCTCGCGCGCGAGCCGGTGGAGGAACGCCTCAACGCCGCCCGCCGCAAGGCGATGATGTTGTGCTTCGCGCGCGCCGCAGCACTCAGGCTGCAACGCCATCTCGATCCGGCCTGCGGATTCGACATTTAGCCTAGCGCACCCCCCTCGTTTTCGTCATGGCCGGGCTCGTCCCGGCCATCCAATGACGCGTTTCTATGGATGTGCGTGTCGAGCCAGTTGCACGGCCCTATTGGATGCCTGGGACTGCGCCCGGGCATGACGAGAATTGGGAGAAAGCTACTTCGGCGCGCGCTTGGCGAGGATACGCTGCAAGGTGCGGCGATGCATGTTCAGCCTGCGCGCCGTCTCCGACACATTGCGATTGCAGAGCTCGTAGACGCGCTGGATATGCTCCCATCGCACCCGGTCCGCCGACATCGGATTCTCCGGCGGCGGCGCCTTGGCATCGGCGGGGGCCACCAGGGCCTGATAGACGTCATCGGCATCCGCCGGCTTGGCGAGATAATCGACGGCGCCGAGCTTCACCGCGGTCACTGCGGTGGCGATGTTGCCATAGCCCGTGAGCACCACGGCGCGCGCCTCGGGCCGAACGTCGGCCAGCGCCGCGATGACGTCGATGCCGCTGCCGTCGTCGAGACGCATATCGACCACGGCGAAGGCCGGTGGCCTGCGACGAAGTGACGTAAGGCCATCCTCGACGCTCGGAGCGGTTTCGACCTCGAAACCGCGGGTCTCCATGGCGCGCGCGAGTCGCGTCAGAAAAGCGCGGTCATCGTCGACGATCAGGAGCGTATTGTCGGTGGGCAGGGGCCAAGCCTGCTGCGGAGCTTCCATTTTCAAGCCCTCCAATGCTTGGGCCTTCGCCCAAAAACCCGGTTCCCACGAAAGATATTGAGCACAATGGCGTGGTGGTTGATCGTCAACCACGGGAATGACTGAGAGCTATGTCTTCCGGGTCGATTGTGCAAGGCAGCATAACGCCACAATGCCGAACTTGGTTAGGCACCCGCGGCGTGGTGGAAGCGGCGTTCGCTTAGCGGCTCAAGGGGCTGCTCGAACCGCGCCCGTGGCCAGACCACCGTCACCGAGGCGCCTCCCGGCGGATGCTCGCGATTGGCGAGTTCGAGCCGCGCTCCCGAGCGTTCCAAGCAGCGTCTTGGCGATGAAGAATCCGAGACCCATGCCGATATGCTCGTCGAGCGACTCGCCGTTGCCGTTGCCATGGCCTGGCCTCGTGGTCACGAACGGCTCGCCTAGCTGCTCGAGCACATGGGGCGGGAAGCCCTCGCCGTCGTCGACGATCTCGATGCTCACCTCGCCGTCCGACCAGGTCGCCCTGACGTCGACCTTGCTCGAGGCGAAGTCGATGGCATTCTCGACGAGATTGCCGAGCCCGTAGATGACGCCGGGGTTCCGCTGCATCACCGGCTCCACAGCCGCGGTGCCGCCGTCTTCCCCGTGCGGCGGCGCGACCACGACCTCGACGTCAACCGGAACGGCGGCGATCCGGTGCGGCGCCACCGCCTCCTCCAACAAGTGGCTGATCGGCATCCGCGACACGATGAAGTCCGGCTGCTCGCCCATGCCGGCGAGATCGCCGAGGATGGCGCGGCAGCGCTCGGCCTGGGCGCGGAGCAAGACCAGATCGTCGTAGTGGGGGTTCGAGGGCTTGGCGTCGCGCATCAGCTCCTTGGCCACCACGGCGATGGTCGCGAGCGGCGTGCCGAGGCCGTGCGCCGCTGCGGCGGCGAGGCCGTCGAGGGCCGACAGCTTCTGCTCCCGCGCCAGCACGAGCTCGGCTGCGGCGAGCGCGCCGGCCATGCGCCGCGCCTCTTCCGCCGTGCGCCAGGAATAAAGGCCGATGAACAAGATGCCGAGCACCACGGCCGCCCAGATGCCGAGCACATAAGGCAGCGGCAGGAAAAAGGTCGAGTGATGAAACCAGGGCAGCGGCAGATGGTACTCGGTCAACAGCGTGGCGACGAGGACCGCAAGTCCGCCGAGCGCGACCGTGACCCGCGGCGGCAAGGTCGAGGCCGATACCGTGACCGGGGCGATCAGAAGAAAAGCGAACGGATTCTCCAACCCGCCGGTGAGGAACAACAGCGCGCCGAGCTGGAGCACGTCATAGCCGAGCATCAGGAAGGCATAGTGGCTCTTGAGCCGCTGGCTCGCCGGATAGCGCATGCGCAGCGCCACGTTCAGCCACGCCGACAGCGAGATCACCGCGAGGCAGGCCCCGATCGGCAGATCGATGCCCAACCCCCAATAGACGATCAGCACCGTGGCGCTCTGGCCGAGCACGGCAAGCCAACGCAGCCTGAGGATGGTCTGCAGCCTGAGGCGCGTCTCGCTGCGGGTCAGCCAATCCCGCGTGATGGTTCGGGGATGGGTTTGACTATTGCCGGGATCGACCATAGGTGAACTTAGCATGCGGGGTCCCGTCACAATTCCGACAAAGCGCGGCAGCAGGCGCCAATCATGGACGAAAGAGTGAGTAAGTCGTTTATGGCGGCGGCGGCAAGCCCCGTGGCTGTGAAGGATATGACCAAGGTTTACGGCAACGTCACCGCCGTCGACCGCATCACATTTTCGCTATCACCGCGGACCACGGTGGCGCTCCTCGGCGGCAACGGCGCCGGCAAGACCACGACCATCGCCATGCTGCTTGGGCTCGTGGTGCCGACCTCGGGCGAGGTCAGGGTGTTCGGCGCCGACATGGCCCGCGACCGCTATCGCGTCGCCGAGCGGCTTAATTTCCAAAGCCCCTATGTCGACCTGCCGATGCGGCTCACGGTGCGGCAGAACCTCACCGTCTATGCCGCGCTTTACGGCGTCGCCAACGGCGCCGACCGCATTGCCTTCCTCGCCGAGGATCTCCAGATCGGCCCGCTGCTCGACCGTGCCACCGGCAAGCTCTCGGCCGGGCAGAAGACCCGCGTCGGCCTCGCCAAGGCGCTGCTCAACACGCCCGAGCTGCTGTTGCTCGACGAGCCGACCGCGTCCCTCGACCCCGACACCGCCGATTGGATCCGGCAGAAGCTGAAGGACTATGCGCTGGCGCGGGGCGCTACCATCCTGCTTGCCTCCCACAACATGGCCGAGGTCGAACGCCTTGCCGACCGCGTCATCCTGCTCGACCGCGGGCGCATCCTCGAGGATGAAAGTCCCGCGGCGCTCATCGCCACTTATGGCCGCGAGACGCTGGAAGAGGTGTTCCTCGACGTGGTGCGCGGCCGCGCCCGGCGCGAGCCGAAAGCGGACGATCTCGAAACCAGGAAGGCGTCATGAGCGCCCCTGCCGCCACCCCCGGTGCCGTCGCCATGCTACTGCCGGCAAGCGGCCTTCGCGCGTCGCTCAGGCGCGTCGGCGCCATGATCAGACGCTACACTTATCTCCTTCGCAGTTCCGGCATCAGGCTTATCGAGCTGATCTACTGGCCGTTCCTACAAATGCTGACCTGGGGCTTCCTGCAAAAATACCTGGCGAGCACCACCAACCCGGTGGCCCAGGGGGCCGGCGTCCTGATCGGATCGGTGCTGCTTTGGGACATCCTGTTCCGCTCCAAGATCGGTTTCTCCACCACCTTCGTCGAGGAGATGTGGTCGCGCAATCTCGGCAACCTCCTGACCAGCCCCTTGCGCCCGCTCGAGTTTGTCGCCGCCTTGAGCGCGTGGAGCATCATCCGCCTCGCGGTGAGCATGGTCCCGGTCGCGGTCGCCGCCTATCTCTTCTTCGGCTTCAATCTGCTCGATCTCGGCCTGGCGCTTGCCGCCTTCTTCGCCGTGCTGGTGTTGACGAGCTGGTCGCTCGGGCTCCTCGCCGCCGGCGTCATTCTGCGCTACGGGCTCGGCGCCGAGGAGCTCGCCTGGTCGCTCGCCTTCATCCTGCTGCCGCTCTCTTGCGTCTATTACCCGGTCGCGGTGCTGCCATCCTGGCTACAGCCCGTTGCCCTCGCGCTGCCGCCGACCCATGTGTTCGAGGGCATGCGCTCGATCCTGCTGCATGGCGTGTTCGACGCCACCGAATTGTGGTGGGCGCTTGGCCTCAACGCCGTTTATCTCGCCATCGGCTACGCTGCCTTTAGCTGGTTCCTCCGCAGCGCCCGGGTCAATGGGTCGCTGCTTCAGCTCGGCGAGTAAGCTTTAGATAAAGACATGAAAGCCTGGCTGATCTCCTTCGTCATCTCAGGCTTCCTGCTGGGCGCGCTCATCGGCGCCGCGGTGCTGATCCTCAACACCCCACGCCAGGGGCAGCCCGTCGAGACCTCGGGCACGGCATTGATCGGCGGACCCTTCGCCCTCGTCGATCAGAACGGCAAGCCCGTCACCGATCAGGACTTCCGCGGCCGCGATATGCTCGTCTTTTTCGGCTTCACCCATTGCCCGGACATCTGCCCCGCCGAGCTTCAGGTGATGGCGCAGGCCCTGGATCAACTGGGCGACAAGGCGGACAAGGTCGTGCCCATCTTCATTTCCGTCGATCCCGAGCGCGACACGCCTGAGGCCATGAAGGCCTATGTCGAGAGCTTCGGGCCTAATTTCGTCGGTCTCACGGGATCCCCTGAAGCCGTCGCCGCCGCCGCCAAGGCGTATCGGGTGTCTTATGCCAAGGTTGAGAACAAAGCCTCGCCCGGCGATTACAGCGTCGATCACTCGGCGCTGGCCTATCTCATGGGGCCCGACGGCAAATATCTCACCCATTTTGCCTACGGCATGACTCCCCAAGAAATGGCGGAAAAGCTGGCGCGCTTCCTTTAGCCGCGCGGCCCTCTCGCACTCTTGCGGCCATTTGTCGTTGCACCGCAACATAGAATCACCATTTCAGTTTGCGATGCAGCATCAATTGAGGCACTTTGTGCGCCGTGGGTGGAGGTCACTTCCATGCTTTATCACCTATATGAGCTTAACCATGCTGCCTGGAGCCCGGCGCGGGCGGCGGCTGATGCCTATCGGCTCCTGTTCCGCAATCCGCTGAATCCGGCGTCCCACACCACCATCGGGCGAAGCGCCGCGGCGGTCCTCGAACTGTTCGAGCGCAGCACCAGGCGCTACCACAAGCCGGCCTGGGATATCGCCTCGACGACGGTCGACGGCCGCGAGGTCGCGGTCCATGAGCGCGTGATCGTCTCCAAGCCGTTTTGCAATCTCGTTCATTTCGAGCGGGATATCCCCGATCGCCGCTGGCGCAGCGACAGCAAGGTGCTGCTCGTCGCCCCCATGGCCGGACATTTTCCGACGCTGCTGCGCGGCACCGTCCGCGACCTGCTGCCGAACCACGAGGTCTATGTCACCGAATGGGAGGATGCGCGGCGCGTGCCGCGCGCCGCGGGCCCCTTCGATCTCGACGACTATATCGATTACATACTTGAATTTATTAGATTATTCAGGGGCGATGTGCACGTGATGGCGGTGTGCCAGCCGACCGTCCCGGTGTTCGCCGCGGTCTCCTTGATGGAGATGCAGCGCGAGCGCTTCGTGCCGCGCTCGATGATCCTGATGGCCGGACCCATCGATGCGCGGATCAACCCGACGGCGGTGAACTGCTTTGCCGAGGGGACGCCCGCTCTCCTGGTTCGAGCGGAACGTCATCACCCAGGTGCCCTGGCCACACCCCGGCATGATGCGCAACGTCTATCCGGGATTCCTCCAGCTCAGCGGCTTCATGGGCATGAATCTCGGCCGCCACCTTACCGCCCACCGCCACCTGTTCCAGAATCTGGTGAGAGGCGATGGCGATTCCGCCGACAAGCACCGCGAATTCTACGACGAGTTCCTCGCGGTGATGGACCTCACCGCCGAGTACTATCTGCAGACCATCAACACCGTGTTCCTTGAGCATTCGCTGCCGAAAGGGCGAGATGTGCCACCGCGGCCACACTGTGACCCCGAGCGCGATCCGGCGCGTTCCCTTGATGACCGTCGAGGGGGAGAAGGACGACATCACCGGTATCGGCCAGACCGCCGCTGCCCATGATTTGTGCAAAAATCTGCCAAGCTCAATGAAGCGGCACCATTTGCAGCTCGGCGCCGGCCATTACGGCGTTTTCAACGGAGCCCGCTTCCGCGCCGAAATAGTACCTAAAATCAATGACGTTCATCGCGGCCAACCACCGTGGCCGGGGCCTTTTGTCACGATCTTTTGGCCGAAAAGCCTAAGCGAGAGCCCCCCAACTCCGAAATCCCTGTGCTACTGTAGGGGACCGCCGAATTGAACCCAGAATCGGTCGGCGCGAGGGAGTGTGCGTGATGCTCAAGAGGCTGAAGCCCGGCAACGGGGAGACAATTCAAGTCAAGGTTAAAGGGCTCGGCCTGCCGCTTCTCTTGCGGCGCAGCACAAGGGCACGCCGATTCAGCCTCCAGGTGAGCGAAGCGCGCCGCGGCGCCATCCTCACCATGCCGGTCTATTCGAGCTTCGCCGACGCTGACGAGTTTCTGTCGCGCCATCTCGATTGGCTGAAAGAGCGCGTCGCCGGCCTCTCCGAGCCCGTGCCCTTCACCCATGGCGCCATCATCCCCTTGCGCGGTTATGCCCACATGCTCCGCTTCGCCGGCTCCGTACGCCGTCGCGGCGTGGTGTGGGTCGAGGCAGCAGAGGACACCAAGGTGGCGCCGGCCTGGCCGCAAGGCGCCCGTCTTCCGCGTCGCAGGCTGCCGCGGCTCACCGTCGCCGGCGAGCCCGAGCACGCGCCGCGCCGGCTCCTCGACTGGCTGAAGCGCCAGGCGCATCAGGATCTGTTTACCCGCGTCTCGGTTCACGCCAGACGCCTCGATCTCACGCCGGCGCGCATCTTCGTGCGCGATCAGACCACGCGCTGGGGCTCGTGCTCCACCACCGGCGCGCTGTCCTTCTCCTGGCGCCTCGTACTCGCGCCGCCCTTCGTGCTCGATTATCTCGCCGCCCATGAGGTCGCCCATCTCGCCCACATGAACCATGGGCCGCGATTCTGGGGGGTGGTCGAGCGCATCATGCCGCGTCACGAGGAGGCCCGGGCGTGGCTGCGCAAACACGGCGCGAGCCTTCATCGCTACGGTGCCGAAGGCATGGTGGCGTCGTCGGCCAATCGCTCGCCGAAGCGCAGCATCGAATAGCGTCGAGGATCTCGTTTCGGTCTTAGCCGCCGGTGAAGATGCCGAGCATGCGGCGAAGGAGCGGCTCGCTCGCTTCGGCCGGTGCCTTCAACGGCACTTGCGAGGCGGCCTCTTCCAGCCAGGGCGAGCGCGTGCCCGACAAAGGCAGCGGCTCCTTGCCCCGATGCGCCTCGATCATGATGTCATGCCATACCTTCGCCGGCAGCGTGCCGCCGCTGACATTGTGCATCTTCGAGCCGTCGTCATTGCCGACCCAAACGCCCGCGACGTAATGAGCGGTGTAGCCAACGAACCAGGCGTCGCGTGAATTCTGGCTGGTCCCGGTCTTGCCCCCGGCGACCTGATCGGGCAACGCCGCGTGCCTGCCGGTGCCGCTGGCGACGGTGGCGCGCATCAGATCGTTCATCTCCGCGACGTAGGGCGAAGCGACCACGGTGCCGAAACTCGCTGACTGCAGCCGATACAGGACCTTACCGTCGCCGTTTCGCACCCGGGTGATGATGTGCGGCACCATGCCTTCGCCGCCATTGGCGAACGGCACATAGGCCCCCGTCAGCTCGAGCAGCGTCACCTCGCCGGTGCCGAGCGCAAGCGACGGCTGGTCGGGGAGCGGCGAGTGGATGCCGAGCCGCTGCGCCGTGTCCACCACACGCGAGCGCCCGACTTGGGCGGCGAGCCTGACGGCGACGGTGTTGATCGATTGGGCGAAGCTGTCGCGCAATGTCACGGCGCCCTGATAGGTGCCGGTGTGGTTCCTGGGCGACCAATGATCGACGACGATCGGCGCGTCTTCGGCGATCGAGTCCGGCGTATAGCCGGTTTCGAACGCGGTGAGATAGACGAAGGGCTTGAACGCCGAGCCCGGCTGTCGGAGCGATTTGACGGCGCGGTCGAACGGGCTCGCCCGATAGGAGCGGCCGCCGATCAGCGCCTTGATGCCGCCTCTCGTGTCGAGCACCACCACCGCGCCCTGGCGAGCGTCGAGCGCCTTGCCCTCGTCGTCGAGGTGCTGGCGGAGCGCCGATTGCGCCGCGCGCTGGAGCCTCGCGTCGATGGTGGTCTCGACGACGAGGTCGCCGTCATGGTCGCCGACGAGATCGGGAAGGGTCTCGGCGACCCAATCGACGGCGTAAGGATAGCCGGTGTCATCGCCGAAGGCCCTGAGCTGCAACGGCTCGGCCGCGGCGACGCGCGCGCCCGCCGCGGACAGAAATCCGGCATCGACCATGCTGTTCAACACCACATCGACCCGGGCCTCGGCGAGGTCCGTGCTCCGCGTCGGCGCGTAGCGCGACGGCGCCTTGAGGAGGCCGGCGAGGAGCGCGGCTTGCGTCAGGCTAATGCTCTCGGCCGAGCATCCGAAATAGCGCCGCGCCGCGGCCTCGACGCCATAGGCGCCGCCGCCGAAATAGACGCGGTTGAGATAGAGCTCGAGGATCTCATCCTTGGAGAAGCGATGCTCGAGCCAGAGCGCGTAGATTGCCTCCTCGAATTTCCGCGACAGCGTGCGCTCCGGCTTGAGGAACAGGTTCTTGGCGAGCTGCTGGGTAATGGTCGAGCCACCCTCGACCACGCTGCCGGCGCGCCAATTGCGGTAGGTCGCGCGCATGAGCCCAAGGGGATCGACGCCGAAATGTGAATAGAACCGACGGTCCTCGGTGGCGATCACCGCTTGCGGCAGATAGCGGGGCATGCGCTCCAGCCGCACGAAGCCGCGGCGCAAGCCACGCTCGGCGAGCACGGTGCCGTCGTCGGCGAGGATGGTGAGGTTGGGCGGCCGGTCGTCGAGGGTGAGCAATACGGGGTCCGGCAGCCGCGACAGGAAATAGAGCACGACACCGCCGAAGAGAAGGATACCGGCGAGGCTGGCGACGAGCGTCGCCCGGAGTGCGAAACGCAGGATCGGACGGCCTTGGCGCTTCGGCTGCCGTCTCCCGCTGCCGCCTGTTTTCCGGGATTTGGGCGAGGGGCTCGAGCGCCTTCGCCCGAAATGCGGCTCGGTGCGCTGCCGCGGCTTTGCCGCGGGCTTGCCGGTGCGGCGCGCTGCCATGTCCTCTGAAGCCTCTGCGATGGCGCGGACGTCGCGGGGCGCGCGAACGCGCCCGCGAGATGGCTCGGAAGCTAGGTGTTTCGCATTGACGTGAGGTTAAAGGGAGGAGAGGAGCGCTCGCCGCCGGCCTCACACGTCGAGATTGGCGACCTGGAGCGCGTTGGCCTGGATGAACTCGCGCCGCGGCTCGACCACGTCGCCCATCAGCCGCGAGAAGATCTCGTCGGCCTCGTCGAGCTCGCCGACCTTGACCTGGAGGATGGTGCGGCTCTCGATGTCGAGCGTCGTTTCCCAGAGCTGCTCCGGGTTCATCTCGCCGAGCCCCTTGTAGCGCTGCAAGGTCAGTCCCTTGCGGCCGGCGGCCATCACCGCCTCGAGCAGCTCCGATGGCCCGTGCACGACGGTGCTCAGGTCCTTGCGCTTCAGCGTCGCCGGCTTGGCATAGACCTCCTGGAGGTGCTCGGCATAGTGGTCGAGCTTCAGCGCGTCGGCGGAGGCGATGAACGGCCCGTCGACGAGATGAGATTCCATCACGCCACGGAGTTCGCGCCAGAACCGCAAACCGCCCTCGGGCAGTGCCTCGCCGTGCCAGCCGCGCTCGGTCTCCTCGGAAAGCGCGTCGAGGCGCTTGGCGATATAGGCGGCCGCGGCCTGCGCCTGCTTGGCATCTTTCAGCACTTTCGGGTTGAGCGCGCCCGCGATCGCCGCCTGCTCGATGATGAAGCGCGGGTAGCGGCTGTGAAGGCCCTTGAGGATGCCGCCGAGCTTGCGCGCGGTATCGACGATGTCGCGCAAATCTGCTCCGGCCCGCGTCGCGCCATCGCCGCTGACGAGAATGGCCTCATCGAGGCCTTCGCCGATGAGATATTCCTCGAGCCCAATCTCGTTCTTGAGATAGCGCTCTTGACTGCCGCGCTTCACCTTGTAGAGCGGCGGCTGGGCGATGAACAAATGCCCGGCTTCGACCAGCTGCGGCATCTGCCGGTAGAAGAAGGTCAGCAGCAGCGTGCGGATATGGGCGCCGTCGACGTCGGCGTCGGTCATGATGATGACCCGGTGGTAGCGGAGCTTGGCGAGGTCGAACTCGTCATGGCCGATGCCGGTGCCGAGCGCCGTGATCAACGTGCCGATCTCCTGGCTCGACAGCATCTTGTCGAAGCGCGCGCGCTCGACATTGAGGATCTTGCCGCGCAAGGGGAGCACGGCCTGAAAGGCGCGGTCGCGCGCCTGCTTGGCCGAGCCGCCGGCGCTATCGCCCTCCACCAGGAACAATTCCGATTTCGCCGGATCGCGCTCCTGACAGTCGGCAAGCTTGCCGGGAAGCGAGGCGATGTCGAGCGCGCCCTTCCGCCGCGTCAGCTCGCGCGCTTTGCGCGCCGCCTCGCGCGCGGCCGCGGCCTCGACGATCTTCTGCACCACGGAGCGCGCCTCGCTCGGGTTCTCCTCGAACCATTGCGACAAGGCGTCGGCCATCACGCCCTCGACCACGGGCCGCACCTCCGAGGACACGAGCTTGTCTTTCGTCTGGCTCGAGAACTTCGGATCGGGCACCTTGACCGAGAGCACGCAGGTCAGCCCCTCGCGGGCGTCGTCCCCGGTGAGCGCCACCTTCTCCCGCTTGGCGATGCCGGACTCCGCGGCATAGGTATTGACGGTGCGGGTCAGCGCCGAGCGCAAGCCGGCCAAATGCGTGCCGCCGTCGCGCTGCGGGATGTTGTTGGTGAAGCAGAGCACGTTCTCGTGGTAGCTGTCGTTCCACCACAGCGCCGCCTCGACCAAGACGCGGTCCTGCTCCTTCATCACCACGATCGGCTCCGGGATCAGGGGATGCTTGGTGCGGTCGAGGAAGCGGACGAAGGCGCGCAAGCCGCCCTCATAGCGCATCTCTTCCGATTTCGGCTCGACGCCGCGATGGTCGGCGAGCACGATGCGGACGCCCGAATTGAGGAACGCCAATTCGCGCAGGCGATGCTCGAGCGTGGCGTAGTCGAACTCGACCATGGTGAAGGTCTTCGTCGACGGCACGAAGCTGATGCGCGTGCCGGTCTTGCCTTCCGACGGACCGACTTTGGCGAGCGGCGCTTCCGGGACGCCGTCGTGGAAGCGCATGAAGTGTTCCTTGCCGTCACGCCAGATGGTCATCTCGAGCTTCGACGACAGCGCGTTGACCACCGAGACGCCGACGCCGTGAAGCCCACCGGAGACCTTGTAGGAATCCTGATCGAATTTTCCGCCGGCATGAAGCTGGGTCATGATCACTTCGGCGGCCGACACGCCTTCGCCCTTATGGATCTCGGTGGGAATGCCGCGGCCATTGTCCTCGACCATGACCGAGCCGTCGGCGTTGAGGGTGATCGTGATCTCATCGCAATAGCCCGCCAAAGCCTCGTCGATGGCGTTGTCGACGACCTCGTAGACCATGTGATGCAGGCCCGAGCCGTCATCGGTATCGCCGATATACATGCCCGGCCGCTTGCGCACGGCATCGAGGCCTTTGAGCACCTTGATCGAACTCGGCGCCGTAGTCCGAGGCAGCGGCTTCTGTTCTCTCTGAGGCTCGTGTCATGGGGTCCTAAAGTCCGATTTTTCGTTGCTGGCGCCGGGTCCGGAGGAGGGCCCGGATCAGGCGTTTATTGTACCCCGATTCACCGCCAAGATTTGGGCGTCTTCGGCCAGCGCGGCGAACACAGAGCGGTCGGTTCCGGTCATCCAGGCCTGGGCGCCAAGGTCCAGAATTTCGCCGAAAAGCGCCTCTCTCCGGGCGGCATCGAGGTGGGCCGCGACCTCGTCCAGGAGGACGAGCGGCGAAGCACCGGAAAGCGACCTGATCAGCCTTGCCTTGGCGAGCACGAGGCCGAGGAGAAGGGCCTTCTGCTCGCCCGAGGAGCAGCTTTCGGCGGGAGCGTTGTGGGGTCCGTGGAACACTATTAGGTCGCTCAAGTGGGGTCCCGCAAGGGCCCGTCCGGCGAGCCTGTCGCGCTCCCGCATCTCCGACAACAGGCTGACATAATCGTCCTCGACCTCGACCGCGGGACGCTGGGTGAGGGCGGTCTCGAGCCGGCCTTCGAGGGCAAGCTGGGCGAAGGGGAAGGGGCCCGGCCCACGCGCTTCATGGGTGTCATCGATCAGCGCCTGCAGCCGCCCGACGGCATCGACCCGGGCCGCGGCGATGGCGACGCCAGCTTCCGCCATCTGCTCCTCGAGGCCGGCGTAGAGCGACGGCGATCCCTCGCGAAGTTGGAACAAGCGGTTCCGCTGGCGCATGGCGCGGTCGAAGCGGCCGCGCGGGGCCCGCATCCTGGGATCGATGGCGAGCATCAGCCGGTCGAGGAAGCGGCGGCGCTCCGCAGCGGGCCCGGTGAAGAGCCCGTCCATCTCCGGGATCACCCAGACGAGCTGAACGTAATCGCCGAGGGCGCCGGCGCTTCTGTCCTTGCCGGCGATGCGGACGCTGCGGCCGGTGCCGCCGCCGCCGGCGTCGAGGCCGAAGCCGGTGCCGATCTCGATGAGCCCTTCGATCGACATCACCGTGGCGGCGACCGCCCACCCGCCCGGGCCGTCTTTGCGGCCAAGCTCGTCATAGCTGCGTCCGCGCAAACCGTGATCTGGCCCGAGCAGCGACACGGCCTCGAGCAGATTGGTCTTGCCGGCGCCATTGTCGCCGACAAGAACCACGGGCCTCGCATCGAGCTCGAGCGAAGCCCGCTCATAGTTGCGGAAATTGGTGAGCTTGAGCGCCGCGACGAAGATGCGCGCTAGAGCGCTGCCCGGGGCCTCGCCCATCGCTCCTTCAACCGCTCCTTGGCGATCGCCGCTAGGCGCCGTCCTCATACCCGCATCGGCATGAGCACATAGAGGGCGGAACTATCCTCGCCGTCGCGGATCATGGTCGGCGAGCCCGGATCGGCGAGCTGGAACTCCGCCGTGCCGCCCTCGAGTTGCCCGGAAATATCGAGCAGGTAGCGGGCATTGAAGCCGATCTCGAGTGGATCGAAGCCGTATTCCACCGGGATCTCCTCGCTCGCGCTGCCGCTGTCGGGATTGTGCACCGAGAGCACGAGCTTGCCGTCCTGGATCGAGAGCTTCACCGCTCTGCCCTTGTCGCTCGACAGCGTGGAGACGCGGTCGACCGCCTCGGCGAAGGCGTGGTTGTCGACCTCCATCTTCTTGTCGTTGCCTTGCGGGATCACCCGCTCGTAATCGGGGAAGGTGCCGTCGATCAGCTTCGACGTCAGCACCACCCGCGCCGTGGTCACCCGGATCTTCGACGGCGACAGCTCGACGCGCACCTCGCCGTCGCCATCCTCGACGAGCTTGGCGAGCTCGGCCACCGTCTTCCGCGGCACGATCACGCCGGGCATGCCCTTGGCGCCTGAGGGGAGCGGCAGCTCGACCTGGGCCAGGCGATGCCCGTCGGTCGCGACCGCCCGCAAGGTCTCCTTGCCGTCGCTCTCGGCGGCATGGAGATAGATGCCGTTCAGATAGTAGCGGGTCTCCTCGGTGGAGATGGCGAAGCGGGTCTTGTCGATCAGCCGCTTGAGGTCGGCGGCCGGCATGGTGAAGGCATGGCCGAGATCGTCGACGCTGAGCGAGGGGAAGTCGTCGGCCGGCAAGGTCTGCAGCGCGAAGCGCGCCTGGCCGCAACTGATGGCGAGCCGGCCCTGGTCGCCGTCGCGCACGACCTCGATGTCGTTCCCCTCCGGGAGCTTGCGCACGATGTCGTGGAACATATGGGCGGGAACCGTGGTCGAGCCTTCGCCCTTCGACCGGCACGGCACCGTCTCGACGATCTCCATGTCGAGATCGGTCGAGGTCAGCTTCAGCTCGTTGTTGCGCGTGGCCAGGTGGACATTGGACAGGATCGGGATCGTGTTGCGGCGCTCGACCACGCTCGCCACATGGGCAAGGGCCTTGGCAAGGCTCGGCTTGTCGATGGTGAACTGCATGACCTTGAACTCGAACTCCCCGCGCCCTTTAAGGGGTTGCATCGGCCCCGGCCGAAACCGCCAGTGGCTCCGTGCAGTCCAGAAAAGGCGCGCTGAAAGCGAAGAACTCCCGCCTGAACTTGACCTGATAGATGCAAATTTGCAAGAGCGGGCAGGGGCCGGGGACGGCCCCGAAACCCTCAGGATTCCTTCCCTAATCGCGCAAGAGCCGCTTCAAAAGCTCGATCTCCTCGCGCAGCTGATTGTCGTCGCTCATCAGCTGCTCGATCTTGCGGATGGCGTGCAGCACCGTGGTGTGATCGCGGTTGCCGAACCTGCGGCCGATCTCCGGCAGCGAGCGTGAGGTGAGGAGCTTCGCGAGATACATGCCGATCTGGCGCGGCCTGACGATGGAGCGGTTGCGGCGCCCGGAGAGCAGGTCGCCACGATTGACACCGTAATGCTTCGACACCGTGCGCAGGATGTCGTCGATGCGCACGCGCCGGGGCTCGGCACCCCGCATCAGGTCGCGGACGATCTGCTCGGCGATCTCGATGGTCACAGGCTCATCGGTGAGCTGGTAGCAGGCGCGCAACCGGTGAATCGCCCCTTCGAGCTCGCGGCCGCTCTCGGTCAGGCGCTCGGACAAGAAGGCGAGCACGGTGTCGGAGATGGCGAGGCCCCTGGTTTCGGCGCAGGCCTCGGACGCGCGCTTGGTCAGGATCTTGTGCCTGAGGTCATAGTCCATGGCGCCGATCTCGGCGACGAGGCCACCGCCGAGCCGCGAGCGCATGCGCATGTCGAGCTTGTCGAGCTGGGTCGGGGCGCGGTCGGCCGCGACCACCACCTGGCGGCCGCCGTCGATCAGCGAGTTCAGCGTATGGCAGAACTCCTGCTGAATGGTCGGGCCTTGCAGGAACTCCATGTCATCGATCAGGAGCACGTCGATCTTGCGGAGCTTCTCCTTGAAGGCGAGCGCGTCGCGGGCACGCAAGGCTTGGACGAAGCCGGACATGAAGCGCTCGGCGGTGAGGTAGAGCACTTGCGCCTCGGGCTTCCGCTGCTTGATGTCCCAGGAGATGGCGTGGAGCAGGTGGGTCTTGCCCAAACCGACGCTGCCATGGACGAAGAGCGGATTGAACAGCTGCTGCGGCGTGGCGAAGGCGCCGGCGACCTCTTGGGCGGCGGCATGGGCGAGGCGGTTCGAGGCGCCGACGAGAAAGGTGGCGAAGGAGAGCCTCGGGTCGAGCGGCGAGCCTTCGAACCCGCCATAGCCGGTTCGGAGCGGCAATTGTACCGGGGGCAGGTCTTCCGCAAAATGCGCCGGCTGCGGCTTCTGACGCAGAGCCTCCTTCGGCGCCTCGCTGGCAAAATGAGGCTGCCTCACCCTGAATTCCACCCGATCGACGTCAGCCCACTCCACGCGGAGCAGCTTCAGCACGAATTCGTAGTAGTGCGACCTCAGCCAATTCCTGAGGAAGCGCGTCGCCACCGTGAGGTGGACGCAATTCTCATCGAGGCGCTCAAGCTCGACCCCCCTAAACCAGCTGGCGAAGACATCTTCGCCCAACTCTGCACGCAGCCGGCTCTTGACCCGTCCCCAGGCTTCGCCTGAGGACGTGAACTGCTCTTGTTGTGCCACGGTTTTTGCCTAGCTCCATAGTTCTCGTTCGCGCCGTTACGCACCGCACGCCTCACACACTTGAGCAGCCAACAAAACGCGACGCGGACAGTCATGACCGTCCCAGGAAGGTCTCCTGCGTCCTAGCCTTGCAGCCAGGGAAGACCGGTAGCCTTCCACCCCCCAACGGTGCCACGGTGGCGCAAATCGTCAAGCGGTCCTTCAAAACCGCCGGCGACATTGTGACAACACCGAAAGCCCGCTTCTGCCATTGCCCTGGCCGCGGCCATGCTCCGGCTTCCAGACCTACAAATGAAATAAAGGTCGTCGTCCAACTGGACCCCGAGCGCCTTCAACTCTCCTGAGAGCCGCTCGACGAAACGCGGGTCCAAACTTTGATCGGGAAACGTCTGCCACTCGACGAGGACAGCGCGCTTGCCGATCGGTGCGAGATCCGGAATCCCGACATAGGTCCATTCGGCGCGCGTGCGCACATCGACCAGCTGCGAGCCCGCCTTCGCATTGAGGCCGCCCCAGGCCGTGGCGACGTCAACATCGTCGACTTCTCTATCGGGTGCCTGATTGCTCAAGAGACACGGTCCCCACGTTCCAAAAGCAATCTCGAAGAAGAGTTGTTGAGATTTTCACTAAATATGGTAGCTACGTCGAACTAAAACACTAGGAGGCCCACAGGATACGCTCGACCTATCTACAACTGTCCCACAATCCCTACACTAGAGACAAGTTTAGTGAGCCCCGGCTTCCACCAGGCCGCTAACGCTCAATTGTAAGGAGGGGAACTGCCCCGTATGGATGGTTGGACTATACACATGGTAAACGCGCTGATCAAGCGACGGCGTCGCGCAAATATCTCCAGAATCCAACGCTGGCGGTGGACGCGAGGCCCAAGGCAAGCCTCTGGCCCGCAATGCTGAATCTCGGGCGAGCCGGGTCGGCCGGGCGGCCGTTGGTCCACAGCCAAAGCCCTCGCCGAGACGGAAATTTTTCCGGCGCGAGGCGGGACGCGCCCGCTGAACGTGGCAGCTCCGACATCAACCGGTTGAAAAATATTCACCGAATTGACACGAGAGCGCCGCGATGCCGCGGGGCGGCGCCGCGCGGTTGTCACCATTGGGCAACAGTGGTGGTTTTTTTGACTTAGGCGCCCATGGCGCTGACGCGCTTCGACAGGCGCGACACTTTGCGCTCGGCGGTCTTGCGGTGGAGCAGGCCCTTCTGCGCGGTCCGCGCGAGCACGGGCTCGGCCGCCCTGAGTGCGGCCTCGGCCGCGGCCTTATCGCCTGAGGCGATCGCCTCTTCGACCTTCCGCGCATAGCTGCGCATGCGGCTCCGCCGTGTCTTGTTGGCTTCGGTGCGGCGGACGGTTTGGCGGGCAGCCTTCTTCGCCGATTTGGTATTGGCCATGCGTCAGGTCCTGAACGTTGAGCGCCTTCGGCACCGGCCGGTCCCGGAATGCGCGGAAGAATTGGGGATAACGAGCCAAGGTCTATAGCGACGGCGGATTATAGCGTCAACCGGGCGTTTTGGGGGCGACACCCCGCGAGGTTGACAGGGGAAGCGGCGATGGCTCTTGTGGCGGCGCGTCCCGCCAGGCGCCAAGACAGTGGATCAAAAGCAGGGCCCCCCATGCGCATTCTGGTTACCGGCGTCGCCGGCTTCATCGGTTTTCATACCGCGGCGCGGCTGCTCGATCGCGGCGACCAGGTGATCGGGCTCGACAATCTCAGTCCCTATTACGACGTGGCGCTGAAGGAGGCGCGGCTCGATCGCTTGCGAGGCCGGAACGGCTTCAGCTTCATCAAGGCGGATCTCTCGCGAGCGCGAGATCGTCGAAGCGGTGTTCGCCGAGGAGAAGCCCGACCGGGTTATCCACCTCGCCGCCCAGGCCGGCGTCCGCTATTCCCTCGACCACCCCCACGCTTATGTCGACGCCAATATCACCGGCTTCCTGCACGTGCTCGAGGGCTGCCGCCATCACGGCGTCGAGCATCTCGTCTTCGCCTCCTCGAGCTCGGTCTACGGCGCCAACCGCAAGCTGCCCTTCAGCGTCAGCGACAATGTCGATCATCCGGTGAGCCTTTACGGCGCGACCAAGAAGGCGAACGAGCTGATGGCCCATTCCTATGCGCATCTGTTCGCGCTGCCGGTGACGGGCCTCCGCTTCTTCACCGTCTACGGTCCGTGGGGACGCCCCGACATGTCCCTGTTCCAGTTCACCCGCAACATCCTCGAGGGGAAGCCGATCCCGGTCTTCAATTACGGCCATCACGCCCGGGACTTCACCTATATCGACGACGTCGTCGAGGGCGTGGTGCGGACCCTCGACACCGTTGCGACGCCGGATCCCGACTGGCGCGGCGAGGACCCCGATCCTGCCACCTCATCGGCGCCCTACCGCCTTTACAATATCGGCAACAACAACCCGGTCGCGCTCCTCGACTATATCGCCGTGATCGAGCAGACGATCGGCCGCAAGGCCGAGCTCGAGATGCTGCCGGCCCAGGCCGGCGACGTGCCCGAGACCTATGCCGATGTCGCGGCGCTAAAAACAGCGGTCGGCTTCGAGCCCTCGACCACGATCGAGGAGGGGGTGAAGCGCTTCGTCGCCTGGTATCGCGAGTTCTACGGGGCCTAGTCCGCTTCAATCTCGTGCCGCAGCGTGATGCCCGGGGGTTCGCGCCAGGAGAGCGGGTGGCGCGGCGCGTCGAGGGCGGGCTGTGGCTCGCGATGGTATGCGATCACGGTCACTTTTCCGGTCATGTCCGCCCCTCTTTGGCCCCGCCGCAGCGGCTTGAGCCTACACGCTTGCCGGGAAAAGCGTCAGCGGCGTCCTTGAAACGCAGGGGCTTGGACGCCAAATGTTGCCCTGGCGACACGCTTTCGGCGAAAGCGCAAAAAGCGGGGAACGGCGCGGCTCCGCACCCGT
Source organism: uncultured Alphaproteobacteria bacterium (assembly GCA_963803385.1). Classification (GTDB taxonomy): domain Bacteria; phylum Pseudomonadota; class Alphaproteobacteria; order Rhizobiales; family Methyloligellaceae; genus Methyloceanibacter. The sequence goes on along the minus strand of CAWDMD010000004.1, from coordinate 1,321 downwards.
TAGTCCGGTACCTGCGTAGAAGGAGTAACCCCCGTGCCTGCCACAGATATTCGAAACTACGCCCTTGACTGGGGAGAGGCGAAGCAGCCGTCGGGAGACGGCCCAACGTGGGCCGCTCTGGGCTATATGAAACTGCGCGAGACGCTGGAGACGGTCGTCGCCGGCATGGAAGCCGCGGCGCAAGAGGTCGACTGCGTGCGGAGAGCCCGAGCCGGCCTCGAGCGAAGCGCCAAAAAAGCGCTCAGCGGTTCGTGAACACCGGCTTGCGCTTCTCGATGAAGGCGGCCATGCCTTCCTTCTGGTCCTCGGTCGCGAACAGCGAATAGAACTGCCCGCGCTCGAAACGCGTGCCCTCGGCCAAGGTCGTGGCGAAGCCGCGATTGATCGCCTCCTTGATCATCATCACCGCGTGTTGCGACAGGCTCGCGATCTTGGTTGCGACCTTCATCGCCTCATCCATCAACTCCGCGGCCGGCACGATGCGGCTGACCAGCCCTGAACGCTCGGCCTCCTCGGCGTCCATGCGCCGGCCGGTGAGGCAGAGCTCCATGGCCTTGGCCTTGCCGACGGCGCGGGTCAGCCGCTGGGTGCCGCCGGCGCCCGGCATGATGCCGAGATTGATCTCGGGCTGGCCGAAGGACGCGTTGTCCGCGGCGAGGATGATGTCGCAGGACATGGCAAGCTCGCAGCCGCCGCCAAGCGCGTAGCCCGCGACCGCGGCGATGATCGGCTTGCGGCAATGGCTGATGCGGTCGAACGGCGCGATGAAATCGCTGCCATAGGCCTCGACGAAGGTCTTCTTGTGCATTTCCTTGATGTCGACGCCGGCGGCGAAGGCCTTCTCATCGCCGGTGATGACGATGCAGCCGACCCCGGGATCGGTCTCGAACCGGTCGAGCGCGCGGTTGAGCTCGCTGATGAGGAGCGTGTTCAGCGCGTTCAGCGCGTGCGGGCGGTTGAGCGTAATCAGCCCGACCTTGCCCTTGGTGCTGACGATGATGGTCTCATATTCGGGTGCCGCGGACTTTAAGTCTTCCCTGCTGAGTTCATTGGCAAACATGGTGTGTCGGGTTCCCTAACGTTGACAGTGTGGACAATAGAATGTCGAACGGCCGTTCTGGACGACGCGGCGAACGACGCCGCTGCAGCCTTTGCTTCGACAAGGTTTTCCCTCCCGCCCATAGACTCTGAACCGATGCTGGAAGCGGCCGAGCCTGCCGTCGGTGCGCGCATAGTCGCGCAACGACGAGCCGCCGGCCCTGATCGCCTCTTCGAGCACCGCCTTGATGGCCTTGACGAGGGCTTCAGTCTCCTTGGTCGG
>CAWDMD010000003.1:0-860804 GCA_963803385.1 uncultured Alphaproteobacteria bacterium | reverse complement strand
ACCTCCCTTACACTCCGCACCACCTCGTCCACTGAAGGGGCGTCATCGCGAGGCGTCGTGAGGCGGGACGGGGTGCGGCGCCCGCGGGTCTGGTTTCGCTGACCAGGCACTCGGGCGGTGTCGGGGCTCCGCCCGGGTCCACTACGAGGCCCTGCCAGGAGCTGGCTGACGACCTGTCTATTGCGCTACCGCCCTCTGGGCACCTTGAGCGCGATGGCCTAACCGGAAAGCGCGGCCCGGCGCCGAACAAGTCGCCGCAAAATAGCATGCGCTTCGCGCGCTAGCGCATGTGGCGCGCCGAGAGGCGCCCGCCGTGTCCGGAAACGGACGCGGACACCAAGAGGTTTTGCGCTTTTCGGCGCGCCACCCCCTTCGGGGGAGCCCCCGTTCGGCCATTTCGTGGCCAGGGGCCGAATTGGCCACCCTCCGGACGCCCGCAAACGCGTCACGGAGATGACTTCGGCGCGCGTGGTACAATGCGCCGGGAAGCGGCCGCGACTCAGGCGGCGAGCCACTCGGGGACTGACGCTCATGCTCAAGAAGATCCTGATCGCCATTCTGCTGCTCATTCTCGCCTTCGTCGTCGTCGTGGCGGTGCAGCCGTCGGAGTTCAATGTCGCGCGGAGCACGACGATCGCGGCGCCCGTGGCCGACGTCTTTCCCCACGTCAACGACTTCCACAAATGGGAGGCGTGGTCGCCTTGGGCCAAGCTCGATCCGAACGCCAAGATGAGCTTCGACGGTCCGCCGGAAGGCACTGGCACCGCGATGACCTGGTCCGGGAACGACAAGGTCGGCGAGGGCAAGATGACGATGGTCGACAGCGCGCCCGACGACCACGCCAATATCAAGGTCGATTTCGTCAAGCCGTTCGAGGGCAGCATCAACAGCGCCTTCGGCTTCAAGCCGGATGGCGGCCAGACGGAAGTGACCTGGACCATGTCCGGCCATCACGATTTCATCGGCAAGGCGTTCTGCCTCGTCATGAACGGCACCAAGATGATGGCCGGCGATATCGACAAAGGCCTCGCGCAATTGAAGTCGGTGGCGGAAGGCGCGACCGGGCCTTGAGAGGAGATCTTGGAAGGGGGCAGCGATGAACTTCGATTTCGACTTCAAGAAATTCTATCTTTCGGCCGATGGCCGCGTGAACCGCCAGCAATGGTGGCTCAGGCTGATCGTGCCGGTGCTGGTCATCGAGCTGGTGCTGTCCTTCATCGATGCGGCCTTCGGCACCTATCGACGCCGCGACTGGTGGCGGGGTCTTGGGCGGGCTGTTCGCGCTCGCGGTCCTGATCCCGGCGATCATCGTTTACATCAAGCGGTTTCATGACCGGGACAAGTCGGGCTGGTGGGTGCTGATCGGGCTCGTCCCGCTGATTGGTCAGCTATGGCTGTTGATCGAGTGCGGCTTTCTTGCCGGCACGCCAGGCCCGAACCGCTTCGGGCCGCCGGTCACGGATTAAGGGCAGCGCGAGGTGAACCCATGACCCTCCTCATCGTCGGCATCGTCGTCATGCTCGGCATCCATCTCGTGCCGACCTTTCCGGATGTTCGCGACCGCCTGATCGAGCGTCTCGGCATGGCGGGATACCGCATTCTGTTCTCGATCGTGTCGACCCTTGGCTTGGTGCTGTTGATCTATGGTTTCGCCCGGGCGCCGGTCGTGCAGATTTGGTCGCCGCCGGACTGGACGCGCTACGTCGCCATGGTGCTGATGATCCCGGTCTTCATCCTTCTGATCGCGGCCTATGTGCCGGGGCAGATCAAGGCCAAGGTCAAGAACCCGTTCATCGATGCCATCAGCACCTGGGCGCTGGCGCATCTGATCGCCAATGGCGATCTCGCCTCGATCATCCTGTTCGGCTCGTTCCTGGCTTATGCCGTCTATGACCGCATCGCGCTGAAGCGGCGCGCCGCGACCGGCCTCGTCACCGTGGCCGAGACCGGACCGCCCCGGAACGACGTCATCGCGGTGGTGGGGGGACTTGCGCTTTACGTGATTTTCCTGGTGTGGCTGCATCCGCTCCTGATCGGGGTGCCGGTGCTCCGCCACTAGGCCGAAAGTAGGTCGCATGGGGGACTTTTTTGCACTGCACAAATCCCCATATATCTGTCATAAAGCGCCGATCTCGATGTCCTCGTTGGGGAGCTCGAAAGTGCCCGATGAATTTGCCTCGAAGCGGGTGACCGCGCCCGATATCGCCGCGCGTAAGCGCAAGGCGCCGATTGTGGCGCTGACCGCCTATCACGCCCACACCGCGCGCATCATCGACCCCTACGTCGATATGCTGCTCGTGGGCGATTCGCTCGGCATGGTCATGCACGGCTACGAGACCACGGTCCCGGTGCCGCTCGAGTTGATGATCATGCATGCCCAGGCCGTGGTGCGCGGCTCGTCGCGGGCGCTCGTCGTCGTCGACATGCCGTTCGGGTCCTACGAGGAGAGCCCCACGATCGCCTTTCGCAATGCCGCGCGGATCCTGAAGGAGACCGGCTGCGGCGCGGTCAAGCTCGAGGGCGGCCGGCATATGGCCGAGACCATCCGCTACCTCGCCGACCGCGGCATCCCGGTGATGAGCCATATCGGCATGACGCCGCAGGCGGTGAACATGATCGGCAGCTTCAAGCCGCGCGGGCGGTTCCGCTCGGAATGGGCGGCGTTCGAGGCCGATGCCGCAGCAGTCGCCGAGGCCGGCGCCTTTGCCGTCGTGCTCGAGGCGCTGGCCGAGCTTCTTGCCGCCCGCATCACCAAGCAGATCCCGATCCCGACCATCGGCATCGGCGCCAGCGCCGAATGCGACGGCCAGATCCTGGTGCTCGAGGACATGCTCGGGCTGTCGCCGCGGGTGCCGAAATTCGTCAAGGAATACGCCCAGATGGGCAACGCGATCGAGACCGCGGTCAAGGCCTATGCCGACGAGGTCCGGGGCCGTGTGTTCCCGTCCGACGAATACACCTACCCGATGTTCGACGAGCCCGACCCAGTCACCAAAAAGCCCAAAATGACAGGCAGTTAGCCTGTCGTTGAGACTGGGGTTTTCCTGCCCTCCGGCCCTGCGTCCGGCGTGCAGCGCCTTGCGCGGAAACGACGCCTTCACTATACGGCGGGGAGGGAGGAGCGGGCCGGCGTCTGCTTCCAGGCTTGTTCGTATCGTCACCGAAACAGAGTTCGCCGCCAATGAGCGACCGTGATTTCTTTCGTGAGGTGGACGAGGCGGTCCGCCAAGACCGGTACAAGGACCTCTGGGACCGATATGGTCTCTATGCCTTGGCATTGGCGGTCGTGGTCATCGCCGGCGTGGCGGGCTTCAAGGCCTGGACCTATTGGCGGGACCATCAGGCTCAGCAGGCCGGCACGGAATTCACCCAGGCGCTCGCGGCCCTCGATAACGGCGACGCCGCCAAGGCGCGCGAAACGCTCGACGCGCTCGCCGCCAAGGGACCCGGGGGGTACCCGGTCCTGGCGCGGTTCCAGCTCGCGAGTGCCGAGGCGCAAGCCGGCGACATCGACAAGGCGGTCGCCGACTACGATGCGATCAGCACCGATGCCCAGACCGACAAGATCTTGAAGGGACTGGCGACGATCCAGGCCGCAACGCTTCGCCTCGATACCGCGGACTATGCGGAGATGGAGCGGCGCTTGAAGGGGCTCATCGATCAGGGGAGCCCGTGGAGATATTCTGCGCGGGAGCTGCTGGGGCTTTCCGCCTATCGACTCAACAATGTGCTCGAGGCCGAGAAGCAATTCAGCGCGCTCATCGCCGATCAGGGGACGCCAGCCAATTTGCGGGAGCGCGCAGACGTGATGCTGGCGTTGATCGCTGGGACGCCGGACAAGCTGAGCACGACGGCGAAGTAGCGTTTGAAACCGAGGGTGGCTCAAAGGGTGGGCCCGGTTTTGACACGGGGAAATGGCTATCGTTTGCGGCGCGCGGTCGTTGGCCGTGCTTGTCGCCATCAGCCTCGGCGGTTGCGCGAGCGGCCTGCCGTCGATCAAGAATCCTTTCAAGAAGGCCGAGCCAAGGCTTCCTGGCGAGCGCATCGCGGTCATCACCGACCAGAATTTAATCAGTGTCGATCCAAACGTGGCGAGGAAACCGATCTCGCTGCCGGCGCCTGTCGCCAACGCCTCCTGGTCCGATCCTGGCGGCAATCCTGCCAACAGCCTTGGCCATCTGGCCCTCGGCGCTCGGCTCAACAAGTCGTGGCGCGTCGACATCGGCACCGGATCCTCGTCGAGCGGCCGCTTGAGCGCGATTCCGCTCGTCGCCGGAGGCAAGGTCTACACCCTCGACGCCGGCGGCACGGTCTCGGCGTTCCAGGCCTCGAGCGGCAGCAGGCTGTGGTCCACGAGCCTTACGCCGAAGAACGAAAAGCGCGCCGAAGGCTTCGGCGGCGGGCTCGCTCTCGATAGCGGTCGCCTCTATGTGGTGACGGGCTATGGCACCGCGGTCGGCATCAATCCCGAGGGTGGCGCCGTGTTGTGGACCCAGAAGATCGGGGAGCCGATCCGAAGCTCGCCGACCGCCGCCGGCGGCAAGGTCTATTTCGTGTCCACCGACAGCATCTTGCATTGTCTCGACGGCGCCGATGGCCAGGAATTGTGGACCGCGCGCGGCGTGCCGGAGCCGGCTTCGCTGCTTTCCAATGTCAGTCCGGCCGTGGCGTCCGGGCTGGTGGTAGCGGCGTTTCCGGCCGGAGATATCGCCGCCTATCAACCCGGCAGCGGCCAGCCAAGCTGGCGAGACTCGATTGCGCGGACGAGCGAAACCACCGCGGCCGGCATTCTCGCCGATCCGGGGCGGCCGGTGATCGATCATGGCGTTGTCTTCATCGTCAGCCATGGCGGCAAGATGATCGCCACCTCCGAATCGACCGGCGAGCGATTGTGGACCCGCAACTTGACCAGCACGCAGATGCCTTGGGTCGCCGGGGACACCGTGTTCGTGGTCGACACGACCGGCAAGCTGATGGCGCTGTCACGCGCCGACGGCAAGGTGCGGTGGCTCACCGAGCTCCCCGGCCAAGCGAGGTGGAATGGACCGGTGCTGGCCGGCAGTCAGCTCTGGCTGGTTTCGGCCGACGGGTCTCTCGTCGGCGTCGATGCGCGGAGCGGCCAGGTCGGCAGCACCACCAATCTCGGCACCAAGGTGTTCATCTCCCCTGTTGTCGCCGGGGGCCGCATGTATATCCTCGCCGACAACGCCACGCTGTACGCCTTCAACTAAGTTCGCGACGGGAACGTCTCGTCTCTTCACGTTCCGGCTCCTTATCCATGGCCTTCACCATCGCCATTGTCGGACGGCCAAATGTCGGCAAGTCCACGCTGTTCAACCGCCTGGCCGGCAAGCGGTTGGCGCTGGTCGACGATCAGCCCGGTCTGACCCGCGACCGCCGTGAGGCCGAGGCCGAGATCGACGGGACGACGTTGCGCCTGATCGACACCGCCGGCCTCGAAGCCGGCGATGCCGGGCTGACGGCGCGGATGCGCGAGCAAACCGAGGCTGCGATCCGCCAAGCGGATGTCGTGCTGTTCCTGATCGATGCCCGCACCGGAATCGTTGCCGGCGACGAGATCTTCGCCGAGCTGGTGCGGACGTCGGGCAAGGCGGTGATCCTTGCCGCGAATAAATGCGAGGGCCGCGCCGCCGAACCGGGGGTCTACGAGGCCTTCTCGCTCGGGCTAGGTGAGCCTGTCGCCATCTCGGCCGAGCATGGGCGTGGACTCGACGAGCTCGGCGAGGCCATCGAACGGGTCATGGGCCTTGGCGCCGACTCTCCTCAATACGAGGCGCCTGTCGCGGACGCGGAGGAGGCCGCGCGTCCTTTGCGCATCGCCGTGGTCGGCCGCCCGAATGCCGGCAAGTCGACGCTGGTCAATGCGATTCTCGGCGAGGAGCGGATGATCACCGGGCCCGAAGCCGGCATCACTCGCGACGCCATTGCCGTCGAGACCGAGTGGCAGGGCACGCCGCTCAGGGTGTTCGACACGGCGGGCCTCCGGCGCAAGATGCGGGTCGAGGGCAAGGCCGAGGAACTGTCCGTTGGTGACGCGCTTCGCGCCATCAAGTTCGCGGAGGTCGTGGTTCTCTTGCTCGACGACGAGGCCCCCTTCGAGAAGCAGGATCTTCAGATCGCCGACCTTGTCGTCCAGGAGGGGAGAGCGCTCGTCATCGCCGTGAACAAATGGGACCTCGAGCGCGCGCCGCAAGCGAGGCTCGCCGAGCTTAAGGAGACCTCTGCGCGTCTGTTGCCTCAGATCAAGGGCGTGACCCTGGTCCCGGTCTCGGCGCTGACCGGCAAAGGGCTCGACGCTCTGATGCGGGCGGTGCTCGCCGCCAACGATCAGTGGAACAGGAGACTGCCGACCCACGCCCTCAATCAATGGCTGCGCGAGGTGGTCGATGCGCATCCGCCGCCGGCGGTGGCAGGGCGCCGCATCAAGCTTAGATATATGACCCAGAGCAATGCGCGGCCGCCGACCTTCGTGCTGTTCTGCTCGCGGCCGAAGGCGGTGCCGGACTCCTATGTCCGCTATCTTGTGAATTCCTTGCGCGAGACATTTGACTTCGGCGGCGTGCCGATCAGGGTCCATCTGCGCAAGGGCGACAATCCTTACGCCAAGGGGACCCAGGGCGGATGAGCGAGGACAAGGCGACCGAGGTCTATTTCTATCATCTCGAGAGCCGGACGCTCGAAGAGGTGCTGCCGACGTTGCTCGAGCGCTCCCTCGAGCGGGGCTGGCGCGCCGCGGTTCAGGCGGCGAGCGAGGAGCGGGTCGAGGCCCTCGACACGCTGCTCTGGACCTATCGCGATGAGAGTTTTCTCGCCCATGGCACGGCGCGCGACGGGGTCCCCGAGCTGCAGCCGATCTATCTGACCGCGGGGGAAGACAATCCCAATGGCGCCGAGGTCCGCTTCCTGGTCGACGGCGCCGAGATCGAGGACGCGGGAGCTTACGCCCGGATCGTGTTCGTGTTCGACGGGCGGGATGAGGACGCCGTCGCCCAAGCCCGCGCGGCGTGGCAGAAAGCCAAGGCCGATGGCTACCAAGTCAGTTATTGGCAGCAGGACCCCGATGGACGCTGGACGCAAAAGTCGTGAGCCCGCCTTGTGACTGTCATGGCCTGCGGCTATAAGCCCGTAACTTTTCAAAGGTTTGAGGGGGCACGCGCCTATGGCCATTGAACGTACGCTTTCGATCATCAAGCCCGACGCCACCGAGCGGAATCTCACCGGGCAGATCATCGCGCGGCTGGAGGCAGCCGGCCTTCGCGTCATCGCCCAGAAGCGGGTCTGGTGGCGGAAGAAGGACGCCAAGGAATTCTACGCGGTGCATAAGGGCCAGCCTTACCACAAGGACCTCCTGACCTTCATGACCTCAGGGCCGATCGTGGTGCAGGTGCTCGAGGGCGAGAACGCCATCGCCAGGAACCGCGAGGCGATGGGCGCGACCAATCCCGTCGATGCGGCGCCGGGCACCATCCGCAAGGATTTCGGCGTGAACCATCAGAAGAACTCCGTGCATGGGTCCGACACGCCCGAGAACGCGAAGAAAGAGATCGCGATGTGCTTCAAGAAGAGTGAGATCGTCGGCTAGCCGGCCAAGGCACGGCTATCGGCGCAACACACCCGACCGCTTCAACAGCCACAACACGATACCCGTCGCTCCGGCGAGGATCGCGATCGACCAGAAGAACCCGCGCTGGTCGGCGACGAGCGGGAGGCCACCGACATTCATGCCGAAGATGCCAGCGATCAGAGACGCGGGCAGGAAAATGGTGGTGACGATGGCGAGCACATGGAGGTTGCGATTGGTCTGCTCGCCGGTCTTGATGGTGATCTCCTCCTGAAGCAGCTGGGCTCGATCGCGCAACGCGACGATCTCTTGGTCGAGCCAGCCCAAGCGTTGGCTCAGCTTCGACGTCGACAATCTGAGCGCGGGCGTCGCGCACGCTTCCGGCTCGAAGCGCTGGATCAGGGACCGCAGAATGGTGATTTGGCGGTGCAGCCGCACGCTGTTCCGCCGCACGCGGCCGACGACAGGCCGGCCCTCGTCAATTTCGTCGGCGAGGATTTTCTCCTCGATGCTGTCGAGCGTGGTGGAGTAGCGGTCGGCGAGATCGTCGGCGGCATCGACGACGCGGTCCAAGATCGCTTCGAGCAGCGCGCCGGCGGTCGGAATCTCGAGCCCACCGCGGATCGCCTTGCGCGTCGCTTCAACGCCGCTCAGATTGCGCCGGCGGCCGGTGATGAGCATCTTTTCCGTGAGGGCGAAGTGAAGCTGGCCGAGGTCTTCGGTAACGCCTTCGAGGCCGCACACGAGATCGGCGAGGACGCCGTAGAGGCAGTCGTCCTTGACGTAGAGCTGTTGCTTCTCGTCGGGCGCCACCAGAACGTCGAGGGCTTGGGCGGGAAGGTCCGGGACGGTGCGCAAGAACGGGGAGGCACGGGCGTCGGCAAGATTGAAGTGGAGCCACAGCCAGCCGTCGGGCCGCTCCGGCAGCGGCTGGCCGACGGGAAGCTCCTCAGGCGCGCTCAGCAGGCCGGAACAGAAAGGCGGAGATGAGCCCGGGGACGGGCGGTGCCGGGACCGGATCGAGAAGCGCTCTCTTGATGGAGACCGGGGCAGTGGTCATGGCTTGCGGAACACCCGATCCGCCCGCCGATCAGGACCTGAGCCAGCCCAGTTGACGGGCCTTGGCGTGGGCAGCCTTCCAGGCGAGGACCAGGAATTGCAGCCGCGCCCGATCTGGATCGATGCGCATGGAATTGAGCGACATCAGCACCGGGCCATCCTTGCGAAACGTGACTTGGTCGCCGGTTTCCGGACGGCTGATGACGATTTCCGAGTTCAGGACTTTGACGGTGAGATCGACCGGATCGGTCATCGCGAAGCTCCAACCGCGAACAACCATGGACGTGCACCTCAAGGTAATAGCGTCTAGTGTGTGACAGTCTCGTGACAGTTGCCCGACGCCTGTTCGGAGCGGCACGTGGCGCCGGCTAGCGCTTCAAGAACCACGACACGATACCGGCGATCAGGGCGAAGCCGAGCAGGCAGAGCAAAATGATGACCCCGACGGCAGATGCTCAATGAAGCGGCCCAAGCCTCTCCACCTTTGAGATGGATTGACGAACCACTGCATTCGATGGCGAATTGGTGGCGCGGCGACAGGGTAGCCGCGCCCTTTGCAGGGCGCTAGGGGTGGCGGGTCGAACCATGCTGAACATTTGCGCCGTGGGCCTGGCTCAGGTCCTTCGTGTTTCGGCTTCAATTCTCTTCCTCGCGTTTCTATCGACGTTGGTGTCGATGGCACCTGTCGGCGCGGCGGATCAAGCGCCCTCGGAGCAACGCGCGTCGGATGCGCTCGACAAGGTGCGCGACGATCCTCTCGCGCTCTATGCCTTGCTCAAGCGCATGCCGAAGGGCGCCGACCTGCATAGTCATGTGACGGGTGCAACCTACGCGGAGTCGCATATCCGCGCCGCCATCGAGGACAAGCTCTGCGTCGATGTGAACACCATGTCGTTCGCCAAGTCGCAGCCGGTCATGGCCGGCGCTGAGCCCGAACCGGTGTGCGAACAGGACGCGATTCCTGCTTCGCAGCTGGTCAAAAATCCGCGCCTCTACAGCCACCTGGTGGATGCCTTTTCCATGCGCGGCTTCGTGCCCTCGGAAGGGGAGACTGGCAACGATCATTTCTTCGATGCCTTCAGCAAATTCGGTGGCACCGATCCGCGTCATCTCGGCGAGTTTGTCGACGAGGTCGCGAGCCGAGCGGGCCGTCAGAACGTGCAATATCTTGAGTTGATGGCGGCGCCGACCTGGCATCGCCTCAACACCATCACCAAAGATGTGGACTGGACGGAGGATTTGAAGGCGTTGCGCGCCGAGTTGCTGGACAAGGGATTGGCTGAGGACATTCCAGCCGCCCGCGCATTCTGGGACCAGATCGAAGAGGTGCGGCGGCGCACCGGGAAATGCGGCGAGCCGGACGAGAGTCCAGGCTGCAAGGTGAAGACCCGCTTCATCTACCAGGTGTTTCGCAACACCCCAAAGGCCCTCGTGTTCGCGCAAGCCGTGTTCGGGTTCGAGCTCGCGTCTGTCGATCCGCGCGTGGTGGCGATCAACCTCGTCGGCGATGAAGACGACCCCACCGCCATGGCCGACTATGCAGAGCACATGCGCATGGTGGGCTTTTTGCGCGGCCTGTACCCAAACGTTCATGTCAGCCTGCATGCAGGCGAGTTGGCGCTGGGGCTCGTTCCGCCAGAAGGACTGTGCTGCCATATCCGCCTCGCGGTGGACGAGGCCAAGACCGACCGCATCGGTCACGGCGTCGACGTGATGTACGAGGACCGCCCTGAGGAACTACTCAGGGACATGGCGGACAAAAAGGTGCTGGTCGAGATCAACCTGACCAGCAATCAGGATTCCCTGGATGTCAGCGGCAAACATCATCCGCTTCTCACCTATCGCAAATTTGGCGTTCCGATCGCGCTGTCGACGGACGACGAAGGCATCGAGCGCACCGACATCAGCCATGAATATGTGCGGGCGGTCCAGAGCTACGACCTCACCTATGCCGATCTGAAGCAGATCGTGCGCGCAAGCCTCGAGCACAGCTTCCTGCCGGGCGCGAGCTTGTGGCAGGAGCGGGACGTATTCACCACGACGGTGCCGGATTGCCGCGGCGACACGGCCGGCAGTGATCAGCCGGGCGCCTCTTGCGCCATCTTCCTCAAGGCGAGCGAAAAGGCTACCCAGCAATGGGAGCTCGAGCGCCGCTTCGGCGCCTTCGAGGCCGCCTTCTGAGGGGAGCGTTCGCGGCCTTCGATCGAAACCCTCCCTTCGCCGCGTGATAGAAGCGCGGTGGCCGCGTAACCGGAGAATTGTCATGAGTCTCAGCGAAACCCGCCACCATCAGATGTTTCCAGTCCTCGATCCGGCCCAGATCGAGACCGCCAAGCGGTTCGCCAGCGGGCCAGCGCGAGACTTCGCGCCCGGCGAGATCGTGTTCGATGTCGGCGAGCGTCGCGTGCCGACCTGGCTCGTGCTGAGAGGCTCGATCGATGTCGCTCGTCGTGATGGCCTGCGGCGCGAGGCGGCCATCACCACCCATGGCGTTGGCCAGTTCTCCGGCGAGGTCAGTCAACTTGCCGGGCGCGATTCCCTCGCGTCCGGGCGCGCCGGCGACGACGGCTGCACCGCGCTTCCATTCGATGCCGCGCATGTGCGCGCGCTGATGGTCGGCTCCGCCGAGATCGGCGAAACCATGATGCGTGCCTTCATCTTAAGGCGCGTGGGACTCCTCGAGGAGGGCGGCGTCGGCTCGATTCTGATCGGCAATCCGGCCGCGGCAGACGTCGTGCGCCTCCAAGGGTTTCTCGCGCGCAACGGCTATCCCTGCACGGTCCTCGACGCGTCTACCGATCCGGAAGCCGCGCGCCGTCGTCGAGCAATCCGGCGTGCAGCCGGAAGAGCTCCCGGTGATGTTGTGCCCGAACGGAAGCTTGCTGAAACGCCCATCGGACGCGGAGGCCGGCGCCTGTCTCGGCATTACACCGGAACTCGACTGGGACACCGTCTACGACATGGCCGTGGTCGGGGCGGGGCCTGCCGGTCTCGCGGCGGCGGTCTATGGCGCCTCCGAGGGATTGTCGGTGCTGGTGCTGGACCAGCGCGCCTTCGGTGGCCAAGCCGGCGCATCGGCTCGGATCGAGAACTATCTCGGCTTCCCCACCGGCATTTCCGGTATCGCGCTGGCCGGTCGTGCCTTTAACCAGGCGCTGAAATTCGGCGCGGAGATTGCCATCCCCCTGGAAGTGGCGAAGCTCGACTGTGGCGGCCGGGACGGGCAATGCCGGGATACTCTGAAGCTGGAACTCACGAACGCCCACGTGGTACGGGCCCGCACCGTGGTGATTGCCTCCGGAGCGCGCTATCGACGCCCGCCAATCCAGAATCTTTCCGATTTCGAGGGGGCCGGGATCTCATATTGGGCTTCTCCCGTCGAGGCGAAGCTTTGCGAGGGCGAAGAGGTGGCGCTGGTCGGCGGCGGCAACTCGGCAGGCCAGGCGGTGGTTTTCCTCGCGCCCAAGGTCAAGCATCTCCATCTCGTCGTGCGCGGCGAGGGCTTGGAGGCGTCGATGTCCCAATACCTTATCGACCGCATCGCGGCGCTCCCCAATGTCACGCTGCACACCCGGACAGAGATCGCGGGGCTCGAAGGTAACAAGGCCGGCGGCCTCACCGGCGCCGTGTTCCGCGATCGCGCCACCGGCGCCACGCGCACCTGTGCGCTCCACCATCTCTTTCTGTTTATCGGCGCCGATCCCAACGCGGGTTGGCTCGAGGATCGCGTGGCGGTGGATGACAAGGGCTTCGTTGTGACCGGGCGTGAGCTTGCCGAAGCTCCAGAAGCGTCACGGAGACCGGCGCTTCCCCTCGAGACGAGTTGGCCCGGCGTGTTTGCCATAGGCGATGTCCGAGCCGGGTCGACCAAGCGTGTCGCCGCCGCGGTCGGCGAGGGCGCCGCCGTGGTCGCGCAGATCCACAGCGTGCTGGCGGAGACCGACGGACCGCACCTCTGAGTGCGGCGAGACGAGACTGTCGCGGCGGCCTAGCTGGCCAGCTTCTTCCGCGTCTCGAGAAAAACCGAACCATCTCATGCGAGGCATCGGGACCGTTCGGGTCGGTGTAGGAGCCGTCCGGGCTACCGCCCGACCAGGCGTGACCGCCGCCATGGATTGTCCATTGCTCCGCCACGACTACGCCGCTCTTGTCGCGAATGATCGAGCGGGTCGCGTTCCGTCCTGCGGACGCGGGGGCATTCGCAACCTCCGCGCGATCGTCGGGCCGCCGATGTGCCGCCATGAGCTTGGCTGCGTTCGAGACATGCACAATGCGATCGGCATCGCCATGGACGACGATGGTCGGCACCCGCTCGCCGGTCGCATGAGCCCTGCGGCTGACGCAGGTTTGCACCGAGGCCTGGCATGGCGTGGTCGCCGCGCATGGCGGCAAAGGCGGATGCGACGTCGGCCGCAGATTCGGTACGGCAGTCCCGAATGGATCCCGATGCCGGCATAGATCTCCGGATAGGTCGCGGCCATCACCGCGGCCATGGCGCCGCCGGCCGATAGACCGGCCATGAACACGGCGCTCCGGATCGAGGTCGAATTCGTCGACGATCTCCTCGGTGATCCCGGCGATGATCGACGGCTCGCCGGCATCGCGACGCTGGTGCGCCGGCAGAAACCAGTTCCAGCAAAGAGACGCATTTGCGCTCTTCGCGCTGCACCGGGTAGGCGACGAGGAAACCGTGCGCCTCGGCAAGCTCGTTCATGCGAGTGCCCGCGGCAAAATCCTCTGCATCCTGGGTGCCGCCATGCAGCATGAGAATGAGACCGCGTCTTCCGGCGTGAGTCCGCGCCGGAACGTAAAGGCGATAGGTCCTGCTGCCCGGCGGCGCAAGCGAACGACCTCGACAGGAATTCGGCGCCCTCGGGGATCTGGAGCGCCTTGCGCGGCCGAGCCGTTGTGAGACCATCCAAGTTGAATCTCGGAAGGTCGAGCTGCGGCAAGCCTTTCGCCGAAGACGCCGCGCCGGCATCCATGATTGGGACGTCGAGCGCGGTGCAGCCTTAGAGTCCGGAACATCCGGCATCGATATCGATGATCCGGCCGCCATCGACTGCGACGGAATCAAGGAGGCGGAGGTCCGTCAGGTCCGGTGCCGTCTCGCGGTCACCGAGGAGGAGGGCGCTTTGGATCACACGCGTGGCCTCCATGAGCTTCTGGGCTCTGGTCAGTCGCGTTGCCGAAAGCATGGCGGTGGCTAAGTCGGTTCTCATGCCGTGGGTCCTTGCGTTGAACGGTTGCTTGAGGCGTCAGCCGATGCGATCGGCCAAGGCGGCCTTGACGTCCTTGGTGGCGTGAAGAGCTACCCAAGACGGTGATCGTTTCGATCGTGGCGCGCGCGAGCGCAGGCGACACGTCGGGGGCAATCGTCGCTAGGCCGAGCACCTTGATGCGAAGCATCTCTCCGGCGGCCTTGGCCGCCTCGAGGTCCTGGGTCGGCGGCCTAGGTCAGTTCGCGGATTTTGAAGGGGAGGCCGCCCTTGGGGCAGAGCGTCACCGTGGCGTGGATCTTCGCCGGCACCGGCCCGGCATATTCCGGGGTAAAGCGGCGCAACAGCTGCACCAAGGCGAGGGTGTTCTCGATCTGCGACAGCGCCCCGCCGATGCAGGCGCGCTTGCCGGCGGCGAAGGGCAGGTAGCTGTATTTCACCCGCTTCTTGGCACGCTCCGGCGCGAAGCGCTCGGGATCGAACTTCTCCGGGTCGTCCCAATATTTCGGGCTGTGGTGGGCGATGTAGGTGAGCATCACCACCTTGTCGCCGGCCTTGATCTTGTGACCGCCGATCTCGTCGTCGCCGGCGGCGATGCGGATCAGCGCCCAGATCGGCGGGAACAGGCGCATGGTCTCCTGGATCACCATGCGCGTGTAGGCGAGGCTCTGTACCTCGTTCCATTCCGGATCACGCTCGCCGCAGATGCTTCTCGCCTCCTCGCGGATGCGCTCCATCGCCTCCGGATGCTGCGACAACAGATAGAGCGACCAGGCGAGCGTCAGCGCCGTGGTCTCGGTGCCGGCCCACAGATATTGCTTCATCTCGTCGATCACCTGCTGGTGGTCGAATTCGGGGAAGCTCGGATCGGCCTCGGCGGCCTCGATCATCCTGAGCAGCGTCTTCTCGCGATGCTCGAGGATGTTGGCGCCGACCACGGTGTCGGGGATCGAGCCCCACACCTGCATGGCCTTGGCGGCGTCTTCCTGCGTGATCTCGACCAGATCGCCGCTCACCTTCTTCAGGCGGATCGACTTGTGGTTCATCACGTCGGTGTAGGTCTTGACCTGGCCGAACACGAAATGCGGGTTGAACGGCATCTCGCGGTCGAACAGCGCCTTGCACACCATGTCGGCGGCAAGCGTCCAGGTTTCCTCCACCATCTCGATGGTCTCGCCGGTCTCGGCGAACTTCTTCCACCGCGCCATCTTGGAGTTGATGGCCGCCATCAGATAGGGGAAATACACCTCGAACATGTTGGGGTGAAAGGCAGCTTGCTGGGGGCTGCGAATCTTCTGCCACAGCGCACCGTCGATGGTGATCATGCTCTTGCCGAAGATCGGCCTGAGCCCTTCGAAATATTTGGTGTAATTGTCGGCGTTGGAGACGAGCATGCGTTCGGCGTGAGCCGGCTCGCTCAAGAGGATCACGCGCTGGTTCTTGAGATTGATGGGGATGACACCCCCATATTTGTCGCTGAGCGCCATGAGAACCTGCATCGGGTTCTCCTGGGCGAGAAGGGGCGTGAGCTTGAACCAGATGCTCTGCTCTTCGCCAAGCCCATGCTCTGGAGAATAGGCGACGTTCATATCGGCCATTTTCCCCCTGATCCTATATGTGACGAGGCCAGCAGCCGATGGGTCGTGGCGCGGCCGGGCGATTGTGGCAAGGGGCCGAAGTTGTCGGCGGGTTGCCTCGATTTGACCTTGGTCTGTAGCACTCTGTGTTCGTCATTGTCCATCTTTGACGCCAAAAGGTGACTGCATGTTGTCGTGCGACAAGCCGCCACGTCTAAAATATGATTGCGCCGCCGTTAATGATCTTGGTCAATTCTTCCAGGCCAAAGAAGCGGTTAGCCGAGGGGCGGGGAAAAAAGCGCGACTTGCGATTGATAATCACTAAAGCCAAGCACGCGCTCACCTCGCACATAGATGGCGCCTGAGGCGACGAGCGCAAGAGCGTGGGGGTAAAGCTGGTGCTCCGCCTCGAGCACCCGCGCGGCGAGGCTGTCGGGCGTATCGTCGCCGAGAACCGGAACCGCGGCCTGCGCCACGATCGGTCCCATGATCCATCTCCGACCTGACGAAGTGGACGGTGCAGCCGCTGACCTTACAGCCGGCCTCGAGGACGCGGGCATGAGTATCGAGGCCCCTGAAGGCCGGCAGCAGCGAGGGGTGAATATTGAGGTGGCGGTCACGCCAGCGCTCGACGAAGCCCGGCGTGTGCAGCCGCATGAACCCGGCATTGCAGAGGATTTCGACGCGGGCCTCCTTGAGGGCCTCGTCGAGCGCGGCATCGAAGGCATCGCGGGAAGGAAACGCCTTGTGATTGATGGTGAGGGTGGGGATGGCGGCGGCTTCGGCGCGGGCGAGGCCTTTAGCGCCCGGCACGTTCGCGATCACGACCACGATCTCGGCGGGGTAGTCCGATGCTTGGCTGGCGTCGATCAGGGCCTGAAGGTTGGAGCCGCGACCAGAGATGAGAACGCCGACGCGCTTTCTCGTCATCCCGCCTCGCTTGCGAGACTACCTGCATAGCGGACCGCGGGCCCCTGCGCGCGGGCCACGAGCCGGCCGAGCACCCAAGGGGCCTCGCCAGATTCCGCCAAGCTCGCGGCCACCCGGTCGGCATCGGTGCTGGCGGCGACGACGATCATGCCGACGCCGCAATTGAAGGTCCGGAGCATCTCGGCGTCGTCCAGGCCGGCCTGGGCTTGAAGCCAGCGAAACTCAGGCGGTGGCGCGAAGGCGTTGAGGTCGATCTCGGCGGCAAGCTCGTCGGGAAGCACGCGGGGGATATTCTCGGTCAAGCCGCCGCCGGTGATGTGGGCGAGCGCCTTGACGGCGCCGGTTGTGCGAATCGTTTCAAGAATCTGGCGGACATAGATGCGTGTCGGTGTGAGCAGCGCATGGCCGAGCGTCCGGCCTGGCGAGAAGGGTGCCGGATCGTCCCAATCGAGTCCCGCTTCCGCCACGACGCGCCGCACCAGCGAAAACCCGTTGGCGTGGATCCCGGAGGACGGCAGCGCGAGGACGACGTCGCCGGCATCGAGGTCGCGCCGTGGCAGGAGCCGGTCGCGTTCCACGGCTCCCACGGCAAAGCCGGCGAGGTCGTAGTCTCCGGCGGCATAGAGCCCGGGCATCTCCGCGGTCTCGCCGCCGATAAGGGCGCATCCTGCCTCGCGGCACCCGGCGGCGACGCCCGCGATCACCCGCGTCGCCACGTCGACATCGAGCTTGCCGCAGGCGAAGTAGTCGAGGAAGAACAGCGGCTCGGCGCCCTGGACCACGAGGTCGTTGACGTTCATGCCGACGAGGTCGATGCCGATGCCGTCGTGCTCGCCGGTCTCGATGGCGAGCTTGAGCTTGGTGCCGACACCATCGGTGGCGGCGACGAGCAGGGGATCGGCGAAGCCGCACGCCTTGAGATCGAACAGGCCGCCAAAGCCGCCGATGCCGCCGACGAGACCGGCGCGCGCCGTCTTCGCCGCCAGCGGGCGAATTGCCTTGACGAGCGCATTGCCCGCGTCGATGTCGACGCCGGCGTCGCGATAGGTCAGGGGGGTCTTGTCCTTGTCGTCGATGGACACGGGGGAGCCGCTATCACCTTCGAAGGACCTTGGCATATCAAGCATTGGCCCCCCGTCAAGGGCGCTTCCTTCCCAGGATCGGCCGCGGCACCGTCACATTTGCGCGGTTAACCCAGCTCTGATGAAATGGCGCGCGATGATTGCCGGAGCAAAAGCACGATGACGAGCGGGGGGCCGAGACTGGCTTATCGGGGGCCGGGGTGGCTCGCCGCGGGCGCGGCGTGATCGCTAGCCTCGCTTGGCGCGCTCCCTGCCCGGGCCGCGGAGGACAGCCCTTACACCGTGGCCAAGATTTCCGTCGACGTCACCGACAAGAGCGCCGTCGCCGCCAAGAACAAGGCGATCGCCGAAGCCGGTGAAGAGGCTCTCTATACGGTGTTGAGCCGGGTCGTTCCCTTCAGCGCGCTGTCGCAAGTGCCGGCGCTCCCGCCGCAAACGGCTGAGGCTCTGGTCAACGGGCTCTCGATCCGCAAGGAGCAATATTCGACGACCCGCTACATCGCCACGCTCGACATCATTCTGAACGAGCAGGGCGTGAAGCAGCTGCTCGCAGCTTACGGCATCCCCACCAATGACGCGCGCGCGCCGATGATCTCGGTGCTGCCGGTCACGCTCGAGGGAGACAAGGTCAAGGCCGGCAATGACGCCTGGCGGCAGGCCTGGCTCGACATCGACGTCGGCAATGGCCTGACCCCAGCCAATGTGCTGCGCCCGAGGCCCGATCTCGAAGCCGGGACCGTGAGGGCGGTGCTCGCCGGGGACACCAGCGCCTATGCGTCGCTCCAGGGGCAATATGGCAGCGCGCCTCTCGTGGTCGCCGTCGGCGAGCCGGTCGGCGGCGGCCAATTCGTCACCAGGCTTGCCGGCGAGGACGGCGTCGGGCGCATCAATTACGGGCGGAGCGACCAGGTCGGCGG
Organism: uncultured Alphaproteobacteria bacterium; assembly: GCA_963803385.1. Taxonomy (GTDB): domain Bacteria; phylum Pseudomonadota; class Alphaproteobacteria; order Rhizobiales; family Methyloligellaceae; genus Methyloceanibacter. The sequence continues at coordinate 842,438 of CAWDMD010000003.1, read as the reverse complement.
CGAAGCGGCCAACGCCGCGGCGCGCGACGCTGCGGCATTCGCTTATGCCATCATCGAGAATCGCTGGAAGGCGATGCAGTCTTCAGGCGGCGCCGCCGCACCCGTGCGCTACCAGGAGGATGGAACCCAGGCTCCCGCGGCGCCTCAGGGAGAGCCGCCGCGAAACGTCATCGCCGTGGTGCCGTTCTCCGGGCTCAAGGAATGGCAGGACATTCGCGCCCGCCTCGATCACGTTCCGGGTATTCAGGGGCTTGAGGTCAATTCGCTCTCGCCGCGGATGGCCTCGATTACATTCGACTACCCCGGCTCCCTGGGCGTCTTGCAGAAGGTGCTCGGAGACTATGGCTTCGCCTTTGAAAACCGGGACGAAAACTTCGTCCTCAGGCCCCGCTGAGGGAGGCCTACGACGCCGGTCACAAATCTGATACCTGTTATGGCCTAAGCATTTCAGTCCAATCCCGCAGGAACGGGGTGAGGAGCTTGAGCGTGAATATCCCGAACACACTGACCCTGGCCCGCATTATCTCGGTGCCGCTGGTCGTGTGGCTGATCGTCACCCACGAAATGCGCGCGGCCTTCGTTCTGTTTCTGCTCGCGGGGATGTCCGACGCGGCCGACGGGTTCCTCGCCAAGCGCTTCGACTGGCGTACCGAGCTCGGCGCCTATCTCGACCCGATCGCCGACAAGCTGCTTCTCGTCAGCATCTACGTCACGCTCGGCTTCGCCAATCAGCTTCCGGCCTGGCTCGTGATCGCGGTGGTCAGCCGCGACATCCTCATCATCGGCGCCTTCCTGTTGTCCTGGGTGCTGTCGCGGCCGGTGCCGATCCATCCCTTGCTCGTCAGCAAGGCCAACACGCTCGCGCAGATCGTGCTCGCGGGGCTTGTCCTCGCCGAGCTCGGGCTCGGGCTCGGGCTCGAGAAACTGGTCGCGTTCCTGATCCCGGTGACCGGCACGCTCACCATCATCTCCGCCGGGGCCTATTTCTGGTCGTGGCTCAGGCATATGGCGAGCTACGAGCCGGCACCCGCGCCGCGGCCGTCCCGGCAAGGAAAGTCCGTGCCGCTCGAGGGCCGCGGACCAGTCTCGGGTCAGGGCTTCGTGACGGTCGAGCAGCTCATCCTCGATCTGCCCCACCGCTCAGCCTCCGGTGCGGAGGATTTTCTCGTCAGCGATTGCAATCTGGGAGCGGTGCGGCTGATCGATTCCTGGCCCGAATGGCAGGACAACGCCCAGCTCCTGATTGGGCCGCCCGCCAGCGGCAAGACGCATCTCGCCAGGGTATGGCAGGCGATGTCGGGGGCGGAGACGCTGGCGCCCGGCACCTTGAACATGGGCGCGCTCGATGCGGTCAAGGCGGGCACGGCCCTCGTGGTCGAGGATGTCGACCGCGCCGGCTATGACGAAAAAGCGCTGTTCCATCTGCTCAACCTCGCCAGGGAGAAGCCGCTCTACGTGCTGCTCTCGGCGCGGGACGCGCCGGCCCGCTTCGAGTGCCGGCTGCCGGATCTTCGCTCGCGCCTCAATGCGTTGCCGGCGATCCGCATCGGTGCTCCCGATGAGGCGTTGTTGAAGATGGTGATGCTGAAGCACTTCGCCGACCGCCAGCTCGCCATCGATCCGAAGGTGCTCGACTATCTTGGGCTCCATGTCGAACGCTCGCTCGCCGCCGCGGCGCTTGTCGTGGACGCAATCGATCGGGCGGCGCTCGCCTCGGGACGCAAGATCAACCGCCAGTTCGTGGCGGAAGTTCTTGGCGAGGCCGATCCGTCCGAGTGAGGGCGCTTTCGCCAATTGGCTTTTGGCGTAACGCAAGTGATACAGTTGCTGAGGTAGTCTCAGAGGGTGTCCGGCGCGCAGCACCCCGGATCGCCCTACGTTTTACGAGGCTTTTCATGACGTTATCAGATCAGGTGCAACCTGCCGAGGTCAACGCAGGCATCGCCGCTCACGGTCCGAGCCGGTTCTTCAACCGCGAACTCTCCTGGCTCCATTTCAATCGCAGGGTGCTCGAGGAGGCGGAGAACGAGCGGCATCCGCTGCTGGAGCGCCTGCGGTTCCTGTCGATCTCGGCCTCCAACCTCGACGAATTCTACATGGTGCGCGTGGCGGGCCTGCGCGGCCAGATGATCGCCGGCGTCGATACCCCGAGCCAAGACGGTCTGACCCCGGCAGAGCAGCTCGACCGCATCAACCGCTTCGTGGCGGAGCTGACCGACGAGCAGCAGGAGAGCTGGGTTCTGCTCAAGAAGCTGCTCGCCGAGGCCGGCATCCACGTGCTGCAAGCCGATCAGCTTACGGATGCGGAGCTGACCTGGCTCGAGCAGCATTTTCTCAGTCACATCTTTCCGGTGTTGACGCCGATCGCGGTCGATCCGGCGCATCCGTTCCCGTTCATTCCCAATTTCGGCTTCACGCTTGGGCTCGAGCTCGTGCGCGAGGGATCGTTGCGCACCATGAACGCGTTGCTGCCGATCCCCTCGCAGCTCAGCCGCTTCATCCGGCTCCCTTCCGATAGCGACAGCCATGAGACGATCAGGTTCATCAGGCTCGAGACCGTGGTCGGCATCTTCGTGTCACGTCTATTCCCGGGATATCGGGTGAGAAGCCAGGGTGCGTTCCGGGTGCTGCGCGACAGCGATCTCGAAGTCCAGGAAGAGGCCGAGGATCTGGTGCGGCTGTTCGAATCGGCGCTGAAGCGGCGTCGCCGGGGGTCGGTGATCAGGCTCGAGATCGAGGCTTCGATGCCGGCGCGCCTGCAGCGCTTCGTCATGAAGGAACTCAAGGTCTCGGAGGCCGAGAGCTTCGTGCAGAAGGGGCTGATCGGCCTCACCGACACCAACCAGCTCATCGTCGCCGAGCGGCCCGATCTCAAGTTTCAACCTTACATCAGCCGCTTTCCCGAGCGCATTCGCGAGCACAGCGGCGATTGCTTCGCCGCCATCCGCGCCAAGGACATCGTCGTCCATCACCCTTACGAGTCCTTCGACGTGGTGCTCCAGTTCCTGAAGCAGGCGACCGCCGACCCGGACGTGGTGGCGATCAAATGGACGCTCTACCGCACCAGCAAGACCTCGCCGATCATCGAAGCCCTCAAGGATGCGGTCGAGGCCGGAAAGTCGGTCACGGCCGTCGTCGAGCTCAAGGCGCGGTTCGATGAGGAAGCCAACATCAAATGGGCGCGCGACCTTGAAAGCGCGGGCGTGCAAGTGGTCTACGGCTTCCTCGAGCTCAAGACCCACGCCAAGCTCAGCCTGATCGTGCGGCGCGAAGGGGGCGAGCTCGTCACCTACTGTCACGTCGGCACCGGCAACTATCATCCGGTCACCGCCAAGATCTATACCGACCTTTCCTTCTTCACCGCCGACCGCACCGTCGGCCACGACGTCTCGCGCATCTTCAATTTCGTCACCGGCTATGCCGAGCCTGCCGAGCTTGAAGCGATGGCGGTGTCGCCGCACGGCATCAGGGCGCGCATCCTCGATCACATTCGCGAGGAGATGTATCACGCCAAGGCGGGGCGCCCGGCGGCGATCTGGATGAAGATGAATTCGCTCGTCGATGCCGAGATCATCGACGCGCTCTATGAGGCGAGCCAGGCCGGCGTGGAAATCGATCTCGTGGTCCGCGGCATCTCCTGCTTGCGGCCGGGGATTCCGGGTCTATCCGAGAACATCCATGTGAAGAGCATCGTCGGACGTTTTCTCGAGCACTCGCGCATCTATTGCTTTGGCGCCGGACATGGCTTGCCGAGCCGCAACGCCACCGTCTATATCAGCTCGGCCGATATGATGCCGCGCAACCTCGATCGCCGCGTGGAGGCGATGGTGCCGATCAAGAATCCGACGGTGCATGAGCAGATCCTCGATCAGATCATGGTCGCCAATCTCAAGGACAATGTGCAGAGCTGGCGGGTGTTGCCCGACGGCAGCTCGGAGCGCCTCAAGCCCGAAGAGGGCCAGGAGCCGTTCAGTGCGCAAGACTATTTCATGACCAATCCGAGCCTGTCCGGGCGCGGCGCTTCGTTGAAGGAAGACATGCCGCCGCGTTTCGCGCGTCTGGTCGAGTTCGGGCTGAAGCACGGCAATTTGCGATCGATATGGCCCGCAGACACGAGCTTCTCCCCGTCGCGGTCGTTGACATCGGATCGAACTCGGTCCGGCTCGTCGTCTACGAGGGCGCGACGCGCGCACCGACGCCGCTGTTCAACGAGAAGGTGCTGTGCGGCCTCGGCCGCTCCATCGCCACCACCGGGAGACTGAGCGCCGATGCGATCGAACGCGCGCTCCGGGCGCTCCGCCGCTTCCGCGCTCTCATCGACCAGATGGGTGTCACCCGGGTCGAGGCCATCGCCACGGCCGCCGCGCGCGAGGCCGAGAACGGCTCGAGCTTCATCGCCAAGGCCGAGCGCATCCTCGACATGCCGATCAGGATCCTGACCGGCCCCGAGGAGGCGGAGCTTGCGGCCATGGGCGTGATTGCCGGCATTCACGATGCCGACGGTTTCGTCGGCGATCTCGGCGGCGGCAGCCTCGAGCTGGTCGACGTCAAGGACGGCAAGTCCGGCGACGCCGCGACGCTCCCTCTCGGGGGCTTGCGCCTGATCGATGCCTCGGGGGGCAACCTGAAACGGGCGCGCGAGATCGTGGATGCCGAGCTCGCCAAGGTCGATTGGCTGGACAAGGGCAAGGACCGCGATTTCTACGCCATCGGCGGCACGTGGCGGGCGCTGGCGCGGCTGCACATGATTCAGACCAACTACCCGCTGAACATCATGCACAATTACCGGATCGAGACCGCCGACGCGCTCCGCTTCGCGGCCTTGCTCGATCAGCAGTCGCAAAGCTCGCTCGCCGGCATCAGGGACATCTCCGGCGCCCGGCGCGAGACCATTCCCTACGGCGCCCTGGTGCTGGAACGGCTGCTTCGTCTCGTCCGTCCGCGCGCCCTGGTGATCTCGGTGTTCGGCATCCGCGAGGGCCTGCTTTACAACCTCTTGAGCGAGGAGGAGCGGCGGAAGGATCCGCTGCTTGCGGCCTGCGACGATCTGGCGAGGCGCCGCTCGCGCTCGATCCGCTGCGCCCATGAACTCTGTACCTGGACCGATGCGCTGTTCCGGGCGCCGGGCCCGACCGAGACCCCGGAGCAGAGGCGGCTCCGTCACGCTGCGTGCCTGTTGTCCGATATCGGCTGGCATGGCCATCCGGACTATCGGGGCGCCCAGAGCCTGAACCTCGTGGCCCACGGCAATTTCGTCGGCGTCGACCATCCGGGCCGCGCCTTTCTGGCCCTGACCATCTATTACCGCAACGAGGGCACCATCAAAGACGAGATCAGCCAGAGCCTGGTGGGGCTGGTCGACAAGGACATGTTGAAGCGAGCCCGCATTCTCGGCGCCGCATTCCGTGCGGCCCACATGGTCTCGGCGGCGATGCCCGGCGTGCTCACCAACACCCCGATCGCCTACGAAGGCAACCGGCTGGTGTGGACCTTGCCCGAGCCCTACTCCAACCTCGAGGGCGAGCGCGTCGACCGCAGGTTCAAGGCGCTCGCGACCCTGCTCGAGCGCGACGGCGAGATCCGCGTCGGCCCCTCGTTCCAACTGGCGGCGAGCTAGGCGCAAGGTGCTGGACGAGGCCGCATTTCCCAAATCATTATGCTATGAGGAACTTACGGGTTTTTCGGTCGGTCAAGCCCGGCCTCCAGGGATAATAGCGCAAGCGAATAAATGGCAGATGATCTCTACTCAGTTCTCGGCGTAGCGCGGAACGCAAGTGCCGAGGACATCGCCAAGGCTTACCGCAAGCTCGCCAAGACGCTGCATCCGGACCTCAATCCCGGCGACAAGGCTGCCGAGGAGAAGTTCAAGCAGGTCACCGCCGCCTACGACATTCTCGGCGACCCCGACAAGCGCCGGCGTTTCGACCTCGGCGAGATCGACGCGAGCGGCCAGGAGCGGCCGCAGCAGCGCTATTACCGCGAATATGCAGGGGGCGAGGACGCCGCGCGCTATCGCTCCACGGCGGGCTTCGAGGATATCGGGGCGTTCTCCGACCTGTTCGGCGATCTGTTCGGGCAAGGCGGGCCGCGAGGCGCCCGCGGTGGCCGCATTTTCTCCATGCGCGGCCAGGATGCCCAATACCGGCTGGAGATCGACTTCCTCGAGGCGGTCAACGGCGCCAAGAAGCGGATCACGCTTCCCGACGGCGGCACTCTCGATGTGACCATCCCCGCAGGCGTCGCCGAAGGCCAGGTGATGCGGCTCAAAGGCAAGGGCATGCCGGGCCTCGGGGAGGGCGGTCCCGGTGACGCGCTCGTCGAAGTTCTGGTCAGGCCTCACCCCGTGTTCGAACGGGACGGCAGCGACATCGTGGTCGAGGTGCCGATCACCGTGGACGAGGCCGTGCTTGGGGCCAAGATCGAAGTCCCCACCATCGGCGGCAGGGTGTTCGCCACGGTGCCCCCCGGCTCCAACACCGGCAAGACGCTCCGTCTCAAGGGCCGGGGCATCAAGGGCAAGAACGGCAAGCAAGGCGACCAGCTCGTCAAGCTGACCGTGGTGCTTCCCGATCACGTCGATGACGACCTGAAGACGCTCGCCGAGGAGTGGCGCGCGAAGCACGCCTACGATCCGCGGCGGAAGCTCAGGGAGCAAGCCTGATGCTGACCGAGCGTGACATCGTCAAACGCGTCCAGCATCTCACCGTGACCCGGTTTCGGGTCTGGGTCCGCCAGGGCTGGATCAGGCCGCTGGCCAAGGTCGAGCAGGCTTTCACCGAGGCCGACATGGCGCGGGCGTCGTTGATCCGCGATCTCGAGGATGAGCTCGGCTTCGATGAGGATCAGGTGCCGGTGCTTCTCAACCTGATCGACCAGATCCATGGGCTTCGCGTCGAGCTCAAGACCATCCTCGAAGTTCTCGACGACCTTCCCGAAGAGATGCGCGCCACGGTCAAGATGCGGATCGAGAGGCGCAAAGGCCGCAGGCGCTGATGGCCAAGGTCTTGATCCTCGCCGGGGTCGTGCTGGTCGCCGTCGGGCTTGATCGTCCTTGCGGCGCAGCGATTTGGCTTGGGTCGTCTCCCGGGCGATATCGTCATCGAGCGCGACGGCTTCACGCTCTATCTGCCGATTGCGACCTCACTCATCGTGAGTCTGGTGCTGACGCTGGTGCTGTGGCTGCTCGGCCGGTAGCACCGTCACTTCGCCTTTCCTGATCACGAGCGCGAGCTCGCCGCGCTTCAACGCCAAGGCATCGTCGCCGAACAGCTTGCGCCGCCAGCCGCGCAACACCGGAACGTCGATGTCGCCGGCGCGGGCGATCTCCTCGAGCTCATCGCTGGTGGCGATCAGCTTTGGCGCCACGCCGTGACGCCCGGCCGTGGCCTTGAGCAGCACCCGCAACAAATCGACCACGGCTTGCGCCTCGGGTGGCATCGGCTCGCCGCGCTCGATCGGGGGGATGGTCTTGGGATCCCGCTCCAGCCCCCGCGTCACGGCATCGAGGACCGCGCGGCCGCGCGCGGAACGGGCGAAGCCGTTGTGAAGCGTGCGCAGCGAGCCGAGATCCTCGGGCGTCCGCGGCGCCTGACTGGCGATGTCATAAAGCGCCTCGTCCTTGAGGATGCGCGAGCGCGGCACATCCTGGGTCTGCGCCTCGCGCTCGCGCCAAGCGGCGAGTTCCATGAGCACGGCGAGCGCCTTGGGCGTCTTGATGCGCATCTTCAGCCGCTTCCAAGCCTGCTCGGGATGAAGCTCGTAGGTGGCGGGATCGGTGAGCACCGCCATCTCTTCGTTGAGCCAGCTCGCACGCTCGGAGCGGTCGAGTTGGGCGCTGAGCTTGGGGTAGAGGTCGCGGAGATGGGTGACGTCGCCAACCGCGTAGGTGAGCTGGCGTTCCGACAACGGCCGCCGGCTCCAATCGGTGAAGCGCGAGGTCTTGTCGAGGTTGCGGTTCAGCAACCGCTTCACCAGCATCGAATAGCTCACGGCCTCGCCGAAGCCGCAGACCATGGCCGCGACCTGGGTGTCGAAGATCGGGTGCGGGATCGCTCTCGCGAGATGATGAATAATTTCAACGTCTTGGCGCGCGGAATGAAAGACCTTGAGCACCCGCTCATCGGTCATCAGGTCGAAGAACGGGCGCGAGGTCGATGCCGGCGCGAGGCTGTCGACGAGAACCTCGGTGCCGTTCGACGCCATCTGGATCAAGCAGAGCTTCGGCCAGAAGGTCTGCTCGCGCATGAACTCGGTATCGACCGCCACAAAGGGAGCACCGCCGAGCCGGGCGCAAGCCTCGGCCAGTTCATCGCTACGCGTAATCACTTGCATGGGCTGCCGTATAGCTCAGCCCGCGTGTCGAGGCCAAGAGCCGATGCCGTTTATCGACGCCCTGTTGCATGGGCGCAATGACGCAGAACTGGATTTTAGTGTGCCGGTGGTGCTTGAGCCAGGGCGGCAGCCGCCGGAAAGGGACCGAAGGCTATTAGACTTTAGCCTTGTCCTGCACCTTGGTCTGCTGGGTCGCGTGCTCGAAGCTCGAGCTCGTGCCCTGAGAAGCTTGAGGAAAATGTGCAACCGTCGAGGCAAGCGAAAACAACGTCACCAGCGCCGCGACGGCCCAGGCGGACGCGGGCAGGCGGGTCTTCACCGGAACGGTGTCGGGGATCTTGATCATGGTGAATTCTCCCTCTCAATCTTGCCTTAACAACGCCAAGGCCTGGGGCTTGGTTCCCCTGGCGGCGCTCGCCTTGACAAGACGGGGCCTCCCATGCGGTGTTCCGGCGCAATCTTCCTGTCGCCACCAACCATCCGGCCATGCACCCCTATCGAACTGAAACCTGCGGCGAATTGCGCAAAAACGACGTCGGCAAGACGGTCAGACTGTCCGGCTGGGTGCACCGCGTGCGCGACCACGGCGGGTTGTTGTTCATCGATCTTCGCGATCATTACGGCATCACCCAATGCGTTGTTGACCCGGCGTCGCCGGCTTTCGCGGAAGCCGAGACAGCTGAAGCCCGAATGGGTGGTGCGGATCGATGGCGAGGTCGTCGCGCGCACCGCGGAGACGATCAATCCCAACCTGCCCACCGGTGAAGTCGAGGTCAGGGTCGGCGCCATCGAGGTGCTGTCGGAGGCGAAGGAGCTGCCGCTGCCGGTGTTCGGCGAGCCGGACTACCCGGAAGAGACGCGTCTCAAATACCGCTTCCTCGATCTTCGCCGCGAGAGCCTGCATCGCAACATCATGCTGCGGCAGGCCATCATCTGGTCGATGCGCCAGCGCATGCGCGAGGCGGGCTTCTTCGAGTTTCAGACCCCGATCCTCACCGCGTCATCGCCCGAGGGCGCGCGCGATTATCTCGTGCCGTCGCGGGTGCATCCGGGCAAGTTCTACGCCCTGCCGCAGGCGCCGCAGCAGTTCAAGCAGCTGATCATGATGGCGGGCTTCGACCGCTACTTCCAGATCGCGGCCTGCTTCCGCGACGAGGACGCCCGCGCCGACCGCTCGCCCGGGGAGTTCTATCAACTCGATCTGGAGATGAGCTTCGTCACCCAGGACGATATTTTCGACACGGTCGAGCCGATCATGCGCGGCCTGTTCGAGGAGTTCGGCGAGGGCAAGCGGGTGACGCCGAAATTTCCGCGCATCCCTTACGCCGAGGCCATGCGCAAATACGGGACCGACAAGCCCGATCTTCGCAACCCGCTCGAGATGCAGGATGTCACCGAGCATTTCCGCAACTCCGGCTTCAAGATCTTCGCCGGCATGATCGACATGGACGCGAACACGCGGATCTGGGCGATCCCGGCGCCGGCGGCGGGCTCCCGCGCGTTCTGCGACCGCATGAACGGCTGGGCGCAAAGCGAAGGCCAGCGCGGTCTGGGCTACATCATTTTCGAGAAGTCGCCGAGCGGATCGCCGGCCGACGCCGATCCTCCGGGCAAGGGCCCGATCGCCAATAATCTCGGCCCGGTGCGCACCAAGGCGATCCGCGAGCAGCTCGACCTCAAGGCGGGCGACGCCGTGTTCTTCGTCGCCGGCTTGCCGAAGGAGTTCGTCGATTTCGCCGGGCGGGCGCGGACCAAGATCGGAACCGAGCTCGACCTCCTCGCCAAGGATTGCTTCGAGTTCTGCTGGGTGGTCGATTTCCCGATGTTCGAGTGGAACGAGGAGGACGAGAAGATCGACTTCTCCCACAATCCGTTCTCCATGCCGCAAGGGGGTCTTAAGGCGCTCGAGACCATGCCACCGGAGGACATCCTCGCTTATCAATACGATCTCGTCTGCAACGGCGTGGAGCTGTCCTCCGGCGCCCTCCGCAATCACTTGCCGGAGATCATGGAGAAGGCCTTCGCCATCGCCGGCTATTCCAAGGAGGATCTCGAGGCGCGGTTCGGCGGCATGTTGCGGGCGCTGCACTATGGGGCGCCGCCTCACGGCGGCATCGCGCCGGGCGTCGACCGCATCGTCATGCTGCTCTGCGGCGAGGACAATTTGCGCCAGGTGGTGATGTTCCCGATGAATCAGCAGGCCGAGGACCTGCTCATGGGCGCGCCGTCGGAGGCGACCGAGAAGCAGCTCAAGGAGCTGCATATCCGGCTGGCCCTGCCGAAGCCGAAATAGGGCAGCTTTTCGGGGTCGATTGGCGCCGCGGCACGCTGTCTAGCAGTTGCCCAAAGATTGATTCATTCCTTATGCTTAGGCGCGGCGGTGAGCCTCCGGGGTCAGGAGCGCCTCTGCCGCAGGGGAGGGCGAGATGTTGGGTCGCGTATCGCGTGAGGTTTGGATTGGCCTCGGGGCGCTTCTCTTCGCGGGCGGCGCTTCGCCCGGGGCGGAGGCAGCAGCGCTAAACACCGAGGCCTTCGTTGCCGCGTGTGTGAGTGACCCCGTGGTCACCGATGAGCCAGGGCTCGCGGAAGGCAGCAAGGTCACGCCGAAGATCTATTGCGACTGCATCGCCGGCAAGCTTGGCGACAACAAGCTGAGCCAGGCCGACGTCGACATGCTGACCAAGCTGCATAAGGACGAGATCACCGACGAGGACGCGGAAAGCTATCCGACGCTCGAGGACCTCATGCAGTCGAACGAGGCGGTCGAGGACGGCTGCAAGGAAAGCCTCGGCATGCCGCCAAGCAGCGACGACGACGAGGAAGGACCTCCGATCGACGAGGAGGACATCCCGCAGGACGAATAGCTACTGCGGGAAGACGTCGTAGCGGCGCCAGAAATCGACCGTGGCGTTTTTCAGGGTGTGATAGCAGTTGAAGCCGCAAGGCACCCAGGTGCCGCCCGGGAGGCGGACCTCGTCGCCGCGCGGCCTCACGGCGCACCGCCCCGGTCGCGGTCTCAGACGGGTACCAGTCGCTCTGGGCGGTGATGTGCGGGTAGGTCGGGTCGATCGGCCGCCGCCACCGCTCGGCTGAAGCGGGTGTCGCGAGCGTCGCGAAGCCGATTACGAGCGCGGCCAACAGCAAGGCCGCCCCGCTGGCGCCAAGTCTCCACAACGAAAGTCTTGCCCGCATTGTCGTCCCCCGCGGCCTTGGCCGTCGCGGCCACCAATTCGAGCATAGGCCGGGTCTTCGGATGATGAAAAGGCGGGATCGGGGGGTTAAGGCTTTTGGCAGCTTTGCGTTGGGCTTTTTCCGTCATTTCCGGTACGGAACTTTCCGTGGCCCTAGCTCTTACTAGCGCGAGGGGAGGAGGGGACATGGATCTCGGCCAGCACGTCTTTCTCTATTGCGAGCGGGGCACGAGCACCGCGCTTTGGGCGGAACCCTTCAATGCCGCGAGCAACGCCGCCTTTCTCCTTGCGGCTCTCGTCGCGCTGTGGCTGTTGCTGCGGCGGCCGAAGCCCGATCGCAGCGCCGACCACTTCCTGTTCATCGCCCTCGTCTTTCTGATCGGGCTTGGCAGCCTCGCCTTTCACCTCCTCGCCACCGACGGCGCCGAGCTCGCCGATGTCATTCCCATCGACATCTTCATGCTGGTCTTTCTCGGCTTTGCTCTCAATCGGTTCCTTGGCCTCCCCCCCGGCTGGACGGTCCTGATCTTGATCGGCTTCAGCGCCATCGTCGCCCTCACCATGCAGGTGAAATGCTGGGGCGGCGGCATCGGCTTTCCCGACGCGAGCATCACCGACGCCGGGCCGTGCATGAATGGCAGCCTGGTCTATCTCCCGGCGCTCGCGGCCATGGGCATTGTCGGCGGATTGGCCTGGGAACGGCGGCAGCGCGCCGGCGTCTATATCCTGTGGGCCGCTCTCGTCTTTGCCGTGTCCGTCCTGTTCCGCTCGTTCGACATGGTGCTGTGCGACACCTACACCATCCAAGACCACAAGGTCGGAACCCACTTCGTCTGGCATCTGCTCAACGGGCTTGCCCTGTTCCTCCTGCTGCGCGCAAGCCTCGAGGTCGAGCCGGTGCGGAGTTTGCGGGTGGAGCGCCCGTTGCGGATCGACGAGATCTTGCCGCCGCCGCGAGAGAAGTGATCCCGGCGAGCCCTTGATCCACGATCGCCGATCTCGCCAGACCGTTTGAGAGGCCAGGGTCGCGGCTTGTGCGGTGTCCGCGACCCTGGCCGCGTTTTCACGTCAGATCCTGCCGAGCAGGAGCAGGATCAAGAGGATGACGAGGATCAGGCCGACGATCCCCGATGGCCCATAGCCCCACGACCGGCTATGGCCCCACGTGGGGAAGACGCCAAGCAAAACCAAAATCAAAATGATGATCAGAATTGTGCCGAGTGACATGTCGATCTCCCCCCAAGTCTGCGGTGGCGCATTCTAGGGCCTGGCCCGGGCATTGGAGATAGGAAAACGTCTCGCCGCCGGGACTTTGTCCCGGGAATTTCGCGCCTGCGTTATCAGGGCGCCGGAGGGGGTCCCGCCAGATCTGTCCTCACCGCCTCGAGAATCTCGTCGATGCGCATGCGATGGCGGAAGTCCGGGTCGACGAAGCGCGCCTTCACGCGGCCGTCGCGGCCGACCACGATGGTCGCCGGGATCGGCAACAGCCAGCCGCCATTGCCTTGAAACTGCTCCAGGTCGATGCCGAACCCTTTGTACATGGTCATGATTTTTTCGCCGATCCAGAACACCAGTCCGAGGTTCAGCGCAAAGCCGAGGTCGAGGTCGGTGAGCACGCGGAAGGGGACATTCCGGCTTGCTTGCAGCGCCTGCGCGTATTTCGACGTCTCGGGCACGATGGAGACGATTTCGCCGCCGGCCTCAAGGATGTCCGGATAGGCGCGGGAAAGGGCATGGAGCTCGAGACCGCAATAGTCGCACCAGGGGCCGCGATTGAAGCTGACGACGAGCGGCCCCTGCGCCAAGAGGGACGGGAGGTCGACCAGCCGCCCCTCGCTATCGGTCAGGCAGAAATGGGGCATGGCCTCGCCGACCGCGGGGACGAGGCTGTCGGGGGCGTTGGCAGCGAGCCGCGCGACGAGCTCGTCGTAGGTCGCTTCGAGTTCCGGGAGCAGCTGGCGCGACGCGTCGAGATAGAGCTGAAGGCGCTGGTCGAGCGGCGCGTCGAGCCGATCGGCCTTGTCAAATGCCTCGGCGAGGGCCTGTTCGAGCGATTTCTCTTCGTCCAAAATCCCGTCCCCGCAATGCACCCAGCCTCGATATGCCCGGGCGGCGCTCGCCCCGCTATGGCCAAAACTTGGCTGTTTTCGGCCATCCCCTCCTTGGAGCCCGACACTCATGAGCTTTATGCGAGGCCGGGCCTGCCTCGTCTAGTGCTCGGACGGGGCCTCGGGAGAACGGTGTGGGCCCCCACTAAAGTCTCCAACAATTATCCGGCTTGGTGATCGACAAGACAACGCGGCGTCCGTACGCTCGTTGCCGCCGGGTACCAAAAACCGGCGGCATCGGCCTTTCGGGAGGGCTCACGGATGAACGAACAGCCGGCACGCAAGACGTTTTTCGGCGGATGTCCGCATGATTGTCCGGACACCTGCGCCATGGTCTACGAGGTCGAGAACGGCAAGCTCGTCGAGGTCCGCGGCAACAAGGACCATCCGATGACGCGCGGCACGCTGTGCGTGAAGCTGAAGGACTACCACGACCACCACTACAATCCCGATCGCGTGCTGCATCCCTTGCGCCGCGTCGGCCCGAAGGGCTCGCGCCGCTTCGAGCGCATCAGCTGGGACGACGCCATCACCGAAATCGCGGCGCGCTGGAAGGACATCATCGCCACCCACGGCAGCCAGGCGATCATGCCTTACTCCTATCTCGGCAATGAGGGCCTGGTGCAGGGGCTCACCGCGGGAGACGCCTTCTTCAACAAGCTCGGCTCGACGGTGAACGAGAAGACCTTCTGCGCCTCCGGCTCTTCGACCGCCTGGCTGCTCACGGTCGGCCCGACCGGCGGCGTCGATCCGGAGAGCTTCGTCCACGCCAAATATATCGTGATCTGGGCCTGCAACTCGATCTCGACCAATCTGCATCACTGGCCGTTCGTGCTCGAAGCCCGCAAGCGTGGCGCCAAAGTGGTGGTCATCGACAGCTACCGGTCGCGCACCGCAAAGCAAGCCGATTGGCACATCATGCCGAAGCCCGGAACCGACGGCGCCTTCGCCATGGGGGTCATCGCCGCGATGATCGAGAACGGCCTCGTCGACCGCGACTGGGTCGAGAACCATACGGTCGGTTTCGAGGCGCTGGCCGAGCGCGCCAAGGGCTTTACGCCGGCTTATGTCGAGCGCATCACCGGCGTGCCTGCGGCCGACATCGCGCGCTTCGCTCATGATTTCGCCAAAGCCCAGCCCTCCGTCATTCGCATGGGCGTGGCGCTGGAACGTCACGCCGGCGGCGGCCAGACCATCCGCGCGGTGTGCGCGATTCCCGCGCTCGCGGGGTCATGGCGTCATGTCGGCGGCGGCTTGTTGCAGATGCCGCTGTGGGAATTTCCCGTGGACTGGGCGCGGGTGTCGCGGCCCGATTTCATCAAGCCCGGCACGCGCGTGGTCAACAATCTCCAGCTCGGCCAGGCGTTGACCGGGGAGATGAAGCTCGATCCACCGATCATGGGCCTCTACATCTACAACACCAATCCGGTGAGCCAGGCGCCGCAGACCAACAAGATCGTGCAAGGATTGTCGCGCGAGGATCTGTTCTTCGTCACCGCCGAGCATTTCGTCACCGACACCGCGGCTTACGCCGACATCGTGTTGCCGGCGACCATGGCCGGCGAGCACGACGACATGATGTTCTCCTGGGGCCATTTCTATTTGACCCTCAACGAGAAGGCGATCGAGCCTTGCGGCGAGGCGAAGTCGAATGCCGAGATCTTCCGGTTGCTCGCAGGCGCGATGGGCTTCGATGACCCCCAATTCAAGATGAGCGATGCCGAGCTTGCCGAGCACTATCTCAAATGGGACGCACCGCAGATGGCCGGCGTCGACATGGACTATTTCCGCGCGCACGGCTATTTCCATCTCGCCGTCGGCACCGCCAGACGATCGGCTGCCGCATGCCAACGGCAATTTCCCGACGCCATCGGGAAAGGTCGAGTTCCTGGTCGAGGAGGCCAAGAACTTCGTCGCGCCGCCCTTCCGCATGATGTACGAGGAGATGCAGTCGGGAGAGGCCGTCGATCCGCTGCCGGGCTACACGCCGCCGCGCGAGAGCCCTGAGAGCAACGCCGGGCTCGCCGAGCGCTATCCGCTCAACATTCTCTCGCCGAAGAGCCACGGCTTCCTCAATTCCTGCTACGCCAACGAGCCGCACAAGATCAAAGGGCAGGGGGAACAGTTCGTGATGCTGAGCCCGAAGGACGCCGAGGAGCGCAGCATCCGCGAAGGCGATCCGGTGCGGGTCTTCAACGACCGCGGCGATTTCGAGGGCTTCGCCCGGGTCACCGACGACGTGCAGCCGGGCGTGATCGTGGCGACGCTCGGCTATTGGCGGAGCCTCAACCGCTCCGACGGCTCGGTGAACTCGATCTCTTCGGACGCCTTTTGCAGCCTCGGAAGAGCGCCGACCTTCTCCGACAATCTGGTCCAGGTCAGCCGCGTCAACTGACGCCGCTCGTTTCCCGCTATTCGGCTGCGGCGCCCGCCGGGCGCCCGGCCTTCACCTCTTGCACCGCGGTGAAGCCCTCGAATTCAGGCGGTCCGAGATAGAGCGGCTTGTTGCCGCCGGCGCCGGCATGGGCCTTGCGGAAGGCCTCGGAGCGCGTCCAGTTGAGGAAATCCTCCTCCGAGCGCCAAATGGTGTGCGAGGCATAGAGCACGTGATCCTCACGCTCCGGACCTTTGAGCAAATGGAACCTGACGAAGCCCGGCACGTCGTTGAGATGCGAGTCGCGCGTCATCCACACCTGCTCGAAATCGTGTTCCGATCCTTTCCTCACCTTGAATCAATTCATGGCAACGAACATCATCACTCCCCTTAAGACCATGTGCCGCAGGTGCACTCGCTAGGATAGCAGCAAGCGGCCACTAAAGTCCGCTGGCGCTTGTGCCGCCGGCTCCCCATTTAGGGTGCGGGACGTGCATTTTGCAGAGGAAAGAGGAGATTTCACGTGACCAAGGACTCCACCGCTAAGGATAGGCGCAAGGCGCCCCTTGAGACGCCAACCGATCTCGGCGCCAATGCGCGCCGCGACATCACGGGCGCGCTCAACGTGCTGCTCGCCGACATGTTCGCGCTCTATATGAAGACCAAGAACTTTCATTGGCATGTCAGCGGCCCCCATTTCCGCGGCCTGCACCTGATGTTCGACGAGCAGGCCGAGCAAATCTTCGCCACCACCGACGAGATCGCCGAGCGGGTGCGAAAAGTCGGCGGTGTCACATTGCACTCAATCGGCGAGATCTCCCGCCTCCAGCGCATCCCCGACAACGACGCCGACTATGTCGATCCGCTCGATATGGTCGCCGAGCTTCGATCCGATAATCAGACCCTGATCAGCGCCTTGCGCGAGACCCACGACATCTGCGACGAGGAGAACGACGTCGCCACGGCAAGCCTGATCGAGAATTGGATCGACCAGGCCGAGCGCAGGGTGTGGTTCCTCTACGAAACGGCGCGGCGCGGCGATCCCGGCCATTGATCTTAGTTTCGATCGAATCGTTTTCCGTATGCCCGGGGTTGGCCCTGGGGTGAGCGGCGGTTATAGGAACTGACCGCAATCAGCCCAAGCCAGCTCATGCCGAGTCGCAGCAGAACCACGTTCCAGCGCTTTTTTGAATCCGAGACCTCGGGCGGTCTCGTGCTGATGGCGAGCGCGGCGCTTGGGCTCGCCGTCGCCAATTCCCCGCTCGCCGAGACTTATGCGCAAGCGCTGCACACTAAGGTCGGCGGCCTCGACATCCTGCATTGGATCAATGACGGCCTGATGGCCATCTTCTTCCTGCTGGTCGGGCTCGAGATCAAGCGCGAGATGCTCGAAGGCCAGCTCGACACCTGGCCGCGGCGCGCCTTGCCGCTGCTCGCGGCGCTTGGCGGCATGCTGGTGCCTGCGCTCGTGTTCATGGCTATCAACTTCAAGGATCACGGCAATTGGCGCGGCTGGGCCATCCCCACCGCGACCGATATCGCCTTCGCCCTTGGCGTCTTGGCGCTGCTCGGATCGCGGGTGCCGAACTCGCTCAAGGTTTTCCTTACCTCGCTCGCCATCATCGACGACCTCGGCGCTATCGTCATCATCGCCACCTTCTACGCCGAACATCTCGCGCTGATCGCACTTGGCGCGGCGGCGCTCGTGGCGATCGCGCTGTTTGCCTTGAACTGGTGGGGCGTGACGCGGCTTACGCCCTATCTGCTGCTCGGTATTGCGCTCTGGGTGGCCATGCTGTTCTCGGGCATTCACGCGACGCTCGCGGGCGTCATCCTCGCCATGGCCATTCCCCTCAACGGTGAGCCTGACCACGGACATTCGCTGCTGCACAGCATGGAGCGCGCGCTCTCGCCTTGGGTCGGCTTCATCGTGCTGCCGATCTTTGGTTTCGCCAATGCCGGTGTCTCGCTCGGGGCCACGGGATATGCTTCGCTGTTGTCGCCGCTCTCGCTTGGCATCAGCCTCGGGCTGTTTCTCGGCAAGCAGATCGGCATCTTTGCGTCGGTGTTCATCGCCAAGAAAACGGGCCTCGCCGCCCTGCCGAGGGGCGCTAGCTGGCGCGAGATCTATGGAGTCGCCATTCTCTGCGGCATCGGCTTCACCATGAGTTTTTTCATCGGCTTGCTCGCTTTCTCTGATGCTGAGCGTGTAGCTGTCACCAAGCTCGCCGTGCTTGCGGGATCGCTGCTCTCCGCGTTCGCCGGCATCATCGTCCTGCTCCTGGGAAGAGCGTCGCCGAAGGAAGAGCCGGAGGCCGGAGCTTAGGCCCGTCGCGGGGTCTCGGTGCGGTAAAGCCAGTCGAACCCGGCAAGCAGGGCTTCCGGACGGCGCCGGCCTAGAACGAAGTTTCGCGCGAGCGAGAGGGGGCTTCCGAGGTGATAGAGCCAGCCGTAGCGTCTTGCCGTCCGCTGGACGCGGGCAACGCGTGCCCGGCGCAATGCCTCGAAATGGGGAAAAGCGAGGAGATCGTCGCCCCGGGCCGCCTCGAGGCTCGCCGCGAGCGTCGCGGCATCCTCGATGGCCAGGGCCGCCCCTTGGGCGAGATAAGGCAGCACGGGATGCGCCGCATCGCCGAGAAGGGCGACACGCCCCTCGGTCCAGCGCTCGAGCGGCGCGAGCCGATAGAGCGACCAGCAGCGCCAGGTGTCGACGGAATCGACCAGGGCGCGCGACCGGCGCTGCCCAACCCTTGAAGGCGGCCTGGAGCGGGGCGGGATCGGCCTCCCGGTTCCAGCCCGGCTCGGCGCTCCCGTCCTCGATGACGGCGACGACATTGACGGCGTCGCCGCGGCGCACCGGGTAATGCACGAGATGCGCGCCCGCTCCGAGCCAGAGGCCTACGATCGGAGCGCCGAAGGGCTCGCCTAAGCCTTCGCGCGGCAGCAGCGCGCGCCAGGCGGTGGCGCCGGCAAAGCGCAGCGCCGCCGTGGGCGCGATCCGGCGGCGGAGAAGGGACCACACGCCGTCGGCGGCGATCAGGCTTGTTCCCTGGATCGCTCGGCCGTCATCGGTCGTCGCCTCCACGCCCTCGCTCAGCGCACGTACTTCGCTCACGTTGAAACTCTCCACGAGCTCAATCGTGCTCTTGCCGCGGCAGACGGCGAGGAGGCTCGCGTGGAGATCGGCGCGGTGAAGCGTAAGGTAGGGAGCGCCAAACCGGGCCTCGACCGCATCGGCCAAGGGCATCGCGGCGAGACGGCGCCCTGACGGTCCGTCGAACAGAGAGATCGCTTCCGGCTTGAAGGAGACCGCTTCGACGGTGTCGAGAGCGCCGAGCTGGCGTAGAAGTCGTGTGGCGTTGGGGCCGAGTTGGATGCCGGCGCCGCTCTCGTCGGCGAAGCGCGAGCGCTCCAGCACGGTTGCGCGCATGCCACGCTGGGCGAGGGCGATGGATGTGGCCAGGCCGCCAATGCCGCCGCCAAGGATCAGTCTGGAGGGCGACCCCGTCGTGAGGCTTGGCGTGCTCAAGCGGCCGGCGCGCCGGGCGGCGCCGTCGCCACGAAGACGCAAGTCGGCGGCTCGCTTTCGGTCGCCTTGAGGGCGCCGTCATATTCGAACACCGTCGAGCAATAAGGGCAGATCATCTCGGTCTCATCGCCCATATCGAGATAAACATGGGGATGATCGTGAGGCGGCGATGCGCCCATGCATTGGAATTCCTTGACGCCGATCTTGATGCGGTCGACGCCTTTGTCGTTGATAAAATGGGGCACGAGCGTTTGAGCCATGATGATCGCTTCACATCTTTCCGGGCGGTTTTGTGGCCCGAGCATAGTCGCGGAACTCTGAAGGCGGTAGAGCCGAATGCCACACTTCAAATCAGATGGCTTGAATCTCGCTTATGTCGATGAAGGCGAGGGCGAGCCAATTCTGCTCATTCACGGCTTCGCCTCGAATATCGCCACCAATTGGCAGGATACCAGCTGGATCGGCACCCTCGTCGCCGACGGGCGCCGGGTCATCGCGCTCGACAACCGCGGTCATGGGCAGAGCGACAAGCTCTATGAGCCCGAGCGCTACGGCGCGCCGGAGATGGCCGAGGACGCCTGCCGGCTGCTCGACCATCTCGGCATCGCGCGCGCCGATGTCCTCGGCTATTCCATGGGCGCCCGCATTGCCGCCTTTCTCGCGCTGCGGCATCCGGATCGCGTCCGCAGCCTGGTGATCGCCGGAATGGGCATCAATCTCGTGCGCGGCATGGTGGCAAGCGGCCCTCTCGCCAAGGCGCTCGAGGCGCCGAGCATCGCCGATGTCAGCAACGACACGGCCCGGAGCTTCAGGGCCTTCGCCGAGAAAACCGGGAGTGACCTCAAGGCTTTGGCCGCCTGCATGCGCGGCCCCCGCGAGAAGCTCGATGCCGAACGGCTCGCTGCGATCCAGGTCCCAACGCTGGTCGCAGTCGGCAGCGAGGATGTCATCGCCGGGTCCGGCGCGGAGCTTGCGGCCCTGATCCCCGGAGCGAGGCTTCTCAGCATCGAGGGCCGGGACCATATGAAGGCTGTCGGCGACCCTCGCTTCAAGCAGGGTGTGCTCGACTTTTTAACCCAGCGGGTCTAGTTCCCATGTTAGGGATGCCCCTGGCGCCCGCCGTTTTGGCGGGTTCTCGAGAGTAGAGGTTGCCATGCACAAGTCCTCCACCGCGGCCAAGCCGCAAGTCCAAAGCTACGATCCGATCTGGACGCAGGTGCGGAGCGAGGCGGAAGAGACCAGCGCCAACGAGCCGGTGCTCGCGAGCTTGATCTACGCCACGATCCTGAGCGAGCGCTCGCTCGAGGATGCGGTCTGCCACAGTCTCGCCTTTCGCTTGCAGCCGTCGGTCGATACCGGGCTCCTGAACAAGACCTTCCGCGAGGTTCTGGCAGACGACCCGAGCTTGGGCGAGATCTTCCGTGCCGACATCATGGCCGTCGCCAAGCGCGATCCGGCCTGCCGCCGGTTCATCGAGCCGTTGATCTATTTCAAGGGCTTTCTTGCGCTCCAGACGCTATCGCTTTGCCCATCGGCTGTTCCAGGACGGCCGGCGCGACTTTGCGCTGTTCCTGCAAAGCCTTTCGAGCCGCGCGTTCGGCGTCGATATCCATCCGGCTGCGCGCATGGGCCGCGGCATCATGCTCGACCACGCCACCGGCATCGTCATCGGCGAGACCGCGGTGGTCGGCGACAATTGCTCCATGCTCCATGGCGTGACGCTGGGCGGTACCGGCAATGAGCGTGGCGACCGCCATCCGAAGATCGGTTGCGGCGTGATGATGGGCGCCGGCGCCAAGATCCTCGGCAACATCAAGATCGGCGATTGCGTGCGTGTCGCCGCCGGCAGCGTCGTGCTCCAGGATGTGCCGCCGCGCCGCACCGTGGCCGGCGTCCCGGCCCGCGACATCGGCCCCGCCGGTTGCGAGGAGCCGGCGCTCGCCATGAACCAGTTCGTCGAAGACGAGGACGACGAACCGGCAAACCCATGCAGCGAATGCTGACATCCTGCCGGTAGCCAAGCCAATCGCGAAGGGAGTGACGCGTGACGCGTGACGAGATCATCAAGCTTGAGCGTTATTTGAAGCGCGTGTTCCGCTTGCCGGCGCTTGAAGTCAAACAGCGCCCGCAGAAGGACGATTCCGCGGAGGTCTATGTCGACGACGAGTTCATCGGCGTCCTGTTCCGCGACGAGGACGAGGGCGAGACCGCCTACCAATTCCAAATGGCGATCCTCGACTTCGACCTCGACTAGTCCCCGCGCCCGCCCACCACTTTCCCGTGAGCCGGAGCAAAAAAGAGCCGGCACTCTTGCGAGGCCGGCTCCAGGTGAGGCCCGGTTGGGTCGGGGATGGTGGGGGATGGTCACCGGGCCTAAATCGTAATCTCCAGTCGAAAAGTGGGTTTCGAAGCTCCGCCGCTAATGGCTGTAAGAGGCTGACACCGTGGTTTGCTGCTGGTCGCTCGGCGGCATCAGCGAGGTCCACACCAGCGGATTGCGCTCGGACTGCTGCTTGATGAAGGTGTAGGGCGTGTCGCTCCAGCGCACGATCTCCGCGCGCTTGTTGTCGAGGACGAGGTCGCCAATGTCGGTCCGCGCGGTCAGCACCGCATGGCCCTCGTTGTTCTCGTCGCGAACGACGGTGATGAGAAGCGTGCTCTCGGGCCAGCCGCGCTCGATCAGCATGCGGCGCTTGAGCAGCACATAATCTTCGCAGTCGCCCTTGCCCTTGGGATAGGTCCAGACCTCGACCTTGCCGTAGAGATCGAGATCGGTGACCGGGGCGACCGTCTTATTGACGTAGCGGTTCACCTGCTCGAGCAGCCGGCGCTTGGCAGCGGTGAGCTGAACCCGGTCGGCAAAGGCACCCGACGCGCGGCAGTCATTCTGATGCTCCTGGCAGAAGGTCACGTAGCCGATCGGCGGCAGGCTGTTGCCGAAGGACTTCAGGAATGCGGCTTTCTGCGGCGCGAGCTCGGGCACGAGCCGGACCGTGTGCCCCTTGGTGGCCACGGCCGGCAAGGACGAGATGAACATCAAGAATGCGGCACCCAAAACGAACTGTTTCATACCCAACCCCCCGTTTTCTTAGGAGGCACTCTCTCAAAAAGCTTTTGACATACTGATAAAGCAATACAGGTTTTTCGGAGAGTAGAGATAAGTCAATGTTAGTGAGAATTACGCAAGTTTGAATGATAGTCGCACTATTAATGTTTTGATTACTATGCGAGCCGCGCCGCGTTTCGCGCCGGAAACCGCCGCTGATTTAGCGCGCTGCAAGGGATGGTGGTGATTGGCGCCAAGGAACTGTTAAGCCTAACAGGATGTTCCAGTGTCGCGATTTGGGATTGCGGCATTTGCCGCGACGATGGGCCCGTCGAAAAATTTGCTTGTCGGAGGCCAAAAAAATCTGTCGCCCCTCAGCGTTTCCGTCCTGAGGCCGCCATCGAGAACCTGAAAGCGCCCCGCGGCCTTGCCCGCCACGCCCGGGGTGGTGAGGTTCGCCGCGCCGTCGGGCCACAGGAGTTGCGCCTCGATCAGCCGCCGCCGCACCAAAGGCGTCGAGCCGAGCCAGGACGGCGGCTCGATGGCGGTAATGGCGCCAAGGAGCCTGGTGATGACCTCGCCGCCATGGGCGAGAGGCATCACCACCAATTCGAACTTGGCCGGGCGATGACCGTCGGCGTGGCCCTGAAACCGCGCGTGGCCCACAGCGCCGCGGCGCGACACCTGGCGCAGCATCGCAGCCAAAGCGTTACGGTCCTCGATCCCCCACAGCGCGAGCAGGTCGGCGCCTCTAAGCTCCCGGCCGAACTGTCGGCAGATCCTGGTTCCGGCCAACCTGAACCGATAGGTGAAGGGTCCGGCGCATTCGGCGATAAAGACTTCGGGAAGAAGGGAGGCGATCTTGGCCGGCTCGATCTCGAAACGGTGCGGCGCCAAGCGCCCATTGCGCCGAGCGTCCCAATATTCGTAAAGCTTGCGGCTCGTTGACTGATGCATGGGACCACCCGCGGACCGACGCTAGCACCGCGTTGGGTCTCGTGCCTCCGCTCGGCCTCGTCACGGTAAACGGCCTGCTTCGGAGGGGATCGGTTGTGCCGGCACCCGTTCGCAAGCCAAGAGACGAGCAGAAAGCGTGGGGGCGGATGAAGGGCTGTCGCTTAGAGTAGTTGCAACCGGCGAGGGGCTCGAATGAGCCCCGCGCGAAATCGGGGCCTTTAACGGAGGATCGTCATTGGGGCCATCAGAGCCAATGTTCAACCTGCCGCGGAGCGTGGTCGCGGCGGCGGCGGTCATGATCGGCGTGCAAATCATCCGCTCGCTGCTCCCCGATGAGCAGAGCATCGAGCTCTTGCTCGCACTTGCCTTCATCCCCGCGCGCTATAGCGGGGCGGCAGCGGAGCTTCCGGGGGGCTATGCCGCCGCCGTGACCTCGTTCGTGACCTACATGGTGGTCCATGCCGGCTGGATGCATCTTGTCGTCAACCTGTTGTGGATGGCGGCCTTTGGCAGCGCCGTCGCCAAGCGGGTGGGCGACCTCAGATTTCTGACCTTCTCGACCGCCTGCGGCATCGCCGGCGCGCTCACGCATCTTGCCTTGCATTTCGGCGAGATGGCGCCAGTGGTGGGCGCATCGGCCGCGATCTCAGGCCAGATGGCCGCGGCGATGAGATTTATCTTTAGCGCACGGCCGCAACCGGGCGGGCGCATGCCGGATTTTGCCCGCGCGCCGCTCGAGACCTTGTCCCAGACCCTGACCGACCGCCGCATTCTCTTCGTTCTCGGGCTTTGGGTCGTGCTCAATGCCTTTTTCGGCCTTGGCGTGGTGTCGATCGCCGGCGCCGAAGGCCAGATCGCCTGGGAGGCCCATATCGGCGGCTTCCTGTTCGGTCTGTTGAGCTTCGGTTTTTTCGACCGTGTCAGGAGACCGGTGACACCGGAGTTCCCCTAGTTCCCGCCGCGATTTGGAACCTTGTCGCGGCTAGCAACATTTCCATGCATCGCTCTCTTGCGCGTCATGCCGGAGGGGGACAGAATGTCGCAGGCGATCGGGACGCGACAAGTCCCGAGGCTGGAGGAAACGAGCATGAACGTTGCGACAATTTTGAAGCTGAAGGGGAGGGATGTCGTTACCGCCGCGGCAGACACGCCACTGCTCGAAATCGCAAAGCTGCTCCAGCAGCACGGCATTGGCTGTGTCGTGATCAGAGGAGGCGACGGCAAGGTCGCCGGCATCGTCTCCGAACGCGATGTGGTGCGGGCGATCGGCCAGATCGGTACCAAGGCCCTCCGTGACCCGGTGAACGATTACATGACGATGTCGGTGATCACGGCCCGGGAATCGGACACGATCGACCGGCTGATGGCGGAGATGACGGCGCACCGCTTCCGTCACATGCCGGTGATCGAAAGGGGCCGACTGGTCGGCCTGGTCTCGATCGGAGACGTGGTGAAGATGCGGATCGCGGAAGCCGAGATGGAAGCCGCGGCCATGCGCGAGTACATCACCACCGGCTAGGCGGCGAAGGCGCCTATCAGGGCTCTGAGCTCGTCGATCTGCTTCTCGGCGGCCGCGGCGCCCTGCGCCATGGCCTCGCCGGCACGGTGAAAATCGAACAGGCCGATCGGGCCGACCTTCGGCGCGATGGTGACGTCGGGCGGGTCACCGGCAAGGCGCGACCGGGCGATGCGATCCTGGGTAATATTGATCGCGTCCATCATCACCGCGGAAATTCCGGGCGCGCCGCCGCTGCGGCCGAAGATCTGTCGGTGCAGCAGGTGAATTGCGGCCCGGCCGTTGCTCCCCCGGAGCGGCGTATCCTCGAGCGGGCTCGCGGGCTCGGCGAAGACCTCCTGATCGTGAATGATGCCGCCCTTGCCGATGACGTCGTTGTTGAGATTGACGGCGATGACGATGCGGGCGCCGAGCGCGCGGCACACCGAGACGGGAATAGGATTGACGAGGGCGCCGTCGATCAACCAGCGGCCATTGATCTTGACCGGGCGGAAGATCCCCGGAAGCGCAAATGAGGCCCTGAGCGCATTCACGAGGCTGCCCTTGTTGAGCCAGACCTCATGGCCGGTGCCGAGCTCGGTGGCCACGGCAACGAATTTGCGCGACAAGCCCTCGATCGAGAACTCCTGCAGATGGGATTCGAGCCTGCTGTTGAGACGCTGCCCGGAGATCAGCCCGGAGCCGGTGAAGTTGATGTCGAGAAAGCCGAACACGCGGCGGCGGGTGAGTGAGGCGGCGAAGTCCTCCAGCGCATCGAGGCGTCCGGTGACATAGCAGGCCCCGGCAAGGGCGCCGATCGAGGTTCCGGCGACGATGTCCGGCTCCAGCCCAGCCTCAACGAGGGCCTTTAGAACCCCGATATGGGCCCAGCCTCGGGCCGCTCCACCACCAAGGGCGATGCCTATGATCGGTCTCGCCATACCGTACCTGCCCCGCACCACGCCGACGGTCCAAGCCCACAGCTCGTGTCGCGGAGGACCGCCAACAAGCGCTCTCGGGCGTTGCTCAATCTATTTGGGCGCCCGACGCTCGCGAATCCAGCCTATTTCGAAGTCTTTAAGGTTCTCTTTGCGGCATGAGCGTGACTGCCGGCACGTGTTACGGCTCCGACACCCGCTCGGCATCGACGAATCTCAGGGTAACGCCTTCGCCAGAGCTGCCGCCAAGGGGGACGGCGCGGTAGAAGCAGGACCGGCGCCCGGTATGGCAGCCGGCGCGCGCGCCACCCATTTCGACCTTCAGCCACAGCGCGTCCTGGTCGCAGTCCGTGCGCAGTTCGACGACGCGCATGGTGTTGCCGCTCTCTTCGCCCTTGCGCCAGAGCTTCCCCCGCGAGCGC
This sequence comes from uncultured Alphaproteobacteria bacterium, assembly GCA_963803385.1. GTDB lineage: Bacteria > Pseudomonadota > Alphaproteobacteria > Rhizobiales > Methyloligellaceae > Methyloceanibacter. Next base: position 816,044 of record CAWDMD010000003.1, on the reverse strand, counting down.
GACCAGAAATGGGCCTCGCCGGTCTCAAGCGTGCGGGCAAGCGGCCTCGCCGTTCATATAGGCGAACATCAGCACTTCCCCGGTCGCGGCCGCAGTCGCGATCGCGGGGATCAGCCCTTCGGCGTTGAATTTCGGCGTGAACGCCGCGGTCTCTTCGATTGTCGCCGGATCGGCGCTTTCGGCAGTGGCGGGAGGCGTGGTCACCGCGATCGGTCCTTCGCGGCTGCACCGATCATGGGCGGCCGCGTTCCGTGGCAAGCATCATGAACCGCGCCTGCTGCGCGGGATCTTCCTTGAAGATGCCCGTGAACTGGGTGGTGATGGTGGCGACGTCAGGCTTCTTCACGCCGCGGATCGACATGCATTGATGCACGGCCTCGATCATCACCGCCACGCCCTTGGGTTTCAGCGCCTTGTCGATGGTCTCGGCGATCTGGGCGGTCATGGTCTCCTGGGTCTGCAGGCGCCGCGCGAACACCTCGACCACGCGGGCGAGCTTGGAGATGCCGACCACGCGATCGGTTGGGAAATACGCCACATGCGCCTTGCCGACGAAGGGGATCATGTGGTGCTCGCAATGGGAGTGCAGCTCGATGTCGCGGAGCATGACGATGTCGTCATAGCCGGCCACCTCGTCGAAGGTGCGCGACAAGACGTCGATCGGGCACTCGTCGTAGCCCGAGAAAAACTCGTCATAGGCGCTCACGACACGCTTCGGCGTCTCGCGCAACCCCTCGCGCGACGGATCGTCGCCGGCGTAGGCGATCAGCGTGCGGACAGCGTCCTCGGCCTCCTCGCGGGACGGACGCACGATCGCGGGGCCGCGGCCGATTTCGACCTGGTACCGGGTTGGCAATTTCTTCACCGTGGCGTCCATGAGGCTTCCTTGCTTCCCTGCTCTAGGCCGACACGCTCACACTCGGCCGGCCAAGTCTTTTCGTCACGCTTATGCCGCGCCGGGCTGCGCACGGCACACCGTGTGCATATATAATGCGTGAGTTTCCGCTTCAAGGCGAGACCGCCGACACCAAATCGAGATCCGCATGAGCCTACCAGACGATATCTACAGCCAGCGCATTTTGGAGATTGCGGCAAATATGCCCCGCACGGTGCGGTTGCCTCATCCTGACGCCACCGCAACCGCGGTTTCCAAGCTTTGCGGCAGCCGGGTCACGGTCGATCTCGCCATGAAGGGGGACGTGGTGACCGACTATGGCCAGAGCGTGAAAGCCTGTCTTTTGGGCCAATCCTCGTCAGCGATCATGGGGCGGGAGATTGTCGGCTCGAACGCGGCCGAGCTTCGTGCCGTCGGTGCCGCGATGCGGAAGATGCTGAAGGAGGGGGGACCGCCGCCCGAGGGCCGCTGGGCCGATCTTGCCGCGCTTGAGCCGGTCAAGGACTACAAGGCCCGCCACGCCTCGACGCTCCTCGTGTTCGACGCGGTCGAGGATGCCATTGGCCAGATCGAGGCCGCGCGGGGCGAAGCGGCGGGTGGGACGCATGCCGCGCCGGCCTGAGCGCCACGGACCATGATAATCATGATAATCAGGAGCCTCGCATGACGACCTCTGACGAGCAGACCCGCCCTTGGCTCGATCCCATGAGCCTCGCGCCGCGACGCGGCAGTGCCTATCCGGCGCCGTTCGGCGACCCTCTGATCGGGCGTGAGAAACGCATCATTGGAGACGCTCTTGGGTCTGACCCAGTTCGGCGTCAACCTGGTCACGCTCCCACTAGGTGCTTGGTCGTCGCAGCGGCACTGGCACCTCCATGAGGACGAGCTCATCTTCGTCCTCGAAGGGGAGGTCACCCTCATCACCGACGCGGGCGAGACCATTCTTCGTCCTGGCATGGCCGCAGGGTTTCCGGCAGGGAAGGCCGATGGCCACCACCTGATCAACCGCGGCGATGTTCCGGCGCGCTATCTCGAAGCCGGGACGCGCGCCGAGAGCGAGGAAGCCCAATACAGCGACATCGACATGATGGCGCGGAAAGACGGCGGCCGCTTCGTGTTCCTGCACAAGAACGGTGAGCCTTATCCATGAGCTTTTTCCGGCACGCGGCCAAGGCACCCCTTCTCGGCGCCATCGCCGTCTATCGCTGGACCATATCGCCGCTGCTCGGGGTCAATTGCCGGCATCTTCCGTCCTGCTCGGACTATGCCAACGAGGCCATCGACAAAAACGGAGCCTGGAAGGGCGGATGGCTGGCCTTGGCGCGGTTCTGCCGCTGTCATCCTTGGGGAAGCCACGGCTTCGATCCGGTGCCCGACCTGACGAGCGAACATCACCCCTTTGCGCCGTGGCGCTACGGCCGATGGCGCCTACGCAGCAATGCGTGAGGACCTTCGGGCGCTTGACTTCCGAGCCGGCGATTCGCCAAAAGGGAGATGACGACCGGCGACGGCGTCTTTCACATCCATCTTACCTGCGCCCGTACGCAGGAGTGAGAGGAGAGGACAATGATTTCACTCACATTTCCCGATGGTTCTGCCCGCGACTTCAAGCCTGGCGTCACCGGCCGCGACGTTGCGGAATTGATCTCCAAGTCGCTCGCCAAAAAGGCGGTGGCGATGTCGCTCGACGGCAAGGTCAAGGACCTTGCCGAACCGATCAAGAGCGATGCCAAGATCCGCATCATCACCCGCGAGGATCCCGAGGCGCTGCCGCTGATCCGCCACGACGCCGCTCATGTCATGGCCGAGGCGGTGCAGGAACTCTATCCCGGAACGCAAGTGACGATCGGGCCGGTGATCGACAACGGTTTTTATTACGACTTCGCGCGGGACGAGCCGTTCACGCCGGAGGACCTCCCCAAGATCGAAGCGAAGATGCGCGAGATCATCGCTCGCGATGCGCCCTTCAGCTGCGAGGTCGTGGAGCGCGAGGAGGCGAAAAAGCTGTTCGCCGAGATGGGTGAGCAGTTCAAGCTCGAGCTGATCGACGCCATCCCCGAGGGCGACGAGATCCGCATCTATTCGCAACGGGATTGGCTCGACCTCTGCCGCGGGCCGCACATGACCTCGGTCGGCAAGATCGGCAAGGGCTTCAAGCTGCTCAAGATCGCCGGGGCCTATTGGCGGGGGGATTCCAACAACCCCATGCTCCAGCGCATCTACGGCACCGCGTGGGCGAGCGAGGACGACCTCAACGCCTATCTGCATCAGCTCGAAGAGGCGGAGAAGCGCGACCATCGCCGTCTGGGCCGGGAGATGGACCTGTTTCATTTCCAAGAGGAGGCCCCTGGCGCCGTGTTCTGGCACCCAAAGGGTTGGGCGCTGTTCCAGGCCTTGATCGGCTATATGCGCCGGCGCCAGCAGGCTTGGGGCTATGTCGAGGTCAACTCACCCGACATGCTCGACCGCGCGCTGTGGGAGCAGTCGGGCCATTGGGAGAAATTCGCCGAGAACATGTACATCGCCGAGACGCCCGACGAGCGCGTCTATTGCTGCAAGCCGATGAACTGCCCGGGCCATGTCCAGATCTTCAAGCATGGTCTCAAGAGCTATCGCGATCTCCCGTTGCGCATCGCCGAGTTCGGCAAGGTACATCGCTACGAGCCGTCAGGCGCGCTGCATGGGCTGTTGCGCGTGCGCCACTTCACCCAGGACGACGCCCACATCTTCTGCACCGAAGAGCAGATCACCGAGGAATGCGTGAAGCTCAACGAGCAGATGCTGTCGATCTATCGCGATTTCGGCTTCGACGACGTGCGTATCAAGTTTTCGGATCGCCCGGCGAAGCGGGTCGGCGCCGACGAGGTCTGGGACAAGGCCGAGGCCGCGCTGAAGCGGGCCGTCGAGGCTGCCGGCCTCGACTACGAGCTCAATCCGGGCGAGGGGGCGTTTTACGGCCCGAAGCTCGAATATGTGCTCCGCGACGCCATTGGCCGCGACTGGCAATGCGGCACCATCCAGGTCGACCTCAACATGCCGCGGAGACTCGGCGCCTTCTATATTGGTCCCGACGGCGAAAAGGCGGTGCCGGTGATGATCCACCGCGCCATGTTCGGCTCGCTCGAGCGCTTCACCGGCATCCTCATCGAGCATCACGCCGGGCACTTGCCGCTGTGGCTGGCGCCGGTCCAGGTCGTCGTCGCGCCCATTGTCTCCGACGCCGACGCCTATGCGGAGAAGGTGCTCGCGGCGCTGAAGTCAGCTGGCCTCAGGGCCGAGGCCGATCTTCGCAACGAGAAGATCAACTACAAGGTGCGGGAGCACTCGGTGGCCAAGGTGCCGGTGCTGTTCGTGGTCGGGAAACGCGAAGCAGAGCAGGGCACCGTTTCTGTTCGCCGGCTCGGCTCGCAGGCGCAGGAGGTGATGCCGCTCGCCGCCGCCGTCAAGGCAATCGCGGCCGAAGCAGAGCCCCCGGATTTAGGAACACGCCAGGCGGCCGCGGCGTAGAGGTCTCGGTGCCGCCAAAGGCCATGCCGGAGTCCGGTTCGCCGGGACTTGCCACCGGGGTCTCGGATGGCGGCGGCGGTGGCGGTGGCTCGGTGATCGCCTTCAGCACTTCGGGCGTCGCCGGGCCTTGGTCCATGACCACCTCGATCTGCTCGGCTTCGCCGGTGGCGACGGCGAACTTGCTCGTGTAGCTCTCGCCATTGTGGTTGGCCACCACGGCGTAATTGCCGGTGGCGAGGATATGCGTCGGCAACGCGCCGGCAACCTCCTTCACCACGTCTCCAGTCGGCGTGAGGATGGTCCATTTGGTATCGGCGAGGGCCTCGCCGCCGGCATTCTGCACCAGTCTGAAGGTGACGGGCGCCGCGGCGTGTTTGATGGTGGCGTCGGTGATCTTCCCTGGCTCCACGGTAACATCGGCCCGGACGGTGGCGTTGGCGCGCCCGTAGAGGCTGACGATGTGATAGGCGCCGGCGTTCAGCCTGATCACCACGCCCGGTTTGGCGTTGCCGAGGATCGTGCGCCGCTTGCCGAACTGATCCTCCTCATCGGAAAGAATATCGAAGTGAACGCTCCCGGCGGGCAGCGCTTGGCCGTTGGCGAGCACGGCGCCAAGCTTGAGCCCCCCGGCGTTGAGGACGAAGGTCTCCACCAGCGAGCGGCCGCTCTCCACCTTCACCTTCTTGGTCAGGTTGGACAGACCGTAGGCCGCGTTGACGAGATATTGGCCGGGCGCGAGCGCCGCCGTGGGGTTGGCTTCGCGGTGCGTGCTGATCAGCTTGCGGGCGCCGTTCGCCGTCGGCTCGAACGAGAAGACGCGCCATACCAGCCCGCTTTCGAGCTTCCGCCCCCCCTCAATGAGCAATGCTTTGAACGTCACCGGGACTGGCGGTACCGGCCCGGAGGAGGCTGTGGGTCCCGGTTGTTGCGCGCTGCCACCGCTCGGCGGCGCCACAGCTAGCTTCGGCATCACGGTTTGCCCCGGCATGCGCGGACCGACGAAATCCGGCCCTGGAGGCTTAGGCCGCTTGGGGACGTTCTGTGTCGCCGCCGTGGACGCGGCCGCCGTGGCATCCGCGTTGGATGGCGTCTGGGGCGCTACCGGACTTGGCGTGGTCTTCGTAGCCTCCGTGGTGGCTGGAGCCGGTGACGTCGCTGGCGAAGGGCTCCCCGCCCGGGGCGTCTCCCGGGACGGCGCCGCTGCCGGCAGCGGCGGGGCTGGCGCGGCGTCTCCAGGGTTGGCGGCTTGGGGCGGTGCTGCGCTCGCCACGACGGGGTTGGGCGTTCGTGTTGCGCGCTTGGCAACGTCGTCAAGGACCGCGGTCAGGCTCGCTTTGAACTCAGCCGCGCTCGTCGCGGCGAAAAATTTACCGCCGGTCGCTTCGGCGATGCAGCGCAGCGGCTTCAGGGCCTGCTTGGCCTTCACATCCAAGCCGATGACGTGAACGCGGAAGTTGGGCGCCGCCCGCTTCAGATTCTTGGCGGTGGCGCAGACATTCGCCTTGCAGCTGTCAGGCCCGTCGGTCACGAGCAGGATGTCGAGATTGGCTGCGCCCGGGTCGCCATTCTTCGCTGCCTCCACGAGCGCCGCCGCGATCGGCTTCGACACCCGTGGTTTGAAGCCTGCGCCGAACTGCAGCTTGCCGGTGGTCTCCGACGTGAGCTCGCCGGCTTTGGCGATGACCTCGCTCTCGCCGCAACCATCCCGGTCGCCAAACGCCACGAGGCCGAAGGCCACGCTTTCCTTGTAGTCGTCGAGTGCCTCGCCGATGGCGGTGCGGGCGATGGGGACCTTCGCCTGACCGCCGATCTTGGTCCACATGCTGCGGGAGGCATCCAGAACGATGATCGCGGGCGCTTTATGCGCTGAAGGCGGAGTGGTCGCAGCGGTTTCGGCGCGGGCCGTGCTCGCCCAAAGGAGGGTGATGGGCATGAGCAATAGCCCAAGCCCCGCGCGACAGCGCTTCCCTCTCATGGCGTTCGCTCCCCTCAAGCCGCCGCCAAACCTATGCCCCGTCCAAGCCCCCTCCAACGAAGCGAAATTCCGCCAGGACTAAGGCCGATTTGGGGTCGCGGGCCGCTTCAATCCCGATCCCCGTTTGCCCGACCGCGGCGTTGTTTTGCAAGGATTTTCACGCTAGGGGAACCGGCGCTCAAGCAATGGGGTTCGCCTAATGACCAATCCTACCCTCGCCCATCTTCTCACGCGACGTTCGGTGTCGGCGAATAGCCTCGGCGAACCTGGACCTTCCGCAGCCGAGATCGAGCAGATCCTCACCGCGGCAGCCCGGGTCCCTGACCACAAGAAGCTCGTGCCCTGGCGCTTCGTGCTGTTCGAGGGTGAGGCGCGCAAAGCCTTCGGCCAGGTCTTGGCCGAGATCTGCCGCAACGAAGAACCCGACGTGGGTCAGTTTCGCCTGGAGACCGAGGCCAACCGGTTCATGCGGGCGCCGCTCGTCATCGCCGTGGTCTCGCGGGTCACCAAGAATCCTGCCGCGCCTGAATGGGAGCAGGTGCTTTCGGCGGGCGCCGCTTGCCAGAACCTGCTCGTCGCCGCCACGGCATTGGGCTATGGCGCGCAATGGATCACGGAATGGTACGCCTATAGCGACGGCGTACGCGCCGCGCTGAAGCTCGCCGACAATGAGCGCGTCGCCGGCTTCATCTATATCGGCACGCCCAAGGAAAAGCCCGACGAGCGCGAGCGGCCGGCGCTCGCCGACATCGCGCAAGCCTGGAAGCCCTGAGGCTCGCGCGCGTCAATAGTCGAACTGCTCTCGCAGGATGCGCTCGGCCAGGGTATGGCCGGGGTCGAACATCATGAAGATGTCGATGTCGTTCGCTTCCCTGACCTCGACGGCGACCACGTCGCGGAACTCGGTATTGTCGGCGACGGCACTGACCGGGCGTTTGTCGGGATCGAGCACCTCGATGCGAACCACGGCTTCGTTGGGGAGGAGGGCGCCGCGCCAGCGCCGCGGTCGGAACGGGCTGATCGGGGTCAGCACCAGAAGCGGCGCGTTGATCGGCAGGATCGGGCCGTGGGCCGACAGATTATAAGCGGTGCTGCCGGCGGGCGTGGAGACGAGCAGCCCGTCGCAGATGAGCTCGTCGAGGCGCACTTTGCCATCCACGGCAATCCTGAGCTTTGCCGCCTGATAGATTTGCCGGAACAGCGACACCTCATTGATGGCCAGCGCCTTATGCTCGGCGCCGTTGCGGTCGAAGGCGGTCATGCGTAGCGGGTGGATGATCGTGGTCTCGGCGGCGCCGAGGCGCTCCAGCAACTGGTCCTCGCGATAATCGTTGAGCAGGAAGCCAACCGAACCCCGGTTCATCCCATAGATGGGAATGCGGTTGTTCATGTAGCGGTGCATGGTTTGCAGCATCAGACCGTCACCGCCCAGCGCCACGATGATATCGGCCTTATCGGCCGCCACATTGCCGTAGCGGGCGGCGAGGTCCCGCTCGGCTCTCTGCGCCTCCTCGGTTTCGCTGGCAACGAAGGCGATGTTGCGGGACTTTGTCATGGACCTTCGATTGATTTGGAGCGCTGCTCGCCGAGGGGCACTATAAAGGCCGTCGGGACAGTGCTTTGCAAGCGTCCCCATAGGTTTTGGGAGCACGGTCAGTCATGCCAACGGACGATCGTCCAGTTCTGGTTTACACCACGTTTGCGCGGGTCGAGGAGGCCAAGGAAGTCGGCGAGGCCCTCGTCGCCGCGAGGCTCGCGGCGTGCGTCAACATCTTTCCCGGCATGATCTCGATCTATGAGTGGAACGGGGCGCGCGAGACCGCCGACGAGGTCGCCATGATCATCAAGACCCGCGCTCGCTGGCGGACGCCGTGCTGATCGAGACGAAGCGGCTGCATCCGTACGAAGTCCCGGCCTTGCTGGTGCTGCCGACCGAGGGCGGCAGCGAGGACTACGCCGCATGGATCGCGCGCCAGACCGAAGGTGCTGAATTGCCATGAGCGAGCGCGGCGAAGTGCTTGCCATCGATCAGGGCACCACGAGCACGCGGGCCATGGTGTTCGACGCCGAAGGGCAAGCCTCGCGCTGCCGCGCAGATCCCCATCACCCAGATCTATCCCGCGCCGGGGGAGGTCGAGCACGACCCCGAGGAGATCTGGCAGTCGGTGCTGACCGCGTCCCGCGCCGCGCTCCGCGACGTCGGCGCGCAATCCATTGCCGCCATCGGCATCACCAATCAGCGCGAAACGACGCTGGTGTGGGAGCGGGCCACCGGCAAGCCGCTTGCGAACGCGATCGTGTGGCAGGACCGGCGCACGGCGAAGCTTTGCCAGGCGTTGAGCGAGGAGGGTTGGAGCGACCACGTCGCCGAAGCGACCGGCCTCGTCATCGATCCCTATTTCTCGGCAACCAAGCTTGCCTGGCTGCTCGCCAATGTCCCCGGCCTTGACGGGCGCGCCCGCGCCGGCGAGATCTGCTTCGGCACGGTGGATAGCTTCCTGCTGTTCAAGCTCACGGGCGGCAAGAGCCACGTCATCGAGGCGAGCAATGCCGCCCGCACCATGCTCTACGATATCAAGGCGGGACGTTTGGGACGACCGGCTGCTCGACCGCCTCGGCATCCCGCGTGAGGTGCTGCCTGAATTGCGCGACAGCCAGGACGATTTCGGCGTCACGGCGCGCGAGCATTTCGGCGTCGAGATTCCGATCAGGGGCGTCGCCGGCGACCAGCAAGCCGCAGCCTACGGCCAAGCCTGCTTCGAGCCCGGCATGCTCAAGGCGAGCTACGGCACCGGCTGCTTTCCTGCTCGCCAATACCGGCGAGGCGAAAGTGGCGTCGACGACGCGGATGCTGTCGACGATCTTCTATCAGCTCGAGGGCCGGCGGACCTTCGCCTTGGAGGGGGCCATCTTCATGGCGGGCGCCACCGTGCAGTGGCTCCGCGACAGCATGGGGCTCATCGCCACCTCGCATGAAAGCGAAGCCCTGGCGGCGCGTGCCGATCCGAACTCCGGCGTCTATCTCGTTCCCGCGTTTCAGGGGCTCGGGGCGCCGCATTGGGATGCCGAAGCGCGCGCCGCCATCCTTGGCCTGACGCGCGCCGCCACCGGCGCCGACATCGTCGCCGCCGGGCTCGAGGCGGTCGCCTTCCAGACCCGCGATATGCTCGAGGCGATGCGCAGCGACATGAGCGCGAGCGGCATCCCTTACTCGGCTAGTCTGCGGGTCGACGGCGGCATGACCGCCAATGCCTGGTTCCTGCAGCGGCTTGCCGACATCCTCGGCGAGCGCGTCGAGGTTGCGGCGAATGCAGAGACGACGGCGCTCGGTGCCGCCTATCTCGCGGGTCAGGCGGCCGGCCTCTATGGCAGCCAGGCCGATCTCCAGCGGAAGTGGGTGGCGTCGCGCGTGTTCGAGCCGGAGATGACGGCCGCGGAGCGGGACGCGCGCTACGCCGGATGGCGCGATGCCGTCGCCAGAGTGAGATCGAAACCTTAGGTCACTCTGCACCGTTATCGAATCGTCACACATCTGTCATAGGTGTAGGCTCGAACGAACTCGCCCAGGGCTAGGGGACATCTCACGATGACGATCGCTGCCGTAGACTTCCAAATGCTGGCCAACGCCGGCTTCCCGCCCCAGAACTTCGCCGCCGGCGTCCCGATCTTCGAGGCCGACGAAAAGGGTGACTCGATGTATCTGATCCGCTCCGGCGAGGTCGAGATCGAGCGCAATGGGAAAGTCATCGAGATCCTTGGTGCTGGCGGCATCTTCGGCGAGATGGCTTTGATCGACGGGTCGCCGCGAAGCGCCACCGCCCGCGCCAAGACCGATTGCGTCGTCGCCCCCATCAACGAGAAGATCTTCCTCTTCCTGGTGCACGAAACGCCGTACTTTGCCATCGCCGTGATGCGGACGCTGGCAGATCGCGTGCGGCGCATGAACCAGATGACCTGAGGCTCAGGTTCCGCCTTCTACCCAGGCCGCGCTGTTACCAAGCCGCGCTGTTTTTTGCCCTTTTCATTGCGGCAGGCCCCGGCCATGATCGGTCGGTTGGCAACCCTGACCATTCCGAAAAGCGCTCTTGTCCTTGTCCTCGCTTGCAAATTTGGCACTGAAGCGCCCTCGCAACGCAGATTTGCGGAGCCTTGGGCTAGACGCCTTGGCTGGCGGCATCTCGGCGGTAGTGCAGATTGCGTATTGCATCTCGTTTGCCGCGCTCATCTTCACCGGCGATCTCGCCAGCGGGTTTCCGCTCGGCCTCGCCGGGCTCATCATGGGCACGGTGGTCACCTGCGTGGTTATTGCCGCGACCTCGACCTTCTCGCCGGTAATCGGCGGCCCGGATTCTCCGGCCGTCGCTGTGATGAGCGTGCTCGCGGCCTCGATCGCTACTGCTCTCGCCGCCAAGGGGACCAGCACGCCGGAGATTGTTATCAATGTGCTCGTCGCGCTTTCGGTCAGCACGCTGCTCACCGGGATCCTGCTTTACGGCATCGGCGCGCTGAAATTGGGGCAAGGGCTCCGCTTTGTGCCGTATCCTGTGATCGCCGGCTTTCTTGCCGCTTCCGGTCTCCTGCTCATCACCGGCGGCATGGAAGTCGTAACGCAAACCAACCTCACGCTTTCGCCCTCGAGCTGGGCACTCCTCTATTCGCCGCAATTCGGACCGCAGATTCTCCTAGGGATGCTGTTTGCCATTGCGATCCCAGTTCTTGGGCGATGGGTGCCTAACTACCTTGCTCTGCCGATCGCCTTCTTCGCCTTTCTCATAGCTCTCGATGCGAGCCTGTTCGGCTTGGTCAGCGATGAAAAAGTGCGAAGTGCATGGTTTCTCCCGAGTCTCGGCGAGTTGAGTCTATGGTGGCCCATCAATGCCATTATCGGCCAGCACATCGATTGGGGTGTGATCGCCCAGAGTAGCGCCGAGATCGGCTCCTTTTGCGGCGTGATGGCCATTGCTCTCCTGCTCGACGTGTCGAGCCTCGAAGTGGCGCGCGAGAAGAGCGCTGATCTCGACCAGGAATTCCGCTCCAACGGCCTCGCCAATCTCTTGGCTTCCGTAGTTGGAGGCTTCGGCGGCTCGCTGTCGATGAATGGCGCCTTGCTGCTGGATGAGTTCGGCGCCACGACGCGGTGGGCCGGCGCCATCGTCGGGCTTGGTTGCGCCTTTGTCCTGTTCTCGGGCATCGATGTCGGCAGCATCGTGCCGAAAGCTATTCTCGGCGGGATGCTCGTTTATATCGGCACCGTGATCATCATCGAGCTCTGGGAAGCGCCGGCCCGAGTTTCTTGGATGGAATGGACACTTACGGGAGTGATGACGCTGGTCATCATCAATTTCGGTTATTTCATGGGGGTGGCGGTCGGCGTGATCGGCGCCTGCCTCATGTTCGCCTTGAGCTATAGCCGCATCGGCGTGGTCCGGCGGCACCTGACGAGGCAGGAATTCTCCAGCAATGTCGAGCGCGCCCCGGAGCAGACCCGTCTGCTTCGCGAAGAAGGCGAGCGCCTGCATGTGTTTTGGCTATCGGGCTTCATCTTCTTCGGCTCATCGAACGGGCTGTTCGAGCGCATCAGGCGGGCGATCGATGCCCAAGACGAAAGGCCGGTTGGCTATGTCGTGCTCGATTTCGGCTCGGTGCCGGGACTCGATTCGTCGGCGGTGCTGAGCCTGATCAAGCTGCGCAACTATTCCAACGAGAACGGTGTCACACTGGTGTTTTCCGGTTTGAGCCAGGCGATGAAAGCAAGCTTCCACAAGGCCGGCTTCTTCACCAGCGGGCAGCCGCATCAGGTATTTGCCAGCCGTAACGAGGCGGTCGAGTGGTGCGAAGACATGCTGTTGATGTATCACGAGGTCGGCGAGGCGTCGGCCCACAGCTTCGAGAGCTGGCTCACGGCGGAGCTTGGCACCGCGGATATGTCGCGCATCCTACCCTATCTCGATCGCCACGAGATCGAGATCGGGGAGCCCTTGTTCCGCCAGGGCGAGCCTCCAGACTCCGTTGAGATCCTGGCGTCCGGCTGCGTCGCCATCACCATCGAGGACGAGCTCGGCCGGCCGATCAGGCTAAGGCGGATGATGGGCTATACGGTGGTTGGCGAGATGGGCTTCTACCGTCAGGTCCCACGCACGGCGAGCGTCATCGCCGAAGAGAAGAGCGTGATCTTCCGGCTGACCCGGGAGTCCTTCGACAAGATGCAGCGGGAAGACCCGGCCGCGGCGTCGGTGTTCCATAAGCTGATCATTCGGCTCCTGTCCGACCGGCTCGAATTCGCCAATCGCGAGATCTCGGCCCTGCTGTGATCACGTGGCGAAGGCCACCAGCAAGCCGGCGATGACAAGATAGGTCAGGCCGTGAATGAGCTGGTCGGTGCCGAGCGCGAACCAGAACATCCGGCACTGCGGCGTCCAGTTGTTCTCGTGGGTGAGCTGCTCCTTCAACCAATCGACATGGTAGTGAACCAGGAACTCGCTGACGGCGATGCCGGCGACGAGCAGCAGCGATGCCGGCGCCAGCACGAGGTAGACGAGGGGGGTTAGCGCCACATGAATGGCGCTGTGCAGGAGCCCGCCGGGATGGCCGTAAATGCCCTTGTGCAGATATTGAAAGGACGACTGGAGATAGAAGTCGGCCACCGCATGCTTCAGCATGAGTACGGCAACGGCCACGAGGACGAGCAAGGCGAGATTGGGCATGAGCTATTTGGAAAGAGCTTCCGCGGTCCCGTCCCAATCGGTCGGGGGAGGGTTGTGCCGGAAGAACTCGATGCGTTCCTTGTAGAGCGCATAGAGCTGGCGGAGGCTCGAGCCGTTCATCCTGTCGCATTCACGGCGGAGCAAGTCCGCCGCGTCCCAGTCTCTGGCCCGGTACTTTTGCAAAAATTCGGTGTGACGCGCGCTCAGATCCTTGAAGCCATGGGTCTCTTTGAAGGCGCCGTCACCAAGCAGCGCGAAGATGCGGGTCGCTCCGGTCTTGCCCTTTACCTTCAAGAGGTCGAGCTCGAGAAAAGCGAAGTCCGGCGCCCGCGCCGTTGTCGATTCGCCAACGACGGTGACGACCTCATAGGTCTTCGATTGTCCTTCTAACCTCGAGGCCACGTTGACGTTGTCGCCGATCACCGAATAGTCGAAGCGCGTCTCGGTGCCGAGATTGCCGACGCAGCAGACGCCGGTGTTGAGACCGATGCCGATCTTCACCGGCGCGAAGGCACGGCCCTTGGCGGTCGCTTCCTGCTGCCAAAGCTCGTTCAGTTTCGGCACCTCCCCCATGATGCGCAACGCCGCGCGGCAGGCATGGCTTGCGTGGTCGGCATCGTCGAGCGGCGCGTTCCAGAACGCCATCACCGCATCGCCCATGAATTTGTCGATGGTGCCTTGCTCCTCGAGAATAATGTTGCTCAAGGGCGTGAACAGGGTGTTCAGAAAATGGGTTAGCTCTTCGGCATCAAGTCCCTCGGATATCGTGGTAAAGCCGCGCACATCGCTGAAGAGCAACGTCATGTCGCGGGTCTCGCCGCCCAATCTGAGCTGGGAGGGATCGCCGGCGAGACGCTCGACCAGCGCCGGCGCCATATAGTGACCGAAGGCATGGCGGACGCGGTTGCGCTCGCGTTCGGTGCGCAGGAACACGAACAGGGTTCCGGCAAGATAGATCGCCGTCAGCGCCATGGCCGGATAGATCGGATCCACGAGCCAGCCGAAGGCGTGAAAGGCGTACCACGACACCGCCACCACCGCGGCGACGGCGAAAGCCCCGAGGATGGCGCTGCCGAGAGCGCCGAGGCGGTAGATGAGAATGGCGATGAGGACGCCGAGCACGAGAATGTAGAGCAGCTCAGCCGGCGTAGCGAAGTCCGGGCGCTGGAGGAAGGCGCCTTGCAGCATCTGCTCGATGGCTTGGGCATGGAGTTCGACACCGGGCACCGAGGCCTCGAGCGGGGTGGCCCTGAGGTCGAGCAGGCCCGCGGCGCTGGTGCCGATCACCATCAGGCGCCCTTCGATTTCGTCCTTGCCGATCTCTCCGTTCAGCACCTTCCAGGCGGGCAGGAAGCGTTCCTTGTTGTGCGGGGTGAACCTGATCCACATCTCGCCATCGGCTTCGGTCGGCACCTCGAAGTCGCCAATGCGGACTTCGACGATGCCGGTCTTGGCGCCGAACGATGTCTCGCTGCTCGCCCCCGAAGACTTGACGATATAGGTCGAGGCGCCTTGCGCCAGGCGCAGCATGTCGGCGGCGAAGGACGGATAGAGCTTGTCGCCGACCTGAACCAGCATGGGCACGCGACGGATGATCTGATCGTATTCCGGAATCCAATTGAGCGAGCCCGCGCCTTTGGCGTTGTCCTGGAGTTCGGTGAGGCTCGCGGCGGCGCCGGGATAGCTCGGTGCGAACAGCTTCGGATCGTCGCCGCCATGGGCGAAGCCCGCCTTCTGCTCCGGAATTGACGTTCCCTCCGGCGTGGCGATGAAGCCGAGCACGACTTGGCCTTTGGCGATGGCCTCGGCCAAGGTCTGATCGTTGGAGGGGAGCTTCTCGACTTCGCCGCGGAGGCTCGCGAGGGCCTCGGATTTCGGCCAGAAGCGAAGCGCGTTCGCCGGCGACATGCGGTCAGGCTCGGGAAACACCATGTCGAAGCCGATCGCCGCGGCCCCGTTCTCGTTGAGCTTCTGCACGAGTTCGGCCAGCACGGTCCGCGGCCACGGCCACTGCCCGATCTTCTTCAAGGAGTTCCTCGTCGATGTCGACGATGCGCAATGGCAGGCCGGGATCGAACTTGCGCGGCTCGATTTGCTGGTAGGTGTCGAACACCAGGGCACGCAACCGCGCCACGGGGCCCGGATCCCAGATCCGCAAGGCAAGCGCGCCAACGATCACGGCCCCTACGATGAGGGCGTAGAGGAGACGAGAACCCATCCTGCTTAACTGACCCCGGCCAAAACCTACGCAAACCCGCCACGCGCGGCTGAGCCTAGTCGATGGCGGCGATAGGCTCCAGTGTCAACTTTCCGAGGAAATTCCAGGGGAAACGGGCCGATTCGCAAGGCCAGGTGGCATTGAACGGAAAGGCAGAATGAATTAGGAAGTTGCGGGCGTTCAAGGTGCCCGAGGCGTCACATCGGGGGCTCGTTTCGTGAACATTTCGATGATCGGGGCAGGCTATGTCGGCCTGGTCTCCGCTGCGTGTTTTTCCGAATTCGGCTGGACCGTCACTTGCGTCGACAAGGATCCGAGCAAGATCGAGCAGCTGCGTCAGGGCCGCGTGCCGATCTACGAGCCTCGTCTCGATGAGCTCCTCGAGCGCAACATCCGCATGGGCCGCATCGGCTTCGCCGCGGATCTCGCGACCTCGATCGGGGGCGCCGATCTCGTGTTCCTCGCCGTGGGCACGCCGATGCGCCGCGGCGACGGCCATGCCGATCTCAGCTTCGTGTTTCAGGCGGTCGAGGAGCTCGCGCCCCATCTCAAGGACTTCACGGTGATCGCCACCAAGTCCACGGTCCCGGTCGGCACCAGCCGCGAGATCGAGAAGCGCCTCAAGGCGCTCCGTCCTGACGCCGATTTCGCCATCTGCTCGAACCCCGAGTTCTTGCGCGAGGGCTCCGCCATCTACGACTTCATGCATCCGGACCGCGTGCTTGTCGGCTGCGACAACGAGAGGGCGCGTGACCTGATGGAGCGGCTCTACAAGCCGCTCACCTTGCGCAACGCGCCGGTGATCTTTGTCAGCCGCGAGTTGGCGGAGCTGGCGAAATACGCCGCCAACGCCTTCCTCGCCATGAAGATCAGCTTCATTAATGAGGTCGCCGACCTTTGCGAAGCGACCGGAGCCAATGTTCAGGAGGTAGCGACCGCCGTCGGCGCCGACGGACGCATCGGCGACAAGTTCCTGCATCCGGGCCCCGGCTATGGCGGCTCGTGCTTCCCCAAGGATGTCGCGGCGCTGATCCGAAGCGCGCGGGAGGCGCGGTCGCCGTTGTCGCTGATCGAGCAGGTCCAGACCGTCAATTCGGAGCGGAAGCTCGCCATGGCCGGCAGGATCGAGCGCGCCGCCGGAGGCTCACTCGCGGGCAAGACCGTCGCCGTGCTCGGCATCACCTTCAAGCCTGACACCGACGATGTCCGCGAGGCGCCCAGCCTCGTGGTGGTGCCGATGCTGCAGGAGCGTGGCGCGACGGTGCGCGCTTATGATCCCCATGCCAGCAGCGACGCCGAGGCGCTCCTTCCCGGCGTGACGTGGTGTGCAAGCGCGCTCGAAGCTGCGAAAGAGGCCGATATTGCCGTCGTGCTCACCGAATGGAACGAGTTCCGCGCCCTCAGCCTCGAAACCCTCAAGGACACGATGCGCGGCGATGTTCTCGTCGATCTCCGCAACATCTATCTGCCGGCTCAGGCCGAGGCCGCGGGCTTCAGCTATATGAGCATCGGCCGCTAGGCCGGCTCGGGCGAGTTGGCCCTGCAGTTCGCTGCTATTGGGGCCACGCCGACGACGGGAACATCCGCTTCAACTCGTTCTGCTCGGCGGTGCCGCTACGAGGCGCGGGCGCGGGCCCCGGCCTCACGGCTGACGGCGCTCGCGGCGGCGCTGCGGTGGCTGCCTTCCGAGGCGGCGCAACGCGTTTCTTTGGCGCCGCAGCTTCTGCCGGACGAAGCGCCTTGATGCGCGCCTCGACCGGGCAGTGTGCCCCCTTCCAGTCCTTCAAGGCATCGAGGCTCGCCTCTTCCGGCTCGTCGAGCGGAAGGTCGAGCGCCGAGACGCGATTGAAGCGTTCGAGCGCGAGTTTGGAGCGCGCCGTCCAATGGGCGTTGGTGCTGCCGAAATAGCAGCCGAGCCGCTTCAGCTCGCGCAAGATGTCCTGTGCCCGATCCTGTCGCGTTGCCCCCTCGAGAGGCGCTTGACCCGCGTCAGGAGCCGCGGCGTGCTCCTCGGTGCTCTTGCTGTCCGCCGCGACGATCTTGGCGGACTGGCCCTCGGCCTCGGCGGCGGGGGTAGGCGGCGAGCCTGAAGCGGATGCGGCATCTGGCGCCGCGTTGCCCTCCGCCGGCTCGACGGCGATGACGCGGCTCGCCGGCGGTGACGCATCTCCAGGCTTGCTGGTCTCATTGGCGAGCTTCTGCTGCAAGGACGCGAGCTGCTCCTGCTGCGACTTGACGAGTTGCCCCTGAACCGCTTGCAGCCGCGCGATCTCTTGGCGAAGCGACGCAAGCTGGTCGGCCGTGCTCGCCGAAGCCTCGCCGGGGGCGGGGACCGGCGCCGGCTTGAAGTAGAATTGTCCGGTGAGGGACGCGCTCTCGAACGGCCGCTGCTTGCCGCCGGTTTCCTTCAGCACGTCGTTGCGCACGTCGATCATCATGTCGCTGATGCTTTCGCCCTCGCTGTCGATGTGGCGGAGGAGCGCCGCGGTGAACGGGCTGTTGCGGCCGGTCCCGTCGAGCGCGACCTTGCCCGGCTCGGTCGAGTACACCACCATCATGCTCGCGGCCGCCTCGACGCGCGCGAGGCCCCGCCCGACATCGAGCGAGCGGCTCACCTGGGCGAGGTTGGCGGCAAGCGGATTGTCGCGGCAGGCGTCGAGAAAGACGATGCTGGTGCGGGCGTTGCGCACCATCTGTTTCAGCACGAGGTCGAGCTGCATGGCCTCGAAATCGAGATCGGCTTCGGATTTGAGCTGGGCATCGACGGGGGCGAGGAAATTGCGCTGATCGACCTGCAAGCCGTGACCGGCGTAATAGAACAGCCCGACGTCGGCGCCGCTCAGCGCTTCGGCGAACGCCCTGATCCGCCGTTCCATGTCGCGCTTGCCGAGATCGATGCCTTCGATCACCTCGAAGTTGAGCCCGCGCAGCTTGGCGGCGATATCGGTAGCGTCGTTACTCGGATTTTGCAGCGGCGGCACGTTCTGGTAGGCGGCGTTGCCGATGACCAGGGCCACGCGCTTGTCCGCGGCTGCGGGCGTGAACGTCGCCGCGAGCGCGGCAAGGCCGACAAGGCAGGTGGCGAGGGACTTGAGCATGGATGCTTCCATGGGCTCAAAGGCTTTCCGGGCGAAGGGCGTCCTGTCTATGAACCGCCGCCTGAACCGAAGCTGAACGCGCGGCCTTCGGCAAAAGAATTGGGCTTGGCGCTAGTCTATCGGCGGCTTCCGACGACTTCAACGAAGCCCGACTGCCGACGTCACGACGTGAGCGCTTGCTCCTTTTCGGGCCGAGCCGCCGAGTGTGCCGAAGCCTTGGTCCGGCCCCAGCGTCTGAAGCTTGCCTGGGCCATGGGGCCAAAGCCGCGGAGCAAGCGCCGGGCGGCGCGCCGATAAGCATAGTAGTTGGTCTCGAGGCGATGCCGCTCGCTCTTGACGTAAGTACTTCCGGCGGAACGTTCCGGGCCCTGGGCCTTCAGGGCGCGGAACCAGGACGCGCGCTCATGGCCTTCGGCGTCGGCGATCAGGAAGCTCGCGATCAGCTTCGACTGATCGTCGGCCGTGCGCCAGATGCTGCCATTCGCCTGGATCAGGCCGACGGCGAAGAAATCGTCGAATTGGGGATGAAACACGTGGAAGAAGAGCCGCGGCCGCTGATGCGCATCGAACAGGAGGTCGTTGTCGATGAAGGGTAGCGCGATCTCGTAACCCGTGGCGAAGACAACAAGATCGGCCTCGACCTCGCTGCCGTCGGCGAAGCGAACCACGCGGCCGTCGAGCTCGGTGATCTCTGGCTTCACTCCGATGCGGCCATGGGCCGCGAGCTGCGGCAGCACCGTGTTCATGGTGGGATGGGTGTCCATGATCCGATGCGCCGGCTCGGGCAGGCCGTAGCGCGCGTTCGATCCGACCATGAGCATGTGCCAGATGGTGTAGATCCGGTTGCGGAGGCCGCGCGGCATCGGCAGCTTCTCGCAGAAATTGACGATGCCGTCGGTCGGGCGTCCAAGCATGAATTTCGGCACGAAGAACGTGCCGCGACGGAAGCTTTGATACACCGCGCGCGCCACGCTGGTGGCATCGACGACGATGTCGCAGGCGGAGTTGCCGGCGCCGACCACGACGACGCGCTTGTCCGCGAGCTGCTTCACGCTGCGGTAGTCCCGCGAATGCATGATCTCGCCGGTGAACTTGCCGGGGATGCTGGGGACGCGCGGGATGTCGTGGTGGCCGCTGGCGACGACGAGGGCGCGGTAAAGTCGGGGGCGGGCGCTGCCGGCGATCTGGACGAGCCAGCCGTCATCGGTGCGCTCGACGCTCTCCACCGTGGTGTTGAATTGGATGCGATCGAGAATGCCGAAGGTTTGGGCATAATCGCGGAGGTAAGCCATCGCCTCCCGGTGCGAGGGATAGGTCGGAAAGTCCTCCGGCATCGGGTAGTCCTCGAAGCCGGTGTATCTCCGGGAAGAAACGAGATAGGTCGTATCGTAGACGACGCCAGTTTCCGTGGTCTCATTCCAAAGACCACCAATGTCATTCTCGCGTTCTAGGCAATCGAAGGGGATGCCACGTTCGGCGAAGGTCTTGGCAGCGGCCAGTCCAGACGAGCCAGCGCCAATTATGCACACCTTGTCAGCTTCGCCCCTGGCATCTCTCAGTTGCATGTCCATGCGTAAAACTTCCTATATTGCTGCGGTATTTTTGTTTGGCGCCTAAGGATCAGCCACGTTGCCGCAGCATTAATCCACTGTGGGATTGAAGTGACATAGACTGGCATTCATGCGTTACCGCCGCAAAAGGCTTTGGCCCGATTCCTGCTGGAGACTGAGACTCAAGAAACGACTCAGCACGGTGGAGGGCTCTCTCATGCGTCTTCCAGTCTTCGTAGTCGCTGCTATCCTAGGTCTCGGGCTGTTTTGCGGCAGCACCTCGGCGCGCCAGCTTTGGCTTCCGACGATCGACAACCCGTTTTGCGCGATCACGACCTATCTCCTGCCCGAGATACCAGAGCAGGCGTTGTCGACAATGGACAAGAACGGTCAACCTATCATCGTGGTTAGCGCCCTGGTCATGGCCGAATCCGGTGCTTATGGGCGGTTTCTAATGGCACATGAGTGCAGCCACCACACCCTTGGCCACGTGGCCGCCTACCACCGGGAGCTCGGTCATTTGGGGCCGCAGCCGTTCTTCTATCTCGCGCCCCAACTGAAGCACATGGAGCTCGACGCCGATTGCAACGCCGTGCGCATGCTGAAGATCAAGAAAGAGCCGGAAACTATTGAGGCTGCTCGGCAAATGATGCTTACGTTCGGCAATAACCCAACCGGCGCCTATTATCCGACCGGAGTCGAACGGGCCGACAACATCGCCAAATGCGCCGCCGAGAACTAGCGGGCGGCACCCACCTGGCGCATTCATCTCTCTTCACTTACTAGGCAATTTCGCCCGAAGGCTCGACGGGGGCCCTGGCACGGGCGCTCAAGCGTTGTGCTATGGTCTCGTTCACTTGTGCCCAGGTAACGACGAGAGCAGACGAGAGAAAGAGGCGGCTTTGACGAGCGCTCGGATGTGGAGCGGGCTGGGATGCAGCCTGAGCCGGTCGCTAGTGGTCGCGGCTGCGCTTGCCTTGCTCGCGGCTTTGCCTGGTGCCTCGGCTGACGCGGATACCGTCGGCGGCACGCTCCACGTTTGCGCCGATCCCGCAAATCTGCCGTTCTCCAACGAGAAAGGGGAAGGGTTTGAGAACAAGCTCGTCGATCTGATCGCGGCCAAGCTCGGCCTGACGGTCGTCTATACCTGGCTGCCGCAGGTGGTCGGTCATGTGGCGAGGCTCCCCGATGCCGGGGAATGCGACATTCTCATGGGCTATGCGCAAGGGGCGGGCATGATCGAGGACACCAATCCCTACTACCGGACATCCTACGTACTGATCTATCGCAAGGGTGACGAGAACCTTGCCGGTGTCACCAGCCTCGCGGATCCGCGGCTGAAGGACCAGACCATCGGCATCGTGGCGCGGACACCGCCCTTCAGCATCATGGCGCTGAACGGATTGGTGGCCAATGCCAAATCCTTCGAGAGCCCGGGCGAGGACGCGGCCAGAGCCGCCGAGGACGTGATCGCGGCGATAGCGTCCGGCGACGTCGACGCCGGCATCCTTTGGGGTCCGCTTGGCGGCTACTATGCCCGCGACGCCAAGGTGCCGCTCGTGCTCGTGCCCTTGGCCAAGGAGAAGGCCGGACCGGCCACGGTCTACGGCATCACCATGGGCTTGCGCCCCAACGAGCCCGAATTGAAACACAGGCTCAATAAGATCATCGCCGAGAACCAGGACGACATCTACGCCATGCTGCGCGAATACAACGTGCCGTTGCTGGACGAGAACGGCAGCTTGATCGCGGCGCCGCCGACCGCGGAGCGCTGAGGCCGCCGGCTACCCCGCTACATTTTGCAGGTGCTCTCCGGCTCGTCGATGCCGAGCGTGTCCATCTCGATGTCGGGATGGCTCGCGTGGGGGAAGCCCTTCTGCGGCGAGATCGACACCGGCACCTTGTCGGTCGCGATCAGGATTGGTTGCCGAAACTGACCGTCCCAGGGGCGGAATTGCTGCTTGACGCCCTTGAACGGGGCGAGCTGGATCCGGTCGCTGTGGACGAACTCGTCGACTTGAGCGAACGGCGCGCCGTGGTTCCGCGTCACCGCCTCGCCGATGGTCCGCGCCGCCACATAGGCCTGATAGTCGATCGGCAGGATCAGCCGCTTGTAGTCCCTCTGGAAGTGGTTGTTCATCTGGGTGGCGCCCCACTTCTCGTGCCCCGGGCTCCAGGTGGTGGCTACGAGACCCGTGGTGCCCGCCACCGGGCGGGGCTTGCCGCCGCCGCGATAAGGCATGAAGGGACCGAACAGCTGATCTTCGTCGGCGACGATGATGACCTGGTAATCGGGGTCGGCGGCGAAAGTGGAGTTGGCGCTCGCCTGCTTGCCGGGCGGGATCATGCCGATGTCATCGCGCCGGCCACCTGACAGGTCCTTATATTCGCGATTGTCGACGATGGTGGCGCCGAACCGTCCAGCCGCGCGCTTGATGGCGTCGGCGTAAGCGAGGTCGCCCGGCGTCGAGCCATGGACGAGGAGCCAGTTGGTCCACTTCTTGATGACGAGATATTGGGCCAGCGCGTCGGCAAGCATGTAACGGTCAGGGACCACATGCATGACATTGGCGCGACAATCCTGCTGTCGGAGCGACACGTCGGTGGCGCGAATATTGAAGAGGAGGATGTCCTTGCCCTTGGCCCAATCGGCAAGCTTGAGCAGGGTGTCGGCCGAGGCATCGACGATGACGTAATCGTGGCCGCTGTCGTAAAGCCCCTCTAGGGCTTCGACCGCCTTCTTTGGCGTCACCGTCTTGACGTCGAGGGAGTAGGCATCGCCCATAAACTTGCCGCCGGCATTGTTCTCGCCGATAGCGAGTTCGGCGCCGGCAACGCCGGCATCGGCGGGTTCGAGATCCATGCGCGAGGAAGGCCGGGGCTCGTCGGCGGACTTGCGGATATAGCCGATCTTCACCGGCGTGAGCGGCGGCGATTGCGGCATCTGCACCATGACGCCGCCTTCCTGTTTCGGGCTCTCGGCGGCAGGCACGCTCGCGGCCGGAGCTGCGGCCGAAGGTTGTGGGTCGGCCATTGCACGGCCGTCACCCCAGAGCGAGACGCCGGCGGTGAGCAGTCCGAAGCAAAGGCCCGGCGAGCCAGACTTTTCGCAAGGAAGCGGGATTTGGATGCATTTTTGATCCCCTGGCCAAGGATCGGGCATGGTAGCGACAATCAAACAGGCATTGCAAGGTGGCAACGGCGGCGGGAACAAGACGCACTAATTCTGCCAGGGTGCTGCCCGTAGCTCAGCTCGCCGCGGCGGCCGCGTCTCACCGCGGTGCAACAAAGAGATGTGAGGCGAAAAGCCCTAGCTGTCTGCCAGCGCGGGCGTGCGCTCGTTGCGCTTCGCCGCGCCGGGGGCGTTGCGGGGATTGCGGTAGATGAAGGGCTTCGGCGGCGCGGCAGCCTCGGCGCGGGCAAGCGCCACCATCTCGCCGTGATAGGGCGAAAGCGCGCAGGCCGGGTCGGTATTGCGCGGGTCGCCGGTAATGGCCATGGCCTGGCACCGGCAGCCGCCCCAATCGACCTCGCGGAAGGCGCATGACCGGCAGGGCTCCTTCATCCAGCTCGTGCCGCGGAAGGCGTTGAAGGCATCGGAATTGAGCCAGATGTCGCGAAGCGGCCGTTCCTTGCACATTGTCGAATTTGAGCTGAGGGATGGACTCGGCGGCGTGGCAAGGCAGCACCTTGCCTGAGGGCGTGATGTTCATGAAGCCCTTGGCCCAGCCGCCCATGCAGGGCTTCGGCCGCTTGGCGTAATAATCGGGCACGACCATGTCGATGGTGAGCACGCCCTTGAGCCGCTCGCGCGCGCGTTCGACGAGGTCGATCGACTGCACCGTCTGCTCATAGGTCGGGATCAGGGCGGCGCGATTGAGATAGGCCCAGCCGTAATATTGCACGTGGGCGATCTCGAGCCGCTGCGCGCCGAGCTCCAGCGCAAGGTCGATATAGCGGCCGACGTTATGAATGTTCTGGCGGTGGATCGGCGCGTTGACGGTCAGCGGCAGGCCGAGCTCCGTCACCCAGCGGGCAACGTCGAGCTTCTTCTGGGTCGCACCGGGATAGGCGCCGATGCGCTCGGCGTTCTCGGCATCAACATCCTGGAACGAGATCTGCACATGGTCGAGGCCGCGCTTGGCGAGGTCCTCGAGACGGGCGCGGTTCAGCGTGACGGCGGCGGTAATCAGGTTGGTATAGAGGCCCGCCTTCGACGCCGCCGAGACGATGTCCTCGAGGTCCTTGCGCGCCGTCGGCTCGCCGCCGGAGAGATGCACCTGGAGGATGCCCATGTCGCCGGCCTGCTCCATCACGGAGACCCACTCCGCGGTCGACAGCTCCATGTTGACGCGTTCGAGCTCGAGCGGGTTGGAGCAATACGAGCATTGCAGCGGGCAGCGGTGGGTGAGCTCGGCCAAAAGGCCAACGGGGGCGAGCGCGCAAAGCGCCTCGCTCGCGTTGTCGCTACCGCTCACGCCGCTCGTGGGCTCGTCGTCCACGGTGATGGACTGAACATGCCCGTTCGCTTTCAGATCGTTCGCGCTCATGCCCTGATGTATCCCTTGTCGGCGAGGCCTTGCAGCAGATCGACCACATCGGCCTTGATCACTTCGACCGGCGCCGAATATTCGGCCGCCAGCGCTTCGGCGATCTCCGCCACGGTTCTGTTGCCGTCGCAGAGCTTGAGCACCGCGACGGCAGTTTCATCCGGCGTCAGAATGCGTTCCGGCGCCAACAGCACCCACCGGCCCCGTCCAGCGTCGTGACGAAGCTTCAGATATGTCGGGAGTTGCGGCCGTGTCTGCTGGTCGACGATCAGCCTGGCAGCGGACGTGGTCCCGGTCATGTCATCACTCCGGCACGAAGGCTCCGGGCGGAATCATCCCGGGGTCGTAATAAGCCAAATAGAGCGCATCGAGCTGCGCCCAAAGCACATTGCACTTGAACCGCAGCGCATCGAGGGCCCCAGCCTGGGCCTCGGGGGTCCGCGCATTGCGCTTCACATATTCCAACGCGTAGTTGGCGTCGTTCGGCGCCTGGGTGAGGCGGCGCTTGAAATATTGCATGACGTCGTCGCTGATGAAGTCGTAGTTCTCGAGCATGCCCGAGATCCGCTCCTTGTGGATCTTCGGCGCGAACAGCTCGGTGAGAGAAGACGCCACCGCCTCGACGAGCGGCTTGTCGCGGACAAAGTTGACGTAAGCCTCGACGGCGAAGCGAGTCTCGGGCAGCGCCCCCTTCATGGAGACCACATAGTCCCGGTCGAGGCCAAGCCCGTCGGTAAGGGTCAGCCAGCGCTCGATGCCGCCTTCCTCCTCGCCATAGCCGTCGTGATCGTGAATGCGGTGGATCCAGTCGCGGCGAAGCTGCCGGTCCTGGCAGCGGCTGATCAGAGCCGCGTCTTTCCGCGGCACCGCCGACTGATAGCAGTAGCGGTTGAGTGCCCAGGCTTGAACCTGGCCCTTGTTGAGCTTGCCGCCGTGCAGGAGGTGATGGAACGGATGCTTGTCGTGGTAGCGCTCGGCGCCGATGGCGCGAAGCTCTTCTTCAAGTTCCTCGGGACTCATGATCTTGGTCACGGCCTAGACCTCTTTGATCGATTGCCTATGAGGAGACAACATCGTCAAGATCCGGCCGGCACCGCCTTGACCCGCGTCAACCTCAAACTTCAACCTTGAAGAGAAAGCCGCCATTATCGTTGTTGTGGTCGCTTTCCTCCCGAATTTAACATGGGAAGCGCGGATGAGATTTGCATGACGCCTCCATGAATACTGCCTGCATACCACATTAAGAAAATCTGAACGGGAACTTTCGGTAATCGCCGACGTCTCAGGGGCCTCGACCGGCGGAGGCGCCAAAAAACGAAACGGCGACCCTGCGCCAGCCGGGCCGCCGTCCGATTTCCGAGGATGAGTAGAGACGGACTAAGCGCGATCCAGCTCAGCCGGCAGGTAGCTCGTAACCTCCATGCCGGACTCCGTCTCCTCAACCGTCGGCTTGTGCCACTCACGCATTTATCGCTCTCCCAAGAATTACGGTTTCAGGCTCAAGCGTCTGGCCCAGCACGGCCGCGGACTTGACTACGGAACCGCCGCGCCAGGCCTTGCACTTCTATATCGGGGTTCACCATGATAATTTCCAATCGTATTTCCTTATATCGAACATAAGAGAGCCTTATCGGCGTGGTCAGCTTGCGGCGGTTGCGTTACCTCGATGCTCTCCGGACAGCCTGCACTTCGGCCGCGCCGCGGAGGCCTGCGCGGTGAGCCAGCCGGCGCTCAGCATGCAGGTCAAGGAGCTGGAGGAAGAGCTTCGGGTCAGCCTGGTCGAGCGGCGGAAGTCGGGGGTCGCGCTGACCGAACAGGGCGAGGAGATCGCCAGGCGCGGGCGGACCATCCTCGCCTCGGTGCGCGACCTGCTCGACTATGCCAGACATCAAGAGAGCGTGCTGTCAGGCACCTTGAGGCTCGGCGCTATCCCTTCGATCGCGCCCTATCTGCTGCCTCTGGCGTTGCCCGAATTGCAGCGGCGGTATCCCGAGCTCAAGCTTCAGCTTCGCGAGACCATCACCGAGACGCTGCTGCGCGAGCTGATCGGTGGCGACCTCGATCTGATCCTGATCGCGCTACAATCACCGCGACGACATTCGCCTGTTGCGCTTCGCCAAGCCGGAGCCCAAGCGCGAGATCGGGCTCGCCTGGCGCAAGACTTCGCCGCGCAAGGCTGACTTCATGGCCTTCGCGGCCCTGTTGGAAGAGGTTGCGGCGAAGTCCTACCGGGCAATGGTCTAAGGCGAGGGGGCGGCGGGCGGCGGCGGGGCGATCGATCCCGTCGAGTCCGAGGCTTCTCCAATCAGGTGGAAGGAATCCCGGAATCGATCGGCGTCGTCGCTCGGAACATGGCCGCGCGGGCCGGCCGTGATCAGCATGTAGATACGGTCGCCTGAGGGCACGATGCTCACCTGATGATTGAGCTTCGCCTTGCTCTCGTCGGTAATCGCCTCGTAGCCGTCCTTGCCGGCAATGGTCTTGGCGCCGCGTTTGCGAACCCTGGACGAGCTCTCCTTGGCATAGGCCGAGACCATCTTGACGTAGAACGCGTCATCGGGGTGAGGCGCTTTGCCTTCCGGATATTCGAGCACCACCACGGTGTAGACCGTGTCTTCGCCGTCATAGGCCTGGAAGCTCCGGCGGATGAGCGGGTTCTGACCGGCAACCGCCTCGCTCTCCATTTTCGGCGCGCTGGGGAAGGATGCGGCGAAGCCCCGCTCCGGGGCCTCGAACTCGGTCCACTGAACCTGCTCCTCTTGCGGCGGCGTAGTGTCCGGCTCCTCGGCCATGGCGCCCGCCGCGCCGGCGGCGAGCAGCATCCACGCGATCGCGACCTCCCGAACTGCCATCATCGAATCGCTCCCCCGAAAATTCGCCGGATCGGCATCCTAGCCGATCGTTCCCGCTGGTCCACCTCGAGCTGGGCGCTGCCAGTCTAGCCCGGCTCCTCGCTTTGCGGCCAGGAGGCGGCTTTGGCGGCCCGCTCATACATGGCTTTGGCGTCCTGCTTCAGGGCCGCGCGCGAGTCGGGCCTGAGATAGAGCATGTGGCCGCCGGCATAGTTCTCGATCTGGATCGGCTCGGCGCGAGGCAGCACCGGCAACTGTCCGACGAGATAGGTCGAGGCAAGATAGGGCGTGATCAAATCGGTATAGCCACTGGCGATCAGCACTCTCAGCCCGGGGTTGGCGGAGCGGGCCTCCTGAAGCTCATCGACGACACCGGCATAGCCCTGATGCGTGGCGCTGGTGCCGAAGTCCCATTTGGAGCGGGTGGTGCGATTGAGGAGCTGATAGCTCGCGTCGGTGTCATAGCCGAGCTCTTTGGCGGCATAATCGACGAAGGCCGCGGTCCAAAGCGGCACCGTGGCGTCGAGCACCGGGTCGGGGCCGTTCGGCCAGCTGCTCGCGGGGTTTGGATCGGGAGCGCCGACGCTGCCGTCGTAGCGGCTCAGCACCTGGCCGTTGACGCGGTCGAACTCCTTGATGAAGAGGTTCGAAGTGATGCGGGCGTGGTACCGCTCCACCGTTTGCAGCGGCAGGCCGGTCAAGCGCGAGACGGTCTCGCTCGCCTCCTTGCCTCCGGCCTCGACCCCGGAGGCGATGTCGACGAGGTAGTCGGACATGGCGTAGCGCTCGGCTTCCTTTAGGGCGTCGCGAAGCGCCGCACGGCCGGTCGTGCCTTTGCTTTCGAGATTGACCGCGGCCAGCGACGGCAGTTCGAGCGCCCAGGAAAGCGGATCGTAATCCTCGGCGTAAATCAGGCCGAACTCGAGCACCGGCGAGATCAGCACGAGCCCGCTCGGCGAGTTGACGCCGGTCTTCTGCAAGGCACGGGCGAGGCTCGCGGCGCGGAAGCCGCCATAGCTCTCGCCCATGAGGAACACCGGAGAGAGCATGCGCGCGGACTTGATGAGGTAGAGGCGCACGAAGTCCGCCAGCGCATCGGTGTCCTCGTCGACGCCCCAATATTTCTCATCCTTGCCGTCGCGGGCGCGGCTATAGCCGGTGCCGACCGGATCGACGAAGACGAGATCCGTCATGTCGAGCCATGTGCTCGGATTGTCGATGAGCCCCGGTGGCGGACCTTTGATCTTGCCGTCGTCCCCGGTCTCGATCACGCGCGGGCCGATGCCGCCGAGATGGAGATAGGCCGACGCTGCGCCAGGGCCGCCGTTGAAGACGAAGGTGATCGGGCGCTTGGTCTCGAGCGGATCGCGCGTGTAGGCGACATAGAAGATGTCGGCCGCACCCTTGCCGTCGCCGCCAGGGAGGGGGATGGTTCCGGCTTCGGCCGTGTAGCTGAGCAATTGGCCGTCGACCGTGACGGTATGATGGGTGACCGCTGGTGCGGGCAGCTTGCTTGCCGCCTGCTTGGCCTCCGCCTCGCCGGCAGGCTTTGCCTCCTTGGACTTGTCGCCGTCCTGCTTGGTGTCGGCTGATGCGCTCGCAGCGATCGGAGGATGGCCGCTGGGGAGGTCTTGCGCCATGGCCGGGAAGGCGAGGAGCGCAAACACGGCCGCGAGCTGGAGCCAGCGCGGCAGAAGGGAGGTCTTGGTCAAGAGGCGGGGTTCCTTGTCAGGGCGAACGCAATGGGCTTGGGCCAACACTTAGGCGCCGCCATGGCCCTGCTCAAGGCGCTAATAGATTAAGCCTCGGCAATGATCCCTCAAGGCGGAGGTTTACCCTATTCCTCGCCGGCGCTGACAGCTTAACCGGACCGAAAGCCTGGGCCGCTATCGATGCTGTGACGGTCCGGAGAATTCGCCTGCGGGCGCAGTCCCGCACGCATCATCGCAATTCATGTCGTCATGGGAGGACGCAAATGAACAGATCGGTCGTGGTCGTCGTCTTCGGTCTCTTGAGTGCCATGGTGGCGCCGTTCTTGGCGATAGCCGCCTCGGACGACCTGCTCGCCGACATCCCCGCGCCGCCCGACGGCAAGACGCTCGGCACCGGGTCGATCTCGTCGGGCGGTGAGAAAGCCAGCTACACGACATCCGCCAGCGTCAGTGCCGTGCTCGACTCCTACCGCCAAGCTCTGGCGAAGGTCGGATGGACGGTTGTCGGCGGCGGCGGTGGCGGCGGTTCCTACGGCGGCGGGGGCGGCCTAAGCGCCACCAACGGGCCCAAATATCTCTCGCTCGAGGCTGGCGGGCCTGCGGGAGCGACCTTCGTCCATGTCTGCGTCTGGCCGGAAAGGCCTGCCGACGACAATTGCGGCTGAGCGTTCCCTAAGGGCCGCGGTGGACGCAAAAAAGAAGCCGCCCGAGAGGGGCGGCTTCGATTGGAAGGTGGTTGGTTTGGCTTAGAAGAAGATCACGCCACCGATCTGGAAGACGTCGAGGCCTTCCCAGCTGGTGCTGAGGTTCTTGCCAAATTTGCCGTTGCCGAAACAGGAGTCTTCGACGCAGTCGTAGCCAAGGTTCTTGGCGTTCAGGTCGAGGTCGAGATGCTGCCAGCGGGCGAACAGATGCATGGCGGCGGAGTCGATCTCCTGAACCACGCCGACACCATACCGCGTCACTTGCGACCCGGTGATCATCGCAGCCGTGTTGATGGCCTCGCCCTTATAGAAGCCGGAGTTCACGACACCGGTCGCGACGCTGGTCTGACAGAACGTCGCCGGCTGGTTCGGACCGTAGAAGTTGGAGAAGTCCGAAGAGCTCGGCACGCCGCAGAGGCCGCGATACATGTCGTTGTACTGGCCCCACTCACCCCAGATCACCGTGGCGCCGACGGGCGAGAAGGTCCGCTTGATACCGGCCTTCACGAACCAGGTGTCGGAGTCGTTGGCCGCGGCATTCCCGACGTGACCAGTGTTGAAGTTGAAGCTCTTGAACTGCGTGCCCTCTTCCTTGTCGTTCTGGTACAAGCCGTAGACGAACAGGCCTGACGGAACGTGCATCGCCGATGCGCCGATCTGGAACAGATGGCCTTCCTGGCGATAGTTCTGGAACGACGTGCCGCCGCCGCCAACCACCGCGACGTTGCTGCAGGTCGCGCCGCCATTCTTGACGCCAATCGCGCTGCAGCCTTCGTCGGTCAGCTGCGTATAGCCAGCCGCCGCCGAGAACTTCACACTGTTCCAGTCGGCAGCGTATTTCAGAGCCACATCCCACATGTCGTCTTCGCCGTAGGACGTCGACATGCTGAACCCGGCAAAGGTCGGGCTGTCATAGCGGAAGGCATTCTGCGGATAGCCGTTGCAGTCGGCACCGAGACCACCACCGGCG
Source organism: uncultured Alphaproteobacteria bacterium (assembly GCA_963803385.1). Lineage (GTDB taxonomy): Bacteria > Pseudomonadota > Alphaproteobacteria > Rhizobiales > Methyloligellaceae > Methyloceanibacter. The sequence continues at coordinate 785,309 of CAWDMD010000003.1, read as the reverse complement.
GTGTTGCAGGTCAGGACCCCGCCCCAGGTGAAATCGCTGGCGAGATCGTTCGAGTTCCGAGTGCCCTTCGGCCGGACGAACATGCCGGCGCCGTCGAACACCACCGCGTTCGAACTCAATGACCGTGCCCGATAGGTCAGGCAACAGCGCCACGTTGTCGGTCGCCTGGCTCAACTGGCCCCAGTTGATCGTGCCCCACTTGTCGCTCTTCAACCACATGTAGGACAAAAGCGTGTTGATGTCCCCGAACAGGGCGCAGTCATCGTTGAACTGGTTCTCGCAGAAGCCGGCCGACGCGCTCTGGCCCGCCGTTTCAACCGCGATGGTGTAACCAGCCGACCACCCCGGCGCAATCTGCGCCGAGCCGGAGATCTGGAAGTGGCTCGACAAGGTCGTGTCCTTGTCACCAACGTAGAAGTTCGTCTCGTGGCCGTCGTCCCACCAAGACCCGAGCTTGACCACCCAACCGGACAAGGTCACCGAGACCTTCTTGTTGCCCTTGCGGACGGTCGTCGCCTCGAGCTCAGCAACGCGCTCCTCGAGATCCGCGCAGCAGTCGCCGCCAAGATCGGCAGCCTTGGCCGGGCTCGCATGCAGCGCGAAACCGCCAAGCGTCATCCCCAGCGCGGCTGCGATGGCGATGCGACTGGATGTTTTTGTCAGTCCCCCAAACATTGTGTCACCCCCCGACCGTCCTCAATTCAGTCCCTTATGGTATGCATGTTTTTGCAGCAAATGGACCATGTTCATTGGGTAGAAACGGCAAAAGTTGGCTCGTGTGACCTTTCTGCCACTTTAGTTCAACTGCAGATTTATGTAGCTCGGGCCGTCCTAGGGGTGAAAAACCAGCATCAGATAAGCAAGGAACAGCACTAGGTGGATCAAGCTCAGCAAGATGTTGGTGGGGCGCCCCGAGAACGTCATCTAGCAAAGGAATAGGGTGGTCGCCAGGAGAACGATCTCGAGTGGCGGGAGGCCAAGCTCAAGCGGGGAGCCGCTCCAGACGCTGATCGCGAGCACCACCGGGACCGTGAGGCCGATGGTGGACAGCGCCGAGCCGAGGCTGAGATTGACGGCGCGTTGGAGCTGGTTGCGGGCGGCGGCTTGAAGCGCGGCGACGCCGAGAGCCATGCCTTGCCGATCGTGAAAAGGAGCGCGGCGGTGATCGCGCCGGGCAATCAGTCCCGACCCGGCTCCGACCAAACCGATGAAGCCGCGCCGCTTCGCCGCCGACATCAGCACCCCCCTTCGATCGTGCCTCCACCCCGATCCATCACGAGCCCCTCGGTCCGCCTTGGGCCGGGCTTGCCAGCGACGGCTTGACAGTGGAGCGCCGAGGCAAGATGAGTTCGCTCATAACAAGCAAAGGATCAGCCTTCATGCTGTCAGATTCGGCGCTCAAGTCCATGAATGTGCTGTTCACAACGCCTTGTTACGTCTCAAACGTCACGATGAACTATGTCGTGAGTTGCTTTGACCTCATTCGCGAGAGCATGCGGCGGGGATTGAATTTCAATACGCATCTTCACAGCGAGAGCTTGATTACGCGGGCGCGGAACGAGATCGTCAAATTTTTCCTCGCCAACGAAGACTATACGCATCTGTTCTTCATCGACTCCGACGTTGCCTTTCGCCCCGAAGACGCGTTTCGGCTGCTGCTCGCCAATCGCGATGTCGCCGCCGGGATTTATCCAATCAAGAGGTTCAACTGGCCCGCGAATGGCGTTCCGGCCGACATGACCCGGGAGCAGTTCGAGGCCGCCTACACCGATTATCCCTTCAATCCCATTTTCAATAGCGACAAGCCGCTCGCGGAGCTCGTCGACAAAGACGGGTTCCTGGAAGTGGCCGAGGCGCCGACCGGATTTATGGTGATCAAGCGCCACGTCTTCTACGAGATGATGCGGCGCTACCCCGATCTCCACTACGTGCCGGACGGTCCCGCCGACAATCCGTTGGCCAAGTTCTACTGGCTGTTCTTCGACTGCATGGTCGATCCCAATTCCGGCCGTTATCTGTCCGAGGATTATGCCTTCTGCCGCAGGTGGCGCGATATCGGCGGCAAGGTCCATGCCGATCTGAATTCAAAGCTCACCCATATGGGCCAGCACCTGTTTCGCGGCGACCTCGCAGGAAGCCTGCGCGCCCAAGGGAAGCTCTGAGATTGGGCGAAACCGCCGGCGCCACGCGTCAGGGATTGGTCTTCAGATGATTGATGCCCTTGACCACGATGCGCGCGCCCTTGGTGGCGCCGATGGCCTTGGTCGGGGCGGTCTTCAGCGTGGCGCCGAAGTCACCGGTAAAGAGCCTCTGGCCCATATGGGTGAGGTTCGAGTTGGCGTCGACATGGATGTCCTGGCCGATATGTTGCAGCAGACGGCAAAAGGCGTAGTCCTCCGACAGCAGGCGCTTCGAGATCGGGTCGATCATGGTGTCGAAAAAGCGGTAGTGGAACCCGCCTTCGGGGACGTTGCCCTCGGGCCAATCCGGCTTGTACTTGTAGTCGGGGTATTTATCGATCAGCAGGTCGAAAACCTTGCGCTTGATCACCATGAAGCCGGTCGGCGCGTCGCTCACACGCATGAAACCGTCGTCGTCGACGGTGAGCTCGACCACGTCGCCGGAGATCTCGTCGGTGTTCACGGGATAGCGCGCATAGAGGTCGTCAAAGCGCTTCCGCGTCGTTCCTTCCGGTACGCCTTCGGCCGGCCATTCCTCGCGCTTCAAGGGATAGACGCCGGCCGCGACGTCGTGACCGGACAAGAGCAGCCGCATCGCGGCCTCGGGTGAGAACCCGATATCGCCGTCGATCCAGAACAGATGGGTGAAAACCGGATTGGCCAGGAACTGGGCGACACAATCGTTACGCGCGCGGGTCACGAGACTGTCGCCGGCGCGAAAAAAGAAATCGATGGCCATGCCGGCGCTTTGCGCGGCGTTGATCAGTTTGATGAGGCTGACGACGTAGGTGTAGAACAAGGCGCCGCCGTAGCAGGGCGTCGCCACCAGCGGATAGAACGACTTGAGGGCGGAGCGATCGAGCATGGGGTCCTCATGCGGGCGACGGGATGCCGGCCACAGCTTGGGCCGCTCTCATCTGTCCCTTCAGTTGGGCTTCGCTTTGGATGGCTTCCTCTTGGGGGGCACCGGCACGGGCGTCGGCTTCTCAGACGGAGCGTCGGCAGTCGTTCCTTGGGCTGTCGGCGCGGGGACCGTTCCCACTGAAATCCCGTAGAGACGCCACATGCCGCCAATCGGCTGCAACACCAAATCGAACTGCACACGTTGCGGCTCGGTCTTGTAGTAGCCGTTGAGATGAAGCAGGCCGTTGGCGTCGTATTCCGGCTCGCGCGACAGGGTCGGCGAGTAGACGATGATCGGCGTGAGGTCGATGTTTCCCTTGCGCAGGCTCGAGAAGATCTCGGCCAGTTGCGCCGGCGAGTTGCGCTGCTGGAAGTCGGGCGAGCCCATGTCGCGCAGAACACTGAAGTTGCCGGTGAAGTTCGCTTGGCTGAGCGCGACCATGTAGGACTGCACCAGAATCCCGAGCCGCGTCGTGTCCGGAATCTGTGGCCTTAGCGGCGGTGCCTGCGGGGCTGCTGCCGGGGCTCCAACCTTTTTCTGGGGAATGGGCTTCGCCGATTTGGTCTCGGCATATAGGCCGCCCGCGGAAAGGCCAAGGATGGAGACGGCCAGCGCCGCCGTCACGACTCTCATCAAGGGGGAGGGGAAAGACGCCACCGCGATTACCCGACTTACGCTGAACTTGCCCGGCGACATGGATGTTAGCCAGTCCGGTCGTCGCGCACACTTGCCTCTACATTCGCAACTGAGGAGGGACCGGTGCCAGGCGCGCCCGAACGGATCCCTCGCGTAGGGGGTCCATTAGCGCAGTTTCGTCCCTATTTCCAAGACCATCGCATGCCGAGGCGGCTGCCGATGATGGCGTCGGCGTCATAGGTCTTGTAGTCGGACCAACCCACCCCGACCGACCCGTCGAGCGAAATCCTGCCGCTGAAGCATTCGCGGCAGATCAGACCGACAGCGCTGAAGCCGACGGCGTTGGCGTCGCCCTGAAAATTGCCCCAGCCGACGCGCATGGCGAATTTCTCGCTGTCCGACAGATCCGGCGCGTCGACGGCGAGAGCAATGGCGACGCCGGCCTTCAGCTCGCCGACGGTCTTGAACAGATCGCCGCCGTCGGTGGCGAGGTTGCCGCCGGAATCCGACGTCACGATCTCGAGCGGCCCCGATTGCCGCGCCCGGCTCTGGCCCGAAGTGATCCCCGGCGCGCGGATGGAGTCGTCACCGGTCCCAAGCGCGATCTCGTTGCTGTTCTGTGTCTTGGCGCCGGTGCCGATTGCCGTCGAATCGTTATACGCCGCGGTGGCGCCGTAGCCGATCGCCGTAGAACCCTTGCCGGACGCGGACGCCTCCTGGCCGAAGGCCGAGGCGTTGTCGGCGAGGGCTTGAGCCCTGTCGCCAACGGCGGTGGTGCTGGCGCCGAAGGCGACGGCCTGGTTGCCGACCGCAAGCGCGGTGTCGCCGCTCGCCGTCGCGAAGGCGCCCATGGCGACGGCGTTGCCGCCTTGAGCGTTGGCGCTGGCGCCGGTGGCGGTGGCATAGACGCCGTTGGCCACGGTCTGATCGCCGGTCGCGGTGGCAGAGGCTCCGTTGGCGGAGGCGTAGGCGCCGGTTGCCGTGGCGTTGCTGCCCTGCGCGCTGGCGTTGTCGCCGCTCGCGGTTGCTGAGGCGCCATTGGCCTTGGCCTGGTGGCCGCTCGCCGTGGCGAAGTCGCCGAGCGCATAAGACATGGAGCCGAAGGCCGCGGCGTCGCTGCCCTCGGCGCTGGCGAGATCGCCGATCGCGGTCGCCGCAGCGCCGGTGGCACCGGCATAGGAGCCGACCGCGGTGGCGTTGCCGCCTTGCGCACTGGCGTTGTCGCCAGCGGCCGTTGCCGAGGCGCCATTGGCGTTCGCCTCGTTGCCCATGGCCGAGGCGAAGTCGCCCATTGCGTAAGACATGGAGCCGAAGGCCGAAGCGTTGCTGCCTTCGGCGTCGGCGCTGTCGCCGCTCGCCGTCGCCGACGTGCCGTTGGCCTTGGCGTGGGAACCTGACGCGGTGGCGTTGCTGCCTTCGGCGTCGGCGCTGTCGCCGCTCGCGGTTGCCGAGGTGCCGTTGGCCTTGGCGTAGGAACCAGACGCGGTGGCGTTGCTGCCCTCGGCGTCAGCACTGTCGCCGCTCGCGGTTGCCGACGTGCCATTGGCCTTGGCCTCGTTGCCCATGGCGCTGGCGAAGTCGCCCAGCGCATACGACATCGAGCCGAAGGCGGCCGCGTTGCTGCCTTGTGCGCTGGCACTATCACCCGTGGCGACAGCCGACGCCCCGTTGGCATTGGCCTCATTGCCGGTCGCTGTGGCGAAGGCGCCGTTAGCCTTGGCGTAAGAGCCGCTGGCCGTCGCATTGCTACCTTCGGCGCTGGCGTTGTCGCCAGAGGCGGTGGCCGACGCCCCGTTGGCATTGGCTTCATTACCGGTTGCTGTGGCGAAGGCGCCGTTGGCCTTGGCGTACGAGCCGGACGCGGTGGCGTTGCTGCCCTCGGCATCGGCGCTGTCGCCGGTTGCGGTGGCCGAGGTCCCGTTGGCCTTGGCGAAGGAACCGCTGGCTGTGGCGTTGCTGCCCTCGGCGTCAGCGGAGTCGCCTGTAGCCGTGGCTGACGCGCCGTTGGCCTTGGCGTACGAGCCGCCGGCCGTGGCATTGCTACCCTCGGCACTGGCGTTGTCACCGGAGGCTGTGGCCGAGACGCCGTTGGCATTCGCCTCGTTGCCGCTGGCGGTGGCGAAGGCGCCATTGGCCTTGGCATAGGACCCGCTAGCAGTGGCGTTGCTCCCCTCGGCGTCGGCGGTGTCGCCCATTGCCGTCGCCGAGGCGCCGTTGGCCGTGGCGTAGGAGCCGGTCGCCGTGGCATTGCTGCCCTCGGCGCTGGCGGTGTCGCCGCTCGCCGTCGCCGACACGCCATTGGCGTTGGCTTCGTTGCCGGTCGCGGTGGCAAAGGCGCCATTGGCATTTGAGAATGTGCCTGTCGCGGTGGCGGCGATGCCGTTGGCGTTGGCGCTGGCCCCGGTGGCGCTCGCGGAGTTGCCGTTGGCCTTAGCGTAGGTGCCGGTGGCGGTGGCGTAGGCACCATTGGCATTGGCGTGATCGCCGGTCGACGTCGCTTGAGCGCCATTGGCTTGAGAGAAATTGCCGGTGGCGGTGGCGAAGTCGCCATTGGCATTGGAATAGGTGCCCGTTGCCGTGGCGGCGAGGCCATTGGCATTGGCGCTGGCGCCGGTGGCGCTGGCGAAGTCGCCGTTGGCGAAGGCATACGTGCCGGTGGCGGTGGAGAAGTCGCCATTGGCGAAGGCGTTGTCGCCGGACGCTGTCGCCGACTTGCCGTTGGCGTTGGCTTCGTTGCCGCTGGCGGTGGCGAAGGCGCCGTTAGCCTTGGCGTAGGAACCGGAGGCGGTGGCGTTGCTGCCCTCGGCATCGGCGTTGTCGCCGCTGGCGGTCGCAGAGACGCCATTGGCGTTCGCCTCGTTGCCGGTCGCCGTGGCGAAGGCGCCGTTGGCATTGGCGTAGGTGCCGGTGGCCGTCGCGCCATCGCCGTTGGCGTTGGCGCTGGCGCCGGTGGCGGTCGCCGAGGCGCCATTGGCTTGGGCGTAAGTGCCGGTGGCGGTGGCGAAGGCGCCATTGGCGTTGGCGTGATCGCCGCCGGCCGTGGCTTGAGCACCGTTGGCATTGGCTTCGTTGCCGGTGGCGGTGGCAAAGCCGCCATTAGCATTGGCGTGGGTACCGGTCGCGGTCGCCGCGACGCCATTGGCGAAGGCATAGGTGCCGGTGGCGGTGGCGAAGTCGCCATTGGCGAAGGCGTTGTCGCCGGTGGCCGTGGCCGAGGCGCCATTGGCGTCGGCTTCGTTGCCGGTCGCGGTGGCGAACCCGCCATTGGCCTGGGCATAAGAGCCCGTCGCGGTGGCGTTGCTGCCTTGTGCATTGGCATTGTCGCCGCTCGCCGTCGCCGAGGCGCCGTTGGCGTTGGCTTCGTTGCCGGTGGCGGTGGCGAACGCCCCGTTGGCATTGGCGTAGGTGCCGGTGGCCGTCGCGGCATCGCCGTTGGCGTTGGCGCTGGCGCCGGTAGCGGTGGCCGACGCTCCGTTGGCACTGGCATAGGTGCCCGTGGCGGTGGCGAAGGCACCGTTGGCGTTAGCGTGATCGCCGGAGGCCGTCGCTTGGACACCGTTGGCGTTGGCTTCATTGCCGGTCGCCGTGGCGAAGGCGCCGTTGGCCTGCGCGTAGGAGCCGGTGGCGGTGGCGTTGCTGCCTTGGGCATTGGCGTTGTCGCCACTTGCCGTCGCGGACGCGCCATTGGCGTTGGCTTCGTTACCCGTCGCCGTGGCGAAGGCACCGTTGGCATTGGCGTAGGTGCCGGTGGCCGTCGCGGCAACGCCATTGGCGTTGGCGCTGGCGCCGGCGGCCGTCGCCGAGGCGCCATTGGCATTGGCATAGGTGCCGGTGGCCGTAGCGAAGGCGCCGTTGGCCGCGGCGTGATCGCCGGTGGAGGTGGCTTGAGCACCGTTGGCGTTGGCTTGGTTGCCGGTGGCGGTGGCGAAGGCGCCGTTGGCATTGGCTTGGGTACCGGTCGCCGTCGCCGCGAGGCCGTTGGCGTTGGCGTTGGCGCCGGTCGCGGTGGCGAACTCGCCGTTGGCGCTGGCGTCGGTGCCGGTGGCCGTGGCTGAGGCGCCGTTGGCGTTGGCCTCATTGCCAGTCGCGGTGGCGAAGTCGCCGTTGGCGTTGGCCTGATTGCCCGTGGCGGTGGCGTTGCTGCCTTGAGCGTTGGCGTGGTCGCCACTCGCCGCCGCGGAGGCGCCGTTGGCGTTGGCTTCATTGCCGCTCGCGGTGGCGAAGTCGCCGAGAGCGAAGGCGAACGGCCCGAACGCCGATGCGTTGCTCCCCTGCGCGTTGGCATTATCGCCGGTCGCCGTGGCCGACGCGCCATTGGCGGTGGCTTCGTTGCCGACGGCGGTCGCCATGCCGCCTAAGGCCAAGGCGTAAGATCCAAACGCCGCGGCATTGCTGCCTTGGGCGCTGGCGTTATCGCCACTCGCCGTTGCCGATGCGCCATTGGCGTTGGCCTGATTGCCCGTGGCGGTGGCATTGGCGCCGCTGGCATTGGATTGATAGCCGGTTGCCGTGGCGGCATCGCCGTTGGCGACCGATTCCTGGCCGGTTGCCGTTGCCGCGACACCGTTGGCGAAGGAATTGTCGCCGGTCGCGGTCGCCGACTCACCGTTGGCGACAGCGTTGGCGCCTGTCGACGTCGCCGAGTTCGCCGTTAGCGACGGCGCCGGAACCGGTCGCGGTCGCGTTGGCGCCGTTCGCGTTAGCCAGGGAGCCGGTGGCAGTGGCGTTGGCGCCATTGGCGTTGGATTGGAATCCGGTTGCCGTTGCCGAGGCGCCATTGGCGAAGGCGCTGGCGCCGGTCGCAGTCGCAAACTCGCCGTTGGCATTGGCTGCCACGCCGGTCGCCGTGGCGTTGGCGCCATTGGCATTGGACTGGAAGCCGGTGGCGGTGGCGGCATTGCCGTTGGCGAACGATTCTTGACCGGTAGCAGTCGCTGCCGTGCCGTTGGCGACGGAGTTGTCGCCGGTCGCGGTGGCATGAGTGCCATTCGCTTGGGCGAGAGAGCCGGTCGCCGTGGCATTGGCGCCGTTGGCATTGGATTGGAAGCCGGTGGCGGTGGCGGCATCGCCATTGGCAATTGATTCCTGTCCGGTCGCCGTGGCGGCGACGCCATTGGCAATGGAGTTGTCACCGGTCGCCGTGGCCGAAGCGCCATTGGCGAAGGCGTTGGCGCCGGTCGCCGTCGCATTCGCGCCGTTGGCATTGGCTGCTACGCCAGTGGCGGTGGCTTGCTCGCCATTCGCCAATGCGGAATCGCCCGTTGCCGTGGCTGAGCTGCCATTGGCGCGCGCATTAGCGCCAGTAGCGGTCGCCTGCTCACCGTTGGCATTGGCGTCGGTACCCGTCGCCGTGGCGAACTCGCCATTGGCAAACGAGAATGCACCGGTCGCCGTGGCAAAGTTGCCGTTGGCGTTGGCGTGGTCGCCGGTGGCGGCGGCCGAGGCGCCGTTGGCGGTGGCGTTAGCGCCGGTCGCGGTCGCGAACTCTCCATAGGCGTTGGCAGCATAGCCGGTTGCCGTGGCATTGGCGCCAAGGGCGACGGCACCTGCACCGGTGGCCGTGGCGTTGGCGCCGTTGGCTTCAGCAAATGCGCCGGTCGCCGTGGCCAAACCGCCATTGGCGTGGGCATCGTAGCCAGTTGCGGTGGCGCCAAATCCGTCGGCGAAGGCATCGAAGCCGGTTGCGGTGGCCTCATCGCCCTCGGCGCGGGCGTTGGAGCCGGTGGCGGTCGCGGCGAAGCCGTTCGCATTGGCCGCGACCCCGGTCGCGGTGGCGCCGTCGCCATTGGCATTGGCGTGGTATCCACTTGCCGTCGCCGCGGTGCCATTGGCGTTGGCGTTGTCGCCGGTGGCTGTGGCGTGGGCCCCATTCGCTTGGGCCAGGGACCCCGTTGCCGTGGCATTGGCGCCATTGGCGTTGGATTGGAATCCGGTCGCCGTGGCGGCATTACCATTGGCGAAGGATTCCTGACCGGTCGCGGTCGCCGCGACGCCGTTGGCGACGGAGTTGTCGCCGGTGGCCGTGGCCGAGGCGCCGTTGGCGGTGGCGTTAGCGCCGGTCGCGGTCGCGAACTCTCCATAGGCGTTGGCAGCATAGCCGGTTGCCGTGGCATTGGCGCCAAGGGCGACGGCACCTGCACCGGTGGCCGTGGCGTTGGCGCCGTTGGCTTCAGCAAATGCGCCGGTCGCCGTGGCCAAACCGCCATTGGCGTGGGCATCGTAGCCAGTTGCGGTGGCGCCAAATCCGTCGGCGAAGGCATCGAAGCCGGTTGCGGTGGCCTCATCGCCCTCGGCGCGGGCGTTGGAGCCGGTGGCGGTCGCGGCGAAGCCGTTCGCATTGGCCGCGACCCCGGTCGCGGTGGCGCCGTCGCCATTGGCATTGGCGTGGTATCCACTCGCCGTCGCCGCGGTGCCATTGGCGTTGGCGTTGTCGCCGGTGGCTGTGGCGTGGGCCCCATTCGCTTGGGCCAGGGACCCCGTTGCCGTGGCGTTGGCGCCATTGGCGTTGGATTGGAAACCGGTGGCAGTGGCGGCATTGCCGTTGGCGAAGGATTCCTGTCCGGTCGCGGTCGCCGCGGTGCCGTTGGCGACGGAGTTATCGCCGGTGGCGGTAGCACTCGCGCCGTTGGCGAAGGCGTTGGCGCCGGTCGCCGTGGCGAACTCGCCGTTGGCGTTGGCAAGAGTGCCGGTCGCCGTGGCGTTGGCGCCGTTGGCGTTGGCGGTGTTGCCGGTCGCCGTGGCCGCGTCGCCGTTGGCGAAGGCATTGTTGCCCGTCGCCGTGGCGAAATTGCCGTCGGCCATGGAATTGTTGCCCGTCGCCGTGGCGGTGGTGCCGTTGGCGGTGGCGCCGATGCCTGTCGCCGTGGCGTTGTCGCCGTTGGCGGTGGCAAAGGCGCCTGTCGCCGTCGCCTCGAAACCATTGGCGGTGGCGTCTGAGCCGGTGGCGGTGGCGAACGTGCCGTTGGCGCTCGCGTTGGCGCCAGTCGCGGTGGCGTTGGCGCCGTTGGCATTGGCAACGTTGCCCGTCGCCGTCGCCGAGGCGCCGTTGGCATTGGCGGCTGAGCCCGTCGCCGTGGCGCTAAAGCCGTTGGCCGTGGCGGAGACGCCCGTCGCCGTGGCGGCGGTGCCGTTGGCGTTCGATTGGAAGCCCGTCGCCGTGGCAAACAGCCCGTTAGCGTTCGCCTCATTGCCGGCCGCCGTGGCGCTCTGGCCATTGGCGGTAGCGCCGTCGCCCGTCGCTGTCGCGCTCGAGCCGTTGGCGGTGGCGCTGTTGCCGGTCGCCGTGGCATTGGCACCGTTAGCGGTGGCCGACGAGCCAGTGGCGGTGGCCTGCTGGCCGTTGGCGTCGGCGTCGGAGCCGGTGGCCGTAGCGAAATCGCCATTAGCGCTCGCGTTGGCGCCGGTCGCGGTGGCGTTGGCGCCGTTGGCATTGGCAACGTTGCCCGTCGCCGTCGCCGAGGCGCCGTTGGCATTGGCGGCTGAGCCCGTCGCCGTGGCGCTAAAGCCATTGGCCGTGGCGGAGACGCCCGTCGCCGTGGCGGCGGTGCCGTTGGCATTCGATTGGAAACCCGTCGCCGTGGCAAACAGCCCGTTAGCGTTCGCCTCATTGCCGGCCGCCGTGGCGCTCTGGCCATTGGCGGTAGCGCCGTCGCCCGTCGCTGTCGCGCTCGAGCCGTTGGCGGTGGCGCTGTTGCCGGTCGCCGTGGCATTGGCACCGTTAGCGGTGGCCGACGAGCCAGTGGCGGTGGCCTGCTGGCCGTTGGCGTCGGCGTCGGAGCCGGTGGCCGTAGCGAAATCGCCATTAGCGCTCGCGTTGGCGCCGGTCGCGGTGGCGTTGGCGCCGTTGGCATTGGCAACGTTGCCCGTCGCCGTCGCCGAGGCGCCGTTGGCATTGGCGGCTGAGCCCGTCGCCGTGGCGGAGGAGCCGTTGGCCTGCGCGCCGGAGCCCGTTGCGGTGGCTTGGCTACCGGTGGCGTTGGCGTCGGTCCCCGTCGCCGTGGCGAAATCGCCATTGGCCGTGGCGTTGGCGCCGGTCGCGGTGGCATTGGCGCCGCTGGCGTTGGCGTTGGCGCCGGTCGCTGTGGCACTCGCGCCGGCGGCGTTGGCGCCGTTCCCCGTCGCGGTGGCGTTGGCGCCATTGGCATAAGCGTTTCCGGTGGCGGTGGCAAAAAGGCCGTTGGCGTAGGCATTGAAACCAGTAGCCGTGGCGAAATTACCGTTGGCGGAGGCGGTGGCGCCGGTAGCCGTGGCGGCAAGACCGTTGGCACTGGTGATCTCACCAGTGGCGGTCGCCGCGGCGCCGTTCGCGTTGGCGTAAACGCCCGTCGCGGTGGCGCCGTTACCGTTGGCCTTGGCCGAGGCGCCTGTCGCCGTGGCTGTGTCGCCATTGGCGTTGGCTCCGGAGCCGGCGGCGGTGGCGTAAATGCCCGTCGCGGTGGCGCCGGCGCCTGTCGCCGTGGCATTCCCCCCGTTGGCGTTGGCGTCGATGCCAGTGGCCGTAGCGAATTGGCCGTTGGCGTTGGCGTTGGCGCCAGTCGCCGTGGCGTTGGTGCCGTTGGCGTTGGCATTCGCGCCCGTCGCCGTGGCGTTGGCGCCGTTGGCGTTGGCATCGCCACCCGTCGCGGTGGCCTCGAAACCCGTGGCGTTGGCATAGCCTCCGGTCGCCGTGGCGTAGGTCCCGTTGGCGTTGGAATTATATCCAATCGCGGTGGCGGCGTTGCCGTTGGCGACGGCGCCGCTTCCGCAAGCCACGGCAAACAGACCCGTTGCGGTGCCCACAGGGGTGAAGACCGGCGCCGTGGTAGGGTCGCCACAAGTTGCCTGCTGCTGGGCGCGGGCCGGCGAGCCGAGCATGAGGCTGATCACGAGCACGCTCGCGCTCAAGGTCAGCGCCGATTTGAGGTTGCCGCGGGTGTATTGTTGTGGCGGCGTCCACGCCGCTGCGGTCCTGGTGTCCACAACCCGTCTACGCGCCAACCGGCGTACCTGCCGCGCCATGATTGCCCCCCAGCGCGACGTGCCCCGATGCGCTGCCCAGATGTTTTAAACTCGCATTCTTATCCCGGGGACCCCATCCACTACCACCGGGTAAGGGACAATTCCAACCAGCTGGGCAGCATTTGCTGGCAACTGTGGCGAAATAGCCACGAATTGTGCGAAAAACCCCGTAAAGATTTCCCGCTCATGTCGGTCACCTCGGGGCTGGAGAACAGCATTGGGTCGTCCAGAACTCTTCGCGACAGAGCAGCTTTGCCACCCGGATAGCCAGTAAGCGGAAATCGTAGGCAAACTGCTCATGGATTGCGCATTCATGCATTTATGGTCTTGTCGAATTCGAAAATCCGTAGAGAATGACCGTCGAAGCTGCGAGAAACGCAACGGGTCAGGGCGCGAGGTGGGATGGCAGTGCCGCGAAGGCCGATGAGCCTGGTGAGGCGCGCCGCGGTGGCGGCGCCGCCGGGGCAGGGGGGCGCGAGCCCGGGCGCCTCGGCGCAAGCGCGGGCTTCGGCAGCGCTCGATGCCATCGACTTCACCATCATCCGCATTCTCCAGGAGGACGGCCGCGCGCCCTTCACCGCGATCGCCAAGCAGCTCGGCATTTCCGAGGGCGCGGTTCGCAATCGCGTCGGCCAATTGATCGAGTCGAAAGTGCTCCGGATCATCGGCGTCGCCGACCCGATGGCGCTCGGCTACGACGCCTACGCCATGATCGGCCTCAAGCTCGAGCCGGGGCACGATCCGGAGAAGGCCGCGCATTATTTCCGGGACCTCGACGAGGTCACCTACGTCCTGTTCGTCGCCGGCCGCTACGACCTCCTGGTCGAGGTCATCTGCGAGACCCATGAGCAGCTGGCGCTGTTCCTGCGCCAGCATTGTTACAGCCGCAACGATTTAGCCTCGGTCGAGCCGATGGTCGGTCTCGCCATGTACAAGAATATGCTCAAATGGGGTCAGCCCTAACCATGGATGGGGATCCGCGCGTGATCCCAACCGAACATCAGCCATCGGCGCCGGCCAAGAAAAGCCGCCAGCGCTGGTTCGAATATCTGAAGCCGATCCCGCTCGCCTGGTCGGTGACGCTCGGGGTCGCGGTGTGGGTGATCTTCTTCGCCCTGTGGGAGCTCGCCGCCGCCAGGGGCTGGGTCAACACCCTGTTCATGCCGCCGCCGCATCGGGTGCTGTCAACACTCTACATCATGCTCACCGAGCGCGGCTTCCTCACCGATATCGGCATCAGCATCTACCGCATCCTGGTGAGCTTCGCGCTCGCCTGCGCCGTGGCTATCCCGCTCGGCATCCTGATGGGCTCGTTCAAGACCGTCGACGCCTTCGTCAATCCGTTCGTCAGCGCCTGGCGCTATTTGCCGGCGCCGGCCTTCATCCCGCTGCTCTTGATGTGGTTCGGGGCGGGCGAGGGGTCGAAGCTCGCGCTTTTGTTCATCGGCGTCATCTTCTTCCTGATCACGCTGATCATGGATCACACCCGCGCCGTCCGCGCCGAGCTGGTCGAGACCGCGATGACGCTCGGCGCCAATCGCTGGCAGATCCTGTCGACCATCGTGCTGCCGGCGGTGGCGCCGAAGATCGTGATCTCGATGCGCCAGATGCTCGCGGTGAGCTGGACCTACCTCGTTATCGCCGAGATCGTCGCCTCGACCACCGGCATCGGCGCGGTGATGATGCGGGGCCAGCGTTTCCTCAAGGTCGACGAGATCATGGCCGGCATTCTCGTGATCGGCATCGTCGGCCTCATGTTCGATTTCCTGTTCCGCTTAGCGCATCAACTGCTCTTTCCGTATGTCGCGCGCGGGGAGAGCTAGCGGGAGCTTGTCGCGTCGTTCGAAGTCGCATTCGAGGGGAGTATCAACAATGCAGTACGGATCACTATCTCACATTCGGCGCTCGCTGCTCGCCGCTGGCCTCGCCGGCCTCACTCTTTTCACCGCCAATCTCGCTCTCGCCAAGGAGCAGGTCCGGGTCGCCGGCCTCACCTGGCCCGGTTATGGCTGGTGGTACATCGCCAAGGAGAAGGGCTTGGCGCCCGACCTCGACATCACCTATCAGGCCATCGAGGATCCGTTCCAAAGCTTCAGCCTGATGACCTCGGGTCAGCTCGAGATCGTGTCCAGCACCGCCGAGTTCGCGCCGATCGGCGCCTCGCAGAACATGCCGGTACGCATGGCCGCCTACGGCAATCTCTCCCACGGCACCGACAAGCTGATCATGCGTCCGGAGATCAAGAGCGCCGAGGACCTCAAGGGCAAGAAAGTGGCGGTCATGGTCGGGGGTCTGCCGCAGATCATGATGGGCATCTATCTGGAGCAGAACGGCATCCCCTTCAACTCGGTCGACTATGTCAACGTCATCATGGATCAGGCCGCGGCCGCCATGATCGGCGGCAGCGTCGGCGGTGCGGAGCTGTGGGAGCCGTTCGGTACCCAGACCTTGGAAGCGGTGCCCGGCGCCAAGGTGGTAGCGAGCACCAAGGACCCGGAATGGGCCAAGAACGCGCTGATCGCCGACGCCCATTTCGTCAACGAGGATTGGGCCAAGAGCCACCGAGAGACCGCGCTCAAGGCGATGAAGGCGATGTATGACGCCATCGCCTGGTGGAAGAAGAACCCCGAGGAAGGCAACAAGATCATTGCCGACGGCATGAAGATGTCGGTCCCCGATGTCGAGCTCGTCATTGGCAAGGACGGCACCGGCCTCGATGCCGGCCTCTATCCTTACACCTTCATGGAAGCGGCGCGGTTCTGCGGCGTGGCGCCGGGTGATCCGCCCTTCGGCCAGAAGAACGGCCAGATGGTCGACCACTTCAAGCTGACCAATAGCTGGTGGGTCAAGTTTGGCGTGGTGAAGGAGGACTATCCCCCGGAGAAGGGGATCGACTGCAGCCTGCTGAAAGACCTCTACGACGGCGGGTATCGCGGCTGAGCAACGACATCTGGCGGCGGGCGGATCGCCTCGATCCGCTTGCCGTTCCGGATCCAACGAACGCGCGTGGGGAGACGTTGATGGCTGGCATCTATGCGGCGTCGATGACGGAGGCGATCCCGGATAAGGGTCGCATCGACGAGGCGAAGGCGAAGCTGGAGCAGGCGGGGGTCAAATACGTCCTCTCGTCCTGGATCGACATCTTGGGCAGCCCCAAGACGAAGCCGGTTCCGGTCTCCGAGTTCGAGAATTTGTGCATCGGCAAGGGGCCGCAATTCGCGGTGCATTCGGTGGCGATGTTCCCCGAGCTTGGGCCTGCCGATCCGGACCAGATCCCGATCCCCGATCTTGACGCGATCTTCATCTGCCCGTGGGACCCACAGCTCGCTGTCGTGTTCGCCGACCTCTATTACGAGAACGCGCCCTACGATGTTTGCCCGCGCATGGCGCTGAAGCGCACCGTGCAGGAGGCGGCCGAGGCCGGCTACGCCTTCTATGCCGGGCTCGAGCCCGAGTTCATCGTCATGCGCTATGACGAGACGGGCGAGCCGGTCCGTGCCATCGACGACGATCCCGCCGGGTTCAAGCCGCGACGCCAAGCCTTCGGCTACGACGTCGAATATTCCCTCGAACTCGATGCCGTTCCTCGCCGACGTGATCGAACATCTGAACGGCATGGGCTGGGGTCTCAAGAACGTCGTCTGCGAGGGCGCCTATTCCCAGTTCGAGGTCGATTTCGACTACTCGACCGTGCTCGGCATGGCCGACCGCTTCACATTCTTCCGCATCCTGTTGAAGGAGATCGCCAAGCGTCACGGCATGTTCGTGACCTTCATGCCGAAGCCGGCCCAAGGCGACTGGCGGAGCGGCGCCCATATCAATTGGAGCGTTCAGTCGACGGCGAAGCCCGGCGTCAATCTGTTCAAGGACGAAGCGAGCGGCGGCTGGAGCGAGGTGGCGCGGAACGCCGCCGGCGGCGTGTTGCGTCACGGGGTGGCGCTGACCGCCGTCACTTGCCCGACGGTGAACAGCTACAAGGGCCTGATCGCCCGCGCCCGCGAGTTCGAAGGCGGCACCGTCACCTGGGCGCCGACCCACATGACCTACGGCATCAACAACCGCTCGGCGATGATCCGGTTTCCGCAAGCGCGCTTCGCCATCGAGAACCGCGCCGCGGATATGACCCTCAATCCCTATCTCGGTCTCGCCATGACCGCCGCGGCGTCGCTCGAAGGCATCAGGGAGAAGATCGATCCGGGGCCGTCGCTGGAACGGTCGCTCTACGATCTGACGCCGAAGGAGCGCGAGGAGTTCAAGGTCAAGCCGCTGCCGCGAAATTTGGATCAGGCCATCGCCGGATTTGCCGCCGATCCGCTCGCCAAGCACGTGTTTGGCGACACCATGCACCGGCTCTACACGCTGCATAAGCAGGACGAGTGGGACCGGTTCCACGAGGCCATTACGGAATGGGAGCGGAAAGAATATCTCCGCTTCTTCTGACGCAACGATGATAGCAAGCCGCGCGACATGACAGGGAACCTCGCCACGATGGCCACCGAGTCCGGACCTGCGGACGCAACGAAAGGCGTCGCCAAGCTCTCGGTCCGTCATGTCGGCAAGAGCTATGGGCTCGGTGGCGGCGGCACCATCGAGGCCGTGCGCGACGTGTCCTTCGATGTCTACGAGGGCGAGATCTGCGCGCTGCTCGGCCCGTCCGGTTGCGGCAAGTCGACGGTGCTCCGCATGGTGGCGGGGCTCGAGGATCCTTCGGCGGGCGCGATGTTTCTCGACGGCAAGCTGATCGACGGGCCCGACAAGTCCCGGGGCATGGTGTTCCAGCGCTACACCTCCTTCGACTGGATGACGGTGCGGAAGAATGTCGAGTACGGCATGCGCATCAACGGCGTGTCCAAGACCAAGCGCCGCGAGGACGCCGACCGCTACATCCAACTGGTGAAGCTGACCAAGTTCAAGAATGCCTACCCGCGCGAGCTGTCGGGGGGCATGCAGCAGCGCGTCGCCATTGCGCGCACGCTCGCGAACGGCCCCTCGATCCTGCTCATGGACGAGCCGTTCGGCGCGCTCGACGCGGAGACGAAAT
The DNA here is from genome assembly GCA_963803385.1 of uncultured Alphaproteobacteria bacterium. Taxonomy (GTDB): domain Bacteria; phylum Pseudomonadota; class Alphaproteobacteria; order Rhizobiales; family Methyloligellaceae; genus Methyloceanibacter. Next base: position 767,551 of record CAWDMD010000003.1, on the reverse strand, counting down.
GGCAGATGCAGGAGCTGATGATCGGCATCGTCGAAAGTTCGCGGGCCACCGTGCTTCTCGTCACCCACGATCTGGAGGAGGCGATCTTCATCGCCGATCGCATCATCTTCATGTCGCGGCACCCCGGGACCGTGCGCGAGAATCTGGTCACCGCGTTCAAGGGCGGCCGCCGCATCGCTAGCCGCGAGGAGATGTTGGAAGCCCAAGGCTACGTCGACCTGGAGAGGAAGCTGATGCATCTCATGCGCGACGAGATGCGGGGCGAGCCGGACGAGGCATCGCCCGGACACTAAACGCGTTTTACAAGGGAGAGGTCTATCAATGTGCGGTGTTTGCGGTTGCAGCGATCATCATGTCGGGGAGAGCGCCCACGCGGGGCATACCCACGGCGCGGCGGAGCTGCTTCACATCGAGCAGGACATCCTCGCCAGGAACGATCGCTATGCCGACGAGAATCGGCGCCGGCTGGAAGCGGCAGGGGTGTTTGCGCTCAACCTCGTTTCGAGCCCCGGGTCCGGCAAGACCACACTCCTGGTCAAGACCGTCGAGGCGCTGCAATCGAGGCTGCCGGTCGCGGTGATCGAAGGCGATCAGGAGACCTCGCTCGACGCCGAGCGTATCCGCGCCACGGGCGTGCCGAGCATCCAGATCAACACCGGCCGCGGTTGCCACCTCGACGCCCACATGGTGGGACACGCGCTTGAGGACCTGGCCTTGAAGCGCCAGTCGATCCTGTTCATCGAGAATGTCGGCAATCTCGTCTGTCCCGCGGGCTTTGATCTCGGCGAGGCGGGGAAGGTCGCGATCCTCTCGGTTACCGAAGGTGACGACAAGCCACTCAAATATCCCGACGCTTTTGCCGCCTCCCGACTGATGATCCTGTCGAAAATCGATCTCTTGCCTCATGTCGATTTCGGCGTCGGCCGCTGCATCGGCCACGCGCGCGCCATCAACCCCGACATCGCCGTGCTGCAGCTGTCGGCCAAGACCGGTGACGGCGTGGGGGCGTGGATCGATTGGCTCGTCACTTCGGCGTCGGGGGCAACCCGCGGCCAGGTTGTCGAGGCGGCACCATGCATGAGCTGACCATAGCGAGCGCCCTCGTCGATCAGGTTTGCGACCACGCCGCCCGCGCGGGCGGGGGAACCGTCACCGAGATCAAAGTCCGCATGGGCGCTTTGAGCGGCATCGCGCGGGCGCTCTATTTCTGCTTTCCCGCGGCGGCGCGCGGCACGCTTTGCGAGGATGCGGTGCTCTATATCGAGGAGGTGCCGCTCACGGTGATGTGCGGCCATTGCCATGACGTGAAGACCCCGGCCGCGCGCTACAATTTCCGCTGCCCGGACTGCGGCCATCCCACGCCGAAGGTGTTGACCGGGCGCGAGATGCAGCTCGTCTCAATCGAGCTCGGCAAGGTCGAGCCGCCGGCACCTGGCGGCGCGACCCGAGTCCCACACTGAAACAATGCCCGGGAGCCCGACATGAGCAGCGACGCGCACCAGGCGTGGCGGCACGTGCCGCATCAGCATCAGGGCCCGCATCGCCACACGGGCGCCGACGACCATATCTATTCGCCGAAGCTCCACAACGGCACCTTCAAGTCGCAAGGCATCGCCACTTTCCTCGGCGCGCCTTACTGCCCTCCGGACCGCGACGCGATCCGCGCCATGGGCGCCAAGGTCTGCTTCATCGGCGTGCCCTGGGATCAGGGCCAGGTGGTGCGCGCCGGCACCTCGCAAGGAGCGGCCGGCATCCGCGAGGCCTCGACGCAATATTTCCCCTACATGTTCGAATACGACGTCGACCTCCTCACCTTCTTCAACATCGTCGATTGCGGCGACATCCCCATCGTTCCCGGCAACAACGACAAGTCCCACGACTACATCTATCGCTACCTGACCGAGTGCCTGCATGGCGGCGCCAAGGTCGTGCTCTGCGGTGGCGACCATTCGGTGCCGATACCGGGGGCGCGGGCGCTGTCGGATTTCCACAAGGACGGGCGCATCGGCTATCTCCACGTCGATTGCCATCTCGACGCGGCACCCGACTGGGCCGGCAACGCCTTCACCAATTGCTCGGGGCCCTCGCGGGCGCTCGATCTGCCGAACTGCGACGCCAAGAACCTGATCCATATGGGCTCGCGCAACGGTCTCAATCCGAAGGACTGGCACGACTTCTTCGTCGACAACAACGTCCGCCTGATCCCGATGTACGAGGTCGCGAGCCGCGGCGTGGTCGACTGCACCAAGGAGATCTTCACCCGCGCCTGGGAGGGCACCGACGGCGTCTATTTCTCCTGGGATACGGATTCGATCGACTCGAGCTGCATGCCGGGGACGACGGCGCCGGAATGCTTCGGCCTCAAGGGACGCGAGATCATTCAGCTGGCGCGGACCGCCGGCACTTTCGGCGCCGACATCATGGAGGTGTCGGAGCTCTGCCCGCAATTCGACGTCAGCCACATCAGCATCAAGACCGCGGCGCTGATGATCATGCATTTCCTCGGCAGCAGGGCGAAGACCCTGCGCGATCAGGGAAAAACGCCGTGACCGATAACGAGCCACAGAGAAGGGCGAACCTGCCATGAACCCCGCAAAAAGCTATGCGCATCTGTTCTCGCCGCTTGGGGGCGAGGGCGGCGAGAACTACCGAGCCCCAGGCCAGCTCACGTTCTTGCGCGCGCCGCATGTGCCGCTCGAGACCGACGCGCTCAAGGCGCACGGCGCGCGATACGCCTTTGTCGGCGTGCCGTTCGACGAGGGCAATGTCGGCAAGCCCGGCAGCGAGGACGGCCCGCGAGAGTTCCGCATCGCCTCCCAGGAATATCTGTCCTACTGGTTCGAGTTCGGCGTCGATCTCGACGGCCTCGCTGTCGATTGCGGCGACGTGCCGATGCCCAAGGTCAACCCCGACAGCGCCCGCGAGCGCATCTACCGCGCCGTGACCACGGTGCTGAAGGCGGGCGTCACGCCTATCGTCGTCGGCGGCGACCGCTCGATCTCGATCCAGGCCGCGCGCGCTCTCTCCGACCATATCGGCGCGAACAAGAAAATGGGTTGCCTGCATTTCGGCGCCCATCTCGATCTCGCCGACAGCTGGGCCGGGGAGACGCTGCTCAGCACCTGTGCCCTCGCGCGCATCACCGAGTTGCCGAACCTGCCCGCGGCGCATGTCGCCCATATCGGCGCCCGGAATGCCATGAACCCCAAGGACTATATCGACCTCGCCAAGGCGCGGAGCTTGCGCTTCTACCCGATGTTCGAGATCTACGAGCGCGGCATCGATGCGGTGGTCCAGGAGGCGGTGGCCAAGGTCTTCGACGGCACCGACGCGCAATATCTCAGCTTCAACTTCAATGTCATGGACGCTTCGGCCGCGCCCGGCGTCACGGCGACGGAGCCAGGCGGCCTCGAAAGCCGCGAGATGATCCGCGTCGCCGACGTCATCGGCGAGCGGAAAACGGTGAGCGTCATCGACGTAACCGAGCTCGCTCCCGTCTATGACGTCAGCGGCACCACCTCGCGCCTTGCGGTGTGCACGGTGCTGCGACTGATGGCGGCCATGGCCCGCGCGCGCGGCGAGTTGGTGGATCCGGAGATCCGGCGGTCGGATCTCGTGGCCGCGGAGTAAGGACCGGGAGCGAAGCAGGTTCTCTAAGTTTCGAGTGCGTAACAGATGATCACCGTGACCAAGATCCTGGGGACCGCGAGCGAACCGTCCGTCGCCGACCGGCTGCATCATCTCGAGCACAAGGATCGCGTCGAGCTCCTCCTCGTCGATCGCGACGACACCTTGCGCCGCCGTCTTCGCGGCAAGACCGACAAGGGCACCGACATTGCCATCGCGCTCGACCGCGGCGAGCCAGCTCGCCGACGGCGCCGTGCTCCTGCTCGACGAGGCGCGGGCCGTGGTGTTGCGGGTGACCGAGCAGCGCTGGCTCCGCATCGTGGCCAAAGACGCCGATGCCGCGCTCGAGGCCGGCTATTGCGCCGGCAACCAGCATTGGCGGGTGCGCTTCGAGCCTGGCGCGCTCCTCGTCGCCATGCAGGGACCGGCCGAGCACTATCTCGCGCGGCTCGAGTCGTTACTACGCGCGGGCAAAATCGAGGTGACGGAAGATGAGTGACGTCGCGGCGACATTGGCCGTTCTGCAATTCGGGGACAGCCTGTTCCCGTCCGGTGCGGTGTCGTTTTCCTGGGGGCTCGAGGGTCTTGCCGAAGATGGCGTCGTCACCGGCGCCAACGACGTCCGCGCCTTCGTCATCGGTCAGCTCAATGCGCGCTGGGCCTCGTTCGATCGCGCCGTCGTGGTGGCGGCGCACCGCGCCATGACCGATCTTGACGACATCGCCGCCATCGACGATCAGGTCGAGATCCAGACGCCGTCGGCCGAGCTTCGTTCGGGCTCGCGGCGGATGGGCGAGGCGCTGCTGTCGGTGGCGGCGAGGCTCGGGATCGCCGATGTCGCCGCCTATCGCGACCGCGATCAAGCAGGGCGCGGCCTTCGGCCATCTCGCGCCGATGCAGGGTCTCGTCTGGGGCCGAGCCGGCTTGAGCGAAAGCGATGCCGTGGCGCTTTCGGCCCACACCTTCTGCACCGGGCTCTTGAGCGCCGGCATCAGGCTCGGCTGCCTCACCCATATCGAAGCCCAGCGCGCCTTGATCATAACGCGGGCGGAGGCGGCGCGCATTGCGGCGCTCCCGGTGCCGCCGCTCACCGAACTCTCCAGCTGGGGCATCGAGGCCGAGATCGCCGTGATGCAGTCCGCCACCAACGCCACACGGATATTCGCCAATTAGGCTCGCGCAAGAGCGGGAGGTGCACCTTGTTATTGACGCCAACGGAACTGGAACGGCTGACCGTCTATGTCGCCGCGGAACTTGCCCGCAAGCACAAGGCGAAGGGGCTCAAGCTCAATCATCCCGAGGCCGTCGCCTATATCGTCGACGAGATCCTGGAAGGCGCGCGCGAGGGACGCTCGGTCGCCGATCTGATTTCCTGGGGCTCGACGCTGCTCACGTCCGACGACGTCAGGCCCGGCGTCGCTGACTTGATGCCGATGATCCAGGTGGAAGGCACGTTTCCGGACGGCACCAAGCTCGTGACCATCCACGACCCGATCCGGCCAGGGAGCGAGAAGCGGCCGGTCGATGCCGTGATTCCCGGCGAGATCATCGCCGACGACGGCGACATCGAGCTTAACGCCGGGCGGCGCAAGGTGACGCTGAAGGTGGTCAACACCGGCGACCGGCCGGTCCAGATCGGCAGCCACTACCATTTCTTCGAAACCAACAAGGCGCTCGACTTCGACCGCGCCGAGAGCTTCGGCATGCATCTCGATATTCCGGCCGGCACCGCGGTCCGCTTCGCCCCGGGCGAGGCCAAGGAGGTGGTGCTGACCGAGTTCGGCGGCACCGGCGAGTTGCTCGGCCTCAACAGCCTGACCGAGGGCAATTGGCGGAGCGAGGCGATCAAGACGGCGGCGCTGCAGCGGGCGCGCGAGCGCGGCTTCAAGGGAGCTTAGACCGATGGCGAAGATGAGCCGCAAGGACTACGCGCAGATGTATGGCCCGACCACGGGCGACGCCATTCGCCTCGGCGACACGTCGCTTCTCGCCGAGGTCGAGCATGACTTCACGCGTCCCGGGCGAGGAGTGCCTTCACGGCGGCGGCAAGACGCTCCGCGACGGCCTGGGCCTGACGCCGGGCTATGACAGCGCCATGGGCGCGCTCGACATGCTGCTCTGCAACGCGCTCGTGATCGATCCGGTGCTCGGCATCGTCAAGGGCGACATCGGCATCAAGGACGGCAAGATCGTCGCCGTCGGCAAGGCCGGCAACCCCGCGACCATGGACGGCGTCGCATCCGAAACTCGTCGTCGGCGCCGCCACCACGGTGCGCGATGCCGAAGGCCTGATCGCGACGCCGGGCGGCATCGACGTCCATGTGCATTTCGACTCCGCCCAGCTCTGCCAGCACGCCATCTCGTCGGGCCTCACCACCATGATCGGCGGCTCGCTCGGGCCGATCACCGTCGGCATCGACTGCGGCGGCGCCTTCAACGTCGGCAAGATGCTGCAGGCGGCGGAAGCAATGGCCGATCAATTTCGGCTTCCTCGGCCGCGGCAACACCTCACGGCCGCGCTCGATCCTCGATCAGATCGCGGGCGGATGCATCGGCCTCAAGATCCACGAGGACTGGGGCGCGATGCCGGCGGTGATCGACACCTGTCTTTCGGTCGCCGACGAGCTCGACTTCCAGGTGCAGCTGCACACCGACACGCTGAACGAAAGCGGGTTCCTGGAGGACACGCTCGCCGCCATCGGCGGGCGCACCATCCACATGTATCACACCGAAGGCGCCGGCGGCGGCCATGCGCCGGACATCATCCGCGTCGCCGGCGAGATCAATTGCCTGCCGTCCTCGACCAACCCGACCAATCCCTACACCGTGAACACTTTCGATGAGCACCTCGACATGACCATGGTGTGCCATCACCTCAAACCCAACATCCCCGAGGACGTCGCCTTCGCCGAGAGCCGCATCAGGGCCCAGACCATCGCCGCGGAGGACATCCTTCACGACATCGGCGCCATCTCCATGCTCGGCTCCGACAGCCAAGGCATGGGCCGCATCGGCGAGGTGATCTGCCGGACCTGGCAGCTCGCCTCGAAGATGAAGGATCAGCGCGGACGGCTGCCCGAGGAGACAAGCAAGCGCGGCGACAACGAGCGCATCAAGCGCTTCATCGCCAAATACACCATCAACGCGGCGCGCACCTTCGGCATCGACGCCTTCATCGGCTCGCTCGAGCCCGGCAAGATGGCGGACGTGGTGCTGTGGCGACCCGGTTTCTTCGGCATCAAGCCCGAGCTCGTGGTCAAGGGCGGCTTCATCTGCTGGGGCGCCATGGGCGACAGCGCCGCGAGCCTGATGACCTGCGAGCCGTTGCTGATGCGGCCGCAATGGGGCGCCTTCGGCCGCGCCAAGCAGGCGCTCTCGGCCTGCTTCGTCAATCAGCTCGCGATCGAGGCGGATATCGCGGGCGCGCTCGATCTCGACAAGACCTTGCTGCCTTCGGCGCGGGACGCGGAAGCTCAACAAGCAGCACATGCTGCACAACGACGCCTGCCCGGAGATCAAGGTCAATCCGCAAACCTTCGACGTCTATGTCGACGGCGCCATCGCCACCTGCGAGCCCGCCGCGAAGTTGCCGCTGGCGCAGACCTACATGTTGCGATGACCGCGAACGGCAAGAAGCTGCCGGGCGTCGCCCGGATCGGCATCGGCGGGCCGGTCGGCTCCGGCAAGACGGCGCTCGTCGAGCGCCTGATCCCGGCGTTCAAGGCGCGCAATATCGAAGTCGCCGTCGTCGCCAACGACATCGTGACCCAAGAGGATGCCGAGCGGATCAAGCGCTCCGGCCTGATCGATCCTGCCCGCGTGCTCGCCGTCGAGACCGGGGCCTGTCCTCATACCGCCATCCGCGAAGACCCGACGCTCAACATCCAGGCGGTGGAGAAGCTCGCGGAGACCTTCCCGGAGCTTGAGGCGGTGCTGGTGGAATCCGGCGGCGACAATCTCGCCTCGACCTTCTCGCTCGAGCTGGTCGATTATTGGCTATTCGTCATCGACACCGCGGCCGGCGACGACATTCCGCGGAAGCGCGGCCTCGGCATCACCCGCTCCGACCTCCTCGTGATCAACAAGACCGACCTCGCGCCCTTCGTCGGCGCCGACGTCGATCTGATGGTGAAGGAGGCGAACGAGGTGCGCCGCGGGCGCCCCGTGATGCTGACCAACTGCAAGACTGGAGATGGCGTCGAGGCCATCGTGGATCGGCTCGTCGATGACGTTATCTTTGCCGGCTGAGCGCGCCTTCGAGGACGAAACCGCGAGCGAGGCGAGCGCCCTCGGGGCGGCGCCTCGTGTCGGGCCGGCTCGACCTCGCTTTCGCCGCCGACGCCGACGGCCGCAGCTTTCTCCGGCGCCAATATGCGAGCTACCCGTTCCATGTCTGCCGGCCGCAGTTCCAGGACCGCAGCCTTCCCGGGCTCGCCACGCTCTACCTCCAGTCCTGCTCCGGCGGTCTCTACGAGGACGACCGCCTCGACGTCAGCATCACTATGGGGCAGGGGGCGGAGGCCCATGTCTCGACCCAGGCCGCGACCGTCGTTCACACCATGCCGAAGGGACACGCCGAGCAGACCGTCGCGTCTCCGCTCGGAAGCGGGCGTCCTATCTCGAATATTTGCCGGACCCGCAGATCCTGTTTCCGGGTTCGCGCTGCCGCTCAACGATCAGCGTTGCCCTTGGTGGCGACGGTATTGTCCGTCGTTTCGGACTCCTTCCTCCAGCACGACCCAGCGGGCAAGGACGGAACCTTCTCGGCCTATTGCAGCGAGATCGTCGTCGAGACCGTCGATGGCGAGGTGCTCGCGATCGACCGCCTCAAGGTCGACGGCGGCGCGTTCCAGGCCAAGCAGCCCGGGGTCTCCGGCGCCTTCGCGGCCCAAGGCACCTTGGTCGTCGCTGGCCGAAATCTGCCGATCGCCGCGGTCGCCGGCGCGCTCCGGGCCATCAGCCGTGATCAGGCCGAGGCCGCGATCGGGGCGTCGCAATTGCCGAAATCGGCGGGGATGCTGCTGCGGGTGCTGGCCGCGGACGGCGCCGCGCTGAAGCGAGCGATGCATCTCGCCTGGAGCGCGGTGCGCCTCGCCCTCAAGGGCTCAAGCCCGGCGGCGCGGCGCAAGTAGCGACGGTCGGAGGCGCGGGCAGAACGCGAGCAAACACCCCGGCCGGGAAAACCCAGCCGGGGCGTGGCATTTGCAGGAGAGATACAGGATCCCTAGGTCGATATCTTGTCGAGCTTCGCCGTCGACAAGTCAGAAGCTATTTCAGCGGCTCCTGAACCATCTGCTGCTGATGGTGGAAGCAGCCTCCAAGGCCAATGGCAGCTGAGATGACGATGGCGCAAGCTATCAAGACACGCATAATTCAGTCCCCCTCTTTTTGGTCCCTTGATTGTTCTTATACAGGGGATTCGCCCGGATGCCTGTGACCCATCGGCCACTATGGGGGAAAATGTGGGCGACCCCGCCACGCCGCAGCGGACGTGCCGGAGCGCCCGTTGTGACGCTTACCTCATTGAAAATGCTATATATTTCGGCCTGTCCGCGTGAGCTTCGATCATGCCCCGCCCGACGCAGCGAAATTTCGAACGGCGCATTTCATTGGGCTGCTCAAAATCCAAAGCCACAGCTCCAGGGGCGTTGCAATTGGTCGCCGGACCGCCCTCGCTCAAACCTCGCCGAGGCAATCCGCGGGATCGTCCCGACTCTGTGGATAAGTTAGCCCTCGGCACGGCGCGGGCTTTTTCGCCTGGAGTGATGCAGGACGTCCACAGAGGGCCAAACCTCGGGCAATTTGGCGCGGTTCGGACATCGAGCTCTTACCGCTCGTCAGCAATTGCGTGGGGAGCGCGGGCTCTGAGCTCATTTCCCTCCTCCGACGGCGGCGCTAAAGTGATCAGCTTACGGAATGCGGGGGGCCAATATGCGCGACATCAGAAGCGACCTTGAAGAACGTGCGAAGCTTATCGATGCCCAGATCCATTCTGCGTTTGCCCACTTTGAAAAGGTTCTCGCTCAGGTCCAAGGCGAACGGGACACGAAGGTCGCCGAGCTCAAGTCCGATCTCGAGACGGTGAGAAAGCTCATGGAGCTTGAGCATCGGCGCATCGGCAACGCGCCGGTTCCGCTCCGGCCGCCGGCGCCGTCATTGGTCGACTTCCTGGCGCACAAGCTGAGCGAGTTCGGCGCGCTGTCGTCGGCGGAACTCCGGCAGATCGCAGCCGAAGAAGGGTTGCTATCCGAATCCGAAACCGCCGGCCGGGAGGTCGGGGCGGCGCTCGCGAACGGCGTGCGGGAGGAGCGCATCAGGCAATTGCCGGACGGACGGTTCGCACCGCTGACCATGTCCCAAGCCATCGGACTGCGTCGGGCCGGGTGACGGGGGGAACCGGGTGCTGAAGCACCCGGCTGCTTGCCGAAAAAGGGCAGACAGCGCGGAATGCCTGGGTGAACGATCAGCACAGGCGGTTGATCCGGGAAACCCGGCTGTTACGAGGGTCCACCGTCGTTCTCTTGTGATACTGTTTTGCCAAGCGCAGCGAGTTAAGATCGCCACGCTTGAGGCGATGATCTCACACTCGGAATTTGCGCGAAGAAAGAGGGAAAAAACGGGGGCTATCCGGTCGGTACAATTCGCGCTCCTTGGGAATGTTCCAGGCTGATACGAAAAAGAGAAGCCCTTTGCGGGGTGTACAGCGCGTGGACGGACACGGCTGATGAGGGTGGGGCTATGCTTAGCTCTCTTTTTTCTTTGGCACTCGCGGGCTGCGCAACGGCCCGATAAGCCTAAGCGCGACTCTGCTGCTGCGGACAACGAGCAATGCATCGGGCATGGCACCACTGCCCTATGCACGAACATAGATGTCTCGGCCAGGTTAGGGAAATTCGCACTGATCCAAGAATCGCCGCTACGCATGACATTGACTGCCGTTGCCGAAGCTCATGAGAGCCCATACCAGAACCGCAGGGGCCTGCCGCTCCAGCGGGCTGGACCGAGGACGTTCTCGTAGAAACTCATTGGGTGCCAGCAGTGGGAATGTCCTAGGGGTTGCCATTCGGTCTGGGCCCCAACTGGTGTTGGGTAGACCTTGGCCAACTAGGGTTTACAATTCCTCGCCGCGCAATCTTGCCCGCGTAGCGCGGGTGACCTTCCGGTAACTGCTTGCCCCTATGTTATTTCGAGTGCAGATGTGCGTAGCGTGGTATCCACCAGTGCGCAGAGCTCTTTCAGTCGTGGCAATGTTGGCTGCTGGAGCCGCGTTGCCCTCGTGCACTACGGATCAGACGTCGGACACAGCCTCCGCCCCAGTCTTCGAGCGCTCCGCACATATCGACCGAGCGCCGCTGCCGCCTGCGCAAGGCTATGCACCCGACACCACTTCAGCTGTTCCTTCGGGCAGACTACGCGGGCCCCTCTAATGAGACGGGAGCACCGGACACGGGACGGCGGCTGGACTGGCAGGCATCTCCGCGATGGAATGCCGTGAAGGGCAATGATTGCGTTTCAGTAGAGCAAAATGCGCGAGGTGAGTTTGACGTTGCGGACTGCTCATCGGGGGGCGGCAAGAGCACCTCGTATTGAGCATCGGCTCAGTTGATGGGTGGCCCAGGTAGACATCCCTGAGGGTTTAGCTGCGGGACATCATCTCTGCGGTCACCCAAACGCCGCGGGTGCTGAGACATCAAGACACAGAAGTGGTGGTGCCGGCTGGAGGATTTCGAACCCCCGACCTACTGATTACAAATCAGCCGCTCTACCTGCTGAGCTAAGCCGGCGCCTTGATCCTCGCGGGTCCCGGCGCATGTTCGCGCCGCCCGCCGTCGATTTCCCGAGGTTGCGGTCAGTCTTAATCCGGTTTTCGTGGCATTTCCACTGCCGCGGGGTGCCTAGCGTCGGCCGGCGAGAACGCCAGCGATAAAGGCGATGGCGAGCAGCGGCACGGGGCCGATCTGCTGCATGGCCTTGCCGACGCCTTGATCGACGAGGTTCTCGCCGTCGCCCAAGCCGGCAAGCGGCGATGAGGCTCGCCTCGGGCGCTTCGCCGGCTCCCTGCCCATGAATGACGCGATCGCGAGCGCGATCACGCCCAACACCAAAAGGCAAGCGGCCATGATCGCCGCCGCTTCGGCCGCGCTGAACTCGTAGATGGAAATCAGCCCGTGATAGGCGGCGATGAGGCCGAACACGATCGCGGCAAGGATGATCAGCGCCGCGATGGCGACGACGACCGTCTGTCGCAGAATGCGCTCGATCGTGGTCTTGATCTGGGCGCCGATCTGCAACGTGGACAGCAGCGCCAAGGCTGCGCGCAACATGGATCCGACCTAGCGGCGGGTGAAGACGCCGAACAGGAAGCCAAGGCCGACGGCAATGGCCACGGCCGACAGCGGGTTCTGCCGGATCGCTTCTTCGGCCTGGTTCGCAGTCTCCATGGCCTTGTCCTGGGCGCGGCCCATTTGCGTGTTGGCGATGCGGCCGACGGTGGAGCTCAAGCTTTGCAGGTCGGCGCGGATGGCGTCGATCTGATCGTTGAGCTCCTCGGTCTCGCGGGAGGCTTTCTTGCCGGACGTGTCGGTGGAGGACATGGATGCTTACCTTTTGCTGGAGGGACGCGGGGGGGGTGGCGAGAGTAGGGCAACGCGACTTTGGCGGGTTCGGTTCCGGAGCAGTATAGCGCGGCGTTGCCAACAAAAAGTTGAAGGTAGCGGGATTTTTTGTCCCTGGTGCCCACCTCCGGGCGCCTTAGGGTCGCGCCTTTGTTTGCCGAGCAAGATGGGGTAGAGTGAGTTGCAAGGGGAAACGGGGGAGCCTTCGCGATGCGCGCGGGGAAGCTTGTCTTTGCTATTATTGCCGCCGTTATGCTGCTTGCCGGGCTCGTTCCGAGCGCGTCAAAGGCGGCTGATGTGATGACGCCAGGGGCCACGATCGCGGCGCCAGGTCTCCCGGCCGAGCGCGTCATGTTCCACGCCCATTCCAAGCGCGCCATCTCTTATTATTGCTACGACCGGAACTATTGGTGGTTTTACCGGCCCTACGGCAACGGCCAAGAGGGCTATGCCCGGTGCATGCCCTATTTCCATTACCCGCCTCAGGCCTATGGCCGCGGCGGCCCACCTGAAATAAAATAAAAGAGCGCGTCGCGCGCCGTTAACTTTGCGGCGTTGCCGTTGTGGTGCAACTCGCCCAATGGAGTGCGATCGCGGCCGCGTTCGAGACGTTGAGGCTCACCAGCTTCTCTTTGGTGGAGATGCGGCAGATCAGGTCGCAGGTTTCCCGCGTGAGGTGGCGTAGCCCCTTGCCTTCCGCGCCGAGCACGAGAGCGAGGGGGAGGGTGAGCGCCGTGGTCTCGAGGGGTTGGCTTGCTTCTTCCGCGAGCCCGACGCGCAGGAAACCGCGTTCGCCGAGCGCGCCGAGGTTTTGCGCCAGATTTCCGATCAGGATCACCGGCACGATGTCGAGGGCGCCGCTCGCCGCCTTGGCCAAAGCTCCCGAAAAGGGCGGGGCGTGACGCTCCGGCAGCACGAGACCAGCGGCGCCGAACGCCGCCGCCGAGCGCAGCACGGCGCCGACATTCTGTGGATCGGTGACCTGATCGAGAACCACGAGGATGCCCTTCGGCTCGACGTCGGCGAGGTCGAGGTTCGGCAGCAGTTCGGTTTCCAGCACCACCCCTTGGTGCACGGCATCGCCGCCGAGCATGCGATCGAGTTGGCGCGGCAGCGCCAAATCCGCCGTCGCCCCGCGGGCGCGCAAGGGCCCCTCGAGGCGCCGTGCGGCATTTTCGGTGGCGAATACCCGGCCGATCATCCGCCTCGGATTGGCGAGTGCCGCTTCGACCGCATGCAGCCCGTAAAGCACGAGCGGCTCCGACTTGGCGCGGCGGTGGGAAGCGAACGCCTTTCCTTTCAATGGCTTGGCTCTTGAAGGCCGGGCGGGGCGGTGGGGTGGATGCTTCTGGCGCGGCATGGGATCGGTAGTACCTTTTCAGTTGTGGACCAAGGTCGACGAGATGGCCTAAACCACGTCGAGGTTAAACATTTTTGCGCTGTTGCCACGGGTTTTGCAGTTGACAGCGGCGAGCGCGCTTACCATAAACCCCCTTTTGGCGGACCCTGCCGGCCGACGGCGGGGCGTTTTGGCTTGGTTAGAACTCACCAATCGAAAATCCAACTTGCAGAGGAGGGGTGCCCGAGTGGCTAAAGGGGACGGGCTGTAAACCCGTTGGCTATGCCTACGTTGGTTCGAATCCAACCCCCTCCACCAGGCAACCTTTTTTGCGAGGATGGTTCGCGGGTGTAGCTCAATGGTAGAGCAGCAGCCTTCCAAGCTGAGGACGAGGGTTCGATTCCCTTCACCCGCTCCAGACTGGCGCCTTGACGGGCTGACGATCTGAAGAGCGTGAAGACGAAGCGGCGTTGATGGAGCAGGCGATAGGAGTGTAGCTCAACTGGCTAGAGCACCGGTCTCCAAAACCGGGGGTTGGGGGTTCGAGTCCCTCCACTCCTGCCAGGCTGAGCAAGATGAAAAGTCGGCGACGCTAAGAAATTTGCGCCGAACAGGGAATTGGGATGGCGAGGACTAATCCGTTCGTATTCTTGCAGCAGGTCAGGACCGAGGTTTCCAAGGTCACTTGGCCGACGCGCAAAGAGACGATCATCACCACCGTCATGGTGCTGGTGATGGTGGTCGCGTCGGCGCTGTTCTTCCTTGCTGCTGATCAGGTGTTCAGCATCCTCATCACCTTCATCATCGGCATCGGGCGCTAAGAGGTCACGTCGCGGCAATGGCAATGCGCTGGTACATCGTCCACGCTTATTCGAACTTCGAGCGCAAGGTCGCGGAGTTGATCAAGGAGCGTGCGGCCTCGGCCGGCCTCGGTGACCAGATCGAGGAAGTGCTGGTGCCGATGGAGGAGGTCGTGGAGATGCGCCGCGGCCGCAAGGTCAGCTCCGAGCGCAAGTTCTTTCCGGGCTACGTGCTGGCGAAGATGGAGCTCAACGACGAGACCTATCACCTGATCAAGAACACGCCGAAGGTGACCGGGTTTCTTGGCACCGACAACAAGCCGATCGCGATCAGCGAGGCGGAAGCCGGGCGCATCTTGCAGCAGGTGCAGGAGGGTGTGGAGCGGCCGAAACCATCGGTCACCTTCGAGATCGGCGAGCAGGTGCGGGTGGCGGATGGGCCGTTCGCGTCGTTCAACGGTCTCGTCGAGGAGGTCGACGAGGAGCGGGCGCGGCTCAAGGTAGCGGTGTCGATCTTTGGCCGGGCGACCCCGGTCGAGCTCGAATATGGACAGGTTGAGAAGCTCTAGGCTTCGACAAGTATGAGCGGGAAGGCGCGGGACGTTTAAGCGATGGCGAAGAAGATCGACGGCTACATCAAACTTCAGGTGCCGGCTGGCAAGGCAAATCCGTCGCCGCCGATCGGGCCTGCGCTCGGCCAGCGCGGCGTCAACATCCCCGAGTTCTGCAAGCAGTTCAACGCTGCGACGCAAGGGCTGGAGGAAGGCTCGCCGATCCCGACGGTGATCACGGTCTATGCCGACCGCTCGTTCAGCTTCGAGATGAAGACGCCGCCGGCGTCCTTCCTGTTGAAGAAGGCGGCGAAGATCGGCAAGGGCTCGAAGGAGCCGGGCCGCACCGGCGCCGGCACGGTGACGCAGGAGCAGCTTCGCGAGATTGCCGAGGTCAAGATGAAGGACCTCAACGCCAATTCGGTGGAGCAGGCGATGAAGATCATAGCGGGCTCGGCCCGCTCCATGGGACTGCAGGTTCAGGAGTAGGTCATGACGAAACCCGGCAAACGGCTTCGCGCGGCGAAGGACACGGTCGAGCGCGACAAGCTTTACTCCCTCGAGGAGGCTGTGAAGCTCGTCAAGGATGCCGCCAAGGCCAAGTTCGACGAGACCATCGAGGTCGCGCTCAATCTTGGCGTCGATCCGCGTCACGCCGATCAGATGGTGCGTGGCGTCTGTCAGTTGCCGAACGGCTCGGGCCGGAAGCTTCGGGTCGGCGTGTTTGCCAAGGGTCCGAAGGCGGAAGAGGCCAAGAAGGCGGGCGCCGATGTCGTCGGCGCCGAGGATCTGGTCGAGCAGGTGCAGAAGGGCGTGATCGAGTTCGACCGCTGCATCGCGACGCCGGACATGATGCCGCTGGTCGGCCGGCTCGGTAAGGTGCTCGGGCCGCGCGGCTTGATGCCGAACCCGAAGGTCGGCACCGTCACCAATGACGTCGTCGAGGCGGTCAAGGCCGCCAAAGGCGGCGCCGTCGAGTTCCGCGTCGAAAAGGCGGGCATCGTTCAGGCCGGCGTCGGCAAGGCGAGCTTCACCGAAGCTGCGCTCGTCGAGAATATCCGCGCGCTGGTCGATGCGGTGATCAAGTCCAAGCCGTCGGGCGCCAAGGGCACGTTCCTGAAGCACGTGGCCGTGACCTCGACCATGGGGCCTGGCGTGAAGATCGAGCCGACCAGCGTGTCGGCGGGAGTGCATTGAGTTTGAGAGTTTCGGGACCTGATCGAGGTCCCGGAATCGGCCGCTTCGTTCGAAGCGGCCAAACCTGTCCGAGATTGCCGGTGCGGGATACCCGCTTAAGCCTTCGTTGGGCCTGCATGAGACGGGAGACGAACGGTTCAAGGTTTCGGTTGGTCCGTAAACCTGGAGATCGGTTTGAACCTCGTAAGTGGCTCAATCGCTGTTCGCGTGAGAGCAGGACAGGCAACGGAGCGCCGCTTTGAAGAGCGGGGCGCGGCTTGCCGTCTGCCCCACGCTTCTGGCGGCAAGGTGTGGTGAGAGGCGACGGGCACGTTGCTTTCGCCTCGAGACTAACGGAGTGAGCTCATGGATAGAGCAGAGAAGCGCGAGACAGTAGAAGCGCTTCACGACGCTTTCGCCAAGACCGGCGCAATCGTCGTCGCTCACTATGCCGGGCTTTCGGTCTCCGACATGACGAGGCTGCGCCGCGATATGAGAAGCGCGGGCGGTCAGGTCAGGGTGGCCAAGAACAGGCTCGTGAAGCTCGCCCTGGAAGGGACCGACGCCAAGGGGATTACGGATCTGCTCAAGGGGCCGACCTGCCTCGCATTTTCCGAAGACCCCGTGGCGGCACCGAAAGTTGCCGTCAAGTTCGCCAAGACCAACGATAAATTCGTGATCCTTGGCGGTGCGATGGGAGCGACGGTGCTCAATCCCGAAGGGGTGAGTTCACTCGCAAACCTGCCGTCGTTGGACGAGCTTCGCAGCAAGCTGCTCGGGCTCATTCAGGCGCCGGCCAGCAAGATTGCCCGGGTCCTCAACGAGCCCGGCGGCCAGCTTGCGCGCGTGTTTGCGGCCTACGGCAAGACAGGCGAAGCGGCGTGACGCCGCGGTGGCATGAACCAGTTTAGGAACTTACGAGGTTAATCAAATGGCTGATTTGCAGAAGATCGTCGACGAGCTTTCGACCTTGACCGTGCTTGAGGCGGCCGATCTCGCCAAGCTCCTGGAAGAGAAGTGGGGCGTTTCCGCCGCCGCTCCGGTCGCCATGATGGCTGCCGCGGCTGGTGGCGGCGAGGCCGCTGCGGTTGAGGAGAAGACGGAGTTCAACGTCGTCCTGACGGCGTTTGGCGCCCAAAAGATCAATGTTATCAAAGAGGTCAGAGCCATCACCGGTCTCGGCCTGAAGGAAGCCAAGGATCTCGTCGAAGGCGTGCCGAAGCCGGTCAAGGAAGGCGTGAACAAGGACGAGGCGGAGAAGATCAAGAAGCAGCTCGAAGACGCCGGAGCGACTGTCGAGCTGAAATAGCCTTGGGTTGAAATGCACTCGGGCGGACACCATATAAGCGTACCGGAGTCCGCCCGGGCCCAACCCAGCAATTGTGTGTGACGCTTCACCAGAAACCCCGCAAAGCCAATGCGGGGCTCCTGGTGAGGCGTCTCTTCGAGCTTGAGAGGATCACATGGCGCAGCAGACTAATGATCGTAAGCGTTTGCGGAAAATGTTCGGCCGCATCCACGAAGTGGCCGAAATGCCGAACCTCATCGAGGTGCAGAAGCAGTCTTACGATCAGTTCCTCATGGTGTACGAGCCGGATGGTGGCCGTCCCGACGAGGGTCTGCAGGCGGTATTCCGGTCGGTGTTTCCGATCAGGGATTTCGGCGAGCGCGCCCAGCTCGAATTCGTGCGCTACGCCTTCGAGCAGCCGAAATACGACGTCGATGAGTGCCAGCAGCGGGGCATGACCTTCGCCGCGCCGCTCAAGGTGACGCTCCGCCTGATCGTGTTCGATGTCAACGAGGAGACCGGCGCCCGCTCGGTCAAGGACATCAAGGAGCAGGACGTCTACATGGGCGACATGCCGTTCATGACCTCGAACGGCACTTTCGTCATCAACGGCACCGAGCGCGTCATCGTCTCCCAGATGCACCGCAGCCCCGGTGTGTTCTTCGATCACGACCGCGGCAAGACCCATTCGAGCGGTAAGCTGCTGTTCGCCGCGCGCATCATTCCCTATCGCGGCTCCTGGCTCGACTTCGAGTTCGACGCCAAGGACATCGTCTATGTGCGCATCGATCGCCGCCGGAAGCTTCCGGTGACGACGCTGCTCTATGCGCTTGGCCTCGACGACGAGGAAATTCTCTCCACTTTCTATGACCGCATTCCGCTGAAGGCGACCAAGGAGGGATGGCGCATGCCGTTCCGGCCCGACCGGATGCGCGGCATCAAGTCGACCAGCGACCTGGTCGACGCCAAGACCGGCAAGGTCGCGATCGAGGCCGGCCGCAAGATCACGGCGCGGCTGGCGAAGAAGCTCGCCGACGAGGGCCTGAAGGAGCTCCTGGTCAAGGACGAGGACCTTTTCGGCCGCTACCTCGCCGAGGACGTGGTCAATCTGGAGACCGGCGAGATCTATGGCGAGGCCGGCGAGGAGATCGAAGCCAAGCTGCTCGAGACCTTGAAGGGGCTCGGGCTCAAGGAGATCCCGATCCTCGACATCGACCATGTCAATGTCGGCGCCTTTATTCGCAACACGCTCGCCATCGACAAGAACTCGAACACCGAGGAAGCGCTGCTCGACGTCTATCGGGTGATGCGCCCCGGCGAGCCGCCGACGCCCGACGCCGCCGCGACCCTGTTCCAGGGCATCTTCTTCGATCCCGAGCGTTACGACCTGTCCGCCGTCGGCCGGGTCAAGATGAACATGCGTCTCGACCTCGAGTGCGAGGACACCGTGCGCACGCTGCGGAAAGAGGACATCCTCGCCGTGATCAAGACCCTTGTCGATCTTCGCGACGGCAAGGGCGAGATCGACGACATCGACCACCTCGGCAACCGCCGGGTGCGCTCGGTCGGCGAGCTGATGGAGAACCAGTACCGCGTCGGTCTGTTGCGCATGGAGCGCGCCATCAAGGAGCGCATGAGCTCCGTCGATATCGACACCGTGATGCCGCAGGACCTGATCAACGCCAAACCCGCCGCCGCCGCGGTGCGCGAGTTCTTCGGCTCCTCGCAGCTGTCGCAGTTCATGGATCAGACCAACCCGCTGTCGGAAATCACCCACAAGCGGCGCCTGTCGGCGCTTGGGCCTGGCGGCCTGACGCGCGAGCGCGCGGGCTTCGAGGTGCGCGACGTGCATCCGACCCATTACGGCCGCATCTGCCCGATCGAGACGCCGGAGGGACCGAATATCGGTCTCATCAACTCGCTCGCCACTTATGCGCGGGTGAACAAATACGGCTTCATCGAGAGCCCGTATCGCCGCGTGGTCAAAGCCAAGGTTACGGACGAGGTGGTGTATCTCTCCGCCATGGAGGAGGCGCGCTACGTCATCGCCCAGGCCAACGCGGAGCTCAATCCCAACGGCACCTTTGCCGAGGATCTGATCGTGTGCCGGCATGCCGGCGACGTCGAGCTCGAGCCGCCGGAGAAGATCGACCTCATCGACGTGTCGCCGAAGCAGCTGGTTTCGGTGGCCGCGGCGCTGATTCCGTTCCTGGAGAATGACGACGCCAACCGCGCGTTGATGGGCTCGAACATGCAGCGTCAGGCGGTGCCGCTGATCACTGCCGAGGCGCCGCTGGTCGGCACCGGCATGGAAGAGGTGGTGGCCCGCGATTCGGGCGCCGCCATCGGTGCCCGCCGTACCGGCATCGTCGATCAGGTGGACGCGACCCGTATCGTCATCCGCGCCACCGAGGAAACCGATCCGTCAAAGTCGGGCGTCGACATCTATAACCTGCGCAAGTTCCAGCGCTCGAACCAGAACACCTGCATCAATCAGCGTCCGCTCGTTCGCGTCGGCGACGCGGTGCAGGCCGGTGAGATCATCGCCGACGGCCCGTCGACCGATCTCGGCGAGCTCGCGCTCGGACGGAACGTGCTCGTCGCCTTCATGCCGTGGATGGGCTACAACTTCGAGGACTCCATCCTGATCTCCGAACGCGTCGTCCGCGACGACGTGTTCACCTCGATCCATATCGAGGAGTTCGAGGTCATGGCCCGCGACACCAAGCTCGGGCCTGAGGAGATCACCCGCGACATTCCGAACGTCTCCGAGGAGGCGCTCAAGAATCTCGACGAGGCCGGCATCGTCTATATCGGCGCCGAGGTGAACCCTGGCGACATTCTCGTCGGCAAGATCACGCCCAAGGGCGAGAGCCCGATGACGCCGGAGGAGAAGCTGCTTCGCGCCATCTTCGGCGAGAAAGCCTCCGACGTGCGCGATACCTCGCTCAAGCTGCCGCCCGGCGTGTCCGGCACGGTGGTCGAGGTGCGGGTGTTCAACCGCCACGGCGTCGAGAAGGACGAGCGCGCCATGGCCATCGAGCGCGAGGAGATCGAGCGTCTCGCCAAGGACCGCGACGACGAGCTCGCCATCCTCGACCGTAACGTCTACGGCCGTCTGCGCGACGTGCTGATGCACAAGGTCGTGGCCAAGGGTCCGCGGGGCATCAAGAAGGACGCCAAGGTTACCGAGGCTCTGCTCGACGAGGTGCCGCGCTCCCATTGGTGGGAGATCGCGCTCAAGAACGAGAAGGCCATGGCCGAGGTCGAGGCTATCGGGCGCCAGTATGAAGACGCCAAGAAGCGCCTCGAGCAGCGCTTCGTCGACAAAGTCGACAAGCTGCAGCGCGGCGACGAGCTGCCGCCGGGCGTGATGAAGATGGTCAAGGTCTTTGTCGCCGTGAAGCGCAAGATCCAGCCCGGCGACAAGATGGCCGGACGCCACGGCAATAAGGGCGTCATCAGCATGATCGTGCCGATCGAGGACATGCCTTATCTCGACGACGGCACCCCGATCGACATCGTGCTGAACCCGCTCGGCGTGCCGAGCCGCATGAATGTCGGCCAGATTCTCGAGACCCATCTCGGCTGGGCCTGCCGCGGCCTGGGACGAAAGATCGGCGAGGCGCTCGAGGCCTATTACGGCTCGAAGAAGGTCAAGCCGCTCAAGGACCTCCTGAAGACGGTCTACGGCGACGACAAGGCCGTGGCTGCCTTGAAGGATGACCACCTCATCGAGGTGAGTGAAAGCCTGCGCGCGGGCGTGCCCGTGGCCACGCCCGTGTTCGACGGTGCCCACGAGGGCGACGTTACGGCTCTGCTCGAGGCTGCCGATCTCGACACGTCGGGCCAGGTGACGCTGCACGATGGCCGCACCGGCGAGGAGTTCGAGCGCAAGGTGACGGTGGGCTACATTTACATGCTGAAGCTCCACCACCTGGTCGACGACAAGATCCATGCGCGCTCGATCGGGCCGTACAGCCTCGTCACCCAGCAGCCGCTCGGCGGCAAGGCTCAGTTCGGCGGCCAGCGCTTCGGTGAGATGGAGGTGTGGGCGCTCGAAGCCTATGGCGCCGCCTACACGCTCCAGGAGATGCTGACCGTCAAGTCGGACGACGTGGCCGGGCGCACCAAGGTCTATGAGGCCATCGTGCGCGGCGACGACACCTTCGAGGCCGGCATTCCGGAAAGCTTCAACGTTCTCGTCAAGGAGATGCGGGCGCTGGGGCTGAATGTCGAGCTGGTGCAGCCGAAGCCCGAGGAAACGCCGGTTCGGGCCAGGCTGCCGCGGCCTGCAGCCGAGTGAGCGGGCTGAACGACTAGAGTGAATGACACGGAGGGCGCTTTGAACGCGTCCTGTGGGAGAAAAGAAGAATGAACCAGGACCTCGTCAATCTCTTCAGTCCCCAGGTCCAGCAGCAGAACTTCGACCAGATTCGCATCGGTATTGCGAGCCCGGAGAAGATTTTGTCCTGGTCCTATGGGGAGATCAAGAAGCCGGAGACGATCAACTACCGCACCTTCAAGCCGGAGCGCGACGGGCTGTTCTGCGCGCGCATCTTCGGCCCGGTGAAGGACTACGAGTGCTTGTGCGGCAAGTACAAGCGCATGAAGTACAAGGGCGTCATCTGCGAGAAGTGCGGCGTCGAGGTGACGCTCGCCAAGGTCCGGCGCGAGCGCATGGGCCATATCGAGCTTGCCGCGCCTGTCGCCCATATCTGGTTCCTGAAGTCGCTGCCGTCCCGCATCGGCCTTCTGCTCGACATGACGCTGAAGGACCTCGAGCGCGTGCTCTATTTCGAGAACTACATCGTGCTCGAGCCGGGGCTTACCAGCCTGAAGCCGCTGCAGCTTCTCTCCGAGGAGGATTACCTCCGGGCCCAGGACGAGTTCGGCGAGGACAGCTTCACGGCGTCGATCGGGGCCGAGGCCATCCGCGAGCTTCTGAAGGGGCTCGACCTCGAGAAGACCGCGGCCGAGCTCCGCCAGGAGATCGCCGAATCGACCTCCGAGCTCAAGCCCAAGAAGCTCGCCAAGCGGCTCAAGGTGGTCGAGGCCTTCATCGAGTCCGGCAACAAGCCGGAATGGATGATCCTGACCGTGGTGCCGGTGATTCCGCCGGAGTTGCGGCCGCTGGTGCCGCTCGATGGCGGGCGCTTCGCCACCTCGGATCTGAACGACCTCTATCGCCGCGTCATCAACCGCAACAACCGCTTGAAGCGGCTGATGGAACTTCGCGCGCCGGACATCATCATCCGCAACGAGAAGCGGATGCTGCAAGAGGCGGTCGATGCGCTGTTCGACAATGGCCGCCGCGGCCGGGTCATCACCGGCGCCAACAAGCGGCCGCTGAAGTCGCTCGCCGACATGCTCAAGGGCAAGCAGGGCCGCTTCCGGCAGAACCTGCTCGGCAAGCGCGTCGACTATTCCGGCCGTTCGGTGATCGTGGTCGGTCCCGAGCTCAAGCTGCATCAATGCGGCCTGCCGAAGAAGATGGCGCTCGAACTGTTCAAGCCGTTCATCTATGCCCGGCTCGACGCCAAGGGCCATGCCGCCACGGTGAAGCAGGCGAAGAAGCTGGTCGAGAAGGAGAAGCCCGAGGTCTGGGACATTCTCGACGAGGTCATCCGCGAGCACCCGGTGCTGCTCAACCGCGCGCCGACCTTGCACCGCCTCGGCATTCAGGCGTTCGAGCCTATCCTGGTCGAGGGCAAGGCGATCCAGCTGCATCCGCTCGTCTGCGCCGCCTTCAACGCCGACTTCGACGGCGACCAGATGGCGGTGCACGTGCCGTTGTCGCTCGAGGCCCAGCTCGAGGCGCGCGTGCTGATGATGTCCACCAACAACATCCTGCACCCGGCCAACGGCTCGCCGATCATCGTGCCGTCGCAAGACATCGTGCTCGGGCTCTACTACCTCTCCATCGAGAGCGAGGGCGAGCCGGGCGAGGGCATGGCCTTCGGCAGCATCGCCGAGATCCAGCATGCGCTCGACTCCAAGTCGGTGTCGCTGCACGCCAAGATCAAGGGCCGCTTCAACACCGTCGACGAGAAGGGCAAGCCGGTGTCGCATATCTACGACACGACGCCAGGCCGCATGCTGCTCGGCGACCTGCTGCCGCGAAAGCCCAATGTGCCCTTCGAGCTGATCAACCGGCTGCTCACCAAGAAGGACATCTCCCACATGATCGACGTGGTCTATCGCCACTGCGGTCAGAAGGAGACGGTCATCTTCTGCGACCGGATCATGGGGCTCGGGTTCTCCTATGCCTGCCGCGCCGGCATTTCCTTCGGCAAGGACGACATGGTGATCCCGGAGACCAAGGACGCCATCGTGCAGAAGACGTCCGACCTCGTGCGCGAGTACGAGCAGCAATATAATGACGGCCTCATCACCAGGGGCGAGAAGTACAACAAGGTGGTCGACACCTGGACGGAGTGCACCGAGCTCGTCGCCAAGGAGATGATGAAGCGCATCTCGGCGGTCGAGCGCGACCCGAAGACCGGCCGCGAGAAGCCGATCAACTCCATCTATATGATGTCGCATTCCGGTGCGCGTGGTTCGCCGGCGCAGATGAAGCAGCTTGCCGGCATGCGTGGTCTGATGACCAAGCCGTCGGGCGAGATTATCGAGACGCCGATCATCTCCAACTTCAAGGAGGGATTGTCGGTGCTCGAGTACTTCAACTCGACCCACGGCGCCCGCAAGGGCCTTGCCGACACCGCGCTTGAAGACCGCGAACTCGGGCTATCTGACGCGGCGTCTCGTCGACGTGGCGCAGGACTGCATCGTCACCGAGGATGATTGCGGCACCAAGGAGGGCATCACCGCCCGGGCGCTTGATCGAATTCGGGCGAGGTCACCGTTTCGCTCGGAGCTCGCGTGCTCGGCCGGACCGCCGGCCGAGAACGTGAAGAATCCGGCCACCGGCAAGGTGATCATCAAGGCCGGCGAGCTGATCGAGGAGGAGCAGGTCGAGGCCTTGGAGGAGGCGGGCGTGCAGGAGATTCGCATCCGTTCCGCGCTCACCTGCGAGACCCGCAACGGCATCTGCGGCAAGTGCTATGGGCGCGATCTCGCCCGCGGCACGCCGGTCAATCTCGGCGAGGCTGTCGGCGTTATCGCCGCACAGTCGATCGGCGAGCCCGGCACCCAGCTCACCATGCGCACGTTCCACCTTGGCGGCGTTGCCAGCGCCAAGGTCGTCGATCAGTCGTTCTTGGAGTCGAATTTCGACGGCGAGGTGAAGATCAAGCAGCGCAACGTGGTGAAGGACTCGCAAGGCCGGCTCATGGTCATGGGCCGCAACACCATTCTGGTCGTGGTCGACCAGGACGGCACCGAGCGGGCCGTACACCGGCTGCCTTACGGCACGCATCTCCGCGTCGACGAGGGCGACAAGGTCAAGCGCGGCGATCGTCTCGCCGAGTGGGACCCCTATACCCGTCCGGTGCTGACCGAGATCGACGGCGTCATCGACTTCGAGGACCTGGTCGAGGGCGTGTCGGTGAGCGAGCGCAAGGACGAGTCCACGGGCATCACCAACAGCGTCATCATCGACTGGCGGGCGAGCCCGCGTGGCGTCGATCTTCGGCCTGCGGTGGCGATCAAGGACAAGAAGGGCAAGATCGCCAAGCTGCCGCGTGGCGGCGAGGCGCGTTACCTGCTGCCGGTCGACGCCGTCATGTCGGTCGAGACCGGCCATGAGGTGAAGGCCGGCGACGTGCTCGCGCGTATCCCGATGGAGAGCGCCAAGACCCGTGACATCACCGGCGGTCTGCCGCGGGTGGCGGAGTTGTTCGAGGCGCGGCGTCCCAAGGATCACGCCATCATCGCCGAGGTCTCGGGCACGGTGCTGCTTGGCCGCGACTACAAGAACAAGCGGCGCATCACCATCGTACCCGACGACGAGGGTGAGCCGGTCGAGTTCCTGATCCCCAAGGGCCGGCACCTTGCCGTGCAGGAGGGCGATCGCATCGAGAAGGGCGAGTATCTGCTCGATGGCCACCCGGCGCCGCACGATATCCTTGCGATCAAGGGCGTCGAGGAGCTTGCCAACTATCTCGTCAACGAGATCCAGGAGGTGTACCGGCTCCAGGGCGTGACCATCAATGACAAGCATATCGAGGTCATCGTCCGGCAGATGCTGCAAAAGACCGAGGTCGAGGATCCGGGCGACACCGACTTCCTCAAGGGCGAGCAGGTCGACCGCATCGACCTCGAGGATGCCAACACGGCGGTCGAGGCCACGGGCGGCAAGCCCGCCACCGGCCAGCCGGTCCTGCTCGGCATCACCAAGGCGAGCCTGCAGACCCGCTCCTTCATCTCGGCGGCCTCGTTCCAGGAGACCACGCGCGTGCTGACCGACGCCGCGGTCAATGGCAAGACCGATGCGCTCGAGGGCCTGAAGGAGAACGTCATCGTCGGCCGGCTGATCCCGGCGGGCACCGGCGGCATGCTCACGCGGTTGAACAAGATCGCCTCCCACCGCGACGACCTGATCCTCGAGGAGCGCCAGCGCGGCGAGGACCTCGCGGACAGCATGGCCGAGGCAGAGGAAGAGGAGACGCCGGAAGCGGTCTGAGCTAGCGTCCGCAGCGAAATTCCGGAAGCCGGAAGGGCCCGATCGGGGCAACTTCCGGCTTCCAGCTTCGGATTTATCGCGTCTTACCCTTGACGATGAGAGAATTGGCCTGATAAAACGCGCGCACTTTCGCGGCAGGTGGTAGCCCTTCACGCCCCGGACTTTTTGGCCGTAAGGCGCGGGTTAAACGCTGCCGGATTAACCGGGTCATATTCGGGCACATGACCTTGGAGGCCTGACCTCCAAGGTCCTCTGATTTGAAGGGGCTGAAGGGTCGGGGTCACCCGCGCTTCGGCCTCAGGTGTTGTGGGCCTTTGTGGCCTTGGAAGTCGTGGGCCTTGCGGCCTTGGAAAACGAGACGAGTGGACGAAGGCTGACATGCCGACGATACAACAACTGATCCGTAAGCCGCGCCGCCAGCCGGTGAAGCGGAATAAGGTGCCGGCCATGCAGGCCTGCCCGCAGAAGCGCGGGGTATGCACGCGCGTCTATACGACGACGCCGAAAAAGCCGAACTCCGCGCTGCGCAAGGTCGCCCGCGTCCGTCTCACCAACGGGCTCGAGGTGACGAGCTACATCCCGGGGGAAGGCCATAACCTCCAGGAGCATTCGGTGGTGATGATCCGCGGCGGCCGCGTCAAGGACCTGCCCGGCGTGCGCTACCACATCATTCGCGGCGTGCTCGACACCCAGGGCGTAAACGCCCGCCGTCAGCGGCGGTCGAAATACGGCGCCAAGCGGCCGAAGTGACCTGTTAGGCAAAGGACGAAGGTCACTTGGGCGAGCCTAGAGCGAGCCGGGACCTTCGGTAGAAGGATCAAGGAACGTAACGATGTCCCGGCGGCACAAGGCAGATAAGCGCGAGATCATCCCCGATCCGAAATTCGGGGACGTGGTGCTGACCAAGTTCATGAACAGCATCATGTATGAAGGCAAGAAGTCGGCCGCCGAGCGGATCGTCTATGGCGCGCTTGACCAGATGGAAAAAAAGACCAAGCAGAACCCGGTCGAGCTGTTCCACGAGGCGCTGCGCAACGTGATGCCAGCTCTCGAGGTGAGGTCGCGTCGCGTCGGCGGCGCCACCTATCAGGTGCCGGTCGAGGTTCGGTCCGACCGCCGCCAGGCGCTGGCGATCCGCTGGATCATTTCCTCCGCGCGTGGACGCAATGAGAACACCATGGTCGAGCGACTTTCGGGGGAGCTGCTCGATGCCGCCAACAATCGCGGCACCGCGGTGAAGAAGCGCGAAGACACCCATCGGATGGCGGAGGCTAACCGCGCCTTCTCCCATTACCGCTGGTAACGAGCTCAAGGATTTTCTGAGATGCCCCGCACGACCCCACTCCAGGACTACCGCAACATCGGGATCATGGCGCATATCGACGCCGGTAAGACCACGACCACCGAGCGCGTGCTCTATTACACCGGCCGCAGCCACAAGATCGGCGAGGTCCATGACGGCGCCGCCACCATGGACTGGATGGAACAGGAGCAGGAGCGCGGCATCACCATCACCTCCGCGGCGACGACGGCTTATTGGAACGACAAGCGCATCAACATCATCGACACGCCCGGCCACGTCGACTTCACCATCGAGGTGGAGCGCTCGCTGCGCGTGCTCGACGGCGCCGTGGCGCTGCTTGACGCCAACCAGGGCGTCGAGCCGCAGACCGAGACGGTGTGGCGCCAAGCGGACAAATACGGTGTGCCGCGCATGATCTTCGTCAACAAGATGGACAAGATCGGCGCCGACTTCGCTCTTTCGGTGCAGATGGTTCGCGACCGCCTCGGCGCCAATCCGATCGTGCTGCAGTTGCCGGTCGGCGTGGAGAATAATTTCCGGGGCATCGTCGATCTCGTCCGCATGAAGGCGGTAATTTGGGACGACGAGTTGCTCGGGGCCAAGTTCCACGACGAGGATATTCCGGCCAATCTGCTCGAGGAGGCCAAGACGTATCACGAGAAGCTCGTTGAGCAGGCCGTCGAGCTCGACGAGGGGGCCATGGAGGCCTATCTCGAGGGCAACGCGCCGAGCGAGGAGCAGATCAAGGCGCTGATCCGCAAGGGCACCGTGCACAACGTGTTCGTGCCGATCCTGTGCGGCTCCGCGTTCAAGAACAAGGGCGTCCAGCCGATGCTCGACGCCGTCATCGACTATCTGCCGTCGCCGCTCGACGTGCCGCCGATGAAGGGTATCGACTTCAAGACCGGCGAGGAGGCAACCCGCGCGCCGTCCGACGCCGAGCCGGTCTCCATGCTCGCGTTCAAGATCATGAACGATCCGTTCGTTGGCTCGCTCACCTTCTGCCGCATCTATTCGGGCAAGGTCGAGACCGGCATGACCCTGCTCAATACGGTGAAGGACAAGAAAGAGCGCATCGGCCGGATGCTGTTGATGCACGCCAATCACCGCGAGGACATCAAGGAGGCCTATACCGGCGATATCGTCGCTCTCGCCGGCCTCAAGGATGTGACCACCGGCGATACGCTGAGCGATGCGGCGAAACCGGTGATCCTTGAGCGCATGGAGTTCCCGGAGCCGGTGATCGAGGTCGCGGTCGAGCCCAAGACCAAAGGCGACCAGGAGAAGCTCGGTGTGGCGCTGCATCGTCTCGCGCAGGAGGACCCGTCCTTCCGCGTCTCGGTCGACCACGAATCCGGCCAAACCATCATCAAGGGCATGGGTGAGCTGCATCTCGACATCATTGTCGATCGCATGCGGCGCGAGTTCAAAGTCGAGGCCAATGTCGGCATGCCGCAAGTCGCCTATCGCGAGACCGTGTCGAAGCGGGCGGAGGTCGATTACACCCACAAGAAGCAGACCGGCGGCTCCGGCCAGTTCGCCCGCGTCAAGCTCGTGATCGAGCCGAACGAGCAGGGCAAGGGCTTCGAGTTCGAGAACGATGTCGTCGGCGGCAACGTGCCCAAGGAATTCATCCCCGGCGTGCAGAAGGGGGTCAAGGGCGTTGTCGAGACCGGCGTGCTCGCCGGCTTCCCCATGCTCGACGTCAAGGTCAGCCTTATCGACGGCGCCTATCACGACGTCGATTCGAGCGTCATGGCGTTCGAGATCGCGGCCCGCGCCGCCTTCCGCGAGGGAGCCGCGAAAGCGGGGCTCAAGCTGCTCGAGCCCATCATGAAGGTGGAGGTGGTGACGCCGGAGGATTACGTCGGTGGCATCATCGGCGATCTCACCAGCCGCCGCGGCCAGGTGCGCGGTCAGGAGAGCCGGGGCAATGCCGCGGTCATCAACGCCATGGTGCCGCTCGCCAATATGTTCGGTTACGTGAACACGCTTCGCTCCATGAGCCAGGGGCGGGCGCAATTCACGATGCAGTTCGACCACTACGCGCAGGTGCCGCAGGCGGTCGCCGAAGAAGTGCAGGCGAAGTTCGCCTGACAAGAGCACCCCGGCCGCAAGGCCAAAGGAGATGATTTCGTCTTTGTGTTGAAGGATGGAGAGCCAGCATGGCCAAGGAAAAATTCCAGCGGACCAAGCCGCATTGCAACATCGGGACCATCGGTCACGTCGATCATGGCAAGACCACGCTGACGGCCGCGATCACTAAGGTCTTGGCCGAGACGGGCGGGGCGAAATTCACCGCCTATGACCAGATCGACAAGGCGCCCGAAGAGAAGGCGCGCGGCATCACCATCTCGACCGCGCATGTCGAGTACGAGACCGGCAAGCGGCACTATGCCCATGTCGACTGCCCGGGCCACGCCGACTATGTGAAGAACATGATCACCGGCGCCGCGCAGATGGATGGCGCGATTCTGGTGGTCTCGGCCGCCGACGGTCCGATGCCGCAGACGCGTGAGCACATTCTGCTCGCTCGCCAGGTCGGCGTGCCGGCGCTTGTCGTCTATCTGAACAAGACCGACATGGTCGACGATCCGGAGCTGCTCGACCTGGTGGAGCTCGAGGTACGCGAGCTCTTGTCAAAGTACGAGTTCCCCGGCGATGACATCCCGATCGTCAAGGGCTCGGCGCTCGCGGCACTCGAAGGCCGCGACCCGGAGATGGGCGCAAACTCCATCAACCAGTTGATGGAAGCGGTCGATGCCTACATTCCGCAGCCCGATCGTCCCAAGGACAAGCCGTTCCTGATGCCGATCGAGGACGTGTTCTCGATTTCCGGCCGCGGCACCGTGGTCACCGGGCGTATCGAGCGCGGCGTGGTCAAGGTTGGCGAGGAGGTCGAGATCATCGGCATCAGGCCGACGAGCAAGACCACCGTGACCGGCGTCGAGATGTTTCGCAAGCTGCTCGATCAGGGCGAGGCCGGCGACAATGTCGGCTGCCTGTTGCGCGGCGTCGATCGCGAGGGCGTGGAGCGCGGCCAGGTGCTGGCAAAGCCCGGCTCGATCAAGCCGCACACCAAGTTCAAGGCCGAGGCCTACATCCTCACCAAGGAGGAGGGCGGCCGTCACACCCCGTTCTTCGGCAATTACCGTCCGCAGTTCTATTTCCGCACCACCGACGTGACCGGCGTGGTGCAGCTGCCGGAAGGCACGGAAATGGTGATGCCGGGCGACAACGTCGCCATGACGGTCGAGCTCATCGTGCCGATCGCCATGGAGGAGAAACTCCGTTTCGCCATTCGCGAGGGCGGCCGCACCGTCGGCGCCGGCGTGGTGGCGTCGATCATCGAGTAAGAAACACGGGACCAGGGCGCGCCGTTTCGAGCGGCGCGCTCTTCGACCTTCAAGGACCATCGAGATGCAAAGTCAAAATATCAGGATCAGGCTCAAGGCCTACGACCACCGTATTCTCGATGCGTCGACCAAGGAGATCGTCAACACGGCGAAGCGCACGGGCGCCGAGGTACGCGGACCGATCCCGCTGCCGACGCGCATCGAGAAGTTCACCGTGAACCGGTCCCCGCATATCGACAAGAAAAGCCGGGAGCAGTTCGAGATGCGCACCCATAAGCGCCTGCTCGACATTGTCGACCCGACGCCGCAGACCGTCGATGCCCTGATGAAACTCGACCTCGCCGCCGGCGTGGACGTGGAAATCAAGCTCTAGGGCGGAAGACGAGGCAAGGAACAAGACCGATGCGATCAGGTGTCATCGCACAGAAACTCGGCATGACGAGGATCTTCACCGATGCCGGGGAACACATCCCGGTGACGGTGCTGCGCCTAGAGCACTGCCAGGTCGTCGGCCACCGCACTTCGGAGAAGAACGGCTACACGGCTTTGCAGCTTGGTGCCGGGACGCCGAAAGTGAAGCGGCTTACGCGCGCGGCACGCGGCCAGTTCGCCGCGGTCAATGTCGAGCCGAAGCGGAAGCTCGCCGAGTTCCGGGTGACGCCCGAGAACTTGATCGACGTCGGCGCCGAGATCACCGCCGACCATTTCGTCGAGGGCCAGTTCGTCGATGTGTCGGGCACGACCATCGGCAAGGGCTTTGCCGGCGCCATGAAGCGCCATGGCTTCGGCGGCTTGCGCGCCTCGCACGGCGTTTCGGTCAGCCACAGAAGCCACGGCTCGACCGGCCAGCGCCAGGACCCGGGCAAGGTGTTCAAGGGCAAGAAGATGGCCGGCCATATGGGCGACGTGAACGTCACCACCCAGAATCTCCGGGTGGTGAAGACCGACCCCGAGCGCGGACTGATCATGATCCGCGGCGCGGTTCCCGGTGCCAAGGGCGGCTGGGTGCTGCTGCGCGACGCGGTGAAGCGGAGCCTGCCCGACAGCGCGCCGAAGCCGGGTGCCTTCAAGAAGGGCGCGGGCGACAACGGAGCCGCGCCGGCGAAGGCCGCGCCCGCCGAAACCCAAGCAGAGGCGGGGAGCCAAGAGTAATGCAGGCCGACGTCACCACGCTCGACGCCAAGAAGGCAGGGACCGTCGAACTTCCGGACGAATTGTTCGGGCTCGAGCCGCGCCCGGATATTCTCCACCGCATGGTGCGCTACCAGCTTGCCAAGCGCCGGAGCGGCACGGCTCACGTCAAGGATCGGTCGGAGATCAATGCCACCACGGCGAAGATGTACCGCCAGAAGGGCACCGGCCGTGCCCGCCATGGCAGCAAGAAGGCGCCGATCTTCAGGGGCGGCGGCAAGGCCTTCGGGCCGAAGCCGCGCAGCTTTGCCTTCGATCTGCCGAAGAAGGTGAGAGCGCTCGCGTTGAAGCATGCGCTCTCCGCCAAGGCCAAGTCCTCCGCGCTCATCGTCATCGACAAATGCGAGTTGAAGGACGCCAAGACCAAGGAGCTGAAGGCGCGCTTCGCCAAGCTCGGGCTCGGCTCGGCCTTGATCATCGACGGCGCCGAAGTGCAGGACGCCTTCGCCAAGGCGGCGCGTAACCTGCCGCGCGTCGACGTGCTGCCGGTGCAGGGCATCAATGTCTACGACATTCTCAACCACGACACGCTGGTCCTGACCAAGGCGGCGGTGGAAGCGCTGGAGGCGCGTTTCAAATGACCGCGCTCAAGGCCTATGACGTCATTCTCGCGCCGGTGATCACCGAGAAGTCGAGCCTCGCTTCCGAGGCGAACCAGGTGGTCTTCAAGGTGCGCCGCGATGCCACCAAGCCCGAGATCAAGGCTGCGATCGAGCAGCTGTTCAAGGTCAAGGTGATTGCCGTCAACACCATCCTGCGCAAGGGCAAGACCAAGCGCTTTCGCGGCATGCCCGGCAAGCAGCAGGACACCAAGAAAGCGATCGTCAGGCTCGCCGAAGGCGACAGGATCGACGTGACGACGAGGATCTAGCGCGCCATGGCACTCAAAAGCTACAAACCGACCACGCCGAGCCAGCGTCAGCTCGTGCTTGTCGACCGCAGCCAACTGTGGAAGGGCAAGCCCGTCAAGGCGCTGACCGAGGGTCTGACCAAGTCCGGCGGCCGCAACAATCAGGGCCGCGTCTCCGTGTGGCATCGCGGTGGCGGCCACAAGCGCACCTACCGCGTGGTCGACTTCAAGCGGCGCAAGCTTGGCATTCCGGCCAAGGTCGAGCGGCTCGAGTACGATCCGAACCGCACCGCCTTCATCGCGCTGATCCGCTACGAGGACGGCGAGCTCGCCTACATCCTCGCGCCGCAGCGGCTGTCGCCCGGCGACACCGTGATCGCCGATAAGCGCGTCGACGTGAAGCCCGGCAACGCCATGCCGCTCGCCAACATGCCGATCGGCACCATCGTCCACAATGTGGAGATGAAGGAAGGCAAGGGCGGCCAGATGGCCCGTGCGGCCGGCACCTATGTCCAACTCGTCGGCCGCGACTCAGGCTACGCCATCCTCAAGCTCAACTCCGGCGAGACGCGCATGGTCCCGGCGGGGTGCATGGCGACCGTTGGCGCCGTGTCCAACCCGGACAATGCCAACATTTCGTTGGGCAAGGCCGGGCGGATGCGGTGGAAGGGTCGCAAGCCCGTGGTTCGCGGCGTCGCCATGAACCCGGTCGACCACCCCCATGGCGGCGGCGAGGGTCGTACCTCCGGCGGCCGGCATCCGGTCACGCCCTGGGGCAAATCCACCAAGGGCAAGCGGACGCGCCATAATCGGGGGTCCGACAAGTTCATCCTGCGCAGCCGCCATCTCAAGAAGAAGAAAGGGTAGGGCCCGTGTCACGTTCGATTTGGAAAGGCCCGTTCGTCGACGGCTATCTGTTGAAGAAGTCGGAGAAAGCGCGTGGCTCGGGGTCGGCCGCTGTGATCAAGATGTGGTCGCGCCGCTCGACGATCCTGCCGCAATTCGTCGGCGTGACATTCGGCGTCCATAACGGCCAGAAGCACATCCCGGTGCTCGTTACCGAGGACATGGTCGGACACAAATTCGGCGAGTTCGCGCCGACGCGGACCTTCCATGGCCATGCCGCCGATCGCAAGGCGAAGAGGACGAAGTAATGGGCAAGGCGCAACGCGAACGCACGCTGGCGGAAAATGAGGCGCGGGCCGTGACCAAGCTGCTCCGCGTCAGCCCGCAGAAGCTCAACCTGCTTGCCCAGCTGATCCGCGGCAAGAAGGTCGACAAGGCGCTCGCCGATCTCACGTTCTCGCGCAAGCGCATCGCGCGCGACGTGAAGAAGACATTGGAGTTGGCCATTGCCAATGCCGAGAACAATCACGACCTCGACGTCGACGCTTTGGTCGTCTCCGAGGCCTATGTCGGCAAGGGCCTGGTCATGAAACGTTTGCGGCCCCGGGCGCGTGGGCGCGCCGGCCGCATCTTGAAGCCATTCGCGCAGATCACCGTGATCGTGCGCCAGGTTGAGGAAACCGCTTGATGGGTCAGAAAGTCAATCCGATCGGGCTCAGGCTCGGCGTCAACCGCACTTGGGATTTGCGCTGGTTCGCATCGCGTGGCGAATATGCGCGCCTGCTGCATGAAGACTTGAAGATGCGCGAGCATATTCTTACCTCGAAGAAGCAGGCGGGCATCTCCAAGGTGGTGATCGAGCGGCCGCACAAGAAGTGCCGGGTCACCGTGCATACCGCGCGTCCGGGCATCCTCATCGGCAAGAAGGGCGCCGACATCGAGAAGCTCCGCAAGGAGCTGGCGGCGATGACCGATTTGGAAGTGCATCTCAACATCGTCGAGGTGCGGAAGCCCGAGATCGACGCCACCCTGGTCGCCGAGGGCATTGCCCAGCAGCTCGAGCGCCGCGTCGCCTTTCGCCGCGCCATGAAGCGCGCGGTGCAGTCGGCGATGCGCATGGGCGCGCTCGGCATCCGCATCAATTGCGCGGGGCGGCTCGGCGGCGCGGAGATCGCGCGCATGGAGTGGTACCGCGAGGGGCGGGTGCCGTTGCACACGCTTCGCGCCGACATCGACTATGGCACCGCGCTCGGCCGCACCGCCTATGGCGTGATCGGCATCAAGGTGTGGATCTTCAAGGGCGAGATCATGGCCCACGATCCGATGGCCCAGGAGCACCGGGCCCTTGAGGCGCAAGAAGGCGGACGTTCATCCGGACGCCGCGAGATGCCGCAGGCTTCGGCCTAGGGCGAGAAGTAGGAACAATGTCGTTATGCTGCAACCGAAGCGAACGAAATACCGCAAGGCCCACAAGGGCCGCATCAAGGGCGCCGCGACCAGCGCTGCGACCCTGAGCTTCGGCACGTTCGGGCTGAAGGCGCAGGAACCTGCCCGCATCACCGCGCGGCAGATCGAGGCGGCGCGGCGGGCGATGACGCGGCAGATGAAGCGCGCGGGCCGGGTGTGGATCAGGGTGTTCCCCGACGTGCCGGTATCGAAGAAGCCGACCGAGGTGCGCATGGGCAAGGGCAAAGGCACGCCCGAATTTTGGGTCGCCCGGGTCAAGCCCGGGCGGGTGATGTTCGAAATCGATGGCGTCGGCGATCAGGTAGCACGGGAGGCGCTCCGGCTCGCAGCCGCGAAGCTGCCGCTCAGGACCCGCGTCGTGGCGCGTATCGAGGGTTAGGGCGCGAGAGGAAAGACGATGAAAGCGGCCCAAGTGCGCGACATGACGATCGATCAGCTCAATGACGAGCTGGTCAAGCTGAAGAAGGAACAGTTCAACCTGCGCTTTCAGGCGGCCTCCGGCCAGCTTGAGAACACGGCGCGGGTCAGAGAGGTGCGTCGCGACATCGCCCGCATCCAGACGATCACGCGGCAGATGAGCGCCGCCGCCAAGGCTTAAGGAAGCAAGAGACAATGCCGAAACGAGTGCTGCAAGGGGTCGTCGTGAGCGACAAGAACGACAAGACGGTGGTGGTCCGCGTCGAGCGCCGCTTCACGCATCCTCTGCTGCAAAAGACGGTGCGGCGGACCAAGAACTACCATGCCCACGACGCGAACAACGAGTTCAAGGTGGGCGAGATGGTGTGGATCGAGGAGTGTCACCCGATCTCCAAGCAGAAGCGGTGGACGGTGCTGCCACGCGAGCAGGCGGCGAGCTAGGGGTCTAGGCCTAACAGCCAAAGAGAAATTGCCATGATCCAAATGCAGACAAATCTCGATGTCGCCGACAATTCCGGCGCGCGCCGCGTGCAATGCATCAAGGTGTTGGGCGGATCGAAGCGGAAATATGCCTCGATCGGCGACATCATCGTCGTTTCCGTCAAGGAGGCGATCCCGCGCGGCCGCGTCAAGAAGGGCCAGGTGATGAAGGCGGTCGTGGTGCGCACGGCGACCGGCGTGCGCCGTCCCGACGGGTCGCTGATCCGCTTCGACCGCAACGCCGCCGTCCTCGTCAATCCCCAGGGCGAGCCGATCGGGACCCGTATCTTTGGCCCCGTCACCCGCGAGCTCAGAGCCAAGAAGCACATGAAGATCGTGTCGCTTGCGCCGGAGGTGCTGTAGATGGCCAAGCTCAAGATCCGCAAAGGCGACCACGTCGTGGTCATCACCGGCAAGGACAAGGGTAAGCGCGGCGAGGTGCTGAAGATGCTGCCAGCCGAGAACCGGGCCATCGTCAAGGGCGTGGCCATGATCCGCCGCCACCAGAAGCAGACGGCGGCGCAGGAGGGCGGCATCATCGCCAAGGAAGCGGCGATCCATATCTCCAACCTCGCGCTTGAGGACCCGAAAGACGGGCAGCCCACGCGCGTCGGCTACAAGTTTCTGAAGGACGGGCGCAAGGTTCGCTTTGCCAAGCGCTCCGGCGAGGTGATCGATGCCTGAGACCGCTTATATCCCAAGGCTGAAGCAGCAATATGAGACCGTGCTGCGCGGCGAGCTGTCCAAGGAGTTCGGCTACGCCAACCCGATGCAGGTGCCGCGGCTCGAGAAGGTCGTGCTCAACATGGGCGTCGGCGAGGCCGTCGCCGATTCGAAGAAGGTCACTGCCGCGGCTGCCGACCTTGCTTTGATCGCCGGGCAGAAGCCGGTGATCACCAAGGCGCGGAAGTCGATCGCGGGCTTCAAGGTGCGCGAAGGCATGCCGA
Organism: uncultured Alphaproteobacteria bacterium; assembly: GCA_963803385.1. GTDB lineage: Bacteria > Pseudomonadota > Alphaproteobacteria > Rhizobiales > Methyloligellaceae > Methyloceanibacter. The sequence continues at coordinate 730,714 of CAWDMD010000003.1, read as the reverse complement.
TCGGCGCCAAGGTGACGCTGCGCAAGAGCCGCATGTACGAGTTCGTCGACCGGCTGGTGAACATCGCCCTGCCGCGGGTGCGGGACTTCAGAGGCCTGAACCCGAAGAGCTTCGACGGCCGCGGCAATTATGCGCTCGGGCTGAAGGAGCACATCATCTTCCCCGAGATCAATTTCGATCAGGTCGAGGAGATCTGGGGCATGGACATCATCGTCTGCACCACGGCCGAGACCGACGACGAGGCGCGCGCCTTGTTGAAGCATTTGAATTTTCCGTTCCGCAGCTAGGGCTCGGGCTCTCGTTGCGCCAGGAGGAGTGAATGGCAAAGACAAGCATGGTTGAGCGGGACAAGAGGCGTCGCCGGCTCGCCACCAAGTTCAAGGGCCGCAGGGCCCGGCTCAAGGAGATCGCGGCGGACCGTAATCTTCCGGCGGAGGAGCGCTTCGCGGCGCGGCTGAAGCTCGCCGAACTGCCGCGCAACTCCTCGCCGACGCGGGCCCGCAACCGCTGCGACCTGACCGGGCGGCCGCGCGGCTATTATCGCAAGCTCAGGATGTCGCGTATTGCGCTCCGCGACCTCGCGAGCCAAGGGCAGATCCCGGGTATGGTCAAGTCGAGCTGGTAGGAACGCTAATGAGCATCAACGATCCCCTCGGCGACATGCTCGCCCGCATCCGCAACGCGCAGATGCGCCACAAGATCAAAGTGACGACGCCGGCCTCCCGGCTGCGCGAGCATGTGCTCGATGTGCTGGTGGAGGAAGGCTTCATCCGCGGCTATGCGCGCGTCGATTATGACGGCGGCCGGTCGGAGTTCGATATCGAGCTGAAATATTTCGACGGCGAGCCGGTGATCAAGGACATCAAGCGGGTGTCGACCCCGGGCCGGCGGGTCTATTCGTCGGTGCGCGATCTGCCGACCGTGGCCAACGGGCTCGGCGTCGCCATACTCTCGACGCCGAAAGGCGTCATGTCTGACGCGCGCGCGCGGACCGAGAATGTCGGCGGCGAGATCCTCTGTAGCGTGTTCTAGGATTTGATGAGCGAAGGTTGAGAACGATGTCCCGTATCGGCAAAAAGCCAGTGCCAATCCCGAGTGGCGTCACCGCCTCGGTCGATGGCCAGCAGGTCGCGGTGAAAGGGCCGAAGGGCGAGCTCAAGCACGTGCTCGTGGACGAGGTCATGGCCAAGCTCGAGGACGGCAGCATCGAGGTCACGCCCCGCGACGAGACGCAAACGGCGCGGGCGATGTGGGGCATGTCGCGGACGTTGGTGGCCAATCTCGTCACCGGCGTCACCGAAGGCTTCACCAAGAAGCTCGAGATCACGGGCGTCGGCTACCGCGCCGCGGTGCAGGGCTCCGACGTGCAGCTTCAGCTCGGCTATAGCCACGACATTCTCTTTCCCATTCCGGACGGTATCCAGGTGCAGTGCCCGAAGCCGACCGAGATCGTGATCACCGGCATCGACAAGCAGAAGGTTGGGCAGGTCGCCGCCGAGCTCAGACGGTTCCGGCCGCCGGAGCCCTATAAGGGCAAGGGCGTCCGATATGCCGGCGAGTTCATTCTGCGCAAGGAAGGCAAGAAGAAGTAACGGCTATGAGCGCTACCAACGAGAAATTCATCCGCCGCTCGCAGCGGGTTCGCGGGTCGCTCCGGCGGTCGGCGCATGGCCGCGCGCGGCTGTCGGTGTTCCGGTCGTCGAAGCATATCTATGCCCAGGTGATCGATGACGGCGCGGGCCGGACCATGGCCGCGGCCTCGACCCTCGACAAGGATCTCAAAGGCGATCTGAAGAAGGGCAGCGATCTCGCCGCGGCTGAGGCCGTCGGCAAGCTCGTCGCCGAGCGCGCCATCCAGGCCGGGGTCAAGGACGTCGTCTTCGACCGTGGCGGCTACCTCTATCATGGGCGCGTCAAGGCGCTCGCCGATGCTGCCCGCGAAGCCGGGCTGAACTTTTAAAGGACCTACTGAGCATGGCCATGGATCGCAAAGGGGGCCGAGGCCCGGATCGAAGAGACCGCGACGATCGCGACAGCGAATTCGTCGACAAGCTGGTGCACATCAATCGCGTGGCGAAGGTGGTGAAGGGCGGCCGTCGCTTCGGTTTCGCCGCGCTCGTCGTCGTCGGCGATCAGAAGGGGCGCGTCGGCTTCGGTCACGGCAAGGCGCGCGAGGTGCCGGAGGCGATCCGCAAGGCCACCGAGGCCGCCAAGCGCAATCTGGTCAGAGTGCCGCTTCGCGAAGGGCGGACGCTGCATCATGACGTCGCCGGCCACCATGGCGCCGGACGCGTGGTGCTGCGCGCGGCGCCTCCCGGCACCGGCATCATCGCCGGCGGTCCGATGCGTGCCGTGTTCGAGACCCTCGGCATCCAGGACGTGGTGGCGAAGTCGCTCGGCAGCTCGAACCCCTACAACATGGTGCGCGCCACCTTCGACGCGCTGCGCCATGAAGACAGCCCGAGAGGCGTTGCCGCCCGCCGCGGCAAGAAGGTGAGCGAGATCGTGTCGCGCCGCAAGGATGGCGCCGGCGAAGCTGCGGGCCAGGCCGAGGCTTAGAGGATTGAGCGCCGCGAGGCGGAGTAGGAACGATGGCGAAGACAGCGGACAGGAAGACGATCGTCGTGGAGCAGATCGGGAGCCCCATCAGGCGCCCCGGGATTCAGCGCGCGACCTTGATCGGGCTCGGGCTCAACAAGATGCATAAGCGCCGGACGCTGGTCGACAGCCCCCAGGTGCGCGGCATGGTGGCCAAGATCAGCCATCTCGTCCGCATCGTGGATGAGGAGGCGGGAGCGTAAACGCGATGCGATTGAATGAACTCAAGGATCGGGACGGCGCCACCACGTCCAAGAAGCGGCTTGGCCGCGGCCTTGGCTCGGGTCTCGGCAAGACCTCCGGGCGCGGCGTCAAGGGCCAGAAGGCGCGCTCCGGCGTCGCCATCAAGGGCTTCGAAGGCGGCCAGATGCCGCTGCATCGGCGCCTGCCGAAGCGCGGCTTCAACAACATTTTCGCCAGGAAATACAACGAGATCAATCTCGGCCGCATTCAGGCCGCGGTCGATGCCGGCAAGCTCGATGCGAAGAAGCCGGTCACCATCGAGGCCCTGCGGGAGGCGGGGTTGATCCGCCGCGCCAAGGACGGCGTGCGTCTGCTCGGTCACGGTGAGATCAAGTCCAAGCTCGCCTTTGAGGTCACGGGCGCCTCGGCGAGCGCGGTCAAGGCCGTGGAGGCGGCCGGTGGCAGCGTGACGCTGAAGACCGTTACCGGCCGCGAGCGACCGCCCGGCGATCAGGTCAAGGCCGACCGCCGCGCCAACAAGCGCGTGGAGGTTCAGGCCAAGGCCGACGCCAAGTCGGGAAAGAAGCCCAAGCCGAAGCCGGACCAACCTTCGGCTGCCGACGAGGCGAAGCCGGCGGAGGCCGAAGCAGGGGCGGCGAAGCCCAAGGCGCCAAAACCGGAAAAGGCCGCCGAGGCCGACGCCAAGAAGCCGAAGCCGAAACCGGCAGCGGCCAAGAAGGACAAGTCCTAGAAAGGGACTGTCCCCGTAGGGGCGCGTGCGGCCGTTCGGCCCCGCGCAGGTAAAGGGAAGAGAGCTCCCGGATGGTTTCCGCCGCCGAACAACTGGTTTCCAATCTCAACTTCGCCGCCTTCGCCAAGGCCGACGAGCTGAAGAAGCGCCTCTGGTTCACGCTCGCCGCGCTTCTGATCTACCGGCTCGGCACCTACATCCCGATTCCCGGCATCAACCCGCAGGCGCTGCAGGAAGTGTTCCGGCAGCAGCAGTCCGGCCTGCTCGGCATGTTCGACATGTTCTCCGGCGGGGCCGTCGGGCGCATGGCGATCTTCGCCCTCAACATCATGCCGTACATCTCGGCCTCGATCATCATTCAGCTGCTGACCACGGTGTCGCCGCATCTCGAGCAGCTGAAGAAGGAAGGCGAGCAGGGCCGCCGGCAGATGAACCAGTACACCCGCTACGGCACGGTGCTGCTGGCGGCGCTCCAGGCGTATGGCATCGCCGTCGGCTTGGAAGGCGCCGGCAATATCGTGCTCGATCCCGGCTTGTTCTTCCGCATCACCACGGTGATCACCCTCGTCGGCGGCACCATTTTCCTGATGTGGCTCGGCGAGCAGATCACCGCGAGAGGCGTCGGCAACGGCATCTCGCTGATCATCTTCGCCGGCATCGTGGCGCGACTGCCGCACGCCATCCTCGGCACCCTCGAACTTGGCCGCACCGGCTCGATGTCCACCGCGCTGATCCTGGCGCTGCTGGTCATGGCCATCGTCGTCATTGCCGTCATCGTGTTCATGGAGCGGGCGCAACGGCGTCTCTTGGTGCAATATCCCAAGCGCCAGGTCGGCAACCGCATGTTCCAGGGCGATTCCTCGCACCTGCCGCTCAAGCTCAACAGCGCCGGCGTGATCCCGCCGATCTTCGCCTCGTCGCTGTTGTTGCTGCCGATCACCTTCGCCAATTTCTCGTCGGGGCAGGGGCCTGAATGGCTGACCACGGTCACCGCCCTGCTCGGCCAGGGCCAGCCGCTGCATGTCCTGCTTTACGTGTCGCTGATCATCTTCTTCGCCTTCTTCTACACCGCGGTGGTGTTCAACCCGAAGGACACGGCGGACAATCTGAAAAAGTATGGCGGCTTTCTGCCGGGCATCCGGCCTGGCGAGCGAACCGCGGAATATATCGACTACGTGCTCACCCGCATCACCGTGGTCGGTGCGCTTTATCTGGCCGCGGTCTGCGTGCTGCCGGAGATCCTCGTCTCCTACGCCGGAGCGCCGTTCTATTTCGGCGGCACTTCGCTCCTGATCGTGGTCAGCGTCACCATGGATACCGTGGCCCAGGTGCAGAGCCATCTGCTCGCCCATCAATATGAGGGCCTGATCAAGCGGTCCAAGCTTAGGGGAGCGCGACGACAATGATTCTCGTCCTGCTCGGCCCGCCCGGTGCCGGCAAGGGGACACAGGCCGCACTGCTCGAGAAGGAGCGCTCCCTCGATAAACTGTCCACCGGTGACATTCTGAGAGCGGCGGTCGCAGCCGGGACCGAGCTCGGGCGCAAGGCGGGCGACATCATGGAACGCGGGCAACTCGTCCCCGACGAGCTCGTGATCGGGCTGATCGCCGAGAGGCTCGATGCCGGCAGCGACGGCGACGGCTTCATCCTCGACGGCTTTCCGCGCACCATCGCCCAGGCCGAGGCGCTCGACCGGCTGCTTCGGGAGCGCGGCCAAGAGCTCGACGCCGTCGTCGAGATGCGGGTCGACGATGACGCCCTGGTGCGGCGCATCACCGGCCGCTTCAGCTGCGGCAGTTGCGGCGAGGGCTATCACGAGGACTTCAAGATGCCGAAGGTGCCCGGCGTCTGCGACCGTTGCGGCTCGACCGAATTCGTGCGCCGGCGCGACGACAATGAAGAGGTGGTGCGGCAGCGGCTTAAGGCCTACCACGCCCAGACCGAGCCCCTGATCGCCTATTACGAGCGGCAGGGAAAGCTTAAAACCGTAGATGGCATGGCGGACATCAAGGAGGTCCATCGGGCCATCGCCCAGGCGCTCGATGGGGGGTAGGTTAATTGCGGCAAGACCCCCGGTTGACCTTGTCAAGCGGAATCGCTAGATAAGGCTCGATCCATTGCTGGATAGGAATGACCGGTCCCGGGGGACGGCGTTTTCCCGTGGTCGGTTTTGCTGCGTTTCATAGGCGGTTTTGCTTAGATTTCAGCGCATTAGGATGCGCTTCGAGGAGAGAGCTTCGTGGCCCGTATTGCAGGTGTGAACATCCCGTCCAACAAGCGGGTTGAGGTGGCGCTCACCTATATCCATGGCATTGGCGATACCTTCGCCAAGCAGATTTGCGAAAAAGTGAGCATTCCGGCGGAGCGGCGAGTGAGCCAGCTCACCGAGTCGGAGGTCATCCAGATCCGTGAGGTGATCGACCGGGATTATATGGTCGAAGGCGACCTCAGACGCGACGTCGCCATGAATATCAAGCGGTTGATGGATCTCGGCTGCTACCGCGGCCTCCGCCATCGGCGCGGGCTCCCGGTCCACGGCCAGCGCACCCATACCAATGCGCGGACGCGCAAAGGACCGGCCAAGCCGATTGCCGGCAAGAAGAAATAGAGAGTTTCAACAAGCCCGGCTCGAGCGTGACCTTAGGCCGGCGCAATTTCATGGATGCGGGATTAGAGCATGGCCAAGGATAAGACGCGCGTTCGCCGCCGGGAAAAGAAGAACATCACCTCCGGCGTCGCTCACGTGCATGCGAGCTTCAACAATACCATGATCACCATCACCGACGCCCAAGGCAACACCATCTCCTGGTCGTCTGCCGGCGCCATGGGCTTCAAGGGATCGCGGAAGTCGACCCCTTATGCGGCTCAGGTCGCGGCCGAGGATGCCGGCAAGAAGGCGATGGAGCATGGCATGAAGAACCTCGAGATCGAGGTGAGGGGGCCAGGATCGGGGCGCGAGTTGGCGCTGCGCGCGCTGCAAGCTTCGGGTTTCACGGTGATTTCGATCCGCGACGTCACTCCGATCCCGCATAACGGTTGCCGGCCACGCAAGCGCCGGCGCGTCTAAGCGAAGGGAAGGCTCATCGCCTCATGTTGCACACAGATTCTCTAAAGTTGGGGCAGGCTGCCCCGCTCAAGGACCAGGAAAGGGCCCTCCAGGTGCTGCAGAAGAACTGGCAAGATCTCATCAAGCCCACCAAGCTCAATGTCGTTTCCGGCCGTGAACCGCAGCGTTTTGCCATGGTCATCGCCGAGCCGCTGGAGCGTGGTTTCGGGCTCACCCTCGGCAATGCGCTTCGCCGCGTATTGCTGTCGTCCCTCCAAGGTGCGGCGATCACGTCGGTGCATATCGACGGGGTGCTGCACGAGTTCTCCTCCATTCCCGGCGTGAGAGAGGACGTCACCAACATCATCCTCAACATCAAGGAGATTGCGCTCCGCCAGCATGCCGAAGGCGTGAAGCGCATGGTGCTGAAGAAGGAAGGTCCGGGCGTCGCCAAGGCCAGCGACATCGAGACCGGCGCCGACATCGAGATCCTCAATCCGGATCACGTGATCTGCACCCTCGACGAGGGCGCCTCGATCCGCATGGAGTTCACCACCGCGACGGGCAAGGGTTACGTCCCTGCCGAGCGCAATCGCCCGGATGACGCCCCGATCGGCTACATCCCGGTCGACTCGCTCTACAGCCCGGTGCGCAAGGTCTCCTATCGCGTCGAGAATACCCGCGAGGGCCAGATCCTCGACTACGACAAGCTGACCATGGACATCGAGACCGACGGTTCGGTGCGGCCGGAGGACACCATCGCCCTTGCCGCGCGCATCGTGCAGGATCAGCTGTCGGTGTTCGTCAATTTCGAGGAGCCGAAGAAGGAGGTGCTCTACGAGCGCCAGCCGGAGATCGCCTTCAATGCCGCGCTGCTCAAGAAGGTGGACGAGCTCGAATTGTCGGTGCGCTCGGCGAATTGCCTGAAGAACGACAACATCGTCTATATCGGCGACCTCATTCAGAAGACCGAAGCCGAGATGCTGCGCACCCCGAATTTCGGCCGCAAGTCGCTGAACGAGATCAAGGAGGTGCTCGCCTCCATGGGCCTCCATCTCGGCATGGAAGTGCCGGACTGGCCGCCTGAGAACATCGAAGAGCTCGCCAAGCGGTTCGAGGATCATTACTAGGCGGGTCGCGATCGTCGGATCCGATGCCGACGGCTGACCGCCAGGGAGGAAGAGATGCGTCACCGTAAAGCCGGGCGGAAACTGAACCGTACCCCAAGCCACCGCTCGGCGCTGTTCTCGAGCCTTGCCGCGGCTCTGATCAAGCACGAGCAGATCGTGACCACCTTGCCCAAGGCCAAGGATTTGCGGCGTGTTGCCGACCGGCTGATTACGCTGGCCAAGCGCGGGGACCTGCACGCGCGGCGCATCGCGCAATCGCGCCTTCGCGACGAGGCCATGGTGGCGAAGCTGTTCGGCACGCTCGGTCCGCGCTACGCCGATCGGCCGGGCGGCTACACCCGCGTGCTCAAGGCTGGGTTCCGCTATGGCGATTCAGCGCCGATGGCGGTCATCGAGCTGGTCGACCGCGATCCCGACGCGCGCGGGCAGGATTCAGGCCCGGTCCAGGGCCCCGACGAAGAGGCGATGGCCGCGGCCTAGCCGGGCCCGATTGATCGCGAGAGCGGCGGGTTACCAGGTACCCCGCGGATAGATGAGAAGAAGGCGCGCCGTGGTCACGACGCGCCTTTGTTGTCTCTAGTCGTTGTCGTCGTCGTCGTCTTTGTCGTCGCCCGACACATCGGCCTTGTCGTTGGCGTCGCCGTAATGCGCCGTGTTGGCGATGTCCTTCATGCCGCTTAGGCCGGCATTGAAGATGCCGGTGATCACCTTTTTTGCGTCGTCGTCGCTCGCGCCGTTGGCGTCGAAATCGGCCTGCCAGAAAATGGCGACGCGATTCGGCTCGTCATCCTCTTCGATCCAAAGCTTGGCTTTGTAGTTCTTGACGGGGAGGGGGCTATCCACGATCTCATAGCTGTAGCTCAGATCATCCTTGGCCGTCATCTTCTCCTTGATCTTGCCGCCATCCTTCAGCGTGAGGGTGCGGTAGACGACATCGCCCTCCGTCTCTTCGACACAGTCGGTGACGACCGGGTGCCATTTCTTGATGTCGCAGAACTCACCGACGAGTGCCCAGACCTCCGCCGGCTTGCCCGGAGCCTCCCGCTTCTTCTTGACCTCGAGGGCTTCCGCCGTCGCGCTCCAGGCGAACAGCGCGGCCAGTGCCACCAGGGCCAGTTTCATCATGCGCATACGTTTTCTCCCACACTACTTTGATTGTCGGAACACGCCCGGGTCGCATCTTAGGGAAATGCTCTGAGGCGGCAAGGCCCAAGCCCTTGAAATTGGCTGATTTGCCAAATTTCCCAACGGCATTGCCGTGAGTTATAGAAGTTCACATCCTCGAATTGCCCAAACAGCGCGCTAAACATCCGCCAATGACAAAACGTCGTACTCTCTCTGTCCTGAAATTTGGTTCGGCGCTCGCTATTGCCGCAGTGATCTTTGTCCACGTGGCGCCGGCGGAAAGCGAAACCCAGCGTCTGGTTCCCGAAAGCCAGGCAGCGATCAAGCAGTCCTTCGCCCCGGTGGTGAAACGCGCGGCACCCGCGGTGGTCAACGTCTATGTCAGCCGCAGGGTGAAGCAGGTGGTCTCGCCCTTCGCCAACGATCCCTTCTTCAGCCGCCTGTTCGGCGACAATTTCGGCATCCCCCGAGAGCGCATCCAGAACTCGCTGGGCTCTGGCGTGATCGTCAGTCCCGATGGCGTTGCCGTCACCAACAATCACGTCATCGAGGGAAGCGGCGAGGCGGAGATCACCGTGGCGCTGTCCGACGGCCGGGAGTTCCCCGCCAAGGTCATCCTCAAGGACGAGCGCGCCGATCTCGTCGTGCTCCGCCTGCAGTCAAACGGCGTGACCTTCCCATCGATCGCCTTCAGCGATTCCGACAGCCTCGAGGTCGGCGATCTCGTGCTCGCCATCGGCGATCCGTTCGGTGTCGGGCAGACCGTAACCAGCGGCATCGTCTCGGCGCTGGCGCGGACCCAGGTCGGCATCTCCGACTATCAGTTCTTCATCCAGACCGACGCCGCCATCAATCCCGGCAATTCGGGTGGCGCGCTCGTCGACATGGACGGGCGGCTCGCCGGCATCAACACAGCGATCTTCTCCAAAAGCGGTGGCTCGCAGGGCATCGGATTTGCGATTCCGTCCAATATGGTGCGGCTCGTGGTTCAGGCGGCGTTGCAAGGCGGCAAGGTGCAGCGGCCCTGGTTCGGCGCGTCGTTGCAGCCGGTGACGCCGGACCTCGCCAATTCCTTGGGCCTCGACCGCCCGACCGGCGCCCTCATCAAGGCGGTTCACGCCGATGGTCCCGCGGCGCGGGCCGGTCTCCTTCCCGGCGACGTGGTGCTGAGCGTCGACGGCAAGCCGGTGCAGGACCCGCGCGCGTTCCAATACCGGCTCGCCACCAAAGGCCTCGGCGGCAGTTCCGAGCTGGGGCTGATGCGTCACGGCCGGCCGTTCAAGGCCACCATTGCCCTCGTCGCCGCAATCGAGGATCCGCCGCGAGACAGCCGCGACCTCAAGGGGCGCCATCCGCTGTCCGGTGCCACCGTCGCCAATCTGTCGCCCGCGGTCGCCGAGGAACTCGGCCTCGACGATGAAGACAAGGGCGTCGTCGTCCTCGACGTGGCACCCAGTACCACCGCGGCGCGGTTCGGCTTTCGGCGCGGCGATATCGTGGTCGGACTCAACAACGAGCGAATGACCTCCGTCGAGACGCTGGTGCAGACGCTGAACCAAGCGCCGGGAGGCTGGCGCCTCTCGTTCGAGCGCGAGGGGCAGGTCTTTAACATCGCTATTCAGGGCTGAGCGAGATCACTGCCATGGTTTCCCTGTTCGAGGCGGCTGGGCTCTCCGAGAAGGCGCCGAGGCCGCTTGCCGATCGGCTGCGGCCGTCCTCCTTGTGCGAGGTGGTGGGACAGGACCACCTCCTCGGCGAGCAGGGTATGCTCACGCGCATGGTCAAGGCCGGCCGGCTCGGCTCGGTAATCTTCTGGGGACCGCCAGGGACCGGCAAGACCACCGTGGCCCGGCTTCTTGCCGAAGAGACGGACCTGCATTTCGAGCAATTGTCGGCGATCCAATCCGGGGTGCAGGACCTGCGCAAGGTGTTCGAGGCGGCGCGGGCGCGGCGGGAACACGGCAAGGGCACGCTCCTCTTCGTCGACGAGATCCATCGCTTCAATCGCTCGCAACAGGATTCCTTCCTGCCCTACGTGGAGGACGGCACCGTCATCCTCGTCGGCGCCACCACCGAGAACCCGTCCTTCGAGCTCAACTCGGCGCTCTTGTCGCGCGCGAGCGTGCTCACCTTCAAGCGTCTCGAGGACGAGGGGCTCGAGGCCCTGCTCGCCCGCGCCGAGGCTCATGAGGGGCGGACGCTGCCCCTGACCGAGGAGGCCCGTGCCGCGCTGGTCGCCATGGCCGACGGCGACGGCCGCGCCGTGATCAATCTCGCCGAGGATGTGTGGCTCGCCGCGGCCTCGGGCGCCAAGACGCCACTCGACCGTGAGGCGCTCGTGGCGCTGGTGCAGCGGCGGGCCCCGCTCTACGACAAATCCCAGGACGGCCATTACAATCTCATCAGCGCCTTGCACAAATCGGTGCGCGGCTCCGACCCCGACGCCTCGCTCTATTGGCTCGCGCGGATGCTGTCGGGGGGCGAGGATCCGCTCTACATCGCCCGCCGCCTGGTGCGCATGGCGGTCGAGGATATCGGTCTTGCCGACCCGCAGGCGCTGGTGCAGGCGAACGCCGCCAAGGAGGCGTACGATTTCCTCGGCAGTCCCGAGGGCGAGCTCGCGCTGGCGCAAGTGACGGTCTATCTCGCGCTGGCGCCGAAATCGAACGCTGCCTATGTCGCTTTCGGCGCGGCGTCGCGTCTCGCCAAGGAAGCTGGGTCGCTGGCGCCGCCGAAACACATCCTCAACGCGCCGACCAAGCTGATGAAACAGGAGGGCTACGGCCGCGGCTACGCCTATGACCATGGCGAGGACGAAGCCTTCTCCGGCCAGAACTATTTCCCCGACGGCGTGGCGCGGCAGAGCTTCTACCAGCCGACCACGCGCGGCTTCGAGCAGGAGCTGAAGGCGCGGCTCGATCGGTTTGCTCAGTTGCGCGCCAACAAGGCGCGATAGCCGTGATCTACTTTGCCTTCGGCTCCAATATGGATCCGGCGCAGATGCGAGCGCGCTGTCCGTCCCATCTTGTGCTTGGCGTCGCCTATCTTCGGGGCCACACGCTCTGCTTCCCCCGCCGCTCGCCGGTGCGGGCTTGCGCCACGGCGGGTCTCATTGCCGCCGAGGGCGGGGGCGTTTGGGGCGTCCTCTATGCCCTGGACGAGACCGAGGTCGGCGCGTTGCACGCGGCGGAGGGCTATGGGCCCGATCGTCCCGAGCACGAAAACCGGCATCTCCTGGTCGAAGTCGAGGTGCGGCACGGCGGCCCCGAAGGCGACGCCGTCGCGGCGTTCCTCTACCGCGCTCGACCGGACGGCAGCGACGCGCTGCCGTCCGAGGCATACATGCGGCACCTGATCTCCGGCGCCGAGCATCACGGCTTGCCTCGAGCCTATATTCGCGCCCTGCGGTCGATCGAAACGGGTTGAGCGCGCGCTAGTCGAGCTTATTGGGCCCGTATTGGATCACCTTGACCTTCTCCGTGGTCACCAGCGCGCTCCCCATCATGTCCTCGATCGCGGTGAGAAAGGCGTTGATGGCCTCCTCGCTGTCGACGATCTCGATGACGAGGGGCAGATCCTGCGATAGGCGTAGGATCTTGGTGGTGTGCAGCACGCTCGAATGGCCGAAGCCGACGGCGCCGCGCAGCACCGTGGTGCCGGCGAGATGCATCTCGCGGGCCTTGAGCACGATGGCCTCGTAGAGCGGCTTGTGATCGGACTTGTCGTCCTCGCCGATGAAAATGCGGAGGAGCACGGCGTCGCGTGAGATCGGCATTGGTCAGATCCACTTCAAGGCATTGATCGAGGCGGCGAGCGCATAGCCGGCCCAGACGGCGAGCAGGCAGGCGGCGACGGAGAGCGCGACATTGGCGCCGGCGAGCCACCATTCGCCGTCCTGAAGCAGGCTCAGGGTCTGCAAGCTGAACGACGAAAAGGTGGTGTAGCCGCCGCAGATGCCGAGCATCACCAATTGCCGTGTCAGGTATCGACGAAAACACGGCCGTCGGGGCCGGTGAGGGTGGCGAAGAAGCCGATGATGAAAGAGCCGACCACGTTGACGAAGATGGTCCCCCAGGGGAACGTCTCCCCGAGGAGGCGTGCCACGAAGCCGGAGCACGCAAAGCGGGCCATCCCGCCAAGGGCGCTTCCCACTGCGATCCAAAGATAGGCTGCCATTAACGATGGTCCCTTGAAAGCGGTCTGGTGCCGATGCAAAAAACCCGCCTTAGTGGGCGGGTGCGTGTCGCAAAAGCTCCCACCGCACGGTTGGTTACGGTAGGAGTCATCAGCCAAAGGCGGTTCGGGGAACTCCATCCCCTTCGGAATTCACTCATGCTAGCGCAGAATGCGTGCCGATCAACCGCAATCGGCGAGTCGTTGCGGGCGTTTGGCCCGGTTGGGTGAGATCAGATGACAGAGAGATCGGCGGTCGAGACGCGGCACGTGGAGGCCGACGAGGACGGCATGAGGCTCGACCGCTGGTTCCGGAGCCACTACGCCGATTTGCCGCACAGCCGGCTTGAGAAATTGTTGCGCACGGGGCAAGTACGGGTCGATGGCGGCAGGGCCAAGGCGAGCACGCGGCTTGCCGCCGGCCAGACCGTCCGGGTGCCGCCGCTGCCGGCCACGGCGGCCTCGGCGGCTTCGGCGAAGCCTGCGGCGAAAGCGCTCACCAAGGCCGAGCGCGCCTTTCTCGCCGCCATCACCCTCTATGAGGACGACGACATCATGGTGCTGAACAAGCCGCCCGGCATCGCGGTGCAGGGCGGCACCAAGACCACCCATCATATCGACCGGCTGCTCGAAGCCCTCGGCGATAGCCCCAAGACCCGCGCGCGCCTCGTGCACCGGCTCGACCGCGACACCTCCGGCGTCCTCGTCGTCGCCAAGCGGCGCGAGGTGGCGGCGAAGCTCGGCCGGGCGTTTCAGACCCGCTCGGTGCGCAAGATCTATTGGGCCCTGGTCAAGGGCGTGCCGAAGCCGCCGCAAGGCAAGGTCGAGGCGGCGCTGGTCAAGGCGGCCGGGCCCGAAGGCGACCGCGTGCGCAAGGCGCGACCGGGCGAGCAGGAGCGGGCACAGTCTGCCGTTACCCATTACGCCGTCGTCGACCGCGCGGCGCAGCAGGTGTCCTGGCTGTCGCTCAAGCCCGTGACCGGGCGCCAGCATCAGCTCCGGGCCCATATGGCCATCCTCGGCCACCCCATCCTCGGCGACGAGAAATATCACGGCGACCGCGACCTCCCGGAGGGGGTCGACAACAAGCTCCACCTTCACGCCCGCCGCATCAGCTTTCCCCATCCTTCGGGCCAGGGCGTCGTCGACGTCACCGCGCCGCTGCCGGAGCACATGAAGCGGAGCTTCGAGCTGTTCGGATTTGTCGAGCCGCATGGGACTGAAGACGAGGCTCGCGCGTTATGAGATCGGCGGAAGCCTCCGCTCCGTCAGCTCTCTCAAGGAACAAAAACATGGCTGACAGGAATTTTTGGTTCGTACGCTTTGCCCAATGGGTGTCCCATATCACCGGGCGCCCGGTCACCTTTGCCGTCGCGGTCGGTATCATCGTGTTGTGGGGTCTGCTGGGCCCGGTGTTCGGCTATAGCGACACCTGGCAGCTCGTCATCAACACGGCGACCACGATCATCACCTTCCTCATGGTGTTCGTGATTCAGAACACCCAGAACCGGGATACGGCCTCGATCCACATCAAGGTCGACGAGTTGATCCGTGTCACCAAGAATGCGCGGAACGTGCTGCTCGATCTCGAGGAGCTCGACGACACCACCCTGGAGAAGCTCAGAGGCGACTACGAGCGCCTCGCCAGGAAAGCCAAGTCGCAGACGCGGTCGCCGCCGCGGGCCGAACGGGTGCCGAAGAAGCCGAAGGGCGCGTCGAAGAGCAACAATGGCTGAGCCCACGCCTCGAAATCCCGGTAAAGCGCCGGCACACAAGGCGAGTTTTCCCAAGCGCTTCTACGCACGTGTGGAGATCAAGGACGAGGCGGGCGGCGCCGCGTCGTTGCGCCTCGACGGCAAGAAGGTGCGCACGCCGGGCAAGGCCGCGCTTCTCCTCCCCACCAAGGCCTTGGCCGAGGGCGTGGCCGATGAGTGGCGCGGGCAGGGGGCGCACATCGACCCCGCCACCATGCCGCTCACGAGGCTCGCCAACAGTGTCATCGATGGGGTCAAGGGGCGCGAGGAGGCTGTCAAGGACGACATCCTCGGCTATGGGCGCTCGGACCTCGTCTGCTATCGCGCCGAGGGCTCCGACAAGCTCGCGGCGTTGCAGGCGAAGCAGTGGGATCCGGTGGTGGCCTGGGCCAAGACCGAGCTCCGTGCGCCGATGCAGCTCGCCGAGGGCGTCATGCATGTCGGCCAGGACGAGGCCTCGCTCGCGGCAATCGCGGCGCGGCTCGGCGAATTCGACGCCTGGAGCCTCGCGGCGCTCCATGTCATGACCGGGCTGACCGGCTCGGCGCTCCTCGCGCTCGCGGTCGCGCTTGGGCGGCTCACCCCGGACGAGGCCTGGGCCGCGGCCCATGTCGACGAAGACTGGCAGATCAGCCAATGGGGCGAGGACGAGGACGCCAAGGCGCGGCGGGAGAACCGCCACCGCGACTTCGCCGCCGCGGCCAAACTCTTGACGCTTTTGCAGCCAGAATAGCCCTCTCGGGCCGAGGGGAGGTGTCGCCATGATCGCTTTTGCTTGCGCTCTCCTCTTTGCCGGGCCTTGCGCCGTTCCGGTGCTGGCGCCGACGCCGGTCGAATATCGTGTGTCCGGCGTCAACGCGCGAACCGCGCTCGCCGAGATCAATGCCTTTCGGCGGCAGCATGGGCTGAAGCCGGTCGTGCTCGACCAGCGCCTCAGCCGGGCGGCGGCGGCGCAGGCGGAGACCCAGGCACGGCGGGGCAAGATCGGCCATCAAGGCGCCGACGGCTCCAAGCCCTGGGACCGTGCCAAGCGCGCCGGTTATGCAGCCCATCTCACCGCTGAGAATGTCGCCTCTGGGCAGAGAACCTTCAGCGAGGCGATGCGGGGCTGGGAGCGGAGCGCGCCGCACAAGCGCAATCTCTTGCTGCCCGACGCGCAAGCCGCGGGGGTCGCGGTGAGCTATCGCAACGGCCGCGCCTATTACACGCTGGTGCTCGGCGCCGAATAGTTTTCCCCTCTCCCCTTGTGGGAGGGGAGAGGGGTCCTACGCCATTTGCGCCGCACGCACCCCATGCTATTGACCGTCACCACGGCGTCACAGTTTGAGGGGCTTGGGAAGCGGCATGAAGGAAGTCCTGGAAGAGCTTGAAATCCGGCGGGGAAGGGCGCGCCAAGGCGGCGGCCTGAAGCGCATCGAGGCGCAGCACGCGCGCGGCAAGCTCACGGCGCGGGAACGGCTCCAGCTTCTGCTCGACGAAGGCTCCTTCGAGGAGTTCGACATGTATGTCGAGCACCGCTGCATCGATTTCGGCATGGAGCAGACACGCGTCCCCGGCGACGGCGTCGTCACCGGCTGGGGCACCATCAACGGCCGCGTGGTCTATGTCTTCGCCAAGGACTTCACCGTGTTCGGCGGCTCGCTCTCCGAGGCCCATGCCGAGAAGATGGTCAAGATTCAGGACATGGCGCTCAGGAATCGGGCCCCGATCATCGGCCTGTTCGACGCCGGCGGCGCGCGCATCCAGGAGGGCGTCGCCGCGCTCGGCGGCTATGGCGAGGTGTTCACCCGCAATGTGCTCGCCTCCGGCGTGATTCCGCAGATCTCGGTGATCATGGGCCCCTGCGCGGGCGGCGACGTCTATTCGCCGGCCATGACCGACTTCATCTTTATGGTGCGCGACACCTCGTACATGTTCGTCACCGGGCCCGACGTGGTGAAGACCGTGACCAAGGAGGAAGTGACCGCCGAGCAGCTTGGCGGCGCCAGCATCCACACCACCAAGTCGTCGATCGCCGACGGCGCCTACGACAACGACGTCGAGACCTTGCTGCAGATGCGGCGGTTGATGGATTTTCTGCCGTCCAACAACCAGTCAGGCGTGCCGGAGATCCCGACGCTTGACCCCTGGGATCGCTTCGAGCATTCCCTCGACACCCTGGTCCCCGACCACCCCAACAAGCCTTACGACATCAAGGAGCTGATCCATAAGGTCGTCGACGAAGGCGACTTCTTCGAGATCCAGGCTTCCTTCGCCAAGAACATGGTGGTCGGCTTCGCCCGCATCGAAGGGCGCACCATCGGCATCGTCGCCAATCAGCCCATGGTGCTTGCCGGCGTGCTCGATTCGGACGCCTCGCGCAAGGCTGCGCGCTTCGTCCGCTTCTGCGACTGCTTCAACATTCCCATCGTCACCTTCGTCGACGTGCCCGGGTTCCTGCCGGGGACCGATCAGGAATACGGCGGCCTGATCAAGCATGGCGCCAAGCTCCTGTTTGCCTTCACCGAGGCAACGGTGCCGAAGGTGACCGTGATCACCCGCAAGGCCTATGGTGGCGCTTATGACGTCATGAGCTCCAAGCATATCAGGGGCGACCTCAACTATGCCTGGCCGTCGGCCGAGATCGCGGTGATGGGCGCCAAGGGCGCGGCCGAGATCCTCTATCGCGCCGAGCTTGGCGACGAGAACAAGATCAAGAAGCGCATCGACGAATATCAGAAGCGCTTCGCCAATCCCTTCGTCGCCGCCGAGCGCGGCTATATCGACGAGGTGATCGCGCCCTATGGCACGCGGAAGCGCATCGCCCGCGCGCTGCAGATGCTGCGCCACAAGCAGCTCGAGAACCCCTGGAAGAAGCACGACAACATCCCGTTGTAGGGCCGCTAAACGCGGGCTCGACGATCTTGGCGAAGCCTCCGTTGGTCGCCCGCAGCGGACAGGGGGAGGCCGGGAGCAAGTTGGGGGCCGCGGTCGCCTTCTCGCGTCAGCGTTCAGCCCCGCGTCAAATATGTCGCAGGAAGTGTCAAGCGTTCCCCCTAAAATCCGATTGTGCGCGGATTGAACTGGGTGCAATGATCGGCGCGCTGGACAGCGTGTTATTCCGGGGCGGTCGCCGGTGTGGGAGCTGATCTGCCATCACGTGTATTGTTGGGGCAGGATCGCGGCTGACCGTTCTCCTTGGCACAGCGACGGCATCCCTTCCGATGTATCCCCGCTCCCCGGAGGTCAAGTCGGCCTGAGATTTTCCTCGCCGCAAAGCGCCATTGCCATTCCGCGACGGCCGCATGACCCCTGGGGTCATATGCGCGCGCTGAGGGTCGAGATCCAAGCGAGATTTTCCCAGGGCGCCGGAACCATCATCGACGCCGACGACAGCTTCCGCATCAAGCTCAGCAACCAACGCGTGATGGTCGAGCTTCCGGACAGGACCTACGAGCTCGCCGACGTCCCGCTCGGCGTCTGGCTGCACTTCTCCTTCAGCCACGATGGTTTCACCAACTTCGGCTGGGGCTTCGACAGTTGGGTGCTTCCTGACGGAAGCGGAGGCGCTGCTGGCGGTGGGGGCGTCATCCCCGGACATGTTCAAGGCGTCGGCGCCAAGGGAGTCTTGATCGGGAACAGGATCGGCGCGCCGAGCCAACATCTCACCGGCGACATCGCGCTGATTAAAGTTTGGCGGCAGAACCCGAGCACCATGTCCGACGGCTTTTTGGAGAGGCCGCTCACACCCGGCGTGGCCAATTGCTGGGCCGAGTTCTTCCGCAAGCTGAAAGAGGCGGTGCGCAAGGACCCGAAATGCGGCTATTGGCTTGCGGCCTTCGTGAAGCGCTGTCAGACGGACCTCCTCGGCGGCGTCGCCCAGCTGGGGCAGGAGAAGGCCGCGGAGTTCCAACAGATGGGCCGCGACTACGCCGAGGTGTGGCGCGCCGGCAAGGTCGGCAGCCCCGAGATGATCGCGCTCGCCCAAAAAATGCGCGACTGGCTGAAAGACAATGGCCTGTTGTCGCTCGACGATCCCGACCTTCTCAACGAGCTCGCCAATCCCTGCCTCAAGACCTTGATCGAGCTTCTGCCGACGCTCGATTGCGATCCGCAGTTCCAGGCGCTGATCAGGGCGATCTTCGACAAAGAAAGCACAGGGGCCAAGACGAATTGACCGCGTGAACGAGATCCGACATGCCTCCTCCGAGCGAAGCGCAAGTGCAATTGATCCGCGATTTCGAGCCGGTCCTGTTCTTCTTTGGCGGCGATGCTACAAGACCCGAGGAGCGCTTCTTTCCGAGCGACGCCAAGCGCTATCTTGAGCGCTGCGCGCTGTGGAAGGCGACGACGCCCTTCCTGACGCCGAGCGATTGGGGCAACAATCCGGTCGTCGATGCAGGCAAGCTTGGGGCGCTCCCCAATGAAGGCGACGTATTCCTCGGCAAGGGCCTGCCGAACGGTCCCTTCGAGTTTCTGGTGACCTCGAACGAGCAAGAATGCTTCCTGGATCTTGCTGGCTGGAGGGCGCCCGGCTCGCCGTTTCCCGCCGCCAACCGCTACGCGAATCTCGACCGCATCGCCGAACTCTATCGAACCGACGAGGCACTCAAGAAGAGCGAGTTCTGGTATCACGCCGAGTTCTTCGACGATGTCCGCCTGCGTCGGCTGTTCGACGAGGCGGACGCGACCGGTGACACCGAAATCCAATTCAGCGAGCTGCTCTCAGGGCAGTTCCTCACCGGCCCGGCGCTCATCTGCTACTACCTGTTCTATCCGGGGCACGATGAAGGGATCGATTGCCCCTACATCGATCAGGCAACGGAGTTCGGCAGTTTCGCCGGCGACTGGACCGCCGTGGTAATTCTGCTCGATCGTCCCTCTCCAAGCGAAGAGTACGCACCGAAACTGATCGGACTCTCCAATCGCAATCCGGGCCTCATCAAATTCGGCGGCAAGGAGGTCCGCACCGGCATGCGGGTGCTGCCGTGGAGCGCGGCCGAGGTCCTGGAGAAGACCCATCCTCGCCTCGCCGTGGCGCGGGGTAGCCACGCGCTCTATCTGACGACGGAGCAACCCTCGGTCGTCGGACCGCTGACGGCGGAAGATCCCGGCGTCCGGTCTTGCGGGGAGTCGGAAGCTCCGGCCGGCGAGATTCCTCCGCTTCCGGAGGAAGATACCGTGATCGACGACATTTTCGGCGTCGTCAAAGGCATCTTCATCATGGTCGCCAAGATCGCGGCGGGTGCCGGCCTAGGATCCGTGTTCGGTCCGGTGGGCGCGGCCCTTGGCGGGGCAGCAGGCCTCGTCGCAGGCGCTCTTGAGAATGCAAGTGGCCTCGACGTCGTCGGAGTCCTTCCGGCAGTCGGACCGACAAAAGATGCCATCACCACCACGAGCGGGAAGGTCGTGCACCCCAAGGGCCTGCGGCCCCCCGACGTGGATGCGAGCCGTGCAGTCGAATGGCAGGGAGACGACCAGCCCGATATTGCCGGACGCCACTACAGCACCATCGTCGATCGTGAGACGCAGATACTCTGGCCGGGCGACCCGGACTTCAAGGGCTATACTGGCCGGTGGGGTCCGCGCATGGAAAGCGACCCGCAGACACGGCGCGCCGGCATGCGCTTTCCCAACTTCTGGCTGATCTTTTTCGAGCAGCTGGTGCGCAACGATCACCCCTCCAACACGCAAGTTCTCACCCTTGGCAGCGGGACGTGGACCGTTCCAGCTGACTGGAACAACGCCAACAACACCATTGAGTGCATTGGCGGTGGCGGCGGCGGCCGCGCGAGCGTTGCTCTCGCTCCGGGTGGCGGCGGCGGCGGCGGCGCCTACGCGCTGATCAACAACCTCGCGCTCACGCCGGGAGCGGCAGTCCCCTACACGACCGGTGCCGGGGGAGGCCCGGGTGATCCCGGCAAGGATACCTTCTTCGGCGCCACGTCCTTCGCCTCTGCCAACGTTGCCGCCAAAGGGGGCGCGGCGGCGGCGGCGCTCGGTCCAGGCGCGGGCGGAGCGGCGGCAGAGTGCGTCGGCTCCGTCAAATTCGGCGGCGGCGCCGGCGGCGCGGGAGGTAATCGCGGCGGCGGTGGTGGTGGTGGTGCAGGCGGTCCAAGCGGAAACGGCGCCTCGGGCGCAAACGGGTCCTCGTCGTTCGGCGGCGCCGGCGGGGGCGGGGGCGGGGGCGGAAACGGCGGAGGATCAGGAGGGACGGCGGCAACCACCGGGCAAGCGAAGGGTGGCGACGGCGGCAACAATCAGAGCGGCGCGGGTGGCGGGGCAGGCGGCTCGGCCGCCGCTGCCGGAAGTCCCGGTATTGGCGGCGGCGGTGGCGGTGGTGGCGGCGGCGGAAATCCCAGCGGCGGAGCTGGTGGAGAGGGCGGAGCCGGCGCGGAGTTCGATGCCACTCATGGCTCCGGCGGTGGCGGGGGTGGCGGCGGCGCCCAATCCGGAAAAGGCGGTACTGGAGGTTCGTTTGGCGGCGGCGGAGGCGGCTCTGGCCCAGGAGGCTTGGGCGGAACGCCTGGTCCCGCCGGAGCTGGCGCCCCTGGCGTCATCGTCATCCGCTACTCCCCCTAACCCTGAAGGGCATCGTTGGGTTTGCTTCCGCTCAAGGAAGACCTCTGCCCAAGGGCAATCGAACTTGCCCATCGTTGCCGGGCCTGACGGAGCGCTCAGCGGGCAAACGCGCTTGCGCGCTCGATCTGCTGCGGTACAAGCAATGGCGGACGCGGCCAGCAACAGGTTTGGTTAACGGAAGGCCTTGGGTAGGATCGGCCTTCATAGAGGCATAGAGGGATAGAGGGAGCAGGAGTATGAAACGCACGCATGTCATGATCGGTGTCGCGTCGCTCGCCGGCGCCGCTCTCGTTGCCGGCTCGGCGCTTGCGGTGCCAGCCGTGTTTTCGCCCACCGGTCACCTCAATGTGCGCAGCGGCCCCGGCTTCCAATATGGGGTGGTGGCTCAAATGCCGGCAAACACGCGGTTTCCAGTCACCGGATGCATTCAGGATTATTCCTGGTGCAGTGTCGTGGTGGGCAATGTCACGGGCTGGGCGTCCGCGCCTTATCTCGTCACCGACGCCGGCGGCAAGCCGACCAACCTGCAAGTCTCCGGTGCTCAGCTTGGCATTCCCATCGTGGTGCCGACCCCGGGTGCGGTGGTCGTCGCCACGCCGCCGGTCGGCGCCATGGTTCCGGTCGCGCCCGCCGTCGGCGTGGTGGCACCGATCGTTCCGGCGCCGGAGGTTCTCTCCTACGTGACGCAGCAGGCGGTAGCGCCGGTCCTCGTCAACGGCGAGGTGATGGTCGGCGCGGCGTTGCCCGCCGCCGTGCCGGTCTATACCGTCCCGGCGTCGCCCTACGTCTACTCCTACGTCAACGGCCAGAGGGTGCTGGTCGAGCCGTCAGCGAGGAGGATCGTCTACGTCTTCTGAGACAACGTCCATCGGGCTTGCGAGGGGGGGTCGCCCAGTTGTGATCCTTGCCCCGCACCGCTTCTGCTAACTGATCGGCCATGTCGATTGTGCCGCCATTCACCGAAGCGACCGCGATTGAGAAGGTCCGGCTTGCGGAGAACGCCTGGAACAGCCGCGATCCACAGAAGGTGTCGCTCGCCTATACGCCGGATAGCCGCTGGCGCAATCGTGCCGAGTTCGTCACCGGCCGCGACGAGATCGTTCGCTTCCTGACGCGCAAATGGGCGAAGGAGCTCGACTATCGCCTGATCAAGGAGCTGTGGACCTTCGCCGGCGACCGCATCGCCGTCCGCTTCGCCTATGAATGGCACGACGACAGCGGCACCTGGTTCCGGTCTTACGGCAATGAGAACTGGGCGTTCGATGCCGCGGGGCTGATGCGGCGCCGCTACGCGTCCATCAACGATCTGCCCATCACGACGGCGGAGCGAAAGTACCGCTGGCCGCTTGGCCCGCGGCCCGAGGACCATCCCGGCCTGTCGGAGCTCGGTCTCTAACTACCCACCAGGGAAAGCGCATGACCAGCCACCTCAGTCCCGCTCTGCTCGCAATCGTCGCCATCTGCCTCTCAGCGACGGCGCCGGCGCTTGCCGAGACGCCCGTCGCCTCCGCCACCTTCAAATGCAAGGATGGCAAGAACATCGAAGCGACGTTCTATGCCGACGCGGTCGACCTCAAGCTCAGCGACGGCCGCAGCATGAAGGTGCCGCAGGCGATGTCCGGCTCCGGCGCGCGCTACGCCAACACGGACGAGAGCTTCGTGTTCTGGAACAAGGGCGACACCGCCTTCGTCACCGAAGGCACGGATGAGGCCATGACCTATTCCGATTGCGTCACCGGCAAATGATTTCAGCTTGCGAACATCCCAGGTGGCAGGGGGCGACAACATCCCGTGGTAGACGCGGCGTAAGGTCGGCGGTAAGACGCTCTCTTGCAAAGGACATGACCATGCCCCGATTGCCCAACCGACTGCTTATCGCCGGTTGCGCCTGCCTGCTCGCGTTTTCGGCTCAGGCGGCCGCACCGCATCTCGGTCTTTATTTGAAGATCTACTACACGGACTATCAGGTCGTTAAAGGCTGTGCCGCTCAGCGTCATCTGGCGGATGACGACGTCACCAAGGCCAAGGCCGCGCTCGACAAGATCGAGGCTTACTATTTGAAGCGGGACCCCGCGATCGACAAAGACAAGTTGATGAAACTCGCGATCCGGAACAAGGCTATCGCGTACAAAGTCGTGAGGGAGAGCAACAAGGTCGATTTTGGGGTCTATTGCCGGAGCACCCTGAAAGATCTCATGAGCAAGCTGCATGACATTGGAGCCGACGCCCCGGCAAAAAAGAGCAGCTCCTGATCTCCTCTTTGATCCTGTCATCGTCGACCCTAGACAAGCACTTACTGCAATTGGGGACGAACCGGCGTCGCCGGCAACTAGCCGTCCGGCGTTCATCGCGCCCATTGAAAGCCGAAGAAGATCGGCGCCGCGAGGCGCGCGGCGGCAGGCACGGTCATCGCGGTGTGGGAAATGCCACAGCGCCCGCGGTGGGGCTGCGCCATGATTTCGGGTGCCGCGAACGACGCGGTGATTACCTCTCGAATCCCTAGCGCCGCCGTCGTCACCTTCCGATGGCGGCAAAGGAGAGGAAGCCCAGCAGCGGACCGCTGGGCTTTCTTTTTTGATGCGGGATTGGGGTCGGCCGGGTAACGCCGGACCGCGAAACGCGCGCGCTAACTCTTGCGGGCGCGTTCAGCTTCCTGAATTGCTTCCTCGTGATACCAGCTGCCGCCGAACACCATCATCGGCAGACGTGACGATGCCAGGCCCGCGGCGCGGTCGGACTCGTCGCGGCGCCCGCCAATGGCAAAGCGGCCCCGCGGAGGGAACTGGTAAACTTCGGCCGATCCACGATCATGACTTATGGTCATTGTGCGGCTCCTTTTTTTCTCGTTGTGGTGTCGTTCGATTCGTTTCGCTCCTAATGCATATAATGCGCTTGAGAAGATTTTGCTTCCTCTTTGCGCATCATGCCCCAAATAAATCATTGATATGACTACGCTATAGGCAATGTCCGGTTTTGCTCTTTTTCGTTGCAGTCGTTCTCCGCAACACCGTGGATAGCGGAAGGCGAGGCGAATCGTGGGTCTTGGCGCTGTCGGCCGGTGAAACAACCCGGGTCGCGTCCCTTGGCATATTTAATGCTTTGAAAGTTCGTCAGTTAGCGGCCGGCGCGCCGCTGACCGTTGGCGTGCGCGTCTCGTCCTTCCGGGTCATCAACAAGAGAGAACCGACAATGACAAAGTACAAGCTCGAGTACATTTGGCTCGACGGTTACAAGCCTGTGCCAAACCTGCGTGGCAAAACTCAGCTCAAAGACTACGACTCGTTTCCGACCCTTGAGCAGCTTCCGCTGTGGGGCTTTGACGGCAGCTCGACCCAGCAGGCCGAAGGGCACAGCTCGGATTGCGTCCTCAAGCCGGTCGCGGTCTATCCGGACGGCGCCCGCACCAACGCCGCCCTGGTGATGTGCGAAGTCATGATGCCCGACGGCAGTCCGCACCCCTCGAACATGCGCGCGACCATCCTCGACGACCCGGGCGCGTGGTTCGGCTTCGAGCAGGAATATTTCTTCTACAAGGACGGCCGCCCGCTCGGCTTCCCGTCCACCGGCTATCCGGCCCCGCAAGGCCCTTACTACACCGGCGTCGGTTACAAGAATGTCGGCGACATCGCCCGTAAGATGGTCGATGAGCACCTCGACCTCTGCATCTTTGCCGGCATCAACCACGAGGGCATCAATGCCGAAGTGGCGAAGGGCCAGTGGGAATTCCAGATTTTCGGTAAGGGCTCGAAAAAGGCTGCCGATGAGATGTGGATGGCCCGCTACCTGCTGGAACGGCTCTCCGAAACGTACGGCGTCGACATCATGTATCACTGCAAGCCGCTCGGCGACACCGACTGGAACGGCTCCGGCATGCACGCCAATTTCTCGACGACCTATCTGCGTGAGACCGGCGGCAAAGCCTATTTCGAGGCGTTGATGGAGGCCTTCAAAGCCGCCAAGGACGATCACATCGCGGTCTACGGACCCGACAATCACATGCGGCTGACCGGCAAGCACGAGACCGCCGCCATCACCGATTTCACTTATGGCGTGGCCGACCGCGGCGCTTCGATTCGCGTGCCGCACAGCTTCGTCAAGAACGATTACAAGGGCTATCTGGAAGACCGCCGTCCCAATTCGCAAGGGGATCCCTACCAGATCGCGTCGCAGATCCTGAAGACGATCGACTCGGTGGCAAAGGAAGCCAAGCAATCGGCTGCCGCGTAGTCGCCCTCGCACCTGAGGCGCCGAAATTCCGCGTGCTCTCCTTTTGCGGGAGAGCACGCGCTCGCCCTTTTCGCGCGCGGGGGTCAGCGCATTGATCCCGTCGAGGCCTCGAGTGGCATCGCGGCGCAGACCGATGCCTAATTGAAACCTCCGACTTTCAGGGACGTTAGCCAAGCGTTCTCCCGCGCCACATAAGCATCACATTGCGGTCGCAGAACCGGGCCGAGACCAACGGCCTTATGCAGAGCATTCCCGCATACCTCTCATCTCTCGATCTGCGCGTTGCGTGGATGCCCGATTGGGCGACGAGCCTCCTCCTCATCGCAGGTTTCGCGCTGTTGGCTTGGTGGCTGCATTCCGTCGTCTTCACCATCGTGGAACGGCTGGTCAGCCGCCAGGACCTGTTCCGGCGGTCGCTGGTGGCGCGCACCAAGGCCCCGTCCCGGCTCGCTGTCATCATGCTCGGCGTCGCCTTGGCCGTCAGGATCGCGCCGTTGTCATGGAGCGAAGCCGACACCGTGTGGCGGTTGATCATCGCCGGCATCATCGTCCTGATCGGATGGTTCGTGCTGACCGCTCTCCATATCTGGATCGTTCTCTACCTTCGGCGCTTCAAGCTTGACGCCGAGGACAATCTGCTGGCGCGGAAGCACGTCACCCAATTCCGCATCCTTGAGCGCATCGCCAAGATAGTGATCGTCATCATCACGCTCGCCGCGGCCTTGATGACATTTGCCAGCGTGCGCCAATACGGCGTCAGTCTGCTGGCGTCTGCCGGCGCCGCGAGCTTGGTCATCGGTCTGGCGCTCCAGCCGATGCTGAAGAATTCTCATCGCCGGCGTGCAGCTCGCCATCACCCAACCGATCCGCATCGACGATGCGCTCCTGGTCGAAAATGAGTGGGGCAATGTCGAGGAGATCACCTCGAGCTATGTCGTGGTTCGGCTGTGGGATTGGCGGCGCATGATCGTGCCGCTGAGCTACTTCATCGAGCAGCCGTTCCAGAATTGGACGCGTGAGAGCGCGGCTCTGATTGGGACCGTGTTCCTCTATGCCGATTTCACCGTGGACGTCGCCGATCTGCGGGCAAAGCTCGAAGCGGTTGCCGCGTCGTCGGCGCTCTGGGACCGGCGGGTGGTGGCGCTCCAGGTGACGGACTTCAAGGAACGCACCATGGAGATCCGGATGCTGGTCAGCGCCAGCAATGCCTCGAAGGTGTTCGATCTCCGCTGCGAGGTGCGGGAGCGGATGATCGCTTACGTGCAGCAGTGCTATCCGGGGGCGCTGCCGCGGTTCCGGGCCGACATCCAGGATCAGCGGAGCGTGGCCAAAACCGGGGCCTTGGCCGACTGAGCGTCTCGTCCTTTGGGCCGGAAAACAGGGTGGCCTGGGCCTCCTTATCGCGTTAGTTTTAACGAGAACGCGGGGGATCCAGGGATGCGAGGGGCCCATTTCGGCGCCATCCTGCTGCTCTCAGCCGGGGCCTTGGCCTTGGGGGCTGGCGGTCCCGTGTGCGCGGAGGGGTCCGCATCAGCCACGGCCTCTCAGTCTCCGTCCGCGCCGGCGGCCCCGATGGCTGCGGACCAGCCCGGAACGGCTTCGGAGCCGCCATCGGCCACGTTGGAAAGCGCCGAACCGCCAGCGGCAGCGGCCACAGGGGACGTGGCCGATGCGCCTTCGGCCCCGGTCGATCCGGTGGTCGGGATCATCCGCGCCGAGCTTGCCGATGCCGCAGTCACCAAAGGTTTCAATACCGACGATGTCGGCGCGCTTCAGGCGTTTTACGCCAGGCGGACCGGCGGCCCGTTATGGATGACGGAGATGGGCCTGTCGGCGAAGGGGCAGGGGGCCTTGTTCGAGATTGCCCGTGCCGACGATTGGGGCCTCGATGCTTCGGCGTTCGACCTGCCGAAGCCTGGGGCGCTGCCGACAAATGACGAGGCGCAGGCCCTTGGCGAGATCAAGCTCGACCTCGCCATGCTGAAATATGCCCGCTACGCCCGAGGCGGCCGGTTCGATCCGCTGGAGGTGAGCAAGCTCTACGACCAAGTCCCGCCGGTGCGGAACCCCGCCACGGTGCTCACCGAGATCGAAGCAGCCGACGCGCCGGACGACTATCTCCGCTCGCTTCAGCCCAAGCATGAGCAGTTCGAGCGCCTGCGTCAGGCTTTGCTCGCCGCGCGTAAGAAGGGCGACGGCGACCCGAACGCCAAGGGCAACGACAAGGACATCAAGCGGCTGATCGTCAACATGGAGCGCTGGCGGTGGCTGCCCGAAGACCTCGGCTCCGTCTATGTCTGGAACAATTCGCCCGAATTCATGCTCTACGTCGTCAAGGATGGCAAGCGGATCTACGCCGACAAGACGCTGGTTGGCACCTCGGGTTACGCCACCCCGGTGTTCTCGGCGGACATGAAGACCATCGTCTTCAATCCGGACTGGGTCGCGCCGGAGACCGTGGTGACCGAGAATTTGTTGCCGCCGCTCAGCCAGGGCAACTACTCGATCCTCAAGATCCACAAACTGTCGGTTTATTACCAGGGTAGGCCCGTCGACGTCTCGCGGGTCAATTGGACCCGGTCAAACATCCTCAGCTACACCTTCAGTCAGAGGGGCGGGCCGTCGAATGTGCTCGGCAAGGTGAAGTTCCTGTTTCCGAACCGGCACACCGTCTACATGCATGACACGCTGCCGGTGCGGAAGAAGTGGTTCAAGCAATCGGTGCGCATGATCGGACACGAATGCGTGCGCATGCAGCAGCCTGACAAGTTCGCGCAAGTGCTCCTCGCCGCGGACAAGGGCTGGCCGGATAGCAAGGTGAAGCAGTTGTGGGACAACGAGCTCAACGCTGCGGTTTCCATCGAGGGCAAGATCCCGGTGCACATGGTCTATTTTACCGCGGTGGTCGACGACGACGGCAAGGTCGCCACCTTCGCCGACGTGTATGGCCTCGACCGCAAGCTCGCCGCGGCGATGTTCGGTGACACGACCGGTTTCCCGCTGCCGCCGCCGGACGCCAAGCCTCCCGAGACCCAAGAGGCATCCAGCGGGCCGCGGCCGTCGCGCCGGGAAGCCGGGGGCACCGGCATCGCCGCGTCACTCGGCTTCCTCGACGATTAGGCTCACGCTTCCTGCCAATAGGGTTTGGCGCGGAGCCGCCCGAGCCAGGCATTGATATTGGCGTAGCGGCCGATGTCGAAGTTGAGGATGGCGGGGGCGGTGTCGAGCCGCGGGCCGATGAGAAAATCGACCACGGTCAACGGGCCGACGATGTAATCGCGGTCCTCGAGCTGGCGGTCGAGAACGGGCAGGAAGCGATCGAGGCGCGCATGGGCGTCGGCGAGGATGCCGGGGTCGTTGCCCGGCTGGTTCAGGACTTTCGGCTTGATGATGGTTTCCCAGGCCATCGCGTCGATTGCGGCTTCGGCACCGCCGACCCACCAGCAGACCCACTGATCGATCAGGGCAGTCGACTTGGCGTCGGCGCCCGCGAGGGCGCGGTCCGGGCGCTTGGCGGCGAGATATTTCAGGATCGCCGGCGATTCCCACAACACGAAGCCGTCCTCCTCGAGGGTCGGAATGCGCCCGTTCGGATTCTTGGCGAGAAAATCGGACGAGCGCGTTTCGCCGATCCGCGGATCGATCGGTACCCTTTCGAGCGGGATGCCGAGCTCGGCCGCGAGCAACCGGACTTTGCGCGCATGCGGCGACGGCGCGAGTTCGTAGAGGGTGATAGCCATGACCTTCAGCTCCGTTCGTTGAAGAATTGCAGCACGGCCTCGTTGAATTTCTGCGGGGCTTCGGGGTGGATCAGGTGGCCGAAACCTTGGAAGCCCATCGAAATGAAGCTCGGACAGCGGTTTCGAGGACTTGCCGAAGCCGATCTGGTCGGGCGCGACGACGCGGTAGCCGGCGGCGGTGAGCGCCGCGATGGTCTCGCGCCAATAGCTCGACGGAAAGTTGCGACCATGGAGTAGGAGGACGGTGCGGCCGGTCGGTGAGCCTGCGGGCGGCGCGTCCATATAGGCCATGTTCAAGGTCTCGCTGCCCGAGGGCATCACGAACATGTGTACCGGATAGGGGTAGGGGAACCCCTCGAGCGCAATGCCGAACGGCTCCTCGGCGGACGCAAGAGGCACCGGCCCGGCGAGAGCCATCGCAGCGAGACACGCCGCGGCCGCAAGGACTTTTCGGGTGACGACCGTCATGGCGCCTTCGGGGCTCGATCACGCGCTCGGTTCGGGCGCAAAGTAGCGTCTCCGGCGCGGCAAAAACATGACGGTGAACCCCGTAGGCAAACCCTAATTAGGCTGCTATCCAGCTCCCGTCGCCCGTGGGATGGGCGCAATTTTGCCCTCTCCGATGGCTAGGGTCGAAATTCCGGGGGATGCGCCGCTAGGACGGGCGCGAGCGGAAAACAAGCTAACCATGATCAAGCGCTTTGTTATTGCCTTCGTTGTTGTCGCGCTGTTCCTCGGTGGGGTCGGCTATTTCAACCTCGTGTTCAAGCCGGCGATGATCAAGGAATTCATCGGCAAGATGGTGCCGCCGCCGGCGACGGTGACGGCGACCCGCGCCGGCACCGAGAACTGGATCGATCACGTGCAGTCGATCGGCACCCTGATCGCCATCAAGGGCGTGAACGTGTCGCCGGAGGTCAACGGCATCGTCAAGGACTACTTCTTCGAAAGCGGCGACAATGTCGAGAAGGGCGCCAAGCTCGTCGAGCTCGATACCTCGGTGGAAGAGGCGGATCTCGCCAGGAACCGCGCCGTGTTGCTGGAAGCCAACGCCGACCTCGCGCGGCAGTCGAGCCTCGTCAAGCGGGCGATCGTATCGCAGGCCGTCGTCGATTCGACCACGTCGAAGCGCGACACTGCCGCGGCCCAAGTGCAGCGCATGGAAGCGGTCATCGCCCAGAAGAACATTGCCGCGCCCTTCGCCGGCAAGCTTGGCCTGCGCCGGGTCGAGAAGGGGCAATATGCCAAGGCCGGCGATCCGCTGGTCTGGCTGCAAGCGCTCGATCCGATCTGGATCGACTTCCCGGTACCGGAAGGCGACGTCGGCAAGCTCAAGAAGGGTGCGCCCGTCGAGCTCAACGTCAACGCCTATCCCAAAGAGGTGTTCAAGGGCGCGATCGAGGCCTTTGACGCGCGCGTTGCCGAGGACACCCGCACCTTGATGGTGCGCGCGAGGCTGCCCAACCCGGACCACAAGCTGCTGCCCGGCATGTTCGCCAACGTCAAGGTGTTGACGGGCGAGCCCAAGGATATCGTCACGGTGCCGCGGACCGCCGTCACCTACGGACTTTACGGCGACAGCGTCTGGGTGGTGAAAGAGGGCGAGACCGAGCCACAGAAGACGGCGAGCACCGGCGATGTCGAGGTGCCGGAGCCGAAGCTCACGGTCGAGCGGCGCTTCGTCCGCGTCGGGCCGAGCCGCGAGGAAAGCGTCGCCATCCTCGAAGGCGTCAACGCCGGGGAGCAAGTCGTGACCAGCGGCCAGCTCAAGCTGCATCCTGACGCGGCTATCAAGGTCGACAATTCGCGGCCACTCACTCCGCAAGCACAACGTCCGAAGCAATAGCCGCCATGTCCTTCACCGACATTTTCATCAAGCGGCCGGTGCTTGCCATGGTGGTAAGCCTGTTGATCCTGCTGATCGGGGCGCAGGCCGGCTTCAAGCTGCCGATCCGGCAATATCCCGAGCTGTCGAATACCACCATCACGGTGACGACGGTCTATCCGGGCGCGAACGCCGATCTGATCCAGGGCTTCATTACCGTCCCCATCCAGCAGGCGGTGGCGAGCACCGAAGGCATCGACACGCTGGTCTCGTCCTCGACGCAGAATGTGAGCACGGTCACGCTCAATCTGAAGCTCGATGCCGACCCGGACCGGGCCATGACCGACGTGTTGTCGAAGGTCGCCCAGGTGAAGGGCATCCTGCCGCGCGAGGCCGATGATTTCATCGTCACCAAGAAGACGGGTGAGGGCTACGCCCTGATGTACCTGTCCTTCAACTCCAAGGTGATGAACTCATCGCAGATCAGCGACTACCTCACCCGCGTGGTGCAGCCGAAGTTGCAGACCATCGACGGTGTTGCCAATGCCGAGATTCTCGGGGGCCAGATTTTTGCCATGCGCATCTGGCTCGACCCCGACCGCATGGCGGCGCTCGGCGTGACGCCGCTCGACATCCGTGCCTCGCTGGCCAACAACAATTTCACCTCGGCGCCGGGCCAGGTGAAAGGCGACTTCGTCCAGACCAACATCGACGCCAAGACCTCGCTCGACAATCCGGAGGCCTTCGGACGGCTGGTGGTGCTGTCCAGGGGCGACGCCCTGATCCGCTTGAGCGACGTCGCCGAGATCGAGCTCGGGCCGCAAAGCGCCGATTCCTCGTCGGTGTTCGACGGGCTCAAGGCCGTGTTCATCGGCGTCTACGCGACGCCGACCGCGAACCCGCTCACGGTCATCACCCATGTGCGCAATGCGTTTCCGGAGATCCAGCGCGAGCTGCCGGTAGGGCTCGACGGCACCATCGCCTATGACGCCACCAACTTCATCCGCGCGTCGCTGTGGGAGGTGGGGAAGACCTTGGGCGAGGCGGCGATCATCGTCATCGTGGTGATCTTCCTGTTCCTCGGCAATCTCAGGTCGACGATCATTCCGATCGTCACCATCCCGCTGTCCCTGATCGGGGTGCTCGGGCTCCTGCTCGCGCTCGGCTACTCCATCAACCTGATGACGCTGCTCGCGCTCGTGCTCGCCATCGGCCTCGTGGTCGACGACGCCATCGTCGTGGTCGAGAACATCTATCGCCATATCGAGGAAGGGCAGCGGCCGATGCAGGCGGCGCTCAAGGGCGCCCGCGAGATCGTCTATCCGGTCATCGCCATGACCATCACCTTGGCGGCCGTGTTCGCCCCGATCGGCTTCGTCTCCGGACTCACCGGCGCCTTGTTCAAGGAATTCGCCTTCACCCTCGCCGCCGCGGTGATCGTCTCCGGCGTGATCGCGCTTACGCTGTCGCCGATGATGTGCTCGCGGCTGCTCAAGGCGCACGATGCCGGCGGGGGCGGCCGCTTCACCCGCTTCCTCGACCGCATGTTCGGGGGTCTCCAGAAGCGTTACCAGCGGCGGTTGAACCGCACCCTGAACTACCGGCCGGTAACCCTGCTGGTGTTGGTCGGCGTCATCGCCGGCACGGTACTGATGTACATGACGTCGCAGCGGGAACTCGCGCCGGAAGAGGACCAGGGCATTCTCTTCACCCTGGTGAAAACGCCGCAATACGCCAATCTCGATTATCTCGAGGACGCGACCCAGCAGCTTTACGACGTCTTCAGCAGCGTGCCCGAGAAGGAGCACGTCTTCACCATCAATGGCATGGGCGATGTGCACCAGGCCTTCTCCGGCATCCTGCTCAAGCCTTGGGGCGAGCGGACGCGAAATCAGAAGGCGGTGCTTCAGGAGCTGTCGCCGCGCATCAGCAGCCTGGCGACGGCGCAGGCGCTTTCGTTCTCGCCGCCGGCGCTGCCGGGGTCGGTCGGCGGACCGCCGGTGCAATTCGTCATCACCACCACGCGCGACCCTAGAGAGCTTGCCGACGTGCTTGCCGATGTCGAGCAAGCGGCGAAGAAAAGCGGTCTGTTCATCTTCACGGATTCCGATCTACGCTTCGAGACGCCGCAGATCGAATTCCATATCGATCACGACAAGGCCAACCGGCTCGGCATCTCCATGGCCGATATCGGCAACTCGCTGGCGACGCTGCTCGGCGGCAATTACGTCAATCTGTTCGACCTCTATGGGCGAAGCTACCGGGTCATTCCCCAGGTGCCGCGCGACTTCCGCCTCAACGAGGACTGGCTGACGCGCTACCAGATCCGCACGGCGTCGGGGACGCTGGTGCCGCTCTCGAACGTCGCTTCGGTGACGAAGACCGTGCAGCCGAACGCGCTGACCAATTTCCAGCAGCTCAATTCGGCGACGCTGTCGGCGGTGCCGTTCCCGGGCCGGACCGTCGGCGAGGCGATCGACTTCCTCAAGGACCAGGCCAAGAGCTTCCCCGAAGGTTTCTTCTACGACTTTCAGGGCGAGAGCCGGCAGTTCGTGCAGGAGGGCAATACCCTCGTCTACACCTTCATCTTCGCGCTGGTGATCATCTTCCTGGTGCTCGCGGCGCAATATGAGAGCTTCCGCGACCCGTTCATCATTCTGGTGGCGCTGCCGACCTCCATCTTCGGGGCGCTGCTCCCGCTCAATGCCGGTCTCGCCAGCATCAACATTTACACCCAGATCGGCCTCGTCGCCCTGATCGGATTGATCTCGAAGCACGGCGTGCTCATGGTCGACTTCGCCAACAAGCTCCAGCTCGATCAGGGCTTGGCCCGGCGCGAAGCGATCGAGCAGGCGGCGGCGATCCGCTTGCGGCCGATCCTGATGACCACGGCGGCGACGGTGGTGGCCATGGTGCCGCTCCTGATCGCCAAGGGTGCGGGCGCCGCGAGCCGCTTCGACATCGGTCTCGTGATCGCGGCGGGCATGACCATCGGCACGCTGTTCACGCTGTTCATCACGCCCGCGGTCTACACCTACCTCGCCAAGGACCATCAGAAGGCGAAGGCCAAGCTAGCCGAAGCCCTTGGCGAGCAGGCCCCGGAGGCCGCATCCGAGCCCGAGCTCGCGGCGCCGGTCGCCAACCAGCCTTCGGCTCAGCCTGCGGCTGAATCGTCCTCCGAGGCGGGCGACGAGGCGCCCCCAGCGGCCGAGGGCAAGCCCCGAGCAGAGCCCCATTCCGCCGAGGTCCTGGCCTTCAGGTCGGCCGCGGCGCGCGACCTCGGAGCCGAAGAAGGGCCGGAAGTCCGCCAAAAGGCGAAAGCCGATTCCGCCGGCCGCCGAGTAAGCCCGGTTTACTCCCTGCGAACGAGCCTCTAGAAGTTGCCGGGCAAACTCTCGCGCGGGGACCATGTTCACCAAGCTTCTCGTTGCCAATCGGGGTGAAATCGCCTGCCGCATCATGAAGACGGCGCGGCGGCTCGGCATCTCGACGGTCGCCGTCTATTCCGACGCCGACCGTGATGCCCTCCATGTCGACATGGCCGACGAGGCGGTCAGGATCGGCCCCGCGCCCGCGGCCCAATCCTATCTCGACGCCGCCAAGATCATCGCCGCGGCCAAGGAGACCGGGGCCGAGGCCATCCACCCCGGCTACGGCTTTCTTTCCGAAAACGCCGCCTTCGCTCAGGCCCTCGTCAAGGCCGGGATCGTGTTCGTCGGCCCGAATGTCAGGGCGATCGAGGCCATGGGCGACAAGATCGAGTTCGAAGAAGCTCGCCGCCAAGGCCAAGGTCTCGACAGTCCCGGGTCATCTCGGCGTGATCAAGTCGGCCAAGGAAGCCGCCAAGATCGCCGACGACATCGGCTATCCGGTGATGATCAAGGCGTCGGCCGGCGGCGGCGGCAAGGGCATGCGCATCGCCTATAGCCGCGGCGAGGTCGAGGAGGGCTTCGCCTCATCCCAATCCGAAGCCAAGTCGAGCTTCGGCGACGACCGCGTGTTCGTCGAGAAATATATCGAGGAGCCGCGCCACATCGAGATCCAGGTGCTTGGCGACAAGCACGGCAACGTCATCCATCTCGGCGAGCGCGAATGCTCGATCCAGCGCCGCAACCAGAAGGTGATCGAAGAGGCGCCGAGCCCGTTCATCGACGCCAAGACCCGCGCGGCGATGGGCGCGGAGGCGGTGTCGCTCGCCAAGGCCGTCGGCTACGATTCCGCCGGCACCGTCGAGTTCATCGTCGACAAGGACCGCAACTTCTATTTCCTCGAGATGAATACGAGGCTCCAGGTCGAGCATCCGGTCACCGAGCTCGTCACCGGGCTCGATCTCGTCGAGGAGATGCTGAAGGTTGCCGCCGGCGAGAAGCTCAAGCTCAAGCAGAAGGACGTGGCGCTCAGCGGCTCGGCCATCGAGGCGCGGATCTACGCCGAGGACCCGGTGCGGAATTTCATGCCGTCGACGGGACGCCTGGTCCGCTACCGGCCGCCGCCCGAGGGGATCGTCGATGGCGTGACCACGCGGCTCGATTCCGGCGTCGAGGAGGGCGGCGAGATCTCGGTCTATTACGACCCGATGATCGCCAAGCTGATCGTCCATGCGCCGAAGCGGATGGAGGCCATCGAGCATATGGGCAATGCGCTCGACGCCTTCGCCATCGACGGCTTCCGCCACAACATCCCGTTTCTCGCGGTCTTGATGCGGAACGAGCGGTGGCGGAAGGGGCGGCTCTCGACCAAATTCATCGCCGAGGAGTTTCCGGACGGCTTCAAGCCGCCGTTGCCGACCGGGCAAGAGCGCGACGCCATCGTCGCCGTGGCCGCGACCATCGATCATATGAGCAATCAGCGGCGCCGGGCGATCACGCAGCAAATGCATGGCGAAGCCGTCCGTTTCGCCGACATCCGCATCGTCGAGCTTGTTGGCGCTTGCGAGCGCGTCAGCGTCGAAGGCGGGCCTGAGGGCCCGTTCACCGTGAGCTTCGATACCGGCGGCGAGGGGTCTCCGCGCCAGGTCGTGCTGCAATCGCCGTGGTGGTTCGGCTCCCCGGTTTGGGAAGGCACCATCAACGGCAAGCCGGCGTCGCTGCAAGTGCGGCCGATCCTCAACGGCTATCAGCTCACCTATGAGGGCGTCGAGGTGCAGACGCGCGTGTTCACCGAGCGCGAGGCCGAATTCATGGCGCTGATGCCGGTGAAGGAAAAGGCCGATACCTCGAAGCTCTTGCTGTGCCCGATGCCCGGCCTTGTCGTCTCCCTCAATGTCAACGAGGGCGAGGACGTGCGCGCCGGCGATCCCTTGTGCATCGTCGAGGCGATGAAGATGGAGAATGTGTTGAAGGCGGAGCGCGACGGCACCGTGGCCAAGATCCTGGCCAAGCCCGGCGACAGCCTCAACGTCGACGCCGTGATCCTCGAATTCAAGTGAGCGAGAGCCGGCACCAGAACCGTCAGCGTCAAGATCGAGGGCCGGGTGCAGGGCGTCTTTTACCGCGCTTGGACCAAGGAAACCGCCCGCTCGCTTGGTCTCGACGGCTGGGTGCGGAACGCGAGTGACGGCAGCGTCGAGGCGGTGTTCTCAGGCCCAGCCGCCAAGGTCGATGCGATGCTGAAGCTCTGCGAAGACGGCCCGCCCGACGCCCGCGTCACCAACATCGACAATCAGGGAAGAGCGGGGCTCGGTGCCGAAGGGCTTCAAGGTGGTCAGAGGCGATCGGTTCTGACGGCCTTGGCGCCGAAGACCTCCTCGAAGGCTTGGCGGAGAGCCGTCGTCGACCGAGGCTCATGTCGGTCGCGACACCGAGCGCCGCGAGGCTCGTCACCGGCGTGTCGGCAAGCCCGCAAGGGACGATGCCGGAGAAGTGCTCGAGGTCGGGATCGACGTTGAGGCTGACGCCATGGAAGCTGACCCAGCGCCGGAGTCTGATGCCGATACTGGCGATTTTCGCGTTCGCCGACGAACACGCCGATCTGATCGGCGCGGCGGTTACCCTCGACGCCGAGACGCGCGAGAGCGGCGATCAGCCAATCCTCCAGCCTATGGACGAAGCTCCTGACGTCCCGCCCGCGGCGGTTGAGGTCGAGCATCACATAGGCCACGCGTTGGCCGGGGCCGTGATAGGTGAAGCGTCCGCCGCGGCCGCTCGTGAACACCGGGAAGCGCGCGGGCTGAAGCAGCTCCTGCGGCGCGGCGCTGGTGCCGGCGGTGTAAAGTGAAGGATGCTCCAACAGCCAGATGGCTTCGCGGCGCCTCGCCGGCGAGGATCGCCTCGACGCGCGCCTCCATCGCCGCCACAGCCTCCTCATAGGCAACTGGCGTGGTGCCGACCACCCAATCAACGCCGGCGCGCGCCTCGGCGTGAGCGGGGATCGATTGGAGCGCGGCATGGGACACGAGCAACCTCGTCCTAGCGAGAGACCAGGGGGACTTGAGGCTAGCTGTTTAGGCCTCGCCTTGCACCCCAGAGCGAGGTTTGCTAATGCAGCCCCGGCCTCGCTGCAACCTTGCTCCGGGGCCGTTTGCAAGCCATATCCGGGGGGAAACGCCTCGGAAAATCCAAGCGGTCGTGGCGGAAATGGTAGACGCGCAGCGTTGAGGTCGCTGTGGGCTTAGCCCGTGGAGGTTCGATTCCTCTCGACCGCACCACTCTCCTATTTTGAGAGGATTGAGGCCTTAGGACCGGGGCTCACCTGCGCCCGTCCCGAGCCAATTTTTGGCTGGAGATTTCACCAAAACACGGTTTTAGTGGCGCAACCGCCGCGCCCGTCTTCGCCTGCCGGACGCGGCGAGTTATGCGTGCGCGGGCCCCATTAGCGGCGGCCGTGCTCCAGCTTGAAGCCCTTTAAGTCGATCGTGACCGGAAACGCGCGATGCAGGACGCGGCAGAGGATATCCACTTGCGCGACGAGGAGGGCGGCCTTCGTCCCGACTTCCTCCACGCCGTGGAAGAGGCTCTCGAGGCCGGCGACGCCGAGAGGGTACGCGAGCTCGCGCTGCCGCTGCACGAGGCCGACCTTGCCGATCTGATCCAGCTGCTGCGGCCGGAGCAGCGCGAGCCGCTGATCGCCATGCTCGGCCGCGAGTTCAACGCGGCGGCCTTGTCCGAGCTCGATGAGGGCGTGCGCGATCAGGTGCTGGAGGCGATGCCGAATGAAAAGGTCGCCGAGGCATTGCAGCAGCTCGATTCGGACGAGGCGGTCTACCTCATCGAGGATCTCGACAAGGAAGACCAGTCCGAGATCCTGGCCAAGCTTCCGTCCTTCGAGCGGGCGGCGATCGAGCGGAGCCTCGAATATCCCGAGGACTCCGCCGGCCGCATCATGCAGACGGATTTCATCGCCGTGCCGCCGTTCTGGTCGGTGGGGCAGACCATCGACTATATGCGCGAGACCCAGGATCTGCCGGAGCGTTTCTATGAGCTCTTCGTCGTCGATCCGGCCTTCCACCTGATCGGCTCGGTGGCCTTGCACCGGCTGTTGCGCAGCAAGCGCCCCATCGAGATCGACGCCATCACCAATCGCGACATCCACCCGATCCCGGTCACGTTCGACCAGGAGGAGGTGGCGCGCATGTTCGAACGCTACAATCTGACCGCGGCGCCGGTGGTCGATCCGGACGAGAGGCTGGTCGGGGTGATCACCGCCGACGACATCGTCGAGGTCATCCAGGAGGAGGCTTCCGAAGACATCCTGCGTCTCGGTGGTGTCGCCGGCGAGTCCGTGTCGGATCCCGTCCTGGAGACGGCAAAGCACCGCTTCATCTGGCTCCTGGTCAATCTCGGCACCGCCATCCTTGCCTCTCTGGTGATCAGCCTGTTCGGCGCCACCATCCAGCAGATGGTGGCCTTGGCGGTGCTGATGCCGATCGTGGCGTCGATGGGGGGCAATGCCGGAACGCAGACCATGACGGTCGCGGTCCGGGCGCTTGCCACCAAGGATCTCGGCGCCATCAACGCGGCGCGGGTGATCGGGCGCGAGGCCATGGTCGGATTGCTGAACGGCCTTCTGTTCGCGGTGATCATGGGGGTGATCGTGGTGTTCTGGTTCGGCAGCGGGCCGCTCGGCATCGTCATTGCCGCGGCGATGATCATCAATCTCGTGGTGGCCGCGCTCTCCGGGATTCTCATCCCGCTCGGGCTCTATGCCCTCGACCTCGATCCCGCGATCGCGTCCGGCGTGTTCGTCACCACCATGACCGACTGCGTCGGCTTCTTCGCCTTTCTCGGGCTTGCGGCCCTGTGGTTGACCTAGGGGCCGCATGTTCTTCTATCTCGCCAAGATCGTTTGGTTCGTGTTGCAGCCATCGACGCTGATCGCGCTGCTCATTGCCTATGGGGCGATTTTGATCTGGACCGGCTGGGCGCGGTGGGGGCGCCGCTTCGTCAGCGTCGGCGCGCTGCTGCTGTTGATTGCAGGACTGTCGCCTCTCGGCCAGGCTCTGATCCTGCCGCTCGAGGATCGCTTCCCCCGTGCCGATCTCGATCGACCGCCGCCGCCAACGGGGTTCATCGTCCTCGGCGGTGCCGAGGACAGGCTGGTGGGAACGGCGCGCAAGGCTCCGACCTTGAACGAGGCCGGTGAGCGCATAGTCGAGACGGTGATCCTCGCCCGCAAGTTCCCGGAGGCGAAGATCGCCTTCAGCGGCGGCGATGCCGGCATTCTCTACAAATCGGACTCGGAGGCGGAAGGAGCCGCCGCCCTGCTCACGGCGATGGGGGTCGACCGCGACCGGCTGATCCTTGAATTGAATTCCCGCGATACCTTCGAGAACGCGCGCTACCTCAAGGACGAATTGACCAAGCTGGGGCTGCTCGGTCCCGAAAAGCGCTGGGTGCTGATCACCTCGGCCTACCATATGCCTAGGGCGATCGGGACCTTCCGCCATGCGGGCTTCGATGTCGAAGCCTGGCCGGTCGATTACCGCACCCGCGGCAAGGCCGATCTTACCCGGCCGTTCGACAAGGTGTCGGAGGGGCTCCGGCGCGTCGACATCGCCAGCAGGGAGTGGGTGGGGCTGCTCGCTTATTGGCTCGCGGGGCGGACCGGCGAGCTGTTTCCGTCGCCATAGTCGGATGCTAGCGGCTAGCGACCTCGCGGCGTCGCCACCCGGCAGCCGGCCAGCATCCCCGTCTCGGCCCAGTCCTTGAGATGACTGGCGGCACGGAGTTCGGCGCCGTCCTCCCCAGCGAAGGTGGCGACCATCTCGCACAGCACGCCGAAGCGCGTGCCTTCAACTGCCTCGTGCCACATCATCGCCTCTTCCGGCCCGATCGGACGAAAGCGCGCGGTCACGTCTTGCCGCCAGACGAGAATTGCTTGTGGCTCCGGCAGGGCCTTCGCCTTTGGTGGCGCATTCTCGTTGTGCAGGGCGCTCCAGATGTCGGCGGCGTTGGTGGCGAAGGTGAACCGGCGCGCGGTCGGATGCGGGGTGAAGACGAGATTCGGCCAATCCTCCGGCGCGACCTCGGCCAATTTCGTCAGGGTGAGGGGCTCGGCGTCGGCGGCATCGAAGGCGTCGGCAAGCGCTTTCTCCAGGCCCGCGATTTCGGCGAGCTCGGCATGGCCCGAGAACGGCGCCGTCGCGCTCAAGAACGCCGGCATGTGACGGCCGAAGTCCCGCGCGCTTCGCCGATCCGAGGGGTAGGCTGCGATATAGGCCTTCACCAGCTTGGCGAAGGTCCCATCGCCGACATAGCTGTGGACCACCTCGTAGTCGTCGGCGAGCACCTCGGCGAGGCGGGCGACATAGGCGTGCCGGTAGACGCCGAACAGCGCCTTGCGCTCTTCCG
The DNA here is from genome assembly GCA_963803385.1 of uncultured Alphaproteobacteria bacterium. GTDB lineage: Bacteria > Pseudomonadota > Alphaproteobacteria > Rhizobiales > Methyloligellaceae > Methyloceanibacter. The sequence continues at coordinate 689,813 of CAWDMD010000003.1, read as the reverse complement.
TGGCGCTGTCGTTGATCTCCGCCAGGACCGTATCGTCGCCGGCGAGGATGCCGCGCTGGAATTTCTCCTGGAGCTCTTTGAGGCCGCTCATTCCGCGGCTTCGAGGCGAGGGCTTCCCAGCACCTCGCGGGCGATGCTGCGGGCATGGTCGAGCTCCTCGACGAGCTCGGCGAGCGGCGGAATGTTGTCGTCGCGCTCGATCATGGTCGACACGGGTCCGAAATGGGCGACCGCGGCGCGGTAGACGTCCCAGACCTCGGGGCAGACCGGATGGTCGTGGGTATCGATGATATGGCTCTCCTCGTGGCTGTGGCCGGCGACATGGAATTGCACCACCCGGTCCCGCGGCACGCCGTTGAGGAAATCGCCGGTCGAGAAGCCGTGATTGAAGGAACTGACATAGACGTTGTTGACGTCGAACAAGAGCCAGCAATCGGCGCGGTTCGCGACCTCGCTGACGAACTCCCACTCGGTCATCTCGGACTGCCCGAACGTGACGTAGCTCGACACGTTCTCGATCACGAGGCGGCGGCCAAGGACGTCCTGTACCTGCTTGACGCGGTCGACGACGTGGTGGAGCGCCTCTTGCGTGTAGGGCACCGGCAACAGGTCGTGGAGGTTCACGCCGTGCACGCCGGTCCAGCAGAGATGGTCGGAAATCCACTTCGGCTTGACGCGCGCGGCAAGCGTCTTGAGGCGCCCGAGATATTCCATGTCGAGGGGCGAGGTCGAGGCGATGGAGAGCGACACGCCGTGCATCACCACCGGGTAACGCTCGCAGATCCGGTCGAGCATGCGCAGCGGCTGGCCGCCCTCGACCATGTAGTTCTCGGAGAGGACCTCGAACCAATCGACGTTAGGCGCGCCGTTCAGGATTTCGGAATAATGCTGGGGCCTGAGGCCCAGACCGAAGCCGAGGAAGGGGGGCTTGTCGCTTTGCATGGATCAGCTCCGCTTGGTGACATGGGAGCCGGCGACGGCCGGCTCCCAGTCGTAACGCTTAACCGGGGAACTAGATCGACTCCCACTGGCCGCCGGCGTTCGAGCACTCGTCCTGGAGCATCTCGAGCCAACCCTGGCCCTTGCACCCATTGTGGCCCTTGCAGTCATTCTTGGCGGTCTTGCAGTTGCCTTGACCCTTGCAGCCGTTGACGCCGAAGCACCGGCCCTTGAAGGTCTCGGCGTTGGCGGTGGCAACCAGAGCAGCGCCGGAGATCAACAGCGCGGCAGCGGTCATGGCAATCTTAGCACCTGACTTCTTGGTGAGCTTCATCTTCCTCTCCTCTCGCGTGAATCTTACTTTGTGGCACTGGCAGCCGCGAGTGGCCGCCGGATCGACCTATACCCTCGAAAAGGCGAGGTTTCGCGTCACTCCTGATCACGCTTACGTCAGTCTGCTGTGATTGGGTAAAACCGGCGTCAGGCCTTGGGTAACCAAACCTTGGGCGGTACCATCGCCGAGAATCCCTTTGAAAGCCGCCACCCATGACCTTGCATCTCGTCAAACTCTGCGTCGGCGTCGACACCGTGCAGGAGCTGAAGGACTGGCAGAGCGAGATGCTGAAGCGGCGCAAGCGGGCACGGCAGGCGGTCGAGCATGTCCACCGCACCCGGCAAATGCCGAAGCGCCGTGGCGAGATCATCGACGGCGGCTCGCTCTATTGGGTGATCAAGGGCTTCATCGTCGTCCGTCAGCGCATCCTCGACCTTAGACGCGACCTGAGGGCCGACGGCACCGCCTGTTGCGGCATCGTCCTCGATCTCGACCTGATGACGACGCGGGCTCAGGCGCGGCGCCCGTTCCAAGGCTGGCGTTATCTGGCGCAGGCGGACGCGCCGCGCGATCTCGGTCGCTTCAAGGAAGAAGACGACCTCCCCCTCGCCATGCGCGCCGACTTGCGCGAGCTCCGCCTTATCGATTGTTAGGCGCGGCGGGGAGGTTGTCGATCAGCCTGGTCTTGCCGAGATAGACCGCCCCCAGCACCCGCGCCGGTCCTCTGAGCGGGCCGGATAGCGGCTCCAGGGTCTCGGGATCGCGGATGGCGACATAGTCCACGCGAAACCCTTCGGCCTCGAGTTTGAAGCGCCCGGCGCTCGAGGCTGCGTCGCAGCCCTCGCCGTTGCCGAGATCGGCGGCGACGGCGCGGAGGGTCTGGTAGAGGAGTGGGGCTCTCATCCGTTCCTGTGCCGAGAGGTAGCCGTTGCGCGAAGACAAGGCGACGCCGTCCTCCTCGCGCACGATCGGCGCACCCAGGATCCGCACCGGAATATTGAGGTCGGTGACGAGGCGCCTGATCACGAGAAGCTGCTGATAGTCCTTCTCGCCGAATACCGCGAAGTCCGGCGCGCATTGCAGCAGGAGCTTGGTGACCACGGTGGCGACGCCTTCGAAATGATTCGGGCGCGCCGCGCCACAAAGATCGTCGGTGAGGCTCTGCACGATCACCCGCGTGGTGAAGCCCGGCGGGTACATCTCCGCCTGATCCGGGATGTAAGCGAGGTCGACCCCGGCTTCGGCGAGCTTGGCGACATCGCCAGCCTCGTCACGGGGGTAACGGCCGAAATCCTCCCGTGGGCCGAACTGGGTGGGATTGACGAAAATGGAGGCGACAACGCGGTCGGCATTCTTCCTCGCGAGCGCGATCAAAGAGAGGTGCCCGGTGTGGAGCGCCCCCATGGTGGTCACGAGGCCGACGCTCTCGCCAGCCTCCCGCCATGTGGCGATTTGCGCCCGCAAGTCCTTGACGGTTCGTAGAGTGTCGATCGATGAAGCCATGGTCATTCCGCGAGATTTGGTTGGTGCTGGCACGTCTATTAGTGGATTCCGCGGCCCACCGGAATGACGGCGATCAAGTAGGCGGATCGGGGCCGAAGGATTAGAGTTCGGCTCATGGGAGAGCCGAAGGTCGACATTGCCGCGAGGTCGGCTGCGCCGTCCCGTGAAAGCCTGAGCGCTGGGTTGCTGACGGACGAGAATCAGCTCGTCGCGGCGCTGATCGACGAGGCGCGGTTCGGCCCGGAGCAAGAGACCCCGATCGCGCGCCTCGCCGAGCAGCTGGTGCAGGCGGCGCGGGCAGGGCGGCGCGACTCCGGCGGGGTCGATACCTTCCTGCACGAGTACGGCCTGTCGAGCCGCGAAGGCGTGCTCCTGCTCTGCCTTGCCGAGGCTTTGCTGCGTATCCCCGACGCTGACAACGCCGACCGGCTGATCGCCGGCACCATCGGCGGTGGCGATTGGGGGCGCCATCTCGGCCGGTCGGAGTCCCTCCTCGTCGATGCTTCCACCTACGGCCTGATGCTGACCGGGCGGGTCATCGATTGGGGCGCCGACGACGGCGCCGATCTCGGCGGCATGGTGCAGCGCCTGATCGGACGGAGCGGCGAGCCCGTCATTCGCCAAGCGCTTCGCCAGGCGATGCGCATTCTCGGCGCGCAGTTCGTGCTCGGCCAGACCATCGAGGAGGCGCTTCGAAACGGCGGAGACGAGGCCGAGGCAGGCTATCGCTTCTCGTTTGACATGCTGGGCGAGGCCGCGCGCACGGCAGACGACGCCCGGCGCTATGCGGCGCGCTACGAGGAAGCGGTGGTGGCGATCGCCGAATGGGCCGGTCCCGCGTTCGCCCGGAACGATGCCGAGTTGCATGAGCGGCCCGGCCTGTCGGTCAAGCTCTCGGCGCTCCATCCGCGCTATCAAGCCTCGCAGCAGTCGCGCCTGCGCGAGGAGCTCTTGCCGATCTTGCGCGGCCTCGCGCTTGCTATGCGCGATGCTTGGCTGCCGCTGACAATCGATGCCGAGGAGCAGGACAAGCTCGAGCTGAGCCTTGCCCTTGTCGAGCCGCTGATGAGCGATCCGGCGCTTGCCGGCTGGAATGGGCTCGGTCTTGCGGTGCAGGCCTATGGCAAACGGGCGCTGCCGCTGATCGAACGTCTTGCCGCAGGCGCTGCGGCCAGTGGACGGCACATCCCGGTTCGCCTCGTCAAGGGCGCCTATTGGGACAGTGAGATCAAATGGGCGCAAGCGGAGGGGCTTGCGGACTATCCGGTGTTCACGCGCAAGGTGAGCACCGATGTCGCTTATCTCGCCGCGGCGCGGGCGCTGCTTGCCCGGCCCGACGCGTTCTATCCCCAATTCGCCACCCACAACGCCCACACCATTGCCGCCATCACCGTGCTCGCCGGGAATTGCCCTTACGAGTTCCAGCGCCTCTACGGCATGGGCGAGGCGCTGCATCGCGAGGTGGTGCGGCCGGAGGCTCTGGGGAAGCCGTGCCGCATCTACGCGCCCGTCGGCGGGCACAAGGACTTGCTCGCCTATCTCGTACGCCGGCTGCTCGAGAATGGCGCCAACACCTCCTTCGTCAATCGCCTCGCCGACGACGAGGCGCCGATCGCCGCGATCATCGCCGACCCGGTGGTGAAGGCCGCGCGCCTCGAGACCAAGGCCAATCCCGACATCCCGCGTCCCCCCGAGCTATTTCTGCCCGAGCGGCGCAACAGCCTTGGTCTCGCCCTTTGGGAAGACGATGTGCGTGAGCCCCTGGTTGCTGCCATCGAGGCTTCGCTTGCCTCGCCTGCCGAGGCGGGTCCGATCGTTTCCGGCAAGACTATCGGGGGAGGGGCCGGCGAGAGCGTTGAGATCACCTCGCCCCACGACCGCCGGGTGATCGTCGGCACCTGCCGCTATGCCGATGAAGCTGCCATCGACGCCGCCCTCGATGCGGCCACCGGCGCCGCGGGCGCGTGGGATGGACGCGGTGGCGAAGCCCGCGCCGAAATTCTCGATCGCGCCGCCGATCTGTTCGAGGCGGACCGGCCGGCGCTGATGGGGCTCATGGTGCGCGAGGCCGGGAAGACGCTCGCCAATGCCCAAGGCGATTTGCGCGAGGCGGTCGATCATCTCCGCTATGGCGCGGCCGAGGCCCGCCGGAGCTTCGCGGCACCTCTCGAGCTCAAAGGCGCCACGGGCGAGCGCAACGAACTCTCCCTCCATGGCCGCGGCGTATTCGCCTGCATCTCGCCTTGGAATTTTCCCCTCGCCATCTTCACCGGCCAGGTCGGAGGCGCGCTCGCCGCCGGCAACGCCGTAGTGGCGAAACCGGCGGAGCAGACGCCGCTTACCGCCGCGCGCGCGGTGCGGCATCTCCACGCCGCAGGCGTCCCCGCCGACGTGCTTCACCTGCTTCCAGGCCGGGGCGAGACGGTTGGAGTGGCACTGACCCGGGACCCGCGCGTCTCGGGCGTCGCCTTCACCGGCGGCACGGACACGGGCATCGCCATCAACCGGGCGCTCGCTGCCCGCGACGGGCCGATCGCGAAGCTCATCGCCGAGACCGGCGGCCTCAATTGCATGATCGTCGATTCCTCGGCGCTGCCGGAGCAGGTGGTGGACGATGCGCTCGCTTCGGCCTTCGACAGCGCCGGCCAGCGCTGCTCGGCGCTCCGCGTGCTGTTTCTCCAGGAGGACGTCGCCGACGGCATGATCGAGATGCTGCTCGGCGCCGCGCGCGAGCTTAAGATCGGCGATCCCCTCGACTACGCCACCGATGTCGGGCCCGTGATCGACGCCGAGGCCAAGGCTGCGCTTGAGCAGCACAAGGTCCGGATGCGCCATGAGGCCGAGGAGCTGCTCGAGCTGCCGCTGCCCAAGGCATGCATCCATGGCACCTATGTCGCGCCCGCGATCTACGCCATCCCCTCGCTCAGCCTGCTCAAACGCGAGGTATTCGGTCCGATCCTCCATATCGTGCGCTACCGCGGCGACCGGCTGGCCGAGGTGTGCGAGGCCATCAACGCCACGGGCTACGGGCTGACCCTTGGGCTGCACAGTCGCATTGCCACGACCGCGGATTTCGTCGCGGCGCGGGTGAAGGTCGGCAACATCTACGTCAACCGCAATCAGATCGGGGCGGTGGTTGGTGTGCAGCCCTTTGGCGGCGAGGGTTTCTCCGGCACCGGGCCGAAGACCGGCGGTCCGAACTACCTCAAGGACTTTGCACTGGAGCGCGTGCGTACCACCGATCTCACGGCCTCGGGCGGCAACGCCGCGCTTCTTGCGGCGGCGTCTGACGACGACTGAGCGCCCATTGTCGCGGGGTGCGGAAGGGTCCATCTTTAGGTCCGGGGAGCACGCCGATCGGAGGCGGTAGGAGAATGGCGGCTCGGTCGAAGACACCGGCAACAACAAAGAGCGGTGCGGTCGAACCGGCGCGATCGAGCGGCACCGAAATCGATACCTTCCTTACCAAGGTGAAGGCGATGACGCCCGTCACCGGCACGGGCCGGGGCCGGCTGATCTTCGCCATGGACGCAACCATGAGCCGGCAGCCGACCTGGGATCTCGCGCTTGAGCTTCAGGGCGACATGTTCCGCGCCGTCAAGGAGGTTGGCGGTCTCGACGTCCAACTGGTCTATTTTCGCGGTCATGGCGAAACCCGGGCGAGCAAATGGGTCTCGGACCCCGAGGCGCTGGCGGCCCTGATGCGGCGTGTCGCCTGCCAGGGCGGCTACACCCAGATGCGCAAGGTCCTCGCCCATGCCCGTCGCGAGAGCGAGGCGGCCAAGGTCAATGCCGTGATCTATGTCGGCGATTGCATGGAGGAGAATATCGATCAGCTCGGCGACCTCGCGGGCCAGCTTGGCCTCCTCGGCGTGCCGGTATTTCTGTTCCAGGAAGGCCACGATGCGAATGCCGCGCGCGCCTTCAAGGAGATCGCTCGGCTCACCAGGGGCGCCTATTGCCGGTTCGACGCCGGCTCGGCGCGGCAACTCCGCGAGCTTCTGGCTGCCGTCGCCGTTTACGCGACCGGCGGCCGCAAAGCGCTGAAGGACTTTGGCGCGGCAACGAAGAGTGGGGCCGCGGTGCGCCTGCTCGAGCAGCTCGCCTAGAGCCGATCAAGCAATGCCAGCATTCCTTGCCGGTCTTGCCGTCCTCGTACTCCTCGTCGTCGGGGTGCGCCTGCTCGCGACCGCCAACCCCCAGAAGCTTGCGGTGACGCTGCGCAAAACGGGCGGCTTCGTTCTGCTCGCCGTGGCGGCGCTGCTGTTAGCGCGCGGCGCGCTGCCGCTTGCCATTCCGCTCGGACTCTTCGGCCTGGCGCTGCTCGGACTTCCGGTGGGGCCCTGGTTCAGGGGGTTAGGGGGGAGCGCCGAAAAATCACCGGGTCAGACGTCCGGTGTCCGGACCGAGGGTCTCGCCATGGAGCTCGATCATGACAGCGGCGACATGGAAGGCCGTTCCCTCAAGGGCCGCTTCGCCGGGCGCACGCTGTCCTCCCTGACCGACAACGAGCTGTTTCAGTTGCTTGCGGAGCTGCGCGCCAACGACCAGCAGGGAGCGCTCTTGCTCGAAGCCTATCTCGACCGGCGCTTGCCCGGTTGGCGCGACCAGGACCGGGAACAGGCGACGAAGGAGGAACCGCGGCCGGCCGGTCGCGGCCGCATGAGCGCGAAGGAAGCCTATGACGTGCTCGGGCTGCCGCCGGACGCAACCGACGACGACATTCGCGCCGCTCATCGCAAGCTGATGATGAAAGTTCACCCGGACCAGGGCGGCTCGGATTATCTTGCGGCGCGGATCAACGAGGCCAAGGACCTCCTGCTCGGCAAGTGAGGAGCGCCGCCGGTTTGGCGTTTGGGCAGAGGAAAGCGATGATGGCAATAGGGTTGGTCCTGAGGACCGGGGCCTCGGCGTGCATCCCGTTGGCGTTAGGCTTGGGCGTTGCCATGGCTGCGGCCCCCGAGGGCAGGGCCGACGTCGTGCTCCGCAACGGCAAGATCTACACCGGGGACCCCTCACGCTCGATCCGGCACGCCCTTGCCTTCACCGGCAATACCATTGTCGCGGTCGGTGACGACGCTGATGTCGCGCCCCTGATTGGGCCAAAGACCAAGGTTGTGGATCTCGGCGGCAAGCTCGTTTTGCCCGGCCTGATCGACACCCACATTCATCCCATCATCGGCGCACTCAACGGCGCCAAATGCGGCCTTGTCGGCGTGAAGGCCGCAATCGACGCCCTAAAGCCGGTGATCCAAAGCTGCCTTGCCGAGGACGAGGGCGGTGCCGACCAGTGGTTTGAGGCGGCACAGCTCGACAATTACGGTTTCTCGGCGACGGCCAAGGACATCGACGGTATTGAGGCCAACAGGCCAGTCGTTCTCTGGGGCAACGACGGGCATACGGCTTGGGTGAATAGCCGCGGCCTTCAGCTGCTGGAGGTGACGGCCGCAACGCCTGACATCGCGGGTGGCAAGATCGACCGCGACCAGAGTGGCGCCCCGACCGGCTATTTCGCCGATCGCGCCGCGGTCTTCGTCGCCGACAAGATCCCGGTACCGCCACTCGAGGAACGGGCGGCGCTGACCGCAGCCGAGCTGGAACGCATGTCGGCCTACGGCATCACCTCCGTCATGGACGCCTTCGTCACGCCAGCCGAAGCTGAGGTCTGGCGCCGCCTCTACGACGAGGGCAAGCTGCCGATGCGCGTGCGCATGGCGATCTATGTCGCCGATCCGAGCGATGACAGCGACGAGGCCGCGGCGCGGTTGGTGGCCGCCAGCAAAGCCGGCGACATCGACCCTGACTTCCTGCGCTCAGGCGTCGTCAAGGTGTTCGCCGACGGGGTGATGGAATATCCGGCGCAGACGGCAGCGATGCTCGCGCCCTATCTCGACAAGAACGGCAAGCCGACCAAGCATGCCGGTGAGCTTTATTTCGATCCCGAGCGCTTTGCCCGGCTGGTCCAGAAACTCGATGCGGCCGGCCTCGCCGTGCACATCCACGCCATCGGCGATCGCGCGGTGCGCGCGAGCCTAGATGCCTTCGAAGTCGCTCGGAAAGCCAATGGGGACCAAGACAACCGCCACCAGATCGCACATCTTCAGGTCGTGGACCCGGCCGATTTCCCGCGCTTCAAAGAGCTTCACGTCATTGCCGACATGCAGCTCGAGTGGGCCAAGCGGGAACCGGCGACCGAGGGGCCGCTCGAGCCGTATCTCGGCCCCGAGCGATACCGCTATCTCTATCCTGCGGGCAGTCTCCACGCGGCCGGCGCGACCATCGTCGGGGGCAGCGATTGGGATATCTCGTCCTACAATCCGTTCCGTGCCTTTCAGACCGCGGTCACGCGAACCGGAGCCAAGGGTCAGCGGCCACTCAACATCGAGGAGGCCATTCCGCTTCGGACCGCGATCGACGCCTACACCATCAACGCGGCCTACGCCATGAAGCAGGATGCGACCACGGGCAGCCTGGAGGTCGGGAAGCGCGCCGACCTCGTGATCGTGGACCGCGATATTTTGTCGATCGATCCGGAGACCATCGCGGACACGAAGGCGGTCGCCACCTATCTCGATGGCCGGCTTGTCTACGACGCCGCGGCTGGCGAGAGCATGAAGGACCAGACGGACGAGAATGCCGGCGCGTGGTGGGACGAGCGCGAGGCACGGATGGGCCAATGGCTTCAGCGCGACTGAGCGCCAATCCCGGGAGGTGGGTCGTCAAAGAGACTAATTGGCGCGCATGACGATGCAGTCGAGGGACATGCGCTTGAGTTCGGCGCAGGTACTGCGGGCATTGTCTTGGGAGAACCCGGCGAAGCGCGCCCGGTACCACTGGGTGTCGTCCTTCTGGAACATCATCGACAGCGGCGGATGCCCGTCGAGCAGCGAGGCCGCCCGGCCCTTGACCTCGCCAAGCCGGCTCGCCGCCTCCGCCTGCGTGGTGTAGGCGCCGACCTGAACGTGGAACGGCCCGGTTGCCTCCGCGGCGTCGGCATCGCCCTCAGCCGTGGTGCTCGCTGCCACCGGCGCCTGGCGGTTTGCGCGGCACTTTGGGCCGCCAAAGCGGATGGTCTCCGCCGAGGGCCCCGCGGAGGCAAGCGCGAAGACCTGCTTCTTCGGGGTTGGCCGCGGCGGCGCGGCGACGTCGAGGCTCGCCACATAGGGCGCCGCCGGCTTGGCGGCGATGGCCTTGGGGAAGGTTTGGTCGAGCAGCCTCCGCATGGCCGCGTCGCGCTGGCGCGCCGGTCCTGCCGCCGAGCACGACCGCCACCAGGTGCTTGTCGCCGCGCTGGACCGAGGCGGTGAGATTGAAGCCCGCGGCGTGGGTGTAGCCGGTCTTGATGCCGTCCGTGCCCTTGTAGCCGAACAACAGGCGGTTGTGATTGCGGTAGCGCCGGCCGTTATAGCTGAAATATTTGGTCTGGAAGCAGTCGTAGTACTCCGGGAAGTCGCGAATCAGGTGCTGGGCGAGAATGGCCATGTCCCGGGCCGTCGTGACCTGTTCGTCATTGGGAAGACCGGAGGCGTTGCGGAAGACGGTCGACATCATGCCGATGGCCTGGGCCTTCTTGGTCATCATGCGGGCAAAGTTGCCCTCGGTGCCGGCAAGGTTCTCGGCGACCGTCACGGCGACGTCGTTGGCCGAAAGCGTAACCAGCGCCCCGATCGCATCCCTGGTGCGGATGGTGGATCCGGGCTTCAGGTTGAGCTTGGTGGGCGACTGGCTTGCGGCATAAGGCGTCACCAAGAGGTCCGAAATCAGGCGTGATGACGCCGGCCCGCATGTAGGTGAACAGCATGTAGAGCGTCATCATCTTGGTCAGCGACGCCGGATAGCGGCGCGTGTCGGGCGATTGCGACTGGAGCACCCGGCCGGAATTCATGTCGACCACGATCGAGGCTGCAATCGAACTGCCGCTCGATCGTGACTTCCTCGGCTTGGCCAGGGCCCCCTCGGAAGCTCCCATCACGACCAAAGCGAGGCTCACTGCGAGAACGAGCCACGCGCGAAACGGCGGCAGTGCCCAAACTTTGCGCTGTCGAATCTTCACCCCGTAACCAGAAGGCCTTCGGCCTCTCCCCCGCGTCTTGAACTCCCGGGGGCACCTCCCTCGAAGATGCCCGGCAGCCCGTCCCCCTAAGTCGCAACGCCAGCGCAACCTTGGGGGTCAGGACTGAACTCATGAACGAGGCTAAAATCTGGCGATTGCCAAAGCGTTAAGGGGAAACCGACTCAAGTCATTGTGCAGTGCAAAATTTATGTTGACCTAAGATTGTGCAATGCATATATATCCTTCGCGTCTGCAATAGGCACCCCAAGGCCGATTTCCGAGAGAGGGCTTACTCATGATGAAGGGTTACGAAGAGTTCCAGAAGGTTGGCAAGGACGGTTTCGATGCGGCCGTCAAGTCGTTTGGCGAGATGAACAAAGGCTTCCAGGCCATTGCCGCCGAGGTCACCGACTATTCGAAGAAGGCGTTCGAGGATTCGACCCGCGCGTTCGAGCAGCTGATCGGTGCCAAGTCGGTCGAGCAGGCCGTCGAGATTCAGTCCCAGTATGCCAAGAAGGCCTATGACAGCTACATTGCCGAGGTCTCCAAGCTCGGTGAGATGTATGCCGGCCTGGCGCGCGACGCCTACAAGCCGGTTGAGGCCACCTTCACCAAGAAGGTTGCGTAACGCGCTCCCCAAACTCCACCTGACGTGAAAAGGCCCGGGGGCAAAACTCCCGGGTCTTTTTTTTTGCCGTTTTCCTGTCCGCAATCGTCACTATGCTATGGAAGGTTGCGGGCCGCGATTTGATGCGGCTTGCACTCCTCCGCTAGAATGGACCAGGATAACGGCAGGACTCATTGACGGCTCGCCTTGGCAAATGAAGACCAAGACGCCACATAGGGGCTGACGATGGCGCGGAACGGCGACAATCGCCGGGGCAGCGACACCGGCACCCATATCATTACCAAGACGCGTCCGAAGACCAAGCGGCCGAGCCTCTACAAGGTGCTGCTTCTCAACGACGACTACACGCCGATGGATTTCGTCGTGTACGTGCTTGAGCGCTTCTTCAACAAGCCGCCGGAAGAGGCGACCCGCATCATGCTTCACGTCCACCAAAAGGGCGTCGGCATCTGTGGCCTCTACACTTATGAGGTGGCAGAGACTAAAGTAGCTCAGGTGACGAGCTTCGCCCGTCAGCACGAGCACCCGCTCCAATGCACCATGGAGAAAGAGTGAGGATCTAGGTGGCTTCTTTTTCTTCCAGTCTCGAACAGGCGCTCCGGCGCGCGCTGCAATATGCCAACGAGCGCAGTCACGAATATGCGACGCTCGAGCATCTGCTGTTGTCGCTGATCGATGATCGCGACGCGGCGGCGGTGATGCGCGCCTGCGACGTCGACCTCGACCTGTTGCGGGACAAGCTCACCGGCTATCTGGACAATGAGCTCGCCGGCCTCGTGCTCGACACCCATAGCGACGCCCAGCCGACGGCTGGCTTCCAGCGGGTGATCCACCGCGCCGTGGCGCATGTGCAGTCCTCGGGCCGGGAGGAAGTGACGGGCGCGAGCGTGCTGGTCGCGATCTTCGCCGAGCGCGAGAGCCACGCCGCCTTCTTCCTGCAAGAGCAGCACATGACCCGCTTCGACGCGGTCAATTACATCAGCCACGGCATCGCCAAGCGGTCGGGCATGTCCGAGCCCCGTACCGTCCGCGGCGTCGACGAGGACGCCGCGACGGTCGACGGCGCCGACGAGAAGAAGCGTGGCGCCGACGCGCTCGAGGTCTATTGCATCAACCTCAATCAGAAGGCGCGCGCGGGTCGCATCGACCCGCTGATCGGCCGCGCCTCCGAGATCCAGCGCACGATCCAGGTGCTGTGCCGCAGGCAGAAGAACAACCCGCTGTTCGTGGGCGATCCCGGCGTCGGCAAGACGGCAATCGCCGAGGGCCTCGCGCGCCGCATCGTCATGGGCGACGTGCCGGAGGTTCTGGCCGAATCCACCATATTCCAGCTCGATATGGGCGCGCTGCTTGCCGGCACCCGCTATCGCGGCGACTTCGAGGAACGGCTCAAGGCCGTGATGCGCGAGATCGAGAATTACCCCGGCGCCATCATGTTCATCGACGAGATCCATACCGTGATCGGCGCCGGCGCCACCTCGGGCGGGGCCATGGACGCCTCGAACCTGCTGAAGCCCGCGCTTCAGTCCGGGACGCTCCGCTGCATCGGATCGACCACCTACAAGGAGTACCGGCAGCACTTCGAGAAGGACCGGGCGCTGGTGCGCCGGTTCCAGAAGATCGACGTCAACGAGCCGTCGGTCCCCGACGCCATCGAGATCCTGAAGGGTCTCAAGCCCTATTTCGAGGACTTCCACCGGGTGCGCTATACGCGCCAGGCGATCAAGTCGGCGGTCGAGCTGTCGGCGAAATACATCCATGACCGCAAGCTGCCGGACAAGGCCATCGACGTCATCGACGAGATCCGGCGCCTCGCAGATGCTGGTGCCCGAACGGCAGCGGCGGAAGATGATCGGCGTCAAGGAGGTGGAGTCGACCATCGCCACCATGGCGCGGATCCCGCCAAAGACGGTGTCGAAGTCCGACGCCGAGGTGTTGCGCAATATCGACACCGACCTGAAGCGGGTGGTGTTCGGTCAGGACAAGGCCATCGAGGCGCTGGGCGCCGCGATCAAGCTGTCGCGCGCGGGGCTCCGGGAGCCCGAGAAGCCGATCGGCTGCTACATGTTCTCCGGCCCCACCGGCGTCGGCAAGACCGAGGTCGCGCGCCAGCTCGCGCAGCTGCTTGGCGTCGAGCTGCTCCGCTTCGACATGAGCGAATATATGGAGCGCCACACCGTGTCGCGCCTGATCGGCGCGCCGCCCGGCTATGTGGGCTTCGACCAGGGCGGCCTGCTCACCGACGGCATCGACCAGCATCCGCATTCCGTGCTCCTGCTCGACGAGATCGAGAAGGCGCATCCGGACCTGTTCAACATCCTGTTGCAGATCATGGACCACGGCAAGCTGACCGACCACAACGGCAAGAAGGTCGATTTCCAGAACGTGATCCTGATCATGACCACCAATGCCGGCGCCCAGGATCTCGCCAAGGCCGCGATCGGCTTCAACCGCTCCAAGCGGGAAGGCGATGACGCGGAGGCGATCAGCAGGATGTTCAGCCCTGAGTTCAGGAACCGGCTCGACGCCATCATCGCCTTCGCCAACCTGACGCCGGAGGTGATCTCCAAGGTGGTGGAGAAGTTCGTGTTCCAGCTCGAGGCCCAGCTCAGCGACCGCAACATCATCATCGAGCTGACGCCCGAGGCCAATGCCTGGCTCGCCGAGCGCGGCTACGACGAGAAGTTCGGCGCCAGGCCCCTCGGCCGGGTGATCCAGGAGCACATCAAGAAGCCGCTCGCCGAGGAGATCCTGTTCGGCAAGCTGAAGGATGGCGGCATCGTCAAGGTCCTGGTCGAGGAGAAGGACGGCGATACGGCACTCGGCTTCGAATACATCAAGTCCGATGCGCCCATCCGTCCGCGCGGTCCCGATAGTGCCGGTCCGGACGACGACGTCGATCCCGAGGATTCCGGGCCCGATGGCCCCGGCGGCGCGCCGACGGCGACCAAGCCGAAGCCGAAGAAGAGCCCGCGCCGCTCGCCGGCACCGCAGCGCTCTGCGTCCAAGCGCGGCCTCGGCTCGAGCCCGGTGCCGAAAGTCCCGCTCGGCTCGCGCTAGGCTTCCAATTTCTGCCTGATCTTCTCGGCGGTGGCGGCGAGCGCGCCCTGGTCCGCCATCTCGCCGGCGTGCCGCTTGAGCGGCACCCCTTCCTTGATCGGAAGGATGTGAACGTGGAGGTGGTACACGGTCTGGCCGGCCGCGGCGCCGTTGAACTGCTGGATCAGGATGCCGTCGGCGCCGACCGCCTCCTTGATCTTGGGCGCGAGCTTCCGCACCGCCGCCATCACTTGCGCGATCGCCTCGGGTGAGGCGTCGAACAGGTCGCGGGCTTCCGTCTTGGTGATGACGAGCGCGTGGCCTTCGGTGCGCGGCATGATGTCGAGGAAGGCGAGGGTGTCCGCGTCCTCGTAGATCTTGTGGCAGGGCAACTCGCCGCGGAGGATCTTGGCGAAGATGTTGTTCGGATCGTAGGCCATGCTCCGTCGCTTTCGATACCTCAAGCGTAGGCCGTAATAACCAGAATATCGTCATGGCCGGGCTGGTCCCGGCCATCCACGCCTCTTCCCGTTGCGAATGCGCACAGTCGTGGATACCCGGCACAAGGCCGGACATGACGGGCTTTGGAAATCTGTGCAGAGCAAGCCCTACTCAGACCGGCGGTAGGGGGAGTCCTCGGCGAGGAGGGCGATCTCGCGGGCGACGGCAGCACGCTCGCGCTTGAGATAATCGGCGACGGCGCGCCTGAGGCCCGGATCGGCGATCCAATGGGCGCTATAGGTCTCAGTCGGCAGATAGCCGCGGGCGAGCTTGTGCTCGCCCTGGGCGCCGGCCTCGACGCGGGCGAGCTGGTGCTCAATGGCGAAGTCGATGGCCTGGTAGTAGCAGACCTCGAAATGGAGAAAGTCATGCTCCTCGAGCGCCCCCCAATAGCGTCCGAACAGCGTCTCGCGGCCGATGAAGTTGAGCGCGCCGGCGATGGCGCGGCCTGAGCGCTTGGCGAGCACGAGCAGGACGTCGTCGGCCATGGTCTCGCCGATCAGGCTGAAGAATTCGCGGGTGAGGTAGGGCGAGCCCCATTTGCGCGAGCCGGTGTCCATGTAGAAGGCGAAGAAGGCGTCCCAATGCGCCTCGGTGAGGTCGCTTCCTGTGACCCACTCGATCTCGATGCCGTCGGCAAGCGCGCGGCGGCGCTCGGCGCGGATCGTCTTGCGCTTGCGGGAGGTGAGGGCGCTCAAGAAGGCCTCGAAGCTGCCATAGCCCTCGTTCGGCCAATGGAACTGCTGGTCGGTGCGCTGGAGAAAGCCGAGGGAGCCGGCAAGCTCCCACTCTTCGCGGGTGGGAAAGGTGACGTGGAGCGACGACGCCTCCAGTCGATCGGCGAGCATCACGCCGGCCTGCAGCAGCAGCGCCGCGGTCTCGGTCCGATCCTGACCCTCGCGCACAAGCAAGCGCCGTGCCCGTCACCGGGGTGAACGGCACGGCGCATTGCAGCTTTGGGTAATAGCTGCCGCCGGCGCGGAGATAGGCGTCGGCCCAGCCATGATCGAACACATACTCCCCATAGGAATGCGATTTCAGGTAGCAGGGCATGCAGGCGGCGAGCCGCCCGTGCTCATCCTCCATGAGGAGATGCTGGGGCAGCCAGCCGGTCTCGCGTCTGGCGGAGCCGCTGTCCTCCAGCGCCCTCAAAAAGGCGTGTCGGATGAATGGGTTATCCGCGCGGTCTGAGGCTTCGCGCGAATCGCCGCTGGCGGCGCAGGCGTCCCACTCTTGGGCCGGGACGCTGCCGATGTCCGGGGTGATGCGGACGCGGACGCCGTCCTCTTTGTCCTGAGAGTCGACTTGGCTTGGACGCTGCTCGATGTCGCCCATGGCTAGGGCACAACTCCTTCGAAGATCATGGCGTCGGCATATTGCTTCGCTTTCGCCTTGTCGGCTTCGCTGCGCACGGTCCAGGTGACGAGCGGGAGCCCGAACAGGCTCCGCGCCATCGCGGGCGCAAGCGCCGGAAGCGCCTTGATATCGTAGGCGATGAAGTTGGGCCGGGCGATGGCGGCGGTGAGCAGGTGGCGCATGGCAAAACGTCTCAGCGCGCTGAGATTTGACCAATGCCGCGTGTCGTCAAAGCGTTCGGAGATCAGCCCGCGTGGCAGCGTGGGCGCGAGGCGCTTGAACGCGGCAACGCAGTCGGGATCGAAGGACATCACCGCGACGGGGCCGCGATAGGACTTCAGGATCTCGGCGATGCTCGCCTCGTAGCGGGGATCGCCGCCCCAGGTGCTCTTGACCTCGAGCACGAGCGGCACGCGCCCGTCGACTTGGCCGAGCAGCGCCTCAAGCGAGAGGATGCGGTCCGTGCCGTGGCGCAAGGGGATGGCGCAGAGCGAGGCTGCATCGCGTGCGGCCACGGGGCCCTTCTCGCGCGTCAGGCGGTCGAGCCGCTCGTCGTGGAACACGACGGGAAGACCGTCGGCCGCACACTGCAAATCGACCTCGATGGCGTAGCCCTTGGCGATTGCCGCGGCGACGGCAGAGGCGCTGTTCTCGACGATGCCTTGACCCTCGTCATGGAGGCCGCGGTGAGCGATCGGGCGCTTCAACCAAGCGAGCGCATCACGGGTCATCGGCTCATGCGGGCTTGGCTAGTCCACGGCAAAGACGGCGTCGATCTCCACGGCGGCGCCAAGGGGCAAGCTCGAGCAGCCGACGGCGATGCGGGTATGCCGTCCTTTGGGACCGAGGATCTCCACGATCAGGTTGGACGCGCCGTTGATCACCTTGGGGTGGTCGACGAAATCAGGCGCGGCGTTGACAAAGCCGTTCAGGCGCAGGCACTGCACGATGCGGTCGAGGTCGCCGAGCGCAGCCTTGGCCTGAGCGAGGATGTTGAGGAGGCAGATCCGCGCCGCTTCCTCACCTTTGGCAATGTCGACATCGGCTCCGAGCTTGCCGGCGACGGCGATGCCGCCCTCCTGCATCGGCAGTTGGCCCGAGATGAAGAGCTGGCCGTTGAGGTGCAGGAACGGGACGTAATTGGCGAGCGCACCAGGAACCGCCGGAAGGGCGAGGTCGAGCGCCTTCAGCCGTGCTTCGATTTCTCCAGCCATGCTGCCTCCAATCTGTCTTAGCGCCGGGCGCCAGCGCGCGACCATCGGGCAAATCCCGGACCGCCGCAAGCGTGGCGAGCCGCCTCTTGTCCCGGGTTACGGTTGGTGCCAAGAATTCGTTCCCCGAGGCGTGTTCTGAGGACTGACATGGCGAGCTTGGCGCTGAGACTGATGCTTGTGGGCCTGGCGGGGGCGCTTTCCCTTACCGGGTTCGCGCGCCACGCGGAGGCGCTCGCGGCCAAGGAGCCGATCAAGCTGACGCCACACCGCGCCGTCTACGAGATGACCCTCGACGACGCGCGCTCTGCCTCCGGCATCACCGGAATCGACGGGCGGATGGTGTTCGAGTTCACAGGGTCCCACTGCGACGGCTATACGCTCAACATGCGCATGGTCACGCAAATGACCGACACCCAAGGGCAGACCAATCTGACCGATCTCAGGTCCTCGAGCTGGGAGCAGGGCAACGGCGAGAAATTCCGGTTCCAGTCGGCGCAATATCTGAACGACAAGCTTGGCGACGTCACCATGGGCCGCGCCGTGCGCAACACCCCCGATACCGCGGTCCAGGTCCGGCTCAGCCAGCCGAGCCGCGCCGAACTCAATCTATCCGGTCAGGTGCTGTTCCCGACCCAGCACAGCATCGCCCTGATCGCCGCGGCAGAAGACGGGAAGAGGCTGCTTCAGGCCCAGATCTATGACGGCTCGGAGAAGGGCAAGAGGGTCTATGACACTACGGCCTTCATCGGCACGCCGGTCGGAGCGGGAACGGAGCAGCTCGAACCAGCGGCCAAGGACAAGGGGCTCGCCAAGCTCGTGTCCTGGCCCGTCTCGATCGGCTATTTCGAATCGAAGGGCGGCGACCTGACGCCGAGCTATCAGATCGACTTCCGGCTTTATGCCAATGGCGTGAGCCGGGAGCTCCTGATCGACTACGGCGATTTCTCCATCCACGGGACCCTGACCTCGCTCGAATATCTCAAGGACGAGGACTGCAAGACCGCGGTTCCGGCGCCTCACCGGTAGCGCCCCGGTCGAGCCTCGTCGCTCCCGTCCAGGATCGCCAACAGGGCCAGCCGCCCTGGGTACGCCTATCCCCTAAAGCCTTTGGTTACGTGATTTCGGGCGAAAGTGCTCGCCCAGAAGCTGTAAGGGGGGCCAAGCAATGTTCTGGAGGGTTGAGGGCCGGCGAAGCGCCATGGCGCCGAGGCGCAAGATCGCTCATCATAGGCTGATCGAATTGCCCGAGCCTCAGACCATGACCAAGACCGTCTTGATCGTCGAGGACAACGAGCTGAACATGAAGCTGTTTCATGATCTGCTCGATGCCCATGGCTACAGGACGCTGCAGACGCGGAACGGCGTCGAGGCCCTCTCGCTCGCGCGCGAGCACCGGCCGGACCTCATCCTCATGGATATCCAGCTCCCGGAGGTCTCGGGCCTCGAAGTGACCAAATGGCTGAAAGAGGACGATCAGCTGCGGAAGATCCCCGTGGTCGCGGTCACCGCCTTTGCCATGAAGGGTGACGAGGAGCGCATTCGCGAAGGTGGCTGCGAGGCGTATATCTCCAAGCCGATCTCGGTATCGACGTTTCTCGACACGGTCCGCCATTTCATCGGCGAAGCGCGATAGCGCCCATCCGCTTCATCTTGGATAGGAGATGCAACAGGGTTGCCGCCGGCGCTCTCTTGGACATACTTGAGGGGTGCGGCGAATTGCCCGGTACACCGGGCCGAAAGCGCGCTCCTACGCTTTACTTGGCGACTGAAGCCTGGAGGTTAAGGCTTTACAGTAATTGCATTTTAGGCATATTAAGCAATGTATTGAGTTTGGTTTTGTCAACTTGTAGATTAGTTTTAGGCTTTGCCTGATGATAAGGAATTAGGCTCGGAGGCAAAAAACGATGGGGTAGGGGCATGCTCGCGCCCGGAAAGCTGGCGCCCGCACGCTCTATGTCTATGCTGGGATTCAATGAGATAACCCTACGGAGTGCTCAGGTCCGCCGCATCTCCTGGGTCCGTGGGGTTCGGCCGGTCGGGACGCGGTTGAGTGGCCTCCTCGTTAGCGCCGCGTTTCGACCGGCCACCCATTCCCAGGAGGCGTCTCCTGGACGGGCGGCCACTCCAATCTTGCAAGCTGATCTAGTCCGCTGAGATTTTGCGCGCGGCGGCAGAGCCCGATGACCGTGCTCGGGCTATTTGATTTTGCTTTCCTTGAATTCCACGTGCTTGCGCGCGACCGGGTCGTATTTCTTGAAGACGAGCTTTTCCGTCTGGTTCCGCGGATTCTTCTTCGTCACGTAATAGTAGCCGGTGCCCGCGGTGCTCACGAGCTTGATCTTTTGCGTGACGGGCTTTGCCATTTCATCCTCGCTGGTCGAAAGTTCGGGGGAAACCTAGTCACCGGGACCCGGAAGTCAAGATGGGACCGGTCAGCGGCTCCTATCGCTGCCGACGAAATCCTCGAAACGGGGAACGAGTTCATTCTCGCCCTCGGGGTCGAAGCCATGCATGCGGAGCGCCCATTGCAGCCCAACCAGCGCCCCCTTGATCGGCAACAGGATCACGAGGGCGAGGATCACGGTCAGCGGCAGCCAGAGCGCCGCATGCAGCCAGAGCGGTGGGTGGTAGGCCATCTCCACGGCGAGCACGAGACCGACGACGATATGGCCGACGATGATGATCGTGAAATAGGGCGGCGCGTCGTCGGCGCGATGATGATGCAAGGCCTCTCCGCATACCGGGCAGTGGTCGGACACCTTGAGGTAGCTTCGGAACATGCGGCCGACACCGCAAGCAGGGCAGGTAAGGCGCGCACCACGCAACAGCGAGTCCAGGATCGAGCGTTCGCCGGTCGATCTGCCGTCCGCGGGCGGCGGGGCGGCGCTCGGATATTGAGGGATCTCGTTCATCGCTCTTCCTTAGCGGGTATCAGCGCTCGCGCCAATGGCGCCGACCTCGCGACTTTTGGCCACGTTCATCGCCGCCCCCGGGCTCGGCCCCGCTTCACGCTCTGAGGTCCCCGGCGCTGGCCTTGGAGAGGGGGCCGTTTCGGCTTCACCCCGATCAGGCGCCCCTCGCTCAGGAGCTCGAAGCGCAGCGCGCCGGCGCTTGGGATCGCCTCGACCAGACGCACCTCCACGGGGTCGCCAAGCTGGAAGGCAGCGCCGGTCTCCTCGCCGACAAGCGCCTGGCGCGCCTCATCGTGATAGAAAAATTCGTGTCCGATCGAGGAGGCCGGGACGAAGCCATCGGCGCCGGTCTCGGTGAGGCGCACGAACAGCCCCGAGCGAACGAGGCCCGAAACCCTGGCGGCGAAGGTCGCGCCGATGCGGTCGGCGAGATAGGCCGCGATCAGGCGGTCCGCGGTCTCGCGCTCTGCCGCCATGGCGCGCCGCTCGGTGTCGGAAATGGCCTCGGCGATGGCCTCCAGCATGGGCATCTCGGCGTCGGTCATGCCGTCATTGCCGAGCTTGAGGGACCGGATCATGGCGCGATGGACCGCGAGGTCGGCATAGCGGCGGATCGGCGAGGTGAAGTGGGCATAACGGCGAAGATTGAGCCCGAAATGGCCGTAGTTCTCGGCGTTATATTCGGCTTGGGCTTGGCTTCGCAGGACCATCTCGGCCACGAGCTCGGCGGCCGGGCTCGCCCGGGTCTCGGCGAGAATGCGGTTGAACTGCGCGGGCTTCAGCTGTCCGCTCTTCGGCAGCTTCAGGCCGAGCGTGCCCAGAAATTCCGAGAGCGCGGCGATTTTCTCCTTCGAAGGCTGATCGTGCACGCGATAGATCAGAGGCGTGCGTTTGGCCTCGAGTTCCTCAGCGGCGGCAACATTGGCCGCGATCATGAACTCCTCGATCAGGCGATGGGCGTCGAGCCGCGCCGGCGTGGTCACGCCGCGGACGCGGCCCAGATCGTCGAGCAGGATTTTGCGTTCCGGCAGATCGAGGTCGAGGGGCGAGCGCTCGGCGCGGGCGCGGGTGAGGGCAGCGTAAGCCCCCCAGAGCGGCCGCAGGACGGGATCGAGCAGGGGACCGGTGGCATCGTCAGGCTTGCCGTCGACGGCGCGTTGCGCCTGTTCATAGGAGAGGGCTGCCGCCGAGCGGATAACGCCGCGAAGGAAGCGGTGGCTTCTCTTGCGCCCATCCTTGTCGAAGACCATGCGCACGGCGAGGCAGGGTCGCGGCTCTCCGGCCCGCAAGGAGCAGAGGTCGTTGGAGATACGCTCCGGCAGCATCGGCACCACCCGGTCCGGAAAATAGACCGAGTTGCCGCGGGTCCGCGCTTCCTTGTCGAGAGCGCTTCCCGGGGTGACGTAGGCGGCGACGTCGGCGATGGCGACCATCACCACGAAGCCGCCCTTGTTCTTGGGATCGGGATCAGGCTCGGCCCACACCGCGTCGTCGCGGTCGCGGGCGTCGGGCGGGTCGATGGTGACGAAGGGCAGATGACGGAGATCCTCGCGCCGCAGCAGGTCGGGCTCGCGCTGCAGCCTCGGCCTCGGCCAGGACCGCCTCGGGAAAAGCGTCGGGAATGCCATGGGCGTGGATGGCGATGAGGCTCGTCGCCCGCTGGTCCTCGGGGTTGCCGAGACGGGCCGTGACCTTCGCGTTCGTCGCGCCGAAGCGGGCCGAGCCGCCGAGCTCGAACCGGACGAGCTCGCCGTTCTCGGCGTCATTGGTGGCGCCACGCGCCACGCGCCATTCCTTCAGCTGCTTGCGGTCGACGGGATCGATGACGCCGCCACCGCCAGGCAGCGAGCGGAAGATGCCGAGCTGGCTTCGCGTCCCGCGGGCGAGGCGTTTGATGATGCGTGCCTTGTAGGGAAAGTCGGAGTCGGCGCCGAGCGCTGCGATGCGGGCGAGCACGCGATCGCCGATGCCCGCCGCGGGCCCCCGGTCCTGCTTGCTCTCCGCCACCAAGATGCGCGGGGCGGCCCCATTCTCCTCGGACCAATTTGTGGGCCGGGCGACGAGGCCACCATGGGTGTCCTGCTCGAAAATCTCGATCACGGTCACCGGCGGCAGGACGCCCGGTCGATGCAGCTTCCGCGGTGGGCCGGCGATCAGCCCGTCATCGGTCATGTCGCGCAGCAGCTGTTTCAGGGCGATGCGGTCACCGCCCTTGATGCCGAAGGCGCGCGCGATCTCTCTTTTGCCGGCGCGATCGCTCGCGCCTCCCAGGAAATCCAGGATCTCTTGTTTGGAGGGAAGCTTTCCCACTTTTTCGGTTTTGGGAGAGGTCTTCGTCTTGGCCACGGAATTGTTCTAGCACGCGTGGGCGACAGCTGGCTAAAGCTTAGCTCGCAGCCTCCTCGACGATCTCCTTCTCCTTCTCTTTCTCTTTCTTCGTCTTCTTGGCCTTGCGTGCGGGCTTCTTGGCCGGGCCCTTCGCCGCCC
This sequence comes from uncultured Alphaproteobacteria bacterium, assembly GCA_963803385.1. Taxonomy (GTDB): domain Bacteria; phylum Pseudomonadota; class Alphaproteobacteria; order Rhizobiales; family Methyloligellaceae; genus Methyloceanibacter. The sequence goes on along the minus strand of CAWDMD010000003.1, from coordinate 666,847 downwards.
TCGCCGCGATCAGCTCGATAGCCTCGGCGAGTGTCACCTCTTCGGGATCGCGATCCTTCGGCAGCGTGGCGTTGATCTTGCCGTGCTTCACGTAGGGACCATAGCGGCCGCTCAACACTTGCACGGCGCCGCCGCCGTCCGGATGCGGCGCCGAGGTCCTTGAGCACGGAGGGGCCGCGTCGTCCTCGGCTTGCCGCCTTCTCGGCGAGCAGGCTGACGGCGCGATTGATGCCGACGCTGAAGACCTCGTCGGGGCCGCTCAGGCTTGCATATTTGCCATCGTGCTGGACGTAGGGGCCGAAGCGGCCGAAGCCCGCGGTGATCGGCTTGCCGTCCTCGGGATGGGCGCCGACGGCGCGCGGCAGCGACAGCAGCGACAAAGCGCGCTCGAGATCGATGCTTTCGAGATCGAAGCCCTTCGGGATCGAGGCGCGCTTCGGCTTCTCCTCGCCATTCTCGCCAAGCTGCACGTAGGGCCCGAAGCGGCCGCTGCGAAGGGTGATGTCGAGGCCGGTCTCGGGATCGGTGCCGAGCAGCTTGCCTTCGTTGCTGAGGGCAGCCTTGTCGGGGCTCTCGGCGAGTTGCCGGGTGAAGCGGCAGTCAGGATAGTTGGAGCAACCGATGAAAGCGCCGAACTTTCCGATCTTGAGACTGAGGCGGCCCTCGCCACAGGACGGGCAGGCGCGCGGATCGCCGCCTTCGTCCGTTGCCGGGAAGATGTGGGGCCCGAGCATGTCGTTCAGCGCATCGAGCACCTCGGCGATACGGAGGTCGCCGATATCCTGCACCGCGGCGATGAAGTCCCGCCAGAAGTCGCGAAGCACGTCCTTCCACTGCAGCTCGCCGGCCGAGATCAGGTCGAGCTTCTCCTCGAGGTCGGCCGTGAAGTCATATTCGACGTAGCGGCGGAAGAAATTCTCGAGGAACGCGGTGACGAGGCGCCCCTTGTCCTCCGGGTGCAGCCGTTTCTTGTCGAGCCGGACATATTCGCGGTCGCGCAAGATATTGAGCGTCGAGGCGTAGGTGGACGGCCGGCCGATGCCGAGCTCCTCCATCTTCTTGATCAGGCTCGCCTCGGAGTAGCGGGGCGGCGGCTCGGTAAAATGCTGCTTGGCCTCGATGCTGCGGCCTTTGAGCTGATCGCCTTGGGTGAGTACGGGGAGCGCGCCATCCTCACCGATCACGTCGTCGGTCCCCTCCTCGTAAAGCTTGAGGAAGCCGTCGAAGCGGATCACCGAGCCCGTAGCGCGGAGGCCGTAACCTTGGCCATCGCTGCCGGCGACCTCGATCTCGGCAGTGGTGCGCTCGATCTCGGCGCTCGAGGCCTGGCTCGCCAGGGTCCGCTGCCAGACGAGCTTGTAGAGCTTGAGCCCATCGGCATCGAGGAAACGGGCGACCGATTCTGGCGGCTTGCTGAAGTCGGTCGGCCTGATCGCCTCGTGGGCTTCCTGCGCGTTCTTGGCCTTGGTCTCGTATTGGCGCGGCGACGGCGGCACATAGCGGCGGCCAAACAGCTTCTCGACGGTGCGGCGTGCAGCCGCGATCGCTTCCGGCGCGATCTGGACGCCATCGGTCCGCATATAGGTGATCAGTCCCTCGCTCTCGCCGCCGAGATCGACGCCCTCATAGAGCCGCTGGGCGATCTGCATGGTGTGCCGCGGCGAGAAGCCGAGCTTCCGCGAGGCTTCTTGCTGTAGCGTCGAGGTGGTAAAGGGTGGCGCCGGGTGACGGCGCTGAGACTTGCTCTCGACGCCCGTGACGGCAAAGCGGCCACCTTCAAGGGCAGCCTTGAGCCGCATCGCCGTCGCCTCATCGGCAATGTCAAATTTCTCGAGCTTCTTGCCGGCGACCGAGACGAGCCTTGCGAGAAAGGTCTCGTTCTTGGCGGTGGCGAGCTCAGCGATGAGCGACCAGTATTCCTGTGTCTTGAAGGCCTCGATCTCGGCTTCGCGATCGCAAACGAGGCGAAGCGCTACCGACTGCACCCGGCCGGCCGAGCGCGCCCCTGGAAGCTTCCGCCACAGCACCGGCGACAAGGTGAAGCCGACGAGGTAATCGAGCGCGCGCCGGGCGAGGTAGGCGTTGACCAGAGGCCCATCGATCTCACGCGGGTGCCGCATGGCGTCGAGCACGGCTTCCTTGGTCACGGCGTTGAACACCACGCGCTCGACGGCGACTTTGTCCAAGGCCTTCTTGCGGGTCAGGATCTGGTAGACGTGCCAGGAGATGGCCTCGCCCTCGCGATCGGGGTCGGTGGCGAGGATCAGCTTGCTCGCGCCCTTGACCGCCTTGGCAATCTCATCCAGCCGCTTCGCTGCTTTGGGCTCGACGTCCCAATGCATCTCGAAGTCCTTCTCCGGTTCCACGGAGCCGTTCTTCGACGGCAGGTCGCGGACGTGACCGTAGGAGGCGAGCACGCGATAGCCCGCCCCCAGATATTTGTTCACGGTCTTTGCCTTGGCTGGCGATTTAACGATGACGATGTTCATTGAGGGGTTCCTGGCCGGCACCTAGGGGCGCCCGGCTCGGGGGCAATGATTTGCGTCTTGCCCCTGCATTAAGGCGAAAATGGTGTTTCGCACGTCCTGTGTCAATTTTCGCTGAAGGGGCGATCGACATTGTGGTGAAGTGGAAATTGACAACTATAGGGTGTATCATCTAATTAGCACAACTTTTAGGATGGTTGATTCCGGGAGAGGTCCTTGGCCAAACGGCGTCGATCGCAGCAAAATGGGCCGCCGGAACCGACCACTGCGTCCAAGGCGGGAGGGGGCGATCTCACGCGTCATGAGGCCGCGGCCTACATCGCGGATATGCTCGGCGAGCTGAAATCCATCGCCAACGGCGCCGGCCTCACCTTCGTTGCCTATCTGCTCGCCATGGCCAAAGAAGAGGCGCAAACCGCCAAATCTCGGGAGGACTGAGGTCAGTCCCCGGCCTCGACGAGGGACACGAGCTGTTGTCCGTGGCGCTGCAATCTTCCCGCGAGGTCGAGCTCGAGTAACACAATATGGACCTTGCGCGCGCCCAATCCCGTGGCGCGGATGACCTCGTCGATATCGACCGGGCTCGGCCCGAGGGCGCCGACCACCCGCTCGCGCTCGCTCTGAACGATATCGGGGAGGGGCTCTGGCGCTTGGCCCTCATCGGGGGCGGCGAGTTCCGGCCCAAAGGGTTCTAGCGGCCGTCCCAGGATTGGCGCCAAAGCCTCGACGACGTCCCGCGCGCTCGTGACGAGACAGGCGCCCTGCTTGAGGAGGTTGTTGGTGCCCGCCGAGCGCGGATCGAGGGGGCTCCCGGGCACGGCAAAGACCTCACGGCCTTGTTCGCCGGCGAAGCGGGCCGTGATCAGCGAGCCCGAGCGCTCCGCGGCCTCGACCACCACCACCCCGAGCGAGATGCCGGAGATCAGGCGATTGCGCCGCGGAAAGTCCTTGCCGCGCGGGCTGAAGCCCGGGCTCCGTTCGGTGAGCAGCAGGCCCTGTTCGCCGATGGCACGTTGCAGCTCTGCATTCTCGGGGGGATAGACGATGTCGACGCCGCCGGCGAGCACGGCGATGGTGCCACGCTCGAGGGCTGCGGTGTGCGCCGCGGTGTCGATGCCGCGCGCGAGGCCCGAGGCGATGACGAACCCTTCGAGCCCAAGCTCCGTCGCCAGCTGCCGCGTGAGCTTCTGGCCGACAGCCGAGCCGTTTCGCGCGCCGACCATGGCGACGATGGGACCTTCGGCAAGCTGGAATTTGCCCTTGGCGTAGAGCAGGGGCGGCGGCGCGTCGACATGGGCGAGTGCCGGCGGATAACCCTCTTCTCCCATGGCGACGAGCGTGGCGCCGGCCTCCGCCGCCGCGGCGAGCTCAGCCTCGGCTTCGGCTTCGCCGTAGACGCGGATCGATTGCGCGCGTCCGCCCCGGCGGGACAACGCTGGCAGGGCGTCGAGGGCAGCCTCGGCGCCACCGAACTGGTTGACCAGGGCACGGAAGGTGGCAGGGCCGACATTCTCGCTCCTGATGAGGCGAAGCCACGCCAGGCGCTGGCGGTGGTTCAGCTTTGTGGTGTGGGCCGAAGGGTCTTTGCCGGCCTTAGGACTTCTTGGCGCCAATCCGCCCCTCCTCGCCTCGGAGCAGGCGTCCGATGTTTTCGGCGTGGCGCCAGTAGAGCAGAAGCGTGAAGAACAGGAACAGCACCGCCATGCGCATCTCCCCGCTCCAGGCGAGGAGCCCCGGCGTCACCGCGCTGGCAACGAGCGCCGCCAGCGAGGAGTAGCGGGTGACGGCAGCGACCGCGAGCCAGATGGCGCAGAAGACGAGCGCGGCCGGCCAGGAAAGCCCCAGCAGCACCCCAATATAGGTGGCCACGCCCTTGCCACCGCGGAAGCCGAGCCAGACCGGAAAGAGATGTCCGAGAAAGGCGCCGAGCCCGCCAAGGATGGCGGCGTCGGGACCGAAGCGGGCACCGATGAGGACCGCTGCCGTGCCTTTCAGCGCGTCGAGCACGAGGGTGAGGGCGGCAAGCTTCTTGTCCCCGGTGCGCAACACATTGGTCGCGCCAATATTGCCGGAACCGATCCGACGTAGATCGCCGTGGCCGGCAAGCTTAGTGAGGACGAGACCGAAGGGGATGGAGCCGAGCAGGTAGCCCACGACCAAAGCGAGGAGGTCGTAAAGGCTCCAGTCGGTCGCAAGCAGCATCGCCCAGATCCTGAACAGAAGCCTCTCGTCGCGGCGCTAGTCAGCGTAATTGTAGACCGGCCGTCCAGCAACCAGGGTCATGAGCACGCGTCCTTGCAGCCGCGCCTCATCGAAGGGCGTGTTCTTCGATTTCGAATGCAGCCGCTCCGGTGTGACGACGAAGGGGGCGTCGAGATCGAGGAGAACGAGATCGGCCGGCGCGCCCTTATGCAGGCGACCGGCGTCGAGGCCAAGCAGCTCGGCCGGGCTCACCGTGAGTGCCCGCAACAAGGTCGAGAGCGTGACGTCGCCGTTATGGTAGAGGCGAAGGGCGGCGGGGAGCATGGTCTCAAGCCCGATAGCGCCGTCGGCCGCCTCGGCGAAGGGGCGCCGCTTGCGGTCGGCATCCTGAGGATCATGAGCCGAGACGATCACGTCGATATCGCCGCTGGCAACGCCCTCGACCATGGCGCGGCGATCCTCCTCGGATCGGAGCGGCGGCCGCATCTTGAAGAAGGTACGGTAGGAGCCGATGTCGTTCTCGTTCAGGGTGAGGTGATTGATCGAGACGCCGCAGGTCACCGGCAGGCCGCTAGCCTTCGCCCCGCGGATGATTTCCAGCGAGGCACGGCAAGAGATCTGACTGGCATGGTAGCGGACGCCCGTTAACGCGGCGATGCGGACGTCACGCTCGAGCATGATGGTCTCGGCCTCGCGCGGCATGCCCGGCAGGCCCAGCCTCGTGGCCACCTCGCCCTCGTTCATGACCCCGCCCTCGGAAAGCGCAGGATCTTCGAGATGATGGATGATGAGCGCCCCGAAATCCTTGGCGTAGGCCATCACGTTCCGCATCATCTTGGCGTTGGCGAGGCTCGTCTTGCCGTTGGTGAAGGCCAGCGCTCCGGCCTCGCGCAGGAGGCCGAACTCGGTCATCTCCTCGCTGCGCAGCTCCTTGGTCATCGCCGCCATGGGATGCACGTTGACCTCGGCGGTGTCCCTCGCGCGGCGCAGGATGAAATCGACCAGAGCGACGTCATCGATCACGGGGTCCGTGTTCGGCATGCAGACAATGGTGGTGACGCCGCCCGCGGCCGCCGCCTGACTTGCGGTCGCGAGCGTCTCGCGATGCTCATTCCCGGGCTCACCGGAGAACACCAGCATGTCGATCAGGCCGGGGGCGAGGAGGTTTCCGCCACAGTCGATCAACTCGGCATCGCCGACGTTCCCTTGGTTCACCTTGGCGCCGCGTTCGACAATCTTGCCGTCGGCAATGACGACGCCACCGGTCTCGTCAAGCCCTGAGGCCGGGTCGATCAGCCGCGCATTGACGAGCGCCGCGGCGCGGGTTTGGCGGTTGGGCTTTTCGATCGTCATGGCCATCAGTCGTTTGGGAGATGGCGGGCGAGCGCCTGAAGCACGGCCATGCGCACCGCCACACCCATTTCGACTTGCTCGCGGATGACGCTGCGCGGGTCGTCGGCGACGTTCGAGTCGATTTCCATGCCGCGGTTCATGGGCCCGGGATGCATCACCAGGGCATCCGGCTTGGCGCAAGCGAGCTTGTCGTAGTCGAGGCCGAAGAAGTGGAAATATTCGCGCTGGCTCGGCACCAGGTTGGAGGACATGCGCTCGCGCTGCAGCCGCAGCATCATGACGATATCGGCGTCCTTCAGGCCCTCCCACATCGAGGAATAGACCTCGACGCCAAGCCGGGCGATGCCCGAGGCGAGCAGGGTCGAGGGCGCGACGACGCGCACCCGGGCGCCGAGGGTGTTGAGCAGGAAGATGTTCGACCGGGCCACGCGTGAATGCAGGATGTCGCCGCAGATGGCGACGATCAGCCCGTCGATTCGTCCCTTGTGGCGGCGGATGGTGAGCGCGTCGAGCAACGCCTGGGTTGGGTGCTCGTGGCTGCCGTCGCCGGCGTTGATCACCGAGCAGCCAACCTTCTGCGACAACAGCTCGACGGCGCCGGCGGCGTGGTGGCGCACGACCAGGATATCCGGCCGCATGGCGTTGAGCGTCACTGCGGTGTCGATCAGGGTCTCGCCCTTCTGTACCGACGAGGTCCGGATCGACATGTTCATCACGTCGGCGCCGAGCCGCTTGCCGGCCAGCTCGAACGAGCTCTGCGTCCGCGTGGACGCTTCGAAGAAGAGATTGATCAAGGTTCGGCCGCGGAGATCGTCGCGCTTTTTGGCGACCTGGCGGCTAAGCGTCGCAGCCTGTTCGGAAAGATCGAGCAGGCCGGCAATCTCCTGGCGCGAAAGGCCTTCGATCCCAAGGAGATGCCGATGTGGGAAGGAGAATTCGGTCGCTTCGGCCGCAATGCTCATTAAAGCACACTCTATAGGCCCAGTTTGCACAACCGGCAAGCTTGGCGGCGGGGCCAAGCTATGGCAGCAATGGACCGATCCGGAATTCTTTCGAGTAGGCCATGGCTCCCGATCCAATCCCGGGCGACGCGATCTTCAATCAAAGTCCGCCCCTTACCGACGTGAACCTGTTTACCTCCGATGCCGTGCTCACCGAGGCCGTCGCCCGGGAGGGCGGGGGCGAGGCGTCTGAGGCGCTCACCGCCTTCGGCCAGCTCGCCGGCAGCGCCGCGGCGGCCGAACTGGCGCGGCTCGCCAATGAGCATCCGCCGGAGCTACGCACCCTCGACGCCCAAGGAGCGCGCCTCGACCGCGTCGAGTTTCACCCGGCCTATCACCGGCTGATGGGGTTCAGCACGACGCAAGGGCTCCACTGCTCGACCTGGGACCATCTGGCGAAAGGGGGGGCGCCGCGGCCGGGCGCCCATGTGGCGCGCTGTGCCGGAAGCTTCCTGGCGGCGCAGATGGAGCCCGGCCATTGCTGCCCCATCACCATGACCCACGCCGCGGTGGCAACCCTCCGCCACGAGCCGGCGTTGGCGCGAAGCCTGCTGCCCCGGATTATCACCCGCAGCTACGACCCGCGCTTCGTGCCTTGGCACAAGAAGCAGGCCATCACCATCGGCATGGGCATGACCGAGCGGCAGGGCGGTACCGACGTGCGTGCCAACACCACCGCCGCCGCTCCGATCGGCGATGCCGGGCGTGGTAAGGCCTATACCATCACCGGCCACAAATGGTTTCTGTCGGCGCCGATGTCGGACGCCTTCTTGGTCCTGGCACAAACCAAGGCGGGGTTGTCGTGCTTCTTCGTGCCCCGCTTTACCCCGGAAGGCGCGGTGAACCGGCTCAAGCTCGAGCGCCTCAAGGACAAGCTCGGCAACCGCTCCAATGCGTCGGCGGAAGTGAGTTTCGATCGCGCGCTTGGCTACCTTGTCGGCGAGGAAGGCCGGGGCGTGGCCGCCATCATGGAGATGGTGACCCTGACCAGGCTCGATTGCGCCGTGTCCTCGGCGGCGCTGATGCGGCAGGCGCTCGCCCGCGCCATCCATCACGCCCAGCACCGCAGCGTGCATCAGCGGCGTCTGATCGATCAGCCGCTGATGGTGCAAGTCCTTGCCGACATGGCACTCGACGTCGAAGCGGCGACGGCGCTCGCCTTCAGGCTGGCTCGTGCCTTCGATCACCAGAACGACGAGGATGAGGCCGCCTATCGGCGCCTGATGACCCCGGTGGCGAAATATTGGGTCTGCAAGGTGGCTCCGGCGCTGATCTACGAGGCCATGGAGTGCCTCGGCGGCAACGCCTATGTGGAGGAGGGCGGCTTTCCCCGCCTTTATCGCGAGGCGCCGGTCAACGCCATCTGGGAGGGGTCCGGCAATGTCATGTGTCTCGACATGCTGCGGGCGGTCGAACGCTCGCCGGAGACACTGGAGCGGGTGCTCGCCGGGATTGAAGCCGCGAGCGGCGGCGAAGTCGAGGCTGAAGTCAGCCGTCGACGGCATCCGCATCCTGCTTGCCGAGGCGGCACGTGACCAGTCCCGGGCCAGGGCCGTGGTCGAGCTTCTGGCGCTGACGGCTGCCGGCGCCATTCTGCAAGAAAATGCGCCGCCAGCGGTGAGCGACGCGTTTCTCGGCACGCGGCTCTACGGCGCGTTCCGGCACAGCTATGGAGTTGGTCTCGCCGGCGCCGATATCGACGGCATCGCCGCGCGTGCGGCGCCGATGATTTCCTGAGGCGGCGACGTGCCGGCGCAACCCAAGCTCAGTACTCGGCATACACACGGTGCTTATGGTATCCTCGATTGCTTGTCTCGCCGTGTGTTGCGGAGGACGAAATCAAAGGAGGATAGGATGCGTAAGCTTGCGCTTGCCGGTGCTTATGGCGGCTGCGATGATCGGTGCTGGGGTCTTTGCGTGGCAGGCTGAGGCGACCACGCCGTCTGCCGCGGCGACCCTCGGCGCCACGGCCAAGAATTATTCGCCGGTCAAGGAGATCGCTTGCAGGGGCTGGGGGCGCCATTGCCCGCCTGGGTTCATCTGGCGCTGTGGGCCGGCCCGGTGCTGGTGCCGTCCCTGCTAATTCGAGCGCGGACGCCTCGATCTACGTGGCGTTCGAGGCCGCCGATCGGCGGCCTCGATGCCGTTTTGATCCATGTCAGGATCGAGTTCCCTTGCGCCTTGCCAATTGGAGGCGCCACCGCCCTCCCAGCCTTGTCCGAGATTTCAATAACTTATGGTTTACCCTTCGGCGCGAATCATCGAGACTTCAAGACCGTGGGCTTCCGATGACCCAGTCAAGAGGGGTCATGCGGCGGTGCTGTCGTTTTTTCGTGATGGCGCCACAGTCATGAAGCCGGCATTTCATGATGCGGTCATAGGTTTGGTCAGGCGGAGGCTTAACCATGATGAGCTTGCCATTTCTGTTGTTTGCCTGCGCCCTCGGCGCGGCCTGGACGAGCCGGCGCGAGGCCGCGATGGGCTTCTGGGTCGCCGGCGTCGTCGTCTTTCTCGTGCTGTTCCGGATTCACGCCAACGAAGTGCTGAATATCGGACTGTAGCGGGAGCGTTTTGAGTGACCGCGAACCTGTCGAAGCTGCTCAACGCGCTTGGGCTTGTGGCGATCGACACGGTTCTCGTCGTCGCTTTTGCCGATCAGCTTTGGTTTCGCGATCTGCCGTGCCCGGTCTGCATTTTGCAGCGGGCCGGGTTCATCGCCGCCGCCTTCGGGATCGCGCTCAATCTGATCTACGGCCCTCGGCCAAGTCACTACGGCATCGCCATTCTCGGGGCGGTGGCGGGGGCGATCATTTCGGCTTGGCAGATTCTCATTTATGTCGTCCCCGGCTCCGGCTCCTACGGCAACACCATCCTCGGGCTGCACCTTTATTCCTGGGCGTTTCTCATGTTCGCTCTGATCGTGGCGGGTAGCGCCGTCATGCTCCTGTTCGATCGGCAGTTCTCGCCGACCGAGCCGCTGCCGGCGCGCCTGCGGCTGTTGCCGATGATGGCGATCGCGTTGCTGCTGCTACTGGCGCTCGCCAACATCGTGTCGACGCTCGCGATCTGCGGCTTTGGCGTCGGCTGTCCCGAGCGCCCCGGGGGCTATCTGATCATCAACGACAATCTAAGCGTCACGCTGCTCGGCGATCCGTCTTAGGCGGTCAAGGGCGCCCTGGAGAATGTAGGCCGCGGCCATGCGGTCAATGACCTCGGCGCGCCGCTTGCGCGAGGCGTCGGCTTCGATCAGCTGGCGCTCGACCGCCGCGGTCGACAGCCTCTCGTCCCAGAACACCATCGGCACGGCGATGTGGGGTGCGAGGTTTCGCGCGAAGGCGCGGGTCGATTGCGCCCGCGGGCCTTCGCTGCCGTCGAGATTGATGGGTAGACCGATCACCACGGCGCCGACTTGATTCCTTTCCAATCAGTTCGGCGATGGTCTTGGCGTCGGCGGTGAACTTGGTGCGCCTGATGGTGTCGAACGGCGTGGCGATGCTGCGGGTGACGTCGGAGAGCGCCATGCCGATGGTCTTGGTGCCGACGTCGAGGCCGAGCAGCCGCGCTTCCGCCGCGAGCTTCGGGGGCAAATCCTCAATGGCGATGAGCGTTGCGTCGGTCACCGGGGCGATCGGGTGCGGCGCGCTTGCGCGGTTGTCAACACGTTCGGGTCCCCTATAGTCCGGCCTCGAAGCCTTGTTTTGAGCCAAGCACGGAGTTGTCAGTCATGCAGATCACTTGGTTCGGTCACTCCTGTATCCGCATCGACACCGGCAAGTCGAGCATCCTGATCGATCCGCTTCTCACCGGGAACCCGACCTTCGAAGATTCGGGCCTGACCGTGCGCCAGGCGAGCAAAGGCGTGACCCATGTGGCGCTGACCCACGGCCACGAGGATCATACCGGCGACACCGTCGCCATCTGCAAGGAAACCGGCGCGCCGCTCATCGCCGTGTTCGAGCTCGCCATGCACATGGCGAGCCTTGGCGTCGAGAAGATCGATCCGGGCAATACCGGCGGCACCATTTCGCACGAGGATTTCGACATCACCTTCGTGCCGGCTTGGCATTCCGCGGGCATCTTCCACGAGGGTCGCTCGATCTATCTCGGCGCCTGCTGCGGGCTGATCGTTAGCGCCGCGCGAGGGTAAGACGGTTTACCATATGGGCGACACCGCGGTGTTCTCCGACATGGCCCTGATCAACGAGCTCTACCGCCCGGAGATCGGCATCGTGCCGATCGGGGACCGCTTCACCATGGGGGCCAAGACCGCCGCGCTCGCTTGCAAGCGGTTCTTCCAATTCGAGACGGTCGTTCCCTGCCACTACGGCACCTTCCCGATCATCGACCAGACCCCGGACAAATTCATCGCCGAGATGGGCAACAATATCGTACGCGTGCCCGAGGTGGGTGTGCCCTTCGAGGCGTAATCGCGCCGAAACCGAGGGTGAGCCAAGTTGATGCTGTTCCGGCCCGGTGCTAGAGGAGCGTTAGCGAAATCCCCATTTCCGGCAGTTCTGATGTCCGTCGACCGCGCCACCGTCCATCGCATCGCCCATCTCGCCCGCATCGCCATCACCGAGGAGGAGGCGGCGCGGCTCGAGAAGGAGCTCTCCGGCATCCTCGATTGGGTGGCGCAGCTCGACGAGCTCGACACCAAGGACGTCGAGCCAATGACCCGCGTCGTCGCCATGACCATGAAGCAGCGGGAAGACAACGTCACCGACGGCAATTGCGCCGACGACATCCTCAAAAATGCGCCGGCCGTGGACGACCATTACTTCGTGGTCCCCAAGATTGTCGAATAGGGGCCGCGAAACCATGACCGATCCGACCGACCTCACCATCGCCGAGGCCCGGGCCGCGCTCGACCGCAAAGAGCTGTCGGCGACCGAGCTTGCGGAGGCCCATCTCGAGGCCATCGGCAAGGCGAACGAGGCGCTGAATGCCTTCGTCCTGGTGACGCCAGAGCGCGCGCTCGAAGCGGCCAAGGCGAGCGACGCCCGTATCGCCAAAGGCGAAGCGCGGGCGCTCGAAGGCATCCCGCTCGGCATCAAGGATCTGTTCGCGACCAAGGGCGTCCGCACCACGGCCTGCTCGCACGTCCTCGACGGCTTCACGCCAACCTATGAATTGACGGTGACGGCCAATCTGTGGTCGGCCGGCGCGGTCATGCTCGGCAAGCTCAACAATGATGAGTTCGCCATGGGCTCGTCCAACGAGACGAGCTATTACGGCCCGGTGGTCAATCCCTGGCAGCGCCGGGGCTCGAACGCGAAGCTCGTCCCCGGCGGCTCATCGGGCGGATCGTCGGCCGCGGTCGCGGCGCGGCTGTGCATGGGAGCGACCGCCACCGACACCGGCGGCTCGATCCGCCAGCCGGCCGCGGTCACCGGCACCGTCGGCATCAAGCCGACCTATGGCCGTTGCTCGCGCTGGGGCATCGTCGCCTTTGCGTCCTCGCTCGATCAGGCCGGCCCGGTGGCGCGGAGCGTCGAGGACGCGGCGATCCTGCTCAAGGCGATGGCGAGCCACGATCCCAAGGACACCACGAGCGTCGACGTGCCGGTGCCGGACTATGCGGCTGCGGTGAGCAAGGGCGTCAAGGGTCTCACCGTCGGCATCCCCAAGGAGTATCGGGTCGAGGGCATGGCCGCCGAGATCGATGCACTATGGCAGCAAGGCGTGAAATGGCTGGAAGCGGCCGGCGCCAAGATCAAGCCGGTGAGCCTGCCGCACACAAAATATGCGCTGCCGTCCTATTACATCGTCGCCCCTGCCGAGGCGTCGTCGAACCTCGCGCGCTATGACGGCGTTCGCTACGGCCTGCGCGAGCCCGGCAACGACGTCCTCTCGCTTTACGAGAATACGCGCGCCGCGGGCTTCGGCCAGGAGGTGAAGCGGCGCATCCTGATCGGCACCTATGTGCTGTCGGCGGGCTATTACGACGCCTATTATCTCAAGGCGCAGAAGGTACGGACGCTGATCAAGCGCGATTTCGACCAGGCCTTTCAGGATGTCGATGTGATCCTGACGCCGACGACGCCGTCTCCCGCCTTTGGGCTCGGCGAGAAGTCGGGCGATCCGGTCGAGATGTATTTGAACGACATCTTCACGGTGACGGTGAACATGGCCGGGTTGCCGGGGCTTTCGGTTCCCGCCGGCCTCTCCTCGGAAGGGACCCCGCTTGGCCTTCAGCTGATCGGCAAGCCGTTCGACGAGGAGACCTTGTTCCGGACCGCGCGGGTCATCGAGGAGGCGGCCGGCCCGCTGGCGAAGCCGGTGAATTGGTGGAGCCGGGCGGCATGAACGCTCGGTTTCGGACCGGCCATGGTTTTGGCAGGTCTGCTGCTTGGCATCCTTGGAGTCTTCTTGGCGCTCCTTCCACTTGCTAGATTGACTCGCAAAGACGTCCAGGAGCGAGCGAAACGATCAGGCGCGAGTGACGATGGAAACAACGGAGCTCTGTCTGACCCACTGCTGTTGCAGATGCTTCGCGAGCGGCGCTCGGTCCGCTGGGGCTTGGCGGTGTTGCTGCTTGGCTTTTGTCTACAAGCTGACCGGCACTGTGGTCGGCATCGGAGCGGGACCAATGAATCCTAGAAGCGCCGAGGAGTGCAACAGCATGGACGAGGTCAGAGCCGAGATTGATCGCATCGACAGACAGCTTGTCGATTTGATCGGCGAACGCTTCACCTATGTCGATCGCGCCTGGCAGTTGAAGCAGGCGCCTTCAGAGGCTCGTGTGCCCTGGCGCATCCAACAGGTGATCGACAAGGTGCGGGCCCGCGCGATCCAGAACAACCTGCCGCCCGAGCTCATCGAAGCGCTGTGGCGCCAAATGATCGGCTGGTTCATCCAATATGAGGAGGAGAAGCTGCGCGAGAATGGCGACGGCGGCTGACAAGGTTCCGGCGATGGACGCGAAGACCGAAAAATCGAACCTGATCGAAGGCGCGACCGGCCCCTGGGAGGTGGTGATCGGCATGGAGGTCCATGCCCAGGTGACCTCCAAATCGAAGTTGTTCTCCGGCGCCTCGACCGAATTCGGCGGCGAGCCCAATTCCCATGTCAGCCTCGTCGACGCCGCCATGCCCGGCATGCTGCCGGTAATCAACGCCGAATGTATCGCCCAGGCCGTGCGCACCGGGCTCGGGCTTAAAGCGCAGATCAACCTGAAGTCGGTGTTCGACCGGAAGAACTATTTCTATCCCGACCTGCCCCAGGGCTATCAGATCTCGCAATATAAGAACCCCGTGGTCGGCGAAGGCGAGGTCATCGTCGATCTGTTGAGCGGTGAACGGGTCATCGTCGGCATCGAGCGGCTGCATCTCGAGCAGGACGCGGGCAAAAGCCTCCACGACCAGCATCCGAAGTTCTCCTTTGTCGATCTCAACCGTTCCGGCGTGGCGCTGATGGAGATCGTGTCGAAGCCCGACCTTCGCTCCTCGGACCAGGCCAAGGCCTATCTCTCCAAGCTCCGCACCATCATGCGCTATCTCGGCACCTGCGACGGCAATATGGAAGAGGGGTCGTTGCGCGCGGATATCAACGTCTCGGTGCGGAAACCCGGCGCCGACCTCGGCACGCGCTGCGAGATCAAGAACGTCAACTCGATCCGCTTCATCGGCCAGGCCATCGAGCATGAGGCGCGGCGCCAGATCGAGATCATCGAGGATGGCGGCGCGATCGAGCAGGAAACGCGGCTGTTCGACGCCAAGACCGGCGAGACCCGGTCGATGCGCTCCAAGGAAGAGGCGCACGATTACCGCTACTTTCCCGACCCCGACCTGCTGCCGCTCGAGCTGACCCAGGACTATGTGGATCAGCTGGCGGAAGGGCTGCCCGAGCTTCCGGACGAGAAGCGGGCGCGCTTCATCGCGGCGTTCGGCCTCTCGCCCTACGATGCCGACGTGCTCGTCGCCGAGCGCGAGGCCGCCGATTATTTCGAGGCGGTCGCCAAAGGCCGCGACGCCAAGCAGGCGGCGAACTGGGTCATCAACGAGTTGTTCGGGCGCCTCAACAAGGACGGCAAGAGCATCACCGAGAGCCCGGTCTCGGCGGCGAAGCTCGGCGCCATCCTCGATCTCATCACGGACGGCACCATCTCCGGCAAGATCGCCAAGGAGGTGTTCGAGATCGTGTTCACCGAAGGCGGCGACCCGCGGAAGATCGTCGAGGCTCGGGGCCTCGTCCAGGTCACCGACATGGGCGCCATCGAAGCGGCGGTCGACAAGGTCATCGCCGCCAATCCCGACAAGGTCGAGCAGGTCAAGGCGAAGCCGACCATGCTCGGCTGGTTCGTCGGCCAGGTGATGAAGGCCATGGGCGGCAAGGCGAGCCCGCAAGCCGTCAACGAGCTGTTGAAGTCAAAGCTCGGGATCGAATAGGCGCCGGCGGGCGTTTCCTCGAAGAGCTTGGTGGGATGAGGGGGCCGAATGACTCACGCGATCCGCGTTCACGACCATGGAGGGCCGGAGGTCCTTAAATGGGAAGAGGTCGAGGTCGGCGAGCCCGGCCCCGGTGAGGTGAAGATCCGCCAGACCGCCGTCGGCCTCAATTACATCGACGTCTATCAACGCACCGGCCTCTACCCGCAAGACAAGTTCCCGTTCACCCCTGGGATGGAGGGGGCAGGCGTCGTGACCGCTGTCGGGGAGGGGGTTACGGACCTCAAGGTCGGGCGCCGCGTCGCCTATACCGGAGAGATCGGGGCCTATGCCGAGGAGCGCCTGCTTCCCGCCGATCGCGTCGTCAGGCTCCCCGAGGCGGTCAGCGACGAGGTTGCGGCCTCGATCATGCTCAAGGGGCTGACGGCGCAATTTCTTCTGCGCCGGACCTACAAGGTCGGTCCCGAAACGACGCTGTTGTTTCATGCTGCCGCCGGCGGCGTCGGCCTGATCGCCTGCCAATGGGCCGCGGCGCTCGGCGCCACCGTGATCGGGACCGTCGGCTCCGCCGGCAAGGCCCTGATCGCGCGCGCTCATGGCTGCGCCCACGTCATCAACTATCGCGAGGAAGACTTCGTCACCATGGTCAAGGCCTACACCAAGGGCCAAGGCGTCGACGTGGTCTACGATTCCGTCGGCAAGGACACCTTTCCAGGCTCGCTCGATTGCCTGAAGCCGCTCGGCATGTGGGTGAGCTTCGGCCAGGCCTCGGGCCCGGTACCTGAGTTCAAGATCACGCTTCTGTCGCAGAAGGGCTCGCTCTATGCCACCCGGCCATCGCTGTTCCACTACACCGCGGCGCGGAAGGACCTCGTTGCCGGCGCCAACGAGTTGTTCGAAATGGTGACGAGCGGCAAGCTCAAGGTCGCGGTCAATCAGACCTATCCGCTCGACGAAGCCGCTCGCGCCCATGCGGATCTCGAGGCCCGCCTCACCACCGGCTCGACGGTGCTGCTGCCGGCAAAGGCGGAAGCGTGACCGTTGGTCCGGTTCGTTAGGCGCCACCGGAAAATCTGCTGTTGGTTAGCGGGGCGTCACCGCCATTGGTCAAGGAAGTCTTGCCAAGGCGGCCGCCGTTAACCATTCGCCCGCGCGAATGCGTGCGGCCATCAACCAGTGTTACTCCGCCGTTTAGCTCTGGTGACGGCGCGTTAAGCACGGCCGTTCAGGCCTTGTTGAAACTGTCCGCGAAAAATACCCCGTGTCGAAGGTCGACACGCCTCGGAACGCCAAACAAAGCGAAAGCGTCCGGGGCAAGGTGCAAAACCAGGGGGTGTGAAATGGCGCGGATGGACATGTCGATGGACGGGGTGATGCTCGGGACCCAGGCGGGGACGCCCGACGCCCTGTTCGAGCTGGGGATCCTCTACGCGACCGGCCGTGACGTCGAGACCGATCTCGTCGCGGCGCATAAATGGTTCAACCTCGCTGCCATGCGCGGCAACGGTTCGGCGCTCGCTTTCCGCCAGGAGGTCGCGCGCGAGATGTCGGCGAGCCAGATCGCCGAGGCGCAGAAGGCGGCCCGCGAATGGCTGGCGACGCAATGGTCGGGGCGGGAGCGACAGACCGCGCGCGCGAACTGATCAGTTCGGCTCGGACTCGTCGTCACTGCCGCAATTGCGGAACAGCGAGCGCACGCAGCGGTAGGATTTCCGCGTGAAGCTGCCGACGCTCTGGGCGCCGCGGCGAACGCGGCTCGTCTTCTCCGGTGGAGGCGCCTCGGTCCCGGCAGGCAAGCCGGCATTCACGCCTGGCTCAGGTGACGCGCTCAAGGGCAGGGGAGGCGTGGCCTCGCCAGGCAGCTCCTCGAGGGGCTCCTGTTGCAGCGATCCCTGCTCCGGTGGTGGCGACGGCTTCGGCTCTTCATCGCCGCCGAGCGAGGCGCGAAGATTGCGAATGCCTCTCCGGGACACGCCGACCAGGCTCTGCGACGGCTTGTCGTCCTGGCGGAATTTCTTCTGCTCGCGCGCCACATAGTCGTTGAACTTCTTCACCCGAGGATCTGCGGCGAGGGTCGCCGGAAGATCGGGAACATCGAAGCTGTAGGTCTTGGTGACGCCGTTGCAGCCGGCGACATCGTCGCGGGCCGAGCAGGAGGCGTGGCCACCCTCCTTCGCCGTGCGCACCACGCAATAGAGCTTGAGCGCGTCGGTCTGACCGCGAACATCGGTATTGACCTTGCAGACATAGGTCTCGTCGGGACCTTTGCAGGTCACGCAGAACGCCGTCTCACCGGCTCGGGCGCCGGATCCGGCACCGGCGAGCAGGCTCGCGGCAAGTCCCGCGCCGGCAATGGCGATGGCATACGCACGACGAGACATGGCGCGGAGAGCTCCCCTCGGTGGCTTCTCCCGTAGGCCGGACTCTACCACGGCGGGCATGCCAACAGCACCCCTCGTGCCGGACCGGCTTGATTTCCGTCATAAACTTGCCGGGCAAAGATGGCGGGAAAGCGAAGGGCTTGCGGGTTTCGGGGGCTGATTTCCGCGGTAACCCAGGTCCAGGCGCCCGGGTCGTCCGTCCCGTTGGCGCCCACCAGGTCGCGCTGTTGACCGAAACAGCGCGGCTCGTTACGTCTCTTTCGCGTGGAGACGTGGCCGAGAGGCTGAAGGCGGCGGTTTGCTAAAGCGCAAGCGATCGTTTTTCTAGTGATTTGCTGTTCCCTCTCGTCTCCCCTAGTTGCCGGTTTTCAACGAGTCGTCAAACAAGCCCGCAGATTTGTGCGGGTTGCTCCGGTTGCAGTTTCGGTTGCAGCCTTTTGTGAACGGTCAGCCTCGGCAGGCTGTTCGTCCCAAAAGTTCGGTCAGAGGAAGTAGAAGACACCCACATGGAACTCCGGCAGCATGACGAATATCGCCTCGCCGGCGCCCTGGGCCGGGGTTGAGTTGACATAATCGGCCGCCTGCTGGGGGGTGCGGGGCCAGTCGGTATATCTCCAAGTCTTAACCCCCAGAACAGCGGACTCAGCGGCTTGGTCGCGCTTCATCTGGTAAGCCTCGGCTTCCGACATGACTTTGGTCTCACTCATCTGGATACTCCATTTGTTCGACAGCACAGCGGAAAGTGCTCCCTCCAATTAACTTTGTCCATGCCACTCCACGGCGGCTTTCTCTCCGCGTGTTACCGGCTAATGACCGGGCCGGGTTGCTACATTCATACGTGTCCATCCCGCAGTAAGGGCGTCGGCTTCGGTCGGCGGCCCTCTCTTGTCGCTGGAAACGCAATTAACCAAGATTTTGGACACACCGATGCGCGAATTGAATGCGGCTATTTTCCCCGAGCCAAATGATTATGGTGTTGGGGCGTGACAGTTCGGGTCACGTTCATCCAAAGTTGAAGGAAAACGAAATGGCCAAGGAACCAACATCGGGTTCTCAAAAATCGGCTGCGGCAAAACTCCAGTACGCCGCAGCGACGGTCCATACGTATGAATCATTTGGGCGCTCCATCGTGGCTGCCGCTTTGGCCCAAGCCGCGAAAAGGTATGCTTCAGGCAAACGGTCCGCGATGACCGCGACAGTCAGCGTGGCGCCGATAGAGGCAAGAGGCGCAACGTTCTTTCATCCCGGCGAAAGTGGTGCAGGGGATGCGGCAGCAGGCCAAGGCGCGGGAGGCCCGGCGGCGGAGCCGCCTGCCGTCACTTTGACGATTTGTTTCGGCGATGAATGTTACACGATGTCGACCTAAAGTAGGTCGTTCTCTGCTGTTATGGTCATGAAGCGTCGGCTTCGGTCGGCGCCAAATTGGTAGGAACCCGGACCGACACGGCGGTAGACACGTTCGAAGGCTGGCCGGCCAGCATACGAAATATCGGGCCGGGCCAGAGCTACGCTTTCGACTTTGGCCCCGCAATGCGGTGGCGCCCCGAGATGAAGCGTTTCAGCATCCAAGTCATCGACGTGAAATATTGGAAGTGAGCGGCTGGCTCTGCGGCTTCGGTTGCAAACCGGTTGCAATTCTTGTTTTGTTGCCAAGGGGGCAGGGACCAACTAATTGAAATACCTAAGCGGAGACGTGGCCGAGAGGCTGAAGGCGGCGGTTTGCTAAACCGTTATACGGTCAAAAGCCGTATCGAGGGTTCGAATCCCTCCGTCTCCGCCAGCTGCTCAGGAAATCGTGGGCTTTCGAGGCGAAGTCGAGCGCCGGCCTGATCGGATGGTCTTGCTTTGTCACGGAGCGAGGATGATCGCGCGGTTCGAGCCGCAGGGCTAGACCTTCTCGCGGACGTGCTTGTGGACGACGCTTTGGAACTTTCTCACCAGCTTGATGAGTTGCTCCAGGGTGAGGGTCACGTCGAAGGTGTCGGCGGGCTTCCTCATATTCACATCGTGAAACGAGATCGTCACCTTCGAAAGCATGTCCTTGCGCTTAGGCCCCGATGGCACCGTTACGGCTGGACGGCCGTGCCCCAACGAGTTGCGTAGCCTCTTGATGGTGATTGTATACTTTGCAAACCCACATTGCTGGGATGGGATAACCCCCGGTTGAAAAGCCGGGGGTTTCTCTTTTCAGATCAAGGGAGGGCGCAATGGCGTACAATCTTTTCATCGCCTACGACCTGATGAGCCCAGGCCAAAACTACGATGCGGTCCGCGGCCGGATTCAGTCACTAGGGCGCTGGTATCAATTTCAATTCTCTCTCTTCTACGTCAGCACTGAATCGAGTCCCGAGGATGCCCACGCCCATGTCAGAGCGGTCATGGACGTCAATGATCGTCTCTGTGTCATTGAGGCATCCAAAGCGATTGTGAGCACCTACCCCACGCCAGACATCCAAGCCGTGAATTTCGTGTGGTTCTCGGCCTGAGTGAGAATAGCGCGGGCCTCCTGTGCCAATAGGTTGGAACATGCTGGGGTCTCCTATGAAAAACCCCGGCTCACTTGGCCGGGGTCTTGGCTTTCCGTTTTGGTTTTGAGTCCTTGGGCGGCGGCGATTGCGCGATGCGCTTTAGCCGCTTCTCAAAGGCTGCCTCGTCTTCGTCGCAGCCGGTTGCGCGGGCGGCCTCCCTAAACTTCTGCGATTGACTCTTCTCGGTTTTGGTCGTTGTCGTCTTTGGCATGGATTACGGTTTTGTTGCCTACATTGATGAGTTTGGCGATCCTGGCATACGCCAGGTCAGCAAATTTGGTTCCGAGGGCGCAAGCGAGTGGCTTATCCTCGGCGGTATTCTAATCCGCGCCGAACGCGAGGCCCAGGTAATCCAGTGGGCGCGAGACATTGGATCAACCCTCGGTCTGAGACAGCGGCTTGATCTTCACTACAGCGATTTTAAGTCAGCTCGAAAGGCCGGACTTTGCGGACATTTGGCTACGCTGCCCCTACGCGGTTTCGTTTTGGTATCAAACAAGAAAAACATGGAGGGATACTCCAACCCGCGCGCTGAAAAGATGGGCTCTCAACAATGGTTCTATAATTGGTGCGTCCGCCTCCTACTTGAGCGAATGACCGACTATTGCGAGCGCCGATCTCTCCGGGAGTTCGGTGAAGTCCGGAAACTGAAGATTGAGTTTTCGCAACGGCGCGACGTTTCTTACGCACAGATGAAAGCCTACCAAGAACTTTTGAAGATGCAGAGCCGTGCGGGCTCTCTCTACAAAAATAAGCGCGACATAAAATGGCAGGTACTCGACCACAATCTGATTAGTGCTCACCCTCACCGGGAGCGGGCCGGCTTGCAACTGGCCGACGCATTGCCAGCCGCGTTCTTTCAAGCGGTAAATGTATTCGGCCCCGGCGACTGGGATCCACAGTTTGCAAAGTCGCTTAAGAAAATCATGGCCACCGAAAATGGCACGCACGTCGATTACGGAGTCGCGCTCCAACCGACACCACCAAAGCGAGCGTCACTGACTGCAAAACAGAAGCAGATTTTTCAGTTCTATGGCTACCGCTTCTAAAAAAGAGAATGGCAGGCCCCGGCCTCGGCACCACTAAGGGCTTTTAGGTTGCCATCCAGCGAGCAACCGTCCGCTTAGCTGCCGCGTCAGCCACCAATGCTTCTGCGGCCCGAGTTTGATCCAGCGTTCCTGCCACTCCCAATATGGAAAGATTCACGTGAATTGTCAAGTTTTTCTTGTCTTTTCAATAGCTTACTAAGTTATTGATCGGACTCGGCTTTTTTAGGTAGCCGTCTGGTCAACAACACGATAGGTCAAACGCTTGCCTTTGATGCCGCGTAACGCAGTCTCGGCGCGCTCGCCATCTGTGATCTTGCGTTCGTTGTAGCGGAAGTCGAACTCAGCCAAGTAGCGGTGAAGATGCTTCTCGCTGCAATGCTGGTAGATGCCCTTCATGCCCCGCTTAAAGATCGAGAAGAAGCCTTCGACGGTGTTGGTATGGATTTCGCCATAGCCGTACTGACCCTTTGAATGGCGCACGACCTCATGGCCAGCGAAGCCAGCCTTAAGGTGCTTGTAGTGCGCGCCATCGTCAGTCATGACCACGCTTTCCTTGGCGATGTTCTTGCGCACAATCGGAATGATCGTCTTGCCGTCCACAGCGTCCACCTTGAAGCTGCGAGCCTTGCCAGTGGTGCGATCCACTAGCGACAGCACCTTGAACTTGTGGGCGTAGCCACGACCCTTGCGCTGGCCTTTGCTCTTTTTCGAGTGGTCCCGGCCAATGAACGTCTCATCACTTTCCACGATTGCGCCTTCGCCGCCGAACGGCGCGAGGTCGCCAGTCCGCATGGCCTCGCGCAAACGGTGCGCCATGAACCACGCCGACTTGTAGGTGATCTCCATTACCCGATGGAGCTGGTGAGCCGAGATACCCTTCTTCGAGCTGCAAAGCAGGAAGGTCGCCTGTAGCCACTTGTGCAGCGGGATATGAGACGAACTCGAAAACGGTCCCCACGCGAACCGTGAACTGCTTGCGGCAAGCACCACACTTCTTCAGGCCAATGCGCGTCTTGGCGAGGTCGTAAATCGGCTTCTCACCCTTGTTGCCACAGTGCGGGCAGATCGGACCGTCAGCCCAAACGATCTTCTCTAGCTCGGCAAACGCTGCCGTCTCGTCATGGAAATAGGGCTTGGATAGAATGGACATTGGAAACCCCCGTTGTTAGTGGATATGTGGGATTCCCAATTGGGTTTGTCAAGTATACAATCGCCCTCTTGATCGTATACGCTAGCGTCGGCCTCGGTTCCGCCGGCGCGACCACAACAACGCCTTTAGTCCCCAAGCCTCATCTGCGGTTTGGATTGCATCCTCTGGCACCAGATCAAACCAGTTCTCCTTGGTGAACAGGATGCCGACGTAGAGGTAGCCCAGGATCGCGCCGAGGCTAAAGGGGATCACCGGCCCTGGTGCTCCTGAATGCTTGAGCCATTCGCGGTAGAACTGTCCAACAGTGAGTTTGTCCCTGTCGGCGCTGAAATTGAAGTTGGTGATGTCTTGCAGAAAGCCGAGTGAGTACATGGCCTCCGTCACGCGATCGACGGCGTCTCGCTCTTCCGACAGGCTCTTCTTCGACATGATGGCGGCTTATAGCCGCCCCGCCGATGAGAGCGCAAACGGCGGGGCGGCATTTCGTAGCCTTGTCGCTCTCGGAGGGAAAGGTCCGGCGCTGCCGGTTTGGGCATGGCCTAATCGAAGAGGGACCTCCGGCCGGAGCGGCGAGAGGTCCCTTTGATGTCTATGCCGCGACGCGGGGCAACGCCCGGCTGATGCAGGCGACGTGGCGATGGTCGGTGCCGCAGCAGCCGCCAAGCACATTGATGTGCGGGAAGCGCCTCACGATCGCGGCATATTCGTTGCCGAGTTGAACCGGGTCGCCGATATCGAGCTCCGGCGCTTCGTCGAGTTCGGCATGGCTACAGCGCGAGGAATTGGCGCGAAGCCCGCGCACCCGTTTCACCCAAGAGCCGCCGGCGTCGAGGACACGATCGAAATGGCTGGGGTGGGCACAGTTGATCATGTAATAGGCCGGCCATCCTTGCGTTGCGGCATCGACCGCCGCGATCGCGTCCGCGAGGCTCTCGCCGGTCGGCAGGCGTCCATCGGTTTCCACGGTGAAGGAGATGACGCACGGCATGTCGGCGGCTTTGGCGGCCTGGGCGATGCCGCGCGCCTCATTGCTGTTGGTCATGGTGAAGGCGGAGACGAAGTCGGCGCCGGCATCGCGGAAAATGCCGATCTGAACGGCGTGGTAGGTTTCGGCTTCGGCAGGCGCCATCAGGGTCCCCGGATCGTAGCCGTCACCGCGCGGGCCGATGCAGCCGCTGATGACCATGGCCGAGCTCGGCGTCTCGTAGCGCTCGCGGATCTCGGCCATCAGATCGATTGCCGCGTGGTTGATGCGGCTGAGCGCTTGCCGGTCGTATCCGATCTTCGCGCCCCAGTCCGGGTTGGCGCGCCAGGTAGGGCTCTCCAGCACGAAGCCGAGACCGGCGGCAACCGCCATCGGCACATAGCGGTCGAAATAGGCGCGGAGCGCTTCGCGTCCGCGGTCGCTGTCGAGCAAGATGAAAGCCGCGAAGTTGGGCAGGTCCCAGCCCTCATGAAACACGAGGGTTGTCTCCAGCCCGCCATCGGTAAGAAACAGCCTGCCGTCGAGTTGCGGCAGGCGCCCGCGGTATTTTCCCTGTCGATCCATGGATCATCTCCGGTTGCTTTGATCTGGCCGGGAAAATGAGCGCAGTTCGGCGACATATCTAGCAGACTTGCGGTGCAGGCGTTTTGGCCCCAAGGGGACCGGTCCTGGAGCACCTTGGCTGTTCGAGGTGTGGCTTCGGGGCATTTTCAACTGTACCCGTGGTACAGTAGATCGGCCGCAAGGAGAGCATTCGGGATGCAGGAGATACCGCGAAAGGGCAGCGACACGCGGGAGCGCCTTCTCGACGTGGCCGAGACGTCGGTGCTGGAGAAGGGCTTCGCCGCGACCTCGATCGAGGAGCTGATCGCGGCGGTCGGCATTACCAAGGGCGGCTTCTTCTATCATTTCAGGGACAAGGGCGAGCTGGCGAAGGCGCTTTTGGTCCGTTACGTGGCGCGCGAGGACACCCTGTTCGACGAGCTGTTTGCCCGCGCCGATGAGCTCAACGAGGATCCGCTCCATGGCTTCCTCGTCGGGCTGAAGATGCTGTCGGAAATGCTGGCCGACCTCCCGAGCGGCCACCCTGGCTGCCTCGTCGCCGCCTATTGCTACCAGGATCGCCTGTTCGACAAGGAGGTCAGGGACCTCAATGCCGCGGCGGTTCTGAATTGGCGCAAGCGGTTCAAGGAGCGTCTCGAGTTCGATTGCCGCGCGCTATCCGCCGCGCACCGCAATCAGCCTCGACGATCTCGCCGACATGCTTTCGGTGATCGCCGATGGCGGCATCATCCTGTCAAAGGCCGTCGGCGACAAAGACGCGCTGGCTCGGCAGATCATGCTCTATCGCGACTTTGTCCGCTCGGTTTTCCTCGGAAGCTGATCCAGCATGAAGCTGATTGCGCATGTTCTCGACGGTCATCACGTCGACATCCGCCCGGCTCCCGTCGAGCGCGAGTGGATGGAAGAGACCAATCAGCGCTACGCCTATCGCTGCCTTCCGCTCAACATCGCCAATACCTTCGGCTGGGAGGTCCTGTGCAACGCCGGGTTTCTCGCCACCTGGAACGGCGGGAGCTCGAACGACGCGATCACCATCGAGCCCGATCCCGGCACCCAAGCGCCGGCGGTGAGCCATTTCGGCCACGGCATTCTCACCTTCCATCTGCCCTGCCTGTTTCGCACCGAGCCAGGCACGAGCCTGATGGTGCAGGGGCCGATCAACCGGCCGAGAGACGGCATTGCCGCTCTTGCCGGCATCATCGAGACCGATTGGTCGCCCTACAGCTTCACCATGAACTGGATCTTCACCCAGCCTGAAATCAGCGTGCGGTTCGAAAAGGGCGAGCCCTATTGCCACATCTTTCCGGTGCAGCTTGGCGCGATGGAAGCCATCGAGCCTGAACTGCGGCTCCTGTCGGAGAACCCCGAGCTCAAACGTGAGCACGATGCCTGGACCGCGAGCCGCGGGAAGTTCAACACCGACTTGAAGGAGCCGGGTTCCGGCGCTCAAGCGGAGAAATGGCAGAAGCTCTATTACCGTGGCCTCGATCCGGAAGCGAGCAAGCCCCCGGCCGAGGACCATCGCACCCGGCTCAGGCTAAAGCCGTTCAAGCGTCGGGGTTAGGGTTCAGCGATTGGCCCAGGAGCGGAAGCCGTACGGATTGAACCGGCGCCCATAGGGATTGAAGCGCGGTCGCGGCCGTTGAGTGCTCCCAGTTCGCGCGTCGGGAGCGGCGCGCTTCGCCCGGCGGGCCTTCGCCGTTCGTGCCCGCGCTGCCGTGGGCTCGGCGCGCTCAGCGACCTTGACCTCGCTCGGCACGCCTTGCGGATCGACGACGACGACAGAGGTGTCGCTCCAGGCTCCAGGAGGCGAGTTGATCGCCCCAGCGGCAGGGTTCGATGGCGATCAATTTGCCTGAATAGACGTTGATGAGGGCCACATATTCCAGCCGCTCGCCCTTAGGCGAGGCGCCGGCGTAATAGTGCAAGAGACCGATTGCGCGGAGCGATCCCTTGAGCCGCTGCCAGTGCAGCAGCTCCGGCTCTCCACTGCCATACATCTCCAGCGTGAGCTTGATCGCGGTGTGCTCCAAATGTCTTGCGACGTAGCCGTTCGGCGTCACGTCCACGGCCCAATCGTCGATCTCGGGTCCGATGAATGGCGTCTCCTCGTCATCGT
Organism: uncultured Alphaproteobacteria bacterium; assembly: GCA_963803385.1. GTDB lineage: Bacteria > Pseudomonadota > Alphaproteobacteria > Rhizobiales > Methyloligellaceae > Methyloceanibacter. Next base: position 640,642 of record CAWDMD010000003.1, on the reverse strand, counting down.
CGGCCGCAGCGTCCTCCGGGTCGCAGGGCGATGAGCTCCGTGCCGGCTTCGCCTTGGCGCTATCCCGCGGTGCGACCGCGACGCCGACTTCGCTTTTGGCCTGAACGAGAAGCGATGTTTCTGAGACCGCCGACCTGTGGCATCGGCGAGTTTTGGCAAGCTGCGACCGCTTGCCTGTGTCGTGTCGCCGTCCCCGCAGAGACGTTTCCCATCCGGGACGGACGCTGCGGCGGTCTCGATCGCATCAGGCTCCGCGTCGTCCTCGGGCCCAGGCTCGATGCCGGCCGCGGCGAGGGCCGCATCGAGCGATCTTGCCTCGGCGACATCTTCCAGAGCGAGGCCCGGCTTGTTCAGGCGCCGATAGACGGAGGCCCGGCCGAGATAGATACGGGCGGTCTTGGCGCCGAAGGTGAGCGCCGAGGTGTAATCGTCGACGGCGTCTCGATAGCGGTGAAGCATGGCCATGGCCTCGGCACGATTGCCGTAAGCCTCGCCGAAGCGGCCGTTCAGCGCGATGGCGCGGCTAAAGTCGCGGATGGCGCCGGCCGGCCGTTGCAGCGCTGCCTGAGCCTTGCCGCGGCCGTTGAGAGGCGCGGGGTTTTGCGGCAGCAAGGTCACGGCCTTGCTGAACTCGGCAATGGCTTCGGCATGTTTTCCGAGCAAAAACAGCGCGTTACCGCGGTTGTGGTGAGCGGCGCCATAGCTCGGGGCGAGGGCGATGGCTTGGTCGAAATCTTTCTCGGCCTCGTCGTAGAGCTTCAACTCGAGCAGCACGTTGCCGCGATTGTTGTAGAGCGTTGGCTCTGCGGGCGCGAGCTTCAGCGCGGCATTGAAATCGCCGACCGCGGCGCGGAGGTCGCGGAGCCGCCAGCGCGCGACGCCCCGATTGCCAAGGGAGAACACCCGCGTTGCCTCGGCAAGGGCCGCCGATCGAAGCGCCTCGGTCAGGAGATCGTCGGCATCTCGGTATTGGCCGCGGACGAGAGCGGCGCGTCCCTGGCTCGCCTTGAGGGCGGCGTCACGGGCTTCGGCGGCGTGGACCAGAGTTGGATTGCAGGTGACGAGAGCGAGGCTGAAGAGGCCGGCGATGAGAGCCACCCGCTGAGCAAGCCTCCTTGCTTCAGACGTGGCACACAGACTCCACACAGCCGACGCCGCCGCAGACACCGGTCCCCGCACCTATCGAGCCGCGGCACCGGTCAAGCATGCCGCACGCGCACCCGATCCGTCACTCTCCTACGCTGTTGGAGCGATGACAAATCACGATTGCAGATTCGGATGTCGCGATGACGACGAACGGTGGCTGCAAAAATTTGTCGGCATCGGCAATGTCGAAATCGATGCTTCGACTTAGTGACGCGCGCTCATCCTTGGTCGCAGTGGAAGATTTTTTCGGACACGGCGGCGAGGGATATGAGCGAGATCAACGGCGCTCGAAGTCGGGCGTGGAAAGACGAAGGGCGAGGGTGGTCGGAACCACCCCCGCCCGTTTCAGGACCCATGGCGACGGACGAAGGCTGTCCGCGCCGAGGTCTCAAGCCTCAATAGATGCAGTCGTAGTAGCGCTGCCACCAATAGCTGCTGCCGGTGATCAGAGCCTGCCTGCGAAGCCAGGCGCAGCCGCCATAGCCGTAGCCGTACACGCCAGCTCCATACCAGCCGTAATTGCGGTAGTAGCGGCCGCGTAGCGGCGATATTTGTAATTGTAGTGATTGTTGTAATGGCCGTAGTGCTTCGGCGCGGCGTAGTGGCGTCCTCTATAATGACTGCCGCCCCCGCCGCGATAGGCGTAGCTGCCGCCTCTATGGCCACGGCAGACGTGGCCACCGCCGTAGTGTCCGCCCCTCATGTGGCCGCCGCCATAGTGTCCACCGCCCACATGGCCACCGCCGCCATGGCCGCCACCGCCATGTGGCCGCCGCCGACCGACCAGCGTGACCAGATTTCCGCTTGGCGCTGTGCCGGCGGCTTTCAGGCCACTGAAGCCGGCTCTGGCGGTCTGCTCGGTCACGGGCGCGACGACAAGGCCGCCCATGAGCGCCGTGACCGCAACTGCAATCAGAGCACGTCTCATGATGTTCTCTCCATAGTCTCCGTGTTGGGGGCCAAGGCGCGGAATGCCGCATCTCAAGCCAGGTTTGGTCAATAAGATCCTACGGATAGGTATGGTTCCCTTGATGCGGATCAAGCCCTTGTGACCCGGTCCGCCCGACAATAACGAACCCTCGAAGCCTGTTGGCGGAGGTTTCGACGCCGGTGGCGCGATGAGCGGCCTGAGAGAAATCGGCTATGTGCTGCAGAAGCTCGACTGGATGCGATCGGAGCGCATCTGGCCGAACGGCTTGCGTTATCTCTGGACCGACGCCTTCGGCCTCGTGCTCCTGGTTTCGCTGTATCAGGCTCTCGATGAGGAGCGCTTCCTCGACCAAGCCGAATGGCTGGTCGCCGAGGTCAACCGCGTGCTGGGGCGAGCCCGCGGCATCCGCATCGGCGAAGAGGCGGACCGCGACGGCCAATATTTCCACTACCTCGCCATGTGGCTGTTCGCACTCTCGGTGCTTGGACGCTACCGGCCGTCCTACCGCGAGCAGGCCGTCGCCCTGGCGCGCCAGATCCATGACCCGTTCGTTATCCCCGGCCGCGGCGTGATCTGGAAGATGCAAGAGGATCTGAGCGGACCTTATCCGGGCTACGGCTTCGGCGCGCTCGACGCCTTCGACGGCTACGTCTCCTACCGGCTTCTCGATGAGCAGGCGCTCGCCCGCGAGATCGCCGAGATGCGGGCGCTGATCGAGGGTACCTATGCGGACCTCGTCATCACCCAGGACCTCGGCCTCGGCATGATGCTGTGGCTCACGCACTTCTTTCCGGAGGAACGCTGGGCCAAGCTGCAACGGAGCCGCTCCCTCGCCGTGCTCGATCAGGCCTGGCAGGATGAGGGCTACTTCGCCCGCGAGCCCTATCTGCCCGACGTCCGCATCGCTTTCGCCAATTACGGCGTGTCGGTGGGTCTGCAAGCGGTCGGCGCCATGGCGGACCGGGTCAATGCGCTCAACGCCTATTTCGAGAGCTACCGCTCAGGCGACGAGTATGACCGCGCCGCCATCACCCATGTGATGGCGTGCAATTCGCATTTTCCGGGCTTGCTGGTGCGGCAGGACTAGAACGCCGCGGCGATGGCGTCGTCGACGGTGGAAAGCCAGACGAAGTTCAGCGCTTGCCGCGCGCCTTCGGGGATCTCCTCGAAGTCTTTGCGGTTCCGCTCGGGCAGGAGCATCGTTGTGATCCCGGCCCGCATCGCCGCCAAGGCTTTGTTCTTGACGCCGCCGATGGGCAGCACCAGGCCGCGCAGCGAGATCTCGCCGGTCATGGCGACGTTGCTCTTCACGGTGCGGCCCGTCAGCAGCGACACGATGGCGATGAACATGGCGACGCCCGCGCTTGGCCCATCCTTGGGGATGGCGCCCGCCGGTACGTGGAGATGGATGTCCGACTTCTCGAACACGCTGTCGTCGATGCCGAGGGAGGCGGCCTTTGCCTTAACCAGGCTCAACGCCGCTTGCGCGCTCTCCTTCATCACCTCGCCAAGCTGGCCGGTGAGGATGAGCTTGCCGTGGCCGGGCACCCGCGCGCATTCCACGAACAAGATATCGCCGCCGGTCGGGGTCCAGGCGAGCCCTGTCGACACACCCGGCACGCTGGTGCGCATCGCCACCTCGCTCTCGAAGCGGCGGGCGCCGAGGATGCCGTGCAGATCCTTGGACTCAACCTTGACGTGATCGATCTTGCCCTCGGCGATCTTCATCGCGGCGTTGTGGCAGATGGCGCCGATGTCGCGCTCGAGATTGCGGACGCCGGCCTCGCGCGTGTAGTCCTCGATGATCGCCTTGATGGCATCCTCGGTGATCTCGCACTGCGACGGCTTGAGGCCCGTAGCCTCGAGCTGGCGCTTCAAGAGATAGCGCTTGGCGATCTCGACTTTCTCCTCCTCGGTGTAGCCGGGGATGTCGATGATCTCCATGCGGTCGCGCAAGGGTCCAGGGATGGTGTCGATCACATTGGCGGTGCCGATGAACATCACCCGCGACAGGTCGAAGGGAACGCTGAGGTAATTGTCGCGGAAGGTCGAGTTCTGGGCCGGGTCGAGCACCTCGAGCAGCGCCGCCGAGGGATCGCCGTGGAAGCCCTGACCGAGCTTGTCCATCTCATCGAGCATGAGCACCGGGTTCCGGGTCTCGGCCTTGCGGATGGCCTGGACGATGTTGCCCGGGAGCGCCCCGATATAAGTGCGCCGATGGCCTCTGATCTCGGCCTCGTCGTGAAGACCGCCGAGGCTGATGCGCTGGAATTTGCGACCCGTGGCGCGCGCGATCGACTGCCCGAGCGAGGTCTTGCCCACGCCGGGAGGACCGACGAAGCACAGGATCGGGCTCTTGCCTTCCGGATTGAGCTTGCGCACCGCGAGGAACTCGAGGATGCGCTGCTTGATCTTGGGCAGGCCATAATGGTCCTCATCGAGGATGCGCCGCGCTTCGGCAATGTCGATTTGGTCGCCCGAGAGCGTCGACCAGGGCAATTCGACCAGCCAATCGAGATAGGTGCGGATCATCGAATGCTCCGCACTCGCCTCGGGCGTGCGCTCGAGACGCTTGAGCTCCTTCAGAGCCTGCTTCTCGGCCTCCTCCGGCATCTTCGCCTTCTCGATGGCCTCGCGCAGCTCCGCGACCTCGGCGCCGGTGCTTTCATCCTCGCCGAGCTCCTTCTGGATCTGGCGTAGCTGCTCGCGCAGGATGTGCTCGCGCTGGCGGCCTTGCAGCGATTCTTGCGTCTGCTCGCCGATCTGCTTGGAGATCCGCAACACCTCGATCTGCTGGACGAGGTGGCGCAGCACCTTGTCGAGGCGCTCCTGCACGTCGAAAGTCTCGAGCAAAGCCTGCTTCTCGGCCGGCGGCAGGTCGGAGGCGCTGGCAACAAAATCGGCGAGCGCCGCGGGCGACTGGATCTGCTCGAGCGCATCGGCCAGCTCCTGCGGCATCTGCGGCATGAGCGACAGCGCCTCACGCGCCCGCTCCTTCAGCTGATGCATGCGGGCGGCGACCTCGGTCGAATAGACCTCAGCCTCTCCCACCTCGTCAACGAGAGCGACGAGGAACGGATAGTCGGGCAGGAACTCGGTGATGCGGAACCGGCGCGTGCCACGCGCGACGATGTGATGGCCGCCGTCAGGCGCGGTGACGTAGCGCAAAATCTCGGCGACGGTGCCGACCTTATGGAGGTCGTCCGGGCCAGGGTTGTCGACCGTCGGGTCTTTTTGCAGCACCACGCCAACAGGCTTGTCGGCGCGCGCGGCGGCTTGGGCGCCGGCCACGGTTTGCGGGCGGCCGATGCCGAGCGGCGCCACGATACCGGGAAACAGCACGGCATTGCGGGTCGGCAGCAGGATCATCGCCCGGTCGGGCAATTTCAGGTCGGAGGCCGGGGCCTCTTTCGCGTTCAGCTCGGTGGTGTCGTTCATGATAGGGCCTGCTCAGCCAAGCTTCACGAAGGTGAGCACGAGACAACCGTTCACGAGCTCGCGCTCCGCGAGCCGCAAGCGATTGAAGGAAAGGGCGACGCGCCGCTCGAAGCGGCCATAAGGAATCTCAAGCCTCACAATGTTGCTCTTCTCGCCGCAAGTGGGCAGCGCGCGGGTGCCGGCGATGATCAGCGTGCCGGAGGCCACCTCCACCGCCACGGCCTCGGGCGGGACGCCGGGCATGGCGGCAATAATCTTGATTTCGTGCTCGGTCTCCAAAACATCAATAGGAGGTTCCCAGCGCGCTTGGCGCGCCTCGCGGGTCGGCTCGAAAAACTGCCGATGCAGCTGCTCGGCCTTCTCCACGAGGGCACAGGCCTGGGCCCACGTCAGAGTTCGGGGGTCACGCGTCACGCCAACCTCGAAGCAATTATTGTCGCCACTTGGAGCCCGGTAAAACCACCTGAGAATGACAGGGGTCAAGGGCCGGTGCGATCAAAGAAGTGCAGTTAGATTGAAGGACCGTATATATTGGTGCCTTCAACGCGTCCTACAAGGGCTGGTCCCGCGCTAGCGCCCGCTGTCCGTGGGGACGGGCTTGCAATCGGCGAGGGGGAGGGGCCTGGCCTCGCCGGGAAAGAGCGCAAGGGCGCAGACCGTTGCCTATGGAGGCAGAGCGGCAACCGCCCCCCAGCCAGCGCGGCCAAGCGTGTGTCCCTCACGGCGCTCCAGATCGGGGCGTTCCGACACAGAGGCGCCGGCGCCGATCGCAGTGCCGCTGCCATCGACGATGACGATGCACTCCGCCGGGATGCCGTCACGCTCGGCAAATCCTGACAGCGCGATGGCGCGGCCGCTGCTATTCGGCCTTGTTATAGATCGAGACAGTCTCGATGCGTCCCACCGTCCGAGCTGCCGTCCCCGCCTCAGGGATCGATCGGCCGAGCAGTGCTTCACAGCGCGAACGCCAATGAAACGGTGCGTGCCGCGCGGCGCGAAGTACGGGGAGCACCCGTTCGAATTGCCGCCGCGATGGCGTTGCCGCGTTCAGATGACTGTCGCCTTCAATGCCCTGGCGTAGCGCGATCTCGGCAATCACCTTGCGCTCATTGCGCGCGGCGTAGTTCTGCACATAGGAGCGGTCGAGCGCGATGACGACGGCGCAGCCGATCAGCACCGCGAAAGTCGCGTTCCTGAGGATCCTCGCGCGGCGGGAAACGGGATCTCGGGGCAGCGCGGCGAGAATGAGGGTGATGGTGGCGATCACGGTGATCGCGGTCACCGATTGATAGCGGCTGGTTGCGGCGATCTTGACGCCATAGCCGAGCCTGCCAATGCCCGTCATCAGCGCGTTGAATGGGGCGAACGGGAAGAGTACGGCAAAGAGCAACGTCTCCTTGAGCCGTCCCGCGCGCGCGAGGCTGCGGATGGCAAGCGCGCCGGCGACGAGGATGACGAGGCCGACCGCAAGCCGCAACGGTCCGGTGGTGAGGACGTTGCCGAGATAGACCAGAACGAATTCGCCAAGCCCGAGCCCGTCGAATTGAAACTCGGGGTGGCTCGGCGGCTGGTTCCGATTGGCGAGACCGAGGCCAAGGACGATCACGATCGCGGCAATGGTCCCAAGGAGGAGGGGCGTCGAGCGCGGCCCCGGCCAGGATTGGCGCCAGAGTTTCGCCAGGCAATAGATCAGCAGCACGAGGAGGATATAGGCCGCGGTCGAGTAGGCGAGGACGCCGAGCACGCCCAAGGCGAGAGCGGCAACGAGCCAGCCCGGCCGTTCGGTGGTGATCGCTTTGGCGAAGCAGGCGGCGCTCAAGATCACGAGCAGATCCGCGGTGAGCCAGATGGCGCCGCTCATGCCGAGGAAATAGCTGTGGGTCAGCTTGGCGCTGAACATCACCAGCGGAAACAGCAGCGCGCAGAGCAGGAGCCGCCGCGGCATGCCGGCGAGCACATCCTCGGCGAGGAGCAGCAGAAGGAAGGTGCACGCCGCGCCCGCGAACAGCGAATAGACGATGAGGCCGGTATTGCTTCCCGAGGTCAGGAGATAATTCGCGACGTAGATCAGCTTGGGGATGGGGACGATATGCTCGTTGTTGTGATGAAACAGGGCGGCGAGATCGAGCTTGACGCCGGTCGCGGTGATCAAGCCGGAGATGTTGCCCCAATAGTCGGCGTCGGGCATCGACGACCACGGCGTCGTGGCGCGGGCGAAGGTGCGCCACGCGAGGATCGCAGTGACAATGGCGGCGATCGATAGAAACACCGGCGATCTCGTGCGCGGTGAGGCAGCTAAGTCGGCGACGGCCACGAGGCGGCCGGGCGCGGTGCGCTCGCCGGGGCTATCTTGGCTTGACCGAGCCGCCGAAGACGCCGCCGGCAGTATATCTGTTCGAGTCAACGGTCCAGTTGCCGATGACGCCCTGCGGGACGCTGCCCTTGACAGCCTGGCGGCCATCAAAGTTGTTGGGACCGCGGACGAAGGAGCCGTTGGCAGAGCCGGACAGGTCCGAGAGGTTCTCCGGCAAGTCTACCCCCGACAGCGACCCATTGAACTGGTTTTTGCCTTCAAGTTCGCCCGGGGTCGTCATATGTCCGGTAAAGGTCAAGCCGCCGTCGATATGGTCGGTATCGAACTTGCTGATGGTCAGATCGCCGTCACGGGTGGCGAAGTCCCAGGTCATCAGCATGTCGCCCTTGGCGGTATACGTCACCCAACCCTCGCCATTGAGATTGTTGGCGACGTCGCCGATTGCGCCGCCTTCGTAAGTGGCTGACCCATCAAAGGGCAGATCGCTCTGGTCGATGATGTCGCCGGCGATCCACCAACCGTGGGTAAAGGTGTTTCTGTTCCCCTGTCCGTTGTCGTCGAAGACGACATGGCTGGTCCACGGTCCCCATGTGAAGAAGTCGCAGTCCTCGCACAACACTTCGCCCTTGGCCTCGAACGTGGCAGTGCCGCTATGGAGGACGGCTTGTTCGTGGCCATCGTTGTAGACCGTGATCGAGTCCTTGGTGGCGTCCGAAGTAAAATGGTGATCGTCGGTGTAGCTCGAGGTGCCTCCAAATGCCGGATCGCCGGATCGGATATGGATTCCGCCACCAGTCTCGCCGCCGTCAGCCTGCATCGAGACATCTGCGGTCGCGGTCTCCTTTGCGGGGTCGAGGGTGACGGTGACGTCATCCGGTGACTGGCTCTGCAAGGTCCCGACCGGACGCTCCTCCTGAACGGCGTTCTGATTGGCGTTGTTGTCGTTTTGATCCTGGTAGATCCCCGCTGAGTAGCCCTGCAAGGTCGCTGCCGGTGGCGGCGGCGGTGGCGGCGGTGGCGGCGGCGGTGGCGGAGGCGGCGGCGGAGGTGGCGGCGGCGGAGGCGGCGGCGGCGGCGGTGGCGGCGGCGGTGGCGGCGGCGGTGGCGGAGGCGGCGGCGGAGGTGGCGGCGGCGGCGGTGGCGGCGGCGGTGGCGGCGGCGGTGGCGGCGGCGGTGGCGGAGGCGGCGGCGGAGGTGGCGGCGGCGGTGGCGGCGGCGGCGGCGGCGGCGGCGGTGGCGGCGGCGGTGGCGGCGGCGGTGGCGGTGGCGGCGGCGGTGGCGGCGGCGGCGGTGGCGGCGGCGGCGGCGGCGGGGCGGCGGCGGTGGCGGCGGCGGTGGCGGCGGCGGCGGCGGCGGTGGCGGCGGCGGCGGCGAGACGGGCTTCTCTTCCTGGTCTGGATCTCCGACACGTTCTTGCTCTGCGTGCCTTCAGCAGTCGTACTTGCTGCCTCGCTTTCGTCTTTGACCTTGCCGAAGGTGTTGTGATGGGGCGCGGATTTCGTGTTGCTGTTGAGGACAATCACGCGTCCGCTGCCGGAGAACGTCGTCACGAAACGCGCGTATTCTTCGGGGCGCACCGGCCGGGTGATCGGGCCGCCGGGGGTCAGTTCGATGCCATTTCCGATCTGGAAACGCGCCGAATTGGTCCGTTGTTGGGCCTGTAGACCATCTCATCGCCATAGACGAACGCGTAGAGGTGGTCGTCCATGAAGGCCATGCCGCCGCGGATGGCGAGCGCTCCGGACGGCGTATTGATCTTCACGCCGCCTTCGTTCTTGGAGATCTTGCCGCCGACGAAACGCAGCACGCCCTTGCTGAAGGTGGCGACGACCTCGCCCTCATTCTTCTTCGGATCGTAGACGAACCTGTCGATGACGAGATCGGAGCCTGGGCCCGACGGTGAATGTCGAGCCGTCGACGAGCAGCACCTGGACGAGGCCGGTGCCGGAGGTGTTGATGCGCTGATTGAAGAAGATCGAGTTGCCGATCCTGACCTGCTCGCCCTCGCTGAAGGCATCAGGCTTAACCGCGGCCGCAACGCCGACCTTGTCCGCCAGCGCCGGGCTCGGCGTCCAGGTCAGGGTCAGCGCCGCGATCGAGGCGCTGGTAAGAAGAGCGGTACTGAGCCGGCGTGACATGGTCCCTCGCATCAGAACCTCTTCTGCAAACCGACAAGCGCGGAGAAGTCGTCGAAATTGCTGATCTCGTAGTTCGACGATTGATCCCTGATCTCGACCTGCGGCACCATCGCCAAGGTGTCATTCACCGGCACGATCAGTGCGGCCCGGCCCCAGAAGGTCTTGTCGACCTCGGTCTCGGTGAAGCTGATGGTCGGATCGGGATCCTCATAGGCGCGATGAATACCGCCGGCACCGACTTGCAACGTCCACGGATAGCGTCCGGCGGCCGCCAGCGGATTGGCGAAGGTCCAGGCAATGCCGCCCGACCCTCCAACCTCCCAGTTGGTATAGAAGCCGGCGTCGGCGTTCTCGCGCTGAGCGTAGCCTCCAACGGTGAGCACGAGCCCAGGGGCGAGATAGTAGGAGTAGGTGCCGCCGAATCGGGTCTGGGGGCCATCGCGCAAGGTGTTGGTCGGGCGATCGGTAGTGTTGGTGAATTGGCGGACGCGTGTCTCCAGACGAGCGTCGAGCACGCTCCGTGCCGCGGCGAAGCTCAAGAGCCTGACGCCACCGCCACCTGCGGCGAAATATTGATCGTTGCCGAGCAACACTTCGTCGCCGATGCCGTAGACGAAGAACCGCGATTTGTCCCAGCCGATGCGCTTCAGATTGAAGGAGGGCCCGAGCGTCGCCTCGAAGAAGTTGAGATTGATGTCGGTGAGGTTGAAATAGTTGGCGTTGTAGGTGATGGCGTCGAACTCGATGCGATCGCCCTGGTTCTTCAGATCCCAGCCATAATGGATGGTGCCGATGTTCACGGCGCTCCAATCGGGTGCCGCGGTCGAGGTGCTGTCGAGCGTGAAGTCGATGCCGTTCAATGTGATGTTCTGGGACGCCGGCGCGGCGTTGGCGTTGCTCTCCCAGCGGATGCCGCTGAACAGCGTCGCGGAGAACGGCGGCGGTTCCGCCTCGATCGCGAGCTGTTGCAGATAAAGCCTGACTTTCGCCGCGATCTCCGGCGGCACGCTGGGATTTGAGACCACTTGCGCGAAATAGCTGCGAGCGACGTCGTAGCTGCCGAGCCGGTAGTAGAGGATGCCGAGCTCGAGCTGGAGCCTCGGCGTATTCGGCGCAAAGATCAGCATGCGCTCGAGCGTTGAGATCGCGGCCTCGTAGTCGCCGACCTGTGACGATAGTTCGGCGTATTCGAAGGCGGTATCGAGGTCCGCGGGATTTTGCAGCATCCGCGCGAGCAGCGCTTGCCGGCGCGCTTCAACGTCGGAGGGGCCGAGACGATTGACGGCGTAACTCGATTCGGAAGCGGCAAAGGCGTGGGGTGCCCCAACGGCGTGGAGACACGTAGCAACCGCGATGGCGGCTGCCAGATTGGCCCACCCTTTCATCCCTCGACCCGTCCCCATTCGCGGCGTAACGCCAGCCCCTAGGGTCACCCTCGGTAAGTGCCCTGTATTGTGGTGAAAGTAGCTAGTCGCATCTGTGCCAGCAAGCCGCCGCGGCGCTTTTCCAAGCGTTTTCTGAGGCCTGTGGCCAAAGGGGCACGCGCTGCGTGTTATATTGGCACCATGGCGGCCGCGGAAATCGACCAGGGGAGGGTGCTCGATTTTCTGGCGTCGCCGGAAAGTTACGACCGGGTACACGCACCGGTAGACCGCATCGAGACCCACGCGTCGGTCGTGTTCCTGGCTGGAGACCGCGCCTACAAGGTCAAGCGGGCGGTCATATACCCATTTCTCGACTTCTCGACCCTCGCTAAACGGCATGCGGCCTGCCTCAACGAACTCGCCATCAACCGGCGCACCGCTCCTCAACTTTATTTGCAGGTCGTGCCCGTAACGCTAGAAGCTAACGGCAAACTTCGTCTCGGTGGAGCGGGGCCGCCAGTGGAGTGGGTGGTGGTCATGCGCCGCTTCGACCAGGCCGATCTGTTTGATCGGATGGCGGAGGAGGGGCGCCTTCCGCTGACCCTCATGCCGCGGCTCGCGACGGCAATCGCCGTGTTTCATCAGAGCGCCAAACGTGTGTTGACCCCGAAGCAAAGCCTCGCGGCGCTACGTGAGGTGGCGCGCGACAACGAAGACACGCTTGCCGTGCAAGGGGACGCAATCGATGCCGAGGCTCTTGCCGAAGTGGGGAAACTGACGCGGGCCGCCTTCGATTCGCTCGCCCCGCTGCTCGAGGCGCGAGCCCTTGGCGGCTATGTTCGCCATTGCCACGGCGATCTCCATCTCCGCAACATCGTCGCGATCGACGGCGCGCCGGTGCTGTTCGATGCCATCGAGTTCGACGACGCCATCGCCACCATCGACGTGCTTTACGATCTGGCCTTCCTGCTCATGGATCTTGGCGCGCGCGGCCTCGGCGCTCATGCCAATGGGCTTCTCAACGCTTATCTCGATGCAACCGGCGACACCGCGACGCTTCTCGGCCTCAAGGCGTTGCCGTTGTTCTTGTCGCTCCGCGCCATGGTCAGAGCCAAGGTCGAATTGCTGCGGGCGGGACTTGCGGCAAGCGGCGCCAGGCTCGAGGCGCGAACGCGGGCGGCGTCCTACATGGCTCAGGCGCGGGGCTACCTCGCGCCGCCGCGGCCGCGCCTCGTCGCCATCGGCGGCCTGTCGGGGAGCGGCAAGTCGAGCGTGGCGCGGGCGCTCGCTCCTCACCTCGGTGCGTTCCCGGGGGCGGTGCATGTCAGGAGCGACCGCGAGCGGAAGCGCCTGTTCCACGTCGGCGCCGAGGAGCGGCTGCCGGACACCGCCTACAGTGCTGAGCTCTCGGACCTCGTCTATCGCATGTGCCGCAAGCGCGCGCTCGAAGCGCTCATGGGCGGCCAGGCGGTCATCATCGACGCGGTTCACGCCAAACCGGAGGAGCGGCAAGCGATCGCCGCCCTCGCCATCGGCGATGGTGTTCCCTTCACCGGCATCTGGCTCGAGGCGTCGCCCGAGATCATGCGGGAGAGGATCGGGGGGCGTAGCGCCGACGTCTCCGATGCGACGGCTACGGTGCTTGAGCAGCAGCTCGAATACGACCTCGGCGCGCAGGACTTCGCGGTGGTCGACGCGGGACGGCCGGTCGACGATGTGGCCGCGGACTGTCTTCGCCTCATCGAGGCGGATGCCCGCTAGGCACCGGCGTTCCGAGCGCAAGGTCTCGCGCGATTAATCCTTTCCTAACCCTCTCCTCGGACAGTCGAACGGCGCCGAAAGTCTGCGTTTTTTGTCCTGCGTGGCGTGCGTAGGCGTGGTGACGGGGTTCAGTGTTGGCTCGGGTGGGTCTAAAAGCGCCCGCGTTCGCGGTGGCGAACCAGATTTGGCACGCCCCGAGGATTCCGCTCGCGCGTCTCCTCCTCGCGATCATCGGTCTCTGCTGCGCGGCTACGAGCTTGACCGGCTGCGGTGGCGGCGGCAACGGCGAGAAGCTCGGCGAGCGCGTCATTCCCCTCGGCCAGCCGGTGCCGAAGGGCGGCGGCAGCTACCGTCTTGGCGAGCCCTATCAAGTCGCCGGCATCTGGTATCAGCCACGGGAAGATTCGCGCTACGACCGTGTCGGCACGGCGTCTTGGTACGGCGAACTGTTCCAAGGCCGGCGCACGGCGAATGGCGAGATCTACGACATGGAGCGGCTGTCGGCGGCGTCGCCGACCTTGCCGCTTCCGGTCTATGCCCGCGTCACCAACCTCGAAAACGACCGCTCGATCGTCGTCCGCGTCAACGACCGTGGCCCTTATGCCAGCAGCCGGATCATGGATGTGTCGCGGCGCTCGGCCGAGGCGCTCGGGTTCAGGGAGCGCGGCACCACGCGGGTCAGGGTGCAGTATCTCGGCCGTGCGCCGTTGAACGGCGACGACAGCTATGAGCGCCGCTATCTGGCAAGCCAGGGCTCAGCGCACGTGGCCTCGAACCGAGCCGCACCTGCGCGCCAGCAGGAACCGGTGGCAGTGGCCAGCATCGGTGAAGCACGGCCGCTCAGCCGGCAGACGAACACGCGCCCCCTAGCTCAATTCGGGCCAGCACCAATCCGGCCGGTAACGAAGGCGGGCGGCGTCATGATCCAAGCCGGCTCGTTCAGGGACCAAGACAATGCCGAGCGGGCGCGGTCGGTCCTCGGCGCGATCGCCGAGGTTGAAGTGGCCCCCATAGAGGGCGGCAGCGGGCGCTTGTTTCGCGTCCGCCTCGGGCCTTTCGCCGACGAACAGGACGCCGCCGCGGCGCTTCCCCTGGTGGCCGGGGCCGGCTATGGGGGCGCCAGGATTGTCCCCAACTAGGAACACCGGCCGCCGCCCGGGTTGATTTTTGAGGGCTGTCGCTCGATAGTTAGGGCCGGGCCGGTGGGGTGGCCGGTGCCTGGCTAAATCGATCCGTAGCGTCAGAAAAGTGAACGTCTTGCGCCTTGATATTCCGATCAAGATCGCCGTGGCTTGCATTGCGCTTGCCGTTGGCGCCGTGGGCCTGTCGGCCCCGGCGCTGGCCGCTGCCAAGCCGCCCGGCAATTTCGAGACCAAGGCCAAGCATGCCATCCTCATGGATGCCGACGCCAATCTCGTGTTCTACGAGAAGATGCCGGACGAGCTGATGCCGCCGGCCAGCATGAGCAAGCTGATGACGCTTGCCGTCGTGTTCCGCGAGCTGAAGGCAGGCCGCCTCAAGCTCGACCAGGAGTTCAAGGTGAGCGAGCATGCCTGGCGCACCGGCGGTGCCCCCTCCGGCAGCTCGGCGATGTTCGCCCCGCTCAATTCAATGATCAAGGTCGAGGACCTCATCCAGGGCATCACCGTTCAGTCGGGCAACGATGCCTGCATCATCCTGGCGGAAGGCATCAGCGGCTCCGAAGAAGCCTTCGCCCAGGAGATGAACAAATATGCCAAGGAGATCGGCCTCACCAAATCGCACTTCATGAATTCGACCGGGCTGCCGGCCGATGGCCATGTGATGACCGCGCGCGAGCTTGCCATGCTCGCCAACTTCCTGATCAAGACCTATCCCGAGTACTACCACTATTTCGGCGAGAAGGAGTTCAACTTCGGCAAGTGGCGGTTCACCAATCGCAATCCGTTGATCTTCGAACAAGACCTCGGCGTCGACGGCTTGAAGACCGGATATATCAAGGAAGCGGGTTACGGCCTGGTTGCCAGCGCGAAGCGCAACGGCCAACGCGTCATTCTGGTGGTCAACGGTCTCGAAACCAAGAAGGAGCGGGAGGAAGAGCCGCGCAAGCTGCTCGAATGGGGCTTCAACAGCTTCAAGCCGTACCGCGTGTTCGACGAGGGCGAGAAGGTCAGCGACGCGCTGGTGTGGGGCGGCACCCAGCATTACGTGCCGCTCGTCGGCAACAGCAACATCGATATCATCCTCCCCACCAACACCAGCGGTCAGGTCAAGGCCGAGATCGTGTATGATGGTCCGATCAAGGCGCCGATCCGGAAGGGCGACCAGGTGGCGTCGCTCAGGATCACGGCTGCCGACACCGGTGCGACCAATGACATCCCGCTCTATGCCGGCGAAGACATCGGTCGGAGCAACTTCGCCATGCGCGGCCTCGACTTGCTGTTCGTTCTGGCCTTTGGCTGGATCCTCTGAGGCCTGCCTGCGTTCTGAACAGGGCTAGGCCTCAATGCGCCACGAGACCATCAAGACCGGCAAGCTGATCACTTTCGAAGGCGGCGAGGGCGCCGGCAAGTCGACGCAAGTCTCCATCCTCGCCAACCGTATCGCTCAGGCCGGTCACCAAGTGGTCGCCACCCGCGAGCCCGGCGGCTCACCAGCCGCCGAAGAGATCCGGGAGGTTCTGCTCTCCGGCAAGGCCAAGCCCTTCGGCGCCTTCGCCGAGGCGCTCCTGTTTTCCGTCGCGCGCCAGGACCACGTCGATACCGTGATCAATGACGCCTTGACCAAGGGAAGCTGGGTGATCTCGGACCGGTTTCTGGATTCCACCCGCGCCTATCAGGGCGTCGAGCGGCGGCGTGCCCCAGCCTGTGATCCACGCCCTCGAGCGGCTGACGCTGAAAGGGCTGACCCCAGACCTCACCATCATTCTCGACTTGCCGGTTGAGGAGGGGCTGCGGCGCGCGGCGAGGAGACCGGGTAACGGCGGGCCGGACCGCTTCGAGAGTGAAAACCTCGGTCAGCACGAGCGCATCCGCAAAGCCTTTCTCGACATTGCCGAAGAGGAGCCGAACCGCTGCGTCGTGATCGATGCGACCAAGCCTGAGGCTCTGGTCGCCGAAGACGTGTGGGAGGCGGTCGCCGCGCGCTTGCGTCCATGACGAGGGCTGCGGCCGAAAAGTCTCGAGTTACCGCCGACGAGCCCGACAGGCTTGAAGGCTTCTCGGCCCCACGCGAGGTCGACAGCGTGTTCGGCCACGACGCGGCGCGTGCCGAATTCGAGGAAGCGCTCAAAGGCGGAGGCTGCACCACGCCTGGCTGATCGTCGGTCCCGAAGGCATCGGCAAGGCGACGCTCGCCTATCATCTTGCCCGTGAGGTGCTCGCCTTTGGCGACGAGGACCCCGGACGCCACATTCCGGCCGTCGGCGCCGAACATCCGGTGTTCCGGAGAATAGCGGCGCAAGCCCATCCCAACTTGCTGCTGCTGCGCCGCTCTTGGAACGAGCGCACCAAACGCTATTCGCAATGGATCGGCGTCGACGAGGTCCGGCGGCTCCGTTCTTTTCTCGGCCACAGCGCCGGCGAGGGGAGTTGGCGCGTGGTCATCGTCGATCGCGCCGACGATCTCAACCAGAATGCCGCCAACGCACTCCTGAAAGCGCTGGAAGAGCCGCCGCAGCGCACGGTGTTCTTCTTGGTCGCCGCCGCCGAGGGTCAGATTCCAGTCACCATTCGCTCGCGCTGCCGCACGCTACGGGTCAAGGCTCTCGACGACGATGATCTGAAACAGGCGGTCGCGGCGGCCCTGGCGCGGGACGGTTACGACGTCGATCGGGATACGCTGGAGACGGCGCTTCTTCTCAGCCAAGGCAGTGTGCGGCGAGCGCTTGAACTGGTCACTGGGGATGGCATTGCCCTTTATCGCGATCTGGTCGCGGCGTTCGGCAAATTGCCCGAGCTCGACGGTCCCGGCCTGCACAAGCTTGCCGAGCGCCTCGGCGGCCCGTCGGACACCGAACGCTTCGAGCTGTTCTTCTCGCTGCTGCTCGGCCTTCTGGAGCGGCTGATCCGAACCGCGGCGACGGGGGAGGGCGCCATCGGCGCCGAGGGCGAGCTCTCGCGGCGCCTCATCGGCGGCAACGATCTCTCTCCCTGGGTGGAGGCCTGGGAAGCGATCGGTCTCGCCAAGGCCGACGTCATGGGCCTCAATCTCGATCGGAGCCTGCTCGTGCTGGAAACCTTCCTGCGCTTGCAACAGGCCGCCCGCGCGCGTTCGGTTTAGGCAACGCCGCCTCGGCGCTTGCTCGGGCCTAGCCCCGAGGCTATTCCATCGGCCATGGCAAAGACGCAGCCCTATTACATCACCACGGCGATTTCCTATCCCAATGACGTGCCTCATATCGGGCACGCTTACGAGGCCGTCGCCACCGACGCCTTGGCGCGCTTTCGTCGCTTGCAGGGCCGCGACGTGCTGTTCCTCACCGGCACCGACGAGCATGGCATCAAGATGCTGCAAACCGCGAAGAAGCAAGGCATCACCCCGGCCGAGCTGGCCGACCGCAACACGCCGCGGTTCCGCGACATGGTTGCCGTGCTCGATTGCTCCAACGACGATTTCGTCACCACGCGCGAGGAGCGCCACAAGCGCGCTTGCACCGAAATCTGGCGGCGCATGCAGGCCAATGGCGACATCTATCTCTCGACCTATGCCGGCTGGTACTCGGTTCGGGACGAGGCCTATTACGACGCGAGCGAGCTGAAACAGGGGCCTGGCGGCGAGAAGGTGTCGCCGCAAGGCACGCCGGTCGAGTGGGTCGAGGAGGAGAGCTATTTCTTCCGGTTGTCCAACTATCAGGACAAGCTCCTCGCCCATTACCAAGCCAATCCAGATTTCATCGGCCCGGAGACGCGCGCCAACGAGGTCAAGAGCTTCGTCTCGGGCGGCTTGCAGGACCTCTCGGTATCGCGCACCACGTTCGACTGGGGCATTCCTGTGCCCGGCGATCCGAAGCACATCATGTATGTGTGGGTCGACGCCCTCACCAACTACCTGACCGGTGTCGGCTTTCCCGACGTCTCCTCGGAGAAGTTCAAGCGCTATTGGCCTGCGGATGTCCATGTCATCGGCAAGGACATCATCCGCTTCCACGCGGTGTACTGGCCGGCCTTCCTGATGTCGGCCGGCGTCGAGCTGCCGCGGCGCGTGTTCGGCCACGGCTTCCTCTATAATCGCGGGGAGAAGATGTCGAAGTCGGTCGGCAACGTGGTCGATCCGTTCGTGCTCGTGAACGATTATGGCGCCGATCAGCTCCGCTATTTCCTGTTACGCGAGGTGCCATTCGGACAGGACGGCAATTATAGCCGCGACGCCATCGTCCAGCGCATCAATGCCGACCTCGCCAACGATCTCGGTAATCTCGCGCAGCGCTCGCTGTCGATGATCGCCAAGAATTGCGGGGGCGTGGTGCCGGAGCCCGGCGAGCTCACCACGGCCGACGCCGCGATTCTGGCCGCTGCCGATGGCTGTCTGCCGCGTGTCGAGAGTGCGATCGAGGAGTTCGCCATTCACCGCGCGCTCGAGACGATCTGGGCGGTGATCGCCGACGCCAATCGCTATTTCGCCGGCGAGGAGCCCTGGGCGCACAAGAAGACCAATCCGAAGCGCATGGAGACCATCCTCTATGTCACTGCGGAGGTGCTGCGCGAGATCGCGATCCTGGTGCAGCCGGTGATGGCGGGGAGCGCCGCCAAGCTGCTCGATCAGCTCGGCGTGCCTCAAGATGCGCGTGACTTTGCGCAGCTTGGCGCCGGCGGTCGCCTGAAGCCGGGAACGAAATTGCCGCCGCCACAGCCCGTCTTTCCCCGCCACGTCGAGGAAGAGTTGCCGGCGGTGTGAGCCACCGCCCGAGGCTGCTCGCGGCTAGCGGCAGAGCTGCTTGATGCGTGCCTCGTCGACCCCTTCGACGAGGACGCCGCCGATCAGAATGCGCGGGACGGCGGTGTCGCCGAACCGCTTCAGCATGATCGCTTGAACCCGCGGGGTGGTGGCATCCAGGATGCTGTACCTGATGCGGTTCCGCGCGAGGATGGCACGGGCCTCAGCGCAGTAGGGGCACCAAGAGGCGTTGTACATGATAACGCTCTTGTTGCACCCGGCCTCGGCGGGAGCCGCAGCGAGACAGACGAGCGCAGCCGCGAGAGCCGCGATCAGCTGCGAGCAACGAACGAGAGACCTGTTCGGCTGTATCTTGTTCCTCACCACACGAGCCCCTTATTGTCTCCTCCGCCCATATGCTCCACATAGGCTTGCGAGCCCGGGCGCCCGACAGCCTAGCAGCCTGAACCACATGGGTCTTTCATCTTTCCGTGATGCTGATCGATAGCCACTGCCATCTCGATTTCCCCGACCTCGCGTCGCAACGCGAGGCGGTGCTCACGCGCGCCAAGGCCGCGGGTGTCGGCCTGATGGTCACCATCTCGACGCGGGTGCGGCGCTTCGACGAGGTGCTCGGCATCGCCGAGACAAATCCGGAGGTCTATTGCTCCGTTGGCACCCATCCGCATCACGCTGCGGAAGAACCCGACGTGACCGCGGCAGACTTGGTTGGGCTCGCCAAACATCCGAAGGTGGTGGCGATCGGCGAGGCCGGCCTTGATTATCACTATGACAATTCCCCCCGTGCCGATCAGGAGCTGGGGTTTCGCACCCACATCGCCGCAGCGCGGGAGATGGCGCTTCCCCTCGTGATTCATGCCCGCGATGCCGACGACGACGTTGCCCGCATCCTCGAGGAAGAGACGGAAAAGGGCGCCTTCCCGTTTGTGCTGCATTGCTTCACGAGCGGGCCGGAGCTTGCACGCCGGGGGCTTGCGCTTGGCGGCTATGTCTCCTTCTCGGGCGTCCTCACCTTCAAGAACTCCGAGGCACTTCGCGACATCGCCCGCGAGGTGCCGCTCGAGCGGCTCTTGGTGGAGACCGACGCGCCCTATCTTGCGCCGGTGCCCTTGCGCGGGAGCACCAACGAGCCCGCCAATGTGGTGCATACGGCGAGAAGGCTCGCCGACGTCAAAGGCGTCAGCGAGGAGGACCTCGCGCGCGCCACCACCGAGAATTTCCTCCGCCTCTTCGATAAAGTGCCGCGTTCGGCGCTGGCCGTGGCCCCAAGCGCCGCATGACGCTGACGGTAACGATATTGGGCTGCGGCACGTCCGGCGGCGTGCCCCGCGTCGGCAATCATTGGGGGGCGTGCGACCCCTCGAACCCGAAGAACCGCCGCCGGCGCTGCTCGGTCCTGGTCCAGCGCGAGGGCGGGGAAGGCAACACCAATGTGCTCGTCGACAGTTCCCCCGATCTTCGCGAGCAGTTGCTCGACACCGGCGTCGGGTGGCTCGACGGCGTGCTCTACACCCACGACCATGCCGACCACACCCACGGCATCGATGACCTCCGCATGGTCTCCTACAACATGCGCAAACGGGTGGCGGTCTATCACGACGAGGCCACCGGCCGCTCGCTCAAGGAGCGGTTTGCCTATTGCTTCGACACCCCGCGCCAGACCGAGTACCCGCCGATCCTGGAGAGCCACGTCATCAGACCGGGAGAGCCGGTTCGCATTCATGGCGCGGGCGGCGTGGTCGAGGCCCTGCCGTTTCGCCAGCAGCACGGCGGCGGCGAGACCCTTGGCTTCCGCTTCGGCGGCATCGCCTATTCTCCTGATGTCAGTGACTTGCCTGAGCAAACGCTGATGCTGCTCGAAAATCTCGACGTATGGATCATCGATGCGCTTCGCTACACTGGGCATCCGAGCCATTTCAGCGTCGAAGAGGCGCTCGTCTGGATCGCACGGGTGAAGCCCAAGCGCGCCGTGCTCACCCATATGCATGTCGATCTCGACTACGAAGCGCTCCTGCGTGAACTCCCGGAGGGCGTCGAGCCCGGCTATGACGGCATGGTTTTGACCACGGGATAAAGAGGGGCGTGCTCAACCTTTAGGCGATCGTCCTTGACATCTCGGGGCGACGCCTCCATGTTCCCGCCATCTAATTGCTCGCGATCGCGCGAAGCTGCCGCCTTTTTCCGCGGCATTTCATCCCGAAGCAATTTTTCAATCACCGTCTGACCCCAGGTAGCGCGTGGGAATCGGCGCATAAGGCCACACGACCGCGTGTCGCGGCGTGCTTTGGCATAAGGAATATTTTTAAGTGCAACTCACTTCTTTCGACGGCCTCGGCCTCGCCGAGCCTTTGCAGCGTGCCCTCAAGAACGAAGGCTATCTCCAGCCGACGCCGATTCAGGCGAAGGCCATCCCGCTTCTCATCGAAGGCAAGGATCTGCTCGGCGTCGCCCAGACCGGCACCGGTAAGACCGCAGCCTTCGCTCTTCCCATCCTCCACCGTCTGTCGGCGCGGCGCGCGCAGCGTTCGCCGCGGCGGCCTCATGCCCTCATCCTCGCCCCGACCCGGGAGCTCGCCGGCCAGATCAACGAACGCTTCCGCGCTTATGGGCGCGGCCTGTCGCTCAAGACGGCGGTCGTGTTCGGCGGCGTCGGCCAAGGGCCGCAGGTCAAGGCGCTCGCTCAAGGCGTCGACGTTCTGATCGCGACGCCCGGCCGGCTGCTCGATCTTCATGCGCAGCGACACGTCAGTTTCGATGAGGTCTCGATTCTCGTCCTCGACGAGGCCGACCGCATGCTGGACATGGGCTTCATCAAGGACGTGCGGAAGATCGTCGCCGCCTGCCGCAAGGAGCGCCAGACGCTGCTGTTCTCCGCGACCATGCCGCCGGACATCGCCAAGCTGGCCTCGGAGGTCCTGCGCAATCCGGTCCGCATCGACGTATCGCCGGCGACGGTTACCGTCGATCGCATCGACCAGAAGGTCTATTTCGTGCCGACGCTGGCGAAGCGCGCTCTGCTCACGGAGCTGCTCGCCGATCCCGCCATGGATCGGGTGCTCGTCTTTACCCGCACCAAGCGCGGCGCCGACCGGGTCTGCAAATTCCTGCGTCAGGACGGCGTGATCGCCGAGGTGATCCACGGCAACAAGGCGCAGAATGCCCGCACCCGCGCGCTTGAGGCGTTCCGGAGCGGAAAAGCGCGCATCCTCGTCGCCACCGATATCGCCGCGCGCGGCATCGACGTTCCGTCGATCTCGCACGTCATCAATTACGAGTTGCCGAACGAGCCGGAAAGCTACGTCCACCGTATCGGCCGGACGGCGCGGGCAGGGGCGGGAGGCACCGCCTTCTCGTTCTGCGATCCGACCGAGCGCGCCCACCTCAGGGCCATCGAGGGGCTGACGCGGTCGCCGCTTGCCGTCGTTGGACATCGTCTCTCGCAGTCGCAGCCCGCCGCAAACGGGCGGCGCCAGGAAAGCTCGGCGGCGAAGCCCGCATCGAAGCCGCAGCGGCAGCGCCAGCGCCAGGAGAGCCGGCGCCCCGAGCCCGTGGCCACGCCGGCACCGGAGCAAGGCAAGCGCCAATGGCGCTCCTACGGACGCCGTGCCGGGGTGCTTCCCGCCGCGCGGGGAGGCTTGGCGCGTCCGAGGTCGGTCCGTCTGTCACTTGCAGGAGAGACAAGATGAGCAAATTCCCCACCCGCATCAGTGCCGCGAGACGTAACGCGGAGGCGTTGCTGAGTCGAAGCAAGACCCAGGAGTTGACCCTCAAGCTCGAACAAGAGCGCGAACGCGATGCCATGGGCGAGAAGACGGCGCGTTTGCGTGCGCTGCGTCTCGCCAAGGAGGAGGCTGACCGTGAGGCTGCAGCCTCAGCACCCGCTCCCCGTCCCAAGCGCGCGACAAGGCGCAAAGAGAGCTAAGGATCCGATATGGCTTTCAAACCCAACTACAACCAGCAGCGCGCCGACCGCAATCGCAGCAAGGCGCAGAAGAAGCAGGAAAAGCTGCAGCGCCGCGAGGAAGAGGCGGCCAAGCGCAAGTCCCTGCGCGGCGACGGCGACAACGAGGCGGACGCAGGGGATGAAAAATCCCCGCAGGACAATTAGCGCGTTCGCGAGAGTGGAGACGAATATGGCCCGCAAGAAACAACAGGTCGCGAGCGGCTTCGTGCTGTTCGACGTGATTTATGAGGATGGCACGCAGACCTCGAACCGCAAGGTACCGGCGACGGAACTGGGCGGTCTCGACGGCGACGACCCGGCGCGAGCCATCATCGAGATGCAAGACCGCAAGATCGGCGAGATGTCGGGGAGCTCCCGAGGACGCATCAAGACGATAGCTCGTTCGCGGAAACGCGTCGCCTGAAACCGCGGGCGCCCTCGGCCCAACGGCTGTTGCCTATTGGAGTGGCATGGAGAGCGAGACCTTGCCGGCGACTTCGGCGTCGGGAAGTTCGGTGCCGAGTGTCTCACTGAAATTGGCGGTTGCCTGAATGGAATAGCCGTCAGGCTGGTTGAGCGCGACCCCGCCGCCGATCGTATTGCGCGCGGCGCTCGGCGCGACCTGAAGGCTGTCGAGATCGAGGCTCGTCTTGAAGAAGGCAAACGGCTCAAGGCTGCCGGCGTCGCCCGCGTCAAACTGGCGGCGGATCTGCGGACCGGCAGTGAGACGCGTGGTCTGGACCATCGTGTCGGAGGGCCCGGAGACGGCAACGGCATTGTCATCGACATAGGTGATCGATGCCGCGGGCATCAATTGCCACTTTCCCAGAGCCCAATTGCCGCTAAGTCGCGTTTCGGTCAGGAGGCGGCTCTTGGTAAGGCTCTGCTGATCGTTGTCGGATGTGGTCACATCGGAGGTTTCACCCCAGGCAGCCCTGGCACCGAGGACGAGATTCGGAGATAGCCGATAGGCCGCGTACGGGCCGGCGAGGTAAGCATCGGGAGTGGTGCCCTCGCCATCTATCAGCGGGTTCGTCGATCGATCGGCCCTCTGCACCATGGCGCCGATCAACACCTCAGACCCCAGGCGATAGTCGGTTCCGAAATAGGTCGTGGTCAGTGCAGTGTCGAGGGACACGGGCTGCGAGGCCACCTGGCGGATATCCATCCATACCGGCGAGGCGCTGTCCTCGGTCGGGGCCGTAATGTTCAAGCGGCCCTCAATCCGAGCCTGCAACCGGTCGCTTGTGGGATCGATCAGGCTTTCGCAAAGAGCGATGGGGACGCTTGATGAGGGTGGGCAAAGCTCGGCCGCGGCGCAAGGAACTGGCGCAAGCAAAACGGCAGCTAAGGCTGGTCCGGTCAGGCGCAAGCTTCGGTGTTCCCCTCGATCGGCGGTTCGAATCCGCAATTTGCGGCAATCCTAGAAGCGAGTTGTGAAAATTTTGCGGCGCCGCAAACGGGGGATTACGGCGTGAACAGAGCGCCCGTTGCATCGGTTTCGGCCATGGCAAGCTCGACGAAGGTTTGGGTCACGGCCTCCGGAGAGGGGAGCGTCGCCTGGTCTTCGCCGGGATAGGCCTCGGCCCGTATGCGGGTCGCCATGGCGCCAGGATCGACCAGGTTCACGCGGATCGGCGTCCCGCTGGTCTCGTTGGCATACGTCTTGGCCAAGGTCTCGAGCGCCGCTTTGGACACGGAGTAGGGGGCCCAATAGGCGCGGGCCGATCGCGCCACACTCGAGGTGACGAAGATCGCCCGGCCGGCCTCGGAGCGGCGGAGCAAGGGATCAAGGGTGCGGATCAGGCGCCAATTGGCGGTCAGGTTGACGGCAAGCACCTTCTCCCAATGGGGCGACGCGACGTGGGGAAGCGGCGATAGCGCGCCGAGGATGGCGGCGTTGCCGACGAGAATGTCGAGCCTGTCGAAGCGCTCATAGAGCGAGGGCCCGAGCGCGTCGATCGCGGGCCCGTCGGCAAGATCGAGGGGAATGAGGCTCGCCGTGCCGCCCGCGGCTTTGATCTCGTCGTCGACCCGGCCGAGGGTGGTCAGGCTCCGCGCGAGCAGAAGCACATGGGCGCCTTCGCCGGCATAGGCGAGCGCGATGGCTTTCCCAAGCCCGCGCGAGGCTCCGGTGATCAGCGCGATACGGTCTTTCAGGCGGCGTTCGGTCAACCGACCTCAGCGAGGAAGGAGAGCTGCTTCTGCTGCGGCGGGCCTTCGCGATCGCGGAGCCGGGTCGGATATTCGCCGGTGAAGCAGTGGTCGGTGAATTGCGGGTGGGCCGCATCGCGGCCGTCAAAGCCCATGGCCCGATAGATGCCGTCGACCGAGAGGAACTGAAGCGAGTCGGCGTCCATGAATCGCCGCATCTCCTCGAGGGTCCTGGTGGCGGCGAGCAGCTTCTCCTGGTCCGGCGTGTCGATGCCGTAGAAATCCGGATGCGCGATCGGCGGGCTTGAGATGCGCATATGCACTTCCTTGGCGCCTGCCTCGCGCATCATCTTCACGATCTTCACCGAGGTGGTGCCGCGCACGACGCTGTCGTCGATCAAGACGATGCGCTTGCCCTTGACCTCGCTCTCATTGACGCTGTGCTTGAGCTTGACGCCGAGCTGCCGGATGCGCTGCTCGGGCTCGATGAAGGTCCGCCCGACATAGTGGTTGCGGATGATGCCGAATTCGAAGGGAATGCCTGCGCCTTGGGAATAACCGATGGCCGCCGGCACACCGGAATCCGGGATCGGCACGATCACATCGGCGTCGACCGGGGCTTCCAGCGCGAGCTGGCGGCCCATTTCCTTCCGCACTTCGTAGACGGAGCGGCCGCCGACGATGGAGTCGGGCCGCGAGAAATAGATGTATTCGAAGATGCACAGACGCGGCGGGTATTGCGGCACGAAACGATGGCTCTCGAGTCCATCCTTGGTGATCACCACCACCTCGCCGTTCTCGACATCGCGCACGAATTCGGCGCCGATGATGTCGAGGGCGCAGGTCTCCGACGCCAGCACCCAAGCCTCGCCGAGCTTGCCTAGCACCAGCGGCCTGATGCCGTAAGGGTCCCGGGCGCCAACGAGCTTCTTGTTGGTCATCCCGACCAAGGCATAGGCGCCTTCCACCTGGAGCAGCGCCTCGATGAATTTCTCGATGAACAGGCGTTTCTCGCTCCGGGCAACGAGATGAAGAATGACTTCGGTGTCGGTGGTCGACTGGCAGATGGCGCCCTTCTTGATGAGCCAGTCGCGCAAGGTAAGGGCGTTGGTGAGATTGCCGTTATGGGCGAGGGAAAACCCGCCGGAATCGAGATCGACGAACAAGGGTTGGACATTGCGCAGCACGCCGTCGCCGCAGGTGGAATAGCGGACGTGACCCACGGCCATGTCGCCTTTGAGGCGGTCGATGACCTGGCTCGAGGTGAAGTGATCGCCGACGAGGCCGAGGCGCCGCTCGGTGTGGAAGTGGGCGCCGTCGAAACTGACGATGCCCGCGGCTTCCTGGCCCCGATGCTGGAGCGCGTGCAGGCCAAGCGCGGTCAGCGCGGCGGCGTCGGGATGATTGAAGATGCCGAAGACGCCGCACTCCTCATGCAGCCGGTCCTCGTCGAGCCAGCTCAAAGACTGATCGTTGGCGTCGTCGGCGTCGGTCACTTAGTCCTCGCCTCCCTTAAATAGGTGCCCTCGCGCGCGCGTCAATGCTACTTGATGTCCCCCCAAGCGCTGCGAAATTCGAGGACTTTTCCCCTTCCGAGCGCTGGTCCGGCGGGGTCGCCGCCGGCGCCGCGTCTGACGGGGACTCCGGGCTGGGCGCCTGGGGCCCCAGGCTGAGCTTCGGGCTTCTCCGGCTTGGTCGGGAGGTACTGCTCGGGGTTGGCCGGAATCAAGGATTCGATCGCGACCTGGGTCTGCTTGAGGATGGGATAGGAGCGCGCCTCGAGGATCCAGGCTGGCTGGTCGCGGGCCAGCGCGCTGAACAGGATGAAGACGATGGCGACGAGCAGAAAACCGCGCGCCAGGCCGAACAGGAAGCCGAAGGTGCGGTCAAGCGCCCCGACGCGGCTGTCGAGCACCCGGTCGGAAATGCGGAAGGTGATCAGGCTGACGACGATCAGCGTGATGAGAAACACACCGGCGGCGAAGGCAATCATCGCCACGGTGGGATTGTCGATATAGGGGCTCAGCACGCTGGAATAGCGCGGGGTGAGGTAAAGGGCGGCGACAGCGGCCATGGCCCATGAAAAGATCGACAACACCTCTCGTGTAAATCCGCGCACCATGGCGAGGAATCCCGATACGAGCATGATGATCACGAGAATGACATCGAGCCAGGAGAAGGGCATGGCGCGAGGCTCCTTGAAGGGGCACGGCGGAAACTATCACGATTCCCCTGGATGAAGCACAATTGGCCCGGAGCGGCAACGGACGGAAGCAAATTCCGGCGCATTGTCGCAGAGAAGCCACCCTTGAGACTTTACTCCCGCTCTGTGGCGCCGAATAAGGCAACGAGGTCGCCAAGTTGCGCGAGCGGCGTCAGTTGGAGCTCCTTCAGCTCCCGGTCGGGCGTGCACGCCGCCGGGACCACGGCCCGGGTAAAGCCGAGCTTGGCCGCCTCCTTGAGGCGTTGGTCCATGTGGCCGACCGCGCGAATGGCCCCGGTGAGGCTGACCTCGCCGAAATAAACGGCATCCTCGCTGACCGGGTGGCCGGTGAAGGAAGAGAGCAGCGCCGCAGCCGCGGCGAGATCCGCGGCGGGATCGGCGAGCTTCAACCCGCCGGCCACATTAAGATAGACGTCGTGGTTGCCGAGCCGCACGCCGCAGCGCGCCTCGAGCACGGCGATCAGCATGGCGAGGCGATTTGGATCCCAGCCGACCACGGCGCGCCTTGGCATGCTGAGTAAAGACGGCGCGACAAGCGCCTGCAATTCAACGAGGATCGGCCGCGTGCCTTCCATGCCTGCGAATACCGCGGTCCCGGGCGCGCCGCGGTCGCGGTCGCTCAAGAACAGCGCCGAGGGGTTCTCGACCTGGCGCAGTCCCTCGTAGCGCATCTCGAATACGCCGATCTCGTCGGTCGGCCCAAAGCGGTTCTTCACCGCGCGCAGGAGGCGGAACTGATGGCCGCTCTGGCCCTCGAAATAGAGCACGGTGTCGACCATGTGCTCGATGACCTTGGGGCCGGCGATCTGGCCGTCCTTGGTGACGTGGCCGACGAGGACGAGGGTGGAGCCGGTGCCCTTGGCGTGGCTCACCAAGGCGGAAGCGCAGCCGCGAAGCTGCGAGATGGTGCCCGGCGCCGCCTCCAGCGCCTCGGACCACAGCGTCTGCACCGAGTCGATGACGATCAGGGTTGGTGCGCGCCCCTTGCCGAGGGTGGCGATGATAGTGCCGAGATTGGTCTCGGTGCCGAGCGCAACCGGCGCCTGTGACAGGCCGAGCCGCGCCGCGCGCATCCTGACCTGGGCCGGGGCCTCCTCGCCGGACAGATAGACGACGCTGGCGCCGGACTGCGCCAGGGCCGCGGCGGCCTGGAGCAGAAGCGTCGACTTGCCGATGCCCGGGGTCGCCGCCGACAAGGACCGCCGAACCGGGGACGAGCCCGCCGCCCAGCACCCGGTCGAACTCGACCATGCCGGTCGGAAACCGCGGCGGGTCGCCTCTGCCGGCCTCAAGGCCCTCGAACGCGGCGATCCTGCCCTTGCCGCCCTTGATGGCGACGAGGGCCGGCGGCCCCGAGGCGATAGGCGCCTCCTCGACGATGCTGTTCCATTCCCCGCACGCGGCGCATTTTCCCGACCAGCGCGAGGTCACGGCGCCGCAGGCTTGGCAGACAAAGGCTTTCGAGATTTTGGCCATGGCTATCCGCCGCTATAGCGCCGCGTGGCGCGCGCGCCGAGGCTGGTCAGCACCTCGTAGTCGATGGTACCGGCATGGGCGGCAAACTCGTGGGGAGCGATGTTGTCACCGATGAGCTCAACGAAAGCCCCGCGGCGTGCGAGGTCTTCCGGGATTCCGGTGACATCGATGGTGATCAGGTCCATGGACACCCGCCCGAGGATAGGCGCCGGGTGAGGTCCGAGGTAGACGCTCATGCCCTCTTCGTCGTCGCCAACGGAGAGCGCGCGGAAGAGACCGTCGGCATAGCCGACCGCGACCACGGCGATGCGCGAGGCACGCTTCAGGGTACGGCTCGCGCCATAACCGATGCTCTCGCCGGCAGCGACCTCGCGCAGTTGCAAGATGCGGCCGGCGAGATGGACCACGCGCGCAAAGGGATTGGGGCCCTTGGCCTGAGGCTTGCCGCCATAAAGGGCGATGCCGGGCCTGACGAGGTCATAGTGATACGCGGGTCCCAGCAAGATGCCGCCGGAGTTGGCGAGGCTCGCGCGCGTCTCCCGGCAGCAAGGCGCGGAGCGCATCGAAGGCGTGGCGCTGCGCTTCGCTCTTCGGGTGCTCCGGCTCGTCGGCGCAGGCGAGATGGCTCATCACCAGAGCGAGCTCGAACGCGCCGGCTATCACCCGCCGCGGCGAGCGCTTCGACCTCGGCGCGGGAGAGCCCGAGCCGGTTCATGCCGGTATCGATGTGGATGGCGGCGGGGAGCGAGATGCCGGTGCCCGCTGCAGAACGCGGCCCACTCACCGATCTCCTCGGCGCTGTTCAGGACCGGCCGCAGATCGTAAGCGTGGAACACGGGGGCGGTGCCAGGGAGCAAGCCGTCGAAGAGGTAGATCACCGCTTGCGGCAACAGCGCGCGGAGCTCGATGGCCTCGGCGAGGGTGGCAACGAAGAAGGTCTCGCACCCCGCACGGGCCAGCGCCGGCGCGCAAGCGGCCACGCCCAAGCCATAGGCGTCGGCCTTGACCACGGCGGCGCATTCGGCAGGCGCGCTGAGCGCGGCGAGGCGCCGGTAATTGGCGATGAGCGCGGAGAGATCGATGGTCAGGATCGCGGTCGCGGTGGCCTCGAGGTCGCCGACGTCGCCCGGCTGCGCCGCTGCCGCCGGGCTCCCGCGCCTCACTCCAGCCGCTCCGGCAGCCGATCCTCCGCGGCGAGGTTGCTGAATCTCGTGAACTCGGGCGTGAATTGGAGCCTCAACGTGCCCGTGGGCCCGTGGCGTTGCTTGCCGATGATCACCTCGGCCTTCCCGGTCACCAATTCCATCTCTGCTTGCCACAGCTTGTGCTCTTCGGTGTTCTCGCGCGGCTGCCTGCGCTCTACATAATATTCCTCGCGGAACACGAACAACACCACGTCGGCGTCCTGCTCGATCGAGCCGGATTTCGCGCAAATCCGCGAGTTGCGGCCGCTTGTCTTCGCGCTGCTCCACCTGCCGGGACAATTGCGACAGCGCCAGCACGGGAACATGCAGCTCTTTGGCGAGCGCTTTGAGGCCGGTGGTGATCTCCGAGACCTCCTGGACGCGGCCTTCGGAAGCCCTGCGGCTCGAGCCGGACAGGAGCTGGAGGTAGTCGACGACGATGAGGCCGACGTCACGCTGCCGTTTCAGGCGCCGGGCGCGCGCGGCGAGCTGGGCCACGGTGATGCCGCCGGTCTGGTCGATATAGAGCGGCAGGTTCTGGAGCTCCTGCGAAGCTTCGACGATGCGGTCGAACTCGTCGGCCTCGATGCGGCCGCGGCGGATGCGCTCCGAGGGAATGTAGGACTGCTCGGAGATGATGCGGGTCGCGAGCTGCTCCGCCGACATCTCCAGCGAGAAGAAGCCGACCACGGCGCCGTCGACGGCCGTCTCCGATTCGGGATCGCGGCGATAGCTCCGCGCGACGTGATAGGCGATGTTGGTCGCAAGTGCCGTCTTGCCCATGGAGGGGCGGCCGGCGACGATGATCAGGTCGGAGGGCTGCAAGCCGCCCATGCGCTGGTCGAGATCGTTGAAGCCGGTGGCGAGCCCCGAAAGCCCACCATCGCGGCGGTAGGCGTTGGCGGCCATGTCGATGGCGTCGGTGAGCGCGGTGGTGAACGGCTCGAAGCCGGAGCCGTATTTGCCGGTCTCCGCCAGCTCATAGAGCTTCTGCTCGGTATCCTCGATCTGGACCGCAGGCGGGGCGTCGATCGGCGCGTCGAAGGCGACATTGACCATGTCCTCGCCGATCTGGATCAACTGCCGGCGAATGGCGAGGTCGTAGATGGTGCGGCCGTAGTCTTCGGCGTTGATGATGGTGGTGGCGTTGGCCGCGAGCCGTCCGAGATATTGCGGCACGGTCAAGTCGCCCACGGGCTCGTCGCTCTGGAAGAAGGTCTTGAGGGTGATCGGGCGTTGCCCGCTTCCCGGCCCAGATCAGCTTGGCGGCATGGTCGTAGATGCGCCCGTGCAACGGGTCGAAGAAGTGGTCGGCCTTGAGGAAGCTGGACACGCGGTCGCAGGCCTCGTTGTTGACGAGGATGGCGCCGAGCAGCGCCTGCTCCGCCTCGGCATTGTAGGGCGGGGCGCGAAAGCTCGGCGTTTCCGGAGCCGGCTGGAGCGGGCGAATCAGCGCATTGGACATGCCTCCAGACTAGTCAAAACAATGTTGAC
This sequence comes from uncultured Alphaproteobacteria bacterium, assembly GCA_963803385.1. Classification (GTDB taxonomy): domain Bacteria; phylum Pseudomonadota; class Alphaproteobacteria; order Rhizobiales; family Methyloligellaceae; genus Methyloceanibacter. Next base: position 609,201 of record CAWDMD010000003.1, on the reverse strand, counting down.
CGCTAGTGCGTCGGGCTGTGGAGATCGTGGAGAGAGCCTATTCGCCAACAGGGAAGGCGGTCGGCTAGCGCTTCGCGCGGCGGGCCGGCTGCCGGTCGATATCGCGGAGCGCGAGGTCCCGCTCGGCGTCGCCCATATAGTCGCGGGTGAGGGGGAGCGCTCTCACGTCTCGGGTCAGTTGCAGTTGGAAGACCATCAGGTTTTCGTAGCGGAAGCCGATTTCCGATGCCGACCAAATAGAATTCCCACATGCGGCAGAAGCGCTCGCCATAGCGCTCCGCGGCGGTGTGCCAAGCGGCGCGGAAGCGATTTCGCCAGTGACGGAGCGTCATCGCGTAGTGGAGCCGGAGGATCTCCATGTCGGTAACGAGGAGGTCGGCGCGCTCGACCGCCGGCAGCACCTCGCTCAGCGCCGGAATGTAGCCGCCCGGGGAAGATGTACTTCTCGATAAAGGGGTTGGTCGACGCCGGTCCGTCGAAGCGGCCGATGGAGTGGATCAAGGCGACGCCGTTGGGCGCCAGCAGGCTGCGGATTTTTTCGAAGAAGGCCCGGTAATGCACGACGCCGACATGCTCGAACATGCCGACCGAGACGATGCGGTCGAACTGCCCTTCCACGGCGCGGTAGTCGCAAAGCTCGAAGGTAACGGCCTTGGAGAGGCCCTCGGCGCGGGCCCGCTGTTGCGACAGCTTGAGCTGTTCCTCGCTCAAGGTCACGCCCGGTGACGTCGACATGGGCCGTCTTGGCAAGATAGAGCCCAAGGCCGCCCCAACCGGAGCCGATGTCGAGAACCGTCAGTCCATCCGAAAGATTGAGCTTGGCGGCGATGTGCCGCTTCTTGGCGGCTTGAGCGTCCTCGAGAGACATGGGCTCGTGCTCGAAATAGGCGCAGGAATATTGCCGGTCGCTGTCGAGGAACAAGTCGTAGAGGTGCCTGTCGAGGTCGTAATGGTGGGCGGCGTTGCGCTTGGCACGGCCGGCGGGATTGTAGTGCCGGACGCTGCGCTGAATGAACCTCAGCCCTTGGCGCAGGCGCGCCAATTGAGGCCAGGACGGATAGTCGAGATTCCCCAGCAAAACCTCGAGGAAATCATAGATCGTTCCCTGCTCGATGAGGAGCGTGCCGTCCATATAGGCTTCGCCGATGGCGAGTGCGGGGTTGAAGAATAGCCGCCGTTCGGTGCGTCGATCCGTGATGCGGGCGACCACGGCGTGGCCGCCCCGGTCGCCATACGCATGGGTGACACCGTCGGCGTCGATCAGGCGCAAATATCCTGACGTGAGGATATGGTCGAGGACGTGACGGAGCGGGCGAAACATTGAACCAAGCGCCACCCCTTCCATCAGGGAAGGGGTCTTCAATGAGTACCGGCCATCAGATTATGGCCCATACTCTAACAAAGCAATATTCAGGCGCAGGGTTCCTTAAGCAACCGTGACGATCGGGCGCAGGTTACGCGCCCGGCTGTTCTTCCTCGCCCCCTTCTGTTGCCTCGGTGAGCTCCTCGGCCTTCGCGCCCTCCTCAAACAACTGTTCGGCGGCGCGCCGTGCGGCTTCGGCGTCCTCCTCGGCAGTCTCCATTGCCTTGCCCGTCACTTGCTCGCCTCGCGCCTGGCGGGCGGCCTCGTCCTCCGAGCGGGCGACGTTGATGGCCACATGCGGCGTGACTTCCGCGTGAAGGGCGATGCGGATGTCGTGGAGACCGATGGACTTGATCGGCCGGTCCAGCATCACCTGGCGGCGTTCGATGGTGAAGCCGCCCTCGGTCACGGCGCCGGCGATGTCGCGGGTGCTCACCGAGCCATAGAGCTGGCCGGACTCGCCGGCTTGCCGGATGATGATGAAGCTCTGACCGTCGAGCTTAATGGCGACGGCCTCGGCCTCGGATTTGCGCTCGAGGTTATGAGCCTCGAGTTGCGCACGCTGGGATTCGAAGCGTTCGCGATTGACCTTGGTGGCGCGAAGCGCTTTGCCCTGGGGCAGGAGAAAGTTGCGCGCATAACCGTCCTTGACGGTCACCACATCGCCCATTTGGCCGAGGCGGCCGATGCGCTCGAGAAGAATGACTTGCATTGCGGTACTCCTATCCTGGTCTCATCGATCAATCCTGGCGCGGAGACTGCCCTCGTGCTGCTGCGCGTTCGCGCAGATGCAGCAACGGCTCGCTGAGGCCGAGAATGGCCACGGCGATGGCAACCCACCCCAAAAACAAAATGGCGAGATAGACGGTGGCGAGCAGCAGGGCGCGGAAGGGCATGCCCCGGCTGAAGGCGTGCAGCACGGCGAGGCCTTGCAGCACGTAGGCGTAGAGTAAGGCGCCGGCAAAGGCGGAAGCGAGCAGCCCCGGGAGGCCCGGCACGAAGGAACCGATCAGGCTTGCGGTGAAGGCGAGGAAGAAGGCGTTCGGCAGTTCGAGCGTGTCGAGCCGGGGCCACGGCCGCAGCGCGCGGCCGGAGGCGTCGATGATCACCCCGGCGAGCCACAGATTGAACAGCGCGATGCTGAGCCAGGCGATCGAAAGGAAGACGGGAAGCGCCCGGGCGAACACGTCGGTGAGCTTGGTGACGTTCGCCTCGGTGAAGAGGTTGCCGTCGGGATCGAGGTCCTTGAACGCCGGGCTCTCCAGCAGGTGCTTGATCGAGTCGCGGTAGGTTTCAGGATCGTAGCCGATGACAATTAGGACGCCGACGAGGGCGCCGGCGATGACCGCCGCCCAGCCGACGAGCCTGCCGATCGGATACCATTCGAGCGCGGTGCCCACCGACGCCTGCGCCGGCGCGGGGCGCGAGAGCAGAGCGAGGTAGCAGAGAACCGCGATCGGGGCGAAGGTGACGGCGAAGAACGCGGCGAGGTTCACCCCAAGCACGCTGGCGACGATGGCGCCGCTCAGAACGGCGATCGCCGCCGCCGCCCAACCCCAACCGAGCCCGGCAAGACAGATGGGCAACGGCGCAAGACAAAGCAGAATGCCGGCAAGAGCCGTTCCTGCCGCCACCGAAGCGAACAGTGCGGCGGCTACAAGGCCGGCGCCGGCGCCGATAAGGAGAGGAGTTGCCATCGTCCGTGCTGTCCCAACTCTTGGTAGAGCGGTTAGGGGCGGCGATCCCGTCCCAACCTTTGGCGTCAACTTGAGCTAAGCGAGCTGGTGCAAGCCTCTGTGCATCAAGTCTATTGGATCAAGTAAGGCAACAGGCCAAGAAAGCGGGCGCGCTTGATCGCACGAGCAAGCTCGCGCTGCTTCTTCGCGGAGACCGCCGTAATCCGGCTCGGCACGATCTTGCCGCGCTCCGAAATATAGCGCTGCAACAGACGCACGTCCTTGTAGTCGATCTTCGGAGCCTTCTCCCCGGAGAAGGGGCAGGTCTTGCGCCGGCGATAGAAGGGCCGCCGGGCTCCGCCTTGGGTCATGCTCATCAGTTGTCCTCCTCGCTGCCGGAGGCTTCGATCGAGGGCGCGTCGGCTGCAGGTTGCGTCTCGCGGGGGCCATCGCGGTCGCGGTCACGGCGCGGCCCGCGACGATCACCACGATCACCGCGATCTCCGCGATCTCCGCGATCACCACGATCTCCGCGGCCGTCGCGCTCGTCGCGATCGGCGCGGCGCATCATCGCCGAGGGTACCTGTTCGTGCTCATCGACCTTGACGGTGAGGAACCGGATGACGTCGGTGGAGAGGCGCATTTGCCGCTCCAGCTCCGCCACGGCTGCCGGGGCCGCGTCAAGATTCAACAGCGAGAAATGTGCCTTGCGGTTCTTCTTGATGCGAAAGGCGAGCGATCTCAGGCCCCAGTATTCCGTCTTGCCGATCGATCCGCCGAGGCCCTCGAGGATCGAGCGGAACTCCTGCGTCAGGGCTTCGACCTGCTGCTGGGAGATGTCCTGGCGTGCCAGGAACACATGCTCATAAAGCGGCATGGATTGCCTTTTCCTTCTTCCTGGGCTCCGGCGCAAAGCCTCTCATGGGCCTCTGAAGGAAAGGCCCAAGAAGATGACCCTTGGGAGCGGAGACACGGGAGACCGGCTTTTCAGCCTACCGCCATTTGCAAGCGGCTCTCCGTTCAGCCTCCGACCGGAGCGTTTCAAGAGGCCGCTTTATAAGGATTTGCCGCCGCTTTGCAAGGGCCGTTCGCGGACGCCAAGGCAGGCAAATCGGCTATTGCGGCATCGATTTCGCGCTGCACTCGACGGGCTTGCTGTCCGTGAGCGAATAGCCCATGCAGTTGTCCTTGCCGTACACTTCAATCACGTCGAACTTTCCGATCGGCGCGCCGGTATAGGACGCTTCGATGTTCACCGCGGTCTCGACCTGATCGGTGACGTCCTGTGGGGCGCGGCCGCGGGCGTCGAAGGCAAAGATGCGGTCGTTGGGGTCGCCCATGCGCGGCGTGAGCTGAAGCTCGCTATAGCCCGGTGTCGGCGCCATGGCCTTGACCGTGACGGTGAGGACGGTGTCGTGGAGGCTGGTGGTGACGTCGCTGACCGTCGGCAGAAGCGCGAGGGCCGGATCAGGCGTCGTCGGTGATTTCCACGGCCAAGACTGCGGCTCGGCAGCCAGGGCTGTTGTGGTCACGGCTGCGACGCAGGCAAGTGCGGCGAGAAGCTGGCGTTTCATGGCGATCTCCCTAGCTGAGCATGCCTATGTCTTAGACAGAGAAACAAGGCGCTATGGGGCCGGGTTGCGTATCCAAATCGTCTTTTTTGCTTAATGCCGGCCACCTGGGGCCTTATCGGCTCCCTGTCCTGGGTCTCGCTTGACAGCCCAAAGGCAAACGGTGTCTTTGGCCGGGTTCTATCGCGGAGCCCCCTCATCAGATGAGTATCGCCTTCGTTTTTCCTGGACAGGGTAGCCAAGCCGTTGGCATGGGCGCCGAACTCGCCAAGGCTTTCGCGCCGGCGCGGGCGGTGTTCGCCGAGGTCGATGACGCCCTCGGCCAGACGCTGTCGGCGTTGATGTGGGAAGGACCCGAAAGCGAACTCACCCTCACCGAGAATGCACAACCGGCGCTGATGGCGGTTTCGCTCGCTGTGATCCGGACCTTGCAAGAGGAGAAGGGGATCGCGCTCGACAAGCACGCGGCTTACGTCGCTGGTCATTCTCTTGGCGAATATTCTGCCCTTGCCGCCGCCGGCAGCTTGAGCCTCGCCGACACCGCGCGCCTCCTCAAGACGAGAGGGCGGGCGATGCAAGAGGCGGTGCCGGTGGGGCAAGGGGCGATGGCAGCTCTTCTCGGCGCCGATCTCGAGCAGGCACAGGCGTTGGCGAAGGCGGCGAGCGAAGGCGAAGTTTGCGAGGCTGCGAACGACAATGCCCCAGGGCAGGTGGTGATCAGCGGCGCGCGCGGTGCCATCGAGCGCGCGATCGCGCTCGGTCCTAAATTCGGCGCGCGGCGCGCCGTGCTCTTGCCGGTGAGCGCGCCATTTCATTGCGCGCTGATGCAGCCGGCGGCCGACGTCATGAAACAGGCCTTGGGCGAGGTGCGGATCGCGCCACCCTCGGTTCCCCTCGTGGCCAACGTGCTCGCGTCCGCGATCATCGATCCTGAGGTTATCCGCGAGCGTCTCGTCGAGCAGGTCACCGGCATGGTCAGGTGGCGTGAGTTGATGCTCTATATGCGCGACAACGGCGTCACCGCGCTCTATGAGGCTGGCGCCGGGCGGGTTCTGACCGGGATTGCCAAGCGCTTCGACGGCATCGAGGCGCGTTCAATTGGCACAGCTGAAGACCTTGAGACCGCGGCTGCGGTGCTCCAAGGCTAGCAGGCTTCGAAGCAAAGGAGAGCGGCATGTTCGACTTGACCGGCAAGGGTGCTCTCGTCACCGGTGCCACCGGCGGCATTGGCTGGGCCATTGCCGAGGCTGTGCACGCTCAAGGCGCCAACGTGGCGATTTCAGGGACGCGGGCCGAGCGCCTCGACGAGCTCGCGGCCAAGCTCGGCTCGCGCGTTCATGCTCTGCCCTGCGATCTGCGCGACCGTGCCGCGGTGGTCAAGCTTGCCGAGGAGGCCGAGAAGGCCCTCGGCCAGGTGGACATTCTCGTCAACAACGCCGGCATCACCCACGACAATCTCTTCATGCGCATGAAGGACGACGAGTGGGACGATGTCATCGCCGTCAATCTCACCTCGGTGTTCATCCTGACGCGCGGGGTGTTGCGTGGCATGATGCGCCGCCGTGGCGGCCGCATCGTCAATATCGCCTCGATCTCCGGTGTGCTCGGCAATCCGGGGCAGGGGAACTATGCCGCCTCCAAGGCCGGGCTCGTCGGCATGACCAAGTCGCTTGCCCGCGAGGTCTCGAGCCGCGGCATCACCGCGAACTGCATTGCTCCGGGCTTCATCTCGACGCCCATGACCGACGCGCTGACGCCGAAGCAGATGGAAGCGATCGCCGGCGCAATTCCGGCGGCGAAATTCGGCAAGCCCGAGGATGTGGCGGCGACGGTCGTCTTTCTTGCCAGCGACGAGGCTGGCTACGTCACCGGGGAGACGATCCACGTCAATGGGGGCATGGTGATGGTTTAACCCGTTCAATTCCAACCACTTGACAACGCGGCTTCGGCACTATTTGCAGGCGCCGCGAGAGGGCCTCCGGGCTTCTGGCAAAGGGCGGAAAACTGTGGTACCCAAACGGCCGCTCTGCGGGGCTCGATGAGGGCTTGACAAATATTATCCTCCTCGCGTTCAAACCCTGTGACTTGCCGCTCTGGGGTGCGTTAGGCCGTGAGCCGAGGCTCGGGGGATGTGCGAGGGCCCAAGGATGAACAAAGCAAAGACGGTGAGGCGGACATGAGCGATATCTCAGAGCGCGTAAAGAAGATCGTGGTGGAGCATCTCGGCGTCGAGGCCGACAAGGTAACCGAGAGTGCCAGCTTCATCGATGATCTCGGAGCCGACAGCCTCGACACCGTCGAGCTCGTCATGGCCTTCGAAGAAGAGTTTGGCTGCGAGATACCGGACGACGCTGCGGAGACGATTCTGACCGTCGGCGACGCCATCAAGTTCCTGGAGAAGAACACGGCCGCCTGACGGACGTTCTCTCATCCCGTCGCGCTTGCCGTTCATTCATTCTCGGTGCAAGGCCGCGCGGCCCTGATCGACTGTTTCCACGAGGATCACGCGAAAGCGTCACATGCGGCGTGTCGTCATCACAGGCTTGGGACTGCTTTCGCCGCTTGCCTGCGGGGCCGAAGCCTCATGGCGGCGGCTGACCGCGGGCGAGAACGCCGCGAGGCGGGTCGAGAATTTCGACGTCTCCGATCTCAGCTGTCAGATCGCGTGCCAGATCCCGCGCGGCGACGGTAGCGACGGCACCTACAATCCGAGCGATTGGATGGAGCCGAAGGAGCAGCGCAAGGTCGATGATTTCATCATCTACGCGATGTCTGCTGCCACGCAGGCGCTCGTCGACGCCGACTGGCGCCCGACATCTTATGAGGACCAGACCCGCACCGGCGTTTTGATCGGCTCCGGCATCGGTGGCTTGCAGGGCATCGAGAAGACCTCGTTGCTATTCGCTGAAAAGGGACCGCGCCGGGTGAGCCCGTTCTTCATCCCCGGCCGGCTGATCAACCTCGCCTCGGGTTATGTCTCGATCGAGCATGGGCTCAAAGGCCCGAACCACTCGGTGGTCACGGCCTGCTCCACCGGGTCGCACGCCATTGGCGATGCCTCGCGCATGGTCGCCCTCGGCGATGCCGACGTGATGCTGGCCGGCGGCGCCGAATCGCCGGTGTGCCGGCTCTCCATCGCCGGCTTTGCCGCCTGCCGGGCGCTGTCGACCAATTTCAACGATGAGCCGCAAAAAGCGTCGCGTCCCTATGACCGCGACCGCGACGGCTTCGTCATGGGCGAGGGGGCCGGCATGGTGGTGCTCGAGGACTTGGATCATGCCAAGGCCCGCGGCGCCAAGATTTATGCCGAGGTCATCGGTTACGGCATGTCGGGGGATGCATTCCACATCACCGCGCCGGCAGAAGACGGCGACGGTGCTTATCGCTGCATGGTCGCGGCGGTGAAGCGGGCCGGCATCGAGCCGGCCGATATCGACTATATCAACGCCCACGGCACCTCGACGCCGATGGGCGACGAGATCGAGCTTGCGGCGGTCGAGCGGCTGTTCGGCAACGCCGCTGGTAGGGTGTCAATGTCCTCGACCAAATCCGCGACCGGTCATCTGCTCGGGGCCGCCGGCGCGGTCGAGGCGATCTTCTCGGTGCTTTCGATTCGCGACAATCTTGCTCCGCCGACCCTCAATCTTGATAATCCTTCGGTGGCGACGGCGATCGATCTCGTGCCCCACAAGGCGCGGCCGCCGGAAGATCGACACGGTATTGTCCAATTCCTTTGGATTTGGGGGCACCAACGCCTCGCTGATCCTGCGCCGCTGCGACGCCTGATCCGATCACCGTTCTGCTTGCCAGCCGATCCTCCCTTTCGCCATATTTCGCCGGAAAGTGGATAAAGCATCCGCGCGGGAATATCCGGGCATGTCCGTAAACAACGACCCGTCGTCCACGCTTGGCGGAAACGATCCGCGCTATCCCCCGGACCGCGATTTCGGCGGGCTGTCGCGCAGCCCTGCCGAGGCGCTCGAGCCGGTTCGCCCGCCCGAGCCCGATCGCGACGATGAAGAGCGGCGGCTTCATCCGGTGCTCGCCTTCTTCAACGCCATGCTCCAGCTCGCGTTCTTCATCGCGCTGTTGTCCTTGGCGGTATTCTATGTCGTCCGCTACCAATTCGACCGGCCCGGGCCGCTGGCGACATCGACGGTCGTGGTCATTCCCAAGGGCGAGGGCACCAGCGCCATTGCCGAGCGTCTTGAGCATGACGAGGTCATCAGCGATCGTGGCCTGTTCATGACCGGCGTGATTTATTTCAGCTACCTCAAAGGCACCGGCAGCCTGAAGGCCGGGGAGTATGAGTTTCGCAAGCGCGCCAGCATGCGCCAGGTGCTCGACACCCTGGTCGAAGGCAAGTCGATCGATCACAAGGTCACGCTCCCCGAAGGGCTGACCAGCCAGCAGATCGTGGAGCGCATCAGCGCCAATCCGGACCTCAAGGGCGACATCACCGAGATTCCCCCGGAAGGAACTCTGCTTCCCGATACCTATCGATTTCAGATCGGCGACTCCCGCATCGACATTATCGAGCGCATGCAGGTGGCACACCAAAAGTTCCTCGCCAAGATGTGGGCGGAGCGCGACCCGGACATCGTGGTGAAGACGCCGGAAGAGGCGGTGATCCTGGCGTCGATCGTGGAGAAGGAGACGGGCCGCGCCGATGAGCGCCCGCGCATTGCGGCCGTGTTCGAGAACCGGCTGCGGAAGAATATGCGGCTGCAATCGGATCCGACCATCATCTATGGCCTCGTCGGCGGCAAAGGCGTGCTCGACCACCCTATTCAGCAGGACGAGCTCGAGCGCGACACGCCGTACAACACCTACAAGATCGACGGGCTGCCGCCGACGCCGATCGCCAATCCCGGTCGCGCGGCGATCGAGGCGGTCTTGAAGCCGGCCAAGACCAAGGATCTCTACTTTGTCGCCGACGGTACCGGGGGGCACTCCTTTGCCCCAAGCCTCGAGGAGCACAACAGGAACGTCGTCAAATGGCGTCAGGTCGAGCGCGCGATGCGCGAGAAGGAGCGCGAGGAAGCCGCGGCGGCCGCCGCTGCCGCTGCCGCCGGCACCGTGCCAGGGACCGCGACCGAGCCCGCGCCGGGCGGAGAGGCGGCGACCCCAGAGCTCTCGCCCGAGGGGCTCCGCAGTCTTCAGTCCTCGGCCGGCATCACTCAGGCGCCGGCAGCGCCCGCCGATGCGGCGGCGCCACCTGCCTCGGAGCCCACGGCGGGGGCGGACATTCCCTTGCCGCTCCGGAATCCAAAGCGCTAACGTGGCCAAGCTCTCGGCCTTCCGCCTCCCGCCGTCTGTCAACGTTACCGGGCAGAGGCTTGATCGGGAGGCCGTTCTTACCTCCCACCCCGCCCGACTCGGCCTATAACCGGGTCACTCGTTCCAGCTCTCACAGTCCGGCGCAAGGCTCCCCACGACCATGACCCTCAAAAGCATGACAGGTTTTGGCCGCAGCGCCGGCGTCCATGACGGCACGGCGTGGCATTGGGAGGTCAGGAGCGTGAATGGCCGCAATCTCGAGCTCCGCTTCCGGATGCCGTCGGGGCTCGAGGCACTCGAGATCAAGGCGAGAGCGCTCGCGCAAGAGAAGCTCGCGCGGGGCAATTGCAGCTTCAATCTCACCTTGAGGCGCGAGGGCGGGGAATTTGCGATCCGCCTCAACGAGGCGGCGCTCGCCCAAGCGCTCGCCGCGGCGGAGCGCGCCCAGGCGCTGACCAATGTGGGTCCCGCCACTCTCGACACGCTGCTCGCGATGCGGGGGGTGGTCGAGGTGTCCGAGGGCGAGGAGACGGACGAGGCCCATGCCAAGCTCGAGGAGGCGTTGCTCGCCGGTCTTGCGACCGCGCTTGGCCAACTGGTCGCGGCGCGAACGGCGGAGGGCGCCCGCCTTGCTGGGGTCGTCGCCGATCAGCTCGACCAGATTGGCGTACTCGTCGAGCGCGCCGCCAAGGCGCCGGCGCGCGAGCCGAAGGCCATTGCCCAACGTCTCGCCGATCAGGTTGCGCGCCTCACCGAGACCGGCGCCGGGCTCGATCCCGACCGGCTGCATCAGGAGGCGCTGCTCGTGGCCACCAAGGCCGATATCCAGGAGGAGCTCGACCGCCTTCACGCTCATATCGCGGCGGCACGAGAGCTTCTCGCCCAGGATCAAGCCGTTGGCCGCCGGCTCGACTTTCTCGCGCAAGAGTTCAATCGCGAAGCCAATACCATCTGCTCCAAGGCGCTCGACATCGAGGTCAGCCGTGCCGGGCTAGAGCTCAAGACGGTGATCGATCAGCTTCGCGAGCAGGTCCAGAATATCGAGTGAGGCGATCCATGGAGCCCGCACGGAGAGGTCTCATGCTGGTGTTGTCCTCGCCGTCCGGCGCGGGCAAGACCACGCTGGCGCGGAGATTGGTCGACGCTGAGGCCGGCGTCGCCATGTCGGTGTCTTGCACCACGCGCAAGCAGCGCAAAGGCGAGATCGAGGGCAGGGACTATTATTTCGTCGATCGCGAGATTTTCACCGCCATGCGCGATCGCGGTGAGTTTCTCGAATGGGCCGTGGTGTTCGACAACTATTACGGCACCAGGCGCGCGCCGGTGGAAGAGGCGTTGCGCGACGGGCGCGACGTGTTGTTCGACGTCGATTGGCAGGGCGCGGAGAAGTTGCGGGCCGAGGCCGAGGATGACGTGGTGACGGTGTTCATCCTGCCGCCATCGGGGGCGGTCCTGGAGCGGCGGCTCACCGAGCGCGCGCAAGACGCGCCGGAGGTGGTTGAAGCGCGGATGCGCGGCGCCAGCAATGAGATCCAGCACTGGAACGAATACGATTATGTGGTCATCAATCGCGACGTCGACGAGGCGCTTGCCGCGGTGCGCGCCATCCTCGCCGCGGAGCGGTTGCGACGCTCGCGCCTGACCGGCCTCAAGGACTTCGTGCAGGGCCTTCTCGCCGAGCTTTAGGCCGGACCCCGAAGGGCATTGGCGATGCGGCAGAAATCGCCGATCGAGAGTTCCTCGGCGCGCGCCTTTGGATCAATGCCGAGCCCGGCCAACAGCGTCTCGGGATCCTTGGTGAGCTGCCGCAACGAGGAGCGGAGCATCTTGCGCCGCTGACCGAACGCGGCAGCCGTGACCCGTTCCAGCACGGCAAGTTCGCAGCACGGCTCCGGCGCTGCTTTTGGCACGAATTCGACCACGGAGGACGAGACCTTCGGGCGTGGCGTGAAGGCGGCTGCCGGCAGCGTGAGCAGGATTCGCGGCTCGGTCCGCAACTGGCTCAACACCGCGAGCCGGCCGTAATCGCCGCTGCCAGGCTTGGCGACGATGCGGAGCGCGACCTCGCGCTGGAACATCAGCACCAGGCGGTCGAACCATGGCGGCCACGGCTCGGTTTTGAGCCAGCCGACGAGAAGCGGCGTGGCGACGCTATAGGGGAGGTTGGCAACGATACGAGCCGGCGCCTTGATATCGAGGCGCCCGTAGTCGACCGTCCGCGCGTCGGCGGCGACGATTTCGAGCCGCCCCGGATAGGCTGCGGCAATCTCGTCCAGAGCGGCGAGGCAGCGCTCGTCCTTCTCGATGGCGATCACGCGGCCTGCGCCCTCGAGCAGAAGCGCCCGGGTGAGCCCTCCCGGACCTGGACCCACCTCCACCACGGTCACGCCCGCAAGCGGACCGGCGGCGCGGGCGATGCGGCGGGTGAGATTGAAATCGAGCAGGAAGTTCTGGCCGAGGCTGCGGCGGGCAACGAGCCCGGAAGCGCGGATGACGTCGCGGAGCGGCGGCAGGCCGTCGGGCGTGCTCAAGGCGCGCTCTCGACGCGGGCCGACATCTCCTCCGCCAGGCGCAAGGCTTCGATCAGGCTGTGCGGGCGCGCGCTGCCGGTCCCGGCGAGTGCGAAGGCCGTGCCGTGGTCTGGAGAGGTGCGGATGAACGGCAGCCCCAGGGTGACGTTGACGCCGGTGTCGAAGGCAAGCGTCTTGAACGGAACCAGCGCCTGGTCGTGATACATGGCGACCGCGACGTCGTAGGTCTTCCGCGCTTCGCCGTGAAACAGCGCGTCGGCGGGGTAGGGGCCTGCAACATTAAGCCCCTCGCGCCTCGCCGCCTCGATCGCCGGGATGATGATGTCCACCTCTTCGCGGCCGAGCGTGCCATCCTCGCCGGCATGCGGGTTGAGCCCGGTCACGGCGATACGTGGCGCGGCCAGTCCAAAATAGCGCGAGAGATCGCGGGAGGTGGTGGCAAGCGTCTTCAGGATCAGCGCCTCGGAAAGCGCCGCCGGCACATCTTTAAGTGGGATGTGGATGGTGGTGGGGACGACGCGGAGCGTTTCGGCGGCGAGCATCATCACGGCGTCGGACGGCTCGAGCCCGGCGATGTTGGCAAGAAACTCGGTATGGCCCGGAAAGGCGAAGCCCGAGCGATAGAGCACCGCCTTGCTGATCGGGTTGGTGACCACGGCACGCGCCGCGCCATCAGCGACGAGGGCAACGGCACGCTCGATCGAATGCCGGATCGCCGGCGCCGCGGCCTGATCGGGGCGACCGGCGACGACCGGCGCGCCGACGTCTGATCGGCAGCACCGGCAGCGCCTCGGCGAACAGCGCGGGTGCGGCACCTGCATCGTCGATCACTTCGATGGGGGTGGCGAGATCGAGGGCGCGGGCGCGCTCTCTCAGCACCTCGGGATCGCCGAGAAGCACGAACGGCGGGATATGCTCATGCCGGCGCGCGGCAAAGGCAAATAGCGAGATGTCGGGGCCGATTCCGGCCGGATCGCCGAGCGTCAGCGCGAGCGGTTTGTTGGCATTGGTCATTGGCGGGCCCGGACGTCAGCAAGCCGCAACCTGGGGATCCAGTCAGGCCGAAATCGCCATGACGGTCCTGGTCCGGCGCTGTGTCTTAGGCTGATCAGGCGCCCGCGTCACGCCCGCCCGCGGCTAACGGTATTCGATGAAGGCCTCTTGGCGCATGTCGCGCAGCAGGCCCTCGGCCCTGATGCCAAGTTCCTGCTCCATGAGCTTGTTCTCGGTCTCCTGCCGCTTTTCCGGATCGCCCTTGACGGCGCGCTTGCCGCAGACGGCGTACGACTCGATGGCCGAGCCGGACAGGGTAGGGGGCGTCATTTGGCCGACCTTGGCGTTCATCACCAGGAGGCGCGACGGCTGAGACAGCGACGAGGCAAGCTGATCTTGCAAGGTGTTTACCGTCAGCCCCTTCATGCCTTGGGTGAGCGTGCTGACCTTGCCGCAAGATTGGAGCTTCGCCCGCACCGTCTCCATCTCGGCAAGTTGCTTGGCGATCGTCGACTGGTCGGCATTGCTCGGGATCTGGTATTTGACCTGGCGAAGCTGAAGCGTGGTCTTCTCCTCGGCTTCGCCGCACGCCGGACCGCCGGAGAGAGCCTTGTCGACGTCGGCGTCCCCGATCACCACGTCGCGGCGAAACTTGCGCCGAACCACCTCTTGCCAGGCGACTTGAGCCCTGACCCGGTCCCGCAACGTCTTGATGTTCACGCCCATCTGGCCGAGTGCGGCTACCGAGCGCCTCGGGGGTCATATTGTTCTTCTGGGCCATGCCGCCCAGCACCTTGTTGACGGTGGATTCGTCCGGGGTGAGCCCGAGCTTTTTGGCCTGCTGGATCTGAAGCCGCTCCTCGATCAGCATGTCGGTGGCCTGCTTCTTCAAGGCCGGACCGGGCTGGGCCTGGGTGGTGACGGCAAGGAAGCGTTGGCGCTGCTCGATGTCGTAAAGGGTGATCGGGTCGTCGTTGACGAGCACGACGATCGACTGCTCGGACTGCGCAGCGGCGGGCGGGCACACTCCAACCAGGCCTGCGGCAAGCGCAAGCATAAGCAACAACGCCAAGGGCCAAGGACCCAGGTCTCGCCAAATACGCCACTCTCAAACCGAGCGCTCCGGTCGGGGGATGACCGCGGGCGCCCGTCTCCCTTAATCCGGTTCCGGACCCAACAAGCCCGATGGGTCGGTCTGGAACTGATATGTGCCAAGATATTTGAGCGACAAATTGACCATGACGCTTTGATCCGGCTTGATGTCTTGATCCTGAATGTTGCTGCGTTGATAGGTGACGCCGAGCGTCAGGCAATCGTCTTGATAGCGCACGCCAACGCCGTCGCCGATCAACTGGTCGTTCTGAATGTCGTAGCGGACGCTGCCGAGCAGGGCCCAGGTGTCGGTTAGCGCCAGCGCACCGCGAGCAAGGACTTCCTGGCGACGCTCCTGGTTGTCATTCTTGGTGTCGGGGGTGACGACGTCCGGCGACACCGCGTCAGGCGCGACTTCGGCGTAGTTGACCATGAGGTCGACGGGGCCGACCTTCGCCGACGAGCCGATATCGGTCCGCATCAGATCCAAGGTCTCCTGATCGAAGCGTGCCTGGCCGACGAGAGCCAAATAGCGCGCGGCCTGCAGATAAAGGCCGGTCACGTAGTCGGAGGAGCGCGTACCGAGACCGCTGGCGAGGTCGAAGCTGTTCTGGCCCGCGAGCTGATAGCTCTCGCCGACGACCGCGCGCGCGTAGGCGCCCGAGGGAAGTTGAGCCGTGTAGCGCATGCCGACATTGGCTCGGGTGCCGGTCTCGATGCGGTCGTAACCGGAGAACTTGTCGATATCGAACAGTATGGTGTCGTCGAACACGAGGCTCTCGCGCGTCCTCGTTGGGGATCTCGGACTGGTCGATGCCGACGGAATCTGGGCGCCCGACGATCTGAGCAATCGGTTCGAACACATGGGCGACGTTGCCGGTGGTGGCGATGAAGGGATAGCGATATTCGGCGCCGGCAACGGCCGTGCCACGGAACAGCGCCCCGCTCGATGGGAGGCCGGTCGCGGGATCGGCAAACTCGTTGACGCCGTAGACGTCGCCGCGCAGCTCGGCGAAGGGCGTATAGACCTGTCCGATGCCGTCGATCATCTGCCGCCGCCATTTGGTCTGCAGGATGAAGCGGTTCGAATCGGTGCCGTCGGCATTGGACAAAGCCATCAGATTGGAATTGAGGCTAAGCTCGCCGCCGACCACCGGGTTCTTGAAGATGTAGTCGTAGTCGATGATCGGATAGACCGTGGCATCGGCGAGGGGATCCTGGGTGCGGAGCAGAGTGCCCGTCTGATAGAACCGCATGCTGGCGTAGTTCCGATCGTGCAGGCCCTCGAGGTAGGCCTGCGAGACGCGGTCGGTCTTCAGCTCGCTGTCCAAACCGTAATAGCGGCGGAAGGTATCGTCAAACTCCGCGATCGCATTCCAGCCATAGGACCAATAGGGGTTGAGCGCGAACTTGCCTTGGGTCTCGAGGCTGCCGCGGAAATCACCGTCGACCGGGGCTTCGAAGGTACCGTCGTTCCATACGCCGGCGAGGTCGATGCGATAGGCGCCGGTCGCCAAGCGCTGCCGCCACGATCCCTGGAGCAGGGTGCCCGCCTTCGAGGTGTACATCGGCGCGAAGGTGAAGTCGTAATTGTCGGACAGCGCGAAGTAATAGGGAAGCGTCACCGTCGTGCCGAGGCGATCGGACTGCTGATACATCGGCATCAGGAAGCCGGACTTTCGCTTCACCGTCGGATCGGCGCTCTGGAAATAGGGCACCCACATGATTGGCACGCCGAATAGATCAAAGAAACCATTGCGATAGGTGATGGTCGCCTGGTCCTTGCGGTGGATGATCGTCTTCGCGCGAATGCGCCAGGTCGGCGGCTTGTCGGGGTTGTCGGCGCAGGGTTTGCACGGCGTGAACCAGCCGTTGTGGAACACGGTGACGTTGCCGGCCTCGCGCGAGGCGGTCTGGGCGACGATCCTGGTGTCGTCCTTGGTGACGACGCGCAAGGCATCGATGAAGCCGTCGCGGAAGTCGTCGGTGAGCGTCATCTGGTTCGAGGTGATGATCGCGCCTTCGGGGTCCTTGATGCGCACATTGCCCTGCGCCGCGAGCGTGTTGGCGCTGCGGTCATAGATCACCTGATCGGCGAGCAGGGTGTAGTTGCCGTAGTAGATCTCGACGTTGCCTTTGGCCGTGACCTTGTTGTTCTCGTTGTCGTAGATCATCTCGTCGGCCTGAAGCAGCATGGGCTCGCTCGAGTCCATTTTCGGCGGCTTGAGGATGGTGCCGAGATCGGTTTGCGGTTGCTGCCTGCCGAAGCGGCCGCTGCCTTGCTTATTCTGCTTGTTGAGCGCCGGGGTGCCTCGCGCCGAAGGCCGGCGATGTCATGCCGACGACAACCACGCCAGAACAGACGCCAAGACCCGACGGCGCCAGGCCAAGGCGCAGCCTCTAGGCGCGGCGAGGCCGGGCTCAGCCCGGCGGATGCTCCTCAGCGATGCGAGTTTGCGCGCCATCACCCGTCCTCTTTGTACAAGAGCACGGTGAGCGCGAGGCTCGCCGCGATGATGACGGGGACCCACGCCGCGGCCATGGCCGAGGTCAGCCCTGCCATGGCGAAGTTGCGAGAGACTTCGGCGAGGATGAAGAAGCCGAAGCCCGCCGCAATGCCGCCGATGGCGTTGAGCTGCACGTTGCCGAAGCGGAACGCGCGGAGCGATGAGGTTGCCGCGATCAGCACCATGGTCATGAGCAGGAACGGACGCGACAACAGCAGCTGATACTGCACGCGGTATTGCGTGGCCGGCAGACCTGCCCGTTCGGCAATCTCGATGAAGTTCGGCAGATCCCAGAACGAGATCGAGTACTCCGTGCCGAGACTGTCGCGCACCTGCGTCGGGGTGAGGTAGGTGCTGAGCAGGTAGTGCTTGTACAGCACGGGCTCGCTGCCGACGGCGCTGACCCATGCGTCCTCAAGTTCCCAACGTCCGTCCTTGAGCACGGCTCTGCGTGCCTCGATACGCTCGGTCGGGGATTGATCTGGAGCGTATTGGAACACGGTGACGTGGGTGAGCTCGAGACCTTGGTTCGAGGCACGGAGCGCATGCATGACGGAGGGTCCGTCAGCGCCGTCCTCGCGCAGCCAGGCGCCGGCATTCTTGGTCTTGAGGAGCGACTCCTCCTTGTCGAAGGCGCTGGCGTAAAGACGCTCGGCCTCGGCGCGGGCGCGAGCGGCAACAGGATTGTAAATCGTGACGAAAACGACGCCGAGCAGGAAGGCAACGATCATGGCGGGGAGCATGAATTGCCAGACCGAGACGCCGGCCGCGCGCACGACGATCAATTCCGACGAGCGGCTCAACATCAGGAAGATGCCGACGGTGCCGATCAAGACGGCGAAAGGCAGGGTCAGCTCGGAGAAAGAGGGGAGGCGAAGCAGCGTCATCCAGGCGAGCAAAAAGCCGGACACGTCGCCGTTATAGTTGCCGGCGCGGCGCAGCATCTCGATGAAGTCGACGAAGAAGATCAGCACGCAGCAGACGGCGAACATCGCCAGCATAGCGATCAGGAAACGCAACGAGAAGTACCGCGCAAGGGTCCCCGCTGCACTGATGCCTGGCATCTGCGCTTTCACTTCGCTGTCATCCCCCGACCGGCCCACCATTTTATATTCCCCGGCTTGAAGTTAAGCTGGAGACTCAGTTTGGACCGCAGTTCTGGTGACATTCTAACGTGCGCCACTGCCGCTGCAACGATAATCGCCCCAATTGGAATGAGATAGACCAGCGGCACGGCGGCCGCGTTGAGGGTCACGAGGTTGGATGCCGTGAGCCCGGAAACCCTCAAACCGACCGCAACGCCCGCGGCGATCAGGATCTGCGCCCAGCGGCTTTCACGGGTGGTGCGGGCATGGCCGAGCACAGCTATGGCGAGGAAGGCGAACAGCAACGGGTAGAACGGCGTCGCGAACCGGTCGTGTATCTCGGTGCGAATCTGGCCGATATTTCCTTTGCCCTTGAGAAGGTTCGGGTCAGGATTAAGCAGTTCGCCAAGATAACGCTCGCGGGGTCGCAGCTCTTTACTTGACGTATCCTTGGGGGCAACGTCTGAAATATTCAGGACATATTGGTCGAAGGCGACAATCTGGACGCCTTTTTCAGGGGATTTTGGCTCGTAGCGATGGACGTGGCCATTGAACATCACGAGGTAGGAGCCATCGTCATTGCTGACGATACGGCCGCGCTCGGCGAGATAGCTCATCACCTGCTTGTCTTCGCGCTCGTCATGGACGAGGAGCCCAAGGAGATCGCCATTCTGGGAGCGGTCCCGGATATGGAAGGTGAGACCCGGCTCGGTGCTGGAAAAACGGCCTGGCTGAAGGACTTGCGAGATCACGTCGGTGCGGACCTGGGTGATCAGGGCGCGGAGCGCACGCATGCTGGCGGGCATCACGTAGAGGTTGCTGATGAGGATCGCGACGCAGACCACCGAGGCGAGAATCACGAAGGGGGCGCCGATTCGCCAGACCGGGGCACCGGCGGCCGTCATCACGATCAGCTCGCTGTCGCCGTTCATGCGGTCGAGGGTGTAGAGCGAGGCCATGAGCACGGCGTTGGGGGCGATCAGCGCCATGAGGCTCGGAAGGGTGAGGAGGGTCATCTTCAGGAACAGCACAAAGCCTTGACCTTGCGAGACAATTAGGTCGAGCTGCTTCAGTGCCGTGGCGAGCCAAACGATCGTGGTGAGCGTCACCAGGATGATGACGAACGCATTGGTAACCTGCCGAAGGACATATCGGCCGAACAGGCTCATGCCGCGTCTCTCTTGGGTCCCCGAGCGACCCCTTCCGGCCGGCGCCCCCGAAGCTGCCAACCGTCTGGCGCCAAAGTGGATTCTGACCAAGCCATGATGGCTGAATTTCGGCAGTTGGGCCTGACTTGCATTCCGCTGCCGCAGGAACTAGGAAGATCGCCTTGATTTCCCTCCCGCTGTTGCAAAGCTGCATCAGTTGAGCGCGCCAACTCCACGCGTTAACCGCGCTATTCTCGATGTTTGCTTCGAGCCAGCTGGAAGAACCTAGGGAGTGAGGGGTGACTGATCAGGCTGCGATTTCCTTTGCCAATCTCAATGTGCCCGAGGAGGGCGTTATCGCGGTGGTCGCCGAGGAGGGGCCCAAGCTTCCACCGGTGGCCAAGGATCTCGACAAGACGTCGAAGGGTCTTGTGTCGCGCGGCGTGGAGATCAGCGGCTTCAAGGGCAAGAAGGAAACGACCGTCGACCTGCTCGCTCCCTCCGGTCTCAACGTCTCCCGCCTTGTCGTGGTGGGGGCGGGGAAGACCGCGGAATACGGCAGCGAGGATTGGCTCAATCTCGGCGGGGCGGTGCGCGGCCTCCTGACCGGCAAGGAAGGGCCGACCGCTCACATCGTCGTCGAAGGCGCCGGACGCGAGATCGCGCCGGCCGACGTCGCCAACTTCGCGCTCGGCGTCGTGCTGCGCGGTTACAAATTCAGAAAGTACAAGTCGAACGCCCGCCAAGAAGAACGGCGCGGCGGGCGAGAGCAGCGACAAGACGCTCAAAAAAATCGTCGTGCACTGCGCCGACCCGAAGGCCGCGACCAAGTTGTTCGCGTCGGCCAAGGCCATGGCCGAAGGCGTGATGCTCGCGCGCGATCTCGTCAACGAGCCGGCCAATGTGCTCGGACCCGCGGAGTTCGCGACGCGCGCCAAGGAGCTCGGCAAGGTCGGCGTTCAGGTCGAGGTGCTGACTCCCGCCGCACTCAAGAGGCTTGGCATGAATGCGCTGCTTGCCGTGGGGCAGGGGAGCGATCGGCCGAGCCATGTGGTGGTGATGCAGTGGAAGGGCGCCGGCCCGAAAGGGGGCGACCCGTTTGTGGTGGTCGGCAAGGGCGTCACCTTCGACACCGGTGGCATCTCGCTCAAGCCCGCGGCCGGCATGGAGGACATGAAAGGCGACATGGCGGGTGCCGCTTGCGTCGTCGGTCTCATGCATGAGCTTGCCAAGCGCAAGGCGAAGGTCAATGCCATCGGCATCATCGGTCTCGTCGAGAACATGCCGAGCGGCAGCGCGCAACGTCCGGGCGACGTGGTCACGGCGATGTCGGGCAAGACCATCGAAGTGCTTAACACCGACGCCGAAGGGCGCATGGTTCTTGCCGACTGCCTCTGGTACGCCCAAGACAGGTTCAAGCCGAAGGCGATCGTCAATCTTGCGACGTTAACCGGTGCGGTGATGGTCGCGCTCGGCAAGGAGCATGCTGGCCTCTTCAGCAACAACGACCAGCTTTCCGACTGGCTGGTCACCGCGGGCAAGGAGACTGGTGAGAAATTGTGGCGCCTGCCGCTCGGACCGAAATACGACAAGATGATCGAGTCGAAGGTGGCCGACATCAAGAACACCGGCGGCAAGTGGGGCGGCTCGATCTCGGCGGCGCAGTTCCTCCAGCGCTTCGTCAAGGAAGGCACGCCCTGGGCGCATCTCGACATCGCCGGCACCGCCATGGCCTCGGTCGATAGCGACGTCAATCGCAGCTGGGGCTCGGGCTTCGGTGTCCGTCTTCTCGATCAACTGATCCGCGATCACTACGAGCGGGCGTAAGCCGGCGCGATGGGCCCCGGCGCTGACCATCCGCCCAGGATTTCACCCCCACATAAATTTTCCATAATATACCTTATGCGAATCCAGGGGGTTGGGGAAAGTTCGCCAAAATTCGCCGCATCCTTCTGAATTTCGCTATTGGAATTCGCCGCCTTCCCGCGGCGCGCCGGCAATGGCTGACGCGCCGGAAAATCGTCATCGGCATCGAGGATCTGTTGCGCGTGATGGCGCGGCTGCGCGATCCGGAAACGGGTTGCCCTTGGGATATCGAGCAGAGCTTCGCCTCGATTGCGCCGTACACAATCGAAGAGGCCTACGAGGTCGCTGACGCGATCGCGCGTGGCGACATCGATCATCTCAAGGACGAGCTTGGCGATCTCCTGCTGCAGGTGGTCTACCACGCCCGCATGGCCGAGGAGCTTGGCCGCTTCGATTTTGCCGACGTGGTCGATGCCATCACCCGCAAGATGGTCCGGCGCCATCCGCACGTGTTCGAGGACCCGAGCTTGCGCGAGAGCTTCGAGAAGAGCCGCGTGTGGGAGCGCATCAAGGCCGAGGAAAAGGCGTCGCGCGAAACGGGTGAGGCGGGGTCCGTGCTCGACGATGTTCCGGTCGCCCTCCCCGCCCTCACCCGCGCGGTGAAGCTTCAGGCGAAAGCGGCACGCGTCGGCTTCGATTGGCCGTCGCTTGATCCCGTGCTCGCCAAGGCGGAAGAAGAACTCGACGAGTTGAAAGCCGCGCGCGCGGCGGCGGATGCGGATGGCGGTGCGGCGTCGACGGCGAAGGTGGTCGAGGAGTTCGGCGACCTGCTGTTCGTCATGGCCAATCTCGCGCGGCATCTGAAGATCGACCCTGAAACCGCGCTGCGCGAGGCCAATCTCAAGTTCATGCGCCGCTTCGGCAAGATCGAAGCGGCACTGCGCGCCGAAGGCCGCGCTCCTCGAGGATGCGACGCTCGAGGAGATGGATCAGCTGTGGGATGAGGCCAAGGCGGAAGAGGCCGAAAAGGAATGACTATTCGGCCGCGAGCCTGACGCGGCCAGCGCCTGCGAGCAGTTCGAGACGATGGCGCTTCTCGGGTGCCACCCGAATGCGAAAATGGACCAGGCCGTCGCCGAGGTCGCCGCGCTCGATCACCTCGCAATTTTCGTGGATCCAGTTCGAGAGCGCGCCCTCGCCAGGCCCGAGCGTGAGATCGACGCTTTGGCGCGCGCGATTGAGCCGCGTTTCGATTTCGCCGAGGAGACTTTCAAGGCCGAAGCCTGACACCGCCGAGACGAGACAAGGGTGCCGCGGGTCGCGGGCGGCCTCGTTCGCGATCCGGGCCTGCGTCGGCGTCGTCGAGAAGGTCGGCCTTGTTCCAGACCTCGAGCAGACGTTCGGGCTCGCCGTCGGCGTCGATGCCGAGCTCGGCAAGCACGGCATTGACGTCGGTACGCTGACTTGCGCTCGCCTCGTCGGCAATGTCGCGCACATGCAGGATCAGGTCCGCCTGTTGCACTTCCTCCAGCGTGGCGCGGAAGGCCGCGATCAGCGTCGTCGGCAGGTCTGAGATGAAGCCGACGGTATCCGAGAGCACGGCCTTGGATCCATGCGGCAGCCGAATGGCGCGATGCGTGGGGTCGAGGGTGGCGAACAGCGTGTCTTCGGCCAGCACCTTGGCGCCGGTCAGGGCGTTGAACAGCGTCGATTTGCCGGCATTGGTGTAGCCGACGAGAGCGACCGCCGGGTAAGGCACCCGCTCCCGCGATTTCCGATGCAAAGCGCGCGTGCGCCGCACGTGGTCGAGCTCGCGGCGGATCATTTCGATGCGGTCGCCGATGATGCGGCGGTCGGTCTCGATCTGGGTCTCGCCGGGACCGCCCAAGAAGCCGAAGCCGCCGCGCTGCCGTTCGAGGTGGGTCCAAGAGCGCACCAGCCGGCTCTTCTGATAGACGAGGTGGGCGAGCTCGACCTGCAAGCGCCCTTCCCGTGTCCGCGCCCGTTCGCCGAAAATCTCGAGAATGAGACCGGTGCGATCGAGCACCTTGACGTTCCACGCCGTCTCGAGATTGCGCTGTTGCACCGGCGTCAGCGGATGATCGACGATCACGAGCTCGGCGTCGTCGGCGCGGACGATGCCCTCAAGCTCGGCAACCTTGCCGGAGCCGAACAAGGTTGCGGGCCGCGGGTGAGGCAGCGGCACGAGGCCATGGGTACGGACGTCGAGGTTGATCGCGCGCGCAAGCCCCAAGGCTTCGTCGAGCCGCGCCTCCGGCGACCGCGGCGGCGGGGCATGGCGGCACCCTACGCGTCGCGCCGCAAGTCGCCGCCCAGCACGGGCTCGAACACGATGGCGCGCGCCTGCTGTCCCGGCGCCGCGCCGCGCTCGTCGCGGCCGGCCGGCGCCCGCTGCTTGCGCTTCAGATCTCTGGGGTCAGTGGAGCGCAACTAATCCACGGCACCTTCCGCGTCGCCGAACTCGGTAAGCTGAATAGGTTGACCTGGCATGATCGTCGAGATTGCGTGCTTGTAGACGAGCTGCGAATGCCCGTCCCTGCGCAAGAGAACGCAGAAATTATCGAACCAAGTCACAACGCCTTGGAGCTTCACTCCGTTCACGAGAAATATGGTGAGTGGCGTTTTTTGTTTGCGGACGTGATTGAGAAATGTGTCCTGCAGACTTTGCGTGCGTTCTGTTGCCATGGGCTTCCCCGTCCCTTAGGTCCACGCTTACGCTTATGGTTAATGGCCCAAGCTCATGAAAATCTGAGGGCCGCGCACATTAGACGCGATTGCTGGGCATGACCGCAAGTGCCGAGATGAGCGCAACTTTCCCGAATTCGGCCAAGAGCATGGTTAAACCTAGCGCATCGCCATGCCTCTTTCGTTGGAATTGACCCCGAGGGCGCGCAATTTGCGGTGGAGAGCGGAGCGCTCCATGCCCACGAATTCCGCGGTGCGGGAGATGTTGCCGCCGAATTGGTTGACTTGAGCCAAGAGATATTCGCGCTCGAAAATCTCGCGCGCGTCGCGCAAGGGCAGCGACATCAGGTGCTCGCCCCCTGCCCCATTCGGCGACAGCGGTACCGGTGACACGATCTCGTCGGGAAGCATATCGGCGGTGATGATGCTCTCAGGCTCGCCGCCGACGAGAATCATCAGGCGTTCGACGTTGTTGCGGAGCTGGCGGACATTGCCGGGCCAATCATGGGACTGGAGCACCGCCATGGCGTCCTCGCCGATGCGGCGGGGTGCCAGTCCCGAGGCGACGGAGATGGTCTGCACGAAATAGCGGACGAGCTCCGGGATATCCTCGCGGCGGTCGGAAAGGCCGGGGACGCGGATCGGCACCACGTTGAGGCGGTGGAACAGATCTTCGCGCAAGCGGCCCGAGGCCATCTCCTTCTGCAAGTCGCGGCTGGTCGAGGAGATCACCCGGACGTCCACATGAACCTTGGGTCCGCCGCCAAGCCGCTGGAAGCGCTGCTCGACGAGGACACGCAGGACCTTGCCTTGGGTCTCGAGCGGCATGTCGCTGATCTCATCGATATAGAGCGAGCCGTTATGGGCCTCCTCCAGCGCGCCGACTTTGCGCGGCGCGGTGCTCACCCCTTCCTCCGTGCCGAACAGTTCGAGCTCGACGCGGTCCGGCACCATGGCTGCGGCGTTCAGCACGACGAAGGGGCCGTCGGCGCGCGACGATTTCATGTGCATGACGCGGGCGGCAAGCTCCTTGCCGCAGCCGGATGGCCCTGAGATCAGCACGCGGCTGTTGGTTGGAGCCACCTTATCGATGGCCTGGCGCAGCTGGTTCATCGAGGTCGAGTGTCCGACCATGTCGAAGCTGTAGGCGCTGCGTTCGCGGAGCTCCCGGTTTTCGCGCCTGAGTTTCGACGCCTCGAGCGCGCGCGTGGTGATGAGCACGAGACGATCGACCTTGAACGGCTTCTCGATGTAGTCGTAGGCGCCGCGTTTGATGGCGGCGACGGCGGTCTCGATATTGCCGTGGCCGCTGATGATCACCACGGGAAGATCGGGATGGCTCCGCTTGACGCGATCGAGCAGTTCGAGGCCGTCGAGCTTCGAGCCTTGCAGCCAGATGTCGAGGATCACGAGCGAGGGGCGGCGTTCCTCGATCGCCGCGAGGGTCTCGTCGGAATCCTTCGCCAGCCGGGTGCCATGACCTTCGTCCTCGAGAATGCCGGAGATCAGCTCTCGGATATCGGCTTCGTCGTCTACGACGAGGATGTCAGACGCCATCGGTTGCTCCCTCCTCTCATTCAGCGGCTTCTGGCGCCGTGGCCTTGTGGGCGCCTCCGCTTGTGTTGGTGTCGGCCTCGGCGCCCTGCTCTTCCAGGTCGCGGATAGGCAGATCGATGCGCACCGAAGCGCCCTGGATCTTGCCGTCCCGCTTCGGCGGGTCGGTCAGATGCAAGGTGCCGGCATGTTGCTCGGTAATTCTCTGCACGATGGCCAGCCCAAGCCCGGTGCCCTTGATGCGGGTCGTCATATAGGGCTCGACCAGGCGCTGCCGGTTCTCCTTCGGCAGGCCGCAGCCATTGTCGATCACCGTGATTTGGAGGCGATCGCCCTTGGTCCTTACCTTGGCGGTGACATGCCCCTTGTCGGCGCGGTCGGGGTCGGCTTCGAGCGCACTGTCGATCGCCTCGCTGGCGTTCTTGACGAGGTTGGTGACGGCCTGGGTCAGCAGACGTTGATCGGCAAGCGTCACCGCGGGCTTGTCGGGCAGGTCGAGATCGAAGGTGATCTCGGGGCGGCTCACCTGGAACAGGAACACCGCCTCGCGCACGATATCGCGCACGTCGTGGAGTTCCATCACCGGTTTCGGCATCCGCGCGAACGCCGAGAACTCGTCGACCATGCGGCCGATGTCCGACACCTGGCGAATGATGGTGTCGGTGCATTGCTCGAAAACGTCGCGATCCTTGGTGATGGCGTCGCCGTATTTGCGGCGGATGCGTTCGGCGGAAAGCTGGATCGGCGTGAGCGGATTCTTGATCTCATGGGCGATGCGCCGCGCCACGTCGGCCCACGCGGTGCTGCGCTGGGCGCTGACCAGCTCGGTGATATCGTCGAAGGTCAAGACGTAGCCTTGCGCCTGCTGGCCGCTGCCTTCGGTGGTGACGCGGACGGCAAAATTGCGCTCGGATCCGGCGCGATGCAGCGAGATCTGCTCGGTGACCAGGCTCTTGCCCTGCTTCTGCGTGCGCTTCATCAATGCGGCGAATCCGGGGATCGCCGTGGCGAGGGCCTTGCCGACGAGAGCGCTTTCCTTCACGCCGAGCAGGTTCTCGGCGGAGCGGTTGACGAGAGTGATGGTGCCATCGGCATCGAGGCCGACGACGCCGGCAGTGACGCCCGACAGGACCGCCTCCATGAAGCGCCGACGTTCGTCGAGCGTCGAGTTGGCGCCGACCAGCGCATCGCGCTGGCTCTTGAGCTCCGAGGTCATGGTGTTGAAGGTGGCGCCGAGGACGGCCAGATCGCCGTCGGCCGGCTTGGTGGCGACGGCGACATCGAGATTGCCGCCGGAGATCTGCTTGGCCGCGCCCATCAATTGGCGGATCGGCGCGACCAGGCGGTTCGCGAACCACATGCCGATCCAGATGGCCGACAACAGCAACGTCAGGGCGATGGCCACGTACATCAGCCCGAAGGCGACCTGAACCCCCGTCCGGCGCTGCTCGAGAAGCTGATATTCGGCGGCGTTGGCGCGCGTCTCGCGCAATTGCTGGAGCACCTGCGCATTCACCGGGCGGAGCACATAGAGGTAGGTGTCGTTGAAATTGTCCAGGGATTTGATCGCGCCGACGAGCGCGGTCTGCCCCGGCGCGATGACGATGACCTGGCCGTTCTTGGCGAGGTCCATGGCGGCTTGTGGCGGGGCCTGATAGGGCACGTCTTTCAGCGTCGCCGCGGTGGCGAGAATCTTGCCGTCGCCGTCGATCAGATAGGCGATCGGCAGCGCTCGGATCGAGGCTTGCGCGGCGAGGAAATTGCCGAAAGCCTGCGGCCGGGACTTCACCAGATTGACCGCCTCGTCGATGTCCTTGGCCATGCCGAGGGTATCTGTGCGGATCACTTGGCCGTGTTCCTGGACATAGGCCGTGGCCACCTCGACCGAATTGCCGATGATCGCTTTGGTGCGCGTGGAGAACCAATGATCGAGGCCGCGGTCGAGCGAGACGCTGGCAAAGACCGCAAGCAGAATGGCGGGGACCACGGCGATCACGCTGAACAGGCTGACGATGCGCACGTGAAGCTGCGCGCCCGCGGCCTGGCGACGCCTGGCGCGCCACAATCCCGTGACCTGCCAGGCGATAATCATCACCATGGCGATCACGAGCACGAGGTTGATGAGCAGCATGCCCACCACGACGAAGTGGGTCGGCACGATCGGCGTGAGGCCGGTGAGGATCACGTAGGTCGCAAGGCCGGAGCCAAGCGACAGGATCATGATGATCAGGCCAATAGTAAACGGGAGACGTCGCCGCCGTGATCGGGCCCGGGCTGGTGACGACCCGGCCACGGCCTCAGAATCGGCGTTGTCCTCGCCGGTTTCGATGGCGCTTTCGGCGGTCTCGGATCCTGCCGGACGCGACGGATCCTCGCTTTGGCGCGGATGCGACAGCGACAGGCTTTCCGCCATTCTTTGCCACCAGTCCAGGGCGCTACCCAAACCCCTCTCCCCGTTTGCAAAGCAAATCAGCGTGGTTTTGAATTGAGGGAGTAAGCCTAGGCCTGATGCAATAAGATCACAATGTGGCGCTTTGGCGACCCTGTGGCGATTGAGCACCAGCGGAGACCAAAATGCCGCTTTTTTGGCCGAATTTGGGGCTCAAAGGCCCGGCGTGCGGATCACTTTGATGGCGAGGTCGCGAATTTTCTTGCGCAACGTGTTGCGATTGAGACCGAGAAGGTCGGCGGCGCGGATCTGATTGCCCCGCGTCGCCGCCAAGGCCGCCGTAATGAGCGGGAGCTCGATCTTGCGCAGCACGCGGTTGTAAAGGCCAGCCGGGGGCAAGTCCTGGCCGAAGCCCATGAAATAGTCGGCGAGAAAGCGCTCGACCGACTCCGAAAGATCGCCGGACCGTTCCGGCGCATCGGCGAACGGCGTCCGCGCCACAGTGGCCAGCTCGCTTTCGACCATGTCACCGGTGATGGTGTCCTGGGAATAGATTGCAGACAGGCGCCGGACGAGGTTTTCGAGCTCGCGGATGTTGCCGGGCCAGTGATAGCGCTTCAGCCGTTCGATCGCCGCCAGCTCGAAGGTTTTCGACGGCAGTCCTTCCTGCTCGGCGATGCCGAGGAAATGGCGAACGAGATCGGGGATGTCCTCCAGGCGCTCGCGCAAGGGCGGCAGGCGCAGCGGCACAACGTTCAAACGATAGAACAGATCCTCGCGGAACAAGCCCTGGTCGATCTGCTGCTGCAGGTCGCGATTGGTGGCGGCGATGATCCTGACATTGCTGCGGATCGGCGTGCGTCCGCCGACCGTCGTGTATTCGCCTTGCTGCAGAACGCGAAGCAGACGCGTCTGCGCCTCCATCGGCATGTCGCCGATCTCGTCGAGGAACAGCGTGCCACTTTCGGCCTGTTCGAAGCGCCCGACATGGCGGTTTTGGGCGCCGGTGAAGGCGCCCTTCTCGTGGCCGAATAGTTCCGACTCGATCAATTCGCGGGGGATTGCCGCCATGTTGATCGGGACGAAGGGGCCATTGCGGCGTTTGCCGTATTCATGCAGGGCGCGCGCGACGAGCTCCTTGCCGGTTCCGGATTCGCCGGTGATCATCACCGTCAGGTCGGTCTGGGTTAGACGCGCGAGCACGCGGTAGATGTCCTGCATGGCCGCGCAGCGGCCGATCAGCGGCAGGCCGTCGCTCTGCTCGGCGGTGAGGCGCTGGGCCTTCCGTCGCGGTTCGGCGAGCGCGCGGCCGACCACGGCGATGAGCTCGTTCAGGTCGAACGGCTTCGGCAGATATTCATAGGCGCCACGCTCCGCCGCGGTGATCGCGGTCATGAAGGTGTTCTGCGCGCTCATGACGATGATCGGGAGGTCGGGTCTGACCTTCTTCACCCGGGGGATCAGATCGAACGCGTTCTCGTCCGGCATCAACACGTCGGTGATGACGAGGTCGCCGTCGCCCTGGCTGATCCAGCGCCACAGCGTCGCGGCGTTACCGGTGGCGCGGGGGGCATAGCCCGCGCGCGCCAGGGCCTGGTTCAGCACCGTCCGGATGGCGGCGTCGTCGTCTGCGATGAGGATGTTGCCCTTGGCCATGCTCTCAAGCCCGCCCCGTTGTTGTGTGGTCGCCTTCGGACATCGGCATCAGCGCGCGAAACACCGTTTGCCGGGGCCGCGAGTCGCACTCGATGATGCCGCCATGGTCGCCAATAATCTTCGCTACCAATGCAAGACCGAGGCCAGTACCTGACTGTTTGGTGGTGACGAACGGATCGAACAGATGCGGCACGAGGTCGGTCGGCACGCCGGCGCCGTTGTCTTCCACCGCGATCTCGAGCGGTAGGCTGACGCGGGCTTGGCTCCCGGGAACCGACAGGCGCACACCGGGACGGAACGACGTCGACAGCGTGATCTGGCCGTCGGACCGCTCGTCACCGATCGCCTCGGCGGCGTTCTTGACGAGGTTGAGGAAGACCTGGATCAGCTTGTCCCGGCTGCCGGGGACCGGCGGCAGCGACGGATCGTAATGCTCGACGATCTTGATCTGGCGGGCGAAGCCGGTGCGCGCGATCTGCTTCACGTGATCGAGCACGTCGTGGATGTTGACGGGCTCTCGCTGCAATGGCCGCTCGTCGCCAAAGATCTCCATGCGATCGACAAGTTTGCAGATGCGGTCGGACTCCGCGCAGATCAATTGGGTCAAGGTGCGATCAGACTCAGGGCGCTCGCTTTCGATCAGCTGGGCCGCACCCCTAATGCCCGACAGCGGGTTCTTGATCTCGTGGGCGAGCACCGCCGCCAAGGCCGACACCGAGCGCGCGGCGCTGCGATGGGTGAGCTGACGCTCGATCATCTGCGCCATGTTGCGCTGCTGGAGCATCACCAAGACACGGCCTGGCGCTTCGGGCAGTGGGGCGCCGTAAAGATCCACGAGCTTCGGGGCCTCGAACCGATAGGAGCCAAGGTCGACACCGTATTCATTGACGTGGGTCTCGTTGTGCTGCACCTGCTCGACGAGAGCGATCAGCGGGCTGCCGAAGGCGACGACGTCGGTGAGCGCGCGACGGCATATCACCGTCGAACTCATCTGGAAGAAGTCCTCAGCGGCGGTGTTGACGTATTCGATGTGCAGATCCTCGCCGATGACGAGCAGTGGATGCGGCAATGCGCTCAGCAACGCGTCGACAGGAATCTGGATTTGCGCGTTGCGGCGTGGGTTCTGCTTTTTGATGGAGGCGCTCAAGCGGTATATCCTTGCGGCGAGCAAGCGAGGTGTGCACAAAGAATATGCAGCAAGCTGCCCTGAGCTTTTATTGGGCACAATATTGGGGATTTGATGCGCGAGCAATACGACAAATGCCGCAGTGCAAAAAAACTGGTTGAGACCTTCGTATGAGTGTCGCGGCCCTTATCGTTGCGGCTGGCCGCGGGCTGCGAGCGGCGGGCGATAACAAACTGATTCCAAAGCAGTATTCCCCTATTGGCGGCACCCCGATATTGGCCAGGACGATCAGTGCCTTTGTCCTCCATCCGGGGGTCGATGAGGTGCTGGTGGTGATCCATCCTGACGATGCAGTGCAGTATGAAACCGCGGCCAGGGCTTTCGCCGGCCAGTTGCGCCCTCCTGTCTCAGGGGGCGCTCGGCGTCAAGACTCGGTCCGAGCCGGGCTCGAGGCCCTGGCCGGGCGGCCGCCGCAGCAGGTGCTCATTCACGATGCCGCGCGCCCCTTCGTCGGGGCGGATCTGATCGGGCGCGTGATCGAGGCGCTGCGCGCGCATCCTGCCGCCCTCCCCGCGCTTCCGGTCACCGACACGCTGAAGCGCGGACGCGACGGTCATGTTTCCGGCACGCTGCCCCGCGAGACGTTGTGGCGCGCGCAAACGCCGCAAGGCTTTCACTTCGACGCGATCCTCGCCGCGCATCGCGCCGCAGCGGCGGAGCCGGATGCCACCTTTACCGACGATGCCGGCCTCGCCGAGTGGTTCGGTCTCGACGTCGCCCTGGTCGAAGGCGCGGAAGAGAACCGGAAGCTCACCACGGCGGCTGACATTGCCAGCGCCGACGAGTTGCTTAACCTCCGCGCGGGCGCGCACCTCGGCACGATCAGGATCGGCTCCGGCTACGATGTGCATGCCCTCGGTCCCGGCGATGCCGTCGTCCTTTGCGGCGTGCGCATTCCCCACCACAAGAAACTCGTCGGCCACAGCGATGCCGATGTCGGCATGCACGCCCTTACCGACGCGCTGCTCGGCGCCATCGCCGATGGCGACATCGGTGTTCACTTCCCGCCGTCGGACGCGCGCTGGAAGGGTGCCGCGTCGGAGCTGTTCCTCAAGGATGCGGCCGGCAGGGTCCGCGCCCGCGGCGGCGTTATCGATCATGTCGACGTGACCTTCCTGTGCGAATCGCCGCGGATCGGCCCACATCGCGATGCCATGCGGGCGAAGCTCGCCGAGGTGCTTGGCCTCGACGTGGCGCACATCAGCATCAAGGCCACCACCAATGAGGGCCTCGGCTTCATCGGCCGTGGCGAGGGCATCGCCGCCATGGCCACGGCGACGGTGCGTCTGCCATGAGCGATTCGCTCAAGATCGACGCGCGCATCGTTGACGCGGCCGCGGCCCTGCTCGACGCCTGCCGCGCCAAGAGCGAACTGATCGCCACGGCTGAGTCCTGCACCGGCGGCCTGGTCGCGGCGACGCTAACGGCAATCCCCGGCTCCTCGGACGTGTTCGAACGTGGCTTCGTCACCTATGCCAACGCCGCCAAGAGCGAGATGCTCGGCGTTCCCGTCTGGCTGATCGAGCGGCATGGCGCCGTCAGCGAAGATGTCGCCCGCGCCATGGTCGGCGGCGCCTTGACCCATTCCCGCGCCACCATCGCCGTCGCCGTGACCGGCATCGCCGGCCCGGGCGGCGGCACGCCCGACAAACCCATCGGCCTCGTGCACTTCGCCGCGGCGCGCCGCGACGAGCCGGTCCGCCACGAGCGGGTCGTGTTCGGCGATATCGGACGGGCGGAGATCAGGCGAGACAGCGTTGCGCGGGCCCTCGTCCTCCTCGCCTCACTGCTGTGAGGCCAAGGACCGCCGGTCCTCGCCATAGATCGCATCGGCGCGCGCTTCGAACGCGTCGGTGTATTTTCGCACCGCCTTGTCGAACAGGCCGCCCATCAGCCGCTCGAGCAGGCGCGAGCGGAAGCTATAGGCGATGTAGAAGTCGATCTCCGAACGGTCCGCGCTCAACGGCTCGAAGTGCCAGCGGTTCTCGAGAAAAGCGAACGGGCCGTCGAGATAGTGCACCAGGATGGTGCGGGTTCCCGGATCGAGCACGACTTCGGTGGTGAAGCTTTCGCGGATCAGCTTGTAGCCGATCACCATGGTCGCGATCAGCACCTCCTTGCCGTCGCGACGCTCGCGACGCTTGAGCGTCAACTGCTCGCAGAGCGGCAGGAATTTCGGATAACTCTCGACGTCGGCAACGAGGGCGAACATATCGTCCGCCGGATGGCCGATCGGGTGCTTGGTCTCGTAAACGTGCATGGTGAGGCGGCCGCGCTCGAATGGCGGCTAGGGGGCGGCCGCGGCCTGGCGCGCGGACTTCAGCCGGGCGAAGTCCTCGGCCGCATGATAGGAGGACCGGGTCAGGGGGCTCGAGGCCACGAGCAGGAAGCCCCTCGCCCTGCCTTCGTCCCGATAGGCGTCGAACTCCTCCGGCGTCACGAACCGGTCGATGGCCGCATGTTTTCGGGTCGGCTGGAGATATTGGCCGATGGTCAGGAAGTCGACCTCGGCGGCGCGGAGGTCGTCCATCAGCGCCAGCACCTCGGCGCGCGTCTCGCCGAGCCCGACCATGATCCCCGACTTGGTGAATACGGTGCCGTCGTGGTCTTTCGCCTCCCGTCAGCAGCCGCAAGGATTGCGCGTAATGCGCGCCGGGGCGGATGCGCCGGTAGAGCGAGGGCACCGTCTCCAGATTGTGATTGAACACGTCAGGCCGCGCCGCCATCACCGTGGGGAGCGCGCCATCCTTGCGCAGGAAGTCGGGCGTCAGTACTTCGATGCTGGTTTGCGGCGCATGCTGCCTGATGGCGAGGATGGTCGCGGCGAAATGAGAGGCGCCGCCATCGGGAAGATCGTCACGATCGACCGAGGTCACGACGACATGCTCCAGCCGAAGCGCGGCGATGGCGTTGCCGGCGCGCGCGGGCTCGCTTGGATCCGGCGGCAACGGGCGCCCGGTGCGAACGTTGCAGAAGGCGCACGCTCTGGTGCAGGTGTCGCCGAGGATCATGATGGTGGCGTGGCGCTTCCCCCAGCATTCGCCGATATTCGGGCATGCCGCTTCCTCGCACACCGTATGCAGGCGGTGCGCCTTGAGGATCGCGCGCGTCTGGTCGAAGGCCTCAGCGCCCGGCGCCTTGACCCGGATCCAGGCCGGCTTCGGCAGAACCGGCGTGTCGGGCAGTCGTGCCTTCTCCGGATGGCGCGGCCGCGCCGCGGTCCTATCGTCGAATACGCTCACCATGACGTTCTGGTATGACTCCAACTTACGTCCCGCGGACGCTCCGCCAGATCCAGAGCAGGAGAATGGCGCCGACCGTGGCCACGAGGAGATTGCCGAGCCAGCCGTAGAAATGGATGTTGAGCAGCGACGCCAGCGAGCCGCCGACGAAGGAGCCGGCGATGCCGACGATGAGATTGGTGAGCAGACCGTGGTCGCTCGCCGTCACCTTCTCGGCGATATAGCCGGCGAGGACGCCGATGATCAGCATGCCGAAGAAGCCCACGCCCGGCATCGACAACAGTCCTTGCGCTTCAGTTTCCATTCAAGCCTCCCAGGATTGAAACGCGCTGCAACGCCTCGACCAAGACCCCAATTCGCGAGGCCCCGCACCTAATATAGGCGATCTTGCCGCTGGCGACAGGGCGGGCTCAGTTCCCCCGGATCTGCTGCCAGACATAGAGACAGAGCACGGCGCCTGCAGCGGCGACGACGACTTCGCCGATGACATTGAAGGCGGTGAGGCCGAGCAGCGTGGCGATGAAGCCGCCGACCATGGCACCGATGACGCCGATGATGAGATTGGCCAACAGGTCCTGCTGGCGGCCCATGGTGTAGGAGGCGATGGCGCCGGCGGCGAGACCGACCAGGAGACATACGATCAGGCCCAAGATCTTCGCCATAGTGCTCGCGTCCTTTGTTGGCAGCCGCACGGGGCCGCCGGAAGATCAGATATGCAGCGCCCGGCCGTAGGCGTCGAGCACCAATTCATGCATCATCTCCGACAGCGTTGGGTGGGGGAAGATGGTTGCCATCAGCTCGGCCTCGGTGGTCTCCAGGCCCTTGGCGATGGCGAAGCTCTGGATCAGCTCCGTCACCTCGGCGCCGATCATGTGGGCGCCGAGCAACTCCCCGGTGTCGGCGGCGAAAATGGTCTTGATCAGGCCCTCGGTTTCGCCGAGCACGATGGCCTTGCCGTTCGCAGAATAGGGGAAGCGGCCGACCTTCACCGCCCGTCCTCCGGCGCGGGCCGCTTCCTCGGTGAGGCCGACGCTCGCGATTTGCGGCGAGCTATAGGTGCATCCGGGCACGCAAGTCGTGTCGAGGGGATGCACGCCGTCTAAGCCCGCGATTTTCTCGATGCAGAGCACACCCTCATGGCTCGCCTTGTGGGCAAGCCACGGCGGTCCGACCACGTCGCCGATGGCGTAGAGGCCATCGACACCGGTGCGGCACCATTCGTCCACGGCGATGTGTCCCTTTTCGACTTTGACCCCCTGCTCCTCGAGGCCGAGACCCTCGACGTTGCCGGCAATGCCCATGGCGAGGATGACACGGTCGACGGTCAGGTCCTCCTCGGTGCCGACCGCCGATGTTCTCAAGCGCGCCGTGACGCTGTC
The DNA here is from genome assembly GCA_963803385.1 of uncultured Alphaproteobacteria bacterium. Classification (GTDB taxonomy): domain Bacteria; phylum Pseudomonadota; class Alphaproteobacteria; order Rhizobiales; family Methyloligellaceae; genus Methyloceanibacter. The sequence goes on along the minus strand of CAWDMD010000003.1, from coordinate 574,037 downwards.
GCCGTGACGGATAAGCGCATCGACCGTGGTGCCGGTGCGAATGGCGATCCCGTGCTTGGTGAAGGCCTTGTGCGCCAGCGCCGAGATCTCGGCGTCCTCGACCGGGAGGATGCGGTCGAGCATCTCGACGACGGTGACCTCGGAACCAAGGGCACGGTAGAAGCTCGCGAACTCGATGCCGATGGCGCCCGAGCCGACGATCAGCAGCGACTTGGGCAGCTTCGGTGGCACCATGGCATGACGGTAGGTCCAGATCAGCTCGCCATCGGCTTCGAGCCCCGGCAGCTCCCGCGCCCGCGCGCCGGTGGCGATGACGATGTGCTTGGCGGTGATTTCCGGGAGATTGGCTCCATCCTTGCCGGTGACGGCGATGCGTCCTTCGCCCGCCAGCCGCGCGGTGCCGTCGATCACCGCGATCTTGTGCTTCCGCATCAGATAGGCGACGCCGTTCGAAAGGCGCGCGGCGACTTTCCGGCTGCGCTCGACGACACGGGCGAGATCGTAGCGAATATTGTCGGCGGCGAGACCGAACTCCGCGGCGTGGCCCATCATCTGGTAGAGCTCGGCGGTGCGCAGCAACGCCTTGGTCGGGATGCAACCCCAATTGAGGCAGATGCCGCCGAGATGCTCGCGCTCGATCACGGCGGTCTTCAGCCCGAGCTGGGCGGCGCGGATCGCGGCGACGTAGCCGCCGGGACCGGCGCCGATCACGACGATGTCGAAGTCTGTTTCGGCCATGGTTTCAATAAGCGCGCGCGGTGCTTCTACTCCGTGGGAAATGGGGTGAAGGTTTCGGCCGGTCGCGGCGGTTCAGGCTGAGGCGGCTCAACCCGCCTCTGTTCCGCGGGGCGAGGCTTTGCCCGGCCGATCACCACGCCCAGAATCTTCCATTGGGCGATGACAGTCAGCGCCGGCGGCAAGAACATCGTCAACACGCGTCGCAGATTGCGGTAGGGCTCGAAGCCGAGCGCCGTCCAAACTCGATCAGGGTGATGAGCAGGAACAGCACGAGCGGCAGCAGCAGCAAGGCCATGCCGCCGCGCAGCGTCACCCGGTTGGCGGCGACGAGCAGGATCACGCCGAAGACAACGGGACCGAGCAGCGACAAGATGATCACCGCATAGGCGCCGATGGCTTGGTCTAGATTGCAGACAAGACCCTCCCCGCGGCAGGGCATCAGCGAGGCGATCTCGCTCGCGCCAATTCCGATCACGAACGATAGTCCCGCGGCAACGAGAAGTCCGAACAGGAGCCGCATCACCTATCCGCCCGCCTGCAAACGCTTCACCATCAGCACCCAATTTCCGCCATGTGGGCACCCTGGAAACATGAACACGGGGCTAGTGGCAAGTGGACCATAGTCGGCGCTGGCGTAGAGGCGCATCGCCCGGTCATTTTCGGCGGCGACAATGACGCTCAGCGACGGCGCCCCGGCCTCCGCGGCCTTGGTCTCGGCGAGGTCGAGCAGCTTTCGCGCGATGCCTCGGCGGCGAAACTCGGGAAAGGTGGCGAGCACGTTGACGTACCAGGAGCCCGGCGCCAGCGCTTCGAGCTCGACCAGCGGGCGCACCAGCTCAGGCAGCGCGTCGAGATCGCCGAGCTCATAGGGGTCATCCAGGCGATAGCCGACCAGGGCGGCCGGCAATCTCGCCGTCGAGCTCGGCGATGATGGCGTTGCGATAGGAGAAGCCGCCCTCCTCGCGGCCCGGCGCGCTCGCGGCCCACCTCGAGGATCGACTGGCCCGGCGCGCTGCAGCGTGCTCCACAGATAGGCCGGAAGTCCCTCGCCGGCGATATCCACCAGCACGGCAAGGGCGGCGGCGTCGGCTCTGGTCGCGGGCCGAAATTTCGGCAACTGCGCCATCACACCAGCATGGTGACGGGGTCTTCGATGAAGGCCTTGAAGGCCGCGAGCAGCTCGGCGCCGAGCGCGCCGTCGATGACCCGATGATCGACCGAGAGCGTCGCGCTCATCATGGTCGCGATCTTCACGGCATCGTCCTTGATCACGGGGCGCTTCTCCCCTCTGCCGACGGCGAGAATGCTGGCCTGGGGCGGATTGATCACGGCGTCGAAGCGGTCGATGCCATACATGCCGAGATTGGAGATCGTGGTGCTGCCGCCCTGATATTCGTGGGGCGCCAGCCGCTTCGACCGCGCCCGCGCGGCGAGGTCCTTCATCTCGTTCGAAATCTCCGACAGGCTCTTCAGCTCGGCATTGCGGACAACGGGGGTGAACAGACCGCCACCGTCGAGCGCGACAGCGACGGCGATGTCCGAGGCGCGATGGAGCAAGAGCCCCGCCTCGGTCCAGGCCGCATTGGCGCGGGGCACCTTTTGCAGCGCCATGGCGAGCGCCTTGATGAGGAAGTCGTTGACCGAGAGCTTGAAGGCGTGGGGGCCGTCCTTCGGCGCCATGGCGTTCAGCCGCTGCCGCGCGGCGAGCACGGCGTCGAGCTCGCAATCGATCGACAGATAGAAATGCGGGATGGTCTGCTTGGCGAGGGTCAGCCGCTCGGCGATCACCCGGCGCATGGTGTCGTGAGGGATCAGGTCGTAGGTGCCTGGCTCGTACAGCGCCAGAACCTGGTCGTCGGAGATCCCGGCTGCGGGTCTGCTCGGCACGGTGGGAACGAGGCGGCGCCGCTCGGGCTCTTGTCCCGGCTCGGGCTGACGCGCCGGCCTCGCCGTCTCGATCGCCTCGGCCTCCTCCGCGGCTTGAGGTCGCGCGGTTGCGGCCCGGTCGACGTCGCGCTTGATGATGCGGCCGTGGGGACCGGAGCCTTGCAGCGCGCCGAGATCGAGGCCGCGTTCGCCGGCGAGCCGGCGGGCGAGCGGCGAGGCGAACACGCGATCCTGCCCTGCCGTTCCGCATGATCTGCTCGGCAATCTGCGTCATGACCTCTTTGGCGATCGTGGCAGCATCGCCGTCGTCGGAACCGGCGCGTGGCGTCGCGTTGAAGACTCCCTCCACTCTCGGGGGAGAGGGCTGCGGCGAGGGGCTCGGCGCTTCGGCCTCTTCGTCGTCGCCGACGAGCAGCGCGATCGGCTTGTTCACCGGCACGTGCTCGGTGCCCTCGGCGATGAGCAGTTTGCCGATGGTGCCCTCGTCGACCGCCTCGACCTCCATGGTCGCCTTGTCGGTCTCGATCTCGGCGATGACGTCGCCCGACTGCACGCGATCGCCCTCGCGCACATGCCATTTGGCAAGGGTGCCCTCCTCCATGGTCGGCGACAACGCTGGCATCAGGATCTCGGTCGGCATGGCTCAATCGCTCCGCTCGTCGGCCAGCGCGGCCATGTGCTCTTCCCAATGCTCGCCGTCGAACAGCGTGATCCGGCCGACGTGAACGGCGCCGTCGTCGAGGCAGCGCACATTGACGCTGTAGCCGTCGGGCTTCGAGCGCGGCACGTAGAAGCTCTTGATGCCGCAGATCGAGCAGAACATGATGCTTCGCCGTGCCGGTGTTGAAGCTGTATGGTGGTGAGCGCGTCCCCGCCTTGCAGCAGCCGGAAGCGCTCCTTCTCGGCACGATCAGGTGCAAATAGCCCGTCATGCGGCAGATCGAGCAATTGCATTCCTCGACCTCGATCTCGTCCGGCGCCAGCACCTCGAAGCGCACCGCGCCGCAGTGGCAGCCGCCCGGTTTCCAGCTCATGGAAGCCTCGGCCACGCGCGCTACTCCCGGTAACAGACGGATTTCGCCGCCGCGACGATGTCGTCGATCGACGGCAACGCCAGCTTCTCGAGATTGGCGGCGTAGGGCATCGGCACGTCGGCGCCGGTGATCTTGACCGGCGGCGCATCGAGATGGTCGAAGGCGTCAAGCGGCAACGCGAGCGCAGATCTCGGAGCCGATCGAGCAGACCGGCCAGCCTTCCTCGACAGTGACGATGCGGTTGGTCTTCTTCACCGAGGCGATCACGGTCTCGATGTCGAGGGGGCGCAGCGTGCGCAGGTCGACGACCTCCGCCTCGATCCCTTCCTCGGCGAGGCGCGTCGCGGCCTCGAGCGCGTAAGCCACGCCACGCGAATAGGAGACCATGGTGACGTCGGTGCCCTCGCGGGCGATGCGCGCCTTGCCGATGGGCACGACGAAGTCGTCGAGCTTCGGCACCGGGAAGCTCTGGCCGTACAGGATCTCGTTCTCGAGGAAGATCACCGGGCTCGGATCGCGGATCGCGGCCTTGAGCAGGCCCTTGGCGTCGGCGGCAATGTAGGGCGCGACCACCTTCAGCCCCGGCACGCTGGCATACCAGGCGGAGTAGTCCTGGCTGTGCTGGGCGGCGACCCGGGCGGCGGCGCCGTTCGGCCCCCGGAACACGATCGGGCAATGCATCTGGCCGCCGGACATGTAGAGCGTCTTCGCCGCCGAGTTGACGATGTGGTCGATGGCCTGCATGCGCGAAATTCCAGGTCATGAATTCGACGATCGGTTTCAGCCCGGCGAAGGCCGCGCCGACGCCGACGCCGGCGAAGCCGTATTCGGTGATCGGCGTGTCGACCACGCGCCGCGGGCCGAATTCCTCGAGCAGCCCCTGGCTCACCTTGTAGGCGCCCTGATATTCCGCGACCTCCTCGCCCATGAGGAACACCCGGTCGTCGCGCCGCATCTCCTCGGCCATGGCGTCGCGCAGCGCCTCGCGCACGGTCATGGTCACCATCTCGGTGGCCGGCGAGACCTCGGCGGGTCGGCTCAGCGTTGCTCCGCTGGCGCTGTCTGCGGCCCCGCCGGCGCCTGCTCGACTTCGGGCGGCCGTTCGCCGAGATCGCGTCGGCGGTTCCGTGGCGCGAGCCGCATCGAGCCCGATCTCCCTCTCGCCAGGACGCGGCGAGTAGCGTCGTCGGGACCTTGAGGTCGGCCTCGCCGTCGGTCAACAGCGTGGCGATAGGGGCATTGACCTTCACGTGCTCGGTGCCTTCCGGCACCAGGATCTTGCCCACTCTGCCTTCGTCGACCGCCTCGACCTCCATCGTCGCCTTGTCGGTCTCGATCTCGGCGATGATGTCGCCGGTCTTCACGTCGTCGCCCTCCTTGACGTGCCACTTGGCGAGCGTGCCGTCCTCCATGGTGGGAGAGAGCGCGGGCATCAGGATTTCAGTGGACATTTCGTCTTAAGCTCTGCTTCGGCTCACGCCACGACGTCGGTGTAGAGCTCGCTCGGGTCGGGCTCTGGGTCGCTGGTGGCGAACTCGGCGGCCTCGTTGACGATGGCGCGCACGTCCTTGTCGATCTGCTTCAGCCGTTCATCGTCGATCAAGCCGGCCTCGACCAGGCGCTTGCCGACGTGCTCGATAGGGTCGCGGCTGGCACGCACCTCCTGCACCTCCTCGCGGCTGCGGTATTTCGCCGGATCGGACATCGAATGGCCGCGATAGCGATAGGTGCGCATCTCCAGGATCACCGGGCCGCCGCCCGCGCCTCACTTGCGCGATCGCCGCCTCGCCGGCAGCCTTGACCGCGCGCACGTCCATGCCGTCGACCTTCATCCCGGGAATGCCGAACGACCGCGCCGCGATGATAGAGCTCCTCGGCAAGGGCGCTGCCGCGCTGAACCGAGGTGCCCATGGCGTATTGGTTGTTCTCGATGATGTAGACCACCGGGAGCTTCCATAGCGCGGCCATGTTGAAGCTCTCGTAGACCTGCCCCTGGTTGGCGGCGCCGTCGCCGAAATAGGTCAGGCACACGCGGCCGTTGCCGCGATATTTGTTGGCGAAGGCGAGCCCGGTGCCGAGCGGCACCGGCGCGCCGACGATGCCGTGGCCGCCGTAGAAATTCTTGGCGACCGAGAACATGTGCATCGAGCCGCCCTTGCCCTTGGAATAGCCGTGGCGGCGCCCGGTCAGTTCGGCCATCACGCCCTTGGGATCCATGCCGCAGGCGAGCATGTGGCCGTGGTCGCGATAGGCGGTGATGACCTGGTCGCCCTCCTCGAGCGCGGCCTGCATGCCGACGACGACGGCTTCCTGGCCGATATAGAGGTGGCAGAACCCGCCGATCAGCCCCATGCCGTAAAGCTGGCCGGCCTTCTCCTCGAAGCGGCGGATCAGCAGCATGAGGCGATAGGCCTCGACTTCCTGCGAACCGGACAGCGATGGCGCGCTGCCATGCTCGAGCACTTCGGCCGAGGCCAGCGCCTCGGATGGGATGATGGACGGCGCGGCGGCCGGCGCCTCGGGTGCTCGGCCTCATCTAATGGCATGGTCAATAGGTATTCCTCGCGTTTCAACGCGTTGTTGGCGTGAACGCTAACACGAGTTTGGATTCCGCTGAAAGACAGGCCCGCTTGGACAAATTCAGGGCTTGACGGACGACCCTGGTTCCCTGGCCGGTGCGCGGCGCTTCAACATGACGAGATCGTCGGGATGGGCAAGGTTCAAAATCGCCCTGGCGCGCTCGTCGAGCATATCGGGGTCAAGGCTTTCGGGCCTGAGCAGGGCGACGTCGCGCTCGAGCCGCTTCCGCACGTCCTGGAGCCCGGCAAGTTCGCCGGCCAGCACGGCCTTCCGCTTCTCCAATGTCGCGCGCGCCTCGAGGCCGTGGTCGCCCGACTGGAGGCTGTAGACGAAATACCCACCGACGCCCAAGGCGAGGAGCGGAAACAGGAGAGATTGGAGGCGCATTCGCGTGGTCCCCTCGTCCGTCGATGGATCGCCCGGGTCGGCCTGGCAACGACGGCGAAGCGGACAGAATCACTGGCGAGGGTTAATCGCCGGTTAGCGCGGAGCGATTGAGCACCGAGCGGCCGGCGTAACGCGCGGCGTTGCCGAGTTCCTCCTCGATGCGGAGTAGCTGATTGTATTTGGCGACGCGGTCGGAGCGCGCCAGCGAGCCGGTCTTGATCTGCCCGCAATTGGTGGCGACGGCGAGGTCGGCGATGGTCGCGTCCTCGGTCTCGCCGGAGCGGTGCGACATCACCGCGGCGTAGCCCGCGTCCTGCGCCATGTCCACGGCGTCCAGCGTTTCGGTCAAGCGTGCCGATCTGGTTGACCTTGACCAGGATGGCGTTGCCGACGCCCTTCTCGATGCCGTCTGCGGAGCCTTGCGACATTGGTGACGAAGAGGTCGTCGCCGACGAGCTGGCAGCGGCCGCCGAGCGCCTCGGTCAAGGCCTTCCAGCCGTCCCAATCGTCCTCGGCCATGCCGTCCTCGATGGAATAGATCGGATAGGCGGAGACGAGCTCGGCGAGGTAGCGACCATCTCCTCGGGGCTCAGCGTGCGCCCCTCGCCTTTCAGCTCGTATTGCCGTCTTGCATAGAACTCGGTCGCCGCGGCATCGAGCGCAAGAAACACGTCTTCGCCGGGCTCGTAACCCGCCGCCTTGATCGCCGCCATGACGAAGTCGAGCGCTTCGCGGGCCGAGGCGAGGTTGGGCGCAAAGCCGCCCTCGTCGCCGACATTGGTGTTGTGACCGGCGGCTTTCAGGGCGCTCTTCAGCGCGTGGAAGATCTCGACGCCCATGCGCAGCGCCTCGGAAAAGCTCGGCGCGCCGACCGGCGCGATCATGAACTCCTGGAAATCGATCGGATTGTCGGCGTGCACCCCGCCATTGAGGATGTTCATCATCGGCACGGGCAAGAAGCGTCGCCCCGGCGCCGCCGACATAGCGGTAGAGCGGCTGGCTGTGTCGCGGGCCGCGGCCTTGGCCGCCGCCAGCGAGACGCCGAGGATGGCGTTGGCGCCGAGACGCTCCTTATTGGGCGTGCCGTCGAGCTGGCAGAGGCGCTCGTCGATGCCGCGCTGGTCGTCGGCGTCGAGCCCGGTCAGCGACTGCCGGATCTCACCGTTGACGGCGCCGACGGCCTTGCGCACGCCCTTGCCGCCATAGCGCGCGCCGCCGTCGCGCAGCTCATGCGCTTCGTGCGCCCCGGTCGAGGCGCCCGACGGCACGGCGGCGCGGCCGAAGGCGCCATTCGTCAACACGCGTCCACCTCCACGGTGGGATTGCCGCGGCTATCGAGAATCTCCCGGCCGACGACGGTGGCAATGGCGGTCATGGTCCGATTCCGGTTGTGTGGCAGGCAAGCGTGACGTTCGAGCCCTCTTAGCCCAGCAGGTCTGGAATCGGAAGCCGTATGTTGCTGGCGGGTGTCGGGACGCCGGGACGGCTAGCTCGGAGGCAGGGCGACGTGCTTGCCATCGGCACCCCGTTGCCCTTCCTTGGCGTCCTGCAGTTGGGAATGGGTGTCATGGCGATGTCGACGCCGGGCTCGTATTTGTTCATGGCACCAGACGCGGCGTCGACGCCGAGGCCGATAAGCCCTCCGAACACCACGTTGCCTGCCGTCATGAGTTCAGTCTCCGAAGCGAGAACGCCGACGCCCTCGGTGTAGCACTGCTTAGCGCAAGCGACAGAAACGTTGTGCTTACTCTTCGGCAGGACGATATTGCCGGGCGTCTGCACGGTACGGGTGCCGATCGCCGGCGACGTGAGCGTGCACATCGCGCCTTGCACGCCAGGTGTGGCCACCGAGACCTCCTGCTTGGTGCCCTTGACGATGGTCGAGCAGCCGCAAAGAAGGATGCAAATTGTCCCGCAAAAAGCGGCGATCGCGCGCCCCATGGCCTAGCCCCCCAAGCTCTCGGCCTCTCGTCTGGGTAGTAGATTAACCAAAGGACAACTAAAAGGCGAGTCCCTAGTCGATGCAACCGCCCCCCTTCCTCAGACCCAATCGGGGCCCTCGTGCTGTTCTCCGGGGGCCAGGATTCCACTGTTTGCCTTGGGGTTGCGCTCAGCAGTTACGCCCGCGTGGAAACCGTGGGATTCGACTATGGCCAGCGCCATGAGGTTGAGCTCACCTGCCGCGAGAGGGTGCGGACCAGAATCGCGGACGCGTTCCCGGACCGGGGCGCGCGCCTCGGCCCCGACCACGTTATCGACATCTCCAGCTTCGGGGCCGTCAGCGAAACCGCCCTCACCTCGGACGCCGAGATCAAGATGCTGGCCTCAGGCCTGCCTAGCACCTTCGTGCCGGGGCGAAATCTGATTTTCTTCACCTATGCCGCGGCGCTCGGCTATCGCCGCGGGCTGCATGCCCTCGTCGGCGGCATGTGCGAGACCGACTATTCCGGCTATCCCGACTGCCGCGAGGCGACCCTGAAGGCCCTCGAACAGGCCGTTCGGCTCGGCACCGAGGTCGCGTTCAGCATTGTCACGCCCCTGATGTGGCTGTCGAAGGCGGAGACCTGGGCGCTGGCCGAGGAAATCGGCGGCGAGGCCTTCATCGAGTTGATCATCGAGGAGACCCACACCTGCTATCGCGGCGACCGGAGCCAGCGCCATCCCTGGGGCTATGGCTGCGGCACGTGCCCCGCTTGCGAGCTGCGTGCCAAGGGTTTCCAGGCCTGGCAAGCGTCGCGAGCGGAAGCCCAAGACGCCGCATCCCGCGGCTAACGGGTCATCCGGGCCGCGACAAAGCCGCGCAGCCAAGCAAGAAACAGCCCAACGCCTTACGTCTTTCGCTTAACACAAACTCTATCTGCCACGCTCATCCTCATAAGTGGGACATTGGTCAGGGAGGACCTTGATGAAGCGACCAAATGTGGGACTTTCAGCACTCGTTGTGCTCAGCCTTTTGCCATCGGCGGCGTTGCGTGGGTGGCCCAGGCCGCCGACGAGGCGCCCTCTGATGGAGGTAGGAAAGGAGCAAATCTGCTGCGAGGCGGGAGACCAGACGCCCCCGGATGAGTTGGTAAAAAAGGTGCCGCCGGGAGAACTCCATAGCCCCTATCAGGACTACAAGAAGCTGGCGCAGGACGATCCGGATCTCGTCAAGCAGTTCCGGCTGCCGGGCTGCAACGAGTGTCACGGCGGCAACGGCGGCGGCGGCTTCTGCCCGGCCTTGATCAGGTGTCTGGTTCTGGGGCAACACCGACGACGTGCTGTTCAGGCTGGCCACGCTCGGCTCCGCGGAGCTCGAGACAGGGCTTCACGCGCTACCAATATGGGACCGTCCACGCGCCGATGCCGCCGATGGGCTTCACCGTGAAAACCGCGGACCACCTGTGGAAGATCATCGCCTTCATTCGGTCGATCAATCCTCCCGGAACGAATCCTCCCGAGAAGGTCATCCCCGGAAGATATGCGGCTCCCGCGGAGCAGAAATAGCAGCGGTGCGCGTATCCCCTTCGCGCCGTGTGACCTCCGCGGCGGCCTCTGACATTCACTCTTGTCTTGGCTCTGCGAAAGAGCCAGCTAAAGTTCATGTACGCCGCGAAGGAGATCTATTACACGCTGCAAGGCGAAGGCGCGCAGACCGGGAGGCCTGCCGTCTTCTGCGGTTCGCCGGCTGCAATTTGTGGTCGGGTCTTGAGGCGGACCGCGCCGACGCCATCTGCAATTTCTGCGATACCGACTTTGTTGGCATGGATGGACCGGGCGGCGGCAAATTCGCCGATGCCGAGGCTCTGGCGCAGCCTGCCGCAGCGCTTGGCCGGGAATAGCGGCAGGCTGCCCTTTGTGGTTTTCACGGGCGGCGAGCCCGCTTCAGCTCGACGCGGCGTTGATTGCGGCGCTGCATGGGGCTGGCTTCGAGATCGCCATCGAGACCAATGGCACCGTTCCCGTGCCGGGCCATGGATTGGATCTGCGTCAGCCCGAAGGCCGGCGCACGCTCGAGCAGCGCTGCGGCGATGAGCTCAAGCTCATCTACCCGCAAAGCGAATTAGAGCCGACGGCATTCGAGGCCCTCGAGTTCACCCATTTCCTGCTCCAACCCATGGATGCCGGTGCGAAAAGCGCAGGCCACCTCCGCGCTGCGATCGACTATTGCCTCGCCCACCCGAGATGGCGCTTGAGCCTCCAGACTCACAAGCTCCTTGGCCTGCGCTAGCCAGCCTCCAAGCCCTGGTTTGACACCGGAAAATCCCCTAAACGACTGCCGATGCGTGTCTACAAGGACTTTTTCTTCGAGGCGGCCGATGTGTTGCCGTCGGCGCCTCCCGGCCATCCCAATGCGCGGGTGCACGGTCACTCGTTCCGCGCCCGCGTTACCGTCGACGGCGAGCCTGACCGGAGACGGGCATTCTGCTTCATTTCGACGATCTCGAAGCCGCCATCGCCGACGCCCGCGAAGCCCTCGATCACCGCTTCCTCAACGAGGTCGAGGATTTCGTATTGCCGACGCTTGAGCGCATCGCCATGTGGCTCTGGGACTGGCTGCACAATCGCCTTCCCGGCCTCGCCGAGATTCAGATCGCCCGCGACAGCTGTCATGAGGGCTGCGTCTATTCAGGCCCCGCAGCGCCCCGCTTGCGCGCTGCCGAATAGGTGAGCCGATGGCGGCGAAGACTGGCAAACCAAAACAACTCGGCAAACGAACCCCACTTCCGCCTCGCCCGCGGAGGCGCTGCTCGAGCGCGTCGCCAATCCTCATACCGAAACGCTCTACGCCGCGCGCTTCACGGCGCCGGAATTCACCTGCCTTTGCCGATCACGGCACAGCCCGACTTCGCCCATCTCGTCATCGACTACGCGCCGAAGCGCTGGCTGCTCGAGTCGAAATCGCTCAAGCTCTATCTCGCCAGCTTCCGCAATGTCGGCGCCTTCCATGAGGACGCGACGGTCACCATCGGCAAGCGCATCGTCCAATTGATCGAGCCCGCTTATTTGCGCATCGGGGGCTATTGGTTTCGCGCGGCGGCATTCCCATCGACGTGTTCTGGCAGCACGGGACGATGCCGGATGGCCTCTGGCTGCCGGACCAGGGTGTCGTGCCTTATCGCGGCCGCGGCTGACCAAGGGATGGGGACGTAAGCGACATGAGCGACGTAGCAACCGAGATCGCCCAACTCGCGCCCTCCGATCTTCTTGGCCTGTGTCTCGGCGTCATCGGGGCGCTGATGGTGCTGTTCGGCGCCTACTACGCCTCGGTGCTGATCAGCAAGGACCCCCGCGAGATCGAGTCAGGGCAAAAGCTCACCGCGGTCGGGTTGTTGCTGTTCGGGCTCGGGCTTTCTCTTGCCGGACTTTCGGGTGCGCTGTGGACCGAGTTGACGTATGGCCAGCCGCCGGCCGGCGCCGGTGACCGCGCAAACCAATAGAGCAATTCACCGCTAGCGAGCGGACCGCGCTTTCACCAGCCGATCGATCTCGACCAGCTCGGCGAGCAGAGGCGCGAGCTCCTTGAGCGGCACCATGTTGGGCCCGTCGGACGGCGCGTGGTCGGGGTCCTGGTGCGTCTCGATGAAGAGGCCGGCGATGCCGACGGCAACGGCCGCGCGCGCGAGGACCGGAACGAATCGGCGCTCGCCGCCGCTCTGAGTCCCCTGCCCTCCGGGCTGCTGCACCGAATGGGTGGCGTCGAAGATCACCGGCGCGCCGGTCTCGGCGAGAATCGGCAGCGCGCGCATGTCGGAGACGAGGGTGTTGTAACCGAACGACACGCCGCGCTCGGTGACGAGCACCTTTGGATTGCCGGCGCCAACGATCTTGGCCACCACATGCTTCATGTCCCAGGGCGCGAGGAACTGGCCCTTCTTGACGTTGACGACTTTGCCGGTTTTCGCCGCGGCAACGAGGAGGTCGGTCTGGCGGCAGAGGAATGCGGGGATCTGAAGCACGTCGACGGCTTCGGCCACGGCGGCACATTGCTCCGGCTCATGGACATCCGTGACCACGGCAAGTCCGAGCTTCTCCCTGATCTCGGCGAAGATCGGCAGCGCCTCGGCGAGGCCGATCCCCCTGGCGCTTCTTGCGCTCGTGCGGTTCGCCTTGTCGAAGGAGCTCTTGTAGACCAGGCCGACGCCGGCCTTCGCCGCGATCTCCTTGAGGGCCTCGGCCATCTCCAAGGCGTGGCCGCGGCTTTCCAGGGCGCACGGGCCGGCCATCAAGGCGAGCGGCAGGTCGTTGCCGAATCGCGCCTTGCCCACGGTTACCACGGGGCTTGGCGCGGCGTCATGGGGGCGGTCATGGCCGGACCATGAGGGCGCTAGCCGTCGCCCGTCAATCCGCTGGGCAGAGGTAACGACAGTTTGTGGCCAAGGGCTTCCGAGGAGGTCTCAGGCATGACGCGATCTCTGTTAGACTTGGCGGTGAAGCGAAGGAGCCGCCATGATGCGCGTAATGATAGCGACAAGATGGCTTGCTGGGTCTGCCTCGTCGGCGCTGGCCTCGTGCTCAGTGGCGGTTCGGCGCAGGCCAATCCGATCGACGATTGCAACCAGGACGCCGATCTCGACCGGCAGATCGAAGGATGCACCCAATTCTTGCAGCAGGATCCGTTCGGGCCCCACGTCGCTCTCGCCTATGGCCTTCGCGGTGGCGCCTACCGGTCGAAGGGTGAGGTCAAACGCGCCATCGAGGATTTCGACCTCGCGCTCGAGATCGATCCCCGCCAAGCCAGGGTCTATGTCAACCGCGGGCTCGCCTATCGCGACCAGGGCGACCTCGACCAGGCCGTGGCCGATTTCTCCAAGGCCATCGAGATCGACTTGCAATACGGCGAAGCGCTCGTCAATCGCTGCGTCGCCTACACCGATCAGGGCAACGCCGACTTGGCCATCGCCGATTGCACCGAGGCGATTTCGCTGAACGCCACCGACTCTGTCGCCTTCAACGATCGCGGCGTCGCCTATGAAAAAAAGGGCGACATCGACAAGGCCATGGCGGACTACACCGAAGCCATCGAGCTTTACCCGCGCTATCGGGAGGCCTTGGCCAACCGCGCCGTGATCTACGATCACAAAGGCGACCGCGACCGCGCCATTGCCGATTATCGCGCCGCGCTCGCCCTCAATCCGAGCGATGAAGACCGCGCCGAAATCGAGGCGGCGCTGAAGCGTCTCGGCGCCAACTAATAAAAATCAATTCAAATTCGCAGCCGCTTTCGTCTCTGTCGCGAGCGTGCGCCATCTGGCATCATCCGCGCCTTCGCTAGGGGAGGCACCATCATGAAAAAAGCGATTGCGGAGTTTATCGGCACCTTTGCCTTGGTTCTCATCGGCTGCGGCACGGCGGTCATCGCCGGCATGGGGACCGGGGCGACCTCGGTTGACGTGCTTGGCATTGCCACGGCATTCGGTCTCACCATTGTCGCCATGGCCTATGGCATCGGCCAGGTTTCCGGCTGTCACATCAATCCGGCGGTGAGCTTCGGCGCTCTGGTTGCCGGTCGCATGAGCGGCTCAGACTTCGTCAGCTATGTCATCGCGCAAATCCTCGGTGCGATAGCGGGCGCCGTCGTGCTCTACCTCATCCTGTCGGGGAAGGCTTCCGGCTGGAGCGGAGGGCTTGGGCAGAACGGCTGGGGTCCGGGCTATCTCGGCGAATACAATCTGACGGCTGCATTTCTCTATGAGGTGATCGGCACCTTCCTGTTCCTGGTTTGCATCCTCGGCGTCACGCAGAAGGGTGCGCCGGTCGGTCTCGCCGGTCTCGCCATCGGGCTGACGCTGGTCGCGCTGCATCTTCTCGGCATCAACATCACCGGCACCTCGGTGAACCCGGCGCGGTCGCTCGGGCCTGCCATCGTCGGCTTCGGCAGCAATCCGCAGGCGCTCCACCAGGTGTGGCTGTTCATCCTGGCCCCGCTCCTTGGCGCCGGCATCGCCGGTTATCTCTTCAAGTCCGGCGTCCTTGCCGCCGATGACGTCGTCCCCGTGCGCGGCGCGGGAGAATCCGACGTGGCACCTGGCGCCTCGGCACCGGCCGAATCCTCGGCCGCGCCGGCTCGCCTCGCCGGAGGCGCCAGGGATGGCAAGGATTGGGCCGCGGACGTGAAGCGCTACGCGCCCGACGCCGACGACCAGGCGATCGCAGGGATCGTCCGTTATCTCGGCATCGCGCTGCAAAAGCGCGACTCCTCGCTCGTGGCGTTTTCCGACAAGTCCGAGCTTGACCGGGTGCGCACGAGCTTCTTGCAAAAGAAGCTAGGGCTGACGCATCCGGAGCCCGTGCTCGACGATGCGATCATGGCCGTCGGCGAGACCATGAAGCGCGACCGCGCCAAGAACAGGGTTACGGTGTATTACCTGCTCGCCGACCGCTTCGACAAACTGTCGATGTTCGGCTGAGAGCTGTCACCGCAAGCGGGGCGGAGCCCTCAAGGCTCCGTCCGGCTCCATTGCGGCCGGTCGGTCTCATAGCGGTGGACGACGCTCGGAAACGGCGGCAGCCAAGCCTCGCGCCGGACGGTCCACAGCTCGTAGGTCGGCTGCCATAGCCCCGTCTCGTCGAACGAGCCGGGATAGACATAGATCTCATCCGCCCGCGAATAGTGGGAGTAGACCTGAGAGCCGCAGGCCGGGCAGAAATAGCGGCGCCCGTGCTCCGAGCTTTCGAAGACATTGACCTCACCGCTGATCGTCACCGCATCGGGCGAAAACACGGCATAGAAGCTGAATGGCCCGCCGTGCAGCTTGCGGCAGGTCAGGCAGTGGCAGACGCCGACGCGGTAGGGCTCTCCCCTCGCCTCGACCCGCACCTTGCCGCAGCCGCAGCTGCCTTGGTGGACGCTGTTTGACATCGTCCTTAGAACCTCGTCATTCCTCCGGGCGGAAGCCGGAATGTCAGGATGGCGCGCGCGAAGCGTCGAAGCCAAGCTTGGTATAGCCGCTTCGCCGCTATATTGTCGCGTCCCGCCTCGACATGGACCGCGACACGCGGCGCCGCTCACACTCGGCGAAGAGTGCGCGAAGGGCCTCTCGCCCGAGGCCTTGGCGCCGGTGACCGACGAACGTAGAGGTCGTCGATGAAGCCATCGGGACCGCCATATTCCTCTGTGGGAGCCGCTCCCGACCCCTGTCATGGGCTGGCCCGCCACGGCTATCCAACAACCCCCTCCTTATCCCCGCCCCTCGAACCTCCCCTATCCTGCTCTCGGCCTTGTCCGCCAAGGGTCGCTTCGCGAGGCGTTACGTCGAAGTTGGACGAGGTTGCGGCGCCCGCGGGTCGAACACGCAAGTTCGGCACTCGGGCGATGCCGGGGCTCCGCCCGGGACCACTGACAGTCCCTGCCAGGAGCTGGCTGAAAGTTTTTTGGTTGGCGCTATCGCTTCGCTGCGTGAGCGCCGATTGAAAGCTTGAAAGCGCGGCCCGGCATTGCATAGACGCCGCGAGAAAAGCATGCGCTAACGCTTCGCTGCTTGAGCGCATGTGGCGCGCCGGAAGGTCTCGGTATTGCCTCGGCAGCCCGGCAACGGACGTGTCTCCATCGCTGAGCAGGTCCACTGCGCCTTCGCAGCGCAACGCCTCATCTCCCGTCCCTTGCCTAAGCTGCACGGAAGAAATGCAAGTTGTGCCGGTATCGCAGTAGAGCCCGTATTTGATCGCGATCCGGAGATACATGTATTCGCGCAGCCCGGACGCATCTCGCGCCACGGAGAGGATCATGCGACGCTGTCGCCGACAGACTTAGCACCTGCGCCAAGCAAAGTGAGCTGGAGCGCGCTCAACCGCTTTCGAACGTCCGCATGACGCAGCATCCTTGGAGCGGAGCCGAGTCTTTGCTCGTTCGGGCTCGCAACCGCAATTACGTCACCAGTCCTTCGACTGCTCCACGGCGGCGCCGATGAACGAGGCGAATAGCGGATGGGGCTTGAACGGCCGCGATTTGAGCTCGGGGTGGAATTGCACGCCGATGAACCAGGGATGGTCGGGGATCTCCACGATCTCCGGCAGCAGCCCGTCGGGTGAAAGCCCCGAGAACCGCAAGCCGGCCGCCTCGAGCCGGTTGCGGTAACGCATATTGACCTCGTAGCGGTGGCGGTGCCGCTCCGAAATGCGCGTGGCGCCATAGATCTCGGCGACCTCGCTGCCCTTCGCCAGCACGGCGTCATAGGCGCCGAGGCGCATGGTGCCGCCGAGATTGCCGTTCGACTGGCGTTTCTCCAGCTCGTCGCCCTTCATCCATTCGGTCATGAGGCCGATCACGGGTTCGGGCGTCGGGCCGAACTCCGTCGAGCTTGCCTCCTCGATGCCGGCAAGATCGCGTGCGACCTCGATCACCGCCATCTGCATGCCGAAGCAGATGCCGAAATAGGGCACGCCCCGCAGCCGTGCATAGCGCGCGGCGCTGATCTTGCCTTCCGAGCCGCGCTCGCCGAAGCCGCCGGGGACGAGGATGCCGTGCACGTCCTCCAAATAGGCCGACGCATCCTCCTGCTCGAAGGTCTGGGCTTCGATCCATTGCAGATTGACCCGGACCTTGTGGGCAATGCCGCCGTGAACGAGCGCCTCGTTGAGCGACTTATAGGCGTCCTTGAGGCCGGTATATTTGCCGACCACGGCGACATTCACCTCGCCATCGGGATCGGCGATGGTCTCGGCGATCTCGCGCCAGCGCTCGAGCTCGGGCTCGGGGGCATTGGCGATGCCGAAGGCCGCGAGCACTTCGCGATCGAGCCCCTCGGCATGATAGCGCCCGGGGACCTCGTAGATGCTCGAGACGTCGAGCGCCTGGACCACCGCCTCGGGGCGCACATTGCAGAACAGCGCGATCTTGCGCCGCTCGTCGCGCGGCAGCGGCCGGTCGGTGCGGCAGAGCAGAACGTCAGGCTGGATGCCGATCGAGCGCAGCTCCTTCACCGAATGCTGGGTCGGTTTGGTCTTGAGCTCGCCGGCGCTCGGGATGAACGGCACCAGGGTCAGATGGATGAACACCGTATGGCCGCGCGGCAGCTCGTTGCCGAGCTGGCGGATCGCTTCGAAGAACGGCAGACCCTCGATGTCGCCGACGGTACCGCCGATCTCACACAAGACGAAATCCACATTGTCGTTGCCCTCGGTGATGAAGGACTTGATGGCGTCGGTGACGTGGGGAATGACCTGGACCGTCGCGCCGAGATAGTCCCCGCGCCGCTCCTTGGTGATGATCTGCTGGTAGATGCGCCCGGTGGTGATGTTGTCGGCCTGGCTCGCCGGGCGCCCGGTGAAGCGCTCGTAGTGACCGAGGTCGAGGTCGGTCTCGGCGCCGTCGTCGGTGACGAACACCTCGCCATGCTGATAGGGGCTCATCGTCCCCGGGTCGACGTTGAGGTAGGGATCGAGCTTGCGCAGGCGCACGCTATAGCCGCGCGCCTGAAGCAATGCTCCGAGGGCAGCCGATGCCAGCCCCTTGCCGAGAGAGGAGACCACGCCGCCGGTAATGAAGACGTACCGCGCCATGGGCCTCGAACATATACTGAAAGCCGCCCGAGTCGTAGCCCTAAGGTCGGCGCGTCCACCGTTCAGAGCAGACGGCCACGGCCTCAGGGCGAGAACAGGGTTAAGGCGATCCTACTTCGACTGTGGGGCCGATGGTGCCTGAGGTGCCGGCGTACCGGACGGCGCCGGTGCCTTCGGCAGCGTCAAGCCTGGCAGCGATCCGCCACCGCCCTGAACCGGGCTGCCGCCGCCCTGATCAAAGATCGAGGTCGGGCCGGACTGGCGGCTCGCTATGATCGTCAGCGCGAGGCTCGTGGCGAAGAACGCCGCTGCGAGAACGCCCGTGGTCTTGGTCAGGGCATTGCCCGCGCTGCGGCCGGTCATGAAGCCGCCGCCGCCACCGCCAATGCCAAGCGCCCCGCCTTCGGAGCGCTGCAGCAGCACCACGCAGATCAGCGCGATGGCGACCATGACATGAATAACGATAAGGACTGTGGTCATCGTGTAGCCTTCGTTTTCCCAGGCGGTGTCTTATCCGAATCCGCTAGGGCTTGGCTAGGCTTGGAATCCTCTCCAGTGGCCAATTCCAGCTTGGGCTTCCGGTCCGGCAACGGCACGCTGACGGGCTTTGGCTTGACCACCCCGCCGCCGCGGCAACGGAACTGGATCAACTCCTCGACATGTAGAAAATGCCTGACGCGGCCGATTGCCTCGTCGGTGAGGTGCTTTTTGACCCAGTCGGGCCCCCGGTCGAGGGCCGCCTGCATGTCGGCGTTGAGCAGTTTCTTGCGCTCAACCTGAAGCTCGGCGCATCGCTGTTTGTCGAGCGGCTCAGCGGCGGCGATCGGCCCCCAAGCGGAGGCCGCGACCACGGTCAGAACGGCCAGTGACCACGAGCGCAGCAGCAGCGACGTCAGGGCTCCGCAACGAGCCCTCTCCCGATCTTTGACCCGCACAATGGCGAACTTTGTTGCCGTTGCCAACGCCTACCGCCCGCCCGCAACCGGCGGGCTTACGAATAAGCCGATACGATAGCATAGAAATCGGCGGCCTTGAGGCTGGCGCCACCGACGAGGGCGCCATTGACGTTGCCGACGGCAAGGAGCTCTCGGGCATTGCTTGGTTTGACGGAGCCGCCATAGAGGATACGGATTTTGGCGGCCTCCTCGGGCCCCAGCCGCCGCGCCAGGCTGCCGCGGATGAAACCGTGGACCTCGGCGACGTCGCTCGGCGTCGGCGTCAATCCAGTGCCGATGGCCCAAACCGGCTCATAGGCGATCACGCTGTTCTCGGCCGTCGCCGACGGAGGCAGCGAGCCGTCCAGCTGGCGGTCGACGACACCGAGGGTGGCACCTTCCCGCCGCTCCTGTTCCGTTTCGCCGATGCAGATAATGGCGGTGAGGCCGGCGCGATGGGCGGCAGCGGACTTGGCGGCGACGAGGGCATCGGTCTCACCATGATCGCGGCGCCGCTCCGAATGGCCGACAATCACCGCAGTGGCGCCCGCGTCCGCAAGCATCTCCGCCGAAATGTCGCCGGTGTGGGCGCCTTCAGGCTCTGGGTGGCAATCCTGGCCGCCGAGCAAGACGTCGCTCGTTCCGAGCGCATAACGCGCTCGGGCGAGTAGGGTCGCCGGCGGGCAGATCATGATATCGGCCGCACGTCGTGGTCCGTTGCCGAGCAGATCGAGCAGCGCCCGGATCTCCGCCAAGGCCGCGATCGTGCCGTACATCTTCCAGTTGCCGGCCACGAGGGGCCTGATTGCGCTCACCCTGCTTCCCCTGCTCCCCGCTCCGACCGCCGATGCTCGAGCAGAATCGCCCGCGCGATCCTGGGAACGGCGCCTTGCCGCCTCACCTCTTGCTACCTATGATGCGCCCGCCGCGCGAGCAATCAACAGATTGGCCCCTCGGCGTGGCGATTGCAAACAGCCAACAAGAAGGTATTTGACGCGTGATATTCGATAGTTTGCGAAAGGGCGCCGCGCGCGCATTTGGCCTCGTGTTGATGGGGCTCCTCGTCATCAGCTTTGCGATCTGGGGCATTGCGGACATTTTCCGCGGCTATGGCAGCCAGACCCTGATCGAGGTCGGCGATACCGAAATCACGCCGCAGGAGTA
Organism: uncultured Alphaproteobacteria bacterium; assembly: GCA_963803385.1. Taxonomy (GTDB): domain Bacteria; phylum Pseudomonadota; class Alphaproteobacteria; order Rhizobiales; family Methyloligellaceae; genus Methyloceanibacter. Next base: position 553,831 of record CAWDMD010000003.1, on the reverse strand, counting down.
CACGAGGGCCCAGCAAGACGTCTTGCGGGTGATGAGCTCGAATGCGGGCCGCAGCCTGTCCTTGCAGGAAGCGCGCGAGGCGGGTCTCGAGAATCGCGTGTTGGAGCGCCTGATCGGTGGCGCCGCCGTCGACAGTCATGCCAAGGATCTTCGCCTCGGCGTCAGCGACAAGGCGCTGTTGGAAGCCATCATGAAGGATCCGGCGTTCCAGGATTCCACCGGTAATTTCAGCGCCATCGCCTTCCAGCAAGCGCTGCGCAATCTGAGCCTCTCCGAGCAGGGCTACCTCGCCTCGGAGCGCGAGCGCAATCTGCGCCGCCAATTGCTCGCCACTATCGGCAAGACGCCAGTTGCCTCCCAGGTCTTCCTCAATGCCCTCAACAGCTACAACAACGAGACCCGCATCCTTCGCTACGTCGTGGTGCCTGAGAGCGCCGCCGGAACGGTGGCGGAACCGACCGAGGAGGATCTCAAGCGCTTCTACGACAACCATCACGCCAAGTACACGCAGCCCGAATTTCGCAAGGTTGGCGTGCTCGCCGTCACTCCCGAGACGGTCAAGGACAAGGTCAACATCACCGAGGACGATCTCAAGGCGGCCTTCGAGAGCGAGAAGGACAAGCTCGGCACGCCGGAGCGCCGGCACATACAGCAGATCTCTTTCGCCGATAAGGCCGCGGCCGATGCCGCCTACCAGAAGATCCAGGCCGGCACTGATTTCGTGGCGCTCGCCAAGGAGCTCGGCTCGAGCGAGTCCGACATCGATCTTGGCATGCTCAAGAAGTCGGACATGGCCGACGCCACCATCGCCGATGCCGCCTTCAATCTCGACAAGGACAAGGTGAGCGAGCCGGTGACCGGGTCGCTGGGTCGCACGGTCTTGTTACGCGTCACCGACATCGAGCCGGGGAAGAGCGTGACCTTCGAGGAGGCGAAGCCCGACCTCGAGAAGAAAATTCTGAAGGACCGCGCTCAGGGCGCGATTTTCGATCTCCACGACAAGATCGAGGACGAGCGGGCCTCCGGAACCCAGCTCTCCGAGGTCGCCGACAAGTTCAAGCTCAACTATCGGATCTTCGATCAGGTCGACCGCAAGGGTCAGTCGCCGGACGGCAAGGCTCTGGACCTGCCGGAAAAGACCGATCTCGTGAATGCAATCTTCGCCACCGATGCCGGCGTCGAGAACGATCCGCTGGACGCCAAGGACGAGGGCCTGATCTGGTACGAGGTGCTCGGTGTCACGCCGCAGCAGTTGGAGCCGTTCGATCAGGTCAAGGACGAAGTCGCCAAGGATTGGAAGCTCGAAGAGGAGCGGACGCGGCTCGCCAAATACACCGATGAGCTCGTGAAGCAGCTGAGCTCGGGTTCGAAGACGCTCGACGACATCGCCAAGGAGCTCAATACCCAGGTGCTGCCGACCGAGCCGTTGAAGCGAAGCGGGCTGACGGTCAACGTGCTGCCCGCCGCGGTGGCGCAGGCCTTCTCCCTGCCCCAGGGCGGCTACGGCTCGGCCCCGTCCGGCGTCAACGAGTCGCGCATCGTGTTCCAGGTCGACAAGATCAACCCCGCGCCGCCGCTCGATGCCATGAGCACGGCGGCGCTGACGCGCCAGCTCAAGCAGTTCATGGGCGAGGACATCATCGGCGAGTATTTCTCCGCGCTGGAATCGCGCTATGGCGTCACCGTCAACAAGCAGGCGCTGTCGAGGCTTGCGGGGAACAGCGAGGAGCAATGAGCGCGGCGCCGGCCACGAGTGTCACGGCCTTGCCACAGCAGGCTGGCGCTCCGATCGAGCCGGACTTCGCCACCTTCGCTCGCCTCTATGACGCCGGCACGCCCCAGGTCGCCTGGACGCGGCTGGTCGCCGACCTCGAAACCCCCGTTTCGGCGATGCTCAAGCTCGCCCATGAGCGGCCGAACAGCTTTTTGCTGGAGTTGGTCGAGGGAGGTGCTGCGCGTGGCCGCTATTCGATCATCGGCTGCGAGCCGGATCTGATCTGGAGGGCGAACGGAGACCGGGCCGAGGTCAACCGAACACCCGGCGCCGACGCCGCGCCTTCGCCCCCTCGCCGCTGCCGACGCTAGCATCGCTTCGCGCTTTGCTTGCGGAATCGGCGATCGCGCTGCCGCCGCAACTGCCGCCGATGGCCGCCGGCATCTTCGGCTATATGGGCTACGACACCGTCAGGCTGATCGAGCATTTGCCCATGGTGCGACCTGACTCGCTCGGCCTTCCCGACAGCATCCTGGTGCGGCCGACCCTGATCGTGATCTTCGACACGGTGAAGGACGAGATGACCGTGGTCACGCCGGTGCGCCCGGCGCCCGGGGTCAGCGCCAAGGCCGCCTATGCCCGCGCCGCCGATCGCCTCAACATCGTGCTCGAGCGTCTCGAGCAGCCTTTGCCACACGTCGCCGATCTCGGCCTCGACGCCGCGCATCCGGAACTCAAGTCGCGCACCACGCCTGCCGCCTATATGCAGAAGGTCGCCCGCGCCAAGGAGTACATCGCCGCCGGCGACATCTTCCAGGTGGTGCTCAGCCAGCGCTTCGAGGCGCCGTTCACGCTGCCATCGTTTTCGCTTTATCGCGCGCTGCGGCGGGTGAACCCGTCGCCATTTCTCTATTATCTGAACTTCGGGGACTTCGCCGTCGCCGGGTCGAGCCCGGAGATTCTGGTCCGCGTCCGCGATGGGCATGGTCACCATCAGACCCATTGCCGGGACGAGGCCGCGCGGAGCGACGCCGGACGACGACAAGGCGCTTGCGGCCGAACTGCTGGCCGATGCCAAGGAGCGCGCCGAACATCTGATGCTGCTCGATCTTGGTCGCAACGACGTCGGCAGGGTGGCCGATATCGGCAGTGTCCGCGTCACCGACAGCTTCTTTCTCGAATATTACAGCCAGGTGATGCACATCGTGTCCAATGTCGAGGGCCGGCTCTCGCCGCGTCATGACGCCATCGATGCGTTGATGGCCGGCTTCCCGGCCGGCACCGTGTCCGGCGCGCCCAAGGTTCGGGCCATGGAGATCATCGATGAGCTCGAGGAGGAGAAGCGCGGGCTCTATGCCGGCTGCGTCGGCTATTTCTCCGCCAATGGCGAGATGGACTCCTGCATCGTGCCTCGGACCTCGGTGGTGAAGGACGGCATGATGTACGTGCAGGCCGGCGCCGGCCTGGTCGCCGATTCCGTGCCGGAGCGGGAGCAGGCCGAATGCGTGAGCAAGGCGGCGGCGTTGTTCCGGGCCGCGGAGGAAGCCGTGCGCTTCGCCGCCCGCGCCAAGCGCGGCCAATAGCCGGGAGCCCGCGTCAACGCGCCATGCACACCCTCATCCTTCTCCGTCATGCCAAGTCGAGCTGGCACGATCCCGCCCTCCCCGATCAGGACCGGCCGCTGAACAGCCGTGGCGTGGCCGCGGCGCCGGTGATGGGGCGCGCGATGGCGAAGCATGGGCTCGATCCCGACCTCGTGCTGTGCTCGCCGGCGCGACGCACGCGGGACACGCTCGCGCTCGTGATGCCGGAGCTCAAGACCGAGCCGCAGATCGTCTACGAGGACGATCCTCTATCACGCCACCTCGGCGGAGATGCTGACGGTGTTGCAGAAAGTCGCCCCGGCCGCGCGCCAGGTGCTCATGGTTGGCCACAATCCCGAGCTCCAGCGTTTCGCCCTCGACCTGATCGGCTCGGGACCGAAACATCTAAGGGATCGGCTCGAGGCCAAGCTGCCGACCGCGGGGCTCGTGGTGATCCGCTTCTTGACCGGCGATTGGAGCAACATCGTCATCAACAGCGGCACACTCGAACTGTTCCTCACGCCGCGCGATGTGGGTCCCGTCGTCGCCGGGAGTCCTTGACGGCGCGTCGGCTGCGGGCTTAACAGGGGCCCATGCTCACGCTGATCGATAATTACGACAGCTTTACCTATAACCTCGTTCATTTCCTTGGTGAATTGGGCGCGAGCACGCGCGTTTACCGCAACGACAAGGTGACCGTCGACGAGGTTCTGGCCGAGGCGCCAGAAGCCATCGTGCTCTCGCCAGGTCCCTGCGATCCGGACCGCGCCGGCATCTGTCTCGAGCTGATCGAGCGCGCCGGACCCGAGATCCCCCTGCTTGGCGTTTGTCTCGGTCACCAGGCCATCGGTCAGGTCTATGGCGGGCGCGTGGTGCGCGCCCCGGTCTTGATGCACGGCAAGCTCTCCAAGGTGCATCACACCGGCACCGGCGTGTTTGCCGGTCTGCCTCAGGATTTCTCGGCGACGCGCTACCATTCTCTGATGGTGGAGCGCGCGAGCCTGCCTGACGTGCTCGAGATCACCGCCGAGACCGCCGACGGCATCATCATGGGCCTCAAGCACAAGCACTATCCCGTGCATGGCGTGCAGTTCCATCCCGAGAGCATCGCGTCCGAGCATGGTCATCAGTTGCTGTCGAACTTCCTCGACCTTGCCCGAGTCGAACGGCGCTCACGCGAAGCGGCGCCGAAAGAAGCGATCGGTGCCCTCTAATCCCGTGCTCGCAGGCACGGCGACCCTCGCCGATCTGCGGCAAGCCATTGCCAAAGTCGCATCGGGCGAGAGCCTCAGTCAGAACGAAGCGTACGAAGCCTTCGAGCTGGTGATGTCCGGCACGGCGACGCCGGCGCAGATCGGAGCGCTGTTGCTGGCGCTCAGGGTCCGCGGCGAGACCGTTGACGAGATCGCAGGCGCCGCCCGCGCGCTTCGGGCTCATGCCCTTCCCGTGCGCGCACCGGAGGGCGCCATCGACACCTGCGGCACCGGCGGCGACGCCAAGGGCACCTTCAACATTTCGACCTGCGCTGCCTTCGTGGTCGCCGGCGCCGGTGTGCCGGTCGCCAAGCACGGCAATCGCTCGATCTCGTCGCGCTCGGGCTCCGCCGACGTGCTGGCGGCACTCGGGGTGAACATCGAGGCGAGCCCGGAGGCCATTTCCCGCTCGATTGCGGAATGTGGCCTCGGCTTCATGTTCGCACCGGCGCATCACCCCGCCATGCGCCATGTGGCGCAGGTCAGGGCCGAGCTTGGCACGCGCACGATCTTCAATCTGCTCGGACCGCTTGCCAATCCCGCGGGCACCAAGTTCCAGATCGTCGGCGTGTTCGCCAAGGAGTGGGTGGAGCCGATTGCCAATGTGCTCGGTCTCTTGGGGGTGACGCGGGCCTGGGTCGTTCACGGCAGCGATGGGCTCGACGAGCTCACCACCGCGGGCATCAGCGATGTGACCGCGATCGATGCCGGGCGCATCTCGACGTTCAGGATCTCGCCCCGCAATGCCGGGCTCCCCGACGCGCGGCCTGAGGACCTTATCGGCGGCACCGCGGTGGAGAACGCAGCCCATATCCGAGCGGTGCTCAACGGCATGCCCGGCCCGTTCAGGGATATCGTGCTGCTCAACGCCGGCGCGGCGCTCCTCGTTGCCGGCAAGGCGGCCAGCTTGCGCGAAGCCGTTGGCCTCGCCGCCGAGGCCATCGACAGCGGTAAGGCTGCCGCGGTGCTCGATGCCCTCGTTAAGCTCAGCCATGATAAGGTCTGACCATGGCTGACGTGCTCGACAAGATCTTGGCTTACAAGCGGCGCGAGGTCGAAGCCGCGAAGGCGGCGTGTCCGGAGCGGACGATGGCCGATTTGGCCCGCGCGGCACCTCCCGTGCGACCGTTTGCCGACGCCATCGCCGGGTGCCTCGCCCGTTCCGAGTTCGCATTGATCGCCGAGATCAAGAAAGCGAGCCCGTCGAAGGGTCTGATCCGCGCCGACTTCGATCCGCCGTCGCTCGCCAGCGCCTATCAGTCCGGCGGCGCGACCTGCCTCTCGGTTCTCACCGACGCGCCGTCCTTCCAGGGACGCCCGGAGTTCCTGAGCCAGGCGCGAGAAGTGACGATGCTCCCGGCGCTGCGCAAGGACTTTATGATCGACCGTTACCAGGTGCTCGAGGCGCGGGCGTTGGGAGCCGACTGCATCCTGATCATCATGGCGGCGGTCGACGACGACACGGCCGAGGCCTTGACGGCAGTGGCGCGCGAGCTTGGCATGGACGTGCTCGCCGAGGTGCATGACGAGGCGGAGCTCGCCCGCGCACTCCGGCTCGACACCAGGCTGATCGGAATCAACAACCGCGACCTCAAGACGTTCGCCACCAGCCTCGACACCACCGAGAGGCTTGCCCCCCGCGTACCTGACGGATCGCATCGTCGTCGCCGAGAGCGGCATCTTCACCCATGCCGACCTCAAGAGGCTCGCAGGCTCCGGCGTCGGCGCGTTTCTCGTCGGCGAAAGCTTGATGCGTCAGACCGATGTCGCCGCGGCGACGCGGGCCCTGCTGACCGGTGCCGACGTTTCCCAGCACGAGGCGGCCCAATGACCGCGCGCGGCTTGAGCCATCTCAATGAGGCCGGCGAGGCGCGGATGGTCGATGTCTCCGACAAGGCCGTGACGGCCCGGAGCGCGATTGCCGAGGGCTTCATCGCCATGGCGCCCGAGACCCTCGACCTGATCCTGAGCGGCAAGGCGCCGAAGGGCGACGTCCTCGCCACCGCGCGCATTGCCGCGATCATGGGGGCGAAGCGAACCTCCGAGCTTATTCCGCTTTGCCATCCCCTCCCCCTTACGCAAGTGACCGTCGCCTTCGCGCCCTCGCGCGATCCTGCCGGTATCCGTGTCGAGGCAACCGCCAAGGTCGAAGGCAAGACCGGGGTCGAGATGGAGGCGCTGACGGCGGTCACGGTCGCCTGTCTCACCCTCTACGACATGTGCAAGGCCGTCGACCGCGGCATGGCGTTCTCCGGCATTCGCTTGATCGAAAAGACCGGCGGCCGCTCCGGACCCTTCAAGGCCGTTTCCCGCTGACTGCTCATGGCGCTGCTCTCCGTCGCTGAAGCTCTCGCCCGCGTCACGGACGGGCTCGATCCGCTCGAAGCCGAACGCGTGCCGCTTGGCGAGGCTCTCGGTCGCGTGCTCGCCGAGGATCTCGCCGCGCGCCTGACGCAGCCTCCCTTCGACGCCTCGGCCATGGATGGCTATGCGGTGCGCGCCGCGGATGTGGCGGCATTGCCGGCGCGCCTCGCGGTGATCGGCGAGGCCGCGGCGGGATCCGGCTTCGGCGGCAACGTTGGCGCCGGCGAAGCGGTGCGCATCTTTACCGGGGCGCCGGTGCCGAGAGGCGCGGACACCATCGTCATTCAGGAAAACACGATAGCAGCCGACGGGGTCGTCACCGTGACCGAGGCCGCCCCCGGCCGTCATATCCGGCCGTGCGGTCAGGATTTTGCCGAGGGCGACGTTCTCCTTTATCGAGGCACGAGGCTCGGGCCCCGCGAGGTGATGCTCGCCGCCGCCATGAATCACGCAGAGATTCCCGTGACGCGGCGGCCGAAGGTCGCGATCCTCTCCACCGGAGACGAGGTGGTTCCTCCGGGCTCCGCCCTCGGACCCGACCAGATCGTCGGCTCGGTGTCCTATGGCTTGGGGGCTCTCGTCGAGGCGCAAGGCGGCGAGGCGATCAGCCTCGGCATCGCCAAGGACACGCCCGAGAGCCTCATCACCCTGATCCGGACCGCCGCCGGCGCCGACATCCTGGTGACCATCGGCGGGGCCTCGGTCGGCGAGCGCGACCTCGTCGCCTCCGCGCTCCGCGCCGAGGGGCTCGAGCTCGATTTTTGGAAGATCGCCATGAGGCCGGGAAAGCCCCTGCTCCATGGACGCCTTGGGAGGCAGCGCGTGCTCGGGGTGCCGGGCAACCCGGTCGCGGCGCTGATTTGCGGCATCGTCTTCCTGGTGCCCATGCTGCATCGGCTGCTCGGCCTCAGAGAGGGCTCCGAGGGCTTCGAGGAAGCTCTTCTTGGCGAGGCTCTGGCGGCGAACGGCCCACGGCAACATTACCTCAGGGCGACGTCCAGGCGGGGTCCGGGCGGCGAGAGGGTGGTTGCCGCCCTCCCCGCCCAGGACAGCTCGCTGATGGCCGACTTTGCCCGCGCCGACTGTCTGATCGTGCGCCCGCCAATGGCCCCGGCACTCGAAACGGGCGACCGGGTGACGATCATCCCCCTCGGCTCCTGAGCCCTGTCTCAGGCCGAAATTAAGCCCTGGGAAACCCGAATCAGGGACATCCTGAGCCTGATTCGCGGCTCAAATCGACATATGGGGTCGATCGTGCTTGCGGAACACAAATAGAACAGATACAACTGTTCATGATTTGTACAACGGGCCACGCGCGGACCTTAGGCGGCTAGAAGGCACCAGATGCTCACAGCGAAGCAAAAAGAGCTCCTCATGTTCATCCATGAGCGCTTGAAGGAGACGGGGGTTCCGCCCTCCTTCGACGAGATGAAGGAGGCTCTCGACCTCAAGTCGAAATCGGGCATCCACCGGCTGATCACGGCGCTCGAGGAGCGCGGCTTCGTCCGCCGGCTGCCTCACCGCGCCCGCGCCATGGAGATTGTCCGCCTTCCCGAATCGGTAGCCCAGAGCTTCGGCTCGGCCCGCAGCCGCGGTTTCTCGCCGAGCGTGATCGAGGGGAGCTTAGGCCGCGTGCCGCAGATGGCCGAAGGCGAGGCCATGCCGCAGACCGTCAGCGTACCGGTCATGGGCCGCATCGCCGCCGGCGTGCCGATCGAGGCGATCCAGACGCGTATGGACACCATCGAGGTGCCGCCGGAACTGCTGACCAAGGGCGAGCATTTCGCCCTCGAGGTCAAAGGCGACTCCATGATCGAGGCCGGCATCCTCGACGGCGACACCATCATCGTCCGGAAAACCGAGGACGCGAGCAACGGCGACATCGTCGTGGCGCTGGTGGACGAAGAGGAAGCGACCTTGAAGCGTCTGCGGCGTCGTGGCGATTCCATCGCGCTCGAGGCCGCGAACCAGGCCTATGAGACGCGCATCTTCGGGCCCGACCGCGTGCGCGTGCAGGGGCGCCTGGTCGGCCTCATCCGCCGCTATTAAACATCACTCCTCGGGATTGCCGTCGAGGCGGGGCTCGGGGTCTTCGTCGAAGGCACCCTGATCGCGGGCATAGGCTTGCCCGGCCGGCAAGGACGGCGCCTTCGTCGTCTTCCGGTCCGGCACCCAGGGACGCCGGCCACGCGTTTCGGCGACACTTTCACTCCTGATCGACAGCCCTTCAACGTAAAGGGCGTGGGCGCCGGCGGACTGGAGCGCGCGCCGGTCGACGACGACCCGCGCCGCGGCTCGGCAGGCTCTGCCGACGCTGAACGGCGCGATGACGATATCGGCGGTGCGGCAATCCTCCTCCAATGCCGCCGGGTGGCGGATGAGAGCGATGGTCTTGCCCTTCACCTTGCCGATGCAGCCAAGTAGATCGCACCGGAACGGGCTGTCGGTTGCGGCAGCTGCGGCATTGCGCTCGTCGCCGTCGGCCAAGAGCCAGTGATCGACGCTGTAGTTGGCGCGCGTCGCCGGCGGCAATGCGAGGGCACCGTCCTCGCCCCGGAGGGCAACGCTCCGCCCATTGCGCTCGACCATGACGTCGGGGCGCGTTCCCTGCCCGCTCACCAGCATCCCGGCGGCGACGGCCACGAGGCCAAGCGCGCGCCACCGCGTCTGCCAAAGGCAAAGCCAAAGACCGCCAACCGCGATCAGCACCAGCGCCGTGCCCGGGATCGACGGAAGGATCGAGACCGCGCCTGGCCAGGACGCCACCCATTTGCCTGTGGCCAGCAGCAGGTCGATGCCGAGCCCCATGACCTGCAGCGGAGCCGCTTCAAGGCCGAGGGGCATCGCCAGGAGACTGAGCAGCGCGAAGGGCATGATCAGCAAGCTCACCAGCGGCAAGGCAATCAGATTGGCGACGACGCCGTAATGGGACAGGCGATGGAAATGGTAGATGGCGAACGGGGCCACCGCGGCCGTGGCGATCAGCGTGGTAACAGCGTCGCCGACGACGAACGCCCAGAGGCGGTGGAGCCAGCGGAAGACAAAGCTCACATCCTGCGGCCGCTCTTGCTTCCGGGTGCTGTTCGACCTCGACCAGGGCGACGAGACCGATCACCGCGGCGAAGGACATCTGAAAGCTCGGGTCGAACAGGCTCTCCGGCATCGCCACCAGGATGATCAAGGCCGCCAAGGCGACATTGCGCATGGTCAGCGCCGGACGGTCGAGAATCATCGCGAGCAGAACGACGCTCATCATGATCCATGACCGGACCGTCGGCACCGATGCGCCCGACAGGAGCAAGTAGAACAGCGCGGCGGCGAGCGCGATGCCAGCGGACCATTTCCGGATCGGGAAGCGAAGCGCGAGCGACGGGATCAGCGCGAGCGCCGCTCGCACCAGCCAGAACACGGTTCCGGCCATGATCACCATGTGCAGGCCGGAAATCGACAGGATGTGGAACAGGCCGGAGTCGCGCATGGCCTGATTGTCTTCCTCGGAGATGCCGGCCCGCTCGCCGGTGATGAGCGCTGTGGCGATCTCGCCCCGCTCGCCGGGGAGGCTCGCGCGGATGCGGGCGTTGACGAGAGAGCGGAGGCGATCGATCGCGACCCAGAGGCGCAGATCCCAGGGAGGCTCGCCGGCATCTTCGAGCCTCGTGATCTTGGCCGTGGCATAGCCGCTGGCGCCGACGCGCGCGAACCAGGCGGTACGGGCGAAATCGAAGCCATGGGGCTCGATCGGCTCAGGCGGCGGACGAAGGGTTGCCTTCAAGCCGATTGCTTCACCCGTCGCCACCCTGCCGCTCGCGGCGCTCAGGGTCACCCGCACGCGATAAGGCGTTTCCTCGGGAGCCAGGTCACCGAGGGCGATGACACGCAAGGTGATCCGCGCTCTGCTCTTGTCCCGAGCCTCATATGACTCCGACCAGCCCTTGACCTCGACCCAGCGCATCTCCTTGGCGAGAACCGGGGCCCGCGCGATCTCCGTACGGAGCTTGGCGGTGGCAAAGCCTGCGGCCAGCGCGAGCAGAGAGGCGCCCACCACCAACCCGAGGCCTAAGCCTCTCACCGCGAGCGCCGTGCCGGTCGCGGCGATCAGAAGGGCCGCCGCGGCGACGGCGCTTGGCTCCGCGGGCAAAGCGAAATAAGCGAGGATGCCGCCGGCGAAGAGGACAGGAACCCACAGGAACCAGCGATCGGATTCAGCGGTGAGGGCGCGCGCCAGAGCGGTGAGGAGGAGCGGCGCCAAGCCGACGCGGCCTCGCGCACCACCCTCTCCGGTCGAAAGCGCGTGCTTGTCCCGGACCGGCATCGTCGATGCCTCTGCCCTGACCTTTCCCCGCCCCTATGCTACACCACGCGGGCGCCCCGTCCTTCTGAATTCTACCCGAGGTTGCTTTCGGCTCATGAGTGAAACTGTCGTCACCCGCTTTGCGCCTTCGCCCACCGGCTACCTCCATATCGGCGGCGCGCGCACGGCGCTGTTCAATTGGCTCTACGCCAAGGCCAAGGGCGGCAAGATGCTGCTCCGCATCGAGGACACCGACCAGGCGCGCTCCACGGAAGGCGCGATCCTCGCCATTCTCGACGGTCTTCGCTGGCTCGAGCTCGATTGGGATGGCGAGCCCATCTATCAGCTCGCGCGTGCGAGCCGTCATCGCGACATGGCCGAGCAGCTCCTCGCGGACGGTAAGGCCTATCGCTGCTATGCGAGCCTCGAGGAGCTCGCCGCGATGCGCGAACGGGCGCGGGCCGAAGGCCGTGCGCCCGGGTACGACGGCACCTGGCGCGACCGCGACGTGGCCGAAGCCCCGATAGGCGTGGCGCCCGCGATCCGCTTCAAGGCGCCGCGAGAGGGCGAGACCGTGATCGAGGACCGCGTCCAGGGTCGCGTCGTGTTCGCCAACAAGGATCTCGACGACCTTGTCATTCTCCGCAGTGACGGCAGCCCGACCTACAATCTGTCGGTGGTGGTTGACGATCACGACATGGGCATCACCCATGTGATCCGCGGCGACGACCATCTCACCAACGCTGCGCGGCAAACTCAGATCTATAAGGCGCTCGGCTGGGAGACGCCGATGTTCGCCCATGTGCCGCTGATCCATGGGCCCGACGGCGCCAAGCTGTCGAAGCGCCACGGCGCGCTCGGGGTCGAGGCCTATCGCGCCATGGGTTATCTGCCCGCGGCGTTGCGCAATTATCTGGTGCGGCTCGGCTGGAGCCATGGCGATGACGAGATCATGTCCACCGAGGACATGATCGGCTGGTTCGATCTCGATGCCATCGGCCGGTCCGCCGCGCGGTTCGATTTCGTCAAGCTCGAGAATCTCAATGGCCATTATCTTCGCGCCACGCCGGACGCCGAGATCATCGCCCGTCTGCAGAGCGCTGGTCCCCGAGCTTCCCAATGGCGGCGAGCTCACGGCGCTGATCGGTGCCGATGGTTGGCCCAAGCTCGAGCGTGCCCTGCCAGGCCTCAAAGAGCGCGCCAAGACGCTGGTCGAGCTGCTCGACAATGCCAATTATCTCTTCGCCAAGCGGCCTCTGCCGCTCGAGGCGCAAACCGCGAAGCTCCTCGACCAGGCTGGCCGCGAGACGCTCGCAGCCTTGATCCCGCGCCTCGAAGCTGTTGAACCATGGACGCAAATGGAACTCGATGCCGCGGTGCGGCGCTATGTCGAAGAGACAGGCGTAAAGCTCGGCAAGGTCGCCCAGCCGCTCCGAGCGGCCCTTACCGGCAAGGCCACGTCTCCCGGGATCTTTGACGTTTTGGAGGTTTTGGGCCGCGAGGAAGTCACTCGCGCGCATCCGGGATCAGGCTTTAACCACCAAGTCTGCATAACAATTGTGCATGGCCCCTTGTTGCACTGCGTCACATTTTCATGAAGTATGCCGCAGTGCAAAAAATTGACTACGCCAAACTCCGAAGTGCTGGCACAATAGCGCCAGTCGCGTGAGTTCTCTCATCGACATTGGGGTTTAGGAGGCTTTGATGAGCGTCGCAGAAAGCTATGTCGGCAAGCCGGCGGCGGCCGAAGCGTCGTTGACGGTCGGCGGCAGCCAGCATGAGCTGCCGGTCAGGTCAGGCACTCTCGGCCCGGACGTCATCGACATCACCACGCTTTATGCCGAGACCGGAAACTTCACCTACGACCCGGGCTTCACGTCAACGGCAAGCTGCGAATCCAAGATCACCTTCATCGACGGTGACAAGGGGATTCTGCTCTATCGCGGGTATCCGATCGATGAGCTTGCCGAGCACGGCACCTTCATGGAGACGTGCTACCTCCTGCTCTACGGCGAGCTGCCGACCAAGGAGCAGTACGCGACCTTCTGCAATCTGATCACGCGCCATACCATGGTGCATGAGCAGATGACGCGGTTCTATACCGGGTTCCGTCGCGACGCGCATCCGATGGCGGTCATGGTCGGCGTGGTTGGCGCGCTGTCGGCGTTCTATCACAACTCCATCGACATCAAGGATCCGATGCAGCGCGAGATGGCGAGCGTGCGCATGATCGCCAAGATGCCGACCATCGCCGCCATGGCCTACAAATATTCGATCGGCCAGCCGTTCATCTATCCGCGCAACGAGCTCGACTACTCCGCCAACTTCCTGCACATGTGCTTCGCGGTGCCGTGCGAGGAATACAAGGTCGATCCGGTGCTGGCGCGCGCCATGCGCCGCATCTTCATCCTGCACGCCGATCACGAGCAGAACGCTTCGACCTCGACGGTGCGGCTTGCCGGCTCCTCCGGCGCCAATCCGTTTGCCTGCATCTCGGCGGGCATCGCCTGTCTGTGGGGGCCGGCTCACGGCGGCGCCAACGAGGCGGCCTTGGAAATGCTCGAGGAGATCGGCAGCGTCGACCGGATCCCGGAATACATCAAGCGCGCCAAGGACCGCAACGACTCCTTCAGGCTGATGGGCTTCGGCCATCGCGTCTACAAGAACTACGACCCGCGCGCCCGCATCATGCAGAAGACCTGCCATGAGGTGCTGGAGGCGGTCGGGCACAAGGACGATCCGATCCTGCAGGTGGCGCTCGAGCTTGAGCGCATCGCGCTGAACGACGACTATTTCGTCGAGAAGAAGCTCTATCCCAATATCGACTTCTACTCGGGCATCACGCTCAAGGCTCTCGGCTTCCCCACCGACATGTTCACGGTGCTGTTCGCGATTGCCCGCACCGTCGGCTGGATCGCGCAGTGGAAGGAGATGATCGAGGATCCGTACCAGCGCATCGGCCGGCCGCGCCAGCTTTATACCGGCGCAACGGAACGCAGTTACATCCCGGTCGAATCGCGCTGAGCTTCGTTAGGCTCGAGCCTGCCGCCTTCCGCGTAGGCGAGGACGATCCGCGCGGCCTTGACGCTTGGCGCCTGGTCCGACTCGCGCACGCACTCGACCACCGAGGCGACGGCGGTGAGCTGCTCGTCGCGCTCCGGCCCTCCCCGCATCAGCGGCAACAGGGCCTGGCTCAGCGCCTCGCTGTTGCAATCCTTGTTGAGCAATTCGGGGAAGACGTTCTCGCCCAGGATTAGGTTGGGCAGCACCACGGAATGGGCGATGAGCAGAAAGCGCAAGCTGTTCGCGATCGGGTCGGCCTTGTAAGCCACGACCATTGGCGTCCCTGAAAGCGCAAGCTCGAGGGTCACCGTGCCCGAGGCCGCGAGCGCGGCGCGGGCGAGCTTGAAGGCGGAGAATTTATCCGCCTCGCCGCTCACCAAATGCGGCGTCAGGGGCCAGCTCTCGAGGCCTTGCTCCACAAGGTCGCGAACGCTGGCGACGACGGGAAGGACGACCTCGAATGGGCCTGCCTCCGCCTCGAGCCGACGCAAAGCCTCGCCGAAAGGCACCATGAGGCGCTTCACCTCGCTGCTGCGGCTTCCTGGCAGCACCACGAGCACGGCTCGGTCCTCGCCGATCCCGAGCCGCCGGCGCAGCGCTTCTGGATCAAGGCTTGCGATCCAGTCGAGCTTCTCGGTCAGAGGATGGCCGACATAGCTGCACGCCGGGCCGCCGAGACGGCGATGGGCGTCGGGTTCGAACGGGAGAATGGCGAGGATGTGGTCGACGTAGCGCCGCATCTTCCGCGCGCGCCCGGGGCGCCACGCCCAGACGCTCGGCGACACATAGTCGACGATGGGGAGATCGGGCTTGAGACGCCGGACCCGGGCGGCGACCTGATGGGTGAACTCAGGGCTGTCGAGGATCACCAGCACATCCGGATCCGCTGCGATCACCGCCCTGACCGTCTGCCGGATGCGCCGCCAGATGTTCGGCAGCCGCGGCAACAGGTCGAGCGGACTCATCACCGCGATTTCGGCGAGCGGAAACAGGGATGGGCAGCCCTGCTCCGCCATCAGCTCGCCGCCGACGCCGGCGAGGTCGAGCGGCCGTGGCGATTGTGCGCGCAAAGCCTCGATGAGCTTGCCGCCGAGAGCGTCGCCCGAGTGTTCGCCAGCGATCAGGAACAGCTTGAGCGGAGGCTTCTCGGCTCTTTGCCCGGCCTCGTCCCGATCAGGCATCAGCGTCGGGGGCGACCGTCTGGCCGAACAAAAATAGCCCCTCGGTATCGGCTGCGGCGATGGTTGCCGCCCGGTCGGCGATCAGCAACTTGCCGGCTGCGACGGCGATGCCGGCAAGACCGGCACGGGCGGCTCGCTCGACGGTGCCTGGGCCGATGGTCGGCATGTCCACCCGCTCCTCCTGTCCGGGCTTCGGGGCCTTTACCAGCACGCCGGAGAGCCCACGGCGGCGGCTCGTGCTCGCCTGGCGCAGTTCGGCGCAGCGGGCGAGCATGGCGTCAGTCCCTTCCGCCGCCTCGACCGCGAGCACATGTCCCTTACTGACGACGGCCGCTTGGCCAATATCAAGACGCCCAAGCGCCGCGACAACGCGAAAGCCGAGTTCGATATCCGCGCGGTCCTCGGGCGACGGCACTTTGGCCCCGAGCGTTCCCGCGCCGGCCAACAGTTCCGGCGCAACCTCGCCCGCGCCGCGCACGCAATAGCCCTTGCCCTCGAGAAAACGCACGACGCTCGACAAGACATGATCGTCGCCGCCGACCCCAAGGCTGAGAAGGAACGGCAGATTTCTGATGGCGCCGAAATCGAATTTGAGGTTGGCGAGGTCGGGCCGCGTCACGGCGCCGATGATCACAAGGTCGCGGCAGCCATGCTCGTCGAGAGTGGCGAACAGTTTCCCGACCTCGCCCCATTTGAGCCAGGTATGGGGGAAGCGCGAAATGCTCTGCTTCGGCCTCGCCGCGAATGCCGAGCACGTGCACCGGCCGGCCTTTGGCAAGCGCCGCTGCCGCAAGTGCCGATGGCAGCGTCCCGCTTCCGGCGATGATCGCCAAAGGAGCTTCGCCGGCCGGCGCCCGGGCCGTCCGGATGTCGTCGGACTCAGTTTTGGCTCGATGCGGAGCACATTGTTGCTCGGGACGCAGAAGGAACGATCGGAGTCGCTCTTGATGAAGTCGACAATCTCACGCACGAGCGGATTGGCGGCGAACATGTTCTCAACGTCTTCGAGCCGCTCCTTCAAGGTTCCTTCGCTCGCGAATAGCATGCGATAGGCCTGGCGCAGCTCGTGGATCTGCTCGCGGGGAAAGCCCTGGCGCTTGAGACCGACGATGTTCAAGCCCGAGAGATGGGCGCGATTGCCGATCACCATGCCGAAGGGAATGACATCCTTCTCGACCCCGGACATGCCGCCGACGAAGGCGCGGGCGCCGATGCGCACGAATTGGTGTACCGCGCACAGCCCGCCGAGGATGGCGTGGTCGCCGACCAGCACGTGACCGCCAAGGGTGGCGTTGTTGACCAGGATGACGTGGTCGCCGATGCGGCAGTCATGGGCCACGTGGGCGCCGACCATGAGCAGGCATTCGCTGCCAACCGTGGTCACCAGGCCGCCGCCCGCGGTGCCCGGATTGATGGTGACGTACTCGCGGATGGTGGTATTGGCGCCGATTTCGATTCGGCTCGCTTCGCCGTGATATTTCTGATCCTGCGGGATGTGGCCGATCGAGGCGAAGGGGAAGACCCGACAGCCCGCGCCGAGCGTCGTCTCTCCCGTCACCACGACGTGAGAATGAATCACCGCGCCGTCGCCGAGCTTGACGCCGGGCCCGATGAGGCTAAAGGGGCCGACCTCAACGTCAGCGCCCAGGTCAGCATTGGGGTCGACCACCGCGGTCGCATGAATGTTGGCCATGCCTGCTATTCTGTTGTTGCGCTCAGGTCTCGACGATCACGGCGCTGACTTCAGCCTCGGCGACGAGGGCGCCGTCCACGAGTGCCTGCGCCCGAAAGCGCCACACGCGTCCGCGATTGCGCATCTTCTGCACGTGATAATGCACGGTATCGCCGGGGACCACCGGCCGGCGGAAGCGCGCCTTGTCGATGGCCATGAAATAGACGAGCGGCGGCTCCTTGAACTCTTCGATGTGACGCATGCACAAGGCGCCGGCGGTTTGCGCCATGCCCTCGATCAGGAGCACGCCGGGCATCACGGGGTTACCCGGGAAGTGGCCTTGGAAATAGGGCTCGTTTGCCGTCACGTTCTTGATGCCCGTAGCCGAGCGGTCGCCATCCATGTCGATGATGCGATCGACAAGGAGGAAGGGATAGCGATGCGGCAGGAGGCGGAGGATGTCGGTGATCTCCGCCGTCCCCAGCTTGGTCTTCACGCCGCTTTCGTTCATTCCCATAGACTCCCATCACGACGAGCCGAACGGCTAGCCGTCGCTCTCACTCTCATCGAACTTCACGTCCTTGCGCTCGGCGAGCCGGCGCAGAATGGTAAGCTCCCTGAACCACAGCTTCACGGGCTTGGCCGGGGTACCACCCCAGCGCGCGCCCGGAGGCACATTGCCGCGGACATTGCTGCTGCCGGCGATCTGGGCGCCGGTGCCGATCTTGACGTGGCCAACCACGCCGACCTGGCCGCCCAGGGCGACAAAATCTCCAAGCTCGGCACTCCCCGAAATACCGGTTTGTGAGACGATGATGCAATGCCTTCCAATGACCACGTTGTGCCCAATCTGCACCAGATTATCAATCTTCGTGCCCTCCCCGACCATGGTATCCCGGAGGGCTCCCCGGTCGATGGTGGTATTGGCGCCGATTTCAACGTCGTCCTGAATGATGACGCGGCCGATTTGGGGCACTTTCTGGTGCCCGGCCCGGCCCATGGCGAAGCCGAAGCCATCCTGGCCGATGGCCGCGCCGGCATGGATAATGACCCGGTTGCCGACGAGGGTATGGGTCAGCGTGGCGTTGGGGCCGATGTAGCAATCGCGGCCGATATGGACCCGGTAGCCGATAACGGTGCCGGCGGCGATGGTGGTGCCGCGCCCGATCGAGGCCTCGGGTCCGATCACGGCCCCGGGCTCGACCTTGACCCCATCCTCCAGACGCGCGCTTCTATCGATGCTGCGCAGCCTCGCCAACACTGCCATCCCTGCGCGGCCTTGGGCTTCAAGGCATCGGGATAGAACAGAGAGAGGACCTTGGCGAAGCCGCGATAAGGCTCGGGCGTGACCAAGGCCATGGTCTCGGCGGGGGCTTTGCTCGCGAATTTCGGGGCGACGAGACAAGCGGTGGCGCCGGTCTTGGCGAATAAGGGCAGATATTTCGGATTGTCGAGGAATGACAGGTCGCCTTCGCCTGCGGCATCGAGTGGCTTCACGTCCTTGATGGTCGCATCCAGATCGACGTCGCCGGCGGGCGCGGCGCCGGAGGCGTCAATCATGGCGCGCAGCGAGAATGGGCCGGCGCGCTCGAAAAAGCCTGGATGTTCCATCAGATACTCACCCGACAGGAGATCGCGAGCCTCAGCAATGGCGCGGCGCGGGAGCCTTGGCAAGCCCTCTAGAACGCCGTGGAGGCACCGAAACGGAACAGCTCCGTCCTGTCGTAGGAGGTCTTGAGTAACGCCTGCGCCAGATCGGCGCGCAACGGTCCGAGTGGGGACTGCCAGATCAGGCTGACGCCGCTCGACAGGCGGACGTCGGGACCATTGTTAATGAAGCTGCCTTCGTCGAAGACGGCGCTTTCGGCGAGGCCGCTCGGATCCCACAAGCGAGCCAGCATCGACGAAGACGGCGCCCTGGATGCCGAGATTGTCAGGCACAAAGGGGATCGGGAATCGGGCCTCGGCCGTGGCCGCCCAGAATAGCTGACCGCCCAGGGGATCCCTCGAGCACTCTTTGACGCGCTTGCCGCGTTGCGGGGTCTTCGCAAGCGTCACGGGGGCCGTAACCGGCGCGCTCGAAGCCTCTGATGGTCTCGCCGCCCTTGAAGAACAGATCGGTCAAGCGAACGTCCTGGCCGCCCCAGCCTTCGATGGCGCCGCCCTGAACGCGGCCGACCAAGATGATCTTCTGTGTGAGCGGGTAGTAGCCGCGGCCGTCAACCACCGAGCGGAAATAGTCCACGTCGCCGCCGACGCCGGCGAGATCCTGCGAGAACGAGACGAACACGCCGCTCGACGGCTGCTGCGGCAAGTTGCGGGTATCGAAAGCGACCGTATAACCCACGCTCGACACGTTGGAGACGCCTTCGGACTGCTTGACCGCGAGCGAGGCGTTGGTCGAGACGTCATAGATTTCCTCACGCTCGAAGCGGTAGCGGAGCCCGAGCTGGGTGTTGTTGGCGATGGGGAAGCCCATGCGCAAATTGCCGCCGGTGTTGCGCTCGCGGAAGGAGGCAACGTTCGAGAAGTCGACCTCCTTGTGAAACAGGTCGAAGCCCGCGGCGAGGTTGCGGTCGAGGAAGTGGGGCTCGGTGAAGCTGAAATCGACCTGGGCGCGCTCGAGGCTGCCGGAGAAGCCAAGCCTGACATATTGGCCTTTGCCCATCAGGTTGCGCTCGGTGATGCTGATGTCGCCGATCACGCCCTCGCTGGTGGAGTAGCCGGCGCCGAAGGACAGCTCGCCGGTCGGCTGCTCCTGGACCTTGACGATCAGCACCACGCGGTCCGGCGCGCTGCCGGGTTCGGTTTCGATGTCGACCGTCTTGAAGAAGCCGAGCGAGCGCAACCGGCGCCTCGCCGCCTCCACCAACAGCCGATTGAACGCATCGCCTTCGGCCAGGCTGAACTCCCGGCGAATCACCTGGTCCTGGGTGCGGTAGTTGCCGACGATATTGATGCGTTCGATGTAGACCCTGGGGCCTTCCTCGATGACGTAGGTGATGTTGATGCGGTGCGCGACTTCGTCGCGGT
Source organism: uncultured Alphaproteobacteria bacterium (assembly GCA_963803385.1). GTDB lineage: Bacteria > Pseudomonadota > Alphaproteobacteria > Rhizobiales > Methyloligellaceae > Methyloceanibacter. Next base: position 533,677 of record CAWDMD010000003.1, on the reverse strand, counting down.
CGAAGCGCGGCTTGACCTGGGCGAAGGCGTAGCCTTCCTGCGATGCGGTGATGGTCAAAGCCTCTGCGGTCTTCTCGATGCGCTGTACGTTATAGACGCGTCCCGGCCGGCTGACGATGACGCGACGCAAGGGAGCGATGTTGAGCGACGGCAGCGGCGATTCGACGTCGATGTCGCCGAAGCGATATCGTTCGCCCTCGTCGATGGTGAAGGTGATGAAAAAGCCGCGGCCATCCCGGTCGAGGTCGGCCGTCGCCGAAACGATACGGACATCGGCATAGCCGTTCTTCAGGTAAAACTGTCGCAGCAACTCACGGTCGAGATTGAGCCGATCCGGATCGTAGATATTGGTGCTCTTGCAGGAAGCTCAGCCAGGTGGTCTGGGTGGTACTGATGACGTAGCGGAGCTGCGAATCGCTGAAGGCCTGGTTGCCGATGAAATTGATGGCTCGAACCTTGGTGGTCGGCCCCTCATTGATCTCGAACACGACGTCGATTCGGTTGTTTTCGAGATTAATGATCTTGGGATCGACCTGCGCCGCGTAGAGGCCCTGGCGGCGATAGAGGTCAAGGATACGCTGGACGTCGGCTTGGACGCGGGCCCGGGTGTAGACGGCCCGTGGCTTGAGCTGGACTTCCGATGAGAGGGAATCGTCCTCGATCTCCTTGTTGCCCTCGAAGGCGACCTTGGCGACGATCGGGTTCTCGACAACGATGATGACGACGGTGCCGCCTTCGCGCCGGATGCGCACATCCTGAAATAGGCCCGTGGAAAACAAGGCCTTTAGAGATTCGTCGACCCGGGCGAGATCGTAGGGATCGCCGACGTTGAAGGTCAGGTAGGTGCGGACGGTTTCGGGCTCGACGCGCTTGTTGCCTTCGACGCGGATAGCGGAGACGGTTCCGGCCGATTGGGCATAGGCCGAAAGTTCGCCCAGGCACGCGCTCATGCCGATCGACAGCACGGTCGCCACCACTGCGAGCAAGGCTGCGGACAGCCCTCTAGCAAACCACGACCGCACCATCACTGGTGTCGTTCCCCTCAACACCGATCCCCCGTGGACGCTAGGCCCAGGATCGAAAGTGGCCATTGTTTTGTGGCCGTTTTTGGTCCGTACCCCAGGGAGGGGTAATGGCGTATTACGCTCTTACGTTGTCTCCTGGAAGTTCGCGCAGCTTAGAGAAATTTCAAATGAATCAGATCGTTCCAGGTCGCGAAGATCATTAGCATGAGGACGAACGCGAGGCCAATACGGAAACCGATTTCCTGCGTATTTTCGCTCAGCGGTTTTCCCCGGATTCCCTCGATGCCGTAGAACAAGAGGTGGCCGCCATCGAGCATCGGGATGGGAAACAGATTGATCAGTCCAATGCTCACCGAGATGATGGCCGCCAGATTGAGAAGGGCGAAAAACCCGGCGGTGGCGACTTGGCCGGACACCTGTGCGATTCGGATCGGGCCACCGAGCTGGTCGGCGGCTTCGCGGCCGGTGGCCACGTTGTAGAGATAACCCAAGGATCGTGAGATTACGAAGTAGCATTCCTTGACCGCCATGACGAAGGCCGTCAGGGGATCATGGCGCTTCAAGGTCCAATCTTCGGGCGAGGCGCTGCGCTGAATGCCGAGCAGCCCGATGCGCATGGTGTTGCCGAAATTGTCGGTGATCTCCTTGAGCTCGGGAGTGGCCACGAGCTCAACCATCTCACCCTTGCGCTCCACATCGAAATGGAGCGCCTGATTGGGGCTCGTGCCGACGATGCGCTGCATCTCGCCGAAGTTCGCGATCTTCTGGCCATCGATGCTGACGACGAGATCGCCAGGCAGGAATCCGGCGCGCTCGGCGGCGCTTCCCGGGTTGACGATGTCGACCTTGGCCGCCGTGGTCCGTTCACCGAAGAACGTAAAGATGGCGGTGAAGATGACGATCGCCAGCACGAAATTGGCGACCGGGCCGGCGGCGACGATGGCCGCACGTTGCGCCACGGACTTGCCCTGAAAACTGTGCTTGCGCTCCTCGGCCGATAGGCCCTCGAGCGCCTTGCCGCCCGCTTGCGCGCTGGCGACGTTGTCGTCGTCGATGAATTTCACGTAGCCGCCGAGAGGGATCCATGACAGCCGCCAGCGGGTTCCGTGCCGGTCGTTGAAGCCGAAGATCTCGGGCCCGAAGCCGATGGAGAAGGTCCGCACCGCGACCCCGCACCAGCGCGCCACGAGAAAGTGTCCAAGCTCGTGAAAAAACACGACGACGGTGAGAACGAAGAGGAAGGGAAGCAGATAGTGGAGCAACGTGTCTCCAAGACTCGAGAGCTGCAATATCGTGTTCATAAGACAAGGGTCCCGGTTGGAGGGGGGTTCCTAGCGTGCCTGATCCTGATGTGCAAACCGTGGCAAAAGCGCCCGCGCCAACCCCCTCGCCTCCTCGTCGATAGCGAGGATTTCCTCGACGCTTTCCGGCTCGAGCGCCACGAGTTGACTGGCGCGATCGAGCGTCGCCTCGACCACGTCGGCGATGGCGAGGAAGCCCAAGCGGCCGGCGAGAAAGGCCTCGACCGCGACCTCGTTGGCGGCGTTGAGGACCGTAGTCGCCGAGCCTCCTGCCCTCAGCACCTGCCGGGCAAGGCGGAGCGCGGGGAAGCGGGTCTCATCGGGAGCCTCGAACGACAGCGTCCCAATGCTGGCGAGGTCGAGCCGTGCGGTCGGAGCCTGCATGCGCGAGGGCCAAGCAAGGCTATAGGCAATCGGTGTGCGCATGTCCGGGCAACTCATCTGGGCCAAGACCGAGCCGTCGCGATAATAGACGAGGCAATGCACGATCGATTGCGGATGGATCAGGACCTCGAGGCGGTCGGGTTCGACCGCGAACAGATGGTGCGCCTCGATCAGCTCCAGCGCCTTATTCATGAGGGTGGCGGAATCGATGGTGACCTTCTGCCCCATCGACCAGTTGGGATGAGCGAGCGCCTGCTTCGGGGTCGCCGCCGCCATGTCGGCGCGCTGCCAGCTGCGAAACGGACCGCCCGAGGCCGTGAGGCAGATCCGCTCGATCATCTCGACCGGCGTGCCGGTCATCACCTGGAGCGCCGCGGAATGTTCGGAGTCGACGGGCAGAAGCGTGGTCTCGCAGCGCGCCACTTCACGCATGAAAATGCGTCCGGCCGAGACCAGGCATTCCTTGTTGGCGAGCGCGGTGCAGGTGCCTTGGCGGACGGCAGCAAGTGTCGGCCTGAGACCGGCGGCGCCAACGATCGCGGCCATCACCCAATCGGCCGGGCGGCTTGCGGCTTCGATCAATGCCTCCGCCCCCGCCGCGGCTTCGATGGCCGTGCCGGCGAGGCGCGCGCGCAGTTCGTCGTAGCAGGCCTCGTCGGCGACGACGGCGAGTTCGGCACGATGGGTCACCGCTAGCTCGGCAAGGCGCTTGGCATTCCGGCAGCCGGTCAGGGCGACGACGTGATAGGCGTTGGGATCGCGGCCGACGAGGTCGAGGGTGCTTTCGCCGATTGAGCCCGTGGCGCCGAGAATGGAGATGCGCCGTGGGCGAAGGCCACCCGACGTCGGCTTGAAGGCGGTGGCTCGAGGGGCGATCACGGTCATCGGCAACGCCTCACCAGATCAGCAGTCCATGGCCGGGAGCGGCCGGGTCCCGCAACGCGATCATGGCGGCGGCGATCGCCGCGATGAGCAGGCCGTCGATGCGGTCGAGCAATCCTCCATGACCGGGGATGAGATTGCTCATGTCCTTGGCGCCGAACCGGCGCTTCACGGCGCTCTCGCTCAAATCCCCGACCTGGCACGCCGCCGCGATGGCGATGCTGACGAGAACGAGTTGCCAGGGCGAGGTATTCAGGGCGACGGCGAAGCCGTAGCCGACCAGAGCTGGCGTCAGCGTGCCGATTATAAGCCCGCTCCACGTCTTCCGCGGCGAGATTTTCGGGGCGAATCGCGGGCCTCCGATCAGCTTGCCCCCGGCAAAAGAGGCGGTGTCCGTGGTCCAGGCCACGGCGAAGAGATAAAGCAGCGCCGTGGCGCCCCAAGTCTCGTCGCTGCGGAGCCAGACGAGGCACCACGCCGGCAGCACCGAATAAACGAGCCCGAGCAACGACCAGCCGAGTGTGCTCCGGGATGAGAGGCCGAGAACCCAGGTGCCGATCACGGCCGCCGCGGCGGCGATGAGGGCGAGATCGGGTCGGGACAGAGTGAGGAACGCGGCAATGGCGGCGACGGCAGCGGCCTGGATCACCGCGATGCCGTCGAAACTCGTGCCGCGGACGAGCCTGCCCCACTCCCAGGCGACGGTAACGCCGGAGGCGATGACGAGCGCGGCAAAGGTCCAGGGGCTCGCGATCACCGCGGCGAGCGCCAGGGCGCCGAGCACGACGGCGGAGGCAATCCGCTTCGCTATCTCTGGTGTATTCGGCTTGGTCTTGGGGCTCGCGCCACGCTCCGCCATGTCCAACGGCGTCACGCGGTGGATCTCGCCTTGAGGCCGCCGAAGCGGCGGGTTCGCTGCTGAAATTCGGCGATCGCTGCTTCGAGGGTCTCGCGGGAGAAATCCGGCCAATAGGTGTCGATGAAGACGAACTCGCTATAGGCGAGTTGCCAGAGCAGGAAGTTGCTCAAGCGGAGCTCGCCGCTGGTGCGAATGAGCAGATCGGGATCCGGCAGGTCGGCGGTGTCGAGATAAGAAGCGAAGCGCTCAGGCGTGATGTCGGTCGCCGTGAGGGAGCCTGTCTTTACGTCGGCGGCGATGCGCGCCGCAGCGCGCGCAATCTCGTCCCGGGCGCCATAATTGAAGGCGATGGTGAGGTGGAGCGCCTCGTTGTCCTTGGTGAGATGCACCGCGTCGTCGATCATGCGCAAGATATCGCCGTCGAGGCCGAGACGCGTGCCAACGACCCTGATCTTGACGCCGCTCTGGTGGAGGTCGGCGAGGTCGCGCCTGATGAAGCGGCGCATCAAGCCAAATAGATCGCGGATTTCCGTGTGCGGTCGAGACCAATTCTCCGAGGAGAAGCTGAACAGCGTCAGGTGGGTGATGCCGAGCTCGAGCGCGGCCTTGACGGTGCGCCGCACGCTCTCCACGCCCTGGCGGTGACCCTCGGCGCGGGGAAGGCCTCGTTCGGCGGCCCAGCGGCCGTTGCCATCCATGATGATGGCAATGTGCCGGGGGGGCCGCGTCTCGGTGGCCGACCAGGCAAGCTCCTCTGCTGCGAGCGTCACGTGTTGTGCTCCAATTGCCCTAAAAGGTCCAAACCCCCTTCGCCGTGTCACCGGCTAAACCTGCATGATCTCGGCTTCCTTGCCGGCGAGCGTCTCGTCGATCTCCTTGATGACCTTGTCGGTCAAGTCCTGGACCTTGGTGGAGAGACCATGATGCTCATCTTTGCCGATGTCCCCGTCCTTCTCCATGCGCTTCAGATGCTCCATGCCGTCCCGGCGCACATTGCGCACGGCGACGCGGGCTTGTTCGGCGTATTTGTGCGCCACCTTGGCAAGCTCGTGACGCCGCTCCTCATTGAGCTCCGGGATCGGCAGTCTCAAGACCTGGCCTTCAACCACTGGGTTTAACCCAAGATCGGACTCCCTGATAGCCCGCTCGACGGCGCCGACCTGGGAGCGATCCCAGACCTGAACCGTGATGAGCCGCAATTCGGGCACATTGACGGTGGCGAGTTGGTTGAGCGGCATCTGGCTGCCATAGGCGTTGACCATGATCGGGTCGAGCAGGCTCATATTGGCCCGGCCGGTGCGCAACCCGCCGAACTCCTGCTTGAGCACGGCGAGCGCGCCGCGCATGCGCCGCTCGATCTCCTTAAGGTCGAAGCCAGTCATGTCGCCTTCTCCTCCTGACATGGTCGCCGTCAGCGTCCGGCAAGTCAGCTCGAGGCGCCGAGGGCGGAGGCTTCCGCCGGCGTCGAGGCTGCCGCCCGCTAGGCTATCGTGGTCGAGGAGCCCTTCCCTTGCAACACCGCAGCCAAACCGCCTTGGTCCTTGATTGAAAACACAATTATCGGAATCCGATTGTCCCGGGCAAGCGCTACGGCCGCACCGTCCATCACCTTGAGGTCCTGGCCCAAAACTTCGTCATAGCTCAGGGCATCGAAGCGGCGCGCGCCGGGGGTCTTTTTCGGATCGGCATCGTAGACGCCGTCGACCTGGGTCGCCTTGAAAATCGCCTCACAGCCCATTTCCGCGGCGCGAAGGGCGGCGGTCGTATCCGTGGTGAAGAACGGATTGCCGGTGCCGCCGACGAAGATCACGAGGCGGCCGTCCTCGAGATGCGCAAGCGCCTTGGGTCTGATGAAGGTCTCGCAGATGCTGGGCATCGGGATCGCGGACATCACCCGCGCCCGCTGGCCCTTGGTGTCGAGCGCCTGAGCGAGCGCCAGCCCGTTCATCACCGTCGCCAGCATGCCCATATAGTCGCCGCTGACGCGGTCCATGCCGTTCGCAGCCCCGGCGACGCCGCGATAGATGTTGCCGCCGCCGACCACGAGACAGAGTTGCGCCCCGAGCTCCGCGGCCTGGCTGATATCGCCGGCGAGACGGTCGAGCACGGCCACGTCGATGCCATAGCCGTTCTGGCCCATCAGGGCCTCACCGGACAGCTTGACGAGGACTCGGCGGTAGCGGAGCGAGCGGCCAGTGCGCGATGCTGCCATCAGCCCAGACCTCCTTTGCGGATCGAGGCCGCGAGAGGTCACGGCCCGGGATGGCACAGCCCCCGTTCCGCGTTTAAGACCCCGATGCCGCCGCGGCCACTTCCGCGGCGAAGTCGCTCTCGGGCCGGTCGATGCCCTCCCCGAGCGCGAAGCGATGGAATCCGACGATTTTGATCGGCGCGCCGGCATCGGTCTCCGCGGCGGCGAGCGCCTTGGCCACCGTCGTCTCCGGATCATGGACGAAGGCCTGCGACAGGAGCACGACCTCCTCGTAGAACTTGCGCAGGCGTCCTTCGACCATCTTCTCGACCACCGGTGCCGGCTTTCCGGACTCCTTGGCCTGCTCGGTCAGCACCGCGCGCTCGCGCGCGACCGTGACCGGGTCGAGACTCTCCACGGTGATCGCCTGCGGATTGGCGGCGGCGATATGCATGGCGACCTGCTTGCCGAAGTCTTTCAGCGCCTCGGCATCGCCGTTCAATTCCAGCGCGACGATGACGCCGATCTTGCCGAGACCGGGAGCGATGCTGTTGTGCACGTAGCTCGAGACGGCGCCGTTCTTCACCGAAACATAGGCGCTCCGCCTCAGCGTCATGTTCTCGCCGATCGCGCCGATCATCTCCTTGAGGTGATCGGCGACACTCGTCTTGCCACCGCCGAATTTGGCCTTGGCCAACGACTCGACGTCGCCCTTGGCCTTGAGCGCGTCGGTGGCGATGGTCTTCACCATCTCCTGAAACTTGTCGTTGCGGGCGACGAAGTCGGTCTCGGAATTGACCTCGACCAGGGCCGCTTGCTTCGCCTCGGCCGCGAGCCCGATCAGGCCCTCGGCGGCCACGCGGCCGGCCTTCTTGGCCGCCTTGGCAAACCCCTTGGCGCGCAGCCAATCGACCGCGGCCTCCATGTCGCCTGCGGTCTCGTTCAGAGCCGCCTTGCAGTCCATCATGCCTGCGCCGGTCTTGTCGCGCAGGCCCTTAACCATCGATGCGTTAATCGCCGTCATGAAGCTTCCTTTGTCGACTACGCCCTCGCGCCCGTCCTAGCTGTTGTCCTCGACCAGCACTTCGCTTTTCTGCTCTGCGCTCTGCGGTTCTTCGCTCTTCGGTTCTTCGCCTTTCGGTTCCTCGCTTGGCTTCGGCGGGCGCTTGGCTTGAGGCTTGCCCCTGCCATTCGCCGCGCCGCGCGCGGCTTTGGGTCTCCTGCGCTCGCCTTGCGGCTGACCGCTGCCCGCCTCGTCGCCGAGTCCGGGCTCGGTGCCTGGCTCCTCGGCAGCGCCGAGGTCAACGCCCGAGGCGCCTTGGGCGCGTTCGATGCCGTCGATCGCCGCGCGGGCGATCAAGTCGCAATAGAGCGTGATCGCTCGTCCGGCGTCGTCATTGCCGGGAATGGGATGGCTGATGCCCTCTGGGTCGGAATTGGAATCGACCACGGCGACAACGGGCATGCCGAGCTTGCGCGCCTCGGCGATGGCGATCGACTCCTTGTTGGTGTCGATCACGAACATCAGGTCGGGCGGCGCGCCCATGTCCTTGATGCCGCCGAGAGAGCGCTCGAGCTTCTCCTTCTCGCGGGTGAGCTGGAGCAGCTCCTTCTTGGTCAGGCCTTGGGTCTCGCCTGCGAGCAGTTCCTCGAGAGACTTGAGCCGCCTGATCGAATTGGAGATGGTGCGCCAGTTGGTCAGCGTGCCGCCGAGCCAGCGGTGGTTGACGTAATACTGCGCACAAGACCGCGCGGCATCGGCGACCGTCTCCGAAGCCTGGCGCTTGGTGCCGACGAACAGCACGCGGCCGCCCTTGGCAACGGTGTCGGCGACGGCGAGCAGCGCCTGGTGCAGCAACGGCACCGTCTGGGTCAGGTCGATGATGTGAATGTTGTTGCGGGAACCGTAGATGAACGGTGCCATCTTCGGGTTCCAGCGGTGGGTCTGGTGACCAAAATGCACGCCAGCTTCGAGCAGCTGGCGCATGGTAACATCGGGCAGTGCCATTGGACTGCAAACTCCTTTTTCCGGTTCGGCCGCCGCGGGAATGAAGACCGGATCGAAATCCGGTCACCGGAGCGAGCGCGAGAGCAGAAACGAGCCTCGCGACGCTGAAGGTCCCGCGTGTGAGATGGGGCGGTTTATAGGCACGCAACCCGCTCTTGGCAAGGGCGCGAGGCCTTGGCTTGGCGTGCTTTTGGCTCAGAGCGGACTGACCGCGGCGACGCCTTCCACAAGCTCCAAGGCGCTGCGCTGCTTGGGCGTGGCATCGATCCCTTGCGGCAACACGAACTCAACCTCGCGCGCCGGGTCGTCGAGGCGAAGCACGAGCCTGAGCTCCCCCTGCCCGCCCTTGGCGCCGAGTTGCTCGGCGACAGAGCCAAGCGCCCGCGTCTCCTCGAGATAGATCTTGATGCCCGAATGGCGCGCCTCGGCGGCGCGTTCGAGCGACGTGATGCGCTGGGTCCTGACCTTGATCACCTCGCCATCGGCTTCGGCCTCGACGTCGAGCACGACCGCGGAGCCGGGCTGAAGCAGGTCGCGCGAGGCGGCAAGGACCTCGGAGAACACCACCGCCTCGAATTGGCCGGTTGGATCGGAGAAGGCAACAAAGGCATAGGCATTGCCGGTCTTGCCCTTGCGCTCGCGGGCGAACAGGACGGTGCCGGCAAGCGTGCCGACCACCCGCCGCGTCAGGGCCTTGGCCGAGAATTCAACCCAGGTCTCGGCGCCGAGCGCCTTCAGCACATCCTCGTAGTCGTCGAGGGGGTGTCCGGTGAGGAAGAAGCCGACCGCCTCGAATTCGCGGGACAGCCGATCCGTCGGCACCCAGGGCCGCGCGGCCCGGAGCTCGATCGGCGGCGGCGCATGGGAGACGGCGGCGAACAGGTCGTTCTGGCCGCCGGTCTCCTCCTCCAGTGACCGGTTACCCGCGGCCATGATCCGATCCACGTTGGCGAACGCCGTGGCGCGATCGAGGCCAAGCTCATCGAGGGCGCCGGCGGCGGCGAGGGTCTCCAGCGCGCGCTTGTTGACGAGACGCGGATTGATCGCCCGGGCGAAGTCGGACACGTCGCGGAAGGCGCCGCGGGCTTCGCGCTCGGCGCAGATGTGGTCGACGGCCTGGCGGCCGACATTCTTCAGCGCCGCAAGCGAGTAGCGGATGGCGCCATCGCTCGGGATGAAGCCGGCTTCGGAGCGGTTGACCGAGGGCGGCTCGATGCGGATGCCCATGCGCCGCGCTTCCTGGGCGAAGACATTGAGCTTGTCGGTGTTGCCCATATCGAGGGTCATCGACGCCGCCAGGAACTCGATCGGATGGTTGGCCTTGAGATAGGCGGTCTGGTAGGCGATCAGCGCATAGGCTGCGGCGTGTGACTTGTTGAAGCCGTAGCCGGCGAACTTGGCGACGAGCTCGAAGATGAACTCGGCGCGGCCGCGATCGACGCCGTTGGCGACGGCGCCTTCGACAAAGCGCGTGCGCTGCTTGTCCATCTCCTTCTTGATCTTCTTGCCCATGGCGCGGCGGAGGAGATCGGCCTCGCCGAGCGAGAACCCCGACAGCACCTGGGCGATCTGCATCACCTGCTCCTGGTAGATGATGACGCCGTAGGTCTCTTCCAGGATCGGCTGGATCAGCGGATGCAGATAGTCGGGCTCCTCGCGCCCGTGCTTGCGGTTGACGTAGCTGTCGATGTTGTCCATCGGCCCGGGCCGATAGAGCGCGACGATGGCGATGATGTCCTCGAAGCGGTCGGGCTTGAGTTTGCGCAAGGCGTCGCGCATGCCCGCACCTTCGAGCTGGAACACGCCGACCGTGTCACCGCGGGCGAGAAGGTCGTAACTCAAGCCGTCGTCGAGCGGGAGCCGCGCCGGATCGAGCGTCACGCTGTTGCGGGCAAGCAGCGCGCGCGCGGTCTCGATCACGGTCAGCGTCTTGAGGCCGAGGAAGTCGAATTTCACGAGGCCCGCAGCTTCCGCCCATTTCATGTTGAACTGCGTCGCCGGCAGTTGCGCGCGAGGATCGCGGTAGAGCGGCACGAGGTCGATCAGCGGACGGTCGGCGATGACCACGCCCGCGGCGTGGGTCGAGGCGTGGCGGTAAAGGCCCTCGAGGCGCTGACCGATGTCGAGCAGCTTGGCGACGATCGGCTCGTTGTCGCGGGCTTCCTGGAGGCGCGGCTCGCCGGCGATCGCCTGCGGCAGGGTCACGGGGTTCGCGGGATTGTTGGGCACGAGCTTGCACAGGCGATCGACCTGCCCGTAAGGCATTTGCAGCACGCGGCCGACGTCGCGGAGCACGGCGCGGGCCTGCAACTTGCCGAAGGTGATGATATGGGCGACGCGGTCCGAGCCATAGCGCTCGCGCACATAGGCGATCACCTCGTCGCGGCGGTCCTGGCAGAAGTCGATGTCGAAGTCGGGCATGGAGACGCGCTCGGGATTCAGGAAGCGCTCGAACAGCAGCCCGAAGCGGATCGGATCGAGGTCGGTGATGGTCAGCGCCCAGGCGACGAGCGAGCCCGCACCCGATCCGCGGCCCGGGCCCACGGGAATCCCCTTCGCCTTGGCCCATTTGATGAAATCGGCGACGATCAGGAAGTAGCCCTGATAGTTCATGCCGGTGATGACGTTCAGCTCGAAAAGAAGCCGCTCCCGATAGGCCTCGGCGCTGTGACCCGGGGCGGCGCCTTCTGCTGCCAGCCGCCGCGCCAGCCCCTCCTCCGATTGCCGGCGGAGTTCGGCGGCCTCCACGTCGCCTTGCGCTTCCGAGGTGCTGCCGCCGCTCAGGAATTGCGGCAGGATCGGCGCGTGCGTCATCGGCCGGTAGGCGCAGCGGCGTGCGATCTCGATGGTGTTGTCGATGGCCTCCGGCAGATCGGCGAACAGATCGATCATGTCGGCCGCGCTCTTGAAGTAATGCTGCGGCGTCAGCCGCCGCCGCTCGTCGACCCCGACATAGCTCCCGGCCGCGATGCAAAGCAGCGCATCATGAGCCTCGAAATCATCGGCGGTTTCGAAGAAGGCCTCATTGGTGGCGACGATCGGCAACTGCGCCTCATAGGCAAGGTCGAGCAGCACCGGCTCGATTGCCCGCTCCTGGGATAGACCGTGCCGCTGCACCTCGACATAGAGGCGGTCGCCGAAGATGCCCTTCAGCGCCGCGAGGCGGGCGCGGGCAAGGTCCGGGTTGGCCTCGGCGAGCGCGAGGTCGATCACGCCTTCGGACCCCCCGGTGAGCGCAATGAGGCCGTCCGCATGAGCGGCAAGGCCACGAATGCTGGTCAGGACTTCGCCGGTCTCCGCTGCCGCGAGATAAGCGTTGCTGGAGAGGCGCATCAGATTGGCATAGCCGCGCTCGTCCTTGGCGAGCACGGCGATGCGGCCGTCGGCCTGCGGCCGTTTCACCTCCACGGTCTGGGCGCCCTCTTCCTCCTCGACAGCGAAGCTCAAGGAGAGCGTGCAGCCGACGATGGGTTGGATCCGCGCCCCGGCGACGGCCTCGGAGAACTCGAGGGCGCCGAACAGATTGTTGGAGTCGGTGATGGCGAGCGCCGGCATGCGGTTGTCGGCGGCGAGCGCCACGAGCCGCGGAATGGTCAGTGCGCCTTCGAGCAGCGAATAGGCTGAATGCACGCGAAGGTGCACGAAGGCTTGCATCTGATCGGTCACACCTGTCTCTGCTTAGGGGCAATGCGCGAGGCTTTGGTCATTACCGTTCGAGATTCGCCCCCGAGGCAACACGGCGCCGGCCCGATCGGCGAGATATCCAGAGGTTCTGCCCAGCTATCTTGTTCCCATTTTGTTCTTTAGACAAGATGGGAAAAAGATACCGTTGTTACAGCGACTTAGTCGGCTTTGGCCTCGGTGATCTCCACCACCGTGACCTCCTCCTCGACGAGGACGCCGTCGACGAGGCGAAGGTCCCGGTCCATGCGGGCGGCAAGGTCGAGATTGTGGGTGGCGATCAAGGCGGCAACGCCCGACTGGCGGATCAGGCTCAAGAGCTGCTCGAACACGCGCTCGGCGGTCGGGGGATCGAGATTCCCGGTCGGCTCGTCGGCGAGGAGAAATTTCGGACCGTTGGCCACGGCGCGGGCGATGGCGACACGTTGCTGCTCACCGCCTGAGAGCTGAGATGGACGGTGGTCGCCCCGCTCGCCGAGACCAAGGGCCTCGAGCAGTTGCGTCGCCCGCGAGTCCGCTTCGCTCCGCGATAGTCCGAGAATCAATTGCGGCAGCACCACATTCTCGAGCGCCGAGAACTCCGGCAGGAGGTGATGGAACTGATAGACGAAGCCGATCTCGGCGCGCCGCATCCGCGTCCGTTCGCCGTCGCCGAGGTCGCCGCAGTTGACGCCGTCGATGATCACGGCGCCGCGGTCAGGTTGCTCGAGGAGCCCGGCGATGTGCAGCAGCGTGGATTTGCCCGCGCCTGACGGTCCGAGCAGCGCCACCGCCTCGCCGGGATAGAACGACGCGGTCGCGCCTTTCAGCACCTCGATCAGGCGCTCGCCTTGGGCGTAGGCGCGCTCCAGCTGCTCGAGGCGGAGCGTCGGCGCTTGATCGGATTTTTGCACGGCCCGCCCCTACTCGTAGCGCAAGGCTTCGACCGGATCGAGGCGAGAGGCCCTCCAGGACGGATAGAGCGTGGCGAGGATGGCGAGCACGAGGGCCATGATCACGACCGAGACGGTTTCGCCGGTATCCATCTCCGCCGGCAATTGCGAGAGATAATAGAGCTCGGGTGAGAACAGCTCGGTGTCGGTGATCCAGCCGATGAATTCGCGCAAGCGCTCGATATTGGCGCAGACGAGCACCCCGATGAGGAGGCCCGCGAGGGTGCCGACGATGCCGATGCTGGCGCCGGTGATGAAGAAGATGCGCATCACGGAGCCGCGCGACGCCCCCATGGTGCGGAGGATGGCGATGTCCCGGCCCTTGTCCTTCACCAGCATGATCAGTCCGGAGATGATGTTGAGCGCGGCGACGAGCACGATCAGGGCGAGGATCAGAAACATGACGTTGCGCTCGACCTGGAGTGCGGTGAAGAAGGTGGCGTTGCGCTGGCGCCAGTCGCTGACATAAATGCTGCGGCCGCCGGTCTGCGAGGATCTTCGGGCCGAGGTCGCTCACTTCATCCGGCGAATCGAGCACGACCTCGAGCACGGTGACGCCGTCGGGGTGGGAAAAATAGCGCTGGGCCTCGGCAAGCGGCATGAACAAGATGCTGGAATCATATTCCGACATGCCGATCTCGAAGACGGCGACCACTGGATAGCGTTTCACCCGCGGCGCCGTGCCGAGCGCGGTCGAGGCGCCGCGCGGCGTAAGCAGCGTCACATAATCGCCGACCTTGACGTTGAGGTCGTTCGCGAGCCGCGTGCCGAGCGCGACGCCATCCTTGTTGTCGAAGCCATCGAGGGTGCCGAAGCGGATATTGCCGGAGACCGCCTTCAGCTCCTTGAGGTCGGTCTCGCGCAAGCCCCGAACGAGAGCGCCGGTCGAGGACGTCGTGGTCGACACCATCACCTGGCCCTCGATCAAGGGCAGCGCATATTTGACGCCGGGCACGGCGCGGATCTTGCCGGCGATGTCATCGTAGTTGGTGAAGTTCGGATCGAGGCTGTGCACCACGACGTGGCCGTTCAGACCGAGCATCTTGTCGAACAGCTCCTGCCGGAAGCCGTTCATCACCGCCATGACGATGATCAGCGTGGCGACGCCGAGGGTGATGCCGAGGAACGAGAAGCCGGCGATCACCGAGATGAAGCCCTCTTTGCGGCGGGCCCGTAAGTAGCGCAGCGCCACCATCCATTCGAACGGCGAAAAGGCCGAGGGGCTCGTGACGCTCATGCCGCCTCCCTGCCCCGCGCGGCCGCCGCCGACGTCAACAGATTGAGCGCGGCATCAAAGCCGAGAGACTGCTTCGCGCCGGTGCGCCGCTCTTTCAATTCGACCTCGCCGGATTTGATGCCCTTGGGCCCGACCACGAGTTGCCACGGGAGCCCGATGAGGTCCATGGCCACGAATTTCGCGCCCGGCCGATCGTCGCGATCGTCGTAAAGCACGCTCACGCCGGCGCGCTCCAGCTTGCCGTAGAGGTCCTCGCACACCGCGTCGGTCTCGAGGTCGCCGCTCTTGACGTTGATGAGGCCGACGTGGAACGGCGCGACCGCTTCCGGCCAGATGATGCCGGCGTCGTCGTGCGAAGCTTCAATGATGGCGCCGACGAGGCGCGACACGCCGATGCCGTAAGAGCCCATCTGCACCGTCACCAAGCCGCCGTCGGGGCCCTGAACCTTGCATCCCATGGGTTCGGAGTACTTGGTTCCGAAGAAGAAAATATGGCCGACCTCGATGCCCCGCGCCGTGACCCGGCTTGGCTCCGGCACCTCCGCGGCGAAGCGGGCGGCGTCGTGCTTCTCGCTGGTGGCGGCGTATCTGCCGGTCCAGGTCCTGATCGTCGGCATGAGGTCGCCGTCATAGTCGACGTCAGGGCCCGGCGGCGCGAGCTCGACCAGGTCACGGTGGCAGAACACCTCGCTCTCGCCGGTGTCGGCGAGGATGATGAATTCGTGGCTCATGTCACCGCCGATCGGGCCCGACTCGGCGGCCATGGGGATCGATTTCAAGCCCATGCGGCTGAAGGTGCGGAGATAAGACACGAACATCTTGTTGTAGGACACGCGCGCGTCCTCGACGGTGAGATCGAAGGAATAGGAATCCTTCATCAGGAATTCGCGGCCGCGCATGACGCCGAAACGCGGTCTGATCTCGTCGCGGAATTTCCATTGGATGTGGTAGAGGATGCGCGGCAGCTCCTTGTAGGACTTGACGCCGTCGCGGAAGATCTGGGTGATCAACTCCTCGTTGGTCGGGCCGTAGAGCATCTCGCGCTCGTGGCGATCGCTGATGCGCAGCATCTCCTTGCCGTAGACGTCGTAGCGGCCGCTCTCGCGCCAGATCTCCGCGGGCTGGATGGTCGGCATCAACAGTTCGAGGGCGCCGGCGCGATCCTGCTCCTCGCGCACGATCTGCTCGATCTTGCTCAAGACCCGGTAGCCGAAAGGCAGCCAGGAATAAATACCTGCGCTCGATTGGCGGACAAGCCCTGCGCGCAGCATCAGCCGGTGGGAGACGATCTCGGCTTCCTTGGGATCGTCGCGCAACAGGGGCAGGAAGTATCGGCTGAGGCGCATGGGAGCGGTGCTCGTTCTGTTTCGGGCGCGTGCCAAGCCTTGGGAGAAGGAGCCGCCGCCTGGCGGAACCGTCGCTGCGGCTAATACCTTAATTCGGCGCGTGTTAGCAATCCTGGGCGAGAGCGGCTGGCGACACCTACTGCTGCGTGCGAATCGCGCTCCGCTTAACCCTGCGGCGTGACGTCGTGCGGTCGTGGCACGCGGGACACAATCGCGTCGTGCTGACTAAATTTGAGGCCGTTCGCCCCGTCGCGAGGCTCGGTTACGCATAAATCTCAATCGACCGATCACAATCATGGTGACAATTTGGCGCGGGCTTGCTAGTGTCGTTCACACAACGTGATGAGCGTCGGGACGGGTAACGATCTCGGAGTTATGCGTTGAGATTGGACCCGGTCCAAGTCTTGGGAGGAAGTAGCTCCAGGCGCGCTAATCATGCAGCTGCAGAGGCGCAGCGCCCTCTAGTTGGCAATCTCGATGATCATACGTGATGACGAGGCCGCTAGCTCGTGAGGGATAAGGAGTTGATTTTACAAAGAAAGCAAGGCCGTTTGGCCTTGCTTTTTTGTTTGTGGCGCCGGCGCCCCGGCTGAAATCCCCTATCGAATCGTCTCGAAGCGCGGGAAGAACGGAATGTCGTCGAGCGTAATCAGGTGATGCGCGACGACAAGGTAAACGACCACGAACACCACGCTCGCCACCACCGTGGTGGCTGCCATCTTCGCCAGAAGTTGCGGACGGTGCGGCGCGCTTTCGGCGGTCCCCGGCGACGACCTCCCCTTCCTCAGCTTGGGTGCGCACGCCGATCGGCAGCATGGCGAACAGAACCACCCACCAGATTATGAGATAGATCGCGATGGCGAAGGCGATCGTCACGGGCCCTAAGCCTGCTCGAGTTCAACGAGGGTGCCGCAGAAGTCCTTGGGGTGCAGAAACAGCACCGGCTTGCCGTGAGCGCCGATCTTCGGCTCACCCTTCCCCAGCACGCGCGCCCCTTCGGCAACGAGGCGATCCCGCGCGGCGATGATGTCCGGGACCTCGTAGCAGAGGTGATGGATGCCGCCGTTCGGGTTGCGCTCGAGAAAGCCGGCGATGGGCGAATTGTCGCCAAGCACGCCGAGGAGCTCGATCTTGGTGTTGGGAAGCTCGATGAACACCGTGGTGACGCCGTGCTCGGGCTGCTCCTCCGTCGGCGACACCTTGGCGCCGAGGGTGTCGCGGTAGACCTTGGTCGCCGCGTCGAGATCGGGGACGGCAATGGCCACGTGATTTAGGCGTCCAATCATCTTGCTTCTCTCTCCAATCGTCATGTCCGGACGCGATCGGCGCATCCACGCATGCTCGGCTTGGGCAAGCGGAAGAGGTAGTGGACCGGATTGCCGGGTCAAGCCCGGGCAACGACGGAGGCCCAGCCTACCGCTGTCCGCTATAGCACCGTCACCAGCACCGAGCATACGGGCTTCTTGCCCCAGGCCTGATTGACGGCGGCGCGTACGCCGCGGCGGACGGCGTCGCCGACGAGGTTCGCATCCTTGCGCCGCGGCCGGGGAATGCTGTCCACGGTGCCGATCACCGCCTCCCTGACGATGGTCTCGAACGCGGTGCCTTGGGTGTCGGTCGCGGGCAAGCCGGTGAGGGCCACCTCGGGGTCGGCGAGGAGCTGGCCCTTGTCGGAGAGCACCAAAGACACGGCAACGGAACCGACAAAGCCGAGCTTGCGGCGCTCGCGCACTTGGCCGTCGCCTTCGGCGGTGATGATGGCGCCGTCGCGGTAGAGCCGCCCCACCGGCACTTCGTCGATGATGGCCACAGGTTCCGGTGCGAGCCGGACCATGGTGCCGTTCCGCGCGCGCACCACCTTGCCGACGCCGAGCCGCTCGGCAAGGCGCGCATGGGCCTCGAGATGCTTGCCCTCGCCATGCATCGGGATTGCGATCTTGGGCTTGATCCAACGGTAAAGCTGCTCAAGCTCGCCGCGGCGGGGGTGGCCCGAGACATGAACCGGCGCATCCTGATCGGTAATGACCTCGATACCCTGATCGGAGAGGCCGTTCTGGACGCGGGCAACGGCCTTCTCGTTGCCGGGGATGGTGCGCGAGGAGAAGATCACCCAATCGCCGGCGTCGAGCTCGACATTGGGATGCTCGCCTTGAGCGATGCGGGCCATGGCGGCGCGGCTCTCGCCCTGGCTCCCCGTGCACAGCGCCACGACCTTCCCCGGCGCGACGCGTTCGAACTCGTTCTCGGGCAGGAACGGGAGATCGGGATCGAGATAGCCGGTCTCCTGGGCCGCCTCGATGACGCGGTACATGGCGCGCCCGACCACCACGAGCTTGCGACCCGCCGCGCGCGCCGCCTTGGCCACCGAACCGATGCGGGCGACGTTGGAGGCGAAGGTGGTGACCGCGACGCGACGAGGCGCTTTGCGGATCAGCTCTTCGAGGGTCACGGCAACGTCCGCCTCCGACGGCGAGATGCCGTCGCGCACGGCATTGGTCGAATCGCAAATCAGCGCCGTGATGCCAGCCTCTCCCAGCGCCCTGAGCCGCGCCTCGTCGGTCGGTCCGCTCGTCAGCGGCGTCTCATCGAGCTTCCAGTCGCCGGTATGGAGCACGGTGCCGAGCTCGGTCTTGATCACGACCCCGGACGGTTCCGGGATCGAATGCGACATGGTGATGAGCTCGATATCGAACGGCCCGATGGTGCGCCGTCCGCCCATGGGCATGACCTCGAGCGGAAAGCCTTGCAGCATGCCGACCTCGGCAAGCTTCGACTTGAGCATCGAGGCGGTGAAGGGCGTGGCATAGACGGGGACGCCGCCGAGCCGCGGCCAGAGATCGATCACGGCGCCGAAATGGTCCTCATGGGCGTGGGTCAGCAGCAGGCCCTTCAGGTTCGGGCGCTCTTCCTCGAGGAAACGAATGTCAGGCAGGATGACATCGACGCCAGGCTCCATCTCGCTGCCGAAGGTGATGCCGAGGTCGACGATCAGCCACTCGCGGTTGCCGGGAGGGCCATAGCCGTAAAGATAGAGGTTCATGCCGATCTCGCCGACGCCGCCAAGGGGCACGAACACGAATTCAGGACTGTGTCGGGATGCGCGGCTGGACACGGGCGGTTCGGCCGGGGCCTAGGAGTTGGCGAAGAACACGTCGCCCGCGGCGACGCGGCGCTCGGCGCCATTGCTCAGCAGCAGCCGGAGCGCACCGGCTGAGTCCAGTCCGGCGAAGGTGCCTTCCGCCTCCTCGCCCTGAAGCCGTACGCGGAGCGGTCTTCCAGTCGGCCCGGCGCGGTCGAGCCAGGCGCGCCGCACGGCGTGAAACGATGTCCCCTCGCTCCAGCGGGTGAGCCAAGCGTCGGTGATCGCCGCGAGCGTCTCCAGGGCCTTGGCCGGCGTGGCGGCGCCGCCCTGAGCGGCAAGGCTCGTCGCCGGCTGCTCCAGCCCCTCGGGGCAGCTCGCAAGATTGATCCCGGTCCCGATCACCACCTTGCAGCGATTGGGAGCCGTTTCGCTCGTGCTTTCCAGAAGAACGCCGGCGACCTTGCTGTCCTTGACGAGCACATCGTTGGGCCACTTGAGTACGAGATCGGCCCGGGCTTCTTCGGGGAGCAGCTCTTCGAGGGTGTCGTAGGCGACGACGCCCGCGAGAAGCGCGAGCTGGCCTGCGGTCCTCAGCGAGCAATTCAAGCCGAGCAGGAGGCTCGCGAACAGATTGCCAGGCTGCGACTGCCAGCTGCGGCCGTTCCGCCCGCGTCCCGCCGATTGCCGGGCCGACCAGATCCAGAGCGGTCCCGGCTCGCCGGCCTCGGCGCGGCGGCGTGCCTCGGCGTTGGTCGAATCGACCGTCTCCAGGCGCAGGAGGCGGTATCCGCTCGGAAGCTTCGGCGCTGGAGAAGACAAAGGCGGCATCAGAACAGGGATTTCGCTGCGGTCGCGGCGGCACTCACCAAGGGTGCAGGATAGGCGACAAAGAGCAGCACGAACAGGCCGCTGCCACCGAGAACCGTCGCCAGCACGCCAGGCATCGGCTCGAAGCGTTCGGCGGGCGCGTCGAAATACATGATCTTGACGATGCGGAGGTAATAGTAGGCGCCGACCACGCTCAACAGTACGCCGATGACGGCAAGAGCGTAGAGCCCGGCGTGGATCGCGGCGAGGAACACGTAGAATTTGGCGAAAAAGCCGGCAAGCGGCGGAATCCCTGCGAGCGAGAACAGCAGCACCCCCAACATGAAGGCCATCAGCGGATTGGTGGCGGAGAGGCCGGCGAGCTGATCGATGTCCTCGACCATGCGGCCGTGACGGCGCATGGCGAGGATGCAGGCGAAGGTGCCGAGGGTCATGGCGAGATAGATGGCGAGGTAGATGATCACCCCCTGGACGCCTTCGGCGGTACCGGCGGCGAGCCCGACCAGCGCATAGCCCATATGGCCGATGGAGCTATAAGCCATCAGCCGCTTGATGTTGCGCTGGCCGATGGCCGCGAAGGCACCGAGCGCCATCGAGGCGATGGCGAGGAAGGTGACGATCTGCTGCCATTCGACGGTCACCGCGGGGAACGCCGCGAACAGCGTCCGCACCATCAGCGTCATGGCGGCAAGCTTCGGCGCGGCGGCGAAGAAGGCCGTGACCGGGGTCGGCGCGCCTTCATAGACGTCGGGTGTCCACATGTGGAACGGCACCGCCGAAATCTTGAAGGCGAAGCCCGCCATCAGGAACACCAGCCCGAAGATGAGACCGAGATTGGCGCCTGAGGGCTGCACCGCCGCGGCAATTTCGGTGAAGAGCGTCGAGCCGGTGAAGCCGTAGATCAGCGACGCCCCATAGAGCAGCATGCCCGAGGACAGCGCCCCGAGGACGAAATATTTCAGTCCCGCCTCGCTCGATTTCGCCGATCTGCGGTCGAACGCCGCGACCACGTAAAGCGCGAGACTTTGCAGCTCGAGCCCGACATAGAGCGAGATGAGATCGTTGGCCGAGATCATCATCATCATGCCGGTGGTGGCGAGCAGTACCAGTACCGGGAACTCGAATTTGAGCCGCCCTTCCCCGCGCCAATAGTCGATCGACATCAGCAGCGTGACCGCGGCGCCGGTCAGCGTCAGCAGCTTCATCATGCGGGCGAAGGGATCGACGATGAAGCTGTCGGTGAACAAGGTTTCGGTGCCGGTGCCGCGCAAGACGAAGAAGCCTGCGAGCGCAATCACGCCAACGGCGATGCCGAGCACGAGCTCGCTGCGATCCTCGCGGGTGGCGACGCCGACCATGAGCAGCGCCATGGCGCCGATCGAGAGCGTGAGCTCCGGCAGGGCAACCGCGAGATGGACGGACGACGGCACGGGATCTCCTTAAGGCGCGAGTTAAGGCGCGAGCGCGATGTGGGCCTGCTCGGCCGCGGCCAAAGCGGTGTGGTAATTCTTGATCAGCGCTTCGACCGAGGCGGCGCTCGCGTCGAGCACCGGCCCCGGATAGAAGCCGAAAAACACGGTGAGCAGCACGAGCGGCGTCATCACCGCGATCTCGCGCCAGGTGAGATCGGTGATGAATTTGAGGCTCGGCTTCTCGAGCTTGCCGAAGATCACGCGGCGATAGAGCCAAAGTGCGTAAGCCGCTGAGAGAATGATGCCGGTGGTGGCGAGGAACGCCACCCAGGTGTTGACGCGGAAGGCGCCGGTGAGGCTCAGGAACTCGCCGACGAAGCCGGATGTGCCCGGCAAGCCGACATTGGCGAGAGTGAACACCATGAAGCAGAAGGCGTAGAGCGGCATGCGGTCGACGAGGCCGCCATAGGCCGAGATCTCGCGCGTATGCATGCGGTCGTAGATCACGCCGACGCAGAGGAACAGCGCGCCGGAGACGATGCCGTGGGACAGCATCTGGAAGATGCCGCCCTGAAGCCCCTGCATGGTGATGGTGAAGATGCCGATGGTGACGAAGCCCATATGGGCCACGGAGGAATAGGCGATCAGCTTCTTCACGTCCTCCTGGGCGAGCGCCACGAGCGAGGTGTAGATGATGGCGACCACCGAGAAGGCGAAGATCAGCGGCGCGAACTCCGCCGAGGCCAGCGGGAACATCGGGATGGAGAAGCGCAGGAACCCGTAGCCGCCCATCTTGAGGAGGATGCCGGCAAGGATCACCGAGCCCGCGGTCGGCGCCTCGACATGGGCGTCAGGGAGCCAGGTGTGCACCGGCCACATCGGCAGCTTGACGGCAAAGGAGGCGAGGAAGGCGAACCACAGCCAGGTCTGCATCGAGGCCGGGAACCCATGGGTCAGGAGCGTCGGGATGTCGGTGGTCCCCGCCTCCCAATAGATCGCCATGATGGCGAGCAGCATCAGGAGCGAGCCGGCGAGCGTGTAGAGGAAGAACTTGAAGCTCGCATAGACACGCCGCGGTCCGCCCCAAATGCCGATGATCAGGAACATCGGGATCAGGCCGCCCTCGAAGAAGAGATAGAACAGCACGAGGTCGAGGGAGGTGAACACCCCGAGCATCAGCGTCTCGAGCACGAGGAAGGCGATCATGTATTCCTTGACGCGCGTCGTGATCGAGATCCAGCTCGCAAGGATGCAGAGCGGCATCAACAGCGTGGTCAGGAGCACGAAGGGAAGCGAGATGCCGTCGACGCCCATATGGAAGTGAATTGTTCCAAGCCACTCGCGCCGCTCGACGAATTGGAATTGAGCCGTGGTCGGATCGAAATCCCGCCACAGCAGCAGCGACAGGGCGAAGGTGACGAGCGTGGTCCACAGCGCAATGAAGCGCGCATTGCGATCCGCGCTCTCGTCGCGGCCGCGCAAGGCGACGATCAACAGCGCGCCGAGCAGCGGCAGGAAGGTGATGGTGGAGAGCACGGGCCAGCTCATCGCGGCAGCCCTCCCCCGGCGAAGATGAAATAGGTGATGATCAGCGCCACGCCGATCAGCATGACGAAGGCGTAGTGGTAGATATAGCCGGTCTGCAGCTTGACGACTCGGTTGGTGATGTCGATCACCCGGGCCGCGACGCCGTCGGGACCGATGCCGTCGATCACGGTGCCGTCGCCGGTCTTCCACAGGAAGCGCCCGAGACGCTTCGCCGGCCGGACGAAGAGGAAGTCATAAAGATCGTCGAAGTACCAGGCGTGCAGCAGGAACTGATAGGCGCCGCGGAAGCGCTTGGCGAGCCCGAACGGAACCAGCGGATTGGTGATGTAGAAATACCAGGCGATGGCGAACCCGACGATCATGAAAACGGTGGGCGCCAACTGGACAAGGAGCGGCACCTCGGGATGCCCCTCCCCGGCATGGGTGACGAGAGAGCCCTTCCAGAACGCGACCTGATCGACGCCGATGAAGAAGCGCATGAACACGGCGCCGGCGAGCAGCGAGCCGAGGGCGAGCAGCACGAGCGGCAGCCCCATGGTCCAGGGCGGCTCATGGGCATGGGCGAGAACGTCAGGCTTCTCGCGCGGCTTGCCCTCGAAGGTGAGGAACATCAGCCGCCAGGAGTAGAACGCGGTCAAGAGCGCCGCGAACAGGGTCAGGGCGAAGCCATAGGCCGCGGCGGGTGAATTTCCGGCGTAGGCCGCCTCGATGATCGCGTCCTTGGAGACGAACCCCGAGGTCAGCGGAAAGCCGGTGAGCGACAGGGTGCCGACCAGCATCATCGCCCAGGTGAAGGGCAGCACTTTGCGCAAGCCGCCCATGCGGCGCATGTCCTGCTCGTTATGGAGCGCGTGGATCACGGCGCCGGCGCCCAGGAACAGCAGCGCCTTGAAGAAGGCGTGGGTGAAGAGATGGAAGATGCCGCCGCCATAGTCGCCGACGCCCTCGGCCACGAACATGTAGCCGAGCTGGGAGCAGGTCGAATAGGCGATGACGCGCTTGATGTCGGTCTGAACGAGGCCGACGGTCGCGGCGAAGAAGGCCGTGGTGGCGCCGATGACGGTGACCACGGCAAGCGCGATGGGCGCAAGATCGAACAGCGGCGACAGCCGCGCCACCATGAACACGCCCGCGGTGACCATGGTCGCGGCATGGATCAAGGCCGACACCGGCGTCGGGCCCTCCATGGCGTCGGGCAGCCAGGTGTGCAGCAGGAACTGCGCCGACTTGCCCATGGCGCCGACGAAGAGGAGGATGCAGATCAAGGTCATGACGTCGACCTGCATCCCGAGGAACTCCATGGTCTTGCCGACCTGGTCGGGAGCCGACGCGAACACGGTGTCGTATTGCACCGAGCTGAACACGGTGAAGATGGCGAAGATGCCGAGCGCGAAGCCGAAATCGCCGACGCGGTTGACGATGAAGGCCTTGATCGCCGCGGCGTTGGCGGCTGGCTTGTGGTACCAGAAGCCGATCAGGAGGTAGGAGGCGAGGCCGACGCCCTCCCAGCCGAAGAACAGCTGCAGGAAGTTGTCGGCGGTGACGAGCGCCAGCATGGCAAACGTGAACAGCGACAAATAAGCGAAGAAGCGCGGCTGGTGCGGGTCGTCCTGCATGTAGCCGATGGAATAGAGATGGACGAGGCCCGACACCGTGGTCACCACCACCAGCATCACCGCGGTGAGCGTGTCGATGCGGAGCGCCCAGGACGATTGTAGCGCGCCTGACTGGATGAAGCGGGCGAGCTCGATCCTGGTCTCGAATCCCTCGATGGCGACCTGATAGAAGGCGAACCAGGACAAGAGCGCGGTGACGAGCACCAAGCTCGTGGTCACGACCTCGCTCGCGCGCGCGCCGAACAGGCGGCCGAAGAAGCCGGCGAAGATGGCGCCGAAGAGCGGCAGGAAGACGATCGCTTGATACATGCAGCCGCTCTAGCCCTTCAACAGATCGATTTCCGCGACGTCGATGGTGTGGCGGTTGCGGAAATAGACGACGACGATGGCAAGTCCGATCGCGGCTTCGGCGGCGGCGACGGTGAGCACGATGATGGCGAAGATCTGGCCCACCAGGTCGCCATGAAAACTGGAGAAGGCGACGAGATTGAGGTTCACCGCAAGCAGCATCAGTTCGACGCTCATGAGAATGACGATGACGTTCTTGCGGTTGAGGAAGATGCCGAAAATCCCGAGCGTGAACAGGATGGCGGCGACGGTGAGGTAGTGCGAGAGCCCGATGGTCATGAGAGCCCCCTCCCCGTTTCGACCTCGACCACCTCGACGGACATCTCGCGGGTGCGCCCGACTTGCCGGGGCACCGACTGGCGCTTGACGTCGCGCTGGTGCTGGAGCGTGAGCACGATGGCGCCGATCATGGCGACGAGCAGGATCAGTCCGGCAGCCTCGAACAGATAGACGTATTTGGTGTAGAGGATCTGCCCTAACGCCTGGGTGTTGCTGATCTCGGCGAGCGGCGGTGTCGGTGCTTGCGCGGCGATCTCGGGCGCCGTGATCCAGGCGCCGAGGATGAGGATCAGCTCGACCAGAAGCAGGATGCCGACCGTGGCGCCGACCGGAAGATATTTGAGGAAGCCGGCCCTGAGCTCGGCGAAGTCGACGTCGAGCATCATCACCACGAACAGGAACAGCACCATCACCGCGCCGACATAGACCACGACCAGGATCATGGCGAGGAACTCGGCGCCGAGCAGCACGAACAGGCCTGCGGCGTTGAAGAAGGCGAGGATCAGAAACAGCACGGCGTGCACCGGGTTCTTCACGGCGATCACCATGAAGGCCGATGCCACCAAGATCCCGGCGAACAGATAGAAGAACAACGCGTTGGCGATCATGACCAGGCCGCCCCCTTCGCCCGCGCCTTCGGCGCGACCTCTCCCCAGCGGGGAGAGGCGACATATGCAGCGGCCATCATGCTTGGCTGCCCCTCACCGATATGGCGCGTCGAGCGCCAGATTCTTGGCGATCTCGCGCTCCCAGCGGTCGCCATTCGCAAGCAACCGCTCCTTGTCGTAATAAAGCTCCTCGCGGGTCTCGGTGGCGAACTCGAAATTCGGCCCCTCCACGATGGCGTCGACCGGACACGCCTCCTGACAGAAGCCGCAATAGATGCACTTCACCATGTCGATGTCGTAGCGCGTGGTGCGGCGGGTGCCGTCGTTACGCCGGGGGCCGGCCTCGATGGTGATGGCTTGCGCCGGGCAGATCGCCTCGCACAGCTTGCAGGCGATGCAGCGCTCCTCGCCGTTGGGGTAGCGCCTGAGCGCATGCTCGCCGCGGAACCGCGGCGACAACGGCCCGCGCTCGTACGGGTAGTTGATGGTCGGCTTCGGCCGCACGAAATATTTCATCGCGAGCCAAAAGGCCGACAGAAATTCCGTCAGCAGCAGGGCTTTGGCGGTGTCGGCGACGCGCTTCACGCGCTCTCTCCCATCATGTGGCTTGCTGCCATAGCTGAAGGATGGCCGCCACGATCACGACCATGGCTAGGGACAAGGGCAGGAAGACCTTCCAGCCGAGCCGCATCAGCTGGTCGTAGCGGTATCGCGGCACCATGGCCTTGACCATGGCAATCAAGAAAAACAGGAAGCAAACCTTCCCCACGAACCATAGCACACCGGGGACCCAGGTGAAGGGCGGCAGCGGTACGGGCGGCAGCCAACCGCCTAGGAACAGCACGGTGCCGAGGCCGCACATCAAGACGATGGCGACATACTCGCCGAGCATGAACAGCATGTAGGGGGTCGAGGAATATTCGACCATAAAGCCGGCGACGAGCTCCGACTCGGCCTCGAGCAGGTCGAAGGGCGGCCGGTTGGTCTCGGCGAGCGCCGAGATGAAGAACACCACGAACATCGGCAGGAGCGGCAGCCAATACCAGCCGAAGAGGCCAAGCGCGGTGTCCTGCGCCTTGACGATGTCGTTGAGATTGAGGGTGCCCGCGCAGAGCAGCACGGTGATGATGACGAAGCCGATCGAGACCTCGTAGGACACCATCTGCGCCGCGGAGCGGAGGGCGGCGAGGAAGGCGTATTTCGAGTTCGAGGCCCAGCCGGCCATGATCACGCCGTAGACCTGCAAGGACGAGATGGCGAAGATGTAAAGGATGCCGACATTGATGTTGGCGACGGCCCAACCGTCGGCGACCGGCATCACCGCCCAGGCCGACAGCGCGAGGCCAGCGGTCACGATCGGCGCCAGCAGAAAGATGCCCTTGTTGGCGCCGGCGGGGATCAGCGGCTCCTTGAACACGAATTTCAGGAGGTCGGCGAAGGACTGCCACAGGCCGAAAGGCCCGACGACGTTCGGCCCGCGACGCATCTGCACCGCCGCCCACACCTTCCGGTCGGCATAGAGCAGGAAGGCGACGAAGACGAGCAGCACCACGAGCAAGAGCACGCTCTCGGCGACGATGAGCGTTAACGGCAGACCGTAGCTTGACCAGAATTCAGCCATCGGTGCCTGTCGCCTCTTCGTTCGTCGCGTGCATCGCGCTTAAGTTCGCCATGATCGCCGAAGCCCGCGCGATCGGGTTGGTGAGGTAGAAGTCGGCGACCGCCTCGCCGAAGCGGTCCTTGCTGGTCTTGCCGCCCTTCTCCTGCGAGGGCCTCGATGGCCGCATGATCGGCCGGCACGATCTGGTCGAGCATGGCGAGATGGGGACCGGCGGCGAACAGCTTGGCGCGGAGCTCGGCGACGCTGTTGAAGGGCAACGGCCGGCCAAGGATGCCGGAGAGCGCGCGAATGATTTTCCAGTCCTCGCGGGCTTCGCCAGGCGGGAAGATGGCGCGCGTGGTCATTTGCGGCCGGCCCTCGGTGTTGACGTACAGCGCGTCTTTCTCCGTGTAGGCGGCGCCGGGAAGAATGACATCGGCGCGGTGGGCGCCGCGGTCGCCATGGCTCCCTTGATAGATAACGAAGGCGCTACCGAGCCGCTCGACCTCGATCTCATCGGCGCCAAGGAGGTAGACCAGGTCGATGTCGCCCTTTTGCGCACCCTCCAGGATCGCCTCGATGTCGCGCCCTCCCTTGCCCGGAACGAAGCCGAGATCGAGGCCGGCGACACGGGCGGCCGCGGTGTGGAGCACGCTGAAGCCGTTCCAGCCGGGCTTGACGGCGCCAAGTGCGAGCGCGGTCTTGGCCGCAAGCGACAGCACCGCGGCGCCGTCGGGGCGTGCCAGCGCCGCCTGGCCGACGATGACCAGCGGCCGCTCGGCGTCCTTGGCCTTGTCGAGGAAGGGATGCGAGCCTGAGGCGAGCTGAGACAGTGTTTCCGGCCCGGCGCCGAGATGCTCGTAGCCATAGGTGAGATCGGCCGGGACGCCGATCAGCCCGACGGGGAGATGCCCCTGAAGCTGCCGCCAACGCTTCAGGATGCGGGCATTGAGCACCGGCGCCTCTGCCCGCGGATTGGTGCCGATCAGCAGGATGGCGTCGGCCTGGTCGATCCCCCCGACCGTGGCATTGAAGAGATAGGCGGCGCGTCCGAGCGCCGGATCGAGCTTGGCGCCGTCCTGGCGGCAGTCGATGTTCGGCGAGCCGAGGTCCTCGGCGAGGCCTTTCAGCGCGAACATCTCTTCGGCGGCGGCAAGGTCGCCGGCGATCGCGGCAAAGCGAGAGCCGTCGAGGTCCTTCAGCCGCGTTGCGACCTCGGACAAGGCCTCGTCCCAAGTCGCCGTTTCGAGGCGGCCGTCGCGCCGGATCATCGGCCGGTCGAGACGTTGCACGCGCAAGCCGTCCCAGACGTGGCGCGTCTTGTCGGAGATCCACTCTTCGTTGATGGCCTCGTTGACGCGCGGCAGGAAACGCAGCACCTCACGGCCGCGGGAATCGACGCGGATGTTGGATCCGAGCGCGTCCATGACGTCGATCGACTGGGTCTTGGTCAGCTCCCAGGGCCGCGCCACAAAGGCATAAGGCTTCGAGGTCAGCGCGCCAACAGGGCAGAGATCGACGACGTTGCCGGAGAGCTCCGACATCATGCCGTTCTCGAGATAGGTGGTGATCTCCATGTCCTCGCCGCGGCCGATGGCGCCAAGCTCCTCGACGCCCGCGACCTCGGTCATGAAGCGGATGCAGCGCGTGCAGTGGATGCAGCGCGTCATATAGGTCTCGATCAGAGGCCCGAGATATTTGTCCTCCACCGCGCGCTTGTTGTCGGCGAAGCGGCTGGCGTCGAAGCCATAGGCCATGGTCTGGTCTTGAAGGTCGCACTCCCCACCCTGGTCGCAGATCGGGCAATCGAGCGGGTGATTGATGAGCAGGAATTCGAGCACCCCCTCCCGCGCGCGCTTCACCGTGTCGGAGCCGGTGATGATCGTCGGCGGCGTGCCGTCGCGGCCGGGTCGGAGGTCGTTGACGCTCATGGCGCAGGAGGCAACGGGCTTCGGCATGCCGGCGACCTCGACCAGGCACATGCGGCAGTTACCGGCGATGGACAGGCGCTCGTGATAGCAGAAGCGCGGAATCTCGACGCCGGCGAGACCACACGCCTGAATCAGCGTGATGCCGTCCGGCACCTCGATCTCGTTGTTGTCAATGATGAGCTTTGGCACGCTTCGTTGCTCTCTCGTTCGGCGCGGCGATATGCGCGAGATTCGGGGCGGTTGACGTCGGCGGCACGGGCTCGTTCAGGACGTTATCGACGAAGGCGCGGAACTTGGCGCTGTACTGCTCGAGATAGCCGGAACTCTGAAAGTGCGGCGACAGCAGATAGTCGCGGTGCGGCCGGAGCTGAATCCGCACCGAGGCCTGCCACTCCTTGGTCGGGGCCACGCCCAGGATTTCCTCGCTCGCGTTCAGAATCGTATCCACATAAAGCTCGTATTTCTGGAACAGCTCGACACTGCCGTCGACGGTCCGATTGACGTAGTCGAAATCGGCGAGCCGCAAGGTCGGGTCGGACAGTTTCGGGTTGTCGAAGGCAAGCCGCAGCGTCTCGCGCCAAAGCTCGTTGGCATTGGCGAGATGCTCGGCATTACGGCTGTCGGCGATCTGGAGATGGGCATAGATCAGCGCCGCGACGGCGGCGATGGCCATCACCACAGTCCCGAGCGTCACCGCGTTGTCCCAGAGCCAGATCATCGCGGGCCCCTACTCCGCCGCCACCGGCACCGAGGGCGACAGCGGCTTCGTCGGCTTGCGCGTCGATGCGCTGCTCGATGACGTGACGGAAGTGGCGGATCAGACCCTGCACCGGCCACGCCGCGGCATCGCCAAGGGCGCAGATGGTGTGGCCCTCGACCTGATGGCTCACTTGCAACAGCATGTCGATCTCGCTCTTCTCGGCCTCGCCCTTGGCCATGCGCTCGAGCACCCGCCACATCCAGCCGGTGCCCTCGCGGCACGGCGTGCACTGGCCGCAGGATTCATGCTTGTAGAAATAGGACAGCCTGGCGATGGCGCGGATGATGTCCGTCGACTTGTCCATGACGATGACGGCGGCGGTGCCGAGCCCGCTTTTCAGGTCGCGCAGCGCGTCGAAGTCCATGGGCAGGTCGTTGCACTGGCTCGCGGGGAGACACGGCACCGAGGAGCCGCCGGGGATCACGGCGAGGAGATTGTCCCAGCCACCGCGGACGCCGCCGGCATGGCGGTCGATCAGCTCGCGGAGCGGGACGCCCATTTCCTCTTCGACATTGCATGGCTTGTTCACGTGCCCCGACAGGCAGAACAGCTTGGTGCCGGTGTTGTTGGGCTTGCCGAGCGAAACGAACCAAGTCGCGCCGCGCCGCAAGATATCGGGAACGACCGCGATCGACTCGACATTGTTGACGGTGGTCGGCGCGCCGTAGAGGCCGACATTGGCGGGGAACGGCGGCTTCAGCCGCGGCTGGCCCTTCTTGCCTTCGAGGCTTTCGAGCAGCGCCGTCTCCTCGCCGCAGATATAGGCTCCGGCGCCGTGATGGAGGTAGAGGTCGAAGTCCCAGCCGTTCGCGTTGTTGGTGCCGATCAGCTTGGCGTCATAGGCCTCGTCGATTGCCGCCTGGAGCACCTCGCGCTCGCGGATGAACTCGCCGCGGATGTAGATGTAGGCGACATGGGCCCGCATGGCGAAGGCGGCGAGCAGCGCGCCCTCGACCAGGAGATGCGGATCGTGGCGCATGATGTCCCGGTCCTTGCAGGTGCCGGGCTCGGACTCGTCGGCATTGATGACGAGATAGTTCGGGCGGCCGTCGGACTGCTTCGGCATGAACGACCATTTGAGGCCGGTGGGGAAGCCGGCGCCGCCGCGGCCGCGCAAGCCTGACGCCTTCACCTCCTCGATGATGGCTTCATGCCCCTTCTCGATCATGGCCTTGGTGCCGTCCCAGGCGCCGCGGGCGCGCGCCGCCTTCAGCCGCCAGTCATGGAAGCCATAGAGGTTCTTGAAGATGCGGTCGGAGTTTTTCAGCATCGCCAGCCCCTAAACCTCCTCATCCGCATAGAGTGCCGGATCGGTCAATGTGGTCGGTCCGCCGTAAGGTTCGGAGGAGTGACGTCCATCCTGTGGACCCGGCTTAGGCTCGCGACCCTCGCGGAGATCGGTGAGGATGTTCTCGAAGCTCTCCGGCGTCAGGTCCTCGTAATAGTCCTTGTTGATCTGGACCATCGGGGCGTTGACGCACGCACCGAGGCACTCGACCTCGATCCAGGAAAACAGGCCGTCGTCGGTGACGTGGCCGGGCGCGCCGATTAGCTTGCGGCAGGCAGCCTTGATGTCCTCGGCGCCGCGGAGCCAGCACGGGGTCGTGCCGCAGACCTGCACGTAATAGCGGCCGACCGGCGCGAGATTGAACATGGTGTAGAAGGTCGCGATCTCGTAGACGCGGATATAGGCCATGCCGAGCATGTCGGCGATGGCGCGGAGCGCGGGCTCCGGCAGCCAGCCGCCGCATTGCTCCTGCGCCCGCCACAGCAGCGGCAGCACCGCAGAGGCCTGGCGGCCTTCCGGGTATTTCTTGATCTGCGCCTTGGCCCAGTCGAGATTCTCCGCGGTGAAGGCGAAGGCCTCGGGCTGGTCGCTGGCAAGCCGGCGGACGCTCATCGGTCGACCTCTCCGAACACGATATCGATCGAGCCCAAAATGGCCGAGACGTCGGCGAGCATGTGACCCCGGCAAAGCAAGTCCATGGCTTGCAAGTGCGCAAAGCTCGGCGCCCTGATCTTGCAGCGATACGGCTTATTGCTGCCGTCGGCGACGAGATAGACGCCGAACTCGCCCTTGGGTGCTTCGACCGCGGCATAAACCTCGCCGGCCGGCACGTGATAGCCCTCGGTGTAGAGCTTGAAGTGATGGATCAGCGCTTCCATCGAGCTTTTCATCTCGGCGCGACGGGGCGGCACCATCTTGTGGTTGTCGACCGTGACCGGGCCGATCTCGGTCCTGAGCGCTCCGCAACATTGCTTCATCAGCCGGACCGATTGGCGCATCTCTTCCATGCGCACGAGATAGCGGTCGTAGCAATCGCCGTTCTTGCCGATGGGGATGTCGAATGCGAGCTCGGCGTAGCACTCGTAAGGCTGGCTCTTGCGCAGATCCCAGCGGGCACCCGAGCCGCGAACCATCACGCCGGAGAAGCCGTGAGCCCAGGCGTCCTCGAGACTGACCACGCCGATGTCGGCATTGCGCTGCTTGAAGATGCGGTTGTCGGTGAGCAAGGTCTCGATGTCATCGCAGACCTTGAGGAAGGGATCGCAAAAGGCGTCGATGTCGTCGACGAGTTCCGGCGGCAGGTCCTGGTGCACGCCGCCGGGGCGCACGTAGGCCGCGTGCATGCGGCTGCCGCTTGCCCGCTCGTAAAACACCATCAGCTTCTCGCGCTCCTCGAAGCCCCAGAGCGGCGGCGTCAACGCGCCGACGTCCATGGCCTGAGTGGTGACGTTGAGGAGGTGCGACAAGATCCGGCCGATCTCGGAATAGAGCACGCGGATGAGCTGGGCCCGCTTCGGGACCGTAAGCCCGAGGAGCTTCTCCACCGCGAGCGAATAGGCGTGCTCCTGGTTCATCGGGGCGACGTAATCGAGGCGGTCGAAATAGGGCAGCGCCTGGAGGTAGGTCTTATGCTCGATCAGCTTCTCGGTGCCGCGGTGGAGCAGGCCGATATGGGGATCGACGCGCTCGACCACCTCGCCGTCAAGCTCGAGCACGAGACGCAGCACGCCGTGCGCTGCCGGGTGCTGTGGACCGAAATTGATGGTGAATTTGCGGTCCTCGGTTTCGGGCTTGGCGGTGTCGATCTCGGCGGTCATGCGTCGACCTTCTCTGCGGCCTTGGCTTCTTTGGCGACGAGGCCGCGCTTGAAGCGATCCCAGCGGACGATGAAGCGCTCATGGGTCCCGGATCCGATCTCGTCGACACCGTCATGGGCCCGGAGCGTGAACTTGGCGCGCGGGCCCCTCACCTCGATGCACTCGGCCTCCACGGTGACGGTCATGCCGGGCGGGGTCGCGGCTTTATGCGACACGTCGATGTGCACGCCAAGACTGCCCTCGCCCGGATCGAGATGGGGCGCAAGGAGCTGGACGCAGGTCCATTCCATCAGCCCGACCATGAAGCCGGTGGCGAACACCTCGGGCATGGCGGCGAGCTCCGGCAACTCGGCGTAGAGATGCGGCACGGTCTTGGAGACCGGCACCGTATAGGCGAAGCGGTGGGTGAGCCCCGACTGCAAGGATGGCTTCATGGCTTCGCCTCCTTGTCGGCGCGCGGCGCCTCGCCTGCCTTCTCGTCGCCGGGGATGGCGGTATCCATCGCCTCCCAAGGACTGAGGAAGTCGAAGCTGCGGTACTCCTGCATCAGCTTCACCGGCTCGTAGACCACGCGCTTCAGCTGATCGTCGTAGCGGAGCTCGACGAAGCCCGTGAGCGGGAAGTCCTTGCGCAAGGGATGCCCCTCGAAGCCGTAATCGGTGAGCAGCCGCCTGAGGTCGGGATGCCCAGTGAACAAGACGCCGTAGAGGTCGTAGGTCTCCCGCTCATACCAATTGGCGGCCGGAAACACGCCAACCACGGTCGGCACCGGCGTCTCCTCGTCGGTGAGGACACGGACGCGGATGCGGTGGTTCTGCCATGGGCTGAGGAGATGATAGAGCACATCGAAGCGCTGCTCGCGCTCGGGGTAGTCGGCGCCGCAAATGTCGATCAGGCATCCGAAACGGCACTTGGGGTCGTCACGGAGGAATTCCATCACCCGCACGATCTCGTCCCGCGCGACCTCCATGCTCAACTCGCCGAGAGCGACGCGCGAAGAGATCACCGCCGGCCCAAGGCGGTCCGCAATGTAGGCGCCGAGCTGGTTAAGGGCGTCGTCCATCAAGCATCCAGAGTTGCGGGTGAGGCTTCAGCGTTCAATCGTCCCGGTCCGCCTGATCTTCTTCTGGAGGAGGAGCACGCCATAGACGAGCGCCTCAGCGGTTGGAGGGCAGCCAGGCACGTAGATGTCCACCGGCACGATGCGGTCGCAGCCGCGCACCACGGAATAGGAATAATGGTAATAGCCGCCGCCATTGGCGCAAGAGCCCATGGAGATGACGTAGCGCGGCTCCGGCATCTGGTCGTAGACCTTGCGCAAGGCGGGGGCCATCTTGTTGCAGAGCGTGCCGGCGACGATCATCACGTCGGACTGCCGGGGGCTGCCGCGGGGCGCGAAGCCGAAGCGCTCGAGGTCGTAACGCGGCATCGAGGCCTGCATCATCTCCACGGCGCAGCAAGCGAGACCGAAGGTCATCCACATCAGCGACCCGGTGCGGGCCCAATTGATGAGTTCGTCGGCGGTGGTGAGCAGGAAGCCCTTATCGGCAAGGGTGTCGGAGAACTCGCCAAAGCGGCCTTCGGCCGGCACGATGAGTCCGGAGCCCCTGCCCTCTTTGGGCTGCTCGAAAGCGATCTCAGGACCTAATCCCATTCGAGCGCGCCTTTCCGCCATTCATAGATGAAGCCGATGGTGAGGACGCCGAGAAACACCATCATCGCCCAGAACCCGAACAGGCCGACGTCGCCGAAGGCGACGGCCCAGGGGAACAAGAATGCGACTTCGAGATCGAAGATGATGAACAAGAGCGACACCAGGTAGAACCGCACGTCGAACTTCATCCGCGCGTCGTCGAAGGCGTCGAAGCCGCATTCATAAGTCGAGACCTTCTCCGGATCCGGCTTGTTCGGGGCGATGAAGAATGGCACGACGAGGAGCACACCGCTGATGACGAAGGCGATGGCGACAAAGATGACGAGCGGCAAATAGGCCTGGAGAAGCTGGCTCATGACTATGGATGCCTGACGCTGACGTCCGAACGGCAAAGGGCAGTACGCCGTGGTTCAGCGACGGCTTTACTCTCGCTAACGCCCCAAATGAGGCTTATCGCAGTGCAGCGTTCCTGGCAAGGAAACGCACTGCTATGCCCTGAAAAATGGGAAGTCTTAGGAGCTTTTGCAATGCAACTTGAGGCGCGGGAGAAGGCGTCGCTGACGGTCTGAGGCCCCTGTCCAAGCTTTGCCCTGGAAGCGCGGAAGCCGCACGAAGCTGCGCGGCGCAACCGGCCTTGCTACCATGACGTCGGCCGTCATCGAATGGCCGAGCACCGAGAGGACGCGAATGGCGCGACTGTTTCGCACCGCGGCTGCAATTTTCGTCGTCAGTTCACTTGGCGCGGGCGCTGCCCCCCTCGCCGGCGCCATCGCGGCCGGCGCCGCCCACGCGATCCTCAGGCACGAGATCCATGGCTGCCACTACGACTGCCAGTGCGGGCCGTTGAAGGATTTCGGCTGCGAGCAGGTCTATCACCGTCACCTGCACATGCTGTGCTTGCCGGTGCGCTGCCGCGGCGACACGAAATGCGAGCAAACGCCGCCGCAAGGCGTCTGCCGGCACATCACGCCGCAATGACGGTGGGTCGTTTGACAAGTCATTTGAAACGGGGGGTTCAGGAACTGGCGGGAGTGACGGGACTCGAACCCGCGGCCTCCGGCGTGACAGGCCGGCGCTCTAACCAACTGAGCTACACCCCCTTCGCCGGCCGCCGCGTGCGGCCAGGGGCAATCCACAGAGGCATGTACGGTTTGGGATTCGCCAAGTCAAGCAGAGGCCCTGGCCGGCTGGTGGGCGGTGACAGTCTCGAACTGCCGACCTCCTGGGTGTAAACCAGGCGCTCTTCCAGCTGAGCTAACCGCCCGCTCCTCCCCAGCGAGATTGCCTCTTGTCGCGGCGTCCTGCCTAGCAGAAACAGAAAGGCGGAGCTCGCGATGGCGAGTCTCCGCCTTCATGTCACAAACAATTTCTGCCTGCTTTAAGTGTTGCAGGCCTCTTTGAGGGCTTTGCCGGCGCGGAACTTCGGCACGCGCGAGGCGGGAATATGCACCTCGGCGCCGGTGCGCGGGTTGCGGCCGGTCGAGGCCTTACGCTGCGCCACCTGGAAATTGCCAAAGCCCACGATGCGGACGGTATCGCCGACCTTCAAAGCCTTCTCAATATTCTTGAACGTCGCATCGACGGCCTTCTCAGCCGCGTCCTTCGACAGATCGGATTCTTTCGCCACATGGGCGACAAGCTCAGCTTTGTTCACGGGTTTTCATCCTTTCGCTCGGCTGCTCGGCCAAACTTGCGGAGGTTCGATTCCCCCACGGCCGCTTGGGTATCGCTCCGATTCACAAACAAGTGGTGTATGACTGAGCCAAAAAACGAGGAAAATCAACAAAAATGGTCCGACTCGGTTATCCGAGCCGGACCATGGAATTTGGGTAAATCCGCGGCAATCCGCGGTTTTTTGGCCTAATGGGCGGTAAGTGCCGCCGGGGCCTCGTCCTTTGGCGGCACGATTTTTGCCGCTTCGGTCTCCTCGTCCCAGGAAATGGGCTGCGGGGTCCGGACAAAGGCGATTTTCAAGACCTCGTCCATGCGCGACACCGTGATGATGTCGAGGCTGTTCTTGAGGTTATCCGGGATTTCGGTGAGATCCTTGGCGTTTTCCTCAGGGATGATCACCGTCTTGATGCCGGCCCGGAGGGCCGCGAGCAGCTTTTCCTTCAGGCCGCCAATGGGCAGCACCCGGCCACGAAGCGTGATCTCGCCGGTCATGGCGACGTCGCGCTTCACCGGGATCCCGGTCATCATCGACACGATCGCTGTCACCATGGCGACGCCCGCGGAGGGACCATCCTTGGGGGTGGCGCCCTCCGGCACGTGCACGTGGATGTCGCGCTTCTCGAACAGTGGCGGCTTGATGCCGAACTCGACCGCGCGCGAGCGCACATAGGCGTTCGCGGCCTGGATCGATTCCTTCATCACGTCGCGCAAATTGCCGGTGACGGTCATCTTGCCCTTGCCGGGCATCATCACGCCTTCGACGGTGAGGATCTCGCCGCCAACCTCGGTCCAGGCAAGGCCGGTGACGACGCCGACCTGGTCCTCGAGTTCGGCCTCGCCATAGCGGAACTTCGGCACGCCGAGATAATCCTCGAGGTTCTTGAGGGTAACCTCGATCGACTTCTTCTTGGTGGTGAGCAGCTCCTTCACCGATTTCCGCGAGATCTTGGCGATCTCACGCTCGAGATTGCGGACCCCGGCTTCGCGGGTGTAACGGCGGATCATCTCCTTCAGCGCATCCTCGTCGAGGCTGAGCTCGTTAGGCTCGAGGCCGTGGCCCTTGATTTGGGCCGGCATCAAGTGACGCCGCGCGATCTCGACCTTCTCATCCTCGGTGTAGCCGGCGATGCGGATGATCTCCATGCGGTCCATCAGGGCCGGCGGGATGTTGAGGGTGTTGGCCGTGGTGACGAACATCACGTTCGAGAGGTCGTAGTCGACCTCAAGATAGTGGTCGTTGAAGGTGTTGTTCTGCTCCGGATCGAGCACCTCGAGCAGGGCCGAAGCCGGATCGCCGCGGAAATCCGCGCCCATCTTGTCGATCTCGTCGAATAGGAACAGCGGGTTGATCTTCTTCGCCTTCCGCATCGACTGGATGACCTTGCCGGGCATCGAGCCGATATAGGTGCGGCGGTGGCCCCTGATCTCGGCCTCGTCGCGGACGCCGCCGAGGCTCATGCGCACGAATTCGCGGCCCGTGGCGCGGGCGATCGACTTGCCGAGCGAGGTCTTGCCCACGCCGGGCGGGCCGACGAGGCAGAGTATCGGGCCTTTCAGCGCGCTGGTCCGGTTCTGCACCGCAAGATACTCGACGATGCGGTCCTTGACCTTCTCGAGCCCGTAATGGTCGTGGTCGAGGATGACCTGGGCTTCGTCCAGATCCCGCTTGATCTTGTTCTTGGTTCCCCACGGGATCGACAACAGCCAGTCGAGATAGTTGCGCACGACCGTGGCCTCGGCCGACATCGGGCTCATCTGGCGGAGCTTCTTCAGCTCGCCAAGAGCCTTCTCGCGCGCTTCCTTCGACAGCTTGGTCTTGTCGATCTTCTGCTCGATCTCAGCGAGATCGTCGCGGCCCTCCTCGCCGTCGCCGAGCTCCTTCTGGATCGCCTTCATCTGCTCGTTCAGGTAATACTCGCGCTGCGTCTTCTCCATCTGACGCTTGACGCGGCTCCTGATCTTCTTCTCCACCTGAAGCACCGAGATCTCGCTCTCCATGAGCGTGAACACGCGCTCGAGCCGCTCGGAAATCGTGGTGATTTCCAGGAGCTGCTGCTTCTCGGCGATCTTGATGGCGAGGTGCGAGGCGATGGTGTCGGCGAGCTTCGAATAATCCTCGATCTGCGCCGCGGTGCCGAGCACCTCGGGTGAGATCTTCTTGTTGAGCTTCACATAGCTCTCGAACTGGGAGACCACGGAGCGCGACAGCGCCTCGATCTCCTCCTCGGCACCGAGGGTCTCGTCGACGCGGGAGACCTCGGCCTCGAAATAGTTCTCGTTGTCGGTGTAGTGGTCGATCGAGGCGCGCGCGGTGCCCTCGACCAGCACCTTGACGGTGCCGTCGGGAAGCTTGAGCAGCTGCAGCACCGAGGCCAGCGTGCCCATGGCGTAAATGCCGTCGGTCAAAGGCTCGTCGTCGCTCGCATTCTTCTGCGCCACGAGCAGGATCTGCTTATCGGTCCGCATCACCTCTTCAAGCGCGGCGATCGACTTCTCGCGGCCGACGAACAGCGGCACGATCATGTAAGGGAAGACGACGATGTCGCGGAGCGGCAACACCGGATAGGACTCCGGGGCCCCTGTTTCGGTCTTATGCGGCTTGAATTCGGTCATATCAGTCCCATGGTTCTAAGCAAGCGGCGCGCCAATTGCCCGCTCGCGATGCATTTTTTTCCTCCCCCAGAGTGCCAGCCCGCCTCCTGCCGGGCCACCAACCCCCGATTATCTCGGTAAACGACTGCGCCCTGCGACATTGAGGCCCGCTGAAAGTCCTACATAGGCGGGCGCCAGGGCCTCAATCAATATGGCCCTGACAATATGGCTATTGCCTAGCACATAGCCAAGAGTCCCATCAATTTGAGTGGGATTCGACCTTTGGGGCAAGCGCGGAAAGGCGTTTTCCGCTAGGCGCTTGTGCCAAGTTCCTCGTGGCGCTCGGAGTAGATGCGCAAAGGCCTCGCCTTGCCCTCCACGACCTCGGAGCTGATCACGATCTCCTCGACGCCGCGGAGGCTCGGCAGCTCGAACATGGTGTCGAGCAGGATGCCTTCCATGATCGAGCGCAGGCCCCGCGCGCCGGTTTTGCGCTCGATGGCCTTCTTGGAGATGGTGCGGAGTGCCTCCTCGGCAAACGCAGAGCTGCACGTCCTCCATCTCGAACAGGCGCTGATACTGCCTGACGAGCGCATTCTTGGGCTCGGTCAGGATGCGCATCAGGGCTTCCTCGTCGAGATCGTCGAGGGTCGCGATCACCGGCACACGGCCGATGAACTCCGGGATCAGGCCGAATTTCAACAGATCCTCGGGCTCGACCCCCTTCAGGATATCGCCGGTCCGCCGATCGTCGACGGATTCCACCTTGGCGCCGAAGCCGATCGAAGTCGACCGGCCGCGGGCGGCAATGATCTTCTCGAGCCCGGCGAACGCGCCGCCGCAGACGAACAGGATGTTGGTGGTGTCGACCTGGAGGAACTCCTGTTGCGGATGCTTGCGGCCGCCCTGTGGGGGCACCGAGGCGACCGTGCCTTCCATGATCTTGAGCAGTGCCTGCTGCACGCCCTCCCCCGACACGTCGCGGGTGATGGAAGGATTGTCGGATTTCCGACTAATCTTGTCGACTTCGTCGATGTAAACGATACCGCGCTGGGCCCGCTCGACATTGTAATCGGCGGCCTGGAGCAGCTTGAGGATGATGTTCTCAACGTCCTCGCCGACATAGCCCGCCTCGGTCAGCGTCGTGGCGTCGGCCATGGTGAAGGGCACGTCGAGGATGCGGGCCAGCGTCTGGGCGAGCAGCGTCTTGCCGCAGCCGGTCGGGCCGATCAGCAGGATGTTCGACTTGGCGAGCTCGACGTCCG
Organism: uncultured Alphaproteobacteria bacterium; assembly: GCA_963803385.1. GTDB lineage: Bacteria > Pseudomonadota > Alphaproteobacteria > Rhizobiales > Methyloligellaceae > Methyloceanibacter. The sequence goes on along the minus strand of CAWDMD010000003.1, from coordinate 493,529 downwards.
AGTTCTTGCCGGAGTGATTGAGCCGCTTGTAGTGGTTGTGGACGGCAACCGACAGCACCCGTTTGGCGTAGTCCTGGCCGATCACATAGTCGTCAAGAACCGCGCAGATTTCCATCGGCGTGGGCACGCCGTCGCGCGACTTGACCAGGCTCGACTTGTTCTCCTCACGGATGATGTCCATGCAGAGCTCGACGCATTCATCGCAGATGAACACCGTCGGGCCGGCGATGAGCTTGCGGACCTCGTGTTGGCTCTTGCCGCAAAAGGAGCAATAGAGGGTGTTTTTCGAATCGCTTCCGCTCACCTTGCTCATTCTTCTATCCAGTTTCCTTGTGGCCGAAAAATTGGGGCAAAACCGCCCGCAACGAACCGCTTTTCGTCCATTCAGCTAAAAACTCATCCTCCAGGAGAAGCTGTTCGAAAGACAATCTCACCATGCTAGGTGCCACTGATCAAGGATTGATTAATCAGGCACCGGCAGCCGGCAGGCGATGGTCTTGCGCTGGGACGGGCGATAACGGCTCGTCTGAGGCTTTTAGGACACAGGCGCCAGCCGTTCCAGCTTCTCATCGGCGGCGTGGCGCTTGGCGATGACCTCATCGACGATGCCGAAGGCCTTGGCGTCGTCTGCCGACAAGAAATAGTCGCGGTCGAGCGAGCGCTCGATGGTCTCGTAGTCCTTGCCGGTATGGCGCACATAGACCTCATTCAACCGCCGCTTCATCTTGATGATGTCCTCGGCGTGACGCTCGATGTCACTCGCCTGTCCCTGAAAGCCGCCTGACGGCTGATGCAGCATGACGCGGGCGTTGGGGAGCGCATAGCGCATGCCCTTCTCCCCGGCGGCAAGCAAGAGCGAACCCATGGACGCCGCCTGGCCGATGCACAGCGTCGCCACCGGCGGCCTGATGAACTGCATGGTGTCGTAGATCGCCATGCCCGAGGTGACCACGCCACCGGGGGAGTTGATGTACATGGAGATCTCTTTCTTCGGGTTCTCGGCCTCGAGGAACAAGAGCTGCGCCGTGATCAGGGAGGCGAGATGATCCTCGATCGGACCGGTGACGAAGACGATGCGCTCCTTCAAGAGGCGGGAATAGATGTCGTAAGCGCGCTCACCGCGATTGGTCTGTTCGACCACCATGGGGACGAGCGTGTTCATGTGGGTGTTGGCAAAGTCTGTCATCGCGGTCTCAAGGGGCTCGATGGGCGGAGCCGGGGTGGCTCCCCTGGATTCGGCTAAACATAGGCGGTCGGTCAGGGAAACGGAAGAGCCCCACCAGACGCGCTATTTGTGGTCGGTGGCCATGATCGTGGTCATGATCGTGGTCATGGTCGTGATCGTGGCCGTGCTCGTGGTCGTGCTCGTGGTGGTCATGATCATGATGGTGATCGTGGCCGTCGGGGTCGGCGTAAAGCTCCTCGACGCTGACCGGCTTCTCGGTGACGTCGGCCAGCTCGGTGATGAAGTCGATCACCTTGTCCTCGAAGATCGGGGCGCGGATCTCGGAGAGCGCCTGCGGATTGTTGCGGTAGAAGTCGTAGACCTGCCGCTCCTGGCCGGGGAACTGCCTGACGCGATCGAGCAGCGCCCGGTTTACCTCCTCGTCGCTGACCTCGATCTTGTTGCGGGTCCCGACTTCGGAGAGCAGCAACCCGAGCCTGACGCGCCGTGCGGCGATGTCGCGATACTCGGCCTTGGCCTTGTCCTCGGTCGTGCCTTCGTCCTCGAAGGTTTTCTTCGACTGCTCGAGGTCGCTCGTCACTTGCCGCCAGATGGCCTCGAACTCGTTCTCGACCAGGGTCGGCGGCAGCTCGAAGTCGTAGCTCTGGTTGAGCGTGTCGAGGAGCGCGCGCTTCAGCTTCAGCCGTGATGCCGCGGTGCGGTCCTGCTCCAGGCGTTCCTTCACCGCGTCCTTGAGCTTGTCGAGGGATTCGAACCCGGCCTCCTTGGCGAGAGCGTCGTCGATCGCCGGGAGTTCGGGGCTCGCCACCTCCTTCACCTTGATGTCGAAGTGGGCCGCTTTGCCGGCGAGCCTCGCCTCGGGATAGTCCTCGGGGAAGGTCGCGTCGACCGTGCGTTCGTCGCCGGCCTTGGTGCCTTTGAGGCCGTCCTCGAAACCGGGGATGAATCGCGCGCCGCCGAGTACGATCTGCGCATCCTCGGCGCTGCCGCCGGCGAATGCTTCGCCGTCGATCTTGCCGACGAAGTCGATGGTGAGCCGGTCGCCATCCTCGGCCACGCCGTCCTTCGGGTTGTAGCGTGGGTTGCTGTTGCGGAGGCGCTCGAGAGCGTCGTCGATATCCTTGGCCGCAACCTCGGCGACGGGGCGCTCCACCGCGACCTTGCTGAAGTCCGTGACGTCGAATTTGGGCAGGACTTCGAACGACATGGTGTAGGCGAGATCGGAGCTGCCGTCGAAGATGTTGTTGATCTCCTTCTCGTCCTCGGGCAGCGCGATCTGAGGCTGGAACGCCGGACGCTCCTGGCGCTGCGAAATTGCCTGCTGGCTTGACTCGGTCACCGCCTGCTGCACGACCTCGGCCATTACCGAGCGGCCATAAACTTTGCGCAGATGCGCCTTGGGCACGTGACCGGGCCGGAAGCCCCGAAGCCTCACCCGGTCCTTCAGCTCCTCGAGGCGCGCCTCGAGGCGCCGCTCGAGCTCATCGGCGCCGACCACCACCTTCAGTTGGCGGCGTAGGCCTTCCGTCGTCACTTCCGTAATGTCCATCTGACCCTAACCCGTTGCCTCTTGGTGCGGGCGGAGGGACTTGAACCCCCACGGCCGAAGCCACCAGAACCTAAATCTGGCGTGTCTACCAGTTCCACCACGCCCGCTTAAATCGACTGTACTTCGGGGGTCTATAGCATGGCCCGCTCAGGAGGGAAGAGTGGCTGACGCCTCTCTGCGCCCCTGTGCCCGGCTTGGTTTCGCCACGATGACGGGCTCTGTTTCTGGCGCCGCGACGACGCCGAGGGCGGCCCAAACGAGGATCGCCGACCGATGCTTGCGCCGCTGTCACTTGCCCGCCTTCTCGCTCTTGCCATCGTCGCCGTGCCTGTTGCGGCGTTCGCGGCCGACGATGCGGAAAGCGTCGGGGTGGTCGACAAGGTCGAGCATCAGGCGGAGATCGTTACCCTGGGCAATGCCGTCGCCGCGCGCGCCGGCACGCCCGTCCACCTCCGGGACGAGCTTCGCACCGGTCCTTCCGCGCGACTGAAGCTCACCTTCCACGACGGCACCGAGCTGACGCTCGGCGAGAAGGCGAGCGTCGTCATCGACCGCTATGTCTATGACCCCAAGGCCGATGTCGGCGAGACCGTGCTGCAAGCGACACGGGGCGCGTTCCGCTTTGCCACCGGACGCATCAAGACGCTGAAAGAGAAGAAGATCGCGGTATCGACGCCGGTGGCCGATATCGGCGTCCGCGGCACCGAGTTCTGGGGCGGCGCCCTTGATGGCCGGTATGGCGTGCTGTTGCTCGAGGGCGAGGTCGTGGTCTCCAACCAAGCCGGCAGCGTCGTGCTGGCGGCGCAAGGCCAAGGCACCGACATCCCCTCTCCGTTCGATCCGCCCGGCCCCGTTCGCCCCTGGAGTGCCGAGAAAATCGCCCGCGCCGTGGCCACCGTGACCCTGCATTGAGCATTTGCGCCGGGTCACGGGGCTTTAGTAGGGTGCCCGATCGAACTTTGGCACTGGAATGACCCCGTGGACTATCGGAACGGCATCGTCGAGGCGATCGGCAACACGCCTCTGATCAAACTCAGGCGCGCGTCGGAAGAAACCGGCTGCACCATCCTCGGCAAGGCCGAGTTCATGAATCCCGGACAGTCGGTGAAGGACCGCGCCGCTCTGTTCATCATTCGCGACGCGATCGATTCCGGTCGGCTTCAGCCGGGCGGCACCGTGGTCGAGGGCACCGCCGGTAACACCGGCATCGGGCTCGCCCTCGTCGGCAACGCCCTTGGCCTCAAGACCGTGATCGTCATCCCCGAAACGCAATCCGACGAGAAGAAGGATATGCTCCGCTTGGCGGGCGCCGAGCTAATCGAGGTTCCGGCTGTCCCGTACAAGAACCCGAACAATTACGTGAAATATTCCGGCAGGCTCGCCGAGACGCTTGCGGCCACGACGCCGCAGGGCGCGATCTGGGCCAATCAGTTCGACAATGTCGCCAACCGCCAAGGTCATATCGAGACCACGGCGCAGGAGATCTGGAAGGATCTCGACGGCAAGGTCGACGGCTTCGTCTGCGCCGTCGGCACCGGCGGCACGCTGGCGGGCGTCTCCATGGGGCTGAAAGAGCATAACCCGGACGTGACCGTGGCGCTCGTCGATCCGCTGGGCTCCGCCCTCTACGAGTTCTACAAGCACGGTGAGCTCAAGGCGGAAGGGAGCTCGATCACCGAGGGCATCGGTCAGGGGCGCATCACCGCCAACCTCGAAGGGGCGGTGATCGATCAGGCCTATCGGGTCCCGGACGCCGAGGCGCTGCCGATCCTGTTCAACCTGCTCAGCGAGGAAGGGCTCTGCCTCGGCGGCTCGAGCGGCATCAATATCGCCGGCGCCATCAGGCTCGCGCGTGACATGGGCCCGGGCCATACCATTGTCACCATGCTCTGCGACTACGGCACCCGCTACCAAAGCAGGCTGTTCAACCCCAAATTCCTAAGGGAAAAGGGACTGCCGGTTCCGGGCTGGCTCGCGACGCCGGAACCCGTTGCCCCCGCAGTTTTCGTCTAGTCCAGGATTGCAGATGACCGAACAGAAATCGTGGCTTACCGAGACCGATTGGCTGGCGTCGGAGCTAGACGCGCCGGATATCGTCATTATCGACGGCTCCTGGCACATGCCGAGCGAGGGCCGGGACGCACGCGCCGAATATCTCGAGGAGCATATCCCCGGCGCGATCTTCTTCGACATCGACGAGATCGCCGACACCAGAAGCGCCCTGCCCCACATGCTGCCGCCGCCGGAGAAATTCTCCTCGCGCATGCGCAGCATGGGTATCGGCGACGGCTCGCGCATCGTCGTCTATGACTTCAAGCGGCATGTTCAGCGCCGCGCGGGTGTGGTGGACCTTTCGCGTCATGGGTTTCGACGACGTCACCGTGCTCAATGGCGGCCTGCCGAAGTGGAAGCGCGAGGGCCTGCCGCTCGAGAGCGGAGAGCCCCTGCCGCGGAGCACGCGGCACTTCACGTCGCGCCGCAACGCCGATCTCGTGCGCGACGTCTATGACATGAAGTCGATCATCAAGGATCATTCCGCCGAGATCGTCGACGCCCGCTCGGCCGATCGTTTCGCCGGAAAGGTCGCCGAGCCGCGTCCCGGCGTGAGGTCCGGTCGCATCCCCGGCTCGCTCAACGTTCCTTACGGCAAGCTGGTCAATGCCGACGGCACCCTGAAATCGAAGCCAGAGCTCGAGAGGGTCTTCGCCAGGGCCGGCGTCGATCTCGGCAAGCCCGTCGTCACGAGCTGCGGCTCGGGCATCACCGCAAGCGTGCTCGCGCTCGCGCTCGCCGAGATCGGTCATCGCCGCACCGCCGTCTATGACGGGTCGTGGTCGGAGTGGGGCGCCGATCAGAGCTTGCCCGTCGAGACCGGCTGATGGCGCGAAAGGGCGGGCCTCCCCCCGCGCGTCCGGCAAAGCAAAAAAAAGCGAGGCCAACACCAAGCGACGCGTCTTGCCCACGCCGGCCGCGAGCCGAAGCGCTACCACGGCTTCGTCAACCCGCCGGTGTTCAGAGGCTCGACCGTCCTCTATCCGAGCTTCGCCTCGCTCGAAGCCAACGATCAGGAATTCAGTTATGGCCGGCTCGGCACGCCGACGACGAAGGCGCTGGCTGAAGCCATCGCCGAGCTCGAGGGCGGGCATGCCACGGTGCTGACGCCGTCGGGCCTCTCGGCCATCGCCGCGACGCTGACGGCGCTCCTCTCCGCCGGCGATCACGTCCTCGTCTCCGACAGCGTCTACCGCCCGACCCGCCGCTTCTGCGATCAGGTGCTGGCGCGCTTCGGTGTCGAGACCACCTATTACGATCCGCTGGTCGGCGGCCGCATCGCCGCGCTGATGCAAGACAACACCAAGGTGATCTTCACCGAGTCGCCCGGCAGCCAGACCTTCGAGGTGCAGGACATCCCGGCGATTGCGAAAGCGGCTCATGCCGCGGGCGCGCTCGTCGTCCTCGACAACACCTGGGCGACGCCGCTCTTCTTCAAGCCGTTCACCCATGGCGTCGATGTCTCGATCCAGGCGGCCACGAAATATATCGTCGGCCATGCCGATGCGATGCTCGGCGCCATCACCGCGACCAAGGCGGTGTTCCCTTTGATTGCGCGGACGCCTACGAGCAGCTTGGGCTCTGCCCCGGCCCCGAGGACGCCTATCTCGGCTTGAGAGGGCTTCGCAGCCTTGGGGTCAGGCTCGCGCGCCATCAGGCCTCCGGGCTCGAGCTTGCGCGCTGGCTCCAGGTTCAGCCCGAGGTCGCGCGCGTGATCCATCCAGCGCTTCCGGCGACCAGGGCCACGCGCTCTGGCAGCGCGACTTCACCGGCGCCTCGGGCCTGTTCGCCATCGTGCTGAAGCGCGCCTCGAAGAAAGCCTTGGCGGCCATGCTCGACGGCCTCGAGCTGTTCGGCATGGGTTATTCCTGGGGCGGCTTCGAGAGCCTGATCCTGCCCTTCGATCCCCGCGCCTACCGCACCGCGACCGCGTGGACCGACAAGGGACCGGCGCTTCGGCTCCACGCCGGGCTTGAGGACGTCGACGACCTCAAGGCCGATCTCGAGGCGGGCTTCGCCCGACTGAGAGCAAATTCTTAAGCTTTCTTTTCGCAGACTCCCGGCGTGGGGAAAGCTGCATGATCCGCCTTTCGCTGATCCTCGTTCTGTTCGTTGCCGGATGCGCGCCATCGGAGATGCCTGGCGACGCCCAGCTTCAGGCCGGCCAGGCTCAGACGTTTCCGCGGGTGGCGCTAAGCCAGCAACAGCTCCAGCTGATCTATGCCGGCGTGCAGCGCCGGCTGACGTTCCCGAACACCGCCCGCTTCAGCGGCATTGTCGCCGGCAGGCAGCCTGACGGCAGCCTCTATGTCTGCGGGGCGGTCGATACGCGCACGAGCACCGGCACCTATACCGGCGACCAGCCCTTCTATGGCACGCTCGACCAGCGCGGCTTCACGCCGACGATGATCGGCGGCACGCCTGAGCAGGTGCAGGAAATCACCAGCTATTGCCGCCAGCAACTCGCTCTGTCTTGAAAATGGTGATCCCGGAAGGATTCGAACCTTCAACCCTCTGCTTAGAAGGCAGATGCTCTATCCCTTGAGCTACGGGACCACTTCTGAGCGCGCCAGTCTTGCAGTATCAGACGTCTTGCTCGGCCTAAATCAGTAAACCCGGCATTGGGTCAATATCCAAGCCATTGGGGGCTGATTCCCGCCTTAACGGGAATGAGCATAGGCGGCGCGGCGCGCTAGTGGGTCCACAGCCCGACGCGGCCGAATTTGAAATTCTCGGCGTAGGATTTCGGCTTCAGCTCGGTCTTCGCCGGCTCGTCGATGCGGAACGGAATGCCGTGCCGCGTGGCGTAGGCGACCGCCTCGTCCAGGGTCTCGAAGCGCATGCGGATCTGCGATCTCATGTCGTCGGAGCTGGTCCAGCCCATCAGCGGCTCGATCACGCGCGGGCTCTGCGGCTCGTAGTCGAGAACCCACTCCCGCGTGCCGGCCTTGCCTTGCTGCATCGCCGTCTTCGCCGGCTTGTAGATGCGCGCGACCATGTCTTTCGTCTCCAAATCCAAAGGCGGCGATGGTCGGGGCAGCAAGATTCGAACTTGCGACCCCCTGCTCCCAAAGCAGGTGCGCTACCAGACTGCGCTATGCCCCGCTGCCAACGCCTACCGCGGCTCAGCACATACATAGTTCGGGAGGAAGCGGCAAGCCAGGGGTGAGGCGCTTACCGCGGCTCGACCAAAGCCGGGTAATCGACCTTGTCTCCCACCTTGAGCCCGATCGCGTCGGCGGTGCCGGCGTTCAGCTCGAGCACGGACTTGACGTCGCCGTCGGAGGAGATCGCCGCCAGGGAGAACGGCTCGGTGTGAGCCTCGATGCGCTGCACCCTGCCGTCGGCGCCGATGAACACCATGTCGAGCGGGATGTAGGTGTTGCGCATCCAGAAGGTCACCGGCTGCGGCCGGTCGTAGAGAAACAGCATGCCGGCATCGGCAGGCAGGCTCCGCCGGTACATCAGCCCCAGGATCTTCTCCGAGGGCGTCTTGGCGATCTCGATGTTGAAGCTGTGCGGCCCGGTGTCGGTGTGAAGCACCAGCGTCACCGTCTCCGCCGCGATCACGCCCGGCAGTGGCAAGAGCAAGGTCAGTGCGACCCCTGCCCCTGCTGCCAGGCGTGAAACGTGCTGAAGATGTTCGCTGATCAGTGTGAAGATGGTCCAGGTGAGGTGTCTGGCTTGAGCTCGGCCGCCATCAGTCCTTTCGGACCGCGGCCATAGCGCACCAGAACGGTTTGTCCCGGACGAAGTTCGGTGAAGCCGAAACGCCGTAGCGTTTCCATATGCACGAAGATGTCCAAGGTCTGTGGGCCGCGGGTCAGGAACCCGAAACCGCGCAGACGGTTGAACCACTTCACCATGGCGCTTTCCCAGTCGCTCTCCGGGTTGACGGCGACGTGAGTCCGTTGCGGCAGCTCCGACGGATGCACCGCCGTGCTGTCGTCCATGGCGCGGATGCGAAAGGCCTGCAAGCCCTTCGGCCGCCGTAGCACCTCGCATACGACCCGTGCCCCCTCGTAGGCGGTTTGGAAACCGTCCCGCCTGAGACAGGTCACATGCAACAGAACGTCTGGAAGTTGATCTTGATCTGGAACAATAAAGCCATAACCCTTGGACGCGTCGAACCACTTGATCGATCCCGAGACCTCAAAGACATCAACTGTGGCTTCCTCGTCGCGTTGGGTATGGCCTTCAATATGTGGCGGTTCTTTCGCCCCCATGCCGCATTCCCCCCCGCTTTACCCCAGAGTCCGAGCGATGTGACCCCATACGAATCACCCGGAAGCTGCTCACTCAAACCATAGCATCGCCACTTGGGGAGGCCACTGGAATTTTCCGGGCGCCCTTCCCTTCTCCACAGTTCGGCCTGCAAGTTCGACGTTGCTCATCGTCCCGCATCGCAAGGGGCTGAGCGGAAAGCGTTTCTTATCGGAGAGTGCGACGTTTGGGAGAACTCGAGCGACCTTGCGGGCGCGATGCTGACGAACCGGGCAACCGCCTTTGCCGCCGAGCAAAAATTCGCTTCGAGGGTGACTCTGCGCCCGGGTCGTCGCAGCTGTGGACCTTATGCAACAATGGTTGGCGAATTGGCATCGCTGACCTGTCCGGAGCGTGGTTTCAGTCGCCGTCTTGTCACGGCGCGTGGGGACGGGCTAAGGGGTGGACGAGCCCCTCAGGCATGACCCAGCGGAGGTGATCCATGAAGTATCTGCACACCATGGTGCGCGTTTCCGACGTCGACAAATCGCTCGACTTCTATTGCAACAAGCTCGGCCTCAAGGAGGTCCGGCGCTTGGAGAGCCCGCAGGGCCGCTTCACGCTGTTCTATCTCGCCGCCCCGGGAGACGAAGATGCGCAGCTCGAGCTCACCTACAATTGGGATCCGGAGGCGTACGGCGAAGGACGTAATTTCGGCCACCTCGCTTATCAGGTCGACGACATCTACGAGACCTGCGAGCGGCTGATGAAGAACGGGGTGACCATCAACCGGCCGCCGCGCGACGGATACATGGCCTTCATCCGCTCGCCCGACAACATCTCCATCGAGTTTCTGCAGAAGGGGAAGGCGAAGCCGAAGCAGGAGCCCTGGGCGTCGATGCCGAATGTCGGCAAGTGGTGATTCAAGTGGTGATTGCTGCCGCGGGGCTCACGATGGCGAGCCGCACAAGAAAAAGGGCTGATGCTCGCCTGAGCACCAGCCCTTTCTCGTTCAGCGTTCGTTCAGCGCGGTATTCGCTTACGGGCAGTACCACACCGGGCCGACGACGATGCAGCCGAGGGCCTGCCAGTTGTAGGGCCGGGCGTAGTAGCGGTGGCCCCAATAGCGGCCGCCGTAGTGGTACCGGCCTTTGTAGTACTTCTTGTTGTAGTTGTGATGGTAGTTGTAGTGCTTGTTGTAATGCTTGTTGTAGTTCTTTTGCCGACCTGGATCACGTCGGATGACGTCAATTCGGGAAGCTTGGCGGTCGGCGAAACCGGCAGTGCCCAGGCCGCCGAAACGGCCAGAAGCGACACGATAGCCGCCGAGAGAAGAGATCTCATCATCAGTGCGTTTCCTTTTGTTGTGCGCCGCCATGTCTCGAAGCGCATGGCGAGCAGGCGTCATCACAGGCGCCGAAACCAGACCGACCAGGTCCCGACGGTATTGAAGGGAAAACGTGAAACTGCTTTGCCAGTTCCGCAATGGGTTTTCCTGGTTGAGGTGAATTTTTGTCCAACTGGCGTGGCGCCCCCTAGGGGGATCGAACCCCTGTTTTCAGGTTGAAAACCTGACGTCCTGACCATTAGACGAAGGGGGCGTCGGGCCACGGTCATATAGAAAGCTTTGTTCGCGCGGGCAAGCTAGCCGCGCGTCATGGCCGGCGCCGCATCGTCGATGATGAGCTCGACGCCGTCACGGCCATTCCAGCGATCGCGCCGAAGGTGTCCGGCAACGTGAAGCGTGGCCCCCTCGCTGTCGAGCATGAGCTTGGCGAGCGGCGCGTCGCCGGCGCGGAACGCCACCGCTTCGATCCGCGCGCCGTCGGCGGCAATCAGCGTGCAACGGAGATGCTGCCCATTGAGAAGGCGTAAGCGGGTGACCCGGTGCGCGGGGAAGGCAAAGCGCGGCTCGGGGTGGCCCTGGCCATAAGGACCGGCCTTGTCGAGAAGATCCATCAGCTCCTTGTTGGCGCCGCCTGAGGAGAGCGCCCCGTCGATGGCGAGCGCCCTGAAGGCCGTCGCCGCCGCCACGGGGCGGACCAGCCGCTCGGAGAGGAAGGCGAGCAGCTCTTCCAGCCGCCTCCGCTCGAGCCTGAAGCCCGCCGCCATGGCGTGACCGCCGCCCTTCACCAAGAGCTCGGCATGAACCGCATCCCTAATCACCGACCCGAGATCGACGGTTGCGATCGATCGGGCCGAGCCGACGCCCTGACCGTCGGCGTCCCAGGACACGGCAAAGGTGGGAAGGTGGAAGCGATCGGTGATGCGGCCGGCGACGAGCCCGAGGAGGCCCTGGTGCCACCCCTCGCCGTCGAGCCAGAGATAAGGGCGGTCGCTCGCCTCGAGCGCCTGTTCGGCGCGTGCCGTCGCCTCCTCGAGCATCCGTTCCTCGATCGCCTTCCGCTCGGTGTTGAGCTGATCGAGGCGCGCGGCGAGGAGACGGGCTTCGTCGGCATCGTCGGTGGCGAGGAGCCTGGCACCGAGACCGGAGGCCCCAACCCTGCCTCCGGCATTGATGCGCGGCCCCAGAATGAAGCCGAGGGTGAAGCAGGTCGGCGCCGCATCGATGCGGGCCACGTCCGAGAGGGCGCGCAAGCCCGCATGGTGACGGAGCCTCAACACCTTGAGACCCTTCGCCACCAGCGCGCGGTTCACGCCCTTGAGGGGAACCACATCGCAGATCGTGGCGAGCGCGACGAGATCGAGCAGCGACAGGAGATCGGGCTCGGAGCGGCCGGCGTAGAAGCCTTGGCGACGGAGCTCCCGCGCCGTCGCCACCAGGAACAGAAACACGACGCCCGCCGCCGCCAAATGGCCGAGACCGGAAAGATCGTCCTGCCGGTTTGGATTGAGCACGGCGAAAGCCGGCGGTAGCGCCTCGTCGGCCTGGTGATGATCGATGACGATCACGTCGGCGCCCGCTGCGCGTGCCGCGGCGGTCGCGGCGCCGGCAGTGGTGCCGCAGTCGACGGTGAGGATCAGCTTCGCGCCGTCCTCGGCCAGCCCCGCGAGCGAAGTCGGCGACGGTCCATAGCCTTCGGTGAGACGGTCGGGAATGTAGGTGACGGGCTCCTGGCCGTGAGCGCGAAGGAAGCGGGCGACGAGCGCGACCGAGGCCGCGCCGTCGACGTCATAGTCCCCGAACACCGCGACCGGCTCGCGGTCGCGAATGGCCCGCGCGAACCGTTCCGCGGCTTGGTCCATGTCGCGCAAACAGGCGGGGTCCGGGAGGAGATGGCGCAGCGAGGGATCGAGATAGTGGTGAAGCGTCGCCGCCTCCGCTCCTCGCGCGGCGAGGATGCGGCCGAGGAGCTCGGGCAAGCCGTGAGTTTGGGCGATGGCGAGCGCCGTCGCGGCCCGCGATGGCTCAAGGCGCTCGACCCAGCGGAAGCCGCGCACGGACTGCTCGACGCCGAGAAAGGCGGCGCGAACGCTGTCCTCTACGGTCTTGTGATTGAGAGCGGCCGTCACGCGAAATGCACCTCACGGGGGACCGGTCAAGGTCCGTCAGGTGCCCAGCCTAACTGATTCGCGGGGCTGTCCCCTGGTCAGTCGAGGATGCTCGCGTCGCGGAACTCTGTCCTGATCCAGCGCACGGCGCGGGTCTTCGCCCGCATCACCACGGAGTGGGTATAGATCGCGTTGCGGGTGAAGCGCACGCCCTCCAGCAGCGAGCCGTCGGTGATGCCGGTTGCGGCGAAGCTGACATCGCCCGATGCCATGTCGTGCATCAGATATTTGCGGTTGAAGTCGACGATGCCCGCGGCGCGCGCCTTCTCCTTTTGCTGCGCATTGGTGGCGATCAGACGCCCCTGGATCTGGCCGCCGATGCAGCACAGCGCCGCCGCGGCAAGAACCCCTTCAGGTGCACCGCCGACGCCCATATAGATGTCGATGCCGGTGCCCTGGGGCTCGGTGGTGTGAATGACGCCGGCAATGTCGCCGTCACCGATCAGGCGCACGGCGGCACCCGCGGCGCGGACCTCCTCGATCAGCTTGGCATGGCGGGGACGGTCGAGAATGCAGGCGGTGATCTCGGTGACCGGCACGCCCTTGGCCTTGGCCAGGGCGGTGAGGTTGGCGGCGGGCTTGGCGTCGAGATCGACCAGGCCCTCAGGGTAACCTGGACCGATCGCGATCTTGTCCATGTACAGCACGGGCACCTTCAACAGGCTGCCGCGCTCGGCGATGGCGATAACGGCGATCGCGTTCGGAAGGGCTTTGGCGGCCGGGGTCGAGCCTTCGACGGGATCGACAGCGATATCGACCTCGAGGCCCGAGGGCGAACCGGCACCGACCGTCTCGCCGATATAGAGGATCGGCGCTTCGTCCTTCTCGCCTTCGCCGACGACGATAGTGCCCTGGATCGGCAGGCGGGCCAGCTCGCGATACATGGCGTTGATGGCGGCGTCGTCGGCGGCGGCTTCGTCGCCGCGGCCGCGCAGTCGCGAGGCAGCGATCGCGGTGGCCTCGGTGACCTGGACGATCTCAAGCCCAAGGGTGAGGTCAAGCTCACGCGTCGCTTGAGCGCCTGCCACAGTCGGGCCCCTCCCCTTGATCGACGGCAACGCTAGTCTGGTGCATCGGCGATTACAACTTCTCGATACGGATCATTTGCGGCTTGGCATCGACATGGCCGTCGCGCTCGATGGCGTCGAGGGCCGTCCTGATCGCCGCTTCCGTGGTCTGGTGCGTGATCATGACCACCGCCGCAGGCGAGCCGGCGTCCCGGCGTCTGGAGCCGGGAAGCTCGGCGCCGCGGCGGCGTTGCACGATGCTCTCGATCGAGATGCCCTGCTCGGCCATGCGGCCGGCGATTGCCGCAAAGGCGCCGGGGCGGTCGAACACCGAGAGCCTGATGTAATAGCCACCTTCATGGGTCCCCATTTGCGCCTTCTTGTAAGGCTGCAAATCCTTCGCCTTTGTGACAAAGGGCGGAAAGATGTGGTCCCTGGCGATGTCGATCAAGTCGCTGACCACGGAGGAGGCCGTTGGTCCGGCGCCCGCGCCACGGCCGATCAGCATGATGTCGCCGACGAAATCGCCGTCGATGGCGACACAGTTCGAAACGCCGTCGACATCGGCGATGGCCGCGTGCTTCGGCACCATGGTCGGATGCACGCGTTGCTCGATGCCGCTCTCGGTGCGGACCGCGACGCCCAACAGCTTGATGCGATAGCCGAGGTCGTCCGCCGCCTCGATGTCGGCCGGCGTGATGTTCTCGATGCCCTCGACATAGACGGACTCGATCGACGTCTCGGTGCCGAAGGCGAGCGTGGTCAGCAGCGCCAGTTTGTGCGCGGTGTCGAAGCCGCCGATGTCGAAGGTCGGATCGGCCTCGGCATAGCCTTGCTCCTGGGCTTCCCTGAGCACGTCACCGAACGACCGGCCCTCTTTCAGCATCAAGGTGAGGATGTAATTGCAGGTGCCGTTGAGGATGCCGTAGACGCGGGAGATGTCGTTGCCCTGAAGGCTCTCGCGCATGACCTTGACCACGGGAATGCCGCCGGCCACCGCGGCCTCGAAATTCAGGGCGACGCCGCGCTTCTCGGCGAGCGCGGCGAGACTGGGACCGTGATGGGCGAGCAGCGCCTTGTTGGCGGTGACGACATGCTTGCCGGCCTTGAGCGCCGCCTCCACGGCGTCCTTGGCGACGCCGCTCTCGCCGCCGATCAGCTCGACGAAGACGTCGATCTCCGGATCGCGGGCGAGCGCGACAGCGTCCGCGACGAAGCGAAAGCGGGAAACGTCCCCATCTCGCGTCTTGTTCTTGTCGCGGGCGGAGACGGCGACGACCTCGATGGGCCTGCCCGCGCGCGTCGCGAGCGCAGCACCTTGCTCGGCGAGGAGCCGCAGGACCCCGCCACCGACCGTGCCGAGCCCGGCGAGCGCGAGTTTCAAAGGCTCCGTCATTGAGGGCTCAGAGCGTCCTCGTTGCCTTCGAGGCAAGCGGGATCACGTTGTGGAGGTTTTTCGCCGATTCGGCGAGGAATTTCCGGATGTTTCGCGCGGCCTGGCGGATGCGCTGCTCATTCTCGACCAGCGCGATGCGCACGTAGCCCTCGCCATACTCACCGAAGCCAACGCCCGGCGACACCGCAACGTCAGCCTTCTCCAGGAGCAGCTTCGAGAATTCGAGCGAACCGAGATGGGTGAACATGTCGGGGATCGGCGCCCAGGCGAACATGGTCGCCGCCGGCGACGGGATCGGCCACCCCGCCCGCGTGAGGGAATCGACCAGGCAGTCGCGCCGTCGGCGGTAGATGCCACGAATCTCGTCGATGCACTCTTGCGGACCGTTCAGCGCCGCGGCGGCGGCAACCTGGATCGGCGTGAACGCCCCATAGTCGAGATAGGACTTGACCCGGATCAGGGCTCCGATCAGTCGCTCATTGCCGACGGCGAAGCCCATGCGCCAGCCCGGCATGGAATAGGTCTTGGACAGCGTCGTGAACTCGACGGCGATGTCGATGGCGCCGGGGACCTGAAGGATCGACGGTGGCGGCTCGCCTTCGAAATAGATCTCGGCATAAGCGAGGTCGGACAAGACGATCAGGTCGTGCTTCTTGGCGAAGGCGACCACCTCCCGATAGAAATCGAGATTGGCGACCACGGCGGTCGGATTGGCCGGATAGTTGAGCACCAACGCCGACGGCTTCGGCACCGAATGCTTCACCGCCCGGTCGAGCGAAAGCATGAAGGCGGAATTGGTCGAGGCCGGCAGGTGGCGGATGACGCCGCCGGACATGATGAAGCCGAACTCGTGAATGGGATAGGTCGGGTTCGGCACCAGGATCACGTCGCCCGGCGCCGTGATCGCCTGCGCCATGTTGGCGAAGCCTTCCTTGGAGCCGAGCGTGGCCACGACCTGGGTCTCGTGGTTGAGCTTCACGCCGAAGCGGCGGGCGTAATAGGCCGCCTGCGCCCGGCGCAGGCCACCGATGCCGCGCGAGGCCGAGTAGCGGTTGGTGCGGCTGTCATGCACGGTCTCGATCAGCTTGTTGACGATATGCGGCGGCGTCGGCATGTCGGGATTGCCCATGCCGAAATCGATGATGTCGTCGCCGCGCGCGCGGGCCTGCGCCTTGAGCTTGTTGACCTGCTCGAAGACGTAAGGCGGTAGTCGCTTTATTCTGTGGAAATCGTCGGTCACGTGCGTAAGTCCCGCCGTCGCCCCGGCTGGCGTCCTATGCCTAACGGGCAGGCTTTTCAACCACAGAACCGGGCATCGGGGCAAGAAGCCCTTGGAACCCTCTATTTTCCGGCGTTTATGCTCGCCGTGGCCTCGTCCTGAGCCGCGGCTTGGCGCTTCGCCTGCTCCTTTTCAAGGTCGGCGATTGCGGCCTGCCGCTGCGCCGGGGTGAGCGTATGCTCGTAACCCTTTGCGGAGGCGGCAAAGCTTGACGGTGACGATGGCGCGGAGGTCAAAGAGTCCGAGCAGCCAGCGAGAATGATCGCGGGACAGGCAATCAGCACCAAAGCTGCACGCTTTGACAGCAGCCGGGGTGACATCGTGAACCCTCTTTTTGCTTCTTGTTTCCGGCCAGTTGGCATGGCCCGTCCCTTGCTATATTGCATAGCACAATGAGCCTTCGAACGCGAGAATTGAGTTACATAGATACCCTCAGATGCTCCGTTTACCTTGGCATCATTGTGATTAACCGGGGGTAAAATAGGGGCACCACCGATCATGCAGGAACGGGCGAAACAAGACGAGACAGAAGCCAAGTCCGAGGAACCGCCGGTCAGTCAGTTCGATGCGTTTGCGCGCAACATGGTGCGACTGTTCGACGAGGGCGCCAAAGTGCTAGGCGCGCTCGCCGAGCGCGGCAACGGCGCCGGACCCTACAGCATGGCGACCGAGGCCGGCGAAGCCACCAAACTCCTCGGTGAGATCGCGCGCCAGTGGGTGAGCGAGCCGGCCAAGCTCGCCGCGGCCCAGAACGAGCTGTTCAAGGATTACACCGAACTGTGGGGCCGATCCGTTCGCCGTTTCCTCGGCGAGGAGGTCGAGCCGGTCATCGAGCCGGCCCCCGGCGATAACCGCTTCAAGGACCCTGACTGGTCGAGCGGCCAGTACTTCGACTTCTGGAAGCAGGCTTATCTGCTGACGGCGCGCTGGGCCGAGGACATGACCCGCAAGACCGAGGGGGTCGACGACAAGACGCGCAAGCGCGCGATGTTCTATCTGGAGCAGATGTTGGCGGCACTGTCGCCATCGAATTTCGCGCTGACGAACCCCGAGGTGGTGCGGGCGACGCTCGCCACCAATGCCGAGAACCTGGTCAAGGGCATGGCCCATCTCGCCCACGACCTCGAGCATTCAAAAGATTTGCTCCGCATCAGTCAGACCGATCTATCGGCCTTCGAGGTCGGCAAGAATCTCGCCGTCACCCCCGGCAAGATCGTGTTCCAAAACGAGCTGATCCAGCTGATCCAATACAGCCCGAGCACGGCGGAGGTGTTCGAGCGGCCGCTCCTCGTGGTGCCGCCATGGATCAACAAATATTACATCCTCGATCTCGTCCCCGAGAAGAGCTACATCAAATGGACGGTCGATCAGGGCTTCACCGTGTTCACGGTGTCCTGGGTCAACCCGGGCGCCAATCTCGCCGAGAAGACCTTCGAGGACTACATGAATGACGGCATTCTCGCCGCGGTCGATGCCGTCATCCGCCAGACCGGCGAGAAGAAGATCAATGCCCTCGGTTATTGCGTGGGCGGCACGCTGCTCGCCTCCACCCTCGCCTATATGGCCGCCAAGGGCGACCATCGCATCGCTTCCGCGACCTTCCTCGCGGCCCAGGTCGACTTCAGCGAAGCCGGCGACCTCCTCGTCTTCATCGACGATACCCAGCTCAAGGCGCTTGAGGAGATGATGGCCGAGCAAGGCTATCTCGACGGCTCGCGCATGGCCGCGGTGTTCAACATGCTGCGGCCGAAGGATCTGATCTGGCCCTACGTCGTCAACAACTACCTCTTGGGCAAGAAGCCCTTCCCGTTCGATCTGCTCTATTGGAACGCGGACTCGACGCGGCTTCCCGCCGCCAACCATGCGTTCTATTTGCGCGAGTTCTATCACCTCAACCGGCTGAGCAAGGGCGAACTGATGCTGGGCGGCATCAAGCTCGACCTCGGCAAAGTGAAGATCCCGATCTACGAGCTATCGACCAAGGAAGACCACATCGCGCCGGCCTCTTCGGTGTTCATTGGCTCGAAGCTGTTCGGCGGTCCGGTCCGCTTCGTCATGGCTGGCTCCGGACACATCGCCGGCGTGGTCAATCCGCCGGCCAAGAAGAAATATCAGTTCTGGACCGGGGCGCCGGCGCCATCGCTCGAGGAATGGATGAAGAAGGCGTCGGAGACGCCAGGCTCGTGGTGGCCGGATTGGGGGGCGTGGCTCGCCAAACAGTCGGGCCCCAAGATGCCGGGCCGCGATCCGGCAACCGGCACCTTGAAGGCGACCGAGGATGCGCCCGGATCCTATGTCAGGGCCAGGCTCTGACGCCCCCCGCGGGCCGATGCCGATGGATGGGCTGACGCTGTTCGGGCTTGTGGCGGTCACCGCCATGCTCTTGTTCTATGCCTTCGAGCATCGCAGCCCGTGGTTCGTGCTCGCCTTCGCCGGCGCCTGTGTTGCCGCTTCGATCTACGGCTTTCTGCAAGGCGCTTGGCCGTTCGGCATCGTCGAGGCGATTTGGGCGCTGGTGGCGCTTCGCCGCTGGTATGGCGTGACCCAGGTCTCGCCGGGGGCGAGCGCTTCCTAAGGAAATAGCGGCAGCTGCTCGAGCCCAAGCGTCTCGTCGAAGCCGTACATCAGATTGAAGTTCTGCAGCGCCTGACCGGCCGAACCCTTCACCAGATTGTCGATCGCCGAGACGACGATGGCGCGGCCGGCGATGCGGTCGGCGAACACGCCGATGTGGCAATAATTCGAGCCGCGCACGTGCTGGGTGGCGGGGATGACCCCCTCTGCGACGACGCGGACGAAGGGGCTCTTCTCATAGGCCTTGGCGAGCGTTTGCCGCAGGTCCGCCGCGGTGGCCTTGCCCTTCAGCCTGACATAGGAGGTGCAGAGCTCGCCACGGCTCATGGGCGTGAGGTGCGGCGTGAAGGTGACCCGCACGGTCGCCTTTGCCGCGGCGCCGAGTTCCTGCTCGATCTCCGGCACATGGCGGTGATTGCCGATGCCGTAAGGCGACACCCCCTCGCCCGCCTCCGAGAACAGGATGTTCTGCTTCAAGCTTCGGCCGGCGCCGGAGACGCCGGACTTGGCGTCGATGATGATCGCGTCGGCCTCGATGGCCTTCGCTTTGACGAGCGGCAGCAGTGCCAGCAGTACCGCGGTCGGATAGCAGCCCGGGCAGGCGACGATCCGCGCCGATTTGATTTGGTCGGCATAGTGCTCGGTCAGCCCGTACACCGCATCTTTCAGCAACGCGGGCGCGCTGTGGGCGCCGCCATACCATTCGGCGTAGACCGCCGGATCGCGGAGCCTGAAGTCGGCCGACATATCGACCACCCTGATGCGTTTGGGCAGCTTCGCGATCTCGGCATGGGCGGTGGCGTGGGGAAGGCCGCAGAAGGCGACGTCCACCTGGTCCCAATCGACCTCGTCGGAGGTGACCAGCGCCGGCAGGTCGAGCCCGGAGAGATGCGGGAACACTTGAGCCAACGCCTGGCCGGCATGGCCTTTGGCGATCAGCGCGGTGATGGCGATGTTGGGGTGCCTGGCGGCGAGCCGGATCAGGTCGGCGCCGGTATAGCCGCTGGCGCCAAGCACCGCGGCTCTGATCTTGGTGTTTGCTGACCATGATGGTCACACGCTCTTCGTCATTGCCGGGCTTGACCCGACAATCCATTCCACTAGCGCCTCAATGTGCTGAGGTGCAACGGCATGGATGCCCGGGTCAAGCCGGGCATGACGCGTAAAATGGGAAAGGCGATGCCTAGCGCTTGGAGAACTGGAAGCTTCGTCGGGCCTTGGCCTTGCCGTACTTCTTGCGCTCCACGGTGCGGGCGTCGCGGGTGAGGAAGCCGCCCTTCTTGAGCGCGCTGCGGAGCTCGGGCTCGTAGCGGGTGAGCGCCTTGGAGATGCCGTGACGGACGGCGCCGGCCTGGCCTGACAGTCCGCCGCCGCTGACGGTGCAGACGATGTCGTACTGGCCATCGCGCTTGGCGGTGACGAGGGGCTGCTTCAAGATCATTTGCAGCACCGGCCGGGCGAAATAGATGGCGTGGTCCTTGCCGTTCACCGTGATCTTGCCCGGGCCCTGCTTGACCCAGACGCGGGCGACGGCGTCCTTGCGCTTGCCGGTGGCGTAGGCGCGGCCTTGGGGGTCGAGCTTCTGCTCGTAGACCGGCGCCGCCGCGACCGTCTCGCTGTCGCCCTTGAGCGGGCCCAAGTCCTCGAGCGTCCTCACCTCAAGATCGGCCATGGCTTCAAGCGCTCCTTGCATTCTTGGTGTTGAGGGCGGCGACGTCGATCGCAGTCGGGGTTTGGGCCTCGTGGGGATGCACGGCACCGCTATAGATGCGGAGGTTCCTCAGCTGCTGGCGGCCGAGAGGCCCACGCGGCAACATCCGCTCCACGGCCTTTTGCAGCACCCGCTCCGGATGCTTGCCGTCGAGGATCTTGGCCGCGGTCCGCTCTTTGATGCCGCCGGGATAGCCCGTATGCCAATAATAGACCTTGTCGGCGCGCTTGTTGCCCGACAAAACCACCTTATCGGCATTGATGACGATGATGTTGTCGCCGCAATCCATATGCGGAGTGAAGCTCGGCTTGTGCTTGCCCCTGAGGCGTGTCGCGATCAGGACCGCGAGCCGGCCGACCACGAGGCCGGCGGCGTCGATGAGGATCCAGGACTTCTCGATGTCCTTGGGTGTCG
Organism: uncultured Alphaproteobacteria bacterium; assembly: GCA_963803385.1. Lineage (GTDB taxonomy): Bacteria > Pseudomonadota > Alphaproteobacteria > Rhizobiales > Methyloligellaceae > Methyloceanibacter. The sequence goes on along the minus strand of CAWDMD010000003.1, from coordinate 472,645 downwards.
CTGAAAAGGTCTTCATGGCGTAAGGCTCTCCCGACCGGGTTGGCGGCTTCTAACGGCTCGGCTTGGAAGCGTCAAGTCGGACCGGGAAAAATCGTGCAAGTTCCGGCGATTATCTATGTGGTACTATGATACCTAACACTGTGCTTTGGTCGATGAGCGAGGCGCGGCCCGGTCCGGTCGATTGCACCGCCATGAGATTTCAGGCAGAAGCTTCGCTTGGAGTGAAGCGATGACGCAAGTTCGAGCAACAGAGGTTCTGCCGGCGCGCGAGGAGCATATGTCTCCGCTTCGGCGCGAGGACCGTGGCGCTGTCGCGGTGCTGACGCTCGACCGGCCCGAAGCCCGCAACTCGCTCTCCGAAGACTTGATTGCCGCCCTGCATGGCGCCATCGAAACCGTCGGCCGCGATGACGCCATTCGTGCCATCGTCATTACCGGCGCGGGCTCGGCCTTTTCCTCCGGCCATGACCTCAAGGAGCTGACGGCGCATCGCAACGATCGTGACCGCGGCCGCGCTTATTTCGCCAAGATCATGGAAGCCTGCTCCAAATTGATGCTGGCGATCGTGCATTCGCCGAAGCCGGTCATCGCCGCGGTGAACGGCATCGCCACCGCGGCCGGATGCCAGCTCGTTGCCGCCTGCGATCTTGCCGTGGCAAGCTCCGACGCGCGCTTCGCGACCCCCGGGGTCAATATTGGGCTGTTTTGCTCGACGCCGATGGTCGCGCTCAGCCGCAATCTCTCGCGCAAGGCCGCCATGGAAATGCTGCTCCTTGGCGACATGGTGGGCGCGAACGACGCCAAGTCGCTTGGTCTCGTCAATCGCGTGGTCAAGCCTGACGAGACCGTCAACGAGGCCGTGGAGCTTGGCCGCCGGATCGCAACGAAGCCAAAAGCGACGCTCAAGATCGGCAAGGAAGCCTTCTACCGCCAACTCGAGATGCCCTTGGAAGAGGCCTATGCCTACGCCACCACCGTCATGGTCGAGAACATGCTTCATGCCGAAGCCGAGGAAGGCATCGGCGCTTTTCTCGAGAAGAGGGATCCTCGCTGGCCAAAGTGAATTTTTCGCGTTAGGCACGCGGGGTGACGCCGCGAATTGGCCTAGTCTCGCCACCAGTCATCACCTATATTTCGCTCGCGCGCCCCACCCCCCTCTTTTGCGAGCGCGTTTCCATGCGTGATCCATGGTTCGGGTGGACCAATTCTCTCTCAAACGTTGGAGCCGACACGAATGAAGCACCTCGTCGCGTTACTGATGATCGCGTTCTTCATGGTCCCCGCCGCGGCCATGGCCAAGGACAATCCATGCAAGGAAGACAAGGCGAAATTCTGCAAGGACGTCAAAGCGTCCGGCGGCAAGGTCGGGACTTGCCTCAGGCAGCACATGGACGAGGTGAGTGCCGAATGCAAGGGCCGCCTGGGCAAGCCGAAGGGTGCCGCCGATGCCGAGAAGGCCGCGAAGAAGGCGAAGCCCGAAGGCGCCGCGCCCGATGCCGAACTCTTCTGCCGGGCCGAGCGAAACCAAGTAGGGAGAATTTTTTCATCGCGCCGCGCCAGTCGCCGAGATTGGCGCGGCGCGATGGGCGTTTATCATCCCGAACAGATCCGAGCACGACTGGCTCGCGGGGTCCCCGCGTGAACCACGACACCTATAGCGACGCGTATATCGAGGGAATCCTCGCGAGCTCCCGCACCTTTGCCTTTGTCGGCGCGAGCCCAAACAAGTCGCGGCCGAGCTATTTCGCCATGAAATACCTTCTGACCAAGGGCTATCGCCTGATCCCGGTCAATCCGGGTCACGCCGGTAAGACGCTGCTTGGACAGAGGATCTACGCGTCCTTGGCCGACATCGAGGAGCCGGTCGACGTCGTCGACATGTTCCGCGCGCCCGACGCGGCACCGCAAGTCGCGCGCGAGGCGATCGCCATCGGCGCCAAGGTGTTGTGGATGCAACTCGGCGTACGCAATGACGAGGCGGCGAGCCTCGCCGAAGACGCCGGCTTGCAGGTGGTGATGAACCGCTGCCCCAAGATCGAGTATGGGCGTCTCTCCGGCGAGATCGGCTGGATGGGTGTTAATCGCCGCGTGATCGACAACCGCAAGCCGCTTCTGTTCGGCAAGGGCGGCACCATGAAGCAGCGGGGCTGAGCGTATTGAACAGGCTCGGCGCGGCACTTCTCGCCGTCTTACTGCTGGCGCCCATGCACCAGACCGCTCGTGCCGAGCCGGTCGATCCGACGCCGATGTTCATCGCCGCGTTGCAGAACGCGATCCGGAACGACGACAAACGCTGGATGGCCGAGCACCTGCACCTGCCAGTGAGCTATTTCGGCAAGACGACCGAGATGATCCGCACCAAGGCGTGGTTCCTCAAGCATTACCCGACGATCATCACTCCGGAGCTGAAGGCCAATGTCCTGAAGCAGGATCCCGATGCCTACTTCAAGAATTATCAGGGCGTGATGGTCGGCGATGGCAGCCGAAATATCTGGCTCGAAGACTTTGGCGACGACGGTGCCGGCATCCCGGCACGCTTCGAGATCATCACCATCAACAACAGCGACTGAGCTCGCACCAGCGGGGGTTCGCGCCATCCACCGGCATCGCTATAGTCGCGACCTCGCCGCCCAACGCAAGGAAGCAACATGATGACAGCCGACCAGCAACCCGGTTTCAACACCCTGGCGATCCATGCCGGCGCCCATCCCGATCCGGCCACCGGGGCGCGGGTGACGCCGATCTACCAGACGACGTCCTTCGTGTTCGAAAGCACCGACCACGCCGCGGCGCTATTCAACCTGGAGACCTTCGGCAACATCTATTCGCGCATCATGAATCCGACGCAAGCGGTGCTCGAGGAGCGCATCGCCGCGCTCGAGGGCGGCACGGCGGCACTGGCCGTGGCTTCGGGCCATGCGGCGCAGGCTCTTGTCTTTCACGCCTTGCTCGAGCCCGGCGACGAATTCATCGCCGCGCGCCAGCTCTATGGTGGCTCGATCAATCAATTCACCCAGTCGTTCAAGAAATTCGGCTGGACCGTGCGCTTCGCCGACACCACCGACGCCGACAGCTTCCGCGCCGAGCTGAGCCCGAAGACCAAGGCGATCTTTATCGAGTTGATTGCCAATCCCGGCGGCATCATCACCGACGTCGCCGCCGTCTCGGCGGTCGCCAAGGAAGCCGGGGTGCCGCTGATCGTCGACAACACCCTGGCCACGCCCTATCTGCTGCGCCCGATCGACTACGGGGCCGACATCATCGTGCACTCGCTCACCAAGTTTCTCGGCGGCCACGGCAACTCCATCGGTGGCGCCATCGTCGACTGCGGCAGCTTCGATTGGCTCAAGAGCGGGCGCTACCCGACCCTGTCCGAACCTTCGCCGAGCTATCACGGCATCACCTTTGCCGAGACCTTCGGCAATTTCGGCTTTGCCATCGCCTGCCGCGCCTTTTCCTTGCGCGACCTCGGGCCCGCGATCTCGCCGTTCAACGCCTTCCTGATCCTAACCGGCATCGAGACGCTGCCGCTGCGGATGCAGCGTCACTGCGACAACGCATTGGCCGTGGCGGAGTGGCTTGCCGCGCACGACAAGGTGGACTGGGTGAATTACGCCGGTCTCCCGGGCAATGACTATCACGCCCTCGCCAAGCGCTATTGCCCCAAGGGCGCGGGCGCGGTGTTCACCTTCGGCCTCAATGGCGGGTACGACGCCGGGGTCAGACTGGTCAGCAACGTCAAGCTGTTCAGTCATCTCGCCAATATCGGCGATACGCGCAGCCTGATCATCCATCCGGCCTCGACCACGCACCGCCAGCTCAGCGACGAGCAGCGCCTCAGGGCTGGCGCCGGGCCGGACGTGGTGCGGCTCTCGATTGGTCTTGAGGACGTCGGCGACATCATCGCCGACCTCGATCAGGCGCTCGCCGCGGTGTGAACCCTTGGCATCGAGCTGCGCGGCTCGAGCGTGAGCCAAAGGTGATAGACCGCGGCGGCGAATAGCACCATGGCGCCCGCCTGATGCGCGAGCGCGAGCGGGATCGGCACCACGAGCAGCAGGGTCCAGACGCCGAGCGTTGCTTGCAGCAATGCGAAACAGGCCACGGCGAAGCCGCTTGTGATCAGCGCCGACGGTGCCCGCTTGACGGCGAGCCAACCCGCCTGAGCAAGCGTGGCGGCGACCACGGCATAGCCCAACATGCGATGGTCGAATTGCACCGTGAGCCTGTTCTCGAAGGGGTTGATGTACCAGGGCACGAAGACACCGAGGCCCCTGGGGATGAAGGACTCGTTGATCAGCGGCCACGTATTGAAGCCGATGCCGGCGTCGAGCCCGGCGACCAGCGCGCCGGCGAGGATTTGAAGATAGATCAGGGCCAGGACCCCCGCGGCGATCCACGCGAACCAGGTCCCGCTCAATCTCGCGCCTCGCTTCGGCGCGTGGCCGAGCCCGAACAAGAGCCACAGCGTGTAGCCGAGGATGATCATGGCGATGCCGAGATGGGCCGCGAGCCGGTATTGGCTGACGTCGAGGCGATCGACGAGACCACTCTTCACCATGTACCAGCCGACGGCGCCTTGAACGCCGCCGAGCGCGAATAGGCCGAGCAGACGCGGCAGCAGCGCCTTGGGGATGAAACCCAGCAGCCAGAACACGACAAAGGGCACGAAGAAGACGACGCCGATGAAGCGGCCAAGAAAGCGGTGCGCCCACTCCCACCAGTAGATGGTCTTGAACGCGTCGAGGCTCATGCCGCGCTTCTGCTGCTGATATTCCGGAATCTGCTGGTAGGCGGCGAACGCCTCCTGCCAGTCGCTGGCGGAGAGCGGCGGCACCGCGCCGACGATCGGCTGCCATTCGGTGATGGAGAGGCCTGAATTGGTGAGACGAGTGGCGCCACCGACGAGGACCATGGCCGCGATCAGGAGCGCGATGGTCCCGAGCCACAGGCGCAAGGCCTTGAGGCGCCATGGGGGAACCTTCGCCTTGCTCAGGGCGGGCGTCGTGACGGTTTGCGCGCTCGTGCTCATGGGGCTCTGATACAAGGGGGCACCGCGGAACTCAACGACCGGCCTCGACCACGATGCCGCAGCGGCTTTGGCCGTACTCGCAAGCGGTTGGGGGGAGAAGAAAGTGTCATTGACCCCCACTACGCTATCGGGTCTCGTGGAGAAAGATCTTACGACCGAAGCCGCATGTGGGCTGCGTCAGCGGCCCTGACAACAAGCAAAAGCGGCAAAGCGAGAGAGGAAACGTAATCGTGCTGAGCAGACGACAAGTCTTGCGCCGTGCCCGGGACGGCACTCTCGTGGTCGCATCGGCAGCCCTGGGCTCTTCCCTCGGGCTGTCGCGATCGGGCTGGGCGCAGACCATGGCCCCGGTCACACCCGGCGTGTCGGCCGGGACCGAGGCCAGCGCGCGGCTCGTGGCGCTGCCGGGCAAGGTGCCGCTGATCAAATTGACCTACCGGCCGCCAAACTACGAGACGCCGCTCAAATACTTCAACGACGTGCTGACCCCGAACGATGCCTTCTTCGTTCGCTTTCACCTCGCCGTGATTCCCGAGATCGATGTTGCAACCTGGAAGCTGTCGATCAAGGGCGACGCCCTGCAGAGCGCCTCCGAATATACGCTGGATGAGCTGAAGACCGGCTTCGAGCAGGTCGAGATCGTTGCCGTCAACCAATGCTCAGGCAACCGCCGGGGACTGGCGCGGCCCCACGTGCCGGGCGTCCAATGGGGCTACGGGGCCATGGGCAACGCCCGCTGGACGGGCGTGCGGCTGAAGGACGTGCTCGACAAGGCCGGGGTCAAGGATGACGCGGTCGAGGTCGGCCTCGATGGCGCCGACCGCGCCCTGATCGGTCAGACCCCCGACTTCGTCAAGAGCATTCCCATCTGGCGCGCCCTCGATGAGAACACGCTGCTTGCTTGGGACATGAACGGTGAACCGCTGCCGCATTGGAACGGCTTCCCGTTGCGGCTCGTGGTGCCAGGCTGGACCGGCACATATTGGATCAAGCTCCTCACCTCGATCGATGTCCGCAGCAAACCTTTGGACGAGTTCTGGATGACATCGGCCTACCGGCTGCCCAAAGGCATATTCCCGGTCGTCCGCGGCTTCACCTCACAGGCGACGGACATCAACACGCCAATCACCGAGATCGTCACCAACTCACTGATCACCAATGTCGTCGACGGCGCTCAGGTCGCCGCCGGCCAGCCGCTTGAGGTGAAGGGCATCGCCTGGGATGGAGGGTTCGGCATCGACACCGTGGAGGTCTCGGTGGATGGAGGCCAAAGCTGGCGTCCGGCCGCGCTTGGCGAGGACCTCGGTCGCTTCTCCTTCCGGCCGTGGAGCTATCAATTCGCGCCGGTGGCCGGGACCCATGTAGTCATGGTCAAGGCAACCAACCGCTTGGGCCAGAGCCAGCCGCGTGAGGCGATCCCCAACCCCGCCGGCTATCACCACAATCCGGTGCAGACCATTGCCATCGTTGCGGCGTGACAGGGAGGAGACCATGCGTGCGCTGATCATGCTCGCGGCACTCGTCATCGCCGCGCCGGCCAGCGCCGGCGAGCAGGATATCGTGCTGAAGGATGGCCAGGGCCGCGACCTCGTCGCCGCCAACTGCCAGATCTGCCACAGCCTCGACTACATCGAGATCAACGCGCCGTTCCTCGACCGGAAGAAATGGGAGGCAACGGTGACGAAGATGATCGAGCGCTACGGCGCCCCGATCCAGGCGGACAACGTGCCGGCCATCGTCAGCTATCTCAGCACAAACTATGCGCAATAGGGAGGGTAGCGGGTACACTCTCCTTGCGGATGTGCCAGACTAGCTGGGCGACGCGCGCGCGCCACGGAGATAGACCATGCATACGCAAACCCTTGACGCCTGGCGGCACGAGCACGTGTTTCTTGGAGCGCGGCACGACGAGAACGAGCGGCGGAGTTGGCTTGTCGTCGGCTTGACCGCGACCATGATGGTCGTCGAGATCATCGGCGGCACGATCTTCGGCTCGATGGCCCTCGTCGCCGATGGCTGGCACATGGCAACGCATGCTGGCGCGCTGGCGCTTGCCGCCTTGGCCTATCGCTTCGCTCGCCGCTACGCCCATAGTGAGCGCTTCGCCTTCGGCACCGGCAAGGTCGGTGAGCTCGCGGGCTTTTCGAGCGCGATCGTGCTCGCCATGATCGCGGTGCTGATCGGCTACGAATTGATCCTGAGATTGTTCAACCCGGTCGCCATCGACTTCGACTGGGCGATCGCCGTGGCAGCGGTGGGCCTGGCCGTCAACCTTGGCAGCGCCTGGCTGTTGCGTGAGTGGCCGCACGCTCACGATCATCACGGACATCATCATCACCATGACCACAATCTGCGGGGGGCCTATCTGCACGTCCTCGCCGATGCCCTCACGTCGATCCTGGCGCTGATTGCCCTTCTCGGCGGCCGTCTCTACGGCTTGGTGTGGATGGATCCGATGATGGGCATCGTCGGCGCCGTGGTGATCTCCATTTGGTCGTTCGGGCTGCTCAAATCGTCGGGAGCGGTGCTGCTCGATATTGTTCCTGATGCGCACCTCCTCGCCCGCACCAAAGAGCGTCTCGAGGTCGGCACCGATTGCGTCGCTGATCTCCATCTCTGGCGGCTTGGTCCGGGCCACGTTGGCGTGATTGCCTCGGTGGTGTCCGACTCCCCGCAAGCGCCGGAGGTCTATAAGGGCCGGCTCGCCGGCCTGCCGGTGTCGCACCTGACCATCGAGGTCCATCGCTGCCCGCAACGGCACGGGCCTCTCGCCGCCTGAGGCGCGGGCGGAGATGGAGCACCTGGTCGCAGTGCAGCGCTGGCTCTATGGCGGCATGGCCGAGGGCATGACGGCCACGACCGACGTTCGCGGCCTATCCGCTCTCGTTGTCTTGGCATTCGTGTTCGGTGTGGTGCATGCCCTAATGCCGGGACACGGCAAGAGCGTGCTCGTCTCCTATCATCTGGGGCGCACCGGCAAATGGACCGAGGGCGTCGCCACGGGCGCGCTGCTGGCGCTCACGCACGTCGGCTCCGCGATCGTCTTGGTGCTTGCCGGTGTCGCCGTGATCAGCCGTTCGTTCGCGGCCGGAGGCCGCGCACCGGATTTCGAGTTGGCGAGCGGAGCGCTGATCGTGCTGATCGGCGCGTGGCTGCTGGTGAAATCAGCTAAGCTGAGCGATCACGCCCATGGTTGGAGCGGCAGCGCTCTTGCGGTGTCGACGGGGCTGATCCCCTGTCCGCTCACCACGTTCATCCTCGCCCTCGCCATCGCCAAGGGCAAGCTCGCGGTGGGCCTCGTCGCCGTCGGCGGCATGCTCGCAGGCGTCGTCGCCACTCTCGTCGGCTTCGCGGTCGCCGCCGTTGTGGCCAGGGACCGGTTGTTGCCGTTACTGGCGCGTACTGAGCAGCTTCGCTTCACGATCGGTAAGGCGCTCGAGGTCGCAAGCGCCGCTGCGGTGATCCTGCTCGGGGTCCTGATGCTGATGGGCTATGCGGCGTACCCCTGAACTCTTGGTGTCGAGGTGCCGATGCCCAGCAAGTGCCGCTTTTTGACCGAAATATCGGCGCCATCCGCGCCTGGGCTTTCCCACGGTGGGGAATTGATTAAGGTATCGATCTCGTCACTCGGCCGCCTCGCGGCCTTCAGGAGCAAAGGCCGTGATGGTGTATCAGCGTTTGTTTAGGGCCACTTTGGCCGCAGGCGTTCTTGTCATGATGGCCGGCTCGGCGCTCGCCGCGCCTTGCGGCAACAACAGCGCCGGGTTCGAGGCGTGGAAGCGCGCCTTCGCCGCCGAAGCCCAAGCCCGGGGGGTCGGCCCGAGGGCGATCTCAGCTTTGATGAGCACCACCTATTCGACGGCGACCATCAGAGCTGACCGCGGCCAGAAGAGCTTCAAGCTCTCGCTCGACGCCTTCATGGCCAAGCGCGGCGGCCCGGCCATCGCCGCCAGGGGTAAGTCGCTAAAGAGGTCGAATGCGGGGCTGTTCGCCTCGATCCAGAAGCGCTACGGCGTCCCGCCCGGACCGCTGCTTGCGATCTGGGGTATGGAGACCGGCTTCGGCTCGGTGATGGGCAATCAGAATACGCTTTCGGCCATCGCGACCCTCGCCTATGACTGCCGCCGCTCCGCGTACTTCACCGACCATCTCTATGCGGCGCTCACCTTGATCGATCGCGGTGTGCTGTCCTCGCAGACCCGCGGCGCCATGCATGGTGAGGTTGGGCACACACAATTCCTGCCGAAGAGCATCCTGCTCTACGCCGTGGACGGCGACGGCGACGGCAGGGTCAATCTCAACTCGAAGGCCGATGCCCTCGCCTCGACAGCGAACTTCCTCAAAGGTCACGGCTGGGCGGCGGGCGCCGGCTACCAACCGGGCCAACGCAATTTCGCCGCCATCCAGGGCTGGAACGCGGCCGGCGTGTATCAGCAGGCCATCGCCATCATCGCGCTTCGCATCGACGGGGGCTGATGGCGCGCCGCACTGCCTCAGAGTCGGACGACGACGCCGGTTCCTCCCGGCGCTTCGCCACCCAGATCGGCAGGGTCATCGCCCTCGTGCTGGTGCTCGCGCTGGTACTTCTGATCGAGCATTACTGCACCAAAGAGACCCCGCCGTTCGGACCCGACGCGCGCATCGTCTCCATCGATGGCGACACTCTCCGTGCCGCGAACGGCGCCGAATACCGCATCTTCGGCATCGACGCGCCTGAGCTGCATCAGACCTGCAAGGAGGCCAACGGCAAATCCTGGGCCTGCGGCCGTGCCGCCAAGGCGCGGCTCACGGTGCTGATGAAGGGCGGCAACGTGACGTGCGAGGAGCGCGCCAAGGATCGCTATGGCCGCATCGTCGCCGTGTGCAGTGCCGAGGGCGTGCCGGATCTCGGCGAGACCTTGGTGCGACAGGGCTACGCCATCGACCTCGGTGGGGCGATCGGCAATCCATACCAAGATGCTGAAGCCGAGGCCCGCGCCGGGAAACGCGGGATCTGGCGGGGCACCTTCGAGCGTCCTTCCGATTGGCGGCAGGCGCACCCGCGAACCGATTGAGGGTTGTTGGCCTCGTTTAAGACGAGCGAGGACGGGCAGATCGCACCGAAGCCGAAGGCGGCCTCGATGCGCTCACCCCGGACCGGTCTACTACTACGCTGCCTTGGCGTAATAGGACTTCAGCTGGTTCATCACCTTCGCCTTGTCGAAGTCGGCGCCCATGGACAGCATGGCGTCGGCGAAGCGACTGACGATCTCGCCGATCTGATCCGGTGACAGCTGGTTGAGAATGCCGATGCGGACCTGGACCGGCTCGGACAAGGTCGGCCAGATGCCGAAGCCTTGGGCGCGAGCGCCCTGGACCAGCTCCTTCTCCTTGCCTTTGAGCTTGCCCGGCAGGTTGAGCACCACGAGGCTCGGCATGTTCGATGTGACCTCGCAGCCCATGGCCTCGACCGCCTGGCGCAGCGCCTTCTCGTGATAGGCGTAGTCTGATGCCTTGCGGCGGCGGCCATAGCCGAGAATGATCCGAAGCGCCTCGTGGAAGGCGGCGACGGCATAGCAGGAATGGGTCTGGTGATAGGCCGGCGTCGGGGTGTCCTTGCCGTCGATGATGCCCCAATGCCGGGCGTCGAGGATCGGGTGGTTGACATAGGTGCGGCAGCCACGGTTCCTCACCATCTCGATGGCCTTGTCGGTGAAGCTGACCGGCGCATAGGTGAGCGGCAGCGACAGCACGCCCTTCTGCGGACACGAGGCCCAGGCGACCACGCCCGGATAGTCATCAATGTTGAAGTCGCCGACGCCAAGGCTCGACACCGCGTCGCAGATGCCCATGACCCCGTGCTTGAGGCAGGCGTCCGAGAAGCCCTTGAGGTCGTTGATGCGGCCGGAGCCGGTCTCCCAGTGGGCCATGAAGGCCCACATCGGCTTGTGCTCGGCGAGCGCCTTGTCGACGGTCTCGCCGGTGACCGACTGGCCGTGGGGCGTCTCGATCACGGTGACGCTTTTCGGCTTCGGATTGAGCGAATCCGCGGCGAGCTCCTCGGCGGTCGAGGCCTTCATGCGGATGGTCAGGCTGTCGATGCCGGAGAAGGTGCCGTTGGGGAAGGCGACTACCTTGTCGCCCGGCAGGATCAGGGACAGCGCGCAGTCGAGGCCCGAGAAGCCGGTGCCGGCGACGCCATAGGTGTAGACGTTCTTGGTGCCCCACAGCTCGCGCAACATCTCCTTGGCCTCGAGCATGCCGCGCAGAACATCTTTCTGCATGTGGTCGGCGACGCCGGTCTTGGCGAAGCGCTCGAGCACGCGCGGGTCGGTGTTCCCCGGCCCGGGGCCGGCAGCAAGGGTTTCAGGGATGTCGAGCTGCGGATATATCGTCATAGGAACACCTCGGAAGGTTTGCGGGCGTCGATAGGAGAGTATCTGGGGGTCTCGAAACCGATCGAAATAACGGATCGAGCGGACGACGACAACACAAAAAATGGCTCAAATCAGACACCTGCGCGTGCCGGATCGCCGCGGGATAGTGACCAAAAGCCCGAGAAGCGCCTTGAGACGTATCAAACTGGGCCTCGCAACGGAGCATCGCTCAACCTTGAGCTGCGGATCTGGCCACAAGGCCTCGTTCGGGTCGTCGCGGCGAGGTAGGCTCCAGACCATGCACGTCAGAACACGAAAGCTCATCGGCGCCGTGGTGCTGCTTCTGTTTCTGCTCGTCTACGCGATAGCGGTGGCGAGCATCGGCGCCGGGCGCATCACCGAAGCCTCCCCCCTGCTCCAGCTCCTCTATTTTGTCGTCGCCGGCCTCGCCTGGGTATTGCCCGCGGGGCTCCTGCTGCGCTGGATGGCGCGGCCTTGACGGCTGGTGCGATCTAAGACGGCTCGTGCGGTCTAAGCGGCGTTCGCCTGCTGGAACATGAAGGGCGCCCCGGAGAGATAGAGCGCCGTGCAGGCCAAAGACTGAAAATCGCCGTTGAGCGGCACCCGCGGCAACGCGGTCATCCGGCGGGCATGGGTGGGGAACAGCACGCCCTTTCGCGCGGTCACCGCCGTCTTGAAGCGAAGCTCCTTGGCGAGAGCGAAGTCGCGTGCGGCCGCGCTCGCCTCATCGCCGTAGGGGAAGCTGAGATGCGTCGGCCTCACCCCGAGCTCGTGCTCGATCACCTCGACGCTGCCCCGCATCTCGCTGACGGCCTTCTCCGGTCCGAGCTTGGCGAGGGCATAATGCGCCTTGGTGTTGGTGCCGATGGTGACGAGCGGGTCCGCGGCGATCGTCCTGATCTCGTCCCAGCTCATGATCAGGTTGCAGCACATCTCCGCCATGTCGATCTCGCAGTGATCGGCGAGCGCGCGGACGACCCGCCGCTGGGTGGCCTCGTCAACGGCGCGAAGCCAGCCATGGATCTTGTCATACGCCTTGGTCTTGTCCTCAGGTGTCACCGTCGCCAAGGGCCATAGCCTCCCGCCCCGGCACAGCTCGATCTCCTCGGCGTTCCGCAGGATCTCCTCGAGCACGAGCCACCACAGCTCGCCGCGTCCGAACGGATAATCGGTCGGGATATAAAGGGTCAGCGGCAGGGCGCGGCGCTTGAAGATCGGATAGGCGTGGAGCAGCGTGTCGCGGTAGCCGCCGTCGAAGGTGAAAGAGACGAAGCGCCTCCCCTCGCCTTGGCGCAGTCGCCGCGCCGCCTCGTCGAGCGATACCACGTCGAGACCTGCGTCCTCGATCTGATCGAGCACCGCCTCGAGGAACTCGGGCGAGATCTCGAAGCCGCGGTTCGGCTCGAAGGCCTTGGGCTCCATGGGCTTGACCCGATGCAGGGCGAAAATCACGCCGAGGCCTTGGGTATAAGGTGCGAACAGCCGGTGCGCCCCGGTGCGGTAAAGCCCGGACATGGCCGCCTTCATCATGTGCGTCTTCATCCCCGTCATGGCGCTCTATCCCCCAAATCCTGCAACGGTCAGACCGCCGTCACGCGGCCAAAGCCCTCGTCCTCGTCATGCCGCTCATAGGTCACGAGCGGACAGCCAAGCGCGTTCAGGTCCGCCGAAGCTGACCTTGCGCTCGTCCCTCCCCCGGTCCCGAGCACGGCGACGGCAATGCTGAGACGGCCCGCGAGAGCGGCTGCCATCTCGGTGGCACCGTCGCGGTCGCCATGAAACACAACAACGTCGTAGGCCTGCGCCAGCGCGTCGAAGATGCCGATGGCGCGTTCGATCTCAATGCCTTCAGACCTCACTGTCGGGTGGCCGGCCGGGATCACCTGGAGTGCCGTTTCGCCATCGACGTGGATCACCTCCTCGAAGCCGACGCGGCCGGCGAGCAGCTCGGCAAAGCCCGGTGCCCGCGGTAGCGCGAGGCGCCCCGACACCGCCGCGGCGCCACGGGAGAGATCGACCAAGACACCACGCTCGGCGGACGCGAGCTAGGATCCGGGCGATGCGGATGGCTTCGCCGGTGGCGTCGACGCCTTTTGCGCCCGCGGCGATGAGGATCGCTCCGGCGGGATTCGCGCTCGCCCGCGCGCGCACATGGGTGAGCACGGCTTCGAACGATTTCAACGCCGGGCGAACCCCCTCTTGACCGTCCCTGTCTCGCCTCTCCCGCTTGAGGCGACGTCCGGTGGTGGGCTTGGGCGCGCGCAAGGCCGTCGGTTGCTGCAGATAGCTGCGGAGGTCATTCGGCGCGCTTCCACGCGGCAGCGGCGGCGGCGCGGATGCGAGATCGCCAAGAAGCGCCTCCGGGTCCGGCCCTTTCGCGTCCGCCAGAACCTTCTCGATCAGGGCTTTGGCCGTGGTTGCCGGAGGATTGGAGCGTGGTCGCGGCCGCCACCCTGGGGCCTCCGCCGCGTCGTCAGGCTCGTGGGGCTGGATGGCAAGCAGCTGTTCGGTGGACAAGCCGATGCCGTCCAGCACCGGCGGGTTAGGGGCTGGCGTCGGCTCGTCGTGCGCCGGCCACGGCTCGGAGGTGCGCGCCATGAACGATGCGCTCCCTCTCGGCCAAGGCCGTTTCGCCGGCGCGGGTGGAGCATAACGAACCCCTGGGGTGATGGCGGGGCTTAGGATCAAGGCGCGCGAGAATGCGAAGCCGAGCACGAGCAGGGCCGCCGCAGTGGCCGCAAGGGCCGAGATCGCGCTCCGCTTCTGCAAGGATAAGCTGGCGCTACCGCCAAGCGCGCTCGTCACCTCAAGCTCCGCATGGCGAGGGAGGCGCTCGGGCTGTCGCTTCGGTCCCTGGGGCGCGGTGCCGCCGACGGCGCGCAAGACCGGTCCCATGCCATCCAGGACGCGGTGCAGAGCGGCGGTGTCGAGAGCGCCCGGCAGCGAAAGCGCGGCAAAGGTCACGAGTCCCTGCCGCTGCCGACAAGCCTAGGATCCACCCTGCGGTGCGCAACAGGGCGCGGCCAGGCGTGGCGGCCCCGGCATCCCCGGCGCAAGGCATGGCATGTTGCGAGCGCATCACGGCGACAGCTCCTCGTCTTCGAGCATTAGAGCGCCGCTCTCGTAACCAAGTTGTTAAAGCGCGCTCCGCTTCGGCACGCTTGCTCAGCTTTCATTAAGCGTGGAGCGCGAGGAATGCCGGGGCGCCGCTATTTACGGGGCCGGGAGCTTCCCTTAAACAGAGAGAACTGCCACCCGAACACCTCCATGTTCACTGATCGTGACTCTTCGCATTCTCCATTGCCTGAGAGCGCCGATCGGAGGTCTGTTCCGTCACGTCCACGATCTGGCCAAGACCCAGGCCGATCTCGGGTTTGAGGTCGGCGTCATCTGCGCGTCCGGAACGGGAACCGAGGACTCCGAGCGCGCCCTCAATCGACTGGCAGACAGCTGCTCGCTCGGCGTCACGCGCTGTCCCATGCCGCGTCAACTCAGTCCTGGCGACTGGGGCGGCTATCGCAGGGTGCGTAAGCTCGGCGCCAATCTCGGCGTCGATGTGCTGCACGGTCACGGCGCCAAGGGCGGCGCCTATGCCCGACTCGCGGCGCAATGGCTCCAGCGCAAGGGCCGAAGGGTGGCGGCCTCTACACCCCCCACGGCGGTAGTCTGCACTACCCGCCGTCATCGCTGAAGGGCCGTCTCTATCTCGCGGCGGAGCGCAAGCTCGCGCCGATGACCGACGGTCTCATCTTCGAGAGTGGTTTTGCTGCGCGGCGATTCAGCGACCTGATCGGCGAACCGGCCTGCCCGGTCTCGATCGTGCCCAACGGGCTTTACCGCCACGAGTTCTACGAGCCGAGGCTCGCCGAGGATGCCGCCGATTTCGTCTATGTGGGCGAGCTCCGTCATCTCAAGGGCATCGACATCCTGCTGGCCGCGCTCGCGGCGCAACGGAGCGTCTACCCGGCCACGGCGGTCATCGTCGGCTCGGGACCCGACGAGAACGACTTCAAGAAGCTCGCGCAAAAGCTCGGCATCGAGGACATGGTGTCTTTTGCCGGATCGCTGCCGGCGCGGACAGCCTTTGCCCGTGGCCGCTGCGTCGTGGTGCCGTCGCGGGCGGAGTCGTTTCCCTATGTGGTGCTGGAGGCGGCCGCGGCCCAGATGCCCCTGATCGCGACCGAGGTCGGCGGCATTCCCGAGATCGTGGCCGGCACCAACACGCCGCTCGTCAGGCCCGGGGACATCGGCGCGCTCGCCGCCCAGATGCGTGCCTTCCTCGCCAACCCCAAGCCGTTCCTCGGCCGCGCCATCCAACTCCAGAAGCACGTGGCGAACCGTATGACCGTCGAACGCATGACCAACGAGATCGTCGAATTCTACGTGGCGGTGCTGGGCGACGTGCCAACTGGCCGAGCGGCTGTAACAGAATCAGCGTCTTGACGCTCTGCCCTCACCTCAAGCCTGAGGCAGGAGGCTCAATCCTCGCGCTCAAAGCCAAATCAGGGCAGTCCTCAACGCTTTCGAATTGATAACGAGCGGTCGCGCTTGAATTGGTCCGGCCCACTGCATAGCTTGGGTGGAGACGGCGGGGCACGCTTGGACGCGTGCCATGAAAAGAGCTTCTATTATCGCTGGGTCTTGTCGGCATCGTGTTCGCTGGCTCTCCCCCCAGCCCGATTTATTCGCGTGACACCACGCCCGCAACGCCCGAAGAGCGCGCGGCGCTGAAGGTTGTCGATCGCGCCGAAGACGCCACCTGGGATCAGCCCAAGCTTCAGGGGCTCCCGCTTCAGCGCGTCGCTCTTCGCGCTGGCGAACCTCAGCCGGACGGTCTTCCCGAAGCGAATGTGAAAGATATCTTCAAGCCGGCCTTGGCCCCGGTCCTGAACCGGGAGGAGAAATCCGCGGAGAGCGAGGCGAATGCGCTCTGGGTGGTCGTCACCCGCGGCGCGTGGATGCATAAAGGCCCATCGGTCTCGACCCCGATCGTCGGTCATTATTCCCCCAACACGGACTTGCAGATGATCGGCTCGGAACGAGGCTGGTTCCAGGTCCTCGATCCCACGACCGGAGACGCGTGGCTGGATTCTCGCCCACTATTATCTCGAGCCCATCGACGCTCCTGGCGAAAAGCACGTGGCCGCCCGCACAGAGCAAGTGCCGGTGACGGCGGTGGCTCCCGCGGCCTCGGCGCCGAGCCGGCCGGCGCCGCAGACGAAGCGCTGGGTCCAGGCGTCTCGGCTCGGCCCCGCCCGACGACCCCCAACCGCGTGCGGTTCCCGTCCGCAGGTCGGGCGAAGGCGTGGAGAGCATCCTCGCGAGGGCGCTTCAGCGCTAGCGCGCCGCGCTCGATTTCGAGCGTGCTTATTTTCAGAAGAGAATGGTCGGAGCGGGGAGATTTGAACTCCCGACCCCCGGTCCCCCAGACCGGTGCGCTAACCGAGCTGCGCTACGCTCCGATGCCGTCGATGGCCGACGGGCCCTGGATATACACCCTCGGGGTTCGGAAACAAGTCGCGAGGTGTGAGTGCGTCAGTCCTTGGCGGCGAGCAGAATCTTGTAGCACGCCTCGATTTCACTCAGCACGGCGCCGACGGTGTCGAGATCGAGCCCCCCGCCATGATCTTCGAGCCCCGGCGGACGGCCAAGGCCCCTGTTCTGTGCCGCTTCGGCGGCAACGTCGGGGATCTCGCGTTCGACCTTCGCCGCCTTCTTCTCGTCCTCTGGGATCGGACGCTGCTCCATGACGAAGCGAGGCCCGTGCTCGCGCAGGATCTTCTGCACGCCTCTGATGGTGTAGCCGTCGTCGTAGAGAAGAAAACGGATGCCGCGTAGAAGCGCCACATCCTCCGGTCGGTAGTAGCGGCGCCCGCCGCCGCGCTTCATCGGCTTGAGCTGGGCGAATTTCGCTTCCCAAAAGCGAAGCACGTGTTTCGGGACTTTGAGCTCTTCTGCAACTTCACTGATCGTACGAAAGGCCTCGGGCGCTTTGTCCACCGCTGCAAACTCCCCGCCTTGAAAGATGCAATGCCTAAACCTTGGCGCGCCTACTCGGCCGCCTTCCTCCGGGACAGCGCCTCGTTGATGCGCTGCTTCATGATGTTGCTTGCCCGGAACACAAGCACCCGTCGCGGCGTGATCGGAACTTCCTGACCCGTCTTCGGGTTGCGCCCGATCCGCTGGCCTTTGTCGCGAATGCCGAAAGAGCCGAAAGAGGACAGCTTCACCGTGTGCCCGCGCTCAAGGCTCGCCACAATCTCGCGGAGCACAAGCTCCACGATCTCGGCCGATTCGTTACGCGGCAGCCCAACCTTTTGAAACACCGCCTCAGCGAGGTCGGCGCGTGTCAGTGTCTTCCCGCTCATCGAAACACTGCTCCCCCAGGTCGCGGGATAAACCAAGATGCTAAACGAGCAGGCGCAATCCGGTCAATCGCCGCTGCGATCAAATTCCTGATTTAGCGTCATTTTCGTTGAGGTGTGACTTTCGCGCGGCAGTTCGAGGAATACAACCTGCCTACGGCGGTTTTCTGCGGCTTCACCAGCGCAGCAGTACGGCGCCCCAGGTGAATCCGCCCCCCATGGCTTCCATGAGCACGAGATCGCCCGGCTTGATGCGGCCATCCTCGCAACCGGCGAACAGCGCCAACGGGATCGAAGCGGCGCTGGTATTGGCGTGCTTGTCCACGGTGATGATGATGCGGTCGGGGTCGAGACCGAGCTTTCGGGCCGCGCCGTCAAGGATCCGCTTGTTGGCCTGATGCGGCACGAACCAGTCGATGTCCGAGGCTTGATAGCCGGCTTTGACCAGGGTCGCGTCGATCACCTCGCTGATCTTGGTGACGGCGTGGCGGAACACCTCGGGGCCGTCCATGCGCACCTGGCCGACGGTGCCCGTCGAGGATGGGCCACCGTCGACATAGAGCTTGTCGCGGTAGCGGCCGTCCGAGCGGAGGCACGAGGCAAGGATGCCGCGATCGGTGGTGGCGCCGTTCTGCATCTCGGCCTCGACCACAAGCGCGCCGGCGCCGTCGCCGAACAGGACGCAAGTGGTGCGGTCCTCCCAGTCGAGAATGCGCGAAAACGCTTCGGCGCCGATCACGAGCGCCCTGCGGAACTGGCCGCTTTTCAGATAATTGTCGGCGGTGACCATGGCGAAGACGAAGCCCGAGCACACCGCCTGGATGTCGAACGCCGCCCCTTCGGTGATGCCGAGGTCGGCCTGGATAGCAACCGCGGTGGCGGGAAAGGTCTGATCCGGTGTCGAGGTGGCAAGAACGATGAGGTCGATGTCCTCGGGCGCCATGCGGGCGTCGAGCAGGGCGATGCGCGCGGCCGTGGCACCCATGGTCGAGGTCAGCTCGCCTTTGGCCGCGATGCGCCGCTCCTTGATGCCGGTCCGCGTCGTGATCCAGTCGTCGCTGGTATCGACGATGGCGGCAAGCTCGGCGTTGGTCACCACCCGCTCTGGCAGGTACCCACCGCAGCCTTTGACGACGGTCCGTAATTGGCTCAATGAAATCTCACTCCAAATCCTAGGCCACGCCGTCGAGCTCGAGCTCGGCGTGAAAGCGAGCGATGTCCGCGGCAAGTCGCTTCACCACGCCGCTTGACGCCATGTCGTAGGCGAGATCGACGGCGCTCGCGAAACCCGTGGCGTCGGTGCCGCCGTGGCTTTTGACGACGATGCCGTTAAGCCCAAGGAAGATGCCGCCGTTCAACTGGCGCGGATCCATCTTTTCCTTGAGGGCGCGGAACGCCCCCTGCGCCAGGATCGCGCCGATGCGCGCGAGAAGCGACCGCCCCATGGCGGCCCGCAAATACTCGCCGATTTGCTTAGCGGTTCCTTCGGCTGTCTTCAAGGCGATGTTGCCGGTGAAGCCGTCGGTAACCACCACGTCGGCGGCGCCGTGGCCGATTTCGTCGCCCTCGACGAAGCCGCGGTAGACGATCGGCAGCGGGGCGTTCTTGAGGGTCGCGGCGGCGGCCTTGATCTCGTCGACGCCCTTGACCTCCTCGACGCCGATATTGAGGAGGCCGACCGTCGGGCGCTCGACGCCGAACAGGGCCCGGCCCATGGCCGCTCCCATCAGCGCGAACTCGACGAGCTGGCGGGCATCGGCGCCGACATTGGCGCCGACATCGAGCACGATGCATTCGCTCTCGACCGTTGGCCAGATCACGGCAATCGCCGGCCGGTCGACGCCGGCGATGGTCTTCAGGCAAAACTTGGCCATGGCCATCAGGGCCCCGGTATTGCCGGCCGAGACGGTGGCGTCTGCGCGCCCGTCGCGCACCGCTTCGAGGCCGAGCCACATGCTCGAATGCCAGCGTCCTTTGCGCAGCGCCTGGCTCGGCTTGGCGTCCATGGCGACGGCGACGTCGGTGTGGAGGATCTCGGACTTCTCGGCGAGCGCCGGGTGCTGCTCGAGCTCGGGCTCGATCCGGGCGGCGTCGCCGACGATGAGAAAGCGCGTATCGGGATGCCGCACCAAGGCAATGGCCGCCCCGGGGACGACCACGCTCGGTCCGTGGTCGCCGCCCATGGCGTCGAGCGCGATGGTGACTGAAGCAGCCATTCGAGTGCCGTGCCGATTAGGAAAGACGATTGCCGTTCGCGGCCGAGAGGGCCGGGAAATTCCCCCGGGAGCGGTCCCGAACATACCCAAATGGGACTAGGTGACAACCTCAATCTGACGAGGCCAAATGCCGCTAACGGCGCTGTTTCAGCTGTTTCAGCGCGGCGAAGGGGCCTTTTTCTTCTTCTGTGCTTGGGGTTTCCAAGCCGGCTTCGGACCAGGAGAAGCTTGCGCCCTCGCGCTTCGGATAAAGATCGAGGCTGGTGGCAAGGGTCTGATAGATCATGGGGCCGAGGTCGATCTTGCCGTCCTCGATCGGCTCGGGCCAATCGAGCACGCCGTGGCTCGCAGCCTCGTCGGCGGTCTCGGCATAAGCCTCGATCTGGCTCGCGGGCCAGAATTCGATCTCGACCGGTATGTCGAGGGCGCTCTCGACCGGCTCCAGCGTCACGACGCAGGTCTGAGTGACCGCGGCGAGGAGCGAGCCCTTCAGGGCAAGACGTCCCTGCCCGCGCCGGGCGAAGCGAAAGGTGAAGCTCAGCTGATCCAGTCGCGGAAGATCGAGCAAGCGC
This sequence comes from uncultured Alphaproteobacteria bacterium, assembly GCA_963803385.1. GTDB lineage: Bacteria > Pseudomonadota > Alphaproteobacteria > Rhizobiales > Methyloligellaceae > Methyloceanibacter. The sequence goes on along the minus strand of CAWDMD010000003.1, from coordinate 452,083 downwards.
GGCGACCGCCTCGCGCTCGGCCGCGCCGATCTCGATCAGCCCCTCTTCGCCGTCCTTGATCTCATCGACCCTGACGATCCTTGAGAGCGGCGGCGAAGCCGCGTCCAGGTCAGGGGTCCTTGATCTCGGTGATTTCATCGCTTGAGCCTGCCGATCTCCGGAAACGCGATTGCGCCGGCGGCAACGGCGCTTAGAGGCTCGCGCTCGAGCGCGGCCGCACACCCCATTAGATAGGAGGCCAAAGCCTCGCTGCTAAGCTCCGCGTCCTCACATCCGGACGGAAGGCTCGCGGCGATGGCGGCGGCGAATGGCGCCTCGCCGGCGGCGAAGGCCTGGTCGTAGGTTTCGAGCAAAGCGTGCGCGGAGCCGGCCAGCGCACGCATTTTTTTTGGGACCCGCAGATCGCTGACGCCGAGCTCCCGCATCACCGTGTCCATGTCGCCGATGAACCGATCCATCACCTCTTGCGCCAGGGGAACGCCCGCCTCGCCCTCTAGCTTGAGGCGGTGCAGCACGATGAAGAGATGGAGGAAGAGCACCGCGAAGCGCCCATCCAAACTGTCGGGAACGCCGAGGTCCCGGTAGAAGTCAGGGAGCCGCGCCTGCGCCACAATCGCGCCATAGAGTTTTTGGCTCTTGCTGGTCTTCGAGCGTCGGCTGCGCAGGCGTTTGAGAGGGTTCAAAGTGGGGGGCACTTCGCCTAACCTCCAGCCGTCTCAAGGGCCCACCGGCCGGCCTTGGCATGCTCTGCCTGGAGCATGCAGCGGACGGCTCCACGAGCGGGGGTCCGACCGAAGGTTACATTGGCGCTGGCTCATCGGGGGCGATTTCGCACGTGGGAATGAAGCGAGCCGAAAGCTTGAGATCGAAGTTGTCCGGCATCGCCGGTGTTGCCCTGGGGCTCGTCGCAGTGAGCCTCGGCGGCTGTGCCGACATCGACCGCCACGGTCATGTGTTCATGGATGTCGATCTCGCCCAGGTTCAGCCCGGCATGTCCAAGGACCAGGTCGCCAATGTGCTTGGGTCGCCGGACACGACGAGCACCGTCGGCGGCGACGCCTATTACTATATTTCGACGACGCAGAAGTCCTACGCCTTCCTCAAACCCTGGGAGATCGACCGCAAGGTGCTGGCGGTCTATTTCACCCCTGGCGGCGCCGTCGACCAGGTCGATCAATACGGCCTGAAGGACGGCATCGTGGTGCGGTACTCCAAGGACGAGACCCCTGCCCGCGGCAAGGATCTCGGTATGCTCGAGCAGATCTTCGGCAACATCTCCCAGCGCAAGATGTTCAAGGATCAGCGACAAGGACAAGGCGCTCCCGGGAGCATCCCGGGCACTGGTCCGTAGTACATCTCGACCGCGCCCCTCGCCTAATGCGCGAGCACGGCGAGCAGCAACAGCGCCACGATGTTGGTGATCTTGATCATCGGGTTCACGGCGGGCCCGGCGGTATCCTTGTAAGGATCGCCGACGGTGTCGCCGGTGACCGCGGCCTTGTGGGCTTCCGAGCCCTTGCCGCCGTAATTGCCGTCCTCGATGTATTTCTTGGCGTTGTCCCAGGCGCCGCCGCCAGCGGTCATGGAGATGGCGACGAAGAGGCCGGTGACGATGACGCCGAGCAGCATGGCGCCGACCGCGGAGAACGCCGCGCTCTTGCCGGCGATGGCATCGACGATGAAGTAGAACACGATCGGCGACAGCACCGGCAACAGCGACGGGATGATCATCTCCTTGATGGCGGCGCGGGTGAGAAGATCGACGGCGCGCTTATAATCGGGCCGCTCGGTGCCCTTCATGATGCCGGGCTTCTCCTTGAACTGGCGGCGAACCTCCTCGACGATGGAGCTCGCGGCGCGTCCGACCGCGGTCATGGCGATGCCGCCGAACAGATAAGGCAGCAGGCCGCCGAGGAAGAGGCCAACGACGACGTAAGGGTTCGACAGCGTGAAGGTGGGGTCGACGCCCTGGAAATAGGGAAACTTGTCGGGGTTGGCGGCGAAGAATTTGAGGTCCTCGGTATAGGCCGCAAACAACACGAGCGCGCCCAATCCGGCCGAGCCGATGGCGTAGCCCTTGGTCACCGCCTTGGTGGTGTTGCCGACGGCGTCGAGCGCGTCGGTGGTCTTGCGGATCTCGCTCGGCATGCCCGACATCTCGGCGATGCCGCCGGCATTGTCGGTGACGGGGCCGAAGGCGTCGAGCGCGACGATCATGCCGGCCAGCGCCAGCATGGTGGTCACGGCGATGGCGATGCCGAACAGACCGGCGAGGCCGTAGGTGACGATGATGCCGGCCATGATCACCAGCGCCGGCAGCGCGGTCGCCTCCATGGACACGGCAAGGCCCTGGATGACGTTGGTGCCGTGACCGGTGACGCTGGCCTTGGCGATCGAATGCACCGGGCGGTAGTTGGTGCCGGTGTAATACTCGGTGATGACCACGATCAGGGCGGTGACGGCGAGGCCGGCGGCGCCGCAGAGATAGAGCGACTTCCCGGTGAAGGAGAGCTGGCCCACGGTCATGACCGTGTCCATGCCGACGATCCATGACGTCAGCGGCCACAACAGTACCAAGGACAGCGCGCCGGTCGCGATCACGCCCTTGTAGAGCGCACCCATGATCGACTGGCTCCGGCCAAGGCGGACGAAGAAGGTGCCGATGATCGAGGTGATGACGCAGAGGCCGCCGATCGCGAGCGGGTAGATCATCATCGGGGTGACGCGGTCGGTGCCGGCGAAATAGATCGAGGCAAGCACCATGGTGGCGACCACGGTCACCACGTAGGTCTCGAACAGATCGGCGGCCATGCCGGCGCAGTCGCCGACATTGTCACCGACATTGTCGGCGATGGTCGCGGGGTTGCGCGGATCGTCCTCGGGGATGCCGGCCTCGACCTTGCCGACGAGATCGCCGCCGACATCGGCGCCCTTGGTGAAGATGCCGCCGCCGAGACGGGCGAAGATCGAGATCAGCGACGCGCCGAAGCCGAGCGAGACGAGCGCGTCAACGACCTGGCGCGAGCCCGGCTCGAAACCCATGGCCGTGGTGAGAATGAGGAAATAGACCGTGACGCCGAGAAGGGCGAGGCCGGCGACGAGGAGGCCGGTGATGGCGCCGGCGCGGAAGGCGATGCTGAGACCATCGCCGAGGCTCTTGGTTGCTGCCTGCGCCGTGCGCACATTGGCCCGTACCGACACGTTCATGCCGATATAGCCGGCGGCGCCCGACAGCACGGCGCCGATGGCGAAGCCGATCGCCTGCGGCAGGCCGAGCAGGAAGGCGATGATCAGGAAGATGATCGCGCCGACGATGGCGATGGTGGTGTATTGCCGGGCGAGATAGGCTTGCGCCCCCTCCTGAATCGCGGCGGCAATTTCCTGCATGCGCGCCGAGCCGGGATCGGCGGCGAGCACCGCCCTCGTGGTGAACAGGCCGTAGACGATCGAGAGCGCCCCGCAAGCAATGATGAGATAGAGAATTGTTGTCATAACGGAACTGATCCCCGTCGTTCGGTTGAAATTGGCAGGAGGTGAGGCAAAGTCGGGCGCGTCACCGGTGTCGGTGCCGCTGTCCCTTACGCCCCCAGCGAGAACTCGGCCCGGAAAATGCCAAAACTGGGCGGGCGACGCAACAAAATGCCTAAGTCATTGGCAAATCATGGTTTTGCACGATAAGTGGTCAGAAGTGGGCGAAGCCAATGTGGCCAAGTTCGAGCGGGGCGCCGTTGTGCATCACGGTCACTTCGCCAGCCCCCGGCTCGATCGTGCCGATCGCCGTCACGGCGACGCCGTGCTCGCCGGCTTCCGCTTCGAAGGCGCTTTCGTGTCTTTGTTCCATGGCGGCGAGGATTTCATAGTCGTCTCCGGCGGTGAGAACAACGGCAAGAAGGCTTGGATCGGCGGCGAGCGCCTTGGCGGCAGCGGCTGAGAACGGCACGCGCTCGGCCTCGATCACCGCGCCGACACCAGAGCATTTGCAGAGTTTGTGCAGATCGCCGACGAGCCCGTCGGAGACGTCGATGGCGGCGCGGCCGCAATCGCGAAGCGGCATGGCAAGCGTGCTCCGTGCCGTTGGTCGCCGGTAGCGGTCGATCAGAAACTCGCACTCCGCGTCACTCAGCTTCCATCTCGCGGCGAGCCTCGGGTCTTGCAGCAACCTGAGGCCGAGAGCCGCGTCGCCGATGGTGCCACTGACGCAAACGCGATCACCGGCCATGGCGCCGCGCCGGAGCACGGCCTCGCCGAGCGGCACGAGCCCGAGCGCGGTGATGGTGATGCTCATCGGCCCCGGCGTCGAGGATGTATCGCCGCCGACGAGGTCGATATCCGCCTCCTCCTGAAGCGCGCGAAGGCCCGCGGCGAAATTCTCGAGCCATCCCGCCGAGGGCGGCTCGGCTAGGGCGAGGTCCAAGAGATAGGCCTCGGGCCGCGCGCCTTTGGCGGCGAGGTCGGAGAGATTGACCGCCAAGGCCTTGTGGCCGATCGAGGCCGGGGGATCGCCGGCAAGGAAATGCACGCCCTCGATGATGGTATCGGTGGTGAGGACGAGCTCATGGCCTTCCGGCACCGCCAGCACCGCGGCATCGTCGAGCAGGCCGAGCGCCGCCGGATTCTTGGCGAGCGGCGCGAAATAGCGCGCGATGATCTCGAATTCGCCGAGCTGTTCGCGCTTCTCATGCTCGACGCCGTTGATCATGACCCCGCCCCTTCGGCCGGAAAGTCCTCGGGCCTCGTCTCGCGGGCGAGCTTGTCGAGAATGCCGTTCACGACCTTCGGCTCCTCGCCTTCGAAGAAGGCATGCGCGAGGTCGACATATTCGGTGATGACCACGCGGGACGGCACGTCTTTCCGCATCAGCATCTCGTAGGCGCCACCGCGAAGGATGGCGCGCAGGATCGAATCGACACGATTGAGACGCCAGCCTTGCGCGAGATGGCGGTCGAGCAGGGGATCGATTACCCGCTGCTGTCGCACCGCGCCCTCGACGATATCGCGAAAGAACGCAAGCTCCGCCTCACGATATTGGCAACCTTCCACCTCTTGCCCGAGCCGATGCGCCTCGAACTCGGCGATCACCGCGTTCCAATCGATGGCCGTCATATCCATCTGGTAGAGCGCCTGGACCGCAGCCAGCCGCGCGGCGCTCCGTGCCGCGGCGCTTCGTGCCGGGGCACTTCTCGTCGAGGCGTCTCGCGCCGCTGCGTTCCGCGCGGGGCCGGTCTTTGCGTCTTCGCCGGTCATCGCCGTCAGCGCCGGCTTGCGGAGGAAAAATGCTGCTCCAGCTGCATCAACGCCATACAGGCGATGGCCGCGTCGCGCCCCTTGTTGCGGCCTTCGACGCTCGCGCGATGCAGGGCCTGCTCCCGGCTGTCGCAAGTGAGGATGCCGTTACCGATCGGAACCGCGTGATCGACGGCAAGGGCGTGAAGCCCCGCCGCGGATTCCGCGGGCCACGATCTCGTAATGCGCGGTCTCGCCGCGGATGACGCAGCCGAGCGCGATGCAGCCACGGTGGCGCCCGGCGCGGCCGACAAAGCCATTGGCGAGAGCAAGGCTGAGTGCGAGCGGAATCTCGAGAGCACCCGGCACGGCGATGCGCTCATATTCGATGCGCTTCGCCTCCAGCTCCTCGATGGCGCCTCGGGCGAGCTCATCAGCGATGTCCTCGTAGAAGCGGGACTCGATGATCAGCACCGAGCGCGGGTCCTTCCGGCTCATGAACCGCCGCCTTCCGTCGCGTTCGGGTCGAGGCTCCGCTGGCCGGCAATCTTGAGGCCATAGCCTTCGAGGCCGACGATCTTGCGCGCCGGCGAGTTAGAGAGCAGGACCATCTCGCGCACGCCGAGGTCGAGCAGGATCTGCGCGCCGATGCCATATTCGACGAGACGATGCTGGCCGCTCTGCTGGGGCGCCTCCGCCTTGAGGCGGGACGACACGGCATCGGACCGGCTTTCCCGGATCAAGACGATCACGCCGCGACCTTCCTTGCCGATGATGTCCATGGCCTTGTGCACCGCCGTCTCGCGGTTTGGCCCCGTGCCGAACAGATCTTCAAGGGTGTTGACGGCGTGGACGCGGGCGAGGACCGGCGCGCCGTCGCCGACATCGCCCTTCACCAGGGCGACATGCTCCAGCGGGTCCACGGTGGTGGCATAGACCTTCAGCGTGAACGCGCCGCCATAGGGGCTGTCGATGGTGGTCTCGGCGACGACGCGGACCAGGTGATCGTAACGCAGCCTATAGGCGATCAGATCGGCGATGGTCGCAATCTTGAGGCCGTGGCGCTGAGCGAAGGCGACGAGGTCGGGTAGCCGCGCCATGGTGCCGTCGTCGTTCATGATCTCGCAGATCACCCCGGCCGGGTAGAGCCCGGCGAGGCGGGCGATGTCGACCGCCGCTTCGGTATGGCCGGCACGAACCAGAACGCCGCCCTCCCTCGCCACCAGCGGGAAGACGTGACCGGGGGTCATGACGTCCCGGTAGTCCTTGGTGGGGTCGATGGCCACCGAGATGGTGTGGGCGCGATCGTGGGCGGAGATGCCGGTGCTGACCCCTTCCCGCGCCTCGATCGACACGGTGAACGCCGTGGAGTGGCGCGTACGGTTCGAGCGCGACATCAGCTCGAGATGAAGCTGCTTGGCGCGCTCCGGCGCCAGCGATAGGCAGACGAGGCCGCGGCCGTGCTTGGTCATGAAATTGATGGCGTCGGGGGTTGCCATCTGCGCCGGGATGACGAGGTCACCCTCGTTCTCGCGCTCCTCGGCATCGACCAGGATGAACATGCGGCCGTTACGGGCGTCTTCGATGACCTCCTCGATGGGAGAAAGCGCCGCCTGGTAGTTTCTGTGGCTTACAAGGTTCACGGGGTCACCAATCTTGCCGGTCAAGGTGCGAGCTGGGCCAACGCCCAGAGGCGAGACGCTCGACGTAGCGCGCGAGGAGATCGATCTCAAGGTTTACCAGATCGCCGGGCTTGAGGTCTCCCCACGTGGTATGCGTCAAAGTGTAAGGAATGATGTTCACCCCAAAGCGCCTGCCGTCGACCTCGTTGATTGTGAGCGACACCCCGTTCAAGGCAACCGAGCCCTTGGCGGCGATGAAACGGGCGAGATCGAGGGGTGTCTCCAGCACGAATCTGACGCTGTCGCCATCGACCTTGCGGTCGACGATCTTGGCGACTCCGTCGATGTGGCCGGTGACGAGGTGGCCGCCGAGCTCTTCGCCGAGGGCGAGAGGCCGCTCGAGATTGACGCGGGTCCCCTCGGCCCAAGCGCCGAGCGTCGTCCGTGACGCCGTCTCGTTGGAGACGTCGACCTCGAACACGACGCCACCGTCGTCGCCGTTGTCGAGCCGCGTCACGGTGAGGCAGCAGCCGTCGCAGGCGACCGAAGCGCCCTCTTCGATGGCCTTCGGGTCGTAGCGGCTCGCGATCTTGAGCCGGTTGCCGTCGCGCGCTTCGACCGTGCCTATGTCGGTGACAATGCCGGTGAACATGACCGCTTTCTCTCCCAGCACGTCATCCGGTCCGGACCGAACTGCGTGGCGTGGGTCTCCGTGAAATGACCGCTCTCGGTCAACCGATCAAGTCCCTCGCTGACAAAGGGGAGAAGGCCGTCGCTGCCCGCCGGCCGCTCGCCTTGATAGATCACGGCCTCGTCGATGAGATCGGCGTCGAGGAATTCGCGCGCCACCGCGGGTCCGCCCTCGACCAGAAGCCGGGTGATGCCGCGCCTCGCCAGCTGCTCGAGCACCTCTCCGATTGCCGGAAATCCGTGGGCGTCGACCGCGACAGGAATGATCTCGGCACCGCGCTCGTGCAAGATCTCGGCGCCGGGGAGATCCTCGTCCTCGGCGCAGATGAGCCAGACCGGAACCATCTCGTCCTCGAACAGCCGCGCCTCGGGCGGCGTGCGCAGGCGGCGATCGAGCACGACACGCACCGGGGAGCGGCAGTCCATGCCAGGCAGCCGGCACGTCAGACTGGGGTTGTCGGCCATGATGGTGCCGCGCCCGACAAGGATCGCGTCATTACGGGCGCGGAGGAGATGGGCGTGGGCGCGGGCCAGATCGCCGGTGACCCAGGTCGGGGCACCGGCTTCGCCTCTCGGCACGCGGAGGTCGCTGCCGAGGGCGAGCTTCAAGGTGACCGCAGGACGCCCTTCCGTGACCCGCAGCACATGGCCGAGGGTCAGTTGTTCGGCTTCTCCGTGGAGGACGCCTTCGACGACGTCGATGCCCGCTTCCCGGAGCCGCGCGAGGCCGTCGCCGGCGGTGCGGGGATCGGGATCGCCCATGGCCACCACGACCCGGCCCGGGCGCGCTGCGGCGATCAGATCGGCGCAAGCCGGGCCCCTGCCCTGATGCGCGCAGGGCTCGAGCGTGACGTAGAGCGTGGCGCCGGTTGCCTCCCTGCCGGCGCGTTCGAGCGCCACGGCCTCGGCGTGGGGACGGCCGCCGGGAGCGGTGTAGCCGCGGCCCGCGACCTCGCCGTCAGGGGTGACAATGACGCAGCCGACGGCAGGATTGGGCCAGGCCATGCCGAGGCCCCGCCGCGCGAGCGACAGCGCTTGCGCCATATGGAACTCGTCGCTCGCGCTCATGGCCTTGGCAGGCTTTGATCCTAGTCGTCGGCCGAGGCTGTTTCCTCGTCCACGCCCTCACCGGACAGCTCGCCGAGAAGGGCCTCGAAGTCCTTGGCCTCGCGGAAATTCTTGTACACCGAGGCGAAGCGCACATAGGCGACGTCGTCGAGCGCCTTCAGCGCTTCCATCACCAACCGGCCGATGGTCTCCGACTTGATGTCGTTCTCGCCCATGTTCTCGAGACGGCGAACGATGCCGCTGACCATGCGCTCGACGCGCTCGGGGTCTACGGGGCGCTTGCGGAGCGCGATCTGCACCGAACGCATCAGCTTGTCACGGTCGAACGGCATGCGCCTGCCGTTCCGCTTGACCACGGTCAATTCGCGGAGCTGGACCCGCTCGAAGGTGGTGAAGCGGCCGCCGCAATCGGCGCAGACGCGGCGGCGGCGGATGGTGGTGTGATCCTCGCTAGGGCGAGAGTCCTTCACCTGCGTGTTGGTGCTGCCGCAATAGGGGCACCGCATGGACGACCGCCCTTCCCTGTTCCACCGCCACGCTATTCTTAGCTATAGATCGGGAACCGCCCGCACAGCTCGATCGCGCGCTGCTTCACGTTCGCCTCGACCTCGGCATTGCCGACGTCGCCGTTGGCGGCAAGTCCGTCCAACACCTCGGTAATCATGTCACCGATCATCTGGAACTCGGCAATGCCGAAGCCGCGCGTGGTGCCCGCCGGCGAGCCGAGCCGGATGCCGGAGGTGATCGCCGGCTTTTCGGGATCGAACGGCACGCCGTTCTTGTTGCAGGTGATGTTGGCGTGGCCGAGAGCGATTTCGGCCGCCTTGCCGGTCAGCTTTTTCGGCCGGAGATCGACCAGCATCAGATGGGTATCGGTGCCGCCGGACACGAGCGAGACGCCGCCCTTGACGAGCGTCTCGCCGAGCGCCTTGGCGTTGTCCATCACCGACTGCGTGTAGAGCTTGAACGACGGCGCCAGCGCCTCTTTGAAGGCGACGGCCTTGGCGGCAATGATGTGCATCAGGGGTCCGCCCTGAAGGCCGGGGAACACCGCCGAGTTGATCTTCTTGCCGATGCCCTCGTCATTGGACAGCACCATGCCGGCGCGCGGCCCGCGCAAGGTCTTGTGAGTGGTGGTGGTGACGACATGGGCGTGCGGCAACGGGCTCGGATGCAGCCCGGCGGCGACGAGCCCGGCGAAATGCGCCATGTCGACCATGAGATAGGCGCCGACGCTGTCGGCGATGGCGCGGAAGCGCGGGAAGTCGATGACGCGTGGATAGGCCGAGCCGCCGGCGATGATCAGAGCCGGCTTGTGCTCCTTGGCTAACCGCTCGACCTCGTCATAGTCGATGAGGTGGTTGTCCTCGCGCACGCCATATTGCACGGCGTTGAACCACTTGCCCGAAAGGTTCGGCGGGGCCCCATGGGTGAGATGGCCGCCGGAGGCGAGCGACATGCCGAGCACGGTGTCGCCCGGCTTGATCAGGGCGAGCATCACCGACTGGTTGGCTTGCGAGCCGGAATGGGGCTGCACATTGGCGAAGGCGCAGTTGAACAGGCGCTTGGCGCGGTCGATGGCGAGCTGCTCGACGACATCGACATATTGGCAGCCGCCGTAATAGCGGCGGCCCGGATAGCCTTCGGCGTATTTGTTGGTGAGCAGCGTGCCGGCGGCGTCGATCACGGCCTGGGAAACGATATTTTCCGAGGCGATCAGCTCGATCTCGTTCTGCTGGCGATGGCGCTCGTCCTCGATCGCCGACCAGACTTGAGGATCCGCATCTTCGAGGTGCCTGGAGAAGAATCCCGATTCGCGCACTTCGACGCGCCTTGCATCACTTGCCGCCATTGCCACTCACTCCTTGGTTCCCAACCGGCCCCGGGACATTCCCCCGCGCCATGGTGCGAGCCGGCGCAAAGGGGTTAAGGGCATTTTGTTGCCCTTACCACATGTCGCGCGGGTGCGCTAGCAACACCCAAGCGATGGGCTGAAAGCCGCGAGAATCGTAGTCGAAAGCGGCTCGCCTCAACCCCCGGGAAGTAGGGCCGGTAGGCCCCGGACGATGATGTAGAGGCCGACGGAGATGACGATGGTGGCGAAAATTCCGGCGAGCGCCCGCCTGTGCTCGGAGAGGCTGGCATTGACCTTCGCGCCGACCAGGCTGCCGCCGATGCCGCCGGCAATGACGAGGGCGGCGAGCCGCCAATCGACCAGGCCGGAAAAGGCGTAGCTGCCGGCCGTGGTGAGGCCGAAGGCGGTGACGGCGAACAGCGAGGTGGCGATCGCACTTTGCAGCGCCATGCCGGTGGCGAGGATCAGACCCGGCACGATGAGGAAGCCGCCGCCAATACCGAAGAAGCCCGACAAGAGGCCGACACCGCTGCCGACACCAACGAGGCGCGGCAGCATGTTCGGCGCCGTCTTTCGCGTGAGCCGGACGTCAACAAGCGCGTCTTTGCCCGGCGGCCGCAACATGGCGATGCCGATGGCGATCATGACAACGCCGAACAAGGTAAGAAGCTTGGTGCCGTCGAGCGCCTTGCCGACCACCGAGCCGAGCAGGGCTCCGAGCATACCGGTGATCGAGAACACGATGGCGCAGGGCCATTTCACCGTGCCGAGGCGCGCATGCGCGATAAGGCCGAAGGCGGCATTGAGGGCAACGGCGATGGCCGCGGTGCCGATGGCGATGTGGGGCGACGGCACACCGACGAGATAGACGAGGAGAGGCACGGCGAGAACCGAGCCGCCACCGCCGATGAGCCCGAGGATGAGCCCGACGATCGCGCCTGAGCCAATGGCAAGCGCGCTGGCGGCGAGCCCGATGGTCATCCTCTAGCTCCTGAGCTCCTGGGCTGGGAGGCTTGCCCCTCGACGGGAAGACCCGCGCGCTTCCAAGCGTCAAGGCCGCCGTCGAGGATGTAGGCTTCGCAATTCGCAAGCTGCGCCAGGCTCGCGGCATTGGTTGCGGTGCGTTGGCCCGATTTGCAGTGAAACACGATCGGGCCGGAGGCCTCGAGGCTCATCGTCTGGCCGAGAGGGCGGTTACGGGCGCCGGGGATGCGCTCCCCTGCATGTTCTTGCGGACCCCGGATGTCGATCAGAATGGCACCTCGATCGATCAGGCGCTTCGCTTCTTCGAGGGCTGATTTTTGGAAGGCTCATGATTTGCTCCATTGCGTTGGGAGTGCTGTGTCAGTCGCTGCAATAGAGTTGCTGGAGCTGACCAAAAAGAATTTCGATGCGAGGCTCGCAGACCCGGTACCACAGCGTCTGGCCCTCGCGGCGAAAGTCGACGAGGCCCTCCTCGCGCATCTTGGCGAGATGCTGCGACAGCGCCGATTGCGACAGGCCGACGGCCTCGGCGAGGGCGTTGACGCTCGCCTCGCCCCATTCGACGAGCTTGCACAGGATCATCAGGCGGCGCTCATTGGCGAGCGCACGAAGGACCTGAGCGACCTTGGCGGCATTGGATTCGAACACGGCAAAGTCGGCTGGCGCATGAGGCATCGAGCGAATTCCTCTCCATTAGTGCTTGCTAATTTAGTGATAGCTAATATATATGTCAACAGACGCTTCAAGAACAGTTCGGAGGAATGACCTCATGGGCAAGAAACCCCTCATCCGCGCCTTTTTCGACGAGCCCACCAATACGGTGAGCTATCTCGTCGCCGACCCCGAGACCAAGCGGGCCGCGGTGATCGACCCCGTGCTCGATTACGACCATGCGAGTCGGCAAGGCTTCGACCAAATCGGCCGACGCCATTCTCGCCGCCGCGGCCGAGCAGGGCTTTGGCGATCGATTGGGTGCTCGAAACCCACGCTCATGCCGATCACTTGTCGGGCGCGCCCTATCTCAAGCTCAAGACCGGGGCCAAGGTCGGCATCGGCGACCATATCCGCGAGGTGCAGAAGATCTTCAGGCCGGTGTTCAATGCCACCGATCTCAAGGGCGACGGCAGCGAATTCGACCACCTGTTCGCCGATGGCGAGCGCTTCAAGATCGGCAATCTCGACGTCGAGGTGTTTTATGTGCCCGGCCACACGCCGGCAGACGTGGCCTACAAGATCGAGGATGCGGTGTTCGTCGGCGATACGCTGTTCATGCCGGACTACGGCACCGCGCGCGCGGACTTTCCCGGGGGCGATGCCCGCACCCTCTACCGCTCCATCAGGAAGCTGTTGGCGCTGCCGCGCGAGACAAGGCTCTTCATGTGCCACGACTACAAGGCGCCCGGCCGCGATCAATATGCCTGGGAAACGACGGTCGGCGATGAGCGCGACGACAATCCTCACGTCAAGGACGGCGTCAGCGAGGACGATTTCGTCGCCATGCGCGAGGCGCGCGACGCCAAGCTCGCCGCGCCGCATCTCCTGATGCCGTCGATCCAGGTGAACATCAGAGCCGGCAAGCTGCCGCCGCCCGATGCCAACGGCGTGCAATATCTGAAGATCCCGGTGAAGCTCGTCGCCTAAGCCAGCGGTTTCTCAAAGCAAAAGGCCATCCCGAGGGATGGCCTTTCCGTGATGAGGACGATGGGCTTAATACGCCGATGCGGTCGTCTCGCTGGAGCCGTCGTGGCCGTAAATGTCGGGCCTGAAATTGACAACGCCATCTGGGGTCGCCCAAGCGGTGACATAGGTGAAATAGACGGCGATCGGCTTGGTCAGCTTGATGGTTGTCTGCTCCCCGGTCTGCTTCATGGTCATCACGCGCTGAATGTCCCAGCCGGAATTGTTGTTGAGGAGCCACGCGACCAGTTGCGCGACGTCATGCACCCGCACGCAGCCATGGCTTTCGAAACGCACATTGCGTCCGAACAGGCTCTTCAGCGGCGTGTCATGCATGTAGACAAAGTCCTTGTTGGGGAAGTTGATCTTGACGAAACCGAGCGAGTTTTCCTCCCAGGGCTGCTGGCGGAAGTTGTAGCCGAGAACCTGATCCCCGAACCAGTCGATCGCTTGCGGGCTGACCTGGTTGCCCGCGGAGTCGAAGGCCTCCATGCGGTAAGCGGTGAGGATGTCCTGGCCTCTTCGGGCAAACTCGCGGCCCTTGGGCACGAGATCGTTGTAGACGATGCTCCGCGGCACATACCAATACGGATTAAAGTTGATCTCCACGATCTTGCTCGACAACTCCGGTGTCTGCAGATCGTTCTTGCCGACCACGGCGGTGTGGCGCTGGACCACCTGCCCGTTTTGGACCGCTTCGACTTGCGCCGACGGAATGTTGACGTCGACGTAGCGGTTGGCGGCCGTACCCGACAGGGTCTGTAGGCGCTTCAAATTGACTTGGAGCTGGTTGAGTCGGACGCCTGCCGGCACGTTCATGGCATCCACGGTGATGCGGTCGATCATACCGGTCGGCGCCATGCCATGGCGCGCTTGGAACGCCCGCACCGCCTGGACCATGGCCTGATCATATTCGTCGGGGACGCTGCGGCCGACCAGGTCGCCGCTGATCTCCAGCCGGCGATGCAGGATTTCGACCGCCTGGCCGTGTGAACCTGGGCGCATGGCGTAAGCCGGGACCGTGGGCCAGCCCCCGCTGGCGACGATGCCCTGATAGCGGGCGATAGCGCCCTTGGTCGCCTCCACGTTCCGCGTTGACAGTGTCGGCGTGCCGAGCGGCGGATTGAGAATCCATTGCCTCGTTTCGGCGGTGCCTTCCTCGGGCGGTCCCTCACCGCCGCCGGCTTGCGGGCGGGGTGGCTGGAAAACTCCGTTACGGCCGCCAAACAGCCCGCGGTTCTGTTCCGGTTGACCTGAGTCCTGGCCCCTTCCCCCGAGCCAGGAGAAGATGCCGGCATCGGCAGGATGACCGCTGGAGATAAGCAAGCCGGCAGCGAGCGCCAAGCTGGCGACGGCTGCGCCTGTACCTGCCAATTTCGTCAACCGTGCCATAGAGCCGCTCCCGTCACCTGCGGCGTCGCGCCCCAATTCGGACCTGAAGGCGCTTTGCCTTGCTACTCTTCATCCGTTTTCAGAGTGAGCAAAGCCCCAACCCCTCGCTTCAAACCCGTCCCCGAATCCCCGCGGGAACGACAATCAAGATAAGGATGAGGTTTCCCTCTGCAGCCGGCCCGTAACTGCTTGGTAAAGATGAGGCAGGGCAGCCTGCGGTTCAAGGGCTAAACGCACAATCGGGCGTTTTTGAGCCCAATTCAGCCAGATCGGGTCGCTTCCCGCCTAACGTTTTGGCAAGGCGTGGCCCGTTGTTCCGGGAATTGATCGACCAAGGCTAGAGTTGATAGCGAATTTGATCAGTCCAGAATCGCTCAAGCTTGATCAGGGACCTGTTCAACGCCTCGAGATCATCGGTGTCGATGCCGCCAACTTGCTGCAATGACTTGAGCTGGCGCTGATAAAGGTCGCTGACGACCCGGCAAACCTCAAGACCCTTGTCAGTGAGCCGGACACGCACGGACCGCCGATCGGTGTTGGACCGCTGATGGTTGATGTAGCCCGCCTCGACCAGCTTCTTCAAATTGTAGGACACGTTGGAGCCAAGATAATAGCCACGGCTCGTAAGCTCGCCCGCAGTGAGCTCCGCCTCGCCGATATTGAACAGCAGCAGTGCCTGGACGCTGTTCACGTCGGTGCGCCCCAGACGCTCGAACTCGTCCTTGATGACGTCAAGAAGCAGCCGGTGGAGCCGTTCGATCAGTTTAAGGGAGACGAGATATTTCTCCTTGAGATCCTCCGACGGCTCGGCGTCCCCAGGAGATGTGGCGTCAACGCCCAAATTCATCGTCCACCCTCAATTGTGGTGATGGCGCTCATTTGGTAGGCACCCTACCCCGCACCGCCTAAAATGAGCTTAAAATCCAAGCTTAAGCTCCTGTAAAATACCATGAATAAGTTTTGTTACACTGTCTAGAGGTCAGCGGGGCCAGGCCGGCGTTCGTCCAGTTCCAACTCACCATCAACGGCCGTGGTAAACAAGGTCTCAATCTCCTTATCGTCCACTTCGGCGACATCGGCAGGCTGCCAGCGCGGTTCCCGGCCGCGTTCGGCAATACGAGTCTTGACGCCTTCGGCGAAGTCAGGGCGCACGACGAGCTGCGAGGCGAGCCGGAATTCGAGCCTGAGTGCGTCGGCGAGGTTGAGCGCCTTGCCGCGCTGCATCTGAGCGAGAGCGATCTTGAGCGAGGTCGGCGACTTCTTGCGCATGTCGCTCGCGACAGCCTTCGCCCAGTCCTCCTCCTGGCCTCGCTCGGCATCGAGCCGCTCGAGAATCTCCTCCACCGTCGGGGCGCTGAAGATGCGGTCGATCACAGGGGTGCGCCGCGCCAACTCGCCCTCCCCCGGATCGCGATGCAGCCCGTCGAGGAGGCGGTCGATCGGGTGATTGTCGCTCAGCGCATCTTTGATGACGTGGAAATGCGCCGAGGGAATGTAATGACTGATCAAACGAAGCCGATAGGCGTCGGCCGGTCCGATGGCCCGGCCGGTCAGCGCCAGATAGTGGCCGGTATGGGCTTCGAGCCGCGACAGGAAATAGGTGCCGCCGATATCGGGAAGGAAGCCGATGGCGACTTGCGGCATGGCGAATTTGTAGCCTTCGCCGGCGACGCAATGGGTGCCGTAAAGGGTGATGCCAATGCCGCCGCCGAAGGCGAGGCCGTTGATCAGCGGCACGTTCGGCCGGATGAATTTTTCCAGCGTCCAGACATGGGTGTAGGCCGACCGGTAGAAGGCGCGGACGGCGTCAAGCGCGCCCTGCTCGTTCCAATCGTGGACGGTTTTCAGATCGCCGCCGCTGCAGAACACGGTCGGATGGGTCGACTGCATCAGCACGCCGTAGATGTGCGGATTGGGGGCCCAGAGCTTGTACTGCTCGGTCAAGGCCTCGAACATTTCGCGGCTGAGCGCGTTTAGGCGTGAGGGCCGGTTGAGCGTAACGATGCCGGCGCGATCCTCTTGTTCGAAGTCGATGCCGAGCGGCTCGCTGACAGTGACATGTTCCATTCGATCGCGTTCGTGTATGTCCCGACTTAGGCGAGGCCCTGCGCGGGCAGCTAGCATCCCATTTTGAAAACCACAAGCAGGGCTGATGGGGCCTTTGGATCGTAGCGCAATGAGGCTTCTAATCCCTGCCGTTGTTGTGCTTTTGGTTTGGCTCGCCCCGTTCTCGGTCGAGGCGCAGTCCGACATCCCGCCGCTCCCGGACCGCAACCCGCTGCGAACAGGGGCGCCGGCCGAGGTCGAGGCGCCGCCGCTCAAGCCAGGCGAATATCCGAGGTGCCCTGGACCGATGCAGAAGTGACCGCGGCAACGGAGAAGTGTAAGGAAGCTGCTCGGGGCCATCACCATCGACTATCAGCCGCAGCCGCCGATCAAGGAAGGTCTATGCGGCGCGCCGGCGCCGATCCTCGTCAGCTCGGTCGGCAAGGATCCCAAGGTCGAGATCAAGCCGCCCGCGACCATGACCTGTCCGCTGGCGCGCGCGCTCAGCGATTGGCTCAGCAATGCGGTGCAGCCGGAGGCGAAGACGCTGCTCGGCGCGCAAGTTGTCGCCTTGCGCAACGCCACGTCCTATGCCTGCCGCAACCGCTATGGCGGCGCCAAGACGCCGTTGAGCGAGCACGCGCTCGCCAATGCCCTTGACGTCGCCGAGTTCACCCTCGCCTCCGGCGAGCATGTCACCGTTCTCGATAGCTGGCCGAAGAACGGCACCGCCGCCTCCGGTTCCAGAGCCCAATCCCGAGCGGAGCGAGATGCTGCTCGGGGACCGAGCCGGCCGAGCCGGCCAAGGCGTCGGAAAAGAAAACCGCGGAGAAGAAGCACACCGGCGTGATCAGTTCGGCTAAAGCCGAGCCTGCGCCGGAGGCTGATGAGCGCCCGCGGCCGAAGACCCGCCGAAGCCCGATCCAAAGGGCGAGTTCCTGAAGCTCATCCATGACAAGGCCTGTCAGCGCTTCGGCACCACGCTTGGGCCCGAGGCCAACGCCGCGCACAAGAATCACTTTCATCTCGATCAGAAGAAGCGGCGCTCCGGCTTCTGCGAATAGGTCCTGCATCGTCGACGGTTCTGCGGCGCTGGCACGGGACGTTCCAGGTGCTAGCTTCCCCCGCGACTGTTGCCGTTGCTGGATCGCCGACCGTGATGTCATCGCCCCGAGACAAGACCGTTGCCTTGCGCCGGAAGCACGCCAAGGCCGCGCCCGCCGAGACGCCGAAGCGGCTCGAGCGCGGGTTTCCGGCGACGCGGCTCCGCCGCAACCGGCGGTCGGACTGGTCTCGCCGTCTCATGCGCGAGACGCGGCTCAGCGCCGACGATCTGATCTGGCCGATTTTCTTGATCGAGGGCTCCGAAGCAGCGCTCTCCGGTCGCGAGCATGCCGGGGGTCGAGCGGCTTTCCGTCGACCTCGCCGTCGCCGCGGCCGCCGGCGCGGCGAACCTTGGCATTCCGGCGATCGCGCTCTTTCCCAACACCGAACCCTCGCTTCGCGACGAAGAGGCGAGCGAAGCGTGCAACCCGGCCAATCTCGTTTGCCGCGCCGTGCGCGCCATCAAGTCGAGCGTGCCCGAGATCGGCATCATCTGCGACGTAGCGCTCGACCCCTATACCAGCCACGGTCATGACGGGCTCTTGAGCGACGGCGAGATCGACAACGACCGCACCGTCGAGGTGCTGGTGCGTCAGGCGCTGGTCCAGGCCGAGGCCGGTTGCGACATCGTCGCGCCGTCGGACATGATGGATGGCCGCATCGGCGCCATCAGGGAGGCGCTCGAGACGAGCGGCCTCGCCCACACGCAGATCCTTGCTTATGCGGCGAAATATGCCTCGGCCTTTTACGGTCCCGTTCCGCGATGCGGTCGGCTCCGGCGGCCTGCTCAAGGGCGACAAGCGCGGTTACCAGATGGATCCGGCCAATAGCGACGAGGCGTTGCGCGAGGTCGGCGAGGACATCGCCGAAGGCGCCGACATGGTGATGGTGAAGCCGGGCCTGCCCTATCTCGACATCATCCGGCGGGTGAAGGACGCCTTCCACGTGCCGACCTTCGCCTATCAGACCTCGGGCGAGTATGCGATGGTGGTGGCCGCTGCCGAGCGCGGCTGGATCGATCGCGAGCGGGTGATCCTGGAGAGCCTTACGGCATTCAAGCGCGCCGGGGCCGACGCGGTTCTCACTTATTTCGCGCTCGAGGCCGTGCGGCTCCTGGACGACTGAGTCAAGCCGCTCAGTCGGTGACCTTGACGCTCTTGAACAGCACGCGGGCGTCCTTGTCCTTCTCGAAATTGTCACCGGAAAGACCGAAGCGCCAGCCGCCTTTCGGCGCCTGACCGCGGAGATCGCGCACCTTGGTGCCGTTGATGAAGAAGGCCGCAGTACCCTCGTCGGCCTTCACCCGCAGCGTGTTCGACTGGCCGGGCTTGGTGTTGATGCTGTCGGACTCGACGTTCTCGACGATGGTGTGCCACTTGCCGTCCTGGCGCCGCGCGATCCAGAACTTGCCGTTGTTGAGCACGCCGAATTGAAGATAGTTCTTGTTGTCCTCGCCCCAAAACAGGAGGCCGGCGCCGAGCACCCCGGAACCGCTCTCAGGCCACACCGCTTCCGAGCAGATGTCGGCGGCGTCGGTCACGGTGTAGGTGATGTTGAGGTCCGCGAGCATCGCGTCCGGCGGCAGCTTGAACACGAACCTGCCGTCCTTGACCTCGACGTCCTTGTGGATGGCCCAACCGCCGGCGTCGTCGGCGAATTCGTCCTCGAATACGACGTCCGGGCCTTCGCAAGCCGCGGCATGCAGCGGCGCGCCGGCGAGGATAAGCACCGCGCCCGCGAGCAGAATTCCAGTTCTCACCATGAGGGTCCCCCGTTAGCTGAGCCAGCCGTCACGCATCCCCCTTTGGAATGCTTAACGCGGCTGCTAACGTCCGGCAACCGTGCCGGGTTTCACAGGAGACTGTGCGAGCGCTAGGCAGGCGCACCGGTCTTGACATCAGAGCCGGTCGCAACGAGTTAGGCTAAACGCTTCTAAGTCCATGGGCTTTGGTGGGAAGGATCACCGATGACGGTCACCGCCGCCGCCCCACGTCATGACACCGAAATCGGCCTCGCTGAAATCGAGGCGGCGCAAGCGACGCTTGGCGACCATGTGGTCCGCACCCCGACGGTTGCCGCGCCGAAGCTCTCGGCGCTGACCGGGGCCGAGGTCTATCTCAAGCTCGAGAATTTGCAGTTCACCAACTCGTTCAAGGACCGCGGCTCGCTGGTGAAGCTCGCCTCGCTCGGCCCCGAGGAGGCGCGCCGCGGCGTGATCGCCATGTCTGCCGGCAATCACGCCCAGGCCGTCGCCTATCACGCGGCGCGGCTCGGCATTCCCGCCACTATCGTCATGCCCCAGCACACCGCCTTCCTCAAGGTCGCCAACACCGAGGCGTTCGGCGCCGAGGTGGTGTTGTCCGGCGAGACCCTGAGCGAGGCGCAGGCGCGGGCGGAGGAGATCGCCCGCGACGCGCGGCCTCGTCATCGTCCATCCTTACGACGATCCCCTCATCATTGCCGGCCAGGGCACCATCGCGCTCGAAGTCCTTGCCGACGTTCCCGATCTCGACACGCTCGTGATCCCGATCGGCGGCGGCGGTCTGATCTCAGGCAATGCCATCGCCGCGAAGGCGATCAATCCCAATCTCGAGGTGGTCGGCGTCTGCGCCGCTTCGTTCCAGTCGATGCAGGCGGCGCTCGAAGGCAAGCCCCCGGTGATCACCGGGCAGACGCTCGCGGACGGCATCGCGGTGAAGACCGTCGGCCGGCTGACGCTGCCGATCGTGAAGGCCCTCGTCTCGCGCATCATCCTGGTCGATGAGCCGGCGATCGAGCGCGCCATTTGCGCTTTGCTCGCGGTGCAGAAAATTGTCGCCGAAGGCGCCGGCGCCGCGGCGCTCGCCGCGCTGTTCGCGGAGCCCGACAGTTTCCGCGGCCGCAAGGTGTGCCTCTACGTCTCGGGCGGCAACATCGATTCCCGAATGCTGGCCTCCGTCGTCGTGCGCGGCCTGGAGCGCGAGGGCAAGATCACCGCGCTCCGGCTCACCATCACCGACCGGCCCGGCGTGCTTGGCCGCGTGGCGACGGTGCTCGGCGACTGCGGCGTCAACATCCTCGAAGTGTTTCACCACCGCATGCTGCTCGACGTGCCGGCGAAAGGCGCCACCCTCGATCTCAGGATCGAGACCCGGGACAAGGCCCATGCGCTTAAGGCCATCGCCAAGCTCGAAGCGGAAGGATTCCACGTGAGCCGCATCTCGAGCTGGGGCGGCTAACGGCCCGGCTCACGCTTGCGTGAGGCGGTTTCAACCACCATGTAGTGGTGAGAACGTAATTCCTGGCCAGAGGCAACAATGTCAGAGCAGAGAACCCTTCCTCCCCGTTCCGACAACGAATTTTCGCCAAGCCCCGCCTACGACCCGGTGCGGCAGGCGGCGCTGTTCGACGGCGTCATCGGCAAACGCGTCGTCGCGTTCATCATCGACGCCATCATCATCGGCGTGCTGTGGGCCATCGCCGTGCTTGCCGTGTTGGTGCTCGGCGTGCTGACCCTTGGTCTTGCCTGGCTCTTGTTCGGCCTGATCTTTCCGGCCGTTGGGCTCGGCTATAACGCGCTCACCATCGGCGGCCCCAATTCCGCGACCATCGGCCAGCGCATGATGGGGCTCGAGTGGCGGACCTGGTACGGCGGCAAAGTGACCCCGCTGATCGCGGCCTTCCACGCCCTCCTGTTCTGGTTCTCGCTCGCGATCTTCTGCCCGATTCTGCTCTGGGCCCTGTTCGACCCGCAGAAGCGCTGCCTGCATGACATCTTCGCCGGCGTGGTGGCCCTCAACCGGACCTAGGCGCCTGGAGGCAATTGCACCTTAATTGTGCGTCTTCTGCATTTGCGCTTGCCGCCTCTGATCCACTAAGCTCAGGCGACATACGGGTGGATTCGATCCTGGTCAGCCGTCGTGACGGAGCACAAGAGCAACTTCCCGGAGTTCTACATCACCGCCCCGCAGCCCTGCCCCTATCTCCCGGGCAAGCTGGAGCGGAAGCTGTTCACGCATCTCACCCGGGAGAAGCCGGGCTTCCTTATCGACAATCTCCTGAAGGGCGGGTTCCGGCGCAGCCAGAACATCGCCTACATGCCCTATTGCGATTCCTGCTCGGCCTGCGTGCCGGTGCGCATTCTGGTCGACGCCTTCCAGCCGCGGCGGTCGCTGAGCCGGATCGCGCGGGTCAATCGCGACGTCGTCGCCACGCGGATGGAGCCGTCGCCGACGCCGGAGCAATATGCGCTGTTCCGCGCCTATATCGACGCCAGGCACGCCGATGGCGGCATGGCCGAGATGTCGGTGCTCGACTATTCGCTGATGGTCGAGGACAGCGTGGTCGAGACCACGGTCACCGAATACCGGCTGAAGCCCGATGCCGACAGCGGCGACACGCCGCTCGTCGGGGTGTCGCTCTGCGACCGCCTCAGCGACGGGATCTCCATGGTCTACAGCTTCTATGAGCCGGATCACCCCTCGCGCAGTCTCGGCACCTATATGATCATCGAGCAGGTCGAGTATGCGCGGAGCCAAGGGCTGCCATTCGTCTATCTCGGCTATTGGATTCATGGCTCGCGCAAGATGCGCTACAAGAACCGCTTCCAGCCGCAGGAGCACCTGACCTCAAAGGGCTGGGTGCGCACCGAAGATCCGGACGCGGGAAGCCAGACGCCGGACAAATAGCCGACCGTCGCAGCCGAACCTTAGAATTTCGGGCCGAATTTTCCGGATTTGGGGAAGCCCTTCGGCGGCAGACGCCCGGCCTGGGCGCGGTCTCCCCACCAATCCCTGAGGTCGGTCAGGGTGAAGCTGCGCCCGGCTGAATCGATATAGGTCAGGCCTTCCTTCTTCCTGAAGGTCTTGGCGTCGCCGAGGCCGCCATCCTTGTAGCGCTGGAGGCGAACGCCCTTGCCGCGCGGCATCTCCGGCAGCTCCTTCAGCGGAAACAGCAGGAGCTTGCGGTTCTCGCCGATCACCGCGACGCTGTCGCCTTCGGCCGGGGGCGCAGACCGCGGCCTCGTCACCGGCGCCGACATTCAGCACCTGCTTGCCCTTCCGCGTCGAGGCCACGACCTCGTCTTCCGGCACGATGAAGCCGTGGCCGCTCGAGCTCGCGACCAGGAGCTTCCGCTCCGGCTCGTAGATGAAGAGATCGACGGCGTCCGCCGTCTCCTCGATGTCGATCATCAGGCGGAACGGCTCGCCGTGGCCGCGGCCGCTTGGCAGCTTGTCCGGGCTCAACGTGTAGAAGCGGCCATTGGTGGCGAACAGGAGCAGCGTGTCCGTGGTCTGGGTGCGGACGAAGCATTTCAGCCGGTCGCCCTCCTTGAAGGCGAGGCCGCTGTCATCGGCGAGGTGCCCCTTCATGGCGCGGATCCAGCCCTTGTCGGAGAGCACCACGGTCACGGGCTCCTTCTCGATCAGGGCTTCGGCGAGATCCTCGGCGATACCTTCCGGCGCCTCCTCGAAGCTGGTGCGGCGGCGGCCGAGCTCGGTCTTCTGGCCGAAGCGCTCCTTCAGCGACTTGATCTCGTCGGCGATCTTCTTCCACTGCTTGTCGTCGGAGGCGAGCAGCGCTTTCAGCTCCTTGCGCTCCTTGGTCAGCGCGTCGTGCTCGCGCCTGATCTCCATCTCCTCGAGCTTGCGCAAGGCGCGTAAGCGCATGTTGAGGATGGCCTCGGCCTGGATCTCGGTCAGCTTGAAGGCCTTCATCAGGGCCGGCTTCGGCTCGTCCGTCTCGCGGATGATTTTGATCACCTTGTCGAGATTGAGATAGACGATGAGATAGCCTTCGAGCACCTCGAGGCGATGGTCGATCTTGGCGAGGCGGTGCTTCGAGCCGCGGACCAGCACCTCCTTGCGGTGGTCGAGCCATTCGCGCAGCACCTGGCGGAGGCCGAGCACATTGGGCACGGTGCCCCGGCTCAGCACATTCATGTTGAGGGGCAGCCGGGTCTCGAGCTCGGTCAGCTTGAACATCTGCTCCATCAGCAGCAGCGGATCGATGGTACGGCTCTTCGGCTCGAGCACCAGACGCACGTCTTCGGCAGATTCATCGCGGACGTCGGCGAGGAGCGGCAGTCGCTTGGCCTGAAGCAACTCGGCGATGCGGGCAACGAGGCGCGCCTTCGGCACCTGATAGGGGATCTCGGTGACCACGATCTGATAGGTGCCGCGGCCGGTGTCCTCTTTCACCCAGCGCGCCCGCAAGCGGAAGCTGCCGCGCCCGGTCTTGTAGGCGGCGACGATCGACTCCCGCGGCTCGACCAGGATGCCGCCGGTCGGGAGGTCGGGGCCGGGAACGAAGTCCACCAGCTTGTCGGCGGTGGCGTTCGGAAACTTGATCAGGTGCAGCGCCGCGTCGCAGAGCTCGCCGGCATTGTGGGGCGGGATGTTGGTGGCCATGCCGACGGCGATGCCCGAGGCGCCGTTGGCGAGCAGATTGGGGAAATTGCCGGGGAGCACCGCGGGCTCCTGCTCGCGGCCGTCGTAATTGGGACGGAAGTCGACGGTGTCCTGGTCGATGCCGTCGAGCAGCTGGGCGGCAACCTCGGTGAGCCGCGCCTCGGTGTAGCGGTCGGCGGCAGGATTATCGCCGTCGATATTGCCGAAATTGCCCTGGCCGTCGATCAATGGATAGCGTACGGCGAAGTCCTGGGCGAGGCGGGCCAGCGCATCGTAGATGGCCTGATTGCCGTGGGGGTGGAAGTTGCCCATGGTGTCGCCGACGATCTTCGCGCATTTGCGAAACTCGCCTTGGGGCTCGAGCCTGAGCTGGCGCATGGCGTAGAGCACGCGCCGGTGCACGGGCTTGAGCCCATCGCGCACGTCGGGTAGCGCCCGGTGCATGATGGTCGACAGCGCGTAGGCGAGATAACGCTCCTCCAGAGCCTCGCGCAGGTTTACGGGCTCGATCGGGCCCGACTGCTCCGGCGGCGCAGATCTTTTTCCCATATGTCGCGCTTAGCGCATCGTCCGAGTCGGCTCAAGGGAGAGCGTCCGCTGCTAGGAGCCACCGCAGGCGCATCTCGAAGCATAGGGACAGCGGCCAGACCGTGCCCGGTGACCTCACCCTTCGAGACGTCGCTATGCCCTCCTCAGGGTGAGGCTTCAGGCGCAGCAGCCCGATCAGGCGCTCGCGGGACTGCGGCAGAGCTGGCCGTGGGGCGCGAGCACGTGGCGCTCGAGGAAGTGGCCGGTGAGCGCGAGACCCGCGACCACGTCTTGCGGCGCGGCGTCCGCCTCCTCCTCGACCAGAAACGCCGGCAGCCTGAGCAGCCGGTCGCCATAGGCTTCACCGGCGTGGCGCGACACGGCGCGGCCCGAGCGCGGCGAGACGAAGGCGAGGTCGATCGTGACGCCGGTGGCGGCGCAGGCGCTCAAATCGAGGCCGAAGCCGAGGTCCTGGAGCAGCATCATCTCCCAATGAACGAGGAGCGCGGGCCAGCGGCCGGCATCGTCGAGCGCGCGTAAGACCTGAAGCGCGCCGTGATAGAGCTCGGGATGGGGGTCGCGCTCGGGCAGGAGCTTGGCAAGCGAGGTGAGCGAGCCGATGGCCGCTAATGCTGCCTGATCGTCGAGGACCCGCGCCGCGAGCGGATCGATCAGCTCGACGGCGAAGCCGCCGAGATGGTCGGCGAGCCGCGCCCGCCACGACAGCGACAAGAGATTGCCGGGTTGCAGCAGCGGGCGCAGGCGCCGCGACCGCCCTCCCCGCACGAGGCCGAGATGGCGGCCATGCGCCGCGGTCAGGATCTCGGCGACGGCATTCGCCTCGCCGAGCGGCTTGGCGGAGATGAAGATGCCCTCGTCGGTGAAGTCCATGGAGCTAAGCTATCACTCCTTGGGATAGTCGAGGCCCATCTCGCGGAAGCGCTCGGGGTCTTCGCCCCAGCGCTCGCGCACCTTGACGAAGAGAAAGAGATGGACCGGCGCGCCGACCATCTCGCCGATCTCCTCGCGGGCGGCCATGGAGATCGCCTTGATGGTCGCGCCCTTGGCCCCCAGCACGATCTTCTTCTGGCTGTCGCGCATGACATAGATGGTCTGCTCGATGCGGACGCTGCCGTCCTTGAGCTCCTTCCAGGATTCGGTCTCCACGGTGAGGCTGTAGGGCAGCTCGTCATGGAGACGGAGGAACAGCTTCTCGCGGGTGATCTCGGCCGCAGCCTGACGGAGCGGCGCATCGGTGAGCTGATCCTCTGGGTAGAGCCAAGGCCCGGGCGGCACGGCGCGGGCGAGATAGGATTTGAGGTCGGGAACGCCGTCGCCGGTCAGCGCCGAGATCATGAAGGTCTCGGCGAAGGCTGTGGCGCGTGGAGAGATCGCCCGCGAGATGCAGGAGCTCCGGCCGCGCCACGAGATCGATCTTGTTGAGCACGGCGACGATCGGCCGCTTGACCTCGTCGAGGTGAGCGAAGACGGGATCGAGCGTCTGGTCGAGACCGCGCTCGGCGTCGATCACGAGCGCCGCGAGATCGGCGTCCCCGGCCCGAGTCCAGGCGGCCATGGCCATGGCGCGGTCGAGCCGCCGCTTCGGCTGAAAGATGCCGGGGGTGTCGACGAGGATGATCTGGCTTTGGCCCTCGAGCGCGATGCCGAGCACCGGTCCCCGCGTCGTCTGCGCCTTGTGGGTGACGATGGCGACCTTGGCGCCGACGAGCGCGTTGATCAGGGTCGACTTGCCGCTGTTGGGCGCGCCGATCAGGGCGACGAAGCCGCAGCGGCTCCCCTCGCCGGCCCCAGCCTCCTCGCGGGTGGTCTCAGTCATGGTGGGGCGACTGCCACACCCCCTCGCGGAGCAGCATGGCGAGCGCCGCGTCCTGCTCCGCGGCGCGCTTGCTCGCGCCATGGCCGCGTTCCGGGGCGATGCCGTCGATCTGCACCTCGGAGGTGAAATAGCGGCGCGTGGTCCGGGCCTTCGCGCGAGACCTCGATATAGCGCGGCAGCGACAGCCGGCGCCCTTGTGCCCATTCCTGGAGCACCGACTTGGCGTCAGGCGGGGCCTCGGCGAAGCTTCCGAGCTCCGACGCCCAAAACTGCTTCACCACCTTGCGCGCGGCCCCATAGCCGCCGTCGGTGAAGATAGCGCCGAGCACGGCCTCGCAGGCATTGGCGAGGATGGTTTTCTTCGCCCTGCCGCCGCTGTCGGCTTCGCCGCCGCTCATGAGGATCACCTTGCCGAGGTCCAATTGTTGCGCCACCTCGGCCAAGGTCTCGGCGCGGACGAGCTGATTGTAGCGCCGCGCCAACTCGCCTTCGCTCGCCTCGGGAAAGCTCTCGGTCAGAAGCTCGGCGACGCACAGCCCAAGCACGCGGTCGCCGAGGAATTCGAGCCGCTCATTATCCTCGTTGGCCTTCGGCGCCGGCCGGGCGCTGGCATGGGTCAAGGCCAGAGCCAGCAGGCTCGCATCCCTGAACCCGTAGCCAAGCCGTTCGGAAAGCTGTTGTAGAGCCGTGTCGCGCCGCTTGGGCAAGCCTAGTGCACCACGTCGAGAATGCGCGACCAGCGCACGTCGGTCGGCCACTTCCAGATCTGCCAGAAGCTCGCGCCTTCATCGATGGAGAAGAAGATGAGCTGGGCTTTGCCGACCAGGTTCTCGAAGGGGACGAAGCCGACCTCGGAGAGGAAGCGGCTGTCGGTCGAGTTGTCCCGGTTGTCGCCCATCATGAAGAAGTGGCCCTCGGGCACCTTGTAGACCTCGGTGTTGTCGCCGATGCCCTCATTGACGAGGTCGAGCACCGGATAGGTCACGCCGTTGGGCAAGGTCTCGCGATAGCGCGCCACATGACGCTCCCGTCCCGAGCCATCTGTCGCGATGAAATCGTCGATGCGCTCCTTCTTCACCGCCTCGCCGTTGATGTGCAGCACGCCGTGGATCATCTGGATCTCGTCGCCGGGCAGGCCGATGACGCGCTTGATGTAGTCGGTCTCGTTGTCGCGGGGCAGCTTGAACACCACGACGTCGCCGCGGGTCGGCTCCTTCGCCCAGATGCGGCCGGAAAACAGATCGGGGCCGAACGGGAAGGAGTAGCGGCTGTAGCCGTAGCTGTATTTCGACACGAACAGATAGTCGCCGACGAGGAGCGTCGGGATCATCGAGCCGGACGGAATGTTGAAGGGCTGGAACAGGAAGATGCGGACGATGAGCGCAAGGATCAGCGCGTGAATGATCACGCGGATGGTGTCTTTGACCCCGCCCTTGTCTTGCGTGTCCTCGGCCTCGACACTCATGCGGAAGCACTCCTTATCGGCTCAAATTAGCCTGGAATTCGCGGGACCCCGTGGCCCCTATAACCCCTCGAACATGGCGAGGCAAATGGCTCAGTCGCGCGTGGAGACCCTGAAGGCGGAGATGATGACAATGGCTTGAGCCAGCGGAAAATCGTCGGTGATGGTGAGATCGATGCGGGTGTCGTGGCCCTCTGGCGTAATCTCGGCGAGTGCCCGCAGCGCCCCGCCGCTCAGCTCCAAGGTGGGGCGGCCCGACGGCAGATTTACGACCCCCATGTCGCGCCAGAACACTCCCTGGCGAAATCCGGTGCCTAAAGCCTTGGCGCAGGCCTCCTTGGCGGCGAAGCGCTTGGCGTAGGAAGCGGCGCGCGCGGCGCGTCCGTCCGACTTTCGCCGCTCGATATCGGTGAACACGCGGGACAGAAACCGCTCCCCGTAGCGTTCGATGGTGCGCTCGACGCGGCGGATGTCGATGATGTCGTTGCCGAGCCCGAGGATCATCACCCGTCGCCACTCATCGTTGGCGCCGTGGCGCTTTGCCGCAAGTCCGCACGCGCCCGATCCATCGCTTGACGCATCCGCCGAACGCTCTCGCCGAGGCCGATGAATACCGCCTCGCCGACCAGGAAATGGCCGATGTTCAGCTCGACAATCTCCGGGATCGCCGCCACGAACCGGACATTGTCATAATCGAGCCCGTGGCCGGCGTGAACCTCAAGGCCAAGCAACGCGGCGCAGAGCGCGGCATCCGACAGCTTTACAATCTCGTGGCGCATGGCATCCGCCTGGCCGTCGGAGAAGGCGGCGCTGTAGGCGCCGGTATGCAGCTCGACAGCATTGGCTCCGACCTCCCGAGCCGCGCGGACCTGGTCCCGATCGGGATCGACGAACAGGGCGACTTGAATGCCCGCGTCTTGCAGTCGCGCGATGAACGGTTTGAGCCTTGCCGTAGTGCCAATAACGTCGAGGCCGCCCTCGGTCGTGAGCTCCTGGCGTCGCTCGGGAACGAGGCAGCAATCGTCCGGCCGCTGCTGCAACGCGATCTCGAGCATCTCGTCGGTGACCGCCATTTCCAAATTGATGGCGCAACTGAGCGGTTTGACCTCCTGTGCGACCTCTTCGCTCATGGTGCCGCGCCGGCGCTCAAAACTTTGCTCGACAGCTTCGTCGTATTTCAGCGATCGGATGAGCCGCGCGATGTCGTCGTCGGTGATATGCCGCCTATCCTCGCGGAGATGCGCGGTGATGTTGTCGGCTCCGGCCTCGACCGCGATCGTCGCCGCACGCAGGGGATCGGGATGGTGACCGCCGCGCGCATTCCGCAAGGTGGCGACGTGATCGATATTGATGCCGAGGCGGATCGGCGGCACCTCAGTCATGGTGCCGTTCCTCCCGCGCCGATCTCATCGCGGTCATGGCGCAGCAACAGCTCGCGGCGGCGGCGGTGCTGATAGGCCTCGACCATCGGCTTGACCATGACATAGCAGCCGGCCGCGAGGACAAGACCGAGCGGGATGCTGCCGAGCGCCATCGGCTTCAGAATCGGCCAAAGCTTGGCGAAGGAGGATTCGAAAATCCCGTGGGTGAGGTCGATGTGCTTCTTGGTGCCGTGTGTGCCGAGCAGGACGTTGCCGATCTTGTAGCTTGCGAACCAGAAGAAGGGATAAGTCAGGGGATTGCCGAGAAACGTGCCGAGCACCGCGGCGACCATACTGCCGCCGATCGCCCAGGCGAGAAGCGCCGCCATGACCATATGCGTGCCGATAAAGGGCGTCATCGCGGCGAAGGCGCCGATGCCGAAGCCGAGCGCGATGGCGTGAGGCGTGGCGCTCAAGCGTCGCAGTCGATAGACGATGTAGCGGCCGGAGCGGCCCCAGCTCCGCCGCGGCCACATATGAACGCGCATGCGGTCCCATAGGCTCTCTGTCTCGCGACGCCTGAACAGCATTGAACCCTCTACTAGCCGCCGACCCTCGTCGCGCTCGAGACCACATCCTTGGCGCGGAGCCCGGCAAGGATGTCGTTGAGATGCTTGAGGTCCCAGACCTCGAGATCGATCGACATCTCAGTGTAGTCCGGCCCCCGCTTCATCATTTTGACGTTTTCGATATTGCCCTCGGCCTCGCCGATGACGGCGGCGATCTGGGCCAGGCTGCCGGGCTCGTTGAGCGCCGTCACTGCGATCTTGGTGGGAAAGCGCTGCGGGTCGTCCTCGTCGAGATCCCAGGTCACGTCGATCCAGCGCTCCGGCTCCTCGTCGAAGGCTTTGAGCGCCTCGGAGTGGATCGGATAGATGGTGATGCCCTGGCCCGGGTTGAGAATACCGACAATGCGGTCGCCGGGAACGGCGCCCTCCCCGGCAAAGCTCACCGGAAGGTCGCCGCGGAGGCCCCTGATCGGGATGCCGCTCGCGTCGGGCTTCGGGCTGCGGCCGGCCGAGCCGGGCCAGCGGAATTTCAGCCCCATGACCTTGCCAAGGCCGAACCAGCCTTCCTCGTTGCGCTTCACCTTGCGCCGCCGCTTCGGCGCTTCGCCCGGGGCCTCTTCGGGCCATACGGCGCGCAGCACATCGGCGGAAGCAAGCTCGCCGCGACCAACGGCGGCGATGACGTCGTCCACCGTCTTCTGGGAGAGACGTGACAGCGCCTGGCCGATGGCCTCGTCGCTGAAGGTCTTGCCTTGGCGGCTGAAGCTGCGCTCCAGGATCTCGCGGCCGAGCTTGCCATATTGCGCGCGCGCGGCATCGCGGGTGGCGCGGCGGATGGCCGACCGCGCTTTACCGGTCACGGCGAGGCTCTGCCAGGCGGCCGGCGGCGCTTGCGCCTCGGAGCAGATGATCTCGACCTCATCGCCGTTTCTGAGCTCGGTGACGAGCGGCATCGGCCGACCGTTGATCTTGCAGCCGACGCAGGTGTTGCCAACCACGGTATGCACCGCATAGGCGAAGTCGATCGGGTTGGCGCCGCGGGGCAGCGCGATCAGGCGTCCCTTCGGCGTGAAGCAAAACACCTGATCCTGGAACAGCTCGAGTTTGGTGTGCTCCAGGAATTCCTCGGCGTTGTCGCCGTCGAGCAGCATGTCCACGAGATGGCGGAGCCAGCGATAGGCGTTGCTCTCATGGCTCGGCAGCACGCCCGCCTCGTGGCCGTTCACGTCCTTGTAGAGCGCATGGGCGGCGACGCCGTATTCGGCGACCGAATGCATGCGCTCGGTGCGGAGCTGGAGCTCGGCGCGTTGATGCCGCGGCCCGATGATGGTGGTGTGGATCGACTGGTAGTCGTTCTGCTTCGGGCTCGAGATGTAATCCTTGAAGCGGCCGGGAACCGCGTGCCAGGTGGTGTGCACCACCGCGAGTGCCCGGTAGCAGTCCACCACCTCGTCGACCACGATGCGGAACGCATAGATGTCGGAGAGCTGCTCGAGCGAGATCTGCTTCCGCTCCATCTTGCTCCAGATGGAATAGGGCTTCTTCTCGCGGCCGGCGACGATCGCCTTGACCTTCGCCTCTTCCAACCGCTTGGTGAGCGCGTGCTCGATCTCCTCGATCAGGCCCTGATTGCGCGCGCGCAGGATCTTGAGGCGATCGACCACGGCGGCATACCCTTCCGGATTGAGCCAACGGAAGGCATGATCCTCGAGCTCCTCGCGCAGCCATTGCATGCCCATGCGCCCGGCGAGCGGCGCATAGATCTCCATGGTCTCCTCGGCGACGATCTTGCGCTTGGCCGGCTTCATGTGCTCGAGCGTGCGCATGTTGTGCAGCCGGTCCGCGAGCTTGACGAGAAGCACGCGGATGTCGCTCGAGATCGCGAGCAGGAGCTTGCGGAAGTTCTCGGCCTGCTCGGCCTTCTTGGTGACGAGGTCGAGCTTCTTGATCTTGGTCAGGCCGTCGACGAGGGAGCCGATCTCGGGGCCGAACAGGGTAT
The DNA here is from genome assembly GCA_963803385.1 of uncultured Alphaproteobacteria bacterium. Lineage (GTDB taxonomy): Bacteria > Pseudomonadota > Alphaproteobacteria > Rhizobiales > Methyloligellaceae > Methyloceanibacter. The sequence continues at coordinate 420,277 of CAWDMD010000003.1, read as the reverse complement.
CGATCTCGCTCCGCGTCGCGCCGGTGTCCTCGATGGTGTCGTGCAGCAGCGCCGTGGCGATGGTGGCGTCGTCGAGCCGCATCTCGGCGAGGATGGCGGCGACTTCGAGGGGATGGGAGAAGAACGGGGCGCCGGAGGCGCGCTTCTGATTGCCATGGGCTTTCATGGCGTAGACATAGGCGCGGTTCAGCAGCGCCTCGTCGGCATTGGGCTCGTAGCTCTTGACCCGCTCGACCAGCTCATAAGCACGTGTGGTCATGGCGCGCTTCCGTCATCCGGGCCGAAGCCGGGGCGGGCCGCGACGTGCCACCACGAGGTGATTGGATACCGGCTCACGCCGGTATGGCGCCCAGGTCTTGGGGAAACGTTCTCGTCAGCGCGAGCGGGGTCCCGCATTGGAGCCATCCGAAGGCGCCTGGCTCGCCATCCTACGCAACAGCTCCTCCTCGGTCATCTTGTCGATCGCGTTGTCGATCAACTGATCGTCCTGGCCGAGGATCGGCATCCTGGTGTCCGCCGAGAGCATAGGCACGGCTTCTGCTTCTGGCTCATCGACCTCCACGTATTTCTGCATGGAGTGGATGAAGTCTTCCCTAAGATCGTCGCAATCGACCTTTTCGTCGGCGATCTCGCGGAGCGCGACCACCGGGTTCTTGTCGTTGTCGCGATCGACGGCAATCTGAGCGCCGGCGGAGATGGTCCGTGCGCGGTGGCCCGCGAGCAGCACGAGCTCGAAGCGGTTGGGAACCTTATCGATGCAATCCTCGACGGTAACGCGAGCCATCAGCAAATCCTTGTGTCGAAGTTAGGAGTTCGTCCCTATTTAGGCGGTTCGCCCAGGCCTGGCAAGGCAAAGCAAGGCTTTCCCGGCCTCAAGGAACGCGTTTGAGCACGCGGCCTTGGCCGCCCTTGGGCACGCGCCGCCAAAGCTCGCTCGCGCTCAGTCTCGACACCGGGTGGCGCCAATTGGGTGCGACATCGAGGAGCGGCAACAGCACGAAAGGCCGCAGCTCGATCCCCGGGTGGGGCAGAACGAGCTGGCGGGTGCGCTGATAGGGAATGCCCTTGGAGCGTCCTGCCCAATTCAGGCGCAAACCCTTGTAATCGAGGATGTCGAGGTCGAGGGTCCGCATTCCCCACGGCCTGCCGCCGCCGCGCCGTCCGGCGCGCGCTTCGATGTCTTTCATTAGCCGCAGCAAGGCGGGTGCCGGGAGCGTCGTGGTGCCGAGGATCACGGCGTTGAAGTAAGGCGGCTGGTGCGGTTGACCCATGGCCGCGGTCTCATAGAGCTCAGAAATGCGTTCGATGGCCAGCCCTCCGGCCTCGAGCTCCTTCAGGGCCCGGCGAAGTGTCTTTCGGGGCGTGCCCCATGGCCCGGCAGAATTGGCACCGAGCCCTACCAGCACTTTCCCTTGCGGCGTCGATTGCGGAACAACCATCACATTCCTATCTTTAACACTGCGGTCTTGCGTTCATGCGAGGCTGCTAATCGTTTGCTTTCACTCATATTGAAAATGATAGGGTCTGAAATGCATTTCTATCCCAACGAGCGCGTCGCGCTCTTCATCGACGGCGCCAATCTCTACGCCACCGCGAAGTCTCTCGGCTTCGACATCGACTACAAGCGACTGCTGGCGCTGTTCGGCACCAAGGGCCAACTGGTCAGGGCGCTCTACTACACGGCGCTGGTCGAGGACCAGGAATACTCCTCGATCCGGCCTCTGATCGATTGGCTCGACTACAACGGCTACACCATGGTCACCAAACCGACCAAGGAGTTCACCGACGCCACCGGCCGGCGCAAGATCAAGGGCAACATGGACATCGAGCTCGCGGTCGATGCCATGGAGCTGTCGGAGCATCTCGACCATATCGTGCTGTTTTCCGGCGACGGCGATTTCCGCTCTCTGGTCGAGGCGCTTCAGCACAAGGGCAAAAGGGTCAGCGTGGTGTCGACGCTTACGACCACGCCGCCGATGGTGGCCGACGAGCTTCGGCGTCAGGCCGATCAGTTCATCGACCTCGCCTATCTGCAGAACGAGATCGGCCGCGATCCGGCCGAGCGCGTGCAGCGCGGTGAGCGCCGCCGGCAGGAATCCGCCGATGAGTTCGACTCCGAGGATCTGATCGAGACCTGAGGCGTTGGTCTCGAGCGGAAGCCGGCGAAGGACCTCTGATATGAAGGTTGGCTTTATCGGCCTTGGCCGCATGGGAAGCGCCATGGCTTCGAACCTGCTCAAGGCCGGGTTCGATCTCACCATCTATAACCGCACGCCGCAGAAGGCCGAGCCCCTTGTCGCGGAGGGCGCCGTCCTGGCAAAGACGCCGGGCGACGCCGCGCGCGGCGATGTGGTCATCACCATGCTCGCCGACGACGGCGTGGTCGAGGCCGCGGCGTTCGGCAAGGATGGCATTCTCGCCGCGCTCAAGCCTGGCGGCATCCACATCTCCATGAGCACGATCAGCGTCGCGCTCGCCGAGCGTTTGGCGGAAGCGCATGCCGATCAAGGCCAGGGCTTTGTCTCGGCTCCCGTGTTCGGCCGTCCGGACGCGGCCGCCGCGGCCAAGCTCTTCGTCGTCGCCGCCGGACCGCCGGACCTCGTCGGCTCTTGCCGGCCGCTGTTCGACGCGCTTGGTCAGCGCTGCTTCGTCATCGCCGCGGAGGCGCCGAAGGCAAATCTCGTCAAGCTCAGCGGCAATTTCCTGATCACTGCGGTGATCGAAGCGCTCGGCGAAGCCTTCGCCCTGATCGGAAAGGCCGGGATCGATCGGGCGCAATATCTCGATCTCATCACCGGCACGCTGTTCGGCGCGCCGGTCTATAAGACCTATGGCGCGATCATTGCCGCGCGGAAATACGAGCCGGCAGGCTTCAAGGCCGAGCTTGGCTACAAGGACATCCGTCTCGCCCTTGCCGCCGCCGAGGGGCTCAAGGTGCCGATGCCGCTGGCCAATCTGGTTGCCGTTCGCTTTCTTACCTTGATTGCCCAAGGCGACGGCGATCTCGACTGGGCGGCGCTGGCGAAGCTCGCGGCGAACGATGCGGGCGAGCAAGACACGCCGCCGCCGAGCCCGTAACATCGGCTCATGATCCTCACCATCGACGTGCGTATCGCGACGGCGGAGCCCATCCGCGACTGCCCGCTCTGCCCCCGCCTCGTCGAGTTTCGCGACGCAAACAGGCGCGCGCATCCTGACTGGTACAACGGCGCGGTGCCGTCCTTCGGCGCGGAGACGGCGCGGCTCCTCGTGGTGGGACTGGCGCCAGGCTTGAAGGGGGCGAACCGCACCGGGCGCCCCTTCCTCGGCGACTTCGCCGGCGACTTGCTCTACCCCTCTCTCATCAAGGCGGGGCTTGCCAAGGGGCACCACGATCCGGCCCGGCCCGAGGCGCTGCAGCTCGTCGACTGCATGATCAGCAATGCCGTGCGGTGCGTGCCGCCTGCCAACCGTCCGACGGGGGCCGAGACCGCAACTTGCCGGCAATTCCTGATCGGGCGCATCGCGAGCCTGCCCAATTTGCGGACGATCCTCGCCCTTGGCCGCATCGCCCATGACAGCACGCTCGAAGCGCTCGGCCTGAAAAGGCGCCCCTACCCTTTCGCTCACGGCGCCAGGCACCAACTCGACAGCGGCCTCGTGCTGTTCGACAGCTATCATTGCTCCCGTCAGAACACGAACACCGGGCGCTTGACGCCGGCGATGTTCGAGGCCGTGTTGGCGGCGATCGCGGGCGAGCTCGGCCTCTCCTAGAGCATTCTTGCTGGCGTCAACCAACTCGGGCATGCTTGGCTCGCTTTCGTGGGCGTCGGGGCGGAGAGACGTGGATGGCGTCGCTGGAGATTTCGCCGGCCAAGGTCGGCTATGTCATCGTCAAGGCGCGCGAGATCGCGGCCAAGGTCGGTGCCTGGGAGACGACGGCGCCACCTCCGATCATGACGCCGACTCCATCCTCGAGGCCTTCAGCGACGATGCCACCCGGGCCGAGCTCAAAGGCTTCATCGCCGATTTGAACGAGGACGAGCAGGCAAGCCTCGTGGCGCTGGCCTGGATCGGACGCGGTTCGTTCGGCCCCGAGGAGCTCGACGAGGCGCTCGAGACGGCGCGGTCCGAGCGCACCAACCGCACCGGGGAGTATCTCCTCGGCATGCCGATGCTCGCGGACTATCTCGAAGAGGGGCTCGACCGGCTCGGCTATTCCGTCGAGGACGCCGAGGACGAAGCGTTCTAGACCGGGTTGCCCGCGAAGCCACCGCAAGACCTCTGCCGCGTGGCTCTCGGGATGCGGCACGGGATAGAACACCCGATCGACGCGCCCGTCGTTCACCACAAGCGTCAGTCGTTTCAAATAGATGTCGCCGCCGGTGGCGAAAGTCGGTAACGCGAGCGCCTCGGCGAAGCCTCCATGCGCGTCGCTCAGAATCGCAAACGGCAAGCGAAGGCGCTCCACAAGTTCGCGCTGCCAGTCGGTGGTCTGCCGGCTGAGACCGAACAGGGCGACCTTGAGTGCGGCAAAGTCCGCGGCGTGGTCGCGGACGCCTTCGAGTTCCGGCGTCGAGCCATGAGCGCCGGAAATGTCGTCCCAGTTGGGCGGATTGGGATGGTCCGGCCGTCCGGTCCAGGGATAGACGAAGATCACGCTGCGGCCCTGCTTGCGCGGCGAGAGAGATCGTCGCCGCCGCTCGTCGCGGGGAGCGCGAGCCGCGGCAAGGCGAGCCCCGGCTTGAGGTGATCGACGTCGCCCGCCACGGGGCTCAGCCCTTCTCGCGCATCAGCCTGCCCTTCTGCCGCTCCCAGTCGCGCTTCTTCTCGGTCTCGCGCTTGTCGTGGAGCTTCTTGCCCTTGGCGATGCCGAGCTGGACCTTGGCGATCCCTCGCGCGTTGAAGTAGAGCCGAAGCGGCACCACCGCCATGCCCTCGCGTTGGATGGCGCCGCGCAGCCGGTCGAGCTCGCGGCGATGCAGCAGCAGCTTCCGGCGCCGCGTCGGCTCGTGATTGGCGCGGCCGGCCTGCGAGTACTCGGCGATATGGGCGTTGATCAGATAGAGCGCGCCGCCTTCATCGGAGGCATAGGAGTTGGCGATGTTGGCCTTGCCCGCCCGAAGCGACTTCACCTCAGAGCCGGTGAGCACGAGCCCCGCCTCGAGCTTGTCCTCGATCTCGTAGTTGAAACGGGCCTTGCGGTTTTCGGCGACGAGCTTGCCGCTCTCGCTCTTCTGCGCCATCGGCTTGACCTTGCAAGTCTAGACCAGGAACAGGCCGACCTTGGCCAGCGCGTCGTCGACCCTTCGCCTTCGAGGCGGGCATCAGCGGCGCGAGCGGCAGCCTCGTCTCGCCGGAGCAGAGCCCAAGCTTCTCGGCGGCATATTTCACCGGCCCCGGATTGGACTCCACGAACAGCGCGTCATGTAACGGCATCAGCTGGTCCTGGATCTCCAGCGCGCGCTTGAAATTGCCGCCGAGGCAGGCGAGCTGGAACTCCGAGCAGAGCGCAGGCGCGACGTTCGCCGTCACCGAGATGCAGCCCTGGCCGCCGTGAGCATTGAAGCCGAGTGCGGTCGCGTCCTCGCCGGAGAGCTGAACGAAGTCGGTGCCCATCGCCGCGCGCTGCTGGCTGACGCGGGCGAGATTGGCGGTGGCATCCTTGACCCCGACGACGTTCGGCAGCTTGAACAGCCGCGTCATGGTCTCGACCGACATGTCGACCACGCTGCGGCCCGGGATGTTGTACATGACGATCGGAATGTCGGCGGCGTCGTTGACGGCCTTGAAGTGAAGGTAGAGGCCCTCTTGGGTCGGTTTGTTGTAATAGGGCGTGACCACGAGCACGCCGTCGGCGCCGGCGCTTTTGGCATGCCGTGTCAGCGCCACGGCCTCGGCGGTCGAGTTCGAGCCCGCGCCCGCGATCACCGGGACCCGGCCCGCAGCCGCCTCGATGCACAGCTCGATGACGCGCTTATGCTCGTCGTGAGACAGGGTCGGCGACTTGCCGGTGGTGCCCACCGGCACGAGGCCGTGGGTGCCCTGATCGATCTGCCACTCCACCAGGTTTTGGAAGGCCTTGGCATCGAGCGCGCCATCCTTGAAGGGCGTGATCAGGGCTGTGATCGAGCCTTGGAAGGGAGGCATTGGCACCGGGGGCTCTCGCTTTTCGGACTGAGGTAACGGTTTTTCGGCTGGAAAATAAGCGCGGACAATAGGGTTTAGGACTTAAACGGGCAAGGCGTGGCGGAAGTGCAGACACCCGCCGCGAACGCGGCAGGCATAGTTGCCAAAAAGGGACAATGTGATCCGAAATCAACGGTCACGTCTGGGCGCCACAGTCCCGCCGGATTTTTTCAGACATTGTTGAGGTTGGCGGCCTAGTATGGGCCCTTCGTCGCGGAGCCCCGGCTTTAGGGGGAAATCCTGACCGTGTAGTTGGCAGGATCGCGCAACCGGACCGATCGACGAGAAATGAAACGCTTAGGCGCGACCGTAACACTCTTTGTATTCTGTGCGTCCTTTGTCCCGCTCCTGATGGCCGCAGGGACGGTGGATGCGAAGTCGCGCGCCAAAGCGCGCACGGCGAAAGTCACCAAGCCCGTCGTCATCCCGATTCCCGAACGCAATCCGAACCGTGCCGCCGCCGCGCTCCCGAGTTCCGGTGCGCTGCCGAGCGACGCCCCGGCGGCAAGCACCGAGGGGCAAGCGCCAAATGAGGCTGTCGGAACGCAAGAGGCGGCGCTTACGACCGACATCACCAGCGACGTCACCGGCGCCGTCAAGGAGGCCAAGCTCACCCCAGCGCCGGCAGCAGACCCTGGCGCCGCGGAGACCGACGCCGCGGAATCGGGCGACGCTGCACCGATGCCCGAGCGGAATCCGGCGCGGCCGACGGAATTGTTCGCGGTCAAAGGGCCGGTCGCCGCCGCCCCGGTCCCGACGCGCGCTCCGACGCTCGACTTCTCCTCGATCCTCAAGCCGCTGCTCGACTATCAGCTCAGCACAGCGGATGCCGCCAACTTGCAGAATGCCTTCCGTGCCAGCTTCAGAGGCGACGACGCCGGCGCCCACGCGGCCACGGAGCGGATCAAGGACCCTGCCGCCGCCAAGCTTGCGACCTGGTTCGAGTATCGCAATGGCGACCTCGACGCCTCGGCCACGGCGATCGAGGCCTTTCGCCTCGCCAACCCCGATTGGCCGGGTCAAGACGAGCTTCGCGAGCGCGCCGAGATCGCGCTCTTCCTTGCGGACCCGAGCGCCGACAAGATTCGCGCCTTCTTCAGCGGCAACGCGCCGCGCACCGGCGCCGGCAAGGCGGCGCTGGCGAGCGCCTATCTGAAGGACGGCAACGAGGCCGCAGGCCGCGCGCTGATCGTCTCCGCGTGGCGCGACTACCAGCTCAATCGGACGGTCGAGAATAAGATCCTCGCCCGGTACGGCTCGATGCTCACGGCCGAGGATCACCAGGCCCGCATCGACAAGCTGCTGTTCCCCGACAGCAACGCCTCCGCCGAGGCGGCCTTGCGGATCGCCAAATTGCTGCCGGCGGCGGACCAAAAGAAAATCGCCGCTCGCGTCGCCGTGGTCAAGCGTGGCGCCAATGCCGGCAAGCTGCTCGACGCCATCCCGGCGAGCGCGAGGGCCGGCGACGTCGGCTTCCTCTACAACCGCATCCAATGGCTCCGGCGCAAGGATCGCGACAAGGAGGCCTGGCAGGCGATGCTCAACGCGCCGCGCGAGCCCGATCGGCTGATCGACGCCGAGGGCTGGTGGAGCGAGCGGCGCCTCAATTGCCGCACGGCGTTGAATGCCGGCCAACCTCGTATCGCCTATCAGATCGCCTCCGAGCACGGTCCGATCTCCGGCGACGCCTATGTCGAAGCCGAATTCCTCGCCGGCTGGATCGCTCTGCGATTCCTGTCCGAGCCGAAAACGGCGCTCCCGCATTTCATTGCGCTCCGCGCCGCGGCGACGGGGTCGAAGAACCTGGCGCTTGCCGAATATTGGCTCGGGCGCACGGCGCTCGCCCTTGACGACAAGGGCTCGGCGGTCGTGCATTTTCAGGCTGCGGCAAAGTTCCCGCAATATTTCTACGGCCAGTTGGGTCGCCAGGCGCTCGAACTCGCGGCCGGCAAATCTCGCGGTGACGCCGACGCCGCCACCGACACAAGCCGACATCGACAGCTTCATGGCCAACGACGCGGTTCGCGCCATCGGCGTCGCCCGCGCCTCCGACATGGAGCGCGTGACCCCACAATTCTTCCTCGCGCTGTCCCGGCGGCTGACGCGACCGGGCGAAGTGGTGCTGCTCGCCGAGCTTGCCAAGGCTTCGGGCGACCGCCAGATCGCGCTCCGGCTCGCCAAGATCGCCTTCAATCGTGACATCGCCGTCGGCGACTATGCGCTGCCCATCGACGTGCTGCCGTCGTTCAAGAGCCTGCTTTCCGATCGGGTCGAGCCGGCGTTGGTGCACGCCCTGTCGCGCCAGGAGAGCGAGTTCAATGCCGGCGCCAAGAGCCCTGTCGGCGCCAGCGGCTTGATGCAGTTGATGCCAGGCACGGCCAAGGCGGTGGCGCGGCAATACAAGGTCAAATTCGCCGCCGCCCAGCTCACCAATCCGACCTACAACATCCAGCTTGGCGAGGCTCATCTCCGCGAGCTGATCGACAGCTACTCGGGCTCCTACTTCATGGCTCTTGCCGCCTACAATGCCGGCGGCGGCCGCGTGCAGGACTGGTCGCGGTCCTTCGGCGACCCCCGCGATCCGAAAGTCGACCCCGTGGACTGGATCGAGAGCATTCCCTTCACCGAGACCAGGAATTACGTGAAGAAGATCATGGAGACGCTTCAGCTCTATCGTTCCCGGCTCCAAGGCAGCGACCACGCGCTCCAACTGGTGCAGGACCTGAACCGCGGCAAGCGGAAGCCGAAGCCGCTCACGCAGGCAAGATCCGAGTGACAGATCGCCGAGGGGCTTGCTCTTAGCCCGAACTGCGTCAACACTGGGCGAGAGAGCAACGCAACGGGGCTAGCTCCCACCACCCCGAAGATTGGCGCCGCGAGGCGCAATCCCGAGACATGTCCGAGCTTAACGGCGAGCTGTGGCGAGACATCTATTATGCGTCATTCGACGATTTGCGCCTGCATGTCCGCCATTATCCGGTCGCCGAGTCGACGGCGCGGCCAGCCGTGTGCCTGCCTGGCCTGACCCGCAACGGACGCGATTTCCATTACCTCGCCAGTTACCTGTCCCATCACCCGCAACGTCCCCGCGACGTTTATTGCGTCGATTATCGCGGCCGCGGCGGTTCCGACTATGACCGCGACTGGCGTAATTACACGCCTTATGTCGAGTTGATCGACGCGCTCGATTTCATGACGCTCCAGGACCTGCATCGCGCCGCCATCATCGGCACCTCGCGAGGCGGCATCATTGCCATGATGATGGCGGCGCTCAGGCCCACGGCGATGGGGGTCGTGGTTCTCAACGACGTCGGCCCCGTGATCGAGGCCACGGGGCTCGCACGCATCATGGGCTATGTCGGCCGCACCAAGGTGCCGCGGAGCTGGGAGGATGCCGCGCTGCTGCTGCGGGAAATGAACGAGCGCGCCTTCCCGGCAATCGAGTCATGGCAATGGGAGGAGATTGCTCGGGCCGTGTTCAATGAGCGGGACGGGCGTCCGGCGCAAAGCTATGACCGCCGCATCGCACGCGCCCTGCGCGATCTCGGCCGGCCGGCCTCCGACCTGTGGCCCCAATTCATCGCTCTCGGACAGTTTCCGGCTCTGGTGATCCGCGGCGCGAATTCGGACCTGCTCAGCGCTGAGACCCTCGACGCCATGGTCGAGCGCCACCCCAATCTGCGCACCCTGACAGTGCCCGGCCAGGGACATGCTCCGGTGCTCAACGAGCCGGAGACCGTCGAGGCGATCGGATCGTTTCTGGCGGCGAACGATTAGTCCGGGGCTCCACCGCCCTTTGACGGCGGGTCGAGACGGTCCGCGGGCATAGTGCCGGTTGCGAGGCTGTTGTCGGAGTGGATCATCTCCTTGATCCGCGGCACGATCAGCTCGCCGACATTCCGCGACATGTCAGCCTCTTTCCACTTGATGCTCTCCGACGAGGAGAACAGCGTCGGCAGGTCCCGCTTCAGCTGATAGGACACGGCGACCGCGGTGCCCTTGTCGGGGGCGAGGCCCTCAATGGTGAGGACGACGCCAGACAGCGTGAGCTTGCCAGAGTCGAGCCGGCTCAGGGCGCGCAACGAGGCCTCGACCGCGTCCTTCCAGTTCTTTGGAGCGCCAGAGGCGAGCTCGAGCTGGTCGTCGAGCGTCGGCCGCTCGAACAGCCGCCGCGCCATGTCCTTGAGCTGTTTGCGCACGTTCTCGTTCGGCACGTTGCCGGTCAGCGCCAGCGCATTGGGGCCGAGCGTCGCGGAAAAGATGTAAGGGTCGGCGAAGGGCGGACGCACATTGTCGTTGAGCACCGTGAGCCCGGCGGGCATCGGTCCCGCCAGCGCCTTCTTCACCTCGGCATAGTCCGAACCGCTGCGGGCTTCGCCGTCGACCTTGATCCCTGCGTTCAAGAGCCGGGCCGATCCCTTTTTCAGGTGCGAGAGCTGCTTCAGTCCGAAACTGACGGCGCCCAGCCATTGCTCCCGCGGCGGTCCTCCCTCCTCCACCTTGAGGCGGTCCTCGACCTCGAGATCGGCGAAATGGGCCTTGACCATGCCGAGCACGGTGCGCCGGTCTTCTTCCGAGGGGACTTGCCCCCTCAGCCTGAGCGTCGAGCCGTTGCGGGTCGCCGACCAGATATAGGCCGAGTCCTTGTCGGTGCCGTCGGCGCCATCGGCGTCCTGCCTCGCCTCGACGACCGTCACCGGCGCGCCATGGGGCGGGCCGAGCGCCTCCCAAGCTGCGGAGACCGTGGCGACATCGAACAGCGCCACCAGCGTCAGCACGAGGACGGCAACACCACCAACAAAAAAATGTCGCGGCCGGATACCCGGCATGGTCGTTTCACCCTTCTCCAACAGCGCATCGAGGGACGGGCCGGCTGCTCGTCCTGATGCTACCCGCTCGGTCAAACCGACCACTGCGGCGTCAGTGGCCGGAACTTGGCCGTGTTACGCCGCGCGTGTCCAACTCCTTGCGAGGGTTCGACTCTTTCCGCGCGGGAGGATTTCCCCCAGACGTTGATCGTGAGGAGGGAACTATAGGTCATCACGACGGACGGTTCTAGTTGCTCTTTGGACAAAGGCCGCTTTCATCCACGATCGGAAGGCGGCATCGCTGTTAGTGGAAATGGCTCGCAAGGCCGAGCAGGCCGATGACGATCAGATAGATCGCCACCACGTAGTTCAGCAGCCTCGGCATGATCAGAATCAGAATGCCGGCGATCAGAGCGACAACCGGATTGATCACGTCTGGATTGAGGTTGGGCATCGGTCTCCCCTGGATCGGCACAAATTCGCCCAATTCGTGGGCGAGGCACGGCAGAGCATAATTGATTAACGGTTTGATGTCCTCGCCGGAGATCGAGCGAATAACAGAGAGTTAGGCAGGACATTCCGTCCGCCCCCTCCTTAAATCCGGCGCAGGAACGCATATATCTGTCTTGCCCTTGCCGCTTTTGGCGGCAAAAGGTAAGTCGCGACTGCGCCGGTGCGGGGATCAGCTGGTGCCGGCGGATTGGGGGCAGAGCAAGCAGCATGACCGTTGATCAACCTGGCTTCTGGCTCGCCGTCCTGCAAATTGTCTGGATCGACATTCTGTTGTCCGGCGACAATGCCGTGGTCATTGCTCTCGCCTGCCGGAAGCTGCCACCGAGCCAGCGCATGTGGGGCATCGTGCTGGGCACCTTGGTCGCGATCTCCCTCCGCGTCGGGTTCACCGGCATCGTCACCCAGCTGATGACCATGCCTTACGTGAAGCTCGCGGGCGGCGCCTTGCTGTTCTGGATCGCGGTAAAGCTGCTCGGCTCCGAGGAGACCTGCCGGAACGACGAGATCGCGCCCGTCGACAGTCTGTGGCAGGCGATCAAGATCGTGGCCATCGCCGACGTCGTCATGAGCCTCGACAACGTCATCGCCGTGGCCGCCGCCGCGCGCGGCAGCTATGCTTTGCTGATGTTCGGACTGGCATGCAGCATTCCGCTGATCATGGCGGGCGCAGCCGCGGTGATCGCCCTGCTCGAGCGTTTTCCTGTTGTGGTGTGGGCCGGCGCGGCGCTGCTTGGCTGGATTGCGGGCGAGATCATCGCCGGCGATCCGCTGTTCGTGCGTCACCTCGATCCGGCCAGTACCCATTCGGTCCAGCTTGGCGCGGCCACTGTCGGCGCGCTGCTGGTGCTGTTCATCGGGATGGTGCGGCGTCGCCTGACCCGGCGGAGCGCCCCCGACCGTATTTGAGGGGTGTCCTGGCCCGCGTCCACCGTCGTGGCCCTCTCAGCGCAGCGGCCGACTGCAAGATCTCGGCGATCTTCGGCACCGTCGCCGTGAGCGAGAATGAGCTTTCGACTGTTCCCCGCGCGGCCGAGCCAAGCTGCGAGGTCAGCGCAAGATTGCCTCGAAATTGTTCCAGCCTCTCGACCCACTCGTCCTCGGTCCTGGCGAAGAAGCCGTTCACGCCCTCCATGACCACGTCGCAATTGACGCCGACCGGAGAGGCTACGACGGGTCGCCTCGCCGCCATGTACTGCACGAGCTTGTAGCCAGACTTACCGTATTCCCACGCCCCTTGGGGCAGCGGCATGATGCCGACCTGCATGCGGCTCAGGAGGTTCGTTTCCCGAGCCTCGGACCAGGGCTGGCTCTCGACATTGTGGAGCGGGAGGAACGATTGCTCCGCGCCGACCAAGAGCAGCCTTGTATCCTCCTTGGCGAGTACGCGAGTCAAGGCACCCTTGATGGTATCGAGATAGGGTGCGGTCTCCGGCGTTCCGATCCAGCCGATGGTGAAGGGCTTCGGCGGTGGCAGCGCGCCTTCCGGGTACCGCCTCAGATCGACCACGGTCGGAATGCAGGACACGTTGCGGGCACCGGCCTCCTTGGCCCAGCTCTGAAGGTATCTGTTGGCGACGACGACGAAATCGGCGCGTTTGGCGATCCCCTCGAGCTTGGTGCCGAGCGCCCAGCGCACCAAAGGATTGACGGAGGCGCTATAGCGAAGATGCCAGGCATCGTCGAAATCGACAACCAGCGGCAACGAGCCAAGTGCCGTCGTTGCCACCCAATGCGGGACCCAGGGCAAGACTTCCTTCTCGATCCAGACGACGTCGTATTCCCGCGCCTTGACGAGGTGGCGGAGTCGTTCCGAATAGAAGCTGAAGACGCGGCCCATCGATGGACGGCGTCCGCCGTACAGCTCCCGAAGATAGACGTCGTCCAAGAAGGGGGCCGGGTGGACGTCGATGTCGTATTCGTCGAGGCCGGCGAGATATTGAAGAAACCGCAAGCGGCTGCTAGCGCCGATGCGGCCATAGCGCGTCAATAGCAGGACATGAAGTCCCATTTGCCAACTGTTCCCCTCGAACTCGAGAATGATCCTAGTACGGATGATCTCTGCAAGCTATAGGCGCGTTCTCCCGCTTCGGCACGCGGTCCGGGAGCGCTGGCGATGACGTCTGGTCGCCCTTGGGCGCGGGTGATCGTCATCGCCTATAACGCCGGCCCCTGGCTACAGCGTTGCGTGGCGGCGGTGGCGGCCCAGACCTTCGGAGACTTCGAGGCGGTCATCGTCGACAATGCCTCCGACGATGGCTCTGTGGAGGCGCTGCGGCTCCCGGACGACCGGTTCCGGATCGAGCGCTCGGGTTCCAATCTCGGCTTCGCCGCCGCCAACAATCTCGGCGCGTCAGGCTGTGAAGCCGATTGGATCGCGACCTTGAACCCTGATGCCGAGCCGAACGCCGCTTGGCTTGAGGCGCTCCGCCGCGCCACCCTGCGCCACCGCCACGCGACCATGTTCGGCTCGACCCAGATCGACGCGCGACGGCCCGACCGGGTCGACGGCTTCGGCGACGTGGTCTCGATTTACGGCACCGCCTGGCGGGGCGCCTCGGGCACTCTCGTCGGCGCGCTGCCGGCGGACGATCGGGAAGTCTTCGCGCCGTGCGCAGCGGCGGCGCTCTACGCCCTGGACGCCTTTCTCGCTGCGGGAGGATTCGAGGAGAGCTTCTTCTGCTATCTCGAGGACGTCGATCTCGGCTTCCGCCTTCGCCTTGGCAGCGCGCGTTGCATCCAGGTGCGGCGCGCCGAGGTGCGCCACATGGTGGCCGCCATCGCCGGCGAGGACAGCGACTTTTCGGTGTTCCACCGGCAGCGGAACCGGATTTGGTTGATCGCCAGAAACTTCCCCTCCCCGCTCGTATTCCTCGTGCTCGCGTTGCAGATCGTGGTCGTGCCGCTCACGGTCTGGCGACGGGGGCCGGGAGGCTGGCGCGCGGCTCTGCGCGGCGTCGCCGCCGGCCTGCGCGGGCTTCCCCGGGCGCTGCGCCAGCGCGGCGCCATTCAGAGAACGCGTGTCCTCTCGAACCGGGAGCTGGCGCGGATGCTCGTATGGGATCCGCGCCAGGCGCTTCGCCACGCGCCGAAGTTCATCGATGGGAAGCAAGACCCGTCGCGCTGACGCGGCATTGGTCTAGGCGGCGAGTGAGGCGTTATAGCGCTCCAGCACCTCGTCGACGCTGCCGATGGCAAGGATGCGTCCCGCCTCCATGAAGGCGGCCCTTGCGCAGGTCTTGCGCAGCAGCGGCTCGGAATGGGTGGCGACGACGACGATGCCGGCGCGGTCGGCGAGCGTCCCCAGGCGCGCATTGGCCTTGTCGATGAAGCTCGCGTCGCCGGCGCCGAGCCCCTCGTCGATCAACAGGATCTCGGCCTCGATTGCGGTCGAGATGGCGAAGTCGAGCCGTGCCCTCATGCCGGCGGAATAGGCGCGGAACGGCATGTCGATGAACGACCCGAGCTCGGTGAAGTCGATGACGTCGTCAATGCGCGAGCGGATCTCAGTTTTGGAGAGACCGAGATAAAGCCCGCGAAGCTCAATGTTCTCGCGGCCGCTGAGCTCAGGATCGATGCCGAGACTGCCGCCGAGCAGCGAGGCGATCTTTCCCGTCACGGCGACCTTGCCCGCCTCGGGCACGTAAATCCCGGCGATGACGCGGAGCAGCGTGCTCTTGCCGACGCCGTTGCGGCCGACAAGGCCGATACGCGTGCCGTGGTCGATGGTGAGATTGACGCCGTCCAAGGCGCGGACCAACACGCGGTGGCCGGCATCGCTGATGCGTCCGGTGGGATCGCTTCTGACGCGGCCGCCGGTCACGACCGACATGGCGCGGCGCTTCAGCGACCGGCTGCGGGCATCGTAGATGGGGAAGTTCACCGTAACATTGGTGAGGTGCACCGAGGCCATGGCGTTACAACCAATAGACGATCCGGTCGCGAAACCGGGAGAAGAAAGCGAGGGCGACGATGAAACCGATCAAGGTGAGGCCCGTGGCCACGCTCCAGATCAGCAGCGACGGCGCATGGCCGAGCAGCGGTTGGCGGATGACCTCGACCAGATAATAGAACGGGTTGAAGACGACCAGCATCCGCCGCCCCGGGATCTGGTCGGCGTGCCACAGGATCGGTGTCAGCAGGAACATCATTTGGGTGATGGTGGCGACGATCGGCGGAATGTCGCGGAAGCGCGCGCACAGCGTCCCGAGCAGCATGCCGAGGGAGATGCCGTTGATGCAGATCAGGATCAGCCCCGGGATGACGAGCAAGGTGTACCAGGTCGGCCACAGGCCGGTGAACAGGACGACGGCGACATAGATCAAGAGATTGTGGACGAGGATGATCAGGTGCCGCCACACCATCTGATAGAGATAGATGCTGAGTGGCGCCCTGAGCTGCTGGATGATCGGACCGTTGGCGATGAAGACGTTGCAGCCTTCGATTACGAGGTTCGAGATCATCTGCCAGGCGATGAACCCGAAGGCGAGATAAGGCAGATAGTTCGCGGCGTTGCCGCCGACGAGCGGCATGTAGATGAAGCTCAACCCGGCGATGAAGGTGCCGAGGCTGATGGTGATCCAGAATGGCCCCAGCAACGAACGGCGGTAACGCTTGCGGATGTCGTACCAACCGGTCGCGATCCAGAGCTCCCGGTAGTCGCGCCAGCCTTGCCAGAGATCGCGGAGGCCCCTGGCGCACGGCACCCACTGCACGAAGCGCTGCCGCAACGTGGCCGACGCGTGCCGCCGGGCCGCGTGTGGCGTGGCTGCCTCGGTCTCCGTCTTCGCCTCCATGGCGGGGGCCTCTTGTTCCATTTTTGTCAGGACCAGCTCTAAGCAGCGATCACGCGGCCGGACCCTAGGGCAAAACCGCAGAAGCGGCATTAGACCCGACTCGGGTGCCGGGCAAGTGCGCGGGATTTGGACCTGCGGTCAGGACTTTGGCGCCTCATGCCCAGGCTGGGGTCGCGATGGCCGCTTGTCGCCGGACGGACCTCCGGCGACGTGGTCGGCGACGAAGGCGCCGCGCTGGCCGATCGGCCGCGGCGTTCCCGCCGTGGTGTCGACCGCCGTCTGCAATTCGAGCTCGGCGTTGATCTCGGCACCGAGCAGCACGATGTAGAACGAGATGTAGAGCCAGAGCAGCAGGATGATCACCGCCCCGAGCGAGCCGTACATGCGGTCGTAATGGGCGAAGTTGGAGACGTAGAGCGAGAAGCCGGCGGAGGCGAGCAGCCACACCGCCGTCGCGAACAGGGAGCCGACCGTTACCCAACGCCATTTGGCGGTGCGGCGGCTGGGGCCGTAGCGGTAGAACAGCGAGAGCAGGCAGAGCGCGAGCACCGCCAGCAGCGGCCAGCGCAGCGCCCGCACCAGGAGCTCGAAGCCTTGCGAGTGACCGGTGAAGGCAAACAGCACCGGCACATAGACGATGGCGAGCAGCATCACGACGCCGCCGAGAATGCCGGCGAGCGTGAAGGTGAAGGCGCTGAGGTAGAACTGAAAGAAGGTTCGGCGCTCGGGCTCTTCATAGGCGATGTTGAGCGCCATCATCAGCGCCTGGGTGCCGTAATTCGCGCTCCAAAAGGCGAGCCCGAGGCTGACGGCAAGGCTCCAGCCCAGGGACTGGCTCGAGGTCTCGGCGATCCGTCGTACCTGTTCGATCACGACGCCATAGGCCTGGTTGGGCAGGACTTCGGCGAGGATGGAGAATTGCTGCTCGGCGGTGATTGGGTTGGAGGTCAGGCCGTAGAGGGAGATGAGCGCGGTCAGCGCCGGAAAAATCGCGAACAGCGCAAAGAACGCGCAGCCCGCCGCCACCACCGAGAGATTGTCGCGGCCGCTCTCGTACCAGACCCGCTCGGCAACCTGCCACCAGCCCCGCAGCGGAATATGGTGGGGGCGCTTGGCGTCTCGGCCGTAAGGGTCTGGGGCGCGTTTCATATGTTGGCGGAGCGAATCGACGACCGCCTGATAATGCTGCGGCCTGGGTTGCAGTTCCAGGCTCAAACTGCTGGAAAGCGGCAGAGAAATCTTCCGAACTCTCTCGCGAACCGGTGACGGATTCGGCATTCGGCGCAAGATCGCCACGTCCCGGCGAGGGTGACGCGACACGCGGCCCGCGCTATTTCCCGTCGCGCCAGAAATCAGGGCGCCTACGTCGGCAGGCGCCCCTTCTTGCCGCCTGTTAAGGCTGCGCCTTTCTCTTCAGCACCCAACCGGGTGGAAGGGCGTGCCTGCCGAACAGTGGGAGAACGCGTCCAGCCGCCTTGCAATAGTCATAGGGTTCCGAGCCCTTTGAATAAACCGTCTTTCCTTTACAGACGACGCTGCACTGGCCGGTAAGGTCTCCCTTATTAGCACCGCACCCCTTACAGGTGCATTTCGTTCCCGGAAAATCCTCTCCGGTGGCTTGAAGGGCCAAAACCGGAGTCGCCAAAAAGGCCACGGTGACGACCGCGGCTGCAACAAGTGAAATGCGTTTCATGCCATCCTCCTCCCCGGGGCAACCGTTGCCCCGCGGAGGTGGAAATGGTCGAGGGTCGATACTGGTTTCGCTCGGGTGCTTTTTGTGCGAGCAAGTTGCCCGTCCGCCACAGGCCGCGCCAAACTGGCCTATCTCTGGCTCCATGCACGCGCTGAGGCTAACTTGCTAAATCGCCTTTTGAGGGATGGGTGGCCGAGTGGTTGAAGGCACCGGTCTTGAAAACCGGCAGGCGTGCAAGCGTCTCGAGGGTTCGAATCCCTCCCCATCCGCCAATTCGCCTCAATCCCCGGGCGCATGTCAGAATACCTCCCGGTGATAGGAGGAAATATACCGAAACGGCGTCGGTGCGGCCTTGTGGCGTTTCAGTGCTACGCCGGCGTCGATTGAGATTGACGCTGCGGTTCCGGCAACCAGCGCTGAAACGAGATCTAAGCCGAGCGCTAGCGTGGCGAAGGCAACCTGGGCTGCGCCGAGCAAGTTCAAACTCGCAGATAGATCTGAGAAGCGGAGCTTGAGCCCGAATTCCTGTGCGGTCTTTAGATGGTCGGCGATTGCCTTGTCGAGCGCTCCCACTTCGGCGTTCAACGCGAGCTCACCATCGCCGGCGGAGATTACGCGCTGATAGATCTGTTCGAGGTGATAGCGGAGGGCAAGCAGCTCGTCTCGCCTCTTACGCTTAAACTCCAGCACGTCCGCGAAGGGCACTTCTTTGTCAGGCACAGGTATTGCCTGGTGGAGCCGGACGAGTACGCCGCGATCCGATTCCAGCTCTTCGTCCAGAAAGCTAATTGATCGCTCGCCGGTGGCAAGGCTCCACGTACCCGGCTCGCGTTCATCCAGTTCGCGATAGGCTTGAACGTGCGCCGCCCGAACACTGTCCTCGAGGCTACCCCCTCCTCCCACGATAATCCTGGTTCGCGTGAGGCTACCTTCCTGTATCAGAAACTCGACATCAGGCGTCACATGGAAACCCATAAGGTTGTTCGTTGGCCAATCGAGCTTGTCCCAAAGCAACAGGTTCGATCGCAATTCCTGAGGATCGAGCGCGCTCGATTTGACAAAGAGCGAGCCCGCTGAAGCCTCGATGGGAACTGAGATCACAAGACCCGCCATGGCCAGCCTCCCAATCGGGTCGGTGGCTCTGACTCCCTAAGCAGGCGCCCCCGTCCTCTACTACCGAAGATTAGCCTGAGGTGTTGCTTGCACGCCACCGTAGCGTGCAGGGCGCTTGCTATACTCCCGTGCGCGGCGTTGTCAGTGGTTGGGGGGTCTGACAGATGGAAACACAGGCGCTGGTCCTGGCGTGTTTGCTTGCGGCGTGCCTCATGGGTTGTGCCCGTCATAAGGATCTAGTCGCCACCGGGGGCAGCCGCGCCGATGGCACCGTGACCATGAGCTACGAGTTCGGGCCGGGAGAAATCCCGAAGGTCGATCCCGCTCAAGGCGCAATCTCAGCGGCCGAACGATGTCGAGCGTGGGGCTATACCGACGCTCAGCCCTTCGGCGGCGAGACGCGCCAGTGCAACGCGCCCAGCCAGTACGGGTGCATGCGGTGGTTCGTCTCCATGACTTATCAGTGCTTGGGTGGCAACCATCCGAGCTGATAGTTAGTCCCGAACGGCGAACTCGGACTTGAGCGCTCCTAGCTCGGCGCTAAGCGCGGCGATCTTTTCCTCGAGCGTCATATCTTCGGGCTCGCGTTTAGCCTTTACGCAGGTGCCGAACCGCAAGGGTGCCGCAAGAGATTCAGGGTCAATCCACAATCCGCCGAACGATGATACTCGCCTTGCCGCTTGGGTTCGGCGGAATGAGATCAACGCAGCGTATTTGGAACGTGAGCAAGCCGCTCAAGCGCTGGTCTAGGCGTGATAACAGCGACGGGTCGAACGCACCTCTCACCTCTATCTCACACTCTCCGACTTTCTCTTGGACGATGCGGAACTGCCTGACGTTGGGCTCGCCACCGAGGAGCGCGTAGAACGTATTTGCGGAAATCCTTTCGCCGTTCAGGCCGACCACGTAGTCGTGCACGCGGCCATCGATGGCAACAATCGAGGTCTTCAAACTCAGGAGACCGTCATAATCTCGGCAGGTGACAACATCGCCAAGCTCCAGCATCAGGATCGGAGCCGCCACCGCGCCCAGAGACGTAACCGCAATCTCGCCCGTCGTTAGTCCTGCGCCCTGATTGGGGTTTGTCAGATTGAAGAAGACCGAGCCGAAATTGACGACATAGTCGGCATCGTTCTTGCGCAGCGCTATCAACCCAGTTTCAGTGGATCCATAGAGTTCGCGATAGAGTTTGGGTGTAAAGACCTCACATAGGATGCGACGGCTCGTTGCCGGGATGGCCTCAGCGCCAGGCAGTATGATCTGCATCGGCAGCTTTCGCCCGAGTTCGAGGCACCGTTCGGCCACAGACAGCATCATGCTGGTGCGTCCCAACATGACATCGACGCCGTTCGCGGTGATGCGTTCGATGATGGTGTCCGGACCTTCGGCGAAGCACGCATCGAAGCGCCGGAAAATGCCGGCCCGCTGCAAGGGGTGATGCTCTTTCCGAAGGTTCCACGGCGGGAGCATGTACATGATCTTGTGCCATGGCCTCACGCCTGCCGCGAGCAGCGTGTGGAGGGTCGTTGCGGCATGGATCTCCGCGAACTCGGATTGGGTGCGAAGGATTTCGGTCGGCGTTCCCGCACTCCCGCTCGTATGCAGTCGCCTTAGCGGCCGACCGAAATAGCGGCGATCCATGACGAAGCTGTCGCCGTGCTCCTCCATAAGGAGCCGGTAGCCCCGTGAGGTTGTCTTGGGGAACCCGTCAACGTAGTCCGCAAGGCACTTGAAGTCCGACGTTCTCAGCCCGCGCGCGGTGAGAAGCTCCCGGTAATAGGGAACGTTGTCCGTGGCGTCCGTCAACCGGCGCAGCACCCGCGCTTCAACGTGTCTCGGCGTAACCGGCAAATAGCTTCTGATGAGCGGCGCCAACATAAGAGCGATCTTAGCTGGCGCATCCGTTCATAGAAGCCCTAACCCTGGGGCTCTGGCGGTACTGCCCGAGGCAGGCTCTTCCCGTCCCTTGCCGGCAACAGCAAGAATGCCCAGCGACGGCCGGGCATTCATGTGTGTTCTCAATAGTCTTAGGCCCGTTCGATGGTGCCTTTGCACTGCGAGCTGTCAGACTTGAGGGACTTCTGGGCCGCGTCCATGCTCGAATAGCCGCCCTTTTGACCGAGTATTTTCAGCCCACTGATGTCGTAAGGGCTCGGTTTGCTATCGACCACCGCGCAATTGCCGACGGTGTCGATCACGGCGTAGTGCTCGGCGGTAGCGGCAAAGGCCGGCGTCGCCAAGGCGGCCAGTAGTAAGCTTGCGGCGAGGTAACGTTTCATGGGTGTTCTCCTTCGGCTAACTCCCCGCGGAAAACTCCTCCCACTTTGGAGATAGGAAGCGAGCGCCGCCAAAACAGTGCAGCACATTGTCGCCGCCCGAACGTGGGTGAACACGCCCCCGACGCCTCAGCCCTTGGGTTCCTGGCTCGTCGCTGCGGGTGCCGGAGCCTCGGTGGTCGATAGCGCCTTGCCGATGACCGAGATGGCCTGGGCCGCATCGAGATTGCCGTTGAGTTTGGCAATGTCGAGCGCGGTCTGACCCTTGTTGTTCTTGGCCGCGGGATCGGCGCCCGATTGCAACAGCAGCCCGAGCATCGGCGCATTGTTGTGGCTCGCGGCGACCATCAGCGCGGTGATGCCATCCTTGTCTTTGGCGTTCACATCGGCACCGCGTTTGATCAGTGCCTTGGCGATATCGATCGGCCGCGTGCTGCTCGGCACGAAGATCGAGCCCTCGCCAGGGGCGGATTCTGGCCGCCGCAATCATCAGCGGCGTCAAACGCTGATCGCCGGCGGCAACATTGACCTTGGCGCCGGCATCGAGCAGCGCCTTCGCCGCCTCGTATTTCCGTTCTTCGACGGACAGCTCCAAGGCACCGAAGCCGCCGGGGCCTTTCGCATCCTTGTCGGCGCCATGGGCCAGCAGCACCTTGATCGAGGGGACGTCGTCACGCATGGCGGCCTCGAGCAGCGGCGTCATGCCGTCGGCGTTGGCCAGATTGACGTCGGCGTTGTGGTCGAGCAGCACCTTGATCATGTCGGTGTAGCGTTGGCGGGCGGCGCTCGTCAGCGGCGTATAGCCCTGACTGTCGCGCTTGTTGACGTCGGCGCCCTTGCTCAGGAGGAGCTTCGCCCGCTGCGGGTCGTTGGCGAGGAGCGCCGCTTCGAGCTCCTCGCTCGGATCGGCGCCGGCGGCGAGCCGCGCCTTGAGGTCCTTCAGAGTCGCGGCCTCTTCCGACGCCGGCAACCGGCGGCAAGGTCGTCGTTTGAACGACCTTGGTATAGCTGCCATGGGCCGGCAGATCGCCCTGGACCACGCAGCGGCTGCATTCCACCAGCGGCACGCCGTAATCCTTCAGGATCTTGTCGATCTCGGCTTTGTGGTCGTCGAGGGCATAATCGAGGACGTATTTCAGGAACGCGTCGGTCTTGCGCACGCCAATGCCGAGATCGAACTCGAGCGGGACCTTGTCCTCCCAGAGATTGACGGGCTGAAGGGTGATCGGCGCGCCCTTCGATTTCAGCCAGCCGGCGAAGGGTCCCCACACCGCGGCAATGTCGAGGTCGCCGTCGACCACCTGCTGGACCTGATACCAGGGCTGGTCCTTCTCATTGATGTCGGCGTCGTGGGTGACGGTATGGACCTGCACGTTGTCGAAGATGCCATGCTGCATCAGCACCTGGCGGATGCCCGAGGTCTGGAACACGCCGATTTTCAGCTGCTTGAGCTTGGGATCGTTGAGGCCGTCGATATGAAGGCCTTTGTCGTCGCGGTAGGCCAGCACATAGGTGGTGCGATAGATCGGATTGGTGGTCAGCAGCGACTCATAGCCGGCGGGGATGTCGATCATCGCGTCGCACATGCCCGTGCTGAAGGTCTGCCGGGTCATGCCCCGCTCGGAGCTGGGGCGCCAGTAGAAGCTGATATGGGCGCCGGTCGCCTTGCCGAGCACTTCGGCAATCTTGTTCTCGAAGCCTTCGCGGTCCTCGTTCGAGAACGGCATGTTGCCGGGGTCGGCGCAAACCACGAGGTTTCCGAGGCTCTTGTTCTCATAGGCCTTCTTCGCCGCCGCCTTGATGGCGATGCGCTCGCGCGGCGTCAGGTCCGAGAAATCCTTGTTGATGTCGGTGACCGCCCTGTAAGCCGGCTCAGCTGTGTCGGACTTCGCGGCCAGCGGCCGCTGCGCGGCAAACGTTGCGAACACCGAAGTCACCAATCCGGCCAGCACAAGGGTCGCAATGCGGTTTTGTTTCATCGCGTTACTGCTCTCCTCCCTTTTCGCTCCTCCTTTGTTACGTAGTCGACAAGCGTCGCGCGAGCACAGGGTCACTTTGTCACGCCGGTCGGGATGTCTCACGACGAAGCGAGCAATATTCAGACTGCGCCGGAATCTGGTTTTCGTGCCCGCACCGCGACGATGACCTCGAAATTTGGATCGCAGTGGTCAAGCTCCTCCGGCGTAAGGTCGGCCGCAGCCAGGCCATAGAGCGAAGCCGCGGCCGACAGCACGTTGCCGTAGGTGACGATCTCGATCTGGTCCGCGGGAAACAGAGCCCCGAACAGGTGCCGCGTCGACTGCGCGGTAAAGTGCCAATATTCGCCCCAGGGGTCGATGCCGTCGCGGCGGGCGATGCGGCTGATGCCATGCGAGGTGGCAAGAACGACGCCACCCGGCTTCAGAATGCGATGCAGGTGGCGGAGCGCCGCAGGGACATCGAGAATCATTTGCAGGGTTTGCGTCAGGATGATGCAGTCGAAGCTGTCCGACGGAATGTGGTCGGCTCGCGTCAAGTCAGCGACGATGGTCGCCTCGGGGTTGCCGGCCACGACATGAAGCACGTCGCTTCGCGTCACCCGGTCGCCGCCGAAGCGGCGCGTATAGGTGGCGTCGCCGATCTCCAGCACGCGGCCGCTTATATCGGCTGCGTGGCCGGCCAGGAACCCTTCGATGTAGTAGCGGTCGATCACCGGCAGGCTGCGATCGAGACCGAATACCGGGCTGATCGGCGTCAGGCGCCGCAAGTCGCCATACGCCACGCCGCCGACCGGGGTGCGGTGGAGGCCGAACCGGCGCTGTTGCGCCCGCAGCCAGTGCCGCGGGCCAGACGGCAGCAGCATGGTCGCGACGGCGCGGACCCGGTCGGCGAGTGTGGAGGCCATCGTTGATCGCGCCCGTCTCTTGCCGGCTTAACCACTGAAATGCTCGCACCGAAGCCGCCGTCAGTCGACGGCTTCTCCGCCGACCATATGCCAATTCCGGTAAGCCTCGGGCCACCGCATGATACGCGCTGCGAGGGCGTCCGCGAACTGTTGGAGGCAATCCACCACAGCGGCGTCGTCGTCGCGCGCGGGGTCAGGAACGACCGGCGGATCGATCTCAAGCACCGCGGGGCCATTGACTGCGGGTATCCAGAACATCGGCAACAGCGGCGCGCCGACCAACTGCGCCAGTTTGACTGCACCCGGCGCGAAGCCCACGCCCTGGCCGAGAAACTCGACCGGGTAGAGCTTGCGGCCGATGCGCCCGTCGCCGGCCATGCAGAGAATGGCGTTCTGCCGCAGCCGCGCCGCAAGCACGCGGCTGGACGCCATCCCGCTGCGGACCGGGATGATCAGGGTCTCGGCGACGAAGGCCCGCTCGCGCCGCTCGTAAGCCGGCCGCATCAGGCGGTCTCGCAGCCAGGTGCCTTTCCCCGGGGCGGTCCACAGGACGCCGAGATGGGTCTCGCCGTGGGTCTGGTGCACCGGGATGCCATGGGCGTGAAGGGCCCGCTTCGCCTGCACACGGCGGCTGAAGCCGTTGCTCTCCCATAGGATCGCGCCGTTGCCCCCCACCAGGGCCTGCTCCAGGTGTGCCAAGCCACGGATCTCGATCGCCGCCGCCGGCAGCCTGTCGCCGACGGCAGGTACCCAATCCACCATCTCCTGCCAGACCTCGCGGAAACAGCCGATGGCGATGCGGCGGGTCTCAGCCGGGCCGATACGGTCTCCGAAAGCACAGGCGGTATTCCGTTCGATCGCATGGCGCTTCTTCTGCGATAGCCGATACGCCGCGTCGGCCAATACGTCGATGGCGCCCCGGCGCAACGTGGCCGACGGCAACCTGGCGATGGCCTCGGCCAAGGCGAAGTGCCCGAAGTGATAGAGGTCGAGCAGCGCTGTTCGCATGCGGCGGCTATGAGATCGACGGCTTGATCGCTCGAAGCGTGCGACGAAAGGCCAAAAAGACGGATGTGTGCAAAGCTCGCAAATCATCGAAAATGAACGCGTGGCGGAGATAATACGCATCGAGGCGCGGCAGCGCGGCGCGATCCTCCTCACGCTGCACCATGCGCAAGTCCGTGGTGAAGCTGCCCGCGTAGCGTTCGCGCGCGAGCGCCCTCACCTCTGCGCTGCTTCTCCCATATGGATAGGCAAAATAGCGCGGCCGGACGCCTAGTCTCGACACGATAGTCTCGTCACAGCTCTCGCAATCGGCGGTGAAAGCGGCAGCGGACAGTTGGCTCAAATCTCGATGACTTGCAGTATGAGCCTCGATGCGCATCCCCGCCCCGTGCAGAGCTTCGACCTCCGGCCACCGCAACATCTCGAAAACCGGCGTCGATCGCGGCTGGCCGGGCCAAGCGTTGCTCTTGCCAACGTAGTCGGTGGTCAGAAACAGATGCGCCGGCGCCGCATGACTGCGAAGGATCGGCAGCGCCTCGGTAAACACCGTTCGCAGTCCATCATCGAAAGTCAGCGCCACGCCGCATGACGTCTCAGGTCGCAACAATGCGTCGAGCTCGAGAATCGGAATGCCGCGGCGCTCAAGGGCGTCGAGCAACCTGCCGAAGGTCTTCGGTGGGTAGGACAGCATCGATCCGCTGTCGTCGAGACTGTGGAAGGTCAGGACTGCCCGCACGGAACCCTCAGGAAATCCCCTTGGCGCGTTGGATCGAACTCCACAAGGCCAAGGTAGCTTTTCACGTGGCGTTCCACAGTATACAGCCGGAGGAAACCCTCGCGGGCCCGGCTGGCAAGCGCTTCGCGCAATCCGGGCTCGTAGGCCAGCCGCGCCAAGGCTTCGCGAAGCTCCTCGCGCGTTCGATAGATGAGCCCGCCGCCGGTCGCATCGATTGGCTCCCGGGCTCCGCCGACGTCGTGCACGATCGCCGGCGTCCGGCAAGCGAAAGCCTCCAAGATGCTCAAGGGGAAGGTTTCCGGCGCCAGCGACGGCAGAATCAGCGCCGTTGCATCTTGGTAGATGGGGACGAGTTCGGACTGCGGTTTTGGGCCGAGGAAGCGAATATTCGCATAGCCGGCGAACCGGTGCTCCAGCTTGCCGCGCAGGTCTCCATCTCCGGCGACGACCAGGTCGTAGGCCGGAAGAGCGGCGAACTCTTCAAGCAACTGCTCGATGCCCTTGGATGCGGTCAGCCGGCCAGCAAACAGGAAGCGAGGCCGGTCGTGCCGAGGCGCCTGCTCGGATTGCGGCTCGATTGCCGAGAACGAGGGCATGACGTGGATTGGCGGCTCGAGCCCTTTGTTGCGGTGTTGGCGCGCCGTGAATTCGCTCGGCGCCACCATGGCATCGAGACGGGCGGTGGAGCGCTCCACCAAGCCCGTATAACGCCACAGCTGGGGCGGTATCCCGGATGCGAGGCTGCAGCTGAAACAAGTCGGTCGATCGCAGGGCTTCGACTTGTTCTTCCAAAACGCATGGGTGGGGCAAAGCAGCCAATGGTCATGCATTGTGTACAAGTTCACCGGGGCTCGGCTCTGAGCGATAACGGCCGGACCGCCGATGAGCGAAATATTGTGAAAGTGAACGACGTCGAACGGCCGGGCGAAAATGCCGCGTGTCGCTCGTGATTTGAGTCCGGGGCGTCCGGTCAGCTGCGTAATCAACGGCGACAGGAAGCCGAGTGGGCTTTCAACCCGGTGCACCACGATGCCTTGGTCGCGCCCTTCGTCGGGCATCGGGTCCGCGTATTTCAGATGATAGGCGTCGCGGCAATGCATGACCTCGACGTCATGGCCCTGAGCCACGAGGGCACGCGACAGAGCGCGGACATAGGTCCCGCAGCCGCCGAGGTTGTAAGGCGGATAAAATGTCGTGACCATGCAGAACCGCATGAACACCTGCCTGCGCACGCTTCGCGGCTTGTCAAAACAGGTTCAGGGGCGTCGTTCGAGGCATAGTGACGCGAGAGGCCAATAGGTCAAATGCTGGACGTCTCTTCAGGCGCCGTCCGCCTGAGGCGTACAGCCTGGGGTGGCGATGCATTTTCCATCGCCTGTTGCCATCCGGCTACAGTGATAGGCGACCCTCGGTGGTAGCCTTTTGGGGCTTGGCTCGGGCTGGATGTTGACGTCAGCTTCCATGTTGGCGGACAGCGTCGGTGCCAGTCAGCACAGGGGGGCGCCGGCTTTGGTCGACGCCTCTTTGTTATGGGCTTTCGACCTCGAAGCCTAGACGGCCTGTCGGGCCAGCTAGTTCTCCTCCGCGATCTCCACGTCGGACGTCAGCTCCTGCTCGGCCTCCTCGATCGGCTGCTTGGTGAAGCCCTTCAGCGGCCCGACATCCAGGATGTCGCGGCTGAAATCGACGGGACTCAAGGCGTAAGCCGTGACGAGCTCGGCGAGCGAGCGGAGCGCGTGGACGTGGATGCGTTCCCAGCCGTGGGACGCGTCGATGCCGAAACAGATCAACGCGGTGCGCACGTCGTGGCCGGCCTCGACCGCCGACGCGACATCCGAGCGGTAATGCCGGAACACGTCCTTCTGATAGAAGATCTCGTTCTCGACGCAGAGCTTCACCAGCTTCCGCGTCAAATGATAGTCGAACGGGCCGTTACGGTCGGCCATGGCGATGGTGACGCCGAATTCGGCGCTGTTCTGCCCTTCCGCCGAAGTGCCGTTATCGACCGCGATCAGCGAGGAGACATCCTCGGTCAGGATGTTCGAGGCGCCGACGCCGACCTCCTCTTCGATGGTGAACAGGAAATAGATGTCGACCGGAAGCTTGCTTTTCACCGGCACGAGCGCCTGAAGCGCCGCAAGCATGACCGCGACCCCGGCCTTGTCGTCGAGATGGCGCGAGCAGATGAAGCCGTTCTCGAGCAGCTCCGGCTGAGGATCGATGGCGACGATGTCGCCGACCTCGATGCCGAGCTTGGTGGCTTCGTCCTTGGTCGAGGACCGCGCGTCGATCCGCACCTCGACATAGGGCCACCCGGTCGGCTGCTCGTCGATTTCCTTGTCGAAGGTGTGACCCGAGGCCTTGAGCGGCAAAATCGTGCCGGTGTAGGTGCCAAGCTCGGTAAAGATGGTGCAGCGCGCGCCGGCGGCGAAGCGCGCATTCCAATGACCGATGGGAACGAGTTCGAGCCGCCCGGTCTCCTTCACCCGCTTCACCTGGGCGCCGAGCGTGTCGAGATGAGCGGCAATGGCGCGGGCGGGACGCCTCGTCTTGCCGCGGAGCCGCGCCCTGATGGCGCCGCGGCGCGTGACCTCGAACGGCACGCCGAGGCGGTCGAGCTCGGCGCAGCAATGCCTGACGACGTTGTCGGTGAAGCTCGTCGGGCTCGGAATTTCGAGCAGCTCGGCCAAACGATCGGAAAGATAGTCGAGGTCGATATGCAGGATCGTCATGGAGAGCCTTTTAGCAGGCAACGGCGCTTGGCGCAGCGACGAACACGTCAGGCGTTGAGAGTTTCGCGAACCGCGGCGGGCATCGATTGCGGAAACAGGAGATCGATGAACCGCTCCGCCGTCGGCTGCGGCTCGTGGTTGGCGAGCCCCGGCCGCTCATTGGCCTCGATGAACCAATAATTGGGCTCCGTCGGCGCCTTGACGATGAAGTCGATGCCGGTGACCGGGATCTCGATCGCCCGCGCGGCCCGCACCGCGGCGTCGATCAGGGTCCGGTGCAATACCCCGGTGACGTCGTGAATGGTGCCGCCGGTGTGCAGATTGGCGGTGTTGCGCACCACGATATAGGCCTCGGCGGGCGGCACGTCGTCGAGGCTCAGTCCTGCGGCGGCGACGCAGCGCTCGGTCTCGGCGTCGACCGGGATCGTGGATTCGCCGCCGGTGGCGGCGGCACGGCGGCGCGACTGGTGCGCGATCAGATCGCGGACGCTGTCGCGGCCATTGCCGACCACGGCCGCGGGCTTGCGGATGGCACCGGCCACGACGCGGTAGTCGATCACGATGAGACGGAGATCGATGCCTTCGACATATTCCTCGACGACGACCTCGTTGCAGAGCTTGCGCGCCGCGGCAATGGCCTGTTCGGTCTCCTCCCAGTTGGTGAGCCCGACCGAAACGCCCTTGCCTTGCTCGCCGCGGGCCGGCTTTACCACCACGGCCTTGTGGGCCTCGAGAAAGGCCCGCGCCTCTTTGTCGTCCTCCACATGGATCTGGTCCGGCACCTTGACATTCGCGGCCTTGACGATGCGGCGGGTGACCCGCTTGTCGTCGCAGATGCTCATGGCGATCGCCGTCGTCAGCGCAGTCAGGCTTTCGCGGCACATCAGGGAGCGGCCGCCATAGGTGAGGCGGAAGAAGCCGCCCTCGGCGTCGATGATCTCCACGCCGATGCCGCGGCGGCGCGCTTCGTCGATGATGATCAGGGCATAAGGATTGAGCCCTTCGTCCTTGAACGCGGGCTCGGTGAACAAGAGCTCGTTGATGACGTTCTTGCGCTTGATGGTGAAGGTCGGAAGCCTGACGAAACCGAGCTTCTCGTAGAGGCCGATGGCCTGCTCGTTGTCGTGGATCACGGAGAGATCGAGATAGCTCGCGCCCCTCGTCTTGGAATAGTCCGCGAGGCGGCGCACCAGGGCGTCGCCGACGCCCGGCACGGTGGCCTGCGGATCGACGGCAAGACACCATAGCGATGAGCCGTGCTCATGGTCGCCGAAGGCCGCGCCGTGGTCGACGCCGGTAATGGTGCCGATGATCGCGCCGGTGCTCTCGTCCTCGGCGATGAAATAGGTGATGGCGCGGCTGTCGCGCTTGGCCCAGAAGAAGTCCGGAGACACCGGCACCATGCCGCGGGCGGCATAGATGCGGTTCACGTCCTCGGCGTCCTGGGCCGAGGACAGGCGGCGGATGAAGAAACCGCGCGAGCGCTTCCCTGCCGGGCTGTAGGCGGCGAGATCGAGCCGGTAGGTATGCGAGGGGTCGAGGAACAGCTCCTGGGGGGCTGCCGCGAGCACGACATGCGGGTCGGCGATGTAGAACGCAATGTCGCGGCGTCCGGGGCCCTCGGCGCGAATGCAGGCGGCGAGATCGCCGGCGCTCGCGAAGGTCTGGCCGAACAGGAGGCGTCCCCAACCGCAATCGAGGGCGACGTTCTTCTTCTCGACCTCGCCGGTGCTGGGCGGCCGCGGCGGCGGCGCCTTGCCGCGGCCGGACGGTGATTTCTCTCGTTTTTCGAGGCTCATGACCACTGCTACTCTAGATATTATGCGCCTGGAGCCACAGTTCCAGCAAGGCGCATTGCCACAACTCCGACCCGCGCAAGGGGGTGATGTGCGACATGGGATCGTCGAACAGAAGGTCGAGATAGCCGGGCCGGAACAGCCCCCGCTCCCGCGCCGCCCGTGAGGTCAAGGCATCCTTGGTCATCTCCAGCACCGGGCCGTCGATATATTTGAGCGCCGGCACCGGGAAATAGCCCTTGGGCCGATCGATCACCTCGGCGGGGATGACGTCTCTCGCGACGTCCTTGAGGATGCCCTTGCCCTCCTCCTTGAGCTTCAGCTCAGGCGGCACTCTGGCGGCTAGTTCGACCAGCTCATGGTCGAGAAAGGGCACGCGTCCTTCGAGCCCCCAGGCCATGGTCATGTTGTCGACCCGCTTCACCGGGTCGTCGACCAGCATCACGGTGGCGTCGATGCGGAGCGCGCGATCGAGCGCGGTGTCGGCGCCGGCGCGATTGAGATGCTCGGCGACGAAGGTTGCCGGCTCGTCGTCGGGCGCGTGCCAGCGGTCGGCGAGATGCTTTCCGAGCTTGGCGCGGTCGCGGTCGAAGAACAGCTTGGTGTAATCGGAGACGATGTCGTTCGAGCTCTCGAGCTTCGGGTACCAATGATAGCCGGCGAACACCTCGTCGGCCGCCCTGCCCGCTCTGCACCACCTTGACGTGCCGCGACACCTCCTTCGACAACAGGAAAAAGCCGACATTGTCATAGGACACCATCGGCTCCGACATGGCGGCGATGGCGTCGGGAAGCGCGTCGAGCATGCTGCCCGTGGGCACCATGATCTTGGTGTGGTCGGTGCCGAAGCGCTCAGCGACGATGTCGGAATATTTGAACTCGTCGCCTTCCTCGCCGTGCGCAGCTTCGAAGCCGATGGAGAAGGTCTTCAGCCCGGTCTGTCCGGCCTCGGCCAGCAGGCCGACGATCAGGCTCGAATCGAGACCACCGGACAGGAGGACACCGACGGGAACGTCGGCGACCATGCGGCGGTCGACGGCGAGCCGCAGCGCGGCGCCAACGCGTTCCTTCCACACTGCCGGGCTCTCGGTCAGATCCTCGCTCGAGCGCTCGAAGCTGAGGTCCCAATAGATGCTGTCCTTGGTCCTGCCGTCGGGCTCGATCACCCTGATGGTTGCCGGCGGCAGCTTGCGCACGCCTTTGATAATGGTGTGGGGCGGCGGCACCACGGCGTGGAAGGTCATGTAGAAGGCGAGACCGACGGGATCGATCGAGGTGTCGATACCGCCCGCGGCGAGGAGCGCCGGCAGCGTCGAGGCGAAGCGGAGCCTCGCGCCGTCAGCGGCGTAATAGAGCGGCTTGATGCCGAGCCGGTCGCGGCACATGACGACGCGGTCGCTCTCGCGCTCATGGATGACGAAGGCGAACATGCCGTGGAAGCGCTTCGGCGCCTCAAGGCCCCAGGCGTGCCAGGCCTTCAGGATCACTTCGGTGTCGCTGTGAGAGAAGAAACGATAGCCAAGCGTCTCGAGCTCGGCCCTGAGGTCCTTGTGGTTGTAGATGCAGCCATTGAACACGAGGGTGAGGCCAAGCTCCGGGTCCGACATCGGCTGCTCGCCCTTCGGCGACAGATCGATGATCCTGAGGCGGCGATGGCCGAACGCCACGCGGCCCCGCGCGAGGATGCCCTCGGCGTCCGGCCCGCGCGGCACCATGACCTCGGTCATGGCCGCGAGCGCCTCGATCGAGGCGCTCGACCCGTCGAAGGTGATTTCGCCGCACAAACCGCACATGTAATTCCGCTCCCGGATCAGGAGATTTCAGCCGGTCGCGACGTGAATCGCGGAGTAGGGCCGCGCGCCCAAGGGTCTACGCGAGCCAACAGGAGCGAGGTTCCAGCACCCTGTTAAAGTCCCCGGACCGCGGCCCGGTTTGCCCGAAGCGAGCTTAGTCTCGAGGGTTATTGCACCATCCGCGCGCCGGATCAAATCGAGCGCGTCTGGATGACTTTTGCAGATCGTTGGTATTCGGTCGGCGTGCCGCACGTTGCTTATGAAACGTGCAAGACTTGTGGAGGTAAAGTCAGTGTTCTCGACGTGACCGAGCAACGCAGCAGCATCAAGCGCATCGCCACGTCGTGCAACGCTCTGATCTTATTGCATTAAGCCGTCTGCAGCGGTCCGCCGATCAGCCACGACACGCGTCTCGGTTTCGGGCGGTCCGTCTTGACCACTTCGAGCTTCGAGGTTGGGGCTGGGGCTGGGGCGGCGACGGTCGCTTGCTCCTCGACCAGGTCGAGCATGCCGCGCAACCACGAGTTCGGTGCCTCCAGTCCTGACGGCAAGGCCGTCAACCGGTCACCGACCGCCTGCGCAAGCTGCAATGGTGTGAGGCGGCGTGCCCGCGTCAGATCGGCGCCGCACAGGTTCGACCCTGCGAGCTTGGCGCCGGCGAAATCCGCGTGGTCCAGGATCGCGTCGGTCAGATCGGCGTTGGACAGGTTCACGCCGTCGAGCCGGGCGTCGGTCAGGTCTGCGCCGGACAGGTCCGCTCCCTCGAGATTGGCTCCCGAGAGTGTCGCGAAGCGCAGTGACGCGCGGCGCAAGCGTGCCGAGGCGAGATTGATGGGGCCGCCATTCATGGGGCCCATCTGCCGCTCGCTGACGCTCAAGCGAATTCTGGTGAGGTTGGGGATGGCCAGCGGATGTAGCCGGCGCCATGCGTTCCAGGCCTGAGGGCCGCGACGCAGTATATCGATATGCTCTGAATCAGCAGACACAGTACACTCACGCTACGGGTACACCACGACACTAATGTTAACCCTACGGCACGTTTCCCCGCTTTCGCAAGAGTCACCGCGCGTCATGGTGCATTCTTTGTGCAAAACGACTCGAGATGATGACCGCAATGTCACACCAACGCGATCAGTCGGGATCGGAGGGGGCGACCCTCCGATCCTCATCCTCGAACTGAGCTGATCGCTAGTAACGCCAGCCGTAGTGCCGATAAGGCCGATAGCCGTAGCCCCAGTAGCCGTAGGGACGGTAGTAGCCGTAGGGACGGTAGTAGCCGTAGGGCCGGTAGCGGCCGTAATAGCCATACGGCCGCCAACCGTGGCGGTAGCGGTAGTAGCCAACCGTCTCGACCGGCAAGGCCCCGTTCGTGGCGCTGTTCGGTGGGAGTTGGGGCGCAGCCTTGGCTTCAGGTCCTGCCAACAGGCAGGCGGTCAGCACCGCGGCGCCGAGTAGGGGGAGGTGACGCATCGGGTTCTCCTTGGTCAACCCTCCGTCGGCCGCGCGATCCTAAGCCTGGACCCCCCTCCCCGCAATGACGGCGAAATCACAAGCAAGTGAGTTCGCCCGTCTCCTCCTCTCTGCCAGCTTGATTTCCGCAGAGCGAGCCGTGAGAGTGGCGCGTAAATCCAGCCTTGAGGCGAAGACATGCAGCTCGATATCGTCAAAAACTATTACGGCAAGTTGCTGAAGAGCTCGAAGGACTTGAAGACGTCGGCCTGTTGCGACGGCGCTGAGCTGCCGCCGCACCTCCAGCCACTGCTCGCCAATGTGCATCCCGACGTCGCCGCCAAATATTACGGCTGTGGTATTGTCGTGCCCGCCGAGCTCAGCGGCCGGCGGATGCTCGATGTCGGCTCGGGATCGGGGCGCGACACCTATCTCCTGGCACAATTGGTTGGTCCCTCCGGCGAAGTAGTCGGGGTCGACATGACGGACGAGCAGCTCGCCACCGCCGAAGGCCATCTCGACTGGCACCAGAAACGCTTCGGCTATGAGCGCGGGAACGTGCGGTTCCTGCGCGGCTATATCGAGAAGCTAGGCGAGCTTGGGCTCGAGCCTGAAAGCTTCGACGTCATCGTATCCAACTGCGTCATCAATCTTTCGGTCGACAAGCCCGCGGTGTTTCGCGGCGCCTACGATCTGCTGAAGCCCGGTGGCGAGCTCTATTTCTCCGACGTCTATTGCGACCGGCGTCTCGCCGATGACATCAGGTCCGATCCGGTCCTCTATGGGGAGTGCCTTGGCGGCGCGCTGTATTGGAACGATTTCATCCCGACCGCCAAGGCTGCCGGGTTTGCCGACCCCCGCCTCGTCACCAGCAAGCCCATCGGCATCACCAACGATGCCGTCAAGGCCAAGCTCGGTGCGGCGAAATTCTTCTCGGCGACCTATCGCTTGTTCAAGCTCGACGGGCTCGAGCCCGCTTGCGAGGACTATGGGCAGGCGGTGGTCTATCGCGGCAGCGTCGGCGAGCAGCCCGATCTGTTCGCGCTCGATGGGCACCACTTGATCGAGCGCGGCAAGGTGTTTCCGGTCTGCGGCAACACGTGGCGCATGCTGGCCGATACGAGGTTCCGGCCGCATTTCGATTTCATCGGCGACTTCTCGCGCCACTACGGCATCTTCCCCGGCTGCGGCACCTCGATCCCCTTCGCCACTACGGCTGAGGCGCCGGTGGCGAGCAGCGGGGGCTGCTGCTAGGCTGATCGCAAGCGGCGCCCTGGGGGGAAGATGGAAGCGTTCGGCCTGTCGCGCCGCTTGGTGGCGGAAGCCCTCGGCACCGCGTTCCTCGTCGCCGGCGTCATCGGCTCAGGCATCATGGCGGCGCGGCTGTCGGGCGGCAACGACGCGCTGGCGCTCCTCTGCAACACCATCGCTACCGGCGCCATCCTGGTGGTGATCATCACCATCTTCGCGCCGATCTCGGGCGCCCATTTCAACCCTGCGGTCACGCTCGTCGCCGCGATCAGGAGGGCGATCAGCAAGCAGGACGCGGCGCTCTATATTCTCGTGCAAATTCTCGGCGGCTGCCTCGGCGCGTTGTTCGCCCATTTGATGTTCGGGCTTAGTCCGTTTCAGCTCTCCACCACGGTGCGGAGCGGTTGGCCGCAATGGTTCGCCGAGTTCGTCGCAACCTTCGGTCTGATCCTCACCATTCTCGGCTGCGTGCGCTTCAAGCCCGACGCCGTCGCCGTCGCGGTCGGCCTCTATATCACCGCGGCCTATTGGTTCACGGCGTCGACCTCCTTCGCCAATCCCGCGGTGACCATCGCGCGCTCGCTGAGCGACACCTTCGCCGGCATCTCGCCGGCCGATGTGCCTGGCTTCATCGTCGCCGAGATCCTCGGCGCGCTTGCCGCTGCAGCGCTCGCGGCATGGCTTCTCGCGCCGTCGCCGGCAGCGCCCGACCAATCGCCATAAGAAGAAAGAGCCGCTCGAAAGCGGCTCTCACGCATCAATCTTGGGAGGGCTTATGCGCTCAGCCGCTGATCCGCGCGGTGCCGGAGCGGCCGTCGTTCCGCTGCCATTGCACCTGATTGCCATTGCGGGTCAGCTTGTAGCAATAGGACTTGCCGTCCATCCAGCTCGTCCATTTCTGGCAGAGCTGGTCGCTGGCGACCCACCATTTGCCGGTATCGGAAGCTCCGTCACCGCGCGAGAAGCTCGCCGCGACGGCGCCCATGGAACCCTTCATCCGGCCGTTGGCGGCATAGCGGATCGGCAGTTCGAAGCCTGAGATGTTGAGATAGACGGTTTTGCCGCTGATGGCCTGGCGCAACTCATCGCCCGCGAGGGAGACGGACTCGGCCGCCGCCGGCAACGCCGGCAGGGCGACACACGCCGCCAGCACGATTGCACGGATTTTCATCGCTTCCCCTTTTTCGTCCACGACACATGAAAGGAAGCGACGATACCGCCGTGCAAAAGAGGTCAATTTTGGGCTTTGGCAAGAAATTTCATGTCAAAGTTAAGTCGCCTTTGGCTCGCGGCCTCAGGTCTCGTGCTTGTCCTTAACCATCTTTGATCGCCGTCTCGCCCGGGAGGCGATGACGTTGATGGCCTCCACGGCGGCGGAAAACGCCATGGCGAAATAAATGTATCCGCGCGGGATGTGGAAATGAAAGCCGTCAGCGATCAGGGCGGCGCCGATCAGGAGCAGGTAGGATAGCGCCAGCATCTTCGTGGTCGGATGCCGCTCGATGAAGGCCCCGACCGGGCCGGAGGCGAAATACATCACCAGGATGGCGACCGCCACGGCGGCGATCATCACCTCGATGTGGTCGGCCATGCCCACGGCGGTAATGATCGAGTTGACCGAGAACACGAGATCGATCACCGCGATCTGCAAGATCGCCGAGGTGACCGAGCTCGCGACAGGGGACGTGCCGGTCGCGTCGTGGCTGCCCTCGATGTCTTCGTGGATCTCGCGGGTGCCCTTGACGAGCAAAAACAATCCTCCGGCGATGAGCACGAGATCCCGCCACGAGAAGTCGTAGCCGGCAACGCTGAAGATCGGCGTGGTCATATGGATGAACCAGGTGATCCCGGCGAGCATCGCTACGCGGAAGATCAGCGCCAGCGACAGGCCGACGCGCCGCGCCATCAGCCGCTGCTCCGGGGCCATGCGCGAGACCATCACCGAGATGAAGACGACGTTGTCGATGCCGAGCACGATCTCCATCGCGCTCAAGGCCAGGAAGCTCGCCCAGACATGGGGATCGGTCAGGAATTCGATCATCGTTGCTCGGTGGGAATTTTCGAGGGTTGCGGCCGACCGGAGCTAATAGCCCAGAGCCAAACCGAGGTCTATGCCCGGCGGCGCTCGCGCCAGGCGCGGAACAGGCCAACCGCCGTCAGCGCGGCTGCGGTCAGCGCGAGCAGGATCTTGACCCAGGGCGGCGAGGGAAACGGATTGGCGACCGCGCCAATCGCCGCCACCACCCACAGCGCCGTCGCCGGTAGCGTCACGAGGCGCAGCTCTGCCACGCGAAACGGATGCACGGCGAGGATGGGGACGAAGGTCAGCAGCACAAATGTGCCGACGATCAGGAGCGAGACCACGGGCGGCGGCGTGAAGGCGAACAGATAGAGCAGCACCACGTTCCAGATGGCGGGGAAGCCGACGAAATAGCCCGCCCCCGTCTTGCTGCCGAGATCGGCCATGTGGAACAGGCTCGACAGCAGGATAGCGATGGCGGCCGCGACCCTGAACGGCGCCGGCAGCAGGTCACTCTCGGCGAGGGCGAATGCCGGAACCCCGACATAGGTGAGGTAATCGACGATCAGGTCGAGACGCTCGCCGCTCCAGCGCGGCAGCACCTCGGTCACGCGCACGCGCCGGGCGAGCGGCCCATCGATGGTGTCGACGAACAATGCGACGCCGAGCCAGATGAACATCCGCTGCCACTCGCCATGCGCGGCGTCGATGAGGGCCAGGAGGGCGAAGGCGGCGCCGGTTGCCGTCAGGACGTGGACAAGAGCGGCGCGGAGCGGCGTGTTCATGGCGCCACCCCGGTGTCGTGATGGCGAGGCGCGATGCGGTGATACCGAGACGTGGCGCCGGCCCGAGCGAGGCTAGAAGTGGCGCTTGACCTTGCCGAGCACGGTGACGTCGCTGTCATCCGGGATCGCGCCTTCGGGCGCGGTGGTGTTCTGCTGTAGCGCCAGCGGTTGATCGCTGTAGAGGAGCTCAAGCCCGAAGTCGAGTTTCGGCAGGGCGCTGAAGCCGAACGTCTTGCCACTCTTCTCCTCCGCCGGTTGCGCCGGTCCGGCTGCCGGACCTTGCAGGTTCAATCGAGGCGCCTCGGTCTTGGGCGCGACTTGCGTGGCGGTGGATGGCGGGGCGGCGGGGGTTTCTTGAAAGGCGAGAGCCGGCCCGGCGCTGATCACAAGCGCGGCGATAACACCGGCCGAAACTGTCAATGCCCTTCGCATCGTCTACGCTCCGCTTCCAAAATGCGCGCGCGGATCGGGGATTGCAACACTGACACAAGCCCGGTTAATGCCTTGTCCAAATTGACGAATTTCTATCGTTGGAGATTGCCTGTGACACCTCTGCCACAGCTCTTGCGGCGTGGCATGCGCGCGCCGCGCCCACAAAAAAGGACCGCCCCGAAGGGCGGTCCTTGGTCCCGGGAAGGGGGACTGTGGCAATTAGAAGTAGATGCGGCCGCCGGTATAGATCACATCGAAATCGTCGATCGATACGGGAACGTTCTTCAGTTTGCCGTTCGGCGACACCGAGGCATCCCGGGTGACGAGGTCCATATCGGCGTTGAAGTGCTCGTAGGCGACATAGAGATGCATTGCGGCAGCCTCAATGCTCTGATCGAAGGCCAGGAACCAACGATCGACCTCGGAACCCACAACTTCCGTCGGCACCCCGACGCTGGCGAAGGTGAAGGGCTTCAGAATGCTGTCAGCAGAGATGCCGCCGAGATTGCCGCCATTGCCGTTGCTGCCCGGAGCCCAACCATCGTTGACCTGGGCATAGCCACCCCAGAAGGCGGTCTCGCCGGGCGACCACCACTTCTTCTGGATGCCCGCCTGAACGTCCCAGGCCTTCATGTCAGGCGCGCCGTTGCCGGTGTAGAAGCCTCTGACATTGGTGTCGCCGGACTCGGACGTCGAGAAATTACCCATGGCAAAGAGGCCGCTCGGCTTGTGCTTGATGGCAGCGGAACCGGCCCATTCGTCGAGATTGCGCTGGAAGAAGGTCGTCTTCGACGATGAGGGCGGGATGATGATTGGGCCCGTTGC
Source organism: uncultured Alphaproteobacteria bacterium (assembly GCA_963803385.1). Classification (GTDB taxonomy): domain Bacteria; phylum Pseudomonadota; class Alphaproteobacteria; order Rhizobiales; family Methyloligellaceae; genus Methyloceanibacter. The sequence goes on along the minus strand of CAWDMD010000003.1, from coordinate 381,205 downwards.
CTCGCCGCCGCCGCCGTTCTGCAAGCGCTCGTCGCGGAAGTTTTCGTAGGCGACGTTCGCGGACAGCATCCAGGTGTCGGCGAACGTATTCTTATACCGGGCCGCGGCGCCCCAATCGTCATCCTCGAACCAGCCCCACTGGAAGTTGAAGCCAGCCCAATCGGGGGTCGAGTACTCGACGCCATTGCGGCGGGTCGAGCAGTTGAATTGCTGCCCATCGCTATAACAGCGGGAGATATCAACCCACCTGAGGCTCGAAAGCCCTTCGGCATTGTTGAAGCCCTTCGGCCGCAAACGCATGCTGTCGTTCATGCGGAAGTCGGAGACAAGACTGTCCGAGAGACCGCCGCCTTCGCCTGGCACCGTTGAGATGTACTCCATCGCGTTCTTGGTGATGTCGTATTTGGGCGTCGCGGTCTGGCCCAAGTTCAAGGTGCCGTATTTCTTGTTGGCGAGGTAGATCTGCGACCAACGCGTCTTCAAGGACGGATCATTGGCGTTGTTGTCGTCGAATTGATTCAGTTTTGAAGACAGAGCCTCGCGATATTCCCACTCCAGCCGGAAGCCCGCGGACCAGTCACCGCTGATCGGGACCTTGCCTTTGATGCCGGTGCGGGTCGATTCGTTGTCGTTGTTGACGGTGTACATGTTCTGCTCGCCGCCATCATCCCACCACTCCACGGCGCGGTTGACCTTGCCGTAAAGCTGCACCGAGACCTTCTTGTTGCCCTTGCGGACCGTGGTCGACTCGAGCTCGGCGACACGCTCCTCGAGGTCGGCGCAGCAATCGCCGCCAAGATCGGCGGCTTTGGCAACCCTCGGCGCGGCACTCACAGCCCCCGCCACACACAACAGGGCGGCCATCGCCATCAGGCTGGCATTATCCCTCAATCCCCCGGTCATACCCCTATCCACTCCTCTGTTTCGACGCTTGAGGGCGTTGATGCGGACTTTCCCCAAAGCCCGCGGTCCCTCTTATGGCCCGGTTGGTTGGACAAGGCGTCGCCCAGAGCGGCCAACCCCTTGCGTTTTATGGATGCGAGCCTAAAAGCCGGGCAATGACAGTCTCGTGACACCCCAACGACAGGAACGAGATTCCACGTGGCTGTGGCATTCCGGCCACGGGTCGGTTGTTTGCTCTGAATTGAGGGAAGCGCGTGATTTATCTCAGGAATCCGCGCGCGAGGATAGAGCGCATCCGCCGCAGGGGAATGCGCTCCGAGGAGGCTCAGGGCTTGGCGTTATTGGCTCGGCGCCGATGCGCGCGTCCGTGGCGCAGCGTCGATTCCGTCTCGAAGCGCGACCGGCCTGGACTAGACCACGTAGGGTGACACCGCGAAGAGCCAGTCGGTCTCGACGGCATCGAAGACGCAGATGAGCTCCAACTCGTCGCTGGCAAAGAGGAACGCCCATACCGCCGACCCGGCCTTGGTGAGACGAGACGCGACCCAATCCATCATCTCGTAAACGCCCGGGCGGTAGAGTGCTTCGGCATTGAGTTCGCGTGCCCGGCGCAGCGTCAATTCGCGTTCCTCGGCCTCGGCCCTGTTGTCCTCGAGGGCCGGCAGACGCCCGCAGATGAGATCGCGCGATGTTACCTTCATGCTTGTCTCCGGTGGTCGAGGTTGCCCCCGAAGGGGCAACCTCAGTCTTGGTCCCGGGAAGGGGGACTTTGGAAACCAGAGCCCGACAGGTCAACCGTCCGGCGGAGCTAAATGACTTAAAGAGAGCCGCGCCTCTACCGCACGGCGGACCACTCCCCTCCTACCAATCGACTTGGGCGCGCATGCCGAAGCCCTTGATGTCGGCACCGTCGTTGAAGCCGCCCTTGATGTCGGACTGGGTGTAGTTGAACTTGAGCGCCGTGTAGTCGGTCAGCAACCAGTTCAAGCCGACGAGCCAGGTCCTCTGCTCACCGCATTCGGAGCAACTGACCACACCGAAGTTGGTGATGGCATCGGCCTTGTCGCTGAGATCGATGGTGTCATAGCGGCCGGCGATCTGCCAGGCACCCCAACCACCACTGCCCTTGTACACCGGGTGCTTCACCTTGGTGCGGCCGAACTCGCCGGTGCTGGCCTCGTAGTTCCGCGTTTCGCCGGTGAGGTACCAGCTCGCATCCACATACCAGCCGTTATAGGTCGGATCGACATCGGCGACGTCGGCATCGGGCTTGGCCCTGAGCTGTGCATATTCGCCCTGCACCGAGATGGAGTTCCACACGAAGGCGCCTTCGAGCACGAACATGTCGTCGTCCTCGGCGATGAACGGCGTGGCCACGAAGCGATCAGCCAGATGCAGATCCGGCCTGGCGCGATAGCGGAACAGCTCCTCGGTATCGCTGGCCCTCAAGGTGCCGGCGTCGCGATGGCGATAACTGGCGCCCAAATGAAGGACGGTGTGGATGCCATTCGCTTCAAAATTGATCGGGGCGACAGTACCGCGCACCGATGCGGCCGTGGTGTCGGTGGAGAAGTCACCCTGCGCTTCGCTCGGAGAGCCGTAATAGCCAGTCTGGAACGACCAATGCTTGTCGCCGGCAAGCAAGCCGACGCCGATCTGACGCTCCAGGAAGAAGGCCTCCTCGAACGCCGCGCGCTCCATGAAGGTGATGAAGCGCGAGCTCGTGATCTCTTCGAGCGAGTTGTAGACGTACTGGTTACCGAATCGGATTTCAGCCGTCTCCCAGGGCGCCCAGTGCGAGTAGGCTACATAGGCGTCCTTGATCGCCGTCGCATCGCCGGCAAAGTCGACCTCGAACTTGTACTTCCAGTCGTAGAACACGACGCCCTCGACGCCGATACGGGCGCGGCGGAGTTCGACGGCTGAAATGTTCTGATCGCCGGTAATCGGATAATCCTGGTCGATGCCGTTGTAGTCCACCATGACGCGGCCACGGACCTTGAACTTGAACTTGCCGTCCGAGCTCGAGAGCTCCGGCGCGCCTTTCCACTTGACCTTGAGGTCGAGATTGTCGCCGCCGCCGCCCTTCGCTGAAGCGGCGGCCGCCTTGGCCTCGGCGACCTGCCGTTGCAGATCGCGCATCTGAGCCTGCATGGCCTGCATCTGCGCCTCGAGCAGCTTCACATCCTGCGCCTTGGCCTCCCCGGCCCCGGCAGCGGCCAATAGAGCGATCGTGCTCGATCCGATCAGCAGATACCGCGTGATGCCTCTGATAAGTCCCCCGGTCATAACCCCGTCCACTCCTCTGGTCTTTGGTGACGCCTGAAGGATTTGCGGCCCTTTTTCCCCCGGGTTCCGCAGTCCTCCTTATGAGCCTGTTGGTTGCACGAGGCGTTCGCCGGCTAAGGCCAAACCCCTTGCGTTCAATGAGGCGAGCCTAAAAGGCGGGCGGTGACACTCTCGTGACACACCGAAGACAGATCATGATTTCTGGCTGGGCTGTAGCGTATAGGTCACAGATTTAGGCCAATTGAATCAGATGTTCCGGAGTCCGGCTTGGCGGATTACTCGCGCCAGAGAACGCTCATCTGAACAATAAAGAAAGATAATCTACATCATTCCTCATATGCAGAATAGGTTTGCCGTGCACTGTGGCATTGAGATCACGGTCTGGTCTCGCAATCGCATCAGGCCATGAAAAAAGGGCCATCCTTGCGGACGGCCCCAGCGAGAACCCGGTTTTCGGGCTGATCAGAAGTAGATGCGGCCGCCGGTGTAGAACAGGTCGAAATCGTCGAGCGGGGCGCCGATCGATTTCAGCTTGCCGTTGGGCGATACCGACGGATCCCGGGTGACGAGGTCGACCTCAGGCGTCAGGTGTTGATAGACCGCATAGAAGTGCATGTTGGCGGCATCGATGGCTTGGTCGAAGGCGAGCGACCAGCGATCGACGTCGGCGCCGGTGATCTCGGTGGGGACCTGCACATTGGCGAAGGTCCCCGCCGCGAGATAACGGTCCGCCGGGATTTGTCCGAGATTGCCGCCATTGCCGTTGCCGCCGGCGCCAAGGCCGTTATGGATGTTCGAGTAGCCGCCCCACAGCGAGGTGTCGCCGAGCTTGTCGAGCCCGAGCAGCGCGATCTTCCGCTGGATGCCGAAGTTCATGTCCCAGGAGTTCATCAGCGGCGCGCTGGTCCCGGTGTAGTAGCCGGCGTTGATGGTGTTGGTGTCGCCCTGGTCTGAGAACATGAAGGCGGTGTAGGCGAAGAGACCGGTCGGCTTGTGCTTGATCGAGCCCGAGCCGCCCCACTCCTGGATGTCGCGCTGGAAGTAATTGATGTTGCCGGACGGCGGCGGGTTGGCGCCGGACGCCACCCCTCCCCCGCCGTTCTGGAGGCGCTCGTCGCGGATATCTTCGTAGCCGAAGCCGGCGCCGACCTCCCAGTTCTCGCCCCACGCGTTCTTGTAGCGCACCGCCGCGCCCCAATCGTCGTCCTCGAACCAGCCGGCGGAAAAGCTGAAGCCGGCCAAGCTCGGCGACCAATAGGCGGCGCCGTTGCGGCGCGTCGAGCAGACGAAGGCGTTGCTCGAGCTGTAGCATCTGGAAATACTCTGCCAGCGCAGCGTCGAGAGCCCCTCGGCGTTGTCGTAGCCGTTCGGCCGCAAGAAGAAGTTCATCATCATGCGGTTGTCGCCGTGCATGGTGTCTTCCAGCTCGGTGACGTTGGTGTCCTTGGTGATGTTGTAGACGGGAGTGCCGGTCAGACCGAGACGCATCTCGCCCCATGTCTTGCTGGCCAAGTACATGTAGGACTGGCGGACGAACAGGCTGCCGTTGGGATCGTCAGCGTTGTCATCGTCGAACTGGTCGAGCCGCGCCGAATTCGCGGCCGTGCTCTCGGCTTCCAGCCGATAGCCCGCGATCCAATCGCCAAGTCCGGTCTTCGCCGACCCTTTGACGCCCAAACGCGACGATTCGTAATTGTTGTCGACCACATAGGTGTTCCCCTCGGCGCCGTCGTCCCAGAACAGAACCGCACGGTTGACCTGGCCGTAGAGCGTGACCGAGACCTTCTTGTTGCCCTTGCGGACGGTGGTCGCCTCGAGGTCGGCCACCCGCTCCTCGAGATCGGCGCAGCAATCGCCACCGAGGTCCGCGGCGCGAACAGGCGGCGCCGCGAATGCGCTCGAAATCAAGATGGCGGTGGATGCGGTTAGGCCCAGCCGGCGCACGGTCAGCCTCGCAGTCACAGTGATTATCCCCCAATTCGATGCCCCGCCGAAGCGCCACCAGAAAAACCCTACTGTTCAAATGGGGATTAACAAGTGCGCCGCTTTGCTTTGTTTGGTGCCGGTGTAGCATGCCATTCCTATAGCCTCCGAGATATAGCTTTGTTTGATGCCCCTCGGTGCCGAGATTGGCGACGCGCGCGGGCGGCAGGTATAAGAGGTCGCTATCGCAGCGGAGCAGGCGCTTGATGATCCCGGATCAGAGCGACATCGCGGTCGTCGGCGCCGGGCCGACGGGCTTGGCGGCGGCGCTTGCGCTTGCCCATGCCGGCGCGCGGGTGGCGCTCGTTGGCGCTCCGCCGCTGCCCGAGAGCCCGCAGCGCCTCGACACGAGAACGGCGGCCCTGCTCGAGAGCTCGGTCGACATGTTGCGAGCGCTCGGCGTGTTCGACGATCTCAAGCCTCATGCGGCGCCGCTACTTGCCATCCGCATCATCGACGATACCGGCGGACTGTTCCGGGCGCCGGACGTCGAGTTCCGGGCAAGCGAGCTCGGGCTCGAGGCCTTCGGTTACAACATCGCCAACAGCGTCCTCGTTGAGGCGCTGTACCGGCGCGCGGGCGCCGAACCCATTGCCCATCATCCGGTGACGGTCGATCGCATCGTGTGGTCGCCGAACGACGCCAGGTTGAGCGCCAAGGATGGCTTCGCCCTCACCGCCAAGCTCGTCGTCGGCGCCGATGGCCGCCACTCGATCTGCCGCAAGGCGGCCGGCATCGGCGGCTCCGAGCGGCGTTACGGCAAAGGCGCCATCGCCACGAGCTTCGCTCATGGCTTCCCGCACCGCGGCGTTTCGGTCGAGTTGCACCGCCAAGGGGCCTCGGTGACCACGGTCCCCCTCCCCGACCCCAACGCTTCGAGCCTGATCTGGCTCGCCGCGGACGCTGAGATCGACACGCTGATGGCGCTCGACGCCGACGCCTTCACCGCCGCGCTCGAAAAGCGTCTCGGCGGCTTGCTTGGGAGCGTCAGCGAAACGAGCGCGCGCGGGCGTTTTCCGGTCACCGTGCTCGCGGCCGATAGCATGACCGGGCGCCGCACCGCGCTCGTCGGCGAGGCGGCCCATGTGCTGCCGCCGATCGGGGCGCAGGGCCTCAACCTTAGCCTTCGGGATGCCGCGACACTCGCCGATTGCGTGAAGAGCGCGCTGACAGACGGGCGCGACCCTGGGGCCGACGAGGTGCTGCGCGCCTATGAGTTCGGCACGGAAACCCGACGTGCTGACGCGAACCGTCGGTATCGATCTGTTGAGCCGCTCGCTGCTCTCGGGCTTCCTGCCGTTGCAGGCGGCGCGCGGGCTCGTGTCCCATGGCCTCAATGCGCTGCCGCCATTGCGGCGCCTCGTGATGCGGCTCGGCATGGCGCCGCCGACGGAACTGCCAAGCCTGATGCGTCCAGCTGCGACCGGCCGGCTGGCCGGCGCGGCGCGGCGCCCTGCGCAGGCTTGACGCTTCCGGCGCGATTTGTCAGGAGGGTTGGCCTTCCCCGCCGCGCCCGATCGAACCCAAAGCGGAGCCCATGGCCGAGCCCTCTGCGATTTCCCTCTCGCGCGACCTCCGTTACCGCGCCGAATATGCGGTGCTGCGTTTCCTCATCGGCTTCGTGCGCCTGTTCCCGATTGACGTTGCCGGCTCGATCTCGGCCAAAATCTGGCGGCTGGTCGCGCCCTACAATCGCCGCCACAAGCGTGCCCTTGCCAATCTCGAGCGCGCCTTCCCCGACAAGACGCCGGAGGAGCGCGAAGCGATTGCGCTCCGCATGTGGGAGAATCTCGGCCGGGTCATGGTCGAGACCATGAATATCGACCGCATCCTGAAGCAGCCCGATCGGCTCCACGTCACCAATGGCCATGTCATCACGCCGCTACAAGGACAAGATGGGACCGGTGCTGATCGTCACCATGCATATGGGCAATTGGGAGACTCGGCATGTGGCCGATCATGCTTGCCGGCGTCAGGCCGGCAGGCGTCTATCGACTGGTCAAGAACCCTTACGTCGACCGCTATCTGCGCGCTCAGAGGAAGGACCTCTATCCCGGCGGCCTGTTCGGCAGCCGCCGCGCCGCCGGCCAGGACGAGGGCCAGAAGACGGCGCGGCTGATCATGGACTATGTGCGCCAGGGCGGACGCCTTGGCTTCATCTCGGACCTCTATGACGCGCAAGGGATCGAGTGCCGTTCTTCGGCTACCCGGCCAAGAGCATGCCGATCGCCGCCATGATCGCGCGGCGGGTCGGCGCTCGCATCTGGATCGGGCGCTGTTTGCGAATTGGCAACCGCGCCTGCTTTGATATCAATGTGAACGAGCTCAGGATCCCCCGGACCAATAATCAGGCCGACGATATCCGCAGCATCACCGCGGCGATTCAGCGCCATTTCGAGACGTGGATTCGGGAGAATCCGGAGCAATTCATGTGGTCAAACCGGCGCTGGTCGTGAGCTCTGAATAAGCCCTATTTGCCGTTGACAGCCCCTTGGGCCTCCAGTCTTATCCAGAAAAGACTTGGGGATAGGGCCATGTCCATCGTCCGCAGCGCCAAGTTCCAGATTGGCCAAGTGGTGCGCCACCGGCTCTATCCGTTCCGGGGCGTTATCTTCGATATCGACCCGAGCTTCTCCAACACCGAGGAGTGGTACGCCTCGATTCCGCAAGAGGTGCGCCCCGCCAAGGATCAGCCGTTCTACCACCTGCTCGCCGAGAATGCCGACACCGAGTACATCGCCTATGTCTCGGAGCAGAATCTCGAGCCCGATATCTCCGACGAGCCGTTGCGCCATCCGCAAGTGTCGGAGCTGTTCGAGGATCTCCATGACGGTGTGTTCCGTTATCGCTTCGTCCAGGAGCACTGAGCCGCGGCAGCTGCTGCAGGGCCGCCAAGCAGATACAAAAAGGCCGCGTCGGTGACGCGGCCTTCGTCGTATTTTGATGGTCCGGTGTCGCTACTGACCGGCCGCAGGCATCTTCGGCGGCGCCACCGTCGCGTTCGGCGCGGCCGGCGCGGCTCCCGCGCCGTCCTTCTTCTGCTGCGCCTCCGCCGCCTTGTTGGCGAGCTCCATCTGACGCTCCCGGAATTTCTCCATCATGGCCCGGCGCGCCGCTTCATACTGGGCGTTGTCGACCGGAGGACCGTCGAAGGTCTTGCTGAAGCCGGTCAGCGGCACGGGGAAGGCCATCGCCTTTTGCTGCATGTTCATGGCCGCAACGACCATCTGCTTGCCCTTCCGCATCTTCTCGAACATTTCCTTGGTCAGCTCCATTTGCACTTGGCAGCTGGTCGGGAAGCACACGGCGTATTGCAGCTGGATCGGCTCGTCGTCGTCGATCTTGATCTGAACGCCGGCCGGCATAATTAGCGAGTAGGCAGTGGGTAGCCTGGACGAGGAGATGCTGCTTGTCCTCGCCCTCGATGGTCCTGACCGCGGCGGCGACGAGGACCATGCCGGTGTTCGGCTCAAGACCCTCGTGGTTGACGAGACAGACTTGCTTATTGCCGGTCTGTTCGTTCTTCAGGCAAAGCTTGACCCAGGCCGAATTGTCGGCAGCCGCGCCGCCGGCAGGGGCGGCCGCAGCCGGGGCCTGTGCGGCCGGCGCCGGCGCCGCACCCTTCGGCACCGCTTGTTCTTGCTGCGCCAGTGCGACAGATGTTCCGAGCCCGATAGCAAGTCCCGCCAGCAACGCCGACCCAACCGCGCGGCGGACAACGTTCCATCGATCCATCGACGAGATCATAACCGACCTTTCCTCGTTTTCGCGGGGCGACCCTGAGCCTTCACCGGCTCGCTACTCCCCCCGCGTCCCTCTCTGAGAGAGGTCAATACCCGAAATGAGGCATAGACGTGGCTGGTTTGGCGGCCGACAGACGTTCCTTGCAGGCCTTCCGGCGCTGTTCGTGCTGCTTCGTCAAATCCCTGCCAGGCGCGTGCGGCCGTTAGGCCTGTCTGCCTTGGCGAGCCATGCTACCCTTGAGACCATGCCGCAATGCGAGAGCATCTATAGCCACACGCGTTCGCCGTTGAAAGCCCCTATTTCGCTGCTTTTCGTGATCCTTCTCATGCTTTCTGCGAGCGCCTGGTCCGCGCCTGCCGGCGGCATCGCCATGCATGGGCCGCCGGCCGAGCCCGCCGATTTTTCCCACTTTCACTACGTCAATCCCGAGGCGCCAAAGGGCGGCCGCTTGACGCTTGCCATGCCCGGCTCCTTCGACAGCCTGAACCCTCTGATCGTGAAAGGCGTCAGCGCCGAGGGCGTGCGCGACTATGTCTATGAGAGCCTGCTCGCCCGCGCCTATGACGAGCCGTTTACGCTCTACGGCCTCATCGCCGAGACGGTCGAGACGCCAGAGGACCGGAGCTACGTCGAGTTCACCTTGAACCCGGCGGCGAAGTTCTCCGACGGCACGCCGATCACGGCCGACGACGTAATCTTCTCGTACCAGCTGCTGCGCGATCACGGGCGGCCGAACCACCGCTCCTATTATCAGAAGGTCGCGCGCGTCGAGCAGACCGGCGAGCGCAAGGTGAAATTCACCTTCGACGGCGCCGGAGACCGCGAGATGCCGCTCATCCTCGGTCTGATGCCGGTGCTGCCGCACCATTTGCTCGATCCCGAGACATTCGAGAAGACGAGCCTTACGCCCCCGGTCGGGAGCGGGCCCTACGTCGTCGACGAGGTCAAGCCCGGCAGGAGCATCACCTACAAGCGCGATCCGAACTATTGGGGCGCCGATCTTCCCGTCAATCGCGGCCGCTACAATTTCGACGAGATCCGCTTCGACTATTACCGTGACGCCGGCTCGATGTTCGAGGCTTTCAAGTCGGGCGCCATCACGGCGCGAGTCGAGGACGACCCGACGCGGTGGACGGAAGGGTACGACTTCCCGGCATTTCGCGACGGACGCGTGCTCAAGCAAGAGTTCCCGGTCGAAACGCCGGCCGGCATGTCGGCGCTCGTGTTCAACTCGAGACGGCCGCTGTTCGCCGATCAGCGCGTGCGCGAGGCGCTGATCGAGCTGTTCGACTTCGAGTGGGTCAACCGCACTCTTTATCATGGCCAATATGCGCGGACGCAAAGCTACTTCGCCCGGTCCGACTTGAGCTCCCATGGACGTCCCGCGAACGACCGTGAGCGCGCTCTGCTTGCGCCGTTCGCGGGCGACATCAAGCCGAAGATCATGGACGGCACCTATGCGTTCCCGGTCAGCGACGGGTCGGGCCAGAATCGTGACGGGCGGATCGAGGCGCTGGCGCTGCTCGCCGAAGCCGGCTACCGCCTCAAGGACGGGGTCCTCGTCAACAAGGCGACTGGCGAGCCGTTCAGCTTCGAGATCCTCGCGGCGACGCGCGCCGAGGAGCGCCTGCTCCTGACTTATGCACGGGCCCTGAAACAAGTGGGAATCGACGCGCGAATCCGGCAAGTTGATTCGGCCCAATATCAGCGGCGCAAACAGACCTACGACTTCGACATGATCCAGTTTGACTGGCCGGTGTCGTTGTCTCCGGGCAATGAGCAGTCCTTTCGTTGGGGGAGCGAGGCTGCGATGATCGAGGGCTCATTCAATTATGCCGGCGTAAAAAGCTCAGGCGTCGACGCCATGATCCAGGCGATGCTCGAGGCCAAGGACCGGCCGGGCTTCGTCGACGCCGTGCGCGCGCTCGACCGCCTGTTGCTGTCGGGCGACTATGTCGTCCCCCTGTTCCATTTGCCCCGGCAATGGCTCGCTTATTGGCGCGAGCTGCAGCGGCCCGCCGAGACGCCGCTCTACGGCTATCAGCTCGACGCCTGGTGGATGGAGCCGTCGCAGACCGAGCGGAAAGGGCCCGCCGCACCCTGACGCGATGATGAGCAGCCTCGCCGCAAAGGTCAGGGAGACGGAGCGACGGCCGGCGCTCACGGCCGAAGCCTTGTTGCGGCGGCGCGCGAGGCAAACCCCAGACGCAGCTGCTGTTGCCGATCCACCAAGCCGCGACGTGCTACGGCCGAGGCGATCGTTCAACTACCGCGACGCCGATGCCGCGGTCGATGCTCTCGCCGCGCGCTTCGGTGGCCTTGGCCTCAGGCCCGGCGATCGCATCGCCATGCAGTTGCCGAACCGGGTCGAGCAACCGCTCGCCATGCTCGCCGCCTGGCGCGCCGGCCTTACGGTATGCGCGCTGCCGATGCTGTGGCGCCGTCTCGAGATTGCCGAGATTGTGGCCCAGCTCAAGCCCAAGGCGCTGCTCGGCGTCGATATCTTCGCCGAGGAGAGCCCGGTGCAAAGCCTGTGCGAGATCGCGGCCGAGGCTTCGATCCCGCTCGTGCTCGGCTTCGGCGCCGAGCTTCCCATCACTGTCACCTCTCTCGACGCGGCGCTCGACGCCAAGATTGCCGTGGTGCTCGATCCCGCACCTCAGGGCGACGCACCGCTCCTGATCACCTTCGCCGCGCGTTCTGACGCCGCCCTCGTTCCCGTGTTCCGCGCCGAGCGCGAGCTGCTGGCGCAAGGGGCGATGACGGTGATGGCACTCAAGCTCGACCGCAGCGACGTCATCCTCAACCCCTATCCCTTGACCGCGCCGGCGGGGCTGGCGCTCGGGCTGATGCCCTGGCTGATCTCAGGCTGCGCCCTGTTGCAGCATCAGCCGTTCGAGCCCGCAGGGTTCGCAGCGCAGCTGATCGAGGCGGGCGCCACGGTAACGGCCCTGCCGGCTTCGGTAATCGCGGAGCTTGCGAGCGACGGCGCCCTCGACCATCCCCGCTCGCGGCTGAAGCGGCTCGGCCGCGTCTGGTCGCCCGCCGAGCTCGCAACTGGGCCGTCGGTGGAGGCGACGGAGCCTGACTTCGATGTGTTTCCGCTTGGCGACCTCGTCAGCCTGGTCCGCGCCAGAGAGACCGGCGCCGATCCCACGCTCCTGCCCCTCGGCAAGGTCCACGTCACCGGCGCCGATGGCCACCGGGCTCTCTTCCTCGAGACCACCCTCGGCAGCGCTTCCGATTGCGGCGAGGCGAGAGAAATCAGAGTGCGCGGTCCGATCTGCCCCCGCGGCTCAAGCGACGACCGGCCGCTTGCCCCCGACGCCCAAGGCTTCGTCGGCACCGGTCTTTGTGCGCTCGCCTTCGGCGACGCCGGGGGCGCGCTCAAACTGATGCGGGGGACCGAGCTCCGCGCTCATGGCGGCTTTGCCGTCGCCACCGGCGATCTCGACGACATCTATCGCAGCTTTTCCGGCTTCCTCGATGCCGCCTGTTTCGTGCTGCCCGACCCGATCATGGGCGACCGGCTGCTTGCCGCCGTGGTGCCGAAGCCGGGCCGCCTGATCTCGATCGAGGCGTTGCACCGGTTCCTGCGCCACCGCGGCGTTGCCCCGTACAAGCATCCGGAACGGTTGATCACCGTCGACGCCATTCCGCGCGACGAGAGGGGCCGCGTGCTCCGCGACCAGTTGGCGCAAGCAGCCTAGCTATGCCGCCTTCTTCACCTGTCCCGCGATCTCGACGAGGCGGCCAAGCAACTCGCGTGTGCCGTGCAGGCGCTCCTCGGGCGTATCCCAATCGGCGTAGTAGATCAGCCGGTGGTCGGGCTGGAGCTTCACCCCGGACCCCTCTTCGCGGATAAACGCGATCAGACCTTCGGGATTGGCGAAGGACTTGTTGCGGAAGGCGATCACCGCGCCCTTCGGCCCGGCATCGATCTGCTCGATGCCGGCCTGGCGGCAGAGGCCCTTGATCTCGACGATGTCGAGCAGATGCTTGACCTCCTCCGGCAACGGGCCGAAGCGGTCGATCAGCTCCGCGGCAAAGGCCTCGATGGCGTCGTGGTTCTCGATCGCCGACAGCCGCCGATAAAGCCCGAGGCGGACCTGGAGATCGGGGACGTACTCCTCGGGGATCAGCACCGAGGTGCCGAGATTGATGCGCGGCGACCATTGATCCTCGATCACCGCCCCCTCGCCGCCCTTCAGTGCCATCACCGCCTCTTCCAGCATCGACTGATAGAGCTCGAAACCGACCTCGCGGATATGGCCTGACTGCTCCTCGCCAAGCAGGTTGCCGGCGCCCCTGATGTCGAGGTCGTGGCTGGCGAGCATGAAGCCCGCGCCGAGCGTATCGAGGGATTGCAGCACCTTGAGGCGCTTCTCGGCGGCCGGCGTCAGCCGTGCCTCGGCGGGAATGGTGAAATAGGCATAAGCGCGGATCTTGGAGCGCCCGACCCGGCCTCTCAGCTGATAGAGCTGGGCGAGGCCGAAGCGGTCGGCGCGATAGACGATCAAGGTGTTGGCGGTCGGGATGTCGAGGCCGGATTCGACGATCGAGGTCGAGAGCAGCACGTCGTATTGGCGGTCGTAGAAGGCGTTCATCACCGAGTCGAGCTCGCGCGAGCCCATCTGGCCGTGGGCGCGGGCGACCTTGAGCTCAGGGACGTGCTCGGTGAGAAAGGCCGCCGCTTCGTCGAGATCGGAGATGCGCGGCACCACGAAGAAGGCCTGGCCGCCGCGAAAGCGCTCGCGCAGCAGGGCCTCGCGCAGGATCACGGGGTCGAACGGGGTGACATAGGTCCGGACTGCGAGCCGATCGATCGGCGGCGTCGCGATCAGCGACATCTCACGCACGCCTGACAGCGCCAGTTGCAGCGTGCGCGGGATCGGCGTCGCCGTCAGCGTCAAGACATGCACGTCCTCGCGAAGCTGCTTCAGCCGTTCCTTGTGCTGCACGCCGAAATGTTGCTCCTCGTCGATGATCAGGAGGCCGAGATTGGCGAACTCGATGGCCTTGCCGAGGAGTGCATGGGTGCCGATGACGATGTCGATGGAGCCGTTCGTGATGCCCTTCTTGACCTCGGTCAGCTCCTTGCCGGCAACGAGGCGCGAGGCTTGCGCGATCTTCACCGGGAGGCCGCGGAAGCGCTCGGTGAAGGTGCTGAAATGCTGGCGCGCGAGCAGCGTGGTCGGCACCACCACCGCGACCTGCTTGCCGGCGAGCACCGCGAGCAGGCTCGCGCGGAGCGCCACCTCGGTCTTGCCGAAGCCGACATCGCCGCAGATCAGACGGTCCATGGGACGGCCGCTGGCGAGGTCGTCGAGCACGGCGGTGATGCTGGTCGCCTGGTCCTCGGTCTCCTCGTAAGGGAAGCGCGCCGAGAACTCGTCATAAAGGCCGTCGGGCGGCGTGATCACCGGGGCCTGGCGCAGCTCGCGCATGGCCGCGACCTTGATCAGCTTCTCGGCGATGTCGCGGATGCGTTTCTTGAGGCGGGCTTTGCGCGATTGCCAGGCGACGCCCCCGAGCCGGTCGAGCTGGACACCGGCTTCGTCGGAGCCGTAGCGGCTCAGAAGCTCGATGTTCTCGACCGGGAGATAAAGCTTGTCGCCGCCGTGATAGATCACCTCGAGGCAGTCATGGGGCTCGCCGGCGGCCTCGATGGTGGCCAGCCCGGCGAAACGGCCGATGCCGTGATCGGCGTGGACCACGAGATCGCCGACGGCGAGGCTCGAGATCTCGGTGAGCACGTCGCTGCCGCGCTTCGGCTTGGTGCGGCGGACGAGGCGGTCGCCGAGAATGTCCTGCTCGTCGACGACGGCGATGCCCGGCGCCTCGAAGCCGGTCTCGAGCGGCAGCACGGCGAAGGTGGTGGCGGATAGCGGGGTGGCGAGCACCTCATCCCAGCTCTCGACGCCGACGGTCTCGCCGATGCCGTGCTCGCCGAGCAGTGTGGCGAGGCGTTCCTTGGCGCCCTTGCTCCAGCAGGCGACCAGCACACGCTTGCCGTCGGATTTCAGCCGCGCCCCGTGGGCCACCACGGCGTCGAACACATTGGCGCCTTCGGTCTGGCGCTCGGCGGCGAAGGAGCGGCCCTGCCGTCCGCCGAAGGACACCAACGTCGCTTCGCGCGCCGCTTCGGGATGCTCGAAGGGATCGAGCGCCACGGTCTTTCTCGCGCCGAGCGCCGCCGTCCAGTCTTCTTCGGTCATGAACAGGCTCGCCGGCGGCACCGGATTGTAGGGCGGCGCGCCGAACGCCTTGCGCTCGAGCGCCTGCTCGCGCGCGTCGTAGTGATCGTTGATCTGCTCGAGCCGCTTCTCCCTGGCGTCGTCGACCAGCGGGTCGAAGGTCACGACCGCACCAGGCAGATAGTCGAACAAAGTCTCGAGCCGCTCATGAAACAGCGGCAGCCAATGCTCCATGCCCTGATGCTGACGCCCGGCCGACACCGACTCGTAAAGCGGGTCGTCGCCCATCACTGGGCCGAACAGCTCGACATAGCGGGTGCGGAAGCGCTTGCGCGCCGCCTCGTCGAGCGGCGCCTCGCTCATCGGCAGCAAGGTCATGGCCTCGAGCCGGGCATGGGTCCGCTGCGTTTCGGGATCGAAGGAGCGGATCGATTCCACCGTATCGCCAAAGAAGTCGAGGCGGACGGGCTCGGCGCCCGGCAGGAAGAGGTCGAGGATGCCGCCCCGCACGGCATATTGGCCAGGGTCGGTCACCGTGCCGGCGCGGGCATAGCCGAGACTTTCGAGCTGCTCGATCAGGCCCGCCATAGGGACGACATTCCCCGGCGCGAGATGCTGCATGGCGGCGGCGAAGAATTCGTGCGGCGGCACGCGCTGGAGCACGGCGTTGATGGTGGTGAGCACAATCAGGGGCGCGGCGGTATCCTCGCGCGTTGCCAGCTCGGCGAGGGTCGCCATGCGCTCGGCCACGATCTCCGCGTTCGGGGCGACGCGGTCGTAAGGCACGCTGTCCCAGGCCGGGAAGGTCAAGCGCTTCACCCCGGGGGCGAAGAACTGGAGCGCATCCTCCAAGGTCGCAAGACGCTGGCCGTCGCGGGCGACGTGTAGGATCGGTGCGCCCGCGGTCTTGGCAAGTGCCCCGATCACCGCGGCGTCGAGGCCCTCGGGCACGCCGCTCGCAATGGCACGGTGGCCGGCGAGCAACCGGTCGACCGGGAGGATCGGGGACTTTGTCTGCTCAGCCATGGGTTACGGTCGGCTCTTGGCAGTGTTGCCGGGGACCACGCCGTGGAAATGCCGTAAGCGCACCATCAGCGCGTCGAGGACGGGCTCGCCCAGGGAATTGCCCTCGAACAGGGCGACGGCGATATCGGGATCGGGGGTCTCGATCAGGCGCTCCATCACGCAAATTTCGGTGTCGGTCATGGTCTCCACGGTCTCCACCGCGAAGCGGCCGAGGAGGAAATCCAACTCCTTGCTGCCGCGATGCGTTGCGCGGTAAAGGGCGCGGCGGCGGCGCATGGCGAGGTCGTGGTCTGACATGGGCGCAAGGGTTAGAGCGGAGCGCGCTTGTCCCTGTCAAGCTTACCACCGCATCCGACGCATGAACCCCCTCACCCCCACCTTCGCCAAGGCGAAGGCGCGACCTCTCCCCGCCGGACAGAGGTGATCGGAGCAAGCGCTCACCACGTGGCCCCTCTCCCCTTGGGGGAGAGGGCTTTCCGTCGCGATCTTGCGCGGCGAAGCATCGCGCAAGTCGCATGGCGGAAAGGGTGAGGGGTTGGACGAACTGGGTTTGTGTCCACAGCACACATCAAATAGTTGGTACTTGTCATGAGGCCCCCTGCCCTAGCCCCTCTGTTTGCGCCGGCGCGAAGCCTTGGCGGCGTCGGGCCCAAGATCGAGGGCTTGTTGAACAAACTGGTGGCGCCGCGCCACGCCTCGGCGCACGCGCGCGTGATCGACCTGCTCTGGCACCTGCCGCAAGGGGTGATCGATCGCTCCGCAACCCCCAGCATCGCCGAAGCACGCATCGGCGAGATCGCCACCCTCGAGGTGACCGTGGCCGAACATCGGTCCGGGGGTGGCCGCCGCGGCCGCATGCGCGCGCCATACAAGGTTCTGGTCGAAGAACTCCTCCGGCGCGCTCGAGCTTGTCTATTTCAACGCCGACCCGGCCTATCTCCGCCGCCTGTTGCCGGTCGGGAGCCGCCGCCTGATCTCGGGCAAGGTCGAAGCCTATGACGGCTGGCTGCAGATGCCCCATCCCGACCATGTGGTGCCCGTCGACGAACGGGCGGCGCCCAAGGCGGCGGGCGCGAACCCAGCGCTGCCGCTGCTCGAGCCGGTCTACGGCCTCACTGCCGGCCTTACCAACACCACCTTGCGCAAGGCGGTAACCCAGGCGCTCGCGCGGCTGCCAAAGCTTCCCGAATGGAACGATGCGGCGTGGCGTCAAGCAGAACACATGGCCAGCCTTCGCCGGTGCCCTTCACCGCATGCATGGACCCGAGGCACTTGCCGATCTCGAGTTGTCCGCGCCGGCACGGACGCGTCTCGCCTATGACGAGCTCCTCGCCAACCAGCTTGCGCTCGCCATCATCCGCGAGCGCATGCGGCGGACGAGCGGGCGCGTTCTGACCGCACCCGGCAGGCTCCGCAAGGCGATCGTCGCCGCGCTGCCATTCAAGCTGACCGGCGCGCAAGCGCGCACGCTTGCCGAGATCGACGCCGATCTCGCCGGACCGAACCGCATGATCAGGCTGTTGCAGGGCGACGTCGGCAGCGGCAAGACCATCGTTGCGCTCCTCGCCATGGCGACTGCGGTCGAGGCCGGCGCGCAAGCGGCGCTGATGGCCCCGACCGAGCTGCTCGCCCGGCAACATTTCAAGACCATAGAAGGCTTCGCCGCGCCGGCGGGCCTTCGCGTCGCCCTTCTCACCGGGCGGGAGCGTGGCAAGGAGCGGGAGGAGATCCTCGACGCGTTTGCGCGAGGGGCGCATCGACATCCTGATCGGCACCCACGCGCTGCTGCAGGAGCCGGTCGCCTTCAAGGACCTCGCTCTCGTGGTCATCGACGAGCAACACCGCTTCGGCGTGCATCAACGGCTCGAGCTTCAGTCGAAGGGCGGCGGCCGCGGCGCCGAGCTTCTGGTGATGACCGCGACGCCGATCCCGCGCACGCTGCTGCTCACGAGCTATGGCGACATGGACGTGTCGCGGCTCGACGAGAAGCCGCCGGGCCGCAAGCCCGTGCTCACCAGCACCGTGCCGAGCGAGCGTCTCGACGAGGTGGTCGACGGGCTCGACCGCGCGATAGCCGGCGGCGCCCAGGTCTATTGGGTCTGCCCGCTCGTGGCCGAATCCGAGACCCTCGACGTCGCCGCGGCCGAAGAGCGCTACGCGGCGTTGCGCAAGCGCTTCGGCGACAAGGCCGGCTTGGTGCATGGCCGGCTGTCCGGTGCCGAGAAGGACCGGGTCATGGCCGCCTTCGCCGCCGGCGACATCCCGATCCTGGTCTCGACCACGGTGATCGAGGTCGGGGTCGATGTGCCCAAGGCCAGTATCATGGTCATTGAGCATGCCGAGCGCTTTGGCCTCGCCCAATTACACCAGCTCAGAGGCCGGGTCGGCCGCGGCGCGGCGCAGTCGTCCTGCATCCTGCTCTACAAGAAGCCGCTGTCGGAGGCGGCGCAAGCCCGGCTCCGCGTGATGCGCGATACCGAGGACGGCTTCGTCATCGCCGAGGAGGATTTGCGGCTTCGCGGCGGCGGCGAGGTGCTCGGCACCCGGCAGAGCGGCCTGCCCGCCTTCCGTGTGGCGCAACTCCCCGAGGACGCGGCACTCCTACAAGCGGCTCGTGACGAGGCGCGGCTCGTGCTGTCGAAGGATCCGACCCTGACCGGTCCGCGGGCGGAGGCGCTCCGCATGCTGCTCTATCTGTTCGAGCGGGACGACGCCATCAAACTGATGCGCGCGGGGTGACCCGCGTCAAATGACGGGCTCTTCCTCGGGCACCGGCTTCTTCGCCTTCGCGCCTTCGGCGAGCTTCTCGAGCGCGTCCTGAGTCGGGGCGACGAGACCCGCTGACACCACCATCTTGGCCCCGTCCTCGATGCTCATATCGAGCAGCATGACGTCCTTCGCCGGCATGAACATCACGAAGCCCGTGGTGGGATTGGGCGCATTGGGCATGAACACGGTCATCAGCGCCTCGCCGTTCCCGACCTTCTGCTTCACCTCGGCCGGCGGGTCGCCGGAGACGAACACCAGCGTGTACAGCCCGCGCCGGGGAAACTCGATCAGGCCGACGCGTTTGAACGAATAGCCGGTTTTGGAGAAGACGGTCTCGAAGATCTGCTTGAGGAGCCGATAGACGCCGCGGATGACCGGCATGCGGTCGAGCATCATCTCGCCGTAGCTGACGATGGTGCGCCCGAACAGATTAGCGGTCAGCGCCCCGATCAGCATCACCCCGAGAATGCCGAAGATCAGCCCCACCCCTGGTACCGGGAACGGGAGATAGGTCTCGGGCAGATAGCTTTGCGGGATCAGCGGCTTCACCCAGCCGTCGACCAGGGTGATGAACCACCACACCACATAGATGGTGATGGCGACCGGCCCGACGACGATCAGGCCGGTGAGGAAATAGCCGCGGAGCCGCGCCCCGAAATGCGAGGACACAGGTCCCTCGCCGGCGGCCACGAGCTGGCGGAGTTTGTCCTCCTCGGACTTCGGATTGTCGCCGCCTGGCGGCGACTTTGGTTTCTCGGTGCTGGTCATGCGCTCTTCGGTGACACGCTCCGATTCGGGCGGCGCTTTAGGACATTAGACGCCAAGGCTGACGTAATAGCGACATTCACCTTCGCGTTAATAGGGGCCTTTCGACCTACCAACGCTTACGGCACGCGACTGGATGCTTAGGGGGCAACGAGGAAACAGTCTACTCCGCTACGCTTCAGCGTATTGCAGACCTTAAGACTTTCGGCCTTGTCCGGGAAGGGGCCGATCTGGAGCCGGTAGAAGGTGCCGAGATTGCCCATGTCGGTCCGCTCGATGCGGGGCTGGAGGCTGGCGAGCTGGCTGTTCGCCTTCGCGACCTGCTTCCACAGCGCCTTAGCCTCGTCCGGCGAGCGGGTTGGGCTCAATTGCAGCAAATAGCCGCCGCCGACCGGCACAGTCGGGCTTGCCGCGGCGACCCTCGTCCCCGGCGCGGGCTCCGTCTGGGTGCTCCAATCCGACGAGATCGCCGGGGGCTTGGCCGGCGCTGGTGGCGGTGGGGCGGGAGCCGGTTCGGAGTCGCTGGACGACCCCGTGATCGAGCCCCACCAGCGGCTGACGCGGTTGCCGCCGCTCGACGGCGCTTCGGTCGGCGTGGTCTCCAGGAGTGCATTCGCGGCGTCGGCGGTGCGTGATGGCTGACGGCGCGCTCGACGTCGACTTGCGTTCAGCGGCCGCGACGACGGCACCGGGCTGCTCCGCCCGGAGCGCTCCTCGGTGACTTCCGTGGCGAAGGCGGCGATCGAGGCGGTGCCGCCGGTGGCGCCCCCGCCCTCGGCAACGAGACGATCCACCTCGCCGCCCCTGTCCTCTTTCCGCGCCAGCGCGAGTTCCGCCTCGGCTTCGCGCTTCAGCCCCGCGGCGTTGTAGGCGAGGCTCCTGTTGACCAGGGCCTGCACCCGCTCCGCTGGCGCCAGCCCGAGCCAAAGTGCTGCGCCGAGATCGGCGATGGCGCGCGAAGGCTGGCCGATCTTCTGATAGGCGATGCCTCTGAGATAGAGCGCCTTGCCGGCGCTCGAGGGCTTGATGCCGTCGCTGCGAAGCGCGGCCGAGAGCTGCTTGACCGCGGTATCGTATTTACCCGCGGAGAAGGCTTGGCGCCGGCGCTCAGGCTGCCGTCTCACCCTCTTGCGCCCGCGCCGGGCCGGCAAGGCATAGCCCCGCCAGGGCGAGCACCATGGCGGCCGCGAGGAGCAGCCTGGGGCGCTTGCCTGATAACCGGAGCACGGGAGGGGGCGTTTCCGCTGAACCGCCATGTCCTTGCTCAAACAAAGAAATCAGGCAAATCCGAGGCTTCAGCCTATTCCACCGTCACGGATTTTGCCAGGTTGCGGGGCTGATCGACGTCGGTCCCCATGAACACCGCGGTGTGATAGGCGATGAGCTGGACCGGCACGGCATAGACCAGCGGCGTCACGAAGCGGTTGAGATGCGGCATCGGGATGTTGGCGGCGACGGAGCAGCCGACGCTTGCCGGGATCGGCGTCGCTGATCAGAACGATCTGGCCGCCGCGCGCCGCCACCTCCTGCATGTTCGACACCGTCTTCTCGAACAGGTCGTCGCGGGGCGCGATCACGATCACCGGCAAGTTCTCGTCGATCAGCGCGATCGGCCCGTGCTTGAGCTCGCCGGCGGCATAGCCTTCGGCGTGGATGTAGGAGATCTCCTTCAGCTTGAGCGCGCCTTCGAGCGCGATCGGGTAGCTCTGGCCGCGGCCGAGATAGAGCACGTCGCGGGCACGGGACAGAGAGAGCGCCAGGCTTCTCGATAGGGCTTCTCGTCCCTGAGGACCGTCGCCATGTGGCGCGGGACCTCGGCCAGCGCCTGCACCAGCTCCTGCTTCCAGCGCCTCGCCGATATGGCCGCGCGCCTTGCCGGCGACGATGGCGAGACAGGCGAGGATTGGTGAGCTGGCAGGTGAAGGCCTTGGTCGAGGCGACGCCGATCTCGGGGCCGGCAAGGGTCGGCAGGATGCCTTCGCACTCTCGCGCGATGGAGGACTCGCGCACATTGACGATGGCGAGCGTGTGCTGGCCTTGCGCGCGGCAATAGCGCAACGAGGCGAGCGTGTCCGCGGTCTCGCCCGACTGGGAGATGAACAGCGCGGCGCCGTCCCCGCCCATTGCGCCCTGGCGGTAGCGGAACTCCGAGGCGATATCGACGTCGACGGGGAGCCGCGCCCAGCGCTCGAACCAATATTTGGCGACGAGCCCGGCATAGAAGGCGGTGCCGCACGCGGTGATGGTCAGGCGGTCGATCTTGGCGAAGTCGAACGGCAAGCCGCGGCAGATCGACGCGGGCCGCGGAGAGATCGACCATGCTCGCAAGCGTGTGGCCGACGACCTCCGGCTGCTCGTGGATCTCCTTGATCATGAAGTGGCGGTGGTTGCCCTTGTCGACGAGGAGCGCCGTCGCCACCGATCGCGTCACCGGCCGCTTCACGGGATTGCCCTTGCGGTCGCAGACGGCGACGCCTTCGCGGGTCAACACCGCCCAGTCGCCGTCCTCGAGATAGGAGATCTCATCCGTGAACGGCGCGAGCGCGAGCGCGTCGGAGCCGACGAACATCTCGCCGTCGCCATAGCCGATGGCGAGCGGGCTGCCCTGGCGCGCCGCGATCATCAGGTCGTTGTAACCGCGGAAGATCATGGCGAGGGCGAATGCGCCCTCCAGCTTCTGGAGGGTATGAAACACCGCACGCACCGGATCGTTGCCGGCCCGCATCTCCCGGGTGATCAGATGGGCGATGACCTCGGTGTCGGTATCGCTGGTGAAGGCCGCGCCTTCGGCCACGAGCTCGTCCTTCAGCTCGCGGTAGTTCTCGATGATGCCGTTGTGCACCACCGAGACGTCGTCGGTCATATGCGGATGCGCATTGGCCTCGGTCGGCTTGCCGTGGGTGGCCCAGCGGGTGTGGCCGATGCCGGCATTGCCGAGCAGCGGCGCCGACTTCAGCCTCGCCTCGAGGTTGCGCAGCTTGCCTTCGGCGCGGCGGCGCCCAAGGGTGCCGTTCTCCACGGTGGCGACGCCGGCTGAGTTGTAGCCCCGATATTCGAGCCGCTTCAGCGCGTCGACCAGCTGCCCGGCAACCGGCCCTTTGCCGAGAACGCCAACAATGCCGCACATGCAAACTGCTCCAGATTCGGTTCGAGACCTTTAGCTACCTATGACGCAAAAGCGGCGGCAATTCATATGCGATGTCGCATTATTTCTTGGGGGTACCTCCACGGCGCCGGCGGAAACGGGCGGCCCAGCCGGAACGCTCCTCCTGCGGCGCGCGGGTAAGGGCAAGGGCGTCGTCGGCGACGTCCTCCGAGATGACGCTGCCGGAGCCGATATAGGCCCCCTCCCCGATCTTCACCGGGGCCACGAGCGAAGAGTTGGAGCCGATGAAGGCGCCCGCGCCGATCTCGGTGCGGTGCTTGGCGATGCCGTCGTAATTGCAGGTGATGGTGCCCGCGCCAATATTGGCGCCGGGGCCGACGCTGGTATCGCCGATATAGCTCAGGTGGTTGACCTTGGCGCCGTCGGCGATGTCCGACTGCTTGATCTCGACGAAATTGCCGACCTTGGTGCCCGGCCCCAGCACGGCGCCAGGTCTCAGCCTGGCAAAGGGTCCGACCTCGGCATTCCGGCCGATATGCGCGCCGACGAAATGGCAGAAGCCGTGGATGATGGCGCCGTCCTCGATCACGACGCCAGGGCCGACGATCACGTTCGGCTCGATCAAAACGTCGCGGCCGATCGCGGTGTCATGGCTGAGAAACACCGTCTCCGGAGCGACCAGCGTTGCCCCTCCGGCCATGGCCTTCTCGCGCAGGCGCCGTTGCATCAGCGCCTCGGCTGCGGCGAGTTCGGAACGGGAATTGACGCCGAGCACCTCGGCGCCGTCGGCGGTAATCAGGCGCGTGTCGAGCCCGTCGGCGCTGGCAAGCGCCACGGCATCGGTGAGATAGAACTCGCGCTTGGCATTGTCATTGCCGATGCGGGCCAAGAGACCGGTGAGTGTCTTGGCGCTACGGAAGCCCATGATGCCGGAATTGCAGAGGGTCAGCGCCCGCTCGCTCTCGCTTGCGTCTTTCTCCTCGCGAATGCCGACCAGACGCCCGTGCGCGTCGAGCAGCAAGCGGCCATAGCCCGTCGGGTGCTCCGTCTCGAAGCCGGCGACGACGAGGTCCGCGCCCTCGCCAAGCGCCCGCGTCAGCCGGTCGAGGGTCGCGGCGCGGAGGAGCGGCGTGTCGCCATAGAGGATCAGGACCGGGCCGGCGGCACCGGCAAAGCCTGCCTCGGCGGCCTTGACCGCGTCGGCGGTGCCAAGCTGGCCTTCCTGCACGAACACTTGCACGCCGGCGTCGAGGCTTTTGGCGAGGGTCGCGACCTCCTCCATGCCGGGCCCGACCACGACCGAGATCTTGCCGGCCCCCGCGCCCCTTGGCGGCGGCGAGCACATGGGCCAGCATCGGCGCGCCGGCGAGCGCGTGCATCACCTTCGGCACCTCGGACTTCATCCGGGTGCCCTTGCCGGCGGCAAGGACGATGGCGAGAGTTGAACCTTCGGTCATGCCTCTATGGTCGCTCAAATTCGTGCGTTTCGGGTTACGAGTGCCATTGTCCCGGCCTTCACGCGGCATCTGTCTAATGGAAACAAGGCATCAGGGCTACACGCCGCGTCCTGGTCCGACGCCGCACGCGGAAATTGACCCGGAAGTCAGACCGAGTAATCTCTGTCGCGCCGTTTCAGGACGCCGATTAGAGCCATATTAACGGCGCTTTTTCGCGTAGATTTGGGATTTGAGGGGAGGCTTGTCGTAGCCATGGCTGTCAAGGAGCGCCGAGGCGGGTTGCAGAGCTGGGTACCGGGCATCTTCGCCGGCTTCTGGATTCTGCTTGCCGCGTTCTCGGCCGCCTATCTGTTCCGCGTCGTCACCACCCCTCAAGCCGACCGCGCCGAGAGCGCCGCCGCGGCGACCGCCGCCACGCCTGCGGCGCCGGGCGCCCCGCCGCCTCTCTCCGAGGATCAAGCCCAAGCCTTGATGCAGTCGGACGAGGCCAAGGACAAGGAAATCAGCGAGCTCAAAGCCTCGGTCCAGGATTTGTCCGGCCAGCTCGCCGCCATCAATACGCGCCTCAAGCCTTTGGAGAAGGTGCTCGGACCCGTCGCCGAGCTGACGACATCGACCGCGGTCACCACCTCGCCGCCGGCCCCGGGAGCGATGCGGCCGCCTGATCCGCCAAAGCCGCCGCCGCCCGCGGCGAGCCTCGAGCCGCCGGCGCCGCCGCCGCCGACGCCGAAACCCGCCGAGGCGCGAAGCCTGCGCCGCCGAACCATGCCGTCGCCGAAGCCCCGGCCGCCGCGGCGGAGCCCGAGATGTCCTCATCGGCGGCGGCCACCACCGACGAGCCTGACGGCACCTCCGGCGGGGAGCACAGAGACGGCGGCGTTGAACCCGGCGACATCGATCCCGCCAGGCACCACGCGGTTCGGCATCGAGATCGGCAGCGTCGACAAGCAGGAGGGGATCAGGGCCATGTGGCGCGATCTTCTCACCAATCACGCCGCGCTCGTCGCGGGTCTCGAGGCCCGCCGGGTGATGGCGCCAGACAAGAAGTGGCGCCTGGTCGCGGGGCCATTCGCCAGCGCCGCCGAGGCTATGCAGGCCTGCGGCCTGTTCAAGAAGGCGGACATGCCCTGCGAGGCGACGGTGTTCGCCGGCGACTTGTTCTAGGCGCGAGCCCCTCACCCGCCGAGAAACAGCCGGCCCATGTCGGGATCGGCCAGCAAGTCGTTGGCCTTGCCCGCCCGCACCACTTTGCCGCCGACGAGCACATAGCCGAGATCGGCGAACTCCAGACCCCTTGCGCGCATTCTGCTCGACGAGGACAAGCGTCTTGCCGCCTTCGTCGCGAAGCTCGCGCAGGGTGTCGAAGATCATGTCGATGGCGCGAGGCTCGAGCCCGATCGAAGGCTCGTCGATCAGGAGCGTGTGCGGGTCCATGATCAAGGCGCGCGAAATTTCGAGCAGACGCCGCTCCCCGCCCGACAGCACGCGGGCCTTCTCGCCGCGGCGCTCCTTGAGACGCGGATAGCGATCGAGCACGCGCTCCGCGGCCGCCTTGGCGTCGCTCACCCGGTCGAGCAGGTAGCCGCCCATCCAGAGATTCTCCTCCACCGTCATGTCGGGAAACACCGACTCATTTTGCAGCACGTAAGCGAGCCCGGAGGCCTTGAGCTTGGTGCTCGGCTTCGCGCTGGTGACATCCTCGCCGGCGAGGCGCACGGCGCCGGAGAAGATGCGGGCAAAGCCGTAGATGGCGTGCAGCACCGTCGACTTGCCGGCGCCGTTCGGTCCCACCAGGCAGATCGATTGCCCCTTGCCCAAGCGGAGCGACAGGTCGCGCAACACCCGCATGCGGCCATAGCCGGCATCGAGATGATCGACGGCGAGAAACGGCGCCGCGCCGGCAAGGCGGTCCAACGTGCCGACGGGGACGCCCTGCCCGATGCCCCGCTCCTCGCGACACCGGCGCCATCACGCTGCTCCGAGATAGGCGTCGATGACTTTGGGGTCGGCCCTGACCGCCTCGGGGCTGCCTTCCGCCAACAGCCGGCCATGGGCGAGACAGTAGATGCGCTCGGCAAGGCCCATGATCACCGGCATGTTGTGCTCGATGATCAGGAGCGTCAGGCCGCGCTCCTTGTTAGCGGCGCGGAGGCGATCGAGCAGGGTCTCGATCAGCACCGGATTGATGCCTGCGGTCGGCTCGTCGAGCAGCAGCATCTTCGGCTCGTTCATCAAGGCCATGGCGAGTTCGAGCAGCTTCTGCTGGCCGAAGGAGAGCTCTCCGGCATCCTCGCCGCGCTTATCGGCAAGCCCGACAAAGTCGAGGAGCTCGGCGGCCTGTGCACGCTCAGCCGGCGTGTCCCTGCCGAACAGGCTGAGGAAGGATGCCTCGCGCATGGATGGCGAGGCGAGCATGTTGGCCTCGACGCGTCATGCGGCCATAGATGCGGGGCTGCTGATAGGTGCGGATCAGTCCTTCGCGCGCAATCTGCTTGGTCAGGAGCTTGGAAATCTCGCGGCTCCGGAAGCGCACCGAGCCGTGGTCGATGGGAATGGCCCCGGTGATGGCATTGAACAAGGTGGTCTTGCCCGAGCCGTTCGGTCCGATCAGGCCGACGATGGCGCCGTCGGGCACCTCCAAGCTGATGGCATCGTTGGCGACGACGCCGCCGAAGCGCTTGGTGATGTCCCTGAGCTCGAGCAGAGCGCTCATCCCGGCGTCTCCTCGCGGTGGCGCGACCGCGTCCGGGCATAGCCGACAATGCCTTCCGGGAAGAACACGGCGACGACGATGATCAGAACGCCGAGCGCCACGCGCTGCCAGCCGAGGAGATAGGTCCAGAACAGCTCCTTGGTGATCTGGAACAGGATGGCGCCGACGATGGGGCCGAGCAGCGTGCCCTTGCCGCCGAGCAGCGCCATCAAGATCATCCACACGCCGATGGTGGCGCCGGCGAAGGCCGTCTCGGTCGGATCGATGAAGCGCACCTGATTGCCGTAGAGGGCGCCGGCGACGCCGAGAAAAGCGGCGGCGATGACCCAGGCCGCGATCTTGACCCGGCGCGTCGGCAGCCCCATGGCCTCGGCCTTGTCCTCGTCGTCCCTGATGGCGTTGAGCACGAGCCCGAACCGCGTCGACAGCAGCCAGGCGAAGGTCGCGGTGCAGGCGACCGCAAGCAGGAGCGCGAGGTAATAGAGCAGAAGACCGACGTCGCCGAGGCTCGCCGGCGGATTTGGCGTCAGCATGCCCGAGCCGCCGCCGATCCACGGAATCCCTGCCGCGAGCTGGCCCGCGGCGATGCCGAGGCCGAGGGTGCAGATGGCAAAATAATGCCCGCGGATGCCGAGCACGAGCGAGCCGAGCAGGAACGCGGTGAGCCCCGCAGCGAGCGCGGCGGCGATCAGTCCAAGCCCGAGGCCGGTGAGGAATTGGCTCGCGTCGAACACGAACTGGGTGCCGCCGCCCTTGGCTTCGTTGTAGAGGCCGACGTCGTAATAGAGCCCAACCTGAACGATCGCCGCGGCATACATGCCGACGCCGACGAACAGCACATTGCCGAAGGAGTTGTAGCCCATCTGGCCGCCGACGAGATCCCAGGCGAGCGCGAACACGATGAACAGCAGCAGCTCGGTGGCCTGGGACTGATAGGCCGGGAACAGGAGCGGCGTGACGACGCCGACGGCGAGAACCGCGCCGAGGCGCAACAGCCTCGCCGGCGTCAGACAATGTGGGTGCCGGGTGCCGACGCCGTCATCGCAGAGATTGGCGCTGCCGCCTGAGCATCAGATTGCGCAGCACGAGGACGAGCACGAGCAGCCCGAACACGAAGGCGATCTGATATTGCGGCCCGAGGATGAAGCCGGCGAAGCTCTCGGCGACACCGAGCCCGGCCGCAGCCCACACCACGCCGGCGAGGTTGCCGAGCCCGGCGACCACCACGATCATGAAGGCGCGGATGGTGTAGCTGAGACCGCCATAAGGATGGATGGGATAGGCCATGGCCGCGAGCGCGCCGGCGGCGCCGCAGATCGAGGCATTCAGCGCGAAGGTCAGGCCGTAGACCTTGTCGGTATCGATGCCGAGCACCGCCGCGCCGCGAGGCTCCTGCGCCACGGCGCGGATCGCCTGGCCGGGCCTCGATCGCCGCAGGAACAGGGTGAGGCCGGCGCCAAGAACCAGGCAACACGCGAACACCAGCACCTTCACTTGCGAGATGCCGACGAGGCCGTCGAACAGGAACCAGCTCGAGAGACCGCTGTCGACGATGCGGTCGCCGGCGCCAAACAGGCGCGCCATCAATTGCTGCAGCACGATGGCAATGCCGAAGGTGGCAAGCACCGAGATGAACATGTCGCGGCCGACGAGATGCGCGATCACGACGCGGAACAGGGCCCAGCCAAGGGCATAAAGCACGGCGGCGGCGATCGGCACCGCGAACAGCAGCGGCAGCCCGTGCTCGGCGCAAAGCACAGCGACGAAACCGCCGAGCATGACGAACTCGCCCTGGGCGACGTTGATGATGTTGGTGACGCCCCAGACGAGCGCCATGCCGTAGGCTGCGAGCGCGAATACGGCGCCGATCAGGATGCCGTCGATCAGGAGCTGCACGCCAAGCGCCGGCGCCTGGTAAAGGATGAGAAGATTCCCGATCACCGCCCCTGTCGCGCCCCGCATGCTCGAGCCGGCCGTAAGCTCATTTGCTTACAGAGGCTTGGGCGGAAGGTCGACCGTTATCGCGGCGGCCGCGGGATGACGGGTTCCACCTCCGCCCACCGCTTCGGCGACACCACCTCATATTTGCCGTCGAGGATCTGGGTCAGCACCATGGGCTTGGCGCGGTTCCGCCCGGTTTCGTCGAATTTGATCGGGCCGAAAAAAGTCTCGAGATCGGTCTCGGCGAGCGCATCGCGCACCTTCGCCGGATCGAGGCTCTGTGCTCTTGCCAGAGCATCGGCATAGACGAGGACGGCGGCGGCGGATTGCGCTGCCTGGTACGGCGGTTCCTCGCCATAGGCCGCCTTGTAGCGCTCGGCAAAGTCCGCGGCGGAGCCAAACCATCGGTCCTTATAGTCGAGCGAGGCATGCCATTGCTGGGCGCAGAAGGCATATTCGCTCGCGTCGGGCAGTGTCTCGGCGAGCCTCGCCGAGTCGCAATGGGTCATCGCCAACACCGGCACATAGACATGGAGCGCTTTCAATTCCGTCACCGCCGTCAACGCGCCCTTCTCGTGACCGGAGACCACGAGCACGTCGGGCCTCAGCGCCTTGACCTTGGCGAGCGTCATCGACATGTCGTTCAGCTCCGGCGGTAGCTGATCGTCGATCACCACCCGCATGCCGTGCTTGTCGATGTCCTCCAGCACACCGGCGCGCACATCCTGACCGAAAGGATCGTTCTCCATGGCGAGCGCCACGGTGATGTCCTTCGGCTCCTTGCCGAGTTTCTTGGCGTTACTCGGCGACGAGGTCGATGGCGCTGGAAAGATATTGGTCGGAGGTCGAGAGCACGGCGAAGATGTGCCGGTAGCCCTTGGTGAACAGCTCGCGTGCGGCGCCGCTGCCCTCGACCATCGGCACCCCGTGTTTCTCGACGATCGGCAGCATCGCCTTGGTGAGGCCGGAGCCGTAGGGACCGAGAATGAATTTCACGTGGTCTTGCTGGATCAGCCGCTCGGCAAGCTCGGTGCCGCGCGCCGGCGTCGAACTCGTCATCGTAATAGCGGATCTGGACGTCGTGGCGTGTGCCGCCGATCTCGATGCCGCCCTTCTCGTTCACCACCTTGGCCGCAAGGTCGTAGCCGTTCTTGGTGTTGGCGCCGTTCAGGGCATATTTGCCCGTCTCCGACACCGCGGCGCCGAGGGTGATCGGCTCCGCGGCGCGGCCCCTTGGCAGAGCGACACCAAGACTGAGAGCGCACGCAAGAATCGAGAGAATTGACTGCGACCGCCGCATTCATATCTCCAGCTGTTTTGAACATTATTCTAGAGATTGATTTAAGGATAGCTTAGCGCGGCGACAAACCGTCGAATCGCACCTCCCACAAATTCTTGATTGTTACGCGTTAGAGTTGCACACAGTTACGCGAAAGCGGCCTGAAGCCTAGATATCCTTCGCGTTGAACGTGTCGCATTTGTTGATGTCGCCGCTCTCATAGCCACTGCGGAACCAGCGTACGCGCTGCTCCGAGGAGCCGTGGGTGAAGGAATCCGGCACGACATAGCCTTGGGTCTGCCGCTGAATGCGGTCATCGCCGATGGCGCTTGCGGCCCGCAGCGCATCGTCGATATCACCCGGCTCGAAGATGTTCTTGGCTTCTTGGGTCTTGTTGGCCCAGACGCCGGCGAAGCAGTCGGCTTGCAGCTCGACACGGACCTGGAGCGCGTTCGCCTGCCTTTGGCTCAGGCGTTGTTGCAAACTCTGAACCTGATCCATGATGCCGAGCAGCTTCTGCACGTGGTGGCCGACCTCGTGGGCGATGACGTAGGCCTGAGCCGCGTCCCCCGGGGCGTGGAAGCGGTTCTTCAGCTCTCGGTAGAAGGAGAGGTCGATGTACACCTTCTCGTCCTCGGGGCAGTAGAACGGCCCCATCTGCGCCATGGCGACACCGCACGCCGAGCGCACGCCGCCATTGAACAGAACGAGGGTTGGATCATTGTACCTGCGGCCATATCGCCGCCAGCAGGTTGCTCCACACATCCTCGGTCTCCGCCAGGACCACGGCGACAAAGCGCTTGAGGTCGTCGTCACTCGTGGTTTGCGGGTGCTGGATCTGCGGGCCGGCCTGACCCGGCCTCGGGAAATTGGTGGTATCCGGCCGTGACTGCGGCAGATGAATATCGGGGAAGTTATCCTGATCGCCGGCAGGTCCGCCCTGGATGAGCACCCGGGGATCGACCCCGAAGAAGAACATCAGACCGAGGATGACCAGCAGCCCAAAAATGCCGATGCCGCCGCTCCGGCCGCCGCCGCCCGACGGGAACCGCATGCCGCCTGGGAATGGAAAGCCGCCGCCGCCGCCCTCGTCGCGCCGGTCTTCGATATTTTCGCTCTCTCTTTGGCCACGCCACCGCATCTTTACCGCAACCTCGATGATGAGCCCGGCAGCCATGCCGGAAATGCCCGGCTATTGTGCATGGGTGACGCCTTCGCACAAGCGCATGAAACGCCGCTGGAGCGAGGCGCGGAGAGGGCCGCCGGGACCAACCATGGCGGGTGAGGTGAAACCCGCAAATCATTGTTGTAAATAGCGAGATCGACACGAAAGCGTCGCAAAACTGCCATAGCCACAAGGCATTCTCTACCCGCCCAGTTGTAGAGTGTCTGGGTGGTAGTGCGTTCTGTGTAATGCGTACGAGCCCTGGCAATCCCCGCGCCGGGGCTCTTCTTTTATGAGCCGCCTCCTCGCTCCGCAAGGACTATTCGCGGCGGCTTCGCGCCGCATCTGATCAAGGGTTTCAGCCCTGACGCCTGGCGCGATCTATTCCGCAGCTTCGAGGCGCTTCCGCTCCGGCAGTGCGATCGCTTCCGCGAGCGCGCGCTCCTCCTCGGCGGTGGCGCGATGCACATTGCGGCTGGTGAGGTAGGTGTAGACCACCGGGATCACGAACAGGGTGAACAGGGTCCCGACCAGAAGGCCGCCGACGATGACCCAGCCGATGTCCTGGCGGCTCTCGGCGCCGGCCCCGGTGGCGAGCGCGAGCGGCACGGCGCCGAGCACCATGGCGCCGGTCGTCATCAGGATCGGCCGCAAGCGCAATGTCGCGGCCTCCACGACCGCTTCGCCGATGGGGAAGCCTTGGGCGCGGAGCTGATTGGAGAACTCGACGATGAGGATGCCGTGCTTGGTGATGAGGCCGATCAGGGTCACGAGCCCGACCTGGCTATAGATGTTCAACGTGCCGCCGCTCCACCACAACGCCAGCAGGGCGCCGGCGATCGAGAGCGGCACCGTCAACATGATGATGAAGGGATCCTTGAAGCTCTCGAACTGCGCCGCGAGCACGAGATAGATGAAGGCGAGCGCCAAGAGGAAGGTGAAGTAGATGCTCGAGCTCGTCGATTTGAACTCGCGCGACTGGCCCGCATAATCGATATGGGCGGTCGGCGGCAGCACCTCCTTCGCCGCCTTCTCGAGAAAGTCGAGCCCCTCGCTCAAAGCGTATCCCGGCGCGAGATGCGCGGTGATGCTCGCCGAGCGCAGCTGGTTGAAGTGGTTGAGCTCCTTCGGCGCCACCGACTCCTTCACGGTCATCACGTTCGACAGCGGGATCATGGTGCCGCCGCGGCCGCGCACATGGATCCGCCGCATGTCGTCCGGGTTGCGGCGGTCGATGTCGGCGATCTTGACCACGACGTCGTATTGCTCGCCTTCGCGCTTGAAGCGGGTCACCTGCCGGCCGCCGAGCAACGTCTCCAACGTGCGCCCGAGCGCGTCGACCTCGACACCCATGGCCGCCGCCTTCTCGCGATCGATATTCACCTCGAGCTGCGGCGAGTTGAGCTTGAGGTCGGTGTCGACATTGACCAGGCCCGGGTTTTCGGCGGCCTTGTCCAGCATCTTGTCGACCATCACCTGCAGCTCGTCGTAAGGCCGTGAGGTCTGGATCACGAACTGGATCGGCTTGTCGCGGACGCCTTGGCCGAGCGGCGGCGGGCTGCTGGGAAAGGCAATGACGCCGGGGATCGCCGTCATCTCGGGGGTGATCGAGGCGGCGATCTCTCGTTGGCTGCGCTTGCGCTCGCCCCACGGCTTGAGCTTGAGGAAGGTCGTGCCTTGCGACACCGTGGGCCGTCCCGAGACCACGAAATAACGCTCGGCCTCGGGGACCTTGCTGAAGATTTGCTCAAGCTGCTTGGCGTAAGTATCGGTGTATTCGATGGTCGAGCCTTCCGGCGCCACGATGATGCCGACGAGAAAGCCCTGATCCTCGGTCGGCGCCAGCTCGGACTTGAGCATGCCGAACAGGAAATAGCTCGAGCCGGCAACCGCTAGACCGATCAGCAGAATGAGCGGCCGGACCTTGAGCGCGCCGCGGATCAGGGCGCGGTAGCCCGAGGTGAGACCGCGCAACGCCACCTCGATGGCGCGGTAGAACCAGCCATGCTTCTCGCCGCGATTGAGCAGCTTCGAGCACATCATCGGCGTGAGAGAGAGCGCGACGAAGCCGGAGACGATCACGGCACCGGCGAGCGTCCAGGCGAATTCGGTGAACAGTCTGCCGGTGGTGCCGGCCATGAAGCCGATCGGCGCATAGACGGCGGCGAGCGTCAGCGTCATGGCGAGCACGGCGAAGCCGATCTCCTTGCTGCCGACCAGCGCCGCCTCGACCGGAGGCTCGCCGTCCTCGATATGGCGGTAGATGTTCTCGAGCATGACGATGGCGTCGTCGACGACGAGACCGATGGCGAGCACCAGCGCGAGCAGGGTCAGCGTGTTGATGGAGAAATCGAGCGCGTACATCAGCCCGAAGGCGCCGATCAGGGACACCGGGATGGTGACCAGCGGGATCAGCGTGGCGCGGTAGGAGCGCAGGAACAGGAAGATGATCAGGACCACGAGCAGGATGGCCTCGCCGATGGTCTTGTAGACATTCTTCACCGACTCCCGGATGAAGATCGATTTGTCGTGGGCGACCTCGACCTTCATGCCTTCGGGCAGCGAAGCGAGGATGCCCGGAAGCGCGGCGGCGACTTCATTGGACACATCGAGCGGGTTCGCGGTTGCCTGCTTCACCACCCCAAGGGCGATGGCCGGCAGCCCGTTGGAGCGGACGATGCGGCGCTCGTCGAGGGCCCCAAGCTCGGCATGGCCGACGTCGGAGAGGCGGACGAGATAGCCCTTGGCGTCCTTCAAGATCAGATTGTCGAATTGCTCAGGGGTCTTGAGATCGGTCTCCGATAGCACCGTGAACTCGCGCGCCACGCTTTCGATGCGGCCGGCGGGGACATCGACATTCTGCCGCCTGAGCGCGTTCTCGACGTCCTGCGGGGTGAGGTTGTAGGCGGCGAGACGCTCGGGATCGAGCCAGATCCGCATCGAATATTCACGTTCGCCGAACAACCTGACATCGGCGACGCCGGGAAGCGTCTGCAGCTGATCCTTGACGTAGCGGTCGGCGTAGTCGGTGATTTCCAGTGCCAAATGGCGGTCGCTGTGGAAGGCGAGGTAGAGGATCGGCTGGGCGTCGGCTTCGATCTTCTGGATCACCGGCTCCTCGATCTCGTCGGGGAGATGGCCCCGCTCCCGCCCGACGCGGTCGCGCACGTCCGCCGCGGCGAAGTCGGGGTCGCGCTCTAGATCGAAGCGGATGCTGATCTGGCTCTGCTCCTCGCGGCTGATCGAGGTGATGTAGTCGATGCCCTCGATGCCCGAGAGCGAGTCCTCGAGCACCTTGGTGACCTGGGTCTCGACGATCGGCGCGCTCGCGCCCTGATAGGTGGTCGTCACCGTCACTACCGGCGGGTCGATATTGGGATACTCCCTGACGGTCAGGCGGCTGTAGCCAACGAGGCCGACCAGAACCACGACGAGGCTCATCACCGTGGCGAGCACCGGCCGATGGATCGAGACTTCGGAAAGCTTCACGCCTTGGGCTCCTGGGCCGGAACCACGGTGACGGCGGCGCCGTCGCGGATCTTGAGCTGACCCGCGGTGACCACCACCTCGCCAGCGCTCACGCCATCGACCAGCTCGACGCGGCCGGCGCGCCGGGTGCCGATCGAGACCTTGGAGAGTTGGGCCTTGCCGTCGACGATCTTGAACACGAACTGATCTTCGCCCTTGGGCACGATGGCCGCTTCCGGCACCGTCAGCGCGTCAGGCTTGACCTCGCGGATCAGGATAACCCGGGCGAACTGCCCCGGCCTCAGCTTCTGGCCCTTGTTGGGGACGCGGGCCCGAATGAAGATCGAGCGGCCTTCGATATCGACACGCGGGTCGATGGCGTAGACCTCGCCCTTGAAGGTCTCGCCGGGAAAGGCGTCGATCTTGATCTCGATGGGCTGCCCGGTGTGCACCGCGGACAGATATTTCTCGGGCACCTTGAAGTCGACCTTGATCTGCTCGATGGCGTCGAGCCCGACCAACGCCTCCCCCGGCGTGATGTAGTCGCCGAGGCTCACTTGCCTCAGACCGACGATGCCGGCGAACGGGGCCACGATCTTCGTTTTGTCGAGCCGGGCCTTGGCGAGCTCGGTGGCGGCGTGGGCGACAGCGAGATCGCTCTCCGCCTCGTCCATGGAGCTCCCGCTCGCGATCTTGCGCGAGAACAGCTCCGTCACCCGCTGATTTTTCTGCTCGGCGAGAACCTGCTTCGCCTCGGCCTGGTGCAACTCGGCCCGATAGACCGAATCGTCGAGGCTGATCAGTGGCGCGCCTGTGGAGACGCTGGTGCCCTCCTTGAAATGAATGCCATCGATCCTGCCGGCGATCTCGGAGGTGATCACCACGGATTCGTCGGATCTCAAGCTGCCGACCGCCGTCACCTGCTCCGTCAAGGGGCCCTTGGTCACCGTCGCGGCCTCGACCGGAACCGACTTCGACGGGTCGGGCTTCGCCGCCACGGGCTTGATTGGCGATGGCGTGAGTTCGGTCGGGACCGCGACCTCGATCGACTGGTGCCGCGGGTGGAAGAACACCGGCAGCGCCACCATCAGCGCGAGCAGGATGCCGGCCAACACCAGGCGCAGGCCGAGGGGCAGACGGTGTCTGCGGCGTGGTTCTGCCATGAGCGCGAAGGCCTGCCTCTTCCTCCGAATCCGGTACCGTTGGCGCCGCCGGTCACCGAGCATTCGCCGCGGCCACCCAACGGTCCTGCGAGCGGAGGCAATCGGCCAATGGGCGTCAGATCGCGAACACGGTGTTTTAAGCCCGTAATCTACCACCAATTTGACGACAAAAAGAGTTTTGTCGGGCCGAGGTTTCTACCGCGAGCGGCATCCCTGCCCGCCCCCGAAACGATCAGGGCGGTCCGAAGACCGCCCTGATACTTGCGTCTCGCTTTACTGCTGGGGCGCCGGGGCTTCCGGTGCCGGAGCCTCGGGGGCCGGAGTCTCAGGGGCTGGTGCCTCTGGGGCCGGTGCCGCTTCGGGCGCCGGTGCTTCCGGCGCTGGCGCTGCCTCAGGCGCGGGCGCTTCTGGCGCCGGAGCGGCCTCAGGTGCCGGGGCGGCTTCAGGTGCCGGCGCGGCTTCAGGTGCCGGAGCAGGTTCCGGTGCCGGCGTAGGCGCCGGAGCTTCGACTGGGGGTGGGCCGGAGGTGGGGGCCTCGGCCTTCTGGCCGTACATAAAGTAGGCCGCAATGACGAGGGCCAGAACGATCGCGCCTAGGATGATAGCGAGAAACGTTCTGCCGCCGGCCTGGTTGTCGTTTGCCATGAAAGATCTCCCTCTCCAAGGGTCAGATGAGTGGTCCAGAGGCCGCGCACACTAGCCGGGAATGTGGCCAGGGTCGAGGCTTGGACCTCGTTATCGGCCCCGGATACACCGGATTCCAGGGCCTTAGGCCCCGTCGTGATGACCCATTATTGGTTCGGCGCCTCAAGCCGTTGCCTGCGCGCGTTGAACAACGGGGTAAGCAGCAGGGCCGCCGCGAGGTTGAGCACCACGGCATAAAGTGCGCCGTAACCCGGCACGGTCACGCCGAACAGGGACAACGGGTAGACTGGGGTGGTAAAGCCCTGCGCCGCCGCCAGGTAGGTGCCGACGGCGGTGCCAATTGCCCAACCGATCAGAAACGCCCAGCCATTGGCGAAACGGGTGAAGAGCCCGAGCACCACGGCGGGCAGTAGCTGGATGATCCAGATGCCGCCGAGCAGCTGGAAATAGATGGCGTAGTCATGGGGCAGCACCAGGATGAATAGGACGGCGCCGACCTTGACCACCAGCGATACGATCTTCGCCATGCGCGCTTCCTCGGCGTCGGTGCAATCGGGATGCAGGAACTCCTTGTAGAGATTGCGGGTGAACAGGTTGGCGCAAGCGATCGACATGATCGCGGCGGGGACGAGCGCGCCGATGGCGATGCCGGCGAAGGCGACGCCGACGAACCAGGAGCGGAACGACGACAGGAACAGCGCCGGCACCGCGTAGTTGGGGCCGTAGCGGGCGAAGCCCGCGGCATGGACCGGGTCGTCACCGACCCCGGCGGCAATGGCCATGTAGCCGAGCAGCGCGATCAGGCCGAGGACGAAGGAATAGGCCGGCAGCAGCGCCGCATTGCGGCGGATCACATTGGCGCTCGACGAGCTCAGGATCCCGGTCATGGCGTGGGGATAGAGGAACAACGCGAGTGCGGAGCCGAGCGCGAGGGTGAAGTAGGCGCTGTAGAGCCCAAGGCTGCCCTCTTGCGGTGCGCTGAGGATGAGTTTCTCGGCAGGCACCTTGGCGAAGATGGCGGCATAGCCGCCGAGCTTCGCCGGGATCACCACGATTGCCGCGATCACGGTGATGAACACGAGGAGGTCCTTGACCACGGCAATCAGCGCCGGCGCCCGGAGGCCGCTGCGATAGGTGAAGGCCGCGAGGATGAGGAAGGCGATGATCAGCGGCAAGTGCCCGAAAAAACCTTCGTTCGGAAAGCCAAGGGCCCCGATCACCACCTCCATGCCAACCAGCTGCAGCGCGATATAGGGCATCGTCGCGACCATGCCGGTGAACGCGAGGGCAAGAGCGAGAAGGCGGTTGTCGAAGCGGTCGCGGACGTAGTCGGCGATGGTGACATGGCCATGGGCATGGGTCGCGAGCCACAGCCGCGGAAAGATCACATAGAGCACGGGATAGATCAGGATAGTGTAGGGCACGGCGAAGAAGCCGATGGCACCCTTGCCGTAGATCAGCGCCGGCACGGCGATGAAGGTGTAGGCGGTATAAAGGTCGCCACCGAGCAGGAACCAGGTGACGATGGTGCCGAAGCGGCGCCCGCCGAGGCCCCATTCATGGAGCAGATTGAGGTCGGCCTTGCGCCAGCGGGCGGCGATAAACCCGAGCCAGGTGATGAGGAGCAACAGCGCGACGAAGACGATCGTGGCAGTCGCGTTCACGAACGAAGCCTCCCCGCGCGTGCCGCGCTCAAGTCCGGCGCGTCAGCGCCATTTCGATGAGGTAGACCAGGAAGACCAGCGCCGCGCCGATCAGGATCCAGGCAAGCTGGTACCAGTAGAAGAACGGAATGCCGGCGAGCTCCGGCTCGATCCTATTGTAGAACGGCACCCAGATCAGCGCCGCGAAGGGAATGAGCAGCAACAGCCGCGGCAGATAGCGCAGCCGGCTCGTGCTCGGCGTTTGGCGTGGCATGACGCTCCCCTCCCCGGCCCCTCGGAATTTGGCGCGACCTTAGCCAAAGCTTCGGAGTTTCGCGATGCCCTATTTTCGCTTAACGCGCGCTCTGACGTCTGGACCGCGCGGGTCGTCCGTGCCAAGAGAGCTTGGCGTCCATCCGTTTGACCTTAGCACCGGCGGTATCCATATGGCCGCAACAAGGAGCCCGTAGCTCAGCCGGTAGAGCATCTGACTTTTAATCAGAGGGTCCCGGGTTCGAAGTCCCGGCGGGCTCACCACAAGATCAAGGACCCGGCCCCGAATATCGAGGCTGTTATGGCCCAGGGTCTCCGGCCTGGAGGCGGCGCGGCCATGACGGTGAACTGAGAATTCCCTTTCAGGGAAGCAATCGGTTTTCTGCGTCTCTTTGCCGTACCGGGCTGGCCCCTGACTGCCGTAGGAAATTCCAAATTCGAACATGCCATGGCTTTAGGATGTGACCTAAAATGCGCACCCTGGTCATATTCACTGTCCTTTGCCTCGCTTCCACTCCGGCATTCGCCTGCGCGTTCGAACTCCGACTGCCAGACCGGCACCATGTGCCTGGATGGTCTCTGCACCCGCTACCTTTCGGGTGAGCAGCAAGATGATGCCCCGGTGAAGCCGGCTGGGAAGACCTGCGACTACGACGGTGACTGCGACTCCGGTTCCCGTTGCGTCAAGGGCTCAGCCCCATGGGGTGTCTGCCTGGGCCACTAATCAGCTGGGCCTTTGGTGAGCTTGGATTTGGGCCCCAGAGCCGGGGCTGCGCCCCGCGGGTCGCAATCCCAGGGAAAGCGTCCCCCCGGGTTTGCCGCCCACCTTATTGCGGTGGAGGCCCGGCAGGCAATTTCGGCACCGTGATGGTCGCGTTGGGCTGCGCTGCCGTGGCCGGGGGCTGGGACTGTCCCACTCGCTCCTGGCTTTGGTGATCTTCTGCCGCCTTTCTTGCCGCTGCCAACATTCGGAGCCTGGTCTCTTTGTATCTCGCCTCGTCGACCGGGGCGCCATCGAAAGTCTTGGCGAAACCGTTCAGCGGAACGCTGAAGGTCAATGGCTTCTGCTGGATGTCCAAGGCAACAACGAGTATTCGCTTGCCCTTCCGCATCATCTCCAGCACTTGCTTCGTCGCTGCCGTGTGAGCCTGACAGCCTTGTTTGATGCAAAGCTGATATTGCAGACGGATCGGCTCATCCTCGTCGATCTTGATCTGAACGCCGGCGGGGATCACCAGCGTATGACGTACTCGGCACGGTGATGGAGAGGTCCTGCCTATCCTCACCCTCGGCGGTGCGTACGGCGGCGGCCACCTCGACGTCTCCAGTTTGAGGATCGAGGCCCTCGTACTTGATTAGGCAGACCTGCTTGTCCGTCGTCTCGTCGCGCTTCTCGCAAAGTTTGACCCAGGCGCTGTAGTCGACCCAAACCTTCTGGGTAGCCGATTTCGGCGGCGTCTTGCTCGGCTGTTGCACTTGCTGGGCGACCGCCAAGGTGGTTCCAAATCCGAAGACACTGGCCACAAGTGCACCCGCCACAGCCGCGCGGCGGAGCCCACTCCATCGATCCATCGACCCGACCATAAGACGACCTTCTGTTATTGGGCCCAGTTCAGGCTTGATCAACTCTGTCTCTTATCGCTGCAGCACGGGGTCAATACCTGAAATGCGGCGCCGTCATGATTGGCGGAACAGATGTGAAGCCATGGCGAAATCCCCCCTGTGATCCCAGCAAAGGGGTTTGCGGTGTGGTGATGATGACGAACCAGCTTCAGACTGCTCGAAATCCGCCACAAGCCTAGAACTTCGATTGCCGTCTAGATGGGCCGCGAAAGGCGCCATGTCCGAGCGCGGCGTGCCGCAGGAACCAGTTGCTGGGGAGCAATTTCGCGCGAGGGGCACCTTTTCTTGGGGACGGTTGCGAGGATGCTACAGCGGCAATGGAGTGGCCGTGCTACCTGTCCATGGGACATGGGGGGCAAGATGCGCGAGCTATGTGACGCTGACATTTGGCGGCTCAAAAAAGTATTCCGGAGAACGATGGTGGCGGCCAGCGTTGCAGCACTCGTGACCCTCGCGCTCGCGGCCACGGATTTCTGATTTCACCAGCGTCAATTCTTTCGCCGGCTGCGTGCCATCCAGTCTTGAGCGGTTCTATCCGCCCGGTTCCCCGATCTTATAGCCGGCAGAACCTGTTGCCCGAGACGTCGAGGCTGAACGAGCCGATAACCAGACCTTAACCGCTCGCGCTCACCCTTCCGTCAGGCAGCTTTCCCGAGGGGGTCGAGATGGAATTGGTTGCGGCCATGACGCATGCAAGGCTTGGGTCGGATCGTAAGTGGCAAGCCCTGTACCTTCTGATGGCGTTTCTGACGCTGATATTCCAAATCTACGTGCGGGCGCCGCAATGCGCTCCAGACTGCGGACTGAGCTACGCCAAGGCCGTCGTGTGGGCGGCGATCTGGCCCGCGTCCTGGATCGTGTACCTCGCTGGCATTCTCTAGGGCCGCGCGGCGCAGTCCTATTTCTTGCGCATGTGGTACAGCAAGCGGAGATCCTCCTCCGATAGCCGTACCTTGTCAGCACTCGGCGACCACCAAATATTGCAGGTGATGCACCCTCTGAGGCGCTGGCCGCGGTTCTCTATCTCCGCGAGCGGGCGTTTGCATTCAAAGCAATAGTCGACCGTGCTGTCCTGGGCCATGTGCTGTGCCGGCGCGCGCCTAGTTGAGGCGGCTTTCGATTCCCGACTGCGGTTTCTGGCTCTCCGCCGTCGGGCTGGCAAAAGCCCTGGGAGGGGGCCCAGGGCTTCGCTGACCTTGCCAACCGGTCTTTGGGGTGCGGGGGAGGCCCGGTTGGCAGTGTCCCGTCTTAACGTGCAAACCGAAGCGGGGTTCCAGAGCCGTCATTTAGAATTCTTCTCACGGCGTTGACCGGCGCCGCGAGCCCGCAAGCGGCGCCGCGTCGCGGCGCGCTCAACGCAGGGCAATGAAGGCGACAAAGCTGTGGCTGCGCCAAAACGACTGGACGTTGCCTTCCGAAAATCCCGCAGCGACCAGCGACTGGACGATCTGATCCTCGGACCACAGCTTCATGGCGGAGCGGAGAGATCGCTCCTTCTCGAGGATCTCCGACTCGCTGAAATATTGGCGCTTATAGTCGTAATGAATGAACGTCAGCATGTCGTGGAGCTTTGGGCATTTCGCCAGGGTCTTTTCGGCGACGATCAACGCCCCGCCCGGGAGCAGCGCCCGATAAATCCCATCGAGGACCTTTTGGCGGGCGTGCTGCGAGATGAACTGCAACGAGAAAATGCTGGTCACCAGCGAGCAGTTCACCGGGATCGGAAACGATCGGATATCGGCGACGTGGAGCTTTACGCCCTGCTTCTCGAGCTCTTCCCATCGGGTGCCGAAATTCGCCTCGATGTCGATCCCGACATACTCGGCCTTGGGGGCGCGATCCCGATTTCTTTCCACGACGTGAGCGAGGAAGTTTCCGGTCGAGCATCCGATGTCGAAGACGGTGGTGTGATCCTCGACGAAATAGTCTGACATGGCGACGCAGTCGGAAAGAAGGTCGGTGTAGCCTCTGATGCTCCTCTGGATGTGCTCATCGAACCCCTCGGCGAACCGAGCGAACGAAAAAGCCAGTTCTGAGCGTGGCTGACGCACGGTCGATCCCCCCGCCTTCAAAGCTGCTGCAGGCCGCGAGCTAGGTTACGGGCTAAGGCACCTTTCACGCAACTTACACACCGTGGGTCGCGGATCGGCAAGGCTACGCCATTGTTCTTATTAGGAAACAAAATTTCCTGCGACCCTCTAGACGCCTGATGGGCGGCTAACCATATCCCTCGAGCCAATTCTACCTATGCTGGAACGTGCCGGCTACCTAACCATATGCGCGATCCTCAATAATCACTCGGGAGGAAGAGACCATGAAATGGTCACAGGCGATCTGCGTTTCGATACTCGTCGATGGACTTTATCCGGCACCGGTGGTCGACGGCCGCAAGCCGCGTTTCGGTCATGGCCTTGCTGCGACCTCCCTGGAATCGCTGCCTCCGCGCAATTTGCTCGCGCGGATTTGGGAGCCGTCGCCTGACACCGTCCAGCTCGCACTGCTTGAGCCGGAGGCTGGGGGTCCGGGCACGAGCCTCTCGACGTGATTTGCGCGCTGCCGGGGGCGACCGAGCGGCACCTTCCCGTCCCGGCTTAGTCACGCCTGCGGGCCCGGCCCGGGTGCTGCCGCCTTTCCTTCCCAAATCCGCCCGGATTGCTGACGATGGTCGCGCCCATCGCCTCGATCAGCAGACGTCGAGGCCGAGGCCATATCAAGCAAGGGGAACACGCCGATGAAGAAATATGTCGTCGCAGCGCTTCTGATCGCCGCCTTCGCCACGCCCGCTCTCGCCGAGGAGTTCTACGTCGCCTATGACGGCAAGCGGTGCGAGATGTTTAGCCACAAGCCCCAAGACAAAATGAACGTGCTTGGCGTCTACAAGAACAAGCATGCCGCCGAGAAGGCGATGGAGAAGTTCGATCAGTGCGGCAAGCGCTAGCGATCCAGACGAGAGCTATCATTCGGGAAGACCCGGAACACCGCCCCTCCGGGTCTTTTTATCAACCTGAAAATCGCGCGCAGGCATGCTTCCTGCCATTCACCACGAGCGCCCATTAGCGCTGGCGAGGCCCTGGAACCGTGATACAAGCGACCTCGCAAAATAAAGAGGGGTCTCCCGGATCATGACGCGTCATCACTCAAGACCGCCAACCGCTTTCATGGTGCTGGCTCTCCTCCTGTGCGCGGCGCCATCCGCCGCGTTTGCGCAGGCAGGAACGATCACCAAAGGCATGCAGACCTATTGCGTCAACGACTACAAGAAATTCTGCGGCGACTACGGGCTGCAATCGAATGCCCTGAACCTGTGCATGCGCAAAGCCGGCCCCGGCTTGTCCCCGGCCTGCGTGCAAGCTCTGGTCCAAGCCGGAAAGATTTCGCAAGCCGAGGTGGACAAACTGAAAGCAAAAGCGAAAGGGCTCTGACGCTTGGTCGAGCCGCGGCGCACAGCGCCGTTCACCGATCCGCGCTCACTGCGACCAGGAACAAGGAACCCGTGCTCATGAAACGAATTCTCAGTCTCAGCCTGTTTGCTGCCCTCGCCCTCGCCGGCACTGCCGCTGTCGCCGAGGATAATTGCACCAAGATCACCGCCACGGGCCACCCGCAATATCCGGCAATCGCTTACAAGGATGGCGACATGATCGCCGGCGCCGCGCCGATGCTGGTCGAAGCCATCGCCAAGAATCTCAAGGTCCCGCTGGAATCGAAATATATGGGGACGTGGGAAGACGCCCAGGCCGCGGCGCGCGACGGCAAGGCCGACATGATTTTCGGCATCTACTACAACGACGAGCGCGCCAAATATCTCGATTACGTCAAGCCCGCCTTCATGTACGACGAGGTGGTCGTGTTCGTCGCCAAGGACAAGTCGTTCACCTACAAGGACGAGAACGACCTGATCG
The DNA here is from genome assembly GCA_963803385.1 of uncultured Alphaproteobacteria bacterium. Lineage (GTDB taxonomy): Bacteria > Pseudomonadota > Alphaproteobacteria > Rhizobiales > Methyloligellaceae > Methyloceanibacter. The sequence continues at coordinate 337,151 of CAWDMD010000003.1, read as the reverse complement.
GCAAGAAGGGCGTCACCAACCAAGGCGAGAGCTACGGCAACGATTTCGACGCCTTCATCAAGGACAAGCTGACGGTGGCGCGCACCAACGGCATCGACGCCGCCTTCAAGGAACTCCTGGCCGGCAACGCCGATTATCTGATCGCCGGCTACTATTCCGGTCTTGCCGAAGCGGCCAAAGAGGGGGTCAAGGACAAGGTCGAGGCGCTGAGCCCGGCGATCCTCGAGGCCGAGATGTTCGTCGCCTTCTCCAAGAAGTCGCCGTGCCGTTCTTTGGCTCCTGGATTCAGCCAGGGCATTACCGAAATGACGACCAACGGCAGTTTCGACACGATGTTGCAGGACGCGACGACGGCTTGGGAACATCTTCAAGCGAAGAACTGAAGCTCCGGCGCGTCGTCCTCGTTCATTCCTCGGCGTCAGCGGCCGCCGGGGTGCGGGTATTGCTCGCGATCTGCCTGATCGAGCGCTTGTCGAGCTTTTCCTGCGTCTGCCCGTTCGTGCCTCGCGTCTGCACCGAGCGGCCCTCGAAATAGGCGCCGCTGTCGATGGAGAGCGACTGGTGGTGGATGTCGCCGACCACATAGGCCTGTGACTTGAGGCTCACGTCGCCGCCCTGGATCGGGCCCTCGACCTTGCCGTCCACGACCACGCGGTCGGCGGCGATGGTCCCCGACACATGGGCGCCGCGCGAAATGACAAGGGAGGTGCAATGCACTTCCCCGTCGATCTGTCCGTTCACCTCGACCAGGCCCTCGGCGGTGACGCTGCCGACGATTTTGAGGCCCTTCGCGATGACGGTCCCCCGTTGCTTCGATCCGAACATATTTTCCTCCTACGCCAAACTGACCCCGACCAAGCACATCTAATCCGACTCGGGAAGAGAGCGGATGAAGGCTTTCGCCGGCCGATGATTGCGCTGCTGCTCACCCGCGAGCTGGGATTGCGATCCGTTCTCGGCGTGCGGATCGGCCGAGCGTCGTGATTTCCCCTCGAAATAGGCCCCCTGCTCCATGGCGAGGCTCTGATGATAGAGGTCGCCCTCGACGTGAGAGGTGGCATGGAGTGTCACGCGCATGGCCCGGATCGAGCCGATCAACTGGCCCTTGACGATGACGTCGTCGGCTTTGACGTTGCCTTCGAGCTTCGCGTTCTCGCCAAGCACCAGCGCGACGCAGGACACGTCGCCGCAGACATTGCCTTGGAGATGGATTTCGCCCTTGGAATCAACGTTGCCGGTGATGACCAAGTCTTCGCCGATGGTCGACGCTTCGACCTTTCCGGCGTCGCCCGATCGGGTGCTCTCGCTCAGTGGTGATGCCATCCTCTCCCCCCTAATGGCCTCAACCATCTCAAACTGCCGAACCGGGAAACTGGTTCCAGCATTTAGTCGAAAAATTTCTCGGCTTGGTGAATGTCGACCGTCATCAAATCGGGGGTGGAGAGGTGACGCCAATCAATTGCGCTCGCGGCGTGGGCCGTGCATTAATCGGGCCCATGCGCACTGGTCTCCTGGTTCTGGCTGGACTGATCGCCCTCATCGGCGCCGCGCTGTTGGCGCCCGGCCCGGCGCGCTCAGACTGCGCCCAGATCCAAAGCTCGTGCTTCGAGCATTGTGTCGACACCGAGACGGAATTGGCCCGTTTGAGCGCCTGCCGCAACCGCTGCGCCATTCAGTTCTGCCTGGACACCCCCTCGGTCTGCCGCGCCAACCGATCAGTCGGTGTGCAGTAACTCGTTTCGCTCCTGCGGCGGCGCCTGCCAGTCGCTCGCCTCGAGCACGTCGGCGATTGCCCAGAACGAGCTTGCCTGCTCTCAGACCTGTTGCGTGCGCTATAAGGCCTGCCTGCAGCAGCGCTCGTGTGACGTGAGCACCATCGTGTGCCCCTAGGCCCCGGCACACGCGAGGAAGCGGATTCAGTCGTCTTTGCTTTCCCGCCGCTTTTCGAGCTCCTGAGCGAGCTGAACGCGCAAGGGCTTGGGCAGATCGATCCCGGCAAGCTTCCACTTCCAGTCCGACAGGCTGAGCTTCACCTTGAACTGCTTGTCCTGGGGCTTATCCGGCGGGAGATACACGTAATAGTCCTCGCCGCGATACTCGGAGTGCAGCCACGTGGCCCAGCCGCTCTTCAGCGCGGATTTGGAGAATGGCGCGAGCTCCGCGGAGATCTTGGCTTCGCCGCCGGCATTGCCCTTGCTCAGCAAGTCGATCAGCGTCTCTTCATTGATGAGCCGCGCCACGATCGGTTCGGCATAGGAGGTACCGAGGCCGACGGCGATGGTCTTGCCGAGCAGGCCGAGCTTCTCCTCCTTGCCGGTCAGCTCGAGATAGGTGGCGACGATCTGCTTGGTCAGGTTCTTGCGCAAGGCGTGGAAGTCGACCCGCTTGCTCAAGGCGGCGGCGTCACGCGCCTCGATCGCCGAGGCAATCCGGTAAAATCCGACGACCGGCCAGATGGCGTAGGCGACGAGCAGGACCGCCAGGATCGCGGCTATGCGGAGGGTCCAACGCATGTCGACCTCATAAGCTCGGCAATGCGGCCAAAGGGAGGCCCACAATAGCTTACGGTACAACTTTCGCGCTGACACGCGAGGCTGCGGGGCTAACGCGCCAAACGACATTGCCGACATCGTCCGCCACCAGCACGCCGCCGGTCTGGTCGACGGCGACGCCGACAGGCCGTCCCCGCGCCAGGCCGAACGGACCGATGAACCCGGTGAGGATGTCTTCGGGCGCGCCGGCGGGCTTGCCGTCGGCGAAGGGCACGAAGATCACCTTGTAGCCGCTCTTCGGGGTGCGGTTCCAGGAGCCGTGCTGCCCGATAAAGGCGCCGCCACGATAGTGCGCCGGGAGCAGATCGCCCTGGTAGAACGCGAGCCCAAGCGAGGCGGTGTGGGCGCCGAGCGCATAATCGGGGACGATGGCCTTGGCCACGAGCTCCGGGCGTTGCGGTTCGATCCTGGGATCGAGGTGCTGACCGAAATAGCTATACGGCCAGCCGTAGAAACCGCCCTCCTCCACCCGCGTCATGTAATCCGGAACGAGATCGCTGCCGAGCATGTCGCGCTCGTTGACCGTGGTCCACAGCGCGCCCGACTGAGGCTCGTAGGCGAGGCCGTTCGGGTTGCGCAGGCCCGAGGCAAACAGCCGCGAGGCGCCGCTCTTGGGATCGACCTCGAGAATGGCGGCGCGGTCCTTTTCGTTGTCGAAGCCCTCCTCGCCGACATTGCTGTTGGAGCCGACGGTCACGAACAGCCGCGCGCCGTCGGCGCTGGCAATGACGTTCTTGGTCCAGTGCAGGTTGATCGGACCGGCCGGAAGGTCCGTCACCTTCACGCCCGGCGCATTGATCTTGGTGTCGCCGTCGCGATAGGGAAAGCGCAACAGGGCGTCGGTATCGGCGACGTAGAGATCGTGGCCGACCAGCACCATGCCGAACGGTGAATTGAGCCCTTCGAGGAACGCCGATTTCGTCTCGGCGACACCGTCTCGATCCGCGTCCCGCAACAAGGTGATCCGGTTCGGGCTATCCACGCCGGCCCCGACGATCTTGAGCACGAGGCCCATGACGATGTGCAACAGGTCACGGCGTTTACCGCTCGGCGGGCCATTGGTCTCGGCGACGAGAACGTCGCCGTTCGGCAACACGTAGAGCCAGCGCGGATGATCGAGACCGGTGGCAAAGGCGGCGACGGCGAGCCCCGCGGCAGGGGTCGGTGTCGTGCCCTTCGGGCCAGCCCCAGGCCGGCGCGATATTCACGGTCGGAAACTGCGACTGTTTCGGCGGCGGCAACTTGGGATCGGGCCCGGTCCCCGCCGCTTCGGGCAAAGTTGCCTTGTCGCCGCAGCCTGCCAGGCCGATCACCGCCACGCCGGCGAGTAATGCGAACGTCATCTTGCGCATGTAGTTACCTGCCCGGGCCCGGCGTCTTGGAAGCGGTGCAACAACGAAGCTCTATCGCGATGCGTTCCTTGGCCAGAGCTATTTCGCCCGCTGACGGCTCTTTCTGTTTGCCACGCATTCGGCTAATTTGCCGCCTCGATAAGGGAGGGACAAGCACATGCGCCTGATTCTCATTTTGCTGATTGCCGTTGTCGCGTTCTGCGTGGTCCAGAGCTATCGGCATGGCTGTAAGTTCACGCCGGATTCCGTCTGGTTCGACTGCGTGATGGGCAAGACCACGACGGAAGCGACCACGCCGCCGGCCGCCCCGGAAACTCCGGCGCCTGCAGCGCAGTAATCGATTTTCGCTCGAACTTTGCGTCTATCTTGCACCGCGCCGGCCCGGAGGCCGGCCGGTGCCATCGACCATTGCAAGGCGCTGGCCCCGGCGGTGCCGCTGGTGCGCTCGGCCGCGGCGTGAGCTACTGCACGCCTACTGTCCCTGTCCTTGCCCCTGATCGGTGTCGCCGCCGGTATCGTCAGCGTCTTTGCCGTCGCCGATGCGCTCGACCTTTGCCGCCATGTCCGGGTCGAGACGGACGCGATAGGTCGCGTCTTCGCAGGTCAGGATCCACACCATCTCATCGGGCCTTGAGGCCTTCCCGTCCCGCTCGGCACTTTGCGGATCGTCGCACTTATAGCCCTGGTCCCTGATCTGGGCGGCGATGTCTTCTTTCGGCGTCTGTTGCGCGACCGCCGCGCCGAGCCCATACGGCGAGGGTCAAAGCAAGACCGACAATGATCGTTGGTCGCATGGTTCCTCCCAAACGGTCAGCCGCCCGTACCATAGACCCCGCCGCAAACCACGGTCTCTTCCAGCCGCTCGCAATACATCTGCTTCGGCTCGACTGTGCTGGTCACGGGGTTCTTGAATTTGTAGGTTTGCCAGAAGCTCGGCTGCGCCTTGGCGAGCTCCACGCGTTCCTCGACGAAGGCCTTGCCGTCGGGGTCCTTGTCCCCGATCTGGTTCGTCCCGATGCGTGTCTCATCGGCGCCGTGGGCAAGCACCCTGCCGTCGAGCCCATAGACGACGATGTAGAGATCGCGGTCGACGAACTGACCGGAACGATCGTTGATCTCGGCATAGGCTTTGTCGCCTTCCGACTTGATGGTGGCGACCGCCTTCTTGACCATGGCGACTGCCTCATCCTTGGTGGCGGCGTCGGCGCCAAACGCCACCCCGCCCCAGATGGCAAGCGATGCAACCGCAAGCGCGGCAAAAATTCTCGTAACTGTGCGACCAATCATGGCCGTGTCCTTGGCCCTCAGGGAGGCCCCGAGACGCGATTGAAGCAAGGGAAGGATAACAAATTACCAGTGAGCCCGGGGCCTGGTTGCGTTTTCGTCACTTGTGCCGTCTCGGCCACATCAGGTCATCACCCGATGCCATCTTCCGCGGTGCCCGGGTTAAGCTTTTCCCCTACGGCGGAGAGGAAAAAACCGCATTGCTACGGTGGTTAGGCGCGAAGCTCGCTGGCGCCTCAGGGTGCGGTTCGAGGAGGTGAGTCAGTCCGATGCGTATGAGCGGAGTTATTGTGGGCGCGGTGATCGCCGCCCTGATGTCATGGCCTGTCTTTGCCGCCGAAGGGGATGCCGCGGAAGCTCCGGCGCCGCAGGAAGAGCTCCTCGGCGCGGCCGAGCTCGACCAGCTGGTGGCGCCGATCGCGCTCTATCCCGACGCCCTGCTCGCCCAGGTGCTGATGGCCTCGACCTATCCGCTCGAGGTGGTGCAGGCCGACCGCTTCGCCAAGGCCAAAGCGTCCTTGCAAGGGCGACAAGCTCGATGCGGCGCTCGCCAAGGAGGATTGGGACGACAGCGTGAAGTCGCTGGTGGTGACGCCGACGGTGCTCGCCATGATGAATGACGATCTCGACTGGACGCAAAAGCTTGGCGATGCCGTGTTGGCGCAGCAGGCCGACGTCATGGACGCGATCCAGCGCTTACGGGGCCTCGCCGAGGACAACGGCAAGCTCGCCACCACCAAGGAGCAAAAGGTGACGACGACCGAGGAGGCCGGCAAGGAGGTCATCGTCATCGAGCCGGCGACGCCGGAGACCGTCTACGTGCCCTATTACGAGCCGGCCGTCGTGTACGGCGCTTGGCCCTACCCCGACTACCCGCCCTACTATTTCCCGCCCGCGCCCGGCTGGGTTGTCGGCGGCGCCATCGCCAGCGGCATTGCCTGGGGTGCGGGCTTCGCCATCGGCAACGCCATCTGGGACGGTTTCGATTGGAACCACGGCAACATCCGCGTCGACATCGACAAGACCGTCAACATCAATAACCGCCATGACGTGAAGCGCGGCGACTGGCACCACGATTCCCATCACCGGCGTGGCGTCAATTACACCAACAACGATGTCCGCAACAAATATGCCAAAGGCCCGGCAAAAGGCGGCGACCGCAAGCTCGACTATCGCGGCCGCGACGGCGAACAGGTGTTGAAGCCTGGAGACCGCCCAGGTGGCGACCATGGCCGGCCCGATCTCGGCAAGGGGCCTGGCGGTGATAAGCGGGCCGATCTCGGCAAGGGACCTGGCGGCGACAAACGCCCCGATCTCGGCAAGGATAAAGGCGGTCCCGGGAAGCAGGCGGCGCTTGAGGGCAAAAAGCCTGATCTCAGCAAAAGACCCGACCAGGACCGACCAAAGACGAAGAACGCCTTCGATCCCGGCGATGGTAAGAAAGCGAAGGACTATTCCAAGCGCGGGCAGGCCAGTCTCGGCGACCGCAGCTCTCGCGACTTTGCCAAGCCGAAAGCTCCGAGCGGCGGTCACAAGGCGGCGAGGCCTGGTGGCGGTCCCAAGGCCGGCGGCGGTCACCGCGGCGGCGGCCAGGCTCGCGGTGGCGGCGGCGGTCGCGGGGCGGTGGTCGCGGCGGCGGCCGGCGGCGTTAGAAGGATGGCGGCGATGATCGAAGGTGCAACCGGGATGCGAAGGAAAGCTTGGCTCTGGCTTTGTGCGGCGCTCGTCCTGTGGTTCGGCCCGGCTGCGGCGCAAGAGCACTTCAAGACGCCGGACGAGGCCGTGACGGCGCTGGTCGATGCCGCCAAGGCTCAGGACAAGAGCGCGATCCTCGCCGTGCTCGGCAAAGAGGGACGCGAGGTCATCAGCTCCGGCGATGCCGTCGCCGACCGCGCCGCGCGGCACAAATTCCTCGCCGCCTACGACGCCAAGCATGAGGTGGACGAGACCGGCGACAAGGCCACGCTCGTGGTCGGCGATAACGACTGGCCGTTCCCGATTCCCCTGGTCAAGAAGGACGACCGCTGGAGCTTCGACACCGCCGGTGGCCTCGACGAGATTCTCCGCCGCAGGATCGGCCGCAACGAGCTCTCAACGATCCAGGTCTGCCTCGGTTACGTCCAGGCGCAGAACGAATATGCCTCGCTCGACCCGGCCGGGCTCGGGCCGCACGCTTATGCGCAGCGCATCCTCAGCAGCCCCGGCAAGAAGGATGGGCTTTACTGGCCGACCGGGGCCGCGCGAGCAGCCGAGCCCGCTCGGCGAGTTTGCCGCCGAGGCGTCGGCTGAAGGCTACAAGGCCGGCCAGGCCCGGATCCCCTATCACGGCTACTACTACCGCATCCTCAAGCGCCAGGGTCCGGGCGCCGAGGACGGCGCCTATGATTATGTCGTCAAGGGTCAGATGATCGGCGGCTTCGCCCTCCTCGCCTACCCGGCCCAGTACGGCAATTCCGGCATCATGACCTTCATGGTCAATCACGACGGCGAGGTGTTGCAGAAGGATCTCGGGCCGCGCACCACGGAGATTGCGCGCAAGATCACCGAATATGCGCCCGATGGCACGTGGAAGGAGGTGGAGCCTGAGTGAGGCGCCGGAGTCCGAGGCGGCACATCAGGGCTTCTCGCCGGCGATCAGCCAATTGGGATCGAACCAGCGGTCGGCTTCGCCGTCGTAAGGCAGCCGGTTGATGTCCCAATGGCGGATATAGGGCGCGTAGGTCTCCCACACCGGCGGCCCGCCGCCGACGAATACCACGCGATCTGGAAACCAGGCGAGCACCTCCTCCGGGTGATTGGCGGAGCGGATCTCGCAAATGGTGCGGTCCTCATAGGCAAAGGGTGGAATCGAGGCGACGGTCCTCGGGCCGGCGATGATCACATGGCCGCGGGTGACTTCGAAGAAGCGCGCCACATCGGCGACATAGTCTCTGCCCTTGTTGCCCTCCCACGGCAGCCGGCCGTCGAGCCCCAGCTGACCGCGTTGGCCGATGGCACAAATGGCACGAATATCAGCCATATTGCTCTCCTTCGATGCGGCGCCGTCAAACTGGCGCGACCTTATCGGGCGATGGCGTTTTGGCAAAGACTCATGCACAGGCTTAGCGATGACGCCGCGACCCCCGATACCCCAGGCCGATCCCCGTCACCGGCTGGAAGCCATCGGCCTGATGGCGCTTGCCACGATCTGCTTCGCCGCGCTCGACGCCACCGGCAAATATCTGATCACGGTGAAGAGCGTGCCGGTCGCCGAGGTCACGTGGATCAGGTTTGTCGGTCACGTCGTGTTCAGTGCCGTGGTGCTGTGGCCGTTCGCCTTCAAGCCTTCGCTCAGTTCGAAGAAGCCCCTGATCCAGGTGGCGCGCTCGCTCCTGATGGTGTTGACGACCGGCTTCAATTTCCTGGCGCTGCGTTACCTTCAGCTCGACCAGACCATCACCATCTTCTTCATGACGCCGCTGCTCGTGGCACTGCTTGCGGGCCCGCTGCTGCATGAATGGGTCGGCTGGCACCGCATGATCGCCATCGTCGCCGGCTTCCTCGGCGTGCTCATCGTCATGCATCCCGGTTTCGGCAAACTGCATCCCGCCATGCTGCTGGCGCTGACCGCGACGGTCGGCTACGCCTGCTACAATCTCGCCACGCGCTACCTCGCCGCGTACGACCCGGCCGAAGTGACCCAGACCTACACCCCGCTCGCCGGCGTCCTCATCCTCGCGCCGTTCGCGCTCGCCAACTGGACCTCGCCGCAGGATGCGACCGTGCTTCTGCTCCTGTGCACGCTCGGCTTCTGGGGCGGCCTCGGCCACTGGTTCCTGATCCTGGCGCACCGCATCGCGCCGGCGCCGGTGCTGGCGCCGTTCATCTATCTCGGCCTGATCTGGATGTCGGCCCTGGGCTATCTGATCTTCGGCAACCTGCCGACGGTCTGGACCCTCGGCGGCGGCGCCGTGGTCATCCTCGCCGGGCTCTATCTGTTCGCGCGGGAGCGGAAGACGCTCGGGCCAAAGGTGGTCGGCCCCGCGTCGGACATCGCCACCCAGTAGGCCCTCATAGATACTCCAGTAGCTTGTCTTTTTTGGTTGTGCTACTGTGAGTTGTATATAGCGGTCACAGTGGGGGAAGCGCGATGCGGCGATTAGCTCTATCTGCCTTTTTCATTTTGGTTTTGACCCCACCTGCACTTGCATCGTGGACATATCTCCTTTGCATTGGTGAAAAGAGGATCGAAGCTGAGAATAAGTGTGGATATTTCGACGTTCTGCGGCCCTGCTACACTAACCCACACACGTGGGCAGCGAGCGCATGCAAGGTCCACGGCTCGCCAAATCCTCCGCAGTATCAGGTGGCGCTAATATCTGATGTGGGCGGCAACAGGTGCGGGTACGCCCTATTTCGCGTCACCTGTTACCCTTCATTCTTCCAGCGCCTCTTTCCAAAAATGGGTCCCGTGCCGCGAAAATAGAACTGGCGCGAGCTAGCTCGTCACGCTTCGTCTGCTAAAAGGCGATACCTGCTGCTCACGTCCGCGGCGAAGGCGGCGAAGTCGCCGCCCGCAATCGCGGCGCGGGTGCGGCCCATCAGCTCCTGATAGAACTGCACATTGGCCCAGGACAGCAGCATCGCGCCGAGGGTCTCGCCGGATTTGACCAGGTGATGGAGATAGGCGCGCGAATAGCTTGCCGCCGGGCACGCGCTCTCCACATCGAGCGGTGCGGGATCGTCGGCATAGCGGGCGTTGCGGAGATTGAGGCGTCCGCCCCAGGTGAAGGCCTGGCAGTGGCGGCCTGAGCGCGTCGGCATGACGCAATCGAACATGTCGATGCCGCGCGCGATCGCGGCGAGCATGTCCTGCGGCGTGCCGACGCCCATCAGATAGCGGGGGCGGTCCTCAGGCAGCATCGCCGTCGACACCGTGACCATGTCGAGCATCATGTCGTGGCCTTCGCCCACCGCGAGCCCGCCGACGGCATAGCCGTCGAAGCCGATGTCGAGCAGCGCCGCGGCGCTCTCCTCGCGGAGGTCGGGATAGACGCTGCCCTGGACGATGCCGAACAGCGCCTGGCCCGGCGCGCTCATGGTCCGGAACGCCTGCTTCGAGCGCTCGGCCCAGCGCAGCGACAGCTCCATCGAGGCTTTGGCCTCGTCGCGGGTCGCGGGGAACGGCGTGCATTCGTCGAGCACCATCTGGATGTCGGCGCCGAGCAGGCACTGCACTTCGATGGCGCGCTCGGGCGTCAGCTCGACGGTGGCGCCGTCGATATGGGACTGGAACGTCACGCCCCGATCTTCGAGGCGCCGGAGCTTCGCCAGCGACATCACCTGATAGCCGCCGGAATCGGTGAGGATCGGTCCGTCCCAATGCATGAAGCGGTGGAGGCCCCCAAGCTTGGCGACCCGCTCGGCGCCGGGCCGCAGCATCAGATGGTAGGTGTTGGCGAGGATGATGTCGGCGCCGGTCGCCCGCACCATTTCCGGCAGCATGGCCTTGACCGTGGCCGCGGTGCCGACCGGCATGAAGGCCGGCGTCCTGATGGTCCCGCGCGGGGTCGCGATCTCGCCTTGCCGCGCGCCGCCGTCGCGCGCCTTGAGGCTGAAGTCGAACTCTTTTGTCACGTCACGCTGCATCGAACGATCTTACCTCTTCGACGCGCGTTTGCGGCTTGTCGCCTCCCTCCCCCGGAAAGGGGGAGGGTTGGGGTGGGGGTCTGACCCCCCCTTCCCGGCTCGCGCAAGCAGCGAGCCGACCTCGCCCCTTTCAGCGGGGAGGGTATTCCAGGTGCAACCCTCCAACTCATCCGATCTGGGCTCAACAGGCAGGCGTCGCCATAGGAATAGAACCGATAGCGCTCGGCGACGGCATGGGCATAGGCGCGCTTGATCGCATCGAGCCCGGAGAAGGCCGCCACCAGCATGAACAAGGTCGAGCGCGGCAGATGGAAATTGGTGACCAGCCGGTCGACGAAGCGGAAGCGGTAGCCCGGCGTGATGAAGAGATTGGTACCGCCGAAGAAGGGTGCCAGCGTCCCGTCCAGGCTCGCCGCACTTTCCAGCAGCCTGAGCGAGGTGGTGCCGACGGCGACGATGTTCCCTCCCGTCGCCTTGACGGCGTTCAAATCGCGCGCGGTCTCGGCGGAGATCATGCCGGTCTCTTCATGCATGACGTGTCCGGCGGTGTCGGCGCTTCGCACCGGCAGGAAGGTGCCGGGGCCCACATGGAGGGTGACGAAGTGGCACGAGATGCCGCTTCCATCCAGCGCCGCGATCAGGCTCGGCGTGAAATGCAGCCCCGCGGTCGGCGCCGCGACAGCACCCTCCTCGCGCGCGTAAGTGGTCTGATAGTCGATGCGGTCCCGGGCGTCGGCTGTGCGGCGCGAGGCGATATAGGGCGGCAGCGGCATCGCGCCCAAGCGGTCGACGGCCTCGTCGAGGCTCGCATCGCTGAAGTCGAAGCGAAGCGTCACCTCGCCTTCGCTGCCGCGCTCGGCGACGGTCGCCGCCAACGATCCGAGCAGGCACGTGCCGCCTTCCTCGCCGAACACGATGCGGTCTCCAGGCTTCAGCCGCTTCGCCGGACGCGCCAGCGCCTGCCAATGGTCGGCGTCGAGCCGCTTGGTCAAGGTCACCGAGATATTGGCCGTCGCCCCGTCGCGCTCGCGCTTCCCCGTGAGCTCGGCGGGAATGACCTTGGTGTCGTTGAACACCAGCGCATCGCCTGGCGACAGCAGCTCCGGCAGGTCGGCGACGATCCTGTCGGCCACGGACAAACGCGCGCCAGGGGTCACGACCAGCAGCCGCGCCGCGTCGCGCGGGCTCGCCGGGCGGAGCGCGATCAGGTCCTCCGGCAGATGAAAATCGAAATCGTCAACGCGCATGAGCGGGATGCGTTAGAGATAGCGCACCATCAAGGAGCCGGCGACCACCAACAGCGCCCCGCCGACGCGGCCGGCGCTGAGGTCGCGCTCAATCAACCCGAACATGCCGAAGCGGTCGAGCAGGAGCGCCGCCACCAGCTGCCCGGTGATGCCGAGCGCGATCAGCGCGGCGACGCCGATCCGCGGCGCGAGGACTAGACTGGCGGTAACATAGCCGGCGCCCAGCAACCCACCGCTAAACAGCATATAGAGCGGCATCGTTTTCAGTGCGGCCAAGTTGACGTCGCGGTGCAAGAATAGACTGGTGACGAGGATAAGAGCCAATGTGCCGACGCAGAACGATAGGGTCGCACCGGCAAGAGGGTTGCCGAGACGAGCCGCGGCCTCGGCATTGATCGGCGCCTGCAATGAGATCAGGGCGCCGGCGCCGAGCGCGCAAAGGCTCAGGGCCAGACCGAGCAGCGTCATCGGCGTTCTCCTTGTTCGGCAATGCTAGACGTCGGACGCGACCTTCACCGAGAGCATCTTGTCCGGGTTGGACGGCGGCTCGCCGCGCTTGATCTTGTCGACATTCTCCATGCCGTCGACCACCCTGCCCCACACCGTGTACTGGCCGTCGAGGAAGGTGGCGTCGTCGAAGCAGATGAAGAACTGGCTGTCGGCGGAGTTCGGGCGCCTGCGCTCGCGCCATGGACACGGCACCGCGGGTATGGGGCTCCTTGCTGAACTCGGCCTCGAGCTTCTGGCCGGAGCCGCCGCGCCCGGTTCCGGTCGGGTCTCCGGTCTGGGCCATGAAGCCGTCGATGACGCGGTGGAAGACGACGCCGTCATAGAAGCCCTGGCGGGCAAGCGCCTTGATGCGCGCGACGTGCCCCGGCGCGAGGTCCGGGCGCATCGCCACGGTGACCGGGCCGCAGCTCGTCTCGATGATTAGAGTGTCTTCCGGTTTCGCCATCATGAGCGCTCTCCCTATTGCTGCGCCTTGAGCACGGCGGTCGCCGCCTTCTTCGACGCGTCGTCGGCGTCGCTTGCGATCTGCATCTTGACGATCTTGTCCGGATTGCTCGGCGGCTCACCCGGCTTGATGTTGTCGACGGCGCTCATGCCGTCGATCACCTGGCCCCAGATCGTGTATTGGCCGTTGAGGAACGGCGCCGGGGCGAAGTCGATGAAAAACTGGCTGTTGGCGCTGTTGGGGTCGCTCGACCGCGCCGCGCCGATGGTGCCGCGCTCGAAGGTCGCGGTATTGCTGAACTCGGCGGGAAGATCCGGATATTTCGAGCCGCCGGTGCCGGTGCCGGTGGGATCGCCGGTCTGGGCCATGAAGCCCGGGATGACGCGGTGGAACACGATGCCGTCATAGAAGCCTTCGCGCGTGAGCTTCTTCACCCGCTCGACGTGCTTCGGCGCGATATCCGGCCTGAGCAGGATGGTCACCCGCCCGTCCTTGAGGTCGAGCAGAAGCACATTGTCGAGGGGATCGGCGGCACTGGCCGCCTTGGGCAGCACGAAGGCCATGGCCAACAGCACGCCGGCAACAACAAGAACGCGATGCAGCATCATGCGGGAAATTTCCTCCTCAAAGCGGCGGCAACGGGGGGCGGCACGAAGGCCGACACGTCGCCGCCCATGGCGGCAATCTGACGGACAAAGCTCGCAGCGATGTAGCGCGTTTCCGGCGATGAAGCCAGGAACACGGTCTCAACGCTTGGGACCATGCTCGCGTTCATCCCTGCCATCTGCATTTCGTAGTCGAAATCGCCGGCGTCGCGGAGACCGCGGATGATGACGTCGGCGCCGAACTCGACCGCCGCGCTCACCGTCAGCGTGTCATAGACGGTGACGTCGATCTCAGCTCCTACCTCGTCGGCCACGGGCCTCAGCGCATCGACGACCATGGCCACGCGCTCGTCGGACGAGAACAGCGACTGCTTGTCGTGGTGGGTGCCGACGGCGATGACCAGGCGATCGACCAGCGCGAGCGCGCGCTTGGCGATGTCGATATGGCCGTAGGTCACGGGGTCGAAGCTGCCGGGATAGAGGCCGATGCGCGTCATCGCCCTCTTCTAGACGCGCAGTCATGACGGCGGCAAGACTTGCCGGCGGCACCCTTAACGGCAGGGGCGATGCCGAAGCCCCGCTTTTGGTGAGGCCAAGGGCAGTTTGGCGCCGGCTTGGCGCGCCGCCATTCCTTGATCCAGATCATCGCCGCAGCGGAGATTTCGAGGGCTGATATGGGGTTTTTCCCGGCGGCGGGCACGGGTCCCCGCGCCACGAAGAGGCTTGAGCGCCATCATGGCCAGCGACACCGACATCGACACCAGGCGGCCGCCGAGAGCTGAGGCCGTCGGCGCCGCGACATCGCAGGATCCCGACGCGATGTTCGCCGCCGTCGCAACGCAGGCGGGCAAGCTCCGCCTTCGTCGCGGCCAGACCGTGGCCCTCAACCCGGATGGCCGGGAGACGGCGTTCATCGTCCGCTCGGGCGCGCTTGTGCTTGACCTGACGCTGCCCGGCACGGCACGGCAGGTGGTCGACTTGCTCCTTCCGGGCGACGTCCTCAGATCGAGCTTCGTTCCCGGCGACACGAATGCCCGTCTCACGTCAGTGGCCGCGGCGGAAGTCTGGCGGCTGCGCTGGTCCGCATTGAAGGCCCTCGCCAGGGACGATCCCGCGCTCGCAGGCTTTCTCGAGACGTCGATGGCGGCGCAGATGGCCCGGCGGTCGCTTCACGTCGCCACTATCGGCCGGCTTACCGGGGAGCAGCGCGTGGCGACGGTGCTGACGGACCTTGCGCTCAGGTCCGGGATCACCCCGAGCGCGGGCGAGGTCGGATTCAACATGCCCTTCAGCCGGAGGGATATCGCCGACTATCTCGGGCTGAACCCCGATACCTTGTCGCGGATCATATCCGGTCTGCGCGGCCAGGGTATCCTCGCCCGCTCGGAGCGCCGTCGCACCGTGGTCCGCGATCTTCGCGCCCTCGCCGCGCTCACGCCCGCGGCGCAATCCCTGACGGCAAAGCCTCCCGCGACCGACGCCGTCTAAGCCTCGTCCTCGCCGTTCTCGACGTCGGGAATGTGCTCGACCGAGACCACGCGCTCGTCCTCGGCGGTGTCGAATACGATCACGCCTTGCGTCGAGCGGCCCATGATGCTGATGCCTTCGACGGGAATGCGGATCAGCTGACCGCGATCGGTGACGAGCATGATCTGGTCGCTCTCTTCCGCGGGGAAGGAGGCGACGAGCTTGCCGTTCCGCTGATTGACGGTCATGGCGATGATGCCTTTGCCGCCGCGGCCCGAGATGCGGTACTCGTAGGCCGAAGTGCGCTTGCCATAGCCGTTCTCGGAGACGGTGAGCACGAACTGCTCGTGCGCGCTGAGCTCGGCGTAGCGCTCGGGGCTCAGCACCACGTCCTCGTGACCGTTGCCGTTGACCTCGCTCTCGACATCCTGCTCCTGCTCGCCGCCGCCGCGGCGCATCATGTTGGCCTGGCGGACATAAGCGAGCCGCTCCGGCGGCGACGCCTCGACATGGGTGAGGATCGCCATGGAGATGACCTGGTCCGAGCCTTCGAGCTTGATCCCGCGCACGCCGGCCGACTTGCGGCCTTTGAACACGCGGACATCGGTCACGGGGAAGCGGATCGCCTGCCCGTCGGCCGAGGTCAGGAGCACGTCCTTGTGCTCGTCGCAGATCTCGACGCCGACGATGCGGTCGGCATCGTCGAGCTTCATGGCGATCTTGCCGTTCTGCCTGACCTCGACGAAGTCGGACAGCTTGTTGCGTCTGACGGTGCCGCCATTGGTGGCGAACATCACGTCGAGCCTGTCCCAGCTCGTCTCGTCCTCGGGCAGCGGCAGGATGGTGGTGATGCCTTCATCCTTGGACGAGGGGCAACAGATTGATCAAGGCCTTGCCGCGCGCCTGCGGCGCCGCCACCGGCAGGCGCCAGACCTTCATCTTGTAGGCCATGCCGCGCGAGGAGAAGAACAGCACCGGGGTGTGGGTGTTGGCGATGAAGACGCGGGAGACGAAGTCCTCCTCGCGGGTGGCCATGCCGGCGCGGCCTTTGCCGCCCCGCCGTTGCGCCCGGTAGGCCGAAAGCGGCACGCGCTTGATGTAGCCCTTGTGGCTGACGGTGACGACCATGTCCTCGCGCTGGATCAGGTCCTCGTCCTCGACCTCCGCCTCGCTGTCGAGGATCTCCGTCCGCCGCGGCGTGCCGAAGTCGTTCTTGATCTTGTTCAGCTCGTCCTTGACGATGGCGATGATCCGCGCCCGCGAGCGCAGAATGGCGAGATAGTCGGTGATCTCGTCGCCGAGCTTCTTCAGCTCATCGCCGATCTCGTCGCGGCCGAGCGCCGTCAGGCGCTGCAGCCTGAGGTCGAGAATGGCGCGGGCCTGATCCTCCGACAGCCGGTAGGTGCCTGCGCTCGAGACCTTGTGGCGGGGGTCGGCGACGAGCTCGACCAGCGGCACGATGTCCTTGGCCGGCCAGTCCCGCGCCATCAACTGCTCGCGCGCCGAGGCCGGGTCCGGGGCTTTCCGGATCAGCGCGATCACCTCGTCGATATTGGCGACGGCGATGGCGAGGCCGACCAGGACGTGGGCCCGGTCGCGGGCCTTGCGCAGCAGGAACTTGATGCGCCGGCCGACCACCTCCTCGCGGAAGTCGGTGAAGGCGCGGATCATGTCCTTGAGATTGAGCTGCTCGGGGCGGCCGCCGATCAGCGCCACCATGTTGGCGCCGAAGGTCGATTGCAGCGGCGAGAAGCGGTAGAGCTGGTTCAGCACCACGTCGGCCATGGCGTCGCGGCGAAGCTCGATGACGACCCGCATGCCGTCGCGGCTCGAACTCGTCTCGGATGTCGGCGATGCCTTCGATCCGCTTCTCGCGCACGAGCTCGGCGATCTTCTCCACCATCGAGGCCTTGTTCACCTGATAGGGGATCTCGGTGATCACCAAAGCCTCGCGATCCTTGCGCAGCAGCTCGGTGGCGACGCGGCCGCGCATCAGGATCGAGCCGCGGCCCTTGTGATAGGCGGAGCGAATGCCGACCCGGCCCAGGATCAGGCCGCCGGTGGGAAAATCGGGACCGGGAACGATCTCGATCAGCTCGTCGATGGTGATGCCGGGATTGTCGAGATAGGCGATGCAGGCATCGATCACCTCGCCGAGATTATGCGGCGGGATGTTGGTGGCCATGCCGACGGCGATGCCGCCGGCGCCGTTGACGAGAAGGTTCGGGAACTTGGCCGGCAGCACCACCGGCTCCTGCTCGCGCCCGTCATAGTTCGGCTGGAAGTCGACGGTCTCGTTCTCGAGATCGTCGAGCAGCGTCATGGCGGGGCGCGCCAGGCGGACCTCGGTGTAGCGCTCCGCCGCGGGCGGATCGCCGTCGACCGAGCCGAAATTGCCCTGGCCGTCGATCAGCGGCACGCGCATGGAGAAATCCTGCGCCATGCGCACCAGGGCGTCGTAGATCGCCTGGTTGCCGTGGGGGTGATACTTACCCATGGTGTCGCCGGTGACGCGCGCCGATTTGTTGTAGGGGCGGTCCGGCGTGTAGTTGTTCTCGTGCATCGAATAGAGGATGCGGCGATGCACGGGCTTCAGCCCGTCGCGCACGTCGGGCAGCGCGCGGGCCACGATCACGCTCATGGCGTAATCGAGATAGGACCGCTTCATCTCATCGATGAGCGAAATCGGGCGGATGTCGGACGGGCTTGGTGCGCCCGATCCAGGAGGTTGATCGTTGTCGGCCAAGGCCGGTTGGACCCGTAGAAATGCGGTTGGTGGAAAGACCGGACGCGGCGTTTTGCGCCGGCGTCGGACCCTCTCGCGGTGCACGGAGAAGGCGCTTCTCTATAGCTGATTTGGAGGGTTTTGTGCAACTGCTCAGAGCGCTTTCGCAAGGGTCGTTTCGTCCAGGAATCGCTATTTTAAAACAATAGGTTGCCGGAGCCCAGACTCAGGCTCGGAACAGACCGCGACCAAGCGTCTTATTCTGTATACAGATTAACGTCCCGGCGCATGAAAATCGGGAACGATCGCGCGGCCGCCGGCGTTGTTGCCGCAAGCGGTGCGGGACTGGTTTGTCCCCGCGCCTTTTGTGGCGAGACGACGAAAGGAGAGCACCATGACCCGTTTCCTCACGACCACGGCTGTCGCCATGCTGTTGGGCATGAGCCCGGCGCTGGCGCAGAGCCCCGATACCACCGACATGCAGGCGCAGCCGCCGGCCATGAACGCGCCGTCGCAGCCTTCGGCGATGCCCGCCGATCCGGGCACCGCGCCGACCGACATCACGCCTGGCCAGTCCTCGGAGATGACCGCGCCAGGGAGTTCGTCGGATGCGATGAAGCCGAGCGAGCCAGGCAAGGCCACGGCTCAGTTCCTCAACGAGCAGCAGCCCGGTGATATTCTCGCCAGCACGCTGATCGGCCAGCCCGCCGTGAACGCTCAGAACGAGACCATCGGCGACGTCAACGACCTCGTCACCGACCGCGACGGCAAGGTGATTGCGGCGCTGATCGGTGTCGGCGGTTTCCTCGGTCTCGGCGAGAAGGACGTCGCCGTCCGCTTCGAGGATCTCAAGCTGACCCGCGACGACGACAACAACGTCAAGGTCATGCTCGACCTCAACAAGGATACGCTGACCTCGGCGCCCGACTACAAGATGCTGGACGAGCAGAGCGTGGTCGAAGGCTCCGCCAAGACCGACACCGGCACCAAGACCTACTAGTTGGTGGAGAAGACCCCTTGGAGGGCCCGGCGGCGGATCGCGTCGCCGGGCTCTTTTTTGCCGCGGCGCGGGCGCCGGCGTGACCGGCGCTAGAACGGGATCTCGTCGTCGAGTTCCTTGTCGAAGGACCGCCCGCCGCCAAGAGCACTGGAACGGCCGAAATCGTCGCTGCCGCTACCGCTGCTGCTGTCACGCCCCTCCCCGCCGCCTTGACGGCCGTCGAGCATGGTCAACTGGGAATTGAAGCCCTGGAGCACGACTTCGGTCGAGTAGCGGTCCTGGCCGGACTGATCCTGCCATTTCCGCGTCTGCAATTGCCCCTCGAGGTAAACCTTCGATCCCTTCTTGAGATATTGCTCGGCGATGCGGCAGAGCCCCTCGTTGAAGATCACGACGCGGTGCCACTCGGTCTTCTCGCGCCGCTCGCCGGTCGATTTGTCGCGCCAGCTCTCGCTGGTCGCGACCCTGAGATTGACGATGGGCCGGCCATCCTGGGTGTTGCGGACTTCCGGATCGGCGCCGAGATTGCCGATAAGAATAACCTTGTTGACCGATCCAGCCATGTGGCCACCTCCATCTCCGCGGTGCTGTCACCGCGCCGTCACTCTAGCGCCCGCAGGATGCCGGATGCTACCCGCCGGGGCGACCCCTTCCACAGGGTCCGGCCTCCTCGGGGTTTTGTACACCTTTTGTTCTCATTGGTCCACATTTGCCGCAAGGGGCTTGACCCCGCAAGCGTCTTGAGCTTTTTGCGGGTGCGCCCTATGGCTTACGAAACGGCCCGTTAGGGCCTGTCAGGTAGGTTGCCTGATCGTCATCGCGGGGCGCGGCGTCAGCCCCCGCCGGTAGATCCCGCCCCAACGGGACAAGCGAGACCCATGCAGCGCTCCGTCGAGCAACGACAGCACACCAAACGTCGGGTAAGCACGCAACGCCGCCGTCACCCGGCGGCGAAGACGTTCGGCTTCACCGAGCGCCAGCGGCCTTTCATCATCGTCCTGGTGGCGAACTGGATCTTCTCCGTCGCCTTCTTCATGGGGGTGAAGCTCTTCTGGCATTGGCAGCCGGACGATTGGGGCATCGCCGATCGTATCGCCCTCGTGCTCAAGGACGCGGTGTTCGCGCTGTTGCCCGGGGTGATCGGCATCTGCATCGTCGCGGCGCAGCGGCTCGATCCCTCGATGTGGGTCGGCCGCGTGGCCAAGCCGAACTCGGCGCTCGATATCAACACCCGCTTCATCCTCAACACCTTCGAGCAGTTCACCGCCTATTTCGTCGCCAATGCCGGCTTGGCCATGTACTGCCCGCCGGAAGAGGCGCGCTCGCTGCCGCTGCTCACCATGTTGTTCGTGATGGGGCGCATCCTGTTCTGGATCGGCTACCACAAGAACCCGTATCTGCGGGCCTTCGGCTTCGGCATCACCTTCTATCCGACGGTGGCGGCCTTCGCCTGGCTCGTGCTGATCATGGTGTTCGGCATCCGCGTCCCGCTCTGACGCCGGGTCAGTCACCGGCACCGGCCACTTCCGTCATACCGGAAAAGCCGGTGTCCAGTCGCGAAGCAACCGAGAGTCCGCTTGTGGCACCCGTTGTTTACTCTCTCACTGGATTCCGGCTTTCGCCGGAATGACGAGGAGACTCCTCATCTCCCCGACTGCCAGTCGAGGATCGACTGCATCGGCCACAGCAGCATCAGCACGTTGAGGGTGAGGTTGTCGCGGATCATATAGCCGACGGCGAGCTCAAGGGCGACGGCGACCACGATGGTAAGCCAGACCGGCCACCACCGCGCCAGGAAGAAGCCCAGCACCATGAACAGCGTGTCGCTCACCGAGTTGATGACGCTGTCGCCGTAATAGTCGAGGGCGACGGTCTGGCCGCGATAGCGGTTTATCAGCCAGTCGGTGTTCTCGATCACCTCCCAGCTCGCCTCGATGGTGATGGCGAGCATCAGGCGGGTGCCGATCGACATCGGGATCCAGCGCGACAGCAGCCACAGCCCGGCATAGAACAGAAAGCCGTGGATGATGTGAGACGGCGAGTACCAGTCCGAAATGTGCTGGGAGTTCTCGCGAGCTCATGACCACGCCGTGCCACAGCTTGATGTAGCCGCACTTGCAGATCGGCTCGCGGCCCATGGCCAGCAGGATCGCGGCCTGAAGCGCGATCAGGCCGAGGCAGACTATAAAGACGTGGGCTGGGGTGAACTTTATTGAGGCGCGATATAAAATCATTTGACCATCGCGTCGTAGTTAGCGTGAGAACCGATCCAAAAACATTGAAATCCATCCCCGCCTTCGATGGCGAGCGCGCGGTAGTGACGTCCGACGCGCACCGACCAGAGATCGTCGCGGATTTGCTTAAAATGAAGCGACGGGTGGTTTGGGTTTTGCTTCAACAGGGCAAAATTCTTGTCGGCAAGCTCTTGCGCCTGGGTCGGCAGCGCGTGGTAACGGGAGCGAAAGTCCGGGCCCTTGAAGTGGCGCATGCCGCTTCAATCAGAACTCTTCACGCCGCCCGGCATTGTGGTTGTCACGCGCCCTCGACATCAGCTTATCCAGTTTGCCGGCCTTGGCATCGCGCTCGATCTGCTCATCGAACATGCGTGCCTGAAATTCATCGAACCAGGCGCGAAACTTGGCCAATTGCTCCGGCGAGAGCTGCGTTACGGCTTTCTCGATCTCTTCGACAGTGGTCATGGTGCGCGCCTAGTCCGTTGCCAGAGCTTTTTCCATCAGCTTCGTCATGGGCTAGAGTTTAGCATAGGTTCGGGGGCCGTTAGCAAAGTGTCGCAGATCGCATGACCCAGGACGAGGCGCTCGCAACTCTCAAGACCGGCGCAAGCGCGTTCCTCACCGGCGAGCCGGGCAGCGGCAAGACCTACACCGTCAATCGGTACATGGAGTTGATGCGGCGGCAGAGCGTCGGCGTCGCCTTCACCGCCTCGACGGGCATCGCCGCGACCCATGGCCACGGCATCACCATCCACGCCTGGAGCGGCATCGGCGTGCGCGACGCCCTGACCCGCCGCGATCTCGATACCATCGCCACCAACCGCCGCATCGCCCAGCGGATCGAGAAGACGAGCGTCCTCGTCATCGACGAGATTTCGATGCTGCCGGCGCGGACGCTCACCCTGGTCGACGAGGTCTGCCGCCACATCAAGGACCCCAACGCGCCGTTCGGCGGCTTGCAGGTCATCTTCGTCGGCGACTTCTTCCAGCTGCCGCCGATCGTCAATCGTCAGCCCAGCGACTCCGTGCTGCCGTTCGGCGGCGACAGCGACGGCTTCGGCGCCGAGTTTGCCTATGCCTCCCGCGCCTGGCGCGATCTTGCGCCCGTCGGTGTGCTATCTCACCGAGCAGCACCGCCAGGACGATCCGGCGTTCTTACGCGTGCTCGCCGCCATTCGCGCCAACGGCTGCGCGGCCCGGAACGCGCCGCGCTCGGCGCGCGGCGCATCGACCGAGACCGGCTGCCGCGCGGCTGCCCGCGCCTCTTCACCCACAACGCCGCGGTCGACGACATCAACCTGAAGGAGTTGGCGAAGCTCGAGGGCGAGCCCCGTCCCTTCACCATGACGACACGAGGGCCCGAGGCCTTCGTGCGCACACTCCAGCGCGGCTGCCTCTCGCCCGAGACCCTCGCGCTGAAGGAGGGCGCGGTGGTGATGTTCACCAAGAACGACCCCGCCGGCCGCTACGTCAACGGCACGCTGGGCACCGTCGTCGAATTCGAGGCCGAGGAGGGTTATCCCGTGGTCAGGACCCTCACCGGCCGGCGCGTCGTCGCCGAGCCCGCGACCTGGAAGATCGAGGAGAACGGCCGCGACCGCGCCAGCGTCAACCAGGTGCCCTTGCGTCTTGCCTGGGCCATCACCGTGCATAAGAGCCAGGGCATGTCGCTCGACGCCGCGGTCATCGACCTCTCACGTGCCTTCGAATACGGCCAGGGCTATGTCGCCTTGTCGCGCTTGCGGAGCCTGTCGGGGCTGCACCTGCTCGGCCTCAACGAGCGAGCGCTCAGGGTTCACCCCGAGGCGGTGGAGAAGGATGCCGAATTCCGCGCCGCATCCGAGACCGCGCGCCAAGCCCTGAGTGAGCTTGCCAAGACTGCGCCGCGGTTCGCGCCGCCTCGCCCCACGCCCGCCACCAAGAGCTACGATGTCGGCGCGCTTCGGGAGCGCCACGGCAACGCTTATGCCCCGTGGACCGAGGACGACGATCTCAAGCTCCGGCGCCGTCATCAGACCGGCGAAACGGTGGCGGCAATTGCCACTGAGTTCGGCCGCAAGCCCGGCGCCATCCGTTCTCGCCTCAAGAAGCTCGGTCTCGTCTAGCGGCCGGTCGCGAGCGACTCGCTAAGGCAGGGGGAAACAAAGAGATCGCCGCGCCAGGCTCCGGCCAGCGTACGCGCGCCGATGATTGCCCAGAGCGCCGCCAGAACAACGACGAGCGCCGCCCCATAGATCGCGAACGCGCCGATGGGCAGCACCTGATGGAGCCGCAAGGTGCAAAGGGCGTAGACGCCGATCGGGAAGGTGTAGCCCCACCAGCCCATGTTGAACGGCAGCCCCTCGCGCAGATATTTCCACGTGATCAGGGCGGCCATGGCGAACCACCAGACGCCGTACCCCCACAGCAGCACGGCCCCGATCAAGCCCACGCCTTCGACAGCGCTCGCGTAGGTGCCGAGTCCGTTCGCGCCGAAGATCTGAGGGCTGGCCGCGCCCAGAACCAGCAACCCGAGCGCTCCGGTCCCGATCGGGCCGAGCGCCAGCCAGCTCGTCGACGCCATGGTTGCGGGGGGCAGGCTGTGCAGCGCCATGCGCAGCACGAGGATGACGACAATGCTCATGGCGAAGGGCACGGAACAGGCCCACAGCACGTAGCTCATGACCAGCACCGTCAATTGCAAATGCGCGGCGGCGAGATGCGGCGCGAGCAAACCGCCGCTCACGGCCGCGACCTCGGCGGCGACCACGGGCAGCAGCCACACCGCCGTCATCTGCTCGATGGTGTGGCTTTGGCGGGTGAACATCATGAACGGGATGAAGATGCCGCAGGCGATCGCCATGGCGGCATCGAGCCACCACAGGACAGAGGCGATATCGATGGCGACCGGTCCGAGGCGGGCGATGCCGAACACGAGAAAGCCGTTGAGGATGGTCGCCAAGCCCATCGGAATGCAGCCGAAGAACATCGACATCACGGGGTGGCTGAAGATCCTGCGCGCCTCGTCGAAATAGAACAACCACCGCGCCGCGTAGAGCGTGGAAAAGAGCAGGAAAAGGCCGATGTTGAACATCCAGAGGCCTTCGGCGACCGCATGGAGGCCCGGAACCTCGACGGGCACTTGCACCAAGGCGAGGGCGAGGACGCCGGTGCCCATCGTCACCGCGAACCAGTTCGGCGTGAACTGGCGCACCACTTCGCGCGGATGGTCGTGGTGCAGGAATGGTCTCCACCTCAAGGGGGGCGGGTCGGCGGCGATGGTCACGGTTGGCTCCCTCAACGCCGAGATTGTTCGGCTATCGGGAGGAAATAGGTCCTGGCGATTGAACATTCCAACAGATTGTTTCTCTCAAAATCATCGATCTACTCGATTGATTTGTTTAGGCCCTCATGACCCTCGATCAGCTCCGCATCTTCGTCGCCGTCGCCGAACGCGAGCACGTCACCCGTGCGGCACAGGCGCTCAACCTCACCCATTCCGCGGTGAGCGCCGCGGTGCGGGCGCGCGACGCCGAGCATGGCGTCGGGCTGTTCGATCGCATCGGGCGCGGCATCGCCCTCTACCGAGGTCCCTGCCCTTGCCGCCCAACCTCTTGGGGACTAAGCCTTTGCGGGCCTTGTTGATCGGCCCCGCACCCCCGACATTGCTAGGGCAATGACCTCCAAGTTCATCTCCGTCCGCGGCGCCCGCGAGCACAACCTCAAGAACATCTCGCTCGATCTTCCTCGCGAGAGGCTCGTGGTCATCACCGGCCTCTCCGGCTCCGGCAAATCGAGCCTCGCCTTCGACACCATCTATGCCGAGGGCCAGCGCCGCTACGTGGAATCGCTCGCCGCCTATGCCCGCCAGTTCCTCGACATGATGCAGAAGCCTGACGTCGATCATATCGACGGGCTGTCGCCGGCGATCTCCATCGAGCAGAAGACTACCTCGCGCAATCCGCGCTCCACGGTCGGCACCGTCACCGAGATCTACGACTATATGCGGCTCCTGTGGGCGCGGGTCGGCATCCCCTATTCGCCGGCGACCGGGCTCCCGATCGAGAGCCAGACCGTGAGCCAGATGGTCGACCGCGTCCTGGCGCTGCCCGAAGGCACCCGGCTCTATCTCTTGGCGCCGATCGCGCGCGGGCGGAAGGGCGAGTTCAAGCGCGACTTCGCCGAGCTGCAGAAGAAGGGCTTCCAGCGGGTCAAGATCGACGGCACGTTCTACGAGATCGCGGAAGCGCCAGCCCTCGACAAGAACATCAAGCACGACATCGACGTCGTGGTCGATCGCGTCGTGGTGCGTCCCGACGGCTCCGCCCGCCTCGCCGACAGCTTCGAGACCGCGCTCCAGCTCGCCGACGGCATCGCCGTGGTCGAGTTCGCCGACAAGCGACCGCCGGAGTCCCCTCACCCCTTGAAGCGCCGCTCCCCAAGGGGAGAGGGGGGTGCCACGACCGCCAGCCACAGCGTCCCCTCTCCCCGGTGGGGAGAGGGACAGGGTGAGGGGGAACGACCCGAACGGATCATCTTCTCGGCGAAGTTCGCCTGCCCGGTGTCGGGCTTCACCATCGAGGAGATCGAGCCGCGGCTGTTCTCCTTCAACAACCCGTACGGCGCCTGCCCTGCCTGCGACGGGCTCGGCACCGAGCTGTTCTTCGAGCCGGACCTCGTGGTGCCCGACGAAAATCTGAGCCTCGCCCGCGGCGCCATCGCGCCGTGGACGCGCACCTCCGCCACCTCGCCCTATTACCAGCAGACGCTCGAGGCGCTCGCCCGCGCCTACCGCCAGCCCATGACCAAGCCGTGGAAGTCGCTCTCCGAAGACTTCCGCAACGTCGTGCTCTACGGCTCCGGCGAGGACGAGATCACCTTCACCTATGACGACGGCGTCCGCCACTACTCGACCTCGAAGCCGTTCGAGGGCGTCATCAACAATATCGAGCGGCGCTGGCGCGAGACGGAATCGGCCTGGGTGCGCGAGGAGCTGTCGCGGTTCCAGTCGGACCAGCCCTGCGCGGCCTGCGGCGGCTATCGCCTCAAGCCCCAGGCGCTCGCGGTCAAGATCGACGGCCTCCATATCGGCGAGGTCACCGAGATGTCGATCCGCGAGGCGGGCGCCTGGTTCGCAGGCCTACCCGACAAGCTCAGCGCGAAGCAGAACGAGATCGCCGGCCGCATCCTGAAAGAGATCCGCGAGCGGCTGACCTTCCTCAACGACGTCGGCCTCGACTACCTCACCCTCGCCCGCTCGTCAGGCACGCTGTCCGGCGGCGAGAGCCAGCGCATCCGCCTCGCCTCGCAGATCGGCTCGGGGCTCACCGGCGTGCTCTATGTGCTCGATGAGCCCTCGATCGGCCTGCATCAGCGCGACAATGCGCGGCTGCTCGAGACCCTCGACCGGCTCCGCGATCTCGGCAACAGCGTCATCGTCGTCGAGCATGACGAGGAGGCGATCCTCGCCGCCGACCATGTGGTCGACATGGGCCCCGGCGCCGGCATCCATGGCGGCGAGGTGGTGGCCGAAGGCACGCCCGACGAGGTCATGGCCAACCCCGACAGCCTCACCGGGCAATATCTCACCGGCTTCAAGCAGATCCCCGCGCCGAAGGCGCGCCGCAAGCCGACCAAGGGACGGCGCCTCACCGTGATCGGCGCGCGCGCCAACAACCTCAAGAACATCACCGTCGACATTCCGCTTGGCCTCTTC
Source organism: uncultured Alphaproteobacteria bacterium (assembly GCA_963803385.1). GTDB lineage: Bacteria > Pseudomonadota > Alphaproteobacteria > Rhizobiales > Methyloligellaceae > Methyloceanibacter. The sequence goes on along the minus strand of CAWDMD010000003.1, from coordinate 310,407 downwards.
ACCGCGATCACCGGCGTCTCCGGCGGCGGCAAGTCGACCTTCCTGATCGAGACGCTCTACCGCGCCGTCGCCCGCAAGATCAGTGGCTCCCGCGAGCATCCCGGGCGACCACGACGCCATCGAGGGCCTGGAGCATCTCGACAAGGTCATCGACATCGACCAGTCGCCGATCGGGCGCACGCCGCGCTCCAACCCCGCGACCTATACCGGCGCCTTCACCCCGATCCGCGAATGGTTCTCCGAGCTCCCCGAGGCCAAGGTGCGCGGCTACAAGCCCGGCCGCTTCTCCTTCAACGTCAAGGGCGGGCGCTGCGAGGCCTGCCAGGGCGACGGCGTCATCAAGATCGAGATGCACTTTCTGCCCGACGTCTACGTCACCTGCGACGTGTGCAAGGGCAAGCGCTACGACCGCGAGACGCTGGAGATCAAGTTCAAGGGCAAGTCGATCGCCGACGTGCTCGACATGACCGTCGAGGAGGCGGCGGAGCTGTTCAAGGCGGTGCCGTCGGTGCGCGACAAGCTGCTCACGCTCAAGCGCGTCGGCCTCGGCTACATCCATGTCGGCCAGCAGGCGACGACCTTGTCGGGCGGCGAGGCGCAGCGGGTGAAGCTGTCGAAGGAGCTGTCGCGCCGCGCCACCGGGCGCACGCTCTATATCTTGGACGAGCCCACGACGGGTCTGCATTTTCACGACGTCGCCAAGCTACTCGAGGTGCTGCACGAGCTGGTCGACCAGGGCAACACCGTGGTGGTGATCGAGCACAATCTCGAGGTGATCAAGACCGCGGACTGGATCGTCGATCTCGGCCCGGAGGGCGGCGACGCCGGCGGCCATGTGGTCGCGGTCGGCACGCCGGAGGAGATCGCGCGCAACCCGGCAAGCTACACTGGGCACTACCTCAAGCAGATCTTCGACCGCCGGCGCAAGCCGAAGCGCGCGGCGCAAGCGGCGGAGTAGTGGCCGAAACAGGGGAAACCAGACAGTCGCGTTTAGTTTCCTGGTAGGTTGAGGCTATGCAGCAACCGCCTCAAACTCCTCATCAAGCTCCTCGCGCTCTAAGCGTCCATGATTGACGAGCGATGTTCGGATTGTCAAAGGCGAGACATGGAAGTGCTCAGCCACGTCCTGCTGCTTCTCCGAAGAGTAGTCGCCTTCCAGCATTTCATCCACCGCTTCAAACGGGCTCAAAAGTTCCGCAGCAAAGGATCGTTGCATCTTTTGACGATACGTGTAGGCGCGAGTAGCTGGAAGTAGCCGTCCTCCCTTTGGCCCTGCTATGCGATCGCCCAATAGTCTTGCAAGTTCGAATCGACGTCCTGTGTGCCACTTAGAGCGGAGAACGATGTCGCCCTTCATGGGGCTATAATCGAGAGCAAATGAGATATCAGGGGCACCGTGTCGATCACTTAGAACTTCAGATTTCACTGCCATCAAGTCCGAAAGTTGCTTATCTGATAGTGGTCGTCCATCTAGTCGTTCCTGCTTGCGGAGCGCCTGAGCAGCTCGTGCCCCGAGGTACCATGCGGCAACCTGACCGCTGCGTGGCAAATCTTCTGCCATCAATCGTACAGCATCGCGGGGTGATGCTTGAAATCCGCGCTCTTCCGCCGTGGCAATAAGCCTGTCCGAGGTGAGAAGCTTGTTGCTTTGACCATATTCCGCAGCAAGCTCTCCAATCGCCGAAGCGCTTAGTTGTTTCGCATCAGCAGAAAGTTGCTCAATAATTTTTGGATCTGATTCGTCCGGGTCCAAGCCCAGTAATGCCTCAAGCTTTCGCGCAAAAGCCAGGTCTGGTGCTTTTCGCTCTTCCAGTACCCCTTGCCATATTCGTTCAAGATTTGTGTCAGCGACCTTCGCCCACCGTAGGCGGTCCAGCACTTGGTCAATAAAGAGATCAATCTCGCTCTCGAATTCTGTCGCCGGAATCACCACTGCACGATCTGCTATGTACCGGAAAGGAGCTTGTGGGCGCTCGTCTGTCGGCTTCGCGATCAAGGCGGTACGCTCGCCGTCGGAGAACATCGTTATGTTCGGCCATATGTAGCCAGAACCTATCGTTGATAGACGGTGTGCGAAGGCCCAATCTTCAGCCTTTGATCGAGGCTCCCAGCGAAGCCTCCACCAGTTCCATGCCAACCACTCAGCTAGATGATAAGCCGAGAGTAACGGCGCGTGCCGAAGCCGATTGGCCAGAGCATCGCTTCCTTCGGTAAGCCAGAAACCATGTGCCTGGATGCCAAGCGCGGCGAAGCAAGCCCGCTCCTCCGGCGCCCCGGAGTTCTAGCGGCTCCCACTCTGCGGTTATGGCCCAGTTGGTCGACATCTCTGTTTCCATACTGCCTTTACCTGGCCGCGCATATTATCCTCTTCTTGAAGGGGATAACCGTGATAAATGCCGAGCGTTTGCATCTGCGTTTTGGCTTCGTAAACCTCACCGTCATTATCAACGCTCCAAATGAACTTTGGGTATGTGTCAAAAAAGACCTCACTTATCATTCCGCACAAAATACCTTGTTGCATCAGCCATTTAGCTTCTTCTAGAGACACGATCCGAATTAGATCGCACACAGATTTGGTGGGCCGGGGGCTAGCCCTCTCTAGACCGTAAATGCTGGGAAATCGCTTATGATGTCCGCTTGGGAAATATTGGACGGCGGCTGCCAGCTCATCTCTCTGAGCCTCCGTCAACCGCTCAAGGGGCGCAATCCGCCGTTTTGGATTGTTGCCAGCTCGCTCCACGGCTCCCCCTAGATAGGCCATGACGACTTACAACTAAGCATAGCAAATAGCCGCTATCGAATGCCAAGGATTGTCTTACGAAGCTGCGGCTTCAATTTTGGCTGGCAGGCTAAGCCGAGAACTATTCCCGCGCACAAACTGGCGGCATCCTCGTCCATGAAGACGCGATCGGCAGACCGTCTGCATCTCGGGATCAAGCCCGCGGTTAAATCGGCCGGATCGAATAGATCGTCTCGCCCTTGAACTTTCGCTTCTCGGGCACCCCGGGAAAGTAGATCACCCATTGCAGGTGGACCGTCTCGCCGACGTTTGTGAGCCCGGCGAACGGCTGCACCAGCTTGCCCGTCATGTTGACCATTTCGAGCACGCCTTGCGGGGCTTCTAGCAGTCGCCGTCGGCGCCCTTCCGTAGCCCGTACGGGTTTGCTTCCGCCGCCTTCGTCTCTTCGTTGCACTCCTTGCACAAGCCATCGCGTCTTGCAGGATGCGGACACTTGCCCGGCCTGTGGCCGTGTGCCGCCGATTGGCACTCGCAGTTTTTGTGGTCGGTCATGGTCGTGAACCCTCGTTCAGGCGCCAACGCGAGCCAACTCCCCGCTTATAAAGCGCCGAGCTGGCGGAACATGTTGTAGCGGTCATACTCGACCCAATCCTCGACGAGCTTGTCGCCCTAAAACCGGCCCATGATCATGACGGTCCAGGCCGCCGTCTTCCCCGTCGGCGCGATGCCTTCCCATTCTCCTTGTTGCGTCCCGCGCCAGGTCCCGCGCCAGACGCCCTTGTCGCCGGCGAAGAAGATGTCCTCTAGCGTATAGGCGGCGTCGGGAAAGGCCGCGAAGAAGGAGCCCATGCCCTCCTGCCAGGCGGCGATGCCATGCAGCGTGCGTTCGCCGAGCCAGTGCGAGACGAGATCGGCGTCGAGATAGTTGTCGAGCCGGGACAAGTCGTGGCACACCTCGTCGAGATAGTGGCGAACATGCGCTTCACGCCAATCTGCCGGCATCGCGAGCCTCCTCCGTGGTTGCGGGTCAGCTATAGCACGGGCGCGCGCGGGACGGAGACCGGATCGGTGAGGGGTCAGCGGCTTTGCCGCGTCGAAAATAATAACCCCTCACCCTTCCCGCCATGCGACCCCGGATCAAGTCCGGGGATCGCGGCGGAAAGCCCTCTCCCACAGGGGGAGAGGGGAAATGGACCGGCCGCCTGCATGGCCGATGACTGCTTGCCTCGCAACGAGTCCCATCCCTCCCCTTGATGGGGAGGGAGTCGCGCGCTTCTTCGCGCGACGGGTGGGGTGTTGTGCATCCGACCAGACGACGCGGTCGGCGTGGACTTCCCCCACCCCAGCACGCCAAAGGCGTGCCGGACCTCCCCACAAGGGGGAGGTAGGAACGAACTTATCCCCGCCTCTCGGACCGGCCGTAACATCGGCCTCACCTCGTCCACTTGAAGGGGCGTTCTCGCGAGGCGTCGTGATTGCGGGACGGGGTGCGGCGCCCGCGGGCTTCTCGCTTCGCAGTGAAGCACCCGGGCGGCAGCGGGGCTCCCCCCGGGACCACTAGGAGTCCCTGCCAGGAGCTGGCTGGAAGATTGCGGACGCTTTGTCCGCGATCGAAGCGGGGCCCGACGCCGTAACCGCCGTGTTGGCGCGCCGTGAGGCGCCCGCCGTGTCCGGTGACGGATACGGACGCCATAGGTTTGCGTCTCTCGGCGCGCCATCCCCCTTCAGGACTCGCGGGCTCGCCCCCGACGAGAGGCATTGTCATGCGCTTACACCTGTTCCTCGTCATGCCCGGACTTGATCCGGGCATCCATGCCGTTACGGCTCAGCAAGCACTGAAGCCAATGGAATGGATTGCCGGGTCAAGCCCGGCAATGACGAAAGAGTGAGGCCAGGCGGCGGGTCGCAAGTCCGGGCATGACGAAGAGAGAGAGAGAGACGAGAAAGAAAGGAGAAGCATGAAGCCAACCGCCGCAGGGGAGAGCCGCTTGCAGCGCGAGCGCGCGTTACGCTTCGGCGCGGACCGGATCTCTCTGTGGCGGCTCTGCGCCGATGCGGCCTGCCGACGGGCGCAGGCCTGCCGCGGCGACGTGCGGGCTTGCGCCGGGCGCATGGCCGCTTGGCTCGCGGCGATCGAGGATGAGCGGCGCGCGCGGCCGGACTTCGGCGCGATGGAAAGCGGGATCGAGACGCCGGCGGAGCTCCGGGCCTATCGCGCCTGGCGGCGGGCGCTTCCCGGCGCGGCGCGGCGATGACAATGCGCTCAAGTAGGCCGGAGGCCGGTAGCGCACAAAGAAAGTGCGTGCGCTCAAGCAGGCCGGAGGCCGGTAGCGCAAAAAACATGCGCTCGAGCAGGCCGGAGGCCGGTAGCGCCGATATGTTGCGTGTCAGCCGCGCGTGGCGACAAAATAGCCGGAGCAGACGCCGGACGGTCCGGTGCCATTCCACTTGCCGCTGCCTTTGGATCGCGTGAAGCGTCCGACGCCGACAGCCTGGCGCGGGCCGGCCACGCCGTTGATCTTGGTGGCGCCGGAGCCGGAAATCAGCCCGACCAGGAAAATCTTGTGCGTGACGAAACGTCCGCTGGTCGCGGAAATGTGGCCGCGATTGACGGCCATGCCCATCTTGATGACGCCGCAATGGCCGTTGGTCGTCACCAGGACCATGCTCCAGCTGCCGTCGAACGAGGCCGCGATTGCGGGCGAAGCGGAATAGACCATCACCAGAGCCGCCGACAGAGCGAAACTGCGCATCCAAGTGCCGATCATGGAGTCCTCATGCCTGTTGTCTTGGTCAGTTCCGGCAGCCTCGCACGAAATGCGGCGATCGAGCAATGCGCCCGGGCTTGTGAACGGTCGAACAGCTCTTCAACACGGTGAAAGAACTCACCGGCTCCCGTCAGCGGCGTCGCCTTGGCTTTCCAGATCACGACGGCCATGAGCGATGGGTCGAGATCAGCGCCGCGCGCGGAGCTTTGGCGCCTCGCCCGGATGGGTGTGATAGACGACCATCAGCATCCCGGCCAGGATCGAAGCGAACAGACCCGACAGGGCTCCGATCCAGATCCCCGAGCCAACCCCGCTCATGTCCGAGACCTCCTTGGCGCCCAACGCGGCTGCGAGCGACGCCACGGCGGCGAAGGCGATCACGATTCCGGGCGTGCGCGAATCGTCGGGGCCCATGCCGGCACCGCGGGCGACGATGAAATTGCGCACCGTGGCCCCAATGACGGCGCCGAGAAACCCGGCGAGGATCGCGAGGACGTCGGGGTTCAAGCCGCCGAGGAACAGCCCGGTCACCGCACCGACCACAGTTCCAACCAACAGAACGATCAACAAGCTCGCCGAAGTCATGTGGCATTCCCCCCTTATTGCCAGGCCGTCGTTAAGTCGGCGGACGATACCAGACGGCGCGATTCCCCGTAAGCCCCCGGGCGGAGGGCTCCTGGGCGGCGGGTCTAGGGCGTCTCAGGGGCTGGTGCCGGGGTGGCAGGCTCGGCCGGGGGCGGGGTGGGTTCTGGCGTCGCGGTCTCCTTCGGCGCCGTCGCCTTGTGCACTTCCTGGCGCACCTCTTCCGATGCCGTGCCGAGCTTCTCCGCCACGACGTTCCAATTCACGATATCCTGGGTGTCCGGTTGAGGCCCGACATGATCGATGAGATAGACGGCAAGGATGGTGACAAGAATGCCCGTCAGCACGCCCGACAGATAAGGCATGTCATGGTCTCCCTCGGTGGGTTCCGGCACAGGCAGAACGCGGCGGCGACAGCGGCGGTTCCCGGCTTTCCCGACCGGCAGCGGGGCCCGCGCGGTTCTCGCGCGTTTGGCGTGAGGAACATACTCGCGGCGGCGCTCCTCGCAATCTCGGTTGTCCCGGCCCACGCCGCCGGCGATGACTCGGCAGCGGAGATCAAGGCCGCGCTCACGGCATGGACCAACGATTTCAATGCGCGCCGTGCCGACAAGGTCTGCGACCTGTTCGAACCCGGCCTGATCTACGACTTCCAGGGTCTGCCGGAGCAGCGCTACGACGACATCTGCCCCCGGCTGAAGCGCGCCCTCGGCGACGCGACCCGCAGCTGGAGCTACGCCCAGCCCGACATCAAGGAGATCCTCGTCTTCGGCGATGTGGCGGTGGTGCGCCTCACCTGGACCTCGACGGTTGGGGGCGCCCCCGAGGGCGAGGTCAAATCCGTCGAGCCAGGCATGGACATATTCCGCCGCCAGCCCGATGGCAGCTGGAAGATCATGCGCTACATGGCCTTCAGCCAGTGACAAGGGTAACGCCGGGCGCCATCAATCCGGGCCAATCTATGCCATTATGCGCCTGACCTGATCGAACGGGGTTGCATGTACCGGCTTTCGCTCTTGGCTCTCGCAGTTTCGCTTGCACTGCCGCCGCTCACCATCGGCGGCGAGGCCGCGGCAATTGTGCGTGCCTCACCCGTAGCTGCAGGGCCATTGGTGACGCAGGCCAAATATGAGTGCGGCACGTTCGACGGGCACTTCACGTGCAGATCAGTTCCCGGAGAGGCGGGGCCCGGGGGCAAGGGCGCAATTCCCAGGATTACCACCCCGCCATCTTCGGACGAGCCGCCCGCGGTCGTTCCTGGCGAACCCGGCACGACGGCGCCTGCCGCGGGCCGGCCGGGCAGCACGGGCTGTCCCGAAAGCTCGGAGCTCCTCGGCGGCTACTGTGTGCATTACACCGCGCGCTGCAACGTGGCGCCGCAACCTTGCCCCGGGCCCGAGGAGAAGCTCGTCTGCAAGCTTGGTCCGGAGGGGCAAAGGAATTGCTGCTGCCTGACCTATGACAAGTAGTAGGGATGTCTTCCCGATCCACCCTCATTCACGACCCGAGGAGTTGCCCATGGCCGACCCCGTAGTGCTCGCAGATATCGATAAGCGCATCCAGATCATCGAAGACAATTTGCGCGAGCTGATCGAGCAGGCCGCGGCCTATTCGGGGGCCGCGGACGAAGAGCGCAACGCCGATCGCATCGCCGACCAGCAGGCGAAACTGGACGCGCTCCTCGCCGAGCGCGAGGCTCTGCTCAAACAATCGTGAAGGCCGACGATCCAGGGGGCTTCGTCGTCTTCATCGTCAAGTCACGCTCGGAGTATGCTTTTGCCGTACCTCTGGTCGCAGCTCTTTTCTGCATCTATTTCGATATCGGGCTTGAGCCTCAATCCGTCGCGCAAGCCCCAGAGCGGCTCCTCGCAATCGCTGTCATAGCACTGACCATTAGCCGTGATCGTCCTCACTTACCTCGATCTGCCATTTCTCCAGCAGTTGCTCGATGCGCGCTTTATAAGAATTTCGTGGTGACCCGGCACGGCTTCCAGGTCCCTACAAACGCTTGGCGAGTGGCCTGCAATGTGGCCTCATGCGCACTGACTCCAACCGAGCAGCAGGAGGCATCCATGGCTGCGGCATCCACCATCGAACCGGCCGAGGCTTCTCCGGCTTCGTGTTTCCCGCTGCTGGCCCTCGTCCTGCTCGGCACGCGCTTCGTCCAGGGCTTCATCTTCTGGGGCGGGGCGAGCCGGCGGCTGTTCTACGATTTCCATGAGATCGACGGCATCGATTTCGCCGTAAAGCTCGACTTCAACGCGGCCGGATTTGTCGCCAGCAAGCTCACCCATGCGCTGCCGGGCGCGTTGTGGGTTCAAGGCCCGATCGAATGGACGTTACAGCATCCGGACCTGATCCTGACCTCGGTATGGATGTGGACGTTCGCCGAGCTTGCCGTCGGGCTTGGCCTGATCTTTGGCCTCGCCACCCGCCTCGCCGCCCTCGTCAGCATCGGCCTCAATGTCGCGCTGATGCTGATCTTCGGCTGGATGGGCTCGACCTGTCTCGACGAATGGACCATGGCCGTGTCCGGCGTGGCCATGAGCAGCGCGGTGTTCCTCGCCGGCGGCGGCGCCTGGTCGCTCGACAGCCTGATCGAAAAGAGCGGCTGGGTTGAGCGGCATCCCTGGCTCGCTTGGGTGTTCAGCGGGCCGCTGCCGCCGGAGCGCGTCAAGGCCGCCGCGCTTGCGCTCGCGGCCGTGGCGGTCGTGTTCACCGTCGGCAGCTACAACATCCTGTTCGGCGCGGTGGTGTCGCCGCTCCATGCCCGGGTCACCTTTCATCGCCACCACGTCGCGCTGTCCGATGTCACCACCGCAGCGGACGGCGCGGTCACCTTCAACGCCTATGTCGATGCCGGGCCCGATACCGGCGCGGCCTATATCGTCGCCGCCCGGCTGGTCGATGCGTCCGGCGCGGCCGTTGCCGAATGGGACGGCGCGGCGCTTGCCGCCCTGCCTGCGACCGCCATCCACAACGTCTACCCTTATGTCTGGGCGTCGCACTTCAAGACCGAGAAGATCGGCTTCAGCGGCGAGACCGGCGCGCGGGCGACGATCACCCTGCCGCCGCCCACGGCTACCGGCACGGGCGTGCCGCACGAGATCGTGCTCGAGGCGATCAACGGCGCGACCTGGCGCAGCCCCGGCCGGGCGTTAGGGATACCAACAGCACCATTGACTTAGGTAGAGACAATTCCGTCAGAATCAGCCATCCGTCATGGCCGATTGGACCGAGCCGAGGCCTCCATGGTGGCCAAGGGGGTCCCCCTTTTTTGGAAGGTACCAAAGCGATGATGTCAAAATCCGAACTGATTCAGAAAATCGCCGACGAGGTGTCGGTGGCGAAGAAGGACGTCAAGGCCGTCATCGAGTTGCTGGCCGCGGTCGGCTACAAGGAAATGAAGAAGTCGGGCGAGTTCCTGCTGCCGGGCTTCGCCAAGTTCATCGTGGTCAAGAAGCCGGCCACCAAAGAGCGCAAGGGCATCAACCCGTTCACCAAGGAGCCGACCGTGTTCAAGGCGAAGCCGGCCCGGAAGACGCTCAAGGTGCGCCCCGTGAAGGCGGCGAAGGACGCCGTCTGACTTAAGGCGCCGCGGCCGGCGGAGCGATGGTGGGCGGCGAGGATCGATCCCGCAGCGCTTTGACCCGCTCACCCCTCCCCTATGGGACGGAAATCATTCTTCCTTCGCGCCCCGCGGATGCGGTTGCCGCGCCATGCGCTATGGAACCGTCCAGTGGCGCCCGCGCGCCGGCTGCTTCCGCCGGCCGCCTACTCGGCATCTTAGCCCCTCCGACGCAGATTGGCACAACTTCGCCCTCGTTAGCCGTGCGATAATTCAGCCGTGGTAGTTGAGGTCAATGACGGCCTACGACCGACCGATCCCGATACACAAGCGTGCGCCAACCGCGGGAAATTACCAAGGCATTCCGATCGATGCTCTCGATCCGCGCTATGCGGAAGCACTGGTGGACGCCCGTGCCTTTGGACTCGCCGGCGAAAACTACTACGCCCGCACCGATGGGCGAAACGCTCCATACGACGCGGTGGTATCCGGCGCGGTGCGAGAACTCTGGTGCCGGCAATCGATCGTGGCGATGTTGGTCGAGGCCAACGAACGGCTCGCGGAATATGACGCCGAGGTCTATCTATTGGACGCCTATCGGCCGGTTGCTTGCCAGCAAGCCCTGTGGGATTTCTACTGGCGGAGATTCGGCAAGGGCACGGCGCGCGCTGACGATGCAGCGCTCGCCGAGCATGTTCGCCACTACGTCTCCGACCCACGGCTTTTCGATCCAAAAAATCCGCGCACTTGGCCCGCACACGCCACCGGCGCTGCGCTTGATCTGACGTTGCGTGCCAAGAAGACCGGCGAATTGCTCGATATGGGAACCCATATCGACGATATGTCGACGGCGAGTCACAGCGACTACTTCGAGCGCCTCCTGCACGCTGGTCGAATCGGCGAAGACGACGATCGCCTGCGCAACAGGCGCCTGTTGCATTGGGCCATGCACGAACAGGGGTTCACGAATTACGGTTATGAGTGCTGGCACTTCGACTACGGCGATCAGATGTACGTCATGATGCGCAATTTTGTCGCCCGAGATAGTGCAGAGGCAGCCTGGTATGGCTACGTCCCGGCGCCGGCGGCCGATTAAGATTGGCCTCGCGCTTAGCCGGTGGTCCGGGGTCTATGCCGGCGGCGAATAATCGCTAGACTAGGTCCCGTGGCCGTCCTCATCGCCCTCCATGTCCTCGCTGTCGCCGTATGGGTGGGCGGCATGTTCTTCGCCTATATGGTGTTGCGACCGTCCGCGGGGCCCCTTGCCGCCGAGACGCGGCTCCAGCTCTGGCACGGGGTGTTCCGCCGGTTCTTCCCGTGGGTGTGGGCGAGCATCGCCATTCTGCTCGCCAGCGGCTACGGCATGCTGATCCTCTATTTCGGCGGCTTCGCCGGTGCCGGCCTCTACGTCCAACTGATGCAAGGCCTCGGCATCGTGATGATGCTGCTGTTCCTGCACCTCTATTTCGGACCCTGGCGACGTTTCGGCGCCGCCGTGGCCGGAGGCCATTTCCCCGAAGCAGTCATGCGCCTCGCTCAAATTCGCCGCATTGTTGCCCTCAATCTGGGGCTCGGCCTTGTCACGATCGTCGTTGGCGCGAGCGGCCGCTTCTGGTAGAGGCAATTGAGGCCCTGGGGGCGATGAGTCTTCGCTGACACGATTCCTATTGGATCTCCGCCCAACCCCTGCCTCAGTCTTTGTCGATGGTCGCGGCCGACACGAGCGGGCGGCCCTTTCGCGCCGCGCCCTCGGATCGAGTGGGGATAGACATTTTCGGAAAGGATCTCGATGAGCGCGGATAAGACCAGGCGACCCTATGCCATGCCGAGGACCAAGCGGGTACTGATCGGCGAGACACGGGAAGAAGAGGCCGCTCGGCTCGAACGAGAGATCGCCGCTCATCCCGTGACACGCTGCGAGCCTGGCGAGCGCGGCCCATCGCTGTCGCGCCCGGGCTGGAACAACAAGCCGTTCATTCCGGAGGTCGAGCGCACTGCGGCCGAGAAGATTGCCAAGAAGCTGTTGCGCAAGCCCTGATTTCGCGTCGCGCGCGAGGTTGCGAACTGGCGCGCAGGCTCTCCGCATCTCCAGCGCACCCAGCGCCTAGCCCGGCGGCATCGCGGTGATAGCGCGCCGGATCGCCGCGAGCGGCGCGCTGTCGCCGAACGTCACCTCGCCTCCGGACACGGCAATCCCGAGCTCGCGCCACAGCGCGTCGAGATCGGACGCGACCGGCTTGTCGCGCATCTTGGCGTAGAGGTCGGCGAGCACGGTGGTGCCGGTCGCCTTGTCGCCGACGGCGAAGATGCGGTCCACCGGCCACTCCTCTTCGTGATTGCCGCCGGCGGCGAGAATGCCGCGGAGCGCCTGCTGCAATCCGATCTTGTTGCCGGTCTGCTTGCGGATGTCGATATCGGCGAGCAGGCAGAACATGGCGCCGCCCCAATAGGTCCGGCCCCAGGTCGGCGTGCGGTCGAGCCCGCGATCGCCCGGCCGCGGCAGGCCCTGCTTCATGTCGCGCACCATGTCACCCCAGATCTTTTTCGCGGTCAGGTCGCCGGCCTCGACCCGCGCAATCGGCTCGACATAGACGGCGATGCCTTCGGCGAGCCAGAGATGCGGCTCGTGAACGTCGGGGAGCGCGAGATGCGTCATCTCGTGCACCGCCATCCAGTCGTCGCGGAGTTGGGCTTCGGTCACGTCTTCGCCGATAACCAGGCGGATGGCGGCGCCGCGATAGCCGAAGGTCGTGCCCCTATGCACCCCGCGGCCGGGTACGGGGACGATGAGGATCCGCGCCGATGAGACCGGGAATTTGCCGAAATAGACCGACACCGCTTTCGCCGACGTCTTGAGCCAGTCGAACACCGCGCTGCGCGGCAGGACCAACTCGCCAGGCGCGAAGGCGACATTAAGCGTGCCACCGCCGACGGTGATCGGCGTCGACGGCAGGCGATCGAAGGCGGCATAAGGAAAGCGCTCGCCTAGGAATTCGGATTGGGCGTGCGCCGGCAGAGACGCGGCGCCGAGCACGATGGCTTGCGCCACCAACGACACAACGAACTTGATCATGGCCCGACTTTGCAAATCGGCTCCGGCCGAAACAAGTCACGCTTCTGTGTGTTTCTGGCGCATGAGCGGAGCGGTCATCGTCGCAAGATAATGTGATCCCAGGTTGCAGCCGGGGCATGCCGGTAGCATCTATTTGCCAGGGCTTAGCGGGGTGAGCGCCAGTGGAGGACAGAATGATGAGGCTTTTCACCGCAGGGCTTGCCCTTGCCGTCGTGGCATCGACACAGGTCGTGGCGCTCGAGCCCCTGCACCCGCGCGACGTCAAGATGACGAGGCAAGCAGTCGGTGGCGGAGGCTGCGGGAAGGGATTTCACCGCGGGGTCAGGGGCAACTGCATACTTAACCCGACCGACGGACCGTATCGGCCCGATCCCTACTGGACGCCGTGCGACTACTCGCTTGGTTCGCAATATCCCGAGGGCTGCGGCTTCTAGCAAACAGGCTAGGGCGATTTGATCTGACAGACTTGGAAGGTTTTGTTGTCGCAGTACGACCCGGAACACGACATTTGGGTGGCGACGGAGATCCCGCTTTGATTCCCGTCCTGAAACGAAAGCGTGCCGCCGTTTTCTTCGGACACGGGCTTCGTCGTCCAGCAGTGGATCGGCACCAGGTTGACCAACGGTACACAGTACAGGGAAATGTTGTCGCAGTAGCTGCCCTTGCACGCGAAGCCGGCGATGAGATTTGGCCCCGGACCGCACCACGCCGGCGAAGGGCTCTCTTCGGAAACCCACGGCGTCCAGCGGTTGTTCGTCCCGACGGTCGCGCCGGGAATTTTGGTGCAGGTTATTTCAATGTTGTCGCAGTAGCGGCCCGTGCAGCGGATGCCGCTGATGAACCAGCCGGCCCAGCAGACAGCCGGCGGCGTTTCCTCGGAGACCGGGCCAAGAACTTGGGTTTGCGCCGCTCCAGGCCCGCACGCCATCGACGCAACCAACATGGTCAGCAGCAATAAGAAGGCGCGGCACTGAGCCATCCTGATGCTCCCGCAAGACGCCACTATAGCGGTTAGTCGGCGGGGGGCGTGTACTTTCACCTCTCGCCGATGGGGAGAGGTGAAAGATCGCTACGGCTTGTCGGCGGCGGCAGTGGCCGGGAAGGCCTTGCCGCCCATCACCGTCCCCAGCACTTTGATATCTCGGAGCTCGTCGGGCGAGGTGACGTCGAGGGGGTTGCGGTCGAGCACGGTGAAGTCGGCAAGCTTGCCGGTCTTGATCGAGCCTTTGTTGTCGTCCTGACCGAGAAGATACGCCGCGCCGAGGGTCACCGCGTGCAAGGCTTGCGGCACGGTGATGCGCTCATTCTCGCCGAGCACGCGGCCCGACATGGTCTTCCGCGCCGTCGCCGTCCACATGCAGAACAGCGGATCGACCGGCGTCACCGAAGCATCGGAATGCATGCTGAAGGGGATGCCGAGGCGCTGCGCGCTTCCCGCCGGATCCATGTCTTCGGCCCGGTCCGGTCCCACGAATGTGGAGTAGTGCAGATCGCCCCAATAATAGATGTGGTTGGTGAACAGATTTGTTGCCATGCCAAGGGTTTTCATCCGCAGCAGCTGGCTTTGCGACACGTACTGATTATGCTCGAGCCGGTCCCGGGTCGCCGGTTGCGGATATTGCCGCTGGGCCTCGGTCAGCGCCGTGAGCGCCATTTCGGTGGCTTCATTGGCATTGGTGTGGATCACCGCTTGAAATCCGCGCTTGTGCACCTCCCCGACCCACTTGGTGAGATCGTCCTGCGAGATGTTCGCGACCCCGTTGGCGAAGGTCTTGTAGTAGTAGGGCCACTGGAACAGCCCGGTGTAGCCCTGGATCGATCCGTCGACGACGAACTTGACGCCGCCGAAGCTGAGCCGGTCGGTATCGGATTTGTGCCACTCGGTGAGGGCATCGAGCCCGCCCTTGGCTAGGATTTCCGGCTTCTGAAAAACCTGGATGATCGGGTTGAGAACGGTGCGCACCGGAAAGTCGGGGTCGGCCTCGGCGTCGTGATAGGCCTTGTAGCCCCCCGGAATGGTGCCGAACGAGAGATCGGCGAAGGTCGTCACCCCGACGCGATGGGCGAGCTTGGCCGCGTCCCACGTCGCCTTCAGCACCACCTTGTCGCTGAGCGGCGGCAGCTTCTCGGCGAAGGCGAGAGCGGCCGTGATCTCCTCGATCTCGCCGGTCGGCTTGCCGTCCTTCTTGACGATGCCGACGATGTTGGTGTCGTCGCCTATGCCGGCAATCTCGAACGCCTTGCTGTTGGCGTAATAGATATGCATCGACAGGTTCTCGATCAGCATCGGGTGACCGTTTGAGATCGGATCGAGATCGGCGCGGGTCAGCGGCGAGTTGTCGTAGAACTCCGGCTGATAGCCCCAAGCGACCAGCCAGGTGCCGTCGGCGGGCAGCTTCGCCGCAGCCTCCTTCAGCCGTTCGAGCACGGCCGCTTTGGTCTCCAGCCCCTTGTTCAGCGTTCCTTGTGGCGAAGTACGGTCGAACCGGCCGACATAGGTCCCGAGCCACAGCACCCCCGTGATCTGCGGGTGCATATGCGCTTCGATGAAGCCGGGCACGATCACAGCATCCTGGAACTGCCGGTCGATCTCGACCTCCTCGTCGGTGACCCAGCCCTTGACCTCGTCGAGAGTGCCGACGCCGAGGATCTTGCCGTCCATCACCGCCACGGCCTCCGCGGTCGGCGTGCCCGGATCCTCGGTCACGATGGTTTTCGCCGTGTAGATGGTGATCTTCTTGGAAGGCGGCGCCAGCGGCGGGGCCGGCTCGGGATTGGGCGCCTCGATGCCGTGCGGTTCGCGGGCAAGCTCGTGATAGGCGTCCGCGAACGCCAAAGTCGGCAGCGCGACCAAGGTGGCGGTAAGGAGAATTCGGTGAATCGTTTGCATGGGTTGCCCCTTCCGCCTCAACCAAAGGTCGCGAGCTGCGACTCAACCTCGCCCATTGATATAGCCGATCGAAAGCGATCGCAGACGAGCCGTACGCGGACATCGTTAAGTGGCGCTTATCGGATAAGGTCGAGTGCCCTAAATAGACATCGGCTACTCGGCATAAAGGCATTCGATGGCGCCACGCATCGATCCCGTGCTCATCACCTCCGAGCTTCCGGCGAAGGCCGATGTTGTCGTCATCGGCGGCGGCATCGTCGGCGCGAGCACCGCGCTCTCGCTCGCCGAGCGCGGCGTATCGGTGGTGCTGTGCGAGAAGGGCACCATCGCCGGCGAGCAGTCGAGCCGCAACTGGGGCTGGTGCCGCAAGATGGGTCGCGACCTTGCCGAGGTCCCACTCGCGGTCGAGAGCTTGCGTCTGTGGCAAGACATGAATGCGCGGACCAATGCCGAGACCGGGTTCCGCCAGACCGGCATCGTCTATCTCTGCGCGAGCGCCAAGGAGGCGGCGCAGTACGAGGCGTGGCTCGCCGAGGCCGGCGCATTTCAGATCGACTCTCGCCTGATCGGGTCCGACGAGATCGACCGGCTGCTGCCCGGATCGTCGCGGCGCTGGCCGGCGGCCCTCTATACGCCGAGCGACGGCTGCGCCGAGCCGGAAAAGGCGACCTCGGCCATCGCCAATGCCGCGGTCAGAGCGGGCGCTGTGATCCTCGAGGCTTGCGCCGTGCGCGGCATCGAGACCTCGGCCGGTGCCGTCAGCGGTGTCGTCACAGAACGGGGAGCGATCCGATGCAGTCAGGTGGTGCTCGCCGGCGGCGCCTGGTCGACGGCTCTTCTGCGGCAATCTCGGCGTGGAGCTGCCGCAGCTCAAGATCCTGGGCTCGGTGCTGCGGACGGCTCCGGTCGCCGGGGCGCCGGACCGGGCCGCCGGTGCCGACGACTTCGCCTTTCGCAAGCGGCTCGACGGCGGCTACAGCATCGCCCGCCGGAATGCCACCGAGGCCGAGCTCGTGCCGGACAGCTTCCGGCTGTTCTTCACGTTCGTCCCGGCCCTCATCGCCCAATGGCACGAGTTGCGGCTCCGCGTCGGCAAGCGGTTCCTGGAGGAGTGGCGCGTCCCGCGGCGCTGGGCGCTCGATACGGTGACGCCGTTCGAGACCGTGCGCACCCTCGATCCCGCGCCGTCCCGCTCCATTCTCGACGAGGGCAGCAGGAACCTTGCGCGGAGCTTTCCGGCGTTCGAGGGCATGCGGGGTCGTGGAGCGCTGGGCCGGGCTCATCGACGTAACGCCGGACGGGGTGCCCGTGATCTCGGCGGTGCCTGCCCTCCCCGGCTTTTTCATCGCCAGCGGCTTCTCCGGCCATGGCTTCGGCATCGGCCCGGGTGCAGGTCATCTCATGGCGGATCTGGTGACGGGGGCGACGCCGCTCGTGGATCCCACTCCCTACCGCTACGCGCGCTTCGGCAAGACGTCGCGCCACACGGCCGGAGCGCGGGATGTCGATGCTCGAACCTAAGCGTTGGGGAAGAAGCCGAACCTACTCGGTGTCAGGCTGGGCTGAAGGCGCGATTTCCACTTTCAGGCCCTTGCAGTCGCCATAGGCAGGGGCGCCGGCATAGCGGAGGCAGGAGGCCTGCGCGGTGTCCGCGGGTCCAAGGGCAAGCGGCAATGCTGGGCCCTGGTCTGCCACGCAGCCGGCAAGGGCCACGGGCACCAACGCAATCAGGAACCACTTCGCCATTGTTCTTCCCTCTGGCTGGCGGGTGTGCCGACCCCTAAGAGATATGGCCGGCGAGGCCGATTGCAAGGGTTGAGCCAGCCAATTTCGAGCTCTCCGCAGCTGCACGATCCTGTCGAAGCGCGCGGAAAACGCTTAGCTTACGGAGGCTTCGCCCTCACGGTGCTTCACCGCGAACTCTTCCTCGGGCGACAGCACCAGCGTCTTCCGGCCATAGGCCGCGAAATAGAGGATCGCCAGCGCATACCAGATGGCGACGCCGATGACGCCGGTGCGGTAAAGCGGATCGGCGAGCTGGAAGCCGAGGGTCACGAGCGCGATGACCACCGTCAGTACGGCGCCGGCCACGCCGAGCGGGCTCCGGTAGGGACGCTCGATCTTGGGAAAGCGGCGGCGAAGCCGGATGAAGGTGAGCGCCTGCAACAGATAAGAGAACATCGCACCGAACACCGCCATGTTGAGCAGGACGCCGCCTATGAACGACCCGGCCCGCTCACCGCCCATGGTGAACCACACGACCATCATCACGGCAAGACCGACCAGGGCCGCGGCGATCAGGGCGACGTTCGGCGTCTTGTGCTTGCCATGGGTCAGCGACAGGAAATGCGGGAAATAACCCGCCCGCGACAGCGAGTAGATCTGCCGCCCGGAGGCGAAGATGATGGCATGGAAGCTCGCGATCAGGCCAATCACCGCGGCGAGCGACAGTGCGCCCGCGGCGTTCTTGGCGAAGATCGCCCGGAAGCCGTCGAGAATGGGTTCGCCAGAGGTGCCGAGGGCGAAGGCGCCATGGACCAGCGCCGTGGCGCCGCTCGCGTCGGTGACCTCGCGCTGGACCGGGATCGACGGGTTGATCAGCAGCACCAGAAAGCCGAGGACGATCAAGGTGAACATGCCGAGCATGATGCCCTTGGGCATGTCGCGTTTCGGATCGACCGACTCTTCGGCGGCGAGCGGCAGCTGCTCGATGGCCAGGAACAGCCAGACCGCGAAGGGCATGGCGGCAAGGACGCCATAGACCCCGAACGGCAGGAACGGCCCGTTGCCCTCCGGAAGCTCGATCGCCGCACCTGTGGCGGGATCGACGCCGATATTGAGCGCGTATTTGCTGAAATCGAACAGCGGTATGGCGCTGACGAAGAAGATCACGAGCACGGCGATGGCCATCAGCGTGACGAGTGACGTCACGGTGAAGGAGAGCTCGACGCCGCGGGCATTGAGGGTGACGAACACCGCATAGCCGAGCACCCACCATAGCGGCATCAGCGCCGCGGGCGTGTGGAAGATCGCGGTGAGATAGGCGCCGATGAAATAGACGATCACCGCCGGCGTCAGCACATATTCGACGTTCTCGGCGACGCCGGTGATGAAGCCGCCCCAGGGCCCGAAGGCGGTGCGGGCAAAGGAATAGGCGCCGCCGGTATGGGGCAGCGCCGGGCTCATCTCGGCGATGGAATAAGTCAGGCCGAGATACATGATGGTGATGATGATGGTGCCGAGGAACATGCCGCCCCAGCCGCCGACGGCAAAGCCGAGGTTCCAGCCGGAGAAGTCGCCGGAGATGACCGCGGCGACGCCGAGCGCCCAGAGATAGAACACGCCGGCGTGGCGCCTAAGCTCGCGGTCCTCGAAATAGTCGAGGCCCGGAGTGTGGTAGGAAACCCCGCCTTCGTGCTGCTTTTCCGCCATTTTCCGCGCCGCCCCGTCGGTTCTGGACCATCCCAAGCAGAGTTGGCGCGTTTGTCAATCTCGGTGGCGAAATTTGGACGGACGGCGCGCAGGCGCGGCTATGATCCGGCTCGACCGCGACGCCCGCCGAACGGAACCCCACTTTGCGCAAGCTCGAAGACGCCACCCTGCTGTTGCTCGTCGTCGCTGGTGTCGCTCGCCTTCGCCTGGATCCTGTGGCCGTTCTCCGAGGCGATCCTCTGGGCAGCGGTGCTGGCAACCGTGTTTGCGCCGCTCAACCGGCGGCTGATCGGTGCCCTTGGGCAGCGGCGCAACCTTGCCGCGCTGGCCACGGTCCTCATCATCCTGACGCTGGTGATCCTGCCCCTGACGTTGACGGCGGCGTCCCTGGTACAGGAAGCGACCTCCCTCTATCAGCGAATTCAGTCAGGAGGAACTAAATTTCGGCACGTATTTTCAGGAATTCCTCAACGCGCTGCCGGCATGGGCCACCGATCTCCTCGGCCGTTTCGGGCTGACCGATCTCAGCACGATGCATGAGCGGCTGTCGGCCGCGCTGGTGCAAGCCAGCAAATATCTCGCCTCGCAGGCGCTCGACATCGGACGTAGCACCGCCAACGTCGTCATCAATCTGTTCCTGGCGCTCTATTTGTTGTTCTTCTTTCTGCGCGATGGAGGCAGGCTGACCGCGCGGATCAGGGATGCGATCCCGCTCCGCGCCGAACAGAAACGCGCGCTGTTCACCAAATTCACCATCGTCACCCGCGCCATGTTCAAGGGCAGCCTGTTGGTGGCCGCGGTGCAAGGCGCGCTCGGTGGCCTCATCTTCTGGTTCCTCGGCATTCATGCCCCGGTGCTGTGGGCCGTGGTGATGGCCTTTCTGTCCTTGCTGCCCGCAGTCGGCGCGGCCTTGGTCTGGCTCCCGGTCGCGCTCTATTTCCTCGCGACCGGGGCGATATGGCAGGGCGTGGTTCTCATTGCCTATGGCGCGCTCGTCATCGGCCTCGTCGACAACTTCCTGCGCCCGTTCCTGGTCGGCAAGGACACCGAGATGCCGGACTACGTCGTGCTGATCTCGACGCTGGGCGGAATCGCCATTTTCGGCCTCGACGGCTTCGTCGTCGGACCGGTGATCGCAGCGATGTTCATCGCCACCTGGGATATCTTCTCGGCATCGCGGCAGGAGATCGAGAGGCGGCAACAGCCCTTAGGTGGCGACACCGCAGTCCCGTCGTCCGGTCTCGCTGCCCCGCAGACTAGGCTGCGATCTGTTTGATGATCTTCACGATCACGAGCAGGATCACGGCGCCGATGAAGGCGAGGATGATGGCACCGAGCACGCCGCCGCCAAGGGTGAGCGTGATGCCGAGGACCGGAAACAGGAAGCCCGCGAGCAACGCGCCGAGGATCCCGACGACAATGTCCCCCATCAGGCCGAACCCGGTCCCTTGCACCAGGAGACCTGCGAGCCAACCGGCGATGGCGCCGATCACAAGGGCAATAATGAGTGCTGTCAGCATGGTTTTCCCCCCTTTGCTGAACGATGGGGCGCACCCTAGCACGAGTCTCCCCCGCGCTCCCGCGAACTTTGGGGCGCGCTAGCTGCGCGCGCCCCCGCAGGTTGCTCCCGCCGAGATCCCTATTTCAGCTTGTAGATGAAGGTGTAAGCCTTGCCGTCGGTGCCGATCGCGCTCAGCGCCATCTCGCCCTGCGCTCCCGCATAGGAGCCGGTGCCGCCGGTGACCGCGAGCACCGAATTGCCGGTGTCGTTGAACGGCCCCTCTACGGTGATCTGGCCGTCGTCGAGGGTAAGCGTCCAGAAACACTCCCAGGCCTTGCCCACCACGGTGCGGAAGCAGATGCCCTGGTCGGTGCCGATCTTGGCCTTGTCGTCGGCATCGAACACCTCGTTGGCGAAGGTGAGGATATCGCCGGCGCTATCGCCGGAGGCGCCGGTGTCGGTGACGGCATCGGTGGTGGCGTGCTCGATCATCTTCAGTTCGCGCGGCTCGGCGCTGGCCGGTCCGGTCGCGAGGGCGCACGGAAAGGCAACGGCCATGAGAGAGAAGCAGACGGAAAAACTGGGACGACGTGAGAGGCTTCGGCATGACGGGCTCCATTGGGCTGACGCCGCGCTATTTCTGCGCGCGCGAGTGCTTTGACTTCCGCTTCTTTGGGGTTCGATCTATTTTCGGCTTGAGCGCGCCGGGCAACAAATTCTCGGTCTGCATCAGCCGTCGCGTTTTCACGTCGACCCAAGGCGCTGCCACATGCTCAAGCTCGTCGGGGTGGACGTGGAGGATCTCCAGGCGATCGAGCTTGAGGCCACGTCGTCGCGTCGCCAACTGGCGGGCGAGCTCCATGGCTCGCGCTTCAAACTGATCCTTCGTCGGCGGCTCGGCGCCGGCGAAAGTAATGCTGTCGTGAATGTGGGCCACCCCTCCCGTCTTCTTGTCGAACACGACGCAGGTCTGGTGCTCCGCGATCTGCAACCCGTTTGAACTGTCGGAACGCATAGTCGCTCTCCTCGGCAACGGGTCAGAATACGAACAGGGTGAACAAGCCCTGAGCGGTGCGGTTGGGGCTGGTGGCAATGGCGACGGTCAGCGTTCGCAGCCCCTGCCGAAACAACGATGAGCGCCACTGCCAGTAATAGTTGCCGAAGTTTTCCTGGCCCGCTTGCACCGAGGATGCGCTCATGATCCCTGCGGCTTCGGCGGCGCCATCGATGATCAAGGTCAGAGCCGAGGTGACCATGATGTCTCCGGGAATCATGTTGAAGTCGGAGGTGCGGGTGACGAAGTCGTCGCCGGCCGCCTGATACCAGAACCTCGTCTGGATCGAATTTACGGGCATGACGTGTCTCCCGGGCCGCTGCCTAGCCCCGGAACAAAGCAAGCGACGCTAGCACCGAACGATTGTTCTGAGAAGCGGCGGCGGCGGGGCATCGTTAAGCGACGGCGGATTCACGGCGCCTCGATGCTGATGGCGTCGGTGGCGCGCTCTTGCTCGCTGCCGCTATCGACCGTCTCGATCCAGACCTTAGGGGGACCGTATGTCGTCGTGCCGAACACCGTTGTGGACGCAGCCTCGGCGGCGTCGCGCCCGACACCGATCCGCACCGAGCCATCGATGCGATCCCCCAGGAAGCCGCTCCGGTCCCAACATATTTGCGGTGCCATTGGGGCCTCGATCGCACATCTGAAGCTCAACGGAGTCATCTTGGCGATGTCAGCCGACACGCCTATGCGTTGCAACTCATTAATATTCCCGTATAAGTAGCATATGTCCGAAGATGCTTTGAGTGCGGGAGGATGCCATGACCGACGGTGAGAAAATGCTGAAATTGGCCGAGTCACGCATCGGCGAGAAATACGTCAATGTCTGCGTGCCGAAGAACAACAAGAACTGGCACGGGCCGTGGGACTGCGCCGAGTTCATGTCCTGGCTAGTCTATCAGGTGGGCGGGTTCCTCTATGGCTGCGTCAACGACGGCGGCGATCCGGCAACGGTCGAAGCCTATACCGGCGCGTGGCAGACCGATTCGAACAAGCTTGGGAAACGCGTGCCGGCGGCAAAGGCGGCGTCGACCGTCGGCGCCATTCTTCTCCGCTACCCGCCAGCGCCGGGCGCCATGGGTCACATCGTGGTCAGCGACGGCAAGGGCGGCACCGTCGAGGCGATGGGAAAAGCTTACGGCGTGCGCCGCGGCAAGGTCTCTGGCCGCGTGTGGAACACCGGCGTGTTTCTGCCGGACTTCTCCTACGGCGATGACGACGGCGACGTCACCATCGAGGAGCCGGCGGTGATCTATGCCGTGGGGCGTCCCAGCATGAAGCCATCCGTGGTCAAGGCCATCAAGCGTGCGCTCAAGGCGTTCGGCATCGACCCCGGGCCGATCAGCGGCGACTACGATGCCTTGACCGCCTCCGCCGTCGGCGCCTTCCAGGCCACGAAAGGCATCATTGTCGACGGCCAGGTCGGGCCGCAGACGGCCAGGCGGCTCAAGATCGATCTGAGTACCGCGTAGCCACGACGGGGCGACGCGGCGAGCGTCTGTCAGTGCTGATGGCGCTCGTGCTCTTTGCGCGTTTCCGCGCCCTTGCGCGCGGACTCCCGCCGGTCGGCGGCGGTCCGGCCAGTGCTCGGATACCGGCCAAGCTCCTTCCAGCTCGATTCCGTCATGTCGACGCCGTAGTGCTTCGCCGCCTTCTTGATATTGGCGAAGGCCAATTCCCGGTCTTGATCCGAGACGCCGGTGGTCTGATCGAAACGCGCGATCGCGTTTCTGACGTGGCTCGCGTCGGTCATCGGCTCTTTGCGTTGCTTCGGAAAGGCGAACACGCTGTCAGGCAAATCGCTGCGCTCGGTTAACTCGCCGTGCTTCGTGTGGGGTTTCCAGGTTGCTTCCATTGCTTAACCTCCAGGGGATGATTTGGCACCCTCCGTCACTGCACGAACGGATCTCTATGCGGGCCGGTTCCGCGGGTGCGACAACATTCCCAGTGCGCGCGGAGCGCAGTACCTGCCCGCACCTCCGCCCCGCGGCCCAGAGGCCGGGCCACGGCGAGGAAGGCTTATCGCCATAAGCGGGTCGAGGTCCCGGCGGGCGCTATCCCAGGACCGCGACGGCAGACGCCGCCGCCACTGCCATCAGCGTCGATGACGCCAAACCTTGAGCATGCAGCGCAAAATCGCCGATGAGGCCGAGCGCGACCGCCCAGATGCACAAACTCGCGACTATCCGAAGCATCGTAGCCCTCGTCATGTTCGAAACCATCCCTAGAGAGAAACGCGAGGGCACTTACGCGCACCTCGCGCCTCTCAGCGCGTTGACCACGATGTAATGAAACCGCGTGGCGCGCTCTTGGTCAGGGCTCCACTAGACGCGAAAACCTTGATGAAAATTTGCCGACTTGATGGAATGAGGCGCGGCAAAACGGCGCTCACGTGCGGCGGCGTGGCACCCTCCTCCCTTGTGAGGAGAGCAGGACGAGAGCCCGTGCGCTACACTTCGCGCGACAAACTGGACACAAAGGAGAGGAAACCATGGCGAGCCCTACCCTTCGCGAACTTACCGGCATGAGCCCCGACCCGGCGCCGATCTCGGAGAGCGCGCTGGTGCTGATCGACTGCCAGCAGACCTATCGTGAAGGCGTCATGCAGCTCGAGGGCGTCGAGCCGGCGCTCCACGAGGCGGCTACGCTGCTGCGCCGGTTTCGCGAGGCGGGACGGCCGGTGATCCACATCATGCACGATGCCGGCCCCGGCACGCCCTATGACGTCTCCGCGCCGATCGGACAGATCGCCGAGATGGTGGCGCCGATCGACGGCGAGACCGTGATCGTCAAGAACTACCCGAGCGCCTTCGAGCAGACCGAGCTCGACGCTGAGTTGAAGAAGCTCGGGGTCAAGAACGTCACCTATGCCGGTTTCATGACGCATATGTGCGTGAACTCGACGACGCGCGCCTCGTTCAATCGTGGCTACAACAACACCGTGGTCGCCAGCGCCACCGCGACGCGCTCGATCCCCAACCCGGCGACCGGCGAGGACGTCTCCGCGCCCGATCTCCAGGACGCGAGCCTGTCGGCTCTCGGCGACATGTTCGCCGTGGTGGTGCC
Source organism: uncultured Alphaproteobacteria bacterium (assembly GCA_963803385.1). Taxonomy (GTDB): domain Bacteria; phylum Pseudomonadota; class Alphaproteobacteria; order Rhizobiales; family Methyloligellaceae; genus Methyloceanibacter. Next base: position 285,730 of record CAWDMD010000003.1, on the reverse strand, counting down.
GGGCGTGGGCGATCTTCCCAGCTCGTCCTGAGGCCTCAGCTCACGCGGAGGCGCTCGTTCAGCCACCTGGCGATATGCTTCCGCGTGTGCCCATGCGCCCGGCGCAGCACCCGGCCCATATTCATGAAGCCGTGGATGGTGCCTTCACAGCACTGATAGTCGACGGGCACCCCGGCCGCGGCGAGCCTCTCGGCGTATTCGGCGCCCTCGTCGCGCAGCGGGTCGTGACTTGCCGTGACGATCAACGCGGGCGGCAGGCCGGTGTAATCCTCATAGAGTGCAGGGATCGCGCGCGGGTCGGCAATCGGCCAGGCGCTGCCGAAATAGTGGCCGAAGAACCATTGGATCAGGTCGCGGGGAATCGGGAAATGGTCGCCGAGATCCCGCCGCGACGGCAGGCGGCCGCGAAGATCGAGGGCCGGATAGATCAGGGCCTGGCCGCGGACCGGGGCATCCAAGCGGCCCTTGGTCTCGTGCAACGCCACGGCGGCGAGCCCGCCGCCGGCGCTGTCGCCAACAATGACGATGCGCTCCTGGTCGAGGCCGAGGCTCGGGCCTGCTCCGGACAGCCATTGCAACGCCGCAACCGTATCGTCGACCGCCGCCGGGAACCGGTGTTCCGGCGCCAGCCGATAGTCGAGGGAGAACACCGTGGCGCCGGTGTCGTGGCACAGGGTTCGGCACAGGACGTCGTGGCTTTCGATGTCGCCGATGACGCAGCCGCCGCCGTGAACGAACAGGATCGCCGCTTCGGCGGCGCTGCCGCCGGTGGCCGGAACGTAGCGGCGGAGGCGCAATGGCCCCACCTCGCCCGGCACGACGATATCGATCGCCTCTCGGACCTCCGGCGGCGGAATTTCGGTCTTGCCGAGAGCGCGGCGATATTCGTTCCGAGCCTCGTCGGGGCCAAGGCTCCATAGCGGCGCGCCGGGCGCCGAGGTGGCCCAGTGCAGCAGTGCCTCTGCCTCGCGATCGAGCTTCAAGCTGGGCGATGCCCTCCCAGCCTCGCCCGCGTACGCTTGACTGTCCCCGAGCAACGCATGCAGGAAAATTCTTGCCTTGGCATAGATGCCCGGCGCTTCGCTCTCGCGTGGACCGCCGATCCCGAGTGCCAAAGCACTCTCGCCTGCGCCGAGGAACGACCGCGCTTCTGCCAGCGCATTGCCGTCGCCGAGATCGACAATAAGCCACGGTTTGGCCAGCGCCTCGGCGTAGTCGCGCGCGAAGGCCGTTCCCTTCGACGCCTCGATCCTCCCCGAATCGACCAGGATGAGCAGACGGTCGCTGTCGCGCACGTTCCATGCGGTGCGCTGGGCGGGATCGGCGTCGGGCGTCTCGCGCAGATCAGGATAGAGCGCGAGCAGTCCGGGCGGATCACGCAAGTCCTCGGCCCAGCCGCCCTTCGGGCACCAGCCGCCATAGGGGATGCCGAGCTCAATGGCCGTATCGAGGGCGGCGCGGTCGACGCCGGTCTGGCCTCCGGTGACGATCTTCAACATCTCGTGTCCTATGCGCGAGGCTCTTGCGTCGCGGCCAACGGGTCCGCTTTATCCCCGCATGACCTCACTCGCCGCCCCGCGCTCTATCGCGTTATGGAAGCTCTTCGCGTTCGGCTTCATTGCCGGAGCTCTGTCGACGCTGATCTTCCACCAAAGCTTCTGGTATGTCCTCAACGTCGTTGGCTTGATTCCGTGGGAGCGGCCGGCTTGGCCGCTCGATCCAATCCCTCCCCTCGGCGTGCCCGCGGTGATCTCCAAGGCGTTCTGGGGTGGGCTATGGGGCGCAGTTCTCGCGCCGTTGTTGGTGCGGCTACGCGGCAGCTTCTATTGGGCGGGCTGGATCCTGGTTGGCGCCGTGGCGCTGCCTTTGGTCGCCTTTTTCGTGGTGCCGCCGCTCAAGGGGGTGCCGATCCCGGTATTGTGGCCGCGCCTGTTCGCGTCCATCCTCGTCAATTCGGTCTGGGGCTTCGGCACCGGGCTGTTCCTGAAGTGGTTCGGCACCGCGCGATCCTAGGTGACGAAAAGGCGTAGGTTGGTGGCGAGAAAGGCCACGCCCGATGGCGAAGTCGGAGAAAGCGAAGTCAGAGAACAAAAAGCGCTGGTCGCACGACGTCACCGAACATTCGGACGCCTTGACGCTGGAGCACGGCGTGTTCGCCCTCGCCGACCCGAAGGAGATCGCGGCGTCGCTGAAGCGCTCGGCCGAGGCGAGCCACCGGCGCAAGGCAGAGCCATTCCGCTCCGCCATGTCAATGCTCACCTTCTACATCAATCGCGCCGGCAAGAACCTGTCCGAGGCCGACCGGGAGCGGCTGGAGCAGGCGAAGGACGAGCTGCGCAAGGCCTTCGGCAGACCGGCCCACGACTGACGTTTGTCAGCCCTCGCGATTTGGCGTGCCGAGGATGTGGCTCTTCGGGGGCAGCATCACCTGATCGAAAGTCTGCGTGAACATTGCCGCGGCGAAGAAGGCCACGGCGCGCAGGGTCTCCTTGCCGGTGTTTTCGAGATCGTGGCGCAGCGGCGTCGGCAGCACGAACACGCTGCCCGGCCCAACCTGGTGGGTCGACCCGTCTTCGAGATAGAGCTTGCCCTCGCCGGCGATGATGTACTGCGTCTCCTCGGTAGCGTCGGTGTGCCAGCCGAGACGCTTGCCCGGCTCGATCTCGTAGACGATGGTCGAGGAGGCGGTGGCGGCGTGGCCGCCATAGACGGCGAAGGCACCGGCCCAACGGACGGCGGGATCGGTCTCACCCCACACTTCGGTGCGCTTCAACTTGCTAGTCTCAACGACGGGGACGTCGGTGTTCATGGATGGATCTTTCTTGCTGGTGAAGCCGCGCGCCGCGCACGGGCTCATGACGGAACCTTGTACCATGGCGCGTCAACGGCCGATGGCGGATCGCGAAGATTAGGTAAGCGGCGTGTTGCTATGCCGCGGCAAGCTCCTGATCGAGGGCGGTCGCCCGCTGCAATGCCGGGCGCGCGCCGAGCCTGCCCACATAAGCTACAAATTCCGGCCGTTCCGGGAGAAGCTTGAACATCAGGCCCCAGCGGAGCGTCGAGCCGAGGACGACGTCGGCGGCGGTGAACTGCTCGCCCATGAGATAGGGACCTTGGGCGACGCCCTTGGCGACGACATCCATCACCGAGTCGAAATCGCCATAGCCGAGCATGCCGCGCCGTGCCGGCTCGGCCCGCGGCGCCGCGCGGTCGATCATCGCGGGTTCGACACAGCCCGGCGCGAAGAACAGCCATTTCAGATAGGTGCCCCGGCGCGGATCGCCGATCGGCACGCTCAAGCCGGCTTGCGGGAAGGCGTCGGCGAGGTAGGTGCAGATGGCGGCAGCCTCGGTGATGACGACGCCGTCATGTATCAGCGCCGGCACCTTGGCCATTGGGTTGACGGCGAGATAGCCGGGCTTGAATTGATCGCCATCAGCGAGACTGAGCAACTCGATGTCATAGGGCTCGCCGATCTCCTCGAGCATCCAACGCACGATGGACGAGCGCGAGGGCGATGCGTGGTAGAGCTTAAGAGCCGCCATGGCCGTTCTCCTCGAGAGCGAACGCAATCGCTGCGCCTGCGCCTCGCTGGTACACATAGGGGCGCGCCTTAAGGCGGCCCACGCACCTTAAGCAAATGCCGAGACTGTGTTGAAGACATGGCCACGCCTGACGCTCCGGGCGCTGCTCCGTCCTCACAAGGTCCGCTCTCCCTGTCCGTGCTGCGGTCTTCAGCGCCACGAGGTCGGCGCTGTTCATTGCAAGGCCTGTGGGCCGCCGCTCAACATTCCCGATGATGGCCGTTTCTGACGGGAGCTGCCGGAGTTGCGCCTTTTTTGCCCGGCATTCTCCACGTTACCGCCGGCTGGCCAAATTCCCGCCATGTTCTCGCGGTCCCAGTTGCGGGTAAGCTCCAATCTATAGGCGCCAATCGACCGGGGGGCGGTCGCTCGACCGATTTTCCATGGCCACTGACCAGCGCTGGAAATGGGCCGGAATCGTTTCCGTCGTCAGCATCGCCGGTGTCCTGATGACGGACATCGTCGCCAATGTCGTCGGCGGCTATATCTCCGACCAGCTCAAGGCGTCGTGGCTGATGCCTGGGGACGCGCCCGCGCCAGCCGAGACACCCGAGTCCGAGCAGGGCATGGTGGTGTCGAGTATCCCGGCGGCGCCGAAGCAGGCACCGCAAGCACAGTTGGCCGCCGTGACCTCAAAGCCGCTCGCGAGCGAGACGATCGCCATCAGGGAACCGGATCCGGTCCCCGAGCCGGAGGCTGAGGCCGAGCCTGAGCCCGAGCTCGACCCTGATGCCGCCCGCGCGCCGGAATCCATGCCGCTGCCGCCGCCGCCGCCGATCGAACTCAGCGGCACGGTGGAGAAGGTGATCGATACCGGGACGCTCGAGATCGAAGGCGAGACCATCATGCTTGCCGGCGTCCAGGGGCTCGGCTCCCCCTATCGCGACCAGCTGGCCAAGTTCATCGAGGAGCAAGGCTCGCAAATCCGCTGCACGGCGACCGGGGAGCGCCATGTTTGTTTCGTCGGCAACATCGATCTCGCGCTCGCCGCTCTCACCAATGGTGCGGCGCGGCTCGCGACCGGCGCCACGCCGCAATATCAGAAGGCCGCCGAAGAGGCCCGCCGCCACCATCGCGGCGTCTTTCAGTAAGGCAGGTGCGCCGTGAGGATCGTCACCCAAGAGTTGAGGTCATGGCGTAGGGCACTGCTCGTTCTCTGTTGCCGCCTCGAGCCTGCTTGCGGGCTGCGGCGCGCCGGGCTCGCGGCAGCAGGTGGGAGCCGGCATCGGCGCCATGGCCGGCGGCGTCACCGGCGGTCTGATCGCGAGGCGTAACCCTGTTGCCGGCGCCGTCGTCGGCGCCGTCGCCGGCGGCCTCATCGGCAGCGCCATCGGCCGTCGGCTCGACGAGGAGGAGCGCCGCCAGCTTGCGCTGGCGAGCGAGCTCGCCGCGGAACAGCCGGTGGTCAAGCAGGTGGCGCCCAAGAAAGTGCCGTGGAAGCGTACCGATCCGAACACCAACACGGTGACGGCATCGGGTTGGGTCGTGCCCAAGAGCGAGCCCTATCAGCACGACGGCACCACCTGCCGCGACGTCACCCAAAGCGTCAACAAGAACGGCGAGACCCAGAGCCAGGACGTGACACTGTGCCGGACGCAGGTGGCGCAGAGCGACGGCTCAAACTGGGTGATCCCGCAGTAGTCGGAAGCGTCGCGCGCTAACCTGCTGCGACCACCGTGCTGCGGAGATGCTCGGCGTGCTGGGCGAAGGTGGCGAGAATGGCGTCGAAGGTCGCCTGCTCGGCACGCTCGGTGCCAAGGGTCAGCTGCACGTCGGCGAACACCGCGCGATAATCCTCGTAGGTCTGCATCTCTTCGAAGGTCCGCCACCAGAGATCGCCGACGAAGAAGAACTTCACCCACGAGAACAACAGGTCGACCCAGTCCTCCAGGGAGCAATTGAGGTAGGCCTTGGGGCCGCTCAGATACGCGCTCGCGCCGCTGATGATCTCGGTATCGTGCTCGCGGCAATCGGCTTCGCCCTCGACTTGAACCAGCCTGCCGTCGAGGAACGGCGTCGCGGCGGTTTCGAGGAACACGAAGCTCACACGGTCGGCTCCGGGATGGAGCCCGCCTGAGCCGAACAAGCGGAAATCGATGCCGCTGAGGCGCGCGTTAGGCACCGAGGTCATCGACGCATGCTCGATCTCGGGATGGGCGAGCGCGGGAAGATCAGCCTCGCGGGTGCCGGCGATGAATACGTTCGGATCCGGCACGATGCCGCTGGAAACCAGGATCTGACCTGAGATCGTCCGGCTGACATGTTCGATATTGGCGCGGGCGCGGCGTAACCGCGCTGCCCGCTCGCCGCTGCCGTCGGCAACGATGGCGAGCTCGGGGCCTCTTCCGCGCAAATAATTGTCGCTGAGCTCGGCCAGCCGGGTGAGATGCGCCACAAGCCTGGCGCGGGCGCGAGGATCCGCACATCTGCCAGTCCAGCCAACCACGACAGAGGACATCGAGGAACCCCGCTACGCACAACATCAACGACAGCCACGGACCTTGCGCCAGCATCGGGCATCGCGCAAGGGCTGTTGGAGAGAAGCTTGCCCAAGTGGCAAACGCTCCCTTTCCAGAAAGCATAAGTCCCGGCGCAGTAACCTCAACAGAGCCTTGAGAGGTCACGCTCGCGGTGCTGGACCGATCGAGATCCGGGTGAAAATCGCCTGAGGCCCTTTAATGGAACAGGGCGAAATAGATCACGTAGAACCAGCTGAAGATTCCGTGGATGATCGCCCACAGGATCGAGTGGTTGTTGGTGTAGGAGATGGCGATAGCGAGCGCGGTGCCGAAACTCACGCCATACTTAACGCTCTCGGCGCCGTAATTGTACGGTCCATTCATAGCGATGCCCTTCTTCGATTAACGCGGCTCATCACACAGGAACGGCGTGACGTTTCCTTTAACGTCACGCCGCTATCGCGCATCAAAAACGGGCGGGGCCACGGCAACCCGGGCCCGCTCGCAAGCGTGTTCGCGCTTAAGCGCTGGGTTCTGACGCGATGCTTACGCTTTTGCCGCGGCGTGGTGGTTTGCGCCAACCAGCATGCCTGCGACTTTTTCCGAGACATACCCAAACACGGCGCCGATGACCATCGACAGGATGATGGCGATCACCGGGTTGGTCAGTGAAAGGCCGGTCAGATTCGCGGCACCGTTGCCGAGCAGCACGAGTGCTACCACGGCGGCGAAGCCATAGACCTGAGCGGGAATGCTCGAGAACATCGGAACATTGGCGAGCAGCACCATGGCCGCGACGCCAACGCCGACGCAAAGCGCCGCCCACATGGCCGGCGGCAGGCTGTCGGCCATGCCGGCACCGGCGACGATCAGCGTGATCGCGGCGATGACAGCACCCGCAGCCGTGTTGAGGATTGTCGACTGCAGCCCGGCTTCCTTGCCACCGCAATGGTAGAAGCAAGCCCAGGCAATGAAAGCGGCCCAGATCTGCAATGCCCCGCCGAGCGGCCCAAGGAAGAGCCACGTGGCGACGGCGCCGAGAACGCCAAGGCTAATAGCTAAGGCTGTGTTCAAGGACATCTCACCCCCCTTTCTGTTGGCGAGCGGGTGGATATCCGCACTGCCGGCGGTCCACCGGCTCTATGGAGCAGAAGCCTATTTTTACGCCAAGCCGATTCGGCTTCCGCCCAAAGTATAATCGAAAGCCACCCCCCTTTGAACGTCGATTTCATAATTTTGCCCAAATTCACATGGTCTTGCCCAAAGACTACGCAATGGCCAAGGTGACGGCGGCAGCCGCCAGACGTTGAGTTTTCAAAGCAAAACCGGTCAGTGGGTCGATTGCGGCAGGCTGGCGAGGTCCTTGATGTACCAATCCTCGACCTTGACCACCGCCGGATTCTCGCCATTGGCGTAGATCCAGGAGTCCACGGCGTAGCGTTGCCCGGTCTTCTTCTCTTGGATGACCGCAGTCCAGTGCGGCCAGTATTTGACCGGATCGCCCTGCAAGGTCGCCTTCAACAGGTCGCCCTTGGAGAACGGAATTTGCACCGTGTGGTATTTGAGCAGACCGTGGGACTGCAGCACGAGCATATAGCTCGTGGTGTTGGTGGCCTCGTCGACGCAATCCTCTTGGGTGGGATCCCCGCTTCCGGAAAATTCCATGCCTGCCCTATCGTTGATCCCGAGCCTGGCGCCGACCTTCTTTTCGATCAGGGCGATGGCGTAGGCGATGGCGCGGCGCTCCTCATAGGGCGTGTCGGCCTTCTTGGTCTTCTTCATAACCGCCGCGATTTCGCGGATGTCCTTGGCGTGGAAGTAGAACGTCGTCTTCATCTGGCAGGTATAAGCGTGGCAAACCTCCACGGCGTCGCCTTTAGGCGGCGAGACGCTGAACTCGGCGAAATGCATTGCAGGTGGCCCGGAGCGATCATGGGTGCAGCCGGCGAGGCTCATGGCCGCGGCGAGTAAGATCAACAGAACGCGCAGCTGCCTCTGTCTCATTGAAAAATCAGCCGAATTTTGATTCTCCGGACCTTGTTCTATAGCTTGGCCGCGATCGGGAAACCAGATCGAGGCGCTTGTCCAGGCCCATTTCCTTGGGCGGCTGTCTCCCTGCGGCAACAGCTGATCCGACCGATTTCGAGAACTTCGCGCTTCGTTCCGCAGATCGGCCCTGTGCCTTGAAGCGAAGGCCCTTGAGGGCTAGCTACGATCATGGCCAAGGAGGTTCACGTCATCGGCGGCGGTCTCGCCGGCAGCGAAGCCGCTTGGCAACTCGCCTCGGCGGCTGTGCCCGTCACGCTCCACGAGATGCGGCCGATGCGGGGGACCGAGGCGCATCAGACCGATGCTCTCGCCGAGCTCGTCTGCTCCAATTCGTTCCGCTCCGATGACGCCGCCAACAATGCCGTCGGGCTACTGCATGAGGAGATGCGGCGGGCGAGTTCCCTGATCATGGCGGCCGCCGATCGCCACAAGCTTCCGGCCGGTGGCGCGCTCGCCGTCGACCGTGATGGTTTTGCGCGCGAGGTAAGCCAAGCCCTCGCGGACCATCCCCTGGTCAGCATCGTCAGGGAGGAAATCGACGGGCTCCCGCCTCCCGCCTGGGACAGCGTCATCGTCGCCACGGGCCCCCTCACCTCGCCGGCATTGGCGCAGGCCGTCCGGACGCTCACCGGCGAAGCCGAGCTCGCCTTCTTCGATGCCATCGCTCCGATCGTGCATCACGAGAGCATCGACATGAGGGTGTGCTGGCTACAGTCGCGCTACGACAAGGTCGGGCCAGGCGGCGGCAACGCCGATTACATCAACTGCCCGCTCGACAAGGAACAATATGACGCCTTCATCGACGCGCTGATTGCCGGCGAGAAGAGTTCGTTCAAAGAGTGGGAGGCTTCGACGCCCTATTTCGAAGGCTGCCTGCCGATCGAGGTCATGGCCGAGCGCGGGCGGGAGACACTCGCGCATGGGCCGATGAAGCCGGTCGGCCTCACCAACCCCCATCATCCGGGCACGCGCTTGCATGCCGTGGTGCAGCTTCGCCAAGACAATGCGCTCGGCACGCTGTGGAACATGGTCGGCTTCCAGACGAAACTGAAACATGGCGAGCAGGTCCGCATCTTCCGCACGATCCCGGGTCTCGAAGAGGCCGAGTTCGCGCGCCTTGGCGGTCTCCATCGCAACACGTTCCTCAACAGCCCGGTGCTGCTCGATCAGAGCCTACGCCTCAAGCTCGACCTGCGGCTTCGCTTCGCCGGACAGATCACCGGCGTCGAGGGTTACGTGGAGTTCAGCCGCGATCGGGCTCCTCGCCGGCCGCTTCGCCGTGGCTGAGCGACTTGGCGCATTCCTGTCATCGCCGCCGCCGACCACCGCGCTCGGCGCGCTGCTCGCCCACATCACCGGCGGCCATTTGAGCCAAGAGGGGGAGACGCGGAGCTTCCAGCCAATGAATGTCAATTTCGGCTTGTTCCCGCCGCTCGCTCCCGGGGAGCCGAAACGCGTCAAGGGGGAACGCGGCAGCAAGACCCTGGCACGGAAACAAGCGATGAGCGCGAGGGCCCTTGCCGATCTCGATCGTTGGCTCGCAGGCGACCCCGCGACAGCGGCAGCCTAAGGCCGAAAACGGTAGGTCCCGAGCCGCCACAGCCGGTAGAGCGGATTGATGTCCGCAATGCGATGCAAGGGGTCGCCCCTCTCCAAAGCGCGGAGATAGGGCTCGACCAAAGCGAGCGGCCGAAACGCGGCGCGCTCGCTTGGGGATAGTGGTTCCAGACAGGTCAGCGCCTCGCGCAATGATGTTCTCGCGTCGCGGCGCAACTCGGTAAGCACCTGCTTGAGCCCCTCGGTAGTCTTTCCCTGAGCAAGCTCGCCCTGAGAGGTGCCCCGATGCAGGAGCATGTCGGCGGGGACATCGATCCGCCCCCGTGCCGCATGGACCGGCAACGCCCGCATCAAGCCGGTCAGGCCATAAGCGAGGCCCGCGGCGTTTGCGGCGGACCCGACAGCATCTGCTCGGTTCGCATCCCCGTTCCCGGCGATCCCGGCGCCAATCCGAATCAGCGCTCCCGTGGTCTTATCGAGATAGTCCTCGAGCGCTGCCCTGTCGGGCATCAGCTTGACCGAGACATCGAACTGCCTGGCGTCGATCAGGCGGCCCAGGTCCTCGCGCGACACGCCGCGCTCACCCATGATCTCGCCGAGGGCATCGACGACAGGATGGCCGGTGCTCATCCCCGCCGCGGCCTGGTCAAGCGCGTCGCGCCACCATTGCAGGCGGATCTCACCGAGCCCAGGCTCGGTGACCTGCTCGGCTATGCGGGCAAGCTCGGCATTGAAGGCATAGAGCGCGAACAACCCGTCGCGCGCGCCGGGGGCAGCGAACAGGGCGGAGAGATAGCGGTCGGGGTCGCCCTCGCGGGCGATGGCTCGGACAGCGGCGTTTCGTTCGCGTTGGTCCAAGGCCGTCCCGCTCCTGACGGACCGGGCGCGCTTGGGCTCAAGCGCGCGCCGCGGCTCGCTCCTTCGCCTTGGCCGGCGCCGCCATGTGGCCCTCGCGCTTGACGCCAAGGATCAATTGCAGCGGCGCGGCGACATAGATCGATGAATAGGCGCCGATGACGATGCCCCAGACCATGGCAAGCGCAAAGCCGAAGATCGCCTCGCCGCCGACGAGCACGAACGGCATCATGGCGAGGAAGGTGGTGACGTGGGTCAGCACCGTGCGCGACAGCGTCTCGTTGATGGAGAGGTCGAGCAGCTCGGTCAGCGGCATCTTGCGGTACTTGCGCAAGTTCTCCCTGATCCGGTCGAAGATCACGACCTTGTCGTTGAGGGAGTAACCGATGATGGTGAGGATCGCGGCGATGCTCGACAGATTGAACTCGAGCTGGAGCGCCGAGTAGAGCCCGATGGTGCCGGTGACGTCATGCACCAGCGAGGCGATGGCCGCCACCGCGAACTGCCATTCAAAGCGGAACCAGATATAAATCAGGATCGCGATCATGGCGATGACGACGGCGACCGTGCCGCCGGCGATGAGCTCACCCGACACGGTCGGCCCGACCACCTCGATGCGGCGGTAATCGACGGTGTCGCCGAGCGCGCCCTTGACCTTGGCGATGGACGCCTGCTGCTCCTGCTCGGTCGGCTGCGCCGAGATGCGAACGAGAACATCGTTCGGAGCGCCGAACTCCTGGATCTGCACCTCGCCAAGACCGAGACCGCTGAGCTTGGCGCGAATGTCGGAGATATTAGCTTCGCTCTCCTTGGTCTGCACCTCGATCAAGGTTCCACCGACGAAGTCGATGCCGAAATTAAGCCCGACCTGCCACACGAGCACCAACGGTACCACCGTGAGCAGGGCCGAGATGACCCAGCTGATGGTGCGCAGTCTGACAAAGCCGATCCGGGTATCCGGAGGGACGAAGTGAAGGCCCCTGAACATTACATCTCTATCCTAAATCGGAACCAGGGTGGGCCGGGTCCAGCGCAGCCAATAGGACACCATGAGCCGGGTCACGGTCACGGCGGTGAACATCGAGGCCAGGATGCCGATGGTCAGCGTCACGGCGAAGCCGCGCACGGGACCGGAGCCCAGCCAGAACAGCACCAGCGTCGAGAGCAAGGTGGTGACATTGGAGTTGACGATGGTAGTCATCGCCCGCGTGTAACCGGCCTCGATCGAGGCCACCGGCGATTTCCCGGATCGAATCTCCTCGCGAATGCGCTCGTTGATGAGGACGTTGGCGTCAACCGCAATACCGATGGTGAGCACGATGCCGGCGATGCCGGGCAAGGTCAGCGTCGAGCCGATCAGCGATAGCACGGCAAAGATCAGCGCGATATTGATCAAGAGCGCGAGATTGGCGAACACGCCGAATAGGCCGTAGGCGGCAAACATGAATATCACCACGAGCAGGAGACCGAGCAGGGTGGCCTTCTTGCCGGCGGCGATGGAATCGGCGCCGAGGCTCGCGCCCACGGTGCGCTCCTCGATCACGGTGAGCTTGGCGGGCAGCGCGCCGGAGCGCAGCAGCACGGCGAGATCCGTGGCTTCTTGGACGCTGAAATTGCCGCTGATCTGACCGGACCCGCCGAGGATCGGCTCGCGGATCACGGGCGCGGAAATCACCTTGCCGTCGAGGATGATGGCGAAGGGCAAGCCCACATTCTCCTGCGTCACCCTGGCGAAGCGCTTGGCGCCGGTGGCGTCGAATTGGAATGTCACTACCGGCTCGCCGCTGCGCTGATCGAAGCTCGGTTGGGCGTCGACCAGGTTCTCGCCGCTGACCAAGGTCTGGCGCTTGATGACGTAAGGCACCGGCGGCTTGTCGCCCGAATAGAGCAGCTCGTCTTCGGGCGGCACCTGCTTGCTCTGGGCAACCTCCTGCGCATTGGCGCCGGCATCGACCATCTTGAATTCGAGCTTACCGGTCTCGCCGATCAGCTTCTTCAAGCGCTCGACGTCGCTGATGCCGGGCACCTGAACCAGCACGCGATTGCGCCCCTGGCGCTGAATGCTGGGCTCGGTGGTGCCGAAGGCGTCGACGCGCCGCCTGATGGTCTCGATCGAGGCTTCGATCGCCGAGCCCATGCGCTGATTGAGGCCGGGCTCGGTGACCTTCAACACGATGCCATTGTCGCCGCTGCGTTCGATATCGAGATTGCGGGCGCCGGACATGCCGAACGTCCCGCCGACCGGGACCGAGAGCTTGCGCACCTCGTCATAGGCCTTGTCGTACTGGGACGGCTCGCGGATTTTGACCGACACAGTATCGGCGCCGACGTTCTGATTCAAATCGACATAAGGGATGCGTTCACGGCGAAGGGTCTCGCGCACGTCGGAGCGAATGGTGCCGAGCCAATCGTCGACCATCTCCTTTTCGTCGAGCTGGTAGAGGAGATGGGCGCCGCCTTGAAGATCGAGGCCAAGGCTGACCTGCCGGTGGGGAAGCCAGCTCGGCATGTTCTCCATGGTTGCGCGCGGAAACAGGTTGGGAAGCGAGAACACGAAGCCGGCGAGGACCACGCCGATCACCAGGATCACCTTCCATTGGGGAAAATGCAGCATCGCCGCTTATTGTCTCCGCATTGCACTCGAGGCCAGGACTTCGGCCCGAGCCAAAATGACGCTCTCGCTCATTCGGTTGTTGCCTTGGTCGCCTTCGCGGTCGCGGCCGGCTCGCCCTTGCCCCGGACCTCCGACACAGTCGACCGCACGACCTTGATGCGGACGCCCTCGGCGATCTCCACCTGGAGCTCCTGGTCGTCGACCTTGGTCACCTTGCCGAGGATGCCGCCCGAGGTGACCACGGTGTCGCCCCGGCGAATCCCGGCGATCATGGCCTGATGATCCTTCAAGCGCTTCTGCTGCGGCCGGATCATGAGGAAATACATGATGCCGATGATCAGCGCGGTCGGGACGATCAAGCTGTTCAACGCGCCGAACAACCCGTCTGGGGCGGCGGCTTGAGCGAATATGGCGTCGGTCATTGCTCCTGGTCCCGGCTTGTTTTAAAGCTGGCCGCCTTTAGGCCCTTTTGGCGCTTGATGTCCACTGGGCGCGTCGGCTCATGGAAAGTGCCCGGACTATAGCGGCCCGCCTCGGCTTTGCAACGGGGGGCCTTGAGCCTTAAACGAAGTTGCCATGAACTTCCAGGAACCGATTGGCGGGCTTGTCGAACGTATCGCAAGAGCCTTGGAGCGGCTTGCGCCGCCCGCGCCGCGACAGCCCGATTTCGATCGGGCGGAGGCCTTTATCTGGCAGGCGGAGCCCGAGGCCTTCTTGCCCGTCACCGAGGTCAATCGCGTGCCGCTCCGGCTGCTCAAGGGCGTCGACCGGATGCGCGACACGCTGGTGGAGAATACCACGCGCTTCGCGGGCGGATTGCCGGCCAACAATGCGCTGCTCTGGGGCGCCCGCGGCATGGGCAAGAGTTCTCTGGTCAAGGCGGTCCATGCCGAGGTGTCTCGCCAGCGTGGGCCTGCGGCGCTGAAGCTCATCGAGATTCACCGCGAGGACATCGCCAGTCTGCCGCACTGCCTGAGCTATCTCCGCCGCGCGCCGGAGAAGCGCTTCATCCTGTTCTGCGACGATCTCTCCTTCGAAAGCGCCGACGCCTCCTACAAGTCGCTGAAGGCCGTGCTCGAAGGCGGCGTCGAAGGGCGGCCTCGGAACGTCTTGTTCTACGCGACCTCGAACCGGCGCCATCTGATGCCGCGCGACATGCTCGAGAACGAACGCTCGACTGCGATCGCGCCATCGGAGGCGGTCGAAGAGAAGGTGTCGCTGTCGGACCGCTTCGGGCTGTGGATCGGGTTCCACAATTGCAGCCAGGACGATTATCTCGCCATGGTGCGCGGCTACGCTGAGCATTACGGCCTCGGCATCGCCGATGACGAGCTTACGCGCGGAGCGCTCGCCTGGGCTGTTGGCCGCGGCGCGCGGTCGGGACGGGTGGCCTACCAATATATCCAGGATGTCGCCGGACGCCTCGGCATGCGTATCGACGGTAAGGACGAGAGTTAGTCGGCGCTCGCCTGGGTCTGGCTCATGTATTTGGTCGGATCCACCGGGCGCGAGCCCTTGCGCAGCTCGAAGTGAAGCTGCGGCTGGCTCACCTGGCCGGTATTGCCGGCCTTGGCGATGACCTGGCCGCGACGAACCTGATCGCCGCGATGCACGAGGATCTCGTCGTTGTGGGCATAGGCCGAGACCCAATTGTTGGAATGCCTGATCAGCACCAGATTGCCGTAGCCTTTGAGCTCGTCGCCGGCATAGGCGACGACGCCGTTCTCGGCGGCCTTCACCGAAGTGCCGGTGGGCACGGCGACGTTGATCCCGTCATTGTGACCGCCGTCAGGCTTGGTGCCGAAGCCTGAGATGATGCGGCCCTGCACCGGCCAGCGGAAGCTGTTGCCCGACATCGGCTCGGGCGCGGGCAGAGGGTCGACCGTGGCGACTTGCTGGTTCCGGCCGCCAATCACCTCGTCGGAGGCCGCGACCGCAGGCTTGGACGCTCCCGGAGCCGGGATTGACGTCGTCTTGACGCTGCGCACCGCAGGCGCCTCCGGCTTCGGCGAAGGCATCGGCGCCGGACGCGTGTCGCGAGCGGCGACCCGCGCCGCAGAACGCGATCTGGTGTAGCCCGCTCCCGGGATGACGAGATGCTGGCCCACATGGAGCCGGCTGTCGGTCAAATCGTTGGCGCTTTGAATGTCGCCGACGGAAACGCCGTAGCGGCGGGACAGCGAGTAGAGATTGTCGCCGGAAGCCACGGTCATGGTCTCGGTGCGCGCCGGCGTCGCCGTGCGCAGCACCGCGGGCTGCGCCCGCGGATAAGACGGCGGCGTATAGGCCGCCTGCTGCGGCTTCACGCTCTGGGTAGTGAAGTCGGCGCCGGAGGATGAATAGGCCGGCGGCAGGTTGCTCCGCGCATAGCTGCCATTGCCGTAGCCTTGGGCGCCGTTGTTCTGCGCGTAACTTGGTCCGCCGGCGCCATAGACCGGCTCAGGCGGCACCGGCAGCGACGCCGTGGTGGTACCGTCGGCGAGCGGCGCATCCTGGGAGCGCGTCAGGCCGAAAGTCGGAAAATCGAAACGCGAGACGCCCGAGCTGCATCCGCCGAGGCTGATCAAAGCCCCGGCCGCCGCAGTCACGAGAGCGCAACGGCCAAGCCCCGACCACAACACGCTCGTACGCATTCCCCCGAGCCCCCCACGCACACTAAACCCCTACTCCGCAAAGTGAGTTAAGCGCGCGATCGGTAAAGAAGGCTTTAACGATCTTTGGCGCCCAAGCAAAAGAAACTCGGCGTTGCCCCACGGCACCAATCAGCCGCGCTCATTGGGTTTCACCCGGCCACGCATCAGCGGCACGAAGCGGACCGGCAGCACGGAGGACTTGGTGAGGCCGTCGTCGTTCTTCTCGATCAGAACCAGCGACTGCCGGTCGCGGTCCTCGCCGAGCGGAATGATCATGCGGCCCCCGGTCTTCAACTGCTCGACCAGCGCCTTGGGCGCCTCGGCCGCGGCGGCGGTGACGATGATGCGATCGAACGGCGCCTGCGGCGGCCAGCCCAACCAGCCGTCGCCGATGATGGCGGTGACATTGGTGATGCCGAGTTCGGCTAAGCGGCGGTCGGCGGATTTCTGCAGCTCGCGCCAGCGCTCGACGCTGTAGACGCGGCGGCAGAGATGCGACAGCACCGCGGCCTGGTAGCCGGACCCGGTGCCGATCTCGAGCACCTTGTGGGTCCGGTCGAGCTCGAGCTTCTCGGTCATGAAGGCGACGACGTAGGGCTGCGAGATGGTTTGGCCGCATTCGATCGGCAGCGCGATGTCCTGATAGGCGTGCCCGGCGAAGGCCGGATCCACGAACAGATCCCGCGGCACTCGCTCGATCGCCCTGAGCACCCCGGTGTCGCGGATGCCCCGGCGCCTGAGCTGCATGATCAGGCCGATCTGGTCTGGCGCGCTCGCCATGGCTGATGGGCCCCTTGAGGTAAATTTCGCGCGAGATGACGGTCGATTCGTAACTCCTATCGGCGCGCCGTCCTAGAGCTAGTGCTCGAGCGCCGCGGCAAGCTTCCGCCGCGCCGCCTCGTCGGTGAAGTCGAGATGGAGCGGCGTCACCGAGATGCGTCCCGACTGCACCGCCCACAGATCGGTGCCCTTCGGCGGCCGCGCCTGGCGGCGCTTGATGCCGACCCAGTAATAAGGCTTGCCGCGGGTGTCGAGGCGGTTGTCGATGCGGAGCAGACCGGGGTCGCGTTGCCCTTGGGTGGTCGCCGCCATGCCTTTGACCGCATCCGGCGCGCAATCGGGGAAATTGACGTTGAGGACGACGGCGTCGGGCCAACCGGCCTTCAACAGCTTGCGCACGAGATCGGCGCCGTGACGCATCGGGGTGTCCCAGATCGGCTGGCCGGTCTCCATCGGCCCGGTGACGAGGCTCATGGCGATCGACGGTACGCCCAGCATCACGCCTTCGATGGCGCCGGCAACGGTGCCGGAATAATTGACGTCGTCGGCGAGGTTCTGACCGCGATTGACGCCCGACAGCACGAGGTCCGGCGGGTTGTCGACCAGGAGATAGCGCACGCCCATGATGACGCAGTCGGTCGGCGTACCCTTGACCGCATAGCGGCGCTTGCCGAGCTCCCGCATCCGCAACGGCTCGGCGAGGGTAAGCGAATGCGAGGCGCCGGACTGATCGGTCTCGGGCGCGACGATCCAGACCTCCTTGCTGATCTCGCTGGCGATGTGCTCGAGCACATCGAGACCGGGCGCCTCGATGCCGTCATCGTTGGTGAGAAGCACACGCATCTTCTTGGTCATGCTGAGTGTCCGCGTCCTCTGCCTCGGCGCCCCCTCACCCGGCTCGCCACAATGCGGCGAGCCACCCTCTCCCGCGAGGGGAGAGGGGATGGAGTCCGGGGCGCTTCCGCGGCAAACCCTCTCCCCCGGTGGGAGAGGGCTTTCTGCCGCGATCTTGTGCGCGCGAAGCGCTGCACAAGTCGCATGGCGGAAAGGGTGAGGGGTAGGCGCCCGGCGACGGCCAGCATCAGGAGACCTCGATCCTGTCGATGCCGCCCATATAGGGCTTCAAGGCTTCGGGCACGGCGATCGAGCCGTCGCTCTCCTGATAGTTCTCCATCACCGCGATCAGGGCGCGGCCGACCGCGACGCCGGAGCCGTTCAAGGTGTGGACGAAGCGATTATCCTTGGCGTTCGCGGGGCGATAGCGCGCGTTCATGCGGCGGGCTTGGAAGTCGCCGCAATTGGAGCACGATGAAATCTCGCGATAGGCCCCCTGCCCCGGCAGCCAGACTTCGAGGTCGTAGGTCTTCTCGGCGGCGAAGCCCATGTCGCCGGTGGAGAGCACCACGACGCGGTATGGAAGTCCGAGTCGTTTCAACACGGTCTCGGCGCAGCCCGTCATGCGCTCATGTTCATCCGCCGATTGCTCAGGCGTGGCGATGGAGACGAGCTCGACCTTCTGGAATTGATGCTGGCGGATCATGCCGCGGGTGTCCTTGCCGGCGGCACCGGCCTCGGCGCGGAAGCACGGCGTCCAGGCCGTCACCCGCAGCGGCAGCTTCGATTCCTCGGTGATGTCCTCGCGCACGAGATTGGTGAGCGGGACTTCGGCGGTGGGGATGAGCCAGAACCGGTCTTTGCCCAACGCCGCATTGAATTCCCTGACGAACGCCGGGTCTCTTCCCGCCGACGCCTCCGTTAAGGCGTTCATCAAACCTCGTTCGGCTCGGCCTTGATCGGTCGCCAGCAAGCTGCTCCACGCCGAGAGCAAGGCGTTCGAAACTCGATTGGCGTCCTCCGCCGTCCGTTCCGTGGGGAACTGGTCGTCCCTGAATTTCGGCAGCTGCGCCGTGCCGAACATGGTGTCGTCGCGCACGAGGAGCGGCGGATCGATCTCGGTATAGCCGTGGTGTTCGGTGTGCAGGTCGAGCATGAATTGCGCCAGAGCGCGTTCGAGCCGCGCCAAGGGTCCCTTGAGCACAACGAATCGTGAGCCCGACAGTTTCGCCGCGGTCTCGAAATCCATGAGGCCAAGATCTTCGCCGAGCTCGAAATGCTGCTTCGGCAGAAAGTCGAACTCACGAGGGGTGCCGACCTTGCGCAGCTCGACATTGGCGCTCGCGTCCGGTCCGACCGGGACGTCGGCCGCAGGAATATTGGGGATGGCGGCGAGCAGGTCGAGCAGTTCGTGATCGAGCCGCTTCTCCGCGGCTTCGCCATCCTGAATGGTGGCTTTGAGCGAAGCGACCTCGTCCATCAGGCGCTTGGCGCCCGCCTCGTCCTTCGCCTGCTTTGCCTTGCCGATCTCCTTCGACGCCGCGTTGCGGCGGGCTTGCGCCTCCTGCAATTGTTGAATTGTTCCGCGGCGTTCCTCGTCGAGCTTCAGAATTTGAGTCAGGAGCTCGCGCGGCGCCGGCTCGAAGCCGCGGGCTTCCAGCCCCGTCACGAAGGCGTCCTGATTGTCGCGGATCCATTTGATGTCGAGCAAGGCAAAGTCCTGCGGGCGGCGTTGGCGTTGTGGCCCCGTATAGGGCTCTCTCCCGGCTTTGTCATCGCCCGCCTTGGCCGGGACGGTGCCGCTCTCGTCGTCGCCAGGACCTCATCCCCACCTCAGCACTGGTCATACCGGCGCAAGCCGGTATCCAGCTCGCGCCGGAGCGCGAAAGAAAACTGGACCCCGGCTTGCGCCGGGGTGACGCGGAGCGCATCACGAGCCGGCGCTGTCGTTAGCGGTGCCCCGAAGCAGGATGACGGCCAGCCGGCCATCGGTGTACCAGGGATCGCCGCCACCGTTCCGGCCCTCGCACTCGGTATGGAAATCGGCGATCCAATGGACCGTCTGCACCGCATCCGCCTGCTCGAGACCGGCAACGAGGCGATCGCGATCGGCGTCGATGTCGGGCGCGATGTGGTGGGTGACCTGGCCGGTGGTGTGGCTGAGGCCGACGCCGCGGTCGAAGGTGGCGGCGCCGAACCAGGCCGTCCGCCCCTCATAGGGGTGGTCCCAGCGCCAGAAGCGGACATGGTGGCGTTGGGACGGACTGCCGCCGTGGGGCTGCTCGAAGGCGAGGTCCTGCTTGTGGCCGAACAGGAACAGATTGCTCACCGGCGCATCGTCGTCGGGCCGGTGCAGCACGGTGTCGGCGGCGATGCGAACGCTGCTGCCGAGCGTGATCGGGTTTGCCGGGAACCAGCCCGCCGCGGTCATGGCCTCGTTGAGCTCCTGCTCGCTGCCGACCATGCCGATATTGGTGGGATCGCCGGGATGACCGTCCGCGGTCTGGCTCAGACGCGCCGCAGCGTTGCGCAGCGGATGCCTGCGAAAATAGAGCGCCCAAAACCGCGGCACGAGGAGATAGGCGATCACCACCCAAACCAGCGTGATCCAGATCAGGGTCTCGGTGTCCGGAAAATGCACGTCGCCTTACTCCGCGAACCAAGGGGCGGCCTGGATACCAAGCTCGTCGAGGATCTCAAGCCAGAACAAGAAGAACAGGATCGCCGAAAGGGCCGCCAGGAACGCGGCGAGGATCAGGTAGCGCCCGTTCTTGGCAAGGAGATAGGCCGGCAGGCTCACGGGCACGAAGATCAGGGTGAAGGCCGCGCCGACCGCGACCATCTCCATGCCGTCGCCCTTTGAATTGGCGTGGTTGATGAGGAACACGGTGAGGAAGACGAGGAACAGGCTCTCGATGGCGACGATGAACAGGATCGCGGCCTGGAGGTGTTTGTCGCCGAGCGACGGCGTATTCACAGGACGAGCCTCAAGCCGGCTTGCCGGCCGGCTTCGAGGCCTGCGACTGGGCGTGGCGCTTCTCGGCGAGCCTCACCGCGTAGATCGAGACCTCGAACAGGAGGATGGTCGGCAGCGCCAGCGAGATCTGGCTGATGGGATCGGGGGGCGTCAGCACCGCGGCGACGACGAAGGCGATGAGGATGGCGTGACGGCGCTTCTTCTTCAGTCCCTCTGCGGTGACGAGGCCGGCGCGGGCGAGCAAGGTCAGCAACACCGGAAGCTGGAAGCAAATGCCGAAGGCGAGCATCAAGGTCATGATCAGGGAGAGATATTCGCTGACCTTGGCAGTGAGCTGGATGTGGACCTGATTGTCTCCGGTCTGCTGCATCGACAGGAAGAAGGTCATGGCGAGCGGCATCACCACGAAATAGACCAGCGACGCACCGATCACGAACAGGATCGGGGTGGCGACGAGGAACGGCAGAAAAGCCTTGCGCTCGTTGCGATAGAGCCCCGGCGCCACGAACATATAAAGCTGCGAAGCGATCACCGGAAAGGCGAGGAAGATTGCGCCGAACAGAGCGAGCTTCACCTCGGTGAAGAAGAACTCCTGCGGCGCGGTGTAGATCATCTCGATCGGCGTATCGATGCCGGCCGCGAGGCGGTAGGGCCACAGCAGAAGATTGTAGAGCGGCCTGGCGAAGGCAAAGCAAAGCGCGAAGCCGACCGCGATCGCGGCGAGCGACCAGACCAGCCGCTTGCGGAGCTCGACGAGATGCTCCATCAGCGGCGCCTTGGTGGCCTCGATGTCCTCCTGGCTCACGCGGCCGGCTCCTTGGGCTTCCGCGGCTTGCGGGGCTTCGGCGCACCCTTGGCCGCTGGGCTCTTCACCGCTGCCGCTTTTGGCGCTGCAGTCTTGGTCGCTGCGTTCTTCGTTGCCGCCTTCTTGGTCGCAGCATTTTTTGGCGCCGCAGCCTTGGCCTTTGCCGGCGCCCGCTTGGCCCGCGGCTTCGGCGGCTTCGTGGCAGTCTCGGTTGGTGTCGGCAGAGCCGCCGGCGGCGCGCTGGCCGGCGTTTCCATATAGGTCTTGACCATCATCGGCTTGTCCATTGCCGCGGTCGCCGAAGCGGCCGTGTCCCGGACCTCGTGCATGGCCTTCCGCACCTCGTCGAGCTCGCTGTCGCGGACGGCCTCCTCGAATTGGCGCTGAAAGTCGGAGGCCATGCGCCTCACCTTGCCCATGTAATGGCCGAAGGTGCGCATCAGCCGCGGCAGCTCCTTCGGCCCAACCACGACGATCGCCACGACGGCGATGACGAGGAGCTCAGACCAGCCGATGTCGAACATGGGACCTAGGAGGCAGATGTTGCCGTGGCTTTCGCCGCGAACCGCCCGTGTGACGGGGAAGCGGCTTCAGCTCGACTTGGACTTGGTCGCGGCGCGCGGCGCCTTGGCCCGGGCGGCCGGTCTCGGCTTGGCAGTAGCGGGCTTCTCGGTGTGGTGCTCGATCACCTTGGGCTGAGGCTGAGGCTCAGGCTCGGGCTCGGGCTCAGAAGCCGGCTCGGTCCCGTCCTCGCTCATCTCCTTCTTGAAGCTCTTGATGCCCTTGGCGAGGTCGCCCATCAGGCCAGAGATCTTGCCCGAGCCGAACAGGAGCACGAGCACGAGTATGACGAGAAGCCAGTGCCAGATGCTGCCAAAACCCATGAAAACTCTCCCTGGCCCCCGGCGAGCCGCTTGGCCGCACTATGGCAGTAAAGCTTGGGAGCTCGCAAGATGCGGAGGCGGCTTCGAAACTTAGACGGCGGCGGCGCCGTTCTCCGGCGCGAAGACGAGGATCGCGCTCGGATCGATCCTGACCCCGATCTCGGCGCCAAGGGACGGCGCGTCGTTTTCCCGCACGCGGGCGAGCAGTGGCTCATCGAGGCCCTGAACCGCCATCTCCACCAGGGCGACATCGCCGAGGAAACGGACGTCGAGCACGCGCGCGGCGATGCCGTCGCCCCGGGGCAAGAGCGTCACGCCCGACTGGCGCACACAGACGATGGCGTCACCGTCGCCGGCGCCATCGGCGGGAAAACGCCCGAGCGCGGTGTCGGCGATGCCGGCGGCAACCTGCGCCGGGACCTCGTTCAGATCGGAGAATGTGCGGGCGGCGAGGATGTCCTTCGGCGCCCGGTAGAGGTCGAGCGCCTTCCCGGTCTGGACCACGCGGCCGCGTCGCATCAGCGCCACCTGATCGCCCATGCGCATGGCCTCCTCGGCATCATGGGTGACGACGATCGAGGTCGCGCGGGTCTCATGCAGGATGGCGAGGGTCTCCTCGCGCATCTTCTCGCGGAGCCGCGGGTCGAGCCCCGAGAACGGCTCATCCATGAGCAGCACCGAAGGCCGCGGCGCGATGGCGCGCGCGAGGGCGACGCGCTGCTGCTCGCCGCCGGAGAGGATATGGGGATAGGCGTTGGCATAATGGCTAAGCCCGACGCGGGCGAGCGCGGCCATGGCCTCGGCGTTAGCTTCGCTGCGGGACAGCGAGCGGAGCCCGAAAGCGACGTTGTGGCGAATGGTAAGGTGGGGAAACAACGCGAAGTCCTGGAACATCAGCCCGACACCGCGCTTCTCCGGCGGCACGAAATGATCGGGGCCCGAGACCTCCTGGCCGTCGAGGAGCACGCGGCCCGCGGACGGCCGCTCGACGCCGGCGGCGATCCTGAGCAAGGTGGTCTTGCCGCAGCCGGACGGACCGAGCAGGCATAGGACCTCTCCCGGCGACACATCGAGGGAAACGTGGTCGAGGGCGAGGCCGTCGCCATAGCGGCGCGAGACGTCCTCGAAGGTGAGGCGCGAGGCGAAGGTGACGCCGGCCTTGCCGCGCCCTTTGGTCGCGCGCTTCTGCGCGCGGGCCTCGCGGCCGTCTTTCAGAAACTCGAGCACCGGGCTGATCTACGATCTTTGCCCAGCGAAGCGCAACCGCAAGCGGCCCTAGACTTCCGGCTCGCCCTCGCCGGGCTCGCCGTCGCCGCCATCCTCCTCCTCGGCGTGGCTCTCGTCATCCTCGAGCGGATCCTCGTCCTCGCGGAGGTCGGGTGCGTCGTCGGGATTCGGCATCGAAAAGCCAGGCGGCAAGCTCGAATCGAGCAGCCCGGCGCCCTTCAACTCGGCGAGACCCGGCAGGTCCTGGATGGTGTCGAAGCCGAAATGACCGAGGAACTGCTCGGTGGTGCCATAGGTCACCGGGCGTCCAGGGGCCCGGCGCCGACCCCTCATCTTGATCCAGCCGGTCTCGAGCAGCACGTCGAGCGTGCCTTTCGAGGTGCTGACGCCCCTGATCTCCTCGATCTCGGCGCGGGTCACGGGCTGATGATAGGCAATGATGGCAAGGGTCTCGAGCGCCGCCCGCGACAGCCGCCGCTGCTCCACCGCCTCGCGCTCAAGCAGGAAAGCGAGATCGTCGGCGGTGCGGAAGGCCCATTTGCCCGCAACCTTGACGAGATTGACGCCGCGGTCGCCGTAGGCGGTCTTCAGTTCCTCGAGCAGCGCGGCGATGTCCTCGCCCTCGGCGAAATTCTCGGCAAGCGCGGCCTCGCCCAGCGGCTCAGGCGCCGCGAACAGCAAGGCTTCGAGGATACGGAGCTTCTCGCGCTGATCGACCAAGGGCAACGGCCTCACCTTCTTCGTCGGAAACGGCAGCAAGAGCGAGGGCCCGCGCCCCTCCCCCTTCGGCGCCTCGTCGACGGCATCGGGCGGCATCACCCTATCCAGATTATTCGCTGTCATTCACGACCTCTTTGTTGTTGCCGGTCCGCTTCAAGCGACCTTCGTCCGTCGGCGAATGAGAAGTGGCGCAAACAGTTTCGCCTGTCTGATCTCGAGGGCCCCCTCCCGGGTCATTTCGAGCGTTGCGGTGAAGCCGCTGGCCAAAGCGGTCTTGCGCAACTCCGGTCCAACCAGGAACTCGGCCAGGATCTCGTCGAGCGGCGCCCAATCGCACGACATGCCGAGCAGGCGCTCGAGCTCGACCCGCGCCTCCTTGAGCGACCACACCGTCCGCGTCCGCATCTGCAGGGTGCGCACCGAATTGCGCTGGCGTTGCTGAGCGTAGGCCTTGAGCAGATCGTAGAGATTGGCCTGGTAGGTGCTCTTTTTGGTGATGCGCAGCGGCTCGGGCATGCCGCGCGCGAACACGTCACGGCCGAGGCGCTTCCGCGTCATCAACTGGGCGGCGGCATCGCGCATGGCGCCGAGGCGCTTCAGGCGAAACGCGAGCAGCTGCGCGAGCTCCTCGCCGCTCGGGCCGCCGTCTTCGTCGTGCTCCGCCGGCAACAGCAGCTTCGATTTGAGAAAGGTGAGCCACGCCGCCATGACGAGATAGTCCGCGGCGATCTCGAGCCGAAGCTTCCGGGCCTCGGCGATGAAGTCGAGATATTGCTGGGCGAGCGCGAGCACGGAGATCCTGGCGATGTCGACCTTCTGGGTCCGCGCCATGGCGAGCAGGAGGTCGAGCGGCCCTTCGAAGCCCTCGACATCAACGACCAGCGTCTCGCCTTCGGCTTCGACGGCAACGGGGTCGAACTCCCAGTCCGATCCGTCTGACGGCCGCTCAGGCTCGTTGATGGGGTCTTCCGTCGCGGTCATGCGACGCCGCCGCTCCCCGAAGCGGCCTCCGTCACCAGCACCAGCGCCTCATCGGCGTCGAAGCGTTGCGGCTCGCCAAGTTCGGCGATCGCCGTGGCGAAGCGCTCCGCACTCTCGCCCGCAAGCGGCGGTACCGCGCCCGCGGTCTCCTGCATCTCGGCGAAATCGCCACTACAGTGCAGCGCCACGTCGCAGCCGGCCGCGATCACGGCCGCAGCGCGCTCGGCCATCGAACCGCCAAGAGCCGCCATGCCGATGTCGTCGCTCATCACCAAGCCCGTCAATCCGATCAGATCACGAATCACTTCGCTCATTATAACGGGGGAGACGCTTGCGGGTCGCTGATCATCGAAGGCCGGCAATAGAACGTGCGCCGTCATGGCGAGCGGCGCGTCCGCGAGCGCCATGAACGGCTGGAAGTCGACCGCGATCAGCTCCTCGGCGGGGACGTCGATGGTCGGCAGCGCGAGGTGGCTATCGGCGCGCGCGCGGCCGTGTCCCGGCACATGCTTGATCACCGGCAACACCCCGCCGGCGAGCGTGCCTTCGACCACGGCGCGCCCGAGGTCGCTCACCACCTCGGGATCGCAGCTGAAGGCGCGATCGCCGATGATGTCGTGGGCGCCAGGCTCCGGCACGTCGAGGCACGGCGTGCAATTGACGGTGATGCCGGCCCGGTGCAGCTCGTCGGCAATCAATCGCGCGCCGGCATAGGCGGCGGCCCTGGCGAGCACGGGGTCGCTCTCATAGAGATCGCCGAACACCTTGGCCGGGGGCATCTGGCGCCAATTCGGCGGCTTCAGCCGCTGCACGCGACCACCCTCCTGGTCGATCAGCACCAAAGCCTCGTCGCTCTCGACCGCATCGCGAAAATCGTCGATCAGCGCCCGGAGCTGCGCCACCGACTGGCAATTGCGGGCGAAGAGGATGAGGCCGCAAGGCCGCGCCGCGGCGAAGAATGCGCGCTCCTCGGCGCTGAGGGTGGTGCCGGCACAGCCGGAGATGAAGGCGTTGAAATCCACCACGCGGGGCTAACCACCGATCGGCCGAAGGTCAAGCGGTGGCGGCACGGCCGCTATTGCGCGGCCATTACCAGGCAGTCGGGGTGGCCCTGAGATTTGAGGTCGCCACAAAGCTTGTTCGCGGCCGATTTGTCGGCGATCGGGCCAATGCGCAGGCGGTACCAGATGCCCTTAGCGCCGAGATTGGCCTTCTGCACCATCGGCCGGTAGCTCGCGAGCAGCGACGGATATTTCTGCTGCATGTCGGCGAAGGTGGCGAGGGCATCGGTCTGATTCTGCTTCGATCCGACCTGGACCACATATTTGCTCGGCGCTGCCGGCGCTGGTGCCGGGGCCGGCTTCGGTTTCGGCGTCGGAATCGCCGCAACCGGCTGTGGGTCGGCTGCTGGCGACCGGAGCCGCGGCTTGCGGCGGGGGCGCCTGGGGCGCCGGCGCTACGGCGGCCAGCTGCTGCTGCGGGTGCCGGCGCAGGTGCGGGCTCGGCCGCAGGCGCGGGCGGCGCCATCACGGAGCCGTCAGGGCGAACCACGAGGGTCTTGACGCGGCGCGGCCCGCCGTCGGGATCATCGACGGTGGCCACCGCGGGCGGCGCGGCGACGGGACCGGCGCCCGGCATCGCCGGCATGGCCAACTCCTCCTGGCGGGGGACGATGCGCTCAGCCTCGGGCTGATCTCCATTCTGAAGACGCTCATAGATCAGCTTGTTCTTATGAGGAAATTCCTTGCCACCGGCATTCTGCGGCGCTTCCTTGACGGGGCTCGTATCGGCTTGCACCACAGGGGTCTCGCCGCTGCTCATGGAACCACCGCTTTGCTTATAGGCAAAGGCGAGCGCGCCGCCCAAGGCCACGGCGCCAAGCAAGGCGCTGCCGACCATGAACATGCTGCGGCTTCTCAAGCCAAGCTTGCGCCCGGGTTGAGGCTGAACGCTCTCCATGCCCGGCTCGAACTGGCCGTCATCGAGGAAGTCCGCATCGGGCTGCTCGCCCTCATAGTAACCCTGGGTCGCGCCTGGGGCTGACGTCGCTCCGAGCGCGATCTGCGGCGGCTGATCGTAGACAGCGTCGAACGATTGCAGCGCCTGGTTCGACGGAATGGCGGCGTAGCCGTGGGACGCGCCTTGATGGCCGGCATGAGGCTGATAGCCATCGCCGCTCTGGTCGGCCATGGCGTCGTAGTCCTGGTCGACGTCGAAGGAGGCATCCTGGACGCCGAGGTGAAGCGGCTCGGATTCTTCTTCGAACTGCGACGCTTCAGAGGGCCCGAACTCGGCATCAGCCGTCAGCTCTTCCGGGAAGCTCGCGTCCTCGTAGCTTGCGTCCTGGAAGCTCGGCTCTTGATATCCGGGCTCCTCGTAGGCCGGCTCCTGGTAGGCCGGCTCTTGGTAGGCCGGCTCTTGGTAGCCCGTCTCCTGGTGGCCTCCCTGGAACGAGGTCTCCGGGAAGCTCGCGTCGCTCATACCCGGCTCCGGCAAAGTTCGCATCGGGGAAGCTCGTGTTGCCAAAGCTCTGGTCGCCGAAGTGGGCGCCGGGCGCGGGGATCGGAGCGGCTGGCTCCGGAAAAATGCGGTCGGGGAACCTGTCCTGATTTGCCGGAGTCGGCGTGGCCGCGGGCTGGAACGAATGCGGCTGCGGTGCGGGGCGATGCGGGGCCGGGCTCGGCTGGCTCGGGCGGGTCCAGCTCGGCTGGGGCTGGGCCGCGGGCGGAATGTTCGGGGCTTTCGGCCTGGCTTGAGGCTGCGGCTGGTAGCTCGGCGCCGGATGCGGGCTCGCGTAATCTTGGCCGGGGAAATGACCGAAGTCTTGAGTTCGAGAAATCTTGGGTGCGCGTAATCCTGGTTGGCGTAATCGTGGCCCGGGCGACGGTCATTACTCTGGCCCGGGAAAGATTGTGGCTGGGAATATCCAGGGCCACGCTGGGGATTACTGACCGGTCGGGGCTGCGCGGCGCCCTGCCCGGCATAGCCGCCAAAATCCTGCCTTGGCGGCTGCGGCGCCCGGGGCTCCGGTACTTCAGGCGGGCGCGTCACGGGCGTGTAAGTGGGCATCTTGGCGAAGACCGGTCCCCTGCCGGTCCCGAAAATCGAGCGCTGTCCCATTGCCGGCTGAGCCGGCTTGCCTGATCCCGAGCTCATAAGGGGGTCCTCGCTCCTGTGCGAATGATGCGGGTCGGCGCCCCAGGACTGATCACCCGTGGCGCTTACATTGCTGAACTCATTGGCGAAATCGGACTCGTACTCAAGCATCGGACCGGCGTTGCCGCCGTGTCCCTCATCCTGATCGGACATGGTACTTCCCTCGAACCATCCCCCCGACCCCGATTACCCCGAAAGCACTCTCAATGCATTTCCTGCATTGCGCTGACGCCGAGAATGCCCAGACCCGACGCCAAGACTTGTTTTGTTGCAGCCACAAGCGCTAAACGCGTTCGTGTCAACTCTCGATCCGTTTCGTAAATAAATCGTAATTGTGGCGAGTCTTTGCCTCTATTCCACAGACCGTGAAACTCTGCTGCAAGATCATAGAGATAGAAGCCGACCCGGTGAGGCTCGTGCGTTTCGGCCGCGGCTTCGACGAGGCGCGGGAACTGCGCGATCTTGCGGATCAGAGCGAGTTCGGCCTCATCGGTGAGCCGATCCAAATCGCTGCGCGCCAAGGCACTCCCCCCTAGATCTAGATCGGGGAATACGTCCCTTACGTTACGCATCACGGAACACGCCCGGGCATGGGCGTACTGGACATAGAACACCGGGTTGTCGCGCGATTGCTCGGTGACCTTGACAAAATCGAAGTCGAGCGGCGCGTCGTTCTTCCGGTAGATCATCATGAAGCGCACGGGCCCGGGGCCCACTTCGTCCACGACCTCCCGGAGCGTGACGAACGTCCCGGCACGCTTGGACATCTTGACAGGCTCGCCGCCCCGAAACAAGCGCACAAGCTGGCAGAGCTTGATGTCGAGTTCGGCTTTGCCGCCGGTGAGCGCCGCGAGCGCCGCCTTCATGCGGCGGACGTGGCCGCTATGGTCGGCGCCCCAGACGTCGATCATGGTGTTGAAGCCGCGCCGGAACTTGTCACGGTGGTAGGCGATGTCGCTGGCGAAATAGGTGTAGTTCCCGTCGGACTTGACCAGCGGGCGGTCCATGTCGTCGCCGAACGCCGTGGAGCGGAACAGAAGCTGCTCGCGATCCTCCCAATCCTCGTCGACCTTGCCCTTGGGTGGCGGCAGGCTGCCGATATAGATCAGGTCCTTCGACTTGAGGTCGGCGATGGTCTCGGCGACCTCGTCGCGCGGGCCCTCGGTCAGCGAGCGCTCGGAGAAGAACACGTCATGGCGGATGCCGAGCTCGGCGAGATCGCCTTCGATCATGGCGAGCATCGCGGTAAGCGCCGTCTGGCGCACGATCGGGAGCCACTCCGTCTCCGGCAAGGCGAGCAGCTCCTTGCCGTGCTGCGCCGCGAGCGCTTGGCCGACCGGCTTCAGGTAATCGCCGGGATAGAGGCCTTCCGGGATCTCGCCGATGTTCTGCCCAAGCGCCTCGCGGTAGCGCAGGAAGCGCCGAGCGGGCGAGCGCGTCGACCTGGGCGCCGGCGTCGTTGACGTAATATTCGCGGGTGACGTCGTAGCCGGCGAAGGCAAGCAGACTGGCGAGCGCGTCGCCGAACACGGCACCACGACAATGGCCGACATGCATCGGACCGGTCGGGTTCGCCGAGACATATTCGACATTGACCACATGGCCCTTGCCGATGGCGCTGCGGCCATAGGCGTCGCCTTGCTCGAGCACCATGCGCAGCACGCTCGGCCAGAAGCTCGTCTTCAGCGTAAGATTGATGAAGCCGGGCCCGGCGATCTCGGCGCGGGCGATGTTGGGGTCCGAGGCGAGCAGCGGGACGATGCGCTCGGCGAGCGCGCGTGGGGCGAGCTGCGCCGGCTTCGCCAGCACCATGGCGGCATTGGTGGCGAGGTCGCCGTGGGCGGCGTCCTTCGGCGGCTCCAGCGTGACGCCGTCGACGCTCGCGTCTGCCGGCACGACGCCGTCATGCTTGAGCTGCTGCACCGCAGCCAAGACATGTCCGTGGAACCCAGCAAAGACGTCCATGATTCTCCCCGGCGAGACGTTGCGGCGCGACTAACGCAATTCCGGAGTGGCGTCAAACAGGCGGCGGTGCTCGGCAAGGGCGTAACGGTCGGTCATGCCGGCGATGAAATCCGCGACATGGCGGGGGTAGTCGTCGCCGGGTGCCTGCTCCCGCCATTCCGGCGGCAGCGCCGTCTTGTGACCGAGATAGAGGCCGAATAGATCGCCGACCACGCGCTCGGCGTCGGCCATGATCCGGGCAATGCGCTGCTCGCGGTAGACGCGCATGGCGAGAAAGGCGCGAAGTGCGTCGAGCTCGCTTTGCATCGCCGCCGAGAACGCGGCAACGGGCCCCGCGGCATGGCGGATATCGTCGGTGCTTTGCGGCGCCAACGCCTTGAGCCTCGCTCGCGTCTCGCTCACCGCATCGTCGATCAGCGCCGTAATCAGCCGGCGGTTCGTCTCGTAGAGCGCCCGCGTCGCGTCGATGTCGGGATACGTCTCCCTCACCTCGGCCACGGCGCGGCCGACGAGCGGCACGTCCGCGAGGTCGTCGAGGGTGAAGAGCGCAGCGCGGTAGCCGTCATCGACATCGTGATTGTTGTAGGCGATGTCGTCGGCGAGCGCGGCGAGCTGCGCCTCGAGCGAAGCATAGGTCGAAAGCTCGAGGTCCTGCTTCAGGCAATAGTCGGCGATCGGAGACGGCACCGGCCGCGTCGCGCGCACCGCCGGTGAGCGGGCCATTGTGCTTGACGAGGCCCTCGAGCGTTTCCCAGGTGAGATTGAGGCCGTCGAAGCCCGCATATTTCCGCTCGAGCGCGGTGACCACGCGCAAGGATTGGGCGTTGTGATCGAAGCCGCCCTCGCCGCGCATCGCGGCGTCAAGCGCCCGCTCGCCGGCATGGCCGAAGGGCGGATGGCCGAGATCGTGGGCAAGCGCCAGCGCCTCGGTCAGGTCCTCGTCGAGCGCAAGCGTCCGCGCCATGGAGCGCGCGATCTGCGCCACCTCGAGGCTGTGGGTCAGGCGGGTGCGGTAGTGATCGCCCTCGTGATAGACGAACACCTGGGTCTTGTAGGTCAGGCGCCGGAACGCGGTCGAATGCAGGATGCGGTCGCGGTCCCGGGCATAAAGGCTGCGCGTCGGGCTCGGCGGCTCGGGCACGAGACGCCCGCGACTTTCGCGCTCATCCACGGCAAATGGCGCCAAATTGCGGCTCCGGTCGATTGACAAGCCCTGCCGCCGTCCTATCTTCAAGTTGCAACGTGCATGCATCAACGCCCGCGAGGGACCAAGAGCGCCTCGGAAAGTAGCTATACCGACATGACTGAACCGTCCATGACCATGAGCCAAAGCGCGGCAAGGCGCATCCTCGAGATCCTCAAGACCGAGGACGCCGAGCTGATGCGCGTCAGCGTCGAAGGCGGCGGTTGCTCCGGCTTCCAATATCGCTTCGAGCTGATCAAGGCGCCGGCGCCAGACGACATTCTGATCGAGCGGGACGGCGCCACGGTCGCGGTCGATCCGATCTCGCTCGGCTTCGTGCAAGGCTCGGAGATCGACTTCGTCGACGACCTGATCGGCGCCGCGTTCAAGATCAAGAACCCGAACGTCACCGCGGCCTGTGGCTGCGGCACCAGCTTCTCGATCTAGCCTCGCCTCCCCCTTTGCGTCATCGCCGGGCTTGACCCGGCGATCCATTCCGCTGACGCTTCGGCTCGCTGCGAGGTAACGGCATAGATGCCCGGATCAAGTCCGGGCAGTGTCAAGTTCAGGCTCTATCCAATTTTCCATGAAGATCGCCACCTGGAACGTCAACGGCATCAAGGCCCGCATCGACGCGGCGCGGATTTGGCTGAAATCGGCGGCCCCGGACGTCGCCTGCCTGCAAGAGATCAAATGCACCGAGGACGCCTTCCCCAGGCTCGAATTCGAGGAGCTCGGCTACAACATCGCCGTGCATGGGCAGAAGGGCTTCAACGGCGTGGCGCTCCTGTCGAAGCTGCCCTTCGACGAGGTCAACCCTCACCTCGCGGGCGACCCCAACGACGTCCAGGCGCGCTACCTCGAGGCGGTGGTCTCGGTGCCGTGCGGCGTGCTCCGCATCGTCAATATCTATCTGCCGAACGGCAATCCGACCGGTTCGGAAAAGTTCGCCTACAAGCTTGCCTGGATGAGCCGGCTGCGAGAGCGGGTGAAAGGGTTGCTGGCGCTCGAAGAGCCGATGATCATCGCCGGCGACTTCAACGTCATTCCGAGCGCGGCTGACGTCTATGCGCCCGCGGCCTGGGTCGAGGATGCCCTGTTCCGCCCCGAGACCCGGGCGCACTTCCAAGCGCTCGTCAATCTCGGCCTGACCGACGCCTTCCGCGCCTGCCACGACGAGCCCAACCAATACACCTTCTGGGATTACCAGGCGGGCGCGTGGCAGAAGAACCGGGGCTTGCGCATCGACCACATGCTGCTGTCGCCGCAAGCCGCCGACCGCTTGCAGCGCTGCGAGATCGACCCGACGCCGCGGGGCTGGGAAAAGCCCTCAGACCACGTACCGGTGTGGCTCGATCTTAATTGCTTGGGCTGATGACGCCGGGGGTAGTCCCGAAGCCGAGGGGGGTAGCCCCGAAGCCGAGCGGGGAGCCGAGCTTCGACGGGGCGCTGGCCGGGACCTCGCCGGCGGCGACGTTGTCAGTGGGCGCCGGCGCGCTCGTCTTTGGCGGTGCCGTCTCCGCGGCCGGAAGCAACAGGTTCTCGGCCGGAGGCGCCGTCACCGTCTCTGGCTCGAGAGCCAAGGTGCGGCCACCAAACTCAGGCGCAAGCGCTTGCGCCTGCTTGAGCAGAGCCGGCGTCGCGGCGCCCCGGACCTCACGGTAAAGCTCAACGATCCATTCAGGCTCGGCGCCAGCGGCACTGGCGTTGGCGTGGGCCAAAAGGATCAGAGCCAGACCCTTCGCTTGCCGCTGGCGGATGTCGTCGCTGCCGCGCCACAGCAGCTCGCCGAGCTTCGCCTGCGCCGCCACATGTTGCTTCTTCGCTGCCATCGCGAGCCAGTTCACGGCAAGACCCGGGCTCTTATCGACGCCGGTGCCGTCGAGATAGAGCATGGCGAGATCGTATTGCGCGTCGGCGCTGCCGAAATAGCTCGCGGCATGGCTGAACAAGCCGGCGGCGCGCGCCGGATTGCGCACCACATGGGCGTCGGGAATGCCTTGCAGATAATAATTGCCGAGCGAGACGAAGGCCTCGGCGACATATTTCGCCACCGGGCTCAAAGGCGAGATATCGGCGCGCTGGTTCGCGATCTGGCGGTAGTAGATGTAGGCCTTGGCCTCATCGCGGTCGGTGCCGTTGCCGGTGGCATAGATGCGCGCGAGCTTGAGCTGGGCGCCGAGCACGCCGCGATCGGCGGCATATTCGAGCGCGGGGAGCGCGGTCTTGGTGTCTCCGGACTGGAGCGCGGCAATACCCTGGCGGTAGGCCTCGGTGGCGGAGGCATAGGGCGACGTCTCGATGGCGCCGGCTGCCACGGGCACCAGCACCGTCAACGCCGCCATCAGAGCGACAACGCAACTGTTACGAATCCGCATAGCACTTCACTTCCGCGCCAGCGCCGGGATGGGTGACGGCGCCCGTCCGCGCCGGACCAACCTCGTTGGCGTATTTCCACAGGGCGCCGCTCCCGAACGGGCTCGGCGGCGCCTTCCAGGCCTCGGCTCGCTTGGCGAGCTCGCTCTCGCTCAGCTCGACATCGATGGTGCCCTGCTCGGCGTCGAGCGAAATCATGTCGCCGTCGCGGAGCAGCCCGATCGGACCGCCGACCGCGGCCTCGGGGCCGACGTGACCGACGCAAAAGCCCCGGGTCGCCCCGGAGAACCGGCCGTCGGTGATCAGCGCCACCTTGTCGCCCATGCCCTGGCCGTAAAGCGCCGCCGTGGTCGACAGCATCTCGCGCATGCCGGGGCCGCCCTTCGGCCCCTCGTAGCGGATGACGATGACGTCGCCTTCCTGGTAGCGCTTGGCGCTGACCGCGGCGAAGGCGTCCTCCTCGCAGTCGAAGCAGCGCGCCGGCCCGCGGAACTTGAGACCGCTCATGCCGGCGACCTTGACGATGGCGCCATCGGGGGCGAGCGAGCCCTTGAGGCCAACGACGCCGCCGGTCGGCGACAGCGGCTTGTTGGCGGGACGGACGACGTCCTGATCCTCGTTCCACGCCACCTTGGCGAGATTGTCGGCCATGCTCCGCCCGGTCACCGTGAGGCAGTCGCCGTGGAGATAGCCGTGATCGAGCAGCGTCTTCATCAGCAGCGGAATGCCGCCGGCCTCGAACATGTCCTTGGCGACGTAGCGGCCGGACGGCTTGAGGTCGGCGATATAGGGCGTGCGCTTCAACACCTCGGCGACCGCGAACAGGTCGAAGTCGATGCCGCATTCATGGGCGATGGCCGGCAGATGCAGCGCCGCGTTGGTGGAGCCGCCGGTTGCCGCCACCACGGCAGCCGCATTCTCGAGCGCCTTGCGGGTGACGATGTCGCGCGGGCGGATGTTGAGAGCGATCAAGTCCATGACCTTCTCGCCGGCGGCGTTGCAGAAGCGGTCCCTGATCTCGTAGGGCGCGGGCGCGCCGGCGGAATAAGGCAGCGCCAGACCGATGGCCTCGGACACGGTGGCCATGGTGTTGGCGGTGAACTGGGCGCCGCAGGCGCCGGCCGAAGGACAGGCGACCTGCTCGAGCTCGGCGAGATCCTCGGACGACATCTTGCCGACGGAGAACTGGCCGACCGCCTCGAACAGATCCTGCACCGTCACCGGGCGGCCCCTGAAGGAGCCCGGGAGGATGGAGCCGCCATAGATGAAGATCGACGGCACGTTGAGGCGGCACATGGCCATCATCATGCCGGGAAGCGACTTGTCGCAGCCGGCCATGCCGACGAGCGCGTCATAGCAATGGCCGCGGATGGTGAGCTCGACGGAATTGGCGATCACCTCGCGGGACGGCAGCGAGGACTTCATGCCCTCGTGGCCCATGGCGATGCCGTCGGTGACGGTGATGGTGCAGAACTCGCGCGGCGTGCCGCCGGCGGCGGCCACGCCCTGCTTCACGGCCTGGGCCTGGCGCATCAGCGAGATGTTGCAGGGCGCGGCTTCGTTCCAGCAGGTGGCGACGCCGACGAAGGGCTGATGGATCTGCTCCGAGGACAGACCCATGGCATAGTAATAGGAGCGATGGGGCGCGCGGGCGGGACCCTCGGTGACGTGCCGGCTCGGCAAACGCGACTTATCGAACGTCTTGGCGTCCATCTCCCATACCCGGATAAGCAGTGAAAGAGAAACGGGGCGGATCGCTACCGCCTGTCAGCGGTACCGGCTCCGGCGTCCGGCTCTCAACCCCGCTAAAACCTTGGAACGGTGCTTGGCCGTTGCTCTTCGTACGAGCCTGATGTCACAAAGTTTTATGGCGCAAACGGGGCGAAAATGCCGCAGTCTGTGGTATTTGCGATACAGCGGTGAAGATTTCGTTGCAACGCCTAAGTCGGGTCGGCGGCAGACAGATTCAAGAGGCTAGAGAGCGGCCTCGAGCCGCTTCAAGGCCTGCTCCAGCCGGGCGGCGACGGCCTCGGCGTCGGCCTTCCGCTCGCGCTGCTCCTCGACCACGTGCTCCGGCGCGCGGGAGACGAATTTCTCGTTGGCGAGCTTGGCGTCGAGCTGCTTGATCTCCGAGCCGACCTTGTCGATCTCGCGCTGGAGCCGCTTCGATTCCGCGGCGACGTCGATGACGCCGGCGAGCGGCAGCGCCAAGGTCGCCTCGTCGAGCACGATCTGGACGGCGCCCGTCGGCGCCTTGCCGAAGCTCATGGCGTCGATGCGGGCGAGCCGAAGGATGGTGTCCTCGTGGCGCTTGGCGCGCGCCGCCGTGTCGTCGCTCGCGCCGGAGATGACGAGCGGCACCTTGGCGCCGGCGGGGACGTTCATCTCGGAGCGGACCGAGCGCACCTCGGAGATCAGGCGGATCACCCAGCCGATCTCGGCGTCGGCGTCGGCATATTCGAGACCGCGGTGATGCGGCCAGGGCGCGAGCGCGAGCAGCGTCTCCCTGCCCTCGCCTTCGGCCGCGAGCTTCGCCCACAGCTCCTCGGTGACGAAGGGCATGAACGGATGCAGCAGCTTGAGCGCGCGGTCGAGCACGAAGGCGGTCATGGCGCGGGTCTCGGCGGCGGCGGCTTGGTCGCTGCCGGCAAGGATCGGCTTCGTCAGCTCGAGATACCAGTCGCAGAACACGTGCCAGATGAAGCTGTAGATGGCGCCCGCCGCGTCGTTGAAGCGATAGGCCTCGAGCGCCTCGGTGACTTGCGCCACCGCGCGCTCGCTTTCGCCCGCGATCCAGCGGTTGACGGTCTCCTTCGCCGAGGCCGGGTCGAAGCCGTTGACCGGCACGCAACCATTCATCTCGGCGAAGCGCGCCGCGTTCCAGAGCTTGGTGGCGAAGTTGCGATAGCCCTCGACGCGGGAGGCGCTGAGCTTGATGTCGCGTCCCTGCGCCGCCATGGCGGCAAGGGTGAAGCGGAGCGCGTCGGCGCCGTAGGCGTCGATCAGCTCCAGCGGATCGATGACGTTCCCCTTCGACTTCGACATCTTCTGCCCCTTCTCGTCGCGGACGAGGGCGTGGATGTAGACGTCGCGGAACGGGACCTCCTCCATGAAGTGGAGGCCCATCATCATCATGCGCGCGACCCAGAAGAAGATGATGTCGAAGCCGGTGACGAGCACGTCGGTCGGGTAGTAGCGCTTGAGCTCGTTCGTCGTCGTCGGGCCAGCCGAGGGTCGAGAACGGCCACAGCGCCGACGAGAACCAGGTGTCGAGCACGTCCTCGTCGCGGGTGAGCGCGGTCGGCTTGCCGTAGTGCTTGTTCGCTTCCGCTTGGGCCGCAGCCTCGTCCTCGGCGACGAAGACTTTGCCGTCAGGCCCGTACCAGGCCGGGATCTGGTGGCCCCACCACAGCTGGCGCGAGATGCACCAGGGCTGGATGTTCTCCATCCAGTGGAAATAGGTGTTCTCCCACTGCTTCGGCACGAAATTGGTGCGGCCGCGCTTGACGGCCGCGATGGCGGGCTTCGCCAGCTCGCGCGCATTGACGTACCACTGGTCGGTGAGGAACGGCTCGATGACGACGTTCGAGCGGTCGCCATGGGGCACGGTGTGGATGTAGGCTCGATCTTGTCGACGAGACCCGGCGCCTCGAGACGCTCGACGATCTTCTTGCGCGCGGCGAAGCGGTCGAGGCCATGCAAAGTTCCTGAATCGTCTGAGTCAGTTCCGGGCTCGGCTCAACATCCTGGGTGAAGTCCGGATTGCCGTCGAGCAGCAGCGTCGGCCTCGGGATCGAGGATGTTGATCTGCGCGGAGGCCATGGCGCTTGCCGACCTCGAAGTCGTTGAAGTCGTGGGCCGGCGTGATCTTCACCGCGCCCGAGCCCTTCTCGGGGTCGGAATATTCGTCGGCGACGATCGGGATGCGGCGGCCGACGAGCGGCAGGATCACGTTCTTGCCGACGAGCTTGGTGTAGCGCTCGT
Organism: uncultured Alphaproteobacteria bacterium; assembly: GCA_963803385.1. GTDB lineage: Bacteria > Pseudomonadota > Alphaproteobacteria > Rhizobiales > Methyloligellaceae > Methyloceanibacter. The sequence goes on along the minus strand of CAWDMD010000003.1, from coordinate 248,107 downwards.
CGTCGGGATGCACGGCGACGGCGGTGTCGCCGAGCATGGTCTCGGGCCGCGTGGTGGCGACGACGATGTAGGTCGCGGGATCCTCGGGATCGAAGTCCGCTCCCCTCGAGGGGATAGCGCAAGTGCCAGAGATGGCCCTTGACCTCGACCTGCTCGACCTCGAGGTCGGAGATCGCGGTCAGGAGCTTCGGGTCCCAATTGACGAGGCGCTTGTCCTTGTAGATCAGCCCGGCGCGTAGAGATCGACGAACACCTTGCGCACCGCGCGCGACAGGCCCTCGTCCATGGTGAAGCGCTCGCGCGACCAGTCGCAGGAGGCGCCGAGCCGCTTCAGCTGATTGATGATGGGCCCGCCGGATTCCTCCTTCCACTTCCAGACCCGATCGACGAACTCGTCGCGGCCGAGAGCGCGGCGGTTCGGCTCTTGGCGCTCCATGAGCTGGCGCTCGACCACCATCTGGGTGGCGATGCCGGCGTGATCGGTGCCGGGCTGCCACAGGACGTCGCGGCCGCGCATGCGCTCGAAGCGGACCAGCACGTCCTGCAGCGTGTTGTTGAGGGCGTGGCCCATATGCAGCGAGCCGGTGACGTTGGGCGGCGGGATGACGATGGCGAAGGGGCGGCCGTCGGCGCGATCCGCGCGGCCGGCGGCGAACGCGTTCGCCTCTTCCCAGAGCCGGTAGATCGGGCCCTCGATGGCGGCGGGCTGATAGGTCTTGTCGAGCATCGGGCTTCAAGCGTGGTGAATAAGGTGGGCGGACGCGCCCCGCCTCCTACGCTTTCGCCTTCCGCGCTGTCAATAAAGGAGGTCTTCGTGAAAGAGGTGCGACCCACGCCGCAGTGGCCGGCTGCTTTCCGCCGGACTGGACGCGTAAACGTGACCGCTAGTTGCCGCGGCGCTCGAGGTTGCTGAGCTCCTCGCGCAAGGTGGCGTCCAGAACCCGCGGCATGTTCTCCTCAAGCCATTCCTTGAGCATCGGCCGCAGCATCTCCTTGACGCTGTCCTCGAGCGTCTTCGCCCCCATCGGCAACTCGTAGTCATGGCGCCTTGTGGGCCGAGCCGCCATTGACGTGGTTCGCGCCGGACTCGTACGCGGGTTCAGGCTCCGGACTCTGGCTCGGCTTCCGGCCCCGCCGCGGCCCAGGCTTGCTCCTCCTCGATCTCCGCCTCGATCGCCGCTTCGGCGGCGGGGTCCTGATCGGGCTGAGCTTGCTCGTCCGGGGCAAGCTCCATCTCGGGCTCGGGCCAGGAGGTGCTCTCCTCCGACCACTCCTCGGGGCTCGGCTCAACCGCCTGCTCGTCGAGGATCAATTCCTCCTCAAGCGCCAAGGCTTCGACTTCAGGCTCCGCATCGGGTTCGGGCGCAGCTCGGGTTCGGCGCCTCGGCAACTCGCCTCAGCGGCGGCTCAACCGCGGCCGCCGGCTCGCCATAGCCGGATTGCGCCTCGCGCGCGAAGGCAGCAAGGTCGCCGGCCTTCAACGCGGCGATGGCCCGCTCCAAGGCGGTGGTCGGATCGTCGAGCGACGGGATCTCCGGCGCCGGCGCGGGCTCTTCCATCGGCTGCGGCATCTCCGCGGCGGCCTCTTCCTCCGGCGGCATCTCCGCGGCCTCTTCCGCCGGGGGCATCTCGATCGCGATCTCTTCCGTCGCGAACATCTCGGCGCTTTCGGGCGCCTCGGCCACGATCGGCTCCTCGGCGAGCGGCTCGGCAGGAGCCTCGTCCTCGCCGGCATAAGCCTCCGCGGCCTCGCTGTCAGAAGCCGGCGGGAACGCCGCGGTGAAATCCAGCGCCGGCGGCGCCTCGGCGTATGCCTCGAGCGCGGGCTCGGCTTCCGTATAGACCTCGGTGAGGATGACTTCCTCGGTGACGATCATCTCGGCGTCGGCCGGCGCCTCGAGCACGAGCTCCTCGGGCTCGTCCAGATCGAGAATGTCCTCCTCGCTCTCGGCACTCGATGGCGCGGCGCTGCTCAGCACCCGCGCGATATCATCGATCATCTGCGTATCAGCCGCACTGTCATCGGTGTCTTCCACCGCGACGGGTCCAGCATAGTCCGATGATGTCGACTGTTGATGGTTCGAATTCGCTTCGTCGTCAGAGATGATCCGACGAATGGAGGCCAAAATCTCCTCCATTGTCGGTTCGGGAGCCCGTTCCGTGCTGTTCATGTTGGGATTCCCTTGCCGCCAATACCCCGCTGCACCCCGCGGTCATCACCTGGGTGGCCCTCAAGCGTCCGCAGTTTAACACACGGTTAACGTACAAGTCTCGGCTTGGTTCGGGCAGGGGTTAGTGAATGTATCGTTAACTGGCCGAGAGATCACTCATCGGGGGCCGGCGGCGATGGTGGCCGTAAACCAAGCCATTTGTTCTTCACGATATCATAGTGCTCCAGCGGATCATAGTAAGGCACTGACAAATTAAGGCTTTGAGCGTCCAAACGGCCGACGGAGGCGTACAGGGCATATTCGGCGACGACGCGGTCGCGCTTCGCCGTAACCAGCTGGATCTGCGAGCCGAGATATTCGAGCTGGGCGTTGAGGACGTCGAGGGTGGTCCGCTGGCCGACCTTCTCCTCTTCCTTCACGCCTTCAAGGGCGATGCCATTGGCGGTGAGGGAATCTTGCGCCGAGCGGATCTCCGAGGCGGTGGCCTGGAGCTGGCCCCAGCTCGAAATCACGTCGGCATGGATTCTGAGGCGACGTATCCTCGACTTCCTTCTTGAACTGATGATTGGTCTCCTTCGCTTGGCGCACCCGCGCGGCAACGCCGCCGCCCTGGTACAGCGGCACGTTCACGCGTCCCATCACCGTGGTGATCTGCTGCTCCTTCAACACCCGGCTCTCGCCGAAGCGCTGTTGGTATTGCGCATCGAGGGTCACCGACGGCAGCAGCTCGCCGAGAATCTGATTGAGGTTATAGAGTGACGCCTCCTCCTGATAGACGGAGGCGAGAATGTTGGGGTTCTCGCCGTCGCCGAGGGTCATGGCATCTTCGAGGTTCGTGGGCAGAAGGCTGATGATCGACGGCGGATGCACGAGGTTCGACGGCGGGTGACCGATCACCTGCTCGTAAATTGCACGGCTCGCCTTGAGGTTGGCTTGGGCGGCGTAGAGCTGGGTCACGGCATCGGACCTGCGGGCTTCGGCCTGGGCCACATCGGTACGCGTGACCTCGCCGACATTGAAGCGGTCCTTGGTCTGCCGCAGCTGCTCGGTCAGAACGTTGACGTTCGATTCCCGCAAGCCGACCACGGCAAGATCGCGGACGACATCGACATATGCCGTCGCGGCGTTGAGCAGCACGTTCTGCTCCACGGCGCGAAGCGACTCGCGGCTCGCCTGCACGCAGGCCTTCGCCTGGCGAATGGCGTTGATGTTCTGGAAGCCCTCGAAGATCGGCTGGCTCAGGGTGACGGCATAGCCGCGCGGATGGGTCACGCCGTCGCTGGTAATGGCCCCGCTCTGGCCGAAATCCGCCTGCCCGGCGTCTAGCGAGGCGCAAAAGGCCGGCTCCGTCGCCGCCGTGGCCGCGTCGCATTTTTGCGTGGACGACGAGGTGGTGCCCCCAGCCACGTCGCTCTCGGAGTTTTGAAAAGAGACGTCGCCGGAGGCGCTGACATTGGGCCGCAAACCCGATTTCGCCACCGCGACCTGCTCGTCGGTCGCCCGCAGCCTGGCGCGCTCGGCGTTCAATGCGGGATTGATCAGATAGGCGTTGGCCAGGGCCTCGTTAAGCGGCTCCGCCCAAGCCGGCTGGGCGCAGAACAGCGCTGCCACAAACAGGCAGGCGACAAGCGCCCCGCCACGCAGCCACGAGGTCTCCGCGCAGGGCAAGCGATGCCCGCTCAGGACGCCAATCACGATCATAGCCTCCGCAGTTGGGATGGCCCCCTGCCCCCATCTGCCCCAGGAATGATAAAGCACCACGCCCGCCGGGGACACCAAAGGACACCATTAGCCACCGATTCTGGCAAAAAACTCAAGGCACTGTGGGATCAGAGCAACAGTCGCCAGTTATCTTTCGGCGCTACAGCGTGAAACAGGCCGCTGGCGCAAATCCCGGGAGCGGCTTGGCGTTGGCATCGAAGTGGAAAACCCCGCTCGTCTCGCCATCGACCTTGACAAACAGGGACGCCTTTGGCTGCCCCGGCCGGCCCTGTCCGCCGGCGACGATCGCGACGAGGCGTCCTCCATCCTTGAGCTGAGCCTCCAGCGTCTCTGGCACCTCGACGACGCTGCCATTGACGAGGATGACATCGTAGGGCGCAGCATCGGGAGCGCCTTCCGTCAACGCGCCTTCGACCACCGTGGCATTGCCGAAGCCGAGAGCGGCGAGGTTGGCGCGGGCGGCAGCGGCAAGCTCAGGCTCGACCTCGACCGCGGTGACCGCGTTCGCGAGACGCGACAGCACGGCGGTCGAGTAGCCCGTGGCGCAGCCGATATCGAGCACGCTGTCGGTGGCCTCGACACTTGCGAGCTGGATCAATCGCGCCAGCACCACCGGCGCCAGCAGATAACGCGGCAACGCCCCGTCGATCGCGGGCCAGACCTCGAGGCCCGCATCCATATAGGCAAGAGGCTGTCGCGACGGCGGCAAGAACCGCTCGCGCGGCAGTTCGCCCATCGCCGCGAGCAGCCGCCGGTCCGTCACCTTGGTGGGACGGAGCTGGCTCTCAACCATGGTCCGCCGCGCCGCGGCAAAATCGATCATCCCCACCATCGCTTCCCGCTTTCAACCCTGTCGCGCCACGCGGCCGGGACGACGTCCGAGCCATATTGACGCAAAGGCCATTCCGCACCTAGTTAGCAGCTTTCGGGGACCTCCCCTACCCTAGGCCACGTGGCGGAGTGGTGACGCAGCGGACTGCAAATCCGCGCACCCCGGTTCGATTCCGGGCGTGGCCTCCATAACTTCCGATCCCCGGGACGCATACGGCATGGACATCAATTGCCCGCCCTCCATGGTGAGCCATGTGCGCAAGGTGTTGGCCGGCGAGTACGACGTGCCGTACCGCGCCGACAAGCCCGTCGTCCTCGACATCGGCGCCAATGTCGGCAGCTTCGCCATCTGGGCGATGCGGCGCTGGCCCGGATGCCATGTCCATTGCTACGAGCCGCTGCCGGACAACTTCGCCCTGCTCAAGAGCAATCTCGCTCAGGTCGACGGCGGCGCGGTGACGCTGCACAACTTCGCCATCGGCAATCCCGACCTGACGGAGCTCCACGTCGGCCTCAACAATTGCGGCGAGGCGAGCTTCTACGATGTCGGCGAGCAATCGGCCGTCACCATCGTCGTCGAGACCAAGCCGCCGAGCGTGCTGCCCAAGGCGCAGATCCTCAAGATCGATACGGAAGGGTCCGAGATCGATATTCTCGAGCGGATGCCATCGTTGGATTTCGAGGTGGTGATGCTCGAATATCATTCCGAGCGTAACCGGCGAAAGGCCGACGACCTGCTCTGCGATTTCATTCTCGTCGGCGGCGAGATCCGCTGCCTTCACCGCGGCACGCTGAAATTCGTCCATCGCCGTCTCGTCCCGGCCGACGCCAAGACGTGAGCCGCGGCGGGCTTTCCGGTTCTCGCGCTAAGACTTCTTGGGGCAGACCACCGCCGTCATCTTGCACACATATCCCCGTCGAGCCTTCTTGCAATTGGTCGTCTGTTGCGAGAGCTTGCCGCCGAGCCTGGCGGCCTGCTGGATGAGCTCGTGCTGCGCCCGCGTGGTCGCCATGGCGGGGTCCGAACCGTGGCCCTTCCCCATTACCGGCGAGCAAGTTCCGGCCGCAGCCGGCAGAGCCAAGATGAGAGTGGCGGCAAGGACGCCAATCGTGGCGCCCGCACTCAGATAAGTTTCGCGGATCATGTCTCCTCCCCTACGTCGAACCTGATCCTCGTTAGCTCAACCATGTGACGCGAAGTGCGGGGCCTTGGCCAGCACTGTTGGTGAACGGGCTGAACGCTCAGTCCGCCTTGTGGTCCGCGGCACCTTGCGCCGGCGCCTCTGCGTCGTCTTTCTCCTTGCGGCCGCGGTGCCACCACAGCACGAGCTTGCGGCGCCAGCGGCGAACGACCGGAACATCCACGGAGAGAACGAGGAGCCCGAGCGGGATCATCCAGAAGCCGACCACGGGGAGAAAGCCGACGAGGCCGCCGGCGACGAGCAGAATGCCGAGCCCGAGGCGGATCGGCTTCGACTGCGGCAGGTGGAATTCGCGATTGGCGAAATTGATCTTCTTGGCCATGGCGACCTTTCGGGGGGCCGTCACCACATAGGGCCGGGCGGGAGCGCGCGCAACCGCGCGGCTTTCCGAGGCCAATCGCCCAAGCAAAGGTCTGGCATGGCCCCCTGGCATTTGCTATGACCGGCCGAGCTAGCGCCTTGGAGCGCGCTCTGGTCCCCGGTAGCTCAGTTGGTAGAGCAAGCGGCTGTTAACCGCTGGGTCGCTGGTTCGAGTCCGGCCCGGGGAGCCAATTTTCTTTCGAGCCTCAAAAAGCCCATTCCACTCCCTTACGGTGATCGCCGCGAAGGAGGGCCAATGAAGCGCATCCTGGCCGGTGTCGTTGTCGCCGCGATGTTTTGTGGCGGCGCGATTGCGGGTCCTTCCGAGGAAGGCTGGGCCGCTTACCAGCGCGGCGACTATGAGGCGGCGCTGAAGCTGTGGCGGCCTCTTGCTGCGCAGGGCAATGCCTTCGCTCAGAGCAATCTCGGCTTTATGTATGACAGCGGCCAGGGCGTGCCACAGGACTTGAGCGAAGCCGCGAAGTGGTATCGCCTCGCCGCCGAGCAGGGCAACCCGCGCGCCCAGAGCAATCTCGGCAGCATGTATGCGGCAGGCGAAGGCGTGCCCCAGGACTACGTCCAGGCTTATGTGTGGGCGAGCCTCGCTGCATCGCGATTTCCGGCGTCGGCGAAAGACGACCGCAAGCAGGCGGCGGCCAATCGCGACCATGTCGCGAGCCTGATGACGCCGGAGCAGCTCGCCGAGGCGAAAACGCTGGCACAGGCGTGGACGCCGCAATCACCGAGCGCCGTGCCGATTACGCCCTGAGCGCGATGGATGCGCGCGGTGCCCGCCGCGCCGTTAAGCTTTGTTCAATCTCTTTTAACGATTTCCTCCTCTGAGTCGCTTCGCCGACTGGGGCGGGGGCGCCTTGTTGGTGTGAGATGCGGCGAGAAGCTCACGCCACGCATTCGGTGAAGAGGGAAGATGAGATTCGTTATTGGTACCATCGCACTCCTCGTGCTTGGCGCGATCTTCGGGTCGATGGCGGGCGTGTTGTTGTGGCCCGATGTGGGCTCGGGATCCTCGGCAGGTGTTCACGGCGCCGACACGCGGCAGCAACCGCGAAGCTGGTGATCGCTTCAAGCCTTGCGCCGGAGAGCCTAGCGCCGGGGAGCGAGCCGTCGCGGTCGACGGGTTCGACGTTGGTCGTATTCCGCGACGGCAGCGCCTCCGGCTAAAGTCGCGGCGTGGACGCTTCCGGGAGCCTCGGTCGATGACGGTGCTGAGCTATGTCGGCACGGCCGCCGTGGTGCTTCTGTTGTGCTGGGCCGCGGCACGGGTGACGCCGGTGTCGCGGCGCAACCCTTCGCTCGCGGCGCTTGCCGTGGTCGCCGTGTTCGCCTTGATCGCGATCACGCCGCTCTGCGGCTTCATGTTCGATTGCGGCTGCGACTGGCCGTGGCTTGGGCTGCATCACCACTGCAACGTGTTCGACGCGCACGCCAAACTCAAATGCCCGTGGTGCGACAGCAAGGTCGCGGGCAGCCTGTCGATGCTGGCGGTGTTCGGCGCGAGCGGCGCCGCGGCCTGGGGGTTCTCCACGAGCGGCGCGCTGGCGGCGGCGAGGCCGCGCACCCGCTTCACCCTCGGGGTCGTCGCCGGCGTGCTTGCCTTTCATCTCGTGTCGCTGGCGACGGCGACGCTCGCCGCGCTCGCCACGGGGTATCCGCTGCCGTTCACCGCATAGCGGTCGCTGGCGGGCGGCCGTGACGATCTGGTAACCACTTCGCGCCTATTGTTTTCGCCGGGGTCAGGGGATGCCGGCGACGCCGCAGTCAAGGCATCCCCGGCCTCGGATTGGCCAGCCCAGAGCCTCTGGGCACTTCGGGGGAAGTTCGAAAGTCATGGTCACATCAGCGAAGGCCGCCGTCACCGTCAGCCTGATTGGAGCGGCGATGTTGTTCTCAAGCGCTCCGGCGGAGGCAGGACGGGGGAGTGCCGTCGGCGCCGGGCTGCTCGGCTTCGGCGTCGGCGCGGTGGTCGGCAGCGCGCTCGCGCCGCGGGAGGTCTATGTGGTGCCGCCGCCCCCGCCGCCGCCCGTCTATTACGGTCCGGTCTCCTATGGCCCGCCGCCTTGGACGCCGGACTGGTATGCCTATTGCGGGCGCTATCCGAGCTTCAATCCGCGCACGGGCTATTTCGTCGCCCCCGACGGGCGCGCTTACTTCTGCCGCTAAGTCGGGCTGCCGCGAGACGCGGCGTCGGCGGGGAATGTTCGCTCCCCGCAGCGCACCCGCGCCGATCCCCTAAGACCGCCGCCTATTCCGGAATCACCTTGATGGTCGCCATTCCGGGCACGTTCATCGTGTCGCTGGGCGGCGGTGGTGCCGCAGCCTGAGCCGGCTGCGCCGGTTTTGGTGGCGCCTTGGCCTGTGTCGTCGACTGTGCTGGCGCCAGTGGCGGTGGTGGCGGCGCGGCCTTGGCTTGGGCCGGTGCGGGCGGTGGCGCCGGAGGCGGCGGCGGTGCGGCCTTGGCTTGCGCCGGTGCCGGCGGCGGCGCGGGAGGAGGAGGAGGCGCGGCCCTGGCTTGGGCCGGTGCCGGTGGCGGCGCCGGAGGCGGCGCTGCCTTGGCTTCCGCCGGTGCGGGCGGTGGCTTCGCCGCAACGGCAGGCTTCGGCGGAGCGGCAGGCTTCTTCGGCGTCAGCTTCGCAGGAGCGCTCGTCGGACCGGTCGACGAGGTAGCTCCGTCCCTCGGATACGGCGCAAGTACCTTCTGGGATTCGGGGGCTGTGGCGCCCGGCGGCACCGAACCGTCCGCCGGCAAGGGCGGCAACAAGGTCTGAGATTCCGTCATTTCGGGACTGCCCGAGCCATAGCCGTTGGCACACGGTTTCCAGACCCAGCAGGCGGCCTCCGCCGCAAGCGGCGCAACCGCCAGCATCGAGATTGTGACGGGGACCGTCAGAAGCAAAGATCGTGTTGTCATCGACCCCTCCCCTCTACCGTCGGTTCACGTTAGGAACGGGCAAGCCGCTTCAATCCATTACCGGCTTGATCGATGGCGGGCGGTTTCCGGCGGTTCTTACGACCACACTCGGCCCGTCACCCCCGCTCGGCTTCCGGGCGCTTGGTCTCTCCTCCCCCGCCGCGGAGCCTCGTCTCCCGGCATCATAACTCAATTTCCGGGGGTAGAGTCACCTGGTTTTGACCCTCCGGCTGTGGCCTCTGGGCAGCGTCGATCACCGCCACAATGTCCCTGGCGAGGCCGGTCAAGGTCGGATCGCGCGCGCCCATGACGAGGACGAGGTCGCCAGGTTCAGCCTCCGCCGCGATCCTCGATGCAAGCCACTCTCGTGACGGCGCGAACTCGGCCTCGGCACCTTGCGCCGCAATCTCGGCGACGATGTCGGCGGCGGAGAAGTCGCGCGCCGCGGTGCCGCCGGCATAAAACACTTCAAGCATGAACAGGCGGTCGCGCGGCCGCAATTCGCGGGCGAAGGTGGTGACGAAATCGCGCCGGAGAAAGCGGGTCGGCCCATAGCCGTGGGGCTGATAGATCGCGAGCACGCGCTTTGCCTTGAGCTTCGCCGTCGCCAGCGCCGCGGTGATCTTGTCGGCGTTGTGGGCGAAGTCGTCGATCACAGTGACGCCATGGGCGACGCCCACGGTCTCGAAGCGGCGGCCAACACCTTCGAAGTGCGACAAGGGCGCGACCATGTCTTCGAGCGGGACGTCGAGAGCGCGACAGGCGGCGATGGCCGCGAGCGCATTGGCGACATTGTGGCGGCCCGGCACCGGCAGGGTGAAGCGGACCTGGCCGACGCGGAACGTGCTGCTCGACGGCGCCAGCACGACATCCTCGCCGCGACTATCGGCGCGGGGACCGAAGCCGAAGCGCAGCGCCCCGCCCGCTAGCGCATCGAGATTGGCATCCCCTCCCACCACCAAGGCCTCGCGCGAGCGCGCCCGCAGCACCGCGAGCATGACTTCGACGTCTTGCATCTCCTTGTGGTCGCGCTGGAGATTGAGGATCACGCCTACCGCCGGCGCATAGCGAACCAGCGAGCCGTCGCTCTCGTCAGCCTCGACGACGAGAAGGTCGGAACCGCCGGCGAAGGCGTTGCCGGGCAGGCCACGCGCCTCGAGCAGGCGAAGATCGCCGCCGCTGATCACCGAGGGATCGCGTCCGGCGCCGGCGAGGATCTCGAAAATCATCGCCGTCACGGTCGACTTGCCGCTGGTGCCGCTCACCGCCACGGTCCGGTGCGAGGCGACGAAATGCGCGAGCAACTCCGAGCGATGGATGATGGGAAGGCCTCGCGCCCGCGCCGCGGCGAAGTCCGCGACCTCCTCCTCGACCGCCGTCGATACCACGAGGGCCACGCAGTCGCCGGCGACGCCGCTGCCGTCCTGGGGCATGACGACGATGCCAAGCCGCTCGAGCTGGGCGCGGAGCGCGCCCCGCTCGTCGCGATCGAAGGCGCGGTCGCTGCCACTCGCCCGCCCGCCGGTCATGACCTGAAACTGCGCCAGGGCGCTCATGCCCGAACCGCCGAGACCCGCGTAATGAAAGCGGCCGCGGGCGCCTGGATCGGGCATCTCCCGCTGTTCCGGTTCGGCGATCAGGACAAAATCGCCCTCGCCGATCTCGTCGAACAGGCGGCAGACGTCGGCATTGGCCATGCGCACGCAGCCATGAGAAGTGGCGCGGCCGAGGAGAGCCTCGTGATTGGTGCCGTGAACGTAAATGTAGCGCTCGAGCGAATCCCGGCCCGAGCCTCGGTTCACACCGTCTTCCACGCCGTCGAGGGTAAGGATGCGGGTGAGGATCAGATCGTCGTCGCGCGGCACGCCGGTCCAGATCTCGCCGGTCGGCTCGCGCGAGACGAACACCGCGCCGGCCTCAGCGTCAGTGCCGATGCGCTGCTTGACGCGATGCCAGCCTGGCGGCGTGCGGTAGGAGCCCTCCTCGCCGCCGATGCCCGCCCGCGCCGTCGACACCGGCCACGCTTCGACCGGCGTCCCGTCCGCAACCAACACCGCGCGCTGGCGCTCCACATCGATGACGAGGAGGCGCGGCGGCACTGCCGTTGGCGCGCCCGGGCGCGACAGCGCTCTCCGCGCAAGCTCCAAGGCGCGCGCGGCCAAAATAGGGTTTGGGTGCTCGTTCACGGCCGCACTCTGCCACAGCCAAAGGGCGAGAACAGGCCTCAATCGCCGAAACGACGCCTAGCGGACGGCGCGGAAGGACGGCGTCGAATAATACCAGTTCGGCGTTTCCGGGTCGGGCCCGGGAATATAGTTGGGCCGCAGGTTACCGAGGCTGCCGCCGAAGGCTTCCAGGCTGATCTCCGGCAGAACCTTCGTTTGTACAGGATCGGAGAAGTGCGTGGTGTCGTTGTTCAGCATCAACGCCGACGGCGACGACGGATCGTCCATCTCGAACGCGAACGCTGCCCCCGGCGCAACCAGCGCTACGGCGAGCACGCCCGCGAGCGTCATCATTAGTCGCATGGTATTCCCCCGAGTTTTCTTGGTGCCCCAATCGACTCTGAGCCGAGTTTAGCGCGCAATGGGTTGGCGCGCTAGACCGTGCCTCCGCGACAAAGCATGCCTGAATTCTCGCCCCTCACTTGCCGGATGGCGCCGGCGGCGGCGGCTCGGTCGTGACCGGCGGCGTTGCTTTCGGCTCACGCGGCGCGCCCTCCGGTTCCACCACCGGAAGCCCGGCGCGAAGATAGGCCACGATCTCCCAGATCTCGTCCTGGGACAGCACTTTCTTGAACGCCGGCATGGCCGTGCCGAAGGCCTGGCCACCTTCGGAAATGGTCCACAGCAAATATTGGTCGACGGCGATCGGCTGTTGCACCAGATAGGCGAGAAGCGCGGGCGACGGCGTCAGACTCATGGCGAGCTCGCCGTTGCCGAGGCCGCGTTCGCCGTGACATTGCTGACAATTGGCGAGGTAGAGCGGCCCGCCGGCGGCGATCGACCGGGTGGTGTAGCCGACGTCATTGCTGGTGGCGAGATAGCCTTCCGGAACCTCTTTGTTCATGAAGGCTTGATGGCGGAGGAGGCGCTTGCGCTCTCCCGGCGTGAGATTGTCGACATTCCACGGCTTCGACTTGCCCGGCTCCCAGGGATTGGCGCCCCAAGCCGGCTGTTCGCCTTGCTGGGCGGAAGCGCTTGGGCCAACGGGAACCGTGAGCAGCAGCGCGACGACAACGCCGGCCCAAGAGCGAGGCGGGCGGGGCCGAGGCGTATCGCGATGTGTCGGCATCAAGTCCTCCCCGGGCGAAGGCCGGCGTGGAGCAACGGTCGCCCCGCGTTGTGGAAGGAAAGGCGGGGCCTTGCCTTGATGCCGATCAAGGCTCGAGAGGACGGAGTGGCCGGGATTAGCCGGAGGTCTCTCCGGTCGCCGGGACGAATTTCAGCGAGACACCGTTGATGCAATAGCGGAGGCCCGTCGGAGGCGGCCCGTCATTGAAGACGTGACCGAGATGACCGCCGCAACGGCGGCAATGCACCTCGTCGCGAACCATGCCGAAGGTGTAGTCGGTATCCTTGAGCACCGCGCCTTCGATCGGGGTGTAGAAGCTCGGCCACCCGGTACCGCTATCGAACTTGGTGTCGGAGGCGAACAGCGGCAGGTCGCACCCCGCACACGTGAAGGTCCCCTTCCGCTTCTCGTGATTGAGGGGACTGGTGAAGGCGCGTTCGGTGTCCTGCTCGCGCAGCACCGCAAATTGCTCGGGCGTCAGTAGCTCTTTCCACTCGGCGGGGGTATGGGTCACCTCGAAGGTGCCGGCGACGGCTGAGCCCTTGCCACCTAATGCCCGGAAGAGAAGCGCCGCCGCTCCACCGGCGCCGACGCCGAGGGCGCCAAGAGCGACTGTACGGCGTGTCAGCAGCATGGTCTGTCTCCTCGACGTGTTCTGTCGCGGCTGAAATCCGCGCCTTGCTCCTCACCGGAGGTAGGAGCTCGGACCCGCCGGGGCAATTCAACTTGCGCGCACAGCCGTTCACACTCGGTTGAGCGGGCTTCGCGCGTCCGCTAGCCCCGAGACGCGACCTGCGCCGCCGGAATTTCGATCACGCAGAGGACACCCGAGGTGGGAAACGACAATTTGACGTCGCCTTCCAGCGCGCGCCCCACCACGTTCTCGATCATGGCCCGGCCGAATCCGGAGCGCTCCGGCGCCGTCACCGGCGGGCCGCCCAGCTCCTCCCACACCAGTTTGAGCCTGGCGGCGTCGCCGAGCTGCCAATGAATGCGGACACGGCCGCTGTCTTTCGATAGCGCGCCATATTTTTGCGCGTTGGTGGCGAGCTCGTGCAAGGCGAGACCGATATTCTGGATCGCCTCCGGCTTGAGCACGATGTCCTCGCCGTCGATGACGATCTGAGCGCCGAAACGGTCGGCATGGGCGCTCAGCTGCTGCTCGATCAACGTCCGCAACGAGGCGCCGTGCCAATCGTCGGCGACGAGAAGATCCTGCGAGCAACCGATGGCCACGAGCCTCGCGCTGAAGCGCTGCAAGAAGTCATCGACCGAGCGCGTGCGGGAGGCGGTCTGGCGCGCGATGGCGTTGATGACGGCAAGCAGGTTCTTGGAGCGGTGGGTGAGCTCGCGCAACAAGAGACGAAGCTGATCCTCCGCCTCCTTCCTCTCGGTGATGTCGACGGCGACCGAGGTGGTCCCGACCATGCCGCCGCGATCGTCGCGCAGCGGCTCGATCACGAGGTAAAACGACCGCTCGCGGCCGAACAGCGCGAACTTGCTTTCGACGGTCTGGGATTCACCCGTCGCCATGGCGCGCTCTTTCGCCGCCACGATCGGAGCCGCGGCATCCTTGGGCAGCACCTCGCTTTCGGTCTTGCCGACGAGGTCGGATGGCTTGATGCCGGCCGGTGGATTGTGCACCCAGACATAGCGCATGTCGCGATCCTGGCTGAACACCGTGATCGGCGAGCCTCTGAGCGCGATCTCGAAGCGCTGCTTCGCTTCCGCCAATTCCTTGGTGCGGCTATCGACGCGCTGCTCGAGTTGCTGACGCGCCTCCTTGAGCTCATCCAAGGTCTCGAGATGCGCGGCGATCTCGGCCTCCAGCCGGCCGCGCGACGGACGCGTCAACAGCGACGGCAGCAACTGCCAGAACACGATGGCCGTGATCAGGGCGAACGCGGCGCTCGCCGCATTGAGCACGCCCTCCAATCTCGGGTCAGGCATCCACAGCGCGAAGGCCGAGGCAAAATGTGCAAGACCGGTGGTGACCAGGAACAGGGTCAGCAGCGAGAGCAGAATGCGCTCGCGCCGGCTCCCCTCGGCCCGGCGGGAATAGAGGACAACAAGAGCCGCGGCGACGATGAGCAGCGACGCGGCGATAATGCCGTCGGCGACGGCGTGGACGCCGCCGAGGTCGAAGCCAAACGCTTGCGCTTGGACGGCTCGGCCTGAAGTGCCGAAGAGAAGTGAAGACCAGCTCGCCATGTTCCGATAGATCGATCGCAAATGAGGCTGGGGCCAAGACGAGCCCGTCCCACTGGCCTCATAGACCTACAACCCCATGCTGGGAAGTTGGTTCGCTGATTCCATTGGTATTTCGGGGAGCGCCGGGCGTGTTTACGGCATCCCCTCGGGGCCAACGGCGATTCCACCAGCCGGCGTGGAACTTTTCCCTGGGGCGAATGTTTCACAGCCGTTCGAGCGGACCCCTCCCACCCCACCCCCGCGGACGATCGAACCAAACGCCCGTAGCCGCCCCCCGGCTACGGGCGTTGTTTTTTTCGGCGCCGCCGAGCCGGTCCGAAAGGGGCTCGCGCCGGGCCGCCGGCCGCTACAGCAGCGCCATGACCAGGGTGACGAGAAAGACGACAATGAAGACAAAGAACAGGATGCGAGCGACCCCCGCGGCAGCCGAGGCGATGCCGCCGAACCCGAACACGCCAGCCACCAAAGCGATGACGGCAAACACAAGCGCCCAATACAGCATGTCCCTCTCCCAAGGTTGGGCGGCCGGCTCAATCGGGAGCGCAGCTCACCACACGCCAAACGCGGTTCTTCTGATTCTGTTGCGGACCGCGCCAGAAGAGCCGGAACGCCGCCTTGGCGTCAAGGGGCTGTTCGCCTAGAAGCGCGCCACCACGGCGAGCAGGTCCTCGCTGGTGAAGGGCTTCGCTATCAGCGGCGCTCCCTTGTGCTGCGGCGGCAATTGCTCGCGCCCATAGCCGCTGACAAAGGCGAACGGGACGCCGCGCGCGGAGAGCGCATCGGCAACCTGGCCGACGGACTTGCCGCCGAGATTGGCGTCAAGCAGCGCCCCGTCGACGCTCTCCCGTTCGATGGTAAGAAGCGCGTCGCGAACCGAGGCCAGCGGTCCGATTACGACCAAGCCGCTTTGCTCCAGCGCGCCGGTGATGTCGAGCGCGATCAGGAATTCGTCTTCGACCACAAGGATGCGTTTCGCCGCCATCAGTGCCGTCCCCGTGAACTCCGAGCCACGCCCGTCACGCATTGTTTTCGCCGATCCGTCAATCTGATCAAGCCCCTTTGCGCCCTTGCCTCGCAGGCTTGAAGCGGAACCAGTTCGGTGACCAGGGCGTTTGACCACCACTTCTAGGACAATCTCGCGGCCAAGTTCGGGCCGTCAGCGAAAGGAGCAATCTCCATGAATTGGGATCGCATCGAAGGCAATTGGAAGCAGTTCCGCGGGCAGGTTCAGCAGCAGTGGGGCAAGCTCACCAATGACGACCTCGACACCGTCGAGGGCCGCCGCGTTGAGCTCGTCGGCAAGATCCAGGAGCGTTACGGCATCGCCAAGGACGAGGCCGAGAAGCAGGTCGATACCTGGATGCGCAATATGTAACGAGCACGCGCGCCGCATGATCGTCTCATGGCGAGAGGACGTGCGGCGCGTCTTAGCTTGGATCAGCGACGAGGCCTGGGCATCGCCCGCCTCAAACGAGGTGCTCCCAAGATGGGAGCCGTCTGGAGGATAGGATGCTCGGCACAATTCTCATCATCATTCTGATCTTGATTTTGATCGGCGCGGTCCCGTCATGGCCGTATAGCCGGGGCTGGGGCTACGGCCCGTCGGGCGTGGTTGGGCTGATCCTCGTGATCCTGCTTATTCTCGTGCTGATGGGGCGGATTTAGCCCCGACTCTCACGGCCTCAGGCGCCGACGGACGGCTCGTCCTGGGCTTGCGCCTTCCTCTCGAAGAACAGCGCCTGGCTCACAATCGCCTTCACCGTATCCGGCTGATAGGGCTTGGTGATCAGGAACGCGGGCTCGGGCCGCTCGCCCGTCAACAGCCGGTCGGGATAGGCGGTGATGAAGATCACCGGTACCTGGAACGACCGCA
Source organism: uncultured Alphaproteobacteria bacterium (assembly GCA_963803385.1). Classification (GTDB taxonomy): domain Bacteria; phylum Pseudomonadota; class Alphaproteobacteria; order Rhizobiales; family Methyloligellaceae; genus Methyloceanibacter. The sequence goes on along the minus strand of CAWDMD010000003.1, from coordinate 231,514 downwards.
GCATGTCGTTGACGGCATCTAGACCCGAGCTGCCATCGGCGAGCTGAATGTCGGCGAGAACGAGACCCGGCTGCTCCTTCGACGTCGCCCTCAACGCCTCGGCATGGGTGCGGGCGACGCCCATGACGCGATGGCCGAGCCCTTCGAGGATGCCTTCAAGATCCATGGCGATCATCGGCTCATCCTCGATGACGAGCACATCGGTCGCGACCTGCGCCGCGATTTCACGCCCGGCCTGATCGATCAAGTCTTCCACCTCGACGGGATCGCAGTCGAGAATGCGGGCAATGTCCTCGTTGGAAAAGCCTTCGACCGAGCTCAGCAGGAAGGCCTGGCGCGGCAGCGGCGTGATGGATTCGAGCTTGCGATCGGCCGCCGTCGGCCCGCCGGCTGGCACCTCCGGCTTGAGGTTGAGGCCGATCGAGCTCCACAGCCCGGTGAAGATGCGGAACAAGGCAATGCGCGGATCCAAGGTGCGGTCGAACAGCGACGGGTCCTCGATCAGGACCTGAAGCGTCGCGGCGACATAGGCGTCCCCGGCGTTCTGGGTGCCGGACAGCGCCCGGGCAAAACGCCGCAAATAGGGCAGATGTGGAGCGATCGCCTTCGATATGGACATACGCCTCTAGCTTTCGTGAGGACCCGAGGGAACGCTTTGCACCACCGGGCGTGAGGTTGGCAACTGGAAACCCGCACTCGCAGACGCCACAACGCCCGACCCGAGGAAAAGTTTCCTCTAAGGCAGGAACCAATTGAGGTTTTGGGCGTTTTCCCGACCCAGTATAGAGTGTATCCGCCGACATTGCGACGCCGAGTCCGGCGGATAGGGGATCACTGTGGACGGAACCGAGAGCAAGGGACGCCGGCGGAAAATGCCAAGCGCCGGAACCGGAAAGAGAATGACGCAATCGACCGCCATCACTGAGCGGGAAGGGCTGCAGCCCCACGCTGCCGAGGAAGGGTTGTCGCCCAACCTGCAAGCGCATATCGGCCGGCATCTTCGCGCCGTGTTCGACGAGGTTGCGAACGAGCCCATTCCGGACCGCTTGCTGCGACTTTTGAAAGACCTCGAGCGAAGCGGAGACGAATAGTGCCGCACAAGGTGTCCGCGAGCCTGCGAGACGCTCTCGTCGGCGAAATGACCAATCTACGCGCCTTCGCCGTGTCGCTGTGCGGCGACCGCGAGCGCGCCGACGACCTGGTGCAGGAGACCCTGTTCAAGGCGTGGAACCATCTCGACTCGTTTCGCGAAGGCACCAATCTCAAGGCTTGGCTGTTCACCATTCTGCGCAACACCTATTTCTCGGAGCGGCGGAAACGCCGCCGCGAGGTCGAGGACGCCGATGGCAGCTATGCCGACCAGCTCGCGAGCCGCCCCGAGCAGCCCGGCCACATGGAGATGCAGGACTTCCGCGCGGCGCTGACCCGCCTCCCCGACGACCAGCGCGAGGCGCTGGTCCTCGTCGGCGCGGCGGGCTTTTCCTACGAGGAGGCGGCCGAGATCTCGGGTTGCGCCGTCGGCACCATCAAGAGCCGCGTCAACCGCGCGCGCAATCGCCTCACCGACATGCTGGGCCTCGACGAGACCATCGATAGCGACGCGCCGCTGACGAAGAGCGCCTAGACCGGCGATACCCGCGATGCCCACCGTCTCGAATATCGACCTCGACCAAGCGCTGCTCGATCCTGCTTCGGTGTTCAAAACACCCGACGACGTGCTCGAAGCCCATGGCTTGTCGCCGGAAACCAAGAAGGCGATCCTGGTGCGCTGGGAGGAGGATGCCGAGGCGCTGATCCGCGCCACCGGGGAGGGCATGCCGCCCGAGGACAATCGCCGTAATCCAGGCGAGTTGCTGCGCGCGGTGCAGGCGGCGCTGAACGCGCTCTAGGCGAGCCCTCGCGCCGATCCGGCCGTCGGAACAAGACGCCGATTTCCGGCGTTTTTCTTATCGAAGGGCGCGAACTTGCGCCTTCATTCCCCCCAAACCGCTGGAGAAAGGAGGCTTGCCATGGCTATTCAGATCAACGCCACCGAAGCCCGGCAGGCGACCAAGCGTCCACGCGCCATGATTTGGGTGCTCGTGGTGTCACTCGCACTTTGCATCGTTGCCGGCCTCGCGCTCGGCGTCGGCTGGATCACCCTGCCTTGGGGCAGCTAGCGACCTCGTTGCCCGACGCCCAGTCGCGGCTGAACCGCAGGTGAACGCCGGTCTCAGCCGGGGTTCAGGCCCCCTCCCCTAAGAAACTGTCCATCTATTTCGGACAGAGTGCTCTCTAAGGAGGAGATCCCCCGATGACATGGTTTCTTCGCCAAGCTTTCCTCGTCCTCGTCGCCTTCGCCACCCTCGCGCTGATCGTCATGATGGCGATGACCGTCGAGGCGAAGACTTCAAGGACTGACGCGCCGGTCGCGTCAGTCGCCGACGAGTTCGGGCGCCTTGCGGCCCTCGACCGCTGACGGGATCAGCTCGGCTTTGACGAGGCCCCGGACCGAATTGCCGAGATAGATACGCTCGGCCCGGGCGAGATCGGCGATGGTGAGCACGGCTTCGCTCGCGTGCGCCCGCGGCAGATCGATCAGCTCTTCGCGCAAGGTTCCAGGCAACAGCCCGCAGGTCAGCGCCGGGGTGAACAGGCGTCCGTCGAGCTCGATGAAGAGGTTGGTGCGCGTCCCTTCCGTCAGCTCCCCCTTCTTGTTGAGGAACACCACCTCGTCGCAGCCGGTCAGCGCCTTCTGCCGCTCCATCTCGCGGTCGTAGAATTGGCGCCGCGTGGTCTTGTGGAAGAACAGCGGGTCCTTCTCGTCGACGCGGTTGTCGGAGATGGCGAAGCGCCACACGGTGCCCTTGGCCGGAAGCTCGATCCCGGTCGAGGTCAGGGTCAGCGCGCCGTCCTCGGCAAGTAATAGCCTCAGCATATGGACATCGCCGTCGAGCTTGGCGATCTCGGCGTCGAGCGCGGCGAGAACTTCATCGCGATCGAACGGATAGCCGAAATGCGCGGCGGAGGATTGCAGCCGCGTCAGATGGCGCTCAAGCAGATAGATGCCGAGCCCCCGCTCCCAGCGCATGGTCTCGATCAGCTCGAAGGGGGCGTCGACCTTGGTGAGGAACTGACCCTTGAGCAGACATTCCTCGAACTCGGCGTCGGCCTTGGAGTCGGAGACGACACCGGAGCCGATGCCCATCTCGCCGCTATTCGCATCGATGTAGAGCGTGCGGATGGCGACGTTGAACTGGGCGTCGCCGTTCGGCGCGATATGGCCGATGGCGCCAGTGTAGACGCCGCGCGGCAACGCCTCGAGCTCGCGAATAATCTCCATGGCGCGCACCTTGGGCGCGCCCGTCACCGAGCCGCAGGGGAACAGCGCGTCGAGCATGTCCTTAAGGCTTAATTCGCCGCGAAGCTCGGCGGTGATGCCGGACGTCATCTGATGCACGGTGCGGTAGGTCTCGACGGTGAAGAGATCGGTGACCTCGACCGAGCCGATCTTGGCGATGCGGCCGAGATCGTTGCGCAGCAGATCGACGATCATCAGGTTCTCGGCACGCTGCTTCTCGTCGACGGTGAGCCAGGTCTTGAGGCGGGCGTCCTCGCGCGGCGTGCGGCCGCGGGGCGCGGTGCCCTTCATCGGGCGGGCGAAGACGCGCCTCCCCTCGCGGCGAAAGAACAGCTCCGGCGACAGCGACAGCACGTGGAAGTCCGGGGTGGCGATCAGGGCGCCGTACTCGACACGCTGCTTGCGCCTGAGCGCGGCGTAAAGCGAGACGGCGTCGCCGGCAAATTCGAACAGATATTTCAGCGTCAGGTTGATCTGATAGACGTCGCCGGCGGCGATATAGTCCTGCACCCTGGCGAAGGTGCGCGTGTATTCATCGCGGGTCCAGGACAGCCGCAAACCGGAGACGGTCGAGCGCTCGAGCGCACCATTGGCATCGAGCCAGGCGCGCGTTCCGGCTTCGTCGAGGCGGCGCGGCTCGCGGAACAGGCCCATCCAGATCAGCGGCTGCCGCCGGTCGCGCGGCAGCAACGCGTGCAGCTTGGGCTCGAGGCAATAGCCGAGCTCGTAGCCGAAAAAGCCGGCGGCATGGAGGCCCCGGCCTAGCCCATCGGTAATGGCGGCAAGTGCGCCGTCGACCTCGCCCGGCTCATAGGCGGCGACGACGCGCTCCGGCGCCTCGCACAACAGGCTGTGGCCGGGAGCCCCTGCCGGGCTCAAGCTGTCGTCGAGAAGGATGAAAGGCGTTGCGGTCATCTCAAGAGGCCGTTCGCGGGGCGCCAGCATAGCTCATATGGGGAGAGGCGGGCCAACATCGACAAGGCCTGCAATCAGGCCAGGATCAGCATCTCGCCTTTGCCGAGCACGGCCATGTCGCCCATCAGCCTGCGGGCGCGCGGCTTCACCTTGACGCGGGCGCCGGTCTCCCTGAGGTAGCCGTCGAGCACGCGCAGCCAGTTAAAATCGAGCACGCCGCAATCGCCGAAGGTCGGCAGCAGATGGTCGGGCTCCTTGCCGAGGATCAAAGAGCCGCGGCGGAGCCCGTAGCCGGCGTAACGTCCGACCCGGCCCCTGAGCACGATGGTGCCCGCGATCATGCGCGCGCCGGCATAGTCGCCGGCGCCACCGGCGACGGTGACGAGGCCGCGGCGCATGCGCTCGCCGAGCATGGCACCGGCCTTGCCGCCGATGGAGAGCCGGCCGCCGCGCATGCCGAAGGTCTCGCCGACGATGACACCCGCGGCGCGCTCGCCCGGCGCTGCCGGCGATGTCGATGGTGCCGCCGGCCATGCCGCCGCCGGCGAAGGGACCGGCCGACCCGTTGACGAGGAGCGTGCCGCCGCGCATGGCGGCGCCGAGATAAGCGCCGGCATCGCCATCGACGACGATCTCGCCTTCGGTGAGGCCCTGGCCGATGCGGTCGCAGCGCCCGTCGGTGCCGATGAGGCGGACCTTGGCGGCGTCGTTGCCTTTGACCTTGAACATGTCGCCGACGGTGACCGGCTCGCGGGTGGTGCCGATGGCCAGCGCCTCGATCTCGCCGGCGCTCGAGACCGGCAAGCTTGTTCGGCGTGAGCGGCGACAGATCAAGCCGCTGCTCGGGCTTGGCCGCGAGCCTGAAAGAGAGCGCCGTCACGCCATGATCTCCTTGAGATGGAAATGGTGGGGCCCAAGATTGCCGCCGTAATTGCCGGCAGTGATATGGGTCACGCCTTCGGCGGCACCCTTGGCGCAGATGGCATGGATGCCGGCGCGCATCGCCTTGGCGATGGAGTCGGCGGTGAGACCGTCGATGACGATCTCCATCACCGCCTCGACCTCGAGGGGAAGCTCCGTCTTCACCGCGGCCTTGAGCGTCGGACAATAGGCGTCATTGGTCGAGGCGATCTGGCCCTTGTATTTCGAGCCGACCTTCGAGCCCGAGCGCACGATGCCGCCAGGAAACGGCATGATGACGTCGGGCACCGCGTCCATGGCCTTGACCGCCCGGGTACAGGCCGCGAGCACCGCGGCGTAGGAGCGGCCGAGCACGAGGAGATTGCCGCCGCCGACCGCCTTCTTGGTGAGCCCGGTCTTGTCCTCGCAGACGAACTCGCCGTCCATGACCGGCACCCGCCAAAACCTGCCGGCCGCCGATCAGCTTCGACATCTGCCAGCCGTCGCCGAAGAAGCGGAGCGAAGAGCCGAGCTTCAGCTTCTTCTCGCCGTCGAGGCCGGCGAAACAGGCGGACCCGGCGCTGGTCAAGACGCATTGACCGACGCGGTTGAGGAGCTGCTTCTGCAGCTTGCCGGTCTCCATGGCGAACAAGAGCACGGCGACGCCGGGGCGGCCGTCCAAAGTCTCGCTCGGCTTCAGGGTCCGCTCGATGCCGGCCTCGGCGCCGCAGGCGATCACCGAGGTGGCAAAGCCGGTCATGCTGCGGGCGGCGATGAGGGCCCAGTCTAAGGTCGGCGCGGTGATGATTACGCGCGTGCCGACCATGGGAAAGGCCTCGGCGAAGGTCTCGACGATCTCGACGCCTTTGAGCTTCAGCTTAGACTTCAACTTAGACATGGCACCGTCTGGAACCGATCGGGGCGCGCGGCAATCGACACCGGCACACCGAAGCTTGAAGGATCGACCCCGTAATAGCGGTCGTAGAACTGCGCGAGCTTCCGTTCGATGGCAACATCGAAGCCCGGCGCCACTTGAAAGGCTTGCCCCCAGCTGATGTCAACCACCTCGCCGTCCTCGACCACGAGACGGCCGTCCTTGAACACAAGATCCGCGCTTCCGAACATCGCGGTCTTATCGGCCTGATCGGTGTAGACCGCAACATCGGCGACGGCGCCTGCGCCAAGATGACCGCGATCGGTGAGTCCGAGGCGCCGGGCGGGGCCGGCGCGGGTCACGATCGCAATCTCCGACAGGCTCAGCTCGCGGGCGATGCCGGGGAGGTTCGAGAGGTCCCGTGCCTCTTGCGGCACGCGATCGAGCAGACGCGCGCGCTCGTCCTTGTCCATCAGCAGATGGATGATCTCGGGATAGCGCACGAACAAGGCGCCGTTCGGATGATCGGTGGAGAACAGCACTCGCCACAGATCCTCGGCGAGCAGCATGATCTCGAGCCCGATCGACCATTGCATCGCATTCACGAAATTCTTGGCGCGGTATTTGTAGGGCACGATGCCGGTGCCGTTGCCGTCGCCCTGGATGATCTCCCATTTGCGTGGGTACGCGGCGCCGCGGCCATCGAACTGGCGCAGGATGTCGGCGGACAACGTCAGCGTCTGTCCGAATAGGACCTGGCCGATATCGACGCTGATGTTGTCGTGACGCTTCAGCGCCTCGGCGAGACGGGGCGCGGCCGACGACAAGCCCTTCGGTCCCTCCGCGCCATAGCCGTAGAACTGGATATGGGCGAGATGCATCGGCAGACCTTCGGTCGCCTCCATGGTGGCGACCGCGGTGTCGGCATTGCCGGCGATGCCGAGATTGTTGCAATGGACGTGGATCGGGTGCGGCACGCCGAGCGCCGTCACCGCGCGCTGCAAGCCCTGGAGGATGGCGCGCGAGGTGACGCCATAGGCCGGCACCTCGTCGTCGAGACCGAAGCTGCGCGCATTGAATTTGAACGCGGCGCTACCGCCGGCATTGATCAGCTTGATGCCGAGGCATTTCGAGTGCGCGAGCGTCCAGGCGACGTAATCCTCGATCGCGCTCGGACCGGCGCCGTCGTGCAACAGGCCGAGACTGAAATCGTCGTTGCCGAGGATGACGAGGCCGCCGACATCGATGATCGGGATGCGCGACAGCTCGCGCTGGGCCTCGATGGCGTGTGTCGGGATCACCGCCGGCTCGATCACCGTGGTGTAGCCCATCTCGGCGTAACGGACGCCGGTGGCGAAGGCGCTCCAGGCGGCGGGCGTCGGCGCGATTGCCGCGCCCTGCTTCGCCGCGAGCGCCGGCAGCTCCGGCATCAAGAGGCGCGCCATGGTGACGTTGGACCCGGCGATATGGGAATGGACGTCGACGGCGCCGGCCATGACGATCTTGCCGCTGAGTCATAGGTCTCGTCGGGCGCACGGCCGGCTGCGGGCGCCGGAACAATGCGTCCATCGTCGATGAAGACGTCGCCGACCGCATCGCGGTCATGCGCGGGATCGACGACCCGGCCTCCCTTCAAGCGGATCAGCACGGGCCAGCCTCCGCCGGCGGAACGAGGTCGGCGATGCGAGCGAGCGTGGTGGCAACGGTCGGCGCGGTCGTTGCCGCTTGCGCCGCCTTGACCACGCCGATGCCCGAGATGCGCGGCAGGTAGAGCTCCGCGTCATGATCGCGCGCGGCGCTCGCGACCTCGATCACGATCTCGGCCGCAGCGGGGCGGCCGTGATCGCGGGTCAGGAGCACGGTCGGCACGCCGCGGGGCGGCGTCGCCGCCTCGGCCTCGAGGGCATCGACAAAAAGGAGCGCGTCGGCCTCGCCGCTCCCGATCAGCCGCTCGCTGGCGTAGAGCCAGGGATCGTGCTCGGGCAGGCCGTCGACGAAGCGGGTGCGGACCGGCAAGCCGCAGGTCCAGGCCGAGCAGAGATTGACGCCGTCGCCGTTCCCGGACGCGGCAAGGGTCAGCGTTGCCGCGCGCGTGGTGAGGCAGAGTTGGCGGACCATGTCGAGGACGACGTGGATGACTGGCTCCTCGAGATCGCCGGCGGAATAGACGAAGACCGGGAAGGCCGCGCCACGGAGGCGTTCGGCGAGGCGCGCGATCTTCGCGTCCGGCTTCGCCGCGCCGCCGACGGGGCGCCCGGCGACCGCCATGGCGAGGCGTCCGACCAAGGTCGGCAAATCCTCCTCCTTGAGGGGCAGCGCGGTCACCGGCACATCGCCAACGCCCCTCGGCTTCCCGCCGCCAAGCACCACCAGCTCGCGCGGATGGTCGCCCGGGCGCGGCAGTCCTTCCTCGGCGGGAAACAGACTCACTGAGGAGACCGGGATCGCGCGCGAGCGGCGCCGCGCCGATCAGCACCACGATGTCGGCGCGGTTGCGGACCTCGCCGAAGCTCGCGGGACAGGCTCCCGTCTCGCGCATCAGGCGCGTGCTTCGCGTGAGCGCCTCGCCCGCGGCGTGATCGATGACGCCGCCGAGCTTCCGCGCCAGCGCCAGCGCCGCCTCGGCGCCGGCGATGTCGGTGAGAAGACCGCCGATGACGGGCAGTCGCGCCTGGCCGAGCAATTCGGCGGCGCGTTCCAGCGCGCGTGCCTCGTCGGCCCTCTCCCCCTTCAAATACATCGCCATGGGGGCGCACCAATAACCAGGAGGTCGTAAGCGCGCAAGGCGCGGGACGCCGGACGAGGTCGAGGAGCGGCAACGGCGGGGGTTACGTCTTCGGCTTGTCGTATTTGATGTAGGCGAAGCGCATGTCGTCGGCGGGGGTGCCCTCGAGCGCACCTCCCTCGGCACCCGGCTGCCAATGCACCACGTCCTCGATCTTCTTGGCGAGAGCGAAGTCCTTGTCGGTGATGCCCTTGGCGGCGTGGTTCATCAGCCGGACCTCGACCCAGGCATAGGAGGCGGTGATGTCGGGATGGTGCCAAGCGGCCTCGGCCAGATGGCCGACGGTGTTGATCACCATCAGCGTGCCTTTCCAGCTGTTGGTCTTGTATTTGCGCCTGATCCAGCCGCCTTCGAGATGCCAATGGGGCAGCTCCTTCTTGAGCCGCTCCTCGACTTCGGCGTCGGTGTAGGTCTTCTCGGTCGTTGCCATTCAGCCCACCTTCATGGAAAAGTGCGGCATATCCCTATATTTCGCTTAGTCTATCCAGAGGCCCCGGACCAACAGATGCAGGACGCCTTCAGTTCCGTTCGGGCAGGTGCAGGACGCGCGGCGGAGGCTTGCGACCAGGTTTCGGTCGCGACCAGCGCGCGGCTCCATTTCGGCTTCCTCGATCCGAGCGGACGGGGTCCGCGGCCGTTCGGCAGCTTCGGGCTTGCCCTCGACCGGCCGCGAACGCGGCTCACGCTCCGGCGCGCCGAAGAGCTGAAGGTCACCGGCGTCGATTGCGCGCGGGCGCTCCCCTATCTCCGCTCCATCGCCTGGAGCTTCGGACTCCGCAACGCCTATCATCTCCATCTCGACGAGGCGATCCCGAGCCATGCCGGGCTCGGCTCGGGCACGCAACTCGCGCTCGCCATCGGCTCGGCGGTCGCGGCGCTCGAAAGCCTCCCCCTCGATCTGACCGAAATCGCCAAGCGGCTCGACCGCGGCAAGCGATCCGGGATCGGCATCGGCACCTTCGGCCAGGGCGGCGCCGTGCTCGACGGCGGTCCCGGCGATGGCACCTTGCCCCCGATGCTCTCCCGTTTGCCGTTTCCGGAAGACTGGCGCGTGCTCCTGATCTTCGATCCAGCGGTGAAGGGCCTGCACGGACAGCGCGAGATCTCGGCCTTCGCCTCGCCGCCACCCTTCCCTGAAGCCGAGACCGCCGAGCTTTCCCGCCGCATCGTGCTCGAGGCGCTGCCGGCCCTTGCCGAACACAACTTCAAGGCCTTCTCGGAGCAGATCGGCTACCTTCAGCTCCGCATGGGCGCCTATTTCGCGCCGATGCAGGGCGGACCGTTCGTCAGCAGAAGCGTCGCCAAGGTGCTCGAGCGGCTGATCGACGAGGGGGTGACCGGGCTCGGGCAAAGCTCCTGGGGCCCGACCGGATTCGCCTTTGCCGCGTCGCCGGCGGACGGCGAGGCGTTGCTCGAAATCGCGCGCGCGGTTCCGGAAGCGGCCAATCTTAACTTTGATGTGGTCCAGGCGAGAAACGAGCCGGCCCTGATCCAGACGGCCTGAAACCGCGGCCGGAGGCGGCGTCCACGCCCCTCCCCCTTGCGCTCAAGGGACGCTTCGCGGCATATCGCGCGCAAAGCCCAGCGAACACGACGGAGACCACTGGACAATGGCGCATCCCCGCATCCTGCACATGATCACGCCGCTCAAGCATATGAGCCCGTTCGATGTGAACATGGCGCTGGACGCGGGCTACGATTCCGTCACGCCCTATACCAACGTCACCGTCGAGGACGTGACCGGCCTCGTGCAGGACGCGATCTTTTCGCGCGGGCCCGAGGGCGTGAAGCGGACCGGCATGTTCATCGGCGGCAAGCGCGCCATCGAGGCCCTCGACATGATGAAGCGGGCCAAGGCGGCGATGGTGCCGCCGTTCGAGATCTCCGTGTTCGCCGACCCCGCCGGCTCCTTCACCACCGCCGCGGCCATGGTCGCCTGCGCCAAGAAGGCGCTCAACGACAAATTCGACACCGAGCTCAAGGGCAAGCGGGTGGTGGTGTTCGGCGGCACCGGCGTCGTCGCCTTCGCCTCCGCCGTGATCTGCGCCATCGAGGGCGCCGACGCGGTGCTGGTCGGCTATGACGGGCCTGAGCGCGTGCGCAAGCTCGCCGAGGAGGCGAATGCGCGCTTCTCTGTCGAGCTCGGCTATGCCGACGGCTCGACGGAGGAGCAGAAGACCGCGCTTGCCGCGGACGCCGACGTGATCTTCTCGGCCGGCCCCGCGGGGCGGAGGCTGCTCACCACCGACCAGCTCAAGCAGGCGACCCACCTTCTCGTCGCCACCGACGTCAACGCCGTGCCGCCGGCCGGCGTCGAAGGCGTCGGCGTCAATGACGACGGCGTCCCGATCCCCGGCACCAAGGCCGTCGGCATCGGCGCGCTCGCGGTCGGCAACGTCAAATACCGCACCGAAGCGGGCCTGTTCGAAGAGATGATCGAGGCGGAGAAGCCGCTCTATCTCGACTTCCGCGACGCCTACGCCCTTGCCCAGAAGCTTGCCCGCTGACGGCGCGTCGATCCTGATCGCCGCGGTCTCCGGCCGGGCGCTCGCGGCCTCGGCGCGGCGCGCGGGGCTGATCCCGCTGGTCGCCGATTTCTTCGCCGATGCCGACACCGGGCGCCTTGCTCACGCCTGTTTGAAGCTCGCGGGGCCCCTCAAGCGCGGCATGCGGTGGAGCCGCTTGGAGCCGGCGCTCGACGCGCTTCAAGCCAAGGCGCCCTCCCCGGTTCTCGGCCTCCTCTATGGCTCGGGCTTCGAGGATCGCACCGCGCTGCTCGACAAGGCCGCTGCGCGGTGGACGCTGCTCGGCAATGACGCGAGCGTGGTCGCGAAGCGTGAAGGCGCCGGAAGTCGTTCTTTGCCGAGCTCGCCCGGCTCGGCATCGCGCATCCGACGACGGTGTCCGAGCGGCCGTCCGCGACCGAGGGCTGGCTCGCAAAGCGCCGCGGCGGCGCCGGCGGCAGCCACGTGGTCCTCGCGGGCCGCCCGGCATCGCCCAAGGGCTCAGGCCCGGTTTATTTCCAGAGAGCAGGTCGAGGGCCGTCCGGTGTCGGCGCTGTTCATCGGCAACGGCCGCGAGGCGCGCGTGCTCGGCTTCAGCGAGCAATGGGCGGCGCCGACGCCTTCGTCGACATGGCGCTATGGCGGCGCCCTGTGTCCCGCCGACCTTTCCCCTGAGAACGAACGGCTGATGACCGAGGCAACCCTGCGCGTGGCCGCGGCGTTTCAATTGAGGGGGCTCGGCAGCGCCGACTTCCTCGTCGGCGACGAGGGGCCGCTCCTCCTCGAGATCAATCCGCGGCCGGGCGCCACCCTCGACATTTTCGACAGCGACGACATGCCTCTGCTCGGTCTGCATCTCGACGCCGTCGCTCAGGCAGGCTTCCGGCCGGCCCGCTTGAACTTAACGGCGCGCGCGCCGCGGCCATTGTCTACGCCCCGGAAGCCCTCCAAGTATCACCCGAGATGTCCTGGCCCGATTGGGCCGCAGACCAGCCGCAAGGCGGAGAATGGATCGACAAAAACCGTCCGATATGCACTGTGTGGGCCCGCTCTAAGACTAAAGTCGAAGCAAGACGCCTGGTCGAGGCGCGAATTGCCAGGATTTTGAGCGCGTGCGCCGGAAAACAACGGGAGACGACGAGAGCGCGATGAAAGAACAAGCTTTACGTGCCGTGAGCACGAACGAGTGGCCGAGCGTCAACCAGGAGGTCAAGCCGCTGGTTGAGGACCTGATCCGCGACGCTTTGCCCTTGCGGGTCGAGGTGACGCGTGGCGCACTTGGCGAATGCCTGATCGATTGCGGCGTGCGCGCCCTTGGCGGGCTCGAGGCCGGACGCCGCATGGCCGAGATCTGCCTCGGCGGCCTCGGCCGCGTCTCGCTGCAAACCGTCAACCCGGAAGCCGCGTGGCCGTTCATGGTCACGGTGCATACGAGCCAGCCGGTGATTGCCTGTCTCGGCTCGCAATATGCCGGCTGGAGCCTCTCGGTCGAGGACAAGGGCAAAAAGTTCCACGTGCTCGGCTCGGGGCCTGCGCGCGCGCTCGGCTCGTCGGAGAAACTGTTCGAGGAGCTCGGCTATCGCGACCAGGCCGACAGCGCCTGCCTCGTGATCGAGGCCGACCGCGCGCCGCCGACGGCGCTCGTCGAGCAGGTGGCCAAGGCCTGCGACGTCAAGCCCGACCGCCTGACCTTCGTCTACGCGCCGACGTCGAGCCTTGCCGGCACGGTGCAGATCGCGGCGCGCTGCCTCGAGGTGGCGCTGCACAAGTCGCACGAGCTGCACTTCCCGCTCGCCGACATCGTCGACGGCATCGCCACGGCGCCGGTGCCGCCGCCGGCGCCGGGTTTCGTCGAGGCCATGGGCCGCACCAACGACGCCATCATCTTCGGCGGCCGGGTGCAGCTGTTCGTCTCGGGCGACGCCAAGGCCGCGCGCGACCTCGCCGAGGCGCTGCCGGCGATCAAGTCCAAGGATTACGGCAAGCCGTTCGCTGAGATCTTCGCCGCGGTGAAGGGCGATTTCTACGCCATCGACCGCATGCTGTTCAGCCCCGCCAAGGTCACGGTGACGGCGCTCGACTCCGGCGAAAGCTTCGAGGCCGGCCATATCGACACCGCGATGCTCGCCCGATCATTCGGCTGAGCCATGGCCGCCGACGTCCTCCTCTTCTGCGAGCGCAAGAAGTGGCATGGGCGGAGCATCACCCGCGCGCTGAAAGCGCGCGGGATCACCCCGCTCACGGTGTCGCTATCGGCATGCGGGTTCTCGACCGCGACGCGGACGGGGCTCGCTATCCCCGAGCTCGGCGACCATCTGCCGCGCGGCGCGCTGGTGCTGTTCGTTCCGGGCGGGAGCTTCGAGCAGGTCACGCTTTATCTCGGCGTGCTGCATGCGCTCCGCGAGCTCGGGGTCAGGGTGTGGAACGATGCGCAGCGCCATCGAGCGCTGCGTCGACAAATCCACGACCACCTTTGTCCTGCAGAAGGCGGGCATCCCGACGCCACCGACCTGGAGCGGCACCGCCCGCGATGAGGCCGAGGCGATCGTCGTAGGCCGCGCGCCGGAAGGGCGTGACCCTGGTGCAGAAGCCGCTGTTCGGCGCGCAAGGCGAAGGCCTGCGCCTGATCGAGACCGTCGGCCGATCTCGCGCCCGACGAGGAGGTGAACGGGGCCTACTATCTGCAACAGTTCATCCCGCGGGCGGACGGCGTCTATCGCGATTGGCGCATCTTCGTCTCCGGCGCCCGCGTCGTCGCCGCCATGATCCGCCACGGCTCGAGCTGGATCACCAACATCAAGCAAGGCGCGCGCGCCGAGGCCGCGATCCCCTCCCAGGAGATCGCCGATCTCGCCTTGGGCGCCGTGGCCGCGGTCGGCGCCGACTATGCCGGCGTCGACATCATCCAGGACGCCGACGGCAATCACCTCGTGCTCGAGGTCAACAGCATGCCGGCCTGGCAGGGGTTGCAGCGGGTGACGCGGACGCCGATCGCCGACAGCATCGTGGTGCCGTTCCTCGATGCCTGCCTCGCGCGGCAACCCGCAAGCGGCGAAGAGGGCGCGTGAGCCCTGCGCTCGCGGCGGCGGACGTCGCCAAGGCCTTCCGCGATGCCTGCTTCGCCGAGCTCGACGCGCTCAAGCCCGGCAACGTCCATCGCTACGGCGACGACCCGCGCATGACCTTGGCCGATTTCGAGGCGAGCGCGCGCGCGGCGGCGCCGGCGATCGGGATGCCGATGATCTCGGTCGGCCCGCGCATCAGGCTCGCGGTCGAAGCGACGATCGGCGTCGTCGGCCACAACACCAATCTCGGCATCATCCTGCTGGCGGCGCCGCTCGCGCAGGCGGCGCTGATCGATGCGCCCGGGGGCTTGCGGGCCAAGCTCGCTTCAGTGCTGTCCGGGCTCAGCGTCGAGGATGCGCGCGAGACCTATGCCGCGATCCGCGCCGCCGCGCCGGGGGGGCTCGGCGCCGCACCGCGTCACGATGTCGGCACGGACCCCACCGTCACCTTGCTCGAGGCGATGCGCGAAGCCGAGGGGCGCGACCGCATCGCCTGGAACTACACCCACGACTTTGCCGATATTTTCATCACCGGCCTCGCCCTGCTCGATCAGGCGCTGTCGCGGCGGCCGTCGCTCCCCTTCGCCACCACGGTCACCTATCTCGGTTTCCTTGGAAGCATTCCAGACACGCTGATCGCGCGCAAATTCGGCGCGGAACACGCTGAGCAGGTGCGGCAAGAAGCAGCAATCCTCGCCAAAAACTTGGCCGAAGCCGCCGACCCGGACGCCCTCGTGCCGGACCTCATGGCGTTCGACCGTGCGTTGAAGCAGCGCGGACTCAATCCGGGCACGAGCGCGGACCTCACCGTTGCCACTCTGTTCGCCGGTTCACTGCGCAACTTAGAAAAATTCGGCTAAGGGCGAATTTAAGGCGCATAATCGACTTGCCGATCATTGGAAGCCCGGACTATCTTCTGCCCGCGTAGCTCCGACCTGGAGTTGCGGGCGGAGGCGCGCTCAGCCAAAGGCACTTTCGTCTCTATGCCGCCGGCGTAACGTCGTCACGGCTAAGGTTTTCATCCGAATTAGGGAGGGCTTGGTTCATGGCCAAGATTAGTGGTGTTTGTGTAGGTGAATCGCTCGTCGGCGATGGCAACGAAGTGGCTCACGTCGATTTGCTGATCGGTCCCCGCGGCGGCGCCGTCGAGCAGGCGTTCTGCAATGCATTGACCAACAACAAGGACGGCTTCACCACCCTGCTTGCGGTGATTGCGCCGAACCTTTTGTGCAAGCCCCCGACGATCCTTTACAACAAGGTGACGATCAAGGACGCGCGCCAGGCGGTGCAGATGTTCGGTCCGGCGCAGTACGCCGTGGCCAAGGCCGTCGCCGACTCAGTGGCAGAGGGTGTGATCCCCGCCAACGAGGCTGACGATCTCTACGTTACCGTCGGCGTGTTCATCCACTGGGAAGCCAAGGACGACAAGAAGATCCAGGACTTCAACTATCGCGCCACCAAGGAAGCCCTTGCCCGCGCCGTCAAGGGCGAGCCCAAGGCCTCCGAAGTCACCGCGAAGAAGGACACGGCCCACCATCCGTTTGCCGCTGGCTGAAAGGGAGAACCCCCAGGTCGGGAGAAGACCGGCAAACCACCGGGCCCGATTCAGCGGTGGCTCGCAAAGTTGGGTTTCTAGTCTGATTGAGATCGCCGTCTTCCCTCGAAGGCGGCGATTTCTTTTTGGCCGATCGCACCCTGATGGAGCGCACTAGCGACCAGCGCGCCAATGGCACCGATCGCGGCGATGGCGTCGAGGTCGCCGACGGAGCGAACCCCGCCGGCGGCGTAGACGGCCGCACGATCCGCCTCTGGCAACGACGTCCTTCAGGCGCTCAAGGTCCGGACCACCGGCGGCGCCCGACGCGATCGAGAACTCACGGCGATGAGGCGATCGGGCCAATGGGCGGTCTCGGCGAACAGCGCGGACGGTCCCCGCGACCCCTCGGCGCCGAAGTCGAGAGACAGCATGAGGCTTTTGCCGAAGGCGGCGCGGAGTTCCTGCCACTGTTCGACGAATTTCAGGCTTTCGCTGCCAATGACCAAGGTCGCTCCGAGCGGCAGCCAGAAGGCGCAGTCGGTGACGTTGGTGAACCCGGCGTCGATCCAGAGATCATGGCGTGGGAGAGCGCTGGCGAGATCGCGGCACAGCTCGAAATGATTGCCGATGCCTTCGATCGCATCGAGATCGGCGACGTAGAGCATCGGCGATCCAGTAAGGGCGACCAGCGCGCGGGCGATGGCGATCGGATCGTCGGCGGAACCGAGCGGGGTTTCGATCGGCCGGTAGGCGGCGCGGGCGCCACCGCGGGCATGGACCACGGCGCCGCCTTTGAGGTCGATCACGGGAATGATGGTGAAGTCGTTCATTGGCTCTTCCATTTTATCGTCATTGCCCGGCTTTATGCCGGGCATCCACGGCTTTTTTTGGCGCGATCATAATCTAAATTACGTGGATGGCCGGGACAAGCCCGGCCATGACGAGGGCATTTGGGACTGGGGTGAGCCGGCGATGACACGCGTAGTTGGCTGGGATGTGGGCGGCGCCAATGTCAAGCTCGCCGCCGTCGAGGCGGGCCGCGTCGAGGCCGTGGCCCAAATCCCCTGCCCGCTGATCCCGGACCGCGCCAAATTCGATCAGGCCGTCGCGGCGGCGCTGCCGCTGATCGGGGCGCCGGCGGTCCACGCCGTGACCATGACCGGCGAATTGTCCGATGTGTTCGAGGCCCGCGAGGATGGGGTCGGCTACCT
This sequence comes from uncultured Alphaproteobacteria bacterium, assembly GCA_963803385.1. Taxonomy (GTDB): domain Bacteria; phylum Pseudomonadota; class Alphaproteobacteria; order Rhizobiales; family Methyloligellaceae; genus Methyloceanibacter. The sequence continues at coordinate 214,383 of CAWDMD010000003.1, read as the reverse complement.
CGTCGACTTGATGGTCAAGACCGCGGGCACCGTGCCGGTGCTGATCTATGCCGGAGCTGCCGGCTTCCTCGCGCCGCCCGCGGCGAAGCGGCAGCCGCTGAAGGTCGCCTCCGCCAATTGGCACGCGAGTGCCGCGCTCGCGGCCAAGCGTCATGGCGAGGCGCTCCTTGTCGATATCGGCACCACCACCACCGACCTCATTCCCGTCAAAGTGGGCAAGGTTGCCGCGCTTGGCGCGACCGACGCTGAGCGGCTCGCCTCGGGCGAGCTGGTCTACAGCGGCGTGGTGCGCACCCCGGTGATGGCGCTCACCCAAGCCGCGCCGTTTCGCGGGCGGAGCCAACGCATCGCCGCGGAGCGGTTCGCCACCATGGCCGACGTCTATCGCCTAAGCGGCGACCTGCCCGACGATGCCGACCCCTACCCCACCGCCGATCAGCGCGGCAAGAGCACCGAGGAGAGCGCAGGCCGCCTCGCGCGCATGCTCGGACGCGACGCGGCGGAGGCCGCAGCTGCCGATTGGGTGGCGCTTGCCTGCCATTTCGCCAGCTGCCAGCTCGCGCTTATCGAGGAAGCGGCGCGAGAGGTGGTGATGCAGCAGGGGCTCCCAGGCACCGCGCCGGTGATCGGCGCCGGCTGCGGCCGCTTCCTCGCGCAGCAACTCGCGGCGCGGCTCGGGCGGCCTTATATCGATTTCGCCGATCTGATCGACGCCGCGCCGGAGGCCCGGGAGGCCGCCGCGCGCTCGGCCCCGGCCGTGGCCGTCGCCCTGCTCGCGCCGGCGTGCTAACGCTTCACGCATCGCGGAACCAAAGGCGGACGCTAGGGTGTCTGAGGAGAACGCGGCAAAGCCACTCGAGACGCGGGACGCGCTGACGGCGGCGCTGTTGTTTCTCGGTTTGGCGGCGATCTTCGCGATGACGCGGTCGCGCTGGCTCGACGACTGGGACTCGGTCAACTTCGCGCTCGCGCTCGACAGCTTCGATCTCCTCAAGCACCAGCCGCATCCGCCCGGATTTCCGGTCTATGTCGCCGCGGGGAAGCTCGTTCATTTCGTCGTTGCCGGCCACGCGGCGGCGCTAACGCTGGTGTCGTCGCTTTCCGGCGCCGCGGTCGCGGCGATGGTCTTCGTGCTGCTCCGGCGCTTCGTCGACTGGGCCGTTGCTCTCGTCGCCGCCGTCGCCATGGCGCTGTCGCCGCTCTTCTGGCTGCAATCGGGTCTCGCCCTCACTGACATGTTCGCCATGCTGTTCGTCGTGGCGTTCCTGTTGGTCGAGGACCATCCCACGACCGCGCCGCCAGGCGATCGCTCGAGGCTGATCGCCTGCGGCGTCATCGCCGGGCTGTCGCTCGGCGCGCGGCCGCATGTCACGCTGCTCATCGTCGCCTATTGGTGCGTGCGCACCCTGTGGTCGGGATCCTTCAGCTGGAGGCATCTCCCGACGGCGGTGCTGTCGTTCCTCGCCGGAGTTCTGGCTTGGCTGGTGCCGGCGGCACTCGCGACCGGCGGCTTCGAAACCTATTTCTCGGCTTGCCTCGCGCAATTTCAATACCGCCTCGACAGGCCGGCGGTGTCGGTACTCGGCGGTCCCCTCAGCCTGTCCTATCTCGCCACACGCGCCGCCGCATTGCTCGGCTGGCTGGGGCAGAATTTCGCCCCGGCGCACATCACCAATAGCCGGCAAGCGGCGCTCGGCCTCTTCGTGCTCGCGCCTTACGTCTATTTCGCCTGGCGGAGCCCGGCGAAACCGGTGGCGCGGCCCTATCTCATCGCCTCTGGGCTCTATTTGCTGATGCTGTTCCTGCTGTTGCCGACCCAGCATCAGCGCTATTTCCTGCCCTTCACCCTGATCGTCGCCTTCGCCGTCACCGGCGTCCTCGTCCTGTTCCGGCGACCCGTGGTCCGGGCGGTGGCCATGGCGGCGCTGGTCGCGCTCAGCGTGGTGCCGTCGTCCACCTGATCGGTGGCCTCGCCAAGCCGCCGCCGCCCGTCGCCGCCATCGCGTGGATCAAGCGGACCCATCCGAACGCCATCGTCCTCGGCGGAAGCGTGTCGCGGCACCTGACCTTCTATTGGCCCGAGGCGGATTCGCGACCGCAGCCGGAGACCGAAGCCGAGTGCGCCGCATTCGCCAAGGACCTCGCCTCGGGGCGCCCGGTGCTTGCGACCCGGGCCGACATCTGCGGCGCGCGGGGCAGCAAAGTGGCCGCATTCCGGCGTGACCGGCGTATCCACGACAAGCACCACCAGATCACGCTCTTTGCCTTTGGGCCCGCCCCCATTAGATAGAGTCCGGCGCGACTGCACGAGGAGGATGGCGTGACGCTGGATTTCGATGTCGCCATGCCCGTGGCGCTCGGCATCGGCCTTGCGGCGGCGACCGGCTTCAGGGTGTTCCTGCCGATGCTGGTCATGAGCGCCGCCGCCTATAGCGGCCATCTCCCCTTGGGCGACAACTTCGCCTGGCTTGGAACGCCGCCGGCCCTGATCATGCTCGGCGTCGCGGCGGTCGCCGAGGTCCTCGCCTACTACATCCCGGGCGTCGACAATCTGCTCGACACCCTGGCGACGCCAGCCGCCTTTGTCGCCGGCACCCTCGTCTCGGCCGCGGTGATCACCGACCTGCCGCCGATGCTGAAATGGACCACGGCGGTGATCGCCGGCGGCGGCGTCGCCGGGCTGACGCAGAGCGCGACCGCGCTGCTACGGGCAAAGTCGACGCTGTTCACCGGCGGCATGGGCAACGCCCTCCTGGCGACCGGCGAGCTCGGCGGGTCCCTGCTGTTGGCGCTGCTCGCGCTCGCGGCGCCGATTGCGGCCCTCATCCTCGTCGCTCTGTTCCTGTGGCTCGCCTTTCGCGTGGTGCGGCACGTCACGCGCCGACCCGACACATCAAAGGGTTGAGGCAAGTCCTTTACTCTCCTCGCGAAATTATTGGCCGCCGCAGGACCTCCCTGGGCTAGACTTGCGTTGAACCCTCGAAGTCAAACGAGAACGGAGCGTCTCATGCGTCACCTCACCCTCGCCGCGGTCGCCGTTGTTGCCGGGGTCTCGATCCTTGGCTCACCGGGACAGGCCGCCCCTGGGCCGAGCCTTGCGGCTGCCGCCGCCACCACGGTGGAAGCCGGCATGATCCACGAGGTGCAGCTGTTTCCGCGGCGCTATTACCGGAACCATCCTTATGCGGTTCCACCTGGCACGGTCGTGGTGCCGCCACGCCGGTGGTCGTTCCCGCGCCCGTGGTGCCCGAGGGGGCGCCCGTGGTCGAAGGCGTACCGGTGGTGGTGGTGCCGCTCCGCCCGGCAAGCTGCGGCGAGTACCATTATTGGAACGGCGTCGCCTGCGTCGACGCGCGCTACAACAATCCGTATATCGGACCGCGGTAGAAGCGGGCGGCAGCGCACGCTCCCGACAGTGTAGACTGGCGGCATGACGGCTTTCGTCGCCCTGTTGCGCGCCGTCAATGTCGGCGGCACCGGCAAGCTCCCCATGAGCGAGCTCGCGCGGATGTGCGAGGACGCGGGGCTCACCTCGGTGCGCACCTATATCGCCAGCGGCAATGTGGTGTTCAAAAGCCGAAGCGCCGAGGCCAAGGTCAAGGCTCTGCTGGAGCAGGCGTTGCGCGACTATGCCGGCAAGCCCGTCGGCGTGATGGTGCGCACGGGCGTCGAGATGGCGGCGGTTATCGCCAACAATCCGTTTCCAACCGCGCCGCCGAACCGGACCGTCGCCATCTTTCTCGATGCGCCGCCGCCGCCGGATACGCTGAGGACACTATCCGGACAGAAGGACGAAATGGTGCGGCTCGGGACCCGGGAGATCTACGTCCATTACGGCGAGGGCATGGCCAGCTCGAAGCTGAAGATCCCCGCCGCGAAGGCCGGCACCGCGCGCAACATGAACACCATCGCCAAGCTCGCCGAGATGGCGGCCGCGCTCTAGGTCCCTTGGTCTAGGCCGTGAACTCTATAAACGCGCAGCGAAAATGGGCGGCCAGAAGGCCGCCCATTCAAGTGCAACCTTAACACACCTGTACGCGGCAGCCCCGACTGGCGAGGTCGTTGCCCAAGATCGGGTTGGCCGCGATCAAGGACGGCTATTTCTGCACAGCCACGAACAGAGCGCCGGTCATTTTGCCGTCCGCACCGACGAGGGGTGCGTAGTTGGCTTCGTAGTCTTGGCCAAAAAAGGGTCGCCGGCCCAGTATAAGACTGTTTTTGCGACAACGCTTTGTAGGCCGCGCTATCGTGGTCAAGCTTTGTGTTGACTTCGGATTGTCCGTTCTGCGTCAAGGTAGTTTGGGTTCGAACGAAGTCCGTACCATCATAAGAAAAAGATAGTCGCTGCGAGGTTGTTTCCGCCGATGCAGCGCTACTGACAAGCACCATGACGGGCAACAACAGGCTCAGGATCAGGAACAATCTTCGCATTAAATCCTCACTAGGGTTAACCGGTTGGCAGGCGAGTACGCTAGTCCCTGCGCTTACAACGCGGGATTGTTAGATCGCGAAGATTTGGGAGATGAAGCGATGCGTCTCTTGCGCGAGACACTATAGCCCCTGACTTCCATGCAGGCAGGCCAGACACATGAACAAAATATGACAGATCGCTTCACGTCAACCATCTGGAAAGAGCAAACCTTTGCATGATGCAACTGATAACTTTATGAAAATACAGCTTAAGCGCCTTTGTTGAGCGTGCACAGGAAGTAGTGCCCGTCGATGACCAGATCCACGGGCCAGTGCGGCCAATGCGCGCGGTGGAGCTCGCAAGCGACACCACATCCGTCACCAGAGCCCTGCCTCGGCGGCAAGCGCGCCAAGGTCGTTGAGGCCGAAGCTCCACGGTGCGCCCATGGCGGCGAAGCGCCCGACGAATTCGGTGGTGGGCTATCGCCGGTGGTCCCGGCGACGACCTCCTCGCTCATATAGTCGAGGGCGATGGTGAAGCGGTCGACGCTGCCGATGTCCTTCAAGACGGCCATCACCGTCCTCCTCGTCAGGTACATGCTGTTCCCTCCCAGAGGAAGAAGGCCGGCTCATCGCGCCTGAAGCCGTTCCTCTCCAGGAGCGCCAGCACGCCCTCGGCGACATAGTCGCCGGGGATGAACACCGCAGGGTCGACGATGCCGCCGGCAGCGAGCCGCTCACGCTTGAAGCTCAAGGTGCCCGCGTCGTCGATCTCGAAGAAGACTACGCCAGGCGCTCTTGCGCACGGCCCTGGTGTCGAGCCCGGCGCCGAGAATGACCACCTGGCGGCAGCCTTGGCGATCGCTTCATCGAGGCGGTCGTCGAAATAGCGGGTTCTCAGGCTCAGATTCTTCCCCGCCGACGGGAAGCCGTGCCGCGACGGCGCGCGGCCGCCGCGCTGCGTGGTCTCATCGAGAAACAGGCCGACGATCGGATCGGTGTAGAGCGGATGGGCTGCATCGTTCTCGGCGGCGCGAAACTCGGCAACGACGAACGCTGTCCCTGTCACCGACCTGATCGCCGTCATGGGTCACGCCCCAGCCTTCGGCGCATGCTTGAAGTGATCCTCGATCTTCTCGACGATCAGCCGCCAGGCCTCGCGCTCGCGCGGGCCGGCGGTCTTGTCGACGGCGATCTGCAGATAGGCGATCTCGCGCTCGATCTTCTCCACGCGGCAGCATCGCCAGGCGGCTCGACGAGTATCGCCGCCTCGACCACCGCGGCCTTGGCGCGATTGAAGCCCTGGAAGGGCGCGTGCGTCTCCTCGATGCACGACGCGGCAGCGAAAGCGCGGCCGCAGCGCATCCTCCTCGATGTGACGACCGTCAGCTCGGCATGGGCGAGCGCCGGCTCGAGCACGGCGCCCGGGCACTCTGCGTCGCGGACCGCGTCGGCCAGTCGCGCCGCCGGTGAGGCAGCCGGCGAACACGCGCACGTCGTCGCTGTAGTTGGCGACGGCGTGCGGCACTGGCGCGCAGATTGTCCAGCGTCGTCGACGGGCGGAAGGGCGCGATGACGAGCCGTCGCCGTCTTGCGATCAGCCCGAGCGGCGCGATGTGCACCTGTGCCGTCGTCGTTGCGCGTCGTGACGATGGTCTCGCGGATCATCGGCATCGGCTCTGCCTCCCGGCTTGCGGCCGGCGCTTCGGCTTCGCTTCCAGCGTGTGCCCGGCGCCTGCAGTGCGTGTGCGGTCCTCCGCCGGCGGTCGACGGCGCAGCCCCAGTCGAGCGGCTGATCCTGCACGTAGCGCTTGCCGAGCTGCCAGGCGATCTGCGCCCTGGCCAGCTCGACCCCCAGATAGAAGGCATGGCCGCCGTCGGCCGCGACGTTCAGCCCCGGATATAGCGCGAACGCATCGGTCGGCGACGGCGTGGCCGCGCCGTTGTAGACGTGCATGCCATCCGCGGCGACCTCGATGCGGAAGCTGTCGTCGCGCACCTGCGCCGCCAGCTCGGCGATCTCCTCCGGCGTGTACGCGAAAGGGCTTGCGGTCGCGCAGGCACAGCAGCGCGTCGTCGATGCCGGCCGGCAGGCTGTGCTCGGCGCGCGCCGCATACAGCATGCGGCGGGCGGCGTCGTTCTCCTGCACGGCGCGGCGGCATTGCGGGCTGACCTGCACGACCAGCACGTTGCGGATGTGCAGCTCCGACACGATGCCCATCAGCACGGCGTTGACCCCCGGCTGTCGGCATCGGTGAGCTCGGTGAGATTGCCGGTGCCCATCAGGATCTCGGCGTCCGGCCGGCGCCGGCGCAGCTCGGCATAGCGGCCGATCGACGGCCGTGAAGCCGAAATGGATGGGATCGAGCATGGGGTCGGCGAGATAGGCCCGCCCGCCCGCTCCAGCGCGTCCATCGCGCGCAGCAGCGATTCCAGATCGCCGTGCTGCGCGGGGATCAGCACCGGCACGGCGGCGCCTCGTCGACGATATCGAGCGTGTTCTCGTCAGGCTGAGCAGATAGTCGGCGCCGGCCCGCGCGCCGCGCCGCAGTTCCTCTGGATCGGCGGAGTTGACGCTGACCGCGCAGCCCGCCGCGTGCAACGCCGCGATGGCTCCTCCAGATGCGGAAACGGCGTATCCGGCAGGCAGCCGAGGTCGATGACGTCGGCGCCCTGCGCACGTGTCGCGGCCGGCTCGAGGATCGCGTCGACGGGCAGCGCCGAGGCCTCGACGATCTCGGCGAAGATGCGGATGTCGTGTTCGCGACAGGTCGCGGCGGCCGCGCGCCGCGGCCGAAATAGCTCGGGCAGGTCCTTGAGCTCGTCGGGGCCGCGCAGGAACGGCATGCCGTACTGCGCGCCAGCGCCTCCAGGTCGCCGCGGCAGCGGCCCGGCAGGATCACCTTGTCCGCCTCGACCGGCGCCGGCAGCCGGCGCGAGATGATCTCCTCGGTCATCAGCGCCGCGACCTTCACGCCGATGTCGAGCATCCTCCAGCCGAACCCGGTCGGCATGCCGCCAGCACCGCTCGAGCCGCGGCTCGGCCAGGTGGCCGGTCAGGAAGAGGATGTTCTCGGCCATCGGGGGTTCGGGGCTGCAATGACAGGCACGACTTCTAGCCTGCTTCGAGGTCAAAACGCGAGAGGCCGTTGGTTAACGAGGCGAGCGCAACAATCATCGTCATGCCCGGACTTGATCCGGGCATCCGCGATTTGAGACGGGTCACAATTGAAAACGTGGATGGCCGGGACAAGCCCGGCCATGACGGGTTTGGTCAAGCGGCGACAGCCTCAGTCGATGGTTGCGCCGCAAGCGCCGTCACCGGCCGAGGCGAGGCTCGCGGCGAACGCCTCCTGGTCGCCGCGGCCGAGCAGGAATACGGGGAGGCCCGCGTCCTTGAGCATGTCCGGGAAGGCGGCATCGACGACGCCGTCGCGGGCAAGGCCTTTCGCACCGACCGCCGCGCGCTCGCGGCGCACGGACTTGATGATGAAGCAGCGCTCGGCATCGAGCCGCCGCGCGAGCCAGAGCGCCAGGCTATCGGAGGTCACGGTCCAGGACTCCGGGATGTCGCGGCGGCTGGCGACCAGCGTGTAGGGCGCCCAGACGGCGACGCGGCCGCCCGCGAGCGACCGGCGCAGCGCGTCCTCGGTGTCGCCGACCTCGAAGCCCGCCCGTAACCCGGCGACCGCCCAGGCGAGCTGATCCATGGCAAGCAGCGCCATGCGATGAGCAGCGGCATCGCCGAAACCGAGGTCGCGTTGCGAGGCGCGGACCTCGTCGGCAAGCGCACCGCCTCCAGGCACCACCACGATCGGGCGCGGGCTCGCGGCAATGGCATCGAGCCACGCCGGAAGCTCACGGGAGCGCACCACGCTGCCGCCGAGCTTGACGACGACGGGATGCGCGGCGAACGCGGGCGCCGCCTCGCGGCGCGCCGCCGGAACGGCCCGGCCGGTCATCGTTCAACCCCTCCCCTTGCGGCGCACGATCTCGACGCCGACGGCGCCGGGCTCCTTGTCGAGCTTCTCGATCTTGACCCGCACCAGCGCCGCGCGCGGATGGGCGAGGCAACGGGTAGCGATCTCGTCGGCGAGGGTCTCGACCAGATTGATGTGGCCTTCGGCGAGGATGCCTTTGATGGTCGAGATGATCATGTCGTAGTCGAGCACGCGCGAGATCTCGTCCTCGACCGCCTCGCCGGTCGGCGCCACCTCGATATCGACGGAGAAGCGGGCGCGCTGGGTGACGCCCTTCTCGTGGCTATAGACCCCGATCTCGGCATCGAGCACGAGGTCGTGCACGAACACGCGGTCATAGGGCGCATCGGTGCTGGTGCCGCTGCTGGAGACGACGCCGGCGCGCGTCATTCGCTCTGCTGCCATGGACCGCTGAACTCCATGAGGACCTCGGGGGCGCTGCCTAGCACAACGCTGGAGCCTCTGCTTCCGGCAATTCCGCGACCGGCGCGCGCAGGCCCGCGTGCGGAATCAAGGCGCGGATCGCGGCGCAGGCGTCCGGATCGAGAGCCGCGTTGCGCGAGCCTCGGCACAAGGCGCCGCGGAAGCCGAGCAGGTCCGGGCGGAGCGCAAGGAGCGGCGCCACGTCCTCGGCGGCGAGCGAGCCGGCCAGTCCCACCATGAGGCCATGGGCCTTGGCGTCGGCGACGAAGGCGGCGAGCTCTCGCGCGCGAAGGTGGGTGCGGAGCGAGCCTGCGCTCTTGTCCGCGGTGTCGAGCATGACGCCTGTCACGCCGATGGCGGCCGCGGCAGCGACGGCGTCGAACGCCGGCATCGCATCGGCGAACAGCACGAGGACGAGAGGTGTGCGCGCGACGAGCGGACCAAGCGCGGCGAGAGCGGCGCGCGGATCGCCGCCCGGGAAGAGGCCGATCTTGATGAAATCGACGCCGAGGGCGATGCGGTCCGCCACGGCGTCTCGCATGCGCGCCGGCTCCATCGGCACATCGCCGATGGTGGCGCTGACCGGGCGGCGCCCGGCAACGGCCGAGATGATCGCCATGCTGGTGTCGCGGTCGACGGCGCCGAGAGCGCCTTGTCGCCGGATCCTTGATATCGATGACGTCGGCGCCGGCAAGAAAGGCAATCTCCGCCTCGGCCGGATCACGAACGCTCGCCAGGAACAAGGCCATCGAGCGTTACCGGAACCAACCGAACAGTCCGCCGCCGCCGCCGCCGCGGCGCGGCCGGCTTTGGCCGCCGCTGAAGAAGCCGCCGCCGCTGTCGCGCGCGACCGGCCTCGGCTTCGGCCGTCTCAGCTTGATCTCGTTGGCGGTGCCGTCCGGGTCCGTGACCACCACGGAATAAGCCTGCCAGTCCCACTTGGCTTCGTTCGAGCCCCAGCTATAGGGCTCGATGGTGACGACCTTGTTGGACCAGAGGTCGACGATCGCGGTGTAGACCAAGTCCTGATCGGCGCCGCCGCCGAGACCGCCGGCGTAATAGCGCAGCAGGCCGATGCCGGAGAGCGAGTCCTTCCTCAAGCTCCAGTCGAGAATTCTTGGGCTTGCCCGCACCGAACATCTCAAGCTCGGCCCGGACCTTCGGATATTTCTCGTTGCTGGCGATGTAGCGGCCGGGCGACGGCTCCTTGATCACCCAGTCCGCCACCGGCGGCGCCAGAGGCTGCCCCTGTTCCGGCGGCACCTCCTGGTCGAGCTTGACCAAGGCGTCACGGCTCTCGGACTGGAACGGATCGAGCTCGAGGGCCCGGCGGTAATCGGCGATGGCCTCGTCGGTCTTGCCCATGGCCTTGTAGATATCGCCCCTGACGCGCAAGGCGACCGGATCGTCGGGGGCGATGGCGAGCGCCTGATCGACATCGGTGAGCGCTGCATATTCGACCGGGGGCGCCGGGGGTTCCGGGGCGGCTTCCGGCGCTGTTGCCGCCGCACCGTCGGGCGCCGCGGCGCCGGGTGTGGCGGCAGGGGCAGCTGGCCATCTGCAGCGGCGGCGCGCATCGGCCCGGGCTGCCTCCGGCGCCGCCGGGCTCGCAGCATCGGCTGGGTCGCGGTCGGCCGGGGCGGTCGCATCCGCCGGAGCGGCCGCTGCGTCAGGCGCGCCGTTGGATCAGGCGCTGGCGCGCCGTCAGCTGTGGCTGCACCATCAGCTACGGCCGTGGCGCCGGCTTGGCCTGCGGCAGCATCAGGGAGGTCGCGGCAGCGTCGGGCGGCGTCGCGCATCGGGCTGCGCCGTAGGTCCGCTGCGGCATTGGCATCAGCGGGCGCGCTGGCGTCGGCAGGCGCATTGGCGTCAGCAGGTGGCCGCGGCGGCGTCGGCCGGGGCCGGCTGCTTGGCGACGACCAACTCGGGCTTCGGTATCTCTGGCGGATCTTTTTGCAGCTTCACCGCGGCACGCATGGCATAGGCCTCGGCGTCTTGCGGGGCGAGCTCGATGGCGCGGCTATAATCGGCGATGGCGTCGTCGTAGCGGCGCACCTGGCTGAAGACGTCGCCGCGCTCCAGATAGGCCTCGACCAGATCGGGCTTGAGCTCGATCGCCTTGTTCAGGTCGTCGACCGCCGGATTGTACTTCTTGTCCCCGGCAAAGGACTTGGCGCGCTCGAGCAGAATGTCCGGCTGGTCGGGCTTGGTGCCGAGCACCTGGCTGAAGTCGTCGGCGGCCTCCTTGAAATTGTCGAGGGCGAGGTTGGCCTCGCCGCGGTTCTCATAGGCCGCGTCATATTTGGCATTCAGTGCGATGGCGCGCGAATAGTCGTGGAGCGCGGCGTGGTAGCGCTTCAGCGCAGCGTGGGCCTTGCCGCGGCCATTGAAGGGCACGGCGCTGGTCGGCATCAGCTCGACCGCCTTGCGGAAGTCCTGGAACGCCGCCTCGTATTCGCCGAGCGCGGCGCGGGCGTTGCCGCGATTGTTGTAGGCCGCGCCGTAATTCGGCGACAGCGTGATGGCGCGGTCGAAATCCTTCACCGCCTCCTCGGGATGGCCGAGATCCATGAGCGCATTGCCGCGGTTGTTGTAGACATTGGCGCTCTCCGGCGAGATCTGGATCGACTGGTTGAAGTCGTCGACCGCTTCCTTGGTCTGCTTCAAGCGCCACTTGGCGACACCGCGATCGCTGTAGATGCTCGCCTTGACGAAATCGGCGATCTCGGGATTGGACAGGGCCTCGTCATAGGCCGCGACCGCCTTGTCGTATTGGCCGCGGATCAGCGCCGCGGCGCCCTCCCGCGCGCGGAGCAGCGTCACGTCCTCGGCGAAGGCCGCACCCGCGCCCGCGACGAGCACGAGCAGAGCCCCGCACAGCTTGAGCCACTTTGGCGTCATCAATCCCACGAAACCGGGCCGATTCGGCCCTTTCTGTCCATTTCCCCATAATCGCGGACTATGTCAATAAAGGGTCGGCGGGTAGCGTTCGCGCCGGCCGGAAAAGCGGCTTCCAGACCGATTACGGCCTGAACGCCTCAAGCTCGCGGAGCACCGCCGGGAGCATGCGGCGCAAGATCCTCGCTGGTGAGGCCGGGGCCGAACAGCTGCGCCGCCCGGCCATGCATCCACACCGCGGCGGAGACCGCGGCGAACGGCTCCATCCGCTGAGCCAATAGGCCGAGCACCATGCCGGCGAGCGTATCGCCGGTCCCGGCGGTCGCGAGCCAAGGGCTTGCGGTGGCGTTGATCGAGGCGCGGGCGTCGGGTGCGGCGACCACGGTGTCGGGGCCCTTGAGCAGAACGATGGCGCCGGAGCGTGCCGCGGCGGCGCGGGCGGCCTCGAGCTTTTCCCCCTCCCCCACCGGACCGAACAGCCGCGCAAACTCGCCTTCATGCGGCGTCATCGCGACGGGAGCATTCCGTCCGGCGATGGCCGCGAACAACTCGTCCCGATCCTGGGCAAAAGAGGTGAGCGCATCGGCGTCGAGCACCACCGCCGCCTTGCTCGCGAGCGCGGCGCGGACGAGCGCCCTGGTGTGGTCGCCGACGCCGATGCCGGGGCCGATGAGGACGGCGTTCTTGCGCTCGTCCGCGAGGAGAGCGGCAAGACCCGCGGCATCGTCCGCCTCGCGCACCATGATGGCCGTGAGGTGGCTCGCATTGACGATGACGGCGTCTTTCGGCGAGGCGACGGTGACGAGACCGGCGCCGGCGCGAAGCGCGCCCATGGCAGCGAGCCGGGCCGCGCCTGTCGAGTAGGCAGGGCCGGAGACGACGACGGCATGGCCCCGCGCATATTTGTGGCCCTCGACCTTCGGCCAGGGAAACTGCGCGAGCCACAAAGCGGGCTCGTCGACGAAGGTGCGCGGCTTGATGGTCGCGAGCACCTCATCGGGTATGCCGATGTCGACCACACTCACCTCGCCACAAGCCTCGCGGCCAGGAACAAGGAGATGGCCTGGCTTCAGCCGGAAGAAGGTCACGGTTGCGCCCGCGCGACGGCAACGCCTCTCACTGCGCCGGTGGTGCCGTCAATGCCGCTCGGCATGTCGACGGCGACGACGGGGCGCCCGCTCGCGTTCAGAGCCTCGATCAGGGTGGCGAACTTCCCTTCGATCGGACGGGCAAGCCCGGCGCCGAACAAGGCATCGACCACCACATCGGCGTCGGCGAACAAGGCCTCGCTCAGCGGCGCGACGACGCCGGTCCAGTGCTTGGCCATGGTGCTCGCGTCCGGAGGCAGGCGGTCCACGTCGCCGTCGAATCCGAGCCTGACGGCGTAGCCCTTCTCGTGGAGAAGTCGGGCCGCGACGAAGCCGTCGCCGCCATTATTGCCGGGCCCGCACAAGACGGCGACGGTGCCCGCATCGGGGAAGCGCCGCGCCACCTCATCGGCGACCCCACGGCCGGCATTCTCCATAAGGACGCGTCCGGGCACGCCACCGGCAATGGCGAGACGATCGGCCGCTCCCATCTCTTCCGAGGTCAAAAGCTCAAACATGAGGCCAAGGATGACGGCAAAGGCAAAATGAAGGGAAAAGACGGGGTAAATGCAGCGGTTATTGCCTCAATCTTGTGCATTGTGCCTAGTTCCTAGGCTGTGGTTCCCGGCGCCCTCCGGCGCTGCGGGGGCGGCTTCCCCCACAAGCATAGAAACGCAAGGAAAACTCACCAACCAAAGATTGGCATAGGGCGTGCTTAGGCGCCACTGGAGTGCTAGCAGGCTACGTGCGAGAGCGCGCGAGCCGAGGCGTTTTCGTTTGTCCAACGGGGAGGTGCGGTGAAAAACATGAAGAAAATCGAGGCGATCATCAAGCCGTTCAAGCTCGACGAAGTAAAGGAGGCCCTGCAGGAAATTGGATTGCAGGGCATCACCGTTACCGAAGCCAAGGGGTTCGGCCGCCAGAAAGGCCACACCGAGCTCTACCGCGGCGCCGAATATGTTGTCGATTTCCTGCCCAAGGTGAAGCTAGAACTCGTGCTTGGCGACGAGATGGTCGACAAAGCGATCGAAGCCATCATCGGCTCGGCGAAAACCGGCCGCATCGGCGACGGCAAGATTTTCGTGTCCAATGTCGAAGAGGCCGTGCGCATTCGCACGGGCGAGACTGGGAATGACGCCATCTGACGTATAACGCCGAGCAACACCGGTCAGGCCCGGCCGGCAGAATCAAGATCGTTCTCGCCGCCGAGCTCTGGCCGGCTCGGCGGCATCAATCTGCCTAGGACAGGGGAGTGAAATGGCAGACGCTAAAGAGATAGTGAAGAAGATCAAGGACGAGGAGATCAGATACGTCGACCTCCGCTTCACGGATCCGCGGGGCAAGATGCAACACGTGACCATGGATGCGAAGGTGATGGACGACGAAGCCTTCACCGACGGCATCATGTTCGATGGCTCGTCAATCGCGGGCTGGAAAGCCATCAATGAATCCGACATGAAGCTGATGCCGGACGTGGATTCGGCGGTCATCGACCCGTTCTTTGCGCAGAGCACGCTCGCGGTGTTCTGCGACGTGTTGGAGCCCCTCACAAACGAGCCTTATGAGCGGGATCCGCGCTCGATCGCCGGCAAGGCCGAGGCCTATTTGCAGCAGACCGGCATCGGCGATGTGGCGGTGTTCGGTCCCGAGGCCGAGTTCTTCGTCTTCGACGACGTTCGTTTCGCCATCGATCCGTTCAACTGCGGCTACAAGATCGAACTCCATGGAACTGCCCTCGAACATGGACACCGAATACGAGATGGGGAATCTCGGGCACCGTCCCCGGACCAAGGGCGGCTATTTCCCGGTGCCGCCCGTCGATTCAGCGCAAGACCTCCGCTCGGAGATGCTGAGCGTGATGGCCGACATGGGCGTCACCACCGAAAAGCATCACCATGAGGTGGGCGCAGCACAGCACGAGCTCGGCATCAAGTTCGGACCGCTGGTCAAGCTCGCCGACGCCATGCAGATCTATAAATACGTGATCCACAACGTGGCGCAGGCCTACGGCAAGACCGCCTGTTTCATGCCGAAGCCGGTGTTCGGGGACAACGGCTCGGGCATGCACGTCCATCAATCGATCTGGAAAGGCTCGACGCCGGTGTTCGCCGGCGACAAATATGCCGACCTGTCGGACACGGCGCTGCATTACATCGCCGGCATCCTGAAACATGCCAAGGCAATCAACGCCTATACCAACCCGACCACCAACTCCTATAAGCGACTGGTGCCGGGCTACGAGGCGCCGGTGTTGCTCGCCTATTCCTCGCGAAACCGCTCGGCGTCGTGCCGCATTCCGCTCGGCTCGGGCCCGAAGGCCAAGCGCGTCGAGGTCCGTTTCCCGGATCCGGCCGCCAATCCCTATCTCGCCTTCGCCGCCATGCTCATGGCCGGGCTCGACGGCGTCGAGAACAAGCTCAATCCCGGCGATCCAATCGACAAGAACCTCTACGATCTGCCGCCGGAGGAGCTGGAGAAGGTGCCGACCGTGTGCGGCTCCCTGCGCGAGGCGTGCGAGTCGCTCGACCAGGACCGCGCCTTCCTCAAGAAGGGCAACGTCTTCACCGACGACGCCATCGACGCCTATCTCGAGCTCAGAATGGAAGAGGTCGAGCGCTACGAGATGATGCCGCATCCGATCGAGTTCGACATGTATTACAGCGTCTGACGCTGCCAGGGGACCAAAGCGAAATGGGGCGGCCGCGATTGGCCGCCCCATTTTTCGCCCGGGCCCGTTCGGTGCCTTGGCTCGTCCCGCCTCCCCCCGGAGATATGCGGAACGCCCTCGCCAAAGCCCGCGCGAGGCTCCCCCGTTAGCTTCCACCCCTCAGAAAATAGAACACGCCCCAGATCAGGCCCCCGAGCAGGAGGGTGTAGAGCCACTGCCGGTTGGTCTGATACCAGTTGCCTAACATCGACGGGATGCCGAACACGACGAAACGGCCAAGCGACAGGCTGGTGACGAGCGCAATTCCGGCGAGGATCCACAGGGCGAGATGTTGCGGATCTGCGCCCCCCTGCCCGGCATCCACCAGGAATCTCTCGCCAGTTTCGGCGCCGGCGTTGACCACCGCCCAAATCGCCGCCGCCGCAAGCGCGATGAGAATGACGTAACGCGTCACCGTCATGTCCGACCTTCCCCTTCTCGCGGACAAGTCTAGGCAGCGCGCGTAAACAAAGGGGAAAGCGTTAGGCTTAATGCGGCGTTAAGGAGACTACGCCGCCTTCCATTTGATGGAGCAGCCCATCGACGGGATCTGGTCGCGTGGACCCTTTCCCGTCCTCGCGACCTCTGTCATCGCCTCGAACAGATCGCGGCGGGCATCGGCCGGTCCCGCCTCTTTGCGGCTCGCGTCGAGCCGGCCGCGATATTGCAGCTCGAGCTTGTCGTTGAAGCCGAAGAAGTCGGGGGTGCACATGGCATCGTAAGCCTGGGCAACCTCCTGGCTCTCGTCGTGGAGATAGGGAAAGCTGAAGCCGTGCTCCTCGGCGAACCGCTTCATGTTGGCGAAGAAATCGTCGGGATAATGGTCGGCGTCGTTGGAGCAGATGGCGACGGTGTTGATGCCGTAGGCCTCGAGCTCCTTGGCGTCGCGCACGGCGCGGTCGATCACCGCCTTCACATAGGGGCAGTGGTTGCAGATGAACATCACGAGCGTGCCGTTCTCGCCCTTGATGTCGTCGAGGCTATACGTCTTGCCGTCGACGCCCGGAAGAGCGAAGTCCGGCGCCTTCCAGCCAAAGTTGCAAAGCTGGTGTCTGCTCGGCCACGATGATCCTCTTCTCAAATCTGTCATAACGCCGCTCTAAGCTCGGCGTTTCATTCCTCACATCATCGAATCCTGGATATGGCGAACAGAGACCCATTCCGCAACAGGGCCGCGGCTTGCGAGGCCCATGACGACATTCCCCGCAGCCCGGCCGATGGCGAGACCATCGGCGATGTGATCTTCGCGCGCTATAGCCGCCGCGAGGTGATGCGCGGCACGCTCGGCGTGACGGCGGCCGCGGCGCTGTTCGGCCCCGCCGCGCTCGCTGCCGGCGACGCCAAGGCCGGGACCGCCTCCGATCGCTTCGATTTCGCCGAGATCGAGGCCGGTATCGACAAGACGCACCATGTCGCCCCTGGCTACCGCGCCGATCGTGCTGCTGCGCTGGGGCGATGCTCTCGTTCCCGACATGCCCGACTTCGATCCCATGGCCCAGAGCGCGGCCGATCAGTCGAAGCGCTTCGGCTACAACAACGACTACATCGCCTACTTCCCGATCGACGGCAGCAGCCGCCATGGGCTGCTCGCGGTCAATCACGAATACACCAACGAAGAGCTGATGTTCCCGGGGCTGAAGAAGCGCCAGGACACTTCCGGCTTCGAAGAGATGACGGCCGAGCTGGTCGATATCGAGATGGCGGCGCATGGCGTGACCATTGTCGAGATCGAACGCGATGGCGAGGATTGGCGCGTCCGCGGCGACGGCAAACTCAACCGGCGCATCACCTCGAACACGCAGATGACGGCGGACGGTCCCGCGGCCGGCGACGCGCGGCTCAAGACCAGCGCCGACGCGACCGGCATGAACATCCTCGGCACCCTCAACAATTGCGCCGGCGGCCAGACGCCGTGGGGGACCTACCTCACCTCGGAAGAAAACTTCCACGGCTATTTCTGGACCAATGTCAGCGTGGCCGGCGGCGCGCGGCCGAAGGGCCTCGGCGGCGATCAGGCCAAGAGCTATGCGCGCTACGGCATCCCGGGCCTGTGGCAGGCCTGGGGCAAATTCGTCGACCGCTTCAACGTCGATATCGAGCCGAACGAGCCGAACCGCTTCGGCTGGATCGTGGAGATCGACCCGTTCGATCCCCGACGCCGTCCCCGTCAAGCACACCGCGCTCGGGCGCTTCTGCCATGAGGGCGCGGAGACCGTCGTCAACAAGGATGGGCGCATCGTCATCTATTGCGGCGACGACGGCCGCGGCGAGTACATCTATCGCTACGTCTCAAAGGGCCGCTACGACCCCGACGACAACGCCGCCAACAGGCACCTTGTTGTCCGACGGTACGCTCTCGGTGGCGCGGTTCGACGCGGATGGCAGCGCTGCACTGGCTGCCGCTCGAGCATGGGCGCGCCGGTCTCACCGAGGATGCCGGCTTCGCGAGCCAAGCCGATGTGGTGATCGATGCGCGGCTTGCCGCCGACGCTCCTCGGCGCGACGCGCATGGACCGGCCCGAGGACGTGCAGCCGAACCCCGTCAATGGCCGCGTCTATGTGATGCTCACCAACAATACCAGCCGGAAGCCGGATCAGGTCGACGCCGCCAATCCGCGGGCCGACAATGCCTTCGGCCACATCATCGAGATGACGCCGCCGGACGGGGATCACGCCGCCGAGACCTTCGCCTGGGACATTCTGGTCAAATGCGGCGATCCCGGCATCGGCGACGTCGGCGCCTTGTGGAGCCCGGACGTGACCAGGCGACGGCTGGTTCGCTTGCCCCGACAATGCCGCCGTCGACAAGGACGGGCGGTTGTGGATCGCCACCGATCAGGGCGACAACTGGCCGCGCACGGGCCGTGCCGACGGGCTGTTTGCGCTGGAGACCGAAGGTCCCGGGCGCGGCACGCCGAAGCTCTTCTTCCGCGTGCCGGTCGGCGCCGAGATGTGCGGTCCCTGCTTCACCCCTGACGGCGAGACGCTGTTCCTCGCGGTCCAGCACCCGGGCGCCGATGGGGCCGAGGCCTTGATCGGCTTCGGCCGCCCGTCGACCTTCAGCGATCCGGTGACGCGCTGGCCCGATTTCAAGGACGGCATGCCCCCCCGGCCCTCGGTCGTGGTCGTCACCAAGATCGGCGGCGGCAAAATCGCGTGATCGTCCTCACCCTGAGGAGGGCCGAAGGCCCGTCTCGAAGGGTGAGGCCTCATGCTTCGAGACGCGGCCCTTAGGCCGCTCCTCAGCATGAGGAGCCGTCGCACACTCTTGAAAAAGCCGCAGACGCGTGCGAGCTAACGTCAGTCCCACTCTTTCAGAGAATTCGTTTGTGGTCGCCGGGATTCGCTCCATGCGCAAATCCGCCGCATCCTCACGCGACCTGTTTGCCAAGGTCGAGGATGAGCTGAAGAAGAAACCGCTCGCCGCCAAGACTGCCCGCGGCGGCAAGCGCGCGCCTGCGTCCGGCGGCGACGGCAGCTACACCGCAGCCGACATCGAGGTGCTGGAGGGGCTCGAGCCCGTGCGCCGGCGCCCGGGCATGTATATCGGCGGCACCGACGAGAAGGCGCTGCATCATCTCTTTGCCGAGGCGCTCGACAATGCCATGGACGAGGCGGTCGCCGGCCACGCCACCCGCATCGAGGTGACGCTCGATGCCGACGGTTTCCTGAGCGTGACCGATAACGGCCGCGGCATCCCCGTCGATCCGCATCCCAAGTTCAAGAAGAAATCCGCGCTCGAAGTGATCATGACCACGCTGCATTCGGGCGGCAAGTTCAACTCCAAGGTCTACGACACGAGCGGCGGCCTGCACGGCGTCGGCATCTCCGTGGTCAACGCGCTTGTCGGAGACGCTCGAGGTCGAGGTGGCGCTGGGGCAGAAGCTCTACCGCCAGACCTATACGCGCGGCGCACCGGACGGCCCGCTGAAGAATCTCGGGCCGGTGAAGAACCGCCGCGGCACCACGGTCCGCTTCAAGCCCGATCCGAAGATCTTCGGCAAGGGCGTCGCCTTCAACCCGGCGCGGCTGTTCCGCATGTCGCGTTCGAAGGCCTATCTCTTCGGCGTGGTCGAGATCCGCTGGTCATGCGCGCCGGCGCTGCTCGCCGGCGACAAGGAGACGCCGGCAACCGCGGTGCTGCACTTCCCCGGCGGGCTGAAGGACTTTCTCGCCTCCCGCATCGAAGGCCAGGAGACCGTCGCCAAGGACGTGTTCACCGGCCGGACCCACAAGCGCGAAGGCCACGGCGCCGTGGAATGGGCCATTGCCTGGGTCGCCGACGCCGACGGCTTCCTCAATACCTATTGCAACACCGTGCCGACGCCGGAAGGCGGCACCCATGAGGCGGGCTTGCGCTCGGCGCTGGTCAAAGCCTTGCGCGCCTATGGCGAGCTCACCGGCAACAAGCGCAGCGCCCAGGTCACCGCCGACGACGTGCTCGTCGACCGCTTGCGCGCTGCTGTCGATCTTCATCCGCGAGCCGGAGTTCCAGGGCCAGACCAAGGACCGGCTGGCGAGCCAGGAGGCGGCCCGCCTCGTCGAGGGCACGATCCGCGACGCCTTCGACCACTGGCTCACCGGCAATCCGTCCCAGGCCACGCGCCTGCTCGACTGGGTGGTCGACCGCGCCGAGGAGCGGCTGCGGCGCCGGAAGGAAAAGGAGATCGGGCGGCAGACGGCGACGCGCCGCTTGCGCCTTCCCGGCAAGCTCGCCGACTGCGCCATGAGCGCGGCGGAAGGCACCGAGATCTTCATCGTCGAGGGCGACAGCGCCGGCGGCTCGGCGAAGCAGGCGCGCGACCGCGCGAGCCAGGCGGTGCTGCCGCTCAGGGGCAAGATCCTCGAATGTCGCCAGCGCCAGCTCGACCAAGCTCGCCGACAATCAGCTGCTGTCGGACCTGGTGCAGGCGCTTGGCTGCGGCACCGGCACGCAGTATCGCGAGGAAGACCTCCGCTACGAGAAGGTCGTGGTCATGACCGACGCCGACGTCGACGGCGCGCATATCGCCTCGCTGCTGATCACCTTCTTCTACCAGGAGATGCGCGGGCTGATCGAGGGCGGCCACCTCTATCTCGCCGTGCCGCCGCTCTACCGCCTGAGCCAGGGCGCCAAGATCGCTTACGCCCGGGACGACGCCCACAAGGCGCAACTGCTGAAGTCCGAGTTCAACGGCAGAGGCAAGGTCGACGTGTCCCGGTTCAAGGGCTTGGGCGAGATGATGCCGAAACAGCTCAAGGAGACGACCATGGAGCGGTCGAGCCGCACCCTGCTCAAGGTCGAGATCGTCGAGAGCGAGCGCGCCCTCACCACCAAGGTGGTCGATCAGCTGATGGGCAACAAGCCCGACGCCCGGTTCCGCTTCATCCAGGAGCGCGCCGAGTTCGCCACGCCTGACGAGCTCGATATCTGAAATCTACGGCGTCGGCGCCTCGGGGCGGCGTCTTGACATCTGTCAATTGACGCTTTACATGGCTCTTCAAATGGCGATCCAAAGCATTCGCCACAAAGGGTTGAAGCGTCTTTTCGAGGACGATGACGCGCGAGCCCTGCCCGCGATGTTTGTCAGCAAGCTTCGTGACATGCTCGCGGCCATCGATGCCGCAAGCACGGTGGAAGAGATAGGCTTGTTCCCGGGTTGGCGCTTACACCGCCTGAAGGGCGAGCTCGCCGGCCACTGGAGCCTGACCGTTACCGGAAACTGGCGCGTCATCTTTCGCTTCGAGAATGGCGATGCCTTCGACCTTGATCTCTTGGACTATCACTGAGGAGGCCCAATCAATGCCCATGAAGTCCCCGCCCCGTCTCGGCGGTCTCATCCGCCGCGAGATCATCGGGCCGCTCGGCCTATCCGTCACCGAGGCGGCATCCGCACTTGGCGTCACGCGGCAGGCGCTCTCCAACCTTCTGAACGAGCGGACGTCGCTGTCGGCGGACATGGCCCTCAGAATCGAGAAGGCATTCGGTCCCAAGATGGATCATTTGATGCGGATGCAGCTTGCCTACGATCTGGCCGAAGCGCGCCGCCGCGAAAGCCACATCAAGGTCAAGCGCTTCAGCAAGCCCTCGGCCGCCGCCTAAACGGCATTGTCTCGACGCGCTTCCGGTGCCATCGAAGGGCCGACGCTTGCTCACAGCCAGCGCGGCACGCGGGCCTGGAACGTGCGGTAGGCGTCGCCGAATTTCGCGGTGAGATAGGCCTCCTCGCGCTCGACCACGCCACGCTGGAGGATGATCAGCACCGGGATCAGGAGCAGCAGCATCCAGGCGCTGGTCAGCATCACGGCGAGGCCGAAATAAAGCATCGCCATGCCGATATAGATCGGGTTCCGGGTGAATTTGTACGGGCCCCGCTCGATCAGCATGGTCGACGGCTCGCCGGGGACGACGCTGGTGCCGGCCTGCTTGAACTCGCGGATCGAGAACAGCCCGAGCGCGAGACCGGCGATGGCGAGCGCGCCGCCGGCGGCAAGAGCCCGCATGTTCCCCGCGCCAAGCCCCGGGCCGAGGGGGACGAGCCAGCTCAACAGGCAGCCGAGCACGAGCGCGCCGGCAAACAAAATCGGCGGCTTGACCACGACATCGGCATAGTCCTGCATGGCGCGCTCTTGATCGCTCGACGGGGACGGGCGGCTCACACTCTGTCACAATGGAATGCCATACTCTATAGCGCCAAAGTGCGGCCGCGCTCGCGAAGCCGCCTGGCCCGCCGGCCTGAAGCAAGAGGGACCCGATGATGCTCAAGACCATCCTGCGTATGACCGCGATTGTCGCCTCAACGCTCGTTCCGCTCGGCCCCGCCGCGGCCGAAGACGACGCCAAGCTGATCGAAAGCGTATCGCCGCAGATCGCCGACGTGGTCACCGGCGGATCGTGGTCGGACGGCAAGCAAGGTGGCCTCTACCGCGCCATCGTGATCATGTCCGGCTCCGGAGGACAATTTTGGCGCGAGGCTCTATCTGCAGTGGCTCGCGCTGAGCGACGACAGCCCGATCCCGAGCGTGGTGAAGACCGTCGCCGTCAAGGAGATCAACGACCAAAACCTGCCGAATGCCTCGATCGAGGTCGACGGCGAGGAGAACAAGGACAACGAGATCTACGTCGTCGTCAGCGCCTATGACTTCGATAGCCGACAAGGACATTCTGTTGTTCGTCAAAGCCGGAAAACCGGGGACTTACAGCGTGGAGAAGACCCCGCCGAAGGCCCTCTCCGGCCCCCCCGAGGAGGACGGCGGGAAGCCCGGGGATGCAGAATAGGTGGGGAGGACATGTCGCGAACGCCAAGGAAAGCGGCCATTTGCCCCTTGCGCAGCGTAGCGCGGCCCCTTATGTGAGAGGCAGCATGAGGGGGCTTATTCGCCACTTTGCTTGAGGTGTATCTTGCGCAGGCTGCACGAATCGTTGCAGCAATTGTGCTGTTATAAAGAAAGAAACGCGCGTGGTGCTTCGGGCCCCGCGATTGTTTAACTAACGCATGAGCTTTTCACAACTTGGCCTAAGTCCAAAGGTTTTGTCCGCGGTCACCGCTGCGGGCTTCGAAACTCCCACTCCCATTCAAGCCCAGGCTGTGCCGCATGCCGTCACCGGACGTGACGTGCTCGGCATCGCCCAGACCGGCACCGGCAAGACGGCATCGTTCGTGCTGCCGATGCTGACCAGGCTCGAACGCGGACGCGCGCGGGCGCGCATGCCGCGCTCGCTGATCCTGGAGCCGACCCGGGAGCTCGCGGCGCAGGTCGCCGAGCATTTCGAGATTCTCGGCAAGAACCACAATCTCACCGTGGCGCTCTTGATCGGCGGCGTGTCCTATGACGACCAGGACCGCAAGCTCGACCGCGGCGCCGATGTCGTGATCGCAACGCCGGGGCGCCTGCTCGACCATTTCAGCCGCGGCAAGCTCTTGCTCAACGGCGTCGAGATCCTGGTGATCGACGAGGCCGACCGCATGCTCGACATGGGCTTCATCCCCGACATCGAGCGCATCTGCAAGCTCCTCCCCTTCACCCGCCAGACGCTGTTCTTCTCCGCGACGATGCCGCCCGAGATCCAGCGCCTCGCCGACAAGTTCCTCCACCGGCCCGAGCGCATCGAGATCGCGCCGCAATCGACCGCGGCGGCGACCATCGTGCAGCGCCTGAAGAAGGCGCCGGACGACGCCGCCGGAAAGCGCGACGCGCTCAGAACGTTAATGCGCGAAAGCAACGTCAAGAACGCCATCATCTTCTGCAACCGCAAGAAGGACGTCGGCATTCTGCTCCGCTCGCTGCTGCGCCACGGCTTCAATGCCGGCGGGCTGCATGGCGACATGGACCAGCATCAGCGCACCGCGACCCTCGACGCCTTCCGCAACGGGTCGATCGCGTTCCTCGCCGCGAGCGATGTCGCCGCGCGCGGCCTCGACATTCCCGATGTCAGCCACATCTTCAATTACGACGTGCCGATCCATCCTGAGGATTATATCCATCGCATCGGCCGCACCGGCCGCGCCGGTCGCGAAGGCTTCGCCGCCACCCTGGTAACGCCCAAGGATTTCAAGGCGATCAAGGCGATCGAGCGGATGCTGAACCAGGACATTCCCGTGGATCGACGGTCAGCACTCCGAGGACGAACTGGCCCAGCCCGCCGAGGATCGTGGCCGCTCGAACGGACGCCACAAGCGTGGCTCACGGTCGCGGCGGTCCGAAGGGCGGCAACGGCCAGAGGACGCAAGGCCGGGCCGAGGCTCACGTCAAGGATCGCGCCGTGACGGCCCAAGCGCCGCGCGCACGAGACGCGGGTCGAGCCGCAACAGCCCCCAAGCCCACCGAAAGCCGCGCAGCCCAACGAACGCAGCCCCGCCGCCAAGACGCATCAGACCAAGCCACCGGCGAAGCCCACGCAACGCGCCGCGAAGCGGCGTCCGCGGCATGGGCGAGCATGTGCCGGCCTTCATGACGCGTTCGGTGCGCCCGCTCGACTAACCTCCGCCCCAGACTTAACGGCACATTAAGCGACGCCGCTTAGCGTCGGTGCCGGAGACTTCCATTCCCATCTCCGTGCCGAACTTCTGGACCCGCCGAGGGGACGAGGGGGAGAGCTTGTCCGACGACCGGAACTTCGAGTGGGCGGTGGCGACCGGCGAACGCGCCTTCACCTATCTGAAGCAGCTGCAAACGCCGCCGGTGCCGCGGAACTACGAGCTGTTCTTCACCTACGCCGCCGGCTACGACAAAGAGCTCAACGACGCCATTCGCGACGCGGTGTTTGCGCATGCAAGCCTGCCGGAGGAGGAAGTCGAGCGGCTCTTGACCGCGCATTTCCCCCAGCATCGCTTGAACCAGAAGGTCGGCGAGGTCGGCGCCCAGGTCGCGGCCGAGCTCAATCAAGTCATCGACACGATCCACACCGCGTCGCGCTCGACCGAGGATTTCGGCCACTCGCTGGAGCAGGTGGCCGAGGAATTGGAGCGCATCGCCACCCCGGACCAGCTCAAAGGCGTCGTCGCGTCCTTGCACAAGGTGACGCAGCAGATGGCCGAGAACAGCCGGACGCTCGCCAAGCGCGCCGTCAACTCCAAGACGCTGATCCAGGGTCTGCATCACGTGCTGGAGATGGTGCGCGCCAATTCCCTGACCGACGGGCTGACCGGGGTCGCCAATCGCAGGCGCTTCGATCAGGTGCTCGAGATGGAGGCGGCCGAAGCGGCGAAGTCGGGCGACCCGCTTTGCCTCGCGCTCGCCGACGTCGATCATTTCAAGCGCTTCAACGACACCTTCGGCCACCAGACTGGAGACCAGGTGCTGAGGGTCGTGGCGCAAACGCTGAAGACCAACATCAAAGGCGGCGACCACCTGTCACGCTATGGCGGCGAAGAGTTCGCGCTGCTGTTGCCGCGCACCGCGCTTTCCGACGCGGTGAAGCTCGCCGACAAGCTGATCGGAACCATCAAGGCGAGCGAGCTGGTCCAGGCGGTCGAGCGAGACCGGGATTCAGCCAGCTCACGCTCTCGGTCGGTATTGCCGTCTATCAGCCTGGGGAAACGCTGCAGTCTTTTGTCCAGCGCGCCGACCGCTGCCTTTACGCCGCCAAACAGGCCGGCCGCGACCGGGTCGAGGCCGAGACCTCTGGCCTCGCCGGCAACGCCTAGAACACGCCTAACCTGAAGCGATGCCTATGACGCTTCGTCCGAGGCGGCGAAGCCTGCCTTCACCCGCAGGCGTGAGCGCGACGGACTCGCCGCAGCCGCAGGCCGATGTCTGGTTCGGGTTGTTGAAGACGAAGCCCGAGGTCATGCGGTCGATCTTGTAATCCATCTCGGTGCCGAGCAGGAACAGGACCGCGGTCGGCTCGATCAGGATGCGCACGCCCTTGTCCTCGACGAGCTCGTCGCGAGGGTCCGGCTCGGCGGCATATTCCATGGTGTATTCCATGCCGGCGCAGCCGCCCTTCTTCACGCCGATGCGCAAGCCCGTGGCGTTGCCGCCGGCAGCGTGCCATCAGGGCGCGAATGCGCTCGGCGGCGGCATCGGTCAGGGTGATGACTTTCGGTGGGGTGCGGGTGGTCATGGCTCAAACTTGGGTTGGCGGACGGATAGGGTCAAGCCCCCTGCCCTAGAACATGTTCAAGGTCAGCCTCGCCTCGTCGGACATGCGGCTCATGTCCCAGGGCGGATCGAAAACGAGATTGACCTTGACCTGGCCGACGCCGGGGACAGCCGAGACGGCATTTTCCACCCAGCCAGGCATGTCGCCCGCCACCGGGCAGCCAGGGGCGGTCAAGGTCATGTCGAGCTCGACATTCCGGTCGGTATCGACGTCGATACGGTAGATCAGGCCGAGCTCGTAGATGTCGACAGGGATCTCGGGGTCGTAGACCGTCTTCAGGGCGCCGACGATGTCGTCCTTGAGCTGATCGTGCTCCGGCGCGGCTTGCGCCTCGCCATCGCCGGCGTCAGCCGCAGCGACCGGCGCTCGGCCCTGGCCTCAGCGGAGCCTCTTGGCTGCGGGCCGCCGGCAGCTCCGGCGTCGCCTCCGGGGGCGCCATCCGATCGTCCTGATCTCGAATCTTTTCAATCATCTCGATGTTTCGGTTCAAGCAAACATTTCACGCGCCTTGTGCAGCGCCTCGACCAGCGTATCAACTTCTTCGACGGTATTATACATGGCGAACGAGGCCCGCGCTGTCGAGGTCACCCCGAAGCGGGCCAGAAGCGGCTCGGCGCAATGGGTTCCGGCCCTGACGGCGACGCCGTAGCGGTCGAGGATGGTGCTCACATCGTGAGGATGGGCGCCCTCCATCTCGAAGGAGATGATCGAGCCCTTGTCCTTGGCGCGGCCGATGATGCGGAGCCAATTGAGCTCGCCAAGGCGCTCCATGGCATAGTCGAGCAGCTTCTGCTCGTGGTCGCGGATGCGATCGCGGCCGACGCTCTCGACGTAGTCGATCGCGGCGCCGAGCCCGATGGCCTGGACGATTGCCGGGGTGCCGGCCTCGAAGCGATGCGGCGGCTCGGCATAGGTCGACGCGCTCGGTGGTGACGGTGCCGATCATCTCGCCGCCGCCCTGATAAGGCGGCATGGCCTCGAGCAGTTCCTTCTTGCCGTAGAGCACGCCGATGCCGGTCGGGCCCATAGAGCTTGTGGCCGGTGAAGGCGTAGAAGTCGCAATCGAGGTCCTGCACGTCGACCGGGAGATGCACCGCGCCCTGGGCGCCATCGACCAGCACCGGGATGCCGCGGTCATGGGCCATGCGCACCACCTCCTTGATGGGGACGATGGTGCCGAGCACGTTCGACATCTGGGTGATGGCCACCATCTTGGTGCGGGGGCCGAGCAGCGCCTCGAATTTGTCGAGGGGAAACTCGCCGGTATCCGTGACCGGCGCCCATTTCAGCACCGCGCCGTGGCGCTCTTTCAGAAAGTACCAGGGCACGATGTTGGAGTGATGCTCCATGATGGTGAGGAGGATCTCGTCGCCCTCGCCGATATGGACGCCGCCATAGGAGCTGGCGACGAGGTTGATGGCCTCGGTGGCGTTGCGGGTGAAGATGATCTCGGCATCGGACGCGCGCGTTGAGGAAGCGCCGCACCGTCTCCCGCGCCTTCTCGAAATTGGCGGTGGAGAGATTGCTCAGGTAATGCAGGCCGCGATGGACGTTGGCGTATTCGTGTTCATAGGCGCGGTCGATGGTGTCGAGCACGGCCTTCGGCTTCTGCGCCGAGGCGCCGTTGTCGAGATAGACCAGCGGGCGGCCGTGGATCTCTTCGGCGAGAATGGGGAAGTCGGCGCGCACGGCCTCGACATCGTAAGGCGCCGCCCTTGCGATCTCGCTCTCCATGGACTTTGGCAAGACCGTCATCGGTGCTCCCGCCGTCAGTCGTAAGTCACGCCGAGCCACTCGGCCGAGGCACGGGCAAACGCGTCGCGAAGCTCTTCGTGCTCGATCTGCTCGAGCGCCTCGCCGACAAAGGCCTGCACCAGAAGGGCGCGGGCCTGATCTCGGGAATGCCGCGGGCCTCGAGATAGAACAACAAATCCTCGTCGATCTGGCCCGAGGTGGCGCCGTGACCGCAGACGACGTCATCGGCGAAGATCTCAAGCTCGGGCTTGGAGTCGAACTCCGCCGTCTCGGAGAGCAGCAGCGCCTGGGCCATCTGCTTGCCGTCGGTCTTCTGGGCGCCGGGCGAGACGATGATCTTGCCCTGGAACACGCCGCGGGCGTCGCCGTCGAGGACCGCCTTGAACAGCTCGCGGCTCTCGCAGCGCGGCACGCGATGCTCGATGACGAAGCGTGGTGTCGCAATGCTGGTGATCGCGCATCAGAAGCGCGCCGGAGACGTCGAGGGATGAGCCCTCGCCGGCGAAGCGGGCATAGACCTGATTGCGGGACAGCATGGCGCCGGTCGAGAATTGGAACGCCTGGTAGCGCGCGTCGTCGCCGATCTTGGCGAGCCACGTGCCAAGGTGAAAGGCCTTGTCATGCTCGCGCTGGAACTTGATGTGGGTGAGGCTCGCCTCTCTCCCGATGTTGATCTCGGTCACGGCGTTGCGCTGGACCTCGTTGCTGCCGGTGCCGCCATAGCTCTCCAGCAGGGTGAGCGCCGCGCCCTCTTCGAGCAGGACGACGTTGCGGGTGACCACGCTTGCGGCTTCGGTCCCGGCATCGAGATTGACGAGGTGGACCGGCTTGTCGAGGGTCACGCCCTTGCCGGCGCGGAGCGCAATACCACCGCTCATCAGCGCGAGGTTGAGCGCCAGCACCGCATCGCGGTCCTGAGCGTTGATCCTGCCGAGGTTGGCCTCGAGCCAGCCAGGCGGGTGCTGGAGGGCCTCCGTCAGCGACACGATCTCGACGCCGGCGGCTTTCAGTCCGGCAAGATCGGAGAGGTCGGCGCGAAGCTCGCCCTCGACCATGACCAGGCGATAGGCCTCAAGCTTGGCGACGGCGCGGCCAAGCGCCTGGTCCAAATCTTTATCGCTGACGGCAATTCCGGTCGGGCGGGCCAGCGGCAGGACCTCGGTGAGCCTGGAGCGGAGGTCGGTATATTTCCAGGCCTCGATGCGGCGGTGTGGCAGCCCGAGCGCGGCATAGGCGTCGATCGCCCGCCGGCGAAGGTCGGCGGCCCATGGATTGCCGGCACCGGGAAGGGCCTGCTCCGCCGCGGCATAAAGATCGAGATAAGCCTGCTCGGCTCTCGTCTGGAACTGTTTGACCGGGAGCTCCATGCGTCCGTCCTTACGCGGCCGCTTCGCCGAATTCGGCGTAGCCGGTCTCTTCCAGCTCGAGCGCGAGCTCAGGCCCGCCGGAGCGCGCGATCCTGCCGTCGGACAGAACGTGCACCCGATCCGGCACGATGTAGTTCAGGAGCCGCTGATAGTGGGTGATGACCAGCATCGACCGCTCCTTGGAGCGGAGCGCGTTGACGCCCTCGGCGACGATGCGCACGGCGTCGATGTCGAGGCCGGAATCGGTCTCGTCGAGAACGCACAGCGCGGGGTCGAGCAGCGCCATCTGCAAGATCTCGTTCCGCTTCTTCTCGCCGCCGGAAAAGCCGACATTGAGCGGACGCCGCAGCATCTCCGGATCGATCTTGAGCGCGGCCGCCTTTTGCTTCAGGAGGCGCAGGAAATCCGGCGTCGACAGCTCAGGCTCGCCGCGGGCCTTGCGCACGGCGTTGGTCGCGGTGCGCAGGAATGTCATGGTTGCGACGCCGGGAATCTCCATGGGGTACTGGAACGCAAGAAACACGCCAGCGGCGGCGCGCTCGCTCGGATCCATGGCGAGCAGATCCTCGCCGTTCCAATGGATCGAGCCGGCGGTGACCTCATAGCCCTCCTTGCCGGCGAGCACATAGGCGAGCGTCGACTTGCCCGAGCCGTTCGGGCCCATGATGGCGTGGACCTGGCCCTTGGGCAGCTCGAGGTCGAGACCTTTCAGGATCTCGCGGCCATCGACGGTGACGTGCAGGTTCTTAACTTCAAGCATTACGGTGTCTTTCTAAAGCCCTTCAAACGGAGTCGGTTTCGTCGCGAGCAGCGCTAGCCAACGCTGCCCTCCAATGAGATGCCGATCAGCTTCTGCGTCTCGGCCATGAACTCCATGGGCAGATGCTGGAGCACGTCGCGGACGAAGCCGTTGACGATCAGCGCCACCGCCTCCTCCGCCGACAGCCCGCGGGAGAGGCAATAGAACAACTGGTCGTCGGAGATCTTCGAGGTGGTGGCCTCGTGCTCGAAGGTCGCCGAAGCGTTCTTGGCCTCGATATAGGGCACGGTGTGGGCGCCGCATTTATCGCCGATCAGGAGCGAATCGCAATTGGTGAAGTTCCGCGCATTCGCCGCCCGGCGATGCGCCGAGACCAGGCCGCGATAGGTGTTGTTGGAGTGACCCGCGGCGATGCCCTTGGAGATGATGCGGCTCGACGTGTCGCGGCCGAGATGGATCATCTTGGTGCCGGAATCGACCTGCTGATAGCCGTTGGAAATGGCGATCGAATAGAACTCGCCGCGCGAGCCGTCGCCGCGCAGGATGCAGGACGGGATATTTCCAGGTGATGGCCGATCCGGTCTCCACTTGCGTCCAGGAGATCTTCGACTTCTGCCCGCGGCAATCGCCACGCTTGGTGACGAAATTGTAGATGCCGCCCTTGCCATCCTTGTCGCCGGGATACCAGTTCTGCACCGTCGAATATTTGATCTCGGCGTTGTCGAGGGCGACGAGCTCGACCACGGCGGCGTGGAGCTGGTTCTCGTCGCGCATCGGCGCGGTGCAGCCTTCGAGGTAGCTCACATAGGCGCCCTTGTCGGCGATGATCAGGGTGCGCTCGAACTGGCCGGTCTGCTCGGCATTGATGCGGAAATAGGTGGAGAGCTCCATCGGGCAACGCACGCCCTCGGGCACGTAGACGAAGGAGCCGTCGGAAAACACCGCGGCGTTGAGCGTCGCGTAGAAATTGTCGGTGATCGGGACCACCGAGCCGAGATATTTGCGCACGAGCTCGGGGTGGGTCTGCACCGCCTCCGAGATCGAGCAGAAGATGACGCCGGCCTTCGCCAGCTCCTCCTTGAAGGTGGTGACCACCGAGACGCTATCGAACACGGCGTCGACGGCGACCCGCGGCGCGCCCTTGACGCCCGCGAGCACCTCCTGCTCCTTCAGCGGAATGCCGAGCTTGGCGTAGGTCTCGAGCAGCTCCGGATCGACATCGGCGAGGCTCTTCGGCCCCTCGGTGCTCTTCGGCGCCGAGTAGTAATAGAGCTCCTGGAAATCGATCTTGGGGTAATGGACGTTGGCCCAGGTCGGCTCCTGCATGGTGAGCCAACGGCGATAGGCCTCGAGCCGCCAATCGAGCAGCCACTGCGGGCTCCTTCTTCTTGGCGGAGATGAAACGGACCACCTCCTCGGAAAGGCCCCTGGGGCGCTCTGATCGAGTCGATCTCGGTGAAAAACCCGTATTTGTATTTGTCGACGTCGATCTCGCGAACGCGGGCGACTGTCTCTTGCACTGCCGGCATGGCTCTACTCCAAAATCCTCAATTCGCGGCCTAGGCCGCTGCCTCTTGCGGCTTCGGCGCCTCGTGGCGCGCCTTCAGCCGCGTGATCATCTCACTCCAGGCGCCGACGAACCGCTCGATATCGGCCGTGTCGGTGCCCAATCCAAGGCTGACCCGGATCGCGCCCTGGACAACCTCCGGCGCCATCCCCATCGCGGTCAGCACGTGCGACGCCTCGACCTTGCCCGACGAACAGGCACTGCCGGCGCTCACGGCGACGCCGGCGAGATCGAGCCCGATCACCAGCGTCTCGGCGCGCGTCCCGGGAACCGCGATCGCGCTCGTATTCGGCAAGCGCGGCACCCCGCTCGAGAACACCACGGCGTCCGGTGCGACGGCGCGAACCTCGCGCTCGAGCGCGTCGCGGAGCGCCGCCACCTCGGCCGCCCGATCGACCTCCGCCGCCGCCAACTCGGCGGCAACGCCGAAGCCGACGATGCCGGCGACATTCTCGGTGCCGGCACGGCGCCTCTGCTCCTGGCCACCGCCCTTGATCAAGGGCTCGACCGAGACGCCTTCGCGCACGATCAGCGCGCCAACACCCTTCGGACCGCCAATCTTGTGGGCCGACAAGCTGATCATGTCGGCGCCAAGCCCGTCGAAATCGATCTTGAGTTTGCCGGCAAGCTGCACCGCGTCGCTGTGCAGAAGGCCATCGGCGGCATGAACGAGCTCGGCGGCCTCAGCAACGGGCTGAATGGCGCCGGTTTCGTTGTTCGCCGCCATCAGCGAGACGAACGGCCTCCACCCTCCGAGATGGTGTTTCGCAAGCTCTCGCGCAAGCACTTTGAGGTCGATAACGCCGTCCTTGGTCACCGGAATCCGGGTGGTGCTCTCGGGGTAAAACCGGCCGCCGGCAAGGACCGAGGGGTGCTCGACCGCCGAGAGATAGCACTGCCAGGCGTGACCCGCCTGCGCGGCAAGGGCGAGCGCGTTCGCTTCGCTGCCGCCGCTGGTGAAGATCACCTCTTCGGGCCGCGCGCCGGCGAGGCTCGCCACCTTCTCGCGCGCAGTCTCGATGAGCGCCCTCGCCGCACGTCCCTCGGCGTGAACCGAGGACGGATTGCCGCAGCACGCGAAGGCCGCGACCATGGCGTCCTGCACCTCGGGCCGAAGCGGCGCGGTGGCGTTGTAGTCGAGGTAAGTACGCGTGGTCATGCCTCTAGAAGCTCGCGGCCCCCGGGACCGCCGGTTAGCGCTTGCGCGAGCCCCTATCGCGCGTGCTATGAAGCGCGGCCCGAGGCTGGATCGTCTCAAAGAAGGCCCAGCGCCTTGTTTGGAACAGTTCTAAATCTTGGTTTTGTATAGGTTTCCTGGGCGGCCAAGTCAAGGTTCGCAAGGCGCGTATGTCCCTTGCGGCGTCCCGTCCCTCCTCCCGTTTCGACAGAACGTCGTCCGAGGTCAGTGGTTCATGCCTGAAGTCAATATCAGCGGCCCAGCAGGCCGGATCGAGGCCCGTTATCATCACAATCCCTCGCCGAACGCGCCAGTTGCGCTGATCCTGCATCCCCACCCGCAGTTCGGCGGGACCATGAATAACCAGATTGTCTATCACCTGTATTACGCCTTCCAGCGGCGCGGCTTCTCGGTGTTGCGCTTCAACTTCCGCGGCGTCGGACGGAGCGAAGGCCTGTTCGACAACGGTCCCGGAGAACTCGCCGATGCGGCGACGGCGCTCGACTGGATGCAAGCCTATAACGCCGATGCGCCGTCCTGCTGGATCGCCGGCATTTCGTTCGGCGCCTGGATCGCCATGCAGCTCCTGATGCGCCGTCCTGAGATCGAGGGCTTCATCTCGGTGGCGCCGCCGGCCAATCTCTACGACTTCACCTTCCTCGCGCCCTGCCCCTCCTCGGGGCTGATGGTCAACGGCGCCAAGGACCGCGTGGTGCCGACGGAGTCGGTGCGCGGGCTCGTCGATCGCCTCAAGACGCAGAAGGGCATCGTCATCGAGCATGCCGTGGTGCCGGACGCGAACCATTTCTTCGAGGCCCGCATGGAAGGCCTCATGGAATTGATCGACGCCTATCTCGACAAGCGGCTCGGCAAGCGCAAGAAGCGCGAATCCGCAGCTTAGATCGACGAGATTCGCCACCGCAGGAGATTGACTTAAGCTCGGCTCGCTAAGCTAACATCGCGCCGCGGCAAAGCTCGGAGAGCGGAGACGAACGGCGGTGGCCGCAACGAGACCATGACCCGCGACCGGCTCTTGCTCATTCCGCTGTTGATTTGGGGCCTCGTCATGGTCGCCCCCGACCTGTTAGCGGTCGTGAAGCCGCTCGGCTCGTTCGGCTTCTACGTCAACAATGACGGCGTGATCTACGACGTCATCGGACCCTTTGCCGACAAGGCATCGTCGCCGGCATGGAAGGCGGGATTGCGTGAAGGCGATCAAGTCGACCTGTCACGCCTGCGCTGTACGCTCACGGACCTGGACGCCTGCGGCAACGCCGTTGCCGCCCTCGGCGGCCTGCAATTCGTCCTCCCCGGCCGCAAGGTCACCATCGACACCGTAGCAACCCCCGGCCGTCCGGCCCGCGAGTTCACGATCGTCGCCGAGCAGCGGCCATCGAATTTCCTGGTCCGCACCGTTGGTTTCCTCGATGCGGTCGCGGGGATCCTCATCGTCACCGCGGCGGGATGGCTGGTGTGGACGAGGCCCTCCGCCATGACCTGGGGCTTCTTCCTCTATGTGAACTGGTTCAACCCGGGCCAGGCCTATGTCTACTACGCCATCCTGCAGCAATGGCCTGCCGCCACGATCGCGCAGGACATCGCCGGCTGCATCGCGCAGGCCGCGGGCTATGTGGGTCTCCTCCTATTCGTCATTCGCGCACCCAATAACAAGACGGAGCCGATGTGGCGGCCGGTAGAGCGGGCTTTGCCGTTGCTCGGCCTCGTCTTTGCCGTGGCGTTGATCGCCTCCTATGCCGCGCTCATTGGCTATCCGACCGAGCTTCTGACCAGGGGCGGCATCCTCGCCGGGTTTGCTGTCGCCGTCGCCGCCGTCGCCATTTTGGCTGATCCGGAAGCGACACCAGAAGCCCGAGGACTATCAGCGCCTCAGGTGGGTGCTGTGGGGCTGCCTGATCGGCTTGCCGTCCTTCCTGATCGCCGATCTCGCCACCTTGACCACGTTCTTCGAGAATTGGACCAACTTCACCCCGACCGACGATATCACCGGGCTGATCTATCTGTTGAATGGCGTGCTTTGCCTCTTCGTGTTCGAGGCGGTGCGACGCGAGCGCGTGGTCAGCGTGTGGATTCCGCTGCGCCGCGTCACCATCCTTACTTTCATTCTCACGCCGGCGGCGCTCCTTCTGCATGAGCAAGTGGAGCGCATCGAGGAGCATCTCCGCCTTCCGACTTGGGCTTGGCTCGCGGTCGCCGTGATCGTGTCTTTCGCCATCACCCTGTTGCACGACAGGGCCGTCGGCTTTGCCGACAGCTTCTTCAACCGCTGGCTCGATCGCGTCGAGCATGAGCTTGGCCAAGCCATCCGTGGCGCGCGGACCCCAACCGAGATCGAGCAGGTCCTGGCCGATGAGGCGTTTCACTCTCTCGCGCTGACCTCGGCCGCCTCCTTCCGCCACCACGGGTCCATCCTTCGTCGCGACGGCAACGGCAAGGGATGGGACGATTGCCAGCAGGAGCTACGGCCGGACGAGCCGTTGCTCGCGCCGTTGCAACAAGGCGAGCCGTTCAAGGTGAAGCCCGCGCACACCGGCGGCTTCAATTTCCGTCGGGCCTTTGTCATCCCGTGCTTGCCGTGCCCGCGATCAATCCGGCGCGCTGTTTCGCCGTCTCGCTTTACGGGCCGCATGCGTCGGGCAACGACCTCGACCACAATGAACGCGCCATGCTCGCTCGCGTCTCCCACGACGCCGCCGCCATCTATGCCGAATTGGAAAGCAAGGAGTTGCGCGAGAAGATCGCATCGCTCGAACACGATCTCGAGGCAGCGAAAAGAAATGTGACGCGGCAGGACCAAGAGGCCTGAGCGCCACGGCCCCCGCCTTACTTGAACCCCATTGATGCGGTGAGTTGCGGGCCTGACACTGCTCCCTAAGCAAGGTCGCGCCAATGCGGGACGCGACTCCCATTTCGGAGGCTCATGATGACACGCACAGTTTTCTTCGCCCTCCTCGCGGGCGTCGTGGTCGGGTTGCCGCCGCTGGCACAGGCTCAGACCGGCCCGGTCCGAAGCGCCGTCCAAGGCACGGTCAAAGGCACCGCAACCGTCGGTCAAGGCGTGGTCCAAGGGACCGGGCAGGCCGGCAGAGGCGTCGCGCAAGGGTCTGCGAGCGTCGCACGCGGCGCCGGCCAAGCCACGGTCGGCGTCGCCAAGGGCGCCGGCACGGTCGCCAAAAAGACCGGCAAAGGCGCCTGGTGCATCCTCACCCTCGGTTACGGCTGCTGAACTCGGAAGTGAACCCGGTCGCTATCGCCGTGGCGCTCGAGCCAAGCGGCCGCCAGTGGTCGGCTGCTTGACGCCGGTGGTGCCGGGAAAGCTCAGCGGCAACCGCCGCATCGAGCGGACGGCAAGATAGGCGAAGGCTTCCGCCTCGAGATGATCGGCGGACCAGCCCATCTCCTCGGCGAGATAGACGGGCTCGGCGACCATGCCGCGAAGGGCGTCGACGAGGGCCGTATTGCCGGCGCCTCTGCCGGCGAGCAGCCACATGCGCGGCCGGACCGGCAGGGTATCGATCGAGCCGGAGATCGCCTCGGCATTTGGCGCCGGGCCCACATCGACCGCGACGAGGCCGCCGTCTTCACCGATGAAGGTGACGCTGTTCACGGCGCCGATGGTGATCACCGCGAGCGGGCGGGCAAGACCGGCCTGCTCGGCAAGGGCGCGATGGTAGACCGGCAGCATCGGCGCGCCGTGGCCGCCGGCAGCCATGTCGGCGGCGCGGAAATCGAACACGACGTCGATCCCGGTCGCCCGCGCCAGGACCTCGCCGTCGCCGATCTGACGCAGGATGCCGCGCGCGGCATCGCGGCATACGGTATGGCCGTGAAAGCCGAGAACGGCCACGGCATCGCGGGCGAGCGCGTTGGTCTCGAGGAAGAATTTCACCGCCTCGGCGTGAAGCGCGGTCAGCTCCTGCTCGACCGCGGCGAGAACATCGCGATCGGCGGCGGTGCCGCCGCCCTCGCCGTTCAGCCGCCAAGCCGCCGCAACCGCCTCGCGCAGGCGCTCCCGGAGTTCGGGACTATAGGGGAAGGTCAGGCTTACGCCGCGCTCAAGCTGCCGCTCGCCGTCGGTGACCACCAGCGCCACCTCGATGCCGTCGAGCGACAACCCGCTCATCAGCCCAATCGCCGTCATCGCGCCGCTCACCGAGACCTCTCCTTCCCGTGCATTTTCAGCCCAAACCTGTTACAGGGCTGCTCACTTCCAAGGCGCCCGGCACGGCAATGAGCAAGACCAAATCCGAGTTCCTCAACGCGCTTGAGTCGCGTGGCTACGTCCACCAGATCACCGACGAAGCGGCGCTCGACAAGCTCGCGCGGAGCGGCCGCCTGACCGCCTATATCGGCTTCGATTGCACCGCTCCCAGCCTTCATGTCGGCAATCTGCTCGGGATCATGATGCTGCGCAAGCTGCAGCAGACCGGGCACCGGCCGATCGTCCTGATCGGCGGCGGCACCACCAAGGTCGGCGACCCCTCCGGCAAGGACGAATCGCGGAAGCTGCTCAGCGACGCCGAGATCGCCGCCAATGTCGCCGGCATCCAGTCGGCGTTCGGCAAATTCGTCTCCTTCGGCGAGGGCCCGGCCGATGCGCTCCTCGTAAACAACGCCGACTGGCTCGACGACCTCAACTACGTCGACTTCCTGCGCGACTATGGCCGTCATTTCAGCGTCAACCGCATGCTGTCCTACGATTCGGTGAAGCTCAGGCTGGAGCGGGAACAGCCGCTGTCCTTCATCGAGTTCAACTACATGGTGCTGCAAGCTTACGATTTCGTTGAGCTGTATAAGCGGTTCGGCTGCCGTTTGCAGATGGGCGGGTCGGATCAGTGGGGCAACATCGTCAACGGCATCGAGCTCGGCCGCCGCACCGAAGGCGTCGAGCTGTTTGGCCTGACGACGTCGCTTCTGACCACGGCATCGGGCGCCAAGATGGGCAAGACCGCCTCGGGCGCGGTCTGGCTCAACTCCGAGATGCTGAGCCCCTACGACTATTGGCAATATTGGCGCAACACCGAGGACGCCGATGTCGAGCGCTTCCTCAAGCTATTCACCGAGCTGCCGCTGAAGGAAATCGACAAGCTGGCGAAGCTCGAAGGCGCCGAGCTGAACGAGGCCAAGAAGATCCTGGCCACCGAAGCGACGGCGCTGCTTCACGGCCGCGAAGCGGCGGACCGGGCCGAGGCCACGGCGCGCGCGACCTTCGAGCAAGGCCTGATCGCCGAGACGCTGCCGACCTTCGAGCTGCCACGCAACGCGCTCGAGAAAGGCTGGGGCGTGCTCTCCGCCAACGTGCATGTCGGCTTCGTGCCGTCGACGAGCGAGGCGCGGCGGCAGATCAAGGGCGGCGGCCTCAAAGTGAATGACGTGACGGTGACCGACGAGAAGCGGCTCTTGACCCTCGCCGATCTGACGCCGGAAGGCGTCATCAAGCTCTCGCTCGGCAAGAAGCGGCACGCGCTGATCAGGCCGGTCTAGACCAGCCTCTATTGACCGGGAACGGCGAAATCCGATGACCGCGGCGTGACGGTCGAGGTCGCGGCCGAGTTCTGTCCTCTGAACTCGAAGATCTGGCGGAAGATGCCGGGCGCCACCACCGAGATCGGATTGACGAGGACGTTGGGGTCATCGAGCTTTCCTTGGATGGCGAAGGTGATGCCGACCACGCCCTCGCCTTCG
Source organism: uncultured Alphaproteobacteria bacterium (assembly GCA_963803385.1). Classification (GTDB taxonomy): domain Bacteria; phylum Pseudomonadota; class Alphaproteobacteria; order Rhizobiales; family Methyloligellaceae; genus Methyloceanibacter. Next base: position 175,962 of record CAWDMD010000003.1, on the reverse strand, counting down.
CGTCCGACGAAGATGCCGCCAAGGATGGGGATGGCGCCGAGCGCTGAATTCAGGCCGTAGAGCGGCACATAGGTGCCGCCGAGATTGACGGTCCGGGCCTTGAAATTGACCTTGCCGCGCATGGTGGCGCCGAGCTGCGGGCCGTTCACGTAGGCGTCGTTGAGAAGAAATTCGCCGTTACCGACGGCGAAGGGTGCGCGCAGCTGATCGAAGCCGATCCGGGTCTGCCGAGCCTCCTTGCGCTTGGGGCCCAACGCGGCTTGCGATTGCGGATCGGTCAGCACGTCGCTCACCACCGAGTCCCCGAGCACGGAGAAATTTCGCGCCCACAATGTTCCGGACTTCATGCCAGACTGGCCGGCGTCGAGATTGACCTCAAGCGAGGCCTCGCCGCCTTCGATCTTGGGATAGAAGCCGATCAGGCGGAAAGCGTCGCCAGCGTCGCGCGTCTCCGCGCGAATAACGCGCGTCGCCGTTGGTGTCCTCGAGCTTGACCGCAACCGGGCCACGGCCGTTCAGCGCGCCCGTGGCGTCGAGGGCAACCAGCCGCCCGTTGCGCTTCTTCAGCGTCGCCTTCACGTCGCTCAACGTGGTGTCGTAGAACCCAACCACGGTGCCGAGCCGGGCGGTCAGATTGACGCTGAAGGGATCGCGCGCCTCCGCGTTCTCGGCAAGCTGGCCCGCCGAGAACAGCGATTGGAAGAACTGCTTGCCGTTATAGCTCGGCCCATGGGCGTCGACCTCGAGCACGTCGCCGTCGCGGACCGTCGCCGTGATCTCCATATGGGTGAGAATGTCGAAGGAGAAATCCGAGAAGTAGAACGATTTGAGGTGCTGCTCGGGATCGAGGAAAATCTGACCGTCGATGGCGATGTCGTCGCCGCTGATCTTGAAGTTCTGCAGCTCGCTCGAGCCGTCTTCCGCCTTGACCACGTCGAATTGAACCGCGGCCGAGCGGCCGGGAGGCTTGGTCCAACCCATGTTGCCGAACACGAGCTGCGCCTGGGTCAGGTCGGCCTGCATGCTCAGGTTCTGAGTGCCGTCGGCATGGCGCGCGACCAACAGCGTTACCGGCACGGCCCCCCGCACCAGGTGGGAAACCTTGAGCCCGAGCGCCTCGCGGGCGGACTCGTCGAGCGTGGCGCTGATCTTGATCGGCGGTTGGCGGTCATTGGGCTCGTTGAAGATGCGCTGCCACGACAGCTGGGCCGGCACGCCCTTGATCAAAATGTCGCCATGGGCGTCGAGGCCCTGTTCGGTGACATTCACGTCGAGCGTTCCGCCTTCAACGCCGATGTCGCCGAGAACGTTCGAGGCGATGGCCTGGTCGAGACGCGCGGCGCCGCGGAGCTTGACGTGCTCGAATTTGAGGTCCTCGCGCATCGGCAAGTTGAGGACAAAACTGCCTTGGGCGGTGCCACCGAAATCCTCCGACTTGAGACCGACGGTGTGCATGTAGCCGAGGGGCTCATGATCGAGCAGCTTCAGCACAGTCGCGGTGGCGCCATCGGCGTTGAAGGTGATCTCGCCTTGTTGCGGATCGACGCGGAGGTCGGGAATGAAGAAGCGGCCGTCCTTGAGATCGATATCCTCGCCGGCGGGCAGCACGACCTTGGCTTCGGGAATGTCGACGGTGAAGGTGACGCCTTGAACCCTGAGCTTGGCGGCGCCGGCCAGGATCGGCGGCATCTTGTCGATGTAGTTGATGCTCAGATCGGCGTAATCGAACTCCACATTGACCGCCTCCGCCGCCGGCTCCGCGCCGCTCTCGATGCGCGCGAGTTCTCCCGGCGCGAGCGAGATGTCGACCTTGCCGCCCAAAACCTGGCCGCCGCTGACATTTTCAAGAGCCCATTTGCGCGCGTCGCCGGCGAGGAATTTCGGCCAGAACCGTTTCAGCACATCGAGCGGCATCGGACTGATGGTGCCGGTGAGACGCATCTCCGGAGATCCCGGGGCGTCGATCACACTGCCGGCAAGCTCGATCGAGGCGTTACCGGAGCGGATGACGAAGCGCGACAGCTCGAGACGCCCGGCCTCGGGGCTTACGGTGCCTTCCAGGGTCAATTCGTCGACCTTGATCGGCGCGAGGCCATACGCCTCGACGCCAAGGGCCGCGTCGTCGGCTTTGAGATTGAAGGACCAGGACGGCGACCCGTGGTCGGTGCCGACATCGCGGAAGGTGCCGCTGATGGTGGCCTTGCTGGAGCCCCAGGTCAGCGTCGAGGGCTCGATCTCGACCACGCGCTTACGCTTGAAATATTTGAGATGGAGATTGCCCTGGTCGATCTGCATGGCGTTCTTGGGATCCCAAGGCGGCGTGATGTGCCCTTTCGCCAGTTCGAGGTCGGCTTCGCCGGAGAGGAATTTTCCCGAGGTCGCAAGCTCGAGGCTGGTCTCGCCGGAGACCGGCAGGTCGAGCGCCTTGAGCATGGCCATGCCGGAGAAGGTCTCGGCGAGGCCGGACGGCACCAGATTCTGGATCAGCGCCGTGATGCTCAGGCTCCGCCGCTTCGGGCGCTCCTCGGTGCGGAAGTCGAGTTGCCAGTCGCCCTTGGTCGAAGCGAGATTGGCCTGGCCGACGAGGACGCTCCGCTCATCCTTGTGCTCGAGGTCGATGGAGAAATCCGGCACTTGCCACAGCGTCTCGACACCGTCCTGACTCAAGACGACCTTGGCATTCTTGACGCCGAACCGGGTCAGGTAGGAGCTGTCGCCGCGGCGGGCGCGCTCGAACACCTCGGTGATCGTCCGCGTGACGTCGAGCTGGGCGGCGGGACCGGTACCCTGCGCGGTCGTCGCTTCCGGTGTCCCGGGCTTGGCCATCGCACTTTCGCCTGGGACGGCCCCAGGCGGCTCTTGCGGGGCAACCTCGCCCGCTGGGGCGGACCGCGGCACGACGGTCTCGGCTCGTCTCGTCGCCCGATGGACGATAGAAGCTCATGGAGAGGCCGTTGTCGGAGGAATAGACGAGCAGCTTCGGACCGATGAAGTCGACGCTTCCCGGCGCAAGGTGGCCGGAGATGAGCGCCGCGCCGCTCATGCCGATGGCCGCAAGCGGCGCTTGCGCCACGATGGAACCATCGGTGTCGATCAGGCGAATGTTGCGCAGCCGGAACATCACCCCGGGGCCGTCGGGGGCGCGCTGCAATATGGCGTCGTCGATGTTCACGTGCAGGTCGGCGAGCTGACCGTTGATGGCGTCCTCGACCAGCGGAACGAGGCTCGGCAGCGAAATCGGGCCGCGGCTCAGCCGGCCGTAGCCCGCGACGATCGCAATCAAGCCGACGACCAGGACGCCGGCGAAGATCTCGCGGCACACATGGGCGCCGCGCGTGGACAATTTGCGCAACTCGAGTTGGACCGGCTCGGGAACTCTCTTCGCCAAGGCCCGGCCCCGGGCGTGAAGCGTAAGAAGCGCCCTGCTGCCCTCGGTGAGGACGACGAGAGCGCGGCCCGGCTCGGCGCTCGCGCGTTGATGTAGGCTCGGATTTTGGACCACCGGTGAGGCGGTCCAGGAGCGGAGCCAGAGAGGCGTAGAGGCGCTGGATGACGCGGCTCACGGCTGGCGATTCGAGCACGGACATCAAGCGTTCGGCCGCGCCCGCGCCGAGCGCGCGCAAGGAGTCCATAAGCGCAAGCGACAGCTTGGCTATGGGCAACAAGCGCTGCCTGGATCCGCTCATGGCCCCGTTTCGAAATCCCCCCAAACTCAAAGACATAAGAGGCGCGAATATCGGCTAAAGGAAGGCGCTTACCGCGTTCGAGTCAAACCGAAAAGCCCCATTGAAATAGGTCGAGAAAGTTAGAAGAGGGTGAAAGGGACGCGGCGCCGTTCCCCCGGAGATCGCCCATGACAAGCCAGAACCGACGCGATATTGTCGCCGCAGGGTCGTTGCCTGGTTCTCTGCTCTTCGCTGCGCTTAGCTCCGAGACGAGCGTTGCAGGGACGCTGTTGTTCTCATCCGACCGTGGTGTCCCGGGGAATGTTCGGTGCGCCCGGCCTGTGTTCGTTTGAGGAGGGTCCACCATGTTCACCAAGAAGCCGGAGCGCGAGGCTGGCGCGGATCCGATGGAGCGGATGAGCGAGCGGCCCATCAGCGAGATTTCCTCATTCGGCGAGCGTCCCCCGGCCCCCGCGAAAGCTCGATCCCGAGCAAGATGGTGCCGTCGATCATCGGCGAGGATCTGACCATCACCGGAAACGTGACCTCGAAAGGCGAGATCCAGGTCGATGGCATCATCGACGGCGACGTCAATTGCGGCTCGCTCCTGCTCGGCGACAAGTCGCAGATCACCGGCGGCGTCATTGCCGAGGATGTCGTGGTCCGCGGCCGGGTCATCGGCTCGATCCAAGGCCTGCGGGTGACGCTCCAGGCCCAGTCCCATGTCGAGGGCGACATCTACCACCAGAGCCTCGCCATCGAGCAAGGCGCCTATTTCGAAGGAAAATCGCGCCGCTCCGACGATCCTTTGGCGATCAAGACGACTACCGAGAAACCGGCCTCAGAGAGTACCCCGGCGGCGGGCTCGCAGCCCCGCGCCGCCGAGTAACCTACGCCTTTCGCGCCTCGGCGGCCGGCTGTTCCCCCTGGATGCGCTCGGCAAGCGCAGCTTCGATGAACTGATCGATATCGCCGTCGAGCACGGCTGAGGGATTGGTGCTTTCGACGCCGGTGCGGAGGTCCTTCACCAGCTGATAGGGCTGGAGCACGTAAGACCGGATCTGGTGGCCCCAGCCGATCTCCGACTTGGCCGCGGCCTGCGCCTGAGCCTCTTCCTCGCGCCGCTTCAGTTCCGCCTCGTAGAGCCGCGCTCTGAGCATGGCCCAGGCCGTGGCGCGGTTCTTGTGCTGGGAGCGCTCATTCTGACACTGCACCACGATGCCGGTCGGCAGGTGGGTCAGGCGCACGGCGCTGTCGGTGGTGTTGACGTGCTGGCCGCCGGCGCCGGAGGAGCGATAGGTGTCGATGCGGACGTCCTTCTCGTCGATCTCAATGGCGATGGTGTCGTCGACGGCAGGATAAACCGACACCGAGGCAAAGCTCGTGTGGCGCCGCGCATTGGAATTGAAGGGCGAGATGCGGACGAGACGATGGACTCCGGACTCGGTCTTGAGCCAGCCATAGGCATTCGGGCCTTTGACCAGGATAGTGGCCGACTTGACGCCCGCCTCTTCGCCAGGGTGCTCGCCGATGATCTCGACCTTGTAGTCCCGGCCTTCCGCCCAGCGGATATACATGCGCTCGAGCATCTGGGCCCAATCCTGGCTCTCGGTGCCGCCGGCGCCGGCGTGGATCTCGACATAGCTGTCATTGGCGTCGGCCTCGCCGGAGAGCAGCGCTTCGACCTCGCGCTTATGCGCCTCGGCCCTGAGCTTCATGAGCGCGGCCTCGGCTTCGGCGACGACGCCCTCGTCGCCCTCCTCCTCGCCAAGCTCGACAAGCCCGATGTTCTCGTCGAGCTCCCGGGCAAGGCGGCGTGAAGCCGCTCAGAGCGGATTCGAGCTGCTGCCGTTCGCGCATGAGCCCTTGGGCGCGCGCGGAGTCATTCCAGAAATTCGGGGCTTCGGCGAGAGTGTCGAGTTCCGCTAACCGGCTCTTGGCGCGGTCGGGGTCAAAGATGCCTCCTGAGCAGGCTCAAGGACTCTTTGATGTCGTCGACAACGGCCTCAGTTTCAGCGCGCATCTCTTCCTCTGCTCGGAATGACGAAACGAGCCGCCGGAACGCGATCCCGGCGGCGGTGTCTCAAGGATCCGTTCTAGTAGAGGCCGCCGGTACCCGATGTCAAAGCCCGGTCATTGCCCGGCGCCGGGTACGGGCCAGGTGGGGGGGCGCGGCCGGCGCCATCTGACCCGGCATCAGGCCTGGCGGGCCCGCCGGTGCGGGCTGCTGGCCATAGGCGTCCGCGGAGACGGCCTGATCGTCGACCTCGCCGGCATCGACCCCGCCGCCGGTGGGATCCTGAATCGGCTTGAAGGCTTCCATGATGGCGCTGGGGTCGCCCGGCGACGCGGGAAGACCGGTCTTCTTGTTGACGCGCACCAAGTGAATGCCGGGCGGCGCGCGGAACGGAACGGGCGGCTGGTCGGCCAGCGCGATCTTGAAGAAATCGCGGACCACGGGCGCGGAGACATTGCCGCCGGTCTCGCCATGGCCGAGCGGGGCCGGATTGTCGAAGCCGATATAGACGCCGACCACGAGGTCCGGCGTATAGCCGATGAACCAGGCGTCCTTCTCGTCGTTGGTGGTGCCGGTCTTGCCGGCGATCGGGCGGTTCAGCACCTTGAGCTTCTGCCCGGTGCCGCGCTGGACCACGCCTTCCATGATCGACACCATCTGATAGGCACTCATCGGATCGACGATCTGGGGACGGTCGTCGATCAGCTCAGGCTCGTCCTGGCCTTTCCACTCCCGCGCCTCGCAATCGGGGCACGAGCGGGTGTCGTGACGCCAGACGGTGCGGCCGTAGCGATCCTGGATGCGGTCGATGAAGGTCGATTTGATCTGCTTGCCGCCATTGGCGAGCATGCCGTAGGCGGTGACCATGCGCAGCAGCGTGGTCTCACCGGCGCCGAGCGCCATGGACAGCATCGGCACGAGATTGTCGTAAACCCCGAAGCGGCGCGCATATTCGACGATGATCGGCATGCCCATGTCATTGGACAAGCGCACGGTCATCAGATTGCGCGAGTGCTCGATGCCGAAGCGCAAGGTCGAGGGGCCTGCGGCAGACCCCGACTCGTAGTTCTTCGGGCACCAATTCGGCATGCCCTTGCCTTGGCTGATGCAAATCGGCCCATCGACGATGATGCTCGCGGGCGTATAGCCATTATCGAGCGCCGTCGTGTAGATGATCGGCTTGAAGGACGAGCCCGGCTGGCGATGGGCCTGCGTGGCGCGATCGAACTGGCTTTGGGCGAAGCTGAAGCCGCCGATGAGCGCGAGCACGCGACCGGTATGAGGATCGAGCGCAACGATGGCGCCGCCGACTTTCGGCACTTGCTCGAGCGACCACTGACCGCCGACGTCGGGCTCCTTGTCGGTGGCCTCCCGCGGCGAGACGTAGATCACGTCACCGGGCTTCAAGACATCCGTCATGGTTCGCGGCGTTCCGCCCATGCCATTCTTCAGTCGCGGCCGGGCCCATTTCACCTCGCTATAGGGAATGACCCCGGTCTCGCGCTGCTCGGAGAGTTTGCCGGTCGAGGTGCGGGTCGGGCGAAGGCCGATAGTCGCCTGGTCCTTGTTCACTTGCAGCACCACGGCAAGCCGCCATGGGTCGATGTCGTTCCAGACATCGATGGCGGCAAGCGTCTTGCCCCAATCGCCTTGGAGGTCGACGGTCTTGACCACGCCGCGCCAGCCGTGGCGGTGGTCGTAGGCGACGAGACCGTCAACCAGCGTCTTGCGCGCAATGCGCTGCAATTTCGGATCGAGCGTGGTCCGCACCGACAGGCCGCCGCCATAGAGCTTGTCCTCGCCGAAGCGGTCGAGAATCTCGCGGCGTACTTCCTCGGCAAAGAACTCGGAAGCAAAAATCCTGGGGCCGCTGTTGCGCACCTGCACGCCGAGTGGCTCGGCCTTGGCCTGCTCGCCCTGCTCCTTGGTGACGAACCCATTCTCGACCATGCGGTCGATCACCCAGTTGCGGCGCTCGGTGGCGCGCTGCGGATATCTGAACGGATTGTAGTTGCTTGGCGCCTTGGGCAGCGTGGCGAGATAGGCGCAATCGGCGATCGAGAGTTCGGGAAGCGACTTGTCCCAATAGGTCTGCGCCGCCGCGGCGACGCCATAGGCGCCGGCGCCGAGATAGATCTCGTTCAAATAGAGCTCGAGGATCTGCTCCTTGGTGAAGGCGCGCTCGATGCGGATGGCGAGGATCGCCTCCTTGAGCTTGCGCTCCATGGTCTGGTCGCTGGAGAGCAGGAAGTTCTTGGCCACCTGCTGGGTGATGGTCGAGGCGCCGACCATGCGGCTGCTGCCGGACTGCGCCCTGCTGAGATTGGTGACCGCCGCGCGCAGGATGCCCTGAATATCAAGACCGCCATGCTGATAGAAATTCTTGTCCTCGGCGGAGATGAAGGCGTCGACGAGGCGTTCAGGAATGGCGGAGAACGGCACATAGATGCGCCGCTCGCGGGCGTATTCGGCGATCAGGTCGCCGTCGCTCGCATGGATGCGGGTCATCACCGGCGGCTCATATTTGGCGAGCACTTCGTAGTCCGGCAGATCCTTCGACACCTTCCACAGCACGAAGGCGGCCGCGGCGGCGACGGCGACGAAGACGATCATGCTGGCGGCAAAGATGAATCCGAGAAAGCGCAGAAAGAAGCCGCCACGCCGACGCCGCCGCTTTTGCTCAGGCGGCTTGATAGGAGCCGTAATGTCCATGGTAAGACCCGTCCCGTCCCCGATTTTTAGCCGCATGCAGGGTGTGAGGCAACACTAGCCAACAATATGGCAACAAAACGCTGGCGCGGCTCATTTTCCTTGGGACTTAACGGCGCGTGATCGGGATCGGCGCTTCAGTACGGATTGCGCGCGACGCGCTTGGCGAAGTAGCTGTCGATGGCCGCGGCCACCTTGTCAGCCATAGCGCCGCGCCAGCTCTCCGAGGTAAGCTGCTTCTCGTCGTCAGGGTTGCTCAGGAAGCCGAGCTCGATCAGGACCGACGGCACGTCAGGCGATTTCAGCACGCGAAATCCGGCGGACTTCAAGGATTTCCGGTGCAGATCGGCACGGTCGATCTCGCCGACGATCGATTTGGCGAACACGATCGAGCGATTCTGGGTCTCGCGCTGGGCAAGATCGATGAGAATGTTGGCGACGACGCTGTCGGAATCGCTCGGCAAATCCACGCCGGCGATGGCGTCGGAGAGATTCTCCTTGGCGGCAAGCTCCTTGGCTTCGTCGTCCGAGGCCCGCTCCGACAAGGTGTAGACCGTCGCGCCCCTCGCCTCTTCGGGCTGCTTCGGAAACGAATTGGCGTGGATCGACACCAGGAGATTCGCGCTCTTTGATTGGGCGAAAGCAACCCGCTCGCGGAGCGCGAGGAACCGATCGCTGTCGCGGGTGAGATAGACCTGGTACTCGCCGCTCGCTTCGAGCTTGCGTTTGAGCGTCTTGGCGAAGGCGAGCACCACATCTTTCTCGGTGACGCCGCTCGTGCTGCTGGTGCCGGGATCGATGCCGCCATGGCCGGGATCGAGGACGACCACGGGCTTCGCGCGCACCGGGTTCACGCGCGGCGGTGGCGGCGTGATCGAGCCGACGGTCGGCGTCGGCGGATTGGCGGCCTTGAGCTTGGCGAGGAAGGTGGCGCGATCGGTCGGCACGAGGTCGATCACGAGCCGCGCCGGCTGGCCCTGGCGCGCATCGAGCACGAAGGCTTTGTCGACCAGAAACGGTCCGCTCATGTCGATGACGATGCGCGATTTGCCGGGAGCGAACAGACCGAAGCGGTAGCCGGTGACGAGCCCGCGCTGCTCGGTGCCGAGACCCGGCGGCATCTGGAAATTCACCTCCGGCAAATCGACGATGACCCGGTACGGATTGGCGAGCGAGAATACGTTGATGCCGACCTTCTTCGACAAATCGGCGATGAAGCGGGTGCGGGTGCGGTCGCCGGCAAGCCGCGCATCCTTGGCGACGGGTTCATGGGTGCGCGCGGCGGCGTCCCCCGGCGCTGTCACGCTACCGGCGAGAGCAAGGGCGATGAGCAGGGCACAGGCGGGGGCGGCCCCCATCAAAGCCTGGACTGGTCGCATTCCTCCTCCTCGCCGGCCGGTTCGTGTTGGCGACAAGGCTGGCTCGCGACCCATTATGAAGGAATCCCCAAATCCGGCCGAATCAGCCAAAGTGAACGTGGCTACCGGAATCCTAGCGAGTGCTGGTTAAGCGAAGCTTGTGACGCTTTGGGGGCGAAATCACCGGAACACTTGCCAAATCTCCCACCGACCCCGTAATAAGGGTTAGGCCCTGCGATGGGCCGCCCCCGGGCGATTGGAGCGCTTCAAGAAGCGAGATTAGCCCGGAATATCATTGTTTTGCGCGCACGGCCTTGAAAGGAACGTGGCCAGGGCGCGGAAAGCTGGCGATCAGGGTCAGAGACGGTCGCTCGTCAGGCTTCACAACAGGCCCCGCGCCTGGCGCAGGGTTGGATTTTGCGATGCAGGTTCAAGGGACAGGGCTAAGTATCGGACAAAGCAGTGCTTTGTCCATGACGCCGAAGGTCTGGAACGCGCCCGAACATGGCCTCGTTCCTCACGCCCTCGCGGTTGCCCTGCCTGATCGCCACAACACAGTCTCTATTCAACTTAGACGCGCGCTGAGCGCGGGACTCGCGACGGGGCTGCATTTTCGCGCCGCCGAGACCTGCCAGCGCGGCGGAGAACAACGAAAATGCCAAACAAAATGCTCATCGATGCGGCGCATCCGGAGGAAACCCGGGTCGTCGTGGTAAAGGGTAATCGCGTCGAGGAATTTGATTACGAATCAGCCAATAAGAAGCAGCTCAGAGGCAATATCTACCTCGCCAAGGTAACGCGCGTTGAGCCGTCGCTGCAGGCGGCCTTCGTCGATTACGGCGGCAATCGCCACGGCTTCCTGGCCTTTACTGAAATTCATCCCGACTACTATCAGATCCCGGTCGCCGACCGTCAGGCCCTGCTCGAGGCCGAGGCCGAGGAGGAAAGCCGCGCCAGCGCCGCCGAGGCGGCGGAAGACGAGGCTGCGGCAGGCCGCAAGCGCCGCCGCGGCGGCCGGCGCGGGCGAGGACGCCCCGAGCAAGAAAAGGGCCGCGGCCGCGACTCGCAAGCAGCAGCCGCTGCCGAGGAAATCGTGGTCACGACGGAAGCCGAAGGCGAGACGCCCTCCCCCGAAGAGAGCACGACCATTGCCGCCGAGGCGACCGAGCTCACCCATGAGGTGTCCGAGCGCGCCGAGCGTAATGCCGAAATGGATGCCGAGGCAGGCGAGCGCCAACAGGGCTCCGTCACCTCGATCGAGGAAGAGGACGACGACGAGGACGAGACCGACCCGCAGGAGACGATCGGCCAACGGGTAGAGACCGTCGAAACCAACGGCGAAACGGTTGCCGAGAGCGTCGAGTTGGTTGGCTCCGAGGATGCCCTTGAGGAAGTGCCGGAGCGCGTGCGCCGCCGCCGCGGACGGCCCTACAAGATCCAGGAGGTGATCCGCCGCCGGCAGATCATCCTGGTGCAAGTGGTCAAGGAGGAGCGCGGCACCAAGGGCGCGGCGCTGACGACCTATCTCTCGCTCGCAGGCCGCTACACCGTGCTGATGCCGAACACCGCACGCGGCGGCGGCATCTCGCGCAAGATCACTAATCCGACCGACCGCAAGCGCCTGCGCGAGATAGCGGGCGAGCTCGAAGTGCCGGAAGGCATGGGGCTCATCATCCGCACCGCCGGCGCCCAGCGCACCAAGACCGAGATCAAGCGCGACTACGATTATCTGCTCAGGCTGTGGGAGACGGTGCGCGACCTGACGCTGAAATCGACGGCGCCGAGCCTCGTCTATGAGGAAGGCAGTCTGATCAAGCGCTCGATCCGCGACCTCTACAACAAGGACATCGACGAGGTTCTGGTCGCCGGCGACGAGGCCTACCGCGAGGCCAAGGACTTCATGCGCATGCTGATGCCGAGCCATGCGAAGAACGTGAAGCCCTACAAGGAGCCTGAGCCGGTCTTCATCCGCTTTCAGGTCGAGCGCCAGCTTGGCGCCATGTTCTCCCCGCAGGTGGTGCTGAAGTCCGGCGGCTACATCGTCATCAATCAGACCGAGGCGCTGGTCGCCATCGACGTCAATTCCGGCAAGGCGACGCGCGAGCACAATATCGAGGACACGGCACTCAAGACCAATCTCGAAGCCGCCGAGGAGGTCGCCCGCCAGCTCCGCCTGCGCGACCTCGCCGGGCTGATCGTGATCGACTTCATCGACATGGATGAGCGGCGCAACTCCAGGCTCGTGGAGCGGCGCCTCAAGGAATCGCTGCGCAACGATCGCGCCCGCATCCAGGTCGGACGCATCAGCCATTTCGGCTTGCTCGAGATGTCGCGCCAGCGCTTGCGCACCGGCATGCTCGAAGGCTCGACCAGCTCCTGCGCCATGTGCCAGGGCACCGGCATCGTTCGCTCGGTGGAGTTCGATCGCGCTCGACGTGCTGCGCTCGCTCGAGGACCGTCTCATCACCGACGGCGTGATCCCGCTCGTGGCCACGACCTCGGTCGAAGTTGCGCTCTACATCCTCAATCAGAAGCGCTCGCACCTGAAGGACATCGAGCAGCGCTACCAGATCCCGATCACGGTGACGGCCGACGAGAATCTGCACGTGTCGCAGTTCATCATCGAGCGCTCGACGGAGATCGAGTTGGGCGCGGGCGAGAGCGCCGTGGTGCAGATGGATTGGGCGCATCATCAGCCTGGCACGGCAAACGGTGCGGCCGCAGCCACTGCCACGGCCGAGACCGACTCCGATCAGGCACGCCGCCGCTCACGCCGCCGCCGCCGCAAGCGGCGGGGACCGGAGCTCGAGGGCGAGGCTTCCGAGGTCTTTGCCGAGGGGGCGGAGACGGACGCCGAAGACGAAGCGGGCGACGAGGCCGAGCCGCAAGAGGCCAAAGGCTCGACGAAGGCGGCGCGCAAGGTCGCGGCAAGCCGAGGCGGCGCGGCCGGCGCGGCGGCCGCAGGGGGCGCGGCGGCCTGCGATCCGACCAGGCGGCTGCCGAAGCCGCAGAGGAAGGCGCTCCGGCCGGCGAGGTTCAAGTCTCGCGTGACGAGGCTGAAGCCCAGCCGCAGCAGAACGGCGACGGACGCAAAGAGGCCATGAAGCCGAGCCGTCGCCCGACCGCGCCGAGGAGAAGCCGTCTCGCCGCCGCGAGGAGCCCGTCTTCGCCACGGTGCCAGAGCCGGCTGCCCCTGCCGACGTCACAGTGGAGAGCGAGGTCAAGGAAGACTCGGCACCGCCGCGCCGCGGCTGGTGGAGCCGCTAGGGCTTCCGCCAACTCTTGATGCGCCTCGCGGCCTCACGGATGGCCGTCTGCGGCTCGGCGTAGGAAAAGCGAATGAAGTGCCGCCCGCGCACGGGATCGAAATCGATCCCGGGCGTCACGGCGACGCCGATCTCCTTCAGCATGGTCTTGGCGAAGGCGGCGCTGTCGGAGGTCAAGGCGCTGACATCGGCGTAGAGATAGAAGGCGCCGTCGGCGGGAAGGATCGAGGTAATGCCCGCCGCCGGCAGCTCGTTCAACAGCAGCGCGCGGTTGGCGGCATAGCCCGCCTTGATCGCCTCCAACTCGTCGATGCCGTCGAAGGCGCCGAGGGCCGCGACTTGGGAGATCGTCGGCGGCGAGATGTAGAGATTTTGCGCCAGCCGCTCGATGGTCCGCACCAGTTCCTCCGGCACCACCAGCCAGCCGATGCGCCAGCCGGTCATGCTGAAATATTTCGAGAAGCTGTTGACGACGATGGCCGCCGGCCACTGGGCAATCGCGGTCCCTGCGGCTTCGTCATATTCAAGCCCGTGGTAGATCTCGTCGGAGATCAACCAGAGACCACGCCGCCGGCAGGCATCGGCGAGTTCGCCGAGCCTTTCACCCACGGCCATGGTGCCGGTCGGGTTATTCGGGCTGGCGAGCAGCAGTCCCGCCGGCTCTTCGCCGGCCAAGCGGTCGAGGTCGCGGGCGTGCGGCATCCATCGCGCCGCGGGGCTCGTCTCGATCAGGACCGGCTTCGCACCGAGCGCCTTGAGGATGTGGCGGTAGCAGGGATAGCCCGGCGACGGCAGCAGCATGGTGTCGCCGGCATCGAGCACGGCGAGAAAGGCGAGCACGAATCCGGCCGATGAGCCCGAGGTGACGACGACGCGCTCCGGCGCGACGCCGACGTCATAGCGCTCCCGGTAATAACGGGCGATGCGCTCGCGCAAGGCGGGGAGCCCGAGCGCATCGGTATAGCCGAGCCGGTCGGTCTCGAGCGCGACGCGGGCCCGCTCCCGCGCGGCGCGGGGCGCCGGCGTCCCCGGCTGCCCCACCTCCATATGGATGATATCCGCGCCTTCGGCCGCGCGGACGTTGGCCTCGCGCATCACGTCCATGACGATGAACGGATCGATGCCGCTGCGGCGCGCGACGTTCCGCGGCAACGCGTCGCTCCCCTGCCGCTCACTCAAACCGATTCCCATTTCTCGCTCGCACTTTGTTGAAGGCGCGCGGTTGGCGACTGTCAACTTGTCGCCGCATTCGACCGCCAATCAAGCGATGTTTACGGCAAAGACGTGGCCTACGGCGCTCCCTTCCCGCGGTCTACGGCTGAGCGACGCCGTCAGCCATCGGGACAGGAGTAGCAAGGCGCTTGTCGGGCACGGTGTCCGTCTTTGAGGCATCCGTCTTTGAGGCGTCCGTCTTGGCCCCACACCGGCGAGCCTTTATCATCTAGGAACATGCCTGCCCAGGCCACCCTCATGAGCTCCAAGGCCCTGCAAGGCCTCCGCCGCGCCGCCGCCGTTGGGCTCGCGCTGTCGCTGGTCACGGCGACCTCGGCGGATGCCGGCCACCGGGCTGATCCGCGACGCCGAGACGGAATCGCTGCTGCGCACCTATTCGAAGCCGATTCTCGACGCCGCGGGTCTCGGCTCGCAAGACATCGACATCCACATCGTCAACGACCGCGCCTTCAACGCCTTCGTCGTCGACGGCCACAACATGTTCGTCCATGCCGGCGCGCTGATGGATGCCAAGACGCCAAATCAGCTGATCGGCGTGATCGCCCACGAAAGCGGCCACATCAACGGCGGCCACCTGGCGCAGGCTGCCGGACGCAAGTGTCGAAAGCGAAATCCGCCGCTCTGATGATGCAGATCATTGGCCTTGCGGCCATGGCGGCGGGTGCCGTGGCCGGCGTCGGGCAGTCTCGGTCAGCTCGGCATGGGCGCCGCCTACGGCGGTACCGATGCCGCGATGCGCATGATCCTCGCCTACCGCCAGGACGAGGAGTCCTCGGCCGACCAGGCCGCCGTCACCTTTCTCAACGCCACCCATCAATCCGCGCGCGGCCTCGTGGAGACCCTCGAGTTCATGAACGCGAAGCTGTTCGGCGTGCAGGGCATCAACCCTTACCTTCAGTCGCACCCCCTGCCGCCGCAGCGTATCGCCCAGCTCAAGAACCTTGCCGAGTCGAGCCCGTACTACAACGTCAAGGACCCCCCCGAGCTGCAATTGCGCCATGACCTGGTCAAGGCCAAGCTCTACGGCTTCCTCGACAAGCCCGAGACGGTGTTCAACCGTTTTCCGGCGTCGGACCGGTCGCTGCCAGCAGCCTATGCCCGAGCCATCGCCACCTATCGCCAGTCGGGCGTCCAGGTCGCCATGCCGCAGCTCGACGCGCTGATCGCCGCCAACCCGAACTCGCCCTATTTCTACGAGATCAAGGGCCAGTTCCTGTTCGAGAGCGGCAATGTCGCCGCAGCCGTCCCGGTGTTGCGCAAGGCGGTCGACCTTGCACCCGAAGAGCCCCTGATCCGCATCATGTTTGCGCAGGCGCTGCTCGGCACTTCAGAACGCGAAGGCCCTCGACGAGGCGATTTCCAATCTGAAGCACGCGCTCGCCCGCGAAACGACATCGTCGACCGGGTACCGCCAGCTCGCAGGCGCCTATGCCCGCAAGAGCGAGACCGCGCAAGGCGGGGCGCGGCAACGCTATATGGCCCTTGCCGAGCTTGCAGCGGCCGAGGCTTATTTCTATGAAGGGCAGCTGAAGCTTTCCAAGCAACAGGCCAAGCGCGCCAAGGCCGGGTTCATCGACGGCACGCCGGATTGGCTCCGCGCCGACGATATCCTCGCCTTCGAGGTACCCAAGACAAATTAAGCCAGCCCCGGAGATCAAACATGAACATGAAGAACGTCCTCGCCAATGTGGTCGTGGCTGCCGTCGTGGCCGCCGTAACGGCCGCCGGCACAAGCTATCTCTTGCTCCGCGGGGTGGGCGGCTCTGGCAGCCTCGAACAGGTGCGCCTCGAAAAGAGCTTCCGCGACTATCTCACCAAGAATCCCGAGATCCTGGTGGAAATGACCACCGAGCTCGACAAGCGCCAGGCCGCCGAACAGGAGAAGCAGCAGCAGAAGACGATCGGCGACAATGCCGACGCCATCTTCAGGTCTCCGGTCGCCCATGTCGCCGGCAATCCCGACGGCGACGTTAGCGTGGTCGAGTTCTTCGACTACAATTGCGGCTATTGCCGCCGGGCCCTCCCTGACGTGGTCAAGCTCGTCAAGGACGACGGCAAGGTCAGGCTGGTGCTGAAGGAGCTCCCGATCTTCGGCGACGATTCCGAAGCCGCCTCCAAATACGCGCTCGCCGCCGACAAGCAGGGCAAATATTTCGAGATGCACCAGAAGCTGTTCTCCGAGCCCGGCAAGGCCGACAAGGACAAGGCGCTGCGGATCGCCAAGGAGCTTGGGCTCGACATCGACCAGCTCGAGAAGGACGCCCAGTCCGACGACATCAAGAAAGCACTGGCGGAAGCCAAGGAGCTCGCGCAGAAGCTCAATCTGCAAGGCACGCCGCTTTATCTGATCGGCGACCGGGTCCTCCCTGGCGCGCCCGACGACCTTTACGATCAGCTCAAGGCCAATGTCGCCGAAGTCCGGGAAAAGGGCTGCGCCACGACCTGCTGAGACGTCCGGGGAGGTAACCCCACGTTTCCGGCTTTTTGCTACACAGACTAAAAGCTGTTACAGGGGCTCCGGTCCCCGGGGCCCAAGTAACGAATGCGCGAAAAACCGGGCGTTAACCTTGTCCCCAATCACGCCATGACCAAGCCGATCTACGTCTTGAACGGGCCCAATCTGAACCTGCTTGGGTCGCGCGAGCCCGAGGTCTATGGCCGCGAGACCCTGGACGATATTCGTGTGCGCTGCGAACGAAAGGCCGCAAGTTTCGGGCTCACAATCGATTTCCGGCAGAGTAATCACGAGGGTGAGTTGGTGGCGTGGATTCAGGAAGCCAAGGACAAGGCGGCGGGGATGATCGTCAATGCCGGCGCCTTCACCCATTCTTCGATCGCCATGCTCGATGCTCTGCTCGCTGCGGATATTCCTTGCATCGAGGTGCATCTATCAAACATCTTCAGGCGCGAAAGCTTCCGCCACCATTCTTACATTTCGAAAGGCGCGAAAGGCGTGATTTGCGGGTTCGGTCCCTTGGGCTACGAGCTCGCCATCGAAGGCCTCGCCGCGTCGATCACAGCTGCGAAAGCCGGCTGATGGCCGAGGGAGGATGCCGGCAATGACGCAATCATCGGGCAGCCCCGACAAGGACCTGATCCGCGAGCTTGCCGAGCTTTTGCGCGAGACCGGCCTGACCGAGATCGAGATCGAGGTCGATGGCCGCAAGGTGCGCGTGGCGCGAAACGTCACCGTCGCCGCGAGCGTGGGGCCCTCTCGCCGAGAGCGGGCGCAGCCGCGCGAGCATGGCGAGCGGGGCGCGGCCGAGGAGCTGCATCATCCCGGCACCGTGGTCTCGCCAATGGTCGGCACGGCCTACCGCGCGCCCGAGCCCGGCGCGCCGCCCTTCATCGAGGTCGGGAGCCAGGTCGCGGCCGGGCAGACCATCCTCATCATCGAAGCCATGAAGACGATGAACCATATTCCCGCGCCCCATGGCGGCACCGTGCTTGCCGTTCTGGTCGATGACGGCCAACCGGTCGAATACGCCGAGCCTCTTGCCGTGATCGAGAAGGGCTAGGCCGCGCCCAGGCATGTTCGACAAGATCCTGATTGCCAACCGAGGAGAGATCGCGCTTCGCATCGAACGGGCCTGCAAGGAGCTCGGCATCGCTACGGTCGCGGTCCATTCCACCGCCGACGCCGACGCCATGCATGTCAGGCTTGCGGATGAGAGCGTGTGTATCGGCGCACCGCCGGCGAAGGACAGCTACCTCAACATCCCGCAGATCGTCGCCGCTTGCGAGATCACCGGGGCCGATGCCGTCCATCCCGGCTACGGCTTCCTCGCCGAGAATGCCCGCTTTGCCGAGATCCTCGAGGAGCATCAGCTCACCTTCATCGGACCGAGTGCCGAGCATGTCCGGCTGATGGGCAACAAGATCGAGGCCAAGGAGACGGCGAAGACGCTCGGCATGCCGCTCGTTCCGGGCTCGGACGGACCGATCAGCGATCTTGAGCAGGCGAAGAAGATCGCCAACGACATCGGCTATCCGGTCCTGGTCAAGGCGGCGGCCGGTGGCGGCGGCCGCGGCATGAAGGTCGCCCATGTCGAGGACGAGCTCGAGCCCGCGCTAGCCACGGCGCGCATCGAGGCCAAGACCGCGTTCGGCGACGATACGGTCTATCTCGAGAAATATCTCGCGCATCCGCGCCACATCGAGGTGCAGGTGCTCGGCGACGGCCAGGGCAACGCCATCCATCTCGGCGAGCGCGATTGCTCGCTGCAGCGGCGCCACCAGAAGCTCTGGGAAGAGGCCCTCTCCCCTGCCCTCAACGACGGCGAGCGCGCCGAGATCGGCGAGGTCGTGGCCAGCGCCATGCGGACGTTGCGCTATCGCGGCGTCGGCACCGTGGAGTTCCTCTACGAGAACAACGAGTTCTATTTCATCGAAATGAACACGCGGCTCCAGGTCGAGCACACCGTCACCGAGATGATCACCGGCATCGACCTCGTCATCGAGCAGATCCGCATCGCCGCCGGCGCGCCGCTGACGCTTGCGCAAGACGACATCCACTTCAACGGCCACGCCATCGAATGCCGCATCAATGCCGAAGACCCGCGCACCTTCCGGCCATCGCCGGGGACCATCACTCATTTCCATCCGCCGGGCGGCCTCGGGGTCCGCGTCGATTCAGGCGCCTATGCCGGCTACACCATCCCGCCCTATTACGACAGCCTGATCGGCAAGCTGATCGTGCATGCGCGGACGCGCAATGAATGCCTGATGCGGCTCAAGCGGGCGCTCGGCGAATTCGTTGTCGACGGTATCGACACCACCATCCCCCTGTTCAAAACCTTGATCGCGCAACCGGACATCGCCGATGGACAATATGATATCCATTGGCTGGAGAGCTTTTTGGCGCGAAGCTGACCGGAGGCTCCGGAGAAAAAGCCCATGACTTCCCTCGACGACGTCATGATCGAGATCACGCCGCAGGTCCTGCTCAAGGCCTATGCGTGCGGCATCTTCCCCATGGCCGAGAGCGCGGATGACCATGCACTCTACTGGATCGAGCCGGAGCGGCGGGGCATTCTGCCGCTCGACCGGGTGCACGTGCCGCGAAGTCTGGCCCGCACCATCATGCGCGGCGGCTTCGAGGTCAAAGTCGACAATGACTTCCATGGCGTGATCGACGGCTGCGCCGCGCCCCGCGCCGGGCGGCGGAGCACCTGGATCAATGGCCGTATCCGCGCGCTCTATGCCGAGCTGTTCAGGCTCGGTCACTGCCATACGGTCGAGGTGTGGCAGGACGGCGGGCTGATCGGCGGCCTTTACGGCGTCCATCTCGGCCGCGCCTTCTTCGGCGAGAGCATGTTCTCGGTCGCGCGCGACGCGAGCAAGATCGCCCTCATCTATCTCGTGGCGCGGCTGAAATATGGCGGCTTCGAACTGCTCGACACGCAGTTCGTGACCGAGCATCTGGCGCGCTTCGGCGCCATCGAGGTCGGCCGCGCGGAGTTCCAGCGGCTGCTCGAGGCCGCGCTCTACTGCCCGAATATGGGGAAGGTCGACGGCGGCGGCGCCGGACGCGGCCGCGGTTTCTTCGGCGGCGGTGCGGCGGCCGGAGCCGGTGCGGGCGCAGGCGCCGCTGCGGCAGCCGGTGCCGGCGCGGCAGGACGAGGACGAGGCGCGGGTGCCGGAGCCGGTGCAGGTGGAGGCGCTGCGGCTTCCTCGGCGGGCGCCGCCTCGGGCGACGCCGGTACCGCGGCATTCTGCTCGCTGCCGGCAGGCGCCGCCGGCTCGTTCGTCTTGCAGTTGGTGAGCCAGACGTCGAAGACCGGGTGCTCCACGGCGTGAAGGCCGGGGCTGTCGGCGAACATCCAACCGGTGAAGATGCGCTCGACGTCGCCGTTGAGCTTGACCTCGTCGACCTCGACGAAGGACGAGGTGTGAGGCGCCTCGGTCGGCGGCCGGGTGTAGCAGACCCGCGGCGTGACCTTGAGCGCTCCGAATTGCTGCGTCTGGTTGATGGGGATCTCGAGCGGCAGGATGCGGCCCGTCACCTTGTCGAGCGCCGCGAACACCGCGATCGGGTTCTTGATTTTGTCGGCTGAGGCCGGGGTGACGGCGGCGAGAGCCCCGAGGAGTGCAAGCGGAACCGCAAGCCGCAGGGCGGTAAGGCGCGTGGCCGCCTTGTTAGCGCATGTCCTCATGCCGCACCCATGCTGTTGAAGCGCATCGCCCCCGCCCATCAAATCATGGCCTCGACCATGAATCTGGCGTGGATGTGGCGACCGATGCGGCCACCCGCCTCACGCCACAAGCTTAGCACCCCACGCATAACCTCAACTCGGCTGCCAAGGCTCGTAGTCGAGCGGAGCCGGTGCCGTCTTGCCGGGGTTGAGGGTGCTGCCCGGCGGACGATAAGCGTCCGGCGTGCCCGTCAGGTTCGGCCGATAGGGCTTCTCCCAGGACCGCTCGCGATAGCTCTCATCGGTCGGCGGCACGTCGACGGTGTAATGCAGCCAGCCATGCCACTCGGGCGGAACCAGCGAGGCTTCCGAGACGTCGCGATAGACCACCCAGCGCCGCTTGGCGTCCTTGGTTTGGTAGTAGACGTTGCCGAAGCTGTCGTCGCCGACGCGGGTGCCGAAGCGCCACGTATAAAGACGCGTGCCGATGGTGTTGCCGGTCCACCAGGCGAACATCTCTTTCAAGAGTGTCATACGGAAAGGCGCCGCTTCTTCTTAACAGAGGCCGGACTATGGCGGCAGGCCAGGGCTCTGTCCAGACCGGAGGCCAGAGAGGCTCGCAACGAGGCCAGGAACACCCCATCTTTCTCTATGAGAGCGGGTGCTGAACGAGGCCTTCCCCCGGTCGGCCGCGCCGCTCCGGATGGGGCGCCGGGGATGCGGCGAGGCCCAACCTTCTTCACAGCTCATCCCCAGGGTCACGCACAGGATTTAGTGGAATCTAAACGTTCTCTTCCTATATATTGATGGGAACGTTGATGAGAACACCAAATCGCCTCAGTTTTCCAGGTCGCGCCATTGAGCTGAAAGCGGGGGGAACAGACCAAAATGCGGATTGAAAGACGATTTACCGAAGCGGGGTCCTCACCCTACGGCTCTATCCCATTCCGGGAGAGCGTCAGCGAAATCCGCAATCCTGACGGCTCGGTCGTATTCAGGCTCGATGCCTTCACGGCGCCCTCCCATTGGAGCCAGGTCGCGGCCGATATCCTCGCCCAGAAATACTTCCGCAAAGCCGGCGTGCCGGCCAAGGCCAAGAAGATCGAGGAGCCGACCGTCCCCTCCTGGCTGTGGCGCTCGGTTCCCGATCGGGACGCACTTAATCTATTGCCCGAGGAGGCTCGCTTCGGCGGCGAGACTGACGCACGGCAGGTGTTCGACCGGCTCGCCGGAACCTGGACCTATTGGGGCTGGAAGGGCGGCTATTTCTCCAGCGAAGAGGACGCCCGCGCCTTCTTCGACGAGCTCCGCTACATGCTCGCCATGCAGATGGGGGCGCCGAACAGCCCGCAATGGTTCAACACCGGGCTGCATTGGGCCTATGGCATCGATGGCCCGAGCCAGGGTCATTACTACGCCGACTTCGCCACCGGCGAGATCAAGGCCTCCGAGTCGGCCTACGAGCACCCGCAGCCCCACGCCTGCTTCATCCAGTCGATCGAGGACGACCTCGTCAACGAGGGCGGCATCATGGACCTTTGGGTCCGCGAGGCCCGGCTGTTCAAATATGGCTCGGGCACGGGCTCGAACTTCTCCAGGCTCCGCGGCGAGAACGAGCCGCTCTCCGGCGGCGGCAAATCCTCCGGCCTGATGAGCTTCCTCAAGATCGGCGACCGCGCCGCCGGCGCCATCAAGTCAGGTGGCACCACAAGGCGCGCGGCCAAGATGGTGGTGGTCGACATCGACCATCCCGACGTCGAGGCCTTCATCAACTGGAAGGTGATCGAGGAGCAGAAGGTGGCGGCGCTCGTCACCGGCTCCAAGATCCTCGCCGAGCGCCTCAACGCCATCCTCAAGGCCTGCGTCAATTGCGAGGCTGACGATGACGGCTGCTTCGACCCGAAACGCAATCCGGCGCTGAAGCGGGAGGTCAAGGCGGCGCGGAAGGCCAAGGTCCCCGACAACGCCATCCGCCGGGTGATCCAATTCGGCCGCCAAGGCTATACCTCGCTCACGATCCCGATCTACGACACCGATTGGGACTCCGAGGCCTATCGCACGGTCTCCGGGCAGAACTCCAATAACACCGTCCGCGTCACCGACGAATTCCTGCGCGCGGTCGAGGCCGATGACGACTGGCACCTCACCTTCCGCAAGAACGGCAAGGTCGCCGCGACGCTGAAGGCGCGCGACCTGTGGGAGGATATCGGCCACGCCGCCTGGGCCTGCGCCGATCCCGGCATCCAGTTCCACTCCACCATCAACGACTGGCACACCTGCCCCGCCGCGGGCCCGATCCGGGCGTCGAACCCGTGCTCGGAATACATGTTCCTCGACGACACCGCCTGCAATCTCGCCTCGCTCAATCTGATGGCGTTCCGGCGCGACGACGGCAGCTTCGACGTCGAGGCCTATGAGCACGCCATCGCGCTGTGGACCGTCGTGCTCGAGATCGCGGTGACCATGGCGCAGTTCCCGTCGCGGCGGATCGCGGAGCTGTCTTACCGCTACCGCACGCTCGGACTCGGCTACGCCAATATCGGCGGCCTGCTGATGGCCTCGGGCATTCCTTACAACTCGGAGGCCGGCCGCTCGATCTGCGGCGCGCTCAGCGCCATAATGACCGGGGTCTCCTATGCCACCAGCGCCGAGATGGCGCGGGAGCTCGGGGCTTTCGCCGGGTTCGAGGACAATCGCGAGCCGATGCTCCGGGTGATGCGCAATCACGCCCGGGCCGCACGTGGCGAGGCCGAAGGCTATGAGGGGCTCGCGATCGCGCCGGTGCCACTCGACCACGCCTCTTGCCCCGACCCGACGCTGCTCGCCCACGCCGTCTATGCCTGGGAGCGGGCCATCGAGCTTGGCGGTCAGCATGGCTACCGCAACGCGCAAGCGACGGTGATCGCGCCGACCGGGACCATCGGCCTCGTCATGGACTGCGACACCACCGGCATCGAGCCGGACTTCGCGCTGGTCAAGTTCAAGAAGCTCGCCGGCGGCGGCTACTTCAAGATCATCAACGGCCTGGTGCCCGAGGCCTTGCGTGGGCTCGGCTATGACGAGACCGCGGTGAAGCGGATCATCGACTATGCCGTCGGCCGCGGCACGCTGGCCGGTGCTCCTGGCGTCAATCACGAGACGCTCGCCGCGCGCGGCTTCATGCCCGACAAGATCGCAGCGGTGGAGAAGGCCGTGGCCACCGCCTTCGACATCAAGTTCGCCTTCAACAAATGGAGCCTCGGCGAGGCCTTCTGCGTCGAGACCTTGGGGCTTCCGGCCGAGCGCCTCGAGCAGCCCGATTTCGACCTCCTGGCCGAGATCGGCTTCGCCAGGCGGGACATCGACGCCGCCAATGAATATGCCTGCGGGGCGATGACGCTGGAAGGCGCGCCGGGGCTCGATCCCAAGCATTTGCCGGTGTTCGACTGCGCCTCGCCGTGCGGCCGCAAGGGCAAGCGCTTCCTTTCGGTCGAGAGCCACATCCGCATGATGGCCGCCGCCCAGCCCTTCATTTCCGGCGCCATCTCCAAGACCATCAACATGCCGAACGAGGCGAGCGTCGACGACTGCAAGGAGGCTTATCTCCTGTCCTGGCGCCTCGCGCTGAAGGCCAATGCGCTCTATCGCGACGGCTCGAAGCTGTCGCAGCCCTTGAATGCCCAGCTCCTCGCCGACGAGGAGGAGGACCAGGACGAGGTGCTGGCGGCCATCGCCGCGGATCAGCCCCAGGCGCAGCGGACGACCGTCGTGGTCGAACGGCTGGTGCAGCGGGTCGCGGAGCTCGAGGGCGAGCTTTCGAAGCTCGATCGCCAGGTCCACGACGATCTTCGCAGCAAGCGCGAGCGCCTGCCGGACCGCCGCACCGGCTATATCCAGAAAGCCGTGGTCGGGGGCCACAAGGTCTATCTCCACACCGGCGAATACAAGGACGGCCGCCTCGGCGAGATCTTCATCGACATGCACAAGGAGGGCGCAGCCTTCCGCTCGCTGATGAACAACTTCGCCATCGCGGTCTCGGTCGGCCTGCAATATGGCGTGCCGCTCGAGGAGTTCGTGGAGGCCTTCACCTTCACGCGCTTCGAGCCGGCCGGGCTCGTGCGCGGCAACGCCGCCATCAAGAACGCGACGTCGATCCTCGACTACATCTTCCGGGAGCTCGCGATCTCCTATCTCGATCGCTTCGAGCTGGCCCATGTCGATCCGAGCCAGAACGGCCATACCGAGGTCGGCCCGGGCGACGGCAGCAAGTCTCTGCCGGCCCAGATCGAAGGCGAAAGCAGGGCCTCGCGCGGCTTCGTCAGGAAGCGGGCGACCGATCAGGACAAGCTGCAACTGGTGAAGCGCGAGCGCACCGTGGCGCGGGTCGCCGGGGGCAAGCCTCAGGTCGAGACTGAGACCACGGGCGCGACGACGGTCGAGAGCGAGGATGTCGCCCGCGCCGTGGAGGCTCTCGCCCAGCGCTCGGAATCTCATCTCATCAGCGAAGCGCGCGTGAAGGGCTATGAGGGCGAGGCCTGTCAGGAATGCGGCAACTTCACTTTGGTGAGGAACGGCACCTGCCTCAAATGCGATACCTGCGGCTCGACCAGCGGATGCAGCTGAGTTCGATCGTGGGCGCTCCTCTCTCCCTCAAACTCTCACCGAGGTTTCTCACGATGACCTCGGCGGTGGTCGCGAGGCCGAATCGAGGTTGGGGGCGAAGCGTAGAAATTGTTGTGCATGGTCCCGCGATGTCGTATGCAAATCAGTACGATGGGAAAATTTGATCGCGAGTCGCTCACCGAACGGACGCGATGCGGTCCGATAATCCGATCGGCCTCTGCGTTAAGACGTATGAAGGGAAGTGCGTGGACAATGCAGCGGTTTACCCCTCGCCCGCAACGACACGTGTCGCTTACGCGGATACGTGCGGAGCAACGAGTGGATGTAACTAGTATGGATGACCAGCCAGCCCGATAGGAGGGATGCACTGATGGCAGTAGCAAAGAAGAAGCCTGCAAAGAAAGCGATGAAGAAGCCGGCGAAGAAGTCCGCCCGCAAGACCGCCGCCGCCAAGAAGACGACGGCGAAGAAGACGGGTAAGGCCCGCAAGGCTACGAAGAGAAAGTAGCTGGTGAAGGCGCGGGGGTCATGCCCCCGCGCCTGCCATTTCCATGAGGCTTCAGGCCTCCGGGTGAGCTGCTCCGGCGCCCCCAGAAAAGTCTTTCAATTCAGCAGTTTCCCACTACCCTGACGATCCGGCGCCGCGCCTGTTCGCTGCGCGGTGATGCATGGCACTCGACCGACTGGCCTATGCGAGCACGTCGCTCTTGAGCGGCGATGCGAACACTGCGCGTCAGCACATCGCCGACATCCTCAGCGCCTCTCGCCGCAACAACGCGGCGCGCGACATCACCGGCGCGCTCCTCTTCAGCGACACCAATTTCACGCAAGTGCTCGAAGGTCCTCGCGCTGGGGCCGAGCGTCTCTACGAGACCCTTCATCACGATCCTCGCCATAAGGACCTGCTCCTCGTTCTCACCGAGCCGCTCGAGGCACGACAGTTTCCGCAATGGTCGATGGCCTATATCGGCCCGAGCCAATCGGCGAAGGAGGCCCTCGCGCTGGCCGCCGAAGGCGTGGACGAGTCGAGCCAGGGCAACCGGGTGCGGCGGCTCCTCGCCTTGATGAGCGAGACCCTTCACCGCGGCGCGGCGAAGCAGGCGCCTTGAGCGGAGACCTCTCTAGGTCACGGCCTCGGCGGCGTCGCCCCGGGCCGCGAAGCCTTCTCTCGCGATCAACGTCCACAGCGCGTTGAGGGCCGCAGGCGAGAAGAGCCGCATCGACGGAGCGGAGCACCACATAGGTGCCGAGCTCGCCATTCTCGAAGAACGGATAGCTGCCGATCTGGACCTTGGGGTTTGCGGCCTGGATCTCGAACAGGCCCGGCGCCACGTCGCCTTCCGGCGCTGCGACCCGCACCGATCTGGCTTGCATGGGGCGCCCCTTCTTAGGCGCGGGGCAACGGCGTCGAGCATGACCTGCATGATGTTGGGAATGCCGGCCATGACGATGACATTGTCGAGCATGAAGCCGGGGGCGCTCGAGATGGGATTGTCGATCAGCTCGGCGCCCTCGGGGATGCGGGCCATGCGCAGCCGCGCCTCATTGAGCTCGCGGCCGCGATAGTGCTGGCGCATGACCTCCACCGCGCGTGGGTCGATCGGCGCGCGAACGCCGAAGGCCGCGGCGATGGCCTCGGTGGTGACGTCGTCATGGGTCGGTCCGATGCCGCCGGTGGTGAAGACATAGTCGTAGCGGGCACGGAGCGCGTTGACCGCGGCGATGATCTCGGCATCGAGGTCCGCGACCACCCTGACCTCGCGCAAGGCGATGCCGATGTCGTTCAGGTAACGGGCGATATGGGAGATATTCTCGTCCCTGGTGCGGCCAGAGAGGATCTCCTCGCCGATGATGAGGAGCGCGGCGGTGACGGTGTCCGTGGTCTGGTCGTGCTCTGGCATCGCATTTATGGGGGACAAGGTGCTGGCCCGAAGTCTAGCGCCTTGCCGCCGTTCCGCCACCACCCTTAAGCTTCGACCGATGCTGATGCGCTTCCCCTCCCCCTTGATCGCCGGGCGGCTGATCTCTCGCTACAAGCGCTTCCTCGCCGATATCGAGTTGGAGGATGGCGCGGTCGTGACGGCGCACTGCGCCAATCCAGGCTCGATGCTCGGCCTCGCCACGCCCGGCGCGCGCGTCTGGCTGTCGCGCTCCGACAAGCCTCAGCGCAAGCTTGCCTATTCCTGGGAGCTGATCGAGGTCGACCTTGGCGCGCGGCCCGACCTTGGTCGGCATCAATACGACAAACCCCAATCGTGCGATTCCCGGCGGCGATCGCCGCGGGCCTCGTCCCGGGTCTTGCGCGCTATGACGAGCTTGCCCGCGAAGTCCGCTACGGCGACCGCTGCCGCATCGATATCCTGCTGAACGCGCCGGGCCGCGCCCCCTGCTACGTCGAGATCAAGAACGTCCACCTCATGCGCCACGCCGGGCTCGCCGAATTTCCGGATTCGGTCACGGCGCGCGGCGCGAAGCACCTTGCCGAGCTCGCCAAGCTCGCGGCCTAGGCACGCGAGCGGTGATGCTCTACCTGGTGCAGCGCGGCGACGCCGAGGCCTTCGCCCTTGCCGGCGATATCGACCCTGCCTATGCCGAGGCCTTCGACCGCGCTCTCGCCAGCGGCGTCGAGGCCATGGCCTTTGCTTGCGATCTCTCGCTCGAGGGGCTTCTTGCCTTACGCCCCATCCCCTTCGCGCCCAGCCGGGAGCGGCCGGGCTTCGAGCGCGCCCCCGTTGCACATCGGAGCATTTCACCTTAAGTGATGATTATTCACTCACTCTCGAGCGGTTAGATGTCGAACCTCGAATTCGCCCGCGCCCAGGCGCGCGACACCAAGATCAAGCTTCACGGCCCGGAGGCCTTTGCCGGCATGCAGAAGGCTGGCCGGCTCGTGGCCGAAGCGCTCGACCTCCTCGGCGACGAGGTCAAGCCGGGCGTGACCACCGAGGCTCTCGACGCCTTCGTGTTCGACTTCGCCATGTCTCATGGCGCCATCCCGGCGCCGCTCAATTACCGCGGCTTCCCGAAATCGATCTGCACCTCGCTGAACCATGTGGTCTGTCACGGCATCCCGGGCCCGCGGGCGCTGAAGGACGGCGACGTCCTCAATGTCGACGTCACCTTCATCGTCGACGGCTGGCACGGCGATTCGAGCCGCATGTACGGCATCGGCAAGATCTCTCGCGCCGCCGAGCGTCTGCTCGAGGTCACCTATAATGCGCTGATGCGGGGCGTCGCCGCGGTCAGGCCGGGCGCCACCACCGGCGATATTGGCGCCGCGATCCAATCCTACGCGGAGTCCGAGCGCTGCAGCGTCGTGCGCGATTTCTGCGGCCATGGCCTCGGCCGCGTGTTCCACGACCGGCCCAACATTCTGCATTACGGCGAGCCGGGCGAAGGCCTGCAGCTCAAGCCGGGAATGCTCTTCACCATCGAGCCGATGATCAATCTCGGCAAGTCGCCGGTGAAGATCCTGTCCGACGGCTGGACCGCGGTGACGCGGGATCGTTCGCTCTCGGCGCAATTCGAGCATACGGTGGGCGTCACCGAGACGGGCTGCCAAGTTTTCACCCTCTCGCCGAGAGGCTTGGACCGGCCGCCCCTCACCCAATAGAGCCAGGGTTGCATGGCCTTCAAGGACGCCGGCAAGCCACACTATCTCGGCCATCGCGAGAGGTTGCGGCGCCGGTTCCGCGAAGCGGGCCCCGATGCGCTGCCGGATTACGAGCTCCTGGAGATGATCCTGTTTCGCGCCGTCCCCCGGCGCGACACCAAGCCCCTCGCCAAGGCCGTGCTCGCCAGGTTCGGCAGCTTCGCCGAGGCGCTCAACGCGCCCGAGGAACTGTTGCGGGAAGTGCCCGGGCTTGGCGAAGCGGCCATCACCGAGATCAAGCTCGTGCGCGCGGCGGCGCTCCGGCTCATGCGCGGCGAGGTGCTGGAGCGGCCCGTGCTCGCCTCCTGGAGCCAGGTGCTCGATTATTGCCGTGCCTCGATGGGCTTCGAGGCCAAGGAGCAATTCCGCATCCTGTTCCTCGACAAGCGCAACCAGATCATCGCCGATGAGGTGCAGCAGAAGGGCACCGTCGACCACACCCCGGTCTATGTGCGCGAGGTGGTGAAGCGCGCACTCGAGCTGTCGGCCACGGCGATCGTGCTGGTGCACAACCACCCGTCCGGCGATCCCACGCCATCACGCGCCGATATCGAGATGACCAAGCAGATCGTGGCGTCGGCCAAGAATCTCGGCATCGTGGTCCACGATCACATCATCGTCGGCAGACAGGGACACGCGAGCTTCCGCGGCCTCGGCCTGATCTAGACGGCGTCCTTGCGCCAGGGCCCAATTCCCCATTTTGACGCAGCGCTTCTTGGCCTCAGCGCCACTTCGCCTCAGCTTCAGCGGGGCGTGTCGGGCGTTATCTGATATGCGCTGCCCGTCGGCAGCAAACCTGAAAATGGAGAACCCCCATGAAGACACTTGCTTCTGTTATCACCCTCGGTCTTGCGATTGCGCTCACCACCTCCGCCTTTGCCGCGGACAAGGCGCCGACCTCCAAGGCGGCCTGTGCCAAGGCCCACATGACGTGGGATTCGGCGGCGAAGAAGTGCTCGTAGGCACGGGAGTTCACTACTCCTTGAGAAAAGCGGCGGGCTTCGGCCTGCCGCTTTTTTTCTCAAGGGCGATGGAGGGCGCCGCTCGCGCGTTGGCGCCTTACTGCGCCGGCGCGGGCTGCGATTTGGACTGCTCCGAGGTGTCCGACTTCTTGCCCTTGTTCTTGCCGTTTTTGTCCTTCTTATCCTTCTTGTCCTTGTCCTTGTCCTCGTCGTCATCCGACTTGGATTGCGCCTTTGCCGCCCGTCCCGGTCTTTGCGAGCCGGTCAGGAGCTTCCAAGAGTCCGGCTCATCGCAAGACGCGAGCTTCGGCCCGGCGTCTCCGCCGGAAACGACGAGGCAAGCCCCTCGGCCCACATGCTGCAATTTGTAAACGCTGTCGGCGCTGAGCTTTTCGTCCAATGCCTTCTCGAGAGTTATGATGCGGTTGTTGAGGGTCAGCAGTGTCTCTTCCAGATTGGAGATATGCGCCTGCAGGCAAGCCATCCTCTCTCCCGGGTTGGCGATGTTGTCGCAGAATTGCAGAGTCCCGAGCGCGCGCGCAGGGGACGCGACACCGAAGAGGCAAAACGCGACAAGGATAAGGGCAAGCCTGGACATGGCGTGAGGTCCTCCGACAAATGCAGGAAATCGGAACCGAGGATCGCTACCCTGACGGTTTCTGCAAGCTGGAATGTGGCGAGGAACGCCGATCAGCAGCCGCTGCCGCAGCCGTCCTTGCGGACCTCGGCGATCTTCTCGGTGAGCTCGCCATAAAGGTCCTTGCCGCTGACGCCGATGACGCGGTCGCCGACGACAGTGAACGGCACGCCGTTGACGCCGATGGTCTTGGCCAATTGCGTCGTTGCGGCAAGCGTTCCGTCCACGGCGGTGCCGGCCGCATCCTTCTCGAGCTGCGCCGTATCGAGGCCGAGGTCGCTCGCGACCCTGAGCGCCTTGTCCTTGGTGGCGCGTCCCGGGGTCGTGAGCATTTGCTCGAACATATCGAAATATTTGCCCTGACGGTCAGCCGCCAGCATCAGTCGTGCCGCGGCTTCGGAGTCGGGGCCGAGGATCGGCAGTTCCTTGAGGACGAGGCGAACCTTGCCGTCGTCGTCGATCAGCTTCTTGAGCACCGGCGCCGCGGCCCGGCAATAGGGGCAGTTGGGGTCGTAGAACGTCACCACGCTGACGTCGCCGTCGGGATTTCCGGCGACGGGGCTCGCAGGCGAGTGGAACACCTGCTCGGCATTTGCGGCGACGGCCTTCTCGACGCTGGCCTCCCGCCAGCCTTGGGTGATGCCTTGGGCGGCGATGCCGAACACGAGCGCCGAAGCCGCCATGCCGATGTAGACGTAGATCTGTCTCACCGCGCCCCCCGGCAGACGGCTAGGCTGGCGGCGGCCCGAACACGAGCACCGCGTTGAGCCCGCCAAAGGCGAAGGAATTGGACATCGCGTAATTGACCTCGCGCTTCCGCCCGGCATTCGCAGTGTAGTCGAGGTCGCATTCCGGATCCGGCTCGTGGAGGCCGATGGTGGCCGGCACGAACTTCTCCTGAATGGCCTTCAGCGAGGCCACAGCCTCGATGCCGCCCCCGGCGCCGAGACAATGCCCGTGCATCGACTTGGTCGAGGAGATCGAGAGCTTGTTCGCGGCATTGCCGAAGACGTGCTTGATGGCGCGGGTCTCGTTGACGTCATTGACGGCGGTCGCGGTGCCGTGGGCATTGATGTAATCGATGTCGCTCGGCGACAGCTTGGCGTCGTCGAGGGCCATCTGCATGGCCATGGAGGCGCCGTCGATCGAGGGGTTGACCATGTCGGCGGCGTCGGCGGTCATGCCATAGCCCATCAGCTCGGCGATGATCGGAGCGCCGCGGTCCTTGGCGCGCTCATACTCCTCGAGCACGAGGATGCCGGCGCCCTCGGCGAGCACGGTGCCGTTTCGGTTCTTGGAGAACGGGAAGAGCCCATCGGGGCTCAACACGCGCATCGCCTGCCAGGCGCGGGTCGCGCCCCAGTTCAGCGACGCTTCGGCAGCGCCGGCGATGCCCACATCGACCAGACCCTCGCGGATCATGCGATAGGTGAGACCGATGGCATGGGTCGCGGTGGCGCAGGCACTGACGACGCCGAAGGTCGGGCCCTTGATGCCGTTTTCGATGCTGACATGGGCGGAAGCGGAGCTGCCGATCGCCTTGAGCAGCGTCAGCGGATGCGTGGCGCGCTTGTTCTCCTTGAACAGCATCTTGTAGGAGAATTCGAGCGTGGTCAGGCCACCGACGCCCGAGCCGATGATGCAGGCCGAGCGATAGGCCTCGCTCTCCTTCATCGGCACCTCGAGCTTCGACTGGGCTACGGCTTCCTGCGCCGCGCAGCCGGCATATTGGGAGTATTTGTCGGCGAGCAGCAGCTGCTTGCTCTTCAGCCGCTCCTTCGGATCGAAATCCGGGATCTCGCCGGCAATGGTGATGTACAACTCATCGGTGGGAAAGCTCTGGACCTGGCGAATACCGCATTCACCGTTTTTGAGCGCAGCCCAAAAACGGTCAACGCCAGTGCCCAAAGGAGTAACCACGCCCTGGCCCGTGACCACGACGCGGCGGCGTCCATTCGTGTGTGTCATGTGTTGTTAGCCGTAGCTCCGGAAATCGTAGACGCCCAGGAAGACCCCAGGCGGAGAGGCTGATCAAGCAGCTGCGCCAGAGGCCTTTGTCTCTGAGATGATGCCCTTCACGCGATCGACGACGGAACCCACCGTCGCGAACGCCTCCACTTCTTCGTTGGCATTATAAGGGATTTCGATCCCGAAAGTATCCTCAATATCGAAAACGATCACCGCGAGGTCAAGCGACTCGATCTCAAGCTCGCTGAGGGGCGTTTCGAGCGTGACGGTCTTCGATGGGTCCTTCATGTTCTTGCGCAAAATCTCGATGATCTTGGTCGCCACATCATCCATATCGCTCTCCCTGCCCCGCTTCGGGGTCCGTGTCCAATGTGCCCCCCGGCTATTTCATAGCCTTACTAAGGGCAAGTCAGGCATTGGAATAAACTTAAAAACTGGTCGAGTCTACGCCGTCCTGGTTCGAGTTCAACCGCTCAATCGGGGCTCTCATCGCCAACAAAATTGGCCATTTTTGGCCGCGCGCGCCACGGTTTCAGCACAATCCGACGAACCGGCCTCGGGGCCGTAACCCCAAAGCTTGCCCCGGCTGTGCTATAGTAATGGTCGTTTCAACGCGAACAAGAGCCCCTGCGGCCAATTGCCTCCAAGCGCAGACTGAGCCGCTTGCGGGGAGCTAACCGCAAAGAGGCTAAAAAGACGCTAAAAGCACCATAAGCGGCATGGTTAAAGCGGAATTGACACCGGAAAGCCCGCCTGCGGCGTCGGGCTGCGCTCCCTCGCATCCCTGGCTCAAGACCTATCCCGAGGGTGTCGACTGGGGCATGCGTTTCGAGCCGGAGCCTCGTCACGAGCCTGCTCGATGCCGCGGTCGTCACCTATGGTGCGCGGCCCTGCACCTATTTCCTCGGCCGGCGCCTGAGCTTCGCCGAGATCGGCCGGCTGTCGGACCAGGCCGCACACGGGCTTCAAGCGCTTGGCGTCGGCGAAGGTGTCAAGGTCGGGCTGTTGCTGCCGAACTCGCCGACCTTCGTCATCTTCTACCACGGCATCCTCAAGGCCGGCGGCACCGTGGTCAATTTCAACCCGCTCTACAGCGTCGAGGAGATCGAGTTCCAAGCCCGGGACAGCGGCACCCGAATCATGGTGACGCTCGACCTCGCCGCGACCTTCGACAAGGTCGAGCCGCTGCTGACGAGCGGCGCCCTCGACCACGCCGTGGTGGCGAGCTTCGCCAAGCTGCTTCCAGCGATGAAATCCCTCGGGGTCAAGCTCCGGCGCGGGCCGAAGCTCGCCAAGGTCGCGGCCTCGCCCGAGAAGGCGAAGATCCTGCGCGAGCGCGATGTCCTCGCCAACGGGGGCAACTATCAGCGGCCAACGTTACCCCAGACGCCATCGCGGTGCTGCAATATACCGGCGGCACCACCGGCACGCCGAAAGGCGCGATGCTCACCCACGCCAACCTCGCCACCAATGTGCGGCAGGTCACGGCGTGGTGGAACCATCCGGCGCAGGAGGGCGACCGCGTGCTCGGCATCCTGCCGCTGTTCCACGTGTTCGCCATGACTACGGTGATGAACTTCTGCATCAGCCAGGGCCTGGAGATGATCCTGATGCCTCGGTTCGAGCTGATCGAGGCGCTGAAGCTGATCACCAAGCTGAAGCCGACAATGATGCCCGGCGTGCCGACGCTCTACAACGCCATGATGCACCACCCGCATATCCGCAATTTCGACCTGACGTCGCTCGAGTTCTGCATCTCGGGCGGCGCCGGGCTGCCGCTCGAGGTCAAGCACGGCTTCGAGGCGGTGTCGGGCTGCGTGCTGACCGAAGGCTACGGTCTGAGCGAGACCTCGCCGGTCGCGACCTGCAATCCCCGCGACCGGCCGCCAAAGGCGGGCTCGATCGGCCTGCCACTGCCCGCGACCGAGGTTAGCATCCGCTCACTCGACGACCCCACGATCGAAATGCCGTGCGGTGAGCCCGGCGAGATCTGCATCGCCGGGCCCCAGGTGATGCGCGGCTATTGGAACCGGCCCGAGGAGACCCGTAACGCCTTTGTCGGCCGGTTCTTCCGCTCGCGGCGATGTCGGCTACATGGACGAAGAGGGCTTCGTCTTCATCGTCGACCGCATCAAGGACATGATCAATTGCTCGGGCTTCAAGATCTATCCGCGGCGGATCGAGGAGACGCTGTACCAACATCCCTCCGTCGCCGAGGCGACGGTGATCGGCGTTGCCGATCCCTATCGCGGCGAGGCGCCGAAGGCCTTCGTCAAGCTCAAGGAGGGAGCGGAGGCGACCTCGTCCGAGCTGCTCGACTTCTTGCGGCCGAAGCTTTCCAAGCTCGAATTGCCCGCGGCGATCGAATTCCGCGACGAGCTGCCGAAGACCATGATTGGCAAACACTCGAAGAAGGAGCTCCGCGCCGAGCACGCGGGCAAGAGTCCCGCTGCCGGCTAGGAGGCGAGGCTCAAGCGGCTACTGCAGCCAAGGCAGCCTCTCCTGGGGCTCCCGCAAGACCGCCCGTGGCTTCGGCTTCGGCTTGGCCGTGGCGACAGGCGCAGCTAGCGCCTGGACGGCTTGAGCCCGCGGCTTCGGCCTCGGGCGGGCAACCGGCGCCGGCTCCGGATCGTCCTCCTGGAGCGCGGTTTCCACCGGAACCGGGGTGGCGGCATGGGGCTGCGGGGCGGCCTCTGGCGCGAGCGGCGACGGCTTGGTCATCGCCATCATGCTCGACACGTTCTCGCCGGAGAGCGGCATGGGCTCCTGGTTGGAGGCCGCGAGCCCGAAGCCGAACCCGATCGCGGTGTGCTGGTAGCTCGGCGCCGCCCTGGTGATCTTCATCTTCGGCGCTTCCGAGACGCGGGGCTCGGCCACCGCGGCGGAAACGGCGCGCTCGAGGCTCGCCGATGCCTTAGCCATCTCCGGTGCGGCCTCGCGAGCGGCTTCGGCGACTGGCGCCTCAGCGTCCGGCCTGGCGTTCGCTTCGATGGTCTCTTCGCGCGTGGCCGGCGGCTCCGGCGGGGTCGCCTCGGGCGCGGCGGGGGCCTTCACCTCGATCGGCTCTTGCTCGGCCGGCAACCTCGACTTGGTCCAAGACTTCTCGCCGCAGAGCAACCAGGTGCGGCAGCCCCTGAGCACAATTTGCTGACGGGAGACCATGGTCACCTTGACGTCGGTATAGACTCGGCCTTCCTCGGGATTATAGACGTTGCCCACCCACGTGTTGGGCGCGGTCAGGACCATGTTGCTGAACAGTTGCAGGCCCATGATCGGCCGGTCGCGCATGGACGGATTCTCGTTCCGCCCATCCCGCAGCGGGCGGCCGCGCGAATCATTCGGATCCCTGAGCCATACGATCTTGCTGCAAATCCCACGGCCGCATTTCTTGACCTCGAGCTTGGCCGAGCCATCGTCCTTGGCCCAAATGCCGGAAGGGTCAGCAGCGCGTGCCTGGGTGGCCATTCCGGCGATCGCGAAGGCGACGGCCAGAAGTCCGACTACCGGGGCGAAAACGCGATGCTTCATACGAGCACCTCCTCGTAACGTGTCGCGCCGACGGCGCATTAAGCGCCCCCGACAATTTAACCTTACGCCCCCGGTCCCTAATCGGGCCTTTATGAGGCCTTTATATGGCTGATTCGCCGTTCCCGGCGATCGCCTCGTTGCCACCGGTTGCAGGCCGGGCCCCCACCCCTTCGAGGATGGCGGCGACACCCATTCCACCAGCGGTGCACACCGAAATCAACCCACGACGGCCACCTTCGGTTGCCAGGAGCTTGGCCAGAACCGCCATGATTTGCGCGCCCGTCGCAGCAAATGGATGACCGAAGGCGATTGACGAGCCCTTAACGTTAAGCTTGGCCCGGTCGATGGCGCCGAGCGGCGCCGCCAATCCCAGCCGCTCGCGGCAATAAACCTCGGACTCCCAGGCCTTCAAGGTGGCCAGCACCTGCGCCGCGAAAGCCTCGTGAATCTCGTAGTAATCAAAGTCCTGAAGGGCAAGCCCGCTGGCCTGCAACAGCTCGCTCACGGC
Organism: uncultured Alphaproteobacteria bacterium; assembly: GCA_963803385.1. Classification (GTDB taxonomy): domain Bacteria; phylum Pseudomonadota; class Alphaproteobacteria; order Rhizobiales; family Methyloligellaceae; genus Methyloceanibacter. The sequence continues at coordinate 139,723 of CAWDMD010000003.1, read as the reverse complement.
AACGGTCGGGGCCATCAGCAGTCCTTCGCCGGCAACGAAATCGACCGCGGCGGTGCGCCCCATGGTCAAATAGGCCTGGACCGGCAGCCCGCGTTTCGCCGCCCATTCCTCCGAGGCCAGCAGCACCGTCGAGGCACCGTCGGTCAGCGGGGTCGAGTTGGCGGCGGTGATGGTGCCGCCGATCCGGTCGAACACGGGCTTCAGCTCGGCCATCTTCTCCAGCGAGATGTCCTCGCGGAGGTTGTTGTCGCGAAACACCCCGGCGCAGGGGATGACGAGGTCGTGCATGAAGCCCTCGTCATAGGCGGCGGCCCCGTTCTTGTGGCTTTCGTAAGCCAGGAGATCCTGAGCCTCGCGGGTGATGCCCCATTCCTTGGCCATCAGCTCGCCGTGCTCGCCCATGCTGAGCCCGGTGCGCGGTTCGGAGGTCGACGGCGGCTGGGGGGCGAGCTCGGCCGGGGTGAAGCCTTTGAACGCGGCAAGCCTCTGTCGCCATCGTTTTCGCCCGCGACAGTTGCACCAGGCGCTGCGCGAAGCTCCGCTTGAACACGATCGGGGCGTCGCTCGTGGTATCGCTGCCGAGCGCAATGCCGCTCTCGATCTGGCCGGTGGCGATCTTGGCGCCGAGCTGAAGCGCCGCCTGGAGGCTCGTGCCGCAGGCCTGCATCATGGTGATCCCCGGCGTCGTCGGCGCGAGCGCGCTGCCGATCACGGCTTCGCGCGCAAGGTTCCAGTCCTTGGCATGGGTGACGACGGCGCCGCCAACCACCTCGCCGATATGGGCGCCATGGAGCGAGAACTGCTCGATCAGGCCGCCGAGCGCGGCGGTGAGCATGTCGAGATTGGAGAGCTGGGCATAGGCCGTATGGGAGCGGCAAAACGGGATCCTGACCCCGCCGAGCACCGCGACGCGCCGCATCTTCTCGTCCCTCATGATCGCCTGCCGTCTCCCTGAAATGTCACGCCGCCGCCGCGGAGGCGCGGGCCTCGGTGTCTTGCTTGCGGCGATAATGCAAGGGCCCGCCGCGGAACGGCGCGAAGCCGGTGCCGAAGATCACGCCGGCATCGACATGGTCGGCATTGGCGACGATGCCGTGGGCAAGGGCGCGCTCGCATTCCTCGAGCATGGGCTCGATCAGCTCGCGCCCCGAGCCGATCGAGATCGGCGGCGTCGTAGATCGCCTCTTCGCGCTTCGGCTTCCCCTCTTCCCAGACATAGAAGCCTTCGCCCGTCTTCTTGCCGAGCTTGCCCGCCTTGACCAGGCGTGACAGCGGATTGTCCTCGGGCCTCTCCGAGCCGAGCTCCTCGCCGACCTTGTTGGCGATGTCGAGGCCGACCATGTCCATGAGCTCGAGTGGCCCCATGGGCATGCCGAAATTGAGCGCGGCCTGATCGATCTTGTCGCGCGGCGTGCCCTCTTGAAGGCGCTTCACCGCCTCCATCATGTACGGCGTCAAGACGCGGTTGACGAGGAAGCCGGGGCAGCTCTTCACCACCAGCGGCAGCTTCTTGATGGCGGTGACGAAGGTGCAGGCCTTGCGCACCTCCTCTTCCCGCGTGCCCTCGCCATGCACCACCTCGACCAGGGGCAGTTGCCGCGACGGGATTGAAGAAATGCAGCCCGACGAGACGGCCTGGATCCTTCAGCGGCCTCGCGATGTCCTCGAGCCGGAGCGAGGAGGTATTGGTGGCGAGCACGGCGCCGGGCTTCATCTTGGCCTCGAGCTGCTGGAACAGGGTCTGCTTGACCTCGAGCTTCTCGACGATGGCCTCGATGACGACGTCGGCGTGCTTGACGTGATTGCCTTCGGGATCGGCGATCAAACGCCCAACGGCGGCGTCGACCGCCTGCTTGCTGCGGAGCTGCTTGGCGAACAGGCCCTTGGCGCGGCCGAGCGCCTTCTTGGTCTGGGCGGCGTCGAGATCCTGGAGGCTCGCCTGCATGCCGCAGACGACGCACCAGGCGGCGATGTCTCCGCCCATGGTGCCGGCGCCGACGACATGCACCCGCTTCGGCTTGAAGCCGTCCTTCGGCGCCTCGTCCTTCAGCATCTCCGAGAGCATGAATACGCGGCGGAGATTGCGCGAGGCCTCGCTCGCCATCAGCGGCGCGAACATCTCCGTCTCCGCCGACTTCATGCGCGCCGGGTCGTCGCCAAATTGCTCGAAGAGATCGATCAGGCGGTACGGCGCCGGGTAATGGTCCTCGCGCACCTTGGCCGCGGTCTTGGCGCGCATCTGCTTGGCGAGGTAGCCGCGCACCGGTTGCTTCAGCATCAGCTGCTTCCACCACGGCGCGCCCTTGGAGTGGCGCTTCTGCAGCACGGCTTTCCGCGCCGCCCAGCGGAGAGTGTGCTTGGATGGCACGATCTGATCGATCAGCCCCATGGCGCGGGCAGCGGCCGGGTGCAGCATGCGGCCGGTGAGCATCGCGGTCATCGCGTCCATGGGACCGGCGAGCCCAATCGAGCGCACGGTGCCGTTGAGGCCGGGGAAGATACCGAGCTTCACTTCCGGAAAGCCGAGGCGCGTCGCCTCATCGCGATCGGCGATGCGGTAGTGGCAGGCGAGCGCAAGCTCGAGCCCGCCGCCGAGGCAGTAGCCGTGGATGGCGGCGACCACGGGCACCGGCAGCTTCTCGATACGGTCGAACAGCCCTATCGTCTCGTGCACCACCTCCTTGATGCGGGGCTCGGTGTCGAAACGCTCGAACTCGCGGATGTCGGCGCCGACGAGAAAGCCGGACTTCTTGGCGCTCATGATGACGAGGCCTTTGACCTCGCCTTGCCGCGCCGCATCCTCGACGAATTTGACGACCTCGCCAAGCTCTTCGGTGAAGCGGCGGCCCATGGAGTTGGCGCTCTCCCCCTCGCGATCCATGAGCGCCCAGGCGATGCCCTCGTAATCGACCGAGAGGCGCCAGTCGTGCAAAACGGGAAGCGGCGTCAGCATGATGATCCTTATTCGGCGGCGATGGAGTCTGTGGATGGAGCGGCTGCCGCGCGGGGACGCGCCTCGCCGTGCGAGAGCTCGGCGGCGTCGAAATGATCGACGGCAATCACCCGCGCCGTGAGGTCGCGGAGCTCGGCGAGCGCGTGCGCCTCGTCCTCGCTGATGACGCCCTTGGTCTTGGCCTCGGCGATCCAATCGTTGTTGTAGTAGCGCTGCACCTCGCCCTTGCGAATGGCGCGCTCGAGCTTCTTGTCGGCGTCTTCGGCGGCGATGGTCTTTTCCAGGGTGTATTCGAGCAGGCCGATCTTGTCGTTCGGGTCCTTGGTGACGAACACGCCGCGCGTCACGCGGTCGCGGAATTCACCCGGCTCGAGCGCGGCGCGGGCGATGACCTTGCCCTCATGGTCGGAGGCCTGACGGCGCCAGACGCCGAAGGGGAACACCAGCGGCCGCATCAAGGCGCCAGCCCAGATCACCGGGAAATTGTCGAGCGCACCGGCGAGCGCCCGGTCGAAGCGGGCGAGGCAATTCCGCGCGCAATAATCGACGAGCTTGAGATCGGCGCGCGGGCAGCCGTCGTCCTCGTAGCGCTTCAAGATACAGGACAACAGATAAAGCTCGGCGAGCGCGTCGGCCATGCGCCCGGTGATCTTCTGCTTGGTCTTGAGCCCGCCGCCGAGCAGTACCACGGTCATGTCGGCGACGAGGGCGAAGGAGCGCGTGGCCCGGGCGAGCTGGCGCCACCAGCGGCGCGTGGCGCCGGCGTTCGGCGGCGCGCTGGCAAAGGCGCCGAACGTCAAATTATGGAACAGGGCGCCGAACGCGTTGGAGACGGCAAAGGCGAGATGGCCGTCGAAGGCGCGCCCGAACGCGGCGATGCCTTGCTCCTGGTCGGGGTCCTGCAACGCCTCGATCTCGGTGAAGAGGTAAGGGTGGCTGCGGAGCGCCCCCTGGGCGAAGGTGATCAGGGTGCGGGTGAGGATGTTGGCGCCTTCGACGGTGATGCCGACCGGCACCATCTGATAGGCGCCCTGGATGTAGTTCGAAGGGCCGTCGCAGATGCCCCTGCCGCCATGGATGTCGAGGGCGTCGTTGACGCTCTGGCGCATGCGCTCGGTCGAGACGTATTTCAGCAACGCCGAGATCACCGCCGGCTTCTCGCCGCCAGGTCACCATCGAGGCGGTGACGGCGCGCGAGTAGCCTCGAGGCCGTAGGCGGTCTCCGCCATGCGGGCGAGCGGCTCCTCGACGCCTTCCATGAAGCCGATCGGCAGGCCGAACTGCTTGCGGATGCGGGCATAGGCCGTGGTGGTGCGGAGCAGCGATTTGGCCGCGGCGGTGCTCGTTGCCGGCAGCGAGATCGAGCGGCCGGCGGCGAGGCAGCTCATCAGCATGCGCCAGCCCTGCCCTGCACGCTCCTTGCCGCCGATGATCCAATCGATGGGGATGAATACGTCGCGACCCGAGGTCGGGCCGTTGGGGAAGGCCGCGCCGCAGGGGAGATGCCGCCGCCCGATGTCGACGCCCGGGTGATCGGTCGGGATTAGCGCCAAGGTGATGCCGACGTCGTCGCCGCGGTCGAGATGATTGTCGGGATCGAACAGATGAAAGGCGAGGCCGAGCAGCGTCGAGTTCGGGGCGAGCGTGATGTAGCGCTTGTCCCAAGTGAGCTTGATACCGAGCGTCTCGCGGCCCTCGTGCCAGCCCTTGGTGACGACGCCGATGTCGCGCATCGAGGCAGCGTCGGAGCCCGAGAACGGTCCGGTGAGGGCAAAGCAGGGGATTTCCTCGCCGCGCGCGAGCCGCGGCAGGTAGTGCGCCTTTTGCGTCTCGGTGCCGTATTTCTCGATCAGCTCACCGGGGCCAAGCGAGTTCGGCACCATGACGATGATGACGCCGTCGGCGCTGCGCGAGGCGATCTTGCCGAGGACGAGCGACTGCGCCTGCGCCGAGAAGCCCAAGCCCCCATGCTCCTTGGAGATCAGCATGCCGAGGAAGCCCTGATCGCAGACGAAGCGCCAGATATCCTCCGGCACGTCGTGAAGCTCGTGGCGGATGCGCCAGTCGTTGAGCTTGCGGCAGAGCTCCTCGGTCGGGCCGTCGAGGAAGGCGCGTTCTTCCGCGGTGAGCGTGATCGGGCTGACGCGGCGGAGCTTGGCCCAATCCGGGCGTGCCTGAGAACAGCTCGGCGTCCCAGCCGGTGGTGCCGGCTTCGAGGGCCTCGCGCTCGGTCTCCGAGATCGTGGGCATGATGCGCTTCAGGGCGCGATAAGCGGGAAGCGTAACGTAGTCGCGCTTGATGCGGGGAAAGGTGAGCGCCAGCAGCCCCGCGGCGATGAGCCAGCCGAGCAGCGACCAGATCGTAAACACCGGCCAATGCAGATCGCCCCGCCCGAGGCCGAGCTGGAGGCTCAAGGTGAAGATCGCGACGGCAAGCGCCCAGATCCGAAGCGGCGCGCGGTTCATGGCGAGCGCGAACAGCGCGCCGAGGGACAATAGCGTGAAGATGAGTTCAGCCATGGGGACTCTCCGAGTGACCCTTCACCCCCACCTCGCCGGGCCACGACGACCTGGCAGCCGTCACGCGTGCACTCCCGGAAAGGCGCCCCCCGCGAACTTTGCGCCTTGTATGGCCCCGATAAACCATCGACTCAAGCTTTACCATGGCTTTGTTATCGTTATGACGCGCAGCTGAAGTGTCATCCAAATCGTGGGGGGCCGATGGGGCAGTCTTCGCGGGCAAGTGATACCAGCCGATTAACGTCTTAGCGAAAAGGCGCGGGCAAGGGCATTGGACCAATGGACTGGCAGCGCGGGTACTCACCCCTCGGGGGTCGAGGGCCGACTTCAAGCGCCGCCAGAGGTCGGTTGCCGCTTGCGGCGGCCAAGGCCGCGGTCGACGCCGATCAGCACCAAGCCGAGACCGGTAAAGGCCCCGACGAGACCGCCCATGTTGGTCAGCACCCGCCCTGTCTCTCGATGAACGGATAGGGGTAATAGCCGGTCAGGGCGCCATGGATCAGCGAATAGGCGGCATAGAGAAGAGGGAAGCCAAGCCAAACGAAGGTCGACTTCCATCGCACTGTTCCCTTCGGCACGAACAGCACCCAGTCGATCGCATAGAGCGTCGGCGTCACCACATGCTCGATGGTGTCGGCGAGCAATTCCCAGCCTTGCGGATTCCAAAGTTTGGCGAGGAGGACGTGATAGATCACCGCGACGACGATGATGTAGGCGAGGATCGCGGTGCGCACCGAGGGCCGATCGAAGAAGCGCCCCAGCTTCGTATCGGGCGCGAGCCACGGGAGCGTCAGGGCCAACGCGACCAGAACATTGGTGAGGATGGTGAAGAAGCCGAAGAAGCGAACCGTCGCTGCGATGAACAGCGCACCGGGTTTGGTGACGCTGAGATAGTATTGCAGGACGATAGCGAACCAAGCCACCGCCGCCGCCGCCATCCGATAGGCCTGCTGCATCCGCTCCCCTCCGTCCGATCAGTGATTCATTTCAGGCGGTTCTGCGGCGAGGTTCAACCGGGGTGACGTCAGGCTTCGACGCTTAGACCAGCGCGCTACGACCCGCTCGGGTCGGACTTGGCGGTGAACAAGGTGCCGTCGGTATCGGTGATGGCGACCTCGAGTTGGTTGTCGGTGCCGCGGCCGAAGCTGAAGCGGAAATTCGGGTTGGTCGAGATCGAGAACGTGGTGTCCATGTCGAACACGAGCTCGCCGTCCCGCTTCACCACCACCTCCTTGACGAACCGCGCCGGGATATAGTCGCCGGTATTGATGTCGAGCTGCATGCCGTTCGCGTTCGGGTGCTTGATCATCACCAGCCCTTCGAACAGCGGCGTCGACGACAACGCCGGCGGAAAGCTCTTCACGATGGTCTTGCCGAGACCGACCGTGTCGGCGTCAGGGTCCTTGGCTTGCATCGCGGCACAGCCACCCGCGGCCTGCACGAATTTGGTCGCCATGTGCAAGGTGCCGTCCTCGGTCTCGAGGATGGCGCGAACATGAGAGAAGTTCTCGACGCGGACCCGGGTCGCAAACGAGCGCTCACCGCCCGTACCGGCGGCGGGGCCGAAATGCACCTTGGCCACCACCGGGTTCGGGTTCTTGTCGATGATCAGGGTCAGCGATTTGAGCTTGTCCGTGACGGACGGCGGCACCCGCACCGTGAGCGGCACCACCGCGGCATCCTCGGCGGTGACCGGGGCATCGAGGGTGACGAAGCCGTCCTCGGCCTTGATGTCGCGGTCGCCGAAATTCGCCTGTTTCAGCGTCGGCCACACATCCTCGTCGGCCTTGGCCAAGGATGCGCCGCAGACAAGGAGCGTTGCGGCAAGCGCCGCGACAGCGGACAGAGAGACAAGGCGATCAACACTCCCGGACATGGCGTCTTCCTTAAAGATCGGGCTCGGGCGATCATAGCACCCCCATTCGGGGTTGGGACACCGGCAGCTTTCCCGCCTCACCTAGACGAAAGGAGGAGAGCGGTTGTCCACAGGTTGTCCGACGGCAGCCGCGGCGGCGAGAAAGACCGAAAAAGGCCCGCCTCGGCGTCGATCGAAGCACCCAAATCCGGCACTTTTCTGAGGCGCAGCCTGGCGTTAGCGCCGGCGCCAGCTGCCGAGGCCACTTCGGAGTAGCGGCCGCCGCCCTCGCGCGCTAACCTCCCGAGGTGCGGGGGAATACGCATGCATGGACGATGCGTCGTTCTCAGTGCGACGGGTTTTGCCCTGGCGCTCGCGGTCTCGGTCACGGCGGCTGTCGCCACCGAGCCCAATGCGGCGGCAGAGACGACTGCGGCTGCCCCCGACGTCACCGGCTCGATCGCGCCAAACGCCACGGCGCCGGCTCCGACAGACGCGGCCGCGCCCGCTGCGGCGCCCGTAGCCGAAGCCGACCCGGTCGTCGCCGGCATCCGCGCCAAGCTCGCCGGCGGCACGGGGCGGAACGGTGCGGCGGCAGCGGATTTCGCGGCGCTGCAGAGTTTCTATGCGCAGCCTGACGCGGCACCGGTGTGGATCACCCCGATGGGGTTCTCCGCCAAGGCGCAATCGGCGATCGACGAGATCGGCAACGCCGACGATTGGGGCCTGTCGGCATTGGACTTCGCACTGCCGCCTGCGGGCGACCTTCCGGATAATATCGACCAGCAGGCCAACGCCGAGATCAAGCTCCAGCTTGCCATCTTGCGCTATGCGCGGTTCGCCCGCGGCGGTCGCGCCAATCCATCGAGCCTTAGCAAGCTGATCGACCAGAGCCCGCCGCTGCTCGATCCGAAAGTGGTGCTGGCAGGCGCCGCGGCTTCGGCCGAACCCGACGCCTATCTCCGTTCGCTGCATCCTAAGCACGAGCAGTTCCAATTGTTGCGCCAAGCGCTGCTCAAGGCGCGCGGCGGCAACGCCAGCAAGCAGAACGGCGACATTCAGCGCATCCTGATCAACATGGAGCGCTGGCGCTGGATGCCGGCCGACCTCGGCCACATTTACGTTCAGGACAACGTCCCCGAGTTCATGCTGTACATCGTCAAGGACGGGAAGCGCATCCATGCCGACAAGATCGTGGTCGGCCAGCTCCGTTATGCGACGCCGATCTTCTCGGCGGACATGAGAGACCATCGTGTTCAATCCGGAATGGACCGTGCCGCCGACCATCGTCAGGGAGAACCTGTTGCCGAATTTGCGCGGCGGCGGCAGTTGGTTCGGCGGCGGCTCATCGATCTTGCGCGAGCACGGGCTCCGGGTCCGCTACAACGGCCGCATCGTCGATCCGTCGAGCATCAACTGGAGCAGCGTGAACATGGCGAATATCGCCTTCACCCAGGCACCAGGACCGACCAATGTGCTCGGCAAGCTGAAGTTCCTCTACCCCAATAGCCACATGGTCTACATGCACGACACCATCAAGAAGGGACTGTTCTCCCCCGCGATGCGCGCCGAAGGCCATAACTGCATCCGCATGCAAGATCCGCCCAAGCTCGCCGAGATCCTGCTCAGAGAGGACAAGGGCTGGGATACGGCGAAGATCAATAACCTCCTCGCCACCGGCGACGACAGCGCCGTGTCTCTCGATCATCCGGTCCCGGTGCACACCACCTATTTCACCGCCGTCGCCGACGCCGACGGCAAGGTCACGAGCTTCGCCGATATCTACGGGCTCGACAAAAAGGTGGCCCCTGCCCTCATTGGCAAGCCGCTTCCCGCGGAGCCGAGCGACGCCGTGGCCACGAAGGCCGCCCCAGCCGATCCGCCGGCCTCGACCCCGCGGTCCAAGCCAAAGGCCGAAGGCAACGCCGTCGCCGGCGACATCCAGGGGCTGTTCGGCGATTAGCGAACAGCCCTCTCTTCCCCTTAAGGCAACCATGCGTCTGGGCGCGCTGCTGGCGGTCCATGTCTCGGATCTGCAGTCGACGAGATTCGCGCCGAAGGCAAGGCAGAGTGAGGGCGTCCAGTACTCGCCCCTCCTTGGCCAGGTTGTGGAGCGCGTCGCCGCTGTTTCTTGTGCCGCCCCAGCGAATTAGGTAAGCAGGCTGCGCTAACCCATCAACTTTCAGGGAAGGAAGGCATGGCAGAGCCGGAACGCCCACAACTCAGCCCCTATCAGGTCGAGCTCGAGGCGGGCAAACGCTACGCCTGGTGCCGCTGCGGGCGGAGCCAGAAGCAGCCCTTTTGCGACGGCTCCCACGCCGGCACCGATATCGAGCCCCTGATGTTCACCGCCGAGCGCACGGAAACGGCCATGCTTTGCGGCTGCAAGGATACCGGGGACCCGCCCTTCTGCGACGGCTCTCATCTCCTGCTTTAGCCTATTTTTTGGCCGCGCGATGCCGATGCTTCCCGGTGTACGCCTCCCGTTCTTTCTTGCTATGAAGAGGTGCCCCCTGACACCGATGTCAGCCGCGGGGCCGATACGCTAGCCTCGTTTGGGGGGAAGGGAGTGCTGCGGCGTCAATGGCTTATTTCCTGCAACAGCTCGTCAACGGCATCGCCCTCGGCTCGATCTACGGCCTGATCGCCATCGGCTACACCATGGTCTACGGCATCATCGGCATGATCAATTTCGCCCATGGCGACATCTTCATGGTCGGCGCCTTCATCGCCCTGATCCTGTTCCTGGCGCTATTGAGCTTCGGACTGACATTCGTGCCGGTCGCGCTCCTGCTCGTGCTCATCGCCGCCATGGTGCTGACCGCGGTATGGGGCTGGACGGTGGAGCGCATCGCCTACCGGCCGTTGCGCGAATCGTTCCGCCTCGCGCCGCTGATCACCGCCATCGGCATGTCCATCGTGCTCCAGAATTTCATCCAGGTGGCGCAAGGGGCGCGGGTCAAGCCGCTCCAGCCCGTGGTCACCGGCGGCTATCAGATCTTCAGTCAGGACGGGTTCGAGGTCAGCGTCTCCAACATCCAGATCCTGATCGTGGTCACCACCGTGGCGCTGATGGGTGTGTTCTGGCTGCTCATCACCCGCACCGAGCTTGGCCGGGCGCAGCGCGCCTGCGAGCAGGACCGGCTGATGGCGGCCCTGTCGGGCGTGAATGTCGACCGCACCATCTCGCTCACCTTCGTCATGGGCGCGGCACTCGCCGCCGTCGCCGGACTGCTCTACCTCCTCTATTACGGCGTCATCGATTTCTTCATCGGCTTCGTCGCCGGCATCAAGGCGTTCACCGCGGCGGTGTTCGGCGGCATCGGCTCGCTGCCCGGCGCCATGCTCGGCGGCCTCGTCATCGGCCTGATCGAGACCTTCTGGTCCGCCTATTTCAGCATCGAGTACAAGGACGTCGCGGCCTTCGCCATGCTCGCCGTGGTGCTCATCTTCTTCCCGTCGGGCCTGCTCGGCCGGCCAGAGGTGGAGAAGGTCTAGGCCGTTGGCAGAGCCGGTCCAAAAAGAGAGCCACCGGCTCAAGTCAGCCTTGATCGACGCGACGCTCGCCGCGCTCGTCGCCTTCGCCCTGTTCTCGCTGACGCTCGGGGTGAGGACCGTCGACAGCGCCGGGGGTCTCACCCTCAAGGCACGTCCGATGCTGCTCGCCACCGTGGTCGGCATCGTGTTCGCCGGCAGGCTGTTGCTCAATCTGTTCTGGTGGAACGGCACCTGGAAAGCGCCGCGCTTCAAGCAATGGCTGCCGGCGTGGCCGATCCCCAACGTTGCCCAATACGGCAAGCATTACGGCGGCGGCGCCCTCGTCGTCGCGGCGGTCTTGTTCCCGATCATCACCTACGTTCTCGACGCCGCGTTCGATCTCGATTTGCCGCTGCGCTATCTGTTCGATCTTTCCATCCTGGTGCTGACCTATGTGATGCTCGGCTTCGGCCTCAACATCGTGGTCGGCCTCGCCGGCCTGCTCGATCTCGGCTACGTCGCCTTCTACGCGGTCGGCGCCTACACCTTCGCGCTGCTCGCGGCGCATTTCGGCCTAGGCTTCTGGATGTGCCTGCCGCTCGCGGGCCTGCTTGCGGCGCTCTGGGGCGTCGTGCTCGGCTTCCCCGTGCTCCGGTTGCGCGGCGACTATCTCGCCATCGTCACCCTCGCCTTCGGCGAGATCGTCCGCATCGTGCTGCTCAACTGGACCGAAGTGACCAACGGTCCGAACGGCATCTCCGACATCCCGAAGCCGACCTTCTTCGGCCTCGCCTTCAAGCCGACCGGCGAGCATACCTTCGCCGGCTTCTTCGGCATTGGCTACGACCCGCTCCAGGGCATCATTTTTCTCTATTACGTGATCCTGGCGTTGGCGCTGGTCACGAGCCTCGTCACCGTGCGCATGCGGCGTCTGCCGATCGGGCGGGCCTGGGAGGCGATGCGCGAGGACGAGATCGCCTGCCGCTCGCTCGGCATCAACACCACCATCGCCAAGCTCACCGCGTTCGCCACCGGCGCGCTGTTCGGCGGCTTGGCCGGCTCCTTCTTCGCCACCCGCCAGGGCTTCATCAGCCCGGAATCGTTCACCTTCATCGAATCCGCCATCATTCTCGCCATCGTGGTGCTCGGCGGCATGGGCAGCCAGATCGGCGTGGTGCTGGCGGCCATCGTCATGATCGGCGGCTTTGAGCTGTTGCGGAACATGGAGTTCCTGCGGGTCATATTCGGCCCCGAGTTCGATCCGTCGCAATACCGGATGCTCCTGTTCGGCATCGCCATGGTCGGGATCATGCTGTGGCGACCACGGGGCATCATCTCGTCTCGAGAACCGTCGATCATGCTCCATGAACGGCGCGCCGTGAGCGGCGATCTCGTCAAAGAAGGCCACGCATGAGGTCCTGGAATAAGGATCCCCTGCTCGAGGTCGAGCATATCACCATGCGCTTCGGCGGCCTCGTCGCCGTCGACGACGTCTCCTTCGATGTCGGCAAGACCGACATCACCGCGCTGATCGGGCCGAACGGCGCCGGCAAGACCACCGTGTTCAATTGCATCACCGGGTTCTACGAGCCGACCGAAGGCATGCTCCGGCTCGAGCATCCTGATGGGCAGATCTATTATCTGGAGCGCCTCGACGATCACGACATCAATGCGCGGGCCCGCGTTGCCCGCACCTTTCAGAACATCAGGCTGTTCGGCGGCATGACCGTGCTGGAAAATCTGATGGTGGCCCAACACAAGGCGCTGATCGGCACCTCGCGCTTCCCGCTGGCGACCCTGCTCGGCTTCGGCGGCTTCAACCGCATGGAGAAGCAAGCGGTCGAATTCGCCAAGCACTGGCTCGATCGCGTCGGGCTCACGGCGCGGGCCGACATGGCCGCGGCCGAGCTTCCTTACGGCGAGCAGCGCAAGCTCGAGATCGCGCGCGCCATGTGCACGCAACCTTTGCTGCTCTGCCTCGACGAGCCGGCGGCCGGGCTCAATCCGCGCGAGAGCGACGGCCTCAACGAGCTGCTTTACTCGATCCGCGCCGAAGAGGGCATCGCGCTGCTCTTGATCGAGCATGACATGAGCGTGGTCATGCGCATCTCCGACCACATCGTGGTGCTCGATCATGGCGCCACCATCGCCGACGGCACGCCGGACGAAATCCGCAACGATCCGGTCGTGATCGCCGCCTATCTCGGCGTGCCCGAGGAGGAAATGGCGGAAGTCTCGCGCGAGGTCGGCGTATGACGGCGCCGCGTCTCAAGGTCGAGGATATCACCGCCCGCTATGGCAAGCTCGCGGTGCTGCATGGCGTCAGCGTCGAGGTCCGCCCGGGCGAGATCGTGGCGCTCATCGGGGCCAACGGCGCCGGCAAGACCACCTTGATGATGACCATCTTCGGCCGCCCGCGCGCCAGCGCCGGCAGCATTGCCTTCGACGGCGGGGACATCACGGCACTCCCGGCCCACAGCATCGCCAAGCTCGGCATCGCGCAGTCGCCCGAAGGCCGGCGCATCTTTCCGCGCATGACGGTGTTCGAAAACCTGCAGATGGGGGCGCTGATCGCCGACGATCCGGACGCGTTCGACGAAGACCTCGACCGGGTTTGCGCCCTGTTTCCGGTGCTGAAATCGCGGCGGGACCAACGCGGCGGCACGCTATCCGGCGGCGAGCAGCAAATGCTGGCGATTGCCCGCGCGCTGATGGGACGGCCGAAGCTCCTGTTGCTCGACGAGCCCTCGCTCGGCCTGGCGCCGCTGATCGTCACCCACATCTTCGAGGTGATTAAGGAGTTGAACGGCCAAGGCCTCACGCTCTTCATCGTCGAGCAGAATGCCTATCATGCGCTCAAACTCGCCGATCGCGGCTACGTCATGGTCAATGGCAGGATCACCCTCTCTGGCAGCGGCGCCGAGCTCCTGAACAGCGAGGAGGTGCAGACCGCCTATCTCGAGGGCGGGCGCCGCAAGGAAACGCAAGGGGCTGTACCGTGACCTTTCTTTCCGACGACAGCCCTTGGATGTTCCTCGTGCTCACCGTCATTCTCGGCGGCGGCGCGGCGTTCCTCTCCGGCCGCGGGCTCGCCCGGAGCTGGAAGCCGTTCGGGCGCATCTTCTTCTACATGGCGCTGCTCGCCGCCGCGGTGCGCTTCTTCCACTACGCCCTGTTCAACGGCACCCTCACCTCGCTCTATTATTATGTCGTCACCTACGTCCTGCTCGTCGCCGCCGCGAGCCTCGGCTATCGCGTCATGCGGACGACGCAGATGGTGACGCAATATCGCTGGCTCTACATGCGCACGAGCCCCCTCACCTGGCGCGCCCGGGCTTGACGGCGCCCCCAAGCCACTTGCGCTTTAAGGCGATGCCGTAGATTGTGCGCGAAATCCACTAGGGAGATGACAATGCAACGAAATGCCGGGCTGTTCTTCGCTTTCGCCGCGGCTGCCGCGCTTCTCGGTTGCGGGGGCGGCGATGATGACAACACCATCCCGATCGCCGTGGTCGGCCCGGTGACGGGCCAATATGCCTCTTTCGGCGCGCAGATGAAGCACGGCGGCGAGATGGCCGTCGCGGACATCAATGCCGCCGGCGGGGTGCTCGGCAAGCAGATTGACTTGAAAATCGGCGACGACGCCTGCGACCCGAAGCAAGCCGTGGCCGTCGCGAACCAGATGGCCGGCGCCGATGTGGCCCTCGTCGCCGGGCATTATTGCTCGGGCTCCTCGATCCCGGCGTCGAAGGTCTACGCCGAGAGCGACCTCGTTCAGATCTCCCCGGCCTCGACCAACCCGACCTTCACCGACGACCGCGCCGGGCCGAACATCTATCGCGTCTGCGGCCGCGACGATCAGCAGGGCGGCGTCGCCGGTAAATATCTCGCCGCCAATTTCGCCGACAAGAACATCGCCTTCGTCGACGACAAGACGGCCTACGGCAAGGGCCTCGCCGAAGAGACCAAGAAGGCCATGAACGCGGCGGGCAAGAAGGAGGTCACGGACGAGTTCATCACCGCCGGCGAGAAGGACTACTCGGCGCTCGTGTCCAAGCTCAAGCAGGCCAACATCGACGTCGTCTATTTCGGCGGCTATCACACCGAGGCCGGCCTCATCATCCGCCAGATGCGCGACCAGGGCATGAACGCCATCCTGATGGGGGGCGACGCGCTGATCACGCAGGAGTTCTGGTCGATCACGGGCGACGCCGGCGAGGGCACGCTGATGACCTTCTCGCCCGATCCGCGCAAGAACCCGGCCGCCGCCGAAGTGGTGAAGCGCTTCAAGGACAAGGGCATCGAGCCCGAAGGCTATGTGCTCTACACCTACGCCGCGGTTCAGGCTTGGAAAGAAGCCGCCGACAAGGCGAAGTCGACCAAGGCCGCCGACGTCGTCAAGGCGATGAACGACACCGAATTCGACACGGTGATCGGCAAGTTCAAGTTCAACGAGAAGGGCGATCCCAACCTGCCGCCTTACGCGGTCTATCGCTGGTCGAACGGGACCTACGAGCAGATCGATCCCGGCGGCGGCGCCCGCGGGCTAGACTGGGACTCCCCTTCCCCTCGAGGGGGATGGAAAGCAAATTGGGTGTGTCGACCCTCAGTCCTTCTTCGCGGCCTTCTCGGTCGCGGCGAACTGAGCCTCCATCTCCTTTTCGAATTCGACCAGGTCTTCGGGGAGCGGCATGCCGAAGGCACGCATCTCGTTCAGTCGTTCGCGAATCTGCAGATAGAGCTCGTGCGGATCCTCGGGCTGGTTCTCCATCTGGTTGATCAGAAGCGCAAGTTCGGCCTTCAGATCGTCGAATGCCATCGGTAGGGGCTCCTTAAGGGGCGTGTGGGTGCCGGATCGGACCATAAACCGGCCATTGCGGCAAGTTGATAGCACCCCGGTCCAAGGCGCGGCCCCGCCATCATTGCCGCCGGTCCAATTCCCTTGCATAGTTGGCGCCGGGACGGGCTCAGGAGGGAGGCGGCAGTGCAGAAATTGACGTTCGATAATGTGGTGGGCTTTATCCTCGCCGTAGGCTTCGCCATCGTCATGTTCATCTGCACCAAGGCGCTTCTCGTCGGCGATTATATGCAGCCGAATAGCGTGTTGAACGAGCAGACCCGCCACACCTTGCAGATCGTGGGTTATGCAGGCGGCCTCGCCGCACTCGCCGCCTGGTGGGTGCAGCAATTCGCCTCCGGACGCGGATTTGTCGTCCGCTTCCTGTTCGGGCTGTTCATCTTCGTGGTCGCCTTTTGCAGTTTCGGCGGCTTTCTCAGGATCATCTACTCCCACATCGCCTATCCCAACCAACAGGATTGGTCGCTCTCGGGGCTCTACTGGGCCTCGCTCAGCGATTTCTACTCCTTCGTGCTGTTCATGCTGGTGCCGCCGCGCGTGTCCTACGCGGCGCTGCTCATCGCCGCCGGGCTTTACCTTGCTCTGTTCGGGCCGCGCGGGCCCCGCACCATTTCCGCGTAAGACCCGCGTCGTCGTTTGAGCCGGTAGCGCCCCTCTGCTAGAGAAGCGCTTGCCTCGCGTTTCGCGGGAAAGGACGCGCCTCCACACATGATTCCCCGCTATAGCCGCCCCGACATGGCCCGCCTGTGGGAGCCGGAGACCAAGTTCGGCATCTGGCTCGAGATCGAGACCTTGGCCGCCGAGGCCATGGCCAAGTTCGGGCTGATCCCGAAATCGGCGGCAAAGGCAGCGCGGTCGCGCGGCGGCTTCGACATCGATCGCATCGACGCCATCGAGGCCGAGGTGAAGCACGACGTCATCGCCTTCCTCACGTCGGTCGCCGAGAAGGTCGGGCCTGAGGCGCGCTACCTCCATCGCGGCATGACCTCGTCGGACGTGCTCGATACCTGCTTCAATGTTCAGCTCGTGCGCGCGGCCGATCTCCTCATCGCCGACGTCGACCGCCTGCTCGAGGCGCTGAAGCAACGCGCCTTCGAGTTCAAGGACACCATCACCGTCGGCCGCAGTCACGGGGTCCATGCCGAGCCGACCACCTTCGGCCTCAAGCTCGCTTACGCCTATGCCGAGTTTGCCCGCAACCGCGCCCGCCTCGTCACCGCGCGGGAGGAGGTCGCGACCTGCGCCATCTCCGGCGCGGTTGGCACCTTCGCCCATGTCGACCCGCGCGTTGAAGCCTATGTGGCGGAGAAGCTCGGGCTCAAGCCGGAGCCGATCTCGACGCAAGTGATCCCGCGCGACCGCCACGCCGCCTATTTCGCCGCGCTCGCCGTGGTCGCGAGCTCGATCGAGCGCCTTGCCACCGAGATCAGACATTTGCAGCGGACCGAACTGCTCGAGGCCGAAGAGCATTTCGGCGCGGGGCAGAAGGGCTCGTCGGCGATGCCGCACAAGCGGAACCCGGTGCTGTCGGAGAACCTCACCGGCCTCGCCCGTCTCGTCCGCGCCTACGCCTTCCCTGCCCTCGAGGACGTGGCGCTGTGGCATGAGCGCGATATTTCCCATTCCTCGGTGGA
Source organism: uncultured Alphaproteobacteria bacterium (assembly GCA_963803385.1). Classification (GTDB taxonomy): domain Bacteria; phylum Pseudomonadota; class Alphaproteobacteria; order Rhizobiales; family Methyloligellaceae; genus Methyloceanibacter. The sequence continues at coordinate 122,426 of CAWDMD010000003.1, read as the reverse complement.
GCGGGTGATCGGCCCCGACGCCACCATCGCACTCGACTTCGCGCTCGCCCGCATGACCGCCATCATCAAGGGCCTCGTGGTCTATCCGGAGCGGATGCGGGCCAATCTCGACCGCCTCGGCGGGCTGATCCATTCGCAGCGGGTGCTGCTCGCCCTGACCGAGGCCGGCGTCTCGCGCGAAGAGGCCTACGCACTCGTGCAGCGGAATGCCATGACGGTGTGGGAAACCGGCGGGGATTTCCTCGACCAGCTGCTCGCCGACAAGGACGTGGGCCGCGCATTACCGGAGAAGACGCTCCGCGCCCAGTTCGACCTCGGCTATCACACCAAGCACGTCGACACGATTTTCGCGCGCGTGTTCGGCAAGACCCGAAGCAAGAAGCGGGCAAAGTAGCGGCTCGAGCCTAGCGGTGGCCCTTCGGCCAGTCCCAGGAATAGCGGTAAGAGTCGCAGCCCCAGCCGACGAGATAGGTGTAGACGCGGCCCCGGCAGGGGTGGCGGCGATACCAGTTCGGAACCGCCTCGTAGCGGGAGCTGTAGGCCGGGACGCCGGCCCCGGACAGCTTGCTCGCCATCGCCGGCGCGGAACCAAGGCCAGCGAGCGCGACCCCGAGGGCCGCGACAACCAACGCTTTTCCATCAGGCCAACGCATGCACAATCCTCTCATCCTCCAGAGGAGGCTTGAACCCTTATTCAGAGGAAAACACGGCTTCGTGACGGCAGTTCCGCGGGGCGCGGCTATCGGTAGCGCCCTTGATCACTGGCGCGCCCACGCCGTTACTTGTTGTACCCCTCGGCACTGCGAAAGACGTGGGGTACGTAGCGGTAGCGGTCGCGCTCCCGCGCCGAGAGGAAATAGCGCCAGCGATAGAAGCGGGGATTGATGTCGGCGTAAGGCGGCAGGTCGTAATAGCGGTCGGCGGTCGGATAGTGACCGGCCTTGTAGGGATAAGGCGGATAGACCGGGATCTCCGGTCGCGGGGCCTGCGGCAATGGCCGCGCCAGCGCCAGCGCGCTCTCAGGGACATAGCCGCCATATTTGCGGAAGGCGACGCCGCACCAGCCCCGCGCGCAGGGGCCGACACTGACCGCGGCGCCCACCGGAATATTGAGCAGCACATCGGCCTGAGCCACCGGGTCCGATTTCAGGGGAACATCCGTCGTGGTCTTGGTGACGAGCGCCGACGCCGTGCCCCCGCTCAAGGCGAGCATCATGGCGGCGGCGGTGAGCAACCTGATCGAAGCCTGCATGTGAGAGCCCCCCTCTCGATCGATTCGATTTTGGCACAGGCGCGGCCTCGCGTCACGCCTGGCGCGTCGCCTCCTGCCTCGTATCGGCCGCGGCCTTGGCGAACCAGCCGGCGTCGGTGCCGACAGCGACGACGTCCCAGCCAGCCTTGATCAGCGGCTTGGCGAAGGGCGTGTCGTTGGCAAAAATCAGCGCCATCACAGACATCTCGCGGCATTTGCTCAGAACGAGAGTCATGGCCTCCTTGACCTCCTTGGCGTGGATGTCGAGGCGTCCCGTCAGCGCCACGGAGAGGTCGTTGGGGCCGAAGCAGACCATATCGACGCCGTCGAGGGCCAAGATCTCCTCGAGCCCGTCGAGCGCGCCTCGCGTCTCGATCTGCGGGCAGGCGATGGTCCAGTCATTGGCGGTGGTGAAATAGTCGCCGTCGTGATCGAGCCTGGCGCGGTAGGGGCCCCAGCTCCGGTTGCCGCGCGGCGGATATTTCACCGCCTGGACGAAGGCCTCGGCGTCCTCGATGGTCTCGATCAGCGGACACATGATGCCCTGGGCGCCGGCATCGAGGGCGCGGCCGACGAGGCCAGGGTCGTTCTCGGCGACGCGGACGATGGCCGGGAGATCGGCAGCGCGCGCTGCGGTGAGACATTGCAGCAACACATCACTGCCGCCGAGACCGTGCTGCTGGTCGATGGTGATGCAGTCCCAACCGGCTTCCCCGATCAGCTCGATGAGGAAGGGGGCGTTGAAGGTAAGCCAAGCGTTGAGGAGCGTGCGCCCCTCCCGTGCCGCGGTGCGGAAGCGATCCTGGCGCATCGGCCGGCTCAGGCCTTGCCTTCGGTCTCGATCTGATGTACCGCCTGGGCCATCATCTCGCCCATCATGCGCCGAATCTGGTGGTCGGACTGATCGACGCCCTTGGCGTCGAAGTCGCCCCGCACCTTCCGGAACACATCCTCTTCGCCCGGCTCGGCGAGGTCGGCCTTGACCACCTCGCGGGCATAGCTTTGGGCTTCGTCGCCGGAAAGCCCGAGCTTCTCGGCGGCCCAGAGGCCGAGCAGCTTGTTCCGCCGGGCGGTCGCCCTGAACTTCAGCTCCTCGTCATGGGCGAATTTGCGCTCAAAGCCCTTTTCCCGATCCTCAAACGTGGTCATGTGCCGCAAATCTCCTTACGCCGGCGCGAAGCGCCCCAAAAGCCCAGAAATCGAGGAAAAAATCCGTTCCTCCCTGGGTCTGAGGGATACCGCCTGGGGGGCGCAAAAGCAACAAATCCCGGCAGCCCCCGGCCCGGCAAGCGGACGTTGTTTCTCCCCTCCCCTTAAGCTAAGTTTCGCAAGACCCTTTGGTTGATTCCGGCTAAGAGCGATTGAAAGGTTCGCGCGGCTGGGGGCTTTCGGCCCTTCCCGCGCAAGGGGTGTTTTGTCGGCTCTAGCAGGCCAAGGCAGAAGGAACGTAACATGAACCGGCGCCGTCGCGTTTACGAAGGCAAAGCGAAGATTCTCTACGAAGGGCCCGAGCCGGGAACGCTCGTACAGCACTTCAAGGACGACGCCACCGCCTTCAACAACAAGAAGCACGACAAGATCGAGGGCAAGGGCGTTCTCAACAACCGCATCTCCGAGTTTCTGTTTCAGAAGCTTGGCGAGGTCGGTGTGCCAACGCACTTCATCAAGCGTCTCAACATGCGCGAGCAACTGATCCGCGAGGTGGAGATCATCCCGCTCGAGGTCGTGATCCGCAACGTCGCCGCGGGCTCGCTCGCCACCAAGCTCGGTATCGACGAGGGCACGGCGCTGCCGCGTTCGATCGTCGAGTTCTATTACAAGTCGGATACGCTGGGCGATCCCATGGTCACCGAGGAGCACATCACCGCCTTCGGCTGGGCCAACCCGCAGGAGCTCGACGACGTCATGTCGCTTGCGCTTCGCATCAACGACTTTCTCTCGGGGCTGTTCATCGGCGTCGGCATCAGGCTGATCGATTTCAAATGCGAGTTCGGCAGGCTGTGGGAAAACGAGCAGATGCGCATCGTGCTCGCCGACGAGATCTCGCCCGACTGCTGCCGGTTGTGGGACGTCGAGAACTCAGAACAAGCTAGACAAGGATCGCTTCCGCCGCGACCTCGGCGGTTTGGTCGAGGCCTATCAGGAGGTGGCGCGGCGGCTCGGGCTGCATGTGGACAATCCGATGCGCGTCAAGTCCGGCCCGGTCCTGGTGCGGTCCAAATAGGGCTGGCGCGATGAAGGCACGCATCACCGTCACCTTGAAGCCGGGGGTGCTCGACCCTCAGGGCAAGGCGATCGAGGGCGCGCTGCACGCGCTCGGCTTCGGCTCGGCCGGCAATGTGCGCCAGGGCAAATATATCGAGGTCGAGGTGGCGGAGACGGACCCGGCGCGCGCCCGCGCCGAAATCGAGCGCATGTGCGAGGAGCTTCTCGCCAACACCATCATCGAGAACTACGCCTATGAGCTTGAGGCGGCTTGATCTGCGCATTCCTCCCCCTGGAAGGGGGAGGTCGGACGGCGACGCCGTCCGGGTGGGGGTCAGGCGCGCGTGCCATCTATCCAGCTATCGCCGCTTGCTCTCCTTTGCCCGCCTCCGTTCGCGCGACGCGCGAACGTGCTCCCCCACAATGGGGGAGCGGGAGGCAGTGGAATGAAGGCCTCCGTGATCGTCTTTCCCGGATCGAATTGCGACCGCGACGCCGCGGTGGCGCTCGAAGCCGCGACCGGAAAGCGCCCGGCCATGGTCTGGCACGGCGACGCCGAGCTGCCCGCGAGCGACCTCATCGTGCTGCCGGGGGGCTTCTCCTACGGCGATTATCTCCGCTCCGGCGCCATGGCGGCGCACTCGCCGGTGATGCGCGAGGTGATCAAGCGCGCCAAGGCCGGCACCCCCGTGCTCGGCATCTGCAACGGCTTCCAGGTCCTGACCGAGGCGCGACTGCTGCCCGGAGTACTGATGCGCAATGCGACGCTCCGGTTCATCTGCAAGGACGTGCATCTCAGGGTGGAGCGCGCCGACACCCGCTTCACCAGACGGTACGCCAAGGGCGACGTCGTCACCTTTCCCATCGCCCACAAGGACGGCAGCTATTTCGCCGACGACGAGACGCTTCAGCGCCTCGAAGGCAACGGCCGCATCGCCTTCCGCTATAGCGACAGCGACGGCACGCTCACGGCCGAAGCCAATCCCAATGGCTCGCGCAACAACATCGCCGGGATCTTGAACGAGACGGGCACCGTGCTCGGGCTGATGCCGCACCCGGAGCGCCTTGCCGATCCGGCGCTTGGCGGCACCGACGGCGCCAAGATGTTCAAGGGGCTGGTCGAAAGCCTCGCCGCTTGAGCGTGGCAAACGAGGATGTGGGTTTCGTCATTGCCGGGCTTGACCCGGCAATCCATTCCATTAGGGCTTCAGCTCGCTGAAAGGCACGGCATGGATGCCCGGATCACGTCCGGGCATGACGGGAAACAGGGACTCGGACTAGCTCCTCCTCGCATGAACAAGCCCACCCCGAAAGTCACGCCTGATCTCGTTGCCGAGCATGGCCTCAGTGCCGCCGAATATCGCCGGCTGATCGACGAGCTCGGGCGGGAGCCGAGCTTCACCGAGCTCGGCATCTTCTCGGTGATGTGGTCGGAGCACTGCTCCTACAAATCCTCGCGGGTGTGGCTGAAGACGCTGCCGACCTCGGGACCGCAAGTGATCCAGGGACCTGGCGAGAACGCGGGCGTGGTCGATCTCGGCGACGGCCAGGCGGCGGTGTTCAAGATGGAGAGCCACAACCACCCCTCCTATATCGAGCCCTATCAGGGCGCCGCGACCGGCGTCGGCGGCATCATGCGCGACGTGTTCACCATGGGCGCGCGGCCCGTAGCCAACATGAATGCGCTTCGCTTCGGCGCGCCCAGCCACGCCAAGACGCGGCACCTCGTCGCCGGGGTCGTCTCGGGCATCGGCGACTACGGCAATTGCATGGGGGTGCCGACGGTCGGCGGCGAGACCAATTTCGACGCGCGCTACAACGACAACATCCTGGTCAACGCCATGACCGTCGGGCTCGTGGACGCCAACCGCATCTTCAAGTCGGCGGCGAAGGGCGTCGGCCTTCCCGTGGTCTATGTCGGGTCCAAGACCGGGCGCGACGGCATCCACGGCGCCACCATGGCGTCGGCCGAGTTCGACGAGGCGTCAGCCGAGAAGCGGCCGACGGTCCAGGTCGGCGACCCGTTCACCGAGAAGCTCCTGCTCGAAGCCTGCCTCGAGCTGATGCAGGAGGACGCCATCGTCGCCATCCAGGATATGGGCGCCGCGGGCCTCACCTCATCGTCGGTGGAGATGGCGGACAAGGGTGGCGTCGGCATGGTGCTCGATCTCGACCAGGTGCCGACTCGCGAAGAGGCCATGACCGCCTATGAGATGCTGCTGTCGGAGAGCCAGGAGCGCATGCTCATGGTGCTGAAGCCCGGCGGCGAGGCCATCGCCCGGCGTGTGTTCCGGAAATGGGGCCTCGACTTCGCTATCGTCGGCCGCACCACCGACACCGGGCGGCTGGTGGTCGAGCATGGCGGCGCGGTAGAGGCCGATATTCCACTCTCGGCTCTCGCGCACGCGGCGCCGGTCTATGAGCGGCCGTGGACGCCGAAGCCCGAAGCCGACGCGTGGTCGCGGCGGAGGACGTGCCGGCGCCGAACAGCGTGCTTGGCGCGCTCGAGACCATGATGGGCTCCCCTCACCTCTCGTCGCGGCGCTGGATCTTGGAGCAATACGACCACATGGTCATGGCCGACACGGTGCAGCGCCCCGGCGGCGACGCCGCGGTAGTGCGGGTCCATGGCACGCAAAAAGGCCTCGCCATCTCCTGCGACGTGACGCCCCGTTACTGCGCCGCCGATCCTCACGAAGGCGCGAAGCAGGCCGTCGCCGAATGCTGGCGCAACCTGACCGCGACCGGGGCCGATCCGCTCGCCATCACCGACTGCATGAATTTCGGCAATCCGGAGCGGCCGGAGATCATGGGCGAGTTCGTGAGCGCGGTGAAAGGCATGGCCGAGGCCTGCACCGCACTCGACTTCCCCGTCGTCTCCGGAAATGTCTCGCTCTACAACGAGACCAATGGCATCGCCATTCCGCCGACGCCGGCGATCGGCGGGGTCGGTCTCATCCCCGACATTGCCAACATGGCGACCGTCGCCCTCAAGCACGAAGGTGACGTGCTGATCGTCATCGGGCGCGAGACCGGCCATCTCGGCCAATCGCTCTATCAGGAGCTGGCGACCGGCAAGACCGAGGGCGCGCCCCCGCCCGTCGACCTCGCCGCCGAACGCCGCGCAGGGGATTTCGTCAGGGGCCTGATTCGCGGGCCCTTCGTCTCCGCGGTGCATGACGTCTCCGACGGCGGCCTCCTCGTCGCCATCGCCGAGATGTCGCTCGGGGGCGCCAAAGGCGTTGCCTTGGAGCCGGCGCCGGACGGCATCGCGCCACACGCGGCCTGGTTCGGCGAGGATCAGGGCCGCTATGTGGTGGCTGCGGCCGCGGACGAGGTTGCACGCATCTTGCACGATGCCGCTGAGGCCGGGATCCCGGCCCGAATTGTCGGAAAGGTGACGGGCGACGCCTTGAAACTCCCGGGCGAAGCGCCACTTTCGCTTCGGAGCCTCGGCGATGCCCATGAGCGCTGGTTGCCCCGCTTCATGAGCGGGCGCTAGGATCGGACGCCGGATAAAGGAGATATTCGCATGGCCATGGCGGCTCACGAGATTGAGAAGCTGATCAAAGAGTCGTTCCCGGACGCGCAGGTCGCAATCGACGATCTCGCCGGTGACGGCGACCATTATGCCGCCACCGTGGTGTCCGAGGCTTTCCGCGGCAAGTCGCGGGTGCAGCAGCACCAGATGGTCTATGATGCGTTGAAGGGTCACATGGGCGGCGTGCTGCACGCGCTCGCGCTCAAGACACAAGCGCCTTCCTAAGGAGACGAGACGAATGAGTGGACAAGAGATTAGGGACTGGCTCGGCAAGCAGGTCGCGGCCAACGACGTCGTGCTGTTCATGAAGGGCACGAAAGAGATGCCGCAATGCGGCTTCTCCATGCAGGTGGCGCAGATCCTCAACTATCTCGGCGTCGATTTCAAAGACATCAACGTGCTCGACGACATGGCGGTGCGCGACGGCATCAAGGCCTATTCCAATTGGCCGACCATTCCCCAGCTCTACGTCAAGGGCGAGTTCGTCGGCGGCTGCGACATCGTGCGGGAGATGTTCCAGGCGGGTGAGCTGCAAGAGCTCCTGACCGCGAAGGGCGTCACCCATAACGCGCAGACGATGCCGGCCTAGACGCCTTGATCGTTTGCGGGGGCCCCTGCCCAGCCCCAGCCGCTCGTCATGCCCGGCCCTTGTGCCGGGCATCCACGAATTGCATAATCCCAAACAAAGGCGTGGATGGCCGGGACAAGCCCGGCCATGACGAGATTCGATGGCGGCGGTTTATTGCCGCTCTGCTGACTCGGCTACACTGAAACCCTTGCAAGATGCGTAAGGAGGCGTCGCCATGATCAAGTGGGAGATCAAGGGCAGCGAGTTCGGCAACTGCAATTGCAACTATGGTTGCCCCTGCCAGTTCAACGCGCTGCCGACCTATGGCGATTGCCGTGGGCTCGCCGTATTCGATATCGAGGAGGGCCATCACGGCTCGACCAGGCTCGACGGCCTCCGGGCCGCAGGCATCTTTCGCTGGCCGGGGCCGATCCACGAGGCCAAGGGCGAAGGCCTGCATATCATCGACAGCCGCGCGACGCCGGAGCAGCGCGAGGCGCTGATCCGGATTCTGAGGGGTGACGACACCGAGCCCGGCGCCACGGTGTTCCAGATTTTCTCCTCCACCTGCGACACGCTACATGAGCCCGTCATCGCCGATATCGAGTTCGAGATGGACCTCGATGCGCGGCGGGCGCGGGCCCATATCGACGGCGTGCTCGACATGCGCGGCGAGCCGATCGTGAACCCGATCACCGGAGCCGAGCATCGCGTCCGCATCGAGCAGCCGAACGGCTTCGAGTTCGCTTCGGCCGAAATCGGCCGCGGCTGGTCCAAGACGTTCGGCCCGATCGCCTACGACCTCGAAGACACCTACGGCCAGTTCGCCCGTATCCATCTCACGCAGAGCGGCATGGTGCGGTAGACCGATGGCGACGCTTGCGCTCGAGGCTCTGTTCAGGCGCGAGACCGCGATCGTCGTTGCCGCCCTCGTCGTGCTGACGCTGCTGGCGTGGCTCGCGGTGTTCGTCGGCGCCGGCACGGGCATGGATCCGTTCGCCATGAGCGGCTGGTTTTTTCCGTTCGGCGACCCGGCCGCTCAGAGCGGCACCTGGACCCCGAGCTACTGGCTGATTTCCTTCTTCATGTGGGCGGTGATGATGGTGGCGATGATGCTGCCGTCGGCCTCGCCGATGGTGCTGCTCTACGCGCGGGTGATGCGGCATGGCGAGCGCAAGGGCGAGATCCCGGACGCCGGTCTCCGCATCGCCGCCTTCGCCGGGGGCTATCTCTCTTTGTGGATTCTTTTCAGCCTGTTCGCGGTCGCGGCTCAATTCGCGCTCGAGCAGCTCGGGGCCATGTCGGCGATGATGGTGTTGCGGAGTCCGGCGGCCGCGGGCGGCCTCCTCATCGCGGCAGGCATCTATCAGCTTACCCCGCTCAAGGACGCTTGCCTCGCCCATTGCCGGGCGCCGGCGTCGTTCCTCGCCGCGCATTGGCGGCCTGGCATCGCCGGCGCTTGGCGCATGGGCGTGGCCCACGGCGCTTATTGCGTCGGCTGTTGCCTCGCGCTGATGCTGCTCTTGTTCGTCGGCGGCGTGATGAACCTGATCTGGATCGCCGGTCTCACGCTGTTCGTGCTCGCCGAGAAGTTCCTGCCTCAGGGCAGGCGCTTGTCGGTGCCGATCGGGGTGCTCTTGATCGTTGCCGGAGCGGCTCTCGCCGTCGCCGGCTAGCGGTTAGCGCGAGTAGAACTCGATGACGAGGTTCGGCTCCATCATCACCGGATAGGGCACGTCCGAGAGTGCCGGCGTGCGCACGAACTTCGCCGTCATCTTGGAGTGATCGACCTCGAGATACTCGGGCACGTCGCGCTCCGGGCTCTGGGCCGATTCGAGCACCATGCCGACATCCTTGGCCTTGTCCCGCACCTCGACCACGTCGCCCTCGCGACAGCGGTAGCTCGGAATGGTGACGCGGCGGCCGTTGACGCGCACGTGGCCGTGAGACACGAATTGGCGGGAGGCGAACACCGTCGGCACGAATTTGGCGCGATAGACGATGGCGTCGAGCCGGCGCTCGAGCAGCCCGATCAGATTCTCGCTGGTGTCGCCCTTGAGCCGCGCCGCCTCGTCGTAGATGCCGCGGAACTGCTTCTCGGTGATGTTGCCGTAATAGCCCTTGAGCTTCTGCTTGGCGCGTAGCTGCTGGCCGTAGTCGGACAGCTTGCCGCGGCGGCGCTGGCCGTGCTCACCCGGGCCATATTCACGCTTGTTGTAGGGACTCTTCGGACGCCCCCAGATGTTCTCGCCGAGGCGGCGATCGATCTTGTGTTTGGCGTTAACGCGTTTCGTCATGCAAAGCTCCAAAGCCAATTGAGCGGCAGGCTGGCCTTCGCGCCCAGCGCGCCCGCTCCATAAACCATTTCCGATGAGGGCAAAAGCCGCGTTTCGGGCCTCGCCTTCGAGCGCTTCAAGCCGGCTTCAGCCGGGAAGCGCCGCCCGGCGCTCTGTTACACGCTAAAGTTAGAGGGTGTCAATTGGCGCCGGCGGTCGCCGGGGCCTCGGGCGCCTGTTGCGCCGCGGCCGAGCCGACATAGGCGTTGATCGCGGCCGTCACCTTTTCCGCCTGCCCCGGAGGGCATTCGAGCTTCCTCGGCTGGATGGTGGTGGTGCCGCCATCGCCGGCATTGGCCGCCGCCGTGCCGTCTGCCGGGCTCGTGGTGATCTTGGCGTTGCCGGCAAAATAGGAGGTGGCGAAGGTATGCAAGGCATGGATGAACATCATCTGCTCGTGCGACCAGACGTTGCGGGCCTGCTCGCTCTGGATCATGGTGTCGAAATTGGCCTTCTCCAGCTGCGGCAGATTGCAGACCTCGGCATAGGCCGACCGCGTTGCCACCTTGATCACCTGGCGGGCGTCGTCGGTGGGGATCAGATATTTGCTGGGATCGGACTTATCGAGCTTGGCCATTTCGCCGCTCTGGGTCGGATATTCGTCCGGAAGCACCGACAAGGCATAGGTGGACATCACGCGGACGGCGCTGTCGCTCAGGCCGCCCTTGGACACACTCGTGGTGGCCTGGGCCGTCTTGGTGCGGCTGCCAAGCTCCTCGGCAACGTAGCGAACGCCGGTCTCGTCGGCGGCTTGCAGCGACCCACAGACGAGCATCGCCGATGCCGCCAAGCTCGCGGCAGCGCACAATTTTGCCCACGCAATTTGCATTGGTGCCCCTCCCTGCAGTGCCTGGAAGCTAATCATCCGTAGGGGTCATCGCAATAGCAGAAAGGGGGCATCATTAAGGCTCATCAACCGCGCGGCCGCTTGGTGCGATCGCTCAGCGCGGCGACGATGCCGCGCCAGGTGCGGACGTCCTGCTCGGTCGTGCCCATGCGGTGGAACATGTTGCGGATGGCGCGAATCATGGTCGGGCGCTTTTCCGGCGGGCGCAGGAAACCGGCCTTGTCCAGCTCGCCTTCGAGATGGGCGAAGAGCCCCATGAGCTCGGCTCTGGTCGCGGGCCGTGTCCCGGCGAGGTCGAGGCCTTCGACCGCCGGGCCGTCATGGGCGGTGGCGCGGCCGAGTGAAGGGTGCGGCTCCTCGGCCTGCAACCACTCATAGGCGATCAGCAACACCGCCTGGGGCAGGCTCAAGGAGGCGAAGGCGGGATCGACCGGCGCGGTGATGATGGCGTCGGCAAGGGCGACGACGTCATTGTCGAGACCGCTCCGCTCGGGCCCGAACAGAACGCCGGTGCGCTCGCCCTGCCCGTGCCGTCGCGCGAGCTCCGCCGCGGCGCGCTTCGGCGTCAGCACCGGCTTCACCATGTCCCGGGGCCGCGCCGTGGTGGCGAGCAGGAAGTTCAGATCGGCAATGGCCGCTTCAAGGTCGGGATAGAGCGTGGCGGCGTCGATGACGGCATCGGCGCCGGCGGCTGCGGCACGCGCCTTGTCGTTTGGCCAGCCGTCTCGCGGGCCGACGATGCGGAGCTCGCTCAAGCCGAAATTGGCCATGGCGCGGGCGGCAAAACCGATGTTCTCGCCAAGTTGCGGCTCGAACAGGATGACCACCGGGGCTTCGGCGTCAGCCCGGCCATGGCGGCGCTTTGCAGGCATTGCCGGCGTTTTCTTCCCCACCTCGCGCGCGCGGGCGCGGCCTTCAACTCTTGATTTCATCATCAAACCACGATGCTATAGGGGGCACTTGGCCGCAATGGCGTGAGAAACAGGGCAAGACCCCGACCAAGACCCCTCCCGGAGACGCAGCAGTGAAGAAGATTACGGTGAAGAACCCCGTCATCGACTTGGACGGGGATGAGATGACGCGGGTGATTTGGGACCTGATCAAAGACAAGCTGATCAGGCCTTATCTCGATCTCGACCTCCGCACTTACGATTTGTCGATCCAGAACCGGGACGCCACCGACGATCAGGTCGTCATCGACGCGGCCAACGCCATCAGGGAGCACGGCGTCGGCATCAAATGCGCCACCATCACTCCCGACGAGGCGCGGGTGAAGGAGTTCGGCCTGAAGAAGATGTGGAAGTCGCCGAACGGCACCATCCGCAACATTCTCGGCGGCGTGATCTTCCGCGAGCCGATCATCTGCCGCAACGTGCCCCGCCTCGTCCCCGGCTGGACCAAGCCCATCGTCATCGGCCGCCACGCCTATGGCGACATCTATCGCGCCACCGATTTCCTGGTGCCGGGCAAGGGCAAGCTGACCATCAACTTCGAGGGCGAGGACGGCACCCGCATCTCGCACGAGGTACACGACTTCAAGGGCTCGGGCGTCGCCCTCGCGATGTTCAATCTCGACAGTTCGATCAGGGATTTCGCCCGCGCGAGCTTCAACTACGGGCTCGACCGCAATTATCCCGTTTATCTCTCCACCAAGAATACCATCCTCAAGGCCTATGACGGGCGCTTCAAGGATATCTTCGCCGAGATTTACGACGCCGAGTTTCGCGAGGCGTTCGAGGCCCGCGGCCTCACTTACGAGCATCGTCTGATCGACGACATGGTGGCATCGTCGCTGAAATGGTCCGGGGGCTATCTGTGGGCCTGCAAGAATTACGATGGCGACGTGCAGTCCGATACCGTGGCGCAAGGATTCGGCTCGCTCGGGCTGATGACCAGCGTGTTGATGACGCCGGACGGCAAGACGGTGCTCGCCGAGGCCGCCCACGGCACCGTCACCCGCCATTACCGTCAGCACCAGCAGGGGCGCGAGACCTCGACCAACGCCACGGCTTCCGTGTTTGCCTGGGTCGGCGGGCTGAAGCATCGCGCCAAGCTCGACGGTAATACCGAGCTTGCCCGCTTCGTCGACACCCTGGAGAAGGTGGTGGTCGGCACCATCGAGGCCGGCTTCATGACCAAGGACCTCGCCCTTCTCGTCGGCGCCGAGCAGGCCTGGCTGTCGACCACCGGTTTCCTCGACAAGATCGACGAGCGCTTGCGCGAGGCCATGGCTGATCGAGTCGCGGCTTAAGGGGCCCAACGTCAGGCCTTGTCTTCGGCGACCTTTTTCCGCGCGGCGGCTTGACGGGCACGGGCGCTCCCGGCGCCGGCCCGCGAGGCCTTCTCGTTCTCCCGCCGGCGCGCCTCGGCAACGGCCTCGATGTGCTTCGCGATCTCGGGATGCCGCCGGGAGAGGCGCGCCAGTGCCTCGCTGTCGAGCACGTAAACGCGGCACATGCGTGTCGGCGACGACGTCGTGCTTGTGGCGGCGCCGCTGGAGGAGCGCCATCTCGCCGAAGAAGTCGCCTTCGTGGAGCTTGGTCGGGCGCCCGGGCACGACGCGCACGGTGGCCTCGCCGCTGCCGATGAAATACATCGCCCCGCCTGGATCGCCGGCGGCGACGATGGTGGCGCCAGCCTGGAACAGCCGCGTGTAGAGCAGCTTGGTGACCTCGGCAACTTCCGCGGCGTCGAGGGTGGCGAACAGCGGCACGCGCGCGACCATGCTCCACGTCACCACGAATTCATGCCGCGCCGATTCCTGGCTGAAGCCGGCCGAGAGGATGGCGATCGGCAGCGCGAACATGCCGAGGCCGAACAGCATCACCACGCCGCCGAACACCTTGCCCCAAGGCGTGATTGGGACGATGTCGCCATAACCGATGGTGGTGAGCGTGGCGAGGCCCCACCACGCCGCCGCCGGGATCGAGCCGAATTTGTCGGGCTGCGCGTCGCGCTCGAGGAAATAGACGATCGAGGCCGCGAACAAGAGCAGCATCATCATCACCAGCAAGGCGCCGAGCAGCGCGCGATATTCATTGGCGAGCACCCGTTGCATGGTCTGGAGCGCCGGCGAGTAGCGCAGCAGCTTGAGCAGCCGGAACAGGCGGAACAGGCGCAAGGCGCGGAGATCGACCGGGAAGATCGGATAGAGATACCAGGGCGCGAAAGCGAGCAGGTCGATGATCATCATCGGCCGTGACGCAAATCTCAGCCGCGCTTGCCAATGCGGCAAGCGCTGCAGCAGCGGGATCTCGACGGAGCTCCACAGCCTCAGCACGTATTCGATGGTGAACACGATCACCGAGAAGGCGTTGAAAGCCTCGAACCACCGCCCGTACTGCGCATAGAGCGCGTTCACGGTCTCGGCGGCGAAGGCGAGGCCGTTGGCGAGGATCAGCACGATCAGAAAGACGTTGACGACGCGGCCCATGGGATGGGCTTCGCCGCCCACCTCGAGAACGTCGTGGACCTTGAGCCGCCAGCTTCGCCAGTCCGCGGCGAAGCTCATGGTCAGGCGGTTCCGGCCCGGCGCGGCGCGCCGGCTCCGGCCGGAGACGACGCGGTGCCCGTGATCTTGGCGGCGATGGCCTCAAGCGCCGCGGGCGCGTTGGCACCGTCCGGGCCGCCGGCTTGCGCGAGGTCCGGGCGGCCGCCGCCGCCCTTGCCGCCGAGGGCCTCGGCACCCGCGCGGGCGAGGTCGACGGCATTGTAGGACGCGGTGAGGTCGTCGGTGACGCCGACCACGAGCCCGGCCTTGCCGTCATTGACGCCGACGATGGCGACGATGCCAGAGCCCAATTGCCGTTTGGCGTCGTCGACGAGGCCGCGAAGATCCTTTGGCGCCACGTCCTGAAGCGTGCGCGCGAACAGCTTGACGGGACCGAGGTCGCGAATCGCCGCGCCGGCGTCGGCCGCGCCCGCGCCGCCGCCAAGCGCAAGCTCGCGCTTCGCCTCGGCAAGCTGCTTCTCGAGCTTCCGCCGCTCATCGAGCACCGCGGCGAGCCGGTCGATCATCTCGTCAGGCGATACCTTCAACAGCTCGGCCGCCTCGCGCACGCGCCGATCCTGCTCGGCGAGGTAGCTTCGTGCCCCCTCCCCGGTCAGCGCCTCGATGCGGCGGACGCCGGAGGCGACGGCGCCTTCGCCGACGATCTTGAGGAGACCGATATCGCCGGTGCGGTGCACATGGGTGCCGCCGCAGAGCTCGACGGAATAGGCCTGGCGGCTTTTCCGGCTCGCTTCGCTCTTGCCCATGGAGACGACGCGGACCTCGTCGCCATATTTCTCGCCGAACAGCGCCAGCGCGCCCTTGGCGATCGCCTCTTCGGGGCGCATCAGATGGGTCTCGACCACGGCATTCTGAAGAATGATGTCGTTGGCGAGATCCTCCACGGCGCGGAGCTCGGCCTGGGTCATGGGCCGGGGATGTGAAAAGTCGAATCTGAGGCGCCCGGGCTCGACCAGCGAGCCCTTCTGGGCCACGTGCTGGCCCAGCACCTCGCGCAACGCTTCGTGCAGCAGGTGGGTCGCGGAGTGGTTGGCGCGGGTCGCGGTGCGGCGCCCGTGATCGACGTCGAGATCGACCACCTCGCCGATTTTCACCGTGCCGCTCTCGAGCGTGCCGACGTGGAGGAAGAGGCCGTGGAGCTTCTTCTGCGTGTCGTCGACGGTGAAGTGGGCGCCGTCGGGGCTGGTGATGACCCCGCGATCGCCGACCTGACCGCCGGACTCGGCGTAGAACGGCGTCTGGTTGACGATGATGGTGCCGCGCTCGCCCGACTTCAGCGCCTCGACGCGCTTGCCGTCCTTGACCAGGGCCACGATCTCGCCGGAGGAGGCCTCGAACTCGTAACCGAGGAACTCGGTGGCGCCGAGCTCCTCCTTCAGCTCGAACCACAGCGTCTCGGTGGCGGCCTCGCCGGATCCCGCCCATGACTTCCGCGCCTCGGCGCGCTGGCGCTCCATGGCAGCGGCGAAGCCTTTGGTATCGACGCTGATGCCGCGCGGCTTCAGCGCGTCCTCGGTCAAGTCGAAGGGAAAGCCGTAGGTGTCGTAGAGCTTGAAGGCCGTCTCGCCCGGAAGCATGGCGCCGCGCGTCAGGCCCTTGGTCGCCTCGTCGAGAAGGCGAAGGCCGCGCTCGAGGGTGTCGCGGAAGCGGGTCTCCTCGAGCTTCAGCGTCTCGACGATCAGACTTTGCCCGCGCTCGAGCTCAGGGTACGCGCGGCCCATCTCGGTGACGAGCGTCGGCACCAGACGGTAGAGCAGCGGCTCGTCGGCGCCGAGGAGATGGGCGTGGCGCATGGCGCGGCGCATGATGCGGCGAAGCACATAGCCGCGGCCCTCGTTCGACGGCAAGACGCCGTCGGCGACGAGGAACGACGCGGCACGCAGATGATCGGCGATGACGCGGTGGCTTGGGCGTGCCTCGCCCTTGGCGGCGACGCCGGTGAGTTCGACCGAGGCCGCGATCAGCGTCTTGAACAGGTCGATGTCGTAATTGTCGTGGGTGCCTTGCAGCACGGCGGCGATGCGCTCGAGCCCCATGCCGGTGTCGATCGAGCGGGCCGGCAGATCGGCGCGGCTGCCGTCGGGCAGCTGGTCGTACTGCATGAACACGAGATTCCAGATCTCGACGAAGCGGTCGCCGTCGGCGTCGGGGCTGCCGGGCGGGCCGCCCCTCAAGCTCGGGCCGTGGTCGTAGAAGATCTCAAGACACGGACCGCACGGACCAGTGTCGCCCATGGACCAGAAATTGTCGCTGCCCGGGATGCGCAGAATCTTACTCTCGGGCAGCCCCGTGATCTTCTTGGCGAGCGCAGCCGCTTCATCGTCGTCGACATAGACGGTGACGAGCAGACGGTTCTCGTCGACGGCGAACTCCTTGGTCAGCAACTCCCAGGCGAGCAGGATGGCGCGCTCCTTAAAATAGTCGCCGAAGGAGAAGTTGCCGAGCATCTCGAAGAAGGTGTGGTGACGCGCGGTGTAGCCGACATTGTCGAGATCGTTGTGCTTGCCGCCGGCGCGGACGCATTTCTGCGCCGTGGCGACGCGGGGAAACCGCGGGGGCTCGGCGCCGGTGAGCACGTTCTTGAACTGAACCATGCCGGCGTTGGTGAACATCAAGGTCGGATCGTTGCGCGGCACGAGCGGGCTCGACGGCATCAGCTCGTGATCGTTGGCCGCGAAGAAATCGAGGAAGCCCGCGCGAATCGCGTTGGCGCCGGTGTCCTTCAGATGGGTGCGGCTGACGGCGCTCTCGCTCGCGGTATGATCGTTCATGCTCTGGTCACGGACCCTGTCGTCACCCGCGCCGGCACGGGTGGTCTTGGCTTTCTTGACGCTCTTCGTCTTGGCGGAAGGCATGGCGGCGAAGGGGCGGAGCCTCGATGCGCTCTTAGCAAAACGACCCTAGCCAATTCGGGCTGCGAAACAGCTAACGGCGCCGCTCTTGGGACCAAGAGGGCGTCGGGATCGGCTCCAGACATAGTGTGGCGGGAAAAGACTGTCCAGCGGCCATCCCTGCCCCGCGCCGCCCTCAGGCGTCGCGGCCGGCGCTGGCGTCGCCCCTCAACGCAGATGGCCGGGCTTGAGCCCGGCCATGACGCACGCGACGCAACGCTTACGAAACCTGTTCAGGCGGCCCGGCGGCTTCTCGCCTCAGCGGCGGCCACGGCGCGCCGCTGCGCCGCCGATCGGGGCCACGGTGCCGTCATCGGCGAAGCCGGCCGCGCCCTCGTCGCCATCGCCATTCGTCTCGCTATCGTCGCTGCCCTCGAGGATCTGGGCGGCGATCAGGCCGGCATTCTGGCGGATGGCGCGCTCGATGTTCTCGGCCATGTCCGGGTGCTCCTTGAGATAGGTCTTGGCGTTCTCGCGGCCCTGGCCGATGCGCTCGCTGTCGAAGGAGAACCAGGAGCCCGACTTCTCGACGATGCCCGCCTTGACGCCGAGATCGACGAGTTCGCCCATCTTGGAGATGCCCTCGCCATACATGATGTCGAACTCGACCTGCTTGAAGGGCGGCGCCACCTTGTTCTTCACCACCTTGACCCGGGTCTGGTTGCCGACCACCTCGTCGCGCTCCTTGATGGCGCCGATGCGGCGGATGTCGAGCCTGACCGAGGCGTAGAATTTGAGCGCGTTGCCGCCGCTCGTGGTCTCCGGCGAGCCGAACATCACCCCGATCTTCATGCGGATCTGGTTGATGAAGATCACCATGCAGCGTGACTTGGAGATCGAGCCCGTGAGCTTCCTGAGTGCCTGGCTCATCAGCCGCGCCTGTGAACCTGGGAGCTGGTCGCCCATCTCGCCTTCGAGTTCGGCCTTCGGCGTCAGCGCCGCGACGGAATCGACCACGAGCACGTCGATGGCGCCGGAGCGCACCAGGGTGTCGGTGATCTCGAGCGCCTGCTCGCCGGTGTCGGGCTGGGAGATCAGGAGGTTCTCGAGGTCGACCCCGAGCTTCCGCGCATAGACGGTGTCAAGCGCGTGCTCGGCGTCGATGAAGCCGCAAATGCCGCCGCGCTTCTGCGCCTCGGCGATGACATGGAGCGCAAGCGTGGTCTTGCCGGAGGATTCAGGGCCGTAAATCTCGACGACGCGGCCACGCGGCAGGCCGCCGATGCCGAGCGCGATGTCGAGCCCGAGCGAGCCCGACGAAATGGCCTCGACCTCCACCGCCTTCTCGTTCTGGCCGAGACGCATGATGGAGCCCTTGCCGCAATTCCGCTCGATCTGCGAGATCGCCGCCTCGAGCGCCTTTTCCCTGTCCATCTGACCTCCTTCGACAACGCGAAGGCTCGTATTCAACATGGCCGATTCTCCCATATTTCCTAGCCCCGCCGATACTGGCAAATGCCCGCTTCACTGCCCCACGGCCCGCTTCCCGCGGCCCGTCCCCAACCTCGGGGACCGAAGGAGCCAATGTACACGTTTTGTTCTCTGTTCGCAATCTGTTCTTTTTGGCAAAGGTGGACCCCTAGCGGCGGTGGGGCGCCAGGCTATGGCTGGGGTGGCGGGCGTCGCCGCGCCGGTTCTGGCGGCGGACATAGGTGATGGTGGCGTCGGGACGCTCGGTCTTTACCTTCAGCGCGGCGATCAGCGCGTCCTCGGCGTCGACGGCGACGCGGTCGGCCTTGCCCTTGCTTACCAGTCCGACAGTGAAATGGGATGGCATCGGTTCCACCTTTCGCGCTGAAGCATAGTCAATATCCGAAGGTGCCGAAACGCCTATCGTCGATATGCCCGGACGTGTTCCTGCTCGCCTCGGGTAACGGTTCCCGCAGGGGAAGGCCATTCAGGACCAAGGCTGCCGTCACCGCCAGGTTCAATGCACCGAGCCCAACCCTTGCGCTGCGTCGACAACTGGCGCGGCTTTGCTGTTTAGTCGCAACTCACTCACCCCAAGGCCGCCGAGGGAACCCGCGGCTCGATGCGAAGACGTAAGCGCGTAGATCGTTCCGGGTCGAGCACCCGACGGGGGAGAACCTCGAGCCAGGGTCTCGGCGCCGGTGCATTGGCAGCCACATTGGCGGCGGCCGCTTCACTTGCGGTGGATGCTTCGCCGCTGATGACGGGCCGATCTCCGTCCGAACCTATTTCCTCTGACATCTCACTGCTCCATCGGGTCCTGATCTACGCCAAGGAGGGCAGCCGGAAGCTCGTCGACGGGCGCTGGAATCTCGGCCAGAGCGAGGCCAAGCTCGGTATCAAGCTGTCAACCGACGAGACGAAACAACTGATGGCGTGCACGGGGAAGATCGTGTGCGACGACGCAGGCGGCGAGGTTTTCGCGTCCGCGTCGAGCGTGCTGAGACCGGACCTGTTGGTGACAGCGAAGCACGTTTTCTCAAAAGGCAGAGGCGGTGCGGTCTCCTTTAGAGGATGCAGCTTCCGCAGCTTTTTGCATCGAAACGTCGCCATTCCAATTGTCGTCGAGAAAGACCAAAGGAACGGATACTTCTTGAACAATGAGGATTTTATCGTCGTTCGCCTCAAGCGCGAATTGCAGGGCTGCAGTTCGTTTGCGATTAACGCTTCCGATTCGTCTCTGTCAGAGGGGGAGCAGATCTTTTCAGCGACAGGCTACCAGCGCCATGCCCTGAATAAGATATCGAGCCGAGAACCGGTGCTCGCGAAGGGAACCATAAGAAGCGTCTCCAACGCGTTCTTCGGGGGGCCGCCGTTCTATTACGCCGACATCGACCTCGACGAGGGAGGCTCGGGAGGCGCAGTGTTCGCTCTGAAGGATGGCCGCCCCGTTTCGGATGACGAAGGCCGCCTCATCCTCAGGGGAATATTGGTGGCCGTCGGACCGCACGCGAGGAACGGTGGAGCCTTATAACGAGGAGCGGAACTATACGATCATCGTTGGCCTTCAGACGGACTTCAGGGACCTGGTCGAGGGCAAAGCCCATAAGCCGGCTGCCGTGGACACCGGCGCCCTGTCTCCAAGGCGGGGCGGCGAAGATCACTGTGATTTCGGAACCTGTTCCGTCACCTCGGTCAGAAACGGTAGACCCTTTGCTTCAGCAAGACGCGTGCGGCCCCGAAGCGACGCCCGGCAGCGAAGCTGGAAAGGCGAACGCCGATTGCGCCAAGCTCGCCAAAGAATTGAAAAAGCTCGCAAAAGGAATTGAAACCTTAGCCGCATCGTCCCGAGGCAAAGGAAAACGTCAATTCAAGCTGAAGAACGACACCAGCTGTCCGATCTGTTTCATCCTATAATCGTTGCAATGATTACGGATGTTGGGACGAAGCGGTGAAGGCAAGCGGCAAATCGATGCTTTTCGCCGGGTTAAGCGAGCGGGCACCGGTGATCAGGAACCCGCAATTCTGCGGATCGGGACCCGTCTTGGCTGATTTGGGGCCGCCACTCCCGCCACGGAAGCCTGCGCCTGGCTCGCATCGAACTCTCCAGCAGACCGCCGCGGAATCACCGCCGCCGCTCCCGCCAAGGAAGCCTGAACAAACGCTCACGGATGCGGCCGAGGCGCGCGACCAAGCTGTCGAGCCCGAAGCCATGTTCTCGGCCGCCAAAGAAAAGGCTAATCGTGACGGCGTTTGGACGCTCACGGCCGAGGACATCCGCGGCTTGAGCCTCGAACAAATCAAGGAGCTGCGAGGCTACTAGGCCTGCGCGCCTCTCATCATTGGATTGCCGGGACCAGCCAGGCAATGACGAAGCCTCCGAGGTCAGGAGGTTTGCGGCTCGGCGACAGGCGCCGCGGACGCGGTCTTGGCGCTCGCGGCCCCGCGCGACACCGCCTCGCGATAGCCGTAGCGGTCGATATAGGGGCCGAGACGCTCGATCACCTTCCGCTTCAGCTCCGGCGGCAGCTCGTATTCGGAGACGCGGTGCTCCTTTTGCGCATCGAGATAGGCGCGCATCGGCGCCTCCGCTTCGGCAAAATCGCCGATGCCGAGCTTGGCGTAAATGTCGCGCATGGTGCCGATCGGGTCCTTGACCAGATCCTCGTAGCGGAGCTCGACGAGACGATCCTCGGGGATCAGATGCTTGTCCGCCTCGAAGTCCTCGGTGAGGCGCGCGAACATGTCGAGCACGTAGTCGTCGAGCCAGCTGTCGAGGTAAGGCGGATTGTGCAGCCCTTGGGTCGAATAGAGCGCGCGCCAGAGCTTCACCGTGGAGGGGAACACCGCGAGCGGGTTCCGCGCGATGTAGATGAAGCGGGCTTGCGGAAAGAGCTCGGTGAGCAGCTTGAGCCGCGCGGCGTTGGCCGGAGATTTCATCACCAGGGGCTTGCCGCCATGCCTCAGCGCGAGCCGCTTGTAGAACCACATATAGGCATCGGCCCATTTCTTCCTGGCGGCGGCGGAGAGGCCCTTGAAGTCGAGATAGTCGCTGTCGGCGGGGCCGAAGCGCGGCCAGGCATGGGTGAGGTAGGGGGTGCCCTCCCCCAGCATCATCATGCCGAACTCTTCTTCCTGCGGGCGCTCGAAGCCCACGGGCACGTCGTCCTGCGGCCGCTTCTGCGGCAACAG
The DNA here is from genome assembly GCA_963803385.1 of uncultured Alphaproteobacteria bacterium. Lineage (GTDB taxonomy): Bacteria > Pseudomonadota > Alphaproteobacteria > Rhizobiales > Methyloligellaceae > Methyloceanibacter. The sequence continues at coordinate 100,673 of CAWDMD010000003.1, read as the reverse complement.
CACCTTCATCACCTTGGGCAGCGTGTCCTCGGTGAGGAGAAAGTGATGCGGGAAGAAGCATTCATAGGTGGTCGGGTAAGCGAGGCGCGGATCCTCGGAGAAGAGGTCGTGCATCAGGGTGGTGCCGGTGCGCCAATGGCCCATGACGAACACCGGCGGGTCCGGGAGCGGCGCGGCCTCGGCCTTGCGGCGGTATTTCGCTTCCGAGATGCGATAGAGCAGCGAGTTGACCGGCGTCCACAGCAGGAGCAGCAGCGTGTCGGGAATGCAGTTGAGCGTGAAACTGTAGCGCCCGCGCTTGAACAACTTCAGCAGCTCGCCAAAGCGCATGCCGAACCAGAAATAGATCAGCCTGCCGCCATAGCGGTGAATGGTGAGCGCGGGCAGACGCGGCTTTTTGCGGGCCCGGCGGCGAAAGCCTTCATGCTGATCGTCGGGTTGCTTCTCGTAATCGGGCACGCGCGCCTCAAACTCGTAGATGGGGGTTTCGCGTCGGGTGTTAGCCGCGATCGGTGGCGAAAGGAAGCCCTCACACGGATTTTGCGCCGCGCCCGCAAGCCCGTGTCAGCCTTGCAGCGCGGCCTTGACCGCAGCGGCCAGCTCCTTGAGATCGAAGGGCTTCTGCAAGAACAGAAATTCCTCGTTCTCGGAGAGATTGCGTCGGAAGGCATCCTCGGCATAGCCGGAGATGAAGATGATCTTGAGGTCCGGGCGCTCGCTCCGGAGATGCTTCATCAGGGTGGGACCGTCCATCTCGGGCATGACCACGTCGCTGACGACGAGATCGACCTCGCCATTGTGGCTCGCGAACAGCTCCAGCGCCTCGGCGCCGGTGGTCGCTTCCAGCACCTGGTAGCCGCGCTGCCCAAGCGCCCGAGCGGCGAAGCTGCGGACGGCATCCTCGTCCTCGACGAGAAGCACGGTGCCGTGGCCGGTGAGGTCTTTCGGCTGCTCGCGGCGTCCGGGCCGCGCCTCCCGCTCGGTCTGGCCCGCGATCTCGACGTAGCGGGGCAGATAGACCCGCATCACCGTGCCCTGCCCGACCTCGCTCTCGGGAACGATGTAGCCGCCGGTCTGCTTGACGATGCCGTAGACGGTGGAGAGACCGAGGCCGGTGCCGCGGCCGACTTCCTTGGTGGAGAAGAACGGCTCGAAGATCTTGTGCATCACCTCCGGCGTCATGCCGGTGCCGGTGTCCCTCACCTCGATCAGCACATAGTCCCCAGGCTGGAGGTGCTGGCCGAGGGCGTGCGAGTCCCGCTCGGGGACGTTGGCGGTGCGGATCGTGAGCTTGCCGCCGTCCGGCATGGCGTCGCGGGCGTTGACGGCGAGATTGATGATCACCTGCTCGAACTGATGGAGATCGGCCTTCACCGGCCAGATATCGGAGCCGCCGCCCTCGAGCTTGAGCTCGATGTTCTCGCCGAGGAGCCGGCCGAGCAGGATCGAGAGCTCGGAGAGGACATCGCCGAGCTGGAGACGCTCGGGGCGCAAGGTCTGCTGGCGCGAGAAGGCAAGCAGCTGGCGGACGAGGCCCGCGGCCCGGTTCGCATTCTGCTTGATGTTCATGATGTCCTGGAACGCAGGGTCGGTCGGTCGGTGGTTCATCAACAGGAAGTCGGAGAAGCCGATGATCGCCGTCAGCATGTTGTTGAAGTCGTGGGCGATGCCGCCGGCGAGCTGGCCGATCGCCTGCATCTTCTGACTTTGCGCGATCTGCATCTCGAGCGCGCGCTGCTCGGTGGTGTCGATGGCGTAGGCAATCGCCGCCTCGTTCTCGCCCTCCGACTGCTCGACCGGGCTGAGATAGACGCTGCCGCTGCGGTCCTTGTCGCCCTTGAAGGCGATGTCGACGGGCTCGACCAGGCCTTGGCCGGCGATGACGGCGTCGAGCGCCTTCTGCAAGGCTTCGGCGCCGTCGCCCTCGGCAAGGCTCGCGAGCGACACTTTCCGTCCCGGAACGCCGTCCACGGCACCGCCGAACAGGCGCACGAAAGCGGCATTGGTGGTGCTGATCGAGCCGTCGCGATCGATGGTGGCGATGGCGATCGGCGCCATGTTGAACAGGCGCGCGAATTTGAGCTCGGCGGCGGCGGCCTCTTCCGGCTCGCCAGGGGCGCGGTTGAGCACGAGCGCGTGCGCGAGACCGCCATTGCCGCCATAAGCGGCGACGCCGTGCAGAATGCGAACCGGGAGCGTGGTGCCATCGGCCTTGACGAGGTCGATGTCGAAGCGCCGCGTGGCACCTTCGCCGGCGCCACGGCCGGCGCGGGCGATGAGCGCGGCGCCGTCGGGCGTCATGATCTCCGCGAGCTTGAGCTCGCGAGCCGGAAACCTCGGCGAGGTCGAGGCCGAGCCATTGCGCCAGCGTCGCGTTCAGATAATCGATGGTGCCGTCGCCGTCGGCGGTGAAGAAGCCGGCAGGCGCGTGGTCGAGATAGGCGATCGCCTGTTGCACCTTCTCGAACCCAGCCTCCTGGCGCTCGCGGTCGGCGGTGGTCTCCTCGACCTGCCAGACGACGAGCCCGCCCTTGCGGCCCGCTGACGGATCGGCGGGCATCGGCTGAACCGAGATGCGGAACCAGCGCGGACGCACGCCCGCCTCGGTGTCTGCCTCTCCCGGCGGCGGCAGGCGGAACTCCTCTTTCAGCCCACGGCCCTGCTGCGCCGCGCGCGACAGCCTGAAGATCTGCTCGGCGAGATAGGCGTTGCCGGCGAAGGCGCGATCGGGCGCAACGGGAACCATGTCCGGCTCGAGGCCGAGCAGATCCCGATAGGCCTCGTTGGCGTAGAGCACCCTGCCCGCGCTATCGGCGATCAACGCCCCTTGGGGCAGATTGTCGACGAAGGCCTTGGTGACGTCGTTGCGCGCGCTCGGCTGGCCGAAATGAAGGATGCCGACGGCGCCGGCGAACAGGCAGAACACCCCGACCACGGCGAGCGAGGCGAGAATGGCGAGGACGAAGGGCTCGGCGAATTCGCGCGACAGCATGGCAAGGCCGACGGCGGCAACGGCGAGCGCGAGCGCGAGCAGCACCACGAGGCCGATATTACCGTCGCGGCCGGTGCGATCAGCGACGGGTTCGGCATAACGCATGGGTGCGTCGATGTCGGTCATGGCGCTCAAACTACCCGATTCGATTCCAGTTATCGCCGCACTTTGTGTCTCGGGCTGGGGCTGGTCGCTCTCACCGGTCATGGACCGAGGCTATGGCGACCTGTGCGGCCGTTGCGGTGTCATATTGAGACCTTGGTTAACGCTTTATTAGGAGCCGCCCCGCAAGGCTTCACCTGTATCTTGCACCGGATCTCTCGCGGCCGTCACGAGCCCCGCCCATGCCTAACATGACCGATACCGACAGCATCATTCTCGCCGTCGCCGCCTTCCTGTTCGCGATCGCGCTGATCGCGCTGACCGTCTGGGCGTTCAAGACCTTCGTCATGACCGGCGGCACGACCAGCGGCTTCTTGCGCGGCCGCGACAAGAGGCTCGGCGTGGTGGAGACGGCCTCCGTGGACAGCCGACGCAAGCTTATTCTCATCCGGCGCGACGATACCGAGCATCTGATCATGACGGGTGGGCCGGTCGACGTCCTGATCGAGACGGGAATCGCTGGACGCAGGCATTTGGAGCCGCCGCATGCCGATGTGGTCATCGACCATAGCGACCCTCGTCCGGTGCCGGAATTTGGCAAAACTTAGGCACAGCACGTTGAAATTCCCGCGAATTTCGCGATTGACTGTGACAAATGGGCCATGGTCGGTTTTGCTTGTGGCCGTAGGCCAGTTGCGGTAGACAGGACATCCGAGCTTACGGCTGCCATGCGTATTTGTGGCAGGCGGATGAGGCGATGCCGGTAATTCTTCAGCCGCTGATGCCGTAAGAGCGCCGGCAGTTCCCTGCTAATGGTCCGACACCGGCTGGCTTCGGCCAGTCATGTCAGTCCCCCAAACACTCCACTCCCCGCCCCAAAGCGGGGAGTTTTTTTATGCCGCGTTGATCTTGAGACGGTAGCCTTAGGCCCATGCTTCGTTTGGTCACCGCGCTCGGCGTTTTTCTCAGCGCCTCAGCGCTCCTCGCCGCGGACATGCCGGCGGACTTCGTCTATCTCCGCGATATCGATCCGACCATTCAGCAGGACATGCGCTACGCAGGCAGCGACAATTTCACCTTGCATCCCGTGCCCGGCTATGACGCTCCGGAATGCGTGCTGGTGAGACAGGCGGCCGAAGCGCTCAAGGCGGTGCAGGCCGACCTCAAGAGCCAAGGGCTCGGCCTCAAGGTCTACGATTGCTACCGTCCGGCGGAAGCGGTGGCGGCCTTCGTCGCCTGGTCGAAACGACCCGACGACAGAGACTCAAAGGCGGTGCATTACCCGGCGCTCGCCAAGACGTCGCTGTTCCCGCAAGGCTATATCGCCGCGGTCTCCGGGCATTCCCGCGGCGCCACCATGGACCTCACCCTGATCCCGCGGGGCGCCGTGCCAGGTGGTGCCGTCGTCGGATGGGCATGCGCTCGGGGCTTGCACCGCGGCCCAAGGCGAGCGCGCAGCCGATGACAGCCTCGACATGGGAACCGGCTTCGATTGCTTCGACCTCAAGGCGAATACCGAGGCTGGCGGCCTCACCGAGGAGGAAGAAGCAAACCGAACGCTCCTGGTGGATGCCATGGCCCGCCGCGGCTTCAAGAACTATCCCAAGGAGTGGTGGCACTACACGCTGGAGCCCGAGCCCTACCCGGACACGATCTTCACCTTTCCCATAGCGCCGCGGTCGGAGCCGCCGAGCCCGGTCGATCATGGCTCGGGCGGAGACTGACCCCCAAATCATCGAAAGCGATGTTCCGGCCCGGCTCGAGCGGCTGCCGTGGAGCCGATTCCATACCCTCGTCGTCATCGCCCTCGGCGTCACCTGGGTCCTCGACGGGCTCGAGGTCACGCTCGCGGGCGCGGTCGCCGGCGCGCTCAAGACAAGCTCGCTCCAACTCTCCAATGCCGAGGTCGGACTGACGAGCAGCTTCTATCTCGCCGGCGCCGTCGGCGGCGCGCTCCTGTTCGGCTGGCTCACCGACCGGCTCGGACGCAAGCGGCTGTTCTCGATCACGCTTGGGCTCTACCTCGTCGCCACCGCGGCGACCGGGCTCTCCTGGGACCTCTTCAGCTTCTCGCTGTTTCGCTTTCTCACCGGCGCCGGCATCGGCGGCGAATACACCGCGATCGCCTCCACCATCCAGGAGTTCATCCCCGCGCGTTATCGCGGCTGGACCGATCTCGTCATCAACGGAAGCTTCTGGATCGGCGCGGCCATTGGTGCCGCCGCTTCGATCGTCCTGCTCGACCCGGCGGTGCTACCGGCGGATCTCGGCTGGCGCGCCGCCTTCCTGATCGGCGCCGTGCTCGGTCTCGCCATCCTTTATCTCAGGACCTTCATTCCGGAATCGCCACGCTGGCTCGTGACCCATGGCCGCGCCGGGGAGGCGGAGGTCATTCTCGAAGCGATCGAGCATGCCCACCGGCGCCGCGGCGGCGATTTCGCTGAGATCGAGCAGCCGCCGTTCAAGCTCCGCGCAAGGCGGTTCACGGCGCTTGGGGAGGTTTGGCACACGCTTTATCGCAAGCACCGGCGCCGCACCATCGTCGGCCTGGCGCTGATGGCCTCGCAGGCCTTCTTCTACAATGCGATTTTCTTCACCTACGCGCTCGTCCTCACCGACTTCTATGGGATCGGCGCCGGTCAGGTCGGCTGGTACCTGTTGCCGTTCGCGCTCGGGAATTTTCTCGGGCCGGTTCTGCTCGGACGGTTGTTCGACACGGTTGGCCGCAGGCCGATGATCGCGCTGACCTATGCCGCGTCCGGCCTGCTCCTCGCCGTCACCGGATATCTGTTCGCGCTCGGCGTGCTCTCGGCGACCACCCAGACCATCGCCTGGAGCGTGATCTTCTTCTTTGCCTCGGCGGCGGCAAGCTCCGCCTATCTCACCGTGAGCGAGACCTTCCCGCTCGAGATCAGAGCGCTCGCCATTGCCTTCTTCTACGCGGTCGGAACCGGCATCGGCGGCGTCGTTGCGCCCGCCCTCTTCGGCTGGCTGATCGAGACCGGCTCTCGCACCAGCGTGGCCCTCGGCTATCTCCTCGGTGCCGTGCTGATGCTTGCGGCGGGCGTCATCGCCGGGCGCTTCGGCGTCGCCGCCGAGCGCAAACCGCTGGAAACCGTGGCCCGGCCGCTATCGGCCGCGGACTGAGACTTGACTGGTGAGAAACGAAAGCTCTATTCGTCGCGGTAGACGCGCTCGCGGCGCTCGTGACGCTCCTGGGCCTCGACGCTCAGGGTCGCGATCGGCCGGGCATCGAGCCGCTTCAGGTTGATCGGCTCGCCGGTCTCCTCGCAATAGCCGTAAGTGCCCTCCTCTAGGCGCGCGAGCGCGGCGTCGATCTTGGCGATCAGCTTGCGCTGGCGGTCGCGGGCGCGAAGCTCGAGCGCGCGCTCGGTCTCCGTCGTGGCGCGGTCGGCGATGTCGGCGTGCTGCGCCGATTCATCCTGGAGGTGCTGCAACGTCTCCTTGGTGGAGCGCAGGATCTCGTCCCGCCATGTGAGCAGCTTGCGCCGGAAATAGGCGCGCTGAAGCTCGCTCATGAAAGGCTCATCGTCGGAGGGACGATAGTCTTCCGGGATCTTTTTCTTGGGCCGCATGAATGCCTCTGTCACACGCATGCTGTTGGTCTTTCCGGGCCGTCAGGCCCTGTTCCGCTCACCGGTCCATCCGCCGTGAACCGCGACCCCCAATCAGGTGCCCCGTATTTACGGAAGCCGAGGATCAAGTCAAGTGAGCAACGTGCTTGACACGAATAGGCCGCGACTCTTGCCGGCGACAGAGAGTCAGAGCTTGATGACATGGGCGTGACGTGGGCGCGAAAGCTGAATGAAAGCGGCGGCTTGGCCGCGCCGGCCCCTTTCTTCGCCACCCCTGGCGCGCTAAGAGGCAAGTGCCCCTCGAAGGGCAAGGAGGACCGTTCGAAGCGTGGCGATGACCACCCTCACCCAAGGCGCCGTCGATGCCGTCCGCAACGTCGGCGACTTCGCGGCGAGCCTCGTGGAGCCGACGATCAGGCTCGGGGTCACGGGCCTCGCCCGTTCCGGCAAGACGGTGTTCATCACCGCGCTGGTGCATAATCTTATCGCCCAAGGCCGCATGCCGTTCTTCGACGCCGCAGCGCAGGGTCGCGTGCTTCGCGCCTATCTCGAGCCGCAGCCCGACGATCAGGTGCCGCGCTTCGACTTCGAGAGGCACCTCGCCGACCTCACCGCGGACCCGCCGCGCTGGCCCGAGAGCACCAGGCGAATCAGCCAGCTCAGGATCGCGCTCGAATATGAGCCGCAGAAATTCTGGAAGCGCCAGCTCGGCTACGATCGCCTCAACATCGATATCGTCGATTATCCCGGCGAGTGGCTGCTCGATCTGCCGCTGCTCCGGCTCAACTACCGCGACTGGTCGGATGCGGCGCTGGCGCAGAGCCGCGCCGGCGAGCGGAAGCGAGCGGCCCGAGAGTGGCACGCGGCGCTTGCGGCGACCGATCCCGCGGCGCCGGCCGATGAGGCCGTGGCCCAGCAGCTCTCCTCATCGTTCAAGGCCTATTTGCGGGCGACGCGGGCCGATCCCAACGCACTGTCGACCTTGCCGCCGGGGCGCTTCCTGATGCCGGGCGAGCTCGAAGGCTCCCCGGCGCTGACCTTCGCGCCGCTCGAGCCCAGGGGTTCGGGAAGCTTTCCGCGCGGCTCGCTGTGGGCGATGATGGAGCGGCGCTATGAGGCCTATAAGACCCATGTGGTGCGCCCGTTCTTTCGCGATCATTTCGCCCGGCTCGACCGGCAGATCGTGCTTGTCGACGTGCTCGCGGCCTTGAATGGCGGGCGCGCGGGCGTCGCCGATCTCGAGCGCGCCATGACCGAGATCCTCGAATGTTTCCGTACCGGCGCGAACAGTCTGTGGTCGAGCCTGTTCAGCCCGCGCATCGACCGTATCGTGGTGGCGGCGACCAAGGCCGACCATCTGCATCACACGAGCCATGACCGGCTGGAGGCCACCCTCGCGCTGCTCACCGAACAGGCGATGGCCAAAGCCGAATATGCCGGCGCGAGGGTGAAGGCGCTGGCGCTGGCCGCCATCCGGGCGACGAAGGAAGGCCGCGCGAAACGGAACGGCGAGGTGCTGCCCTGCATCGTCGGCTATCCGCTTGCCGGGCGAGACTATCGGCCGCCGGCGGTTCGACGGCAGCGAGCCCTTCGCCATCTTCCCCGGCGACCTCCCTGCCGACCCGAAGACGGCGTTGCGGCATCCCGAGGCGCAGAGCGACGAGGTCCGCTTCGTGCGCTTCCGGCCGCCGGATCCCGTGCTGCTCCCTTCCGGCGGCTTCGCGCCGTTCCCAAATATCAGGCTCGACCGGGCGCTGCAGGCGCTGATCGGAGACAAGCTCGCATGACGAAGCCACGCAAGCCCGCATCGTTCCGGCTGGAAGAGGTTGAGATTGCCGAGACGCCGGCGCCGCCGCCGCTGATCGCCACCGACGAGGCGCAGCTCCCGGCGACGGTGCGGGCGCTCCCTGTGCTCGAGCGCGGCTGGCGCTGGGGCAGCATCCTCCTGGTCGCGGTTGGCGGCCTCGTCGGGCTCGCCTCGGCGACCTGGCTGCACGACCTCATCCGCGACATGATGGCGAGGCAGGACTGGATCGGCTGGACCACCATCGGCCTTCTCGGCCTCGCCGGCCTCGCTCTCCTGATGATCATCCTACGAGAGGTGGCGGGGCTCGCCCGGCTCGGGCGGCTCGGGCGCCTCCGCCACGAAGCCGACAGCGCCGCGGTGCACAACGACAAGGCCGTTGCGCTTGACGTCGTCAGCCGGCTGAAGCGGTTTTACGCGGGACGCAAGGACCTCGCCTGGGGCCTGGCGCGGCTCGCGGAGCACGAGGGCGACATCATGGATGCCAGCGAGCTGTTGCGCCTGTCGGAGCGCACGCTCGTCGCGCCGCTCGATCCGATCGCGCGGAGCATCGTCGCCGCCGCGGCGAAGCGCGTGTCGGTGGTGACCGCGGTGAGCCCCGCGGCGCTGATCGACATGTTGTTCGTGGCCAGCGTCAACCTGCGCATGCTGCGGAAGCTGGCAACGCTCTACGGCGCCCGCCCGGGCACGCTGTCGCTGCTCAAGCTCGCGCGCATGGTCGTGACCCATATCGTTCTGACCGGCGGCATCGCCCTCGGCGACGACGTCATCCACCAGCTCATCGGCCACGGGCTCACCGCCAAACTGTCGGCGCGGCTCGGCGAGGGTCTGTTCAATGGCGCGCTGACCACGCGGATCGGCCTCGCCGCCATCGATGTGTGCCGGCCGCTGCCCTATCTCGATGCGCCCCGGCCGCGTTTTCGCGAGCTTGTGGCCGAGGTTGCGGGCTTGCGCTGAGACCGGAATCCGCTTTTCTCGCCTCGGTGGATAACGGGGATAATGCACGCCAAGCCTCTCGTGCCCGCCGGCCGCTGATGTAGGATTGTCCTGTGAGTTGAGGGGTTGTCGAAGGCGCTCAAGGAGACTTCCGAAGGCGCTGGAGGGGCGACCCGCTGGTGTCCGGAGGGGAAACCCAAAGGGTGACGGAGGAGCGATCCAAAGGCTCTGGAGGGGGAATCCCGAAGGTGCCGGAGATGGTCCCAAGGCTCACAAAGGGCTAGGCAAGCCCAATGTCGCTCTAGCCAAGAGCGGCTGAAGGCGGATGAGTAAGCGAGCGGAGTGTGCCACGGCCTGTCGGCTTCACGCCAATGCCGTGGGGTGAGGTTGGTAGGGCTCACAACGACGCAAGCTCAATCGCTGACCCCTGGTTCCAGTCTGGCCAAGGCTGGAGCCACGTCGCAGCCACGCGACGCTAAATAATGGGCCTAGGCCAGGGTTGCGCCGGCCGCTTTGTGGGAAACCACAAAGCTGAGCGCGTGATCCAGAGACCGAAAGGTCTCGCGGCGCCGAGAAGATCGTCCCGAACGGGCGTGACCCTCGACAACGCACAGGGAGGCGGGGCTTCGGCTCCGCCTTTCCTTTTTTGAGCCTCCTTGTTCCTGCGCGCTCTCGACCCTTAGCGGCGGCGGTCCCGCTCCGCTAAGATGCGCCCGCCGTGGCGCGCCTTGGCCCAATTCGAGCCATGACGTGGGAATGCTGGAGCTTGAGAGAGTCGCGTGAATCCGAGCCTGAGATCCCTGCTTGCAGCCGCACTGCCGATGCTAGCCCTCGCTGTTCTTGCTTTGCTTCCGGCATGCAGCACCGTCGAGCGCGTCACCGGCAAGGAAGGCGTCTCAACCGACAAGGCGGCTCGCTATGTAAGCCCCGACGATCCCTTGGCAAGGCCAATCCAAGTGGCCTGGACCTCAGCGCGCGCGGCCCATTGCGGCTTCATGTTCGATGCGGAAAAACTGAAGGCCGACTACCTTGCCGATGAAAGACGGCGTGGGCTCGATCCTTATCAACTCGACAAGATGGCGAAGGCTTACGACTACACCCGCGAATCGGTGATGGAGACCATCAGCGCCGACTCGGCATACTGCAACAAGGCGCGGATCGACGCGATCAGGGTCGATCTGAACCGCTATCTTGCCGGCGACTATGCGCCCACAGCGAAGCTCGCGCGCTGAGGCTCAGTTCTCCGAGAGCTTCCGCGAAGACGAAGGCTCTGCCGCCGACGGCTCGTGCCTGATCTTCTCGGCGAGACGAAGCAATGTCGCCTTGTCCTCCTCGCCGGCGAGGAGATAGGCGATGCCGTCGTCGCTCCAAGCGACGGCGCCGATGGCGCCGGCCTTGGCGAAGCCGTCCCGTATCTCCGCTCGGCCGCGCCGCGCATAGAGCGCGAGCGGCGCGCGTCCGGCGCCGAGATAGAGCAGCTGGGCGAGCGGCTCTCCGTCGAAGCGCAACAGCTGACCGCGCATGAACTTAAATCCTTGCGCCTCGAGATTCGGGATCTTCACCGCCGGACCGATGACCTGAGCCATCTGCAGCGCGACGAGATCGAAGTTACCCTGGCTCTCCGCGCCGACCTCGACGCTGTCGCGGCTCAACAGTGACTGCGCCCGCACCGCCTCGTCCTGCCAGGCGCCGGAGGCCGGTGACATGTCGCCCGCTTGTGGCACGGGGACACGTTCCGGGAGCGCGAGCGGCCAACCGTAGCCGGCAACGAGCGCGAAGAGCCCAAGGCCCAGCCCCGCAGTGACCAAGCCGATCTTGGCAAGACCGTTGCTACGCCGTCGCCTGACCGGTGGCGGCAAGCTCGGGGCATTGGCCATGAGCTCGCTCACCTCGCCGGCGAGGATGGCCTCGAAGGCGAATTCGAGCCGGCTATGGGCCTGTTTCAAGGCGTCGACGCGCCTGGCGACGACATCGTCCTGGTCGAGCACCTTGTCCACGGCGCGGGTCTGATCGCCCGCGAGTTGGCCGTCGACATACGCCACCAGCAATTCGTCGCTGAGTTCGGTCATGGTGCTTCCGTTGCCTCTAGGGGATAGAGAGTCTCGACGGCGACGCTCGCCGGTCTCGGTGAGGCACCAAAACGGTCGGCGAGGCTCGCGCAGGCGCGGATCAAGCGCGCCTGGATGGTGTCAGGGCCGGTGTCGAGCACGAGGCCGGCATCCTCATGGCCGAAGCCTTCGCCATAGACGAGGAGCAGCGTGCTCCGTTGCTGCGGCGGAAGCTCGCCGAGGAAGCTCGCGGTCACGGCGTCGAGATCCGCCGCGCCGTTCACGCGCAGCAGCCGCTCGAAATCCCCTCCGCTCGTGCTTGGCGTGGCGCAGCGGATCGGCATTATCGCGGCGCTGGCTCAACCACAGCCGGTAGATCTCGGCGAAGGCGAAGCGGTCGAGGGGTGTTCCGCGCTGATAGCGGTGCTGATCGGAAAGCATGCGCTTCAAGGCGCGGCGTAGTAGCGCCCTGCCCTGGCGCTTGTCGCCGACAAGCACATCGGCGAAGCGCTTCAGTCTTGGCAGCATGGCGATGAGGCCGTGCCGCACGGACTCGTGTTGGATCTCTGCCTGCACGCGTTTTCCCCCGCCGCGTTGGGTGAGTGCTGGCGACTTTCCGCCGATGAGGCCTCTCCCTCGGCGAATCAGGAGGATATCATATCACCGTCACCCGCGGCCGCGACGGCGTTAACCCAGAGCAAAAAGGTCTTGCGTCGCCGGTACCGCCGCCTAATCTTTGCGCAGAAGCGGAGCAAGACTTGAGCATGTCTGCCGTGCCCCACAATGCCGAGGACACGGAGTCGGCAGCCGAAGAGAACGCGACGCCTGAGCGGCCCGCCGAACCCGCCGTGACCCGGACCAACGAAGCGGCTGCCAGCACCGTGGCGGCGAGCAAAGACGCTTGGGAGAGAGCCGCGGAGCTGCAACGCGAGGTGGCGCGCAGTCAGGTCGCGCAGCGGATCGCCGGGCTCGCGGACAAGACGGCGAACATCACCAAGCAGGCGACGGCGAGCGCCGCGACCGCAGGCAAGACCGGCCTCGCCAAGGCGGCGCAGATCGGCCGCGACACCGTGATCCCCGAGCTTGGCCGCACCGGCGCCAAGCTCAAGGAGCGCACGCGCCCCGACAGGCTCGCCAAGGACTACAAGGACTCACTGATCTGGCTGCACGACAACGTGCTCGATTATTCCTTCGAGCGCCTGTTCTTCGTTCCAACCAAGGGCGAGATCGCGCTCGATGGCCTCACGGTGCGGGGGGCGAACAAGGCAAGCGGCCACCGCTACAAGCCGACACCCTATCAGGTGTTCGAATGGGCGCTCTCGGCCGTCGACGAGGCCGAGATCCCCAAGCTCAGCTTCGTCGATTACGGGGCCGGCAAGGGCCGCGCGCTGTTGATGGCGTCGCAGCATCCGTTCACCGCCGTCGGCGGCATCGAGTTCGCCGAAGAGCTCCATGACAACGCGATGATGAACATCGCGCAATTTCCGCGCAGCCGGATGAAATGCCGCACCGTCGAATGCGCGCTCGACGACGTGGTCAATATCACGCCGGTCGAGGGCGAGGCCGTGCACTATTTCTTCAACCCGTTCTCGGCGGAGATCTTTGCCGAGGTGCTGCAAGGCATCGTCGCGTCCTACCACGCCAAGCCTCGGCGGCTTTACGTGATCCTGGTCGACATGGACGCCGGCGAGCTGATGCATCGGACCGGGGTGTTCCGTGAGATGCAGCTGCCGCCGGGCGCCCGCCTGCAGGCGAAGCTGCTCAGTCCCTACAGCATCACCGCGTACCGCTCGCTCGCCTGACCGCTCGCTACTTGACCCCGAGCTTCTTCTGCAGATTGGTCGACGACGTGGTGTACTGGAAGATCAGCTTCTTGTCGGGATAGACGTATTTGTGGGCTCGCTGCGCCATCAGCGCCGCCTCGTGGAAGCCCGACAGGATGAGCTTGAGCTTCCCCGGATAGGTGTTGATGTCGCCGATGGCGAAGATGCCTTTTTCGCTGGTCTCGAATTTCTCGGTATCGACCGGAAGGAGGTTGTCCTTGAGATCGAGGCCCCAATCGGCGACGGGGCCGAGCTTCATGGTGAGCCCGAAGAACGGCATCATGACCTCGACCGGCTGCTCGAAGGTGGCGCCGTCAGCGCCTTTCACCGTGACCGCGCTGAGCTGACCACCCTCGCCGTGCAGTTCCGTGACCTGGCCGAGCTTGAAGCTGATGTTGCCGCTGTCGACCAGCGCCAGCATCTTCTGCACCGAGGCGGGCGCCGCTCTGAACTCGGCGCGGCGATGGAGCAGCGTCAGCGACTTGGCGACGGGCTCGAGGTTCAAGGTCCAGTCCAGCGCTGAATCGCCGCCGCCGACGATCAGCACGTCGCGGTCGCGAAAGTTCTCCATCTTGCGCACGGCGTAGAACACGGACTTGCCTTCATAGTCCTCGATGTGGGGAAGCGGCGGACGCTTCGGGGTGAAGGACCCGCCGCCCGCGGCAATCACCAGGACCTTGGCTTCGATCACGGTGCCGGCGTCGGTCGTGACCCGGAAACCGCCATCGAGGCGCACGACGTTCTCGACGCGCTGATTGAAGTGGAACTCGGCGCCGAACGGCTTGATCTGGTCCATCAGCTTGTCGGTGAGCTCTTGGCCCGTGACCACGGCGAGGCCAGGAATGTCGTAGATCGGCTTCTCGGGGTAGAGCTCGGTGCATTGGCCGCCGGCGCGGTCGAGAATGTCGATCACATGCGCCTTGATGTCGACGAGGCCGAGTTCGAACACGGCGAAGAGGCCAACCGGCCCGGCGCCGATAATGATGGCATCGGTCTTGATCACGGTGTCGTTGGTTACGGTGTCGTTCATGGAGATCAGATCTGCTTCTCGGGAATACGGACCACGAGACCGTCGAGGGCCTCGGTGACTTTGATCTGGCAGCTCAGCCGGCTCTCAGGGCGGATGTCGAAGGCAAAGTCGAGCATATCCTCTTCCATCTGCTCTGGCGCGCCGGTCGTTTCGCGCCAAGCCTCGTCGACATAGACGTGGCAGGTGGCACAGGCGCAAGCACCGCCGCATTCGGCGGCGATGCCGGGCACCGAGTTCTTCACCGCCGCCTCCATCACCGTCATGCCCGGCTCGGCCTCAACGACGGTCTCGGTTCCATCGTGCTGAATAAAGGTAATCCTAGCCATGGCAGTTGGCGCGCTAACGTTCTGTTCCAGTCGTGGGGGACGGACGGCGGTGGACTCCGGGCCCGCGGGGCGCCGGCGCGAACGGGAGCTGCCCCGCGCGTGGCGGGTCTCTATAGGGCAATTGGGCAGGAGACTCCAGCGCCTTCCCACCGATGCGATCAAGGGCCTCACCGCCGCGTTTCGCAAAGAGTCAGAGGCCCGCTCGCCGCTAACGGGGCAGTGCCTTGAGGTATTGTTCAGTGCAGGACCGCGTGCCTCATGCCGCGTAACTTCGCCTCGTCTTGCGAGCTTGGACGCTCGGCTTTGCCGCCGTCCATCGAATTCACTGGCGAAATCGGGGCCGTGGGCCGCCTGGCAAGGGTGTTGCTGTCACGTTTTTGCAACCCCGACGCTGGCCGGGCCGTCTCCGCAGGACCGATTCGCTCCGAAATCGGCTGCAATCAGAAGGGCTTGTCACGAGTAAAGCACAATTGGCGAATAAGCTTTTGTAAGGCCTAAAAATTCGTTAACGATAGAGGTGCGGGGGAAAATGCTTTTCGAGGCCGCTTCCGGTATAAAATCAAGCCGGAAGAAAGCTTTATCCGGCACGACGCCCGCGCCGCTGCAGGCGGTGTATGAGTGCGCGGCGCTAGTTTTCTCAAGGTTTGTTTGTGCGAGGGACGCGTGATGGCGCAGGAGCAAGCGAAGTCACCGGCTGTGGGCGCGGAGACTAAGACCGACACCGACACGTCAGCTTCACTGAATACCGGCAAAGATCCAGGCGAAGACGCCACGTTGCTCGAGCTTGAGCCGGATGGCGGCGGCGCCGCCGAGGTCGAGCGCAAATTGTCGCTCGCCGAGCGCTTGAGAGCGGAGCAGCGTAAGATATCCGAGCGCAAGTCACCGGAGCCTAGAATGGACGACAGGAAGCCGGCGGAGCCCGATGAGGCCCTTGGCGCTCCCGCGTCCCGGTCGATCACGCGTTCGCGCCGCGCCGCCGGCCAACCGCCGCGAAGGATGGCGGCGGCCGCGGCAGCCAATGACGACGTCCCCTCGATCGGCGGCCTGATCTTCGCCCTGCAACAGAAGCCATCGAAGTCCCCGTTCGTGGTGGCGCTGTTCGCGTCGGTGCTGTGGTTCATGATCGGCGGCTTCTTCGCCTACGGCATGCTGTCGGCACAGGAAGGCGCCGGCACCGCGGGACTTCTCGCCAACCCCGCGGCGCTTCCCGCCGCGGTGGGTATCCTCGTTCCCATCGCCATCTTCTGGTTCCTGGCACTGCTCGTGTGGCGCGCCCAGGAGTTGCGCCTGATGGCCTCGGCCATGACCGAGGTCGCGGTCCGCCTGGCCGAGCCCGACAAGCTCGCCGAACAGTCGGTGGCCTCGCTTGGGCAAACCATTCGCAGGCAGGTGGCGGCCATGAACGACGCCATCTCCCGCGCCATCGGCCGCGCCGGAGAACTGGAGGCCCTGGTCCACAATGAAGTCGCCGCGCTCGAGCGCTCCTACAGCGAGAACGAGCTGCGCGTGCGCGGCCTTATCAGCGAGCTCGCAAGCGAACGCGAGGCTCTTGCCAACAACAGCGAACGGGTCAGCGAATCCTTGCGCGGCGTCGGCGCCCAGATCGCCCGCGACCTGACCGCTGCCAGCAGCAGCATCGACAAGAGACTTGCCGATCGCGGTACGCAATTGACCGAACTGCTCGTGGCCCGGAGTGCCGAGGCAGCAGAGCGCGTGGAGCAGGCGCAAATCCGCGTGCAGGAACAGATGCCGGTACTGCTCGAGCGCCTCGGCCAGGAGCAGGAGCGGCTCGGCCAGGTAATCGAAGGCGCCGCCCAAAACCTCTCGGCGCTCGAGACCGCGGTTGGCGCCCGGACCACGGCCCTCGACAACACCCTGAAAGAGCGGACCGAAGCCCTGACCACGACGCTTGCGAGCCGCATCAATGCGCTCGAGACCACCGTCGGCCATGGCGCCATCCTGCTCGACAAGACCCTGAAGGACCGCACCGAACAGTTCGTCACGACTGTCGGCCAGAGCGCCGTCGGCCTCGACAAGGCGCTCAAGGAGCGCACCGATGCCTTCGCCACCTCGATCGGCCAGGGTGCGGCCGGCCTCGACAATCTGCTCCAGGAGCGGGCGAGACTCTTGGCGGCGTCGATCAGCGAGCAATCAGAGGCCCTCGACAAGACCCTGAAAGAGCGGACCGAAACCTTCGTGACCTCGGTCGGCCATGGCGCCATCGGTCTCGACAGGCTGCTCAAGGACCGCACCGAGGCCTTTGTGCTCTCGATCGGCCAAGGCGCCGTGGGGCTCGACAAGTTGCTTCAGGAACGCACCGAGGCGTTCGCCCGCTCTGTCGGCCAGGGCGCCATCGGCCTCGACAGCGTGCTCAAGGAACATACCAAGCTGTTGACCTCAACCCTGATCGAGGAATCGGCCACGCTCGACCAGACGCTGAAGCAGCACACCGAGACCCTGACCAATGCGGTCGAACAGGGCGTGTCCGGAATCGACAAGACGCTCAAGGAGCGCACCGAGACCTTCGCCAGTTCCGTCGAGCAGGGCGTCACCGGCCTCGACAACATGATGAAGCAGCGCAGCGAGCAAATGGCGGCCTTCCTTGGCCAAGGCGCGGCCGTGCTCGACCAGACCCTGAGGCAGAGGACCGAACTGCTGGCGAGCTCAATCGGTCAGGGGGCCACGGCGCTCGACCAGACGCTCAAGGACCACAGCGAAAACTTCCACAAAGCGATCACCGATCAAGCCACGAACTTGGCCCGATCGCTGGAAGATCGCACCAACGCCTTTACCTCGGCGGTCAACCAGGGCGCGATTGCGCTCGATCGCACCCTTGCCGAACGGTCAGATGCCTTCACCAATTCGCTGGCTCAACGCACCAAGGCGGTGGAGCTGGCCATCGGCCAGCAGACCGCGGCGATGGACAAGTCGCTTGCGGACAGAACTCACGCGGTCACGAGCTCGCTCGCCGAGCGGCTGAACTCGATCGACACCACGTTCGGCCGGCGCGCGAGCGAGGTCGACCGGATGCTGGCGGAGCACGCCAGCGCCGTCGAGGCGACCTTCGGCAGGCAGGCGGCGCAGCTCAACGAGCTGCTCGCCAACAACAACAATATTATCCGGCAGACGGCGAGCGAGGTCGGGGCCCAGTCCAAGGACGCCATCGGCGTGCTCACCGCCCAGACCCAGACCTTGCGCGAAGTCTCGCGTGGGCTGCTGGACCAGATCCACAGCCTGACCCAGCGCTTCGAGAATCAAGGCGAGGCCATCCTCTCCGCCGCGAGGGCGCTGGATTCCTCCAACGCCAAGATCGACTCGATCCTGGAGAGCCGCCACCAGGCGATCATCGGCCTGCTGCATGCGGTCAACACCAAAGGCGAGGATCTCGACAACGTAATGCGGTCTTATGCCGGCACCATCGAGAACGCGCTGACGCAAGTCGAGTCGCGGGCGAAACAAGTCGGTACCGCGCTTGCGCGCGATACCACCGGCCAGGCGCAGCAGGCGCTGGCGCAGATCGAGCGCTTGCGCGAAGAGGCGCAAGCCCATACCGCCCGCGCAGTCGGCGACCTCAAATCAAGCTTCGAGACGGTCATCACCCAGATCGGGCGGCAGCTCGAGCAGATGCGCGGCCAGTTCGACAATGCCTCGAAGGGCATGCGCGACGCGGCGCAGAAGACCGCGAGCGATCTCGACTCGCTGCGGCAAGAGATGCTGCGGCGCATGGAGGGCCTGCCGCAGCAGACGGCGCAAGCGACCGCCGCCATTCGCAAGGCGCTGGCCGACCAGCTCAAGGAAATCGAGGCGATCACGCCGGTGCTGACGCGACCGCAGCTGGCGTCGAACACCGCCGAGCAGCAACCGTACCGCCAGCCGCAATTGCCGCCCCGGCGCGGTGCGCTGCCGCCAAGCGGCGACGAGATCCACCCCGAGGCCGAATACGAGGCGCCCGCTCCCCAATTCGACACCCGGGGACGCCCGATCGCCACCGCGCCACACCCCTCAACCGAGCTCGGCTCTGTGGCGGGCAGCCTCGCCCAGCAACTTGCCGGCGCGAGCCATGCCGAACGGCGCGGACCGCAGCGTCCCGGGCCGCAAGCGCAGCGTCCGTACCCGCCGATGCCGGTCGAGGACCACAGCCGCGAGGGCTGGTCGGTGAACGAGCTGATCACCAATGCCGAGGCTCCGACCTATGACGCTTCCGCGCGGCGGCCCGATCCTTATGCGGCGCCCCGCGGTTACGCACCGCAGCCGCAAGGCGCAGCGCAGAGCCTCCGCCTCGACGAGATCGCGCGGGCCTTGGATCACCGCACCGCCGCCGAAGTGTGGCAGCGTTTCAGGGCCGGCGAGCGCGGCGTGCTCGGCCGCCACCTCTACAGTCTCGACGGCCAGGCGACGTTCGACGAGATCAGCCGCCGCTACGATCGCGATCCCGAGTTCCGCGCGACCGTCGATCGCTATATCGGCGATTTCGAGCGGCTGTTGCAGGAAGCCGAGCAGAACGACCCCGACGGCCGCATGCTCCAGAACTACATGACCTCGGAGACCGGGCGCGTCTATCTGCTGCTGGCTCATGCCAGCGGCCGCCATGCCAGCGGCCGTCTGCGCTAGGCGCTCTTCGCCACCAATGACTTGCGCCTCATGGCCGGGCTTGTCCCGGCCATCCGCGTTCGGAGCGTCAAGGTGCGGTCAATCCAACCGCTGCTTCGTCGTAAAGCCGCTCACCTCATCCCACTCAGCAGGCGTCATTCTTTTAACGGTGACGCCGAAAGTCCAAATGTGGCCCTCCGGATCCTTGGCGCGATAGGTGCGATCACCATAGAACTGCATCTCAGGTTCCATAAGGATTTCTGCCCCAGCAGCGCGTGCGCGCTCGCAGTGAGCGTCCAAATCCTCGCCCTCAGCCAGCTGGACATGAATTGACTGGGAGTTTTCCCCCCCGATCGATTTTGGGCTCTTGTGGGCGTCGCTCCACTCATTGCCAACCATGACAACCGAGTTCCCGTAGGTCATCTCCGAGTGTCCGAGATTGCCTCCGCGTCCAGCAGGACGAATAGCGGTTCGAACCCGAAAGCCTCTTCGAGCCATCGAAAGGCAGCCTTGGCATCTTGATAAAAAACAGCGCTTGAAAGCCCCTTGGGCCGATATGCCTCAGGCATTGCCGATCTCCCTTCGGCGTAATGTTATCTAGCGAACTGTGCCCAAAGAAGACCGCTTAGTACTCCTCGCGATGCGCCGAAGTCCGGGCGGTCACGCGATGTCCGGACATTCGCTGGCTTGGGCGGGGAGCAAGCCTGGCACGACGCCGGGCATGACGAGCCGTCGAGGAGCTTCTAAGGAAGCCCTAGCGGCGCGCCGACACCCAGGTTGAGGTGTCTTGCAGCACTTCGGTCAGGGCCTGGTTCAGGGCCGCCACGCCGGCGGAAGGCGTGTCGTTGGCGGAGGCCACGCGGGTGGCGAAGCCCTTGGTGGCGACCACCTTCGACGAATTGTTGTCGATCAGCTTGGCGAAGATGTCGACATCGGCTGCGGGCCGGCCGTTGGCGGTGTCGATCTGGAACGACCGGATTTCCATGGAGAGCGAATAATCGCCGTCGACGCGGTCGTTGCTGCTGGTCACGGCGCGCACTGCGCCCGAGTTCTGGAGCGTCTCGATGGTGCGCACCTGGACGAGATGGGGCAGCCGGTCACTCCAGGCCGCGCCCTTGTAATAGGAGATCTGGTCGGCGCGCGGACGCACCATGATGCGGTCGGTGTCGAGGGCATGGACGCTCGTGGGCTCATTGACGACGAGCTGATACCGCGCCGGCTTGGAGGCGGCGGCGAAAGAGCGTGGCGCGATCAGGTCATAGGTCGTAGGCGCAGCCGTGCCGCCTGCAAGCGAGCAACCGCCCAGGGCGAGGCAAACCAAGCCTGTAGCAATGATTGGTGCCGACCGCGACATGCCGATCGCCCCCTGTCCTGTTATTGCACACCCTCGTTAAGTTCCCTCGGGGTGTGTCAATTCCGGGGAGTGTATTCCGGGACCTGGCTGCCACCAAGCAAAAAACTGCGCGGATTGGCCTCTAGCTTCTCAAGAACCCGGTTGAGTGTTGCCGCCGCGCGACGCCCTTCCCGCATGAAATTCCCGAATTCCTGGAGGCTGTCCTTTGCGGTCCGCGTCACGCCATCGAGATTATCGCCAAGCGAAACCTCAAGTTTTCCCGATAAGTCCTTGAAAGACTTGGCACCATTCTGAACGTCGGTGATGGTCTGGGCGATATCGTCCTTGCGCTCGGCCAGCATGGTGGTGACGGTTTCCACGTTGGTGAGCGTCTTGTGGATCGAATCCTGGTTTTCGGCGACGAGGTCGTTCAGCCGCAACAACAAGGCGTTGGCGTTGTTCATCACCGCCGGCGCGGCGTCAAACAGGCCCTGACCGCCGCCGCGATCGGCGGGAATCACGGGAATCGGGTTATCCGCGGTGGCGACCAGAAACGGCGAATCGGGCGTGCCGGCGCTGATTTGGATGCCGGTGCCGCCGGTCAGGCCAAGCGACTGCATGTTGGCGTGGGAGTTCTGGCGGACCGGCGTGTCCGCATGGACGCTGATCAGCACCTGGACCTTGCGCGCATCAGCCGGGTCGAGCTGGAGTGACTGTACCTCGCCGACCTTGATGCCGTTGAAGCCGACGCTCGAGCCGGTGGTGAGGCCCGCGACCGAACCGTCGAAGACGATGTAGTAGCGCTTGCCGCCGCCGGCGAGATTGGTCATCCAAAACACGAAAATGAAGGCGAGTGCGAGCACGCCAAGGACGAAGCCGCCGATCACGAGATAATTGGCCTTGGTTTCCATGAGCCAGCTTCCTCAGACCACGAGCCGCCGCGGCGGCTCGCCAGACTGCGCCGCGCGCGCCCGCTCGCCACAGAAATATTCCTCGATCCAGGGGTGATTGGGCTGGCGCTGCAGCTCAATCGGCGAGCCCGTGCGCACGATGCGCTTGTCGGCGAGCACGGCGACCCTTTCGCAAACCGTGAAGATGGTATCAAGATCGTGGGTGACCATATAGACCGTGAGGCCAAGTGTCTGCTGGAGCTTGTGAATCAGTTGGTCGAAATCAGCCGCGCCGATGGGATCGAGGCCGGCCGTGGGCTCGTCCAGGAACACGATTTCGGGGTCGAGCGCGAGCGCGCGCGCTAAGCCCTGCGCGCTTGCGCATGCCGCCTGAGAGCTCGGACGGGTATTTGTGCGCCGCCTCGGGCGGCAGCCCGACCATGGCGATCTTGAGGAAGGCGAGATCGTCCATGATCGCCTGCGGGCAGCTCGAGATGCTCGCGCATCGGCACCTGGATGTTCTGCAGCACCGTGAGCGAGGAGAACAGCGCGCCGTCCTGGAACAGGATGCCCCAGCGGCTTTCGATATCGATGCGGTCCTTGGCCGACAGCGACTTGGCGTTATGGCCGAACAGCTCGACTTCGCCCGCGTCAGGCTTGACGAGCCCGGTGATGACCCGAAGCAGCACCGACTTGCCCTGGCCGGAGCCGCCGACGAT
Organism: uncultured Alphaproteobacteria bacterium; assembly: GCA_963803385.1. GTDB lineage: Bacteria > Pseudomonadota > Alphaproteobacteria > Rhizobiales > Methyloligellaceae > Methyloceanibacter. The sequence goes on along the minus strand of CAWDMD010000003.1, from coordinate 78,484 downwards.
GGCGAGGATCTCGCCGCGATAGACGTCGAGATTGAGGCCGTCCCAGATCTGATAGCCGCCAAAGCTCTTGGCGAGGCCCTTGACCCGGATGAGGACTTCTCTGCCGTTGTCCACGGTCACATCCCGATCGCCGACAGGAACATGGCGAATACCGCGTCCAGAATGATCACCAGGAAGATCGCCTTGACCACGGCGCTGGTGACGTGGGTGCCGAGCGATTCGGCGCTGCCTTCGACCTTCAGTCCTTCGAGGCAGCCGACCAGGCCGATGATCAGGGCGGCGAAGGGCGCCTTGATCATGCCGGCCATGAAATGCTTGAAGTCGACCGCCTCATGCAGCTTGTCGATATAGGACGAAACGTCGAGGCCGAGCACGGCGATGGCCATGACGCCGCCGCCGATCAGCCCGGTGATGTCGCCGAGGAAGGTGAGAAGCGGCAGCGCCACGATCAGCGCCAGCACCCGCGGCAGCACCAGGGTATCCATGGGATCGATGCCGAGGGTGCGCATGGCGTCGATTTCCTCGCGCATCTTCATCGAGCCGATTTCGGCGGTGAAGGCGGAGCCCGAGCGGCCGGCGACCATGATCGCGGTCAGGAGAATGCCGACCTCGCGGAGCGCGAGGATGGCGACCATGTTGACGGCGAAGGGCTCGGCGCCGAACGGCTTCAGCTGAACCACGCCTTGCTGCATCACCACGGCGCCGATCAGGAAGCAGATCAGCCCGACGATGGGCACGGCGCGCAAGCCGGCATGATCGAGATGATGGACGAAGGAGGTTGGGCGGAAGCGCCAAGGCTGGAGGATCATGCGGCCCATCGCCGCTGTCACCTCGCCGAGGAAGCTCGTGAGCTGGATGGCGTCGTTCCAGATGCCGCCGACCGCCCTGGTCACGTCCTCGATCATCTGCTCGACCGCGCCCTGCTTCTGCAGCTTGGGGCGCTCGGTATTGCCGCGGCGTTGCACCTCCTCGATCAGGATGCGGAAGCTTTCGGTGGCGCCGGCATAGCGGGTGCGCAAGCCGCCCGCCTCCCAGGCCGACGCCGTCCGCTGCAACAGCCAGGCGCCGGCGGTGTCGATCTCGGCGATGGCCGCGATATCCATCTCGCCGGTGAACTCGGGGGTCGGCGGGATCGGCACGCGCAAGCGCTTCAGCGCGGTGTCGAGGCGGCGTCGCCTCGGCGACGGTCCAGGCGCCGCTGGCGATGAGCCGGAAGGTGGTGCCCCTCAGCTCGACGCGGAAACCCGGCGCGCGCGCCTGGGTCGAGAGGCTCAAGGTATGGTCGCGTTTCAGCATGGGCTTCGGCCCGAATCTCGTGGCAGATGACGGCGTAAACTGACGCCTCGCGGAGAGCGGCCTGTTTTTGAACGAAAAAGCCGGAGAAAGAAAGGCGGTTCGCTCTCCGCCTCAAGGGTAGGCAATGAAGCCCAGAAGATCACTCAGCGTCAGCATCGAGCGGTGGCCGATCAGAGGCGGCTTTACCATCTCTCGCGGCGCCAAGCACGAGGCGATCGTCGTGGTGGCGACCATCGGCGAGCGCGGCCAGATGGGCCGCGGCGAGTGCGTGCCTTACGCGCGCTACGGCGAGAGCGTCGACGGCGTGGCGCGGGCCATCGCGGACTGCGGCACGGCAATAGCGGATGGCCTCGACCGGGCCGCGTTGCAGACGCTGCTTCCTCCCGGCGCCGCCCGCAATGCCCTCGATTGCGCGTTGTGGGACCTCGACGCCAAGCTCGCGGGACGGAGCGCGGCCGCACTTGCCGGGCTCGAGCCGCTCCACGCCGTGGCCACGGCCTTCACCATTTCCCTGGCGTCGCCAGACGTGATGGCGGCGAAGGCCAAGGCGGCGGCCGGCTATCCGTTGCTCAAGCTCAAGCTCGGCGGTGACGGGGACGAGGCCCGCCTTACCGCCATTCGGGATGCCGTGCCGATGGCGCGGCTCATCGCCGATGCCAACGAGGCCTGGCGCGCTGCCGATCTTGAACGGCTGATGGCGGCAGCGGCGGCGGCCCGGGTCGAGCTCATCGAGCAGCCCCTCCCTGCGGGCGACGACGACGCTCTTCGGCATATCGCCCACGCCGTCCCGGTCTGCGCCGACGAGTTGGTGCATGACCGCGCCTCGCTCGCCGCGATCGCCGACCGGTACGACGCGGTCAACATCAAGCTCGACAAGACCGGCGGGCTTGACCGAGGCGCTCGCCACCGCAGCGGAAGCGCGGCGGCTCGGGCTCAGGATCATGGCCGGCTCGATGGTGTCGACCTCGCTCGCCATGGCCCCCGCCCTGCTCGTGGCGCAGAACGCCGACTGGGTCGATCTCGACGGGCCGCTACTGCTCGAGCGCGACCGCGAACCTGGCCTCGCTTACGGGTCCGGCACGATCTCGCCTTCGGCGCCTGGCCTCTGGGGCGGAAGCTGAATCTCGATGGGCCCGACCACCCGCTCGCCGTGCCAGCGCCGCAGCAGAAGAAGCGCGCTGGCGGCGCCGATGAGCGCAAGCACCACCATGACGGCATAGGCCTCGCCGCCGAGATGCTGGTAGAGCGGCCCGCAGGCCACGGTGACAAGGCCGAGCACGAGGCCGGCGACCACCGCGGCATAAATCCCTTGTGCGGTGGCGCCGCGGTCCTCGGGCACGGCCTGGCTCAGGAAATAGATCGCGGCGAGATGGGCGGCGCCGAAGCTCATGGCGTGCAGGCATTGCAGCAGCGCCGTCGCCCATAGCGGCGGGTCGAAGGCCATCAGGCCCCAGCGAAGCGCGGCCGCGACGCCGGCCGCCACGAGCAGCCGCGCCGCCCCCAAGGAGGCAAGCACGCGCGCCGATATGGCGAATAGGCCGATCTCCGCCACGACGCCGAGGGCCCACAGCGCCCCGATAGTGCCGTCGGCAAAGCCTTGGGCGCGCCAATGGATGGTGCCGAAGGCGTAATAGAGCGCGTGGCTCGACTGAATCGCCGCCGCCGCCAGCAGGAACAGCAGGAAGGATGGCGAATGCGCGAGCTTGACCGCGTCGGCGAAGCTGATGCGGCGAAATGCTGAGGTCTTCGGACCAGCGCTATCGGCGACCTCGCGCGGCACGAGATAGACGCCGAGGACCATCAGCAGCGATCCGCCGATCAGCAGCGGCAGCACCGCGCCAGCGCCGGCGACGCCGACGATCAGCCCGCAACCGAAGCTCGCCAGGATGAAGCTGCCCGAGCCCCACAGCCTGACGCGGCCATAGTCCAACCCGGCGCCGCGAATGCCGCTCACGGCCACGGTCTCGATCAGGGGCATGATCGTGGTCCAATTGGCGGCAAGCAGCAGCGTCGCCAGCAGCATCTCCCAGAAGCCGCCGGAGGCCCATAGCAGCACGAAGGACAACAACGAGCCCCAGGCCAGCACGATGAGAACCGCGCGGCGCGCGCCGAGCCAATCCGCGGCGAAGCTGATTGCCGGCGTGAACAACGTGCGGGCGAAGAGCGGCGTCGCCAGCAGAAGCGCGATGGCATCCTCATCGAGGCGGCGCCAATGCAGCCAGACCGGCATGTAGGGCAGATAGCAGCCGACGACCAAGAACAGCGCCGCATAAAGAAAGGCGAGACGCCAGGCGAGCGGCATATTCCGAAACCGCGCCAAAACCTCGATCATGGGGGAGAGCTTCATGAATCGCTTGAGGGTCCGCGAGCTGGGCTCAAGCCCTTACCCCAAATCGCGCTAGCTTCGCCACTATGCCTAAAACTGCCGACCAGCCGCCGCATGTGAGATCCGCGCAAGCTGCACGGGCCCGTGCCGAATATGCGGCGATCGAGAGCCTGTTGCTTGGCTCGCTGCGCGGCCGCTGGTTCCTGTCGGAACATGCCCGGCGGAACCGGGCGGCGGACACAGGGATGCTGCTCCAGGCCATCACCCAGCTCGAAATGGCAGTGTTGCGACCCTCGCGCCGGGAGCAGCAGCTGCTCGGACATCTGGTGGCGATGCGGCAGGCCATCGCCGAGATGCGGCTCGAGATGGCGGGCTCCGCGCCGCAGGACGGGCCGGGCGCCGGGTGCGACATCGACGATGCCGTCAGCGCCACCGCGGCGGCGAAGGCGGAGATGCTGGAGGCCGCCGAGGAAATCCAAGACGCGGCATGGACCTTGCGGGAACGAGGCACGGGTCAGGACGTCTACGAAACGCTCGATCGGAGTGCCGCCGGCATCTATCGCGCCTGCGCCGCGCAGGACCTGACCGCTCGGCAGCTCAAGGCCATGGCGAAGGCGCTCCTTATCGTCGATCAGCGCCTTGGGGCTCTCATCGACGGCTGGAGCATCGCGGATGGCGCGGTGCGCGGGACCGGTACGGCCGCTGTGAATGGCAAGAGCCCTGACGGATATCCTCTCCCGCCGGCGCCTGAGAAGGCGCCTAAAACCCTTGAGCGCCCGACGCCGACGGCGCGCGATTCCAGCGCCGATGTGGGGAGGAAAGACCCCCCGGGAATAGCCGGGCTGGACGCCGTGAAGCGGCAAGCCCTGTTCGGCTGAAAATTTTTTATCTACGTCTTTTCAGCCACTTACCCTATAGCGGAGAAGATTTTTTGGGCGGGACTTGAAATCTTAACGACCGCTAACCATTTTTGGGAAGACGCGAGATCCCCCAAGCGTCCCCCAAACTGACGCATGAGAGTGAAGCGGCCCGGTTCCCCCCCAACCGGGCCGTTTTCTTTTGCCGGCGCCACCGCCGGCGGCGGTCCGGAAGCTTGACGTGATGGGCCGCGAGTACGTTGTCGATGAACTGACGCGCCGAATTCTCCCAGCTGTATTGCATGGCGTGCGTCCGCGCGGCATCGCTGTCGAGCGTCAGAGCCTCAAGTAGCGCCGATTTGAGATCCCAGCTCAACGCGCCGGCTGCGGGGTCGGTGATGACATCCTTCGGGCCGCTGACCGGAAAGGCCCCGACCGGAACCCCGCTGGCCAAGGCTTCGAGCAGCACGAGGCCAAAGGTATCGGTGAGGCTCGGAAAGGCGAACACGTCGGCGGAAGCGTAAGCGAGCGCCAGGTCCTCGCCTTGCTTCGGCCCGGTGAAGAGCGCGTCGGGATAAGCGCGTTCGAGCGCCCCGGCCTGCGGGCCCGAGCCGACCAGCACCTTGCGGCCGGGAAGGTCGAGATCGAGAAAGGCCTTGATGTTCTTCTCGACCGCGATGCGCCCGACATAGAGAAACACGGGCTCCTCTCCGAACAGACGCACCTTGCGCGGGCGGAACAACTCGGTGTCGACGCCGCGCGACCAGCGCATCATCCGCTCGAAGCCGCGCTGGCGCAGCTCGTTCTCGACGGACGGGGTGGCGACGAAGATCCCGGTGCCGCTGTTGTGAAATCGCCGCTGCAGCGCATAGCACCAGGATTCGGGGATCGGCAGCCGCGCCGAGACATATTCGGGGAATCTGGTGTGATAGCTCGTGGTGAAAGGCCATTTCCGTTTGCGGCAATAGTGCCTCGTCATCAGCCCTATCGGTCCCTCCGTGGCGATATGGATGAAATCGGGTCGTGCCTGTTCGATATGGGTCGCGATCGCGCGCGGGCTCGCGAGCGACAAGCGAATCTCGGGATAGGTGGGACAGGGAAGCGTGCGAAACTCTGACGGCGCGAGGAAGACGATCTCGAAGCCAAGTTTGCTCGCCTCCACAGCCAGCCGCTCATAGGTGCGGACCACCCCATTCACCTGGGGATGCCACGCGTCAGTCGCCACGAGCACGCGCATCAAGCGGCTGCCTCGAGCTCCTCGGCGGGGCCTTCGACCCAACTCATGCCATAGGGATGCGGCGTCCAGCGGATGAGCTCGAAGACGCCCTCCTCGGTCTCCGCCACGGCGGTGCAGCTTTCAACCCAGTCGCCGGTGTTGATGTAGAGCACGTCGCCAACCTGGCGGATGGCGGCGTGATGGATGTGGCCGCAGATCACGCCCTGACAGCCGTTCCGGCGCGCCTCGGTGGCAAGCGCGCCCTCGAACTCGCCAATATAATTCACCGCCCGCTTCACCTTGTGTTTCAGGTAGGCCGACAGCGACCAATAGGGCATGCCGAACCAGCGGCGGACCGTGTTGAAATGGGTGTTGGCCCACAGCGCCACGGTGTAGCTCCAGTCACCGAACAGCGCGAGCCACTTGGCGTAGCGCACCACGACGTCGAACTCATCGCCATGCATGACGAGATAGCGCCTGCCATCGGCGCCGGTGTGAATCACGCTGCGCTCGATGGAGATGCCGCCGAAGCGCGCGCCGCAATAGTCGCGCATGGCCTCGTCGTGATTGCCGGGAATGAAGACGAGATTGCCGCCTTTGCGCACCCAGCGCAGCAGCTTCTGCAACACGTCGTTATGGGCTTGAGGCCAATAGACGCCGCGCTTGATGCGCCAGAAGTCGACGATGTCGCCGACGAGATAAATCCGATCGGTTTCGCTGGAGCGGAGGAAATCGAGAAAGGCCTCGGCCTGGCAAGCCTTGGTGCCGAGATGAATGTCCGAAACAAAGAGTGCGCGGTATCGTTTCGTTTCGGAGTGCTGCACGTCGCGGGCGTTTGTTCTCATATCGATGAGGGCCGAGTTAAGGTGATTTTGTATCAGGGTTGTGACAACGGCCCGCGCCGCCGTTAACGGATCATGGTCAGCAACAGCGACATCAAAGCGAGGGTAGAGACCGCGCTCGGCGCCCGCGTCGACACGCTGTCGCATCTGCCTGTCGGCTTCGGCCTTGCGGGATTGAGGATCGATCTCGCCGACGGTCGAAGGCTTGCGGTCAAGGCGCGGCGCGAGGCGTCGAAGGCCGACCTCTCGATCGAGGCCTATATGCTCCGAGAACTTGCGCATCATTCTGACCTGCCTGTCCCCGCAGTGCATATGGGAGAGCCAGACCTCCTCGTCATGGACTACATCGACCACGACGGGGGTGGCATTACGCCTCAGGTCGAGCGCCATGCCGCGGAGCTGATTGCGCGGCTGCATGCCACCCCGCGTCTGGCGTTTGGCTATGGCCGCGACACGCTGATCGGGCCGCTGCCGCAGCCCAACCCGTGGGCCGATCGCTGGATCCCGTTCTTTCGCGATGAAAGGCTGCTGGCGATGGCGGAAGCCGCCGAAGCCAAGGGACGGTTGCCGGCGTCCTTCCTCGGCCGCATCGAACGGCTCGCCGCTCAACTCTATGAGCATTTGCTCGAGCCCGATGCCCCGAGCCTGCTTCACGGCGATCTATGGACTGGGAACGTGCTCGTCAGCGGCAACCGGATCGCGGGGTTCGTGGATCCGGCCATCTATTGCGGCCACCGAGAAATCGAACTCGCGTTCACTACGATGTTTGGGACGTTTGGGCGCGCCTTCTTCGAGACCTATGAGGCACTGCTGCCACTCGAGCCCGGGTTCCACGAGACCCGATCGCACCTCTACAAGCTCTATCCAACGCTGGTGCATGTCCGTTTGTTCGGATCGGCTTATCTCGCGCCGATCGACCGCACGCTGTCGAGGCTTGGACTCTAGCCCCAAATAAAGAACCGGCCCGGGATGCCCGGGCCGGTCTTCCCTGCGAAACGAGCCGAACTCCAAAGGCGTTGCCTTTTAGATGGGCTCTGGCTCGCCCCCCCATTCTATGATCGTAAGTCCCTCGTGTAAGTCTTCAGGTCCCTCTGAAGTTTTGCGCGCTTTTGTCTTCGTTACGCTTCTGGCGAAATAGCCCCCCGGCCCCGCCGTTGTCGTGAGGAAAAAGCTACCCAGCAGAGCCAGCGCATTCAACATTGGACAGGAGCCCTGACGCAGAACTGGCGCCCACTGTTGCCGAAATGCAATTGACTCGGACGGCGACAGGCGCCGCGGCTCAGCCATCGCCAATTTCATCATTATATCAATTTGTTATTGGAACTACGCACCGCGCGGGAGCGGGTCGGCGGGCCTCCTCGCGGCTAAATTTGCGGCTGCACGCGGGCACATTGTGGCGAAATCTTTACGCGGTTCTGTGGCGCTTCGGCCACGACCCCCAGATTGAGCCTTTCGGGGGCCGCTTCGCGCAATTCGTTCGCGCTTTGAGCCTGCGCTCCCGTGACGGGGATTATCGGCTTGATGGCATGCCGCCGCCCCGCGTATCCCAATGGCTCATGCGAACAAACATGGCAGGGAAAGAGCGATGAAACTGCTGCGCTATGGCGACCGGGGGGCGGAGAAGCCCGGCGTTCTTAGATGCCAACGGGCATATCCGCGACTTGTCCGGTGTCCTCACCGATATCGCCGGCGATGTGCTCGGGCCTGAGAGCCTCAAGCGACTGTGCGAGCCTAGACCCATCGCGCCTGCCGCTCGTGGAGGGCGCGCCGCGCATAGGAGCGCCAGTCGCGCACGTGCCGAAATTCCTCGGCATCGGTCTCAATTACCGGGATCACGCCGCCGAGACCGGGATGGCGATTCCCGAGGTGCCGATCGTGTTCGCCAAGGCGACCTCCTGCGTTTCCGGCCCGAATGACCCGATCCTGATGCCTGCCGATTGGCAGCGCATGGATTTCGAGGTCGAGCTCGCTTTCGTCGTCGGCAGCCCGGCGAAGAAGGTGCCGGAGGCGGACGCGCTTGCTTTCGTCGCCGGCTATTGCATCTGCAACGACGTGTCGGAGCGGAGCTTGCAAAAGGGCGGCCCCGGCGAATGGATCAAGGCCAAGAGCTACGAGAGCTTCGGACCGCTGGGGCCGTGGCTCGTGACCAAGGACGAGGTGCCGGATCCGCAAGCGCTCGACCTCACCCTCGACCTCAACGGCACGCGCATGCAGACCGGCAACAGTTCGACCATGGTGTTCGGCGTCGCCGAGCTTCTGAGCTATATCAGCCAATACATGACCCTGATGCCGGGCGACGTCGTCACCACGGGGACGCCACCCGGGGTCGGCATGGCGCGGAACCCAAGAGTGTTCCTCAAGGCACGGCGACCAGCTCACCCTGACCATTTCGGGTCTCGGCGAGCAGCACCAAAGCGTGGTGATGGAGCCTTAGGCGCCGCTCCGCTTCCACCAGGCGTGGAAGTGGTGGACGGGTCCCCTGCCCTTGCCGATCTCGAGCGCGTCGGCGGCAAGGATCGCCTCGGTGACGTAGGTCTTGGCGGCGCCCACGGCTTCGGCGAGGTCGGCGCCCTTGGCGAGCTCGGCGGCGATGGCCGCGGACAAGGTGCAGCCGGTGCCGTGGGTATTCTTGGTCTCGACGCGCGGGGCTTCGAAACTCACGGGCTCGTCGCCCTCGAACAGAATGTCGATAGCAGCTTCGCCATCGCTATGGCCGCCCTTGATGAGCACGGCGCTGGCGCCGGTCTCGTGAAGCTTCAGCGCCTGCGCCGCCATCTCATACTCGCTGCGGGCGACAGATTGACCCAAGAGAATGGCGGCTTCGGCGAGATTCGGCGTAATCAGCGTCGCGTGCGGGATGAGTATCGTACGGAGCGCCTCGACCGCGTCGGCCTCGAGCAGCGGATCGCCGCTCGCCGCGACCATCACGGGATCGAGCACCACGGGCACCTCGGGGAAATCGGCTAGGCCCTCGGCGACGGCGCGGATCACGGCGCTCGTGGCCAGCATGCCGATCTTGATGGCCCCGACCGCGAGATCCGACGCCACCGCACGCATCTGCGCGCGCACGAAATCCGGCGGCACGACATGGACGCCTTCGACGCCGAGGGTGTTCTGTGCCGTGAGCGCGGTGATGACGCTGGCGCCATAGACGCCGAGCGCGGAGAACGTCTTGAGGTCGGCCTGAATGCCGGCGCCCCCTGAGGAATCCGAACCGGCGATGGTGAGGGCAATCGGCGTCATGGCGGGACTATCGGCGTAATCGGGCGCGCGCGAAAGGGGGGCCGCGATCAGCCGATGGTCGCGAGCCCCGGGAACATCTCCAGCATCCAGCCGGAGATGTAGGTCATGGCGTTGGTGAGGAAGAGCACGCCGGTGAGGACGAGAAGCGCGCCCATGACCTTCTCCACCTTGGCGAGATGCGGCTTGAAGCGTTGCAGCGTGTTCAGGAACGGCCTGATGGCGACCGCCGCGGCGATGAACGGAAGCCCGAGGCCGAGGGAGTAGACGAGGAGAAGACTGACCCCCTGGCTGACCGAGCCCTCGCCCGCGGCGACCGCGAGGATGGCGCCAAGCACCGGGCCGATGCAGGGGGTCCAGCCGAAGGCGAAGGCGACGCCGATCAGATAGGCGCCAAGCAACCCTGCGGGGCGCTCCTCGGCATGGTAGCGGGCCTCACGGTGGAGCAGCGGGATATGGATCACGCCGAGGAAGTGGAGGCCGGCGATGATGATGATCACGCCGGCGATTTTGCTCAGCAGCGCGAAGTTGGCGATGAGGAGCTGGCCAATGAAGGTGGCGGTGGCGCCGAGGGCCACGAACACCGTGGTGAAGCCGAGCACGAAGGCGACCGAAGACAGCACGATGGTCGCATAGACGTGGCGCGGCGTCTCGTCCTCGCCGGAGAGCTGGTCGAAGGTGGCGCCGCCGAGGAAGCAAAGATAGGGCGGCACGAGCGGCAGCACGCACGGGGAGAGAAAGCTCAACAGCCCCGCAAGCAGCGCCCCGAAATAGGTGACATCCATGTGCGGCTCAAATCCTTCCGGCGATCACGGCCGTGGGGCCACCTTGGGGAATTCTCTCCTGTTCGCAAGGGCCTCGCGCTTCACTTTCACGTCAGCCCTGGCGACTTTTGGGTTGAGAGCCCGCAGCATCAGGCGGCGGCGCGGGCCCGCTCGGCATTGTTGCGGATCGCGGCGATGTTCTCGGCATATGTGCCCGCCTGTGAAGACGCCTGAGCCCGCGACCATGACATTGGCACCGGCCTCGGCCACGAGCGGCACGGTCGCGGCATTGATGCCGCCATCGACCTCAAGGTGGATCGGCCGCTTGCCGATCATGCGGCGAATGGCCCTGATCTTGTCGAGTTGCGCCGGAATGAAGTCCTGGCCGCCGAAGCCCGGGTTGACGGTCATCACCAGGATCAGGTCGAGCTTGTCGAGCACATGGGCGATCGCCAACTCATGGGTCGACGGCGTCAGGCTGACACCGGCCTTCTTGCCGAGTCCGCGAATGAGCTGGAGCGAGCGGTCGAGATGAGGTCCGGCTTCGACATGAACGGTGATGATGTCCGACCCGGCGCGGGCGAAGGCCTCGATGAAGGGATCGCACGGCGCGATCATCAGATGCACGTCGAACAGCTTGCTCGAATGCGGGCGAAGCGCCTTGACCACGTCGGGGCCGATGGTGATGTTGGGCACGAAGTGGCCGTCCATGACGTCGACGTGGATCCAGTCGCAGCCGGCGTCGTCGATGGCGCGCACCTCCTCGCCGAGCCGCGCGAAGTCGGCCGACAGGATCGAAGGCGCAATGATGATGTCACCGGTAAGCGCGCGATCCGCCATGAGAGCCTCGTTCATGATGCGGCAGGTTTGGCCTGCCGACCATCATTTGACAAGGCCGTTCTAGGGCTAATTCCTTAAGCTCTATCCACGGCGAGCGCGGCGACGGCCGGCAAGGTCTTGCCTTCGAGCCACTCCAGGAACGCGCCGCCGGCGGTCGAGACATAGGTGAAGTCCTGGCTGATGCCGGCGTTGTTGAGCGCCGCGACGGTATCGCCGCCCGCCGGCAATCGCCGCGAGCTTGCCCTCCTTGGCAAGGCGCGCGGCCTCGCGCATCAGGGCGTAGGTGCCCGCGCCGAAAGGCTCCCATTCGAAGGCGCCGACGGGGCCGTTCCACAGCAGCGTCTTGATCTCGGCGAAGCGCCGCTTGAGATCGGCGACGGAGTCGGGCCCGATGTCGACGATCATCTCGTCGGCAGGAATCTCGCCAGCCTGGCAGACATGCCAGTCGGCGCCGGACTTGAGCTCCTTGGCGACGATGAAGTCGTGGGGCAGCACGATCTCGCAGCCATGCTTCTCGGCGTGGGCCATGATCTCCTTGACGATGGGCACGGCTTCCGGCTGGCACAGCGACTTGCCGATCTCCACGCCCTTGGCGAACAGGAAGGTGCTGGCCATGCCGCCGGCGAGAACGAGCTGGTCCATGCGCGCCGTGAGGTTGGTCAGCACCTGGATCTTGGTCGAGACCTTGGAGCCGCCGGCAATGGCCATCACCGGGCCGCTCGGGATGCTCGACCGCGCGCTCCAGCGCCCTGATCTCGGCCATCATCAACAGGCCGGCATAAGAAGGAATAAAATGTGTAATCGCCTCGACCGAAGCATGGGCGCGATGCGCGGTGGAAAAGGCGTCGTCGACATAGATGTCGCCGAGCGCGGCGAGCTCTTTGGCGAAGTCTTGATCGTTCTTCTTCTCGCCGTCGTTGTAACGAAGATTTTCGAGCAGGGCGACCTCGCCTGGCTTCAGCGCTTCGACGCCACGCCTAGCCTCGTCGCCGACGCAATCGCCGATGAAGCTGACCTTGGTGCCCGGCATGAGTTCAGCCATCTTGTCGGCAATCGGCTTCAGCGTGGTGTCGGTCATCGTGCCGGTTTTGGGACGCCCCAAATGCGACAGCACAATCACCTTGGCGCCTCCGGCCAACAGGTGCCTGATCGTCGGCAAGACGCGCTCGATGCGCGTCGTGTCGCCGACGACCCCATCCTTTATCGGCACGTTGAAATCCACGCGCACCAGAACACGCTTTCCCCTGACATCGAGCCCGTCGATGGTGCGAATGCGAGAGAAGTCGACCTTGCCGCTCGCGCGGCGCCGGAGGACTTGATCATAGAGACATCGATGTCGTTCATATCAGCTTGCTCATCACTACTGCGGTGTCACTCATGCGGTTGGAGAAGCCCCATTCGTTGTCGTACCAGGAGACGACCCGGCAGAAGGTGCCGTCCACGACCTGGGTGCCTTCGAGATCGAAGATGGAGCTTAAGGGGTCATGATTAAAGTCGCTTGACACCAGGGGCTTCGAATTCACGCCGAGAACGCCCTTCAGCGGGCCTTCTGCGGCTTCGGTCATCGCGGCGTTGATCTCCTCGACCGTGGTCGGCCGCGACGCGGTGAAGGTGAGGTCGATCAGGCTCACATTCGGCACCGGAACGCGGACCGAAGCGCCGTCGAGCTTGCCCTTCAATTCGGGGAGCACAAGACCGACCGCCTTGGCGGCGCCGGTCGAGCTCGGAATGAGATTCACCGCGGCCGCGCGCGCCCGATAGGGATCCTTGTGCAGGGTGTCCACCGTCCGCTGATCGCCGGTATAGGCGTGGATCGTGGTCATATAGCCGTGGCGGATGCCGATCGTCTTATGCAGCACGCTCGCTACGGGCGCGAGGCAATTGGTGGTGCAGGAAGCGTTGGAGACGACGTGATGCTCCTGGGTGAGCTTCTCGTCGTTGACGCCATAGACCACGGTCAGATCGGCGTTGGTGCACGGCGCCGAGACGAGGACGCGCTTGGCGCCGGCGTCGAGATGCTTCGCGGCGGCGTCCCGACTGGCGAACCGGCCGGTGCATTCCATGACGATATCGACGCCGAGGTCGCGCCAGGGCAACTTCTCGGGCGCGCTCTCGGAGAGCACGGCCAGGTCATGGCCGTCGGCCTTGAGGTGGCCGTTAGCTGGCGCTGACCTTGCCGGGAAAGCGACCGTGCACGCTGTCGAATTCGAGCAGATGCGCGTTCATCTCCGCGGAGCCAAGGTCATTGATCGCCACGAAATCGAGGTCCTTGCGGCCTGCTTCGAGGAAGGCCCGGAGCGTCAGCCGGCCGATCCGGCCGAAACCGTTGATGGCGACACGCTTATTCGACATTTGTCCTCACTCTTTGATCTTCCTCAAAAGCCCGCGGGCGGCGGATTGCACGGCATCTGCCGTGATTCCGAAGTGCTTATAAAGCTCTTGCGCCGGGGCAGAAGCCCCAAATCCATGCATGCCCACGAAAACCCCTCGCTCGCCGAGCCATCTCCGCCATCCGAATTCAACCGCCGCCTCGACCGCGACCCTCGGGGCCGTGCCGAGCACCTCGTTCCGATAGGCCTCGCTTTGGGCCGCGAATAACTCCCAACAGGGGAGCGAAATTACGGCAGCCTTGATGCCCTCCTCCAGGAGCGCCTCGGCGGCCGCCACGGCAATCGAGACCTCTGACCCGGTCCCGATCAGGGTGACGTCGCGTCCGCCTTCCGGCTCGATCAGTACATAAGCGCCCTTGGCCGTCAGATTCTCCCCGGTATGGGCCGTCCGCAGCAACGGCAGGCCCTGGCGGGTCAGCGCCAGCACCGATGGGCTGTCCGCGGTATCGAGGGCGATCTCCCAGCACTCGGCGCATTCGACCGAATCGGCAGGCCGGAACACGTTGAGATTGGGAATGGCACGCAACGCCGCAAGGTGCTCGACCGGCTGATGCGTGGGACCATCCTCGCCGAGCCCGATGGAATTGTGGGTCAGCACGTAGATGACGCGCTGCGCCATCATCGCCGACAGCCTGATCGACGGCCGGCAATAGTCGGAGAACACGAGGAAGGTGCCGCCGTAAGGCACGATACCGCCATGAAGTGCCAAGCCGTTCATGGCCGCGGCCATGCCGTGCTCGCGGACGCCGTAATGGATATAGCTGCCGGCGTAATCGCCAGGCGTGACCAAGCCATGGAGCTTGGTCAGCGTGCCAACGGAGCCGGTGAGATCGGCCGAGCCGCCGATGAAGCCCGGCACGATGGGGTAAGAGCTTCTCGATCACCTTCTGCGAGGATTGCCGCGTGGCGAGCTTCGCCCCGTCTTTCGAGAAGTCGGCCTTGATGCGCTTTGACCGCGGCCGCGATCTTCTCCCGCACCGCCAGCGTCGATCGGATCGGTGAGATGGGTCCGGGCTTCGGCGTCGAGCCGCCCTGCCGCGTGTTGCCACCGCTCATAGGTCGTGGCGTGGCGGGTGCCGGCGGCGCGCCAGGCCGCGAGAACCGGCTTCGGCACTTCGAAAGGCGCGATGGCCCCAGCCGAGCCGCTCGCGGGCGCCGGCGATCTCATCCTCGCCAAGCGGCGAGCCATGGGTCGAGGCGGTGCCCTGTTTCTTCGGCGCGCCGTAGCCGATGATGGTGCGGCAGGCGATCAGCGAGGGGCGATCGGTGACCGCACGGGCATTCTCGATCGCGAGCGCAATGGCCTCGGGATCGTGGCCGTCGACCCGCGCCGTATGCCAGCGTGAGGCGCGGAAGCGCTCGATCTGATCGTCGGAGGTGGAGAGGCTGGTCGGGCCGTCGATGGAAATCTGATTGTCGTCGAACAGAACGATCAGCTTGCCGAGCCTGAGATGGCCGGCGAGGGAGATCGCCTCCTGGCTGATGCCCTCCATCAGGCAGCCGTCGCCGGCAATGACATAGGTGTAATGGTCGACGATGTCGTTGCCATAGCGCTGGTTGAGCAGGCGCTCGGCGAGCGCCATGCCGACGGCGTTGCCGAGCCCCTGCCCCAGCGGCCCGGTCGTGGTCTCGATGCCGGGGGCATGGCCATATTCGGGGTGGCCCGGCGTCATCGATCCGAGCTGGCGAAAGCGCTTCAGCTGGTCGATATCCATGCCGTCCACGCCGGTGAGGTAAAGCAGGGCATAGAGCAGCATCGAGCCGTGGCCGGCCGAGAGCACGAAGCGGTCGCGGTCGGGCCACTCGGGATGGGCGGCGTCGAACTTCAAGAAGCGCGTGAACAGCACCGTGGCCACATCGGCCATGCCCATGGGCATGCCGGGATGGCCGGAATCGGCCTTCTGCACCGCGTCCATGGCGAGCGCGCGAATGGCGTTAGCCATGTCCTGATGGGTCGTTTCGGGTAAGGCCCGTCCCTGCTGCAAAGCTTCAGCCATCGATGGTCCCAAACTCCAGGATGATTAATAGGCGCGGACGCCCATCGCCGCTTTGACGGCGTGGTAGCCGACCAGAAGCTGCGTCAGGGCTAGTGGATGACTCCGCCGGGCGCCGTTGGCAACATCGATGCGCCCCACCTGGTCGCGCAAATGCCCGGCTTCCGGGATCAAATTCCACAACAAATCTTCGATGCGCTCGGCGCGCTGGTCGGAAATGCTGCCGTTGATCTCCAGCACGTCGACCGGCTTGCCGTCGCGGTCGCGGGCGAGCTCGAGATGGAGCCCGGCATTGCTCGAGCCGTCGAACAGCGGCGTGAAGTCCGGATGCGGCAGGGTCGGGCGCAAGAGATGACGGACGTCGAGCTGGGTGTCGGAGCCATTGGCGCCCGCTCGGCGTCTGAAAGCGGATGACGATATCGGCGAAGGTGCGCTGCGGATGGACGTAGTTCGGGCTTTCCTGCTTGCGCTTTTCCAGCGAGGCGAGCACCTCCTCGCGCTTATAGCCCCGCCGCGTGGTGTCGCGGTGTAGCTTCCATTTGACGCGAAGATCTTCGTCCGGATCGAGATAGATCTTCACGTCATAGCAATCGCGCATGGCCCTGGTGGTATAGCCGAGCAGCCCCTCGGCGATGACGAACTCTTTCGGCTTGATATATTGCGGCCTGGCGAAGGTGCCGTCGCGGTGGTCGTAGATCGGGTGCAGGATGGCGTCACCCTCCCGCAAGTGGCGCAAATGCTGCTCCAGGATGTCGAGGTAATTCGCGCGCGGATCGATTGCGGACAGGCCATTGTCCGCCCGCTCGCGGCGGTTGTAGCGATGGTAATTGTCGGTGCAGATCACGGTGCAGCGGTCCTCGCCCAGAATCTGGGCGACGCCAGCCGACAAGGTCGTCTTTCCAGACGCCGAGTCGCCAACAATCCCTAGGATGATCGGATGATCAACCCGCTTCGGCATTTCCTACTCCCGAAAACACGTTCTTTTTATTTAGTAATACCTTACGCCACGTCGCGCGCCACCCCCCGCGCTTCATCCAATTTCGCCAAGGGGATATAAGAGGTCAAAATCTGCCGCTCTCCCGTCGCCCCGGTCACCATCATGGTCTGCAATTTATAGTGGGTCCGGCCGCGCTCGACGCCCTCGAGCATCAATCCCGTGGTGATGCCGGTGGCGCAGAAAAACACGTCATCAGAGGCGATTAGCTCGTCGCGCTGATACCAGCGCGAGGTGCTGAGCCCGGCATCCCGCACCGCCTTGGCCTCGGTATGAAGCTGGGGATCGATTCTCGCCAGAAACTCGCCGCCAAGCGCCCGAACGGCGCAAGCCGACATGACGCCTTCCGGCGTGCCGCCCGTCCCCATCAAAGCGTCGATGCCCGAGCCCGGAATGGCGGCGAGGAGCGCGCCGGCGACGTCTCCGGCAGGATAGAGCGCGACCCGGGCCCCGGTGCCGATGATGTCCTCGATCAGGTCGCGATGGCGCGGCTTTTCCAGGACATAGATGGTGAGCTGGGTCACGTCCTTGTTGAGGGACTGGGCCAGAACCTTGAGCTTCCGCGCGGTGCTCCACAGGCGGATCGATCTTGCCCCGGGCCGGGCGCCGGCGCCACGAACTTCTCCATGTAAAAGGCCGGCGCTGGATTCATCATGGCGCCGCGCGGCGCCACGGCAAGGACCGCAAGCGCATTGGTCTGACCGCGGGCGAGATAGCTCGTGCCTTCGACCGGATCCACGGCGATGTCGGCCTTGAAGGCCGATCCCGGGCGACCGAGGCGCGCCCCGCCGGAGGGCTGCGGCGCCTCGCCTTTGCCGGCCTCGCCGATCACCACGACGGCGTCGAGATCAACGCCGGAGAGGGCCGCGAGCAT
The DNA here is from genome assembly GCA_963803385.1 of uncultured Alphaproteobacteria bacterium. Classification (GTDB taxonomy): domain Bacteria; phylum Pseudomonadota; class Alphaproteobacteria; order Rhizobiales; family Methyloligellaceae; genus Methyloceanibacter. Next base: position 60,851 of record CAWDMD010000003.1, on the reverse strand, counting down.
GGCGTCAAGCGCGGCGCGGCCGCCGTCCATGCCGTCGCCGCGGCCGATCCAGTCGAAGGCCGCGAGGGCGGCGCTCTCGCTGACGCGGCGAAGCGCGTAGATCAGCTCTGGACTGGCGCTGCCCGAGGTCTCCATGACACCTCCCGGGAGTCGTCTGAAAAGGCCGAGCCCACTATATCGCATGGGCTGGAACAGCCCCAAATCTAAGGCTTGCCGACTTGCCCGATTCGGCGAGCCAGAAGCCGCCCCGTCCGTGATGGGGCCGGGCGGCTCGCTTGTCCATAGCGTTTAGCGAGGCGACAGGCGCGGGTCGAGAGCGTCGCGAAGGGCATCGCCGAGGATGTTTACGGCGACGAGCAGCGCGACCAGGGTCAGGCCCGGAAGCAGCGTCACCCACCAGATGCCGGCAAAGATGAGATCGTAGCCGGAGCGGATCAGGGTGCCGAGCGAAGGCTGGGTCACCGGGAGCCCAAGGCCGAGGAAGGACAGAGCGGCCTCGGCCATGACCGCGTTCGCGATTTGGGTGGTGGCGACCACGATCAGCGGCGACAGGATGTTGGGCAGGATGTGCCAAGACACGATGCGGGTGCCGCTCGCGCCCAAGGCCCGCGCGGCGCGGACGTGGTCCTTTGCCGCCTCTACCTGCGTCGCCGCGCGCGCGGTGCGGGCGAAATAGGGCCATTCGGCAAGCCCGATAACGACCACGAGAAGCGGCACGGCGAAGCGGCCGAGGGTCTCGCCGCCAAGCCCGGCGCGGACGAGCGCCAAGGCAATGATGGCGAGCATCAGGCTCGACAGCGACAACTGAATGTCGGCGAGCCGCGCGATGAGGCTATCCACCCTGCCCCCGGCGTAACCGGCGATCAGGCCGAGAGGAATGCCGATCGCGGCCTGGATCACGACGGCGAGCATGCCGACGGTCAGGGAAATGTGGGTGCCGTAGAGAATGGCGCTGAAGAGATCGCGGCCTTGCGAATCCGTGCCCAACAGGAAGCGTGGGTCGCCGCCGTGAACCCAGGCCGGCGGCAGTTCGGCATCGAGCAGATCGAAGCTTGCAAGGTCGAAGGGATCTTGCGGCGCGATGAGAGGGGCGGCGAACGCGGCAAGCGCGATGGCCGCGAGGACCACTGCCGCGACGGCCGCGAGCGGATGGTCGCGTGCGGTGGTCCGAACCGCGGAGAGGGGCGAGCCGGTCGCGTTCATCGCCCGCCTTCGAGGCTGATGCGGGGATCGAGCCAGAGGCTCGCAATGTCGGCGAGGGTATTGGTGACGACGAAGAGCAGCCCGACCACGACGAGATAGGTGGTGATCAGCGGCACGTCGGCGCGGGTCACCGCTTCAAGGAACAGGAAGCCCATGCCGGGCCACTGGAACACGGTCTCGGTGAGAAGGGTAAAGGCGAGCATGTTGCCGATCTGAAGGGCGCCAAGGGCCACGATCGGAAGGAGCGCATTGCGCAGCGCGTGATGCAGCCAGACCCGCAAATGCGAGGCGCCTTTGGCGCGGGCGGTGCGGACATAGTCGCTGCCGAGCTGGTCGAGCATGGCGCCGCGGATCAGCCTGATGAACAGCGGCAGCATGATCGAGGAAAGGGTGATGGCGGGAAGCAGGAGATGCTCGAGCCCGTCAAGGGTCAGCAGCCCCGTGTCCCAAGGCCCGATCGCGACGGTCTCGCCGCGTCCGAACGCCGGCAACAATCCGAGCCGCACCGAGAAGATGGTGATGAGAAGAATGCCGGTGAGAAAGACGGGGACCGAGATGCCGAGCACGCTGAAGCCCAAGATCAACCTCGCGCCGAAGGAACACGGTCTCACGGCGCAATAGATCCCGGCGGGAAGCGAAACGAGGATGACGATCAGGCTCGCGGCAAGCACGAGCTCGAAGCTCGCCGGGAACTTGGCGGCAATCACCGCGAGGGTCGGGCGCTTGTAGATATAGGACTGGCCGAGATCGCCCCTCGCGGCGCCGCCGAGATAGCGCGCGAGCTGCGTTGGCCACGGGTCGTCGAGCCCGAGCTGATGCCGGAGCTCTGCGCGCTGAGCCTCCGGCACCGCCTCGCCCATGATCTCGCGCAACGGGTCGCCGAGCGCGCCTTTCACGGCGAAGGCGATGATGCGCGATCGCAATCATGACGACGATGGCCTGAGCCGCGCGTCTGAGAAAGAAGGCAAGGCCGGTGGCAAGCCCCCGCATCGGTTTACTCAAGGCTCCAACCGGCGGTGCCCGCCGCGGCCATTCGCGCTAGAGTAAGGGGCACGAGCGGGCGGTCCGGACGATACGTCTTGCCCCGCGCTCGACGAGACCTGGCGATAAGGAGCTTGGAGATGAAACACCTCGCTTTGATCGGTGCTGTGCTGACGGGGCTGATCTTCGCACCGCTCGCCTTCGCCCAGCAAGATGGATACCCGCCGAAGCTCGGTGACATCATGACCTTGATCCAAGTTAGGCACATAAAGCTATGGTTCGCGGGCAAGCTCGGAAATTGGGATCTCGCCGCTTATGAAATCGAGCAGATGAAGCAAGGGTTCGCCAATGCGGCGGAGCTCTATCGCGAGATACCCGTCGAGTACGTAACCAACACCGCCGATCCGATGGACGCGATCCGCGACGCGATCAAGACCAAGGACGGGGCGAAGTTCGCCAAGGCGTTCGGCGACCTCAACCAGACCTGCAACGCCTGCCACCAGGTGATCGGCCGCGGCTTCATCGTCATCCAGGTGCCGACGGCGTCGCCTTTCAGCGATCAGTCCTTTGCTCCGCACTGACGCTCCGCGTGGGCTCGACTTGGCATAAGCGTTGCGAGGGTTCTTGGGGCGCCATTTGGCGTCCCATGGTTAAGGTTCGGTCTTGCCGCGGCGGCGTGGCGCCGTCGCCCGGCCTAAACAAGGCAGCCGAACTCTTTGAGGGAACTGAACATTATCGTCACAGCTTTAACAGTCTCGCGAGCAAGACTCCTTGCAAGAGGGTGGTGGACGATGGCGACAACGGTACGAGCGGGCTACGAGATTTCCTATGATTTGCCGCAGCCGACACCCATGATTCTGGCGCTGAGCGTGCATCCAAGCCGCCGCCGCGACCTCATCACCCCCGACCGGTTCCTCGTCCAGCCTCCGGTTCCGGCCACGCAATATTGCGACGGATTCGGCAATACCTGCCATGTCATCCATGCCCCGCAGGGCTCGATTACGATCTCAGCCGATTTCCTGGTGCAGGATAGCGGAGAGCCTGACGTCGTTGCGCCCGAGGCGACGCAAAGCCCGCTCGAGATGCTTCCCGTGGAGACGCTTGTCTATCTTTTAGGCAGCCGCTACTGCGAAACCGATCGCCTGTTGAATTTCGCCTGGTCGAAGTTCGGCAAGGTGCCGAAGGGATGGCCGCTGGTCCAGGCCATCTGCGATTTCGTCCACGAGCATGTGAGCTTCGGTTATCAGCATGCACATCCCAGCAAGACCGCGCTGCGACACGCTTACTGAGCGCCGCGGCGTCTGCCGCGACTTCGCCCACCTCGCCGTGGCGCTTTGCCGGTGCATGAACGTGCCGGCGCGCTATTGCACCGGCTATCTCGGCGATATCGGCGTCCCGTACGATCCGGCGCCGATGGATTTCAGCGCCTGGTTCGAAGCCTATCTCGGTGGCCGCTGGTACACTTTCGACGCCCGCCACAACGTGCCGCGGATCGGCGCGTATCCTGATCGCGCGCGGACGAGACGCGACCGACGTGGCCATCGTCACCTCGTTCGGGCCGTCGACGCTGACGGGCTTCAAGGTGGTCACCGATGAGGTGCCGCATCAGGACCAGAGCGTTTCGCGCGCCGAAATTGCCAACACCTGATCGCACCGGTGCGGCTCAGCCGTCGCGCCAGGTGAGAACGTAGGCGATCGCCGCCGCGACCGCCGCCTGCCACGGCACGAACAGCACGACGATGGCGTCGAGAAGCGCCGCCGGGTAGAGCAAGAGGCCGGCGACGGCGCCGGTGATCACCACCGTGACCCAGGCCTCGGTTCGCCGCATGGCGGTGGCGGCGATGCCAACGCCGAAGGCCGTGAGGCCCGCGCCGATGGCGCCGGCAATGACCCCGCCCGCCAGGCCGCCGAGCATCTCGCGATTGGCCTTGGCGCCGGGGACGGTGCCGAACAGCATCGAGCCTTGCACCATATCGATGACATCATTGGCGGTGTTGACGGCGGCAAGCCACCCCACCAGCGTCAGCACCATGGCGAGCAGGCACTTATTGAGATCGCGGTTGACCCAGAGCCGCAACACGACGCCGAGCATGAGGCTGAAGGCGATGCCGGCGTGCAGCGGCAGAGAGCGCGTGTTGATGAGCACATCGGGGTCGGTGAGGCGAATGTCCGGAAGCGGCGACGGCAGGCTTGAGACGAGTCCGCTCAGCCCCCCAAGCACGGCCATGAGCGCCATGGCGCGGGCACGGGGAGGCAGATGCGGCCGGGCATCGAGGCGCAAATAGGCGGGTGTCATGGCCCTGCCCCCTTGCGGAGAGAATAGCGCGATCGCGGCTCCAACTCCACAGTCTCGAAAACGACCGAAACGCCTGAAAGTTCACAAAGAAGTGCGCTTCAGTCCATAACCAGATCGCCGAGATAGGGCATGTCGATGACGCTCACCACCGGCTCGATATGGACGCCCTTGCGCGCCGCCCAGGAGAGATGCTGCCAGTGCAGCGGCACGAGCGCGCCATCATCGTGGAGGATGCGCTCGATGCGCTTCAGCACCTCGGCGCGCGCCTGCGGATCGATCATGGTCTGGGTCTCCAAGGTGAGCTTGTCGACCGCGGGATTGGAATAATTGCCGGCGTTGTACTGGCCGTAACCCGTCTTCGGGTCGGGTGTCATCACCAGGAACTCGTAGAAGTTCGCAGAGTCTTGCGTGTCCGATTGCCAGCCGATCATCATGATGTCGGCGGCGCGCTCGTCGAAGCGCTGCCAATATTGCGCCTTGGGCATGGTCTGGAGATCGACCTTGATCCCGATCTTGGCGAGCATCGCGGCAACGGCCTGGGCGATGCGGTAGTCCTCGATATAGCGATTGTTCGGCGCCATCATCGTCACCGAGAAGCCGTCAGAGTAACCCGCCTCGGCCATCAGTGCCTTGGCCTTGGCGACGTCAAACTCCGGTTGGAGCGTTGGATCATAGCCGGCATAGCCAGGCGGACTTAGCTCGCCCGCCGGTGTCGCGAAGCCGCGCAGGATCTTCTCGGTGATGCCCTTGCGGTTGATCGCCAAATTGATAGCGCGGCGCACCCGCGCATCCTTGAAGGCCGGCACCCGCGCCTGGTTCAGCTCGAAGGTGAGTATGCGCGTGCTCGGGATGGTAACGAGATCGCAGCAGGAGTCGCTCTTGATGCGATCGAGGTCGGTCGGCGGCACCGGCGCGATGAAATCGACGTCGCCCGCGAGCAGCGCCGCAACCCTCGTCGCCGGCTCCTTGATCGGGGTGAACAGGATCTCGTCGACATTCCCCGGCGACGCCTTGTCCCAATAATCGGCGAAGCGCTTCAATTTGAGCCGCGTGCCCTGCTCACGCTCGGTGACGATGAAGGGGCCGGTGCCCGAGACGTGGGTCGAGGCGAAGGAGGCGCCGTGCTTGACGATCTCGTCCTTGGGGTGGCCACGCTCATCGGTGCCGGAATAGAATTCCCGGTCCAAGGGAAAAATGTAGGTCGCGAGGTTGAGGACGAGCGGATAAGGCGCCTTGGTGATGAGATCGACGGTGAGATCGTCGACGGCCTTCGCCGCGCTGAAGGGCTCGAACAGCGCCTTGAAGTCGGGGCTTTGCTTCAGGCGGTTGAAGGTCCAGACCACGTCTTCGGCCGACAGCGTGCGGCCGGAGTGAAAACGGACGCCCGCGCGCAGATGAAAGCGCGTGGTGAGGTCGTCGATCTTCTCCCAGCGCGTGGCGAGCCTCGGCTCCAAGGTCAGGTCCTTGCGAAAGCGCACCAGAGGATCGAGCACGAGATGGGAGAGCTGGAGCGTTGCGCTCGCGAGCTGCTCGTGGGGATCGAGCGAGGTGGGATCGGCGTCATAGGCCATGCGCAGGGTCTTCGCTCCCGCCGGCGCGACGGAAGACAACGCTGCAAGAGCAAGCACCAGGGCGCTGAAATGACGAAGCATGCGAAGACCTTGTGTTTTCCGCGGAGGTTCTTCAGGTTTCCGGGCAGTCAAACCTATCTCCGGCCCGGGAGCCAATGTTTTGCAAGGTTTTTTCGTCACAGGCACCGATACCGACGTCGGCAAGACGCTGGTGTCGGCCTGGCTCCTCACCCATCTCGATGCCTGCTATTGGAAGCCGGTGCAGGCGGGCACGGAGCCAGAGACCGATACCGAGGCGGTACGACGGCTGGCGGATCTTGGCGACGACCGCATCCTGGCGGAGGCCTATGTGCTGCCTGAGGCGATGGCGCCGCACGAGGCGGCACGACGCGCCGGCGTCCGCATCGATATGGCGAAAATCCTGCCGCCACGCCTTGAGCAGCCGTTGGTGGTCGAGGGCGCCGGCGGCATGCTCGTGCCGCTAAACGAGGAGAGCTACGTCATCGACATCGCCGGCAAACTCGGTCTGCCGGTGATCCTCGTCGCCCGCTCAACGCTCGGGACCATCAACCATACGCTGCTCTCGCTCGAAGCGTTGCGACGGCGTGGTCTGCCGCTTTCGGGCGTGGTCTTGAGTGGACCGAAGATGCCGCACAACCGCGCCGCGATCGAACGCTACGGCAACGCCAAGATCATCGCCGAGATCCCCTTCCTTCCCAGCGTCACCCGTGCGAGCCTGCTGGCGATCAAACCAGAGCTAGACCTTTTGGCTCTCGCGCGAGGCGCAGCGTGAACGAAACGCCGGATAAGACCGGCCTCGCTCAAGAGGCCCATGCGCGCGATGTCGTCGCGCGCGACCGGCGTCACATCTGGCACCCCTACACCCAGCACGGCACGTCCGGCGATCCGCTGCTCATTACCGGCGCGCGGGGGGCATCCTTGTTTGACGCGCAGGGCCGCGAGATCCTCGACCTGATTGCGTCATGGTGGACCTGCACCCACGGCCATGCCCATCCCAAGCTGAACGAAGCGCTCGCCCGCCAAGCCAACGAGATGGAGCACGTGATGTTCGCGGGCTTCACCCACGAGCCCGCGGTCAATCTCGCCACCGCGCTCGCCGAGATCCTTCCCGGCGACCTGTCCCGCGTGTTCTTCTCCGACGACGGCTCGACCGCCGTCGAGGTCGCGCTCAAGATCGCCTATCAATATTGGGCCAATCGCGGCGACACGCGGAAGCGCGTGTTCATCTCCTTTGACGGCGGCTATCACGGCGACACGCTCGGCGCGATGTCGCTCGGGCGCGGCTCGGGATTCTTCACGCTCTACCGCAGCATCATGTGCCGGGTCGCGGTGCTGCCCTTCCCTTACACCTTCGACGGCGACGAGGCGGCGGAGGATCGGGAGACGGGCGCGCTGACCGCGCTCGAAGACCGGTTGCGGAACGGCGCTCACGACGTCGCCGCATTGATCATCGAGCCGTTGCTGCAAGGCGCCGCGGGCATGCGCATCTGCCGGCCGGAGTTCATCAACCGGGTCGTGGAGATGGCGCACGAGGCCGGAATCCTCGTCATCTTCGACGAGGTGGCGACGGGCTTCGGCCGCACCGGAACCTTGTTCGCCATGGAGCAGGCGGGCGTCGCACCCGACCTCGTCTGCCTGTCGAAGGGCCTGACCTCGGGCTACATGCCGATGTCGGTGACGGTCGCGCGTGAGCCGGTGTTCGAGACCTTCCTCGGCGACACGTTCGAGCGCGCCCTCCCCCACGGGCATTCCTTCACCGCCAACCCGCTTGCCTGTGCCGTGGCGTTGCGCTCGCTCGAGCTGTTCCGGGAGGAGGATACGCTAGGGCGGATCGCCGCGATCGAAGCGCGTCACCGGGACATGCTCGGCAAACTCAAGACGCGCGACGACGTGGTGCGGCCGCGGGTGCAGGGCTCGATCCTTGCCTTCGATGTGAAGGTCGAGGGCGGCTACCAGTCGGCGGAAAGCGAGGCGCTGAAAAACTGGTTTCTCGCCCGCGGCCTCAACATCCGGCCGATCGGCTCGACGGTCTACCTGCTGCCGCCCTATTGCGTCACCGACGACGAACTGGCCCGCGCCTATGCCGGGCTGATCGATGGCCTCGACTGGCTCGCATCGACGCGGCCGTAGATGATGTGCCAGGTGATGCGTCCGCCGTGGCACGCATCCGCAGCCCGCATGGCACGGCGCAGAATCCCCGGCGTCACCGGGCGATAGCCCTCCCTTGGGGTCAGGCCGCCAATCGATTTCATCCGACGCAAGAAGGCGAGAGTCGTCGGGTCGACGACGAGCCGCTCCTCCTCGATCACACCGGGAAGCGCGGGAAGATCGGGAAGCCCGCTCGGCAGTCCCTGCGCGCGAAGCACGTCCCGCCATTCGCCGAAGCTCTCCGGCCCGACGCTGGCGTAAATCAAGCTTCCCCCGGGGCGGAGCAGTGGGATCAGCCGGCCAAGCACGGCAATCGGATCGCTGAGCCAATGCAGCGTCATGCTCGTCGCGATCAGATCGAAATCGCCGTCCTGGCGCGGCTGACTAGCGTCCATGACCGCAAAACTGAGCCGCCCATGGCCGAGAGTATCGAGATTGCGGCGGCACTGCTCGATCATGGACGAGGCGATGTCGGTGAAGACCAGGTCGCCGTCCGGATAGGCCTGGGCGAGGTGGCGGCTGAAGAGACCGGTGCCGCAGCCAAGCTCGAGCACGCGGGGGCGCGGATGCGGCGGCAACAGCTGCGCGAGGCGTGCCGCCACCGCCCGCTGGAGGTCGGCGTGCTCCTCGTAGGAGCTCGCACGGGCACCAAAGCTCCGGCTGATCGCGGCGCTACGGTCTGGTCGCATGGGCAAAGTCGAGGACATGGCGGGCGCACCATTCAGGGCGCCTCAGAGGTAGCACATGGCCGCCGTCAGGAGACCAGATGATGTTGCCGTCGCCCCAGATCGTCCGGCTCATCGCTTCGGGCACCACCGGGTCATCGCGGGCGGCCAGCGCGAGCGTCGGCGCGTCGAGCGAAGCCTTGGCCGCGCGCGCGTCCCAGTTCATCAGCCAGCCAAGGCCCTCATCAAGGCGATGAACGTCCAGCGCCTCCTCAGGGGCAAAGTCTTCTGTACCGCAGCCGCGCCAGAACGCGTGGAGCGTCGCCCCTGCGTCCCGCTTGAGTTCACGGCGCATGGCGGCCGTCCGCGAGCGCGGGACGTGGCACGAGAAGCAGTCGAAGCCCTGGATCGAGACCAGCGCCCGAAAGCCGCGTGCCTCACGCGCCCGCCCCTCGTGCAAAAGCCAGAGCACGCCGAGCGAATGGCCGACGGCGATGGCATCCTCCGGCCAGTCGCCTGCGCCCCCGGGACCGCCATGAACGAAGCCGAGATCGACCAAACTCACCTCGACGTCGGGCAAATGGTCGAGCACCGGGCTCCACATGCCAGCGTTGAAGCCCCAGCCATGAACGAAGACGAGGTACATCTACGGCTTAGCCCAGCGCGCTTCGCGGGGCCGCCCGGTCGTCGAGGGCATCGAGCAATAGGTCGATGTCGGCCTCCGTGTGAGCGGCCGACAGGGCGAGCCTCACCCGCGCCGTGCCCGTAGGCACCGTCGGCGGCCTGATCGCGGTGGCAAAGAAGCCAGCCTCGCGGAGCCTCTTGCCGAGCCCAAGCGCCGCATGGTTGCTCCCCGCGATTAGCGGCGCGATCTGCGTCGCCGAGGCGCCGGTGTCGAAGCCGAGAGCTTGGGCACCACCGCGCAAGCGCGCGGCGAGCGCGGCGACATGCGCGCGCTCGGTGTCGAGGCCGGCGACAAGATCGAGCGCGGCGTCGATGGCGCCGAGCACGGGCGGCGGCAGCCCCGTCGAGTAGATCAGCCCGCTGCATTTGTTGACGAGATAATCCCGCATTGTCTCCGAGCATGCGACATAGGCGCCGAAGCCGCCGAGGGCCTTGGAGAAGGTGCCGATGACGATGCCAGCCTCATCGGAGAGGCCGCGGCCCCCCTCACCCAAGATGCCGGTCGCGTGGGCGTCGTCGACGATAAGCATGGCGCCGTTCTCGCGCGCGAGCCGGCCGAGCTCAGCCAGCGGCGCGATATCGCCGTCCATGGAAAATACGCTTTCGGTGAGGATGAATTTCGGCCTGTCATCTCCTTGATATTGAGTCAGAAGCTCGCCGAGATGGGCGGCGTCGCCATGACGATAGCGGATCTCCCGAGCGCTCGCGGCGGCACAGCCGAAATGGATGCTGGCGTGATTGAGGCGATCGCAGAAGAGAAGCGGCTCGGCACCTAGGACGCTGCGATCGAAGAGAGCCTGGAGCACCGCGGCATTAGTCTGGAAGCCGGAAGCCATGATCAGCGCCGCGGGCTTTTGTTTCAGCGCCGCGACCTTCGCTTCGAGCGGCGCAAACAGATCGAGATTGCCGGTGACGAGGCGCGAGGCGCCGGCGCCCGCGCCGTACTGCTCGCCCCAGGCAGCGGCACGTTCGATCAGGGCCGGATGGAAGCGCAAGCCGAGGTAATCGTTGCTGGCGAGATTGACGCAGACGTCGCCGCCGATGCGGATGGTTCGCGCATCGATGGGCTCGACAGGCGTGAGAGTGCGCCGCAAGCCGTCCCGGTCGCGGGCATCGAGAAAGGCTTGGTAGCGGCTTTCGCTTGCTGCCATGATCCTGTATTAGCGAAGCCCAACCAGAGCAGCAATCCACCGCGAGAGGTCGTGACCGAGCTTCCCAATTTCCCGAATCCTTTCAACGGGCAAGGCGCCGACCCTGCGATTTCGCGCAACTCGGCGTCCGGTCCTGGCGGGTTCCGCCATGATTGGACCAAGGCTGAGGTCGTGTCGCTGCTCGAAGCGCCTCTGCTCGAGCTCATCGATAGGGCGCGCGCGGTCCATGGGCGCCATCACGCCGACGGTGTCCAGCTCGCAAGCCTGCTCTCGATCAAGACCGGCGCCTGTCCCGAGGACTGCAAGTATTGCCCGCAATCCGCCCACTACGCCAAGGCCACCGGGCTCGAGCGCGAGCAGCTGCTCGACGTCGATGACGTGTTGGAGAAGGCGGCGCTCGCCAAAGCGGCCGGGGCCACGCGCTTTTGCATGGGCGCCGCCTGGCGCGAGGTGAAAGACGGCGAGCCCTTCGACCGCGTGCTTGCCATGGTGCGCGGCGTCCGCGCTCTCGACATGGAAGCCTGCGTCACCCTCGGCATGCTGACGCAGAGCCAAGCCGACCGTCTCGCCGAGGCCGGGCTCACCGCCTACAACCACAACCTCGACACCTCGCTCGAGTTCTACGACGAGATCATCACCACCCGCTGTTATCAGGATCGGCTTGATACGCTTGCGCGCGTCCGCCAGGCGGGTCTGCAAGTGTGTTGCGGCGGCATCATCGGCATGGGTGAAGGCCTCGAGGACCGGGCCGGGCTGCTACAGACGCTCGCCAATCTCGATCCCCATCCGGAAAGCGTGCCGATCAATGCGTTGGTCGCGGCGCCCGGCACGCCGCTCGAGGACCGGCCGCCGATCGACCCGCTCGATCTCGTGCGCATGGTCGCCGCGGCGCGCATCCTGATGCCGGCGTCCCGGGTTCGGCTCTCCGCCGGGCGTCGCGCGCTGTCGAGGGAAGCGCAAGTGCTGTGCTTTCTGGCAGGCGCCAATTCGATCTTCTACGGTGACAAGCTCTTGACCACCGCCAACAACGACACCGTCGACGATCTCGCCCTGATCGAGCAGGCGGGCTTGCGCATCGAACCAGCCAACGCCTCAGGCTGAGGTCGCGCAAGAGGCCATGTCCCGCATCGTCTATGTGAATGGCAGCTTCGTGCCGGAGGCCGACGCCAGGGTTTCGGTGTTCGACCGCGCCTTTCTGTTCGCCGAAGGCGTCTATGAGGTGACTGCCGTCGTCGGCGGGCGGCCGCTCGATCTCGCGGCCCACCTCGCCCGTCTCGACCACTCGCTTAGCGAGATGGAGATCAGCCCTCCCCTCACCCACGACGAACTTCGGGCCTTGCATCAAGAGCTGATCGCCCGGAACCATGTCGATGAGGGCATCGTCTATCTCGAGATCACGCGCGGGACCGCCGATCGCGACTTTCTCTATCCGGAGGGCGCCCAGCCGACGGTCGTCGCCTTCACCCAGAGCCGGCCGGTGCTCGACAACCCCGATGCCGAGAGCGGCGTCAAGGTGATCACCATCCCCGACATCCGCTGGAAACGGCGCGATATCAAATCGACCGCTCTCCTCGCCCAGACCATGGGCAAGCAGGCGGCGAAGCGCCGCGGCGCCTACGAAGCCTGGATGGTCGAGGACGGCCTTATCACCGAAGGGACCTCATCGTCGGCCTTCATCCTCGACGCCGAGGGCCGACTCCGCACCCAGCCGCTCGGGCACCACATCCTTCCCGGCGTCACCCGCCGCGCGGTGATGCGCCTTGCCGAGGCGCGCGGACTTGCCGTCGAGGAGCGGCCGTTCACGGTGGCCGAGGCGCTCGAAGCGCGCGAAGCCTTCCTCACCGCGGCGTCGGCCTTCGTGCTGCCGGTGGTCGAGATCGACGGCATCCCTATAGGCACCGGCGAGCCCGGTCCGGTCGCGGCGGAGTTCCGACGGCTCTATATTGACGAGGCGCTGCGGAGCTGAGGCGAGCCTTACGGCGCTTTGTCCGCCCTAGCCTTTGTGGCTTTCGCGCTTTCCTTACCGGACTCGGGCAGCTTGCCATCCTTGATGTGGACATCACGCTGCGGGAACGGGATCTCGATCCCCACCTTGTTCAAGACCGCGAGGATCGCGTAGCGCAATTCGCTTGCGGTCGTGATTCGTTGTCCGGCATCACGCAGGAACACGCGCAGCTGGAAATCCAACGAGCTATCGCCGAAGCCGGCGAAATGCAGCACCGGCGCCGGATGCTTGAGCACAGTCCGATGCCCGTTGGCGACCTCGAGCAGGTCGAGCGCAGCAGAGTGACATCCGAGCCATAGGCGACGCCGATGGGGAGATCGAGGCGGCAGGTCCTATCGGCGTGCATCCAATTGGTCACGGGATTGGTGATCAGGTTGGCGTTGGGGATGATCACCGACTGGCGGTAAATGGTTTCGATCTCGGTCGAGCGCACGCTGATTTTCTTGACCGATCCCTCGAAACCGCTGACCTCGATCCAGTCGCCGATCTTGATCGGCCGTTCGACGAGAATGATGATGCCTGAGACGAAATTGTTGACGATGCCTTGCAGGCCAAAGCCGATGCCGACCGATAACGCGCCGGCGACGATGGCGAGACTGGAGAAATCCAGTCCGAGATAGGACATGCCCGCCAAGCGCCGACAGCACGAAGCCGACATAGCCGAGACCGATGCGCGTCGATTCCTGAAGGCCGCTGTCCTTTTGCCTGCCGGTGAAGGCGCGGCCGATGAACCAGCGTTGCACGAAACGCGTAAGCAGGAGGCCGACGGCGAACACGCCGAGCGCGATCAACACCGACTGGAGCGAGATCCGAAGGTCGCCGAATTGAACGCCGAAGAACGCCGCTTGAATCCAGCCCTTCACCTCGACCCAGTCGAAGCGCCACAGCAGCAAGAGAATGGTGATGCCGACGAGGACAAGGACGATGTCCATGAGCAGGCCGACGATAATGCGGATGGTGAGCAGCGACGGCGCATCGGCCTCGTCGTCGGGCGCGGCATCGTCGTCGATCTGGCGCCCGGAGATGACGCTGACGCTGGAAATCGATTCCGCCACCAAGTGCAGGAGATACATCAGCCACAACACGCCGGCGGTGGAGACGAGATGAGCGCCGACGAAACGCGCCAGCCCCGGATAACCGAGCAACACCGCCATGATCAGGAAGCCGGCCGAGATCGCCACCGACCAGAACAACCATGCTGGCCATCTCACGTCCGAGCCATTCTGGGCGCGCGCGCCGCTTTTGATCGGCATCAGCAACGCGATCAGAAAGCCGCTGTAGAGAATGGAGACGATCGTCGAGCGCAGCACCGTCATCTGATAGGGCGTGAACACGACGCGATCGGCGAGGCCCCAGACCTGATCGAGAACCCATACGGCGATCAGGCCCCACAGCAAGAGCGTGAGCCGCCAAGCGAGCGCATCGCCGACGGTAACAAGGCGGTGCGACGAAATGGTCGGAACGAGCGATTGCCTCACGAGGGCGGCAAGGAAGCTCCCCCAGGCGATGGCGAGGGACGCTTTGGCGAGGAAGCCTTCCCATGATGGATCGGCGAGCTCCGCGGCGGAGGCAAAGAGATAGAACGCCGCCAACGCCGCCCAAGTCGGCGCCGCGTGGCGGAGGGAATTGAGCACGGCGGCGGTGCCACGCTGCTGCAGCGTCAACTCCGCGTTCTCGGTCCGTTGACGCTTGGCGGCCCGGAAGGCGGCGATGCCGACGAGCAGGCGCTTGGCCCCGATCGCAGCGCCGACGGGTGCGGCCAACAGCAGGATGAGGAGGAGCGGACCCTTGCCGACCGCGCGCATGATCCAGTCCCCGATGGCGCGAAATATCGATGTGGTCTGCGACGGCACGCGTTCCAGAGCCACCGGCAGCACGTTCGAATAGAAGCTCGGGACGGGACGGAACAGCGATTCGGTGAAGCGCTCGCGCCGCTCGGCATTGGCGGTGTCGGCGAGTTGCCGCGCCCGCACGAGAACCACGTCAGCCTGCTTCATCAGGCCATCGATGGCGGCAAAGTCGGCATTCAGACGCTCCCGCTGCGCCGTGGTCTCCGGGCTTTCCTTGGGGCCGTTCTCCGTTGGGGCCGGGCCGAGCTTGTCCAGTCTCGCCCGCGCCTCATCGAGCTTCGGTCTGAGCAGGGATTTCCGGTCGACGATCTGGCGCTGGAGGATATCGAGCTGCTCCGGAATCTCCCGCAAGTCCTCGTCCGACGCGGTTCCGTCGTTGACGGCTTCCTCGAACCCATTGACCTTGCTTCGCCACTCCTCGAGCGCGGCGCCGAACTCGGAAACCGACTTGTCTTCGATCGGCTTGGGCTGGGCTTCGGCGGCGTTCGCCGCGGGCGCCGGCTGCTCGCTCGCCGGGGCGGCCGGCTCGGGTGCTGGCGTCGATCTTTCCGGCGCCGACGACTGAGGCTGTTGTCCTTGTGCCAGCGCCGTCTCTTGGGCGCTCGGCCGGCGGCGCCAAGGGGACAGAAAGCGCAAGACACGCGACGAACGACGCGGTTTGCCAAACCCTCCTCAGCATGCCGGTTTCGTCCTCCCGATGGCTGGAGCGGTCTTGGTTGATTGGTGCGGCAC
The DNA here is from genome assembly GCA_963803385.1 of uncultured Alphaproteobacteria bacterium. Lineage (GTDB taxonomy): Bacteria > Pseudomonadota > Alphaproteobacteria > Rhizobiales > Methyloligellaceae > Methyloceanibacter. The sequence goes on along the minus strand of CAWDMD010000003.1, from coordinate 45,544 downwards.
CGGCATTGGTCCGGATGCGGCCAGAGACCGCGATTAGCGGCGATTGTGCCAATTCGCTCCGCCTAACTCCTAACACAGTTGGGCAACTCTGCGGCGCCAGGGCCAGAAATCGCATGGAGAAGGCCCAAAAACGCGTCGCCTCCCAGGCGGCAGCAGGCAATCGCGGCGCCCGAGAGAGGTTTTGCCATGGGGATTTCACCGAAATTGGCCTAGCGTCCGCCGAACCTGGCGACCCACCTTCTCAAACCATGTCCTCCCCCGACCAAGCCTCCGCATCGGATCAACATCAGAGCCGACACCCGCGGCTGATGGCGCTGCTCAACGCTCACGCCGGCGAGGCCGATCATGCGGGCGTCGCCGGCCTCGAGATGCGCTTGGCGGCGATCTTTGCCGGGCTCGAGGTCGAGGCTGACCTCGTGTTCTGCTCAGGCGCCGAGCTCAAGCCACTCGCCGAGAAGGCGCTCGCGAAAGCCAAAGCCGGAGAGATCGATGCCGTCGTGGCGGGCGGCGGCGACGGCAGCATCCGCACCGTTGCCGGCGTCCTTGCGAGCAGCGGCGTCCCCCTCGGCATTCTGCCGCTCGGGACCTTGAATCACTTTGCCAAGGATCTTGGCATTCCCATCGACCTCGAAGCCGCCGCCGCAATCCTCGCCGCGGGCGAGGTGCGCAGCGTCGATCTCGCCGAGGTCAATGGCGAGAGCTTCATCAACAACTCATCGATCGGCATCTATCCCCATATCGTGGTCGATCGCGAGCGGCGCCGGCAGAATCACAGGCTGGCGAAATGGATGGCGATGATCCCAGCCTTCTTCCGCATACTTCGCCACTTCCCGCGCCGGCGTCTTTCCATTTGCACCGAGGACTGGTCGCGGCCCTACCGCACCCCGTGCCTCTTCATCGGCAACAATCAATACGGCATGGAGTTCTTCACGCTCGGACGCCGGGAGCACCTCGATCGCGGCGAGCTTTCCGTTCATGTGGTGAAGCAGCGCCATCCGTTCGGCTTCTTCTGGATGATCTGCCGCATGTGTTTCGGCCATGTCTCGGCAGAGCGCGATCTCGAAAGCTTCAGGCTCAGCGACTTCGAAGTGCGCGCCAGGGTGAGCCGCCTACCGGTGGCGCTCGACGGCGAGGTGGAGATCATGCACCCTCCCCTGCACTATCGTTCGCGCCCGGGAGCGCTTCGCGTTATTGCGCCGGCGGCGGACGCCCTGGCGTAGCCGCGCGGCGCCGCCGCGGTCTTGGCGCAGGGACGGAAAGCTGCGGCGTGCCAAATTGAGGCTCACGGCGCCACAGCGTGGTTCCGGCGCGGGACGCGCCATTCTCGCCCCAAGCGATGCCGCGCTGGCGCATCGCAAGCTCTCGCTGCACTTTGCGCGCCCGCGCCCGGAACGTCTGCCATTCGTCGAGAATGGGCTCGAGGCGCACATCCGAAGCGCGGTCCAGGCCGTGGATGCGCTTTTGCAGCCGCTGATGCACCCGTTGGGAGACGACCGCGGGCGCCGTCCGTTTGCGCCTCGCGCGCGCGCGCTGAACCTGCTGGCCAAGTTCCTGGCGTGCCTTCTCGATGACCGCCGTCCCACGCGCGGAGAGCCATTGCCCGAGCTGCGATCCAATGCGTTTGGTCCCCCCCGCGGCACGGATTGTGGTGGCTTGGGTGTTGACGCCGAGCCATGACGTTGCTGACGCCGATACGGCCATCAGCGGTGGCCACAGCGCTCGCATTTCCATGCCGATAGCGACGAGCCCCGACCGCAGAGCCGTCCCAACCGTCGTAACCGTAGAGCAAATGAAGCTGCCGGACGCGCTCACGCCTGACCGAATCAACGCGGCGAATCGCGCGACGCCCCTCCAAAAGACTTCAGCAACGTGAGCGAAGCCCGCACCGAGTTGCGCGAAGCCGGACGTGGTGCCGCGACGGACCCCGTCGCCAACGGACTTGATTTCGGCAGCGAACTTTCGCCGCCGCTCTCGTCGCGCCTCGTCCGCGCGTTCGCGCTCAAGCCGGCTCGCGTGTTTCTTGAGGGTTGCCTCTGTCTCTTGTCGTTGCTTCTCGAACCAGCGTCGGTGGTCGGCGAGATCTTCCTCGGCGAGAACGGCGACGCTCTTCGAGCGCGCGGCTGTCACTTGCGCCACGCGCACCTTGGCATCGATGAGACGGACGAGGTCCAATCTCTCGGACACAGCCTACTCCCAAACTCAAGGTGGGAGCTCGTTGGCATTGGCTTGAGGCAACCGCGTGAACGCTGGCGAATGCGCTCAACGTGTCGGCATTTCCCTCAACGTCAATTTGCCCGTCCTCGGCGGTGGCCGAAGACACCCACCCGCGGAACTCTGCGCCGGCCAGCTCGTGCTGGGCGCACCCCGTGGGGTTCATCGAAGCGTGGAGACTTTAAGAAAGACTGAACGCGCGGGCGACCGCGACGCGAATCCGGCCTGATCGGCCCGTTACGGGCTGTTTGCCCGCAACAGATCGTCGCGTGCCTTTTCCAGATGCTCGGTGATCAGCATCTGGGCCGTTTGCGCATCGCGCTCATGCAGCGCATTGTAGATGCCGCGATGCTGGCGGTTGTAGTCGGCGATGACCTCGGGGGTGAGGATGTTCTCCTTCATCGCGTCCCATTGGGCGTGCAGCCGCACCTGATTGATCTGTCGGTATACGCTCAACAACAGCGGATTGGCGGACGCGCGGGCGATGAGCAGATGGAATTCCCCGTCCCAGCGCGAGAAGGCATCCTTGTCGCGAGTTCGATTCCTCGCCGCGGGCGAGCACCACACCCATGTCGTCGAGGATGCGTTGCGTGGCGTGGAGCACAGCAAGCCGCGTCGTGAACGGCTCGACGGCGAGGCGCGCCTCGATCAGCTGCAAAGGGCTGATCTGGTCGGCGAGCTCCGCACCGTGATGGGCGGTGCCGGTGGGGCCGACATAGGTGCCGCTGCCGAGCCGCCGCGAAACCAAACCGGCCTTCTCGAGCTGATCGAGCGCCCGGCGCACCGTGCTCCGCGCGGCATCGAAGGTGATGGCGAGCTGGCGTTCGGGCGGGAGCCGGTCGCCCTCCCGGTAGGCGCCGGTCTCGATGGCGCGGCGGAGATGAGCCGAGACGGCGCCGACGCCGCGGCCTCGCTTGGCAAAGCGATGAAGGCTGAGGTCCCCTTCGGCGGTGCTGCGTTGATCGCTCACGGTGACTGCCTCTTGGCTGAAATTGGGCCCACTTTGGGCCCAATCTTTAACAAATTGGTTTACATTGGTCCAGGTCCATGCAGAAATACCCGCGACCTCGACAGCCAAAATCTCGTTCCTGCCCACGCCAATCGTCGTAGCGGTGTAGCCGGCGGGAACCTTACAGGTGAGCGAACAGCTGAACTTTATGACACTCCCTCGGTCAGTCAAATATGCCATCATCGGGGCCGGGGTTCACGGACTGAGCACAGCGCTTCACCTCGCTCAAATGCTGAAAAAGAGCGGCCGGGGCTCAGGCGCAGACATTCTTGTTGTGGATAAAGGGTCGATCGGGGCCGGCGCCTCGGGCATCGCCTGCGGCGTGGTCCGCAACAACTACTATCAGCCCGCCATGCGCGAGCTGATGGCCCACTCCGTCGAGGTCTGGGAAAGCGACCCGAAGGCCTACAGCTACCATCCGGTCGGCTACATGCAGATCAGCCCCGAGGTGATGCACGAGCAGGTCGGCACGATCTACGAGCAGCAGAAGGCGATCGGCTACGAATTGACGTTCATCGAGGGCGCCGCCGACTGCCAGAAATACATGACGGGCCTGTTCGACGACTGGCAGGCCAAGGGCATCACCTCCGTGCTGCATGAGAAGCGAGGCGGCTACGCCAACAACACCGCCTCGCTCTATGGATTGGCCAACAAGGCCGAGGCGGAGGGGGTGCGCATCCTTTCGGGCATCGAGGTGACGGACTTCGAGTTCGGCTCGAACTCGGGCGCGGTCACGGCGCTCGTGACCAATCGCGGCCGCATTGCTTGCGATCACGTCGTCATCGGCGCCGGGCCCTGGGTGATCAAGCTCTGGGACATGCTCGAACTGCCGAAAGCCATCACCATCAAGGGCCGCGACGGCAAGGTGCACGAGAATGTGCCCATGTGGAAATTTTGGTGCCTCGAGGAAGGCACCCTCGGCGTCGACCCGGAGATGCACAAGACCAATGACGGGCGGATGCCGCCTGTCATCCATGTCGACACCGACGCCCCGCTTTATTCGGACGTCGACGGCTCGCTCATCACCGACAAGCTCTGGGGTCTCTACTACAAGCCGGACTTCAATTTCGGCGGCATCCAGGGCGGCGCCTCGCCCTACAAGGTGGATCAGGATCCCGACAAGGTCGCGATCGATCCCTACGGCCCGGATTCACCCGACTTCATCGTCGGCGACGACTTCATCCATATGTGGTGCTCGATGCTGGCGCACTGCCAGAAGCGGTTCGAAGGCAAGATTTCGCTCTACAAGCACAAGGAGAAGTCAGGCGGGCTTGGCTGCTTCACGCCGGACAATTTCCCGGTGTTCGATACCTTCCGCGAGAATGTCTACGTCATCGCCGACTCCAATCACGGCTACAAGATGATCGGCGTGGGCAAGCTCGTGGCGCAAGAATTGGTGGGAGAGAAGAGCACGCTGCTGGAGCCGTTCCGCTTCGGCCGCTTCGCCAAGGGCGAGCTGCATCCGACCTCCCATAGTCCATTCCCGTGGAGCTGACGGTAGAGGTGTGACATGAACGAAGCTGCATCCACTGACAATCGATTGATGGATATCGAGCGCTTCGTCGACGATCCGCAACGCCAAGAGCTTGTCAAAGAGGTGCGCCGCAAGATCGACGAGCTCGGCATCGATTACCTCTATCTGCAATTCGTCTCGGTCACCGGCCGCATCATGGGCAAGGGCATCCCGGCCGACCATTGGGAGAGCATCGCGAGGAAGGGCTTCCAGCTCGTCTACGGCGCGACCGTGAACCTCTTCCTCAACCGCCACGGCGACTATTTTGGCTATGGCCCCGAAGCGGCCGAGCTGGTCGGCATTCCCGAGCCCGAGACCTTCATGCAGCTCCCGTGGGACAAGCGCGTGGCGCGGCTGTGGTGCACGTTGTTCCGCAACCGCGAGGAGCGCGGGGAGCCGGGCGCCTTCCTGACGGCGGATGCCCGCGGCAATCTCCGCCGCATCCACGAGCAGTTCAAGAAGGACCACGGGCTCGAGCTCCGGCACGGCACCGAGCCGGAGATGATGTGGCTCAAGAAGGACGCGGACGGCAAGCCGAACGGCGGCTACTCCAATCCCTACTGCTATCACATCGACCAGTTCGAGAGCCTGAGACCCGTCTATCTCCGCGTCATCGACTATTGCCGCGCGATGGGCCTCGACATGATCCAGGGCGACCACGAGGACTCGCCGGGCCAGCTCGAGCTCAACTTCACCTTCGACGACGCGATGCGCACCGCCGACCGGCTCACCACCTACCGCCAGATCTGCGCGCAGGTGGCGCGCGAGTTCGGCCTCATCGCCTGCTTCATGTCGAAGCCCTTCATGGGCGTCTCGGCCAATGGCTGCCACCACAACATCTCGCTCTGGCGCGGCGGCGAGGACGTGGTGAAGCATCTCGGCAACGATCCGGACAAGATGCCCGGCATGGTGCAGAACTACGTCTACCGCGATGGCGGCGAGAACACCTTCATGCCCGATACCGACGACGTGCAGCTTCCCGGCAAGATCGGCCTGCAAGCCATCGGCGGCATCGTCAAGCATCTGGGCGCGCTCACCGCGATCGGCTGCTCGACGGTGAACTCCTATCGCCGGCTGTGGGATACGGGCTTCTGGGCGCCGGTGTTCGCCGACTGGGGCTTCCAGAACCGCACCACGGGCCTGCGCATCTCGGCGCCGGGCCGCTTCGAGTACCGCGCCGTCGATTCCATGGTGAACCCGTATCTGATGGCGGCGGCCCTGCTCAAGGCCATCGACGACGGCATCACGAACAATCTCGATCCGGGCCAGCCCGAGGAGCGCAACATCTACCAGGCCATGGAGGCCGGCAAGCAGGTCAAGAAGCTGCCGATGACGCTTGGCGACGCGCTCGAGGCCTTGAAGAAGGACGAGGTCATCAAGTCGGCGATGCCGGGCGAGATGTACCGCCTCTACGACGAGTACAAACGGGACGAGTGGGAGCGCTTCAACCACACCGTCACCGAATGGGATCTGGAGACCTATCTCGACTGCCTGCCGTAATGGCTCGTTAGGAGGAGTTGCGAACACCATGTGCGGAATTGCCGGCCTCATTCACCGCGACGGCGCCAGCGCCGTCGGCAAGGAGATGACGGCGATGCTTCTCAGCTTGCGTCACCGCGGACCCGACTTCGACCGGGTTCGCCGTCTACGGCGAGTCCACGCCCGACGAATATGTGATGCGGCTCAAGCTCGCCGAGCAGGAGGACATGACCACCGACCACCACATCCGGCAGAAGATCAGGGAGCGCCAGGCCGAGGTCGACAAGCGCCTGGCCGAGCTCGGCGCCGAGACCCTCGAGGTGGAGGAGCCCACGCCTTACGCGTTTCGCTATCGCTTGCGCTATGCCGGCGACACCAAGCAGCTTGGCCGCCGATATCGAGCAGATCGAGGGCGCCGAGGTCCTGTCCTTCGGCAGCGGCCTCGAGTTGATCAAGGATCTCGGCGACGCGAGCCAGGTGTCGAAGCAATACAGCCTCGGCGGGTTCCGCGGCACCCACGGCATCGGCCACACCCGCATGGCGACGGAGTCCGACGTCGATATCCGCTCGGCCCATCCCTACTGGGCCTATCCCTATAACGACATCGCCGTGGTCCATAACGGCCAGCTCACCAATTACTGGATCATGCGCCGCGAGATGGAGCGCCTCGGCCACCGCTTCATGTCGAACTGCGATTCGGAGCTGTTGGCCGTGTACACCGCCAACAATCTCGAGCAGGGCGCGACGCTCGAGGATTCGCTCAAGGCATCGATCCGCGAGATCGACGGCGTGTTCACCTATCTCGTCGCCACCGACAAGGAGCTCGGCATGGCCAAGGACACCATGGCGGCAAAGCCCATGGTGCTCTTCGAGAGCGACGATCTCGTCGCGCTGGCCTCGGAAGAGGTCGCCATCCGCACGATCTTGCCGCGCGAGATCGACACCTCAGACCCCTATGAGGAGGAGATCAGGGTATGGCAGCGCTGACGCGATCCGCCCCCTCCGACCAGGAGCGTACCTCCCACGAGATGGGGATGCACACCGAGCAGCTTAGCGGCCGCTCGCAGCAGATCTTCTACGATCTCGATCCCGACGATGCCCATGCCGGCTTCTCTCTGCCCAATGCCTACGACGTCGACTTCAACAAGCGCGCCGAGATCGACGCCAGCAACATGCCGTCGAGCGCCGTCAATACCCGCATCAGGGAGCTGATGCAGGAGGGCTACGGCACCATCGTCATCAAGAACCCCGGCGCCAAGCATTCCATCGCCGTCGGCATTCTCAACCGCCTCAACCTGATCATCGAGGGCTCGCTCGGCTATTTCGGCTTGGGCCTGATCGACGGCCCCAACGTGCGCATCGCCGGCCGCGTCGGCTGGTCCTGCGCCGAGAACATGATGAGCGGGACCATCCTGATCGAGAAGAACGCGGGCTCGCAGTTCGGCGCGGCGATCCGCGGCGGCGACCTCGTCTGCAAAGGCAATGTCGGCTCGCGCACCGGCATCGACATGAAGGGCGGCACCATCATCGTCGGCGGCGACACCGGCGCCTTCACCGGCTTCATGATGCAGCGCGGCCGCATGGTGATTTGCGGCAATGCCGGCAAGAATCTCGGCGACTCCATGTATGACGGCACGATCTACATCGCCGGCGAGCCGGCGAGCCTCGGCGTCGACGCGGTATGGGCGGAGATGACGGATCTCGACCGCCACTGGCTCGAGCGCAAGTTGCGCATGTACGACCTGCTGCCGAAGGAGGGCATCGGCAAGTTCCGCAAGATCGCCGCCGGCAAGCAGCTGTGGAATTACGACAATCTCGAGCCGACCGAGAAGAAGCTCGTCCTTTAGCGATTGGGAGCGACGCCATGAGTGACCGGAGGTCGATAAAAAACGAGAAGAAGACGGGCAACGGCACGCGGGCGCCGGCGGAGTCGAAGCGCTTCATCCTCGGCCGCAGCCAGATCTTCACGCCGGAGGTCATCAACGACATCCACGTCAAGTCCGAGCTTGGCCGCTACCGCATGCGCGGCTTCTCGCTGTTCAAGAAGATCCCGCATTGGGACGACCTCACCTTTCTGCCGGGCACCCTCACCCGCTTCGTCATCGAGGGCTATCGCGAGAAATGCGAGACGAAGACGGTGATCGGGCCCAAGGCCAAGCGGCCGATGGAGCTCGACATTCCGGTCTATGTCACCGGCATGAGCTTCGGCGCCCTCTCCTTCGAGGCGAAGATCGCGTTGGCGCGGGGCGCCACCATGGCCGGCTCGGCGACCTGCTCCGGCGAAGGCGGCATGATCCCCGACGAGCGCCGCTATTCGAGCAAGTGGTTCTACCAGTGCATCCAGTCGCGCTACGGCTTCAACCCGCATCATCTCCGGCTCGCCGATGCTTGCGAGTTCTTCATCGGCCAGGGCTGCAAGGTCGGCCTCGGCGGCCATCTCATGGGCCAGAAGGTCACCGACCAGGTCGCCGAGATGCGCTCGCTGCCCGCCGGCATCGATCAGCGCTCGCCGGCGCGTCATCCCGACTGGCTCGGCCCCGACGACCTCGCGCTCAAGATCGAGGAGATTCGCGAAGCCACCAACTGGGAAATCCCGATTCAGCTCAAGCTCGGCGCCGCCCGCGTCTATGACGACGTGCGCATGGCGGTGAAGTGCGGCCCCGACTTCGATCTATATCGACGCCATGGAAGGCGGCACCGGCGCCGGCCCGCACATCGCCACCGAGGACACCGGCGTTCCCGGCATCGCCGCGATCCGGCAGGCGCGCCGCGCCATCGACGAGCTCGGCAAGCGCGGCGAGATCAGCCTCGTCTATGCCGGCGGCATCCGCAACGGCGGCGACGTGGCCAAGGCGCTGGCGCTCGGCGCCGATGCCATAGCCATCGGCCACTCGGTGCTGATGGCGCTCAACTGCAACAAGGAGATCCCGGAGTCCGATTTCGAGGCGGAGATGGGCGTCCCGGCGGGCTACTGCTATCACTGCCACACCGGCCGCTGCCCGGTCGGGGTGGCGACGCAGGATCCCGAGCTGCAGGAAGCGGCTCGATCCGGACGAAGCGGCCGAGCGGGTCTACAATTTCCTGCACACGCTCACCATGGAAGCGCAGATGCTGGCGCGCGCTTGCGGCAAGACCAACATCCACAGCCTCGAGCCGGAGGACCTCGCGGCCCTCACCATGGAGGCCTCGGCGATGGCGCAGGTGCCGCTGGCGGGCACCGACTACACCGTCGGCGTCGACAACTACCACAAGATTTGATGAGCGGAGCGAGGAAGCGAATGGCCAAGGACAAGAAGAAGGCGCTCAAGGGCAATGGCGACGCCAGCGCCCAGCTCGACACGACGCGCGAGCAGGAGATCGGCCAGCACATCGGCTATCGCTACGACGTCAATCTTCTCCCCGACTACACGCGGCTTACGCCTTACCTCAAGGCGTATATGGAGTTCATGGGCTGGGACGACCTCAACTGGCTCGAGGACGTCCATATGGGCTACGAGGCCGGCGAGCCCGCGATCTTCGATCGCAACATCAACGGCTGGGTGCGGCTGCCGAAGTCGATGGCGCTCCCCGAGAATCAACAGGATCGTGACATGCTGGCGCGCGAGCTTCTGGTGCGGTTCCAGACCTCGCCGAACCACCCGCTGATGGTACTGAACAAGGCGTATCGCAAATTCTAGGAGATCGAATTCCTTCGGCCCTGGGGTCCCGGGTCGGCCCAGGCCGAAGCCCAATCGGGTTTAAAGGCGAGAACATGGATCGCTTGGGGGAGAGCGGGATTAAACAAGCGGTTATGCCAGATTGCCGCTTCGTGGGCGGCGTCGCCGGACGGCAATTCCCAAACCATGCAGGGCAGCCGATAGCGCTGACTGAACTGATCGAATTCGAGGGTGCAGGTCCCTGCCCCGACCAGAGCCGCGGCGAGCTCCGACCCGTGCGGCAGCACGCCGACAAGGGTATCGCTGAAGGTCGCGGGCTCCTGGAAATGGTCGGCCTGAAGGAACGCGAGAGCCCGCTCATAGACGTCACGGGGATCGACCGTCCGCATCACCTGATAGCGAAAGAACGCCGTGCTTTCCTCCGGCTCGGCCGGAATGAGCAGCACAGTCAGCGCCCGCGACAGCTCCTTGCCGGACGCATCGACGACACGCGGGCGCATGCCTGGCGATGGGCGCCCGCCCTGCTCGCGCATGGCGATCTGCCTGATTCGGCACTGCCAGCCGAGGAAGTGGTCTCGGATATCTCCCTTGCGGGGCACCTCTGCTTGACCTCGCAACTGTCCAATTCCCTGGATTTATCTACAGGAAAGCGACTTTCTCACGCGTTGACGGTGTTATGCCTAAGGCCTAGCATCGCCACAAGGCCGTTTATGGGAGGGGACCCGGCGGGCATTCGCCAAGCCGGAAGTAGCACTGGCACAGGCCTGCGTAACTCAACGAGGAAGGCAAGAACGTAGCTAATCGTCCAGCGGGCGCTGCTGCGTGCGGTTGTCGCAACCGGGCAAAGCGGCATTGGGGAAAAGGGGGTAAATCAAATGGGCGACAATTTATCTGCGCTTACGACGATTTTCACCGAGTTCTACTACTGGGTGACCGTCGTTATGATGTTCCTCATCCACGTCGGATTCTGCATGTACGAGGTCGGCGTCAGCCGGCACGCGAAACCATCTCCACACGCTGATGAAGAACACGATGTTGATCCCCATTGGTCACCGTCACGTTCTTCCTCTTCGGCTGGTGGATCTACTGGGCGCTTCCCGAATGGCCCGTTCATCTACCAAGGCAAGGGGCTCATTCTGGACGGCGCCACCGGCGCCAACCAATATCTGCCGTGGTCGCCGAAGATGGGTCCCAATCTTCAAGATCACATCACCGGTGTGTTCTGGGCCGCGTTCCTGCTGTTCTCGTGGACCGTGGCCTCCATCGTCTCCGGCTCGCTCATCGAGCGGGTGAAATCCGGCGCGTTCTGGATCATCGCGGTGATGATCGGGTCGGTCACCTGGGTCATCGACGCGGCCTGGGGCTGGCACTTCGACGGCTGGATGGTGAAGCTGCTCGGCTATCACGACGCCTATGCCTCCGGCGTGATCCACGCCATTGGCGGCGGCACGGCGCTTGGCGTGCTTCATCGTGCTCGGTCCGAGACTCGGTCGCTTCGCGGCGGACGGAACGCCGCGGGACATTCGTGCCACAGAACCAATGGCTGGTAACGATCGGATTGTTCCTGATCTACACCGGCTTCTGGGGCTTCTACGCCGCGTGCAACGTGCCGATCATCTCGCCTGAGCTGATCGCGGGGCAGATCACCGGCGCGACCTGGACGGCGACCACCATCTATCTCACGCCGACCACCTTGAGCGGCATCACCTTCAACTTCCTGATGTCGTTGTCGGGCGGTCTGATGGTGGCTATCTCGTCTCGAAGGGAAATCCGTTCTGGACCTATTCGGGCGGCCTCGCCGGCGTCATCACCGCGTCGGCCGGCAACGATCTTTACCATCCGATCCAGGCCTTCTTCATTGGCGGTATCGGCATCTACATTGCCTACAAGCTGCACTATTGGGTCGAGCGGAGGTTCAAGATCGACGACGCCGTTGGCGCCGTTGCCGTTCATGGCTATTGCGGGTTCCTCGGCTGCGTGATTGCCGGCTTCCTGCTGTGGGGATATCCGTCATCGCCCTATGAAGGCTACGCCGCGATCAATCCGATCGGAAACGCCATCGGCGGCGTGATCATGTTCTTGGTGCTCGGCTTCATCCCCGGATGGGTCTGGCCAAGATCCTCGACGGCATTGGCCTCCTACGCGTTCCGCGGCAGGTCGAGCTGATGGGCCTCGACTTCAAGTCACTGCTTGAGGAAGAGATCGCGCGGGAAGAAGTGATCCGCGTCGAAAAGGCCATGGCCTGACTGATGCGCAATCGGCTAAAGGAGAATCGAAATGGGTAATACTTGGGCTGTTGACCTGGCCAATGTCGGGGAGATCTACCCCTGGGCCGGCTATACCGTGGCAATGGTGATCGCATGCACCATCGCTTGGCTCCTCTGGCACATCGTCCAGATCCGCGAGGAGGACAACGACTACGCCGAGGACATCAAGCTCCACGGCAGCAAGGAAAACATCAAGAAGGCGCTCGAAGAGCGCGTCTGATGCGTAAGGAGGCGCCGGCAACGAATTGCCGGCGCCCGCATCTTCTCCGCGGTCGCTGATGGCCGGCGCTTTGACCCGCACCGTTCCACCAGCCACTCTACGTCATGATCAAGGGTGTGCTGCTCGATCTCGCCGGCGTCATCTATGAAGGCGACAAGGCCCTCCCCGGTGCCGCCGATGCCGTCGCCCGATTGCGCGATGCGGGTTTGCCGCTTCGCTTCGTCACCAACACGACGCGCTCGACGAAGCACATGGTTTTGGAGCGCCTGGCCAAGCTCGGCTTTAGCCTCGAAGAGAGTGAACTGTTTGCCCCGGCTCAGGCGGCGCGCGCGTGGCTCGCCGAGAACGACTGCTCGCCGGTGCTGCTGGTGCATCCGAACCTCGTTCAGGAATTTGCGGGGCTACCGGAGCGCCCTCACCGCGCCGTCGTCGTCGGCGACGCCGGCAACGCATTCACGTATGACAATCTCAACCACGCCTTCCGCGAATTGATCGGCGGCGCGCGCCTGATTGCGCTGGCGAAGAACCGCACCTTCAAGGATGACGACGGCGAATTGAGCTTGGACACCGGCGCCTTCGTCACCGCGCTCGAATATGCGAGCCAACGCACGGCGATCGTTCTCGGCAAGCCGGCGCCGGAGTTCTTTGCCGCCGCGCTGACGAGCATGGGTTGCGCCCCGCACCAAACGGTGATGGTCGGCGACGACGCCGAGGCCGACGTCGCCGGCGCGCTTCGAGCCGGGCTCGGCGCCGCTATCCTCGTCCGCACCGGCAAATATTCTCCCGGCGACGAGCACCGCTTCGATCCGCCACCAACGGCGACCGCCGATGGCGTGGCGGCCGCCGCCGACTGGATCCTGGCGCAGCCGCGCTGAGGCGAGGAAAGGGTTCCAGCGACCCCGAGCCCGTCGCTTTAAGAAAACCTGAACCAAGCGCCGATAGGCTGGATTGTCCGTGTCGGGGGACCAGGAGCCGAGCGCCACATGCACTCCTTGGGGGAACGAGGATTATCGGCGGAAACCGGGCTCCTGGCCTTGCGGCGACCCTCGCTCCGCGAGATCAATGCGGTCATCGAGGGGCTCCAGCTCTATGCGCTCGACCGCAAAGATTACGGCATGCTGCTTGACCGTGGCACGGCGGCAAGCACGTCGCGTTTGATCCCGCGGCTCTCCTTGCGGCGAAGACGCCGCATGATCCTGCCGCATCGGTTTCCGGCGTGGTGGGACGTTGTGGTCAGCGAGCCCGAAACGGCGCGAGACCTGTTGCTGATGGTCCTGTTCACTGGTCTGCGCCCGTCGCAACTGACGACGCTTCGCTGGAGCCAGGTCGACCTTGCGAGACGGGCGCTCTATTTCCCGCGGGCGACGGGGCACTGGTTCGGGTTGCCGATGTCCGATTTCACCGCCGAGCTCATCGCTCGCAGGGTCCAGTGCTCGCCGGATTGGGTCTTTCCCGGGCGCGGCCGTGCCGGTCATCTCGCCTACTACGCAATCCATCGCGCGGCGGGTCGCGGCCAAAGCCGCCGTGCCGTTCTCCTTCTCCGACCTGCGGCGCACCTTCATCGCCATCGGCATCAGCCTCGAGGTGCCGACCGACATCATCAAGAGCCTGCTCGGCTACCAACTTCGCAGCGACACGCCGCTGTCGATTGCTGAACAGGTGGAGCGGCTGAGGGAGCCGGTGCAACGCATCGCCGACCGCGTTCTCAGCCTCGCCACATCGTCCGAGCGGCGCGGGCTGCTCGGCACCCGGATCCAGCCGGTGAGGCCGGTGATGATGATCTCCTGGGGCTGAGGGCCAGAGCGAAAGTCAGCGGTGCTCCTCGACGCTCGAGGCAATCAGTTCCTTGTTGAAATGGGCAAGTGCTCGCACTTGGCTCGCCCAACCGATCTTCTTGCCGCGGTCGGCGGAATGGACCACGGGAATGCGCTCGGCGCCGGAATTGTCGAAGGTGCGAAGCGCTGACTCCAGGCTGTCGTCGCCGCGCAGCGTCAACTCGCGTTCGGCCTCGGGCAGGGTTTCGGCTTCTCCCTCCGAGAGCGGTTGCATGAAGTCGGCGACGCGAACGGCTTTCATCACCACCCGATGCGGTCCCTCTTGCAGCACGATGCCGCGCTGCTCAAGCTGCGCCTGGAAGAACGAGCGGCCGAGAACGGCCTGGAAGATGCCGTTGCCGATCGAGATGGTGAGCAGGAGCGCGAGGCTGAGGGCAAAGCCGCCGGTCAATTCGAAGACCATGACCGTGGTCGAGATTGGCGCGCCGAGCACGGCGGCAGTGACCGCGCCCATGCCGAGGATGGCATAAAGTCCCTCGCTCGAGCCAACCTGAGGAAAGACATGGGCGGCGATCAGGCCGAATGCGCCTCCGGTCATGGCGCCGAGATAAAGCGCGGGCGAAAAGATGCCACCACCGAAGCGGGAGGCGAGCGCGATCGCGGTCGCGGCGGTCTTGGCGACGAGCAGCGCGAACATCATGGCAAGCGGCAGCTGGTCCTTCAGCGCCGCGTCGGTGGTGCCATAGCCGACGCCAAGCACCTCGGGAAACCATAGCGCGATGGCGCCGATCATGAGACCGCCGAGCGCAGGGCGGGCAATCAGCGGCATGCGGATATTGCGCGCGATCCAATCGGTCGCCACCAGAGCCGTTTGGAAGATGATCGCCACGGCTGCGGCGACGATCCCGAGCAGCACGAAGGCCGGCACTTCGAGGTAGGAGGTGATCTGGTAGGAAGGCACGACAAAAGCAGCAACATTGCCGAACCAAGCCCTGGGACACGATGGTGGCCATCACCGAGGCGAGCACCAGAGGGACGAAGCTGGTGACGGCGAAATGCCCGAGGATGACCTCCTGGGCGAACAGCACCCCGGCGATCGGGGCATTGAACGAGGCGGCGACAGTGCCGGCGACACCGGCGGCGAGCAAGGTGCGGCGCGCGGCATTGGGCAGATTGAAGCGATTGCAGGCTGCGGCGGCGATGCCGGCGCCGAGATAGACGATAGGGCCCTCGCGCCCCGCGCTCGCCCCGCCGCCAAGAGAAAGAGCGCTGGCAAGCGTGCTGAGCAGCCCTTGCCTCAGATCGAGGCTACGGCCGGCATTGACCCGCGCCTCCATGACATCCGGCACCGCCCCGGTGCGCTTGGCGGTGAGGAGATATTGCAACATCAACCCGACCAAGAGGCCGGTGACGGCCGGGGCAATCAGGATGACCCACCAAGGCTGGGCGCGCGCGGCAGCCGTGACGTTTTCCGACATGGTGCCGAGCCACGGCATTTGGAAGGCGGCGATGGCGAGCCGGAACAGGATCGCCGCACCGCCCGCCGCGAGGCCGATGAAGGGCGCGAGCAGCCACACGATGGGCTGCCGACTTTGATGGAATTCCTTGAGATTGGGGACTGTCCAGCGCCGCGCCGCGTCGAGGAGTCTCGCCCGTGTCAAAGCCATTGCCTGTCTTAGCGATGGGACCAAGCCCGCTCAAGCACTTGGGTTAGCGGGCTGAGATCCGGTGAGCGCCGCACCCGCCGATTGCCGCGCCACAACCGCCACAGCCTGAAGTTGTCTCGCCCGGATGATCGGGACCGGCACGAGCCTAATCGAAATTCTAGACCTTCTTAACCAAAGCGCTAATATGGCCCTACAAATTCTTGCCACATTTCGCGGCCGGCCGCCGACCGGGACGGGGGCAGACGACGGACTCGCATAGCAGCCCAATTGTGTCGGAGAATCCGGACGGCGCCGGGCCGTTCGTGATCGTCTGCGATCATGGCTCGAACCGGATTCCGGACGAATATGCCGCCTTCGAGTACGATCCTGAGGCGCTCCATACGCACATTGCCTGGGATCCCGGCGCGCTTGGGCTGGCCCGGCAGCTGTCGGCGCGGCTCGATGCGCCTCTTATTTGGCCGGATGCCTCCCGCCTCATCATCGATTGCAATCGACCGCCCGAGGCTGACAGTCTCATCGTTACCCAAAGCGAAGGCCGTCCCGTCCCCGCCAACCGCGCCGTGGACGACGCCGAGCGCGCACGGCGGCTTGCCCATATTCATGGCCCCTACCATGACGCCATCGACGCCTGTCTCGCACACCGGCTCAAGGCGGGACTGGAGACGGCGCTCGTCGCCATCCACTCCTATACCCCCGTCTATCTCGGCAAGCTACGCCCCTGGCATGTCGGCATCATCTTCGACGACGATCGCCGCGTGGCAGATGTCCTTCTTGACGGGCTCACGGCCGACCCCGCCCTTCGCGTCGGCGCCAACGAGCCCTACTCGCCGGCCGACCTCGTCTACTACACGGTCGGGCGCCATGCCCGGCCGCGCGGCTTACCCGCAATCATGGTCGAGATCAGGAACGACGAGATCGCAAGTGAGACGGATCAGCGACGCTGGGCCGAGCGGCTCGCCACGCTTCTACTCGCTGCCGGCCGGAACCTGGCCAATGCCAAGCATGCGATGGTTTGAGTTTTGCATATAGACCCGTTGTCAAATTAGAGAGGGGACTGGGAAAATGGCTGAGAAGCGAACACATGAAGGCGGGGTTTCGTATCACATCCCCGGCGCAGACTATTTCACGAAACGCGAGCTTAGGCGTCATGCCGGCGTCTTTTCGCTCTGGGCGCTCGGCGTCGGCGCAGTCATCTCGGGGGATTTCTCGGGGTGGAACCTGGGCTTCGCCGTGGGTGGCTGGGGCGGCATGTTCGTCGGCACCATCATCATCACCATCATGTATCTCGGCCTGACTTACTCCATCGCCGAGATGAGCCCGGCGCTGCCGCATACCGGCGGTGCCTATTCATTCGCCCGCACGGCTTTCGGACCTTGGGGCGGCTTCATCACCGGCGTCGCCGAGAACATCGAATATGTCCTGACGCCGGCGGTGGTGGTCTTCTTTATCGGCTCCTACCTGACCGGGATTTTCGAAACGCCGGATTCGTTCCAACCGGTGTGGTGGCTGATCGGCTACATCATCTTCGTCGGCTTGAACGTGCGCGGCGTGGCTCTGTCCTTCACGGTCACGGTGATCGTCACCCTGCTCGCGCTCGGCATCCTGATCTTCTTCTTCGTCAGCGCGATTCCGTTCATGGAGTTCAGCAAATACGCCATGAATATCGGCGTCGATCCCACGACCGGAGCGGCGGTCGAACTCCCTGATGGCAACGGGCCATTCCTGCCCTTCGGCATTCATGGCGTGCTGGCGGCGATGCCGTTCGCGGTGTGGCTGTTCCTCGCCATCGAAGAGCTGCCGCTGGCCGCCGAAGAATCCGCCGATCCGAAGCGCGACATGCCCAAAGGCATCATGCTCGGCATGTTCACGCTGATCGCGACCGGCTTCCTGGTCCTGATCATCAACCCGGCAATTCGCGCCAGGCGCCTTCAAGCTCGGCTCCTCGGGTGAGCCGATCCTCGATGGTTTCCGCACTATCTACGGTACGGGCTGGGCCAAGATCTTGGCGCTGTTCGCCGTGGCAGGCTTGGTTGCGAGTTTCCACTCGATCATCTTCGCCTTTGGCCGGAACTTCTACTCGCTGTCGCGTGCGGGCTATTTCCCGCATTTCCTGTCGGTGACCGACAGCACGCACAAGACGCCGAACATCGCGCTGGTGACTGGTGCGCTGATCGGCTTCATCGTCATGCTGGTGGTGTGGTTCACCCAAGGCGGCACCGAGGCCGGCGCCTTTATCGGCGGCGTCTTGCTCAACATGGCGGTGTTCGGGGCGATGATCTCTTATTTCCTGCAGGCGGTTACCTTCATCCAACTGCGCCGGAAATTCCCCAATATTGATCGGCCTTACCGGAGCCCGTTCGGCCTCGTCGGCGCCGCTCTGACGGCGATCATCGCAGTGGTCACGATCTACTTCCAACTCACCGATCCGGTTTACCAGACCGGCGTCATCGGCGTGGCGATCTGGTATGCCCTCACGATCCTCTATTTTGCGGCCTATGGCCGTAAGACGCTCGTGTTCTCGCCTGAGGAGGAGTTCGCAGTGAAACACCGCGAAGGCTCCGTCAAGGTATAGCGACGCGACACTCAACACTTGCTAGAGAAGGCCGGCCCGCTCCACTGAGCGGGCCGGTCCTTTCACGGCACGCATTTTCGGGATGGTGAGCATGTTGACACTGAAAGAGCTCAAAGAGGCCGTCGATCGCGGCGAAATCGACACCGTCGTGGTCTGCTTTCCCGACATGCAGGGGCGCCTCGTCGGCAAGCGCATGCAGGCCAATTTCTTCCTCGACAGCGCTCACGAGGAAACCCACGGCTGCGACTATCTGCTCGCCAACGATATCGATATGGAGCCGGTGCCGGGCTACGCCGTCGCCAATTGGGAGAAGGGCTACGGCGATTTCGTCATGAAGCCCGACCTCGCGACGTTGCGGCGGATCCCGTGGCTGCCGGCCACCGCCCTCGTGCTCTGCGACGTGCTCGACCACCATCATCACGCGCCGCTGGCCCATAGCCCGCGCGCGATGCTGCGGAACCAGATCGCGCGCCTCAAGGGGATGGACATGTCGGCGCTGTTCGCGTCCGAGCTCGAATTCTACCTGTTCGACGAGACCTATGAATCCGCCGCGGCGAAGGCCTGGACCGGCATCAAGACCGCGGGCGACTACATCGAGGACTACCACATCTTCCAGACCACCAAGGAAGAGGGCGTGATGCGCGCGATGCGGAACGGCATGCAGGGCGCGGGCATCCCGGTGGAGAATTCGAAAGGCGAATGGGGCCCGGGCCAGGAGGAGCTCAACGTCCGCTACGCCGATGCGCTGACCATGGCCGACTGGCACGTGATCCTGAAAAACGGCTGCAAGGAGATCGCCTATCTCAACGGCAAGGCCGTCACCTTCATGGCCAAGTGGCGCTACGACCTCGCCGGCTCCTCCAGCCACATCCACGCCTCGTTGTGGGACGCCGCCGGCAAGAAGTCGCTGTTCCTCGATGCCGAACGGCGAGCATGGCATGTCGCCCCTGATGCGCCATTACGTGGCCGGCCAGCTCGCCTATGCGGGGGAGATCACCTGGTTCCTCGCGCCCTATATCAATTCCTACAAGCGCTTCCAGGCCGGAACCTTCGCCCCGACCAAGACGATCTGGTCGCTCGACAACCGCACCGCCGGTTTCCGCCTTTGCGGCGCCAACAGCAAGGCGATCCGCATCGAATGCCGCATTGGCGGCGCCGATCTGAACCCCTATCTAGCGTTCTCGGCGCTGCTGGCGGCGGGTCTCGCCGGGCATCGAAGAGAAGCTCGAGCTCGAGGCGCCCTATGTCGGCGACGCCTATCAGGGCGCGGCGCTGCCAGAGGTGCCGAAAACGCTCCGCGAGGCGGCGAACTTGATGCGGAATTCGAAGATGCTGCGCGCGGCCTTCGGCGATGACGTCATCGACCACTACGCGCACAACGCGGATTGGGAGCAGTTCGAGTACGACCGCCGGGTCACGGATTGGGAATTGAAGCGCGGCTTCGAGCGATCTTGAGTAACGAGGACCATGTCTGAAACAGTCAAGATCATCTCCCCGATCGACGGGTCGGTCTATGCCGAGCGCGCCGTGGCACGGGACGCCGAGATCGAGGCCGCGGTGTCGTCGGCGCGCGGCGCGCTTGCGGCGTGGCGCACGGTGCCGATCGCGGAGCGCAAGCGCTACATCCTCGCCTTTCTCGACGCGCTCGTCGCCATGAATGACGAGATCGCGGTCGAGCTCGCCTGGCAGATGGGCCGCCCGGTCCGCTATGGCGGCGAGAAGGGCAGCGTCGAGGATCGCGTCCGCGCCCTGGTCGACATGGCCGAGGAGGCGCTTGCGCCTTATGTCCCGCCGGAGAAGCCCGGCTTCCGCCGCTATATCGCCCGCGAACCGCTCGGCGTCGTCATGGTCGTCGCGCCCTGGAACTACCCGTTCCTCACCGCGGTCAACTCCATCGTGCCGGGGCTCCTTGCCGGCAACGCCATCATCCTCAAGCACGCGGCGCAGACGCTTCTCGTCGGCGAGCGCTTCGCCGAGGCGTTCCGCCGGGCCGGACTGCCGAAGGGCCTGTTCCACAATCTCGTCCTATCCCACGCGCAGAGCGAGAAGCTGATCGCCTCCGGCCGCATCGACCATGTCGCCTTCACCGGCTCGGTCGCCGGCGGCCGCGCCATCGAGCGCGCGGCATCGGGGACCTTCGCCTCGACCGGGCTCGAGCTCGGCGGCAAGGACCCGGCCTATGTCCGCGCCGACGCCAAGCTCGATCATGCCATCGAGAACCTGGTCGACGGCTCGTTCTACAACTCCGGCCAGTCCTGCTGCGGCATCGAGCGCATCTATGTCGACGCCAAGGTCTATGACGATTTCGTCGAGGGCTTCGTCGATCTCACCCGGAAATACGTGGTCGGCAATCCGCTCGAGCAGGAGACCTCGCTCGGGCCGCTGGTGCGCGGCTCCGCCGCCGACGCCGTCAGGAGCCAGATCGCCGAAGCGCGGCGGAAAGGCGCCACCCCCCTGATCAACATGAAGGTCGAGGGCGACCAGCCTGGCTCCCCCTATCTCGCGCCGGAGGTGTTGACCAACGTCAATCACCAGATGGAGGTGATGCGCGAGGAGAGCTTCGGGCCGGTGGTCGGCATCATGAAGGTGCATGACGACGACGAGGCGGTGACGCTGATGAACGACAGCCCCTACGGGCTTACGGCCTCGATCTGGACGAAAGACATGGAGCGCGCCGCCGAGCTCGGCGCGCGGGTCGAGACCGGCACGGTCTACATGAACCGCTGCGACTATCTCGATCCCTATCTCGTCTGGACCGGCGTCAAGGACACCGGCCGCGGCGCCACGCTGTCGAAATATGGCTTCGACGCGCTGACCCAGCCGAAGAGCTTTCATCTCCGCGACGTCTGACCCCCTCCTCTTTCCGGGACACTGTCATGAGCACACCGACCGCCAATTGGAGCTATCCGACCGCCATTCGCTTCGGCGCCGGCCGCATCAAGGAGCTCGCCGAGGCCTGCCGCGCCGCCGGCATCACCCGTCCGCTTCTGGTCACCGATGCCGGGCTCGCCAAGCTTCCGATCACCGCGGCGACCCTGGACCTCATGAGGGAGGCCGGAGTGCCGGTGGCGCTGTTCGCCGACGTGCAGCCCAATCCGGTGGAATCGAATGTGGAGGCGGGCGTCGCCGCGTTCCGTGCCGGAGGCCATGATGGGGTCATCGCCTTCGGCGGCGGCTCGGGGCTCGATGTCGGCAAGCTGATCGCCTTCATGGCGGGGCAGAGCCGGCCGCTCTGGGATTTCGAGGATATCGGCGACTGGTGGACCCGCGCCGACCCTGACGGCATCGCCCCGATCGTCGCCGTGCCGACCACGGCCGGGACGGGATCGGAGGTCGGCCGCGCCGGCGTCGTCACCCAGGCATCGACCCATACCAAGAAGGTGATCTTCCACCCGAAGATGATGCCCAAGGTGGTGATCTGCGACCCAGAGCTCACCGTCGGCATGCCGCCCGCCGTCACCGCCGGCACCGGCATGGACGCGCTGGCCCATTGCCTCGAGGCCTATTGCGCCCCGAGCTACCACCCCATGGCCGAGGGCATCGCCGTCGAGGGCTTGCGGCTCGTGTTCGGGAACCTGCCGACGGCGGTGGCGAACGGCAAGGACCTCGAGGCGCGCGGCAATATGATGAGCGCGGCGGCGATGGGGGCCACGGCGTTCCAGAAGGGCCTCGGCGCCATCCATGCGCTGTCGCACCCGGTCGGCGCCCTCTACAACACCCATCACGGCACCACCAACGGCGTGTTCATGCCCTATGTGCTCGTCTTCAATCGTCCGGCGATCGAAGGCAAGATCGAGCGCCTCGCGGGCTTCCTCGAGATCGGCGGCGGCTTCGACGGCTTCCTCGCCGCGGTCCTCGACCTCCGCAAGCGCACCGGCATCCCCCATAGCCTCGAGCGAGCTCGGCGTCGATGGCGAGCAAGGAGGAGCTGATCGTGGAGATGTCCATGGTCGATCCGACCGCCGGTGGCAATCCGGTGCCGCTCACCAAGGACGGCAGCAAGAAGCTGTTCGAAGCGGCGCTCGCTGGCAACGTGGCCGCGGCCGCGTCGTGACGACGGCCGTCAGCGGCTGAGCTGACGGCCTCTCGCGACGCCCGCCGTCCCGATCGCGAGCCCCGCCAAGGGGTCCTCGTCCTCGGGCCGCGAGAGGTCGTAAGAGGGCCCGTAGTCCAGGGTCCAAAGCGCCCCTTGGTCATAGGACATCTCGGAGCGGGGCCCGGGGTTCGGTCGCGCCTTGCCCGGAACGTGCGATGCGGCCGAAAGCTCCGAGGCGTTGGCGACGCCTGCTGCCACAAGGGCGCCCCCGAACAGCGCCGCGACGCACGCAACCTTCATTTCCGCTACTCCACCGGTCTCGATCTCCTTTCTAGCGCCAGGGGTGTGAAAAGATGGTTGCCGTGGCAGTCTGGCTCCTGCTTACGTCGCCGGGGCCGGCGCGCGGGTTCGAGCGGTCTCAAGGGGAACCGAAATGGCCAGAGGCGCACCGCAGATGAAGCTCCTCGGGTATGGTCCGGGGCCACAGCTCCCGCCCGTCGTGGCGACGTGAGGCGCCATGGCTGAGAAGACGCCAGGCCGACCGTCGATCGTGATGCTCGGCGTCGACGCCGCCTCCATGGACGTCATTCAGGGGAACCTGACGCGCCTGCCGAATTTCGCGCGGCTGCTCGCCAAAGGGGCGCATTACCCCCTCGCCTCCTGGGGCAATATCGCGCCGGGCGCCGTATGGCCAAGCTTCGCCACCGGGACCGCGCCCGGCGACCATGGCATCTATCATCACATCCAGTGGAACCCGGCCGTCATGGGGTTGCAGCGCGTCAGCGCCGATTGGCTCGGCTACCAGCCGTTTTGGCGCGACGTGGCCGCTGCTGGCCGGAAGGTCTGCGTCGTCGATGTGCCCATGACCTTCGCCCCGCCAGGGGACGAGGCCCTCGAGATCCTGACCTTTGCCTCTCACGACGAACTGGTGCCGTTTCACTGCAACCGGGCGGATGTCGCGCGGGAGCTTCGCCGGCGCTTCCGCCTCAACGCCATGGGACACGAAATTCCGGTGTCGAAGTCGGCGGCCGCGCTGAAAGCGGTGCGCGACCGTCTCATCGCCTCGGCCCGACAAAAGGGCGAGCTCACGCGCTGGCTGCTCGGTCTCGACGATTGGGATCTGTTCATCAGCATCTTTGGTGAGACGCATCGCGGTGGCCATCTGTTGTGGTCGCCGCCGGGGGATCACGGCGAAGGGCCAAGCGATGACCTGCTCGAAGTTTACGGCGCGGTGGATGCTAGCCTCGGCCTGATCTGCGAGGCCGTGGACCAGAGCCCCGGGGCGATCCTGATCCTATTTGCGGTCCATGGCATGCAGAGAGACCTCTCTCGTGCCGGGGCCGTGCCCTTCGTCATGGACCGGATCAATCGAGACCACGACGGTGCGCCGCGAGGTGGACCAGGTCGCCGGCGGCAACGGAGCCCGATGCGTTACCTTCGGGAAATGGTGCCGGCGCCGGTTCAGCACGCCATCGGCCAAGCGGTTCCGGTCGCCGTCAGGGACTGGGTGGTTGAGCGCGCGACGGCTGGCGGCCATGATTGGTCGCAGACGCCGGGCTTGGCGCTCCTCGCCGACCTCGCCGGCTATATCCGCCTCAACGTGAAAGGCCGGGAAGCCAAAGGCATGCTCACACCGGGAAGTCCTGACCAGGAGCGTTACGTTGCCATGATCGACGATCGCTTCGCCGGATTGGTGGACGCCGCATCGGGAGAGAAGCTCGTGGGTGAGGTATGCGGACGCGCGTCCCTGTTCCAAGGCAAGCGCGCCGAGCTGCTGCCCGATCTGTTCGTGCTGTGGCGCGATGTCCCGAGCTCGGGGCAGGCGCGATCGGACCGTCTCGGCCTGCTGCCGAAGGAGCCGTCGACGGGCCGGAGCGGGAACCACAGCCGCGATGGCTTTGCGGTGATCGTCGGCCCCCTCCCCGGCAAGCGCGCGCCGCCTCCGAAATCGATCACCGATCTTGGCCCGCTTGTGTCCGCCAGTCTCGGCGTCGGCGCAAGGGGCCCGGGACGGGTGCGTTGAAGACTTTGCTGGTGACAGGGGGCGCGGGTTATGTCGGCAGCCATTGTTGCAAGGCGCTGACACAAGCCGGCTGGCGCGTCGTCGTCTTCGACAATCTGAGCAAGGGTTGGCGCGACCTCGTGCGTTGGGGGCCCCTCTTTGAAGGCGATTTGCTCGATCGGGAGAGCCTCCGCCGCGCCTTCGATGAGGTACGCCCGGAGGCCGTGCTGCATTTCGCCGCCCTCAGCGACATCGGTGAGTTGGTGAGGACGCCCGACCGCTTCCACCGCATCAACGTCACGGGCTCGATCAATCTGTTGCAGGAGATGATCCGCGCCGGCACGCGCCGGTTCATCTTCTCAAGCAGCTGTGCGGTTTACGGGCTGCCGCAATTCCTGCCGATCTCGGAACAGCATCCGCAACACCCCATCAATCCCTATGGGGTCTCCAAGCAGGCGGTCGAGCGGGTGCTGGGCGACCTCGCCGGGAGCGACGGACTGCGTTACGTCGCTTTGCGCTATTTCAACGCCGCCGGCGCCGATGCCGACGGCGAAACCGGCGAAAGGCACAGGCCGGAAACCCATGTCATCCCCTCGGCCATTCAGGCTGCGCTCAAGGGAGACGGCAGCAGCGTCACGATCAACGGCAACGATTTCGACACGCGGGACGGCACCGCCATGCGCGACTTCGTCCATGTCGCCGACCTCGCCGAGGGGCACGTGAAAGCGCTGAGCTATCTCATGGACGGCGGCGCGCCCGTGGCGCTCAATCTCGGCGGCGGCGCGGGGACGACGGTGAACGAGATCATCGACGCCATCGAACGCGTCGCGGGTGTGCGCCTCGCTCGCAACGTCGCGCCGCGGCGGGAGGGCGATCCCGATGCGCTCGTCGCCTGCGCCGACCGCGCGGCTGCGGTGCTGAACTGGAAAGCGAGCCGCTCGGATCTTGAGACCATCATTCGCACGGCTTGGCGCTGGCACGCCCAGGGCGGATGACGAGATGACGGATCGGGTACCGCGAAAGCGCGCTTAAGACGCGCTGACCCTAGCGCCGCTGGTTGCGGTCACAGAGACTGGCGTCCAGGGTGCGGTCGCCGTCAGCTTGCCAGCCGTCTGCTCCAGGAAGGTGGCTGCGGTGCCGACACGCCGCGGGCTGAATTTGGTCGCTAGCGGCGCTATCGAGCTTAGGGCGTGCTGCTTCAAGGCCAAGGCAAATCCGGTGGCAGCGCACAGCTGGTGGAGGAAGTGCAGCGGCACGACGCGCAAAGCGAAAATCAGCCCCCTCTCCTTGCGGAATTCCTTAAGCACCGGCGTGTTGGCAAGCACGTTGCCGATGAGCGACAGCACCATCAAGGCAGCGAAGGCCGGTATCAATAGCGCCATTGCTGCGAATGCCAGCGTTGCACTCGCCGAGAGCACGCCAATCCGGTTGATCGTGCTGGTGTTCAGGTCATTCGTCATGCTCCGCCGCGCGAAGATCGACAGCGACCAAGGAAGCGCGCGCATGAAAATATCGGTCATCACCATGTTACGGAGCGTCCACGTCTTCAGGTGCGTGCACAGCATGTCGCGGTCTAATCGGATGCGGAAGCCGGCGTCAGACAAATCAAGCCCTAAGGCCACATCCGGAATTCCACGATATGCGGGATTGAAGCCGCCGACGTGTTCGAAGGCCGGACGCCGGACCGCGCCTAGACCGGTCCAGAATGTCTGCGCTTCCGGGCTGCCGTTCTGGTGAGTGAAACGATGGAGGAGATTTCGGTACTGGCTCACGAAGCTCGGGTCGGTTGGCTTTGCGTCGTAGGACCCGAATACCGCGGCGCAGTCGCGGTGTTTTGCCATGAAGTCGGAAATACGCAGGAGAGCGTCGGGACGGATGATGACGTCAGAGTTGACGAAGACGATGATTGGCGCGGTCGTCTGCTCGACACCGGTATTTCTCGCGACACCGCAACCATGGTTGCCATGATGACGGATGGCGCGAACGCCGAGCGAGGCGGCAATCTCTGCCGAGCCGTCGCTGCTACCATCGTCAACCACAAGTATCTCGCGTGTCGGTCCGGGCGCGTTTTGGAGTGCCTCTAGGGAGCGCCTAAGTGTTCCGGCACCGTTGCAGACGGGAACCACGATCGACAATTCCGGGTCTGAGCGCAGCTTTGGCGTGCGACGTCTGGTACAACTTGCCCCCCTGAAAGGCCAGCCGGATGACGCCCGGCGGCCAGCGTCCTCTCAATTATAGGAAAATCGGGCCTAGCGCGGCAGAGGTGGTAACGAAATAATCTTGGAAGTGGCGCTTTAGTCACAGGATCTTTTCGTCATAGATTTAATGCCGAAGTCCCGTTGGATATGACAGTCCAGTTTTAGTAGTATCCTTTGGGTACTCGGGCAATTCGCCTGCGTGTCAGCAAGCGATGAAGTCTCGAGGGGGGTGCTGTTTTCCAACGGGTTCCAAAGTCATGGCAGAGGGTTTCGTCGCGCCGTTGATTTCTTCGCGCAAGAAGATGGTTCTTATTGCACTCGATGCCACGCCGCTTGCATGGCTTCGGGACAACCTATCCGTGCTTCCGAACATCCGATCTCTGATCGAGAACGGACATATCTGTGAGCCGGTAAGCCCGGCTGCGCGCCTCAGCGCCTGCCCCTGGCAGACATTTGCCTCAGGACTGCCGCCGGGCGAGGTCGGTCATTATTTTCCGATGCAATGGGACGCTGAGCGGATGCAATTTGTCCCGGTGAAACAAAATGAGCTTTCCTTCGACCCGTTCTGGAATGATCTCGATCGCAGCGGAGTCGAGACCATCGTGTTCGACGCCATGTCGGTTCCGGTAGCCGAGAACGCACCGGGCATCCAGATCGTCGACTGGAACACGCAATGCAATTTCGCGGCCGTCAGCAACCGTCCCGACATCCTCCGTCACATCAAGAAGACCTTTGGTAAGAAGCCGATCGGTGACGAGGTCACCGTTAAGAAATCGCGACGAACGCTGGCCAAGTTGCGCGACAATCTCATCTGCGTCGACGAAAATGAGAACGGAAGCCATCCTCTGGCTGATGAAATCGTTCGACTGGCGCTGCTTCATCACCGCCTATTACGAGGGCCATCGTGCCGGCCACAACCTCTGGCCAATCTGGGAGGAGTTTTCCTCCGATCCGCCCGAGGGCGCGATGCTCGATGTGTATCGCGAGATCGATACGCAAATCGGACGCCTGCTCGACGCGCTGGACCTCAAGGAGACCGGCTTCGTCCTGTTCTCGATGCATGGCATGACCCCGGGCTTCTCGCAGGATCACTTCCTCCCGAAGCTGCATCCCGCGCATCAACGACCTCTATCTCAAGGAGCGCGGGTTCGAAGTCCCGCGGCGCAAGCCGAGCCTCGCCTACATCCTGCGGCAGACCGTTCCGGCCACGGTTCAGCTCCGCATTCGTGAACTGGTCGGCCAGACCGTCCAGGATTGGCTGATCGATCGCGAATGGAGGGGCGGCAAGGACTGGAAGACGACGCCTGCGTTTCCGGTACCAGGCGGCGGCGACGTCGGCATGGTGCGCCTGAGCATCAAGGGCCGCGAGCGCGACGGCTTCCTTCCGGAGGCGAAAGCAGACCGCGAGGACTACGTCAACTTTTTGTGCCAAGCGCTGCGCGGGCTTCGGGTCAAGAAGACCGGGGAACCCCTGATCAAGGAGATCATCTTTACCGAGGACGAGTTTCCGGGGCCGCGGAGCCATTGGCTCCCTGACCTCCTCTTGGTGTGGCAGCCCGAGGCTCCGGCGACGGAGATCTGGTCCGAGCAGTTGGGAACCTTCACCGGAGAGCTCAAGACCGGGCGCGGGGGAAATCACACCGGCGACAGCTTCGCCGTGCTTGCCGGAGCGCTCCGCGGCGCCAATCACCTGCCGCCGTTGACCAATGTCCGCGATTACAAGCCGCTGGTGGCGGAGTTCTTCGCTCAGACCTGACGCTCGGAGGGGGACTGCTTGAGTTGCGGCTTCTGCAATCTTTGCTCGGCGAGCCACACGCCGCCGCCAAGCAATCCCGTCACCAAACCGACGAAGCCATAGAGAAGCGACAACGCCAGCGCCTGGCTTGGCACGAGACCGGCGAGGCTGAAGGCCTGGATGAACACGGCTTCCCTGACGCCCCAACCGGCGAGCGTGATCGGTACCATGGCCATCAAGAGGGCCGACGGTAGCAGTGTGAAGGCGTCGAGCGGCGAGAGCGAAAGGCTGAGGGCAAGAGCGACACAAAGCACGGTCGCGACGCGGCAGAGATGGTTGAGCGTACCCCAGAACAGGATGGCGAGCGTCAGCCTCCCGTTGCCAAACAGCGTGTGGTTGAGGTCCTTCGAGAGCTGGTGGAGATGCCTTACCAAGGGGAGGGTCGGCAGGGCACGTCCCCAGAATTGGAAGGCGGAGAGAAACGCCAGACCGGCGCTGCCCAGAGCGAACGCCAGCACCGCCGCGTGCTTGAAGATCGCACTGCCGTCAAGTCCACCAAGACGGGGCAAGCCGATGGCGATGATGAGAAGGAGCGCGACCAGGGAACAGAGGCGGTCCACGATCACGATCCGCGCTGCGAGACCAAGGGAAAGCCCCTGCTGGTGCATTTTCCACGCCCGCACGGAGTCCAGGCCCAAGACCGTCGGCAGCCCGAGATTGATGAACTGCCCGATCCAGGCGTAGATGAACGCCTTCGACAGCGGCAGCGATTCGCCGAACGTGGCGGCGACGGTCCGCCAACGCTGAACGCCGGTGAACCCGGTTGGCAGCGCAATACCCACCGCCGCAAGAAATAGAGGCAGCTTCACGGTCGACAGCGCCGCTGCAAGATGCGCCAGGTTCACCCGCGCCAAGACGGCGCCAAGGATGGCGCCGGTCACCACCACCTTGGCCAAAAAGGCAAGGCTCGGGCGAACGGTCATGGCGCGGCTTTGCGCTGAGGAACGAGCCGCTCGGTTACCCGCTCTCTCCCCTCCTCCGCGCCCTCATGATAGTCGGGCTCGAGGTTGACGTCCCACACGTCGAGTTCGGCACCGGCGACATTGCGGGCCGCGTAGATCGCCGTCAGCATCGAGTGATCCTGATTGTTGTAACGGTGCTGACCGTTGCGACCGACGAGCTGGAGGTTCGCAATGCCCTGCAAGTAGGCCCTGATGCGTGCGAGGTGCGCCTTATACTGGTCGTCATAGACGGGGTAGGCCTTCGGCATGCGAATGACGACACCTTCGACCACGTCTTGTTCCTCGACGAAGCCGAGCCCCACGCATTCCCTGGTGGCGAGATCGATCAAGGCCTCGTCGCTGGCGTTCCATAGCTCGTCGCCCTCCTGGACGAAGAATTCAAGGCCGAGCGAGGTGCGAGACGGGTCCGGCACCATGTCCGGACTCCAATTTTTGAAGTTCTGAATGCGCCCGACTTTGACGTCGGGGGAATGGATGTAGATCCAGTTGTCCTTGAATAGCTCCGGCTTGTCGATGACGAGGCCGACGGTCAGGAAGTCCCGATAGCGAAGGCTCTCGGCGGCCGCCATGACGCTGTCCGGTGGTGGCGGGCTCATTGCTGCAATCAGATCCTTGATCGGCATCGAGGAAATGAAGTGCTCGCCGGCGAACCAGAGCTCGCGGCCGTCGCGGTCGACGGCGGTCACTGCGGTGACCCTGTCCGCACTGAGATGCACCTTGGTCACCCGGTAGCCCATATGCACCGGAACGCCCTTTTCGCCGAGGATGCCGGCGACCTTCTCCCACATCATGCCCGGCCCCAGCCGCGGATAGCGAAATTGCCGGATGAGGCTTGTGACCTCATCTTTGCTGCCAACCACCATGTCCTTCAGCGCGGCGACGAGGTCGAGGTTCTTGATTCGTTGCGAGGCCCAGTCGGCGCCGATCTCGTTGCATTTCAGGCCCCATACCTTCTCGGTGTAGGTCTTGAAGAAAATCTCGAACAGCCTGCGGCCGAAGCGGTTGGAGACCCATTCCTCGAAGGTGTGCTCCTTGGGGTGAGGCAGAAGCCGGGCCTTGGCGTAGCTCGCGGCGATGCGTAGCGTCTCGACCGGCCCGAGCCCGCGAAGGGCATTGAGCGGACGCAAAGGGTAATCGAAGAATTTGCCGTTGTAGTAGATGCGGGACAGTCGCGAACGGGTCTGGAAATCGTCTTTGAGAATTTCGCTCCCACCACGCGTCGATCAGCGGCACCCTGGTAAAGAAGCGATGGCCGCCGATGTCGAAGCGGTAACCGCGGTGCTCGACTGTCCGGGCGATGCCGCCGACCACGTCATCCTGCTCGAGCACGACCGCGGGGACGCCGATCAATGCGAGCTCATAGGCCGCGGTGAGCCCCGCTGGTCCCGCGCCAATGATCACGCAACGCCCGTGCTCGGGCTCGTCCACTCCCGTCATCAAGACCCCGTACCATCCTCGTTGCTGGCGAGCGCCAAGCATGACTAACTATCGCGTACAACTCCCAGGAGGCACGCGTGATCTACAACCGACTTGGTCGCACGGAATTGCAGGTCAGCGCTATCGGAATTGGCGCAGGCGGCCCCAGCAAACTCGGTTTGGCTAAAGGAAACTCGGCCGAAAGCGCCGAAAACCTTATTCGCTTCGGCCTCGATCAGGGCATAAACATTGTCGATTCTGCCGCGACTTACGGGACCGAGGGTATTGTGGGGGCTGCCATTAGAGGCCGTCGAGCCGAGGTGGTTGTCTCAAGCAAGGCGGCGCTTGGCCCCTATTTTGGGCCCCTCGACCGCACATGGAGGCGTCGCGGATATCGGCCCGCCTCGGGGAGGAGACATCGTTGGTGATGTCGGGATCGGCCCTGGAACAGCGCGTCGAAGGTAGCCTGCGGCGGCTTGGCACCGACTATATCGACATCTTCCACCTGCACACGGTGACACCGGGGCAATATGAACGGGCGCTTCAGCGGCTGTTGCCAACCCTGCTCCGGCTCAAGTCCAGCGGCAAGGTTCGCTGGATCGGGATCACCGAGGCCTTTGATCGCGACCGTGCGCACCGAATGCTAGCGCAAGCCGTCGCGACCGGGGCGTTCGACTGCATCATGATCGCGTTCAATTACGTCAATCCGTCGGGTCTACCGGTGGCGACAGAGGCGAGGCGCCACGACACCGGCATCATGGCCATGCGCGCCGGCCGCGGCCCGCGGAGTCGGGAGAGCCTGCAGATCCTTTTGGACAAACTTGCAGCCTCTCGGCATATCGATGCCAAGGAGGCCGATGCCGACCGGCTATTGCGGCTCCTCGCAGAGAACGGTGTCACCGGTCTGCCGGAAGCCGCGATCCGGTTCTGCCGGCATGAGTTGGAGCCCGACATCGTGTTGAGCGGCACCGGCAATCGCGACCACCTCACAGCAAATATCGCCGCCTGCGAGGCAGGTCCTCTTCCCGAGGCTGTTTCCGCCGAGTTTCGTCGGCTGTTCTCTCGCGTCACGTCGCTTGCGGGCTGAGTTTCGGTTCGACCTGATTACAAGTCAGGGCAAAAATCAGACTAGCGCTGATGCTTGACGCAATAGTCCGACGTACGGCCCTGGCAAAGCAATCGCAGCTGAAGCGGGCGCGGCTCGGACAGCTTGAGAACGACAACGCCATGATCGCGCGCGATCGAGCCCGGAGCAGGCCACGACGGCATCGACTCTGCGGCCTCGAATGCCTTCTCGATTTGATCCCGGTTCGCCGGCAGGAAGGTTGCGCTGGAAAGAAAGTTCAGGAATGCGGCAATGCGAAGCGTATTGCCCCCATCCCACTCGAAGAACGACGCGCCAATGGTCGATGTCGGCACGTCTTGAACCAGCGCATCGTGCTTCACCCGCCCGGCGCCGACGACCGCGATCCTGAAGTTCTTCTTGCGCGGGAACAGTTCCCCCATGCGCGACAGAATTTGGGTGGCCAGCACCTTGTCGCGCTCCAAGGCCCAGTGACCGCCGTAGTACAGCCTGTTGTTGATCAGCGAGAACTGCACGATCACCAGTGCCGCCAGCGGGAGCATCACCCAGCGGCGCAAACGCTCCGGCGCGGCTTCGGCGGCGAACAGGCCGAGCACCGCCACCGCGGCCGGAAGGCCGATAAGCGTTCGGAGCGGCATGCCGCCCTGGTTCAGCGGGTACTGTACGAACGGCGAAGCGGCGATCGCCAATAAGAGCAGCCCAAAGAGCAAGGCGGCGCCCCTGCTCTTCCGCCACTCACGGACGATGGTCCATATGAGAACCGCCAGGCAAACGATGGCGAGCAATCGGTAAAACAGATTGGAGCCGATGAAGGTCCGGGCGGCGCCGCTGTAGAGCCTCCACGCCGACTCCAGAGTGGCCATCAAGATGGCAACGGGGTGAGCAACCAGAGCGTTCGGCTGCACAAAGCTCGGGAGATAGTCGATCGCCCGACCGGACAGTTTGAGGAGGACAAAGGAGATCAGGCCGTAGAGGAGCAAACCGGAGAGCACGCTGCCGCCATACCAAGCGAGGCGGCGCCGCTCTTCGTCGCCAATCGAAGGTCTTGGCGAGCGAGGTTTGCCGCGCCAGATCCGCCAGGAAGATGACAAGCAGAAAAAAGACGATCGCCTGGTAGGTCGCCGCGACGAAGGCGATGAGGAGCGAGGCGAGCAGGAACCTCGCGCGGGCTCTTCTCCCGCACAACATAAAGCGCGGCTACCGCCGCGAGAGTGCCCGTGCCGATGACCGGGACGAGATTGCTGAAAGCAAAGGCGTGAAGCAGGACGGGAAAACCAAAGAAAGGACCAGCCGCGACGATGACCGACTCCCAGTTTTTGACCTCGAGCCGTCGCATCAGCAACACGAAGGCGGTGCCGTAAAGCGCGAGGCCCGTCGCGAAAGCGCGTCACGGGCACCGGACTCCTGAGCCACGCCAAGCGCCAACGTTCCCCATCTGCCTCTTTGGATATGGCGGAAGAAGTCCACCTTCTCGAGCAACAACTCTTCGTCGATGCTCAAGGTGTAGTTGAAGGTCTCATAGCCATGGAAAACGAGGACGCAGATTACCGCCGCGACGATGGACGCGGTGAGAACCGGGTCCACGGCAATCTGTTGGTACCGCGGTGGCTCAGTGATCATGGGATGGTCTCAGGGGGACTTTCGAAATTGAGGTTTGCCATGGCTATTAGAAAAATTGAGAGGCGTTTTCATCGAAACGGTATAGAGAATTTCGGCCGCACCCTAGCCGTTCGAGTGAGCGTCGTGCTGCAACTTCCGAGGTTCCGGAGCCTAAACCTTTGAGCAATGTCGCTGACAAAATGAAGCCCGAGACGCCGGTAAGGCTCGCCATCTTCGGCGGCAAGGGGGGAGGATGCCACGCCGCGCAGACCGCCCTCAATAGCGACCGCTCAGGTGGCCCCTGCAGATTTGCCGGATATCTCAACGACCGTCTACCGCCGGGATCGCCTCTCGTCGGCGGCAAGGTCCTTTGCAGTTTCGATCGTGGCCGCGACCTCGATAGCGACCTCATGTTCCTCGCGCCGCTGCACAAGGTCGGCTTCATGCAGCAAAACTGCGCGCGTCTGATCAAGCTCGGCGTTCCGACATCGCGTTGGACGACGTTGATCGACCCGCGGGCGGACGTTGCCGACAACGCAGAAATTGGGCTCGGAACCTACCTGGTCCCCTTCGCCAGCATGGCCGTGGACAGCATCGTGGGCAGCCATTGCGCCCTTCGCCACGGCTCTCGCATCGGCAATGACGTCACCGTTGGGGACTTCGTCTTTGTCGGTTCGAACGCGATCCTCTGCAGCGGCTCTGTGATCGAGTCCGGGCGCCCATATTGCGCCCGCAGCCATGGTCGCCAACGACGTCAGGGTCGGGCGTTTTGCTGTGGTCGGTCTCGGCTCCGTGGTCACCAAGGATGTTCCGGACTACGCGGTGGTGGTCGGAAACCCGGCCAAGCTGCTTCGGGAAATCGAGCCAATCGAGGTCCCGGCCTGGTGTTTCCAACCATAGCAAGGGGTGAGAGACTCCTGCTGGTGTCGCGGGTGGGGTAATAGCCTCTATGACTGACGTCTTGCGCCGCGCTTATGCCTGGTTTTGCGCCATCCCGCCGCGCGTGCTGCTCGCCGGGAAGCTCGCTTTCGCGCTGATTGCCATCGGGGTCGTGGCCAAGATGGTCGATTGGCCTCTACGTTCGCGCGCCTCAACGGATTGTTCTTGCCGATCCTCGCTGGAATCGCGCTGGCCGTGGTCGCGGTCACAATGATGGCATTACGGTGGAAGCTGCTGATCGGCACCGAGACGCCGCGGAAGTTCAGTTTCGGCACCGCCCTGCGCGGCGCGTGCCTCGGGTTGTTCTGTAACCTTGTTCTGCCGGGCATCGTCGGCTCGGACGCAGCGCGAGCGCATTACGCCAGCGTTCGCGCCGAAATCGCGTATCCGCGCTCGTTCCTGATCGTCTTTACGGAGCGGCTGTTCGGCTTGATCGGCGTTCTACTGCTTCTTGGGCATTGGCCTCGCCTTGAACGACCATCTCGAACGCTTCACCTCGGTTCCAGCGGCGCAACTGGCGCTTGGGTTGGCCGTGGCCGGCGGCGTCATTGTCCTCGGCGTGGTTCTAACCAGACGCTTCACGCAATTTCCCCTTCTGTTGTTTCCCGTGCTCTTGCTGGTGTCGATTGCAGGCCAATCCACCGACTTCATCCTCGTGCACTTCTACGGACGCGCGGTTTCGGTCGACATTCCACTGGAGATGCTTTTGCTCGTCATCCCTCTCGTGTTCCTGGCGTCCTTTATTCCGTTGACCCCGGGCGGCCACGGCCTGCGCGAGGCAGCGCTGACAGGCCTTCTCACCGTTGGGGGTATCCCCGTCAGCGAAGCCGCGCTCATCGCATTGATGGTGCTCGTCACCAAAATCAGTTCGGGACTTCTTTCCGGCTTGGTCGTGCTCGGCGACACGGATCCGCTTCGCAACGCGAAAGAGGCCGTCGCCGCCCCGGCACGGCGCGGTGGCTGAGTGCTCCTTACGCCTCGACCCGCATTTCGAGTGCCGCCACGATGCGGGCGGCGATATCGGCGTAGCGCTCGCGGTCCTCGCAATCGAACAGCGCGCAGCCGACCAGGTTGCCGTTGTGCTCGAATGGACTGACCGTCCCGCCGACCGGAACGGCAAGGTTCAGCTCGTACAGTTCAGGCACAACGGCCCCGACCTGCTCCAGACTATTGAGATGGCGAAGCGTTCCGCCCGTGAAGCTGCCGAAGATCAAGGAAGCCGCGCCTCTCTTTACAAGCAGATCGGCGTCGACGCCTGGCAGCACGGCTAGGGGCTCGCCGAGGGCAAGCTGGATAGCGGCCTTCTCGACATCGACGCCGGTGGCCCGATAGATGATCGCGGGAATGCCGTTGCCGCCGTTCCGCGCACTCATCTCCAGGACCACAACGCGCTCCGGCGAAATCTTGACGTCGAAGTTAAGTGACCCTTGCGTGTAGCCAACGGCGCGGGCGCAATCTTCGATCGCTGCGCTGATGCGCCGGCGATCTTCGTCGAGCAGCATGGCGGGAAAGTTGTGGCCCGTGACGACGAAGCCATCGAAGTGCTTCTCGGTAATGGCTGCGAAGGCAATCTCGCCATCGAGAAGAATAGCGTCGCCGCCGACCTCGCGACCGGGAACGAACTCCTCGATACATACGCCTCCTGAGGTGGAAAAAGCTTGAGCGTAGGCGAAGGCGCTGGCGATGGCCTCGGCCGAGCGCTCGGATACCAACCGCACGCCGCGGGAGCCCGATGCGTCGACGGGCTTGAATACCAACGGGTAACGGAGCGTGTCGTCCAGGCCTTGCAGCTCCTCCGGCCCGCGCGCCACCATGAAGGCTGGATGAGGCAAGTCCGCGCGCTTCTGTGTCTCGCGGAAGCGATGCTTCGCCGACATCCGTTCCGCGGTTGCAAGCGAGACGCCCGGCAAGCCCAGCCGGTCACAGATATATCCCACCGACGGCACCGCAACGTCCGAGCTGAAGGTGCAGACGCCATCGATGGCGAGGGCCTCTGCCTGTTCCGCCAATTCTTCGCGCTGGGTGGTGCTGCAGTTCAAGGACTGATGCGCGTAGCGGTGGCCGGGATTGCGAGGAACGCTGTCGACGCTGATCACATAGTGCCCAAGCTCGACCGCCTTGCGGATTCCCGGGACCTGGAACGGGCCCGCACCCAGCACCATCAGCTTCTTGGAACCGCTCTGGCTCATCAGAACTGCCCCTCGAGGAAAGCCGGCTAACTCTCGCCGCGGAATGACAGTGCCGCGGAGAGAGGCTTGCAGCGCGCCGTGCTGGCGCGGTAGCTGTGCGGTTGACGATCGGTCGGGACAGGGCACCTCGATTTTGGGGCGCGCAAAGGGACCGTCAGCGTTGCTGACGCCGCAAGGCCAATGAAAATCGCCGCGGTGGGTGATGTTTTTCTCGGGGATCAACTTTCGTGCCTCGGCTTTGGGCGTCCGGTCCTATTGCGACAAACATGGTTATGACCATCTGTTCGACGGCATCCGCGCAACGCTCGAGGGTTACGACCTTGCCGTCGCGAATCTCGAAAGCGTACTCTCCCAAGCCGAAGGGAGCGAGCGGCGTTCGCTTCATGCCGTGCTCAATCGTGGCTCGCCGGTGGCAGCCCAGGCCATCAGGAATGCCGGGATTCGGCTCCTGACGCTCGCCAACAACCACATCTTCGACTACGGCCCCCTGGCCTCGACGATACCGTCGCGGCGCTTGAAGGCGTCGGGCTGTGGCATTGCGGCAGCGCTGCCAGGTCCATCCATATGCACCAGCATGGCGGCCGGCACTATGCCTTCTTGAGTTGGTCGTTGGTCCCGGACTCCGCCAGTGCGCAAAGGTTCTACAACGCCACCCGCGATCCCGAACCGATCTTTGTCGAGCTGCGCAAAGCCAAGCTTGATGCGGACAAGGTCGTCTTGTCGCTCCATGCCGGAAACGAGTTCATCGGCCAACCCGCCCTCGCCTTTCAAACACTGTGTCACGAGCTCGTTGACGCCGGGGCGGATGTCATTCTCGGCCATCACCCCCACGTGCTGCAGCCGATCGAGCCTTATCGGGGTGCCCTGATCGCCTACTCGCTGGGAAATTGCGTGTTCTGCTCCTGGGATATTGGCAGCCGGACGGGGATGGTGCTTGGCGCGTCGGTCGATGACGCGCGATGCACGGAGACGGCGTTCTTCGAGATCGACAACCGCACCTATGCCCCTACCTTGATCGCCGACGAAGGCGCGCCTCGCCGATCTTGCCGCCCATGTCCGCTCACCAAAGCCGCTGCCGGAGGCTGATTACCTGTCACTGGTACGAAAGCTCCGCGTCGACTACCGCGCCCAGACGGTGCGCCACGTTCTAAGGAACCTATACCGCAGCAAATGGCGCCTGGCGCTTTGCAAGATCGCCCTTAGTCGCTTGCGCTATTTGTGGTCGATCCGGAAGGTCGAGCGCGATCGTCCCGATCTCGTTTACGCCGGACAAGACTATGTGCAGCGCGAGAAAGATCTTTAGACGAGGTCGCCGCAGCGCGTCTCCACGTCAACTTCGAGGCAACTCAACGGGAAACGGCTCTTTGGTTGAGCCCGCCTGTGCCGCCGCATCGCGCTCAGTGCTTTCCGCCACGAAAGTCTCCCTTACGACAAATGACGGCCGGCGCTCGGCGGCCCTGACAATCCGAATCAAATATTCGCCGACGATGCCGAAGGCGCACATGGTCAAGCCCATGAAGAACAGGAGCAGCAGCACGAGCGTGGTAAACCCCATGGCTCGGATGTCGCCAAGCGCGTATCGCACCAGATAGAAGAGTGCGAGGGCGACAGCCGTGGCGGCAGTGATGAACCCAACGAGGGCGAGCAGCCGCAGCGGAAGCGCGGAATAATTGACGATGTTGTCGATGGCGCTCGCGATCAATCCGCTCGGCCGGTAGCTGCTGCGGTCATCGCGGCGGGCGTGATGCTCAACGTCGACATTCACAATTTGGCTGGTCACCTGGAACATGATCAGGCCGATGCGCGGTCTTGGGCCCGCGAAGTCGACAACGGCGTCAGCCACGCCGCGCTTCATCAGCCGAAAGCTGTTCAATTTGAGGTCGCGGGGCACGCCGAGGGTGTACCAGGATACCTGTTTCATCACCCGGCTGGCAAAATTCCGATACGGCGAGTGGCGTTTCGACACGTAGCGCCCGATGACGGCATCGACCGCGCCGCCCTCCATGGCCGCGATCAGCTTGGGGATCTCCTCCGGTGGATGCTGCAAATCGTCATCCATGGTGATGACGTATTCGCCCTCGGACAGACTCAAACCGCAGACAACGGCGTTATGCTGGCCGAAATTCCGCATCAGATCGACGACGATGACGCCGCTATCGCTCGCCTGGATGCGCTGCAGTGCGGACAGCGAACCGTCAACACTGGCATCGTTGATGAACAGGATCTCGTAGGGATCGCCTAAGCGACCCATGATGGATCGAAGCCGGGCGTGGAGCTCTTCGAGATGGGGCGCCGAATTGTAGACCGGAATAACGACCGAGAATTTCGGCCGAGCGCGCCTATTTTGACTGAGCTCTACAACCTGCCCCGGGCGCTTTTTCAAGGTGAGCCATCCGTCTGCGGAGCGACCTGACCGGTTGAGACAGAAAGAATGAATTGAAACAGCAGGTCAGGAACGCGCGGTTGTATACGTGACATCCCTACAATACCACCTTAGAACCGACAGCCAAGCCGGGACAGTCTGGTCTGGTCTTTTCGGGGCGGAGAGAACGTCATGAGAAGGATCCCCTTCAATCTCCCGCCCCAAGCCGCGCGTGAGCGCGAATATCTCGAAGAACTGCTGAGGACGAGACGCCTATCGGCGGGAGGCAAATTTACGCGAGCCTGCGAGGAATGGCTGCAGACGGCCACCGGCGCGACCCGCGCGCTGTTGACCACCTCCTGCACCGCGGCCTTGGAGATGGCGGCGATGTTGGCGGAGGTGGGGCCGGGCGACGAGGTCATCATGCCGAGCTTCTCCTTTCCAAGCACCGCCAACGCTTTCGTGCTGCGCGGCGCCACACCGGTGTTCGTGGACATCCGCGAAGACACGCTCAACCTCGACGAAACGCTGATCGAAGCCGCGATTGGCGCGCACACGCGAGTGATCGTCCCCGTGCATTACGGTGGTGGCGGTTGCGATATGGCCCGCATCATGGACATCGCCGAAGCGGGCCGGCTGACGGTGATCGAAGACGCGGCGCAAGGGCTCTGTGCCTGGCGCGACGGCAAGCCTCTCGGCAGCTTCGGCCCGCTGGCGGCATTGAGCTTCCACGAAAGCAAGAACATCGTGTGTGGAGAAGGCGGCGCCCTCTTGATCAACGACCCCGCACATGTCGAGCGGGCCGAGATCATTCGCGACAAGGGAACCGACCGCCAAAAATTCTTCAGCGGCCAGGTCGACAAATATAGCTGGGTCGACATCGGCTCATCATTCGGCCCGAGCGAGCTCCTGAGCTCGGTTCTGCTGGCACAGCTTGAAGAAGCCGAGGCGATCACCGCACGGCGGCGTGCGGCGTGGGATCGTTATCACGAGCTGCTTCGGGACATCGAGGAGGCAGGGCGTTTGCGGCGTCCGGTGGTGCCCGAGGGCACGGAGCACAACGCGCATATCTACTATGTGCTGATGCCGAGCGCGGAGCAGCGGAGCTTCGCCCTGAAGCGCTTCGGCGAACTTGGGATCGGTGCCACCTTTCATTACGCCCCACTCCACGCAGCGGCAGCAGGACGCCGCTTCGGCAAGGTCTCGGGGTCGCTGGCAAAAACGGAAGCGTTGGCCCGGCGGCTGATCAGGCTTCCGATGTATGCGGATATCACGCCTGAGGATCAGGAGCGGGTGGTTCAGGTCCTGAGATCCCTTACCCGATAGGGGTGCGCGCGCCAGCATACCGCCCCTCGCAAGCGCTTCGGGCTCATGACTGGCAGACCTCCTCCACGGCCCTGGCGAAGGCTGCGAGCGGCTCGTCCCATGTGAAGAGCTTTGGCCTCCGCTCGGCCAGCAACGCCCCCGACAACGCCATCTGCGTCAGTGGCACGAGCAGCGTCACCACCTCCCTCGGATCATTGGTGACGGGAATGTCGAATTCCCGGTGCGCGGGGATGTCGGAGGCAATGACGGGAAGGCCGAGCGCCAAAGCCTGGCCGATGCCGAGATTGTAGCCCTCCCATTGGGAGAAGCTCATATATACGTCGGCTGCGGCGTAAAGATCGATCAGCTCCTGGTCGGAAACGTTGGCGATCACCGTCAGCCCCGTCGCTTCCACCTCGGCGACGTCCGTGGGTGAGGCCTTGCCGCAAATGACGAACACAACTCGGGACGCAAGCTCGGGATAGGCCTCGCGGAAGCGCTTGGCCACATCGGCAAAGACATCGACACCCTTGTAACGCCGTTCGGCCCGCTCGAAGCGGCAGACATTGAGCACGACGACTTTTTCCGTCCAATCGCGAGCGGCGCGGGTGCGTTCCCGCGTATGCAGAAGCTCCTCACTCCAGCTCGGCGAGATGGGAATTGCCGTTGCGGATGATAGCGACGTCATCCCGCGCGATATCCCTGCGCACCGGCGCGGAAATGGCGATGACCCGATCGGCGACGGCCAGACAGAATTGACGCTCGGCAAGCTGGCCCCGCCGCGCCGCGGCGTCGGCGAAGAAGGCGGGATCGGGCTCGCCGTGGTCGTAGAGAATGCAGCGCGGGAAGTCGCCGAGCAGCCGCACCACGGAAAAGAACGGCGCCGTGTGGGCGACGATGCAATCGATATCCTTGGCAACCGCATAGGCGGCGGCTTCGCCGGGGTCATTGAGCTCGACGAGGCGGCAGCCGGGATAGCCGATACCGTGATGGACTTGGGGGCCGCCGACGAAGACCTCATGGCCGAGCCGGACAAGGTGAGCCGCTTGCTGCTGCAGCACCACCGGCACGCCATGGCCCCGGCCATGGACGAGACTGAGCAACAAAATTCGGAGTTTGCCGCGTTTGCGGGCCGCCGCCCGCCAGGGCTTGTCGCGGCGTGGCGGCACCGCAATGTGATAGGGCCGCTGATAGCTCAGGTTAGGGCTGTAATAGGGGTCGTTGCGGAACAGGTGCCTGTGGCGGGAGCGCAGGTAGCGGCCCTCCTCGAGATGCACCTCACGCTTTGCCTCGGTGTCGTCGAGCCCCCTGGATTTCGACTCGAGATGGATGAGCAGCGGCCGCGCCACATAGACATTGCGATAGCCACGCTGCAACGCCTCGACGCAAAGCAGTACGTCGTTGCAGGCAACGGCGAGTGCCGTGTCGAGGCCGCCCAATTCCTCAAACAGTGCCCGCCTGATGGTGAGACAAGCGCCGGTGACAGCGCCGACTTCGTGGGTGACGCTGGCGAGGCCGCAATAGCCGCCGTCGTCCTCCCGGAGCCCGACATGGGCATGACCGACGATGCCGCCGAAGCCGACGATGGTGCCGCCGAACTGTACGGTGCGGTCCGGGTAGAGCAGCTTGGCGCCGACGGCGCCCACATCTTGCTGCATGGCCTGGCCGACCAGGCATCGCAGCCAGTCCGGGTCGTCGACCAAAGTGTCGTTATTGACGAAGACGAGCACGTCGCCTTTTGCCTCGCGCGCGCCGAGATTGTTGAGCCGGGAGTAGTTGAAGGCAGCCAGGATCACGCAGAAGCGTGATGGCGCCGCTCGCCGCGGCATCGTGGAGATAGCGGAGCGTGCTCGGGTCCGTCGAGCCGTTGTCGATGATCACGATCTCGATTTTGTCGCGAGGGTAATTGGTCAGCTTGGCGATGCTTGCCAGGCAAGGCTCGAGCATCTCCCGTCCATCGCGCGTCGGGATGATGATGCTGACGGAGGGGAGGTCGCCTCGGAGAGCTGAACCTCGCCGAAGTTGTGTTGGCGGGGACGCCTCTTCTCGGGGGTGTGGTAGAGCACAAAGGGGATGCTGCATATCGCCTCCCGCCTGAGCCCCCTGGCGAGGGCGCTGACGTGCCCTTCGGCGCGCCCGCCGCCCTCCCCGCCAAGAAGCGCCCGCCAATCGACGTCGACGCCACGAAGAAGAACGCAAGACCCGACATAGCCGCTCCGACGTTCGAGCTCCGGCGAATAGCTCGGCTTGAAGAACGGATAGCGACGGACACCATCGGAACCGAGCCAATCCTCGTCGCGCATAGACGAGGCAGGGTGAACAACCCGAGGGCGCCACCACGAACATATAGAGCGCGTGCTCGCGGAGAAGCGCGCCCCCATCGACGAACAGCACAACGTCATTTGCCGCAGCAACCGCCTCGATGTCAGATGGCCCGGCCACAATCTTGATGCGGGGATCGTGCTTGGCAGCTTGTTTTGCGGCGGCCACTGCCGGTGGGGGGCAGTCGGGCGTGAAGCAGAGCAGCGCCTCGAAATTGGTGAGTAGCTGTTGCCGAAGCCGCTCGATGGCGTCGGGCGCAAATTTCATCGTAGTCGCATCGAACCGCATCACCACGAGCGGGCACCGGCATCTCGGCTTCGGCAATGTGCGCCTGGATGGCCTCGCGATCGGTCAGGCTTAACGTATCGAAGCGCCAAATCCACTCCTGATAGAGCCGCGTGTCGATGTCGTGGTTGGCCCGCGACTCCACATCGTCGCCGAGCTTGAGCGCGAGCCAGTGGCGACGCAACGATGCCAACAGGATCTCGCGAGCATCTGCATCCGATGGCGCGATGGCGCGCCTGATGAGGGAAAGGCGCTGACCTTGCAGCGCAATCCAGTTGCTCAGCTCCACTGCACGGCGTCCTTGTGGGGGCTTGGAGATCGGGCCTTTGACAGCTGAAGCCAGGCGGCGCCGGACAGCACCGCGGCGCTGGCGAGCACA
Source organism: uncultured Alphaproteobacteria bacterium (assembly GCA_963803385.1). Classification (GTDB taxonomy): domain Bacteria; phylum Pseudomonadota; class Alphaproteobacteria; order Rhizobiales; family Methyloligellaceae; genus Methyloceanibacter. The sequence goes on along the minus strand of CAWDMD010000003.1, from coordinate 2,302 downwards.
TAGTAGGCCGGCGCCATGTAAAGCGGGGTCAGCGCCGGAAAGGAGGTGACATCAATGAGAATGAGAAGGCCCACACGAGTAAGGACCAAGATCCAGCACACCAGGGCGAACACGAAGCAGGGATCCCACAGGGCGCGGCGCCAATAGAGCAAACTCGTGGCGAGGAAGGCGATCGCCCCGAGCGCGGCAACGGCAATCAGAAGAACCCGATAACCGCCGAACACGAAACCAAGGACGCGGTTGGTTGCCCGGTCGAACCTGGTCGGCACCTGGCCGCTACCCCGAAACACCGCTTCATCGACAAAGAACCTTCCCGTCCCCACTGGAAACGCGGCGGGCGCGGTTCCAAGCTGAGCAAAGGTGAGCTCGGCCTTCGCCCCGCTCTCTGATTCAAGGTGGAGCCGGCAGGTGGCGATGCATTTCACTTTAATGGTGTAACGCTGCGCCGTGGCGCCGGCGTCCTTGAAGTGCGCGGCGATATCAGGGCTTGCCTTCCTCTCGATAGGCGCATCAACGGTCGAGCCGTCAGCGCGTGTCACAGTCGCCGAGATCCACTCCTCACCCGACTCCATAATACCAGCCGGAAACCGTATCGGCGTCCGCGGCGGTGACCCGACTTGGCCGGTTCAAGAACCGCAAGCTCTTGCCGATGGAGGATTTGGGGCCCACGCTTTGAGGCAATTCCGGCACCGGCGCGTAGAACAAGAGCACGTTGATGGCCCTGGCGATGCTGCCCAGGCAGGCGCTTGCGCATCTCCGCCAAGGTCACGGCGGGCATCTCCGGAATGAGTTGCGGCGTGCATCGCAACCGGCCGTCGGCGCAAGCCGTCTTGATCTCGTCGGCGATACGGCCGTAGAAGGTCGAGGCCTCCTGCGGAGACGTGTAGTGCCCGGCATGCGCGGTCGCATCGCGGAGCGTCCACATGAACCAGCCCGCGCCGATTTCGCCGCATGTCTCCGGCTGCAACGTGCAACTGGTCTTGATCCAGCCCTGCCCCATCCCTCCCTCGAGGTCGCCTGCCAAAGACGCAAAGGCTGGGCTCACCTCATAGATCCGCTTTCTCGTCGCGCTGGAGACGAGGATATCCGGCTTGGTCTCGCCTGAGTGGACGCTGGCGAGGGCGCCAAGCGCCCGGCGAAAGTTCGCCTCCTTGAAATCGACGCCGATGAATTTGCCATAGGCCCACCAATTGGCGGCGGCGAAGCCGATCTGCGTGGCGGCGAAAATGCCGAGAAAAATGGCGGCGCTGATGGCGAAGCCGCGAAGGGCACCGGCGCGGCGGGCATGGAACAGGCTGACCGCGAACAGCACCGCCAGAGCCGGGACGAGCCACAGCCCCTCTTCGCGCGTAAGCCAGATCCATCCGAGCATCGCACCGCTGACCGCGCCCGCGGCTGCACGTTCCCTGTTGCTGCGGGCGGCGAACAGCATCCACATCAAACTCGCAAGCAGGATCAGGAGTTGATCGAAATAGAGGCGGTCCCGGAGCACCCTGAGCAGGCTGAGCGCCGTTGGCTGCCACAACAGAAGCGCAAACAGCAGCCCGGAGAGGAGATAAGAGCGCATGAAACGATGGGCGACGGCGACGAAGATCAAGACCGCAGCGCAATGGAACAATGCATGCGCCAGCGTTATCGAGATGCCGAGCCAATGACTGAGGGCAAGGAAGGCCGGATAGCCAGGACCCTTCATCAGCGTGAATTGGTTGAACGGACCGAGCCATTTGCCTTGCGCCAGGAATCGTCCGAGCGAAATGAACAGGTTCGTCATCGTGGGGCGCGGAGGTGAAGAGCAGAACGGGCGTGTGGAGCGCAACGACGAGATAAAGCAGCACCATCCCGGCAACGTAGGCCAAGGCGATCGCGTTTTGTTGTTGAGGAGACATCGCGGGCATTTGGGACCCGGCTACCCGTCGATCTCGAACAATGCCAAGAGGAAGGCAGTAAGGACCACCTGAAATGCGAGGGCCACCAATGTCGAGGAGATCAACAACATGCGCACCAGGGCCGGATAGTCCATGGGACCAAAATCAAGCGAGGCCCATTTAAGCGCGGCGTAGGCGATGCCCGACAGCCCGATGCAGAGGACGGCACCTGCCCCGATCAGAACCTTCTCGAGACTATACCAGGAATGATCCCCCGGCGCGGGCGGCAGGAATCCTCGGCCGATGGCATAGCGGCGCGAAAGGAAGGCGAAGGAAATGCACTGCGTCCCGACAAGCAAGGCCAGACAACCGACGATGAAGGAGTGAATGTCCAGGGTGACGTGAGGAGCGACTTCTGCCGGACCCGGCAGCAACAG
>CAWDMD010000002.1:0-9467 GCA_963803385.1 uncultured Alphaproteobacteria bacterium | reverse complement strand
CATCCTGACGTCTCTGTCCAAATTCTCACAAGACCGCTTCCATTCGGTCAGCGCCGGCTCCTTTGGCCGAATTTGCCGGCAAGCGCGGATTGCGCCGCGAGCTTGAGGGTGCTTCCGAACAGGCTGTAGTTGCGGCGCCGGAGAAGGCCCATCAAGTAACGTCCTTTGGCCGCCAGCGAGTATTGGCGGCTTCGTTCGGTGATGAAGGGTTGGAAAGCCCATTCCTTGTTGTGTGCTGCGTTTCCGAGCTTCTGAAAGACGCAGCCGCCGAGCGATTCGTGAACAAGTCTCCAGTCTTCTTCGGACAACAAGAAATTCATCAACATCTCGCACGGCCAGATGTGCAAATCGTCGATGATAACGTAACCGCCGAGTTTGAGGAGTTCTGCCGCGTAATACCAGTCCAGGAAGGGCTGGGGAAATCCATGCCTTCCGTCGATCAGCACCAGGTCGAAATCCCTGTCTTTCAGCCGCGGCAAGACACGTTCGGAGATATCGATGATGAAATTCAGGTTCGCGGTGGAGATGTGCTTTTCCTCGCAGAACGCGAAGATCCGGTCGACCAGAGATTGATCCGGCACGACGCAGGTGTGCCGGCTGCCGAGCATCGCAAACAGGATGGTGCTGCATCCGGCGCCGGTTTCCAGGGTCCTGGAACTCTTGTCCACGTGGCGGCTGATGAATAGCAGTTCCTCGTCTGACAATTTCCAGTGATTGATCAGTTCGACGCGTCCCGAGCCGGACCGAGACGAGCGAACGTGGAGCTTGGGCGGATCCGCCAGTAAGTCTTCCACGGCGAACATTCACGCGCTCCAATTGGACGAGCGAACCTTGGTCCCCCGAGCTAAGGCAAAAACATTATCCGCTCCCGAGACCCCCGTCGATCAGGACACGGCGTTCGCCGGTGGCACTTCCCGGCGTTAGCCTGGGACCACGGAGGTGTTGCTGAGCGCTTATGGTCGAGTGCGATGATGCATGCCGAGCCGGCGGGGCAGCCCCCGACGTCGAGGTCCATGTGAAGCGCACCTATCCGTCTAGGCCGTCGCCGCTTTCAGAGCGATGTCCGAGACTTCCGGCGCCTCGCTGTCCGCGTACATGGAGAGCATGGGCTCATCCGTGAGAATGACCTCATCGTATTCGCCGAAGCCATTGAAACGATTCGCCAACACGCGGCCATAGGCGCCGACCTGCCCGATCTCGATATAGTCCCCCTCCCCGACCGACGACGGCAGCACGAAGGGCCCGGGCAGATGATCGGAGCTGTCGCAGGTCGGTCCGTAGAGCGAGAACTCGGCCTCGCTCTTGCTCACGCGACGCGAGCTTGCCGCGAGCCGCGCCGGGAAGCGGAACCCGCAATAGGCGGCGTCGAACAGCGTGCCGAAGGCACCGTCATTGACGTAGAGCGTGTCGCCCCGGCGCGCGTCGACGCGGATGATCACGGACTCGGACTCGGCCACGAGGGCCCGGCCGGGCTCGCACAAGAGCTCGCAGGTCTCCTTGACGTTGAGCGCGTCCCACACCCTTGCGATCTCCTCGGTATAGGCCGAGAGCTCCGGCGGCTCGGAATGGGGATAGCGGCTCGGGAAGCCGCCGCCGATGTCGATAGCGTCGACCAGGACGCCAGAGGTCACGATCAGTTGCCCGACGGCATGCAGCGCCTCGCCAAAGGCGGCCGGCACCACCGCCTGGGAGCCGACATGGAAGGTGACACCGAGCCGCGCGCCGACCTGCCGCGCCCGCAGCAACAAAGCCGGCGCCTCTTCGCTCGCGACACCGAACTTGCCCTCCAGCGGAATGAGGCTGTGGGTGTTCGGGCAGGCGAGCCTGAGAAACAGGGTGAGGTCGCGCGCGTCGCCCGTCTCCTCCAGCACCTTGTCGAGCTCCTCGTCGCTGTCGAAGGCGAAGCTTCGGATGCCGAAGTCGTAATAGGCGGACCGGATCGAGCCTCGCGACTTCACCGGGTTCATGTAATAGAGCTCGGCCCCCGGCACGTCCGCGAGGCGCTCGATCTCGACCATCGAGGCGACATCGAACTGCGTGATCCCCGCCTCGGCCAAAGCGTCGATGATGGGAGCCGCGTCGTTCGCCTTGGCGGCGTAGAGCACGGGGCCTGGAAAATTGGCGCGGAACCAGCGCGCGGCGCGCGCCGCGGCGTGGGGCCTTAGGCCGAGGACCGGCCGTTCGGGGCGATGGTGACGGAGAAGCTCCGCGGCAGAAGTGAAAACGTCCATCCCATGTCTACTCCCACACGAGATTGAAATTGTCAGATCGGCCCATGAGCGAAATGCCAGGAGCTAAATCGTGCGTTATGCAGTTTTCGCAGCGTTGTAAAGTGCTTTCGCGGTCTATCCCCTAGCCGAAACAATCGGCCGCAGCGGACGCTCACGCGCCAGGCAACTGGGCGGGAAACCAGCCGCTTCCCGCCCAAAACTTGAACACTATTTGACGTCGAGCTTGATCGCGGTCCGTGCCAGGATTTGGCTCGGCGTAGGTGATTCGTTCTTCGCTTTTTCCTTCTGCGCCGCGGCGACCTTCGCCTCACCCTCGACCACGATCTGGCGCGTCAGGAACTTGCGGTAGTTGCCAAGCGGGGTGAAGGAGCGCGTCTTGAAATCGTGCTTGATGCCGTCGGCCTGTTTGCCGGTGGCGTTGCAGATGGCGATCACCGTTTCGGTGCCCGGGTCCTTGAGACGGAATTGGAACGGCGCGCCCTTGCCCGGGAACTCGGTCTCCTTGCCGGCGGCGAGCAGATTGTCCTGATGGAACTTGTTGGGGAAGATCACCGTCCCCTCCCCGCTCGCATCGACATTGATCAGAGTGAGGTGGCAGTCCTCCTGCGAGGTGATGGTGAACACCGGGAGGTCGTTCACCTTGTAGTCGCTCTTGTCGGAGATGAGGGCGAGGTCGAAGTCGTGGGTCTCTTCCTTCGACTTGCCGCCGACCTTGGCGACGTCGACCGCCTCGGCGCCGGCGATCTCGAGCGGCTCGTTGTCCGAGACCTTGACGATCAGGTCCTTGAACTCCGCTTCCAGGATCTCGCGGGGCAGCACGCCCTGCTCGAGCCTGCGCTTGAGCTGAACCGACGGACCGCCGGCGTCGGTCAGGCCCTGGGCGAAGGCTTCCGCCGCAACTCCGTACTCCGCCGCGGCGATCCGGAGATCGATCGCGTTCTCATAGGCCTTCGACAGGAAGTTGATGCTCTCGACGCCAACCGTCTGGGAATCGAGCTCCGGATCAAGGCCCGCCCGCAGCATGGCGTCGCGGTACCGCGCCGCATCTCCGTCGAGCAGCGCCTTGAACTCGCCGGCGGGCGGATAGAGCGCCTCGACTTGATCGCGCACCTCCTTGGGGAAGATGCGGTCGTTCAGCACATGATCGCGAATTTCGTCGGTCGCCTGGCGAATGCCCTGGTTGTGGCAGCCGAAGCAGGAGATGCCATTGGTCACCGCGCGGTCGCGCTGGCTGTCGTCGAGCACGATCTCGGTCGGGCCCTTGTCGAGCCGCGCGCCTTTCGCCGTGTTGAGATAGTAGGCCTGGAAGCCGTTCGGCAGGCTGAAGATGGTCTCGCCGCCGTCATGCCTGAAGGCGTCGTCGCCGTCAGGTCCGAGCGGATGCACGAACAGGCTCTGCTCCGGCTTGTCGCCCTTGAAGTCGTAAGAGGTCCAGAAATAGCCGGTCGGGATGGTATGGCGCTCGATCAGGCGGTTGTGCTTGGAGACGCCGGAGTTCTGGAAGCCGGCACGCTTGGCGAGGAACTTCTCGATGTCGCTTTTGACGTCGACATCGGCCTGCTTCTCGAGCGCGGCGAATTCCTTCGGCATCTTGAGCAGGTCGTAATAGAGCGGCGGGCGCGACGCGGTGAAGGCGAACCAGTCGCCGCGGAGCCAGGGCAGCGGCGTGCCGATCTGCGAGGCAACGGTGTCATAGACCGTGGCGTCCGGCTTCATGGCGTAGGGATAGATGCCGGCGATGCGGTTCCAATCCGCCTCGCTCCAGCCGAGGTCGTCGAGATTGAAGGCGATGACGGTCTTGTCGGCATCGACCGTGCGCATCTTCACAACGTCGGATTCGCGGCTGAGGCTGTTCAGGAGCTTCACCACGCCCTGGCGGTAACGCACCATGTCGGTTTCAGGGACACAGGCATTGAAGAAGTTCGACAGCGTGATGTAGCGCATGCCTTTTCGCCGGTGCTCGGGCTGGGCCTCGAGATCGCCCGCGATCGCGGTTACGACGGCCTCCTCGTCGATCAGGTTCCGCCCGTTGCAGGCGGCGGCCACGAGCCGACCGAGACTCTTGATCCAATCGTAGATGGCCCGGACCTCGTCCTCGGTCGGCTCCACCTTGCAGTCGAATTCCTGATAGCAGTCGTAGGGCATTTCCTTCTTGGCGATCTGGATGAAGAGCTTGGAGCCGTCCGGATTACCGGGAAGGATGAGGGCGGGCTCCGTCGAGATCTGCTCGAGGTGGAGAATGTTGCCGAAATTCTTGGCGGGCTTTTGCCGCTTCAGCGTCGGGCCGGCCTGGTGGCAGCGGGCGCAATGCTTCTCGAGCACGTTGAATGCCGTGACCGCGATCGGATCGGTCGGAACCGGGATGTCACCAGACTTGACCTTCTCGGCGGCAACAGAGCTCGCCGCATCGGCGCTCTCGCTCCCCGCCTTGTCGGTCGCCGCCACGTCGCCGCTCGCGCCTTCGGGTTTGGCAGCCGCATCGCCGCTGCCGGTGTCCTCGGCATCGGCGTTGCCTGTCTCGTCGTTGCCGGCGTCGCCCTTGTCGGCGGCGTCGGAAGCTGCTTCGTCCGGCGGCTCTGTTGCCTGGCCTGCGGGAGGCGTCGCCTCTTCGGCTTGATCTCCAGTCCCGGCGCCAGCGCTCGGGCTCGTCTCAGGCGGCGCGGCGGCGGTGTCCGGCTGGACGTATCCGGCCAGGGTAGCGCCGGCACCAAGCGCACACACCGCAGCCGTATAGGCCAAGGCGGCGATCACAGTGTTCCAGCGCGTCGTCATAAGGGATCTCCCATGCCTGGACAGCTCATCAGCGCCTGTCTTAGCCATTTGCAACTGAATGCGACCTGAACGGCATTGTACGCCCGCGTTCATCGGCTGAGGCGGCTACGTGCTGTGCTTCGACAGCGGACGGTCCCGTCTTACGGCTACTCCGTGCCGTCCGGCTGCCCGGTGCCGCCTTTGGCGTCACCGCCGTCGTCATCGTGACCGTGGTCTTGCCCCGATTTGCTTTTCTTCGGCACGGCGTCGGGTCGCGGCGGCAGTGATTTCAGGAAGGCGGTAATGGCGGCGCGATCCCCGGGCTTGAGCTTCGCCAGGTTCTCCTGCACCGGCGCCATCAGACCCCCGACCACGTCGAAGTCGGGCGTGTTGCCGGTCTCGAAGAAATAGGTGATGTCCTCGGCGCTCCAATCGCCGATGCCGTCGTGGCTCGGCGTAATATTCGGAACCCGACCCTTGCCTTCAGGATTGCGCGCACCGGCATAAGCCTCGCTCGCCATGGTGCCGCCGATGAAGTTCCGGGGCGAATGGCACTCGCCGCAATGACCAGGCCCCTTGGCGAGATAGGCGCCGCGGTTGACCTCTTCGCTCGCCTTCGGATCCGGCTTGAAGCTTTTGCCATTGACGTAGAGCAGCTGCCACAGGCCGACGCCGCGGCGCACATTGTAGGGGAAGGTGAGCTGATGCGGCGGCACCTCGTTCTTCGCCGCGGGCAAGGTGTCGAGATAAGCCTTGAGGTCGATGAGGTCCTCATAGGTCATGCGCTGATAAGAGGTATAGGGAAAGGCAGGATAAAGGTGGGTGCCGCCCGGCCCGATGCCACGCTTCATGGCGTTGACGAAGTCGAGCGTGGTCCACGCGCCGATGCCGGTTTCCTTGTCGGGGGAGATGTTGGGGACATTGAAGATGCCGTAGGGCGTCTTGAGGCAGCGCCCGCCGGCAAGGACGTGCTTGTCCTTGACCCTGCTACTCTTGCACTTGTCCACGGGCTCCGCGTGGCACTCGGCGCAGCCGCCGGCGATGAACATGTATTCGCCATTGGCGAGGTCAGGCTGATGCGCCGGCAAGGCCGACGCCGGCACCGTCTTCGGAATCGTCAAAAGATAGAACACGATCGCCCCGGCGACGGCCAAAGCGAGCAGCGCCCACCACCAGGCTCTGTTCGTGTTCGCTCCCGGGACATCTGTGGTCATCTTAGCGACCACGCCCTGCGCCTCAATGTTCCAACTTTTCGCGATAGGTCTCGTGACACTCCTTGCATACCTTGGTCATGTCTCTGAACGCGGCGGTGAAAGTCCCCTTCCCCTGCTCGGCCGCAGCCGCGGCCTTAGCGCTCGCGTCCTTGAGCTTCGTGGCGATCGCCTTGAAGTCATCGAAGTTCTCCCAGACGTCCGCTTTGGCTTCACTTTGGTCATCCGGGTCGGGAATTTGACTATCGGCGATGCCGCCATGCTCAGTCCCCTTTGGGAACAGCGTCACATATTTGTCGGGCACGCCGTTGATGTCATTCATGGCTTTCGCAGCCTCGGCGGCATCGAACGGCTTAACGCCCTTCACCATCTGACCGCCGAGCTTGGCCGCCGGTGCAACGGTCTTCTTCATTAGATCCCGCCGCTCCTTCACCGCCCCTACCAAATCCTCGGCGGAAATTGCCGCGGTGGCACAGATTGCAACGCCCGCGCCCGCACAAACGACCATCAACAGTTTCTGCATAACCCCTCTCCACTCGTCTCCAGGCCTATCGAGACCCGGATCCCCTCGTCGAGACCGGGCTCAAGAAATCCGTTGTCGCGCTTGTCCGCGTCGCCGCGGGCGGCTGCACCAAGAGCACCGCACCCATGAAGACCCGGCGGGACCTAACCCCCTTGGCTGATCATGATATTGAGCAGCTGCGGCGACGGCTGGCCGTCGACGGGCAGCCGATTGGAATATTGGAACTGACTGATCGCATCAGCCGTGCGGGCGCCGTAGGCGCCGTCGACCGGACCTGGATCGTAGCCAAGCCGCGTCAACGAGGATTGGATGCTGTAGACGAGGCCAGGTCCGCTTGGCGGCGGCGGGGCGTAATACTGGCTCTCATAGGCCGCCCGCGCATTGGCATTGGCCTCAGCCGCGCCGGTAGCGAGACCGACGCCGGCGCCGATCGCGGCCCCCGTGCCGGCGCCTCTCCCCCCGCCAACGATGCCGCCGACGATCGCGCCGACCACGCCGCCTTGGAAACCACGCTCGATGACTTGCGCCGTCGCCGAAGTCGCGTTGCCGGCAATCGACATCGCTAGCGCCAAGACGGCGGAGAGAATCAGGATTGAAATTTTCAAATTGAGCGTCATGACACTCCTCTTCTCGCGCTCACATCGAATTCAAGGAGCCCCCGGCGATCTGTCGCTCTCGCGCGCATCAGCGCATTGTGCCATAGCAGCCGCGTCTCCGGCTAGCCGTCTACCCCCCAATCAAGGCATGGGAATGCCGCTTTGGCGGGGCGGCACGTGCCAGGCGCGCTGCACCGCGGGACGCGCCGCGATCGCCAGATACCAGCGCTTGACGTTGGGATAGTGGTCGAAGGTGACAGTTTGCCATTCGAAGCGCGAGATCCACGGCCAGATGGCGATGTCGGCGATGGAATAGTCGCCGGCAACATACGCGACGCCGGCGAGTTTGCGGTCGAGCACGCCATAGAGCCGGAGCGCCTCCTTGGTGTAGCGCTCCTCGGCATAGGTGCTCTTGCCCGGATTGAATTTCACGAAATGGTGAACCTGACCGAGGAAGGGACCGGGGCCGCCCATTTGCCACATCAGCCACTCCACCACGCGCCACTTGTCGGGGAAGGCTTGCGGCCACAGCCGCCCTGTCTTCTCGGCGAGGTAGAGCAGGATGGCCCCCAACTCCATCAATGCCAGGCCATTGTCGCTGTCGATGATGGCGGGGATCCTGTTGTTCGGAGCGATGGCCAGGAAGTCCGGATCGAACTGCTCGCCCTTCTCGATATTCACCGGATGGACGCGATAAGGCAGTCCCACCTCTTCGAGCATGATCGCCACCTTCTGCCCGTTCGGTGTCGACCACGTGTAAAATTCGATCATTCTTTGCAGTCCCCTTGAGCCACGCGCCGATGCGCGTCCCGCCGACGCACCGGCGCGCATCCTGTTAACGACTTTGTGCGCCCGCGATAAGAAGCACATCTTCGCGTGCGATGCAGCACGAGCAAACGCATCACCTCGTTCGCAGCTGCGAGATGAATTGATTCATCAACTGTTCATTCCTCGGCCCTTCTATCGCCGTGAACCCGTCGCGGCCACGCCACAGCAGCGTGGTACCGAAGACGAGGCTAATCGGAGAGGGGCGGCCAGTGGGAGGAACGAATGCTCAATCGCGCGCAGCTTACCAACGACTATAACGACGCGCATCAGGGCGACTTCGTCCGCTACGCGATCTACTACACGCCGCAGCCGGGGACACCGTCGCGCTATTCGGACGCTCGTGGTTCGGCCGTGCCAATGACGGGGCCACCTTGCAGGCATTTTCCGAGGCGGGTCTGAGCGGCTCTACGACCGTCAAACCTTTGACCAGGAAGACGCGCTATGGCGGCCTGCATGCGGTGTTCAAGGCACCGTTCCAGTTGCGCGAGGACATGGGCATCGATGCGCTCAAGGCCCGCCTCATCAGCTTCGCCGGGCGCCGCAAGAAGGTGGAGACCGGTCCGCTGACGCTCGCTCGCGCCGGCCGCTATCTCGTGCTGCGCCCGATCAAGCCGACGCCCGCGCTCGATTGGCTCGCCGCGCAATGCGTCGCCACCTTCGACGCCTTCGCCGAATCGCCGGCCGATGCCGAGGCACCGGCCTGCGTCGAGCTCAACGACCACCAACGCCTCCTGTTGAAGAGCTTCGGCGATCCGCATGTGCTGAGCGAGTATCGCTTCTACATCACCCTCACCGGGCCACTCAATTCCGCGCATTTGGAGCGGGTGGCGCAGGCGCTGTGGCCGATGCTGGAAGAGATCTGCGCCAGCGGCGTCACCGTCGACGGTCTGTCGCTCCTCGGCGAGGCGAAGAACGCCGCCCCGCTCCGCCTCATCGGCCGCTATCGCCTTGGCGCCTGAGGTTTTTTTCAGGTCTCCCGGCCGTCCCCCGGAACAAAGTTTGGATATAAGCGTTAGGCACCGTTGTAGAAACTCGGCTGGGGGACGGCGCGGGGGAACTCGTTCCGGTTTCGGGGTTCTCACCTTCTCGCTGCCAACCCGCCGCAACTCGCCGCGGAGCGCGAGCCTGCACGCCTCGCTGCTTGAGTTGCTCGCGCAATGCTTGCGTACCGACCATGAAAAGCTCGGCACGAGCGAAATCGACGAGGTTTCGCCCGAGGAGTTCGAGGCCCACCATTTTCGCTGGGTGAACTTCAATTAGGCGCGCGGCGAAACCAAACCTCAAAAGTCTGCTTTCCAGGCTTGCTCTGGAGGGGTGCCGCTATTCG
>CAWDMD010000001.1:0-243123 GCA_963803385.1 uncultured Alphaproteobacteria bacterium | reverse complement strand
TCGGCGGGCGGGGATAAGAACCTAACTCGTCCGACGGGCTCCGAGGCGGGTTGAGAATCACAGCAAGACTCCGCAGCGGAATCGCAACAACACACCAGGAAACGATGAAACAATTTCTTCGATCTCCATCTCAATCATAGTTGCAAGCGAACTGATTGTTGCTTCAGGATCGTGGAGAGGCGTTTTATTAATGGTTCCAGTTGGCCATGTGGCTCTCGCATCTTTGTTGTTAAAACCAGCAAACGAGGCGTCGTATCGTGCAATAACAAAGAGCGTCGCCACGAGCCCTGGTTTTACAGAAAGACCCGCGCGCCTTGATAGCTGTATAAGCCATACTTATCGAGCGAGCTGCTGACCGCTCTGACCCATCTGTCGCCCTCTGCAATGAAATTTTTTCCCTTGCTTCTGCGCGCACGCTCGTCAGTGCCAACCGGCTGTTGCCACTTGAGTTGAAACAGAGCGATTTCATTATGACGTCGGTCATACGAAACGAAATCGATATCCGTTAAGGTCCTGTCGCCCTCTTTGAGCTTCAGAGTGCGATCTCTCACTTCCCAGCGAGGGGCCGGAAAAAGTGCTTTGAGATCACTGAGCCAGCGTTTCTCTCTATTGTTAGCTGCCTTGGACCAATCACCTGGATATTTTGCCTCCAAATCTTTCAGCAGAAAAAGGAATGGATTTGTCTCTAGGCCATACAATGGCAAGATGCAGTAATCCGAACTGGACCGAATGATCGGCGCCCATGCCACATCAGATGAGGCGGCGTGCTGATCGCGGTTCGCCGGCTCCAGCGTTAAGCTGCTCAACAACTTTTGCATGTGCAGCCGCTCGGCATCGAGAAAGCTCGCCAATCCGGAGACCAGATCCTCGTAGGGCGCGAACGTCGTGAGCAGATTTCGCAAGTCCAGTTCCGGATTACGGCGCTTGAGGATCGACGCGAAGCAAAGATGTTTCTGAGCGCGTCCCGCCAGCGCCGCGAGAACGCCGAGGTACTCATTGAATTGATTACCACCGATATTTTCCTCTAGCCCGATCAAGTCCGGCCCCCACATTCGACGCAGATAGATTTGCCCGCATTCGAGAAAGTGCTCGTCTATCTCCGCTGTTGTGACATAGCCAATGCCCCAGCCAGCGAAAGTTCCTACGCATTTGTCAAATGCACGGCTCAGTTTGGTATGGCGGTCATACAGTTCATGTTCCCATGGGCTGTCGTGAACCATCGTCAGGTCGGACACCCAGCGCAAATTTGAGCGAGAAATAGCTTGGCCAAAAACCGAAGGGCGCCGCGATTTAAGGACGAGTACGTTACGAATACCAGATAGCGAACCACGAGGTATGCAATCCAATCGTGCTTCGACCAGTCCTTCGGCTAGCCAGCCATACAGCAGCTCTGCACGATGAAGAATGCCGCACTGAAGGAGAAACTCGTCAGCCTGCCTCTGAGTGAACGGATCACTGCGAAACAGTCGGAACAGGCCTCCCTTCAAAACATCTGGCACCATCCGCTCAAGCGCCCTATTCACTCCCCAACTACGAAGTGAATATGTGCGAGCATCCATGCGGTCAGGCAAATCGCTCGGCAGAAACAGCTCTTGGCAGAAAACATTGTCGATAGCTCTCAGCGTCTCGAACAAAAGGGGCTCTACTGGCTGCCTCCAATGTTCCAGGTAACGCTTCTGCTCTTCGATGCCCTCGGCGAATATACGGAGCTCTTTGCTATTCATTGGCAAAAATGGACGTCTCTGACCGGCAAACCTCCCGGTCCGGGAGCGATATTGTCAGGATTCTCTCTTAATTCGCGCACCTCACCTATTCTGCAATCAGCGGGAAAAAAGCCTGGGAGGCGCCGCCGGCGCTACTCTTCCTCACTCGCGCCCGGCGCATTTTATAGGGGAGAGCTTGATGGCGTTCGTGGTGAAGGCCGCCCTCGGATCGGACGCGGACGCCGATCTCTACGCGTTCAATGAGAAGACGATGTATGGCGGCAAGCACATCCGGGTCGGCGACGAGATCTTCGTCTTCGCCTCCGACCACCACGGCGGCCGGGGATTGTGCGCGAAGGGCATCGTGACGTCCGTCGAGCCTGGGCCCGGCATCAGGGTGAGCATCAAGGTCAGACGCCTCGCCAAGGCGCGGCGAAATCTCGGCAGATCCGAGCTGAAGCCTTACCGGGATTTGGTCGACGAACAACCGCAGACGGAGATCGCTCGAAAGCTGTACCGGCAGGCGACCAACAAGATCGCGCGGGTCCCGGACGAAACGGCCGCTTTCCTGCGCACGCATTTCTAGGCAACGACGCTCGCTGCTGGTTCACTGGCCCTTGCAGATCGGGGTCGGCCGCGGCGGTGGCGCCGGATGATCCTTCTTGTATTGAATGAGGATCGGCTCGAGGGTTTCCTTCGGCCAGAATTTGGGCACGCCGATTTCTCTCAGGCAGGAGGCGTTCCAATACAGCCCCGCGCTCGACGGCGACCGGCCGGCCTTCACCGCCTGCGCGATCGCCGCGATGTCGCGTGATTCAGGATAGATATAGAGCGTCGTCGGTTTGTCCTTCACCATCGGGATGATCTGCTCGGCCGCCGTCGGCGTCCAACTGGTGCAGCCGTTGCTGCGGCCTGCGGCGTAGTTCACCAGCGTTCCGAACGGAACGTAACCGTCCTTGTTGGCGTACGGGCTGTTCGGATCTTTCCACAGACAGACGCCCCGCAACAACACGGCCGGATGTCCGCCGATGGCGCGCGGTCTCGCGTTGCCGGTGTCGCCCTCGCCGTCGAACTGCACGAACGAGCGCATCAAGACCGCGGTCTTTCCCGCCGAGATGCGATAATAGCCCTTGAACGACGTGATGGTCTCGTCGGTCACATAGGCGCCGCCGGTCGTGAGCTTGGAATCCATCGCATTGCTGAAGTTCTTGGCGCACCGAATCCCGTTCGAGAAATCGGCGATGCCTTTCAGATTGCGGCCGTTGCCGTGACCCGCCGAGGTGGCGCGGAAGCTCCGGTCGGATTCGCAGATGACGTAGAACCGGCGCCCGAAGCCGGCGGGGCGGGTCGCGTCCATGGCGAAGTAGCAGGGATTTTTGACGACGCCTTGGCTGAGCTTTTGCAGGTAAAGCGCGCGCGCCCGCTGCAACACCACGGCCGAGATCTGACCGTCGCCGTCCCCGACATGGGCCTTGAGCCAAGCCGGAACCGCCGACGCCTGCTCCGCCGCAAGAGACCGGGGCGAACCCGCGATGACAAGTGCGAGGCTGCCGGCGCCGACGAGCACGATGAGGCTAACAATGACGGCGATGCCTGGAAGAAGCGATCTTGACGGCAACGGATCAAGTCTCCCGTCGAATCATTTTGCAATTGGCCCGATGGGGCGACGACCCAACGCAGCCAATGCGAGCCGGCCGGCCCCATCCGACTCAGATACGCAGAAATCTTCTGATCGTTATTTTAGACGATAAAGGCCGCGCCTGTCTCGTTGCGACAAGACGCGCGGGCGCCGCACCCCCAGTTGGTCACGGGAAAGCCTCATCTGCGCTTGGCACAACCGTCACCGAAGACGAAAGCCGGTTTGGAATGTCAGGGAGCCCATGACACCGACCACACCCGATAATTTCGATCGTGCCTATCGCGGCCTCTTCACCGCCTGGGGAGACCCGCGCATTCCGCTTGGACTCAGCTCGGCATGTTTTCGAATTGCGGAAGGTCGAGCGGCTTCGCCCAATCGAGACGGCGCTTGGTGAACATCTCGAGCACCGGTTCGATGCCCGCAGGGTTATCCAGGCTGCCGACCGTGACGAAGATCACCCCCGGGAAGCTCTCCAGGTTGCTGGTGAACACCCTGGCGCCGCAACTGGGGCAGAAGTTTCGATCTAGGCCCTTGCCCGACTGGGCGATGTAGTGGAACGCCTTCGGCTCGCCGCCGGTCAGCGTAAAATCATCCTCGGGCACGCCGAAGAACGTGGC
This sequence comes from uncultured Alphaproteobacteria bacterium, assembly GCA_963803385.1. GTDB lineage: Bacteria > Pseudomonadota > Alphaproteobacteria > Rhizobiales > Methyloligellaceae > Methyloceanibacter. Next base: position 239,164 of record CAWDMD010000001.1, on the reverse strand, counting down.
CGCTTCGCCGCCGGACGCCTTCTTGCAATCAAGGCAGTGACAGACGGCGACGAAGGTAGGATCGGTATCGAACTCGAATTTGACGGCGCCGCAGGCGCACTGCGCCGTGTGCTTCTTCGCCATGGGTCAGTCCTCCCGTTTGATGAGCAAGCGTCATCCCATTCGCCCGCTGCAAACCGCCGCAGTCTACGGAATTATTGAGAAGGACGCATCGGTGCGAAGTTACGATGACGCGCAGTTTGCTCGTCCGACATGACTACAGCCGGCGACCGACCTAGGATAGCCACAGTCGTCGAGGCGCTCCGTACGGGAACGCTCTTGAATCCCCCCAAGCCAGCGCCGTTTTACCGTTCGCGGTCGTGGATGAAGAAATGCTCGAGCAAGTGCACGAGGCTCTTTGGGTCGCCGAAGGCGAGATTGTCAGCTTCTTTGGCAGTCCCTATCCGACGCGTTCCGTCATCGCCCGATTGGAGAACGGTGATCTGTGGGTATGGTCGCCAGTCAAGCTAACTGCGGATCTGCGCAACGAAGTGGATCGTCTGGGCCCTGTTCGTCACCTCGTGAGCCCCAACAAACTCCATCACCTCTACCTGCGGGAGTGGAAGGCGGCCTACCCCGAGGCGCAGTTGTGGGGACCGCAATCGACAATCACGAAATGCTCCGACCTCTCCTTCCGCGAAGCGTTGAAGGACAGCCCGCCGCTCGAATGGCTTCCCGATATCGACCAGGCATGGTTCCGCGGTTCGTTCGCCATGGACGAGATTGCTTTTCTTCACCGCCCCTCCGCCACCGTAATCATCGCCGATCTGATCCAGACGTTCAGCGATCGCTTTCTCCGAGAACATTGGGGTTTGTGGCGCTTCGTTGCGCGCCTCGGTGGCGTCACCGAGGACCAAGCCTGCGCGCCGCTCGATTGGCGATTATCGTTTATCAACCGCGCACCGGCGCGCCGGGCGCGCGACAAGGTGCTGAGCTGGAATTGTCAACGCGTTATTGTAGCTCACGGCGAGTTGCCGCGCGCGAACGGGAATGCCTTTCTGGCAAAGTCATTTCGCTGGCTCGGCGCGTGATCGGATGAGATCGTTCGATGCTCTCATCGACGAGAGGTTTCTTCAGTGGCGCCGGTCCTTTGCATCCCGGGCTATCCCTGCGTATCCGCATTACACCCGCTCTACTCCCACTCGATGGTGCCGGGGGGCTTGGAGGTGATGTCGTAGACGACGCGGTTGATGCCGCGCACCTCGTTGATGATGCGCCGCGCCGCGGCTCCAAGAAAGTCGTGGGAGAAATCGAAATAGTCCGCGGTCATGCCGTCGGTCGCATCGCGCTCGACGGCTTTCGCCACTTAACCTCCTCGACCACCTCGGGGTCGCGGCCTCCTTGATGAGCGTTCGGACCCGAGCCAGCGTCTCGCCCCGCCAATCAGAGAGCGCCGCGATCCTCGTCTCGATCAGCTGAGCGGGAGGGTCTGCTGCTTTGTTCGTTGCGCCCTTTTGCGTATTGTTTTCGCCTCATTCGGCTGTCTTATTTCTGAGGGCTTCGGCTTCTTTGAGAATTCGGTCTTTTGCCTCACGCTCAAAGTTCTCAACCTTGAGGCGGGCAAACCCTTCGGGATTGCGTTCGCAGTGATAAAAATAGTGACCCATCTTCAATTCTTTTTCGGCCTTTTCTTTCTCTGATTTTGATGGCTCTACCCGCCAAAATAATTTGCGCGCCGTGCGAAAGGCTTGCCACAAGCTGTATAGCAGGACCGCGACCGCCAACCACTCGGGGCCAAGATATTGAACGATCGCCCACGCAGCAGGAATTGCCGCAAGCCAAAGTGCCAGAATCACTTTTAATATGTGATTTCGCTTTCGGGCCTTGAGCCATTCCCGTCTGGCGTTCGCCTTGACCTCCGCGTCAGTGCGGAACGGCACGTCTTTGTAGATGGTCCGCCAATCGGGAAGGTTGATCGTGTCGTTTAGGAACGGCGGCAACTCTTGCACTTTCCACGCATAGGTGAGGGTCGTTGTGCCGGGCGCGTACCATCCGACGAGCAATCCGTCGTCCACGTCGCCGTGCGGTCGAATACTGTTTTCGGCGGCATCGTAGGCCGAAGCCATGATAGGAACGGGATAGCGGGCCAGCCAATGCGCCACTTCCGCTTTCATCGTGTACCCAACAGAACCCAACTCGTAGCTTTCGGGATATACGAGGTTCAGCGTCGCGAATGGGTTGTTGGAAACGGGTGGTTGGTATTCGACAAAATACGAGCCGCGATCCTCTTTGATGAGGTCGAAGTACAAAATTTCTCGCGTGGAATTGTCGGGTGCCACGAGCAAAAGGTTCGGGCCCGCGGCCCTCGTCCGTCAGAACTCAATCCGTGCGGCGCGAAGGTGGCGGCCTTGACGCACGATCCCCGCTCTAGGTGGCACAGGGCCGGTTAGCCGACCTTCTCAAGCGGGCGGCTCTAGCGGGCTCTGCGGGCGGATCACCCCCTACTCCCACTCGATGGTGCCGGGGGGCTTGGAGGTGATGTCGTAGACCACGCGGTTGATGCCGCGCACCTCGTTGATGATGCGCCGCGCCGCGGCGCCCAAAAACTCATGGGAGAAATCGAAATAGTCCGCGGTCATGCCGTCGGTCGAGGTCACGGCGCGGAGCGCGCAGACGTAATCGTAGGTGCGGGCGTCGCCCATGACGCCGACGGTGCGCACCGGCAAAAGCACGGCGAAGGCCTGCCAGATGGTGTCGTAGAGCCCGGCCTTTCGGATTTCGTCGAGATAGATGGCGTCGGCCTGGCGGAGGATGGCGAGCTTGTCGGGCGTGACCTCGCCTGGAACGCGGATGGCGAGCCCCGGCCCCGGGAACGGATGGCGGTTGACGAAGGCGGACGGCAGTCCGAGCTCGCGGCCGAGCGCCCTCACCTCGTCCTTGAACAATTCGCGCAACGGCTCGATCAGCTTGAAGCGCATGCCCTTCGGCAGACCGCCGACATTATGATGCGACTTGATGGTGACCGAGGGGCCGCCGGAGAAGGAGACGCTCTCGATCACGTCGGGATAGAGCGTGCCCTGGGCGAGGAAATCGACCTTGCCGAGCTTGTCGGCCTCGTCGCCGAACACGTCGACGAACAGGCGGCCGATGGTCTTGCGCTTCGCCTCGGGATCGGTGACGCCCGCAAGCGCGGCGAGGAAACGCGCGCCGGCATCGACCGCGACCAGCGGAATGTTGTAGTGGCCCCGGAACAGATCGACGACCTCGCGCGCCTCGTTCGCGCGCATCAAGCCGTGATCGACGAAGATGCAGGTGAGCCGATCGCCGATCGCCTCGTGGATGAGGAGCGCGGCGACGGCGGAATCGACGCCGCCGGAAAGCCCGCAGATGACGCGGCCGTCCTTGACCTGATCGCGGATGCGGGCGACTTCCGTGTCGCGGAACTGCGCCATGGTCCAATCGCCGGGGCAGCCGGCGATGTTGCGCACGAAATTCGCGATCAGCCTGGCGCCGTCGGGGGTGTGCACCACCTCGGGGTGGAACTGCACGCCATAGAGCTTGCGGGCGTCGTCGGCGATGGCCGCGTAAGGCGCGCCGTTCGAGACCGCCACGGCGCGGAAACCATCGGGGAGCCTGGTGACGCGGTCGCCGTGGCTCATCCACACGGGCGCCCTGGTCCCGGACTGCCACACGCCCTGGAACAGCGGCGTGTCCGCCACGATTTCGAGCTCGGCGCGGCCGAATTCGCGGGTGTGGCCGCCTTCGACTTGGCCGCCGAGGCTCGCCACCATGGCCTGCTCGCCATAGCAGATGCCGAGGACGGGGGCGCCTGACGTGACCACCGCCGGCGCGAGCTGCGGCGTTCCCGCCTCATGCACGCTCGCCGGACCGCCGGAGAGGATGATCGCCTTGGGCAGCACCGGGCCCAAGGCCGCTTCCGCCTTGTCGTAGGGCACGATCTCGGAGTAGACGCCGGCCTCGCGCACCCGGCGCGCGATCAGCTGGGTGTATTGGGCGCCGAAATCGACGATGAGGACTCGGTCCGGGTGGTCCGACATGGCGTTGGTTATCGAAATGTCCGCGAGTCGGCAATGCCCCTCGCGGCTCCATGCCTCCGCTGAACGCTTAGCCTGATCGCTGGCGTCGATGGTGTCCGCGCGCGTCCGTGCGCCGCTTCTTCCGCTCTGTTTTGGGCCGGGTCGGAGGACGCGGCTGGTTTGGGTTCAGCGCCTCGTCGGTGGTGACGAGAAGCGTGCCGGAATGCAGCAGCTTCTCAAGAGTTCCGGTCAGCTTGGCATTGCTGTCGAGCCGCTCGAGCGGCTTCGTGTGTGCGACGGCGACACCGGGGACCGGCTCGAAGCCGCCTCCCCTCCAGATCATGGCGCCGCCACCCAGCTCACCGCCGCGCCAGGCAAAAACGTTGGTGCCGAGCGGTTCCTCCGGGTCCTTGATGATGGCGGGACCCTCAGCGACGATGGTGCCATCCTGGACCGCATAGATTCTCCGGTCCGCCGCCGAGACCAGAATCGTGGTGTCGGCGTCGGGACCTGCGGGAACAAGGGACCGGGCAGCCTCCCGCGCCGCGACGACCTTGCCGGCGCGGCTCGCCGGCGTGACGCCCGGGCCGTGGACGAGATGATGGTCGTCGTGCCCGCCGATGACCACCGGCGTTCCTGTTGCCGCGAGATCGAACAGTTGGTCGGCGAATGAGAGGGGCAGGTGAACGCAGCCATGCGACACGGGATAGCCCGGGACGTCGCCGCCATGGAGGGCGACGCCCTTGCGCGTGAGCCGCAGCGTATCAGGCATGTCGTCGCCGTACTTCGCCGACCGGTGAACCTTGAACTTGTTGATGACGCTGAAGAGCCCTGCGGGAGTGGAGTAGCCGGTTTTACCGGTCGAGCAGGTTGAAAGCCCGATGAGCACCGCGTTGCGATAGACAAAGACGCGTTGGTCGGGGATGGAGACGATGATGACGACCGGGCCCTCCGGCGCGCGGTCCGAACCCCAAAAGAACTGACCCGGCTGAAGGGATGACGGGTCCGGGTCGTTGCAGGCCGCCACGGAGGCGGGATCCGCGACGGCGCTGCCGGGAAAGAGGCGGCTTGCACCGAACAACCCGGCGCCGGCTGCGAATGCGTTGAGGAATGCCCGCCGGTCCAGGCGAGCCGAAATCTTGCAGCGCATGGAGCCCCCCTCGTTGCGCAGCAGCTTTGCTTGAAGCGAAGTTCCCCGGCTACGGGAAAAATGTCAAACCCCGCGGAGCTTGTGCGGATGGGTCACTGCATGCGAAGCCAGCCGCCATGAGCAGCACCGAAGAGGATCTGGAGGAGCGGCTGCGGGGAGAGATCGAGGCTTATCACGCCGCGGCGCTCGCCTATGCCGCGGTCAAGCTCGGCCTCCCCGATAAGATGGGCGAGCGACCCTGGACCGCCGAGGACTTGGCCCTGACGCTGAAGGTGTCGGCGCCCCACCTCGCGCGCTTCCTGCGCGGGCTCGTCACCCAGGGCATCTGCGAGGAAGGGGCTGACGGCACCTTCGCCCTGGGCCATCTCGGCAAGTCGCTGCGGCGTGACTCCCCCTCGCGCCTCGGCGACAAGGTCGCGATCGTGGTCGAGCAATATTGGCTGCCTTGGGCGGACCTGTTGCACACGGTGCGGAGCGGCGAGCCCGGCTTCGAGCATGTGTTCGGCACCGACGTGTGGGCATGGCGGAGCGAGAACTTCAAGGCCGGCGACGCCTTCGCCGCCTATGTCGCCGGCGAGACCTTTGCCGGGGCGGACCCCATCGTCGCCGCGCTGGATCTCACCGGCGTCGGGACCGTGGCGGACATCGGCGGCGGCCACGGCGGGCTGCTCGCCGCGATCCTCAAAGCGCATCCCGATACGCACGGCATCCTGTTCGACCTGCCCGAGACCATCATCGGCGCCAAGAAATTCTTGAAGGCCCATGGCGTGGACAAGCGCGTGACGTTGGTCGGCGGCGATTTCCTCGCCGAGATCCCGGTCGAGGCCGACCTCTATGTGCTGAAGAGCGTGCTCCAGCATTGGGACGACGCCGCCGCCCGCGCCATTTTGGAAAGCTGCCGCGACGCCATGCCGGCGCAGTCGAGGCTCGCCATCGTCGAACGGCTCCTTCCCGAGCGGAGCGCCAACGACCCGGCGGCGGCGATGCTCGACCTGCATATGATGGTCATCACCGGCGGCCGGGTGCGGACGCGTGCAGAGTTTGAGCACCTATTGTCTCAAGCCGGCCTGGCGCTGTCGCGCGTCACGCCGACAAGCTCGGGCCTCATCGCGATCGAGGCGACCCCCGCCTAGACCGCGTCATTCCGGCGTAAGCCGGAATCCAGTCGCGCGACGCGCAAAAGAAAGCTGGATCCCGGCTTTTGCCGGGATGACGACGCCAATGATTATTTCGGAGCGGGGCTTTCGCCCGGATGACGAGGCAGAGCCGCAGCCGAACCAGCGAGGGCCTTCACGTAGATGATCTTGCCGTCGCCGGGGCCGTAGAAATCCGGGAGCCGCGCTTCCTCGATGAAGCCCATGCGCTGATAGAAACCGCGGGTCGGCGCGTAGCGGTCGGATGAGGAGGTATCGACATAGATTTTCCTGGCGCCGGCCTTCTTCATCGCGGCTTCGGCGCGGGCGAACACCTGTGGCCCCAAGCCCTTGCGCTGCTCCTCCGGCGCCACCGCGATCCAGTAAAGATCGAACGAGCCGGCCGTGCCCTCGATCGGGCCGTAGCAGGCATAGGCCACGAGCCCGCTGCCGCGCTCGGCCAGGACGAAATTATAGCCGGAGCGGGTGCCCTTGGAGAGCCGCTCGGCGACCAGCTCGCCGGCGATGCCGACCTCGGCGGCATTGAAGAAGCCGGTCGACGCCACGAGCGAGCGCACGCGCCCGACGTCGTCGGCCATCGCCGCGCTTCGCCATTCGAGCCCGTCGCGCGCCGGCGGCCGTGCCGCGAGCGCGAGCGCCGGCGCGACTTGCCGCGCGGCGGAATGACCGGCAACGAGGCCGACGAAGAAATTCCGCGCATTGGTGCCGAGCGTGCGCACGCGATAGCCGCCCTCCTGCACCACGAGCGTCGGATAGCCCTGCGCGCCGATCATGCGGCCGAGCTGCTCGAAGTCGCGGGCGCGGTTCGACCAGGTGCCGGTCGGATCGCCCCGCGCGGTATCGAACCCGAGCGAGATGACGAGGAAGGCGGGGCCGAAGCGCCTGATGCGCCGCAACGCCTCGGCCACGGCCTGGCGATGCTGCTCGGGGGTGATGTGCTCGGCGAGCGGGATATTCAGATTGAAGCCGGCGCCGGGGCCGATCCCGGTCTCGTCGCGAAAGCCGGTGAAATAGGGGTAGGCGAAGCTCGGATGGCCGTGGATGGAGACGGTCAGCACGTCCGACCGATTGTAGAAGATTTCCTGCTGGCCGTTGCCGTGGTGATAATCGATGTCGAGGATGGCGACGCGGTCATAGCGCGACAAGAGGTTCGCGGCGATGGCGGCGTTGTTGAAATAGCAGAAGCCGCCGAAGATCCGGGTTTCGGCGTGATGGCCCGGAGGCCGCACCAGCGCATAAGCGAGGTCGGCGCCTTCGAGCACCTTCTCCGCCGCGGTGAGCGCGCAATCGACGGCGGACCGCGCGGCGAGATAGGCATTGAGGTTGAGCGGCGTGAAGGTGTCGATGCAGTAATAGCCGGCGAGCACGGTCTCGTCCTTCGGCGGCCGCGCCGGGTTTCGCGCCGGGAACACATAAGGGTAGATCGACTTCTTCGGCCCGGCCATGAGGCAGGCCTTGCGAATGTAATCGACCAGCCTGCCGTCATGAACGGCGCGGATGTGACGGTCCGAGAACCGCTTCGTCGGCAGGCGCTGGAACAGGCCCGAGGGCCCGAGCTCGGCCATGATCGTGCGGATGCGGACCGGCGCCTCGACATAGCCCCGATCCTGGACGTGGTGGATGGTGTGGTCGTCATTGACCAGAAGCGCGATGCTCGGTTCGTCGGCCGTCGTCGTCACGCCCTTCTGCGCCGCGATGGCCTTGGTGTAGCGCGGCTCGCGCAGGCGGACGGGATCGTCCTTCACCGAGTTGACCACCATCTTCACGTAGGATTTGGGCAGCCCGTATTTCCGCTCCAGGATCGCGCGCATGACCTTCTTGACCTTGTCGCGGCTGGGGAGATCGTTCGAGCCGAGCGGATCGAGGACGAGATAAGGCGGATCGCTCTGCCCCGGCTTTACCGGCGTCTCATAGGCGGTGTTGGCGATCGGCCGCGCGCCGTAGCGCTCGTAGAAGCGAAGACGCGAGGCGTTGTTGGTGCGCGTCTCCGGGTTGGGGCTCAGCGCCGGGTCGTCAGGCAGGCATTCGAAATAGAGTTGCGTGCCGAGCGCGCGGGCCTCCTCGCGCACGCGCTCGTAAAGCGTGGCGCCGATGCCGCGTCCCGTGCGGCCAAGCGCGGTGGAGATGATCTCGAGATAAGAGAAGCCGATATCCGGGGCGTACAGCAGCAGGGCCACGCCGAGGGTCTGGTCGCGCGCATTCTCGGCGACGAACAGGCGCGACACGAAGCGGTGCTTGAGCGGATTGGAGAGCTGGTCGGCCATCTTGGCGATGTCGGCCTCGGGCATCGCCGCAAATTGCTCGCGCATGATCCGCTGCGCCGCCTCGATCGCGGCGCGGTTCGGCGCCGTCGTCGCGTCGGCGACCTTGCGAATGCGGAGCATATCAAATGCGAAGCATGTCAGGCGTTCGCTGGCAAGGCCGCCGGCGCGGCATCGACAATCTCGCCGATGAGCCCGTGATAGGAGAGCCCGGCTTCGAACGCGGCGGCGGCAAAGCCGGCATCGGGGGTCAGGCAGGGATTGACATTCACCTCGAGAATCCACGGCCTGCCGTCGCCATCGACGCGGAAATCGACGCGGGCATAGCCGCCGAGCCCAAACAGGCGCCAGCAGCCGAGCGCAAGCTCCTTCAGTTGCGCTGCAAGTTCCGGCTCCTTGCGTTCCAAGCCGAAGCGCCGCGGCGTCCCGGTATAGGCCACACTCTCCGCAGACCATTTGGCGTCATAACCGACGATGCGCGGGCGCTCCTCGTCCCAATGCTCGAACAGGATCTCGGCCATTGGCAGCACGCGGAGGCCACGGCGCTGCTGGAGCACGGCCAGATTGAACTCCCGTCCATCGACATAGGCCTCGGCGAAATGGGTGGTCCCGAAGCGGGCGTCGCGCTCGGCGATGACGCCGGCCGCCGCGGCGGCCTTGACCACCGACCCGTCGTCGAGGCCAAGCGAGCCATGCTCCCACACCGGCTTGACGATGACCGGAGCGTCGGGCTCGAAGCCCTGCCCATCCGATGACCATCGCGGCGTCGGCAGGCCTTCGCCGTCGAGCTTCTGCTTGGTCGCAAGCTTGGAGAGCGTGCCGCGCCAGGCGTTGACGTTGGCGCCGGTATAGGCGAGCCCGGCGGCATCGAGCATCGCCGGAACTTCCGGCGCAAGCCTGCCGTCACCCTGCACCGCATCGACGAGATTGAACACGAGCGAGGGATTGCGCCCCTTGAGCGCATCGATTTCACTTGCGTCGAGGCCGACGGCGACGATGTCGGTAAAAAAGCCGAGCTCGGCCAAGGCGAGCGCGACGGCCTCGGCGGCAATCAGCGTGTCGATCTCGTCGGGCCGCTCCTCGGTCGCGGCGTGAACCACCGGAATGAAGCCATGAGGCTTCAGGGCCATTACGCAGTTCTCCGCTGCTGCTCCGGCCCCTGGCGTACCAGCCCATAGCGCGCGAGGCCAGCGTCGAGAATCATGCCGACCAGTTCGACGAAGCCGACGCCGTTCTGGGCGGCGAGGATCGGCAAGTCGGAATGATGAGGATGTAGCCCCGCCAACGGATTGGCCTCGAGGAAATACGGTTCGCCATGCGCATCGGAGCGGAAGTCGATGCGCGCCGCGTCCCGGCACTCAAGCGCGCGATAGGCGATCAGCGCCCGCTCGCCGGCGGCTTGCGCCTCGGCGTCGTCGGCGCGGGCATAGGTCACGAGCTCCTCGCACAGCTCCTTGTTGTGCAGCGAGTAGATGTTGGCCTCGGCCTGCGGGTTGAGCAGGATCTCGCACACGCCGACCGCGCGCGCGGCCTCGCCATTGCCGACGATGCCGATCGTGAACTCGCGGCCGGGCAGGTAGGTCTCGACCAGCACCGGCTGGCGGTAGCGGGCGAGGAGCTTGGCTACGGCGCCGGCAAGCTCGCTCTTGGTATTGACCAGCGACGCGGCCTCGCAGCCCTTGCCCGTGCCTTCGGCGATCGGTTTGACGAAAGCGGGGAAGTCGTTCCAGTCCCAAAGCTCGCCCGCATCGGACGCCGCCACCCCGAAGGATGGCGTCGGCACGCCGGCAGCGGCGACCAGGCGCTTCGCCACCGCCTTGTCCAGCGACGCCGACATGGTGAGCGGGTCGGAGAAGAGATAAGGCTGGTCGAACAGCTCGCACAGCGCCGGCACTTGCGCCTCACGCGAACGGCCCCGCACTCCTTCGGCGACGGAGAACACGACATCGAAGCGCTCGCCCGCGGCCAACCGGGCCGCAAGCGCCTGGCCGCGGCCGACGCGCGTCACGGTGCAGCGAAGCGCCTGTAACGCGCCATCGAGCTGATCGATGGTGTCGAGATTGTCGAACTCGGCCACCTCCTCCTCGGAGAAGCCGAGCGCGCGGTAGTCATCCCTGAGGTCGTAGACGAGGCCGATCTGCATCAGATGTCAACGCGAGACGGCGCACGATCGGCGCCAACCGTGCCTTCCGGGTCAGTATAGCGGTAGGTCTTGCCCTCGAAATTACGCAAGATCAGATCATCGCCGTCGCGCCCCTGCACATAGTCCGGTAGCAGCGGGATCTTGCCGCCGCCGCCAGGTGCGTCGATGACATAGGTCGGCACCGCATAACCGGTGGTATGGCCGCGCAGGCCTTGCATGATCTCGAGCCCCTTATCGACCGAGGTGCGGAAATGCGAGGAGCCTGAGATCGGGTCGCATTGATAGAGATAATAAGGCCGCACCCGGCGCCTGAGGAGGCCGTGATAAAGGTCCTTCAGGGTGTCGACGCTGTCGTTGATGTCCTTGAGCAGCACGGTCTGGCTGCCAAGCGGAATGCCGGCATCGGCAAGCCGCGCAGTCGCCTCCGTCACCTCCGGCGTCAGCTCCGAGGGATGGGTGAAGTGGAGGCTCATCCACAACGGATGATGCTTCTTCAGGATCCTCGTCAGCGAACGCGTGATCCGCTGCGGCAGCACCACAGGCACCTTGGTGCCGAGGCGAACGAACTCGACATGCCTGATCGCGCGCAAGCGCCCGAGCAGATAGTCGAGGCGCTCATCGGATAGCGTCAGCGGATCGCCGCCGGAGATCAGCACGTCGCGGATCTCGGGATGCGCGGCGATGTAGTCGAGCGCCTCCTCCCATTGCGGGCGGCTGAAGGAATAGTCGCCACCAGGCTCGCCGACCATGCGCGAGCGCGTGCAATAGCGGCAATAGGTCGAGCAGAAGCCGGTGGCCAGGAACAGCACGCGGTCCGGATAGCGATGCACGAGGCCGGGCACCGCGGTGTGGCCGTCCTCGCCGAGAGGGTCGTCGGCCTCGCCCGGCGTCTTCAGATATTCGGTGCCGACCGGAATGTGCGTCCGCCGCAACGGCTCGAACGCGTCGTCACGGCTCATCAGGCTCGCGTAATAGGGCGTGATGCCGAGCGGCAGCGAACCCTGATGACGAACCACGGCATCGCGCTCGTCGTCGGACAAGACGAAGATGCGCTCGAGCTCGGCGAGCGTGCGGATGCGCCGCCGCGCCTGCCAGCGCCAATCGTTCCACTCGGCCAACCCCACCTCGGGGAAATGGCGTTTGCGGAAGGCGCGCGTTTGCGGCCCGACCGGGAAGCGCTCCAGACGCGCGGTCAGGGCGCCAAGGTTCTGGGCCGTAGCTGGCGAAGGAGAGTTGATGGGGTGATGAGGCTTGGCGAGGAATGATGTTGCCGTGTGGCAACTGGGCGGCTCTTCAGTCTCGCCGCGAATGAGGCTCATTGGATTTGGAATCCCCTCCCACTTTTGTGGTCGATCATCGGCGCCAATCGCCAACCTGTCGTGCCTTCAAAAGCGGCAGTCATTTCAGCGACTTTATGGCAATTTCAAGGGGAGTTATGGCCGCGCCCAAAAATATTTCCGGGGCGTGGCCAGGCCCCAATCCGGGATGACCGGCGCGCTAGGCGAACCGCCTCAACGCCGCCACGAAGAAGCCGTCGGTGCCGAAGGTTCGAGGGCTCATCAAGAGGGTCTCGGGCGAGCCGTCCGCTGAAGCTGGCGCCGGCGCGAGACAAGCCTCCTTCCAGACGCCTTGCCACGGCAGAAGCTCAAAGCCGGGAAACCGCGCCATGAAGGCCTCGACCTGATCCCGGTTCTCCTCCGGCAACACCGAACAGGTGATATAGACGAGGCGGCCGCCCGGCTTCACCAGAGGCGCGGCCTGGTCGAGGACGGCACGCTGTTCGTCAAGCCGGGCCGCCAGCATTTGCCGCGACAGGCGCCACTTGGCGTCGGGGCGCCGGCGCCAGACGCCGGAGCCGGTGCAAGGGGCGTCGACGACCACCCGGTCGATCCTCCCAGCAAGCGCCGCCAGGGCCTCGGGTTCGCCAGGCGAAAGCACTTGCACGTTGCGGACGCCGGCCCGCTTCAAGCGCTCGAAGATCGGCCGGAGCCGCATGCGGTCGGCGTCGTAGGCATAGAGCTGGCCGGTGTTCGCCATGGCGGCCGAGAGCGCGAGCGTCTTGCCGCCGGCGCCGGCGCAGAGGTCGAGCACTTGCTCCTTGGCATGGGCACCGGCGATGAGCGTGGCGAGCTGCGATCCCTCGTCCTGGACCTCGTACCAGCCTTTGCCGTGACCAGGCTCCGCCTCGACATGAGGGCTCCGGCTTGGACCGGAGCCCGCGGCGATGCGGACGCCGAGCGGCGAATAGGGCGTCGGCGCCGGCTCGAGACGGCGGAGCGCATGGAGCACCTTCTCCCGCGTCGTCTTCAAGCTGTTCACGCGGAGGTCGACGGGCGCCCGCCGCGCGAGCGCCGCGCCCTCCTCGGCGGCAGCATCGCCGAAGGCCCGTTCAAACTCTGGCGCGAGCCATTCAGGGTAGTCGCCGCGAACATGAGCTGGTGCGCCGGCCGGCAGCTCTCGCCGCAATCCTTCCAGCTCGGCCGGCGACAAGGGCGACGGCGCGAACCGGCCGCCGTCGGCGATGGCGGCGACCCCGTCCGGCCCGAGGCCCCAATGCGAGGCAAGCGTCCGCAGCACGAGCGCGCGCGGGCTGTCCTCGCCCATGGCATAGGCGGCCGAAGCGCGGCTCCGCAGCGCATCGAACACCAGATTGCCGATTGCCGCGCGGTCGCCCGAGCCCGCGAAGCGATGGGACAGCCCCCAGTCCTTGAGGGCCTCCGCCGCGGGGCGCTTGCGCCCCTCGATATCTCCCAGGACCTCGATCGCGGCGCTGGCGCGGGCGCCCGGGGTCATCCGCTCGACGCGATGGTCAGGCGGGCGGCGACGATGATCCACATCAGGGCAAGGCCGATGGCGCCGACGAGAAACACCGGCGAGCGATGGGCGATGCGGTTCGAGGTGAGGTGGATATAGGCGTGGACGAAGCGCGAGATCACGAACAGCCAGCTCAGCACGAGGAGAATGGAATCGGCGGTCTTGGTCATCAGTGCGAGCAGGATCAGCACGTAAAACAGGAGAGGCGTTTCGAGCTGGTTGTGGAAAGCGTTGGCGACCTGGAGCACCCGCGGCGGCCAGTTCGGCTCCCTGAGTGCCACGGCATGTTCCGGAACTTTCCCCAGCCTGATCGCCCGCAACCGCAGGACCTGCATCCAGAACAGCAAGACGAAGGTGAGCGCCACCTGCGCGAACACCGGCATCAATATGGCCTGCACTGACATCGAAGCCTCCCGACGGCTCTTGGGGCTGGGGCAGCCAGAATCAGCCCCTTAGGCGGCCCTTATACGCCGTCGCCCTTCACTTCATTAAAGGATGTTCAATTGACGGGACGGGCTGCCATCGCTTTAAAGAGGGCCAAAATCAAGAGTTCCAAGGTCTATGGAGGATTACATGCATTGCTTCAGGCGTTTCGCCGCGCGGGCCACCGTCCTCGCCGGCGCCCTGGCACTCCTCGCAGCGCTCGCCCCTGCCGGCGCATTCGCGGAGGACGCGGCCCCGGCAGCCGGTGAGCCGAAGGCCCCGGTGCTCGTCCCCGCCGACCCAACCCCCGCCCCGTCCAATCAAGCCGTGACCGACGGCATCGAGAGCAATCCCTGCTTCAACGGCAAAGGCTCGATCAAGGAAGTGCTCGACGCCTGTGCCGCCTTCATCGCCAAGGGATCCGACAACACCGATCTCATCGTCGCCGCCCACGGCAATCGGGCGCTCGGCTTCTCGGCGACCCGCGACTTCGACGGCGCGGTGGCCGAGATGGACGAGGCGCTCCGCCTCGACCCGAAGGAGCCCAACCTCTATTTCATGCGCGCCGCGGCCTATCGGGCGAAGAAGGACTTCGACAAGGCCATCGCCGACGTTGACGAGGCCATTCAGCTCGACGCGGTTCGCGGCGATTTCTACATGCTGCGCGGCCTGATCTTCAGCGACCAGGGCGATCTCGACAAGGCCATCGCCGAGCTCGATCAGAAGGTCAAGCTCGATCCGAAATCGAGCCAGGGCTATTCCAGCCGCGCCACCCTCTTCCGGGAGAAGAAGGACTTCGACAAGGCCGCCGCCGACTACACCGAGGTGATCAAGATCGACCCCGATCTGGCCAAGGGCTATGTCGACCGCGGCTGGGTCTACGTGCTCAAGAACGACCTCGATAAGGCCAAGGACGACTTCACCAAGGCGCTCGAGCTCCACGAGAACGACGCCTCGGCTCTCGTCGGCCGCGGCGTGGTCAAGAGCCGCCAGGGCAAGCCCACCGACGGCAGCGCCGATATCTCGCTCGCGATCAAGCTCGAGCCCGACGTCATCAATCGCATCAAGAAGCTCGGCATCCAGTAATAGGCCGACATCATCCTTGACGATTAGCTGTGACTCCCTCTCCCCCTGTGGGAGAGGGCTTGCCGCCGCGATCTTGCGCGAGCGAGGCTCGGCGCAAGTCGCATGGCGGGAAGGGTGAGGGGTCCGGTCTTTTTCCCGACGCGGCTACGCCGCTTACCCCTCACCGCGGAGGCGAGGCCTCCGCGTGCTCTCCCACAAGGGGAGAGCGGGAACTTGTGGCACGGCCCACCCAAAGCCGCAGGCGCGGGCTGCTCAAGCCTCGCGCGGGTAGTTCGGCGATTCCCGGGTGATAGTCACGTCGTGGACGTGGCTCTCGCGCAAGGACGCCGGCGAGATGCGGATGAACTCGGCGCGCACGGCGAACTCGGCAAGATTGTGGGCGCCGGTGTAGCCCATCGAAGCCCGCAAGCCGCCGATCAGCTGGTGCAAGACGCTCGCCAGCGGACCTTTGTACGGCACCTGGCCCTCGACGCCTTCCGGCACGAGCTTCAGCGTGTCCTTGATGTCCTGCTGGAAATAGCGGTCGGCCGAACCGCGGGCCATGGCGCCGACGGCGCCCATGCCGCGATAGGACTTGTAGGAGCGGCCCTGGTACAAATAGACCTCGCCCGGACTCTCGTCGGTGCCGGCGAGCAGCGAGCCGATCATGACGCAATCGGCGCCGGCGGCGAGCGCCTTGGCGAGATCGCCTGAATATTTGATGCCGCCGTCGGAGATCACGGGAACGCCGTGCTTCTTCGCCACGTCGACCGCCTCGAGGAGAGCGGTGAGCTGCGGCACGCCGACACCGGCCACCACGCGCGTGGTGCAGATCGAGCCTGGCCCGATGCCAACCTTGACCGCGTCGGCGCCGGCGTCGATCAGGGCCATGGTGCCTTCGCGGGTCGCCACATTGCCGGCGATGACCTGGACCGCATTCGACTGGCGCTTGATGCGGCCGATGGCCTCGAGCACGCGGGCCTGATGGCCATGTGCGGTGTCGACGACAATGAGATCGGCGCCCGCCTCGATCAACTGCTCGGTGCGGGCGAAGCCTTCATCGCCGACTCCGGTCGCCGCGGCGACGCGCAACCGCCCCTGCTCGTCCTTGCAGGCATGCGGATTGAGCCGCGCCTTCTCGATGTCCTTCACGGTGATGAGGCCGATGCAACGATACTCGTCGTCGACGACAAGCAGCTTCTCGATGCGGTGCTTATGGAGGAGGCGCTTGGCTTCCTCCATGTCGACAGTCTCCCTGACCGTGATCAGCCCGTCCTTGGTCATCAATTCATAGACCGGCTGTTTCGGATTGGTGGCAAAGCGGACGTCGCGATTGGTGAGGATGCCGACGAGCTTGCCGTCGCGGCCGCCGTTCCGCGACGGCTCGACCACGGGAATGCCCGAGATCCTGTAGTCGGCCATCAGCTTCAGCGCGTCGGCAAGGGTGGCATGGGGGTGAATGGTGACCGGGTTCACCACCATACCCGACTCGAATTTCTTCACCTGGGCGACTTGAGCCGCTTGCTGCTCCGGCGGCAGGTTGCGGTGAACCACGCCGATGCCGCCGGCCTGGGCCATGGCGATGGCGAGGTTCGCCTCGGTGACCGTATCCATGGCCGAAGACAGGATCGGGATGTGGACGCTGATGTCCCGGGTCACGCGCGAGCCGACATCGACCGCGCTTGGCAGCACGTCCGAGGCCGCGGGCCTGATGAGAACGTCGTCAAAGGTGAGGCCGACCTTGGCGTCGTCGGCGAATTTGCTCTTGTCTTGGGATTGCCCTTCGGGCATCGGCCAACCTCGCGCCTGGCGGGGGGCTTCCAAGGCTCGACATGTCCCGCCGGTTGGCGGCCTCCTTTAGCAGTTTGCCCAGACTTTGGGAAGCTAGCCGTCGCCGCCGTCCCCATCTGACGCCGCGCGCGAGGAGAGCGGCTTCAAGCGCGCCCGAAGCCGCGGGGCGGCAAAGCTCAGGAACCGTTGCACCTTGGCCTGCGGCAGGCGGTCCTCGCGGTGAAGGAGATGGACGGGAATGGCCTCGGGCTCGAACCGCTCCAGGATCAGCCGCAGCGCGCCATCGGCGAGGCCGGCCTCGGCCTGATAGGACAGCACCCGGGTGATGCCGAGCCCGGCCTTGGCGGCGTCGATGGCGGCGTCAGCGGTGTTGACGGTCAACCGGGAGGTCACGGTCACCCGCTCCGGCTTTGGCCCGGCAAAGCTCCAATGCTCGACATGGGAGAGCGCGGTGAAGCTGATGCAGCCATGACCGGCGAGCTCCTTGGGCGTCTCCGGTGTTCCCCGCGCGGCGAGATAGGATGGGCTCGCGCAAAGGACGAAGCGAACCGCCCCGACCCTGATCGCCCGCATCGAGGAGTCCGGGAGATTGCCGATGCGGACGCCGATATCGAGACCTTCCTCGACCAGATCGACCACGCGGTCGAGCAGCAGCATCCGCGCCGTGACGCGAGGGAACGCGCCAAGAAACTCGGTGACGATGGGAAGCACGTGCAGCCGCCCGAACAGCACCGGCGCCGTCAGCGCCAGCTCGCCTTGCGGGTCGGCCTGCTCGCCGGCAAGCCGGAGCTCGACGGCTTCGAATTCCGCGAGGATGCGTCGGCTGGAGTTGAGATAAAGGCGCCCGGCCTCGGTCAGCGCCAGTTGCCGCGTGGTGCGGGTGATCAGGCGCGCGCCGACCTCTTCCTCGAGCGCGGCGAGATGGCGGCTGACGGTGGTCAGCGGCATGCCGAGGCGCCGTGCCGCCGCCGACAGGCTGCCCGCATCGGCGACGGCGGTGAAGACCGTGATGGCGGCCAGGCGATCCAAGGGAACCCTTCCGGTAATTGGAAGAATGTCTTCTATTTCTATAGTCTACTACCTGGAGGAGGAAGGGGCGCATATAACGGTCGGCGCAGCAAAAGGACGCCGACATGACCTCCTCGACCGACATCGCCTTCTCGCCCTCGGTGAAGGCCGTGCAAGACCGGCGCGGCTCGCGTGAGATCTATGCGCGCCTCGAAGCCAATGGCGGCTGGATCACCCGGATCGAGCCCGAGATGGAGCGCTTCATTGCCAGCATGCGCTCCTTCTATCTCGCCACGGCGAGCAAAGACGGCCAACCCTACATTCAGCATCGCGGCGGCCCGCCGGGGGTCTTGCGGGTGCTCGACGACACCACCCTCGCCTTCGCCGATTTCAGGGGCAACCGCCAATACGTCACGACCGGCAACCTCGCCGAGAACCCCCGCGCCATGATCTTCCTCATGGATTATCAGCACCGCCGGCGGGTGAAGATCTGGGGCACCGCGCGCGTGGTCGAGAATGCGCCCGAGATGATCGAGGCTTTGGTGCCTGACGGCTACCGCGCCCGCGCCGAAGCCGCGATCGTGTTCAAGATCGAGGCCATCGACGTCAATTGCCCGCAGCACATCCCGCAAATGCTGTTCGTCGACGACGTCGCCGCGGCGATCGACGTGTTGGAAGCACGGATCGCGGCGCTCGAGGCCGAGAATGCGCGGTTGAAGGGCGAGAGTTCGCAGGTCTGAACGCCTTTTGGCGGCACGAAAGTCGCCGTCGGATAGGCCAAGGCGGTCGACCTGCGACATCTGCGCACGCCCCCTCTCGCAACCAGGATCGCGGTTGCGCATTTCTCCATCTGATGCGGCGCGCCCTCCCCGACCTTTGGACGCGCGACAAACAACCAAGGAGATTGTCATGCGAACGAAGATCGCGGTTCTCGCCCTTCTCGGGGCACCCTTGCTGTTCATGCCCCTGGCTCACGGACCGGCCCAGGCGGCGCCCGCGCCGGGTGCCGTCGAGGCGCTTGGCAGCGCGACGCCAGCCCCGGCCCTGGAACTTGTCCGCAATGGCGGTGGCGGCGGTGGCGGAGGCGGCTACAGCGGCGGCGGCGGCGGCGGCGGTGGCGGTATGGGCCACGTCGGCGGCGGCGGTGGTGGCGGTGGCATGGGCCACGTCGGCGGTGGCGGCGGCGCCCCGCACTTCAGCGGTGGCGGTGGGGCTCCCCATTTCAGTGGCGGCACTCCCCACGTCAGCGGCCGCAACTTCGCGGGACAGGGTGGCGGCGCCAACTATCACGCCCATCCCTACAGCGGACCGCATCCCTATACCGGTCCCCGCTACGCCAGTCGTGACTTCGCTCACGGCGCCCAGCACGGCCGCTACGGCAACCATTACAACGATCGTCATTATGCCGAAGGCGGCCACGACAACCACGGCCACGCTTATCGCCACCGGGTGTTCCGCAACGGCGCCTGGGTCTGGGTCTATGGTCCCGGCTACTACGCTTATGGTGACTACTATGGCTACGACGGCGAGTGCTATTGGCTGCGCCAGCAGGCCTACGCGACCGGCAGCCCCTATTGGTGGTCGCGCTACAATGCGTGCATTGGCTATTACTAAGCGGCACCTCGCGACCTGAGCCGGAAGGGCCCCGCCTCGGCGGGGCCTTTTGTCAGGTGCTGCCGCGAAAGCCGGTGGCGAGCACATAGACCTCCGGCGATTCCTTGCGGCTCGCTTTCGGCTTGACGTGCTGCACCTTGGCAAAGCCGCGCTTCAACCGCGCCAGGAGATCGCCGCTGGCGCCCCCCTGGAACACCTTGGCGAGAAACGTCCCTCCGGGGGCGAGCAAATCCTCGGCGACGTCGAGGGCCGATTCCGCCAGCGCCACCACGCGGAGGTGATCGGTGGCGCGATGGCCGGTGGTCGCCGGGGCCATATCCGACAAGACGGCGTCGGCGCGGCCGTCGAGCGCGGCCTTGATGCGGTCGAGCGCTTCGCTCTCACTCACGTCGAGGATGAGCACCTCGACGCCCGGGATCGGCTCGATGTCGACGAGATCGGCGGCGACCACGCGGCCGTTGCCGCCGAGAGCGCCGACGCGCATCGCCGCGGCCTGGCTCCAGCCGCCAGGGGCTGCGCCGAGATCGACCACCTTCATCCCCGGCTTGAGGACGTGATAGCGGTCGTCGATCTCGATCAGCTTGAACGCGGCGCGCGAGCGGAAGCCCTGCCGCCTCGCCTCCTCGACATAGGGATCGTTGAGCTGGCGTTGCAGCCAGCGGGTCGACGCGGTCTTCCGGCCCTTGGCGGTGCGGACCTTGACCGCGAGCTTGCGCCCCCCTCCCTGCCCCGGCGCGCCCGGCTGTTTCGCTTTGACCATGGTTTCCCAGCCATATCGTCGCGGAACCCTTGACCGTCCTGGCCAGCGGGCCCCATGTCGCCATCAACGTCCTCTAATTCCTCGCACATGCCCCGCTACTTCGTCATCCTCATCGTCGCCGTCGCCTTGTTCATGGAAACCATGGACTTCAACGGTGATCGCCACGTCGCTGCCGGCGATCGCGCACGATCTCGGCGAGGACCCGATCGCGCTCAAGCTCGCCCTCACCTCCTACCTGTTGTCGCTTGCGGTGTTCATCCCCTTGAGCGGCTGGCTTGCGGACCGCTTCGGCGCCCGCACCATCTTCCGGGCCGCGATCGTCGTGTTCGCCATCGGCTCGGCCGCGTGCGGCTTCGCCCATTCGCTGCTCGACTTCGTGTTGTTCCGCATCGTCCAGGGCATGGGCGGCGCCATGATGGTGCCGGTCGGCCGCCTCGTCATCCTTCGCAGCGTGCCGAAATCGGAGCTGATCTCGGCACTGGCGTGGCTCACGGTTCCGGCGTTGATGGGACCGGTGCTGGGGCCGCCGCTCGGCGGCTTCATCACCACCTTCTTCTCGTGGCGCTGGATCTTCTGGATCAACATTCCGATCGGCATCCTCGGCGTCATCCTCGCCACGCTTTACATCGGCAACTTCCGCGAGGAGGAGATGCCGCCGCTCGACGTCAAGGGCTTCATCCTCTCCGGCATCGGTCTCTCCGGGCTCGCGTTCGGTTTCACCACCATCGGCCAGGGACTGTTGCCGCTCAACGTCGTGCTGGCGCTGCTGGCGATGGGGGTCATCGGGTGCACGCTCTATGTCCGTCACGCCAAGGTGACGCCGGCGCCCTTGATCGATCTCAGCCTGCTCAAGATCGACACCTTCTTTGCCAGCGTGGTCGGCGGCTTCGTGTTCCGCGTCGGCATCGGCGCCACCCCGTTTCTGCTGCCGCTGCTGCTCCAGCTCGGCTTCGGGCTGACCCCGTTCCAGTCCGGCACCCTGACCTTCGCCACGGCCGTCGGCGCCATGGCCATGAAGACCACGGCGGCGCCGATCCTGCGCCGCTTCGGTTTCAAGCGCGTGCTCGTGATCAACGCCGTGGTCAGCGGCCTCTTCATCGGGGTGCCGGCGCTGTTCACCGAGGCAACGCCCCACGCCATGATCCTCGCGGTGCTCCTGATCGGCGGCTTCTTCCGATCCTTGCAGTTCACCAGCATCAACACGCTCGCTTACGCCGACATCGAGCCGAGAGCGATGAGTGCTGCGACGAGCTTCGCCTCGGTCGCGCAGCAGCTGTCGATGTCGGCAGGCGTCGCCGTCGGCGCGCTGGTGCTCGAGTTTCAGCGCCACGGGCGGCCGGGGACCGCAGTCGAGCCCAGCGACTTCACCCTCGCCTTTATCGTGATTGCCCTGATCTCGGCGGCCTCGGTGCTGGTCTTCATGAGGCTGCCGAAGACGGCCGGCACCAGCCTGTCCCAGCCGGTGCCGCGCGATACCGAAATCCAGCGCGAAGTCTCGCAGCCGGAGCCGTCGTGATCAGCGGCGATCCGGTTGGCGCCCGAAGCGACCGTAAGGGCGTCGCCGCGGCGCCGGGCGGCGGCCATGGCCGTCCTCGGCCATCAGCGTGGCGAGTATGCCTTCGCGCAAGCCGCGATCGGCAACCCGCAGGCGCTGGCACGGCCACACCCTGAGCAAGGCCTCGAGGATGGCACAGCCGGCGAGGACGAGATCGGCGCGCTCCCGCCCGATGCACGGCTGCGCGACCCGCTCGGCATAGGTCATGGCGATCAGGGCGTCCGACACCTTGCGCGCGTCCTTGGCGCCGAGCCAGCAGCCATCGACGCGCGAGCGCTCATAGGCCGGAAGCTCCAAGTGAATGCCGGCAATGGTGGTGACGGTTCCCGAGGTCCCAAGGAAATGCGCGCCGCCATTGGCGATGCGGCGCCCGAATTTGTGCTCGGCCTCGAAGCCGGCCAGCGCCGCCATCACCTCCGCCACCATGGCCTCGTAGCTTTCGCGGGTCACGTCGCGGCCGCCATGGCGTTCGGCGAGGCTGACGACGCCAAGCGGCAGCGAGGTCCAGGCGGCGATGCAGCTTTGCACCTCGAGGCGATCGGCGATGGAGGGGCGCCACGGCCGGTCGAGGCGGCTGAGATCGAGCCAGATCAACTCCGAGCTGCCGCCGCCGATGTCGAAGATCAGCGTCATGTCGGAATTGCGGTCGATCAGCGAGGCGCAGCCGGAGACGGCGAGCCTGGCCTCGGTCTCCCGGCTCACGATCTCGATGGCAAGACCGGTGTCACGGCGCACCCGCTCGATGAATTCGTCGCCATTGGCGGCGATGCGGCAGGCCTCGGTGGCGATCACCCGCGACCGCGATACGCCGCGGCGGCGCATCTTGTCGGCACAGACCTTCAGCGCCTCGACGGTGCGGTTCATGGCGGCGTCGGACAGTCGGCCCGAGCCGAGCACGCCTTCGCCAAGGCGGATGATGCGGGAGAAGGCGTCGATGACGAGAAAGCCGCGCCGGGACGGCTTGGCGACGAGCAGCCGGCAATTGTTGGTGCCGAGATCGAGCGCCGCATAGATCGGAGCCGCGCCGCGTCCGCCGCGCACGCCCGCGTCGCTCTTGCCCTGGGCTGCCCCCACCAGGCCCTCAGGCGGCGAATCAAGCCGCACCCGGGCCATGACTTGCGCCGGACCGCCGCTTTCCCCGCCGTCATCGGTTTCGCTCCGCCCCAGTGAACCCGGCGGAGGAATGGCAGCCGCGCGGGCGCTCCCGCTCGGCCCAGTCAAGCTGTTCAACCCTTTCGACCGCGGCGCCGCGATGCTTCTGACCGCCGACGGCGCGGTAGTGGTTCTATGGGACCACTCTAGCAAGCCCAGAGGGCAGGTAAAGCAGCTTTTCCCTGGGTAAAGCGGGGGCGCCCGCGAATGGCTGTCTCGCCACGGCACTGCGTGCATGACAGCGCAAGGATTTCAGGTCTTCCGCCATCACAAAGTCGTTTTCTAATCTCGTAGCTCACATTCGGCGGCGCGGCGCAGGCTTTCGACGAACCTGGCGCCGACCTTCGAAGTAACGCTGCCGATTCGATTCGAGTGGAGTTTGCGATCAACACCCAATTTGGAGAGAACTCATGGGGTATCGGAACGTGACATCGGCAACGCATCAAACATCCCGGCGCCTGAGCGCCTTGGCGGCAGCCGTATTGATCGGCCTTGGCGCGGGCTTCGCGGCACCGCTGACGCCGGCAGCGGCCGGCATTGCGAGCGGCGGCGAGACGAGCACCACCAAGGCCGCCAAGGACACCGACGGCATGATCGTCGTCGCCGACAAGAACAAGAACAAGAACTGGAACAAGAACAACAAGAACTGGAACCACAAGAATGTCGTCGTGGTCCGTCCCTATCGGCACTGGAACAAGCGGCCGTACTACGGCACCGTGATCGGCGGCGTGGCGCTCGGAACCATTCTCGGTGCGGCCGCTTACAACGCCGTGGCCCCGGCGCCGAATCTCTGCTGGTACTGGGCTGATCCGACCATGACCCAAGGCTATTGGGACTATTGCCAGTAGCACGAGGGCTTCAGCGCCTGTAGCTCAACGGATAGAGCACCAGACTTCGAATCTGGCGGTTGCACGTTCGAGCCGTGCCAGGCGCGCCATTCTTTCAACTACTTAGCCAGCCGGGGGTCGTTAAGGTCCCCGGCCAGCAAACCATAGTAAGCGCTGAAGATGCTGAAGATAACGTAAGCGCACAAAGATCGTCGATGAACTATCGGGGACTTGCCGACTGCCGTCACAGCGCGAATACCCTACACAGAGGCGTGAATGAGGCGTAACGATTGATCTTTTCCGTGCTTTCGACCCACCTGATCCTCAAAAATGTTATCAACAGTCAGCTTTACTGTGCCACGAATCACCACGCGGTTGAACCCTGCTCCTTGAAACCATTGCTTCAAACAATTTTTATTAGGAATCCACCAGGTCATTGGACTCCACTTGGCCAATATCATTACCGGGACGACCATCTGATCGACCTTCGGGTGATAATAGCAATTGGCGACGACCAGCCCCCTACACACGCGACGTAAAGCAATTAGAGCCCCAATGGGATCGCGGACATGCATGAGGATTGATCCAGCAAATATCAAGTCGAAGTATTCTCCGGCGGAGACGGCATTATACAAAGAATAAATATCCAACTCGATACGCCTTACATTCAATTGGAGGAGATCCATAATCGCGTCGAAGCTTGGTCTCATGAGACAAGGCCCCTGACTTAGCGGGGCTTCCCATCGTCCAAAAATGTCGTAGTAGCTGTCGTTCGGCACCTCTACCGCAGTGACGTGGGCACCAGCCTGAGCAAAAAAAGCGGAAAACCATCCACTTCCTGGCCCAACATCCAAGACTTTCAACTCAGACAAATTAGGGAAGTTGTATTTTCCGACATTCTTTCCCACGTCATATATTCCACGGATTGTCCCGCCGCCCTCAAAATAAAAGCTGTGATACCAGTACTGGCTGGACTGTGCACAAGTACGCACTTGCTGCAACGTGGTTTCTGACGGCAAACGCAGTTGATGTCTCACAGCGATGCCGTTAGCAGATGATTTGATAGTAAGAAGGGATTTAGGTCGGACTTGTCCAGCACCGGGGGCCTAAAGGCCCAATTTTTCCGCGCGCGCCGCTGGATCATCTCTCCCGAAGAAAAGGTCGAGTAACTCCACGGTGTGCGGGTAATAGGCATTCCGCACGCAATTTCCGACAGCGCAGAATTATAGGCATTTCTCAACTCGATCGCGTATCTTGCTTCGGAAAGATCGCCGGCCGCGTACGATTGGAGGTCTCGCCCCGTCATGCAGCCGGAAAAATGAAAAAACCTGACAGGGTAGCCTCCGCAACTCAGTATACCATTATTATCAGCGAGGCTGCGCGAGCTTGCGTTCCAATTAGCGACATTGTATCCTGGATGCCTAATCAACTCGATTTGGAATATTCCTATTGCTAAATCAAACCACTTTTGATCAACATATAGCCCTTTCCCCGGCTCCTCAAAACATAAATATAGCAATCTCTGCTCCCACCACTCAAGAAATTGCGCGGTAGCCTTGTTTTTTGGCAGATACAGAAAGCCAAGATTGCACATCCCGTGCCGAAGTACCCGTAGTTCATTTTCAAATATTGATGTCCACTGTTGCGTTGCCCCAACGATATGAGGAGTTGCTATTATAGATTGCGAATTATGGAGTTCATCAAACTTGGAATATAACAATATATCCGGATCCAAGTACACAACGGATCCAAAATTTCTCAGGGCGTCCTTCAAAACTCTTGCTTTAATGGCGGTGGCAGCCTCAACGACACCATAGCGAAAAATTATTCTCTCAAATTCATCTCCGAACAATTCATGGGCTGTTTTTACATATTCAAATTCGTTGATGTCGAAACCCTCCACGGCTCGCTCTACGCAGACGAGCCCTAATCGTTGATTATATACCTTCTGCAGAGATCGGTTTAACAGGATCGCCTGAGGCAGATAGCTGTTTGTGCAGATGGACACGAAACCAAGGCTCTTCATCGCACTCCCGCTTTTGACAGTGCACGTTTCATCGCCCTGTTGAATTCGAGGCGACTAAACCTACTCGCTACGATTTTCAGCCCCGCATTTCGAGCACTTCGCCAATCTGATTCTTTGAGCGCAATTCGGTCTATAGCCTCCGCATAACTGTCGGCAGTATCGCACGAGGGGAATTTCTCGCACAAATCTAGCTGAGAGTGTAGCTGACGCGACAGTATCACCGGCAGTCCCCGCGCCCACGCCTCGATTGCCTTAAGAGAAATTCCGGAGCTGTAGCGAGTTGGGGCTATGAAGCAGAGGTATCGGGCGAACAAATCGTTCAGGTCCTGGACCATCCCGAGTAACCGAACCTGCTTGTGCTGTACCGAGAGGCCCTCTGAACCTAAACCCGCAATGTCGATTGAAACGCCCCTTCGGAGGACCAACTCGTCCAGCAACGTTTCTAAGATGTAGGCAACTGCATCCTCATTTGGCGGCGGAAAGTGGGGGAGGCCACCCAGCAATCCATTGAAGCGTCCGAGCATAACTGCGCCGTTCCGCCCAGTGAAGGGACCTCCAACCTTACTATTGTCGACAAAATACGAGACGATAATTGGCTCGTGGATACCATTACTAGCAAGTACGTGTTGCTCCAACTGGCCGGTTGTAGTGACGATATCAGCTAAACGTATGAGAGCTATCTCCTGCTCCAAACGCATGAGTTTTGCTCTTATGACCTCAGATACCGAAAAGAGCTCCAATGCTCTTTGGTTACGCAGCGACACTAAGCATTCTGCATCATATATAATTGGTTCTTTTGGAAAATACTCGCGGATCAACGACAAGAATTCTAAATTCTTTATCCTACTTATAAGTATTGCATCGATTTTGCCACGCCAGTTGCCTAGGCGCCAAGCGCCTGAAATGTCGCCGATAACATCCAGAACACCTGGAACTGTTGAACTAGACTTCGGTGCTTCCCGCGTAGAGATAAATACTACGTTGGCTATCGTTAGGACAGCCTCAAGCATACGCCACGCCCTTGGATACCCGTAACCGAGGTGCAGGGCGGGAAAAACATCATCAACAAACAATACTGTCTTTGTGGTTTTAGAAGGCGACATTTATTGCCCGAAAGAAGAAAAGTCGTAACCATAAGCCCGTAAGTCGGACGTAAAATTATGGGCCACTAGTCGCTTCGTCGCTTTGTCATAGTAGTTGCTGTAGTGAACTCGTCCAGGGGTCGCATTTTCATGCCCCAACTTGCGGACAGTGTGAATGCCATTTTCTTCCAAAAAGCGGTAAAGCGCACTAGGTAGATCCTCATACTTTAAGACATAATTGCAACCAGACGCCCATTTTTGCGCCACTGATAGTCCCTTCTTGGAATAGTACTTCCTGATAAAATCGGGAAACTCTAAACCGTAGGCATCCCTGTAAAACCCGAGACGAGATTTCACCCACCATAGAGTGGTAGATTCGCCTTCAACAGAATATACGTGTCCGGCGTATGTGTAGACCGATGCGAGCCAATCAAAAGGGTTTCGGGTAAAACAAAAATTGACCCTGGCGGCGGGGGACTGCTTTAAAATCCAGCTTAGCTGAGAGGGAGTGCTGTGCTTTTGTCCGATTATAATTTGCCCCGCCGGATCCAAAACATCAGATTTTGGCACCCATTCCCCGTGGTGATACCGGATAAGAAGTTCAGCAACGGCAGAGCACGCCGTCTTTGGTACGCAGAAGAAAATCGCGTCTACTGCCGGCAACCGCACGGCCACCTTCTAGCCTCCCGGTTTCGACGCTTAGCGCTCAATATCGAAGGCCTTAGCCCTAATTTCTGTTCCGTTCTTATCGAGAAGTCGTCTCTTGGCGACTGCCTTAACTTTGTTGCTGGAATAAAGGAGTTGCTTCGTAGTGCCATCGTCGAGCACTTTAGAGGCTTTAGATAATTGGCTAGTAAGAACGCCTTTGGTGTACGAAAGTATTGAGGTTCGCTTTACCTCGCCCTTCGTCTTCTTTGCCATAACTGTCTTAACATCACCTTTTTGAGTGATGACAGAAGCGGTTCGAACTCCCTCCGGATTTGACCAGAACAGATGTGACCTTTTTCCCATCGGGTTCTACACTCAGAAACGTGCACACTGACTTTGTTGACATCGAAGCCTCCGATTGAAATAGGATGTGCGTGCAACTATAGCCTTAGAATACTGGCTGTGCAACCCGAAGGTCCGTCCCTGATCAGTGCCCGACCGGCAACGAGACACCTAGGCGACGGAAGTAGTTGAGCACGCGCGCTGAGAGTCTTATCGCCCGCCAGCCAAGACCGGGGTTTTGGCCATCTCTCGTGCGACCTTCTGCTTCGGTGCCGGCTTGGACTTGAGCCCTCCTGAGCGCCGAACCGTGACCTCAATCTGCCTTCCTTTAGCTTGAGCCCGAGCGCCGAAGGGGGGCGCGGGGACAGGCTTGTCGAGCAACATTTGCGCAACGTTTTCAGTGGAAGATTGTCGGCGGAAGCATGTAAGCTTGGACGCGCGTGGTACGGTGGTTGGGGCGTGTGCCACGCCAAAAGGGGAGAATCACATGGGGACGATCGTAGCGATCATGGCGGTGCCATTCTTGGGGGCCACGGGCATCTACAATCCGCCGGTCATGCATCATGGCCATTGCATCGCCGAGCCGGGATCTTTCGACGCGCTGTACTGTACGGCGCCCGCGGAACCTGCTCCTCGCAAGCACGCCAAGAGGTAGCTCGGGCGAGAACAGCGCGCCGACTGTCCGGCTTCGCGCGCCGGGCGCGCCATCAATATCGTGACGAGCCGAGGATCGATGCGATCCCCGGCCAGTAGTTTTGCGCAAACCGTGTGAGCGCCTTTGCCTCGCCGCGCGAGGCTGCGGTCTTTCCAAGAGCCACGGCTGACAACCTTGGGGGGACGGTTTCAGCCGGGCCCTGGAAGGAGGAGCGGCCCCGGGACCATCACCGAGGCCGTTCCCCTGGATTGACCGCCAACGCAAAACTAGGGGGCGGCAATTAACCTTGCTACGGATCGATCTCAGCTCGATCGTGCTCGAAGGAGTATTCCACCGTGCGTTCGGAGTAGCCCCCTCGGCATCAGGCGAAGCGGGCCAGGCGCCCGCACCGCCGCCTCACGCCGCGAGGTCACCAAGATGGGTTCGCGCCCAGATCGCGGCCTGGGTGCGGTTCTGTAGCCTGAGCTTGCGCAGAATGGCCTTCATGTGAACCTTCACGGTCAACTCCGTGATTACCAGCTTGCGGGCAATGATCTTGTTCGAGGCGCCTTCGGTGAGGGTCCGCAAGATTGCCATCTCGCGGCGCGACAGCGCGATGCCGGGATCGGCGGACTGCTCGCTCGCCGGACGCGGCTGCGAGGCCGCTGGTGCGCTCTGGACGAGGTAAGGCAGCCGGGGCTCCTCAGGACGGAGCGCCCGCGGTTCGCCCGCCCGATAGCCTGTGGCAACCACCACGCCGGCCGCGACGGCGCCGAGGTCTTGGGCGCCGAGGTCTTGGGCGCCGAGGTTTTGGGCGCCGAGGTTTTGGGCGCCCGCTTGACGTGGTGTCATCGCGGCGATCTGATGAAACTGCGGATGCGTCACGGTTTGACCGAGCACGACCAGCTCCAAGGACTTGATGAGCTGGTTGCTCGGAATGTCCTGGCATAGGAACCCGCCGGCGCCCAACTCCAAGGCCGGGACGACGTCCTCCGGCGCGTAGGAGGCAGCGAGAAGCACGACCCGCGCATGCGGGTTCACCGTCACCACCCGCCGTATGGTCTCGTTGATGGCCCGTCCCGGTTGCTGAACGCCGACAAGCCAAATGCAGATCCCCGCTGAGGCCAGAAAGCTTTCGGCCTCCTCGGTAAGCGCGGGGATGATTTGTATGGGCCGGAATTGCGACTTGGTGAAAATCTGATGGAGCCCGTCTCTAACCAGTGCGCAGGGGTGCGTCACCACCAGTGGGGTACTCATGGGTTACTTACTCCAACGCGTGGGGGTTACAGGTATTTCGCGTATGTAAACAATTTTAATTGAATTAACGGCGAAGGCCGGAACGCGACAGTTACCTATTGGGGTATGGTGCTTACACCATGGTATAGAGGCGCCGAAAAACGCCTTGAGTTTTGGCACTTTTTTGCGCTGCTCACGGCGATGTCACTTTAGGGTTAAGCCTATTTGCCGCACGGATGGGCGAGCTTGGACGCGACGCAACTCAAGGGTCGGTTTACCTAGTCTCGGGACCCAAATTGTCGCCGATTTACCAGCATGTTAAAGGCTAGGTATCAAAGTCGGGGTTCTACCTCCAAAGTGCCGGCGCCGCGACTGCTCCTTCCGGCGATTACTGCGTGGGACGGATGTCCGATCGTGATCTGACAACGTGCGGCAATCATCCATGACTGATGGCGCCACCCAAGGTGGTGTTGTGTTTGTGATCGACGACGACGCGTCGATCCGATCGGCTCTCACCGAGCTGTTCGAGTCGGTCGGCTTGGCGGTCAAGGCCTATGCCTCCGGCGCCACTTTCCTGGACAACCCCATCCCCGAAACCACGAGCTGTCTCGTGCTGGACGTGAGGTTGCCGGGCACCAGCGGGCTGAAATTCCAGGAAGAGCTCGCCAGAGCCGACGTGCAGGTGCCGATCGTGTTCATGACGGCCCATGGCGACATCGCCATGGCCGTGCGCGCCATGAAGGCCGGCGCCGTGGATTTTCTCGCCAAGCCGTTCAGCAACCAGGACATGCTGGATGCTGTTTTTGCCGGCCTGGAGCGCGATCGGGCGCGGCGCAAACAGGTGGAATCGCACTCCGCCTTGCGTGAAAGATTTGGCTCGCTCAGCACTCGCGAGCGCGAAGTCGTCGCCCGCGTGGCGGCCGGAGACCTGAACAAGCAGATCGCCGCCGAGCTCGGCTTGAGCGAGGTGACGGTGAAGGTTCATCGCGCCAATGCCATGCGCAAGATGAACGCGAAATCGGTCGCCCAGTTGGTGCGCATGACCGAGGTCCTGTGCATCGCGACACCGAAAGTTCAAGGCGGCGCAAGTTAGGCGAAGCCATCACCAGCTCGCCTCCTCGCAAGGTTCAAGCAGGCCGCAGTCGAGAAGCGCTTTGGCCGCGGTGCGGAGGTCGCCGAACGCCAGACCCGACCGCTCGGCGATATCCAGCATTCCCGCCCGTCCGTCCGACAGGTTGAGCATCCACAACAGCGCGAGCTGCGCCGTCTCGTTCGCGGCGGGAAGCAGTCCCCGCCGCCCAAGCTGCGGCTCTCCCATGGGGCTCAAGTTCCGGAACCTCAGATCGCTCTCGATCAGGTCGATCACCTCGAGCAGCGTCCCGAGCGAATGGGCCAGATGCGGGGCGGAAACGAAATCGATTTCGTCGGCAGAGCTGTGATATTCGGCAAATTTCCCGCCGGGCGTGCGGCGAAAGCCGCCGACGGGCAGATCGAACCCCGGAGAGCAGAATTGCCGCTCGTCATAGCCGTAAGGCGAGAAATCTTCGACGGCGAACGGCTCATGCCTCGTGCGCAACACGTGCTCGACCGCTCGGTCGACATCGGCCTTGAGGCGTCTGCTGCGCTTGTAATGAATATCGCCCCGATCGCCCACGCAGGCCAAGACCAGGCCGTGCTTCACCTTGCGCGCCGCGAACTCGTTCAGAGCGAGCCAGGTAATGGCGCCAATGGTGCCGGGCAGAAACAGGAAACGGTAGGTGTAACGCGGTTTGGCGCATCCCAGGATCCTGGCGAGCATCGCCGCGACCACGACGCCGGAAAGATTGTCGTTGGCCATGGACGGATGGCAAACATGGGTCGAGATGAGAAATTCGTCGTCCAGGCGTCCGGGAATCACGCACTCGGCAAATGTCAGGGCGCCGTCGCCAAGGGAGGAGTCGATCACAACCTCGTACTCGTCGTCGGGGAGGCTCTCGAACACCCGATGGGACAGGCAAAAGCCCCAGGCTTCGGTGTAATAGCTGGTGCGGTAAGGAATCCAGTCGGGCTGTGCCGGCAACGAATGCAGATGCGGGCGAAGATCGCTAAGCGTCATTCGCGCCCTGACAGGGACGCTGTAGTTCACCACGTGCAGGTTGTTTTCCTTGAAGTCGACGACGCGCCGCCCGGTGCGATCCTTGATGAAGGCGTCCTGAATGTTCCACTCCTTGGGGATGGTCCAGTCGAACACCTGAGTTCCGGTCGCCGCCTGGTGCGTCTGGAGCGGGATCAGTTCGCCGAGCCGCGACAAGGTTTGCCGCAAGCCCTCGCCGGTGATGCTGCGGCAAATCGGGAACAGCTCCCGGAGCCACGCCAGCATCTCCTGCCCCGCCGACTCCAAATCCGCGGCGGTGTGCGCCAAATGCACCGGCCGAGTGTCATGGATGCTGCGGAGACGGGACCGGCAGCCGTTCAGAAGCGTAACCTCTGAGACAGCCGCGGTCCCGTCCCCACCAGCGCCCCAAGCAAGAGCCTCGAGACGGTGAGACGGGGGCGTGTCGTCGGTCATTCGACCGCGCGCCCAGCCTTGATCGGTGTCGGCAACAGCAACGCCTCACTCGAGACGCCAGGCCGCGTGACGGGTTCGTCGGTCTGACGCTTCACCTCGACCACGTCGCCGGGCTGGAGCAGCGTGTCCAAGTCCGCCTTGAACGTGGTGGTCGCGCCATGGTCGTCGCCGCGGCTGATCATGATGGCGGTGTTGTCCTCGCCGCCTTCCGCAACACCGGCGTCCTCCGCGCGATATTCAAGCAATTCGCGCGACGTTTGCAGCGTAACCTCGATTTCGCGCAGGTTTTGGACCGTCTCGTGCAGGTCTCTCATGACCTCCCGCTTGAACCCTGCCTTGGCATCTTCGATGCGGATGTCGAGATCGCCCATCTGCCGGTCGAGCGCGGCAAGTCCGGCTTCCAGCTTCGCAACTTCAGCGAAGGCATAGGCTTCCTCGCGTTGCTGCTCGTTGAGCACGTCGGTGCGGACGAGACCCTTCTTGCGGTAGTCGCTGAGTTCATCCACGCGGTTCCTCACGAACGTCAGGCGCCGACGTTGATTCGCGAGCTGTTCGATAAGGGCGTTCTTTTCCGTCTCAAAACGCGGCCCCTGCTTCTCCAAGAGGTTGAGCCGGCTGCGCAATGACGCCATCTCGCTCTCGAACACGTCGTTCTCGGCGGCGTAGAACAGCCCGATCTTTTCGCCACCGGCGCCGTAGCCCACGAGCTGAGGAATGTTGAAGCTGGGCGCGTCGTTCTGCTCCGCCACGAGACGCAATTTGCGGACGATGAGACCGAGACTGCGGTTCTCAAGCAGGCGCACGCGCTCTTCGGCGATGATATAGTCCGACATGGCGGCGCTCGTCAGCCGGCCCTGGCCCCCGGCTCTGGCGAGGGCCGCTCGCACCGACTGGCCGAACTGGAATGAGTAGCTTCCCGGCTTCTTGACGTTGCCGAAGATGTAGAAGGGGCGGTACCCGGCGACGTGGAGGCTGACCGTGGGGCTGACCAAGATCCCGTCCGCAAGCCGCTTCTGAACGCGCTCCTGGGCTTCGGCCAGCGTCAGCCCGGCGACGTCGATGGCGCCGGCAAGAGGCAGCAGCAACTCGCCGGACCCGCCGACGACAAAATTGCCCGAGAGCTGCGGCTCGTCGAACACGAGCAGGGCCACACGGTCCCCCGGGGCCAAGCGGTAGTCCTCCGACGCCTCGGTGGTGACCTCGGTGCCCGCCGATTGCTCGGTGGCCCCGACCCTCGTGCACACCGCGATCATGGCGATCGCCATCACCGCGATCACGCGGCCCGCAGTCCGCCAGCTCCAATGGCGAGCCTCGCTCGCGCCCGCTCCCATCGTTTCAACCATCATGGCATTTCACCCGAATTCCTTGAGAAGACGGGAGAGTCTACGGGCTGTTGCACCGCCGCGGTGCGAGGATTCTTGGGAAGGGATGAACTCGAAGGTACTACTCCCGCGGGGCTATGAACCGTGGGAGACGAAAATGAGCCCCTTGGCTGCTGGCGGGGCTCACTTCAGGAGCGGCGAACGATAGGAGGTCGATCGGCCCCCGCGTCTACGCCGCCTCCCGCGCGAAACGCGCGAATATTTCTGTGGCGGGGTCGTTGCCGGTCAGGCGCACCAAATCGGCATAGGCGGAGTCAGCCTGTTCGCTCGCCGCATCGGCATGATCATTGAGGAAGTGATGCAGTCCAAGCTTCACCACGAGCCCATGGAGACCCTCGGCTGGCGTGGTGGCGATGAGCGTCTCGATCGTCGAGAGCGCGGCATGGGCGGCCTCGGATTCGTTCTCGCGCGTTGCCGATTGCATGTTTTCAAACGCACCGAGCCACTGCCGGAACAGCTTGGTCAGTTCCTTGTCCATCTCTTCCCCACTTTCTCTGCCAAGACCGTGGCGGCTCACGAGCGCAGCGCCGCATCCAGGTCAATCTGTCACACAACGTTAATTCCACCCACGGCAACTCCGTTCCCTCGCCCGTAGCCATAAAGAAAACACCAAAGCACGAACGCCTAGCGTTTAGGCAAGAGCCTGCAAAATAGCCTCCGCACCAATACCCATGGTGCGGTAGGACCTATAACTCGACGGTATTGGCCCCCTCCCCGCGCCGCAGACTTCGCGAAACGCTAGCGCGTTGCGCGAAGCGCCGGGTTATTGCTTTGAAAATTCTTTCGCCTTGTCAGACGGAAGCAATTCGACACCACAACCCTCAGCTGCAACTAGCGCCGCGGATCGACGATGCACACCTCGGGGATGGGGACGATGAACTTGGCCCCCCACTGGCCGACATGGCCCATCTGCTCAAGAATCTCCGTCTTGAGATTCCAGGGCAGCACCAGGATGTAGTCGGGCTTGGCCTTGTCGATGGCCTCCACCGGCAAGATCGGAATGTGCATGCCCGGCGTATAGCGGCCGTGCTTGTAGGGATTACGGTCGACGGTGAAGTCGAGGAAGTCGGGACCGATGCCGGCATAGTTGAGCAAGGTGTTGCCCTTCCCCGGCGCGCCATAGCCGCAGATGTGCTTGCCCTGCTCCTTGGCCTTGATGAGAACGGCGAGAAGGTCGCGTTTGAGGCGCTGGACGCGGGCGGTGAAGTCGGAATAGGCGGCCACGCTCTCGAGACCGGCGTGGCGCTCCTCGGCCAAGACGTTGCCGACGCGCATCGAGATCGGATGCTGCGAACCTTGATGGGCGAGGTAGACGCGCAAGGAGCCGCCATGGCTCGGCAGCTTCTCGACGTCGATCACCATGAGCCCTTGCGTGGTGGCCAGGCGGTTGATGGTACCGAGCGAGAAATACGAGAAGTGCTCGTGATAGATGGTGTCGAACTGGTTCTCGGCGATGAGGCGCTCGAGATGCGGCACCTCGATGGTGACGACGCCCTCAGGCGCCAGCAACCGCGACATGCCGGCGACGAAGTCGTTGAGGTCGGGAACTTGCGCCAGGACGTTATTGGCAACGATCAAGTCGGCCCGGCCGCGCTCGACCGCGATTTGCCGCGCCACCTCCGAGCCGAAAAACGCAACCAGGCTCGGAACGCCGGCCTTCCGCGCCGCCTCTGCGACATTGGCGGCAGGCTCGACACCCAAAACGCCGATGCCGAGATCGAGAAAGTGCCGGAGCAGATAGCCGTCATTGCTGCCGAGCTCGACGACGAAGCTGTCGGGCCCGAGCCCGAGGCGGCTCTTGATCATGGCGCAATAGCGCCCGGCATGCGCCACCCAGCTCGTCGAGAACGAGGAGAAATAGGCATATTCGCTGAAGATGTGATCGGGGCTGACGAACTGCGGCAGTTGCGCCAGCCAGCAGGAATCGCACACCCTGACGTGGAGCGGGTAGTAGGACTCAGCCTCGCCGAGCTGATCCTTGGTCAGGAAGCTCTCGCACAGCGGCGACATGCCGAGATCGACGAGGCTGTAGCGCAACGGCGTCCCGCAATGACGGCATCGGCTCGCCTCGCCCGTTGACGCACTGATGTCCGTTCTGCCCGCTACCGCATCCATCTCGCTCTCCCACACCTGTTGACTGATTGCGCCAAAAGCCGCCGATGCGGGTGCGCACTGTACCCCAAGGCGAAACTCGGCGGCATCCTTCCCCCAAGTTGCGTGGCGGGCAATAACCCGGGAGGTGGTACCCCGTCCTAGCCGCTCGGTTCATGGACCGAGCCCGTGCGCGCAATTGACCGGCTGTCGCATCCCCCGCCAAGTTTCGGTCCTTGGCGCGCTCGATTCCGGCCCGTGGCTGTCGCGAGCTCAGGAGCGAGCCGTTGGTGCGCTTGGTCTTCGTGTTCTTCGTCTTCTTCGTGTTCTTCGTCTTGGGCTTTCAAACCACAACGGGTTGCGATGCTTTCGGTAATGGATCTGAGTTCGCGTGAGGCGGCTGCTCTGTCTTGGCGCGCATTGTGACGACATCGAAATCGGGGCCGGCGGCACCATTCTGCAGTTGGCCAGGGCCCATCCTGAACTCGAGGTGCGATGGGTGGTGTTCGCCGGCGAGAACCCGGCGCGGGTCGAGGAGGCGCGCCGCTCCGCGGAGGTGTTTCTGAATGGCGCCGCCAAGAGCGAAATCACCATCCACGGATTTCGCGATGGGTTCATGCCGTATTACGGGGAGCTGGTGAAGGAGACCTTCGAGGAGATCAAGGCGTCCTTCGTGCCCGATCTCATTCTCACCCACCACGACGATGACCGGCATCAAGACCACCGCCTCGTGTCCCAACTGACCTGGAACACCTGGCGCGACCACATGATCCTCGAATACGAGATCATGAAATATGACGGGGATCTCGGCCGCCCCAACCTGTTCGTGCCGCTCTCCCAGGATCTCTGCCAGGACAAGATCGGCGGCCTGCTGGACGCGTTCCCCTCCCAGACCAAGCGGCAGTGGTTCAACGAGGAGGCGTTCTGGTCGCTGCTCAGGCTACGCGGCATCGAGTGCAACGCTGCCTCGCGCCTCGCCGAAGCGTTCTTCGTGCGCAAGATCATGGCGTAGTTCGCGCCGCGGATGGCCCGAGGGTGGTAGGCGGCTTGGCCTGGGGTTACCTGCTCTCCAAAGGGGGTAGACCGGCGGGGCCGTTGCCCGGACTACCACCGATGATGCACCGCCGCATGGCGCCCCATCCTTTTGCGCGCCTCACGCGCGATCTCTTCTCTGGCATCCTCCCGCCGAACAAGGCCGGAGCCCCACGACGAGGAGACAGCCGTCATGAACAACACCGTCTACTACGATGCCGCGGTCTCGGACGACGTCCGGCGTCAGCAACTTTACGATGGACAGCTGTTCGTCTTCTCGCCGCGGGCGAGCATCCTGAACTTCGTCGATTTCGCCCGGTCGATGATCGCGGAGGCATTTGGCGATCTCGATCCCAGAACGGCACAGGACGAGATGGAGGTCGAAGCCTATGCCGAGCTTCTCGGCCGCCTCAAGCCGTCCTTCATCCACCATCCCGAATCGAAGCGGCATCTGACCGCGATCCTCGAGGATCTCGGCTGCGACCTGCACCAGACCTATTTCGACGTTCCGAGAATGCGGAGCTCGACCAGTGGCGACTATCTCACCACCGGCATCGCCTATGCCTGGCACGCGCACCGCGACACCTGGTATTCGGCGCCGCCCAGTCAGATCAATTGGTGGCTGCCGATCTACGACCTTCATTCCGACAACGCCATGGCGTTTCACCCGCACTACTGGAGCGCGCCGGTCAAGAACAGCTCCGCCGGCTACAACTACTACCTCTGGAACAAGCTGCATCGGGGCGAGGAGGTCGCGAAGCTGGTCAAGGAAGACACGCGCCCGCTGCCCAAGGCGAGCGAGCCGATCGAGCTCGATCCGCAGATCCGCTTGATCTGCCCCGTCGGCGGATTGATCCTGTTCTCCGCGGCGCAGATGCATTCGAGCGTGCCCAACACCTCCGGCCTGACCCGCTTCAGCATCGATTTCCGCACCGTGCATCGGGACGACGTCGCCCGCCAGCGCGGTGCGCCGAATGTCGATTCGGCCTCCACCGGAACCGTGATGCGCGACTTCCTGCGCGGCAGCGACCTCTCGCGTCTGCCGGAGGAAATCATCGCCCTCTATGACGACGCGACGGCGCCGGACGGCGAGCTGATCTATGTGCCGAAGAGCGCCTAGCGGTAGGCGCTTCACCCAAGTGGGGCGACACATTGTCTAAACAAACGCCCACGCAGCCACTAGAGATCCTGGTCACGGGAGCCACCGGCTTCATCGGCCAGCATCTCTGCCGGCGCCTGTGCGCCCAGGGCCACCAAGTCCATGCCACCTCGCGGCGGCAGCAGGAGGCGCAGACATCGGGCCCGCGCTGGCATCGAGCCGACCTGGCCGATCTCGCCGTGGCGCGCCGCGTTTTTGCGACCGTCAAGCCTGACGTCGTGTTCCACCTCGCCGGCGACGTGGGTGCCAACCCGGATCTCGCTCTGGTGCTGCCGACGTTTCACAGCCTCCTCGCGAGCACGATCAATGTGCTGGTGGCGGCCATGGAGGAGGACTGCGGCCGCATCATCTTGACCGGCTCCCTGACCGAGCCGCTGCCGGACGGGCCGATCGCGGTGCCTAAGTCTCCCTATGCCGCGGCGAAATGGGCCGGCGCCGGCTACGGCCGCATGTATCACGACCTGTTCAGCGCGCCCGTCGTCATCCTCCGCCCATTCATGACCTATGGCCCCGGCCAGGCTCTCACCAAGCTCGTTCCCTCGGTTGCCCTTGCTCTCCTGCGCGGCGAGCGCCCCGAGGTCTCGAGCGGGACCGTCGGCGCCGACTGGGTGTACATCGACGACGTGGTCGAGGGCTTCATGGCGGCCGCCACTGCCCCCGGGATTGAAGGTGAGACCATCGATTTCGGGACCGGAACTCTGGTGTCCATGCGAAACGTTGTGGAGCGCATCGTCGACATCGTCGGCGGCGATGTCGAACCCGACTTCGGTGCCCTGCCCGACCGGCCTGACGAGAACGCCGTCCCTGCCAACACCGCAAACGCCGCGAAGCATCTCGGATGGCGCGCGCGAACCTCGTTGGACGACGGCCTCCGTCGGACCGTCCAATGGTACCGGCGGAGACTGTTTAGCGCGGCTCAGGAGAGCTTCCGCGCCGGAGCACCGGCCCTGAGACAGATGCTCCCTCTGGTCTACTTGGCTCAGATGCTGCCGTTAGCTTGAAGGATCCTGCGGCGCCGGCTCTCAGGCGTAGGATCTAGCGTGGTAGCGGGAAAAGGCCGCAGCCCACCGGTGTCGCTCGAGCCAAAGCGCAACGGCGATACCGGCCGCAAGACCAAGCAGCAACAGCAGGCCGACGACAAGCCGCGGATTGGGACCTGAAGGCGCGGCGACGGCCTTGGTGACGTTTTCGCCCGCGGCCTGAAGAACCTCCTCGGAGCTCTGGGCGAGCTCCTGTTTCATCGCGCCATCGGTAGCTTCGAGGCGCGACTTGGCCAAGGCCACCCGGGGATGCTTGTCGCCAAACTTGGCGTGCAGCCTCGACAAGATGGCTTCGGCCAAGGTGCGCTGCTGGGACAAGGCCTGGAGCTTGGAGCTCCTCAAGAACTCGGCCACGAAGGTATTGGCAATCGCTGTCGCGAGCGCCGGGTCCCGGTCGGTATAGCGCACTTCGATGAGATAGCCGCGCGGGTCGCTCATCACCACCAAGTGGCGCGCCAGCTTCGTGGCGGCCAGGTCGATCAGCTGTTCCTCGGTTGCGGCTGGAGTTCTGTAGAGCCGGTCCGGCAGCCAGCGGGTTTGGCCGACCACAGGCTCGAGCTGCTCCAGCCCCAGCTGTTGCACGACGCGGCGCGCCAGGTCGTGAGACTGAAGCATCCGCGTCCCCGTCTCGATCACCCGCACGAGATCCATGCTGATCGGCGCCGCGGTGGTGACGGTGTTGGTATCGGCATCCTTGGCAACGGTCTCGGACGCTGCAAACCCGCCCCGGATGTACACCTCAGCCGTGTAGGAGGGAGGCAGCACGAGGACGGCAAGAACGGCGAGGACCAGCGCCCCGGCCACGCTTGCCGCCACGAGCAGCTTGTGCCGCCAGACGCTCGCGAACCCGAGCTGAACGACCTCCGCCGAAGCCAGATCCTTGAGGGAAGGCTCGACCGGAACGAAATTCAAGGTGTCGGACATGTCGTCCGTCTTCCGATGGCGCCGGATAACCTTCCGGTATGTCTGCCTTGAAGACTGCCGCCTCATAGGTGCGCTCATGATCGTGGCCTGTACCGCTGACAATGCTGCCCGGGAGTTGGATTTCGTTAACTTAGCGGCGTTGCCCGCGGCGAGGAGAATGAACCTAAGGCCAACCGAAAGGGCCTAAGGACTACCCCGGACCCGAATTGGCTACCCCCATTGGACTTCGAGGTTTCGCGTGGCCGCTGCCATCAAAGGGCGCCGGCCTACCCCGAATGCGCGGCTCTCGCACGAGCGGAGGTCAGCGCTAGTCTCAAACCCCGCGCGACGGGGCTGACGCCCCGCGACGACACCGCTCAGCCCAGAGGCAAAACGCATGGGGAAAGAGTTTCCCGTTCCAGGCGGCACGCCATTTCTCGGCCCGCAGGCCCCCGAGCAGTTGGACCTCGGTTTCAATGACGCCCAGACCTCGCGGTTGTTTGCGTGGATCCGTTACCAATCCGTCGGGCGTTTCACCGGGATGCTGGACTATGTGCTGATCGTCTGCGCCAGCATCCTCGCCGGCATCGGCTATCACGCCATCATTCTCCGCGGCGATATTCCCGACCTCATGCCTTACCTCGCCGCCGGCAACATGGTCGCGGGCCTTTACGTCCTCGGCATCGCCTCCCAAGGCAACTACAGCCCCAACAAGATCGTCTCGGCGCGCCGCCAGCTGCGGTCGATCCTGTTCTTCTGGTCTCTGGCGTTTCTGAGCCTGTCTCTGTTCTTGTTCCTGGCCAAGTCGGGCCCCGATTTCTCGCGCGGAACGATCATCCTGTTCGGCATTCTCGGGCTCCTGTTCTTGCTCGTTTCCCATTTCTGGATTGCGAGCTCGCTCAAAGTCGCGCTGGCGCGCGCGACGCTCGCCGGCGACCGCGCCATCACCATCGGCGAACGGGAAGCCGTCGGCGATCTCTCCCCGTCGAGCATTCTGCAAAAGGCCGGCGCCCGCGAAATCAGGCGTTATCTGCTACCGCCGCAGACCGGCGCCGCCGACGACGACGACGGCGTTCGCCTGATCGACGAGGCGGTTCAATTTGCCCGGTCTCACAGCGTCGACTGCGTCCTCTTGGCGGTGCAGTGGAGCGATGAGCGGCTGCGCAATCTGATTTGCGACCGCTTGCAGGCGCTCCCGATACGGGTGCTGCTGCTCCCCGATCTTCACCTCGAGTCGATTCTCGCCCGGGCACCGCAACTCGGCCGGGAATTCACCATCGAGATCCAGCGCCCTCCCTTGTCCCAGGGGGAACTCGCCTCAAAACGCGTTCTCGACGTGGTCGTTGCCAGCGCCCTGCTTGTCGCCCTTGCCCCGCTTCTGCTCGCGGTCGCCCTCCTCATCAGGATCGAGACGCCGGGGCCGGTCATCTTCCGGCAACGCCGCAAGGGATTTAACGGGCAGGAATTCACCATCTTCAAGTTCCGGTCCATGGGCGTGATGGAAGATGGCGAGGTCATCCCCCAGGCCCGCAGAGACGATCCGCGTGTGACCGGCGTCGGCCGCATCCTGCGCGCCACCAGCATCGACGAGCTGCCGCAGCTCCTCAACGTGCTGTCCGGCCACATGTCCCTGGTTGGCCCGCGGCCGCACGCCGCCGCACACGACGACGGCTACTCCAAGCTGATCGCCAAATACGCCTTTCGCCAGCACGTGAAGCCGGGCCTGACCGGTTGGGCGCAGGTCAACGGCTATCGCGGCGAGACGTCACGACTGGAGCAGATGGAGCGGCGGGTCGATCACGACCTCTGGTACATCAAGAACTGGAGCTTCTGGCTCGACTTGCGGATCCTCGTGCTCACTTGGGTCGAGGTCTTGCGGCGTCGCAATGCGTACTGAGCCGGTCAAGCCGAGCTTGGGGACCGGCCATTTCGCCGGCGCCGCCCGGGAACCGCTGTCGCCGGCATCGCCGGAACTCGAAGGGTGGAGCGGCGGAGATTCCGCCCGAGACCCGTTGATCACCATCGGCATCCCGACGCGCAACCGGGCTTCGCTCCTCATGGATTGCGTCGCGAGCGCCTTGGCGCAGTCCTATCGAAACATCGAAGTGCTGGTCTCGGACAACGCGTCAACGGATCACACGCTCGAGGTTCTGCGCTCTGTCGACGACCCACGGCTGCGGGTCCTGGAGAACGTCGAGAATATCGGCATGGTCAACAATTTCGGCAAATGCGTTCGGGAAGCGCGGGGCAGCTACCTCGTCCTCGCCGCCGACGACAACATTCTCGATCCCTTATTCCTGGAAAAATGCGTTCGCCTCATCAGACAGGAGCCAGGACTGCCGATCGTGGTGTCGGCCTACCAGATCCTGGTGATGAACGAATTCCATGAGAATGAGCGCCGGACCGTTCCTGCGATCACCAGCAAGAAACTGTCCACCGGCATCTGGAACGGAACGACAATTCTGAGAGAGTATCTCAGCGGTAGGCTATCGGCGCAGCTCTGCAGCAGCGCCATACGAACCGACGTTCTCCGCCGCAACGGCGGCTATTCCACGCATCCTTGCGCCGGCGACGAGGCGACCTGGATCCCAGCACTGATCGAGGGTCGAGCCGGGCTCGTCAACGAGCGGTGCGCCACGTATTTGGTGCACGGCTCAAGTGAAAGCTCTTCATTGAGCGCCGACAGCAGGTTCATGGATTTGTGCGAGGTCATGGACGAGATTTCCGCGCTCGCTACCGA
The DNA here is from genome assembly GCA_963803385.1 of uncultured Alphaproteobacteria bacterium. Lineage (GTDB taxonomy): Bacteria > Pseudomonadota > Alphaproteobacteria > Rhizobiales > Methyloligellaceae > Methyloceanibacter. The sequence goes on along the minus strand of CAWDMD010000001.1, from coordinate 196,568 downwards.
CAGAATCCCGGAGCGCGACAAGAGACTTCAAGTCCAGAACCTGACATCGCGGTATAAAGCCCACCAGGCCATGATCACGCTCGTGCTGTACCGCCGGGCCGGCGCCAGCCTGACCGATGCCATGCGAAAGTTGTGGGATTGGCGGCAGAAGCTGGCGCGCTGCACGGTGTCGGATTTCGCCGCCACGGTGCGCCTCCGCTCGCTATTCCGTATCCTATTGCCGGCGCCGCTCGCGCGTTGGTCGATAGCCCTCCGACTGGACAGATTGGCTTAGCGATGACCCCGTCAAGGCGTATAATTCAATGTGCCATTGTCGTCCTCGCCCTCGGCAGCACCGCGACCGCCGGGGCCAGCGACACATCGGTCCAATACACCGGGGTCAACATCGCCGGCGGGGATTTCGGCGCCGAGCATCTGCCGGGCCAATATGCCCGCGACTACATCTACCCCGACCAGCGCACGATGGCCTACTTCGCCGCCAAGGGCGTGAACATCGTTCGCGTGCCGTTCCTCTGGGAGCGGGTCCAGCACAAATTGGGCGGCGATCTGGACGAGAGCGCGATGAAGCTCCTCGACATCGTCGTCGACGACGCGCGATCCAAGGGCCTGACGGTGATCCTCGATGTCCACAACTACGCCACCTATTACGGCACGGTGATCGGCGACAAAGGCCTGCCCACGAGCGCCCTCGGCGACCTGTGGGGCAAGATCGCCGCGCGCTACAAGAGCAACGATACGGTGGTTTTCGGGCTCATGAACGAGCCCCACGATCTCCCGACCGAGACTTGGCTCGAGGCCGCCAACGCGGCAATCGCCGCGATCAGAGAGGCCGGGGCGAAGAATCTGATCCTGGTGCCGGGCAACGGCTGGACCTCCGCGCGCAGTTGGCTTGGCGGCGACTACGGGACGCCCAACGGCGACGTCATGCTGAAGGTCAAGGATCCGGCCGACAATTACGCTTTCGACGTTCACCAATATTTCAACGCCGACTTCACCGGGACAAGCCCGGATTGCCAGAGCACCGACATCGGCATCGAGACGCTGACCCCGGTGACGGAATGGGCGAAACAGCACGGCAAGCGCATCTTCCTCGGGGAGATCGGCGTTGGCTCAGGCCGCACCTGCCTCGACGCGCTCGACCGCGCCATGGGGTTGATGGCCGAAAACAACGACGTGTGGCTGGGATGGACCTATTGGGCCGGCGGCAGCTGGTGGCCGGAGAACTATTTCACCAGCCTCCAGCCCTTCCGCGGCAAGGACAAGCCGCAAATGGCAATCCTCCAGAAATATATGCGCGCCAAGGAAGCCGTGCGCTAGGCGAGCGTCGCTTCCTCGACGTCGGCTTTGCGGCGAAGGCGAAGGGGCGAGCGCTCGCGAACCGCGGGAACCAGCCTTGGATCTTTCGCCACCGACAGCGCCCCCATCAGGAACCACAGCAGGGCCGCTGTCTTAATCGTGAATTGCGATTCCGAAATGCAGAACAGCACGGCGAAATAGGCCGCATTCGCGTTGCGGAAGGCATAGAAGTAGCGGCTCTTGCCAGCCAGGGTCATAAACCAGACCCAGAATGCCGCGAGCCCGATGACGCCAGCATTGCTAATGACATAGGCGTAGCCCGCATCGAAAGTCTGGACGCGAGCTGCCTCGACGCCCAGCCAATTCAGAATGTCGAAGTCGAGGAGGACGCGGCCCGAATATAGCAGGCGGTCCTTGAGCGAAACCCCGTCAAGCATTGGCACGTCGGGGCCTCCGGCGGCGCCGGCGGCAGCGAGGCACAGGCCGGCGATCAAGACCACGGGGAGCGCCGCCACCGGGAGCTTGGTGATCCGCGGATTGGCGAACAGGATCACCACGCCGACGCCGAGGAAAAAGGCGTTGAACCTGGTATCCGACAGAATGACCAGCGCGACCCCAGCCAAAATCGACCACAGGCGCAAGCGCTGCTCCATCTTCGACCTGGCGATCGACCAGATGGCGACGATGAACCCGAAATTGCCGAGGCCGATCGGCTCGAGGAACAACGACGAGACGCGGTGATCGCCCAAGAACGGAAGCAGCGTCCGGCCCTGTTCCTCCGGCCTGATGCCGCTGATCATGAGGCCACTGGCCCATTGTAGCGACGGATCGGATGGATCGAGGGTCCCGCGGGCGACGTAGTAGTCGGTGATGCTGAAGATCCGCAAAAAGGAGTCGAGAGAGAAGAACTCGAACACGGCAAAAGCCAAGACGAGCGCCGTGGCGACATAGACCGTGTAGTCGGCGACCTTGATGTTGGTCTCGCTCCTGCCCAGCAGCAAAAAGGCGATGGGGATCAGAAAGTCGCGGCTGACCTTGAAATCCAGCCCTGCTTCCGGAGAAACCATGGAGCGCAGAACCGCGAGCATGGCCGTATAGGCGATCATCGCCGCGATGATCACGACGTATCGCGGCTCCATGATCCTGAACGAGGCCGCCAAGGCCGCCCCGATGATCACGACCTCGGAGAGGACCACGTAGGAGTTATGAATCGGGGCGATCCGGGTGTTGACGAGGCACAACAGGGCATTGAAGCCGATTGCCGCGATCACGAGCACGCCGGCACCGAGGCCGAACTTTTGGCTCTCGGCCAACGCGCGGTTGGATCGTCCGATCAGGTCAGCATTTGCCAAGGATTCTCGCCTCCCGCCAAAGCCCAATTCTGACGCCTCCGGCGGTTCGGGGTAGCGCCAGGACGTAGAGCCTCGGGACGCAAGGGGGGTACCTCGTCCGGGGGCTGCTTTGAACCACTTGGTCAATTGGATTCTTTTCGCACCTGCTCATGATGTCCTCGCCCTGAGCGCTCGCCACCTTCGCGCGCGGTCAAGGCCACTCGCCCTTTCGCAGGCGCAACAAACCGAGGCGTTGCCCGTGACCGTCGCAGAAGTTGCAATTCAAGATATCAAGAGGATGGCGCTCCGCGGCGGCATGGCGAAGCTTATCAGCCAGGGCGGAACCCTCACGCTCCGGCTCGGCTTCCTCGTTGTCGCGGCAAGGCTGCTCAAGCCTGAAGACTTCGGCCTCGTGGCCATGGTGACCGTGGTCACGGCGGTTCTCGACCTGTTCGCGACCGCGGGGCTCTCCTCGGCCGCGATCCAGCGAGCGAACATCACCAACGAGCAGATCTCGACGCTGTTCTGGATCAACATCGTCGTCGGGTTGGGGCTTAGCGCGTTGTGTCTTGCCATCGCACCCGCCCTCGTTGCCTTTTACCACGAGCCGCGTCTGTTCTGGGTCACCGTGGTCATGGGCGTGGGCTTCGTCTTCAACGCCGCCGGCGCGCAGCAGTTGGCGTTGCTCCAGCGGCAAATGCGCTACGTGACGCTGGCGGCAATCGAATTCTCATGCCAGCTGACAAGTCTTGGCCTCGGCATCTCGGTCGCGCTCGCGGGATACGGCTATTGGGCGCTCGTCGTGGCCGCGATCACCCTGCCGGCGGCAACCACGCTCAGCACCTGGCTGGCAACGGGGTGGATTCCCGGCCGGCCCGCATGGAATGCCGCCATCCGCTCCATGCTTCATTTCGGCGGGACGTTCACGTTGAACGGTGTGGTCTCTTACATGAGCTACAATTTCGACAAGTTCATCCTTGGCCGGTTCTGGGGCGCAAGCGCGCTCGGCTACTATGGGGTGGCGTCGCAGCTCATCAATATCCCGACGTCGAATCTCAACGCCGCCATCGGTGGCGTCACCTTTTCCACCTTGTCGCGCCTCCAGCACGACCTCGTCCGCTTCAGAAACTACTTCCTGAAGGGCTATTCGCTGAACGTCTCCATGACGCTGCCGATCACGATTTTCGCGGCCGTGTTCGCCGAGAACGTCGTGCACGTGGTCCTCGGCCCGCAATGGAACAATGCCGTCGCCGTGTTCCGGTTGCTGGCCCCGGCGGTGCTCGTGTTCGGGATCATCAATCCGACCGGGTGGGTGCTGTGGTCGACGGGCCGGCACGTCCGCAGTCTGTACATTTCGCTCGTCATCGCCGCTTTCGTGGTCGCCGGGTGCCTGATCGGACTGCCTTATGGGCCTGAAGGCGTCGCCGCTGGGTTCTCGGCGGCGATGGTGCTCTGGCTCGTGCCGCATGTGCTCTGGTGCCTGCATGGGACGCCGGTAACCCCGCTCGACCTCCTCCGCACCTCGAGCCGGCCATTGTTGTCGGCGCTCGCCGCCACCGCGCTCGCCTATGTCGTTCATGCCTCCTTCGGCGCCTCGCTCACGCCATTCTTCCAACTTGCCCTCGCCGCAAGCGTCATGGGCGCCGCCTATGGCTGCCTCATGACCTGCGTCATGGGCAAAGATTTCTATCTCGATCTTTTCAGGTCGATGAGGAACGCAGCACCCGCCGCCGAGGCTCAGGGGACCGCCTCTTTGTCGTTACCTCGGCAGTGATCGCCGGGCCGGCATCGGGTTGCCGTAGGATTAGCGCTATTCGAGAGCTTCTCGGGTGACCGAAATGAACAAGTTGCACGCTGGCGATTGGGCCGAGGTCCGGAGCAAGGACGAGATCCTCGGCACCCTCGACGAACGTGGGCGGCTCGACGGCATGCCCTTCATGCCGCAGATGTTCCAATATTGCGGCAAGCGGTTCCGGGTCTACAAACGCGCGCACAAAACCTGCGACACGATCGTCTGGAACTGGGATTCGCCGGGGCGGAAACTCCCTGACGGCATTCATCTCAATCTCCGCTGCGATGGCGAGGCCTATGGCGGTTGCCAGGCGGCGTGCCTCATTTTCTGGAAAGAGGCCTGGCTCAAGCCCTGCGCCGGAGACGCTAAGCTCGAGCGCCCCAGCATCGCCGCCGGCGGTTGCTCGGAGGCCGATGTGGTGCGCGCGACCCGGGCCGACGACCCCAAGGCCGGCGGCGAAGCACGCTATGCCTGCCAGGCGACCGACCTCCTCAATTTCACGCGGCCGCTGCCGTGGTGGGACGCGAGGCAATACTGGGAAGACTACACATCCGGAAACGCGACGCTCGGCCGGATGCTGCGCGGTTTTCTCTACAGCGGCTATTATTTCGGCAGCCTCTCCTTCACGCGAAAACTCGGAGGCCCGTCTCGCTGGCTCTACGACCGCGTCCAGGCGCTGTGGGGGGGCCTCCCCTTCCCCCGATACCGGGGGACGCTTCCCCCGGGGGGTCCCACGCCGTCGGCTACGCTCAACCTGAAGGCCGGGGACCTCGTCAGGGTAAAGTCCTACGAGGCCATCCTCGCCACGCTCGACACCAACAACAAGAACCGCGGCATGTCTTTCGATGCCGAGCTCGTGCCCTATTGCGGCAAGATCCATCGCGTCAGGGGACGGGTGGAAAAATTCATCGACGAAAAGACCGGGTCCATCAAAACGATGAAAACCCCGGCCGTGATCCTGGAAGGGGCCTATTGTCGAGCCCGGTACAGCGATCACCGCATGTTTTGCCCGCGGAGCATCTATTCCTGGTGGCGCGAGGTGTGGCTGGAGCGGGTCTCGGAGATCGCGCTGCCCGCCAATGATGGTCAACCGTGCCCGCTGGAGGAATTGAAGGCCCGCCTTGCCGAGACGCCGATGCCGGCGCGGCCTCGGCCGACCGGCGTGACGGCGCCGGCGCCGGTAAGCGGTCCAGAGCAGAGGTCGCAAACGGCGGAGCCCGGCAGATAGGCGCTCTTCGCGTCGGCTTACGAAACCTCAGGCTGCCATTCGTTCCGAGGGCGTGGGCAATTTTTCCGCCACACCGACTGCCGTTGCCGGCGCCTTGCCGGCGACCCGTGACCCGGACCACCATTGTCCCAAGATCCGCATCAGGAACAGCGGATTGCCGAGGACATAGCGGCCGGCGAGACGGCGGGGCTCCTGGACCAGGCGATAGACCCATTCCAGCCGCCATCTTTGCACCCGCGGTGCGGCCCGCGGCACATTGCCGGCGAGGAAGTCGAACAGCGCGCCCACGCCGAGACCGAGAACGCAGCCGGTCTCGGCAAGACGATGCTGGATGAACAATTCCTGCTTCGGATTGCCCATCGCCACCAGCACGACGTCGGCCCTGGACTCGCGGATCCTTGCGACGACCTCGGACTCCTCACCGCCGTCGAAATGACCGTGCTGGCAGCCGACGATCTCATGTTGCGGGCACAACGCGGCGAAGCGCTCGGCGGCGCGCTCGGCAATGCCGGGCTTCGCGCCGAGGAGAAAGATGCGAAAGCGATGCCTGGTCCGCATCAGGTAATTGGGTGTGAAGTCCGTGCCGTTGAGATTTTCCCGGAACGGCGCCCCGTAAAGGATGCGGCTGGCGATGTCGACGCCGATGCCGTCGTTGAACACGAGTGCCTGTTGCAGCGCCTGGCGGAAGGCTAGGTTTTCGGCGGCGACGTTCAGCGCGTGGGCATTGGCGAAAGCGACCGCCGTGGGCTCGCCCCGCTCATAGCGGTCGTCGATCAGATCCACCGCCTCGTCGAAACTCCGCCCCTGAATGGGGACGTCGAGCACGGTCTTCACCGCGGCGCCGGTCGCCGCATCGTAGAGCGCGGCATAGTCCTCGCAGACGCGCGGCCAGTCATAGGCTGATGCCGCCTGCATGCAGGCTTCGCGCTGCCCGCCATAGTCGGCGGCAATCCTCGGCAAAGCATCCAGCAAAACATGTGCGCTCGTCTCGGGATCCGCATAGTCGACGATCAGGCCGAGGCCCGTGCGCGCGGCGAGCCGGCGGAAGGGCGGGATGTCGCTGAGAATGGGGATCAGCCCGGCGGACATGCCTTCGATCGCGGCGACACCGAAGCCCTCATATTCCGACGCGCTGGCCACGAAGGAACAGTCCCGAAGCAGCGCCTTGACCGTCGCGTCGGTCGGAGAGGCGACGATCCGCACGGCGTCCCCGAGGCCCGCGCCTTCAGCGAGGGCGGCAACGTCCTCGGCCGACAGATCGCCGGGGCGGCCGGCGATGGTCAGCGTCCATTCGGGGCCCTGGCGGCGCAATTCCCGCAGCAGGCCGAGGAGCAAGTCGATCCGCTTATTCTTGGCAAAGCGGCCGAAGCAAACGATCGATTTTCGCAAGGTCCCGGCCGAGGCATCGCGGAACTTGGAGAGATTGGCGCCGTTCTCGATGCACACCATCCCCTGTGGCCGGATCGCGCGGAACTGCTCGAAGTCGAAGGCGCTGACGGCGGCGACGCCGGCATAGAATTTCATCGACAACCGGGTCACGGTGCCGAACCAGAGCCGTTTGAGGCGGGCGGCATAGGCGGTGTGAAAGAACCCGCCATGGGTCGAGACCACGAGGGTGCGGCCGTGGACCGGCTTGGTCCAGGCGAGATAGTCGAAGAAGAAATCGATGGCGTGGACGTGGACGACGTTGGCGCCCTCGATATGCCGCAGCGCCGACAAGGCGATCGGGTAGCGCGACGAGCCGAAATACGGAATCCGGACGATGTCGATACCGTCGATGGCGTCGGTCGGGGGAAGTTTTTGGCATTCAGCGGCTTTGAACAGCCGGTCGAGGGTGACGACGCGGACGCGGTGGCCTGATCTCACCTGGGCCGAGGCAAGCTCGAGGACGACGCTCTCGAGGCCACCACGGCCGGGGTGAAACTGGCGTACGACGTGGACGATGAACATCTGATCTACCCTCGCGGGCGCCAGCTAGCGCGCGGCGGTCGCGAGCATGGCTCCCTTGGGCTGCGCGAGGGACATCTTCCGCCGGAGCTCAGGCTCGCACTCGTCGAGGGGATTGAAGCTACGGTCCCGGCCTGAGACCACCGTCACCGGCAGCGGCCAGGAGAGGCCAAGGCGCGGATCGTCGAAGAGCAGACCGCCCTCGGCGCTCGGGGTGTAGCTCTCGCTCATCTCGTAGCTCACGTCGGTGTCGTCCTCGAGCACCTGGTAACCGTGGGCGAAGCGCTCCGGGACATAGAGCGAGCGCCCGTTGTCGGCATCGAGCCCGACGGCAACGTGCTGGAGATAGGTGGGGCTCTCAGGACGCAGATCGACGATGACGTCGAGGATGGCGCCCCGGGTGCAGCGCACGACCTTGGTTTCGGCCGCCGGCGGGAACTGAAAGTGCATGCCACGCAGCGTGCCCTTCCGCCGGTTGGTGGCGATGCTGGCCTGGGCGATGTCGGGTTTGAGGCCGCGCTCTTCGAATTCCTGCCGGCAAAAAACCCTGGCAAAGAAGCCGCGATCGTCCGCGCGCCGCTCGAGGTCGATGATGTAAGCGCCCTTCAGCCCGGTCTCGGTGAAGATCATGTCATCAGGCCGGGAGTGCCGTCAGGCGGCCGCGGCGCGGCGGTGCCGGAGATCACCCCCGAGCACACCATTGTCGATCAGGCTCTGGATGTGGCCGATGCGCTGGTAACGCTCGCCTTCGAACTCTTCGAGCGTCACCCCGGAGCGGCGATAGGCCGCGTAGAGTTGCTCGGCGCCGCGCCTTGCATCCCACTCGACCTTGAAGGCTGGAAGAGTGCGCCGGATCTTGCTGAAGTCGACGCGATAAGAGCGCGCGTCAGGTCCGGCGTCAGGTGCCAGCTCGACGCGGCAGCCCGGCACCACTCCCGCCACGATCTCGGCGATATCGCGGATGCGATAATTGTGCTCGGTCGAGCCGACGTTGAACGCCTCGTTGAAGACGCGTTCCTGCGGCGCCTCAAGCGCGGCGACGAAGGCGCGGGAGATGTCCTCGATATGCACGATCGGCCGCCACGGCGAGCCGTCGGACTTGAGATAGATCAGACCCGTGGTCACCGCCCACGCGACTAAGTTATTGAGAACGATATCAAATCTCAGGCGCGGCGAGAGCCCGTAGGCGGTCGCCGGACGAAGATAGGTGGGACAGAAACCGTCGCCGGCGAGCTCGGAAATATCGTGCTCCGCCCTCACCTTGGACTCGCCGTACGGCGTCACCGGGTTGAGCGGGCTCGTCTCCTCGACCAGGCCGTCGCCGGCCAAGCCGTAATTGCTGCACGAGGAGGCGAGCAGGAAGCGCTTGACGCCCGCGGCCTTCGCCAGTCGTGCCAGCTGCACGCTGGCCTTGTGATTGATGCCGTAAGTCGTTTCCGGATTGAGATTGCCGAGCGGGTCGTTGGATAGCGCCGCCAAGTGGATGACGGCATCGATCCCGTCCAGATCGCCGACGGTCGCATCGCGCACGTCTTTGCGGATATGGGGGACGGTGACGATGGTGCCGCCGGCGGGAAAGGTGCACTGCTCATAGAGATCGCTGTCGAGCCCGACGACCTCATGGCCCGCTTCGAGCAGCATCGGCACCATGACGGTGCCGATATAGCCAAGGTGCCCGGTAACCAATACGCGCATTGCTGCTCCTCCTTTACGGCTTCAGTCGTCTGAATTGCGTTGAGGTCGTGATCGGCACGTGCGAGCCGAAAGCTCATCCGGCCTTCATGCTCACCCGTGTCGGCGTAAGCGCCTCGCAGCGGCGCCAGGGCATGCGGCCCTGCTCGACCATGTCCTCCAGCACTTCCTTGTCCTTGAGGGTGTCCATCGGCCGCCAGAAGCCCTCATGCTTGAACGCCAGCAGTTGATCGGCCTCGATCAGGCGGCGGAACGGCGCTTCGACCAGTTCCTCGCCGTCGTTGAGATAGTCGAAGATCTCGCCGCGGAAGATGAAGAACCCGCCATTGACCCAGAGATTGGCGTCCTGCGTCGGGCGCAAGGCGTTGACCTGGCCGTCGTCATCCATGTCGACGAGATGGAGGCTGAAGGACGGCCGAACCGCCAGGAAACAGGCGACCTTGCCGCTTTCTTTGAAGGTCTCGATCATGGCCGGCAGATCGACGTCGCTCAGCCCGTCGCTGTAATTGGCGAGGAACATCGCCTCGCCTTCGACCTGGGAGCGCACGGCGAGCAGCCGCTCGCCGATGTTCCGCCACACCCCCGTATCGATCATGGCGATGCGCCAATCGCGCTGGGGGTCGCCCAAGGTCTCGACGTGGTCGCCAAAGCCGGAGACGACGCAGTCGGCGTAGATATGGGGCCGGTAGTTGAGGAAGAACTCCTTGATGACATTGGCCTTGTAGCCAAGGCAAAGCACGAAATCGCGGTGGCCGTATTGGCTGTAGTAGTGCATCAGATGCCAAAGGATCGGCTTGTCGCCGACAGGGATCATCGGCTTCGGCACGTTTTCCTTGTAATCGCGGATGCGCGTGCCAAGCCCGCCGCAGAACAGAACCGTTTTCATCGCTAAAATCCTATGTCCGACTCTCGCCGCTCCGCGCCGCGCTTCGCGGCGCCAAGCCGGGCTTATGTATCCGCATGCACTTCGACCCCGATATTGGCGCAATGTGCGGCGCAGCATCGTGGTGCAGATGAGCCAGTCGGAGGTCCCAATGGGCTTACCCCCGCGGCACCCGGCCCGGCGCCTCGGCTGGCGCATCCCGCGGGTTGCAACCACCGCACCGATCGAGAGAGGTACCCCGCCAGGTTGCTGGGCGTTCGACGGGCTGAGCACGTTTGCTCGAGCCGCGCCCGCGATGGCTTGTTTCGTACGGAAATTGACGTGTCGTGGCGGCATCCGGCCGGGCTGCCGTCTACGGGTGTCCGTAAGAGGTACTCCCCCGCGCTTGGGTGGTACCACCTTTGGCCGGGCGACCTCTTTCGGGGTAGTGGCGGATGCCTTTTGCTAGGGTGCGGCTACCCTTTGCGCGCGTTACCGCGGACAAGCGGATGAGGCGCAAGGTCTGGACTCACGGTCTGGGCCTCAGTGCCCTCGGCCCTCACTTGGCAGGTTAATGAGAGCCCGTTCGCGTCATGCCGAAATACGCCGCCCTGTGGAGCGCCCTCATCGTCGGCGTTGCGGCCCTCGCGCTTCCGGCCACCGTCCTCGCCGAGCCTGAAGAGACCGTCTCGATCGAGACGCTGCTGAAGGGGGGCTGGCAGATCGCCGGCTACGTCAGCACCTTCGATACAAGGTCGGCGTTCATTCTGTTCCGGCATCCCGACGAGACCTATCTCGTTCAATGCCGCGCGAGCTATGACGTGACCCGCACGCCCCCCGTCACCACCAACTGCTACAAGCTTCAGTAGCGGACAAGCGGCCGGCTCTCAGCCCAGGCGGCCGGATATTGGGGCGCCGGCGCGACGGCCCAGGCGGCGGGATGTTAGCCTGCCGGCTCAAGGCAGAGCTCGGTATCGTTCTTCACGTTGTTGACGGCGCGATTGACGGCGTAAGCCTCCATCAGCTTCGGGTCGTACGGCTTGAGCATCGCCAAGAGCTCGTCCTGCGGCGTGTTCGGTTCGAGCCAGCGGTCGTAATCGTCGGGCATGAGCATCACCGGCATGCGGTCATGGATCTTTCCGACCACCTGTTCGCCTTGCCGACGATGATCGCCGCCGACACCACGTCCTCACCGTCGAGGCGGTTGAACCCCCACAGCCCGGCAAAGGCGAACGGCTCGAGATCCTTGCGCCGGAAGCGGTAAGGCTGCTTGCCGTCGGCGCGCTGCTGCCACTCGTAGAACCCGGTTGCCGGGATGAGACAGCGCCGCTTGGCGAAGGCCTCGCGAAACAACGGCTGCTTGGCGACCGTCTCCGCGCGCGCATTGATATGCGGCATCTTCGGCTTCTCCTTCATCCAGAACGGAATCAGCCCCCAGCGCGCCATCACCACCTCGCGCTCGCCGTCGCGGGGATCGACGCGGACGATGGGGATCTGGTCGGTCGGCGCCACATTATAGCGGGGCGGGAAGTTCGAGCGGGGCACGCGTACCGCCCGGAACAGGCCGGCATAGGCATCGCGGGGAATTAAGTTGTCGAAACGACCACACATGACCTTCCCCTCAGAGCAAAACACTGGCAATGACGGTGGGACACTTCATGTTTAACGAATTTTAACCGTTCTGGGCTCCGAATCAGTCCATGCCCATTCTCAATGCTCTCATCACCACGACTTTCCTGATCCTGCTTGCGGCATCCGCGGCGGTCACCGGCTCCATGGTCGTGCTCGCGATCTTCGATCGCATCTTCAGCAGGAAGAAGGCGGCGGTGGCCGAAGAGGCGGAGCCAGAAGACGCTCTGCCAGAGCCCCTCTCCTACGATCTTTAGAGGCTCGGGAAGCCGACCGTCTCGAACCGCGGTGGGGAGAAAAAAGTGGGCCGGAGGTTCGCTCCGGCCCTATAGCTTTTTTGCGGCACTTACGGCTTGGGGGGGCCGAGGGACAGGCCGCGATTTTCAGTCAATGGCGAGCGATGGCATGGGGTATCGCCGAGGCTGGAGGATACGGGGGGCACTCCTCGCAGCGCGCTCTCCATCAACGAAATCAATTTACCATAGGCCCTGCGCCAACACTGCAACTAGGTTAAAGCATGGTTAACGCCACTAGTGGTGATGCTCGCCGTCCCCTGCCGCCTTGGCGCCGATGCCCCTGACTTCGAAGGTCACGTCGAGGGGGCCGGCCTTTTCGAAGGTGAGGATGCCGGAGAACCGGTCGCCCTCCTTCAGGGGATGTTTCAGATCCAGCAACATCAGATGTGTGGCGCCCGGCTTGAGCGCGACGGAGCCGTTGGCCGGAACCTCGACGCCGTCCGGCAGCGGCCGCATCTGCATCATGCCGTTGTTCATGCTCATTTCGTGGATCTCGGTATGGCCGGCGACCTCGGTCGTCAGCCGAGAGCAGCCGGTCGGGCGTGGCCGAGCCGTTGGTGACGGTGAGGTAGCCGGCCCCAACTTTGGCGCCGCCAGGGGTCGCCCGAGACCACGGCTGCTCGACCGAGATCTCGCCGGCCTTGAACTCTTCGGCGATGGCTGGTTTGGCGGCAAGGACGGCGAGGGCTGAGATGCCGAGATGCGGCAACCACGCCGGCGATCCGATGCCAATGGGTAGATCCGAGCGCCATCATGGGCTCAGCTAGCGTGGCTGCGCCGCACGGTTCAAGATGCAAAAAGGCCGCGGGGCCGGCCGAGGTGGCCGACCACCTTCCGCTACAGGGAAGCTACGACGACATGCCGAGGCTTGTTAGCGCGCTGTTGACCCCACGCGGCCTCGTGGCGTTCTGGCTCGTGTTCGCCGCGAGCTTTATTCTGATGCTGTGGCTGGTGTCACCGGGGCGGACGCTCCAGGACGCCCTGACCGCGGAATTGCTGCAGCGCCACCTCGCCGGCGGCTACCAGCTCAGAAATCCGCCGCTCTACGAGTGGCTGCTGTGGGCCGTGCAGCACCTCACCGGCCCAGGCCCCCTCTCCTACCTCGTGCTGCGGTACAGCCTGATCGCGGCGGCGGGCATCCTGTTCTACGCCGCGGTGCGTCGCGCCGTCGCCACGCCCGCGCTCGCCGCCTCGTTCTCGCTGTCGCTCGTGCTGTTCTACTGGTTCGGCTGGGAAGTGCATCACAGCGTCTCGCATACGCTTGCGCTTCTGGTCGCGGGCCTGGCGCTGTGGATCGCAGCCCTCGCTTATGCCGACAAGCCGACCGCGCTGAAGGGCACTTGCCCTCGGGCTCGTCATCGGTGTCGGCATCATGGCCAAATGGAGCTTTCTGCTGCTCGTCCTCAGTCTTGGCGTGGCGCTCGCGGTGGTGCCGTCGACGCGGCGCGTCTATGCCGATCCGCGATCTCTGCTCGTGCCGGCCGTCGCCGCCCTCCCCATCCTGCCGTACCTCGTTTGGCTCGCGCAGCACGACACCGGCTTGATTGCCGGCCGCTCGGTGTTGCCGCAAGCGGCATTGACGCACGAAGCGCGTCGCGGATGGGGCTACAAGCTTTCTCACCGGCCTGGTGCTGGTGTTTCTGCCCTGGATCCTGGTGGTCGCGATTTTTATGCGGCGCTGTCGGCGGATCTCGCCACCCGAGGACCGCGCCGAGACGGCAACACGGCTCGCCTTCATCACCGCGGGCACGATGCTCGCGCTCATGGCCGCAAGCTTCGTCGCGGTGACGCTCCGCGGCATGGCGCCGTTCGGCGTCTCCAAATTCGCCATTCATTATCTCTTTCCGGTGTGCCTGTTCGCGTCGCTCGGGATCTGCGGCCTCGTCGCGCGACGGGTCGATCCCGCATGCTTCGCGCCGCGTCTCGCCCTCACCTCGGTGATCGCCGCCGTCGCCATCTTCATCGTCAAGCTCGGAAGCTTCTACGTGGTGCCGCCGGGTCTCGAAGCGACCAATCTGATCCCTTTCGAGCGGCTCGCCGCGGAGCTCGACCGACGCGGCCTCGGACACGCTCAGTTCGTGACCCACTCGCCGCGAGACGCCGGCAACCTCGAGATCTATATGCCGGCCGCCCGCGCGCTCTCCTTGAGCGCCAGGATCGAGCCCCCGCCACCCGATCCCATCCCGGGCCGCCCTTGCGTGCTCGTGTGGAGCCTCGAGCCTTACGCCCCCCCGGAGCCGCCACCCGCCGTGCCGCGCGGGGTCACCAGATTTCTGCGCCTGCTCAAAGATAAGGCGGTGAACATCAAGCGCGAGGAGATCGCCATCGATTGGCCGACCCCCCTGATCGGCGCCAAGCGTCGATCGCTGTGGTACCTGCTGAGGGGCGACGATGTCGAGGCGACCTGCCGGAAACTCGCGGCGAAAGGAGTGCTTTGATTCCTTTGCGGTTTCAGGCAGAGTTTAGTCAAATACCGGATATTCTGGCGCGGTATGTGGATAAATCCGGCGGACGCAAGGATGTCGTTTTCGTTTATGCACCCCCCTTGCTAGTCTGCCCAATTCGGGAGCACGATCACCTCGTGAGGGGGGCTTCGCAGGTGGGGAGCATAGCCCAAGCCAATCCGAAACGGGTCTGGCATCTATCGCGCCGGGACGAGAGTCCGTGCGTCGTCTCCGATCAAGAACTCCTCCTGCTCGCGAAGTTGGGACACCTCCGCGCCGACGACATGCTCTGGGGACCCGACTTCGACGGCTATCGACCCGTCCGCTCGTTGCTGGGGGACGTTCCTGCATCGAAGCAAATTCGTGTCGAGGCGACGCCGCCTTCCGGAGGCGCGGTTTCGGGAGGCGCAGTTGAGACGACCGATCTTTACACGATGCCGACCACGACGTTGGGCAGCGCGAAGCGCCGCCTCAACATGGTCAGTGTGGTGGGTTTGCTGGCTGGGATGGCGTTGCTCGCAGGGCTCGGCCTTGTGACCTATCGTTTCTTGGCAACGGACCCAGAGCCGGCGTCACACGCTGCCGCGGTCATCGAGCCCGTGCCTGCACTCCTAACGTCTCAGTCCGCCTCTAGCGATTCCACGCCCACCCCGGTTCAGCAGCCCGCTCCTCAGCCGCCCACCGCAAGTGCCGAAGGTCCGGTTGGATCCGCAACGCCGGCGGAGCCGCAGCAGGAAGACGAAGCGAAGGCAGACGTCATCGTCCACACCGTCAAGGTCGTCGACATCGATCCGCCGCAACCGTCGAACGCGTCGGCCTCGGCCAACCCGGCCCACGAGGGCTCGCCGAACGCGGTGCCATCGCCCATCAAAAAGCCGGCGAAAGCAGCTCAAGGCCCACGCACAGGGGCAGGAGAGCAGGCGAACTCGGGCGCTTCCGGACGGAGCTCCGAGGCGCCCCATCAAAATCCAATGGCCCTTGGGCCGTTCGGCTTCAACTCAGCGAATTGAACCGCGAGGCCGATCGCTGATCCGCTCCGCGAGCGGCCAAAATCTGGGGTCAGAAGCGCCTTGCCAAGCCGGCGGCGCGGCGGCTAGAACCCAAAGGTCAGAACCATCGCTTTCTGGAACACGCCCCGCGTTGATGACGCGCAAGGCGTTGATTACATAGGAAGTGTTGGGGGATCGTCTAATGGTAGGACAGCGGACTCTGACTCCGTCAGTCTAGGTTCGAATCCTAGTCCCCCAGCCATTGTTTCCCAAGTAAGGGGGATCAGAACCCCTTCGGGAATCCCAAAACGTACATCTCACGTTTGTGCTCCCTTTGGCTTGCGTGGCCTGACCGGCACGTGATTGGGCAAGCCTTCCTCAGTCGCTAAGCGCAATAAGCAGACGTAGCGCTGCTAAGGCCGGCTCTCTCAAATCGCCCCAATGGCCGTAAGTGAACCGTAAGCTTGGCGTGGTCTCTCTGTACCTAGGGACGGGGCACAAGGGAAAGGGATGCGACGGCTTTCTGGCGGCGCAGGAGGACGGTAAGTCCGGGATTGTTCCGATCACTGGTCGAACGTCCGGTTCTCAACCTTCGCTTCTGCTCGAGGCGGAAAGCGCGCACTCGCTTCTGCAAACTGAACACATTTCCGAGGAGCAAGACGATGCCGAACACGCTCTTGCGGGTGCTCGCTAGCCTAGCGCTTGCCTGCGCGACGGGTGACCCCGCGTTCGCTTCGAACAACAAAGCCATGGACGCCGACATTCACACCATCGAGCTGCGGTGGGAGCACATCAAGTTCGATGAAAACGGGTCTCCTGACCAATTCAATCATATCGACGCGTTGGCTAAATTTGCCGCCAGCCTCGTACAGAAATATCCCGGCCGGGTCGAGCCGTTGATCTGGGAAGGCATCGTCACCAGCGAAGAGGCTGGGATGGCCAGCACCCTCAGCGCGATGGGCTATGCGAAAAGCGCCAAGGCGGTACTCGAGCAGGCTTATGCCAAGAACCCGGCTGCGCTTGATGCCGGAGCGCCGACGAGCCTCGGTGTGCTTTATTCCCGTGTACCTGGGTGGCCAATCGGCTTTGGCGACAACGACACGGCGAGACAGCTGCTCGCGCAGGCCGTGTCGCTGGCGCCCAACGGCATGGACGCCAATTACTTCTATGCCGATTTCTTGATGTCCCAGCACGAATATGCCGCGGCGTATAAGGTCCTCAAGCACGCCTTGTCGCTGCCGCCGCAGCAGGACCGGCCGCTTTGGGATAAGAATCGCCGCGCCGTGATCCGCGAGCTTTTGGCCAAGGCGCAAGCATCCAACTAGTGGTGCGGCTGCGACCATCTGTCGACGCCGTCTGGCACGGCATTGGCGCGCAATTGCGCAGTCCCTCGGGGGCCTGGGGCCAGGTCGCCGGCAGAGCGATGGCCCTCGCCAATGCCAGACCAAACGCTATGGCCATCGCGGCTGTTGGCATCAAGGCCGGCGAAAGCTTGCTCGAATTGGGCTGCGGCCCGGGTCACGCCTTGCAAGAGCTGCTTCGGGCACCGCAGATCGAGCGCGCCATCGGGCTCGACTGGTCCGAGGTCATGCTTGCCCAGGCGGCGCGGCGGAATCGCACGGCTATCGAAGCCGGACGTCTCGAGCTGATCAGGGGGGATTTCGCGAGGCTTCCGTTTGCCGATGAGATCGTTGAAGCGGTATTGGCGGTGAACGTGGTGTATTTCATGCGGAGCAGCGCCGTACTGCGCGAAGCGTATCGCGTGCTCCGTCCGGGGGGACGCGCCGTGCTCTACGCCACCGACATGTCGGCGATGCAGAAATGGCCCTTTGCCGGGGAGGAAACCCACCGGCTGTTCGATCGCGATCGGCTGACTTCAATTCTCGTCGACGCCGGCTTTACGCCAGGGCGGGTTCGCGTTGATCCTGTCAACGCAGGCTTCGGCGTCTTCGGCCTCATCGCGACAGCAGAGAGGCCTTGAGCCGAGTGTGTGCCGGCTTTCGCCGGCAGCTCTTATGGGTCCGCGAGGACGAGCGCGATGGCGAAGCCGTCATGACCCTTGGCGCCGACTGTTTGCAAAGCAGTCGCGCTCACTTTCGGATCGGCTGCGGCGATCTCGTAGAACCTGCGTATGCCTTGGGTATTTGCCTTGCGTGATTCCGACTTGAGAATCCGTCCCTGTCGCACGACGTTGTCGACGACGATGAGACTTCCCGCGTGTGACAGCTTCACGGCCCACCGAAAATATTCGGCCATGTTCACATGGTCGGCATCAATGAAGACAAAATCGAATGGACCATCGCTGGATAGCGTCGGCAGCACATCGAGGGCGCGGCCGAGGCGCAACTCAACCCGATCAGCAAGACCTGCGCGGACGATGTTGTTGCGCGCAACCTTAGCGTAGTCAGGGCGGGATTCGAGCGTGACTAGCCTACCGCCTTCGTCGAGCGCGCGCGCAAGCCAGATGGTGCTATAGCCACCGAGCGTCCCAATCTCGAGGATGGTGCGCGCGCCAATGGTACGCGCAAGCAGCGTGAGCAGCTTGCCTTGGCTAGGCGAGACGCTGATGCTCGGAAGGCCCGCAACTTCGCTGGCTCGAAGGGCAAAATCGAGGACCGGGTCACATGGGATAAAATGCTTGGCAATATAGCGCTCGACCGCTGTCCATCTCTGTTGCTGTTTGTCGTCCCGCTTCGCCACTACGCGGCCTAAAATCGGCAGGGACACGAGCCGCTCGCATATCCCCTGCCACACGCCACGAGTTGCGCGCGCGCGATCGCACTTGGATAAGGTCGTTATGGTCGTGAACACTAGTCTGCTCCTTCGAACTGTGCTCCCGACGGCGTTGAAATCGCCGACGATGGCATGTCTCGTGGTTGCTGTGCGCAGCCGAGCAGCGCAAGAAGTCCTATCAGCACCAAATACCTCATCCATTCCTCCGTATTTTCTCGACCATGTCGGTCACACCTAGGCCGGCTGAGCGGCTTCGACCCGTGTCGGCCTCGGCGTTCGTAGCGGCGCCACCGATCTTGGGGCGCCGGCCGGACGCGCGTTGGTCTGCTGATCTCCTGCCCGAGCCCTGGCCGCCTCGTAGCGCTGCCCGAGATAATCGCGCACCCGCGGGTCAGCCATCTGGGCTGCGACAGCTCGGTCGATGACCCTCGGCAGCAGCCTTTGCATCAGAATGAAAAGCTTCTCGGGACCCTTGGCATAAGCGCTGTCCCGGTCCTTCATCACGCTCCGCCAGATGTGGGCGGCAACCCGCGCCGGGTCATCGAGGCGCATCTGCATCGGCTCGACGAGGGAATCGAAGCCCTGCGCCGCGCTCGTCCTCGTTGCCCGCGGCGCCGCGTAGGTGACACCGACGCCGTAAGGCCTGAGCTCGCGCCGCAAGGCGCCGGAAAGACCGCGCAGCGCGAATTTCGACGCGGAATAGGCGGCGAACAGCGGATAGGGGATGTCGCCGAACATCGAGCCGACATTGACCACGCGCGACGGCATGGCCCGGCGCAGCAACGGCAGCAGCTCCCGGGTCAGCGCCATCGGCGCCACGACGTTGGTCGCCATCACCTGCTCAAGCTCGGCGTCGGTGGTGCAGGCGAGCGGGCCGACGGGAACCACGCCTGCGTTGTTGACGAGCACGTCGAGACCACCCCACTGCCGCCACAGAAAGTCACGCATGCCGCGCCGGACGGCGGCGTTGGTAATGTCGCCACGGAGCCGCAAGTGCCGCCCCGATGGCGTCATCTCCGCCAGCGTCTCGACAAGGGCCTCGGGACGCCGGCCGCACAGCGCCACCGCCATCCCGAGGCGCGACGCCTCGATGGCGAGAGCGCGTCCGATCCCAGAGCCGGCGCCGGTGATCAATGTGCGCTTGCCTTCAAGCTGCATGGCTTTTGATGGGGTGCCGCGTCGACAGCTCGTGATAAATGTCGCCGTAGAGTCGATAGAAGATCTTCGACGAGTCGATCACGATGTTCTGGATCTTGGGTTCGGCGAGGCCGTTGACCAGGCTCTTGAAGAAGGCCACATGCTCGATGTCGAGCGCTCCGTGTGACCTCAGATAAGAGAAGCCGTCCTTGCCGCTGGTACCCAACGAGCGCTGAACGGCATCTGCGGCCTTGTCGGCGAGCAGGGTCGACATGCCCTCGAGCACGTGAACGCTGCCGAGCATGGCATAGGGGCTGACCCATTCGATGGCGTAGTAGGTGTAGCCCACCATCACCTGGCAGGCGACGCCCGAAACACCACCGTCCCTGACCGCGGTAGCGTCGCCGCCCATCGCTGCGATGTCGTCGAGAATCCATTTCTCATGACCGCGCTCTTCTTCCATGTATTCGACCAGAGCGTCCTGGTAGGCCTCGTCTGTGGTTCGGGCGGCGGCGAAGGCCAGCAGCGGGAAGGTATGCTTCACGTGGTGATAGGCCTGGGTCAGAAAGTCGACATAGAGCTCGCGCGAGGCACCTGACCGAAGCGTTTCGCCGATCAACGGAATTGACGTGAAGCCAATTCGCTCCCTCTCGGTCTCGGCAATCAGCCGATCGTAGAACGTCACGATGTTTCTCCTTATTGGTGCTTGCACTTGGTCAAGCTGCGGCCGGCCTCCGGGCAAGCTTGAGCGCGGGATAGGTGCGCGCGGCGGCATCGCGCGCGACGCGACCGTTGGCGGTGAGGAAACCAAGCCGCTTGGCCTGATCGGCGGGGCAGACGACGAAGTCCTTGGGCACGGCGTAGGTCGGGGCGCCGATGCACAGCCGCTCAAGCCACAACAGAACTTGGGCGCGAGGCGACTCCATCAGCCGGCGTTCTCCCGTGGGGGACGGGATCAGGAGCACGCCAATCTGCTGCGTGGCGTCGGCGAGGGCAATGCAGGCGGCAACGCCTGGATCGCTCATCACCATGGCTTCGACCCATTCGGGCGAGATGTTCCGCCCCGAGCCGGCGACGATGAGGTTGTCCTTGCGGCCCGTAACGACCAAGAAGCCGTCCGGGGTCAGGCTGCCAAGATCGCCGGTTCGCCACGCACCATTGACCTGCGCACCATGCAGATAGCCCTGCATGACGGTCGGTCCGCTGACCGCCACCTCGCCTTGGTCGATCGCGATGTCGAGGCCGGGCAGCGGTTCGCCCACCGTTCCGGCCCTCCGCCGTCCGGGACGGTTGACGGCAACGACAGAGCAGCACTCGGTGAGGCCGTAACCCTCATGCGCCGGGATGCCGAGATCCCAGGCCCGCGCAGCCAGAGCCTCGGGCACGCCTGCGCCACCCACGGCGACGAAGCGCAAGCTGTCCGGGGCACGCTTGCCCCCGGCCTCGAGTTCGCCAATCCAGCCCGACAGAAGTTGGGGTACGAGGACCGAGGTGGTAGGGCGCCGGGTCTCGAACGCCTTGTGCAGGCCGCTCGGGCGGCCAGCCCCGACGCTCTCGGCTACGCCCGAAGCAAAATGCGTTCGTGCCCCGACGAGCACCGGCACGCAGATGGCGGTGATGGTTTCGAGCAGCAGAGTGAGCGGCAGTACGGAAAGGTAGGAATCACTCGGTCCCGCCCCAATCGCGACTGCAAGGGCCCGTGCCTGCCGTTCAATCTGTTCGAGGCCGAGGCGAACGCCTTTGGGATGACCGGTGCTGCCCGAGGTGTAGACGATGACGCCAGCGCCCTCGCTGGCCTCGGGAAGGGTATCGGCATGCGGCCCCAAGGCAGAGGTCATGCCGATGCCGAGCGCGGCCGCCAGGCCGGCGGCTTCGGCTGTGGCAATAACGTGGTCGACGCCGGCGTCCCTGAGCACATGCTCAAGCTGAGCGCGGCTGAAAAAGGTTGGGAGGGGCACTACGGTCTTGCCGGCTGCCCAAGCGGCGAGTTGAGCCACAGCCCATTCGGTGCCGTTGGCACCGAGCAGCCCAACCGTCTGTGGCCGGGCCGTCAAGACCTGCGCCAGGCCGGCGACCCGGGCCAAGAGCTCGCCGCGAGTGAGGACCGCGTGGTCATCTGCCATCGCCACGGCTGCAGGGCAATAGCGCGACCCGCAATGTAGCGCCTGAAAGATGTCAGACATGCGCCGCGGTCCCCGTCTGACGTTGCATGCAAGGTGCGATGCTGTCGCGGTGAACGGCGTAAACCCGTGGGGCGAATGTGTAGTAGCTTCCCCAGATCTCGGGATTGGGCACCCGCAAGCTCTCCGCCTCCGCGAGCGCAACGAGCCGGAGGTTCATGCGCTCGAGCAGAGCCTTGAGCGGCGCGGTTGCAGTGAAAAAGGCCCAATCGAACCCGGCCGCCTCGCCACAGGCGATGATCTTGCGCAGGAAGCTGCCAACGAGGTGCGGCGCCTCGCTCGCGAGCGATGTCACCTCGAAGATCTTATCGCGACGGGCCGGCGTCCGGCGCAGCGCCGATAGCAGGGTCTCTATCGGAGCATTCAAATAGGCTTCCGAGAAGAAGCCATCGGACGCGAAGTGAAGACCTGCAGCGCAACGAACCGCATCGTGGCCCTCGACCATGGTCACGAGCGTGTCGGGAAGCCCCGCAACTCGAGCCCCATAGTGGCGCGCATAGACTTCGGTAATCAGCCGCTCGGCAGCTGGCCGCAGATGATTGTCACGCGGCGTGAGTTGGAACCGCAACACGAATCTCCCCCGTCTTCGCTCTCGCGTGGGGAGCAAGGTCGGTGGAGCGGCTTACGCGCGCCTTACGGCCGCCAAAAGATCACAATCCCACAATGATTTGGCTCGCCGCCGCCTGCTCGTGGGCGGCAATTCGACCGTCATTTGCATGGGCGGGAAGAGCTTCAAATTGCATGGTGAAAACGGCGCCACCTTCCGGCGCATCGTCCACCGAAATAATCCCGCCATGGGCGACGAC
Organism: uncultured Alphaproteobacteria bacterium; assembly: GCA_963803385.1. GTDB lineage: Bacteria > Pseudomonadota > Alphaproteobacteria > Rhizobiales > Methyloligellaceae > Methyloceanibacter. The sequence goes on along the minus strand of CAWDMD010000001.1, from coordinate 174,206 downwards.
GGTGCGCGCGGCGATGTCCAAGCCAAGCCCCGCGCCGCCCTTCTGATCGCGTCCGCCTTGCCAGAAGCGGTGAAAGATCACGTTCCTTTGATCCTGCCGCACACCGGGGCCGCGATCGATCACCCTGATCGAAGGCGGGTTCGCACCGACCACGATGGACACCGTGGTTCCTTCCCGCGTGTGCCTCAGGGCGTTCTCGACCAGATTCCGTAGCGCCCGGAACAAGTAGTCCCGCGCACCTCTGATGCGCACGGGGTAACTCGGCGCGAGAACCTCGATCGACCGGTGCGCGTTGATGGCTGCTGGCCCTAGCATCGAGGCGACCTCGGTCGCAACGTTGGTCAGCTCGGCGACATCACCGTTCTCCAGTTGCAACACCTCGAGACGGGCCATGTCGAGCAGCTGATTGACGAGCCGCTCGAGACCGCTGATCTCCTCGACGAGTTCGGCATGACCCTCGAACTTCGTGAGGATGTCGACATGCGCCTTCAACACCGCCACGGGCGTACGCAGCTCGTGGGCAGCGTCGGTGATGAACCGCCGCTGCGCGTCGAAGGCTGTCTCCAGGCGGTCGAGGCCATGATTGACCGCGCTAACCAGTGCGTGCACATCGCGCGGCAGGCCTGTCTCGGTGAGCCGCATCGACACTGCCGCGGGCCCAATGGCCGCGGCCTGCTTTGCCGCGAAGCTCAGCGGTGCAAGGCCGACGCGCGCCACGATCAAATTGACGATGAGGAGGACGATGACGAACGGTATCCAGATCCACGCGATATCCTGAACGAATTCCTCGAGCACGCTGTCATAGACGATATTGCCGGCATGGAAGGCGACCTGCACCCACATCGGCCCGTCGCCGGACGACGTCTTCATCGACAGCCCGAAATAGGGAGGCTGATCCGCGTCAGGCCGCAGGAGGAAGAAGTCGCGCCCCTCCGAAGCATTGATCACGGTGAGGGGCGCCGTCACTCCGGGCGAAGCGGCGAGTAGCTTTCCCCTATTGTCGACGATGGCGTAGCGGCCGTTGTTGGTCTTGAACTCCTCCTTGACATAGGCGGGGAGTTCCAACTCACCTCTCGGTGCCTTCTTCACATAGTCGACGATGAGCTCGGCCTGATTGCGCAGGGTCTGCTCGCGGAACTCCGAGTTCTTGGCCTTGAATCTCACATAGAGCGCGCCGCTCGCCGCCGCGACGGCAAGCAGGCTAACGCTTACCAAGCCGACGATAAGACGGAGCCATAGTGAAGCTGTTACTGCTTGCGGGCTACGCACTGGCGGCTTTGTCCGAGAGCACGTATCCCACGCCACGCAGCGTGTGGATGTGCATATCTGCCCCTGCCTCTTGCAAGCGTCGGCGAATTCGATGGACCAGAACTTCGATGGCATTGGAGGCGAGGTCCTCTCCGAACGAATAGATGGCATCTTCGATGGCGGATTTCGGTACGACGCGCCCGGCCCGCCGCATCAGCAGTTCAAGCCCGTCCATCTCGCGACGGCCAAACTCGATAGGGGTGTCGTTGACGCTCACTTCGCGACCGCTCGTGTCGAAGGTCACGTTCCCGGCCGTAAGCTTGACCCCGAGCGCCTCGCCCGGACGCCGCAGCAAGGCGCGGACGCGGGCGATCAACTCGTCGAGCTCGAACGGCTTGCGCAAATAGTCATCGGCGCCTTGGTTGAGCCCTGCGACCAGGTCCTCCAGGCTATCCCGGGCCGTGAGCACGAGCACCGGCCGCGTCATCTGACGCCGGCGTTGATGCCCGAGCCAGATGAGACCATCCATGTCCGGTAAGCCGAGGTCGAGAAGTAGCGTGTCGTAATGGGTCGTGGCGATGGCGCCGTCGGCATCTGCCGTCGTGCCGACTTGATCCACGGCAAAGCCCGCATTCTCCAACGCGGTGCCGAGGTAATCGGCGAGCCGCTGATTGTCCTCAATGAGCAAGAGGCGCATCGCCCCCCCTTTTTGCCCCTATTTCGCGCCGTTGCCCGCGAATCCACCGGCCACTGTGGGGCTCACCTATGTCGAAAACTGGGCCGGCAAGGTCGCCCGGGGCTTGAATTCCCTAGCGCGCGAAGCGGCTGGGGCCACGAGGTAGAGGGCATCGTGGACCTTACGGCAACGTTACGAGCTGTTGATAGATGCCGGGAAAAATTCAACGTTGATAGCGGACCCAGACCCCGTCCAGCGCCTAGCGGATGTCCTGTTCGATCTACGGGCCATGCGGCGCCGGCGATGCCGGAGCCGAAGGTTCCGGCGGTGGAGCTCCCGGAGCGGGGCTTCGACTTGGACTTCGACCTGTCCTTCTGCTTTTGCTCCTTCTGCTGCTTTTGCCCTTTGGACTTTCTCTGATTCTGGTGCTGTTCGAACTGGCCCCGTTCGAGCACGGGCAAATGCCGCTTTTCGGAATCGGGTTGCCATCGGGGCAATCTTCGGCTGGCGCGGGCGGCGCTGGCGTCTCAGGCACCAAGCATTACGCCGGGGTGGTCGCCGCGGCGGTCTCCTAGTCCACCGGATGATCGTTGACGCTTTCGGCCTCGTCGCCTTCGATGTCCGCGATGCCCGGCTTCGGGCCGGTACCCTCCACCGCACGGACCGGGGTGGGATTGTCGCTCGGGCTGAGAGAGGGCGCTGCCTTCAGGAGCTCGCCAATTTTTTCCAGCACCTGACGCGTCGCGCTCGACATGTCCTTGACGCTTTCCGGGCTAGCGGCCGGTATGATCACGTCGGAGTCCGTGGCCACGGCCTGCTGCAGCTTGGCCAAGCGCTGCTGCTCGGCGACCTGGGCCGGGTGCGCGGGAAGTCCCGGGATGGTGGGGATGTTATCGGTGTCGTGGGCCAGCACCATGAAGTTGTGCCAGGTCTCGGCGGGGAAGCTGCCGCCGGTAACCCGTGCCATTGGCGAGAAATCGTCATTGCCGAGCCAAACGCCCGCAACGTACTGGCCCGTGAAGCCCATGAACCAGGCATCACGATAGTTCGAGCTGGTGCCAGTCTTGCCGACACTATGAGTGTAGTCGAGCTGCGCCCGCTTTCCGGTGCCGTAGGTGACCACGCCCTGCATCATGGTGTTGAGGGTTTCGATCACCTTGCGGTCGAAGAGCTGTGTGCGGGCCGGCTCGTCATTCCGATGTGAGTAAAGCGACTGGCCTTGCAGCGTGTGGATCTCTTCGATGCCGTAGGTGTGCGTCTCAAGACCGCCGCTGGCGAAGACGGCATAGTTTGCGGTGTGTTCGAGTGGCGTCATGCCCTGATCACCGAGCGCCAAGGAGCAAGTCTTTTTCAAATGGGTGATGCCGAGCTTCTGAATATTAGCCATCACCTTCTCGCGCCCGACCTGGAGAGACACCTTGACCGCGATGGTGTTGATCGACTTCGCCAGAGCGTCCTTCATCATCATGCGGCCGCCACCACCTCCGGAATAGTTTTTCGGCGACCAGCGCCCGCAGACGGCGCCGGCGCCGCTGACGACGGTGGTCGGCGTAAGGCCGTTCTCCAAGGCGGTGAGATAGACGTAAGGTTTGAAGGAGGAACCAGGCTGACGGTAGGCGTGGGCGGCGCGGTTAAACTGGCTCTCGCCATAGTCCTTGCCGCCGACGAGAGCGCGCACGGCCCCATCCGTCTCCATCACCACCATCGCACCCTGATCGAAATTGCGTGAACGGCCGCTCTGCGCAAGCGTCTGTTGCAGCGACTGTTCCGCAATCTTCTGCAGGCCGATGTCGACCGTGGTGCGGGCTGCGAGGATGCGCTGCGGCTTGTCGCGCATGATCCGCTGAGCCTCCTCGAAGGCCCAATCGAGGAACCAGTCGGGCGTGTAGAATTCACCACGATCGACGATCTTCGCCGGATTCATCCGCGCGCCGTAGACCTGACCCTCGGTGAGATACCCGGCTTCGACCATGTTGGTCAGGACCTCATTGGCGCGCGCGCGCGAGGCAGCAAGGTCGACATGGGGCGCGTAGCGCGTCGGCGCCTTGAACATGCCGGCGAGCATTGCCGCTTCCGCCAAGTTGACGTCGCGGATCGATTTGCCAAAGTAGAACTGGGCCGCGGCCTCCACGCCGTAGGAACCGCCCCCGAGATAGGCGCGGTCGAAATACATCTTGAGGATCTCGCGCTTGGTGTAGTGGTTCTCGAGATAGACGGCGATCAGGGCTTCCTTGATCTTGCGGACGAGGGACCGCTCCGGCGACAGGAACATGTTCTTCGCCAGCTGTTGCGTCAGCGAGCTGCCGCCCTGAACCACCGAATCGGCGCGGGCGTTCTCGGCGAGGGCGCGGATAGTGCCCAAGACGTCGACGCCGAAATGCTCGAAGAAGCGCCGGTCTTCCGTGGCGAGCGTCGCCTTGATCAAAAAGTCAGGGAGCTCCTCAAGTGGCACGGAGTCGTCGCGCAGCAGGCCGCGCTTGCCGATCTCATTGCCGAAGCGATCGTAGAAGGTGACACTGAAGTCGTCCGACAAGTTCATCTTGCCTTGAGCGATGTCCCAGGCCGGGAGTGCGAACGAAAGTACCACCAGGAGACCCGCGGTGCCGAGCGTGAGGCTTTCGCAAGCAAGCTCGTTGAGACCGCGGGCGAAGCCTTTGACCTCGAAGCGGCCGAAGAACGTGGAGTAGCCGCTCCAGGCGTCCTTGAGAGCGGTCCAAGCACCATAGAGCCCCGAATCGATGCTCGAATCGATCGCGAGCCAATCGATCAGTTTGCGCCGGCGATGACCTTCCAGAAATTCCCGCAAATTTCGGCCCGATCTCTACGCTGTGCGCTCACAGCCGCCTCGCACGCCCAATTCCGCCGCCCGGATGGGCAACTCGGCCAAGGAAAATACACCACGATTGAGGCGTCTTGTAGGTTGCGGGTGTCCCGAGTGCGCGCTCGATTTCGCCGCCCGCAGGTCCGCAATGGGTCAGATGCCGATGCCTCATCGAGGGATGCGAGCGTCCGCTTTGTGCCAACAAAGGCGGACCTTGGGTGGGCAAGAGCGGGCGTCGCCGCAGGCTTGACTCGCGCCCCCGGTTCTCGCCACAACAGCGAACCCTCCTGGGCCACTTTGCCCTATGGCGACGCCATCCCGAACGCGTTAGGCCTTAACGAGACAGCAGGCGGGGGGATTTCGAAATGCAGCGGTTTGCCCTTGGCCTTACGGCGACAAGCGCATGTTTCTTCGCGTTCGCCTTGGCAATGGTTGTGCCCGGTCGAGTGATGGCCTTCGATGTGGAGCCGAGCGCGGTCTCAAATCCAGGTGGCGGCACGCAATTCCAAGATCCCGATGACAAACCATTGCCCGCACCACTGACCCTCCCGAAACTGGGGGAAGACGGAACGACTTCGATGGCGTCGGAAACGGACCTTCAGTCAACGCCCGGCACGGCGGGCCTTCAGTTAACGCCGGGCCTGAGCCTGCAGATAATGGGAGGATCCGGCCCGGGTCCACAGCCCGGCCTGCAGATGGCGCCCATGATGGATCATGGCAACCCGGCAGACGATAGGCGTTTGATTCCGGCGCCGTGACCCCGGAGCAGTGTTGCATCCGATTGTAAATCGGTACGGCAGCCCCCCAGTCGGGACCTCTCTTTTCGCGACGACCCCTACCAGGCCTCGTCGCCATCGACGGCGCTTCTTTCGGGAGTTAGCGAATCTTTTCCAGGATCCGGCGCTGAGACGAGAGGGCCAAAATCAGCGAGATGCGGGCTCCTCAAAATGCAACGACGCCACGATGCGCCAAGACAAGGCCATCAAGCCGGATCATTATGGCAGCTTAGCTTAGGCGCGTTCCGGCGCATAAGGAGCCAATCATGAAGGTAGCTGACATTCTGCGAATCAAGGGTTCGGCCGTGAAGACGGTGCCGCCGCACGAAACCGCACTTCTCGCCTCAGGGCATCTCCGCACCGAGCAAATTGGTGCCTTGGTCGTGAGCGCGGACGGAAAGTCCATCGACGGCATCCTCTCCGAGCGCGACCTCGCCTATGGCCTGGCGACCCATGCCGGCAGGTTACCGACGATCCCGATCTCCGACCTCATGACCAAAGCCGTCATTGTCTGCTCGCCCGGGGACAGCATCACCGACGTGATGAAGCTGATGACCCTGCGGCGCATTCGCCACCTTCCCGTCAAGGATGGGGATCGGCTCGTCGGCATCATCAGCATCGGCGATATCCTCAAGCACCGGCTTGAAGAGCTGCAAGTCGAAGCGGACGTCCTTCGCGATTATGCCGTGGCCGCCCGGCATTAGCGCCGTTGGGCCCTGCCCGTTAAAGCAGCGGCAGCTTGTAGTTGACGATGGCGCGGAACTCCTTGAGCTCGTCGCTCGGCTGGGACGCGTCGCTTGCCCATATATTGATGTGCTCGAGCTTGAGCCGCAGCCCCTCCAGCGGGCCGCGGTGAGGCTCGTATTCCAAGCGGAAATCGAGCTCATGCCGATCTGACGAGGCCGCTCCCGTCTCGGCATCGATGGCATCGACGCCCGTGCCCCAGCCGGCATAAAATTTCAGACCCTCGAGACCGACACGCGACAGATCGTAGGAGAGGCTCGCGACATACGCCGCCTCGCCCGCGCGCGTGAACGACGAGATGATCATCGAGGTATAGGACGCGCTGCTGCCGAACGGTTTGAGCAGGGGCGCGTCGTCGCCGACGCGCGACGTCGCTGTCGTCACCACGAGCCCGCGATAGCTGGCAACGAGCCGCGCCGACGCCTGATAGGTGGCGAACGCCGGACCCGGGATCAGATCCGCGCCGACGCTTCTCTGGTCGGCGTCGTTCACACTGACCCGGAAGTTCGGTTGACCTTCGCCGCCAGCGATCGGCAGCGCGTAGTCGACCTCGCCGTAGAGAGTGTTCATGGCGTCGTTGATCCAATAGTTCACGAGCCCATAGTTGAGGCTTTCGGTGCGACGGCGGATGCCGGTGATGAGGACGCCTTCGTCTTGCTCGACGCCGAGTGCCTCCGACAAGGGAACGAAGCTCGCGGAATTGCGCGGCTTAAATTGCCAGAGATAGGAGGCGATGTAGTCGAGCGGCTGTTGGCCGTACCGCTCGGGCACGAGCACGACGCCCTCATAGGTGAGCGGAATCATCCTCACGTCGAACGGGTTGAGGTACGGGGTTCGAACCAGTTGCCGGCCGATCGTCAGTTCCTGGCCCGCGAATTTCACTCTGGCATTGGCCTGGCCGAGCACGGTGATCTGGTCGCCATCCGGCGTCAGGTTCAGGGTCGCACCGGCGTCCTCGGGCGCGTAGAGCGGCTGGGTCGTGTAGAGGGCGGCTCGGAGCTGTAGAAAATTCGCCAAATAGCCTGACTGATAGGAGAGGTAGCCGCCGGTGGTGAGCGCCCTGGGCTGAGAGAAGCCAAAGTCGTCTCCGTCGAACCAATAGGTACGGCTGTTCGCCGCGAGCTCGGTATCGCGAAAGAAGGGATTGAGCTCCGGGGCTGCGGCGCGTGCCGCCTTGAGTCGCGCCTCGCGCTCATCCACATAGGGCTTTGGCCCTTTAAGATCGGCGCGCGGCTCGATCGGGCTCTCGAAGCCCTCACCGATCGGGCTGTAGGCTTCTGGCGCCGAGCCGGGCAGCGGATAACTTTCAGCCCCGCCCTCGCCGGCGCCGCCGGCCTGAGCCAAAGCGACGGCGCCGAGCCCAAGCCCCGAGGCGATCGCAGCAATGGCGAGGGCGCCGCGAAAGGCGACCCCTGCATGGACCCGAGCCACCGCCTCTGCCTCCCTCGGCCGCGACGTTCCTCCAGTCAGGGCATTTCGACGCAATCTAGCCGATTCCGGTCCCGCATCGAGCAAAGATACCCCCTCTATCGTCCTCCCGTTTGCCTGCCTCGTTTGCTAGTCTCCGCCAGCCCAAAGCCCCGACAACCCCACGAAGGCTTCAGACATGCTTTACAACACGCGCCGACGCGCGCTTGGCCTCCTCATTGGCGCCGCCGCCGGCCTGCGTCTATTCCCGCCGCCTCCGCGTGCCTTCGCCAAGACGTCGGAATGCTTCGCGCTACAGCCCTTCGGTGATTGGAAGGGCATCGCCACTAACACCCAAGCCGGCGCCAAGATCGGCCAGATCAGCTTCGACAATGAAGACTGCATCCTCCGCGGCACCATGCAGGTCGCGGCGAGCCTCGACGCCAAGCTCGTCCTCTACGGCGATCCCGACGAATTGCCGCTGCCGAAGTCGTTCCTCATCGACCCGGGCAACCGGCTGATCGTCCGCGCCGATGACGGCACCACGGCGGTGGACGAAGCGCTGTGCGGCAACTGCACGGATATTCGCGACGACAAGGTGTCGGTGGTGCTGCCGCTCGCCACCAGCGCGCTGTTCCGGGAGAGCAAGTCCCTCAAGATCGCGATCAAGTTCGGCGACAAGGCGGATTGCGGCTTCACCGTCAACTGCGAGGATCTCCGCAATGCACTCGACTGGGCCAAAGAGAAGCAGGAGGACCTCGCCAAATCCTTCGACGCCGACGAGTGCACGCCGCCCCAGCAAAGCTGCTTCCTCACCACGGCCTGCTGCGACGTGCTCGGTCTCGGCGACGATTGCTTCGAGCTCCGAACGCTCCGCCGCTATCGGGATGACGTGCTAGCGCAGACCCCGGAGGGCAGTGCCGCCATCGCGGCCTATTACCGGATCGCGCCCGCGGTCGTCGCGCGCCTGAAGCAAAGGGATGCGGCGCCACAGTTGCTCTCCGTCTATGCACGCTTTGTTCTGCCGAGCGCCATTGCCGCGCGCCTCGGGCTGCACCGGCTCGCATTCCGTCTCTACCGGCGCATGATGCAGGACCTGACGCGGGAATTCGCCCCGGAGCATCTCTCTTTGCTCCGATGATCGCCGCGCCGGCTGGTCGTACGAAGGTCGAACGCTCGGCCTACGCTTCGCCTTAATCAGGCCGAAGTGGCGCCCCAGTCGAAGCCTAGGCTCGCGCCCAACAACAAGAAGTCTTCTCGCCCCGGTCGGGGCTCGCGCAAGACGAGAGAACGCCGACAGGACTGGCTGCCGGCCTTCGAGACTGAGGGGGGCGTTGTCGATGCATTGCCCGACCCCGTCATCGATGGTTCAGGCCGATCGGGCCTCACCGCCAGCCGAATTTCTGTGGCGACAATGGAACCGTGTCATGCCGTTGCGCGTAATGCGTAACGGTCGCCGACGATGGGGCTCACTCGGACCATCGATCGCGGCGGGGGATGAAATGGCGGGGAACCGCGGAGATCGGGGGATCACCATCAGTTCAATCGGGCCAGCTATGGCCGCAGGCGTCGTTCAGCGGACGATGAGCGTATGCGCCTTCGATGCGAGCCGCGCCGCCCGGACATCACGATTTCGGAGAGGGAGTCTGTAGCGAGGCGGCGCGCCACGGGGCACTGGCGCGCTTTTTTTTTGAAGGGGGAACGGGGCGCGTTGCGTCGGGCGGTCGGACCGCCCGGCGGGAGTAGATTGGAGTTAGACCATGACCGGTTCCACCTCGCCCTGCAAAGCAGAGCCTGGTCTGCGGCCTTCGTGTCCACCGCCTGCGCACAAGCCGAGGCTTGCAAGCCTCGCCGCCGTTCCCGGAGTCTATTGGGGCGCCAGCATCAATCGCCCGCGTCCGCGGATCGATGATGGCACTTGGTCCTCGGATGATTGCACGTGGTCCTCGCGCGAGGAAAAGCTACCCCACACCCCGCCTCCGTCATTGCTCGCGCGGCTTCGCGCCGTGCCGCCGGACCGGCAGCTGCGCAGCTTTCTCAGCGACCTCAGCGCAGGGGTCCATCCGCGCGGCAACAGCGACGCCGCCGATAGCGCCGCATACGCCGCGGGCCTGCCGCTTGAGCCAGGCGCTGCCGGGCACGTTCCGCAAGCCCATGTGCAAGCGCTGATCCAGGAATTCCGACGGCGTCAACGCCGGGCGAGCTTACTCGTCGCCGGTTGCGTCGCGGCCTCGGTGGTGCTCACCGCCGCCGGCATCGTCGCGCTCATGAGCATGGAGCGGCCGAAGGCCTCCGACTCCGAACCCGGCACCACCAAATCATCGGCAGTCTGGCACGGACAACACGCGGCCGCGGCCCAGCCGCGGCTCATCCTCGCATCCATCATCCCTTCGAGCCCGTCCGAGGTCGTGCTAGCCGACCCGGCGCCGGCGCCCTCGCTGGCGGCAACGCATCTCGCCAAGCCGCAATTGATCCAAATGAAGTCCGAACGTGCCGTTTGCCCTCGCCCCTCTGCTGTCGCTGCGCCAGGCGCGATACGTCCTCATCCGCGGCCTTCCCAACGAGGCCACGCTGTCAGCCGGTCAGCGCAACCCGAGCGGCGCCTGGCTGGTGAAGGAAAAGGATATGGCGGGGCTTAGCCTCACCATGGGCGGCACCGCCGGCGGCGATTATCCCGTCGAAATCTATGCGCTCGGCGCCACCAGCACGCCGCAAGCACGCCAGCGCCTCCTGCTTCGCGTCGAGCACGGCCCGACGCCAACGATGTCATTCGAGACAAGCTCTCCGGACTCCCTATTCGACATGGCCTTGGCCAAGGTCAACCCTGGCGGGTCGCCGGCGTCGCCCGATGCGTCGCCGCAAATGGCGGACGCCATGCGTCTCCTCGTCGATGGTGACGTTGCCGGCGCGAGGCTCCTATTCAAGCAGCTTGCCGATCAGGGCGAGAGCGAGGCCGCCTATGAGCTCGCCCGCACCTTCGATCCCGAGGCACTGACGGAGCTCGGGGTCAAGGATGTGCAGGCCGATCGGAAGCTCGCCGTCAGTTGGTACGAACGCGCCTCGGAGACCGGCAACGCCAAGGCCGCCGAGCGCTTGAAGATCCTCGCTAGTCTCGCAGACTAGCTAGAGGTGGGCCGCAGCCGCTAACCGAGGGACCAAATCGGGGGGATCGGCGGTTGCGGCCCAACGTTTTCTAAAGAACGTGGCGGCGCCTGAGCTCGTCGAGGACAGCCTCGGTAAGGAGTTCGGCGCTGGTATTCCTGGTCTTCAGCGCGAGCTCCGGATCGTCAGGCACCTCGTAGTCGGAATTGATGCCGGTGAAGTGAGTGATCAGCCCGGCGCGCGCCTTGCGGTAAAGCCCCTTCGGATCGCGCGCCTCGCAGACCGCGAGCGGCGTGTCCACGAACACCTCGATGAACTCGCCGTCCTGGAACAATTCCCGCGCCATGCGCCGCTCGGACCGGAACGGCGAGATGAACGAGACCATCACGATCAGGCCCGCCTCGACGAACAGCTTCGCGGTCTCGGCGACGCGCCGGATGTTCTCGACGCGGTCGGCGTCGGTGAAGCCGAGGTCCTTGTTGAGGCCGTGGCGGACGTTGTCGCCGTCGAGCACGTAAGTGTGCCGGCCGATGGCGTGCAGGCGCTTCTCGAGCAAATTGGCGATGGTCGACTTGCCGGAACCCGAGAGGCCGGTGAACCAGAGCACGCAAGGCTTCTGGCCTTTGAGGCCGGCCCGCGCGCCCTTGTCGATGGAAAGCTCCTGCCACTGGATATTGGTGGCGCGCCGCAACCCGAATTCGATCATGCCGGCGGCGACCGTGGCATTGGTGAAGCGATCGATCAGAATGAAGCTCCCCGTCTCGGCGTTGTCGCCATAGGGGTCGAACACGAGAGGCCTGCTGACGCTGAGATTGCAGGACCCGACCTCGTTGAGCTCGAGCGTCTTGCCCGCCACATGGTCGAGATTGTCGACATTGAGCTTGTATTTAAGGCTGGAGATGGTGGCGGTGGCGGTCTGGTAGCCGCATTTGATCGCATAGGCGCGCCCCGGCAGCATCGGCTCCTCGTCGAACCACACCACCCGGGCGGCGATCTGGTCGGCAAGCGCGGGTGCGGCCTCGGGCGCGGCGATGATGTCGCCGCGGCTGGCGTCGACCTCCTCGGCGAAGGTCAAGGTGATGGCATCGCCACGATGGGCAACATCGAGGTCGCCGTCGGCGGTGACGATGCGGGCGACGTGCACCCGCCGGCCCGAGGGCTGGATCACCACCTCGGCGCCCGGCTTGACCGAGCCGCTCGCCACGGTGCCGGCATAGCCGCGGAAATCGAGATGCGGCCGGTTCACCCATTGCACCGGAAATCGGAACGGCTCTTCCCTCTCCTCCGGCGTGACGTCGACGGTCTCGAGATGCCCGAGCAGCGTCGGGCCGTGATACCAGTGCATCGCCGGGCTCGGCCGCATCACATTGTCGCCCTTGAGCGCCGAGACCGGGATCGCGGTCACCGCCTCGAAGCCGAGCGGCGCCGCGAAGCTCATGAAATCGTCGGTGATGGCGTCGAACCGCGCCTGATCGAAATCGACCAGGTCCATCTTGTTCACCGTGAGCGCCACCTTGCGAATGCCGAGCAGCGATACGATGCAGGCATGCCGTCGCGTCTGGGTCAGCACGCCGTTGCGGGCGTCGACCAGAAGCACGGCGAAATCGCAGTTCGAAGCCCCCGTCGCCATGTTGCGCGTGTATTGCACGTGGCCGGGCGTATCGGCGACGATGAATTTCCGCCGCGGCGTCGAGAAATAGCGATAGGCCACGTCGATGGTGATCTTCTGCTCGCGCTCGGCCTGGAGGCCATCGACCAGAAGCGCGAGGTCGAGCGGCGCGGCGGCGACGCCCGGACGCTTGGAGTCGCGCTCGGCGCTTCTGAGCTGGTCCTCATAGACCTGCGCCGAGTTCGAACAGCAACCGCCCGATCAGCGTGCTCTTGCCGTCATCGACGCTGCCGCAGGTGAGGAAGCGCAACAGGCCGCGATTCTCCTCCGCGGCGATGCGGGCTTTCAGCCGCTCCTCGGCGCTGTCGCGCTGACTGTCCACGACGCTCAGACGCGCCATCAGAAATATCCCTCCTGCTTCTTCTTCTCCATGGACCCGGACTGATCGTGATCGATGACCCGGCCCTGGCGTTCCGACGAGCGCGCCGCGACGAGTTCATCGATGATCTCGGGCACCGTCGCGGCGTTGGACTCGATCGCCCCCGACAAGGGATAGCAGCCAAGCGTCCGGAACCGGACGCGGCGCATCTCGGGTTTCTCTCCGGCATCCATGGGCAACCGCTTGTCGTCCACCATGATCAGCATGCCGCCGCGCTCGACCACGGGGCGCTCGGCGGCGAAATAGAGCGGCACCACCGGGATATCCTCGAGATAGATGTAGGTCCACACGTCGAGCTCGGTCCAATTGGAGAGCGGAAACACGCGCATGCTCTCGCCGGGCTTCACCCTGGTATTGGCGAAGTGCCACAACTCCGGCCGCTGGCGCTTCGGATCCCAATTATGCGCGGCGTTGCGGAACGAGAACACGCGCTCCTTGGCCCGCGACTTCTCCTCGTCGCGCCGGGCGCCGCCGAAGGCCGCATCGAAGCCGTGCAGCTCGAGCGCCTGCTTCAAGCTCTGCGTCTTCATGATGTCGGTGTAGAGGGCGCTGCCATGGGTGATCGGCGAGATGCCGTCCTTCACCCCCTGCTCGTTGATGTGGACCATGAGGTCGACGCCGAGACGTTTGGTCTCGCGGTCGCGAAATTCGATCATCTCGCGAAACTTCCAAGTGGTGTCGACGTGGAGCAGCGGAAATGGCGGCTTGGCTGGATAGAACGCCTTGAGCGCGAGGTGCAGCATCACCGAGGAGTCCTTGCCGATCGAATAGAGCATGACCGGGTGACGGAACTCCGCCACGACCTCGCGCATGATCTGGATGCTCTCCGCCTCGAGCTGACGCAAATAGGTCGAAAGTCTGTGCTTCATAAGCGAGGCACCCCCCTGATTTTCGAGCTTCCGCTTAGCACCTCGGGACCTTCCGGACAATTTCGCCGCAGGGCCGACGATCTTTGCGCAAATTAACGCGAAATGCTAAGCCACGCCCCCATGTCGAGGGATGGATAAAACCCGCCTATGAATGACAAAATTAAGGCGCGACCGGGCCTCATGCCCGCCAAATCGAGCCCGCCAGCCCTCGAGACCGTCCGGGCCGGCATCGTCGGCCTCGGCTATGTCGGCCTGCCGCTTGCGGTCTACATGGCGCGCCATTTTCCGGTCCTGGGCTTCGACATCAACAAGGCCCGGGTGGCGGAGCTGGCCGCGGGCCGCGACCGTACCCATGAGGTGACCGACGAGGAGTTCGCCGCCGCGAGGAGCCTCGCCTACTCCGCCGACATCGAAGACCTCAAGGACTGCAATTTCTTCATCGTCACGGTGCCGACCCCGATCGATCAGGCCAAGCGCCCCGACCTTACCGCGGTGATGCGAGCGAGCGACACCGTTGGCCAGGCGCTCTCGCCCGGTGACGTGGTGGTGTACGAGTCGACGGTCTACCCGGGGGCGACCGAAGAGGTCTGCGTGCCGATCCTCGAGCGTGCGTCGGGGCTCACCTTCAATCGCGATTTCTTCGTCGGGTATTCGCCCGAGCGCATCAATCCGGGCGACATGCAGCACCGCCTCCCCAGCATCGTCAAGGTGACCTCAGGCTCGACGCCCGAAGCCGCCGACCTGATCGACAAGGTCTATGGCAGCGTCATCACCGCCGGCACCCACAAGGTGAGCTCGATCAGGGTGGCCGAGGCGGCAAAGGTCATCGAGAACATCCAGCGCGACGTCAACATCGCCCTGATCAACGAGCTCGCCATGCTGTTCAAGGAACTCGGTCTCGACACCCGCGAGGTCTTGAACGCGGCCGGCACCAAATGGAACTTCCACGCCTACCGACCCGGTCTCGTCGGCGGCCACTGCATCGGCGTCGATCCCTATTACCTGACCCACAAGGCGCAATCGATCGGCTTCCACCCGGAAATGATCCTCGCCGGCCGCCGCATCAATGACGGCATGGCGGGCTTCGTCGCCCGCGACATCATCAAGGCCATGCTTCACCGCAAGCTGAAGATGGACGAGGCCAAGGTCCTGGTGATGGGGTTCACCTTCAAGGAGAACATCCCCGACACGCGCAACACCAAGATCGCCGACCTGGTGCGGGAATTGGGCGCCCTTCTCAATGTGTCGGTGTTCGATCCCGTCGCCGACCGCGAGGCGGCGCTCGAGGAGTACGGCATCAACCTTCTGCCCGAGCTCCCGGACGAGCGCTTTCAGGCCGTGGTCCTCGCCGTGAAGCACAGCGGCATCGTCGGCCTCGGCCGGGACCGCATCGGAGCGCTGCTCGCCCCGGGCGGCCTGATCTACGACGTCACCGGCGTGCTCGCACCCGGCGAGAGCGACGCCCGCATCTAGCGAAAGTCAACGCGGGAAGGACGACGTCTCGGCGGCCTGTTCGTCGGCGCCCTTGCCGTTCTGCGCCTTGGCGCGAGCCTCGTCTTTCCGCTCTTCCTGGAAGTAGCGGTAGGCGCTGACGGGAATGAGGGCGAGATAGATCACCGAGCCGGCGGCGAGCGTCAGCGACGGATAAGTCAGCAGCAGCGCGATGAACGCCGCCGCCAGCACGAACACCGGCGGCACATATTCGCGGGCGATCCGCTGCCCGAGCATCTTGCCGGAAAAGGTCGGCACCCGGCTCACCATCAGAAGCGCGATGGCAAGCGTATAGACCAACGCCAGGGGCGTCAGGCTCGGCAGGTGGAAGCCGAGATCCTGGGCGTAGATTGGCAGCAGCAAGAGCAGCGCGCCGGCGGGCGCCGGCACCCCGACGAAATAGCCGCTCTTCCAGGCCGGAAGATCGGAGCGCTCGAGAGCCACGTTGAAGCGCGCGAGCCGGAGCGCCGCGCACACCGCATAGATCAAGACCGCGATCCAGCCCGTGCTGCGGAGATCGTCGAGCGCCCAGTTGAAGATGATGATCGCGGGCGCCACGCCGAAATTGACGAAATCGGCGAGAGAATCGAGTTCGGCGCCGAAGCGGGACGAGGCCTTCAACAATCGCGCGATACGACCGTCGATGCCGTCGAGGAAGGCGGCGAAGACGAGCGCGGCCACCGCCAAATCCCAGCGATGCTCGATCGCCATGCGAATTGCCGTCAGGCCGGCGCAGAGTCCGAGCAAGGTAAAGATGTTGGGAATCAAGACGCGGATCGGCACCTGGCCGCGCGAGAACATCCGCTGCCTCGGCTTGCGATCGTCCCGCTCAGGATCGAAGGGAGGAAACATCGCCAGACCTCACCATGGGTACAAGCAAGCCTAGCCTTGCGGTGCGCCGAGGCTCACGGTTACGCCGCTTGGCAGCCCGGCAAGCACGGTCTCGCCGCCGATCGCGATCTGGCCTGCCGTGACGAGGACGTTGGCACCGACCGGCACATAAACGTCGACGCGGCTGCCGAAGCGGATCAGTCCGATCCGCTCGCCGGCCGTAACGCTAGTCCCCTCGCCGAGGAAAGTCACGATCCGCCGTGCCACCAGGCCAGCGATCAGCACGACGCCGATGGTTTCGCCGGTGGCGGTCTCGATCACCATGGCACGGCGCTCATTCTCCTCGCTCGCCTTGTCGAGTTCGGCATTGAGGAACTTCCCCGGCACGTAGATGCTGCGCACCACCTTCCCGGCAACGGGGGCACGGACGATGTGCACGTCGAGGACCGAGAGGAACACCGAGATGCGGGTGAGCTGGGTGTCGCCGAGGCCGAGCTCGCGCGGCGGCACCACGCGCTCGACGCCGGAAACCTTGCCGTCCGCGGCGCTGACGACGAGCCTTGGCCTCGTCGGCGTGACCCGCTCGGGATCGCGGAAAAAATAGACGCAAGCGAGCGTCAGGATCAGGCCGAGCCAGCCGAGCGGCGGCGCCAGCACGAACAGGATCAGGGTCGCTATGGCAAAGCCGAGGATGAATTTGTGGCCGTCGCGATGAGGCGGCACGAAGGCGCCGGTAATGCTGTCGAGAATGCCGTGACGGTCGCTCATTCGTATCTCCAGGATCTATTGGCCGGCAAGCGCCTCGTCATCGAGCCGCTCCGCGGCCCGTAGAGGAAGCTCGGCTGCGGTGTCGGTCTCGAGGACGTGCGCCAGGCGCTCGCGGGCCTCATCGGCCTCGCGCTGGCGGGTCCACAGGCTGGCATAAAGGCCGCCTTTAGCCAGCAGCTCGAGATGGGTGCCCTGCTCGACAATCGCGCCCTGGTCAAGCACGATGATGTTGTCGGCCTGGACCACGGTGGAGAGGCGGTGGGCGATGACGAGCGAGGTCCGGTCCCGCGCCACGCGCTCGAGCGCATCCTGAATTTCCTTCTCGGTATGGCTGTCGAGCGCGGAAGTCGCCTCGTCGAGCATCAGGATCGGCGGCGATTTGAGGATGGTCCGCGCGATGGCCACGCGCTGTTTCTCACCGCCGGAGAGCTTCAAGCCCCGCTCGCCGACGAGGGAATCGTAGCCTTGCGGCAAGGTCTTGATGAAATCGTCGATCTGGGCGAGCCGCGCTGATTCGTGAACCTCGCGGTCGCTCGCCTTCGGCTTGCCGTAACGGATGTTGTATTCGATGGTGTCGTTGAACAGCACCGTGTCCTGGGGCACCATGCCGATCGCCGCGCGAAGCGACGCCTGGGTCACGTCGCTGATATTCTGTCCATCGATCAGGACGCGTCCACCGCTCACCTCGTAGAAACGGAACAGGATGCGCGAGATCGTGGACTTGCCGGCGCCGGAAGGTCCGACGATCGCCACCATTTTTCCCGCCGGCACCTCGAAGCTGACATTCCTCAGGATGACCCGATCGGGATCGTAGGCGAAGGACACGTTCTCGAATCTGATCTCGCCTTTGTCGACGCGAAGCGGCTTCGCCCCCGGGCGGTCGACGATCTCGGCGGGCTCGCGCAGCAGGGTGAACATGGTCTCGATGTCGATCAGGCCCTGCTTGATCTCGCGATAGACCATGCCCATGAAATTGAGCGGCAAATAAAGCTGCATCAGGATGGCGTTGATCATGACGAAGTCGCCGACGGTAAGAGTGCCTGCGGCAACGCCACGGGCGGCGAGCAGCATGCAGATCACCGTGCCGACCGTGAAGATCACCGCCTGGCCGCTATTCAAGAAACCAAGCGAGGTGTAGGTGCGGATGGCCGCCTTCTCGTAGCGGGCCATGGAGGCATCGAAGCGCCGCCCTTCAAGGTCTTCATTGCCGAAATATTTCACCGTCTCGTAGTTGAGCAGGCTATCGACGGCCTTGGAATGCGCTTCGGTGTCCGATTCATTCATGTCGCGGCGGATGGCGATGCGCCACTCGCTCGCCCTGAAGGTGAAGGCGACATAGAGAACGACCGTCGCCAACACGACCAGCACATAGACCCAGCCAAAATAGTAAGCGACGAGGCCCGAGATCATGACGAGCTCGACCGCGGTCGGGATCGAGTTGAGCACCGCCATGCGCACGATGGTGTCGACGCCGGTCACGCCGCGCTCGATGACCCGGTTCAAGCCGCCGGTGCGGCGCTCCAGGTGAAACCGGAGCGAGAGTTCATGCAAATGCCTGAAGGTGCGGTTGGCGAGCTGGCGCACCGCGTTCTGGGCCACATTGGTGAACCACACGTCGCGAAACTGCGCGAACAGCACCATCAGCACGCGGGCGATGCCGTAAGCCACGATCAGGAACGCGGGACTGGCGGCAAGGCCGATCGCGGTGACCTCCTTGCCACTCGCCTCCCCGGTCAGAAGGTCGACCACCATCTTGTAGGCGATCGGCACCGTAAGGGTGACGGCCTTGGCAAGTACGAGGGCAATGAGCGCAAACACGACGCGGCGGCGGAGATCCGGCCGGTCGGCCGGCCAGATGTAAGGCGCGAGCTCCCGCAACACCGCGACATGACCCGTGCGCGCCTGCATCAGCGCGTCGCTTCTCGTTTGCGGCAACCGGTCTTGCATCGATGATCGTATTTCTCTCGCGGGGGCCTTGCGCGCGGCAAAAAGGGGGCAGCGTCAGACGCTACCCCCTGCCTCAGGGCATATAGTCTTGCGTCGCCTGGGCCTCAAGCGGGGGCTTGGGCCCGTCTCAAGGCAAACGGAACTGCTGGTCCGGATAGATCCAGTGCGGATTGTGGATCTGCTGGCGATTTTCGCGCACGATGGCCCGATAGCGCCAGCCGCCGCCATAATATTCCTCGGCGATGTCCCACAGCGTATCACCGCTTCGCACGACATAGGATTTCGGACGGCCCTCCGGTTCTTGCGCGGCGCCTGCGGCGGCGTGCGGTTCCGCCTCGGTCTGCCGCGGTCTCCTCGCTTGGCGCCTTCTCTGAAGGCGCTGGCGCCGGCGCCGCCGGCTGAGGAGCCGCCGCGACCTCCTGTTCCGCTGGCTTCGGCGCCTCGAGACGCACGATGCCGATCGAAGCCCGGCCGATCACGTCACCGGTCTCATCGAGTCGGTCGGCGCGGAAATTGTGCTCTCCCTTTTCGACCCGCTTCTCGCCCTCGAAGGCCCAAGTGCCGTCATCGCCGACGGTCACCTCGCCGAGCGGCTGGTTGTCGTAAAAGAGAAAGATGCGGGCTCCCGGCTCGCCGGCCCCGCTGATCGAGATGGTTCCGGAATCGGCCTTGTCCTGATAGTCGACGCTCTTGAACACCACCGGCGGCTGTTGCGGCGCCGCCGGTGTTGCTTCAGTCGGCCGCTCGGCGGTCACCGGAGCCGCGGCGGGCTCGGCGGGAACCGCCGCAGGCTGCGGCGGCTCGGCCGGCGTCTCCGCCGCCATCTTGCGCGCGGACTCCTCGGCCGCGGTCTCTTCCGGGACCACGGCTCGCGGCGGCGAGGACAGATCGTAGGGCGCAGGCGCCGCCTGTTGCGGGGCCGCTGACGGGGATGCTGCCATTTCGGGCGGGCCGTCGGGATAAACCGGCTCGGGCTGAGCCCGTGCCCCCCGCCGCCGCGGTGGCTTCCGGCGTGGCTGGCGCCGCCGATTCTGGCTCCGCCGCTTCCTCGGGATAGACAGGCTGTGGTTGGGAGGACAGGTCTTGCGGCGCCGCGGGAGATGCCTCGGCGACCGCTGTTTCCTCCGGGAAGACCGGCTGTGGCTGCGAAGAGAGATCGTATGGTTCCGGCGCGGGGCCGGCCTCAGCGACCGCGGGGGCGGCGGGCGCGGCCTCAGGCGAAGCTTGCTGCTCGGCCGTTGCCGACGCCGGCGCCGACTGCTCGCGCCCAAGTTGAACCGAGGCGCGCCCCTGCACCACGCTGGTCTTCTCGTCATAGGTGTCGGCGCGGATGGTGTGCTCGGCGTCGTCGAGGCGCTTCTCGGCCTGATAGGTCCAGGTGCCATCGTCGCCGACGCTGAACTCCCCGAGCGGCTTGCCGTCGAAGAAGAGAAAGACCTGCACATGGGGCTGGCCGATGCCGGACAGGGAGATCGTGCCGCTGTCCTCGCCCTTGTCCTGGTACTCGACCGAATTGATCTTGACCGGCGGCGTTCCCCGCTCGCGCGGCGCATTCTCGTCAGGGACGACGGGCTGCGGCTGCGAGGCGAGATTCGAGGCGTCGGCGGCCTGCTCGCCAGTTGCCTCGCCTCCTGCGTTGCCGACGGCGACCCGTACCGGCTGCTGCGCCGTGAGCGCCCGTGTCCCATCCGGGGAATAGGCTCTGAGCGCGAGAGCATGGTCGCCAGCGGGCAGCGGCTTGTCGAGGACGATGCTCCACGCCCCCTCCTCGTCGGCCGTTGCCTCGCCGTAGACCGTGCCGGCGCTTTCGACCTTGACCGTCCAGCCCGGCTCCGACTGGCCGGCGATCACGCCTTCGCCGGTCGGCTCGATGCGAACCACGTCGAAACTCGGCACCGCCGTGCGCTTTGCCGGGCCGGTCTCGCCCGGCTTCGGCTCGCCGGGGCCCGGCGCGGGCTTCGCGCCCTCTCCGGTCGCGACGTGCGGCGGCGGTCCGCCATGCTGTTGCCGGTAGAGATAAATGCCCGCGGCAGCCAAGGCGACCACAACGAGCAAGGCGATCAACGACGCGACGAGTTTACTGCCCATGACAACCCGATCCTTTGGCGAAACGCTCCCTTGATGTGTTCTTGAAGCCGGCAGCGGCGTGAGGTGGCGCTCAGAAGTACCGGCTCATGCAGCCAACCTAACGAATTGGTCACGTCCCTGCCAGTCCGCGCATCGTTTTCAGGTCAAGCGTTGCCTTGACGCCCGGAAGCGGCGAATGCCAGATGGCGCATGCGCAAGAGGGCTAACATCCAGAATATTTGCGTTTATTGCGGTTCGGGACATGGCCGGAACCCGGCTTACGCGCGCGCCGCCCGCGACTTCGGCGCGATTCTCGCCAAGGAAGGCATCGGCCTCGTCTATGGCGGCGGCAGCATCGGGCTGATGGGGGAGATCGCCCGCGCCGTGCTCGACAATGGCGGCCACGTCACCGGCATTATTCCCGCCTTCCTCAACCTCCGCGAACACATGCTGGTGGAGGTGCAGGAGCTGATCGTGGTCGACACCATGCATCAGAGGAAACATCTGATGTTCGTGAAGTCGGATGCGTTTGTGGCGCTCCCCGGCGGCCTTGGGACCCTCGAGGAATTCGTCGAGCAGCTCACCTGGGCGCAGCTCCAGCAGCATCAAAAGCCGATCGTGCTCGCCAATATCGATAGCTTCTGGAACCCGGTGCTGGCGCTGTTCCAGCACATGACGGGCGAAGGCTTCATCCGCCCGGGCTTCGAGCTTCACCTCGAGCTCGCCGACCGCGTCGAGGCGATCATTCCCATCATCTCGCGCGCGCTGGAGACCCGGGCCGAAAGGCCGGAGCCCGAGGTCATCGCCAAGTTCTGATGGGGTCAGGGCGCGGTGGCGCCGTCGCGGATCAGCTTGTAGGTGATGGAATCGAGCAACGCTTCGAACGAGGCGTCGACGATGTTCGGCGACACACCCACCGTGAACCAGCGGTTGCCCTCGCCGTCGCGGCTCTCGATCAGGACGCGGGTGACGGCGTCGGTACCCCCCGTGAGGATGCGCACCTTGTAGTCGACCAGCTCGAGGTCGGAGATGTAGCCCTGGTAGCGGCCGAGGTCCTTCCGGAGCGCCGTGTCGAGAGCGTTGACCGGGCCGTTGCCCTCGCCGACCGAAAGCATGGTCTCGCCGTCGATCCGAACCTTGACCGTCGCCTCGGATATAGTGACGAGATTGCCGACGGCGTTGTGGCGGCGCTCGACCATGACGCGGAACGACTCCACGTCGAAGAATTGCGGCACGTTGCCGAGCAGGCGCCGGGCGAGCAGCTCGAAGGACGCATCGGCCGCCTCGTAGGCATAGCCCTTGGCCTCGCGCTCCTTCACCTCGTCGAGGAGGCGGCCAATGCGCGGATCGTCCTTCGGCATGACGATGCCGATGCGGTCGAGCTCGGCGAGGATATTGGAGCGGCCGCCCTGATCCGACACCAAGAGCTTGCGCCGGTTGCCGATCGCCTCCGGCGGCACGTGCTCATAGGTGCGCGGGTCCTTCTGCACCGCGGAGACGTGGATGCCGCCCTTGTGCGCAAAGGCCGCCTCGCCGACGAAAGGCGCGTGCCGGTTCGGCGCCCGGTTCAGGACCTCGTCGAGGATGCGCGAGGCATGGGTCAGGGTCTTGAGCTTTTCCGGCGACACCCCGGTCTCGAAGCGCTCGGCGTAATAGGGCTTGAGCATCAAGGTGGGGATGATCGAGGTGAGATTGGCGTTGCCGCAGCGCTCGCCGAGCCCGTTCAAGGTGCCCTGGATCTGGCGCACGCCGGCGCGAACGGCGGCGAGCGAATTGGCGACGCCGTTGTCGGTGTCGTTGTGGACGTGGATGCCGAGATGATCGCCGGGAACGTGCTTGACCACCTCGGTGACGATGGCCTCGACCTCCTCGGGCAGCGTGCCGCCATTGGTGTCGCACAAGACGACCCAGCGCGCGCCGGCCTCGTACGCCGTCTTGGCGCAGTCGATGGCGTAAGCGGGATTGGCCTTGTAGCCGTCGAAGAAATGCTCGCAATCGAGCAGCGCCTCGCGCCCGCTGGCCACCACGGCGGCGACGGACTCGCTGATGCCTTGCAGGTTCTCCTCGAGCGTGATGCCAAGCGCAACGTCGACATGGAAATCCCAGGTCTTGGCCACGAGGCAGATGGCGCCGGCCTTGGCCGCCGAGCACCGCCTGGAAGCCGGGATCATTGGCGATCGACCGCCCCGGCCGCTTGGTCATGCCGAAGGCGGTCAGCATCGCTGACTGCATCGGCCGCTCCTCGGCGAACAGCTTGGTATCGGTCGGATTGGCGCCGGGATAACCGGCCTCGACATAGTCGAGCCCGAGCCCGTCGAGCTGCTCGGCGATCAGCGCCTTGTCCTCGAGCGAGAAGTCGACGCCTTGGGTCTGGGCGCCGTCGCGGAGCGTGGTGTCGTAAAGATAGAGGCGTTCGCGGGTCATCGGGCCACCTCCCAGGTCGTGACCAGCTCGCCGGTGTCGGGATCCTTGGCATCCTTGAGCTCGATGCCCATGGCGGCGAGCTCGTCGCGGATGCGATCGGCCTCCTTGAAGTCCTTGGCCTTGCGCGCGGCGAGGCGCGCTTCCACCAAATCCGCGACCCGGCCAGAGTCGGCAACCGCGGCGTTCTGCTCGTCTACATGGCGCACCCGCTCGATCTTGGCCCGGTCGGCCGGAGAATCCGAGGAACGCTGAGGGCCGAACGAAGCTCGGGCCATTTGCCTGAGCTGTGCAGCTTGTGCATCGCAGCGATCGCCTTCGGCGTATTGAGATCGTCGGACATGGCATCCAGAACGTGCCCGGGGATGCCCGGGCTCGCGGCACCCTTCCCTTCCAGATCGCCGTACCACTCCCACAGCGTCTTATGCGCCTCATCGAGACCGACCAGCGTCCAGTCGAGGGGCTGGCGGTAATGGGTGCGGAGCATGTTGAAGCGAAGCGCTTCTCCGGGCCAGGCGTAGCCTTGCCAGCCGGTCAAAAGCTCATGGATGGTGACGAAATTGCCGAGGCTCTTCGCCATCTTCTCGCCTTCGACCTGCAAGAAGCCGTTATGCAGCCAGTAATTGGCCATCACCTTGGTGTGGAAGGCGCAGCGCGATTGCGCGATCTCGTTCTCGTGATGCGGAAACACCAGATCGATGCCGCCGCCGTGAATATCGAACACCTCGCCGAGATGCGCCGCCGACATCGCCGAGCACTCGATATGCCAGCCCGGACGCCCCGGCGTCCCGATGCCCGCCGGCGACGGCCATGACGGCTCGCCCGGCTTCGACGGCTTCCACAGCACGAAATCCATCGGATCGCGCTTGTAGGGGGCGACCTCGACCCGGGCGCCGGCGATCATCTCGTCGAGGGACCGCCGGGACAGCTTGCCGTAATCGGGCATCGCCGCGACCTGAAACAGGACGTGGTCCTCGGCGACATAAGCGCAGCCGTTCTCGATCAGCGCCTCGATCATCGCCTTCATGGCGTCGATATGCTCGGTCGCCCGCGGCTCGACCGTGGGCGGCAGGCAGCCAAGTGCCGCGACATCCTCGTGGAACTGCTGCTCGGTCTTCGCCGTGACCTGCCGGATGGCCTCGTTCAGGGGCAGATCGGGATAGTCTTGCGCCGCCCGCGCATTGATCTTGTCATCGACGTCGGTGATGTTGCGGACATAGGTGACGTGCTCAGGCTTGTAGAGATGACGCAACAGCCGGAACAGCACGTCGAACACGATGACGGGGCGCGCGTTGCCGATATGGGCGTAGTCGTAGACCGTCGGCCCGCACACATAGATGCGGACATTGCCCTTATCGAGGGGCTGAAACAGCTCCTTCTCGCGGGTGAGCGTATTGTAGAGCCTGAGCGCCACGGAAGCCTCTTTGCCTTGCGGCCGGCCGGCGTTCGGTTCTTGTGCGGAAGAAAATGGGAAAAGGAAGAACGACCCGGCCAGCTGTTAGCTAGCCAATAATGATGCCCGAGAAAATGATAAGGATGGGTTGTTCTGGCGCCATGATGCCGGGCGTTATGGCGGCAAAGGCTAACAACGTCAATAGGAAGCATCTTATTGATGCCGCATTGACCCCTAACTTAGAGCCAAATACCTTAGGCTCATGGCCGGGGGCCCCGCATGGCCTGTTGGGATCCGAACTGTCGGACATTGACGTGAAAATGCCTCACGAGCCTTGGCTCGCCTCCCTGGCGCAACGTGTCGGCGGTCCGGCGCGCCTCGCGCTGCTCGCGGTTTGCGGCACGGCGCTCGCAGGCGCCGGGTACGCGCTCGCGCAGGACGACCAGCAGGCGCGCTGCATGCAGCTGCAACAGGAACTGGCCAGCGCCCGCGGCGGCGGCGGGGCCAGTCAGCTCCCGGCGATCGACCGCCAGATCCAGGACGCGACCCGGGTGTATCAGGGCACCAAGGCGGCCATGGACGATGCCGGATGCTATGAGAGGGGCTTCCTGATCTTCGGCCGCGGGCTCGTCCGCACCCCGAAATGCCTGCAGATGAATAATCGCGTCGAGGACTCGCGCCGCCAGGTCGAGCAACTGCAAGAGCAGCGCGCCGCGATCGCCGGCGGCGGCGGCAATCGCCGGCGGCAGGCGGAGCTCATGGATGCGCTTGCCCGCAACGGCTGCGGCGGCGGCCAGTACCAGCAGCCGGCGCGCCGCGACAGCGGCGGCGGCGGATTGTTCGGCTGGTTCGGCCGCGAGCGGGTCCAGGAGCCCGACCAGGAATATTCCAATCAGCCGGTCTATCGCAGCATCGACCCGAATGGACGCTACCGCGCCGTCTGCGTCAGGACCTGCGACGGGTTCTTCTTCCCGATCACCTATCAGACCTATGCCGGCCGCTTGGCGCAGGACGCCGCGCAGTGCCAGTCAAGCTGCGCCGCGCCCGCCGAGCTTTATGTCTACCGTAATCCCGGCCAGGACATAGAGCAGGCCATTTCGCTGAACGGCGTGCCCTATCAAGAGCTGCCGAACGCCTTCAAATACAAGACGACCTATGTGAAGGGCTGCTCCTGCAAGGAAAGCGAATACAACCCCACCGAGATCGAGGCGGCCAACCAGAAAGCAGAGGCGGCGCCCACCGCAGGAAAGCCGGGGGCGAAGCAGAAGACGACCGCAGCCGCCGCTCCGGCCCCCGCACCGCAAGCGGCCCAAGCCCCGCAGCAGCTCGACATCAATGTTACCGGCGCCATCCCGAATGCCGACGCCCAGGCTGCTGCCGAAGCCCAAGCTGCAGCACCTGCCGACGCCGCTCCGCCGGCGCAGCAATCGAGCATCGCCAAGAGCCAGCCGGCGCCGGCCCAATAGCATCGTTGCTAGGCAGTGGTGCCCTTGAGGCGCGCCAGCGCCCGAGTTCGGCCGATCAGCGGCAACAACAGCTTGAGCTCCGGTCCGTGCTCCCGCCCGGTCAGCGCGAGACGAAGCGGCTGAAACAGCGCCTTGCCCTTACTCCCCGTGGCCTGCTTCACCGCGGCACTCCACGCGCCCCAGGTGGCCTCGTCCCAAGGTTCGGGCGGCAGCAGCAAGGCGGCCTGCCCACATAACGGCGCGTCGGCGATCACCGGCTCGATCGGTCCCGCAACGACGCGCCACCAGTCCTCGATGTCGGCGAGCACGGCGAGATTGGCGCGCACCGCGTGCCATAGCGCCCCGCCGCCACCTACGCCCATCTCGGCGAGCCGCGGCGCCACCGCCTCATAGGGAAGCGCGTGCAGAAGCTTGGCGTTGAGCCCGCGCAGCTCCTCGACGTCGAACCGCGCCGGCGCGCGCGACAGCTTGCTGAAGGCAAAGCCCTGCACCAGTTCGTCGAGGGAAAGATGCGGCACCACAGGATCGGAGGTGCCGATGAGGGCCGCGTAGCTCACCACCGCAAGCGGCTCCAGGCCGTCCTGGCGTAGGCCCTCGATCGCCAGCGAGCGATCGCGCTTGGACAGCGCCTGACCGCCGGCGCCGACGAGGAGACTGTGGTGGCCGAAGGCCGGCGGCACCGCGCCGAGCGCCTCGAACAGTTGGATTTGGGGCGCGGTATTGGCGACATGATCCTCGCCGCGAACGACATGGGTGACGCCGAGATCGATGTCGTCGACCACGGACGGCAAGGTGTAGAGATAGCTGCCATCGGCGCGAACGAGGACGGGATCCGACAGCGAGGCGGCATCGACATGCTGCTCGCCGCGCACGAGATCGTCCCAGACCACGTCGCGGGTCTCGAGCTTGAAGCGCCAATGGGGCTTCAGGCCCTCCGCCTCGAGCTTGGCGCGGTCGGCCTCGGTCAGTTTCAACGCCGCGCGGTCATAGACCGGAGGCCGCCCGCGCGCGAGCTGCCGCTTGCGCTTGAGCTCGAGCTCATCCTGGAACTCATAGGCCGGGTAGAGGCGGCCGCTCGCCTTCAGTTTCTCGACCGCCGCATCGTAGAGCGCGAAGCGCTCGGACTGCTTCACCTCCTGGTCCCAGCGAAGGCCGAGCCACGCCAGATCCTCGCGAATGCCGTCAGCGAATGCCTCGGTCGAGCGGGCGACATCGGTGTCGTCGAGGCGGAGCACGAACCGGCCCTGGTTCTGCTGCGCGAACATCCAGTTAAGCAGCGCCGTGCGGAGATTGCCGACGTGAATGCGGCCGGTCGGACTTGGCGCGAAGCGGACGACGACGCTCATGTCGCGAGCTTCTCGCGGAATTTGTTGGTGATGGGATAGCGCCGGTCGCGGCCGAAATTCTTGGCGGTGATCTTGACGCCGGGCGCCGCCTGCCGCCGCTTATACTCGGCGAGATAGAGCATGCGCTCGATCTTCTTCACCAGTTCGGGCGCATGCCCCCTGGCCGCGATCTCGGCCACGGGCAACTCGAGCTCGACCAGGCAATTGAGCACATCGTCGAGCACGTCGTAAGGCGGCAGCGTGTCCTGATCGCGCTGGCCGGGCTTCAGCTCCGCGGTCGGCGCCTTGGTGATGACGTTCTCGGGGATGACCCTCCCCTCCGGTCCAAGGCAACTCTTCGGCCGTTCGGAATTGCGGTAGCGCGCCAGCGCATAGACTTCCGTCTTGTACAGATCCTTGATCGGATTGAAGCCGCCATTCATGTCGCCATAGAGCGTGGCGTAGCCGACCGAAACCTCGGACTTGTTGCCGGTGGTGACGACCATGGCGCCATATTTGTTGGAGAGGCCCATGAGTAGCGTGCCGCGGGCGCGCGACTGCAGGTTCTCCTCGGCGACGTCGGTAGCGCCGCCGCTCTCCGTTACGGCGGCAAGGCTCTCGCTGAGACCTTCCACGGCAGGGTAGATCGGCATGATGTCGTAGCGGATGCCGAGCGCCTCGGCGGTCGCCGCCGCATCGTTCAGGCTCTCGTTGCTGGTGAAGGCGTAAGGCAGCATCACGGCATGAACGCGCATCGGCCCGAGCGCATCGACGGCCATCGCCGCGCACAACGCCGAAATCGATGCCGCCGGAAAGCCCGAGCACCACGCCGGGAAAACCGTTCTTGTCGACATAGTCGCGCAAGCCGGTGACGCAGGCGATGTAGTTCGCGGCGTCCCCCTCCTCGATCTCGTCCAGCGGCTTCAACAGGCAGCGCCAGCCTTCGTCGTCATGACGCCAATCGGTGACGGCCACGGCGTCTTCCCAATCGGGCATCTGCACCGCGAGCCTCCCGTCGGCATTGAGCACGAACGAGGCGCCGTCGAAGACAAGCTCGTCCTGACCGCCGACCTGGTTGACATAGGCCAAGGGGAGCCCCGTCTCGGCCACGCGCGCCCGCGCCACCTCGAGCCGCTGGGGGAGCTTGCCCGACCAATAGGGCGACCCATTCGGCACGATCAGGAGCTTGGCCCCGGCCTCGGCGAGCGACTTGCAGGCTTCCTCGCTCCAGATGTCCTCGCAGACGGGAACGCCAAGCGACAGTCCACGCACGTCGAAGGGCTCCGGCAGTTCGCCCGCGGCAAACACCCGCTTCTCATCGAACACGCCGTAATTGGGGAGATTGTATTTGAAGCGCACCGCAGCGACTTCACCCTGATCGAGCAGCGCCATGGCGTTGTAGACCAGAGCTCCCTCCGCCCAAGGCAGACCGATCAGGACGGCAGGGCCGCCGTCGCTCGTGTCCGCGGCGAACGCCTCGCAGGCCTCGCGCGCCGCCCGCTGCAGCGCCGGCTTCAGCACCAGATCCTCGAGCGGATAGCCGGTGAGATAGAGCTCGGTGAAAACGATGAGATCGGCGTCTCGCGCCGCGGCCGCGGCGCGCGCAGCACGCGCTTTACGCACATTGCCCTCGATGTCGCCGACGACCGGGTTCAACTGCGCGAGCGCCAGCTTGAAGCTGTCTGTGATCTCTTTGCCCATCACCGGAACTTGGCCTGCCAAGGCGCCACCGAACGGCCGGTCGCCTATCTCAGTGCCTCTGACGCCTATTGGCTATTCACCGGCTGCGATCGAAATCTCGGGTTGAGGCCGCCCCTCGCGCTCGCGCTTCAGCCTCTCGGCGACAATGAAGGCAAGCTCGAGCGACTGGTCGGCATTCAGCCTCGGATCGCAATGGGTGTGGTAGCGGTCGGAGAGATCGGTCTCCGCGACCGCCTTGGCCCCGCCGACGCATTCGGTGACGTTCTGCCCGGTCATCTCGACGTGAATGCCGCCAGCATGGGTGCCTTCGCTGCGATGGATGTCGAAGAAGCTTTCCACCTCGCGCGTGATCAGATCGAAGGGACGCGTCTTGTAGCCGCCGGCGGCCTTGATGGTGTTGCCGTGCATGGGGTCGCAGGTCCAGACCACGACCTTGCCCTCGCGCTCCACCGCGCGGATCAAGGACGGCAAATGCTTCGCCACCTTGTCGGCGCCGAAGCGGCAGATCAGCGTCAGCCGGCCGGGCTCGTTCGCGGGATTGAGCACATCGATCAGACGCAGCAACTCGTCTGCCGTGCAGGTCGGCCCGCATTTCGCGCCAATCGGATTCTTGATGCCGCGGAGATATTCGATATGGGCCTGATCGAGGATGCGGGTGCGGTCGCCGGCCCAGAGGAAATGCCCTGAAGTCGCGTACCAGTCGCCGGAGGTCGAATCCACGCGCGTCAGCGCCTGCTCGTAGCCGAGCAGCAGCGCCTCGTGGCTGGTGTAGAGGCTCGTGGTGCGCAGCTCCGGCGTCCGCTCCGGCGTCAGCCCGCAGGCGCGCATGAAGCGCAAGCTCTCGGCGATATGACCGGCCAGCTCCTGATAGCGGTGCCCGGCTGGACTGTCCTTGACGAAGCCGAGGTTCCACTGATGCACGTGGTCGAGATTGGCGTAGCCGCCTTGGGCGAAGGCCCGGAGCAGATTGAGCGTGGCAGCCGCCTGCCGGTAGGCCATCGACATGCGCTGCGGGTCCGGGGTTCGCGCGGCTTCGGTGAAATCGATGCCGTTGATAATGTCGCCGCGGTAGCTCGGCAGCTCCTTGCCGTCCTGGACCTCGGTCGGCGCCGAGCGCGGTTTGGCGAACTGGCCGGCGATGCGGCCGAGCTTCACCACCGGCGAACCGCCGGCATAGGTCAGCACCACCGCCATTTGCAGCAGCACGCGGAAGAAGTCGCGGATGGTGTCGGCGCGGTGCTCGGCGAAGCTCTCGGCGCAGTCGCCGCCCTGAAGCAGAAAGGCCTCGCCTGCGGCCACGCGGGCAAGCTTCGCCTTCAATTCCCGGGCCTCACCGGCGAAAACCAGCGGCGGGAAGGTCGCGAGCTGATCTTCGACCTCGACGACCGCCGCGGGGTCCGGGTAGACCGGAACCTGCTCGATCGGCTTGGCGCGCCAGCTGTCTGGGCTCCATCGCGGGGCCATTCACGCTCTCCTTTTGCAGAGGCGCTATATAAGCGGTTCGACTTGGCCTGGCTAGCGGGCCCTGCTCATAGACCGACACCCAATTTTGGGGCGAGCCAAGCGATCAGGCCGTAGAGCACGACGGTGAGCGCGCAACCGGCCCCGAGCGCGGTCCAAAACCCGATGCCATGGCGCAGCAGCGCCGGCATCAGCAGAAATAGCGGCAAGGTCGGCAGCACGAGCCAAAACGTTCCTTGAGCCAATGCGGCGACACGCTCGCTGTCGCCGGTGTCCCGCCACAGCCAGATCATCGCGAGGATTGAAATCAAGGGCAGCGAGACGATCAAAGCACCCCAGGCCGGGCTCCGGCGCGCGACCTCGGAAGCCAGAGTGACGAGAACGCCCGAAATGATGGCTTTGACGATCAGATAGAGCATTGCTGGTCCTCCGGGTGTTCAGCCGAGACTACCACCGGATTGGGTAATTGGCAGTGGACGGACCATTGCCCCTGCTTTTCTGCCATGCCACATAGGCCGGCGAACACACGGAGCCCCACGTGGATCCCCGACATCTCGAACACGGCCATCACCCGCGGGAGATCGCCAAGCGCCTCGCGGCGGGGCCGCGCGTCAGCTACATCCGCGATTGGGTTTATGGCGGCATCGATGGCACGGTGACCACCTTCGCCGTGGTTGCGGGCGTCGTCGGAGCAGACCTGTCGACCAAGGCCCTGCTCATCCTGGGCGCCGCCAACCTCTTCGCCGACGGCTTCTCCATGGCTGCCGCCAACTTCTCCGGGACCAAGGCGGAGATCGAGGAGTACGAGGTCGTGCGCCGCATGGAGGAGCGCCATGTTGAAGTCGCGCCGGACGGCGAGCGCGAGGAGGTTCGCCAGATCTTTCGCGCCAAGGGCTTCAAGGGCGAAGCGCTGGAGAGCGCCGTCAACGTAATCACCGAGAAGCGCGAGCGCTGGATCGAAACCATGATGACCGAGGAGCATGGCCTGCCGCCGATCTCGCGGTCTCCAGGTAGGGCGGCGTTAACCACCTTCCTCGCTTTCCTCGCCTGCGGCTCGATCCCGCTCGTGCCCTTTGTTCTCGGCCTTTCCGCCACGGTTGAAGCTTCGACCGTGATGACCGGGCTCACCTTCTTTTCGATCGGCTCGATGCGCAGCCGCTGGTCGCCGGCGCCCTGGTGGCGCACCGGTCTCGAAACCTTTGCCATCGGCATTTCAGCGGCCGCGATGGCCTATCTCGTGGGCGTCATCCTTGGCCGGCTGCTCTAGCCAGCCGCGCCGAACCTCCGCTACACGCGGGCAAACGATTGTGACACGATTGCGCCATGGCCATCCGCGAACCAAGCTTCTCGCTCGGCATTGAGGAGGAGTACCTCCTCGTCAACAAGGAGAGCCGGGATCTCGAGCCCGCGCCGCCGCCGGCGCTGCTCGCCAAATGCGAGGAAGCCCTGAAGGGGCAAGTGAGCCCGGAATTCCTGCGCTCCCAGATCGAAGTCGGCACCACGGTGTGCCATTCGGTCCAGGAGGCGCGGGACGAACTTGTCAATTTGCGCAAGACCGTCGGCGCCATCGCCGAGGAATTCGGCCTCGCCCTGATCGCCTCGTCGACGCATCCCTTCGCCAAATGGTCGGCGCAGCACCACACCGACAAGGAACGCTACAACTTGCTCGCCAAGGACCTGCAACAGGTGGCGCGTCGCCTCGTGATCTGCGGCATGCACGTCCATGTCGGCATCGAGGACGACGACCTCAGAAACGATCTGCTCGGTCAGGCGGCGTACTTCCTGCCGCATCTCCTGGCGCTGTCGACCTCGTCGCCGTTTTGGCAAGGCAACCAGACCGGGCTCAAATCCTATCGCCTATCGGTGTTCGACGAGCTGCCGCGCACCGGCCTGCCCTATCAATTCGGCAGCTACAGCGAATACACCCGCACCATCGAGCTTCTGGTCAATGCCGGGCTGATCGAGGATGCGACCAAGATCTGGTGGGACTTGCGTCTGTCGGCACGGTTTCCCACGCTGGAGATGCGGGTCACCGATGTCTGCCCCTTGGTCGCCGACGGCATCACCATCGCGGCGCTGTTCCGCTGCATCTGCCGCATGCTCTATCGCCTGCGCCGGCAGAACCAGCGCTGGCGGTATTATCCGCCCTTCCTCGTGCGCGAGAATCGCTGGCGGGCGCAGCGCTACGGCACCGAGCAGGGCATGGTCGATTTCGGCAAGGGCGCGCTCGTTCCGTTCGCCACCCTGCTCGAGGAGCTATTCGATCTCCTCGCCGAAGACGCCGCCTATTTCGGCTGCGTCGCCGAAGTGGCCCATGCCCGCAACATCCTCGAGCGGGGCACGAGCGCCGACCGGCAGCTCGCGCGGTTCGAAACGGTCAAGGCGCTGGGCGGCAGCGATGAGGAGGCCCTGGTCGCCGTGGTCGACGGCATCGTCGAGGAGACCATGACGCTGCCGGCTCCGGCCAAGGTCGGCGCCTGACGGCGGCTCTAGAGCGTGGTCGCCATGCCGCCGTCGACGTGGAGATCGGCGCCGGTGATGTAGGCGGCCTCGTCCGAGGCGAGGAACAGCGCCGCATTGGCGATGTCCTGGGGCGTGCCGAAGCGCCGGAGCGGCGTCTGGGTGAGCAGCGCCTTGGCGATCATGGGATTGGCCATGTAGCGCCCGATCAGCGCCGTCTCGACATAACCGGGGCAGAGCGCGTTCACGCGGATGCCGTAAGGCGCGTATTCCACGGCGAGGCTTCGCGACAGCGCCGACACCGCGCCCTTGGTCGCCGAATAGACCGACATCTGCCGGGTGTGCTTGGTCGCCATCACCGATGACAGATTGACGATCGAGGCTTTGCCGGACGCCTTGAGCAGTGCGAACGCCTCGCGCGCGCAGCGCACGGTGCCGTCGACATTGACGCGCCACACCTTGTCCCAGGCCTCGTCGTCGAGGTGACGGAAGTCCGAGCGCTCGCCGACGCCGGCATTGTTCACGAGCACGTCGATACGCCCGAACTTCTCGCCAAGGCGCTGCATCAGGCCCTTGACCTGATCGGTGTCGGTAACGTCGACGGTCTCCGCTTGCGCCGAGCCGTTGCTCATGACGATGGTATCGGCGGTCTCGCTGCGCCGCGTCGCCGTCGCGGTCGACCACGACCACATGGGCGCCCTCGCGCGCGAAGGTCTCGGCGATGGCGCGGCCGATGCCGGCGCCGCCGCCGGTGACGAGCGCGATCTTGTCCTCAAGCCGCCGCATCGGATCCAGCCACCGGCACCGGCAGCTCCCATTTATGACGGAGCGTCACGAGCTCCTCGGCGGTGCTCGGATGCAGCGGCATGGTGGCGTCGAATTGCGCCTTGGTGACCCCGAGCCGCATGGCAATCGCTGCGATCTGAACGATCTCGGCCGCGTCGGGGCCGAGGATGTGGACGCCAAGCACCTTGTCGGATCGCCATGTCGACCACGAGCTTCATCATCATCTTCTCCTCGCGGCCGGGAAGCGTGTATTTCATCGGCCGGAAGCTCGCCTTGTAGATGTCGATGACGTGGCCCTTTCTCGCGCGCCTCTTCCTCCGACAACCCCACCGTACCGATCTCCGGGTCCGAGAATACCGCGGTCGGGATGGTGGTGTGATCGACCGGCGTCGGCTTGTCGTTGAACACGGTCTCGCTGAAGGCGGTCGCCTCGTGAATGGCGACCGGGGTCAGATTGACCCGGTCGGTGACGTCGCCAACGGCATAGATGTTCTCGACCGAGGAGCGGGAGTACTCGTCGACCACGACGTGGCCGTTCCAGCCGAGTTCGACGCCGGCGTGCTGGAGCCCGAGTCCCATGGTGTTCGGCAACCGGCCGATGGCCGCCATCACCAGTCCGGCTCGTAGGCTGTCGCCGCGCTTGAAATGGACGCGAAAGCCCTCCCCCTCCTTGTCGATGCGCTCGAGCTCGGTGTTGACGCGGATGTCGATGCCGTGCCGGCGCATGGCCGCGGCAAGGCCGTCGCGGAGGTCGCCGTCGAAATCGCGCAAGATCTGCTCGCCGCGATGGATCACGGTGACCTTGACGCCGAGCCCGGCGAAGATCGAGGCGAACTCCATGCCGATATAGCCGGCGCCGACGATGATGATGCTTTCCGGCAAGCGTTCGAGCTTGAAGGCATCATTCGAGGTGATGAGGTGCTCCGCGCCCGGAAACTCGGGGATCGCCGGATGGCCGCCGGTGGCGATCAGGATGGTCTTGGCCCGCACCGGGGCCGTCATGACCGGTGATCCGCACCGTGTGCTGATCTTCAAGCGTGGCGTGGGCGAGCATGAGATCGACGCCCGCCTTCTCCAGGGTTCGCGTGTAAGCGGCGTTCAGCCGGTCGACCTCGCGATGGACGTTGCCGATCAGGGTCGGCCAGTCGAAGCGCAAGGCCTCATAGCTCCAGCCGAAAGCGGGCGCATCGGCAAGAGCGGCGGCGTAGCGGCTGCCATAGACCAAGCAGCTTCTTCGGCACGCAGCCGCGGATCACGCAGGTGCCGCCGACGCGATATTCCTCGGCGATGCCGACCTTGGCGCCGAGCTCGGCCGCGAGCCGCCCGGCGCGAACGCCGCCGGAGCCGCCGCCGATCACGAACAAATCATAGTCGAAGCTCGTCACTGTCATCCCCTCACCGGACCGGGAGAACCTGAACGCCATCCTCGCCGGCAACGATGGCCAAATCGGCAACGCCGAGGAAGAGGCCGTGCTCGACCACGCCGGGGACGCGTTTCAGGGCGA
Organism: uncultured Alphaproteobacteria bacterium; assembly: GCA_963803385.1. Classification (GTDB taxonomy): domain Bacteria; phylum Pseudomonadota; class Alphaproteobacteria; order Rhizobiales; family Methyloligellaceae; genus Methyloceanibacter. The sequence goes on along the minus strand of CAWDMD010000001.1, from coordinate 138,893 downwards.
AGCTGAGCACCTCGGGCTCGGCAATGCTGCCGAAATGGCAATCGAGAATATGATTGCCCTGATCGGTGACGAACGGCTCGCCGCTCGACGTCCGGCGCAGCCTGATCTCGCCCTCGCAGCCCGCCTGCTCGGCCATGGCCTCCACCAGGCGGCGCGTGGCGGCAAGCCCGAACCGCACCACCTCGACAGGAAGCGGGAATTTGCCGAGCATCGGCACGAGCTTGCGAGTCGTCGGCGATCACCACCATCTGGTCGGAGGCGGTGGCCACGATCTTCTCGCGGAGCAGCGCCCCTCCCCGCCCTTGATCAGGCGAAGTTGATCGTCGATCTCGTCGGCGCCGTCGATGGTCAGGTGCAGATGCGGCGTCTCGTCGAGGGTGGTGAGCGGAATGCCGAGGCTTTCGGCGCGTTCCCGCGTCGCCTCGGAGGTGGCCACGCACAGGATCTGGAGACCGCCGGCCACCTTCTCGGCGAGCGCATCGACGAACCGCTCCGCCGTCGATCCCGTGCCGAGCCCGAGCCACATGCCGTCGAAGACGAGATCGAGCGCGCGCAAAGCCGCGGCTTGCTTTAGGTCGTCACGATCCGCCACCGCTCTCCCTTTCGCCTCGTCGCCGACGGGGCGAGGACGCCTTTACCATGATGGATGGGCCTAGCCTGAACCGCCGGGGATGAGATATGCCGGGCATCCCGCGAGGGGTCAACGTCGAAGCCGTCCTCGGGAGCCGGAGAGTGCCGCAACTTGACATGACGGGCGCGACGATCGTGTTCGATCTCGACGGCACCCTGGTCGACACCGCGCCCGACCTCGCCAATGCCCTGAACGACGTTCTCGCCCGGGGCGGCCACGACACCGTGTCGCTCGAGACCATCCGCCACGCGGTCGGGCATGGGGCGCGGGTGATGATCGAGGAGACCTTGCGCCGGGCCGGCGTGACCGACGACGTCGACCGCATGCTGGCGGAGTTCCTGGCGCATTACGAGGCCAACATTGCCGCCGAGAGCCGGCCCTTTCCGGGCGCGGTTACCGCCCTCGACGTCCTGGCGGGGGCCGGGGCACGCCTTGCCGTCTGCACCAACAAACGCGCCTATCTCTCCCGGAGACTGTTGGCCGAGCTCGGCCTCCAATCCTATTTCCAGGCGATCGCCGGTCGCGACACCTACGCCGTGTCGAAGCCCGATCCCGGCCATCTCATCCAGGTGATCGCGGCCGCCGGCGGCAATTGCCGAAGAGCCATCATGGTCGGCGACAGCGTGACCGACCTCCTCGCCGCCAAGGGCGCGGACGTGCCTTCGATCCTGGTGCGCTTCGGCTATGCCGCTCACTCCCTCGATGGTGTTGCCCCCGACGCCACCATCGACCATTTCGACGAGCTGGTGCCGACGGCAGCACGCCTGCTCGAGACGGCGCGCGTTGGCGCGAGCGACCGCCGCCGCGCCGGACGGGCGCCGAAGTAAAGGTGTCACAGATTTGCCCTAATTCGACCGGAGTGCTCTCAACGAAGAGCCATAGTCCGAAGTGACGTTACCCGCCTTTCGTTCAACCCGATTACCGATTGCCCAAGGAGACATGAGGATGCTGAGACGTGTCGTGATCGGCGCAGCCTTGGCCTGCCTGTTGGGGGGATCCGCCTACGCGGTCGACGAAGCCCAGCCGGAGGGTGACGACCAGTGCACCCAGAAACTCGCGGCAAGCGAAGAGGCCGTGCAGAACAAGGTCGACGCCAATACCATCAGCGAAGACGACATGGAGAAGGCGAACGAATTGCTCGACCAGGCCGACGCCCAATGCACCGAGGGAGACCTCGCCGGCGCCACCGACACCTTGGCCAAGGTCAACGATATCGTCGCCAAGTAGCGACGGCCTGCACGGTAAACTGAGAAGCAGGGGCGGCGCCGATCACGCTGCCCCTGTTCACGTTTAGGCGACCTGCCTGACCTTAAGCAGAATTTCAACGAGCTGAGGTAGAGTGGCGTCCCGGGACCGCGCAACACCGTGGAGGAGCCCAATGCTATTCGTCTGCTATGTCACGATCGACCCGAACAACCGCGATGAGAGCTTCAGGCGGCTCAAGGCGCATGGGATTCCGACGCCGCCGGGGGTCAAGCTGTTGGGGGCGTGGATCTCGCTCGCCCAACAGGAGGCCTGGTCGATCTTCGAAGCCGATGACGCCGCCTCGATCATGCGGCTGTTTCACCCTTGGACCGACCTCAACGTGCACAGGATCGAGCCGGTCATGAGCTTCGATGACCTGAAGACGATCGTGGCCGAAGAATATTAGGAGAGAGCGCCGCCAAGGGGCCGGTTGTCCGTTGGCGAGCCAAGATGAAGCCGGCGGGCGCCAAGCGAACGGGAGTCCGCGGGAGGCCGACCGCTTCCTTGACTTGGCTTGCGCCCGCTCGCTAAATCCGGTTGATAGCGCGTGGCGCGGGCGGTTAGCTCAGCTGGTAGAGCACTGTGTTCACATCGCAGGGGTCGCTGGTTCAAGTCCAGTACCGCCCACCACTTCTGGCTAGGCAGGCCGCAGATGCCGCTCGCCGCTAGGCGCTCGTCCTCAGCGGCAGCGGAGACGCCATCGGCTCCTCGCTCTCGGCATACATCGAGAGCATGGGCTCATCGGTGAGAATGACCTCATCGTATTCGCCGAAGCCATTGAAACGATTCGCCAACACGCGGCCATAGGCGCCGATCTGACCGATCTCGATATAGTCCCCCTCCCCGATCGATGACGGCAGCACGAAGGGACCGGGCAGATGATCGGAGCTGTCGCAGGTCGGCCCGTAGAGCGAGAACTCGGCTTCGCTGTCGCTGACGCGGCCTGAGCTCGCCGCGAGCCGCGCCGGGAAGCGGAACCCGCAATAGGCGGCATCGAACAGCGTGCCGAAGGCGCCGTCATTGACGTAGAGCGTGTCGCCCCGGCGCGCGTCAACGCGGATGATCACGGACTCGGCCTCGGCCACGAGCGCCCGGCCCGGCTCGCACAAGAGCTCACAGGTCTCCTTGACGTTGAGCTCGTCCCACACCTTGGCGATCTCATCGGTATAGGCTGAGAGCTCCGGCGGCTCGGAATGGGGATAGCGGCTCGGAAAGCCGCCGCCGATGTCGATGGCGTCGACCAGGACGCCGGAGATCACGATCAGTTGCCCGACGGCGTGCAGCGCCTCGCCGAAGGCCGCCGGCACCACCGCCTGGGAACCGACATGGAAGGTGACGCCGAGCCGCGCGCCGCAACTGCCGCGCCCGCAGCAGCAGCGCCGGCGCGTCCTCGCTCGAGACGCCGAACTTACCCTCCAGCGGGATGAGGCTGTGGGTGTTGGGGCAGGCGAGCCTGAGGAACAGGGTGAGGTCGCGCGCGTGGCCCGTCTCCTCCAGCACCTTGTCGAGCTCCTCGTCGCTGTCGAAGGCGAAGCTCCGGATGCCGAAGTCGTAATAGGCGGCGCGGATCGAGCCTCGCGATTTCACCGGGTTCATGTAATAGAGCTCGGCCCCCGGCACGGCCGCGAGGCGCTCGATCTCGACCATCGAGGCGACGTCGAACTGCGTGATCCCAGCTTCGGCCAACGCCTCGATGATGGGAGCCGCATCGTTCGCCTTGGCGGCGTAGAGCACGGGGCCGGGAAAATTGGCGCGGAACCAGCGCGCGGCGCGCGCCGCAGCGTGGGGCCTTAGGCCGAGGACCGGCCGCTCGGGACGATGGTGACGGAGAAGCTCCGCGGCAGAAGTGAAAACGTCCATCCCATGTCTACTCCCACACGAGATTGAAATTGTCAGATCGGCCCATGAGCGAAATGCCAGGAGCTAATTCGTGCGTTATGCAGTTTTGCGGGGGTTGTAAAGTGCTTTCGCCGTCTATCCCCTAGCCGAAACAATCCGCCGCAGCGGACGCCCACGCGCCGGGCAACTGGGCGGGAAACGGGCTGCTTCCCGCCCAAAACTTGAGCACTATTTGACGTCGAGCTTGATCGCGGTCCGCGCCAGGATTTCGCTTGGCGCAGGTAATTCGTTCTTCGCTTTTTCCTTCTGAGCCGCGGCGACCTTCTCCTCGCCCTCAACCACGATCTGCCGGGTCAGGAACTTGCGGTAGTTGCCGAGCGGGGTGAAGGAGCGCGTCTTGAAATCATGCTTGATGCCGTCGGCCTGTTTGCCGGTGGCGTTGCAGATGGCGATCACCGTCTCGGTACCCGGGTCCTTGAGACGGAACTGGAACGGCGCGTCTTTGCCCGGGAACTCGCTCGCCTTGCCGGCGGCAAGCAGATTGTCCTGCTGGAACTTATTGGGGAAGATCACCGTGCCCTCGCCGCTCGCATCGACATTGATCAGGGTCAGGTGGCAGTCCTCCTTGGAGGTGATGGTGAAGACCGGCAGATCGTCTACCTTGTAGTCGCTCTTGTCGGAGATGAGGGCGAGGTCGAAGTCGTGGGTCTCTTCCTTCGACTTGCCGCCGACCTTGGCGACGTCGACCGCCTCGGCGCCCGCGATCTCGAGCGGCTCGTTGTCCGAGACCTTGACGATCAGGTCCTTGAACTCCGCTTCCAGGATCTCGCGGGGCAACACGCCCTGCTCGAGCCTGCGCTTGAGCTGAACCGACGGACCGCCGGCGTCGGTCAGGCCTTGGGCGAAGGCTTCCGCCGCAACTCCGTATTCCGCCGCGGCGATCCTGAGATCGATCGCCTTCTCATAGGCCTTCGACAGGAAGTTGATGCTCTCGACGCCAACCGTCTGGGAATCGAGCTCCGGATCAAGCCCCGCCCGCACCATGGCGTTGCGATACCGCGACGCATCTCCGTCGAGCAGCGTCTTGAACTCGTCGGCCGGCGGATAGAGCGCCTCGACTTGATCGCGCACCTCCTTGGGGAAGATCCGGTCGTTGAGCACATGATTGCGGATGTCGTCGGTCGCCTGGCGGATGCCCTGGTTGTGGCAACCGAAGCAGGAGATGCCGTTGGTTACAGCGCGGTCGAGCTGGCTGTCATCGAGCACGATCTCGGTCGGGCCTTTGTCGAGCCGCGCGCCTTTCGCCGTGTTGAGATAGTAGGCCTGGAAGCCGTTGGGCAGGCTGAAGATGGTTTCGCCGCCGTCATGCCTGAAGGCGTCGTCGCCGTCGGGCCCGAGCGGATGCACGAATAGGCTCTGCTCCGGCTTGTCGCCCTTGAAGTCGTAGGAGGTCCAGAAATAGCCGGTCGGGATGGTGTGGCGCTCGATCAGGCGATTGTGCTTGGAGACGCCGGAGTTCTGGAAGCCCGCACGCTTGGCGAGGAACTTCTCGATGTCGCTTTTGACGTCGACGTCGACCTGCTTCTCAAGCGCGGCGAACTCCTTCGGCATCTTGAGCAGGTCGTAATAAAGCGGCGGCCGCGATGCGGTGAAGGCGAACCAGTCGCCGCGGAGCCACGGTAGCGGCGTTCCGGTCTGCGACGCGACCGTGTCATAGACCGTGGCGTCCGGCTTCATGGCGTAGGGATAGATGCTGGCGATGCGGTTCCAATCCTCCTCGCTCCAGCCGAGGTCGTCGAGATTGAAGGCAATGACGGTCTTGTCCGCATCGACCGTGCGCATCTTCACCACGTCGGATTCGCGGCTCAGGCTGTTCAGCAGCTTCACCACGCCCTGGCGGTAACGCACCATGTCGGTTTCCGGAGCACAGGCATTGAAGAAGTTCGACAGCGTGATGTAGCGCATGCCCTTCCGCCGATGCTCGGGCTGGGCCTCGAGATCGCCCGCGATCGCGGTGACGATAGCTTCCTCGTCGATCAGGTTCCGCCCGGTGCAGGCGGCGGCAACGAGCTGACCGAGACTCTTGATCCAATCGTAGATGGCCCGGACCTCTTCCTCGGTCGGCTCGGCCTTGCAGTCGAATTCCTGATAGCAGTCGTAGGGCATCTCCTTCTTGGCAATCTGGATGAAGAGCTTGGAGCCGTCCGGATTGCCGGGAAGGATGAGGGCCGGCTCCGTCGAGATCTGCTCGAGGTGGAGAATGTTGCCGAAATTCTTTGCGGGCTTTCGCCGCTTCAGTGTTGGCCCCGCCTGATGGCAGCGGGCACAATTCTTCTCCAGCGCCTTGAAGGCCGAGACCGCAATCGGATCACTCGGAACCGGGATGTCGCCCGACTTGACCTTCTCGGCAGCGGCAGAGCTCGCCGCATCGGCGCTCTCGCTAGCCGCCTTGTCGGTCGCCGCCACGTCGCCGCTCGCGCCTTCAGGTTTGGCGGCCGCATCGCTGCTGCCGGTGTCCTCGGCATCGGTCTCGCCCGCCTCGTCCTTGCCAGCCTCATGCTTGTCGGCGGCGTCGCCATTGTCGGCGTTGCTCTTGTCGTCGGCGTGAGCCGCTGCGGCGTCGGGCTTCTCTGTTGCCTCGTCCGCGGGAGGCGTCGCCTCTTCAGCCTGATCTTCGGTCCCGGCTCCGGGCGTCTCGTCCGCGGCCGCGCCCGGCGCTTGGGCATCGCCCGCCGTCGCATCCGCGGGCTTGGCGGCACCGGCGCTCGAACTCGCCTCGGGCGGCGCCGCGGCGGTGTCAGGCTGGGCGTAACCGGCGACAGTGCCGCCAGCACCAAGCGCGCACATCGCGGCCGTATAGGCCAAGGCGGCGATCACAGTGTTCCAGCGCATCGTCATAGGGGACCTCCCTTGCCTGGACAGCTCATCGGCGCCTGTCTTAGCCATTTGCAACTGAATGCGACCTGAACGGAATTGTACGCGCGCGTTCATCGACTGCCGATAGGCCTCGTCTTACGGCTACTCCGTGCCGTCCGAAGTCCCCGGGTCGCCTTCGGCGTCACCGCCGTCATCATCATGGCCGTTGTCCTGCCCCGATTTCTTTTTCTTCGGCACGGCGTCGGGCCGCGGCGGCAGTGATTTCAGGAAGGCGGTAATGGCGGCGCGATCCCCGGGCTTGAGCTTCGCCAGGTTCTCCTGCACCGGCGCCATCAGACCTCCGACCACGTCGAAGTCGGGCGTGTTCCCGGTCTCGAAGAAATAGGTGATGTCCTCAGCGCTCCAATCGCCGATGCCGTCATGACTCGGCGTGATGTTCGGGATGCGGCCCTTGCCTTCAGGATTGCGCGCACCGGCATAAGCCTCGCTCGCGATGGTGCCGCCGATGAAGTTCCGCGGCGAATGGCACTCGCCGCAATGACCGGGCCCCTTGGCGAGATAGGCGCCGCGGTTGACCTCTTCGCTCGCCTTCGGATCCGGCTTGAAGCTCTTGCCGTTGACATAGAGCAGCTGCCACAGGCCGACGCCGCGGCGCACATTGTAGGGGAAGGTGAGCTGATGCGGCGGCACCTCGTTCTTCGCCGCGGGCAAGGTGTCGAGATACGCCTTGAGGTCGATGAGGTCCTCGTAGGTCATGCGCTGATAAGAGGCATAGGGAAAAGCAGGATAAAGGTGGGTGCCGCCCGGCCCGATGCCACGCTTCATGGCGTTGACGAAGTCGAGCGTAGTCCACTTGCCGATGCCGGTTTCCTTGTCGGGGGAGATGTTGGGAACATTGAAGATGCCGTAGGGCGTCTTGAGGCAGCGCCCGCCGGCAAGGACGTGCTTATCCCTCACCTTCATGCTCTTGCACTTGTCCACGGGCTCCGCGTGGCACTCGGCGCAGCCACCGGCGATGAACATGTATTCGCCGTTGGCGAGGTCAGGCTGATGCGCCGGCAATGCCGACGCCGGCACCGTCTTCGGAATCGTCAAAAGATAGAACACGATCGCCCCGGCAACGGCCAAAGCGAGCAGCGCCCACCACCAGGCTCTGTTCATGTTTGCTCCCGGGACATCTGTGGTCATCTTAGCGACCACGCCCTACGCCTCAATGTTCCAACTTTTCGCGATAGGTCTCGTGACACTCCTTGCATACCTTGGTCATGTCTCTGAACGCGGCGGTGAAAGTCCCCTTCCCCTGCTCGGCCGCACCCGCGGCCTTAGCGCTCGCGTCCTTGAGCTTCATGGCGATCGCCTTGAAGTCATCGAAGTTCTCCCAGACCTCCGCTTTGGCTTCACTTTGGTCATCCGGGTCGGGAATTTGACTATCGGCGATGCCGCCATGCTCAGTCCCCTTTGGGAACAGCGTCACATATTTGTCGGGCACGCCGTTGATGTCATTCATGGCTTTCGCAGCCTCGGCGGCATCGAACGGCTTAACGCCCTTCACCATCTGACCGCCGAGCTTGGCCGCCGGTGCGACGGTCTTCTTCATCAGATCCCGCCGCTCCTTCACCGCCCCTACCAAATCCTCGGCGGAAATTGCCGCGGTGGCACAGATTGCAACGCCCGCGCCCGCACAAACGACTCATCAACAGTTTCTGCATAACCCCTCTCCACTCGTCTCCAGGCCTATCGAGACCCGGATCCCCTCGTCGAGACCGGGCTGCCAGAAATCCGTTTCCCGCTTGTCCGCGTCGCCAAGCGGGGCGCACCAGAGACCGCACCCATGAAGCGGCGGGACCTAACCCCCTTGGCTGATCATGATATTGAGCAGCTGCGGCGACGGCTGGCCGTCGACGGGCAGCCGATTGGAATATTGGAACTGACTGATCGCATCAGCCGTGCGGGCGCCGTAGGCGCCGTCGACCGGACCTGGATCGTAGCCAAGCCGCGTCAACGAGGATTGGATGCTGTAGACGAGGCCAGGTCCGCTTGGCGGCGGCGGGGCGTAATACTGGCTCTCATAGGCCGCCCGCGCATTGGCATTGGCCTCAGCCGCGCCGGTAGCGAGACCGACGCCGGCGCCGATCGCGGCCCCCGTGCCGGCGCCTCTACCCCCGCCAACGATGCCGCCGACGATCGCGCCGACCACGCCGCCTTGGAAACCACGCTCGATGACTTGCGCCGTCGCCGAAGTCGCGTTGCCGGCAATCGACATCGCTAGCGCCAAGACGGCGGAGAGAATCGGGATTGAAATTTTCAAATTGAGCGTCATGACACTCCTCTTCTCGCGCTCACATCGAATTCAAGGAGCCCCCGGCGATCTGTCGCTCTCGCGCGGCATCAGCGCATTGTGCCATAGCAGCCGCGTCTCCGGCTAGCCGTCTACCCCCCAATCAAGGCATGGGAATGCCGCTTTGGCGGGGCGGCACGTGCCAGGCGCGCTGCACCGCGGGACGCGCCGCGATCGCCAGATACCAGCGCTTGACGTTGGGATAGTGGTCGAAGGTGACAGTTTGCCATTCGAAGCGCGAGATCCACGGCCAGATGGCGATGTCGGCGATGGAATAGTCGCCGGCAACATATGCGACGCCGGCGAGTCTGCGGTCGAGCACGCCATATAGCCGGAGCGCCTCCTTGGTGTAGCGCTCCTCGGCATAGGTGCTCTTGCCCGGATTGAATTTCACGAAATGGTGAACCTGACCGAGGAAGGGACCGGGGCCGCCCATTTGCCACATCAGCCACTCCACCACGCGCCACTTGTCGGGGAAGGCTTGCGGCCACAGCCGCCCTGTCTTCTCGGCGAGGTAGAGCAGGATGGCGCCCGACTCCATCAATGCCAGGCCATTGTCGCTGTCGATGATGGCGGGGATCCTGTTGTTCGGAGCGATGGCCAGGAAGTCCGGATCGAACTGCTCGCCCTTCTCGATATTCACCGGATGGACGCGATAAGGCAGTCCCACCTCTTCGAGCATGATCGCCACCTTCTGCCCGTTCGGTGTCGACCACGTGTAAAATTCGATCATTCTTTGCAGTCCCCTTGAGCCAGCCGCTGCGCACCATCCGCGCATCCTGTTAACGAGTTTGTGCGCCCGCGATAAGAAGCACATCTTCGCGTGCGATGCAGCACGAGCAAACGCATCACCTCTTCGCAGCTGCGAGATGATTGATTCATCAACTGTTCATTCCTCGGCCCTTCTATCGCCGTGAACCCGTCGCGGCCACGCCACAGCAGCGTGGTACCGAAGACGAGGCTAATCGGAGAGGGGCGCCCAGGTGGGAGGAACTAATGCTCAATCGCGCGCAGCTTACCAACGACTATAACGACGCGCATCAAGGCGACTTCGTCCGCTACGCGATCTACTACACGCCGCAGCCGGGGACACCGCTTGCGATATTCGGACGCTCGTGGTTCGGCCGTGCCAATGACGGCGCCACCTTGCAGGCATTTTCCGAGGCGGGCCTGAGCGGCTCTACGACCGTCAAACCTTTGACCAAGAAGACGCGCTATGGCGGCCTGCATGCGGTGTTCAAGGCACCGTTCCAGTTGCGCGAGGACATGGGCATCGATGCGCTCAAGGCCCGCCTCATCAGTTTCGCCGGCCGCCGCAAGAAGGTGGAGACCGGTCCGCTGACGCTCGCTCGCGCCGGCCGCTATCTCGTGCTGCGCCCGATCAAGCCGACGCCCGCGCTCGATTGGCTCGCCGCGCAATGCGTCGCCACCTTCGACGCCTTCGCCGAATCGCCGGCCGATGCCGAGGCACCGGCCTGCGTCGAGCTCAACGACCACCAACGCCTCCTGTTGAAGAGCTTCGGCGATCCGCATGTGCTGAGCGAGTATCGCTTCTACATCACCCTCACCGGCCCACTCGATTCCGCGCATTTGGAGCGGGTGGCGCAGGCGCTGTGGCCGATGCTGGAAGAGATCTGCGCCAGCGGCGTCACCGTCGACGGTCTGTCGCTGCTCGGCGAGGCGAAGAACGCCGCCCCGCTCCGCCTCATCGGCCGCTATCGCCTTGGCGCCTGAGGTTTTTTCAGGTCTCCCGGCCGTCCCCCCGGAACAAAGTTTGGATATAAGCGTTAGGCACCGTTGTAGAAACTCGGCTGGGGGACAGCACGGGGGAACTGATGCCGGATTATGGGGAGATTCTCGCCTTTCTCGCTGCCAACCCGCCGCAACTCGCCGCGGAGCGCGAGCTGCACGCCTCGCTGCTTGAGTTGCTCGCGCAATGCTTGCGTACCGACCATGAAAAGCTCGGCACGAGCGAAATCGACGAGGTTTCGCCCGAGGAGTTCGAGGCCCACCATTTTCGCTGGGTGAACTTCAACTACGTCGAGGGCGCAGGCAATTCTCGCGCAAATGTCTGCTTGCTCCAGGCTTGGGGCCGCGCCCTAACGCAGCGACGCGACCATTTGGACGATCCCAGCCCCGAGCAAGACAAGCGCTGAGAGCCGCAACACCGCCGCGCGGGTGCCGAGCAGCTTCTCCAGTGCGACGAACAGGGTCAGCACCACCATCCAAGCGAGGTTCATGGTCCCGCCGATCCAGGCGAGCAGCATCAGGACCCAGCAGCAGCCGACGCATGCCATGCTGTGCCCGAACCCAAGCTTCAGCGCGCCCCTGACGCCAGCCGCGTAGCGCTGCCGCAGGAATTCAGACGGCACGTGGCAATGCGCAAGGCACACCGCCTTCACCGCCGACCATTGATAAAGTCCGGCGATCACGAGGAGAGCGCCCGCATAGAGCGGATTGACGATCTGACCGTCACGAATGAGGCCGTCACGGACGAGCAGGGACTTCGATCACGGCGGCGAGGATACCGAACCCGCTCCATACCGCCAAATAGACCGCCACGAACGCAGCGACGCGACCAAGGCGGTTCGAACTCTGCTCCCGAGCGCGTCAGCTCGGCATATCCCAGCATCATCGGCAGGCCGATGGGGTCATCATCGCGACCATCATCACCACCCACATGCCGATTGCCGCAGCGGGGGCCGCGGTCGTCACGCGACAGATGTAGATGTCGCCGGCGGCACTCATGCGGAACAGCCACGCCCAAGCGCAAAACAGCAAGGCCACGAGGGCTAGAGCCGTGGCCCACGCTTCCAGCGGCAGCGCCGGTTTTGATGGTAGGACTTTGACGGCATCGTGCTTTCCACGCCCGAGGGGCGAAAGTGCTTGAACAATGCCGATGCTGCCTTGTCCAGGATCAAGCTTTTGCCGGCGCCGGCAGGCCCTGGCTCTGGCAGGAGTGCGACGAAACCGGCGACTTTCGAGCGCGGCTCCTTGTTTTCGGCCAATTTGACGCGCCCAATCGGCCAGTTTGATGAAAATCAATGCCGTCCTGAACCGGGAAGGCTTGAGCTGGAGACGTAAGGCTCGAGGCCGTCTTGCGGCAAGAAGTGGCGCGGTTTGCGCGGCCGTGGTGCCGGTGCTAAGAGCCAAAGAGGGGAACCTGGTCGGGGCCAAGATCGAAGCCCGAAGGCAGGATCGCGAGAGGGGAGATCATCTCATCATGAGAGACAATGTCGCGTTGAAGCCTGCGACGGATCACGAGAACAAGAGTTCGGCCGACGACGTGGCCGCGCGTTTTCTCGACAGCGTCAAGACCAGCAAAAGCGCGGCTGAGCCCTATCGCCACTGGGTGCTGACGGCATGTCTGCCGGCTGACACCGTCGATGATATTCTCGGCCTCCCCTTCGACGCCCCTTCCCTCGACGGCGTCTCCGGCAAGCGTGAGCTCCACAACAACACCCGCAAATATTTCGACGCCGATAATCGCGCCCAGTTCCCGGTTTGCGAGGCGGTGGCGCAAGCCTTCCAGAGCGACAAGGTGACGAGCGCGATCGAGCAAACGTTCGGCACCAATCTCGAGGGCACCTATCTCCGCATCGAGTTCGCCCAGGACATCGAGGGTTTTTGGCTCGAACCGCATACCGATCTCGGCGTCAAGGCATTCACCATGCTGGCCTATCTGTCGAAGGACCCGAGCCATCGCGACCTCGGCACCGACATCTACGACGGCGACAAGCGTCACGCCGCTCGGTCGCCGTTCGAGCCCGGCGGCGCCATGATCTTCGTCCCCGGGAGCAACACCTATCACGGCTTCGAGAAACGCCCGATCAAGGGCGTGCGCACCTCGCTCATCATCAACTACGTCACCAATGAGTGGCGTGCGCGCGAGCAGCTTTCCTTCCCGGAAACGCCAATCGCCTAGAAACTCGGATCCAAGCCGCGTCACTTCACGTGTCATGCCCGCGAAAGCGGGCATCCAGTAGTCCCTGGCATAACGTGCCGCGGGCGACTACTGGATTGCCCGGTCAAAGCCGGGCAATGACAAGGGGTGGATGGAAGCAATGAGCAAGATAGCTTTCATCGGACTTGGCGTCATGGGCTATCCCATGGCAGGGCACCTCAAGACCCGCGGTGGCCATGACGTCACCGTGTTCAACCGCACCCGGTCCCGCGCCGACGCCTGGGTTGCGGCCTTTGGCGGACGCGCCGCGGCGACGCCGGCCAAGGCGGCCGAAGGCGCCGACTTCGTCTTCACCTGCGTCGGCAATGACGGCGATCTTCGCGACGTGCTGCTCGGTGAGGACGGTGCCTTCGCCGGCCTGAAGCCAGGCGCCGTCGCCATCGACAACACCACGGCTTCGGCCGAAATTGCCCGCGCGCTTTACGCCGCGGCCAAGACGCGCGGCGCAGGCTTCCTCGATGCCCCGGTTTCAGGCGGCCAGGCGGGGGCCGAGAACGGCGCGCTCACCGTCATGGTCGGCGGCGATGCGGCGGATTTCGGCAAGGCCGAGCCGGCGATCAAAGCTTACGCCCGCGCCGTCAACCTGATCGGTCCTTCCGGCGCCGGCCAGCTCACCAAAATGGTCAATCAGATTTGCATCGGCGGCCTGATCCAAGCCCTCGCCGAAGCGCTCCACTTCGCCAAGCGCGCCGATCTCGATATCGAGAAGGTCATCGACACCATCTCCAAGGGCGCGGCGCAGTCGTGGCAGATGGAGAACCGTTGGCGCACCATGGTCGACGGCAAGTTCGACTTCGGATTTGCCGTGGACCTCGTGCGCAAGGACTTTGCGCTTCTCTTCGACGAGGCGCGCCGGAACGGCGCCGAGCTCCCGGTCACGGCGCTGGTCGACCAATTCTATGCCGAGGTGCAGGCCATGGGCGGCAAGCGGTGGGATACGTCGAGCCTGATCGCGCTGCTCGAGCGCAAACCCTGACGCCGCATTACTCCGCGGCGTAGTCGAGTGGCAGCGCCGTCGTGAACTTGATCTGCTCCATGGCGAAGGCCGAGCTCACATCCGACAGCTCGATCTTGGTGATCAGCCTCTTGTAGAAGGCGTCGTAGCTCTCGATGTCGGGAACCACGACCCGCAGGAGATAATCGACCTTGCCGCTCATGCGGTAGAACTCGACCACCTCGGGAAAATCCATCAACGCCTGATGGAAGCGGTCGAGCCATTCCTGGGTGTGGTGGCTGGTCGAGATGGAGACGAACACCGTCACCCCGACATTGACCTTCTTGGCGTCGAGCAGAGCCACGCGGCGCTGAATGATGCCGCTTTCCTCGAGCTTTTGGATACGCCGCCAGCACGGCGTGGTCGACAGCCCGATGTCCTTGCCGATCTCGGCGACTGCCTTGGTGCAGTCGTTCTGCAAGATGTCGAGGATCTTGCGGTCCATCCGATCGATCATGGCGAGCAGAACAGCCGTTGCGTTGAAACCGGTTGCTGGAGACGATTTTTCTCTGTGTACCCCAATCCCCACGAAGTACGTAGATTATTATTTCTCAAGGGGCAAGGTCAATCTCACAGCAACGCGCGCACCTCGCGGCGCAGCACCGGCAACAGCTCCGCCTCGAACCACGGATTGCGCTGCAACCACGCATTGTTGCGCCAGGATGGATGCGGCAACGGCAATAGCCGCGGGCGCGCTTTGTGCCGCAGGTGCTCTCGCCACGCGACCATCGTCTCCTGAAGGCTGCCGCCGGTCTTCGTCCCCAAATGCCAGCGTTGCGCATAGGAGCCGACGGCGAGCACGAGCTCGAGTTGGGGCAGCGCCTTGAACAGGGTTCCGTGCCAGAGCTTCGCGCATTCCGCCCGCGGCGGCAGATCGCCTCCCTTGGCGTCTTGGCCCGGAAAGCAGAACCCCATGGGAATGATCGCGAGCCTCGCCTCGTCGTAGAATTCTTGCGGCGTCACCCCCATCCAGGCGCGGAGCCGTTCCCCGGAAGGATCGGTGAAGGGAACCCCCGAGGCGTGCACCCGGGTACCCGGCGCCTGACCGCAAACCGCGAGACGCGCGGTCGTGCTCGCGCGCAACACCGGGCGCGGCTCGTGCGGCAAAGGTGTCCTTAAGGGCGCCTCGGCACAGACGCGGCAGGAACGGATATTGGCAAGCAAACGATCGAGTTCGGCAGACTGACGTCTCATAGATCGAGGGTCATGCCATCCTTGGCGACGAGGTAACGCGAGCTGTCGACCTTGTCGACGTGCTCGAGCATGGCCTCGCCCATATGGGTCAGCAGCGTCTGCTTCGCGCCGAGCTTGTCGTAATTCGCTTCGATCGTCTTGTAGTCGAGATGGATCGGCAGCGTCAGGTCGTACTGGAAACATTCGCTGATGAAGAGATCGGCGCCGTTCGCGGCGTGGCAGAGATTTTCGGTCCAACCGCTATCGCCGCTGAAGGCGAGGATCTTGCCGTCGATGCCGAAGCGCAAGGCATAAGGCGGCGCCCCGGAGGGATGGATCACCTCGAACGGCGTTACGGTGATGCCGTCGATGTCGAGCGAGCCCTCGTCATACTCGATGAATTTCAGGTCGAAGCAGTGGCAGTTCTTGGTGGCGTCGGGATAGAGAGCCTCCGCCGCGGTGAGGAAGCGCTGCTCGATCCCTCGCGGGCCGGTGACGATCAGGGGCCTCGTGCGCTTGGTGACATATTGGGCGTCGATCAGAAGCCATGGCAGGCCGCCGAAGTGATCGCCGTGAAGATGCGTGATGCACACCATGTCGACGGCGGCGGGATCGAGCCCGAGCCGACGCATGCCGATCAGCGTCGAGGTGCCGCAATCGATCAGAAAGGTGCCGCTCTCATGCTCGACCTGGAACGAGGTCTGCAACCGGGCACCCGCACCAAAGGCGTCCCCGCAACCTATGACTGTCAGTCGCATACGCGGGTCCCCGCCCCTGCTGCCCAAAATAATCTCCTAGAAGACGCCCGCCGCGACCGCAATGCGCGACTGCCCGCGTCTCAGCCCGGGGCGAGAGTAAACGCCCCATTAGGGATTTAAGCCACATAGTCATTGTCAGGTCATTGGATAAGGGCCGGACGGGAACACCTCCGCCCAATCCGGGCGTTTTTGTCGTCGTTCGGTCGAGTTTTGCGGGCTTGATGGCATGACAGTGGGCGTATCAGCCGAGGCTCGTGCGGCCGCTTCGGCGGCGATGAACGCCAGGCGCCGCTCCTCCCGCAGCGTCAAGGAAGCCCGCGAGAAGCTCGTCTACAACTCCGGTTTCAGGCCGGAATTCGAGCATGAGCTCCTGCTCATGTTCGTCAGAAGCGAGCTGTCGACCGCGGTGACGACGCCGCTCGTCGCCATCATCGTCGCCATCGGCGCGATGTTCTGGGCGCCACCGGACCGGCTACTGTTGTGGTTGGCGACGGTAATCGTCGCCAAGGCCGTCGTCATCAGCCTGTGCCGCCAATTCCTGAAGGCGCCGCGCGGCGATGCCAAGACGCAGGTCTGGCGCTCGAGGATCATGGCCGCGGAGTTTCTCTATGGCCTGTCCTGGGCCGCCGTCGCTTTTGTCGTCACCAGCGGACACGGCGAGGCCGCGCATACCTTCGTCTTCGCCATCCTCCTCGTCGTCATCTCCATGCGTATGTTGTTCGCAGCGCCGGTGATGCCGATCGTCTATGCCGGCACCTTGCCGATGATTGCGGCCATCGTGTTGCGTTTCTCCCTGCTCGACAATCCGTTCTATTGGGGCATGGCGGCGATGGCGGTCGGCGTCTATGTCTATTTCATCTGGCTGATGAACGGCGTCAACGCGACGGTCACGGCCATGCTCGAGTATCGCGCCGAGAAGGACGCGCTGATCGCCGAACTCGAGCAATCGAGGTCAATCTCCGAAGAGGCGCGGCTCCGCGCCGAGGAAGCAAACCAGGCCAAGTCGCGCTTCCTTGCCACCATGAGCCACGAGCTGCGCACGCCTCTTAACGCCATCCTTGGCTTTTCCGAAATCATGCGGTCCGAGATCCTCGGGCCTCACGACAACCCGACCTACAAGGAATACGCCAACGACATCCATGAGAGCGGCCAGCACCTGCTCAACCTCATCAACGAGATCCTCGACATTTCCCGCATCGAGGCCGGGCGATACGAGCTCCGTGAAGCGCCGGTCGCCTTGGTGAGCGTGGTCGAGGACTGCCAGCGCCTGTTGCGCCTCAGAGCCGAGGGCAAGGGGTTGCGGATCGTCGAGCAGTTCGAGCCGGACTTGCCGCAGCTCTTCGCCGACGAGCGGGCGCTGCGCCAGATCTGCCTCAATCTGCTGTCGAATGCGATCAAGTTCACCCCAACGGGAGGGACGGTGACGCTCGCCATCGGTAACACGCCGACTGGCGGACAATTCCTGAGCGTCAAGGACACCGGGCCGGGCATTCCCGGAGAGGAGATCCCGCGGGTACTGCGGAGCTTTGGCCAAGGCTCGCTCGCCCATCATTCGGCCGAAGGCGGCACCGGTCTCGGCCTTCCCATCACCAAGGGACTGACCGAGCTTCACGACGGCACCTTCGAGATCAGAAGCAAGCTTCGCCAGGGCACGGCGGTGACCGTGACCTTCCCCCGCCACCGGGTCATGGACGCGCTCGGCGATAGGGCTGAGATGCCGCGCCGCGCCGGAGCGCGCCGCTGAGGGCTGCACTCCACAAACGCAATTGCCGCGCCCTGCCCCAGCCCCTACATAGCTCTCAGTGGAGACCGAGCTCGAGCCCCGCATGGAGACCCCCTGCATCGATATTTGCGAGATCGATGCGGCCTCCGGCCTCTGCATCGGCTGCGCACGCTCTCTCGAAGAGATCGCCGGTTGGTCGGAGCTGAGCCCCACGGAGCGGCGGGCCATCATGGCGATCCTACCAACACGGCGGCAACGCTTGGCGGCAGCAAAAGGATAGAGCCGTGTCGGCTTGGATTGCGCTTTTCATTCTCGCCTTCGCCGCGATGCTGCTCGTCGGCAACGATTCGGGCACGATCGCCAATATCGATACTACGACCTTCGGCTATTTGGCGCTGAGCACCGCTCTGCTCGTGTTCCTCAGCGGCGGCATGCTCACGCGCTACGGCGGGCGCGCCGGCAACATGCTGCGCGACGCAGTGACCTGGGCCGCGCTCGGGCTCGCACTCGTCGCGGTCTATTCCTATCGCGGCGAGCTGATCCCCTTTGCCGGGCGCCTCGCCGGCGAACTCATCCCCGGCAGCGCCATGATCGTCGAGGAGAACCCAGGCGGTCCGGTCGAGGTCAAGATCCGCAAGCGCCTCGACGGCCATTTCACCGCCAAGGCCGAGGTGAATGGCAAGCCGATCTCCATGATCGTCGATACCGGCGCCTCGACCGTGGTGCTCCGTCCCGAGGACGCCAAAAAGGCAGGGATCGACACCAGCGGCCTGAGCTACACCGTGCCGGTGCTGACGGCCAATGGCCGCACCATGGCCGCGAGGGCGAGGCTCGACAGCGTCTCGCTCGGGCCGCTCACCCGGCAAAAGGTCGAGGCCCTGGTGGCCCAGCCCGACGCTCTCACCGAAAGCCTGCTCGGCATGAGCTTCTTGAGCCGCCTACGCTCCTATGAATTCTCCGGCGATTTCCTGACCTTGCGCGGATAGGTTCCGCCCAGGATGGCCTCGATCTCTGCCGGAACTCCGAGCCCTATCGGGTTGTTGGTGAGGAGCCGGAAATCGCCTATGCAAGGGCCCATGCTTCCCAAACCGCGCCAGGATCTCAAGCCCAACACCGCCGAATTCGAACGCCTGCCCTTCGTCAAGGCGACGGGATTTCGCGAGTATGACGCCCGCTGGCGCTACCCGGAGGAGATCAATCTGCTCGGGCTGCAAACGGTCGGCACTGCGCTCGCCGCGCTGATGCGCGAGCGGGGTGTGCCGCCGCGCCTCGTCGTCGGCCACGACTACCGCTCCTATTCGGCATCGATTAAAGCCGCGCTGATCGAGGGGCTGCTTGCCGGTGGCGCCGAGGTCCACGACATCGGCCTCGCTTTGTCGCCGATGGCCTATTTCGCCCAGTTCGATCTCGCGGTCGAAGGCGTCGCCATGGTTACGGCGAGCCACAACGACAATGGCTGGACCGGCATCAAGATGGGGATCGAACGTCCCCTCACCTTCTCGCCCGAGGACATGACCGATCTCAAGGAGCGCGTGCTTGAAGGGCGCTTCGATGTCCCGGGCGGCGGCCGTTACAACTTCGTCCCGGACATGCCGGAACGCTACATGGCCGACCTCCTCAAGCGGGCGAAATTCGTACGCCCGCTGAAGGTCGTGGTCTCTTGCGGCAACGGCACCGCCGGCGCCTTCGCGCCGCGGGTGCTGGACGCGCTCGGGGCCACCGTCGTGCCCCTCAATTGCGATCTCGACTACACCTTCCCCGCCCACAATCCGAACCCCGAAGATCTCGCCATGCTCCATGCCACGCGGGATGCGGTGCTCGCGTCCGGCGCCGACGTCGGCCTCGCCTTCGACGGCGACGGCGACCGCTGCGGCGTGGTCGACAACGAAGGCGAAGCCATCTTCGCCGACAAGGTTGGCGTGCTTCTCGCCCGCGACATCTCCGCCCGCAACGGCAACGCTCACTTCGTCGCCGACGTGAAGTCGACCGGGCTGTTCCTGACCGACCCTGTGCTCAAGAAGAACGGCGCCCGCACGGTGTTCTGGAAGACCGGACACTCCTACATCAAGCGCTACAGTCACGAGACCGGCGCTCTGGTCGGTTTCGAAAAGTCCGGCCACTTCTTCTTCAATCCGCCGCTTGGCCGCGGCTACGACGACGGCCTGGTGGCGGCGCTTGCCGTGCTCGACATGCTCGACCGCAATCCCGACAAGAGCCTCGCCGATCTGAAGCGCTCGCTGCCCCGCACCTGGCAATCGCCGACCATGTCGCCCCATTGCGACGACGAGCTCAAATACGGCGTGGTCGATCGTGTGGTCGATCACTTCCAAAAGGTCGCGGCCAATGGCGGCGCGCTCGCCGGACAGAAGGTACGCGAACTGATCACCGTGAACGGCGTCAGGATCGTGCTCGAAGACGGCACCTGGGGCTTGGTGCGCGCGTCATCGAACAAGCCCGAGCTTGTGGTCGTCGTGGAGAGCCCGAGCTCGGAAGCAAACATGCGCGCGATCTTCGGCGAGATTGACGCCGTGCTTGTCGAAGCAGCCTGAAGTCGGTCCTTACAATCAGAAGATTTGAGACTGACCGAGAAGCCTGAGGACTGCACCGCAGCGGCCTCGTCAAGATGATGGATGTGTGGAGGCGGTAGCAAAACCGTCAACGACCTGTCGCATTTCTGCAACGGGAATCTGGTTCGGTCCCCGAGCCATGACAAATCTCATCTTTGCCTGCGGCCTCACCGCCGGACTCATCCTCGACCTGCTGCTGCTTCGCACTTTCCTCGCTCCACCCTTCCGCATCTGGCCGACACCCGAGCCGGGGAGCTGGCAGAGCCTCACCTTCTGGGGCTTGTTCCGAGGCACGTGGCTTGTGACCTTCGTCGTCGCGGCACTCGACTGGAACGCGACGCCGCTGCTCGACTGGACGCGCTACATCGTGGCGCTGCCGCTCGGCCTCACCGGCCTCTTCATCACCGTGTGCGGCTATTTCAATCTCGGCTTGGGCAACACCTATTGCGGCGAGCACGGCCTCGTCACCGGCGGCCTCTATCGCTTCAGCCGCAATCCGCAATACGCGGCCTCCATCATGGGGCTCATTGGGCTGTCGATCGGTGCCAACTCGATACTGACCATCATCTTGTCCGTGGTGATAATCGGGGCCTATGTGCTGATGGCGCTGGTCGAGGAGGAGTGGCTCAAGCAGCGCTACGGCGCGCCCTACCGCGACTATGTCAGCCAGACCGCCCGCTTCCTCGACGTCCAAGGCCTGATCGCGCTGATCGAGCGCAAGAAACCCTCGCGGCAGACCGGCTAGCTATTCTGCCGCCAGCGCAGGCCGGCGCACTGCGACCACCTCGCGTGCGGCCTCAAGCACTTCGAGGCCGGCGCCATCGAGATGCGCCCGTTCGGCCAACACCCGGCGGAACGCACGCGCCCGCGGCTGCCCATGGAACAGCCCGAGAATATGCCGCGTCATCTGATTGAGACGCGTGCCGCGCGCAAGCTCGCCGCCGGCGTAGGCCATGAACTCATCGAGCACCTCGAGGCGCGTCGGCGGTTCGTCCTCAGCGGCGAACAATTCCTGATCGACGCCTGCAAGGAGATACGGATCCTGATAGGCGGCGCGTCCCAGCATGACGCCATCGACGTGATGCAAATGGCCGCTCGCCTCCTCCAGTGAGGCGATGCCGCCATTGACGATCACGCCAAGATCCGGGCGACGCGCCTTGGCGCGGTAGACCCGGTCGTAATCGATCGGCGGGACGTCGCGGTTCTCCTTCGGGCTCAAGCCTTCCAGCCACGCCTTTCGCGCATGAAGGATGAAGATCCGGCAGCCGGCTTGCGCCACCACATCGATGAAATGGTCGAGACTCTCCTCGGCGTCCTGGTCGTCGATGCCGATGCGGCATTTTACCGTGACGGGCACATCCACCGTGTCTGCCATTGCCGCGATGCACTCGGCAACGACCTCGGGCTCAGCCATCAGGCAGGCGCCGAAGCGTCCGGCCTGCACCCGGTCCGAAGGGCAGCCGACATTGAGGTTGATCTCGGCATAGCCGAAGTCCTCGCCGATGCGCGCCGCCGCGGCGAGACCTTGCGGATCGCTGCCGCCGACCTGAAGCGCCACCGGATGCTCGGCAGGATGAAACTGGAGCAGCCGTTCCCGGTCGCCGCGGATTATGGCGTCCGCCGTGACCATCTCGGTATAGAGCAGCGTGTGGCGCGAGATCAGCCGCAGGAAATAGCGGCAGTGGCGGTCGGTCCACTCCATCATCGGCGCCACGCAGAAGGTATGAGGCTGAGTTACTTGCATTTTTCCTGTCGATTGAACCTGGCCGGCTGGACACCCTTCGGGCAATCCGTGTTGACCCTACATATCGGCGACCCGACTAAGGTCGCAAGGCCCCCTTCGTCCGAACGCGGCTATTCTCAAGCTGCTGAAGAGGCAAAAGGACAAGCGGATGCCCGCATCATCGCCACACAACGGCAAGGTCATCATCACCTGCGCCGTCACCGGCTCGATCCACACGCCCTCGATGTCGGCGGCATTGCCGGTCACGCCGAGCGAAATCGTAAGCGCCGCGGTCGAAGCCGCCGAGGCGGGCGCCGCGATCCTGCATCTTCACGCCCGCGATCCCGACACCGGCCGCCCCGACCAGAGGCCCGAGGCCTTTGAACCGTTCCTCGCACGCATCAAGCAGGGCACCAATGCCGTCGTGAACCTCACGAGCGGCGGCGCCCCCTTCATGACCATCGAAGAGCGCATCGAGCCGTCCGTGCGCTTCAAGCCGGAACTCGCCTCGCTGAACATGGGATCGATGAATTTCGGCCTGTTCCCGATGCTGAACCGGTTCAAGGCGTTCAAGCATGAGTGGGAGCCGCAATATCTGGAGAGCACCCGGGACCTCGTGTTCCGCAACACCTTCAAGGACATCGAGTTCGCCGTTGCGGCACTCTCGGCGGCCGGCACGCGCTTCGAGTTCGAGTGCTACGACGTCGGCCACCTCTACAACCTCGCCCATTTCGTCGACCGCAACTTGGTCAAGCCGCCGTTCCTGGTGCAAACCGTGTTCGGCATCTTGGGCGGCATCGGCACCCATCCCGAGGATGTGATGCATATGCGGCGCACGGCGGACCGCCTGTTCGGCGCCGACTATCGCTGGTCCGTGCTCGGGGCGGGTCGCATGCAAATGCCGATCGCCACCATGGCTGCGGCCATGGGCGCCCATGTGCGCGTCGGTCTGGAAGACAGCTTGTGGATCGGCAGAGGCCGGCTCGCCGAGCAGCAATGCGGAGCAGGTTCGCCAAGTCCGCGGCATCATCGAGGGGCTCGGCCTTACGCCGGCGACGCCCGATGAGGCGCGCGAGATCCTGGATCTCAAAGGGGCCGAACTCGGTGGCGTTCTGACTGCCCGCGCCTCAGGGCCGCCGGATTTTTACCTGTAATGCTCGCCCCAACTATAAAGCGCCTTGAGCACAGGCCCCAGCGCCCGGCCCTTGTCGGTGAGTAGATACTCATAGCGAGGCGGATGGGTCTCATAGATGCCGACTGTGTGGCTATCTACACCATCGCGATTTCGGGCGTTGCACTTCCGGTCCACTTGAAGAGATAGGTCGATCCCTTCCGGACGTTTGTCACCAGCGCCGGCCGAAAGCACGCAAGACATATGCCGCCTTGGCGTCGGACGCTAGGATAGACGATGCCGAGCGATCCCTCACTGAACAACTGCCTCGCCAAGCCTTGCGAGGCCACGTAGCTGCTTTGGGAGAGGCAGTCAGCGAACCGATCATCGTCGCGGATGTCATGATACTCGGCATGGAAATCGGCGAGATAGTCATCGTATGTCAACTCCTGCTCTAACCAGTTCACCTCGGCGAGCTCGATGGATTTGTGGAAAGCCACTTCGAATTGAGACGTTTCTAACTCGAAACTCGCGTACCACGCTCCACGCTCTGGTCCATCGAATTGCTGCCAAGAGGCTGCGCGTGGCAGAAAGCAGCATTGATGATGCGGTAGTACGGAACACCGAACACGAGTTCATGAATGCCTATTCCCGGTAGGAGATTGTTCTCGGCACGCAGCCTGTCGTTGGATGCGTGATCCAGGTCGAAGATGTCCTGCAGATGCGCGTCATCGTTTGCGATGCGCATCAACACGCTTTCACCATCGTCGCTGTATTTTGAGGGAATGAGGCGGTGAGTGTCGTCACGATCGATACGGCCCGCTGACAGCCTACTCACCTCCCGCCGCGCCTCGCGTCGAGGAGTCGACGAACGATCTGCATCGCGGGTAATCCGCCCCTCACCATATAGGCAAGCGGTGTTTCACCTCCAAAGATCCGATTGCTGTTCTGGGTTTGCACCCATACGTCAGGGAGCTTCCCAGAATACAAGATATTCAGGGCCTTGAATATTCCGACGAGGTAGGAGATTCGCATGAGCATATCGGTGCTCACGGTACGATCAGGGTTCTTTTTCAGCCCGTAGAATTGCCCGTTCGAAATGTCGCCCAGAAGCCTTCAGGCGTTTACATCCCTCACACCCCAAGCTTCGGCGATATTAAGAAAGGCTTTGATAGCGCGAACTCAGCCTTTCGCGCTCTGCTTTCGACACAAATCAACGAACGCGCGGCTCGTATTCCGTAGTTGGATAGGATACGGTTTCGCTCATTGCTGACTCCAATGTTAGATAAATATAGCTCCATTATTGGAGTAGTCAAGCTGAGAGATAAGAACCCTCATCTGTAACGCTCGCCCCAGTTATAGAGCGCCTTGAGCACGGGCCCCAAGGCCCGGCCCTTGTCGGTGAGCAGATACTCGTAGCGAGGCGGATGGGTCTCGTAGAGCCTGGTGGCGATCACGCCCTGGCTTTCGAGCGTCTTCAGCCGCGCTGACAGCGTGTTGGGGGCGACCCCGCCAAGCCCGGCCTCAAGCTCCTGGAACCGCAACGGGCCTTTGCGGAACAGGTCGCGCAGGATCAGCAGCGACCATTTCTCGCCGATCACGTCGAGCGCCCGGGCCACCGGGCATTCGTTCTGGCCATATCCGCTCGCCATACCAGCCACTTAGCCCCATAACTGCAATTTGTCAAGTTACTATCTATTGACAAGTCACTTCTTCAATCATAGCTACCAATCGTGCAGCCTCTGACGCCGAGGGCCGAACCATGAAGTTGGAAGATCATCCGACTGTGAGGCGAATGGGACGCCTGGCCGAGGACGCGAACACCGACCTTCCCTCCCCATTGACCGGCGCCGAGCTCAAGCAGCTCGCCATGGATTGCGGCGCCGACGATGCCGGCGTGGTCGAGATCGCGCGCCCCGGCCTCGATCCACAGCGCGACGAGATCCTTTTCAACTACCCCTGGACCAAGTCGTGTCTCAGCTATGTCGTGCGCATGGCGCGAGAGCCGGTGCGCGGCGCGCCGAGGTCGGTTGCCAATCTCGAATTCCATCGCGCCGGCCACGAGATCGACGAGATCGGCGCCGCCATCGTCGCCAGGCTCGAGGCGCGCGGCATCCGCGCGGTCAACCCCTCCATGGGCTTTCCCATGGAGATGGTCCGGACCCCTGGCTACGCCCCATGGGTCGTGTCCCACAAACCGATTGCCGTCGAGGCGGGCCTCGGCCACATGGGCATCCACCGCAATCTGATCCACCCAAAATTCGGCAACTTCGTTCTCCTCGGCACCATCCTCACCGAAGCCGAGGTCGATGCCCACGGTCGTCCCCTCGACTACAACCCCTGCCTCGAGTGCAAGCTTTGCGTTGCCGCCTGTCCGGTCGGCGCCATCGGCCCCGATGGCTCCTTCAACTTTTCCGCCTGCTTCACGCATAACTATCGTGAGTTTCTCGGCGGCTTCTCGGACTGGGTCGAACAGATCGCCGAGGCGCGCGACGCCATCGATTATCGCCAGCGCATCAACGAGCCCGAGACCGCCTCGATGTGGCAAAGCCTCAGCTACGGCGCCAACTACAAGTCGGCCTACTGCATGGCCGTCTGTCCCGCCGGCGAGGACGTGATCGGGCCCTATCTCAAGGACAAGCAGCGGCACTTGAGAGAGGTGGTGCGGCCGCTGCAAGAGCGCCCGGAGCCGGTCTATGTGGTCGAAGGATCCGACGCGGAGGCGGTGGCGCGCCGCAAGTTCAAGAACAAGACCGTAAAACCGGTCGGCAACGGCCTCCGATCGAGAACGATCGCCGGTCTCTTGAACTTCATGCCGTTCGTGTTTCAGCCCAATCAGTCACGCGGGCTGAACGCGACGTTTCACTTCAAATTCACCGGCGCCGAACAGCGCGAGGCGACGATTGCGATCAAGAACCGAACAATCGACATCAAGGACGGCCTTCTCGGCAAGGCAGATCTGCGCGTCACCGCCGACGCCAAGACCTGGCTCGGATATCTCGCCGGCGAGGCAAGCCTGCCGCTCGCCTTCCTCCGCGGCAAAATCCGGATCAAGGGCGATCCGCGGCTGCTCCTCGCCTTCGGCAAGTGCTTCCCGCCGTCCCGCATACGTCACGAGCGCGTCGAGGTCCTCTCGCAGCCGTCGCTGCTGCAACGGGAATCGACGCCTTATCGCAAGAATGATCCCGCCACGGGGAAGGTCAGGTGGCTGGGGAAGCTTGTCCTCGCCGAAACCGAAGACGTCACCCACAATGTGAAGACCTTCCGCTTCAAGCCCGCGACCGGGGCCGAAATCCCGTTCGCGTATCTCCCCGGGCAATTCCTGACGCTTCACGTCTCGCCCCAAGGCGTCCCGATCAAGCGCTCCTACACCATCGCCTCGACGCCGACGTGGCGCGACCGCATCGAAATCACCGTGAAGCGCGAAGACCACGGCCTGGTCTCGCGTTGGCTGCACGACGAACTGAAGCCCGGCGACGACATCGAGGTCGAAGCGCCGAACGGCAATTTCTACTTCTCCGGCGAAGGTCACGACAGCGTGGTTCTCATCGGTGGCGGCGTCGGCATCACGCCGATGATGAGCGCCGCCCGCTATCTGACCGAGACCGGATGGCCCGGCACGATCCACTTGGTGCTCGGCTTCCGCACCCCGGCCGATTTCATCTTCCGCGACGAGATCGCAGCCCTTGAGGCCCGGAACCCCAATCTCCGCGTCACCGTGACCATGAGCCGGCCCGACGGCCACGACTGGTCCGGCCGCAAGGGCCAGATCGACTCGGTCCTCCTCGCCGAGGTGGTGCCGGACATCGCCGCGCAACGCACCCATCTCTGCGGTCCGCCGCAGATGATGGACGCCGTCAAATCGGCCTTGATCGGGCTCGGGCTCGCCGAAGACCAGATTTGCATCGAAGCCTTCGGCACCGTGAAACGCGATCCGACGGCGAAGGGCGCCGCGTCCACCGCGGTCGCGGGCGACAGTCTTCTTTCAGGCTTCGAGCACCACCGTCTCCGTGCCGGTCGGCGCCACCATTCTCGATGCCGCCGATGACGCCGGCGTGTTCATCGACAATGCCTGCCGCTCCGGGACCTGCGGCTCATGCCGCGTCAAGCTCGCCGCCGGCAGCGTGCACATGCCGGTGCAAGACGCCCTCACCGACGAAGACAAGACGGAAGGGTACATCCTCGCCTGCCAAGCCGAGCTCAGCGGCGACGTCGCGGTCGATGCCTAGAAAGGTACTGCCATGAACGCAATCCTCTCGTTTCTCATCATCTTTGCCGGCGTCGGCGTCGCCGTCTGGCTCCTGTCCTTCGCGATCGAGGCGTTGAGGCCGGTACCGCAGCCGCCGGCAAAGCTCCCCTGGGATGCCAACATCCCGATCAACACCGTGGAGGTTGGCGGCAACCGGCTGCGCTACATCAAAACTGGCAGCGGACCCGCGCTCGTGCTCCTGCACACGCTCCGCACCCAGCTCGACCTGTTCGAGAAAGTCGTGCCGGAGCTCGCGCAGCATTTTACGGTCTATGCCTTGGACTATCCCGGGCACGGCTACTCTGACATTCCCAAGGAGCGTTACGACGCCGCCTTCTTCACCGAGGCGGTCGAGGGCTTTCTCGAGCGGCTCGATCTCCGCGACGTGACGCTTGCAGGCGTCTCGATCGGCGGCTCGATCGTCGCTGATCCTCGCCGCCCAGCGCAACCCGCGCGTCGCCCGCGTCGTCGCCATCAACCCTTACGACTATGCCAAGGGCCGGGGCATGGCGCGAAGCTCCCTCCTCGGCTGGATCGTGACTTATTTTTCGCTTGTCCCGGTCGTCGGCGAGACGGTGATGCGGCTCAGGAACTTCCTGATCATGAAGGCCGTGCTCCACGGCGGCGTCGCCGACCCCTCAAGCATTCCGCCAGACCTGATGAAGGAGATGTATCTGGTCGGCAACCGACCGGGCCACTACCGCGCTTTCCTCAGCCTGCTCCGCAACGCTGCAAGCTGGGAGCGGGCCACGCAAGACTACGGCAAGATCGACGTTCCGGTGCTGCTCGTCTGGGGCGATCAGGATTGGGCGCAGGTCGCCGGAGCGCGAGCATGACCGCGCGCTGATCCCGCACGTCGAGATGACCACGGTCGAAGGCGGCGGTCACTTCCTGCCGCTCGATCGGCCGCGCGCCCTGACCGAGTTGATCCTCCGCTTCGCCGGAAGTGCCCGGCCCGCCGCTCAAAGGTCCTGAGGTACTCAGCGCAGTCTAGCTCTTGGACGTGCGGTCCAAGACGGTAATCAGCTCCTCGATCTTCCGGCCACGCTCAGCCTCATCACCCGAAGCCACCGCATCGGCGACGCAATGGCCCACGTGATCTTGCAGCACGAGATGTTCAACACGCGCGAGCGCGGCACGCACCGCTTGGACTTGGGTGATGACGTCGATGCAATAGCGGTCGTCGTCAATCATGCGCACCAAACCGCGCACCTGTCCTTCGATGCGAGCAAGGCGCGACCGCGCGTTCTTCCGAGCTTCAGGCGTCATCGCTTGACCATACCCAAGTAGGGTATTAAATATATACCCATGGGGGGTATAGGAAAAGACCGAAATCTCTCCTGCGGGGAGGCAAGAATGTCAGACCGGCTCGGACCCATGAACGAAGCCCACACCCATGAGAGCAAGCCTCCGGAGACGGCGGCGGAGATCGCCATCGATCCGGTGTGTGGCATGAAGGTCGACATGCGGGCCGGCAAGCCCACCGCGACGCATCATGGCCGCACCTACCATTTCTGCTCGGAAGGCTGCCGCACCAAATTCACCGCCGATCCCGAGCGCTATCTGACCAAGCAGGAGGAGCCCGAGCCTCTGCCGCAAGGGACGCTCTACACCTGCCCCATGCACCCGGAGATCGTGCAGGAGGGCCCCGGTCCTTGCCCGATCTGCGGCATGGCGCTCGAGCCGATGGGCCTCCCGCCCGAGGACGCCGAAAACCCCGAGCTCAAGGACTTCACCAGGCGGTTCATCGTCGCTGTGCCGCTCGCCTTGGCGCTGCTCGTGATCAACATGAGCAGTCACCTGTTCGGCATCGATCTGCTCCCGTTCCTGTCGCCGGCCGCCAAGCAATGGCTTGAATTCGCCCTCGCCGTGCCCGTCGTGCTGTGGTGCGGCTGGCCGTTCTTCGTCCGCGGCTTCGTTTCGCTCCGCACCGGACGGCTCAACATGTTCTCGCTGATTGCGCTCGGCACCGGCGCGGCCTTCCTCTACAGCGTGGCGGCGACTCTGGCACCTTCGCTGTTCCCCGCTTCCATGGCCGATGCCCATGGCCGCGTCCCGGTCTATTACGAGGCGGCGGCAGTGATCGTCGCGCTCGTGCTGCTGGGTCAAGTGCTCGAGCTTCGCGCCCGCGAGCGCACCGGCGGCGCCATCCGCGCCCTTCTCGACCTCGCGCCGAAGACGGCCCTTCGCGTCGGACCAGGCGGCAACACCGAGACCGTGCCGCTGGCGTCGGTGAAGGTCCGCGACGTGCTCCGTGTCCGTCCGGGAGACAAGGTTCCGATCGACGGCACCGTCATCGACGGCAGAAGCGCGGTCGATGAATTGATGCTGACCGGTGAGCCGGTCCCGGTGGAAAAACTCGCGGGCGACGTCGTGACCGGCGGCACCCTGAACGGCACCGGCAGTTTCGATATGCGGGTCGACCGCACCGGCGCCGAGACGACGCTGTCGCAAGTGGTGGCCATGGTCGCCGATGCGCAACGCTCGCGCGCTCCGATCCAGGCGCTGGCCGACTCCGTTGCCGCCATCTTCGTCCCGGCCGTGATCCTGGTCGCGGTGGTCGCCTTCATCGCCTGGCTGATCTTCGGTCCGTCACCGCAGCTCGCCTACGCCCTCGTCGCGGCCGTGAGCGTGCTGATCATCGCCTGCCCCTGCGCGCTCGGTCTCGCCACGCCGATCTCGATCATGGTGGCGACCGGCCGTGGCGCTCAGGCCGGCGTCCTCGTGCGCAATGCCGCGGCACTGGAACGGCTCGCTTCGGTCGACACCCTCGTCGTCGACAAGACCGGAACCCTGACCGAAGGCAAGCCGACCCTGACCGGGGTCGAAGCGGCGCCCGGCTTCGAGGCGGACGAGGTGCTGCGCTTGGCGGCCGCGTTGGAGGCCGGGAGCGAGCACCCCCTCGCCGAGGCGATACTCCGTGGCGCCGAACAGAAAGGCCTGAAGCCCGCGAAGGTCGCCGACTTCGATTCGATCACAGGGCAAGGCGTCAAGGGGCGCCTCGACGGCCGCTCGGTCCTCCTCGGCAACGCGCACCTGATGCAAGGCGCCGGCATCGACATTCAGCCCCTCGCAGACGCCGCGGAGACCCGCCGCCGCGATGGCGAGACGGTGATGATGCTCGCCGACGACGGCAAGCTTGCCGGTCTCGTCGCCGTCTCCGACCCGATCAAGCAAGGCGCCGCCGAGGCGGTGAAGACGCTGCATCAGCTCGGGCTCAAAATTGTCATGGCCACCGGCGACAACGCCACCACCGCCAATGCGGTGGCGGCCGAGCTCGGCATCGACGAGGTCCGCGCCGGCTTGAGACCGGAACAGAAGCTCGATCTGGTCGCGGAGCTGCAACGCCAGGGCGCGGTGGTGGCCATGGCCGGTGACGGCATCAACGATGCGCCGGCGCTCGCCACGGCCGATGTCGGCATCGCCATGGGCACCGGCGCCGACGTCGCCATGGAAAGCGCCGGCCTCACGCTGATCAGGGGGGATCTGCGCGGCATTGTCCGGGGCGTCGAGCTTGCCCGGGCAACCGTGCGCAACATCAAGCAGAATCTCGTTTTCGCCTTCGCCTACAATGCGCTTGGGGTGCCCATCGCCGCGGGCGTGCTCTATCCCGTGTTCGGCATGCTGCTGTCGCCGATGATCGCCGCGGCGGCGATGAGCCTGTCGTCGGTCTCGGTGGTGTCGAACGCGCTTCGCTTGCGCAGCGTCAACCTCGGCTAGGACAGGATGCCGACATCCCCGCTTGCCGGCGGCCCCGGACGCGGCTCGCGCGGCAGGCGCGGTCGGTAAGCGGCGAGCGCTGCGAGCTTCCGCCAGGTGGCAAACTCGTTGAGCGGCGAACGCTCGAGCAGCGCCAGTGCCATGGCGGCGATGAACGGCAAGCTTTGCACCAGGAGCACCGCGCTGAAAATGTAGATCGCGCGTGCCTCGGGCTCGTTGGTGACGTAGAGCACGACGGACCCCAGGATCAGCAGGCCGCCGAGGATGCCTTCCCACAACGCCGGAAAACGCTGTTTTCTACAGCGGGCCGCGCCACCCTTGTTGGTGCGCATGAACGGGACCGTGTCCTTGAGGAGCCCTTCGGCGACGGCGCGGCTCACCGTGAGCTGCAAGGCCATTGCCGAGAAGGCCGCGCCAAGCGAGGTGAACACCGGCGCCCTCACCCGGGTCCGGTACAACACCAGGAAGTGCAGCAAGACGACGATGAACGCGGCAAGCACCGGGATGGTGAGTACGGCCTGCGGCACGGCAATGCCGAGAAAGGCCACGAGCGGCATCCACAATAGATTGAGAACGGCGATCAGCACGCCGATGCTCTCGGCGCCAAGCCAGGTCAGCCAGCCATAGAGAAACTCGTTCCGCTGCTGCGCCGTAAGCGCGCTCCGGCCCGGCAGGAACGCCCGCCAGTGCTTCTTGATCAGTTGCACGCCGCCATAGGCCCAACGGTGGCGCTGGCGCTTGTAGGACGCGAAATCGTCAGGCAACAGGCCCCAGCCATAGCGGCGGCGCGTGTAATGGGTCCGCCAGCCGCGCTCGAGCAGGCTCAGTCCGAGATCGGCATCCTCGACGATGGTGTCGCTCGACCAGCCGCCGGCATCGATCAGCGCCGCACGCCGGACGAGGCACATGGTACCGTGGGAGACGATGGCGTTGACCTCGTTCCGCTGCACCATGCCGATGTCGAAGAAACCGGCATATTCCCGGTTCATCACCGCGTGCGTGACGCTGCGACCACCGTCGCGATGATCCTGGGGCGCTTGCACCAGACCCACGCCCGGATCGGCAAAGGCCGGGACCAGGTCTTTCAGCCAGTTCGGATCGACGACATAGTCGGCGTCGAGCACGCCGATGATGTCGGCCTCGGGCGCGGTGTGCTCGAGTGCGAGCCGGAGAGCGCCAGCCTTGAAGCCTTCGAGCGCGTCGGCCCGAATGAACTTGAAGCGCCGGCCGAGCAACTCGCAATGCTCTTCGATCGGGCGCCAGAAGCTCGGATCGGGCGTGTTGTTGATGACCACGATGCATTCGAGATTGGGCCAATCGAGCTTGGCCACGCTGTCGAGTGTTTCGCGTAGCATCTCCGGCGGCTCGCGGTAGGCAGGAATGTGAATCGAGACCAGCGGCCGCTCCGACAGGATCAAGCCCGGCGAAAGCAGCCGCTTGGGCGCGGCGCCAAACAGAATCGCTGCCAGTTCCTCGATCCGCTCCTTCATGATGATGATCAGCGGCACGAGCAGTCCCAGGCCGGCGATGGTGGCTATCAGGGAGCCGGCGACGAAATAGTGCGAGGCGGTGTAGTCGAACACGTTCGAGCCCCAGGCGCCGATGATCTGCGCCGTGCCGGCAAGCACGCCGGCCTGGATCGGGGTCACTCCCGGAATGGCGAAGATCGGCAGGCAAAGCAGCAGGCCGAGCCCGAGCGCGGCGAACATGTTGAGCATCCAATTCGGCGTCTCAACGTCCCCGGCAAGCGCGAACTTCGGCTGCCGATCGGCGTCGAACAGGCCCCAATAGGCGCCGACGCTGCCTTCAAAGGTCTTCCACGGCTGATCGAACGCCTCGACGATCGAGTAGTCGATGCCCATGGCGTCGGCGCGGGAGACGAAGTCGCGGATGATTTCGGCCTGGGCGACCGGATCGGGCACGGCAGCCCTGCGGTTCATGCCGGCGCTCGGCCAGCCGAACTCGGCGATGACGATGCGCTTACCGGGATAGGCCTGGCGCAAGCGCTGATAGACCTTGATGGAATAATCGACGGCGTCCGAGCTCGGAATTCCTTCCCAGTAGGGGAGGATATGGACGGCAAGATAATCGACGGCCGAAGCGAGCTCGGGGTGGTCGAGCCAAATGTTCCAGACCTCGGCGGTGCTGACCGGGACTGACACCTCGCGCTTCACGCGCTGGATCTTCTCGATCAGCTCCTTGACGGTGGGACCGTACTTGCCCTCCGCGCCGCGGTACAATGTCTCGTTGCCGACGATAATGCTGTCGATGTTGCGATGGTGCTTGGCGAGCGCAATCGCGGTTTCGATCTCCCGCTCATTGTGCGCCTCCCTTTGGTCGATCCACGCGCCAAGCGTGACATGCAATCCGAATTCAGAGGCGAGCTCCGGTACGAGGTCGAGACCGTTGGTGACGCTATAGGTGCGTATCGCGCGCACGTAAGGCGCGACCACCGCGAGATCCGACTTGATCTGTTCCTCGCTGACGTTATCGGTCGCGCCGTCGTGCCCAGGCGGAAACGGCGAGAATGACACGCTCTGCAGCTGTCCCACCACGTTTGGAGGCGACACTCGCTCATGCGTCAGGGACCAGCCCACTGCATGCAGGACGGTCGCTAGCGCGACCATGAGGACGACACTGACGATACGCATTTCTGGGAATTGTTCTCAGACGGTCCGGTCTGGTTGTTGACCTTATGGCCGCGAAGGCCCGGTGAAGATTGCAGTCCCCTCAATAACTCTCGTTAGTTCGGAACGGTTCCAGTCGGGGGCGGCGAGCTGCCTGTGGTTTGGCTCGCAGCCGTTGTTGGCCCTGCCGGGTCGATCCAGCAGCTATGCACGCGGGCCGAAAGACGGTCCGCCGCCTTCGGATCCATCGGCCCCTGTCGAATCATGCAGCGAAAGGCAAGTTTGAGATGCTCGGCCGAGCAGCCGAAGCGGTCATAGAGATCGAGATAGCGCCGCGCAGTATCGACATCGTCGCGCCACAGTAGCGTCGTAATTCGCCAGCCCGTCCAGACGCACTCGGCAGAGCCTGCGGAAAGCGACAGCCTCGCCGCAGCCTGCTTGTACTGCTCAATCTCCTCGAGCCTGCGGGCCTCGGCTTGCTGCTCGGCGGTCGCCTTATCGGAGGGCTTTTGAGCCTGCTGCGCCTGGTCAGGGGGCTTCTGCCCCGACCCTTGATCCTCGGCGGCGGCGGCAACGACTGACACCAGCAAAAAGCCGCCCGCGACGAGGGCGGCGGTGCAAAACGGGACTCGCATGTTTTGGGTGCTCAAAGGCCCTGAAGCGACAATCGAATTTTGCATTAGACAGCCTAATTTTGGCAGTCCAACGGCAGTTTCCTCCATTTATCACTTCGCAGTCGCACAAACCAGAGCAATTGATATAACGCGGTGCACAACTGTGTTTATGTCGCATCCAAATCCTTAACGGCACCCGCGCCTTCATGCGTCCAGCCCTCCTGTTCGCGCTCGTGGCCTCGGCCATCGTCCTGTTTTGGTACGCGCTCGGACGGCCGGTCCCCCTGCCGCCCTCCCCGCTCGGCGATGGCGACAAGCTCAGCTGCTTGTCCTACACGCCCTTCCACGGCGGTCTCGGCCCCTATGCCGTTCCGCTTCGCATTCCCGACGAGCAGATCGCCGGCGACCTCAAGCGGCTGGCAAAGGTCACGCAGTGCATCCGCACCTATTCGGCAGCCGGCTTCCAAGGCACGGTGACGCGGCTTGCCGGTGAGTACGGTCTGAAGGTGCTGCAAGGCATCTGGGTCAGCCGCAATCGCGCCGACAACCGGCGCGAGATCGAGGCGGCACTCGGGCTCGCCCGCCGCCACCCGGGCGTGATCCAGGCCTTCATCGTCGGCAATGAGGTGTTGCTACGGGGCGAGCAGAGTGCGCAGCAGATCAAGACCTATCTCGACGAGGTCCGGCGGCGCTCAGGCTTACCGGTTACCTATGCCGACGTTTGGGAGTTCTGGCTCAGAGCGCCAGAGCTCGCGCCCGCGGTCGACTTCGTCACCATCCACATCCTGCCCTATTGGGAGGACGAGCCAGTGGCGGCCGAGGACGCCGTGGCGCATGTCGGCGACATCCGCAACAAGGTCGCCGCGGCGTTTCCGGGGAAGGAGATCCTGATCGGGGAAGTCGGCTGGCCAAGCGCGGGGCGCATGCGCGACGGTGCGCTGCCCTCGCCTGCGAACCAAGCCTTGGTGCTGAGCGGGGTGGTCGAGGCCGCCAAGGAGGGCGGCTGGAAGATCAATCTGATCGAGGCCTTCGACCAGCCATGGAAGCGCCTGCTCGAGGGAACCGTTGGCGGCTATTGGGGCATCTATGACGATGCCAACCGGGAGCTGAAATTTCACTGGGGCGTGCCGGTTTCGAACCATCCGCGATGGCGGCTCGAAGCCGGGCTCGGCGCCGGTGCGGCGCTGCTCGTGTTCCTCGGCGCCTTTGCTTTTGGCCAGACGTCCCGCGAAAGCATGAGCTGGAGCAAGAGTCTGACGGTCGCAGCCATCGCGCTTGTGTCTGGCCTCGCCTTTGGCGCCGCGCTGCTCGGCGTTCCCATGGAACCGCCCTATCTCGGTGACCGCCTACGCTCGGCGGGGATGGTCGTGCTGTCGCTGCTGGCTCCCATCGCGGCCGCCGTCGCGATAGCACGAAGCAACCGCCTTGACGGATTCGCCTGGCCCCTGAACGCCTCGCTCCGCCGGCTCGGCGATCGCTGGTCGCTACTGCTCGCTCTCCTGTTCGTCGCCACCGTCGTCGCCGCCATCGATATCGCGCTCGGCCTCGTCTTCGACCCTCGCTACAAGGATTTCCAGCTCGCCCTCCTGTCCGGCCCGGTCGCGGCCTTCGCCATCGTCGCCCTCGGGTCCGGAGCGCCAAGACCGAGGCCCGACGCCGCCGAGATCACCGCCGCCGCCCTGCTGACGGGATCGGCACTTTACGTCGTCTTCGACGAGGGGCTTCTCAATTGGCAGGCGCTCTGGTTTGCGGGCCTGCTGCTCGTCCTCGCGGTCTACCGCGCTTTGGGCACGGCGCGCGCCAGGCTGATCACGAGTAGCGCCACCGCGAGCGCCGACAGCCGCGTGTTGTAAAGCACGAGCCCGAGCGCGGCGAAGACGATGCCGATGCCAAAGGCGACGATGTTTGGCCGCCACAGCTGCACCAGCGCGGCCGCAACGGCCGTCCACCCGAACACGTCCCACGTGAACAGGAGGATCGCCGCGAGTCGGACGGCGCAGGTGACGCTTTCCTCACCCGCTTCGCAAGCAAGGCCGATCGGTGTGTTCTGGATGATGCCGTAGCGGAGAAAGAGCGCGACGCCGAGTGCGGCGGCAACCACGGGCACGAGGATCAGCGTCGCGCGGAGCGACGGCCGGTACAGGGTAAGGCCGGATTTGGCGGCGATGTTCAACTCAGGTGGCATCGGCAAGCCTCATACGGCACGCCCGCGCCTGCGTCACCCCGCTTCTCCACGCCCGGCCTTGGCATCGCCCGGCCGAGGCTCTAAGAGCGCAGGGAAGCAAGGTGGTGCATCCATGGATCAATCCGGCCGGCGATCGAAGCTCCTCAAAGACTATGCTCCGCCGGATTACGTCATCGACGAGGTCGAGCTCGATTTCGCCCTCGATCCCAACGCCACCCGCGTCAGCTCCAAGCTCAAGCTCCGCCCGAACCCCAAGGCGGCAAACACCCGGGCTCCCCTCATCCTCGACGGCGAAAGCCTCACCCTCGAAAGCGTGAGCCTCGACGGCAAGCCCCTTGCCGCGGCGGACTACCGGATCGACGACAAATCCCTGACGATCCCGACGGTGCCCGACCGGCCCTTCGTCCTCGAAACCGTCACGCGATGCGACCCGGAGGCCAACACCGCGCTCTCCGGCCTCTACCGCTCGCGCGGCACCTATTGCACCCAATGCGAGCCGGAGGGCTTCCGCCGCATCACCTTTTTTCTCGATCGCCCCGATGTGCTCGCCGTCTACACGGTGCGGATCGAAGCCGCGCGCGATGAGGCTGCGGTGCTGCTCGCCAACGGCAATCCCGTTGCCGCCGGCGACGTGGCCGGGACCGATCGGCACTTCGCGGTCTGGCATGACCCCCATCCCAAACCCTCTTATTTGTTCGCGCTCGTCGGCGGCAATCTCGCCTGCGTCCCCGACAGCTTCACCACGGCCTCGGGCCGCGACGTCAAGCTCAACATCCATGTCGAGCCCGGCAAGGAGGACCGCTGCGGCTGGGCCATGGACTTGCTCAAGCGCGCCATGCGCTGGGACGAGCAGCGCTTCGGCCGCGAATACGACCTCGACGTGTTCAACATCGTCGCCGTCAGCGACTTCAATATGGGGGCCATGGAGAACAAGGGCCTCAACATCTTCAACGACAAGCTCGTGCTGGCGCGGCCCGATACCGCGAGCGACGGCGACTATGGCGCCATCGAAGGCGTCATCGCCCACGAATATTTTCACAACTGGACCGGCAACCGCGTCACCTGCCGCGACTGGTTTCAGCTCTGCCTGAAAGAGGGCCTGACCGTGTTCCGCGATCAGGAGTTCACCGCTGACCTGAGATCGGGGCCGGTCAAGCGCATTCTCGATGTGCGCATGCTGCGGACCCATCAATTTCCGGAGGACGCAGGTCCCCTCGCCCATCCGGTGCGCCCCGCCTCCTATATCGAGATCAACAACTTCTATACCGCGACGGTCTACGAGAAGGGCGCCGAGCTCTGCCGCATGTTGCAGACCATGCTTGGCCGCGACGGCTTCCGCAAAGGCCTCGACCTCTATTTCGACCGGAATGACGGCGAGGCGGCGACGGTTGAGGATTTCGTCGGCGCCATGGCCGACGCCTCGGGCCGCGACCTCAGCCAGTTCATGCTCTGGTACAATCAGAGCGGCACCCCCGAGCTCGCCTGCTCTCTCGATTACGATGCGCGCGCCAAGACGGCGCGGCTCTCCGTCAACCAGGTGCTGCCGTCGACGCCCGGGCAGACCAAGAAAGAGCCGATGCTGATCCCGCTCAAGCTCGGGCTCCTTGGCGGCAATGGCGATGACCTGCCGCTCCAGCTCGAGGGCGGCACGACCCTTGCCGACGGCCTGGTCGAGATCACCGATCGCGAACAGGTCTTCACCTTCAAGGACATCCCGACCGCCCCGACGCCGTCGCTGCTGCGCGACTTCTCGGCGCCGGTCCGCCTCACCATGACCCTCGATCCAGACCAGATCGAGTTCCTGATGATGCACGACAAGGATCCGTTCAATCGCTGGCAGGCGGCGCAGTCCTATGCGACCAACCTCCTGACCGCCGCGTCCCGCGGTGGCTTCGAGCCGGGCCAGGTCACCGGCACCGCGGCAACGCGCCTGGCGCAGGCTCTTGCCACCACGGCCTTGGAGACGTCGCTGTCCGCGGCCTATCGCGCCGAGTTCCTCAGGCTTCCGAACGAGTTCGACGTCGCGCGGGAGCTTGCCGCGAACGTCGATCCCGATGCCGTGCGCACTGCCTATGAGACGCTTCGCGCCACCGTCGGCCGCAAGATCCGCGGGACGCTCGCCGAGATCTATGAAGGTGCTGCGACCACGGGCCCGTTCTCGCCAGACGCCGAGAGCGCCGGCAAGCGGGCGCTTCGCTCCGCCGCCCTCGATCTTCTGGTCGGCTCCGGCGAGACCGAAGAGGTCGAGCGGGCGCTCCACCATTACCGCGCTGCGACCAACATGACCGACGCCATCGCCGCGCTGTCGATCCTGTCCCACCTCGATCTCGGCGCGCGCGACGAGGCTCTCGCTGATTTCTATGCCCGTTGGCAGGACGAGCCGCTGGTGCTCGACAAATGGTTTGCGGTCCAGGCGCGCGCCACGCGGTCGGATTCCGTCGAAACCGTGCAGGGCCTGCTCTCGCATCCGAAATTCTCGCTGAAGAACCCCAATCGCGTGCGCGCGCTGATCGGGAGTTTCGTCCACGCCAACCCGACCGGCTTCAACCGCGGCGACGGCGCCGGATACGAGCTGCTGGCGGCCTCGGCACTGCAGATCGACCGTTTCAATCCGCATATGGCGGCGCGACTGCTCGGCGCGTTCGAAAGCTGGCGCACGCTCGAGCCCAAGCGCCAGGCTTTGGCCAAAGGCGCCTTGCGCCAGCTCGCCTCGGGCGAGTTATCCACGGATAGCTATGAAATCGTCACCAAAACCCTCGGTGCCGACTGATTCGTGCAGTCGTCAATGAGTTATTAACCAATTTTCCACAGATTTTCCCTGGACATCGGCGAAGTCCGTCTTCTCAATTAGGGAAGCGATTCGGAGATGCGGCAGTTCTCCGGCGCGTAGCAGGAGAACACCGTAAAGGGGGACCGGGATGTCGCGGATCAATTCCGCGCAGGACCACGCACTTGCGATTGCGGGACCACATTGGCAACGCCTTCGCGAGATTTTCGCTGCCAATTTTCCGAAATCGGAACTGCTGCGCCGCTCGGTTCCGGTTCTGATCGCGGTTTTTGCTGCCCTCGCCGCCCTCGGCGTCGTCACCCAGACATTACAGACGCGGCAGTCGGCGCTCGATGTGGCCCAAGAGCGGCTGGCGCTGATGGCCGACATTACCGCCGCTCGGCTCAAGGACGAAACCCTCAACGGCGACAGCGACTGGCAACGCGCCTTGGCGTCGAGCCTGCCCAAGGGCGCGACCCTCGATGACCGCATGATGCTGCTGGCCAGCGCCGACGGCGATATCAAGGCCCGCGCCCCGCTGATGGCCTCGGAGGACAACACGCTGCTGTCGGTTCTCGGACCGCAGCAGCCGCTCACCACATTCGGCGCCGATGCCGGTGTCCTGCGTATGACGCTCACCGACGGCACCGATGCCATCGTGACCGTCCGCATCATCGACGACGCCAATGCCCAACTTGCCTTTCTGCAGCCGATCCCGGCGGCGCTCGCCGGCTGGCGGCACGATGCGAGCCTCGAGATCAGCCTCTTGATCTGTACCGGCCTCGTGCTGGCTTTGCTCGGCGGCAGCCTTTGGTACCGGGCTCCGGCCGAATCGGCGCGCAAGGAGCAGCCGGCCGAAGGTGAATTGACCGATGCCTTGGAGGCCTGCGCCGTCTGGCGTTGGAACCTCGCCCGCGGCCACGTGCACTGGTCCGAGCCGATGTACCGGCTGCTCGGCCAACGACCGCTCGACGAGCCGGTGCCCTTCCGTCTCATCGCCCAATCCCTTCACCCCGGTGACGACATTCGCCGCGAGGTCGATCAGCATCTCCGCGAAGGCCGCACCCATTTCGACCGCAGCTTCCGTTTGCGCCACGCCCACGGCCATTGGGTCACGGTAAGGCTCCGCGGTCACATCACTCGCGACACGGAGACCGGCGAGCCTTACCTCACGGCGCTCGCCGGTGCCGAACAGGACATCGCCGTGTCGGTGGACGCCAATGCGCGGCTGCGCGATGCGGTCGAAACCATCTCCGAAGCCTTCGTGCTGTGGGACCACCAGAACCGGCTCCTGATGTGCAACAGCAAATATCAGCAGTTCCACGGCCTCGCCGATGGCGCCATCCGGCCCGGCGCCACCTATGAGGAGGTCATTGCTTCGGCTTCCGACCCCGTGATCCGCAGACGCGTCGTGGTCGACGGCGGCAGCGATGACGGCTGCTGCACCTATGAGGCCCAGCTCGAAGACGGGCGCT
This sequence comes from uncultured Alphaproteobacteria bacterium, assembly GCA_963803385.1. Classification (GTDB taxonomy): domain Bacteria; phylum Pseudomonadota; class Alphaproteobacteria; order Rhizobiales; family Methyloligellaceae; genus Methyloceanibacter. Next base: position 98,313 of record CAWDMD010000001.1, on the reverse strand, counting down.
GGCTGCACATCAATGAGCGGCGGACCAGGGACGGCGGCTATGTCAGCGTCGGCACCGACATCACCGTGCTCAAGGAAAGCCAGCAGCGCCTCGCCGAAAGCGAGCAACAACTCCGCGCCAGCGTCGCCGAGCTTAGGCTATCGCGGCGCGAACTCGAGCAGCAGAAGCAGCAGCTCGTCGATCTCGCCGAGAAATACGCGCTGGAGAAGAATCGTGCCGAGGCCGCCAATCGCGCCAAGTCGGAGTTCCTCGCCAATATCAGCCACGAGCTGCGCACGCCGCTGAATGCGGTGATCGGCTTTTCCGAAGTCATGGAGCAAGGCCTGTTCGGCCCGCTCGGCCATGCCAAATATCAGGAATACGCGCGCGACATTCACGGCAGCGGCACGTTCCTGCTCGAAGTCATCAACGACATTCTCGACATGTCGAAGATCGAAGCCGGTCGCATGACCCTCGACATCGAAACCGTCGACGTCGCCGACATCGTCGAGGACAGCATGAAGGTGGTGAGCCAGACCGCAGCCGAGCGCGACATCTCGCTCGCGCGTCACGGTCCCACGCGTCTGATGCTCGAGGCCGACCGCCGCGCGCTGAAGCAGATCTTCCTCAATCTCTTGTCCAACGCGGTGAAATTCACCGGCGACGGCGGCAGCGTCGACGTCCATCTGTCGCGGGCGCGCGGCCAGGTCCGCATCGCCATCAAGGACACCGGCATCGGCATCCCCGAGACCGATATCTCGAAGCTCGGGCGCCCGTTCGAGCAGGTCGAGAACCAGTTCTCCAAGAGCCACCAGGGCAGCGGGCTCGGGCTCGCCATCTCCCAGGCGCTGGTCGAGCTCCATGGCGGGTCGCTGCGGATCGTGAGCCGCGAGGGCCACGGCACCACCGTCACCTGCACGCTTCCCGTCAAGGCCGAGATCGATCACCTCGAGGCTCAGAGCGAGACCGCCTGAGCCGGGCGACGATCATCCCGTGACGATACGGTCGAAGGCTTCCTGCACGGCACCAAGCGTGTCCCGCAACGTTGCTTCGAGGCTTGGGAAATCGGGCATTTCGGACGCGCGGGCGAGCAAGTCCTTGAGCGCGCGCGGCGCCTCGTCCGGAACGAACGGCTTGTCGAGACAGAGCCGCAGCACTTGCGTCAGGGTGTGGTAGAGGGTCGCCGCAGGCAGCAGGATGTCGGCATCGTCGAGCGTGATCACTTGCGCCTGAAGCAGCTTGGACAGCGCGAGCTCGGTATTCTGATCGAGCACCTCGGGGGTATCGTGCGCGCTCACCAATTGCAGGAATTGCGTGAGGAACTCGATGTCGATCAAACCGCCCTTGACGTGCTTCAGATCCCAGATGTCGCTGGTGCCCTTTTCCTCGTTGATTTTGGTGCGCATGGCGTGCACGTCGGCGGCCACCTGAGCCCGGTCGCGGGGCCGGCACAGCACTTCGGCAACCTTGCTCGCGATGACGTGACGAAGCTCCGGCGGCCCCGACACCACGCGCGCACGGGTGAGCGCAAGATGCTCCCAGGTCCAGGCCGAATGGTCCTGATAGTCGATGAAGCTCGAAAGCCTGGTCGCGACCGGTCCTTGGCTGCCTGAGGGCCTAAGCCGCATATCCACCTGATAGAGCGAGCCTTCGGACGTCTGCGCCGAGAGCGCCGCGATCAGACGTTGGGTGAAGCGCGAATAATACTGGCTCCCCGGCAGGCTCTTGGCGCCGTCGGACTGCGCGGTATCGCCGCCTTCGAAGTCGTAGACGGTGATGAGATCGAGATCGGACGCCGCCGTCATCTCGCGGCCGCCGAGCTTGCCCATGGCGATCACTGCCGCCTTGCCACCGGCCATGTGGCCATATTGGGCGACAAGCTCGGCGTCGACGCGGGCCGCAAGCGAATCGATCACCGTCTCGGCGAGGGTGGCGTAGGCGGCGCCGGCTTGCGGCGCGGAGATGGTGCCGGACAGCACCCGAACGCCGATCAAGAACCCCTGCTCGCGGCCGACGGTACGGGCCCGGTCTAGCGCGTCCTGATAGTCGTAAGCCTCGGCCAGCGCCCTGACCACGAGCTCCTTGAGCTTGCCGGGGGTCGGCACCGCGCCGAAGAAGCCCGGATCGAGCACGGCGTCGAGCAGCCGCGGGCGGCGGCCGAGAATAGCGGCGAGCCGGGGCGCGGTGCCCATGATGTCGGCGACGAGCCGCAACAGGCTCGGATTGGCGGCAAGCAGCGAGAACAGCTGCACGCCGGCCGGCATGTTGGCCATCACCTTGTCGAAGGTGCCGAGTGCGAGGTCCGGCTCAGCGGTGTGGCTGAAGGCGTCGAGCAGCGACGGCAGAAACTCGCCCAGCCGCTCGCGGGCCCGGGCGCTCCGCGTCGCCGGGTAGCGGCCCGATTGCCAGGCGCTCACCGCCGCCATGGCGCGCTCCGGATTTGAATAGCCGAGGCGCTCCAGCGCCTCGACCGCGGCGGGATTGGCTTCATCGCCAGGAACGATCACCTGGGGCACGTCCTCCGGCAGCGGTGGCAGCTTCTCGAACAGGCCCTCGTAGTGGCGCTCGACCGTGCCGAGCTCGGCGAGCAGCGCCTCCGCGAACGACTCGGTGTCGGCAAAGCCGGACAGCAGCGCGATGCGGCGGAGTTCGTCCCCGTCGTCAGGCAGCCTGTGGGTTTGCTGATCCTCGATCATCTGCAACCTGTTCTCGACCCGCCGCAGGAAAAAATAGGCGCCGGTCAGATCGGCCGCCGCGTCGGGCGCGATCCAGCCACCCTTGGCCAGTTCCTGGAGCGTCTCAACGGTGCCGCGGGTTCTGAGCTCGGGATGGCGGCCACCCGCGATCAGCTGCTGCGTTTGGGCGAAGAACTCGATGTCGCGGATTCCGCCCCGGCCGAGCTTGATGTCGTGTCCCGCGACCGCGATGGTGCCGTGCCCCTTGTGGGCGTGCACACGCCGCTTCATGGCGTGGATGTCGGCGATGGCCGCGAAGTCGAGATATTTGCGCCAGATGAAGGGAGCGAGCTGGTCGAGGAAATCCTCACCCTCGCCGATATCGCCGGCAACGGTGCGCGCCTTGATCAGCGCGGCACGCTCCCAGTTCTGCCCGAAGCTTTCGTAATAGGACAAGCCGGCATCGATCGACAGCGCCACCTGCGTCGCGCCGGGATCGGGGCGGAGGCGAAGATCGGTGCGGAAGACGTAACCGTCACCGGTATGCTCCTGTAGCAGGCGCACCAGCTCCCGGGTCAGCCGCACGAAGAAAGAGGACGGCTCTATACCCTGAACGAGCCCGGCCTGGTCGGCGTCGTAGAAAACGATGATGTCGATGTCGCTCGAGTAGTTGAGCTCACGGCCGCCAAGCTTGCCCATGGCAATGACGAAATAGCCCCTCGGTGCCGGATCCACGATTTGCCCGGCGGCATGGGCCTGGCGAAACAGGAACTTGACGGCCTGATCGAGCGACGCTTCCGCCGCGTCGCTCAAGCGGCCGATGGTCTCCTCCGTCGACCACACCCCACCGAGATCGGCAAGGCCGACGACGAGCGCACTTCGCCGCTTGAAGCGGCGCAAGTCCGCCATGACCGCCTTGGTGTTGGCAGCATCGGCGGCCACGGCCGCAAGTTCGGCGCGGGCCTCGTCGAGATGGCGGTCAGGGTCGCGCAGCAGGCAGTCGGCTAGAAGCGGGGGATCGCGCAAGGCTAGCGCGGCAAGATAAGGCGCGCCGGACAGCGCCGCCGCGAGTAGGTCGCGCACCGCCGGCCTCTCTTTCAACACCAAAGCGGCGGGCGCAAGTTCGTCCGCGGCGTCGAAGGCCTTTGTCAGCGAGGCGAGGATGTCGGCGCCGCGCGCCTCGTCATAGACCAATGGCCGTGCGGTGATGCGGTCGACGAAGGCGGTCACGCCGGCCTGAGCTCCGACCCGGACGCCGCCTGCTTCGCGCTGCCATTGGCGCGGGGCTGCGCTTCCGTCGGGAGCGACAGGATGACTTTGAGGCCGGGGTGATTGTCCTCGAGGCGAAGCGCCCCGCCATGGAGCCTTGCCACCGCCGCGACCAGACTGAGGCCAAGCCCGCTGCCGGGCTCGGACCGGCTCGCTTCGAGCCTGACGAAGCGGCCGAGAACGCGCTCGCGCTCGCCGGCAGGAACGCCTGGCCCTCGGTCGGTTACGGCAATCTCAGCCATCGATCCCGCCGCCCCTGCCGTCACGCTGACCTCCGGCACCACCCCATTGGCTTTCTCCGTGCGATCCGGCGCCCCGTATTTCAGGGCATTGTCGATGAGATTGGCAATGGCCTGTCCGAGCAGCTGACGGTCGGCACGGGTGTAGACCGGCTCCATCGAGTTCGCCGTTAGCATGATGCCGCGTTCCTCTGCCACCGGCTCGTACAGCTCGGCGACATCGCGCACCAGCTCCGACACGTCGAGGCTTTCTTTGTTGTCTCCCGCAGCGCCGGCTTCGAGGCGCGCGATCGACAACAGCGCGTTGAACGTCTTGATCAGGCCGTCGGCCTCTTCGATGGTGCGCTCCAGCGCCTCGCGATAGGACGGCTCGGCATAAGGCTCCCGCAGCGCCGCTTCCACGCGGTTGCGCAAGCGGCTGAGCGGCGTCTTCAAGTCATGGGCGATATTGTCCGAGACCTCGCGCAAGCCCGCCATCAGCTGCTCGATCCGCGCCAGCATCAGGTTGAGGTTCTCGGACAACCGGTCGAGCTCGTCACCCGAACCGTTGACCGGCAAGCGGCCGGTGAGGTCGCCCTCCATGATGGTGCGCGTGGTCGCCGAGACGGCGTCGATGCGCGCCAGAAGATTGCGGCTGACGAGATAGCCGCCACCGATGCCGAACAAGGCCATGACGCCGAGGCCCCACAGCATCGCCGAGCGGATGACGCGGGCAAGTTCCCGCCGGTCCTCGATGTCGCGGCCGACGATCAGGCGATAGCCGCCGGGGAGCTTGAACACGTTGGCGAAGGCGAGCCGCGTCTCAATGCCGCCCTCGGCCGGGCGGCTGTACTCGAACTCCACCGGGCCGAGGCTCTCGGAAAGCTCCTCGGTGATGGCGCTGAGATTGCCCGCGACCCGTCGCCCCTCGCCATCGGCAACGAAATAGAGGCTGTTGCCGGGCGTGCGGCTGCGGTCGGCGACCGTGCTCACCAACCGCGTCAATCCGCCAGCAGAATATTGCTCGGCCAGGCCCTTGAGCTCGGCATCGATGGTGTCGTGCAGCTGCCGGGTGAGCAGCACGGTGGTGTTCCAGTAGATGTAGAAGATGGCGACCGCCGCAGCCGCCCCGAACAGCGCAAGATAGGTCAGCGACAGACGAAAGGTGGTGGTGCGGAAGAGCTTAGTGAGCGCTGTCACGGATGGTGTAGCCAGCGCCGCGCACCGTGTGCAACAGCGGCGTTGCAAAGTTCTTGTCGATCTTGGAGCGAAGCCGCGACACGTGCACGTCGATCACGTTGGTCTGCGGATCGAAGTGATAGTCCCAGACGTTCTCGAGCAGCATGGTGCGGGTGACCACCTGGCCCGCATGTTTCATCAGATATTCCAGCAGGCGGAACTCGCGGGGCTGCAATAGGATCGCCTCGCCGGCACGCGTCACCTTGTGCGACAGGCGGTCGAGCACGAGATCGCCGACGACGAAGCGCGTGCTGCCCTCCTCAGGCGACGTGCGCCGCGCCAAGGCCTCGATGCGGGCGAGCAGCTCGCTGAAGGCGTACGGCTTGGTGAGATAGTCGTCACCGCCGGCGCGCAGACCCTTGACGCGGTCGTCGACCTCGCCGAGCGCGCTCAAGATCAGCACCGGCGTCCGAATCTCCTCGGCGCGCAGCGCCCCGATCACCGCGAGCCCGTCGAGCTTCGGCAACATGCGGTCGACGATCAGCACGTCATAGGCATTAACCCGCGCGAGCTCGAGACCGGTCTGGCCGTCGGCGGCATATTCGGCCACGTGCCCCTGCTCTTTCAGGGCCCGCTTGAGAAAGCTCGCCGTCTCCTGATCGTCTTCGATCACCAGGACGCGCATGTCTGGAAACTTCCTCCCGACGGCAACTTGTTCACTCAGGGCAGAGAACATGGGGGCAGCCCCTGCGGATACGCAAAAAGGGGGGGTGGGCGGCGCGGCGGGGGGAACCGCGCCGCCCCCGGCGTTGAAGGTCTAAGCTTTGGCCTTCTTCAGGGAAAGCGCAACAAAGCGCGTCTGATCGCCGGTTTTTACCTGGATGAGGACGTTGACCTTGTCCTTGTCCTTGGCCTTGGCCATGGCCTTCTTGACGCCCTTGGCGACGTCAGAGGGCTCGGACACATCCTCGCCGGCCACCTGAAGGATGACGTCGCCGGCCTTGAGGCCCTTGTCGGCTGCGTCGCTATCCGGATCGACATCCGTGATCACGACGCCCTCCTCGCCGGAACCCGGGATCTTGCCCGCAGGCGCAAGCGAGAGGCCAAGATCGTCGAGCTGCTCACCGGTATCGGGCTTGTCCTCCTCGAGCGCCGCAAGCTTCTTGCCGCTCGGGAACTTGCCAAGCTTCATGTCGACTTCGTGCTTGTCGCCATAGCGCACGATGCCGAGCTTGACCGCGGTATCCGGATGCAGCTCGGCGATCTTGCGGGCGAGGTCGCGGGAGTCGTCGATCTTGTCGCCATTGACGTCGACGATGACGTCGCCAGCCTTGATGTCCTCCTTGGAGGCAGGACCGTCCTCGGCCACCTTGGTGACCATGGCGCCCTTGGCTTCGGCCATGCCGATCGAATTGGCAATGTCGTCGCTCACATTCTGGATGACCACGCCGAGCCAGCCGCGATCGACCGAGCCGTGTGTCTGGAGCTGACCGACAACCTCCTTGACCAGCGCCGCCGGAACCGCGAAGGCGATGCCGACATTGCCGCCGGACGGCGAGAAGATCGCCGTATTCATCCCAACCACGTCGCCGTCGAGATTGAAGGACGGACCGCCGGAGTTGCCGCGGTTCACCGCCGCGTCGATCTGGAGATAATCGTAGGGGCCAGAGCCGATATCACGATTGTGGGCGGAGATGATTCCGGCCGTGACCGTGCCGCCGAGGCCGAACGGATTGCCGACCGCAAGCACCCAATCACCAACGCGGGGATCTTTGTTGGAGAACTTGACGTAGGGGAACGTGTGCGTGCCCTTGACCTTCAGCAACGCAACATCGGTGCGCGGATCGGCGCCGACCATGCGTAGCCGGGAATTTGTCGCCGTTCTCGAGCGTCACGGTGATGTCGTCGGCGTCCTCGATCACATGGTTGTTGGTCACCACGTAGCCGTCCGGCGAGATGAAGAAACCGGACCCTTGCGCGAGTGTCGGCTGCGGGTGCGGGTGCTTGCCGCCGTTGGGCATGCCCTGCCGGAACTGCTTGAAGAAATCGTAGAGCGGATTGTCTTCAGGAATGTCGGGGAGGCCCGGGATCTGAAGATCGTTCTCGGCGACCTTGGCGTCGCCCTTCACATTGATGCTCACCACCGCCGGGCTGACCTTTTGCACGAGGTCGGCAAAACTAAGCGGCGCCGCCCCGTAAGGGGTCTGAACCGTCTGAGCGGTCTCCGCCGGTTCGGCGGACGCAAACGGCATGTTCTGGCCGAGCGCGAGCCCCAACGCGCTTACGGCGATCAGTGCAGCTGCCGTCACCGCAAGCGGCCCACGCGCGAACTTGCGCTCGCGTGAGCTCTCTTTGGTCTCGGGGCTCTGGTCAGGTCGATTCATTAAAGTCACCTCTCTCCTGGGTCAAAGAAATGGGCCTGGGAGCCTCGGCAGTCGTAGCGCGAAGCTTCTGACCGATAACTATAGGGTGTCGGCAATTACGCTGCAGTTTCGGGGGGATTAAATTTCAGTAAGGTTGGCCCGCCCCAAGACGAGGCGGCGAAGCCGTAACACCACGGCAAAATATGGGAAGCCTAGTCCTTGGCCGCAATCATTGCTCATCCAGCAACTGCTTCAGGCGTCTCTGCTCGGCCTTGCTTAAGGAGGCAGGCCCCGAGGCGGCGGCACGGCGCCGATAAGACAACACCAGGGCGATGAGTGCGGCGAGAAAGACCAACGGCGTCGCCAGCCACAGAATCAGCGTGTGAGGCTCGAAGCGCGGCTTCAGCAGCACGAACTCGCCGTAGCGCGCCACCACGAAATCCTCGATTTCCTGGTCGGTGTCGCCGGCCTTGAGCCGCTCGCGGACCAAGAGACGCAAATCCTTGGCGAGCGGCGCGGCGGAATCGTCGATCGACTGGTTCTGGCAGACGAGGCAGCGGAGCCCCTCGGAGATGTGGCGGGCCCGAGCCTCGAGTTGCGGGTCCTTGAGCAGCTCGTCAGGCTCGACGGCTCTCGGCCGGAAACGCACCCTGGACGAGGATCAGGATGGCGAACACCGCCATCCAGGCGTGGCGGCCAAGGCTTCGGAAATGGCGGGCCTCAGCGATCATGAGCCTCTGCTCCTAATTGATCTTGCCCGTGGCTTGCGGCGTTCCGGCCTGGGCGTCCTCGCGCCAGAGGCCCTGTTCCTTCAGCTTCTTCGCCACCTCGGGAGGCATGTATTTCTCGTCATGCTTGGCGAGCACGCTGTCGGCGCGGAACACGCCGTCGGGGCCGAGCGTGCCCTCGGCCACCACGCCCTGTCCCTCACGGAAGAGGTCGGGCAGTACGCCGGTGAAGGTCACGGGAAGCGTCGCGCGCTTGTCGGTGATGGCGAAGCTGACCGACGTCCCCTCGCCCCGCTTGACGCTGCCGTCCTCGACCAACCCGCCAAGGCGGAAGCGCTGGCCGCCGTTGAGATGCTTCTCGGCGACCTCGGTCGGCGTATAGAAAAACACGATGGAGTCGCGCAACGCGAACAGCACGAGCCCGACCGCGACCGCGAGCACGCCGAGGCTCGTTCCGATCAGGACCACCCTTCGCTGCTTTCGCGTCATGGGTTGCGCCTCACCCGTTCACTAGGACTTCAAGCCGAGCTCGGTGGCAAGGGCGTCGAGCTGCTGAATCGCCTCGGCATTGCCGCTGAAGGCGGTCTTCGCCCGGGCCAGTGCCTTGACCGCCTCGTCCTTGCGGTCAAGGACGCTATACGCCCTGACGAGCTTAAGCCAACCGGGTAGATCGTCGCTGTTTTGCGCCAGCCGATCGGCAAGCCTCTTCACCATGGTCTCGATCATCGCCTGGCGGTCGGCCGGGCTCATCTGCTCAGCCGCGGCGACTTGGCCTTGCGTCGGACCGCCGCCTTGCGCCGTGGCAGCCGGGGCTTGCGGGCCGGATGCCGCCGGTGCGCCTGGAACGGGCTTGCCGGCAAGGCGCGCCTCGTCTTGGGCGAGCCTCTCCTCGACCAGCTTCCGCCACGGTGCGTCTTGGGGTGCATCAGCGAGCATCGCGCGCCAGCCTTCCGCCGCCGCAGCGAACTGGCCATCCTGCTCCTTGGCGATCGTGAGCAAGAGACGCGGCTCGATCAGCTTGGGGTCCAGCACGAGCGCCCGCTCCAGCGCCTTGCGGGCGTCCTCGGTGACGACGCCATTGTTGGCAAGCACCAGCGCTTGGCCGTAGCCGGCAAGGCGCTTCGGCGACTCGCCGAGAAGACGGGCTGCCTGACGAAATGCCTCGGCGGCGTCGGCATAGCGCCGCCAGCTCATATAGACCGGGGCGATGACCTCCCACCCGTCGCCCTCCTCGGGATGCTGCGCGGAGGCGCGCCTCGACCTTCGCCACCAGCACCTGGAGATCCTGGCTGTGGGATGGGTCCTCAAGACGCGCGATGAGGGGCTGATCGGGAAGTCGGGGGGAGCCGTAATTGAGGTAGAGGCCAAGCGCGAGGAGCGGGAGCATCACCGCGAGACCGAGCGCAACGAACCGCTCCGGGCGCCTGGGCTCGGCCTTGGCGCTCTCCCCTTCTTCGGCGTCCGCGGCAAGCAGGCGCCGCGCAATCTCGATGCGGGCGGCTTCGGCGTCGGCGTCGCCGATCAGACCACGCTCGCGGTCGCTTTCGACCTCTTTGAGCTGATCGCGATAGACCGTGGCATCGAAGGCGGCACGCGAGCCCTCTTCCGCGCTCCCCGTCGTCAGCGGGCGCAACAGGACGTAGAGCACCGAAGCCGTCAGCGCGGCGAAAATCACCCAGATCAGCACTTGGCCGACCTCCGCTCATGCAGGGAGGCTAGCCATAGGCGAAAGGCGTCTGCAGGGGGCAAGCTTTGGGAGAGAGATGCGGGAGAAATTGGGCTTTTAGCCAGCGCAAGTGCCGACGGCCGAAGCCAGACAGGGTCGACAAGCGCTAGCTCGTGGTGCGCCAGACGCCCTCGCCTTCGCGGCAGGCGATACCCGTGATCTCCGCAGGAGAACCACCGCGTTCGACGGTGTGGGTATAGGTGCGGCAATACTTCTCGCCCCTCTTGAAGGGGCGGCCGGGCACGATGGCGCCGCGATGGCTCATGGCCGGATAGTCCCAGGCGACCGGCGCGCCGGACCGGCCATACTCCAGCGCCTTGTACTCGGCGGCGGCGGCGACGCTGCGCTCGCTCGTGCTCATTTCCCGGCCGATCTGCTTGCTGGAGATGCCGCCAATCACCTCGCCTGACCGCTTCGCTGCGGCCTGAGCGCGGCTCTTGGGCTGTTGCGGTGCCGTTTCCGACGTGGAAAAGCTGCCGAGCAGAGACCCGACGCTTTTGGCCGAACTACAGGCCGCGACCAATACTGGAATGAGGGCGAGCGTCACCACCGACGCCATACGCACAGCTACCCACATCGCTTCCGTCCTAACCCAGGAGGAGCTACCTCGGGTCGAATTGTCGCAAGCGCTTATTAACAAAGCGTGATTTCGCGTCAGGCCCGAATCCTAGGGCTCGCGGGCGGCCGCCGGCAGTTCGAGCCTCGCGCGCACGCCACCTCGCGGCGACGGCTCTAGCGCGAACCGGCCCTTATAGAGATGGGCGAGGTCGGCAACGATGGAGAGACCGAGGCCGGACCCGGGCTTGGTCTCGTCGAGGCGCTGGCCACGCTTCACGGCGCGGGCGCGCTCGTCTTCGGTCAGGCCCGGACCATCATCGTCGACCAGCACGGTGAAGTTTGGGCGAGATCCATTCCGCTCGGCGCTGAGCGCGACCCGAGACCGCGCCCATTTGCAGGCGTTGTCGAGCAGATTGCCCACCATCTCCTCGAAGTCCTGCTTCTCACCCTGGAATTTCAGACCGGGGCTCGCGCTCACCTCGAGCTCGATGCCCCTGCCGTCATAGATGCGGTCGAGCGCGCGTTTCAGCGCGTTGAGCACGGTCTCCACATCGGTGGTGTCACCGATGGCGCCGGAGCGGGCGGCGACCCTGGCGCGGTCGAGATGGTGGGTGATCTGCGTGCGCATGATCTCGGCCTGCTCGATCACCTTGCCCGCAAGCGGTCCATTCTTCTCCCGCGCCTCATTGGTGATCACGCTCAGCGGCGTCTTCAGCGCATGGGCAAGGTTGCCGACATGCGTCCGCGCCCGGTCGACGATCTCCTTGTTGGATTGGATCAGAGCGTTGAGCTCCTGTTGCAGCGGCCGGATCTCGTCGGGGAGCGTCGCCTTCGAGCTGCTCGGCGTCGCCTGAGCGGATCGAGGCCAGGTCGTGGCGAATGGCGCGCAAGGGCGCGAGCCCGTAGCGCACCTGGAACAGGGTCGCGAGCACGAGGCCGAGCCCAAGCACAGCGAGTGCCGTAATCAGCATCGTCCTGAACTCGCCAAGGTCCCGGTCGATCTCGGCGGCGTCGCCGGCGACGGCATAGGAGTATGGCGCCGAGGTGGGACCTGCGGGCCTGATCTCGCGCTCGACCACACGCAGGCGTTGCTGGTCGGGGCCCGGCGCATAGGCACGCCTCGTCAGTGTGTTGTCGGGGGAAACGCCGCTCTGGCTCGGCAGCGCCAGTTGCTGATCGAGGAGGGAATCGGAAATGAAGGCAGGGCGGTCGGCGTCGAGCGCCTTGATCTGCCAGTACCAACCGGAGAACGGGATGGTGAAGACAGGATCGCCGAGATTGGCGGGCTCCTTGGGCGCGCCAGTGGTGTCGGCGGTGGTCGAAGCGATCAGGCTCGTCAGGTAGACGTTGAGCCGCGCATCGAAGCTGCGCTCAACGGCGTGGCGATAGAGGGAGAGCAGCAGGACGACGGCCACGGGGACGACGATCAGCGTCCACACCGCGGCGGAGGCGAAGAGGCGGAAGGCGAGAGAGTTAGGCCTCATCGCTCTTGTCCGCGAGGCGGTAGCCGAGCCCACGGACGGTCTTGATGATGTCGACGGGGAGCTTCTTGCGCAGGCGGCCGATAAAGACCTCGACCGTGTTGGAGTCGCGGTCGAAATCCTGCTCGTAGAGATGCTCGACCAGCTCGGTGCGGGAGACGACGCGCGCTTGGTGCAGCATGAGATAGGCGAGCACGCGGTACTCGTGGGAGGTGAGCTTCACCGCCTGGCCATTGACCGTCACCCTCGCCGACTTGGTATCGAGACGGAGCGGACCGCTTTCGAGCTCGTTGCGGGCGTGACCGGCCGAGCGTCGCAGCAGCGCCCGCAACCGCGCCAGGACCTCCTCCATGTGGAACGGCTTGGCCACGTAGTCATCGGCGCCGGCATCCATGCCGGCTACCTTGTCGCTCCAGCGTTCGCGCGCCGTCAGGATGAGCACCGGCATCTTGCGGTCGTCGCGCCGCCACTGCTCAAGCACGCTCAAGCCGTCCATCTTGGGAAGCCCAAGGTCGAGCACCACCGCGTCATAGGGCTCGGTGTCGCCGAGGAAGTGCCCTTCCTCGCCGTCGAAGGCGGTGTCGACGGCGTAGCCCGCATCGCTCAAAGCCGAGACGAGCTGCCGATTGAGGTCTGGATCGTCTTCCACGACGAGAAGCCGCAACCTCTTATCCTCCCAATTCGTCCTAAGGCTGACCGGTCAGAGCGTCAACGGTGACGTTGGTGACATCGCCTTTGGCGCCGAGCACGACGAGCTTGTAGAGAAACCGACCACCCTGATCGCACAGGCTGGCGTGGATGATTTGCCCACCGGTGCGCGATTGCACCATCTGGTAGATGATGTTGGCCGGGAGCAGGGAGTTCTTGGCGATCACTGGCGCCGCCGATTTCCACGGGACGCAGTTTTGCTCGGCGCCCTCTCCGGCAGCTATGAGCATCACGCCGGCGATGGCCCCGACGACAGCTTTACCGATGAACCGCCGCATAAGTCCCGTCCCGCTCTTGGTCCCAAAGCCTTGGCTACCGGATTGCCAATGAACGTCGCATGAACGGAGGAGCCGGAGAAGGCTCACTTTGCCTTGGTCGGCTTGGTTCCGGAGGGTTGGGGAGCATTGGCATCGTTAACCTTGGCGCCGAGCGCGGCAAGGCCGAGACCGCCGAAGATGATCGGCGCCTTGGCGATCAGATCGGTAAGACCGAGATCGCCGACCGCCCACATGCCGATGGTCGACAGCGCTGCCGTCAGACCGAGGATTTGGGTGCGGTAGCCTTTGGCGAAACCGCCGGTGATGAGCCAGGTGAAACTCATATGTGCCTCCTCTTGAGATGAAACGGAAGATGTCGGGGTGATCAGCGGCGCAGCGCCTTGTCGGCGATCGCGGCAACGGTCTCACCGTCCGGCGTGGCGCCGGGCTTCGGACGTTCGAGCTTGGCGCTCAGTGTCGCGAGGCCAAGTCCGCCGGCGATCAAGGTCCAGTTGGCTGCGAGCGCGCGGATCAGCGAGATCAGCGTGCGGTCGCCAACGGCCCATTGCGCGACGGCATCGACCACGCCACTCGATCCGGCGGCGATGCCAAGCGTCTGGGCGCGGTAGGCCTTGAGGAAGCCGCCGCGAACGAGAGACCAGAGTTTCAGCATGATGGCCTTGACCGGGAGAGCAGGGTGGCGCGGTGAATTGAAACGCCGCCTCACGGCGGCGCTTCGATCACCATCTTTGCTCAGCGTGACGGGCTACTCCTCCGGCTGCACCTGAGGTTCGACCGGCACGGGTGCCGGTTCGTTCACTGCGGCGGTGCGCGCCCTGATGGCTTCCGACACCGCTGCATCATTGGCGCGCAGCGTGTCCACGAAAGCCTGCAGCTCGTCGGCGTCGGCGCCGCTGTTGATCAGCTCCTGCACCTTGTCGGCGAGCGTGTTCAACGCCACTACGGCGCCCTGCGATACCGTGGTGTTGGTCTCGAGTTCGGCTCGCATGTCGTCAATCCATGCCATATTGATCACTCCTTCCGTTTCGATGATGTCGAGTTTGTCGATGACGAGATCGAGCTTCTGGTTGATGCCCCGAAGCTCTCTCAGCAAGCGAGTTTGCATGTGAGCCTCCTCGCTATTCCGGCGCCTGCCGGAATGGAAAAGGCCGCCTCGAACGGCGGCCGCGATACGTTGTCTGAGGACGCAAGCCTTACGGCTTCCTTTCCCGCCAGCGCTGCACATATTTCAGGAACACCAATCCGAATGAGCCGATGCCCGTCACCAGTCCGACGCTGAGGGTCGCGACTTGCAGCCAGGGCACCAAGATCGACGGGTCGATGCGGGCAAGCACGGCGGGATCGGCAATCGTTGCCGAGGCCAGCGACACGCCGGAACCGGCGCCACCGATGGCCGCTGCCCGCCCCGCGCTGATATGGTCGACAGCGCGATAGATCGATCCGAGAAGATGCATGCTGTCGCGACGATCGCTATCGGACACTGAGTGATTTCAGTGCCTCTACGTCCGCCGCGAGGGCCGCGAACCGTTCTTCGAGGCTCGGCTGCTCGATCGCCGGCGCTACCGCTCGCGCGAACTTGCCCTTGGCATAGCAGCCGCCGGGCTCGGCATCCCGGCCGGCCTCGACCAGGCTCATGCCGTCCGGCGGCATCCAGTCGGCGCCGTCCTCGATCAAGATCACGTTGTCGACGTTGCCGTCGGCGTCGACCACCGCCATGCGCTTTGGTGCCATGCCGTTCCTCCTAGAAAAAGCTGACGACGCGAATGAAACCGGCGGCACCGTTTCCACCGGCCCCCCCATTCCCGCCGATGGCCGCGCCGCCGCCACCGCCGCCGCCGCCATAGACGCCGCCAACCGCTCCAGCACCGCCGGCGCCGGAGGTATTGCCGCCGCCGCCTGGACCGCCGCCACCGGCACCAATCCGGCTATCGATGGGTGAGGTTCCCGCTCCACCAGGGGCGGCCCCAACGCCGCCGAAGACGCCGGCCCAAAATCTGGTTGCATTGCCGCCGCCACCATCAAAAGCAGCCGGTGCGGCACTGATGCCACCGCCAGCACCGCCGCCAGCGGCGCCATCGACACATCGCCGCCCCGCCCCGCCGGCGGCGCCATTCGCGCCTGAGCCACCCTGGCTACCGGCGCCAACATAGGCACCGTCCATCCCCATGGCACTGATGCCATAACCATTGGTGCGATCTGTCGCGTTCGTAGCCGCGCTGGCGATGAAAGTGCCAACCGTGCCCGCACCCCCACAGCCCGCCGCGGCGTTCAATTGACCGCCGGCGGCGCCGCCGCCGCCACCGACAACGACAATGCCGGACTGAGAATTGCCAGTCAGTGAGCTGAAGCGACAAATCCCGGCGGATGTCCCGTTGCTTCCGGCGGTGTTATCGGCGGTGGCACCGGCCCCACCGACTCCAGCGGCGCCGATGGTGACTGTCTCGGTGCTGCCGAGAGCGGACGCCAGCATCACCGCCCACGTCGCGGCGCCACCGCCGCCGCCACCGCCGCCCGAGCAGGGATTGCCGCTCGTGACCCGGGCGCCGCCGCCAGCGCCGCCGCCGGGCGCAACCGCGAGCACATAGACGAGCTTGGCCCCGTCCGGCTTGGTCCAGGTGCCGCTCGACGTGAAGTCCTGGATGTCGGCCTTCCTGGCCTGACCCGCCGCGGGAACGTAGGCGGCGCAGACGGCGTTGTCGGATGCGTCCTGGACGAACAGCGCGCGGTCGCCGGCGGCGGTGGCGATATTGGCGCCGCCGGGCAGCTTCAAGGTCGTGGCGTTGTGGGTCAGCGTCAGCGCGCCATCGAACACGACCCAGGCGAAGCGCCCGTCCTTCGCCGTGGCGAAGTCGATGTCGGTGATGGTCGTGGTCCCGGTGATGTGGAAGAAGCCGCCTTCGCCGAGCGAGACGGTCGCGGCGCTCGCGACATTCGATCCCTTCTCCCATAGCGCCGCGAGCGCGTCGGGGGTCACCGCCTTGGTCGTCTCGGTTCCGGTGAGGATCTCGGTCGTGGTGGCGAGGGCTGGCGTTGCGTCGACATAGAGCTGGGCCCAGGCGCTGCCGTCGAACACGTAGAGCGCATCCTCGTCCTGGACGTAAACCAACCAGCCCTTACCGTCGCCGGCGCCGGGGAGATAAGAGCGCCACTCGCCGTCGATATAGCGGGCGATGCGGTTGTCCCAGCCGGACCACGCGCCGGTGCCGGTGGCGGCGACGATGTAGCAGTCGCCCTCGTCCGGGCTCATCGGCGGTGTGGTCAAGTCCTTGTCGATCACGCTCGCTTGGCAAACGTATCGAGCAAGGTCAGCGCCTCGTTATGGGTGACGTGCTTCTGTGCCTGGCTCGCCGCGATATAGGGCAGGCGCAGCTTCCCGCTCTCGGTCATCTTTGCCCTTCCTCAGTGCTGGTAGTCGTAGGTCAACGCTTCGGCTGGCGCCCCGGCGCCGTAGCCAGCGCTGATCTGGGTGACTCGGATGGCGACGTTCCATTGCGGCGAACCGAAGTCGGTGGTCTGGTCCGCGACGGCATAGAGATAGGCTTCGGCGCCGATCCCGGTGACGGTGCGCACGACATTGCCGCCAAGGCCGTCGAGGATCTCGAGCGTGTAAGCGCTCGGCCGCTTCCGACAGGGGTACGTCCTCCGGCTCCCAGCTGTCGCCGTCGATCCGGTCCGCCTGATCCAGATGAAAGTCCAGTCGCCAGTGACCGGATCGCGCTTGCCTTGCAGATGCACCGGGCTATAGGGCCGCAACCCCAGCCCGGTGAAGGTGTGCGCTTGAGTGATAAAGGAAAGGTCATCGATGGCCTCACCGAGCGGGCCGTAGCGCCAATTGAGCAGCAAGCCGATATCGTCGCTCGTCATGTCGACCGCGGTCGCCGCCTCGTCGAGCATCAGGAACCGGGCGCCGGCGGCGACTGGCTAGCGCATCGCCCCTTCTGTTCCGAACTGGCCGCGGAGCAGGCGCTCAGATCGTAGATGCCCGCCACGATCAACTCGGCGCTCTGGAACTGGAGCAGCTCCCAATCGCCGTCGGCATTCTCGACCGCGGCGAGATTGCCGCCGGCAAGCAGCGCGTCCTCGGTGATCGAGGCGAGCTCGCCCTGGGTCAGCGTGACCCGGAGCGTGTTGGAGCGGTCGTAGCGGTAGAGCGGGCCCGAGTAGAAATCGAACACGGTCACGCCGTGGGTCGCTTGCAGCTCGGCGATGGTGTTGAGCTCGAAGCCCTCGGTCGTGGGCGAGCGGTAGAAGGCGATTGCGCCAGGCCACGGCTCGGCATCGGCGGCGACGAAGCCAGCTTCCTCGGCCTCGCCGGCGCGGAACGCCGGCAGATCGAGGAAGAACGCCGTCGCCGGGCCGTAGACGATCACCGGGTCGGGCTCGACTGGCCGCTCCGGCACGCGCAAAGCCTCGTAGACGCGGGGCTCGATCGAGCGCGCTTCGACGCTCTTGTAGCAGCCGTCATTGGTCTCGGTCAGGCGCAAACGATAGTTGCGGCCGCCGGCGGCAAGGCTCATGACGTCGGACGGCTCGAAGGCGAGGCGGGACGGCGGCAGGGCGAAGCTCGCCCGTTCGCGCGCCGCCCAGGCGTCGCGCAGCCACGATTCCGCGATCTGCTGCGCGATATTCTGGCGCATGACGATCGGGAGCTCGGCGGCCGACACCCGGTCGCTCCGCACGTTGAGCCGCCGCGCCTCGACCGAGCTTGCGCATAATCCCGCGCCTCGTTGCTGAAGGTGATCTTGGCCGAGAGCGGGAACTCGGTCTCCTGGCCCGCGGGTCAAGGTATAGAGCGGCAGGTCCTTGTCGGTCTCGACGAGATCGTCGGGCGTCACCGTGGCCAGCGAGCCGATCAGCCCGCGCTTGACGAAATGGATCAGGCCGCCCACTCGAAGGCGTCGACGAAATAGGCAAGGCTCAAGGGCTGCAACGCGTCCCGCGCGCTCATCAGCCGATCGACCACATAGCCGTCGAGCGTGCCGGCGAGGCCGCTGACGTCGTAACGGGTAAAGCCGTAATCCTCGAGCAGCGTGGCCACCACCTTGGCGACGTCGCCGCCGCCGACGCGGCCCGTGAGCCAATGGCCGAGCTCCCAATTGCCGCCGTCGGCCCATACCGAGAGCGCCAGCGGGAAGGCGGGATAAGGCCGTGCGTCCCAGGTGTAGACGTAAGCCCGCGAGACATCGACCATGAAGTCCGTGCCGGCGCTCGCCTCGTCATAGACCGACGACGCCGGGTTGGAGCCCGCGACGTAATCAGGATCGCCGGTGTCGAAGAAGCTCTGCAGCGCCGTGATGTAGCGCCGCTGAATCAGGTCGTCGCGGGTGACGCGCGAGAAGAACGGGGCGAAGCTCTCCGAGCTCTTGGGATCGATGAAGACGTTGGGCTGGTTCGCGCCCTTGTCGACCGCGGGGCAGCCGAGCTCGGTGAACCAGATCGGCT
This sequence comes from uncultured Alphaproteobacteria bacterium, assembly GCA_963803385.1. Classification (GTDB taxonomy): domain Bacteria; phylum Pseudomonadota; class Alphaproteobacteria; order Rhizobiales; family Methyloligellaceae; genus Methyloceanibacter. Next base: position 79,709 of record CAWDMD010000001.1, on the reverse strand, counting down.
TCGACTGAGGCACCCAGTCCGTCGGCGATCCGTCTTCGATGCCGCCAGGCCGGTTATAGTGCTCGTTCTGCCACCATTCTTTGATCGCCTTCGGCTTGTAGACCCAAGGCTTGCCGTAAGCGCCGTCGGTGATCGGCGTCCGCTCCTGCGCCACCCGCTCGGCGCTCGCTTCGTTGCCGGTGTCGCCGGCGGCGGGGTAGTAGAAATCGAAACCCTCGCCGCCGCGAACGTTGCCGCGCAAATAGTCGAGGTCGTAGGTCGTCCGCCCCGGCTGATAGTCGAGGTGGTTTTCGCCGTCGCGCCAGTCCGACAGCGGCCAATAGACGTCGATGCCGACGGCATCGATGTCGGCGCTCGCCCACAGCGGATCGAGATGGAAGTAGACGTCGCCGGAGCCGTCCGCCGGCACATAGGCCGGGTGCTCGGTCCAGTTGGCGCCATAGGTCAGCTTCGTCCCTGGCGCGAGCACGTTCCTGACATCGGCGGCGAGATCCACGAGCGCGTCGACGAAGGGGAAGGTCGAGGCGTCGGACCTGAGCGTCGTCGCCCCGATCAGCTCGGAGCCCATCAGGAAGGCGTCGACGCCGCCCGCGGCCTCGCAGAGATAAGCGCAATGCAGAATGAAGCGGCGGAAGCTCCATTCGTCGGGCCCGCTATAATTGACCGCCTCGCCGTCGACGGCGAAGTCCGACGGGTCGGCGCTGCCGACAAAGGCCGCCACTTGCGTGGCGCAATCGCCGGTTTGGTCGACGGTGCCGCCAGCGAGCGGCGCCGGATCGCAGGTGATGCGGCCGCGCCAGGGATAGGCCGGCTGGCCGGTGCCGCCGCCGTAAGGATCGGGCAGCGCGTTGCCGGCGGCGATATCCATGGCAAGGAATGGATAGAAAGTGACGCTGAAGCCTCGCGCCTTGAGATCCTGGATGGCGGCAATTACCGACGCGTCCGCCGGCGTGCCGCCGTAAGCCGGGCGGCCATCCACTTGCGACACGACATAAGCCCCGTCGCGGGTGACGCCCGCGACCGACCACTGGTATGGCTCGGTCGACTTGTCGGCGATCTCCACGCCGGGCCGGATCTCGCAAGCACCGATCCGCAAGTCCGTGCCAAACCAGCCGACCACGAGCGAGACATTGCCGGCATTCGGCAGCAGCTCCTCGAGCTGATCGATCGAGGCGCTCCAGTCGCTGCCGCCTTCGTTGGTGTGGACGTTCTCCGATGCGGTGACGCCGCCGCCAGTCGCGATCACGGGCTCGGGTTCATAGGCGAACTCGCCGAAGGCCGGGATCATGGTCACGGCCTTGACCGTCTCCTCGAAGCCGTCGAACGACCGGAGCACCTCGAAATTGAGCTGGGGCAGCCGATTGCCGAAGCTCTCGAGCGGCATGTTCTTGAACACGATATAGGCGGTGCCGCGATAGCCGGGGACCTCGCCGTTCTCCTTGCCGGCGATCAGCGAATTCCCGGTCTGGGTCTCGGTGCCGCGATAGACGTCGAAGTTGAACTTACCCTTCTTCAGTTTCTTGCCGTCGGCCCAGATCGTGCCGATGCGGTCGATCGGCCCCTCGCTGAGTGCATAGGCGACGTTGGCGAAGTAGGTGTATTTGATCGTCTTCGCGGTCTTGCCGCTGCCGCTCGTGGTCGCACCGGCGACATTCTTACCGCCCGTCGTCTGCTGCTTGACCTTCTCCTTCTTCTCCTTGAACCGCGTCGCCCAGATCAGCTGTCCCGCCACCCGCGCCCGGCCATAAACCTTCGGCAACGGCGTGCCCTCGCTCGAGGTGCCGAGCTTGAGATCGGTGACGCGCGGGCCGACCGGCATGGTCGTCTGGCCAGTGGCGCTCGCCAGCGGCCCGAGCAGGGCCTGGTCGACGACGCTGCCGGCGATGGCGCCGATGGCGCCGCCGACGACCTTACCGGTGAGCGTGGCGCCGAGCAGCGACAACCCGCCGGGCAGCACGGCGTTGCCGATCGCCGATCCGGCAATGCCGAGGACGAGCGTCGCCATTCACGCGACTCCAGGGAAGGAGAATGCCGCCACCAGACGCCGCCGCCACCAGCTTGTGAGCTCGATCTCGGCCACGCCCTCGTCCTCGACGGAATGTATGAAGCACACGCTGGTCACGAGAATCCCAGCATGCTTGGCGACGCCGGCCTGCATGCGGAACACGAGCACATCGCCGGGAAGCGCGAGGTCAGGCGCGATCTGCACCAAGTTGCGCCGCGCCGCGGCGAGCAGCGGCTCGGCGCCGGTGACGTCGCCCCAGTCGCGGGTATAGGCCGGCATCGCCTCCGGCTCCGCGCCCAGCAACTCGCGCCAAATCCCGCGGATCAGCCCGAGGCAATCGCAGCCCGCACCCTTGACGCTCGCCTGGTGGTGATAAGGCGTGCCGACCCAGCGCGGGCCGCCGCGACAATCTGCTCGCGTGCTATCATCAAGTCTCACCGCGTTCGGGATGGCGGCCGCCCCGCCCGTCCCAAGGAGAGACCTCCATGGCCAAGCCGGAGCCGCTCAAATCTTAGCCGCCGCAGCGTCATCGGAGGGGCTACGCTCGCCGCGATAGCCGGCGTAACATCGGCGCGAGCGGTAGACACTGACGCTGGAGAAGCCATGCCCGACAACATGACCGCTGATCAGCTTCGCGCCCTGCTCAAGCTCGAGCCGAACCAGACCTGCGGCTTCGTGCGCGAGACCTATGTCAGCGCGCTCAAGATCGCGCCGGGCGGCTTGCCCGCGCCGTTCGCCGATGGGCGCCCCGCCGGCTCAGCGCTCTATTTCATGATGACGCCGCAAGCGCCGGTGAAGCTGCATCGCATCAGGAACGACCAGCTCTACCACTACTATCTCGGCGACCCGATCGAGGTGCTGATGCTGCACGTCGACGGCAGTCACGCCTTTGCTACGGTCGGGCCGGACTTGCGCGCCGGCCAGACCGTGCAGCTCTTCATTCCGGGCAACACCTTCCACACCGCGCGCATCAGGGGCGCCCGCCAATGGTTCCTCGGCGGCAGCACCGAATGGCCTGGCGTGGTCCCGGCCGAGGACGTCGAGCTCGGCAACGCCGAAGAGCTCGCGGCGAAATACCCGGCCGTCGCCGCCGAGATCCGGAGTTTCCCGGTGCCGGCCAAGTCCTAATCGTCAATTCATGCTGCCGCCGTCGTTCTTGGCGCCGCGGTCGGGATAGGTCAGCGCGAAGTCGACGCCAGGCACATGCGGGAAGCCGCGGAAGTTGACGGCATTGTCGAACTTCCCTTTGCAGGTCCTGAAGCCCTTGTCGCAGCCGGCGGTGACGGTGAAGGCGTCGGCAACGGCGATCGCCTCGGACGCGGCCTGCCACAGCTCAAGCGTCACGACGCTGCCGCCGCTGGAGTGCAGCTTCACTTCGGCCTTGAGCCCGGCATTAGCGCCGCCGGTCCAAGCTAGCAGACCCCGCGTGAACCAGTCCGAGTCGAAACCGTCGAGGCCCGATACCGTGACGGTGCGCTCGTCGGCGACGGCGGTCACCTCGCCGATGCCCTTGAAGGCAGAATCGTCGAGATCGACGGTGCAGCGCGCATCGCCGAGATCGGCGTCGCACGTGTTCTGAATGATGCGGCCCTTCGGCTGCTGCAGCTCGTGCGCAAGCCCCCGCACTTCGGCCTTGAAGAAGGTCTCGCCGCGCGACACCTCGCCGAGGCTGCCATAGCGCATCAACACCCGCTGGCTCACATCCTCCCAGTTGACGCGATAGATCTCGATCAGAGCGTTGTCATAGAGCCCGGCGGCAAGATCCGCCTCGCGCAAGCGGTCCGAGGTGATGGCGCTCTCGACGTCGAGATTGTCGACGTTGAGGCCGACCGAGCCGGCGATCTCCGTCGCCGTGAACCCGGTCGCGGCCTCGAAACGTCGTCCCGTCGAAGACGAGATCGCGGTCGTGGTCGGTGAAGCCGAGCTTGTCGCCGTCGTTCCGCGTGATGCGCCAGCACCAGCAGAGCGTCGTGGCGCCGGTGTCGAGATGGCTTTGCAGCCCGGACGGCAGCACTCTCATGACCGCGCCCCTCTTTTTGCTTCCCCCTTGAGGGGGAGCCCGCTCGTCTTTTGACCAGCGGAGGGGAAGAGAAACGCCACGCGGGGATCACAGCCTGATCTCCACGATCGGAATGTTGGGAATGCTGCCCGCCTCGATCAGGCTCAAATTGATCTCGAGCTTGTCGGTGTCGAACCGGACCGGCACGTCGAACTCAAACCCGGCGGTGACTGCGTCGCCCATCGGCGGGATGTTGCCGCCGGTGAAGGTGACGATGCCCGTGGCGGCATCGACGTTGAAGTGGACGCCCGAGGTCTTCGTCACGCCATCGACGGCGACGGTCACCGTCCCCGAGACCGGCTTCTTGATGTCGCGCGCCCACGGCGCGTAGGCCGAGCCGTAGGTCTTGATCAGCTGAAACGCGGCCGTCGCCCCGTCGCCGGTACCGATAGCCTGATCGAGCGCGCTCAACGCCGCCGACGGCGCGCAGGACTTGTAGTCAGACCAGTCCTTGAAGCGGAAGCCGTGGAACCGCCCCCGCCGCTCCTCGAAGAAGGCGATCACCGCGTGGAGATCGTCGACGCGCTTGACGCCATAGCCCGCATTGTAGCTTCGCCGCGAGTCCGCCCAGCGGCTGTTGCGCTCCTCTGCGCCCGAGCCGAGCACGACGATCTCCGTGCGCCGCTCGGGTCCGCCGGTGGCGCCGAGCGAGATCCCGGCCGGAAAGCGCACCTCGTGAAATGCCATCGGATCGCAGTTCCTCTACCCCCACTCCAAATCCGATCCTTGTCATGCCCGGCCTCGTGCCGGGCATCCACGTCTTCTTGCCGCAGTCCAAACGCTGGATGGCCGGGACAAGCCCGGCCATGACGAAGCGGCGAGTTGAGATGCGGCTCACAAATTCCGCTGGCCGCGGCTCACGGCCCGGCTCAGCATCGCCGCGATCTGACCTTCCGACCGGCGGAAGCTCTCGGCGTCCGGCGAGGTGACGTTGAAGGTGATGGTGACGCCGCCGCCGCGCCTTTCCGCGTTCACGCCGAGCCGCCCGTCAGGCCCCCGCGACAGCGGCAGGATGGCTTCGGGCCCCGCCTCACCGGCGATGCCGAGCCTGGTGCCGCCAAGGGGAAACGCCACCGGCGAGGCGATAACGCCGCCGCTTGCGAACGGCGTCGGCAGCACGGCGCCGCGGGCGCCGGCGAAAAGTCCGGACAACGCGCTGCCGAAGATCTTGGTGATCGGCGACAGCGCCGCCTCGAGCGCATGGCCGGACAGCGACAGCGCCAGGGACCGCAGCACCTCGGCGAGGGAACGCCCTTTCAGCGCCGCGTCGGTGAAGGCGCGGGTGAGGTCGCTCGCGAACCGGCTACTCAGGCGGCTCGCCTCGCTCAGCGACTCCCGCAAGGGCGCGATGTCGGCGCCGATGCCGACTTCGATGCCATCGACGCGCTCGACCATCTCACTCGTCCTCGCTATCGGGATAGCTCGCCATCAGCGCCGCCAAATCGGTTCGCGTCATCGCCGGCTCGATCGCGACAAGCCCAAGCGCGCCGCGCAGCGCCGCGTCGAGCTCGCGTGGCGTCATCGCCCAGAAATCGCGCGGCGCCAGGCGCAACGTGCCGAGGCCGGCGGTCATCGCCGCATCCCAGGGAAATGGCGCCGGCCGCGAGTCGTCTTGTTCTATCCGGCCAGCGGCCTGCCGGCGAAAGGGTCGCCGCCCTCCCCCGGCCGTTCTGCCGCGAAGGTCGCAGCGAGCAGCCGCGCCACGATATCGACGAAGCCCGCGGCGCCGCCCTCGCTCCTCATCGCCGCCACCGTCTCGTCGTCAAGATCGTAGCCCGCGCCGCGAAGCCCGGCGCCGATCATGCGGATCGCGTCGCGCGCGGCGATGCGGCCTGCCTCGAAGCGCTCGGCGACCGCGAGCATGTCGTCCTCGCCGAAGGCGTGTTCGAGCTCGGCGAGGGCGCCGAGCGTCAGGCAGAGCCTGTAGCTCTTGCCGTCAAGCACCGCCTCGATCTCACCCCGATGCCGGTTGACCATTGTCCCCTCCCCGTCACGACGCCGCGGCAAAGGACAGCGCGCCGGCGGACTCGAGCCCGATGTCGAACGTGACCTCGCCGTCATGCTGCCCGGCATATTCGAGGCTTGCGATCTGGAACGGCCCTTCAACCGTGCCGAGCTCCGGCACGATCACCTGCCAGTCGCGCACCGTGCCGTTGAAGAAATATTGGCGGATGGTCTCGTCGGAGCTCGCATCCTTGAAGATGCCGCTGCCGCTGAGGCGCGCGGTCTTGATGCCGGCGCCGTCGAGCAGCTCGCGCCATCGGCCGACCGACTCCGTATCGGTGACGTCCACCGTCGCCGCATTGAACGCAAGCGTCCTCGCTCGAAGCCCGGCGACCGTGACGAAGCTTCCGGCTCCGTCGGAGTCGAGCTTGAGCAAGAGGTCCTTTCCCTTCTGCGCCGTCATCGGAAATCCTCGTGTTGAGAAATGCGCGCAAACAAAAAGGGCGGCTCAAGCACCACCCTTCGAAATTCGGTATTCCGGCTGAGCCGATATGTTGCTCAGTCTCCCGATCTGAAGCCGACGCGGGCCTCGACGGCCTTCCGCGAGCAGCACGCGGTCGCGCGTCGACACGCCGAGCAGTTCGGCCGCACGCCACACGAGGTTCGCTTCGAACTCGTGGACCACGCCGTCGGCGAGCACCACCTCCCACAGCATCTCGATCACGCGCTTGCGGCCCTCCTGGTCGAGCTCGGCGCAGAGAATGCTGGTGAAGCGGTAGAGATCGACGGCCTCATGCTCCTGCTCTTCGGCCTCCTTGATCAGGCGGCGAACTTCCGCGTCGCCGAGATCGAAGCGGCTTTGCAACAGGGCCTTCAGCTTGCGGCGCTCTTCCGGATCGAAACTACCGTCGATGGCGCCGGCGTGAACCAGAAGCGCCGCGGCGGCGAGGCGAAGCTCCTCCTCGCGCAGATTGCGCGCGCGCGACTGATCGCCGGAAACGCGCTCAACCAGCTCCGAGAATTTGGTCCAGACGCCCATCAGGCCGCGCCCCTCCTCCGTGGAGCGCAACCTATAGCGCAGGCAAGGGCGCAAGTGCGACCCCCGGCGAAATTGATTCTTGGTAATGCTGCGTCGCTACGCGGCTTGCGCCTGCGCCGGCTCGGTCACGGCCCGATAGCGCACGATGCCATGATAGGTATCGCCGTCGGGATCGGGACGCGCCTCGGAAAATTCGTGGCGCAGATTGACGAGCTCGTGATCGACCAGCGTCAGCGGCTGGTCGTGGAGCGTCGTCTTGATGGCCTCGATGATGTCATGGACCTGTTTCTTGCCACCGGCGCGGGACCACACATGCAGCGTCAACAGGTGCTCGCTGCCGTCTTCGGTACCCGTGCTCCAGTCGCGGATCGCGCTCTCGCCAAGCGAAATGAAGGGATAGCTCGCAGCCTGGGGCGGGTCGTCGTAGATCCTGGGACCGCCGAGCAGCGCACCAAGCTCGGCGGAATTCGCTAGTGCCTGGTAGATGCCGCGTTGCAACGACCAACCTGTACTCGTCGTCATCGCTGTCTCCATAACCACTGCTTAACCATATGGGGTGGCGGGCCGTTCCCTTCAATGCGAACGCTCGTCGCCCATGATCAGGCCTTGGCTCGCGCCTTCAAAGCCGCGGTTATTACCTTTCTGACCGTATGGTTAATTCCGTAAACGGGCGTGCAAAACTGGGACAAGCCAAGGCATCGCGCGCATTCGGGCGGTGCCGAACTCGAGGTAGAACCCCGCCGGCGCTCGGGTCCTGACAGCGAAGGCGGGCTGAGCCCCCCCGGCCCCGGCCGTGACCTCAACAGAGGCCGCCAGCACTTCCCCTCCGCCCGTTTCCTTGAGTCGCTCCCGCGCGTCCCGTGCGACGGCCTCGGCTTCGGCGTGCAACGCCGGCGCGAGCCCGTCCATTGCACCGAGGGCCGCGAGCCGCTGGTTCAAAAGGTCGAGCCCGCGGATCTCTACAGGCGGCCTCACAACTCACGCTCCTCGCACGAGCATTGGAGCCAGCGGTGCTGCTCCTCGACGTCGATCACCGCGATGATCTGAAAGATGCGCGTGCCCTCGCGGAAGCGCATGGCGGGCGACACGCCCGCCCGGTAGCGCAACACCACCTCATGGGTGACGCTGCCGGTGAGCCGATCGGCCTCGACGCGCTCGCCGCCGCTGATTGGACTGAGGTCGGCAAAGATGGTGGCGACGGCCACCCAGCTCTCGGTAAAGCCGCCACCATCGTCAGCCACCCGATTGAGCTCCTCCAGGGTCAGCCGGTGCCGGAGGTTGCTTGGAGCAATCTCGGTCACAACCGCACCCGCCGGTACGGCAGGAGCAACCCCGCCACCGTCGCCGGCACCTCTTGGGCCAACTGGCCGAGAACGACCGGCTCCCGATGCTCGAACCAATGAGTGACGAGCAGCTTCACCGCATGGCGGATCGGCTCCGGCACGTCCGCAGCCGCGTCGCCGAAGCCCGCGGTGAACGCGACCTCGAAGGCGTTGAGGAGCCGCGCCGGCGCAAGCTGACTGGACCCCGCGGACACCACGAGCCGGCCCGGCTCTGACAGCACGTCGACGGAATAGGTGTCGCTGTCGACGACCGTCGGCGTGTCATTAGGATCGTAGACCGTCACGGCGGTCACGGCCTGCACCGGATGGAGCGGCAATGCGATGGTGCCACTCCGCGGCCAGCCGTCGAGATAGAGCGACCAGCTCTCGGTGATCAGCGCAAGCGACAGCGTCCGCTCAACGAACATTCGTGCCGCGGTGATCAGCGAGCCAAGCAGCGCATCCTCGTCGTCGGCGTCGATGCGAAGATGCGCCTTGGCCTCTGCCAGGCTGATCGGCTCGGCGGCAGGGGCCGCTGTCATCACCAGCGCCATGGATCATTGTCCTCGAGCAAAGTCGCCTTCGCGCATCGGCAGCGAAGCGGTAGCGCGAAGCGCGGTAGCGCATCAAAAACGCGCTCAAGTGGCGCGAAGCGCGGTAGCGCATCAAAAACGCGCTCAAGTAGCGCGAAGAGCGGTAGCGCATGAAAGAAAGTGGCGGCCGCGCCCGCGTGGGAGGGGCGCTATGGCGCAGCCGCCGGCCCGGCCAGGCTTTTCGTTCCAAGAGGCAGAGGACGCCTCTTGCCCTCCCCCTCCCCCCTTGTGGGGGGAGGGATAGGGAGGGGTGCTCATCAGAGGCTCGCTGCCACCTCACCCCCCTCCACGCGCCAAGCAGCGCGTGTGCTCCCCCTCAAGGGGGGAGCGGGGAGCAAGTTTGAGCGGCGCGACCCACCTATGACGTGCCGAACTTCAGGAGCTTGATGGCATCGAAGTCCTGCACGCCGCCGCCGACGCGCTTGGTGGTGTAGAACAGCACGTAAGGCTTGGCGGAATAGGGATCGCGCAAGACGCGGATGCCGGCGCGATCGACCACGAGATAGCCACGCTGGAAATCTCCGAAGGCGATCGAGTAGCTGTCCGAGGCGATATTCGGCATGTCTTCCGATTCCGCGATCGGATAGTTCATCAGCGTCGGCGACAGGTCCGCCCGCTCCGCCGGCTGCCAGATGTAATTGCCGTCGGCATCCTTGAACTTGCGGATCGTCGCCTGCGTCGCCCGGTTCATCACCCAATGGGCATTGGCGCGGTACTCGGACTTCAACGCATAGATGAAGTCGATCAGATCATCGCTCGGATCGTCGACGTCGAAACCGGCGTCGGTGCCGGTGGGGACATAGCCGATATTGCCCCAGCTCCACGAGCCGTTGGCGACCTTGGTATAATCGAGGAAGCCCTTCGGCTTGTTGCTGCCATTGCCCGAGACGAAGGCGGTGCCTTCCTGCTGGGCGAAGGCGACCTGCACCTCCTCTGCCAGCCACTCGTCGATGTTGACCGCGGAGTTGTCGAGCAGCGTCTGCGTCGCCGACGGCATGGCATAGAGCTCCATGGTCGGGAAGGTGAGCTCGGCGAGCGTCGGCGAGTTGGTCTCGGGCCTGGTCGCGGTCTCGGCGACCCAGCCGGTCGACGGCCCGGTGATGGCGAACGGCTTCTTGTAGACGCTTGCGCTGACCACGCGGTTGCCGGCGATGGCGCGGATCGGCGAGATAGTTCTTGACCCCGCGGATCACCGCGGCCTCGGTCTCCTCCGGAACGAGATAGCCGCCATCAGGGTCTGAGCCCACGGACAGCGCCTTTTCCTCGAGCTTATGCAGGCCGTTGGCCTCGCCGTGGCGGACGTAGGCCTCAAACGCAGCCTTGTGCTGCAGCGTCGAGGCGCCGCGGAAGCTCGAGGTCCCGAGCAGCGGCCGCGCCGATTTCAGCGCGAGCTCATCGACCATCGCCTTGTGCTCGTCGATCGCCGAGTTGATGCGGTCGAGCTTCTCGATCGTGAGCACGTCGGCCGAGAGCCGCTTCTCGATCTGGCCGAGGCGCTCCTCGTTCGCCGCCTTGAAGGCTTCGAAGGCGCGCATGAAGTCGTCGAAGGCGAGCGCCACGTCTTCGCTCGAGCCACTCGCCGCTTTGGTCTCGATGTCTTGGACACGAGTGTCCGCGGCATGAATGTGTTCGGTCAGGTCAAGTTCGCTCATGTCATCCTCTTTCTGGGGGGCAGTTTCGCGGGTGAAAGCAGCGTTTGCCCGGCCCTTCCCCGGCCATCCGTGTCTTGATCTCGATTTGGATATGTGAAGAGGTGCTCCAACTCCCGCCGAGCATGAGCGCTCCAAGACGGAAGTTCGGCGCATCGATCTAGGTAGGCTTGAAAATGCCCAGGTCGAGGTTATCGAGCGACATCCCGGCCTCCATTGCCTGCGGGTATTCCCGCGAACCGGCAATGTTTTGCAGCACACGTCGGCCCTCTTCCGGAGCCAGGGCCAACGAGTTCTTCACCGCCTTCAAACGCACTTGCAGATTGGGGTGATCGTAAAGGTCGAGAAGAGCCTCGCGCTGGTCATCAGGGCGCCGTTTCAGTTCCTGCACCACGTCCTGCATCTGCTCGAACAGCCGATTGAATTTGGCAAACTCGTCATAAAGTAAGGCTTTGTCCTGAGCTAAGCCGATTTCGACGAAGCGACCGACCAGTTCCTCGACGCTCAAGTCCTGCAGGTTTACCTTTCTCATGGCTTCAGCACGCCAGACCTGATCAGGCCCTGATATCCGACCTGCACGCGTTCCTCCCAACTCTTTCCGCGTAGATAGCTCCTAGGTGACATGCCGCCGAAGTCCTCGCTCGAAGTCATATACCAACCCGTGATTTGCCATTGCTTCAGGGTTGGAATGCGGACGAGATTCTCGGGCGAATCTATCAGAGGGCGGGAGAAGCCGTCTTGCTCTGCTGGCGTCTGCTCCACGATATGATGGACGTCGTAGCCGGTCGCCGTGGTTGAAACCGCGTCCTGCAACTCTTCCAAGCTTTTGGGCGGGTCGGCATAGGCCTCGATAAATGGCGCGCCCTCCTCAACCACCCACGAGGCGATATCCAGGGCGTTGAGTATTGGACCGACGGGGCCGCCGACAGCGTCCTCGAGCGCTAGCCTCACCACCCGTTTTGCGACCTCCTTGATGACGGCATTTCGGAGTCTCTGCAGAACTCCGGCCTCTGCTCCGGCGTATCGGCGGGGCGATCAGAAGCATCCCGCCCGGCTTGGCTGCCTCCACCGCCTCCACCACTTCCCGTCCATTGGCCGCCGTCGGGGTTGCCGGCAGGCACGCGAGGCTGGTTCGGGCTGAAGCCGCCCTTAAAGGCCTCCGCGAGCTGCGTGTGCTTGGCCACGACCGCACGAGCATGCAGAAGCCAGATTAGGCGCCGGCATCGCGCGCCGGCTTCCCAGCTCGCCGCAACGGCATCCATGTGCGCTCGCAGACTATCTCGGGCGCAACAGGCGTGCGCCGCGGCGGAATTTGGCAGCAAGGGCCGCTGCGTCGGCAGGGCGCCGAGCACGCCCCGCCGCTTCACCGTGCTGACCCGCGCTTCGGGCAGCATCGGGAAGGTGACGATCGAGATCTCCCAAAGATCGATCGTGTCGAGACGGCGCACACCCGACTTGGGATCGGTGCGGCCTTTCACGGTGCGGAAGCCGATCGAGAGCCCGTCGAGCGCACCGGCGCGCATCAGGCTCAACACCTCGCGGGCGCGCACCACTTCAGGCATCAGCCGACCGCGCGCGAACAGTCCCTTGGTGTCCTCGTAAAGCTCGAGCCACACTCCGATCGGCTCGTTGGGGTCGTGCTGGAACAGCAGCTTGACCCCTTGCGGGCCGCGAAGCCTGAGGCTGTCGCGGAAGGCGCCAGGCATCACCAGGTCCTGGCCGAGATCGACCTCGCCGAACAGGCTGGCATAGCCTGCGAAGGTGCCGTCGGCCTCGACCCGTTTCAGGTCGCAGGGCGCGAACTTCACCTCGCGCTCAGGCAAGGTCTCGCCGAAGCGTTGCAGCATGATGCGGTCCTCGCATGGATCTTCGTCATGCTCGGACTTGATCCGGGCATCCATGCCGTCACGGTTCGGCAAGTTAAAGTGCCAGTGGGGTGGATTGCCGGGTCAAGCCCGGCAATGACGCCGACGATTATTGAGCGGTCGCGGCGAGCTCATCCCCGCCATCGATGGCGCCATAGCCGACCGCGGCGCGCTTCTCATTGATGGTGAGGAAGTCCGACTGCCGCACGCGTTCCCAGCTCGAGGCGCGCGCCGCCGTCGAAGGCAGGCCCGAGCCAACCCGACAGCGCTTTCGCCGTGCGCTTGACGAGGGGCAGCACGGTCTGGCGCCAGAAGCTCCGGTTGGCCTCGGCGTAGTTGGAATAGGTGTTGTCGCCCGGAATGCCGAGCAGCATCGGCGGCACGCCGAGCGCGAGCGCAACCTCGCGCGCGGCGACATGCTTCGCCGAGATGAAATCCATGTCCTTCGGCGAGAAGGCCATCGCCTTCCAATCGAGGCCGCCTTCCAACAGGAGCGGCCGCCCCGCATTCTTCGCGCCCTGAAAGCTTTCTTCCAACTCCGCCTTCAGCCGCTCGAACTGCTCCGCCGTAAGCTGCCCGTCCTTGGCGCTGTAGACCAGCGCGCCGGAGGGACACGCCGAGTTGTCGAGCAGAGCCTTGTTCCAGGCACCGCTCGTATTGTGGATGTCGATCGCGGCGCCAGCGGGCTCGAGCGGGCTCATGCCGTAATGGTCGTTGAGCGGATGGAACAGCGACATATGCAGGATCGGCCGCACCCCCGCGTCCACATCCTGGCGAAAACGCACCGTCTGCCCGCCGACCGTATAGTCGTACGCCTCGGGCCAGCCGTCGGCACCGGGCACGAGCTTGATGCGGTCGGGCCGCAGCACATGCAGCTCGCGCACCGTGCCGCCGATCGTCACCGCCTCGAGATAGGCGTTGCCGGCGACGAGGAGATGCCCGTACCAGGCCTCGAACAGATCCGGCGCGCAATGGGCGGGACTGGGTCTGGCCAACAGCTCGAGCAGCGGGTGCTCGTCGACTTCCGCCTCCCCATCGAACAGAAATAGCGGCACGGAGCCTGCGGCTTCCGCGATCGTACGCACCGAGCGGTAGACGATGGCGTTCTTGCCGAAGCCCTCGCGGGCGAGGCTCGCGAGATCGCGAGGCGTCCACACCGGCTGCCCGTGCGCGGTCCAGGCGATCAGCTTCGCCGTCTGGCTCGCCTTCCCTTCGAGGCCGAACAGCCTCGCCACTCTCTCGCGAAGTGTTACTGCCATCACTCACCTAGCGTTCGTGTATCGGCCCAACGGTCCCACTTGCTCTCCCCTCCCCCCTTGTGGGCGAGGGATAGGGAGGGGGGTTCAATCAAATCAAAGGCTGCAGACCCCCCTCGGAGAGAGCAAGGTGCAGTTCTGTCCAAGCAATCGAGTCACACGAAACGGATGCGCGGTTCAGCACCGCCGCGCAGCATCAGATCGGTCAACGCCCAGACCAGCGCATCGACGCGGTCGGGGCTCGCCCCTCCGGATAATCCGTCGGGCCCGAAGTCGCTCATCTCGTCCTCGAGCTCCGGGAAGGCGCCGACATGGACGACGCGTCCCTGCTCGTAGAGCGCGGCCACGGGCTCGGCCCGCAGCCACTTGCCGCGCATCGCCCGCACCGTGCGCACCGGAACCGCCGGATCGATCTGCCGAATGACGGTCTCGACCAGCTCGCCGCCCTGGTTGATCTCGGCGACGATGCGGTCCGCCTCGAAGTGGCGGTAGGCCGCGATCACGGCCTCTGCCCATCGAAGCGGGCTCGCGCGATCGCGGGTGCAGTCGGCGAGCACATAGGCGCGGCCGTCCTCGGCCAAGCCGGCGACGACGATGCCGCAGGCATCGGCATGGGGTCCGCTCGACACCGGCGGATCGACGGCGACGACGATGCGGCTGAGCGGCGGGTTCCCGCGCACGCGTGCGCGCTCGATCAGCCCCCGTGGCCATAGCGCATCGGCGCGATCCTCGAGCAGCTCGGCGTCAAGCTCTTGCCGTCCGAGCCGCGTGCCGCGATAGCGTCCGACGATCGCCTCGAGGAAGCTCGGGGCGAGGTTGGCTTCATTGGCCGCCGTCGAGACGCGGGTCACCGCGGTTTGCGGATCGGCGATGAGCGCTTTGATCAGCCTGATCGGCCGAGGTGTCGTCGTCACCACCTGGCGCGGGCGCGCGCCCAGGCGCAGGCAAAATTGCAGCGTGTCCCAGGTGTCGTCGGGCCGGCGCCATTTGCCGAGCTCGTCGCACCAGGCCGCGGCGAATTGCGGCCCCCGCAGAGAGTCGGGGTCCTCGGCGGAGAACAATTGCGCGATGGCGCCATTGTCCCAGGTCACCTGCCGCTTCGAGGGCTCGTAGCGCGGGCGCTCATGCGGCCGATGCACCGCAAGCAGGCCCGAGATGCCCTCGACCATCACCGCGCGGGCGTTTGCGAGGGTCTCGCCAACAAGCGCGATCCGCAAGGCCGCCGAGTCCTGAGCAAGGTCCGAGCGCTGCACCAGTGCGCGTACCCATTCGGCCCCCGCTCGCGTCTTGCCGGCGCCGCGGCCGCCGAGCATCAGCCAGGTGGTCCAATCGCGGTCTTCCGCGGTAGTCGCCGGGGGAAGCTGGTCGTCGCGCGCCCAGATCTCGAAATCGTAATGGAGGCGCTCGAGCTCCTTGGCCCCGAGCTTCGTCAGGAACGCGTCAAGACCCCCGAGCTTGATTGAGTCGCTGAAGGCGGAGCGCAAGAGCGCGGCGGAAGCGGTCCGCATCGTCGGTCGTCTCCGGCTTCACGCCTCCCTTCTCCCCCGCAACCTGGCCGTTAGCGTCGAGCTCGACGAGCTTCGCATAGAGCCGCGCCAGCCCAGTCAAGGTGCGCGCGTCGCGCTCGGCATCTGCGGCGCTTTGGGGTTCTCCTCCAGTTTCCGCGTCCGGTGCCATACGCGCCTCCAACTGCAGCAGTCTCTTGTCGAGGGCATCGAGCAGCCTGCGGACCATGTCGCGGCGGCGAAGCTCATCGGGCTTCGCCTCCGTCACCTTCGCCGCGCGCCGCAGCGGTTTGGGTCCGACGAGCCGGACCCACTTGCTTCTCTTCGCCTCGGCTCTGATCTGATGCTCGCTCGCGCCGTGGAAGTCGCCGATGCGCCGGAGCGACCAGTCGCCATGGATGTAGGCTTGCTTGATCCCCACCCAGTCAACAGTTCGGGTCATGCGAAGCTGCTTTTGAAAATCGTCGAAGCCAACGGCACCCATGGGGGAGCAGCAGCAGCGGCCGCACGAAGGCGCCGAACCCAGCAGTTCTGTCAAAGCCGGGTTAGTCGCGGGGCGCGCGGCGCGTCAGTTCTGTTTCGGCGGTGCTGCGACGGGGGCCACCCCGCAAGGGACGCCCGAGGCCGCGCATTTGCTGTAGAGCCCCTGGGTCACGCACATCATGTCTGGCGCCTTCGCGGTCTCCCACTTGGCGTCGCCATAAATGGTCACCGCCTTAGCGAGCCATTCCTTCTTCGCTGCCTCGACCGACTGCTCCGGCGACGGCGAGAAACCGAGTCCCCAGGCTTTCACCGTCTTGTCGGCGCATTGCAGCTCCTCCGCTTGAGCTGCCGGCACGAGGACAAGGAAGAGGGCTGCGGCTCCGAGCGTTGATCTGACAATCGACGCGGCAGTCGGCATCGGAATTCTTCCCTCCCGATCGTGAATTATGCCCGGGCTGTTGGGCTTCAACACCTACCATGGAGCGACGCGCCCGAGCCACCCTTGCTCTCCATGCGCCGTTCCTCCTGCTCTACCACCCACGACAAAGGCGCCGGCTCCGAGGAGCGGCGCCTCATGCATCTGTCGCGTTGTAGCTGAACCCTAGCCAAGCAGCGTGACGCTGTCAAGGCATTTATTCCTAGACATTCCCGAAAAAGAAGCCCCGGCCAAGGTGGACCGACCGGGGCTTCCGTACCAAAGAGGTGATCGCAGGGTTTTGACCACCACGGCAGAGGATTGCACCTCTCGGGCGTAGGGGCCAGCGCTCATCGCACACTTGGTTAAGGTTAAGATGCCGCGCCCCGAGGCGCCGCCAGGAGACGGCTCGAGGCCCTAGCCCTTGTGCTCGCTCTTATAATAGCCCTCGGCCTTCGACAGATTGGAGGCCGGGTCCTTCATGAACACCTTCTTCGCCTGCTCATTGCCGAAGCAATAGGTCTTGCCTTGGTACATCCCGTGTACGGAGCAGTCGGTCTTGATGTTCTTATGCAAGGCGAGCCCTTCGGCACACATATTGTCGAACTGGCCCTTGGTCGCCGCCACGGCCGTCATGGCAAGCGACATCGCGAATACGGTTGCTAGCGCTGACGTGACGTAGATTCTCATGTCCGGGATCTCCCTTGTTGCTGTTGCCCAGGAGTCATTCCTAGGTAGGTCCCGGGAACGTTTGCGATCAGGCGCGGTTCCCGCGCCCCATCGTCGCAGTGCCGCGCAGGGTCAGGCGCGGTGACGCCCTTATTTATAGGGCTTGGCGAGCATCCAAGTCTGTGCCGGGACCTTGGCGCAGGACGTGGCGAAGACGTCAGTGATGTTCTGAGAGTTGGGCCCGGGGTTGTCGAGACAGCGGGGGTAGATGCGCATATCCTCATTCATCAGCGCCACGCGATCGTACCATTTGAGCGCGTCGGACTTGTCCGCCTTCGCCGCCACTTCCTTGGAGAGAGTTGCGACCTTCTCTTCCAGGGTGCTGAGAGCGCCTTGCAGGCAGGCGATGCGTTCCTCGGCGCTCCCCTGGTCGCAACCCGCGGCGAGCGCAGGCGCCGGAGACACGGCGACGCCCGCAAGGGCAGCAAAGGCAATGACATCAACGAAGTGAGCGCGCATCTAAAGTCTCCTTCCCAAACTCTGCCTTAAAGCGATGGGCAGAATGGCACGAATGCTAAGACCGCGCTCCCGTGTTTGCGAGCGGCGCGGTCTTGGCTCACGCCATCGTGAAACGACGGCGATGCCAACTTCTCTTAGCCAGACGCGATGGAGACAATCAAATGAGCGAACCGGGCCGAGCGTGGCGGCTCTCCACCGCCACGGTTTGTGGTGCACGATAAGATCGCAAGCGGGAGGCCTGAGCGGGGATGACTGGGGTGATGGCCACGGGAGCTCGATCGATGGTGCTGGGGCTGTTTGGCCTTGCCCTCTCGGCCTGCAGCCTAGCAAATCCTGGGGCGCACACCTTCACCTCGAATAACGCAACCGCGGTGGCTGCGGCCGACCCTCAGACCGCCGACGCGTCGGACTCCGAGGCCAAGCACGGCAAACACAAAAAGGGCGGTAAAGGAGACAAGGGCGACAAAGGCGACAAGGGCGACAAGTCCGACAAGGGCAAGGCGGCGCCACCTAAGGACCCCGCCACGGCCCTCGCCGACACCGAGAAGGCCTGCCGCGATTCCGCCCGCGACAACGGCATCAAGTCGG
Source organism: uncultured Alphaproteobacteria bacterium (assembly GCA_963803385.1). Lineage (GTDB taxonomy): Bacteria > Pseudomonadota > Alphaproteobacteria > Rhizobiales > Methyloligellaceae > Methyloceanibacter. The sequence continues at coordinate 61,798 of CAWDMD010000001.1, read as the reverse complement.
TCCTCAGTATCGTGACCCATCTCCGGCCCGGCGCCTTCGACGAGGAGTACGTCGCCTGCATGAAGAGGAAGGGTTATGAGGTGACGCGGTAACCAGGGTCATGGTTTCCGGAAGGTTACGGTCTCGGCGCGGAAGATTTGGATGCACCGGCAGAAGCTTCTTAGGATTTCCCGGGCAGAATGCGACGCAAACAGCGCGAAACAACGAGTTGAGGCGTCAAACATGAACGGCGAGCAGTCCCCGCCCCTCGTCCTGATCGAGTGGCTCGACAGCCGTCAACCCGTGCCAACTTGGCAGTGGCTCGAGCATATCGAGCCACGCCGCCCCCATCTCTGCGTGTCCGTCGGCTTTCTTATGCAGGACGACGCCGACGCCAAGGTGCTTGCGCCGAATCTCGGAGCAAGCAACGGCTCAAGCGATTGGGACCAGGCCTCCGGCGTGATCACCATCCCGGCGAGCGCGGTGCAGCGCATGGTGCGGCTCGATGCCGGCGCCGCCGCGGCCGGCCCGAGCATTGCCGAGGTCCCCTGCAGGGTAGTGCTGAGGGCTTCCTGAAACCGAGGCCTCGCGACCGGTCGCCCGAGGAGATGCCCGCGCCGCGTCGCCGCAGGTCCTAAGCCTTGCATATTCCCCACAAAACGCCGCAATCACGGTATAATTTCATGAGCCGAGTTGCCCATCCGGGCGGCGGCGTTGGGCGGCGCGCGGTGTCAGGTCTTGGCGCGCAGCACACAGCTTGGGGCTAAATTTGCGGGACTTTTTACAGGGTGGTCGCCGGCGGAAGCTGATCGATTGGCTCGCGATCGAACTCGAGCATCGATTCGGGTCTCTATCGGGCCTGGATCGGCCTCAAGGACGCCTGGAGCGGCTATTCGACGTTCTTCGGCCGCTTCGAGGTCAAAGGCTTCGTCCGCGCCGTGAACGAGCTCGCCTGCGAGAGTCTCACGCTCGGCACCGCGGGCCTCCTTGTCCTGCTGTCCTTCGCGCTCCCCGCCTTCGAAGTCGCCCAAGGCAAGATGAACTTGTCCGACGACTTCAGCGTCACCTTCTACGACCGCTTCGGCAATGAGATCGGCAAGCGCGGCCTGCTGCGCGACGACTCCGTCCCCCTGGACGAACTGCCGGACTACCTGATCAAGGCGACGCTCGCCACGGAAGACCGGCGCTTCTTCGAGCATTTCGGCGTCGACGTCATGGGCACGCTCCGCGCCCTCGCCGAGAACGCCCGCGCCGATTCGGTGGTTCAGGGCGGTAGCTCGCTGACGCAACAGCTGGCGAAGAACATGTTCCTGTCGCCGGAGCGGTCCCTCAGCCGTAAGATCAAAGAAGCCCTGATCGCCGTCTATCTCGAGAACCACTACACCAAGCGTGAAATTCTCAAGATGTATTTCGACCGCGCCTATCTCGGGGGCGGTTCCTACGGCGTGGAGGCCGCGGCCCAGTTCTACTTTGGCAAATCGATCCGCGACGTCAACTTGGCGGAAGCGGCAATGCTCGCCGGCATGTTCAAGGCCCCGACGCGCTACGCGCCCCACGTCGACCTCGCTGCCTCGCGCGCGCGCGCCAATGAAGTCCTGACCAACATGGTGGAGGCCGGATACCTGACCGAAGGCCAGGTTTACGGCGCGCGCATGAATCCGGCGAAGATCGTGGAGCGCGCCGACTACTACACGCCCGACTGGTTCCTCGACTGGGCCTTTGAGGAGGTCCAGCGCCTCATGAAGGACAAAAAGGAACGCATCGTCGCCGCGCGCACCACGGTCGACATCAGTCTGCAGAAAATGGCCGAGCAATCAGTGCAGCAGACCATTCAGCAATCTGGCCGTGCCCGTAATTTCGAACAGGGCGCGATGGTCGTCATGGAGTCGGATGGGGCCGTGCGCGCGCTCGTCGGCGGCAAGGACTATGGCGAGAGCCAGTTCAACCGGGCTACGCACGCCTACCGCCAGCCGGGCTCGTCCTTCAAGCCTTACGTCTATCTGACCGCGCTGGAGAACGGCTACAAGCCGACCACGGTGGTCAGCGGCTATGGCGCCGTTTGTGGACGTTGGTCTCCTCACAACTATGCCTCCGGCGAGAGCAACCGCATGATGATGAAGGAAGCACTTGCGCATTCAATCAACACCATCGCGGTGAAGGTCTCCCTCGATGTGGGACGGGAGAAGGTAATCGCGACCTTGAAGAAGCTGGGCATCACGCGGCTCAAAAAGACATGCTCCTTGGCACTCGGCGATCAGGGGCTAACCCCGCTCGAGCACACCGATAATTATGCCGTGTTCGCCAACGGCGGCATCGAGGTCCATGCTTACGGCATCGAGGAGATTCACACGCTGCAGGGAGAGCTGCTCTATTCGCATCAGCGCGACGAACCGGAGCGCAAACGGCTTTTCGACCGCAAGGTGATCGAGGAGTTGAACACAATGCTGGAAGGCGTGGTGACGCACGGAACCGGCAGGCGCGCCCAGCTCGACTTCACTTACAGTGTTGGCAAGACCGGAACGAGCTCGAACTGGCGCGATGGGTGGTTCATGGGCTTTACCGGCGAATATGTCGTCGGCGTCTGGATGGGCAATGATGATTTCACCCCGATGGCGCGCGTGACCGGCGGCAGCTTCCCCGCCCAAGCTTGGCATGACTTCATGGTCATGGCCCATGACACGGACAATATCCCGGAGATACCGGGTCTCCCGCTGCATCCTGTCCAGGTTGCAGAACAGGAGCGCTTGGCCAAGCTGCAGCAGGCCGTGGCCACGGACTCCGATGTGGTGATCCCGGCGGCGAGCCCGGAAAGCGTCAAGGACATGTCGAGCGCGACGCGCCAGATCCTGGAAAAGATAGGCGATCTCCTGAAGGCAGCGCCGTCCCTCAGTCCGCGCGACGACCACGCTCAGGCCCCAGCGCCACCCGAGGCCAAGCCGTCGTCGAGCATCGCTTCAGCATCCGGCCCTCCCGCGACGGTCCCGGTCGAAACCGTCCCAAATCAGGCCGCTCCGCAGGCGGGGCCGGCAACCGGCAGCGCCGGCGCCTCGGCGCCGCCGTAAGTCGAGAGGCGAATCTCTCGCCACGACGGCGCGCGCTGACTTGACAAGTTCCTCGTGACGCCTTCCGTTTCCGCTCACCCTTGCAAAACGCCGCTCGGTTGAGGCGCCCCGTCCAGATGCGCACGCTTCTCGCCCTCGTCGTCACTTTTGTCATCGCCCTCGTGATCGGCATCGGTTCGGCCTGGTACCTGATCGATCGCGGCACGCCTCTGACCACAACGCGCGTGGGACCCTGGTCGAGCTGGATGAGCGAAGCCAACCCCAACGCCGACCTCTACACCAAGGCGCATCTCGCCCGCAGCGGCAGGCTCCCCATCACCTCGACCACCGCGCGTTACTTCACGGCGCGCACCGACAGCAATGGCCGCGACCTGACCTCGGCTTGCGAATACTCGATCCAGGGCGGGCCGTTGAACGCACGGTGGTGGTCGATCGCGGTCTACGACGATCAGGGATCGGTCATCAAAAATCCTTCAGAGCGATACAGCTTCAACAGCGAAGACGCCATCCGTCACAGCGATGGCACCTATCGCATCAGTCTTGCGACCCATGCACGTCCCGAAAATTGGCTACCAAGCGGCGATGGTCCCGACCACAAGCTCATGCTGATGTTGCGCGTCTACGGCCCGCGTGAGACCGACGCCAACGGCATTGGCCAGATCCCGGATGATCGGCTTCCCAAGATCGAGCGCATCGCATGCAGCTGAAGGTTCCAGTTCTCTTCATTCTGCTTTGCCTGGTGCTTGCCGGCCTCATCCACATTGCCGCCGTCCTCACCCTGCCCGCCCTTGCGCCGAAGGATGCCTGGGATCGCCTGATACCGCTCGGACCCGCCAACACCATGATAGCGATGCCGCCGGCGTCACCCGGAAAGTCCGTGCTCCCCATGATGGGCCCGGACGTGCGCTACGCCTTCTGCCGATTCGATCTTACCGAAAGTCCGGTTAGGCTGAAGGCGACGGTCCCTGATACTTTGTGGCTCATCGCCTTCTATACGCCGAAGGGCGAGAACTTCTACGCGGTGAGTGGAGCCGACATGAGGCGGACTCAGCTCGACCTGATCATCGCCACCGCTGACCAACCGGTGGCGGAGGCCGGCGTCGACGCGCCCGAAGAAGCCGATCAGATCGTGGTCGTGACCTCACCGGTCGACAAGGGAGTTGCCGTGATCCGGGCTCCGGTCGTCGGCCCAAGCCGGGCGCGGCGTGTCGAGCTGGCGCTCGAAGGGACGTCCTGCGCTCCCCATGTGAACAAGCCGAGCGAGCCCGCAAGAGCAACGTGAGCCGAGTGAGCCCCCTACCGGCGCCGCCAACTAGCGATGTTTCTTGCGTGCGCGCTGTGCGCGTTTGCGCGCCGGACCTGTGGTGCTCCTCGGAGCTACCTCCGAGGCATGGCGTTCGATGCGCACGCCCGGAAAGATGACCACCTCACCGAGAACGCAGGCCTCGGGTTCGATTACCTGTACCATCGGTTCCGTAATCTGACGGAACTGCAGAATGACTCCCATTCTCCGTCTCCATCGGCCGGCGCCGACCGCTTCACCGTCAGCTCGTTACGCCTAACCGCATTTAGACGCGGGTAGGGTTAATGGACGGTAAACCGCGACAATCACTCTACTCCCCCACCTCATCATCGCCAAGAAAATGGCGCCCCGCGCGGTCCTCCACCTCGACGATCCAGATGTCTGAATCGAAATTCACTTGTCGCCCCAGATAGCGCGCGACCTCGTCTTCGCTCACGGATCCCACGGCCAAGCAGCGCACCCATTGTCGTTCGCGATCGCTTCGATCGAGGCCAGCAGGCGCCGGTCCATAGAGCGTCACCGTACCGTCAAGCCGATTGATGCTGACATAGATCGCGCCGGCTTGCTCGTCGCCGCGCCGCACCACCACGGCCGGCGCGCCTTGAACCTGGCAGCGGCGCAGATACGCTTTGACCCAGACCTCGCTCTTGATGCGCATGACGGGCGCCGCGGCTAACGGCGGCTAGCGCGACGCCACGCCCGCAAGATCGCGTCCGGTGACACGCTTGATCTCCCGCAGCAACTCGCGGTTGATCTGGCCGGTCTCGGCGATTTTCCTGTCATGCTGAAATGCCTTAACCGCACGCTCGGTCGCGCTTCCCATCGCCCCATCGATTGGGCCCGGTGCATAGCCGAGATCGGCGAGAATCTGCTGCACCGCCTTCACCCGGACATCCACTTTGAGCTGCGGCGCCACCGCTGGGGCAGCCACCACCTCGGCAACCGAACCGGTGGTCACCGTTTCACCAAGGAGAATGTGGCGCAATAGCTCATCCGACGGGAGGCCGGAGATTGGGAGGCCGTGGTCGCGTTGGTAATCGGCGATGGCCTTTCGCGTTTCTTCGCGCAGGATGCCGTCCGCGGGACCCCCGCCATAGCCGCGCACCTTGAGCTCGCGCTGGATGGCAGTGACGAGCTGCGAAGGCGGCTTTTGATCCGGCAAGGGAGGCAGGTCGGTTGCCACTGGCGCGAGGGCCGACCGCCTGGGCGCCCTATCGCCGGCCGCCTTCGGCACCGCGGGCAGCAGCGCGATCGAGCGCTGCTCCTGCAAATAGAGCGCATTATAGGTGATCAAGCCGGTCAGGCCGACGAAGGCCAGAAACAGCAGGCGTGCCACCACTACGTTCATCGCTCGAGGGTCTGTTTTGTTCGCGTGACTAAGGGGCTCCGGAAGCCCTCGAATCCCATTTTGGCCTTCGAAGCTAAAGAGTTGTTAAACGTAACGGGAAAGGTTCCCGAGCCGCGCCGCACGGCTTCAAGCCGCGGTGACCCTGGCCAAGCGCGCCGGATCCTCGCTCGCGTCGTCCTGGGGCCGCTCGAACGGCAGCCAGATCCTGGCGGTCGTGCCCTGGCCGAGACTGCTTCTAATCTCGAGCCTCCCGCCATGGAGGCGCGCCAGCCCCGTGACCACCGACAGACCGAGGCCTGCCCCCTCGTAGCTTCGTTCGCAGGACCGTTCGCACCTGGACGAAGGGATTGCCGAGATTGGGCAAGTCCTCTTCGGCGATGCCGACGCCATTGTCGGTGACCTCGAGCGCGACCATGCCGTCTTCCGCTCGCGCCGTGACGCGCACGGCCCCGCCGGCATCGGTGAATTTGACGGCATTGGACATCACATTGAGCAGCATTTGTTTGCAGGCGCGCTTGTCGGCGGTGAGTTCGGGTAGCCCGGGTGCCACCTCGGCCACGAGCGCGATCTGCTTTTTTTCCGCCGCGTGACGCATGACATCGACGCAGGAGCCGACCAGCGACGCGATGTCGAACGGCTCCCTGACGATCTTGAACTTCCCGGCTTCGATCTTCGACATGTCGAGAATGTCGTTGACGACATTGAGCAGGTGCTCACCGCTTTCATGGATGAGCCTGGCGTAGTCACGGTAGCGCTCCTCCCCGAGCGTCCCGAACAGCTCGCGGTTGAGGATCTCCGAGAATCCGATCACGGCATTGAGCGGCGTCCTGAGCTCGTGGCTCATATTGGCCAGGAACTGCGACTTGGCACGGCTCGTGCTCTCAGCCTCGTCGCGCGCCCGCAGCGAGCTCGGCCTCATAAGTCTTGCGCTCCGAAATATCCCGCGTGGCGGCAACGACGCCGGGAGGGAAGCCGGCATCGCGCGAGGCTTCCAGGCTGAGCGGCCAGCACCGCATCTCGACCCAGCCAAAGCCATCTTCCCTCGCAGCCGCCTTGTGCCGGATCCTGAACTCGACCGCGACCGGGACAGCGTCGCTGTGGCAGCGCGACAGCGCCGAAAGGTAGGCCGGCCTGTCCGCGACGTGTACACGCTCGAACAGGCCGTCGCCGTTTAGCGTCGCCGGCGCTTCCCCGAGGAGTTGCTGTGCCGCGAGCGAGGCAAATAGCACGCGTCCCCGTTCGTCATGGCACGTGATCATGTCGCTCGCGTTTTCGGCGATGACGCGATAACGCTCCTCGCCGGCGCGCATGGCCTCATTTGAACGAAGCTGCACCAATTGCAGGGTGGCGGCGAGACCGCCGGCGTAGAGCGCGGCGCTCATGGCACCGAACAGCGCGAGCGTGGTGGGTGACAGCGGCAGGACCTGCTCCGTAGGCAGCAGGCCAAAGGCGGCGCCTACCGCGAGAACGGCCAGTCCGAGGCAGACGGTGAAAGCGGCCCAGGCAACGACGCGCCGATCCGTCGACAGCGAAGCTTCCAACGGGACCACGACGAACCAGGGAACAAGGAAAGACGTGATCCCGCCCGTGAACCACGCCGAGAAGGTGATGAGCCCGGCGAAATTGGCAGCCGAGATCAAATGAGCTGCCCGGAACCAGCCCGTCCGTGACAGCAACACGGCGATGCCGATCGGCGAGAGGAACCAGAGAAAGACGATCGCCCCGAGCAGCGACGGCTTGCCGATCAGCACGAGGTAGATCGGAAACACGCAGAGCGCGATCAAGCCGGCAAGGAGGTGCGCGGCGATGAAGGACTGCTGGCGAGCCGCGTCGACAATATCGTCGCGCGCGGACACGTGTACCAGCGAGCCGAAATAGGCGTCGAAACCGCGTACGCTTCGCTTGCCAACCACGCGCATTTCGGAGCGGGCGCAAAGACCCGCTCTGTCCCCGATTATCGTTGCCCGGGATTATCCGTGGTGCTCGCTTAAGGAAGCTTAAAACGATGCTGCCCGTCTCGGGCTTCCGCTTGGCGTTCATTTGCAGCCGCGGAACGAGTCAAAAGGCAGGCTTAGTCAAACGTTATTGAATCTTTCCGGCCGTTAGCAGGTGTTAGAGGAAGCTTAAGTGCCGGGCTTAGCTTTAGAGCTCTCTTAAACTTAAAAATATTTTCCGCCAATTCTGACGACGCGTAGAGAAATTCGCTCATTCTCTCCCGGCTATAGTGCGCCCACCTTATGGGAAGGTAGCTGGCGGGTCACCGCCACCTTAGTTGAAAGGGGCACTCCAATGTTTCTCATCAGGACCGCTTTTTGGCTGATCATCCTCATCCTCCTGCTTCCGACCAACGAGCAGCAGCAAAGTGAGGTCTACGGCACGGCACAAGCCGCGGTGAAGGACGTCAGCGGCTTTTGCGACCGCAATCCCAATGTCTGCGACATGGGCAAGGACGCCTTCGACGTCTTCGTGCAGAAGGCGCAATTTGGCGGCGAGATGCTGATGGCCTTTATCAAGGAGCAGACCGGCGTCGCGTCCGACGGCGCCGCGACGACGCCGGCCACCGATGACAGTGCCGCGCCCGCAGACGCCGCCCCGGAGCCGTCGAGCCTCGATCAATCGAGTGCCGCCGATATCGGTTCCTGGAGCGTCGCGCCGGTGACGGTTGACCCTGTCAGCGCCACTGATTACGACCTCGCAAAGCACCCTGAGGAACGACGACCTTCGTCCGGCTTGGAACGGTCCCTCGGGCACCTGACCCTCGGACATCGCCAACGGCGATTTGGCAGCCCCACCTGCCAACGGCGCGCATTTGCGGACGGTTCCCCCTTTCCCGTCCCAAATGCGCGCCATTTGTCTCGCATCCACGCCTCGCAGAGCGCGCCAATCCCTCCTATAGTGGGGACATGGCAAATACAAATTCAGTCGAGACCAATGAAACGCAGCCTCCAGTGAGCTTCGACGAGATCGTTGCCGATTTCGAGCTTCTGGAGGATTGGGAAGACCGCTACCGTTACGTGATCGAGCTCGGCCGGAAGCTTTCGCCGCTGCCGGAAGAGGCACGGACCCCAGCCAACAAGGTGCAGGGCTGCGTCAGCCAGGTTTGGCTCGCGACCAGGGTCGATCCAGGCAACCGCGTACCGCGTTTGAGCTTCGTCGGCGACAGCGATGCCCATATCGTCAGGGGCCTGATCGCCATCTTGTTCGCGCTCTATTCGGGCAAGACCGCCGATCGACATCCTCGCGCGTCGATGCCAATAGCGTCCTTGGAGAGCTCCATCTCAAGGAGCATCTGACGCCGCAGCGCTCGAATGGCCTCGTGGCCATGGTCGAGAGAATCCGCAAGGACGCGCGCGAAGCCATGGAGAAGGCGCCGCGGGTTCACTGATCCTCGCCGCTCCCCCAGGCATCGAGGCTTGGCCGGTAGTCCTCGCTGCCCCAATGCCTCATTCGGCGCGGCGCCGCCCGGTCGCCGGTGTCGATGCCATAATGCTTCGCGAGCCGCGTCAGCGCGATCTGGAGAACGACCTTCCCGGCGCGCTGCGGCCAGCCTTCACTCCTCTCCGCCTCTTCGAGCCCTTTCAATTCGCAACAGACATCGATCAGCACACCGGAGAGCTCAGGCCCCACGGCGTTCAATGCCCGCGCCACCCGTTCCTTCGCGGCGATGACATCGTCGCGCAAGGAAGCGGCATGAGAGGGCGCCGCGCGGCGGCGCTCTTCGCGCCGAGCGCCGCCGGGCACACGCCGGCCATTGGAGCTACGACCTCAACCGTCACCTTGGTCTGATGAGTGCTTACAAGGGCGAGCTTGCACGCCTCAACCGCACTGGGCGAGGCGGCGCCGCGCAGCCCACATCGGCGGCTGGTAAGCCGGGAAATGCCGTAACGCCGGGCCGGCCGCGCCCCGCGCCGTCTCGGTAGGCGGCAGCGTATCGAAGCAGAGAATGCGATCCACGTCCTCGCCGTCTTCGGAAAGCGGCAACCGCATCCAGAACATCACGATATGGTCGCGGCCTTCGGCTGGCCCGCGCAACGCACCATGGAGCGGCGCGCGGCGCTCCAAAACGGCGCCGTGCACGTTCCGCCAGTAGTCGGCGGAAGCTCCGGCGAAAACCCGGTCGACACGTTTGCCGGTGATTTCCCCGCCATAGACGTCGTAGAGGCGGGTCCCGGCCAGCCTGAAGCGGGCCTCGTCGAGGCCGCCGGCGACATCGATCAGCCCCATGGAAGGGAGCAGCTTCGGCACCTTGAAGGGATCGATATCCGAGCGGGCCGGCATCCGCCGGGAGCCGGCGGCATCGCACCAAAAATCGTAGAGTTCGCGCTGACCTTGCGTTACCAACTGCGCCCGAAAAGCTCGTCCGGACAGCATTGGCCTCCCCCCTGTTAAGCCCTTGGCAGGGCTCCCCGAATCGCCGCGTCAGCGATGACTATGTGGAGTTCGATGGACTTACGCAAGCCTTGGCGGGAAATTCCTGAAGAGTCACAATAGCTTGTGGTGAATCGCGCGGCACCCTACCCGATTTGGAGACGTCCGCGCGTCGGCCCCAACGCGAAGACGCGGCAATTGCGCAGGCCGCGCCTTCAAAGTGATTCGTTTTTCTTACCGGCGGCGCTGACCGAGACCCATTCGTTTTGCCAAGTCTGAGCGCGCCGCGGCATAGTTTGGCGCCACCATCGGATAGTCATGGGGCAAGCCCCACTTCTCGCGATACTCCTCCGGAGAAAGGTCATAATGCGTGCGCAGATGGCGCTTCAGCGATTTGAACTTCTTGCCGTCTTCGAGGCAGATGATGAAGTCCGGGTTGACCGATCTTTTCACGGGGACGGCTGGCTTCAACTCTTCGCGGGCCGGCTGACCCGAGGCGGCGGACGCCCGGCTCAAGGCATCGAACACATTGTGAATGACGCCGGGCAACTCGGTAGCGACGACAGTGTTGTTGCTCACGTAGGCGGACACGATTTCTGCCGTGAGCTCCACAAGCTCATTCTTCTCGAGATCTTGTTCCATCAAGTCGCTCCTCTGGTCGTGCACAGTTCCCGCGCTGAGAAAGCGTGAAAACTGCATAAAATTCTCTGTTATCCGGTGGTGACGAGACTTTAAGGTCACCAAACTTGGACTATTTTGTGACGTAAAGCCGCGCTATTTTCGCAACTGGAATATCTACGCCGCATCAATCCGCGCAATCGCAGGTCGTTATAGAGCAGTTTTTGCAGGCCTGCAATGCAGCGATCCTGATGAAATCTATCGAGCGAATAAATCCTATGAACGAATACGCCAGTTTGGATTGGCCGGGGCCGTTCGGACGCTCTGATCAAGTTTAACCGCAACGCCGACAGTCACTGCATTGGGACGGATGCTTGTGGCGTGGGGCCGAACGTGCGCGCCCGAATCAAGCCTGCGTGATAAAAGCCCACCTACCTCTCTCACGACCTTGATCGGCGCACTATATTTCAGCCGAGCAATCATAACAAAAAGGAATATTCCATCGATGCGCACCACCGATGATCAAGCAACCATGACCGAGGGCAAGACCGTCAAGTCCGACTCGGAGTGGCGTCAGGTCCTCACCCCCGAGCAATACCGGGTCACCAGGAAGCACGGCACCGAGCGCGCGTTCAGCCATCCCTACGCCGATGAGAAGCGGGAGGGGATGTATCGCTGCGTCTGCTGCGGCGCGCCATTGTTCAGCTCCGACACCAAGTTCGATTCAGGAACCGGCTGGCCGAGCTTCTACGCCCCCGCCGAAGGGGGCGCCGTCAGCGAGCATGACGACAGCTCCTTCTTCATGCGCCGGACCGAGGTGCGTTGTGCCAAATGCGAGGCCCATCTCGGCCACGTGTTCCCGGACGGCCCCAACCCGACCGGCTTGCGCTACTGCATCAACGGCGTGGCTCTCAAGCACGACACTGAAGATCAAAACGACGGCAGCGCGGGGTAATCTTCAACCATGGATGCCAAGCTCGCCGGCGCGGGGATAACGCCTCCCCGCGCCAACCGCCGCCCGCTCGCCTCGACCCATCACGGCATCACCCGGGTCGACGACTATGCGTGGCTCCGCGCCTCGAATTGGCAGACGGTGATGCGCGACCCGAGCGTGCTCGATCCGGAGATCAGGGCCTATCTCGACGCCGAGAACGCCTACACCGCCGCGGTCATGGGCGATACCGAGGCGCTGCAACAGCGCCTCTTCGCCGAGATGAAGGGCCGCATCAAGGAGGACGACGCTTCGGTGCCTGCGCCCGACGGGCCGTTTTCCTACTACAGCCGCTTCGTGACCGGCGGCCAGCACCCCCTGTTCTGCCGCAAGCCGAGAGACGGCGGCGAGGAACGGGTGCTGGTTGACGGCAATGCGCTCGCCAGCGGCCACGCCTATTTCCGCATCGCCAATGTCGCCCATAGCCCCGACCATGAGCTCGTCGCCTATGCCGTCGACACCAAGGGGTCCGAGTTCTACACGGTCAACGTCATCGACGCGAAGTCCGGCGCCTTGGTCGATGCCAGGATCGTCGACAACAACGGCTCGTTCGAATGGGCCGCCGACAGCCGCACGTTGCTCTATGTCTGGCTCGATGACGAGCATCGTCCGCGCCGGGTGCTTCGCCGCGACATCGGTGCCGATGCCGCCGACTCCCTCCTTCACGAGCAATCGGACCCCGGGTTTTTTCTCGGCCTCGGCGCGACGCAGAGCCGCCGGTTCCTGCTGCTCAGCGTCCACGACCACGAGACCGCCGAGATCAGCCTGATTGACGCCGAGGATCCCTCGAAGCCGCCGCGCCTCGTCGCCCCGCGCGAGCCTGAGCACGACTATTCCGTCGAGCATCACGGCGACCAGCTGATCATTCTCACCAATTCCGACGGCGCCGAGGATTACCGCATCGTCGAAGCGCCGATCGAAACTCCAGGCCGCGAGCATTGGCGCGAGATCGAGCCGCACCGGCCTGGCCGGCTGATCCTCGATGTTGTCGCCTTCAAGGACCACCTCGTGCGGCTCGAGCGCGAGGACGGGCTGCCGCGCATCGTCGTGCGCCGTTTCGCCGACGGCGCCGAGCACTCCATCGCCTTTGCCGAGGAGGCCTACGCGCTCGGCATGTCTCCCGGTTACGAATACGACACGGAGACGCTCCGCTTCAGCTATTCCTCGATGACGACGCCGGCGCAGGTGTTCGACTACGACATGGAGACGCGCGAGCGCGTCTTGCGCAAAACCCAGGAGATTCCGAGCGGCCACGATCCGTCGAACTATGTCACCCGCCGGGTCATGGCGCCGGCGAAGGATGGCGAGACGGTCCCGGTGTCGCTCCTATACCGCAAGGATGCCGCGCTCGGTCCCGAGACCCCGCTCCTCCTTTATGGCTACGGCGCCTATGGCATGACCATTCCCGCGGGCTTCTCCACCAATGCGCTGAGCCTCGTCGATCGCGGCTTTGTCTACGCCATCGCTCATATTCGCGGCGGCAAGGACAAGGGCTATCGCTGGTACAAGGACGGCAAGCGCGAGAAGAAGGTGAACAGCTTCACCGACTTCATCGCCGCCGGCGAACATCTCGCGCGCGAAGGCTTTACCTCGCGGGGACGCATCATCGCCCATGGCGGCAGCGCCGGCGGCATGCTCATGGGCGCCGTGGCCAACATGGCGCCGGATCTCTTTCTCGGCATCATCGCCGAGGTGCCGTTCGTCGACGTCTTGACCACCATGCTCGACACCAGCCTGCCGCTGACGCCGCCGGAATGGCCGGAATGGGGCAACCCTATCGAGAGCGAACCCGCTTATCGCACCATCGCCGGCTACTCGCCTTACGACAATGTCGGCGCGCATGGCTATCCACACATCCTCGCTCTTGCCGGGCTTACCGATCCGCGCGTGACCTATTGGGAGCCGGCCAAATGGGTGGCGAAGTTGCGCGAGCTGAAGACCGACCAACACCTCTTGCTGCTACGGACCAACATGGAGGCTGGTCATGCCGGCGCTTCGGGACGGTTCGAACGGCTGAAAGAGGTAGCGCTTGCCTACGCTTTCGCCCTCAAGATCGCAGGGCTCGGCGACGGCTCGCAGGGCTAGTGGCTCACGCCGCGCTGTGCCACAGTAGCCCCCGTCCACAACCTCGGGTCCGCCATGCTTCTTGATCGCGACAAGTCACAGCTTCTCATCGTCGACGTTCAAGAGAAGCTGCTTCCCGCCGTGTCGAACCCCGAGCGCGTGGTCGAGCGCTGCGTTCGTCTCGTGCGCGCGGCCAAGACGCTGGACATTCCCATCACCTATTCCGAGCAATATCCGCGCGGGATCGGTCCGACGGTCGAACCGTTGCGGCAGGTGCTCGACTACGCTGGCGCGGTCGTCGAGAAGATCGAGTTTTCCTGCGCCAAGAACGACGCGCTGCGCGAACGCCTGCACGAGCTTCGCCGCAAGGGTCGCCCGCAAGTGGTGATCGGCGGCATCGAGGCTCACGTCTGCGTCGCCCAAACCGCGATCGATCTCGAGGGGCAGGGCTTCGAGGCCTTCGTGGTCGCGGATGCGGTGTCGTCGCGGGAGAAGACGAGCCGCAAGCTTGCGCTCGCCCGTCTGGCCAAGGCCGGCGTCGACATCGTCGACAGCGAGATGGTGCTGTTCGAATGGATGGGCAAAGCCGGCACGCCTGAATTCAAGGAACTGCATGCGCTGGTGAAGTAGCGGCTGACGCTGCTCGCGCCCTCGCTTTCCTGAACCAATCCTGCATGCGCGGTTCAGTCGCGGTTCACAGGCATAAGTGCAAGGTCCGAAGCGTCAGATCCCTGTAACTGATGAAGCGAACCTTCCTCGGCACCGGGCGCGGAGTTCAGGGGCTCCGCGCCCACCCCTCTCCCTAACATCTTCATTTGACTTTCATTTGCGCTTCATGCGCGTTTCATGGCGCCGGCGTCATGATGTTCGGACACGCCCGATTAACCTTCCTGCTTACGAAAGGCGCGGGGACTTCCAGTCTCCGCGCTTTTCCTTGTGCAGTGGCGGTTTAGGCTGCTCGCTTGCCTCGGCTTTTTGGAACCTCTAGCTTCTGGCTGACTTTTCCCAAGGAAACCGCCGGAGAGATGCCGTGGCCTTCGAACTCATGAAGCTTCCATACGAGTATGACGCACTTCAGCCCTACATGTCGGCTGAGACGCTGCAATATCACCATGACAAACACCACCAGGCCTATGTCGACACGCTGAACAAGTTGCTTCCAGGCTCGGGCTTCGAGGGCAAGAGCCTCGAGGAGATCGTCAAGGCGAGCTATGGCAAGAACCAAGCCGTGTTCAACAACGCCGGTCAGGACTTCAACCACAATCATTTCTGGCCGTGGATGAAGAAGGGCGGCGGCGGCAAAAAGCTGCCGGGCAAGCTGCAAGCGATGGTCGACAAGGACCTCGGCGGCTACGACAAGTTCCGCAACGACTTCATCGAGGCGGGCAAGACCCAGTTCGGCTCGGGCTGGGCGTGGCTCACGCTAAAAGACGGTAAGCTCGAAGTCACCAAGACGCCGAACGGCGAGAACCCGCTGGTCCATGGCGGTTGGCCGTTGCTCGGCTGCGATGTGTGGGAGCACTCCTACTACATCGACTATCGCAACCAGCGCCCGAAATATCTCGAGGCTTGGTTCGATAATCTCGTCAATTGGGAACATGTCGAGGAGATGCTCGATAAGGCGCCCAAATAGCCTGACATCGGAAGAAACAGAGCTTCGAGTGGGCGGCCTTGGCCGCCCGCTTCGTTTCCGCCGCTCTCCTACGATCCTGCGTAGGCATCCTCGCTCGCGCGCTCCGCGGCCTCGCTCGCTTCTAGCCAGCGATGCTCGGCGGAAGCCACCTCCCGCTCGACTTCGGCGCGGGTCTTCATCAGTTCGCTGATCGAGATGCCGTCCGCAGACTGCGGGCTGGGACAACAAATCGTCGATCTCGGCGCGGCGCTGCCACAGCCGCTTCAACTCGGCCTCCGCTTGTGCGGCTTCCTTGCGCAAAGACTTGCTGCGCTCGCGGAGCTCCGCCGCATTCCGGCGCCCATCCTTCCGGCCTTCGCGCCGTGCCGGGCCGTCGCCATCGGCGGACCTCCCGCGGCCGGCGCCGAGGATCATGTCACGATAGTCGTCGAGGCTGCCATCGAGCTCCTTCGCCCCGCCGCCGTCGACCAGAACAAGGCGGTCGGCAACGAGCCCGAGCAGATGGCGGTCATGGCTGACCACGACCACCGCCCCGCCGAATTCCGTGAGCGCCTCGACCAATGCTTCGCGCGCATCGACGTCGAGATGATTGGTCGGCTCGTCGAGGATGAGAAGATGCGGCGGCTCGCGCGTGATCAGCGCCAGCGACAGCCGCGCGCGCTCGCCGCCCGAAAGCTGGCTCACCTTGACGTTGGCCTTGTCGCCCGAGAAGCCGAAGCGGCCGAGTTGCGCCCGGGCCTCGCCGGGCTTGCCGGGGTAGAGACGCTCCATGTGCTGCAGCGGCGTCTCGTCGGGAACAAGCTCCTCGATCTGATGCTGTGCGAAATAACCGACGCGGAGCTTGCCGCTGGCGGCAACCGCACCCGCCATCGGCTTCAGCTGACCGGCAAGGAGCCGCGCCAGGGTGGTCTTGCCGTTGCCGTTGCGTCCGACCAAGGCGATGCGGTCGTCCGGATCCAGGCGCAGATTGAGACCCGACAGCACCGGCGCCCCGGGAACGTAGCCCACGGCGGCGTCATCGAGCACGATCAAAGGCGGCCGCAACTCCTTCGGGCTCGGGAAATCGAACACGAGTGACGCATCCTCCACCGCGCCGGCGATCGGCTCCATGCGGGCGAGTGCCTTGAGGCGGCTCTGCGCCTGGCGCGCCGTATGCGCCTTGTAGCGCCAGCGATCGACATAGGCCTGAAGCTTGTCGCGCCTCGCCTCCTGCTTGGCGCGCGTGGCCGCGACTTGCGCCTGCCGCTCACGCCGCTGGCGCTCGAAGGCGTCGTAATTACCGGGATAGAGCGCGAGCTTGCCCCGCTCCAGATGCAGGATGTGATCGACCACATTGTTCAGAAGCTCGCGCTCGTGGCTCACCAGGATGATGCTGTTGCGGTAGGTCTTGAGGAAGGACTCGAGCCAGATGGTCGCCTCGAGGTCGAGATGGTTGGACGGCTCGTCGAGCAGCATCAGGTCAGGCTCCGAGAACAGGAGCCCGGCAAGCGCAACGCGCATGCGCCAGCCACCGGAATAGGTCTCGAGCGGCCGATGCTGCGCCTCTTCGTCGAAGCCGAGTCCGGCGAGAATGCGGGCCGCGCGGGCCGGCGCGCCATGGGCGTCGATGGCGTTCAGACGCTCGTGGATCTCGCCGATGCGGTGGTGGTCGGTGGTGTGCTCGGCTTCGGCAAGAAGCGCGGTGCGCTCGGTCGCCATGGCGAGCACGGTGTCGAACGGGGTCGCCGTTCCGCCCGGCGCCTCTTGGGCGATATAGCCGATGCGCAATCCTGACGGCGCCTCGATGCGCCCTTCATCGGCCTCGTGGATGCCGGCGATCAGCTTGAGCAGGGTCGATTTTCCGGCGCCGTTGCGGCCGACCAGACCGACATGGGCCTTTGGTGGCAGCGACGCCGAGGCTCGATCGAGAACGAGGTGACCGCCCAAACGGACGCTGAGGCCATCAAGCGTAAACATGGGCGCTGATGTGACGGCTTAGCGGCGGCGGCGCAAGCGCGGAGCTTCCTGAACGCGGACCTGCGCCCTATTCGTCGTCCTTGGGGTCGGCACGTCATCCTTGGGTTGCGGCATTTTTATGCCGAAGCCGCCGAAGCCCCCGCCCCCTGAGCGGCGCGTGCTCCTACTCGTGCCGCGCTTGAGCGCACTCTCCAACACCCGGGTCGCCATCGGCACGCCCACCCTGACAATGGTCTTGCCCACAGTGGTCCAGAAGCTGTCGCTGCGCGAGCCGCCGCTCGCCTTCTTCGCGGCGTTCTCTTCGGTGGCTTCGGCTTGCGCCTCTTCCCGCTCCTCGGTTCGCTTCTGCAGTCTTTCGGAGGCCGAGTCGCGATCGATGGCCTTCTCATACACCCCGGCGATGGGATCGGCCCTGATGATCGCCTTGCGCTCGGCGTCGGTGATCGGGCCGACGCGCGAGTTCGGCGGGTGAATCAAGGTGCGCTGAACGATGGTCGGCTGCCCCTTGGCATCGAGAGTAGAGACCAGCGCCTCGCCGACGCCGAGCTCCATGATCGCCTTCTCGGTGTCGAAGGCGGGGTTGGCGCGAAAGGTCGTTGCCGCCGCCTTCACCGCCTTCTGCTCCATCGGGGTGAAGGCGCGAAGCGCATGCTGCACGCGGTTGCCAAGCTGGCTCGACACCGTGTCGGGAACGTCGAGCGGGTTCTGGGTGACGAAATAGACGCCGACACCCTTCGACCGGATCAACCGCACCACCTGCTCCACCTTCTGCAACAATGCCTTGGGCGCGTCCTTGAACAAGAGGTGAGCCTCATCGAAGAAGAACACGAGCGAAGGCTTGTCGGGATCGCCGACCTCAGGCATCTCCTTGAACAGCTCCGACAGCAGGAACAGGAGGAAGGTCGCGTAAAGGCGCGGCGAGTTCATCAGCGTTTCCGCCGCGAGGATGCTGATATAGCCGCGGCCATCCCGCGACGTGCGCATCAGATCATTGATGTCGAGCACCGGCTCGCCGAAGAAGTTCGCGCCGCCCTGCTGCTCCAGCACCAGCAGCGAGCGCTGGATCGAGCCGACCGAAGCCTTGGTGATATTGCCGTATTTCGTGGTGAGCTCATTGGCGCGCGCGGCCAGATCTTCAAGCAGGGCCTGCAAATCCTTGAGGTCGAGCAGCGGCAGCTTCTCATCGTCGGCGATCTTGAAAGCGATGTTGAGCACGCCCTCCTGCGCGTCGCTCAAATCCATCAGCCGCGACAGCAAGAGCGGCCCCATCTCCGCGACCGTCGTGCGAATCGGGTGACCTTCCTTCCCGAACAGATCCCAGAAGATCACGGGATAACCCTTGAACTCGCTTCTGAAACCGATCTCCTTGGCGCGGGCCTCGATCCACGACTTCGGCTCGCCGGGCTCGGCCAAGCCGGAGAGGTCGCTTTTCACGTCGGCGACGAACACCGGCACGCCCTGGTCGGAAAAGCCTTCGGCGAGGCCTTGCAAGGTCACCGTCTTGCCGGTGCCGGTGGCGCCGGTGATCAGGCCGTGCCGGTTCGCAAGCCTGAGATAGATGAACTCCGGCTTGACGCTCTGGCCGAGATAGACGCTGTCGGCTGGAGGGCCATCGGCTGACGCTCGCCCCCGCATCATCTTTCCTTCGCCGCCGCCGCCTTGCGCTTGGCCATGCCTCTCCTCCTCGTCACTCCGTCCGCACTCTAATCCCGGCTAGGCCCGTGGCAAGATACCGGCATAGACTAAAGACCGCCGACGAAGCGGCTCGCCCACGCCTTTCTCGCCGCTCAACCTTCTGCTAGGAGGTGACCGGAGGGGGCTTAGAGATTGACGGAAATGACTGATTTATCCCTGGCACGGGCCTTCCCCACGGCGAAAGACAGTGATTGGCGAGGCGCTCGTCACTGCGGCCTTGAAAGGCGCGCCGTTGACGCTCGCTCCGCTCCGAAACCTATGACGGCATCGCCATCGAGCCGCTTTATCCGCGCGCGACAGACGCGAAGGTCATTCCCGGCCGGGTTCCCGGCGAGCCGTGGAGCGTCGTGCAGCGCGCCGACCTCCCCGATGCGAAGGCCGCCAACAGCCAGGTCCTGGACGATCTCAACAACGGCGCGAACGGTCTTTCGCTCGTGTTTCCTGGGTCGGTCGGCGATTATGGCTACGCGCTGACGCCGACCCCGGACGCCCTCGCCGAGACCTTGACCGGCGTTCAGCTCGATGCCGGCATCGCCGTCGAACTCAACCTCGGGCCGAACTGCAAAGAAACGGCGCTGATGCTCGCCAATCTGGTGCAGCGGCAAGGCATCTCACCCGCCAACGTCAAGATCCGCTTCGGCTTCGATCCCCTTGGCGTGCTCGCCAGCAATGGTTGGAACGCCATGCCATGGCCGGCCATGGAGCCGATCTTCGCCGCCCTCATCGCCGATCTCAAGAGCCAGGGCTTTAAGGGACCGTTCGCCGTCGGCGACGGCCGGCCGGTTCATGCCGCCGGAGGATCGGAAGCCGCAGGAGTTGGCCTTCGCGCTCTCCACCGCGCTCGCCTATCTCCGCGCCATGGAGACCGGCGGCATCAGTCTCGATGACGCCCGCCGCCACATCTTCTTCCGCCTCGCCGCCGATCAGGATCAGTTCCTGACCATCGCCAAGTTCCGCGCCTTGCGAAAACTCTGGGCGCGGATCGAGGAGGCATGCGGCCTCGCGCCTCGCCCGGCCTTCGTCGCCGCCGAAACCGCGTGGCGCATGATGACCAAGCGCGATCCGCACGGGAATATCGTGCGCGGCACTATCGCCGTCCTCGCCGCAGCTTTGGGCGGCGCCAATGCCGTGACCGTGCTGCCCTACAGCGCTGCGCTCGGGGCGCCGGAGGCCCATGCGCGACGCATTGCCCGCAACACCCAGACCATCCTGATCGAGGAATCCAACCTCTATCGCGTCGCCGATCCCGCCGCAGGTTCGGGCGCCATCGAGGCCCTGACCGACGCAGTCAGCGCCAAGGCCTGGGCTCTGTTTCAGGACATCGAGCGCGCCGGCGGCGCTGGCAACGCGCTGACATTGATCCGCGACGCCGTGGCCAACGATCCGCGAGGAACGCCAACGCAATGCCGCGCGGCGCAAGGACGCCATGGTCGGCACCAGCGACTTTCCCGATCTTGGCGAGGATGGCGTTGCGGTGCTCGATGCCATGCAGGGACCGACTCCTGCCGATCCGCGACTGAGCCGGGCGGCGCTGCCGCGCATGCGCCTTGCCGAACCGTTCGAAGCTTTGCGCGACCGGAGCGACGACTATCTCGCGAGCCACGGGATGCGTCCGAAGGTGTTTCTCGCCTGCCTCGGACGGCCCGCCGATTTCAATACCCGCGTGAGCTTCGCCAAGAGCTTGTTCGAGGCCGGCGGCATCGAGGCGGTCGCCGGAAGTGGGGCCACCGCAGACGTCGTCGCCGCTTACAAGGCATCTGGCGCAAAGCTCGCCTGTCTCTGCTCCTCCGACAAGATCTATGCGAGCGAGGCGCAAGATGCCGCCAAGGCGCTGGCAGCAGCCGGTGCCGCTCACGTCTATCTCGCCGGCAAACCCCGTGACGACGCCGAGGAGCTGCAAGCGGCAGGGGTCGGCACTTTCCTTTATCAAGGCTGTGATACGCTTTCGCTTCTGCACCAAGCCTATGAGAGACTCGGCGCATGACCCGCATACCCGACTTTGCCGACATCGACTTCGATACGGGGCCCGCTGCCGGTGACGCGCCCGCTGGAGGCAGTGCCTGGCAGACCCCCGAAGGTATCGCGGTCAAGCCGGCCTATGGCGCCGACGACATCGCGGCGCTCGACTTCCTCGACGGCCTGCCCGGTATCGCGCCCTATCTCCGCGGCCCCTACCCCACCATGTATGTGCAGCGGCCCTGGACCATCCGGCAATATTCCGGCTTCTCCACGGCAGAAGACTCCAACGCCTTCTATCGCCGCAACCTCGCCGCGGGCCAGCAGGGCGTCTCCATCGCCTTCGACCTCGCCACCCATCGCGGCTACGATTCCGATCATCCCGCGCGTGACGGGCGATGTCGGCATGGCCGGCGTCGCCATCGATTTCGATCTATGACATGCGCACGCTGTTCGACCACATCCCACTCGACAAGGTCTCGGTGTCGATGACCATGAATGGTGCGGTGCTGCCGGTGCTGGCGCTGTTCATCGTTGCCGGCGAGGAGCAGGGCGTGCCGCCGGAAGAGCTGTCCGGCACCATCCAGAACGACATCCTCAAAGAGTTCATGGTGCGGAACACCTATATCTATCCGCCCACGCCATCGATGCGCATCGTCTCGGACATCTTCGCCTATACGTCGAAGCACATGCCGAAGTTCAACTCGATCTCGATCTCCGGCTATCACATGCAGGAGGCTGGCGCGACCGCCGACCTCGAGCTCGCCTACACGCTCGCCGACGGCATCGAATATGTGCGCGCCGGCGTGAAGGCCGGGCTCGGCGTTGACGCTTTCGCGCCGCGGCTCTCCTTCTTCTGGGCGATCGGCATGAACTTCTTCATGGAGATCGCCAAGATGCGCGCCGCGCGTCTGCTCTGGGCCAAGCTGATGGCCGAGGAGTTTAGCCCCAAGGATCCGCGCTCGCTCGCGCTGCGCACCCATTGCCAGACGAGCGGCTGGAGCCTCGCCGCGCAAGACGTGTTCAACAATGTGATTCGCACTTGCGTCGAGGCCATGGCCGCGACCCAAGGCCATACCCAGTCGCTGCACACCAACGCCCTCGACGAGGCCTTGGCGCTGCCGACCGACTTCTCCGCGCGCATCGCCCGCAATACCCAGCTGATGCTGCAACAGGAGTCCGGCACCACGCGCATCATCGATCCTTGGGGCGGCAGCTTCTATGTCGAGCGCCTGACCTACGATCTCGCCGCCCGTGCCCTTCAGCACATCGAGGAGGTCGAGAAGTTCGGCGGCATGGCCAAGGCCATCGAAGCCGGGATCCCGAAGCGCATGATCGAGCAGGCGGCGACCGCCACCCAAGGCCGTATCGATTCCGGCCGCCAGACCATCGTCGGCGTCAACAAATATCGTCCCGACAGCGAGGAGGATATCGCCATCCTCAAGGTCGACAACGCGTTCCGTCAGGCGCCAGCAGCTCGACAAGCTGGAGCGGCTCAAGGCCGAGCGCGACGAGGCGGCAGTCCAGTCTGCTCTTGACGCGCTGACCGAATGCGCCAAGACAGGAAAAGGCAACCTCCTCCAAGGCGCGGTCCAAGCCGCCCGCGTCAAGGCGACGGTGGGCGAGATCTCCTATGCGCTGGAGAAGATATTCGGCCGGCATCGCGCCGACGTCACGGCGATCACTGGCGTCTACAAGGCGGAGATGGGTCGCATGGATGGCAGCATCGGCCCGCGTCAGGGAGCATGATCGAGAATTTCGAGGATGAGCAGGGCCGGCGCCCCCGAATCCTCGTCGCCAAAATGGGCCAGGACGGCCATGACCGCGGTCAGAAGGTCATTGCCTCCGCCTTCGCCGATCTTGGCTTCGACGTCGATATCGGTCCCCTGTTCCAGACGCCTGAAGAAGCCGCACGCCAAGCCGTCGAGAATGACGTCCATATCGTCGGGGTGTCCTCGCTGGCCGCGGGTCATTTGACCCTCGTGCCGGCACTGCGCGAGGCGCTGGAAGCCCTGGGCCGCGGCGATATCATGATCGTGCTCGGCGGCGTCATCCCGCCTCAGGACTACCCGGCGCTTCACGAGGCTGGCGCCAAAGCCATTTTCGGTCCCGGCACGCCGATCGCCGACGCAGCCATCGACATTCTCGCCAAGCTCGGCGTCAAGGACGCCAAGGCCGCAGCAGCCGCTGAGTAGGCCATCGGCGCGAGTCGCCTGGCGTCAGAAAACTGTCACCTGGGCCGATTAGGCGTCGGAGCCTCAAAGGGGGCGTTCGAATGTCCGTCAACGGCGTTGCCGGCGGCAAGCCAGCAACAGCAGATCTTTTCGCCAAGGCCGCAAGGGACCTCTTCGCCGGCCTCGTCACCAGCGTCATGGCGGTGGCCTACGGCCTCTCCTTCGCCGCGCTCATCTTCGCCCCGCCGCTGACGCCCTGGATCGCCTATGGCATCGCCGCCACCTTCCTGACCAGCGCCGTCGCTGCGGCCGTCGTTTCGGCGCGGAGCTCGTTGCCTTTCGCCATCGGCGGGCCGGACGGCGCCACCGCCGCGATCACGGCGTCGCTGATCGCGGCGCTGGTCGAGCGCCTGATTGCCGGAGGCGCCCCTGACGATCTGCTGGCACCGGTGATGATCCTCATCGCGCTAAGCGCGGCCTTGACCGGCATTTTCCTCTTGGCCCTCGGCTTTGCCCGCGCCGGCGCCGCCATTCGCTTTGTCCCTTACCCGGTGATCGGCGGCTTTCTTGGCGCCACCGGCTGGCTGATGGTGAGCGGCGCGGTACGGGTGATCACCGACGAGAGACTGACCTTTGCCAATCTCGAAACATTCCTCGGGCCCGTGACCCTGGCGAAGCTCGCTGCGGCATCTGTCTTGGCGCTCGCACTTTATCTTGCCCTGCGATGGCGTCCCAACAGCCCCTATGCGCTACCCGGCATCCTGATCGCGGGAGCGCTTGTCGCTCATCTCGGCTTCGCCCTGGCGGGGCTCAGCCTTGAGGATGCGCGCTTCGGCGGCTGGATGTTCCATGCTCCTGCCGCAGTGGGGCTGGCCGAGACCTGGGATCTTCGCGATCTGCGCATGTTTCGTTGGAACCTTATCCCGGCTCTGAGCGGCGACATCCTGGCCGTGATGTTCGTGACGGCGATCACCATGCTGCTCAACACCACCGGCATCGAATTCGTCACCAAGCGCGAGGCCGACCTGCAGCGCGAGCTTAAAACGCTTGGCGTCGCCAACCTCGCCGCGGCGGCACTCGGCGGCTATGTGAGTTGCATCTCCCTGAGCCGAACCACCCTCAACTACGCCGCCGGCGGGCGTGGACGGCTGTGCGGTGCGGTGGTGGCGGTCATATCCGTTCTCGTGTTCACCGCCGATCCCGGCTTCCTCGCTCTCGTGCCGAAATTCGTGCTTGGCGGGCTCCTGTTCTATCTCGGCTTCAGCTTGATGCATGCCTGGCTCGTTGCCTCGGCGCGCCGGGTCTCCCGGATCGAATATGCCTCGCTGCTCGCCATCGCGCTGCTCATCATCCAATGGGGCTTCATCGCCGGCGTGTTGATCGGCGTGATCATTGGGTGCGCGACCTTTGCCGTCAGCGCGAGTCGCGTGAACGCGATCAAATTCAGCTTCGATGGCTCCGAATACCGCTCGTCGCTCGATCGCGGACCGGAGGAGCTCGCCATCCTCGCCGCCCATGGCCACGAGATTCAGGGCATGAGCCTCCAGAGCTACCTGTTCTTCGGCTCGGCCAACGGCCTCTATCAGAACGTCAAGGCCTTGTTCGCGCAACGGCCCGACTGCCGTTTCCTGGTGTTCGACTTTCGCCTCGTGACCGGGATCGACTCCTCCGCCAAACACAGCTTCACCCAGATCAAACAGGCCGCCGATGACCTCGGCACCCGCCTGGTGCTGGTGGATTTGCCGCCGGACCTCCGCCGAACCCTCAGCCCCATTCTTTCCGATGACGACATCATTGCCGACGATCTCGACTACGCCTTGGAAAGCTGTGAGAAGGAGGTCATTGCCGCTCATTTGGGCGACGGCAGCAGCGACCGCAACGTGCTCGAATGGTTCTCGCAAGCCCTCGGCAGCGCCGACTATGCCAAGCAACTTGCCGAACATTGCGAACGCCTCGAGTTTCGCCAGGGCGAGATCATCGCCTCGCAAGGCGATCCCGCCGACCGCATGCATTTCATTCTCGAAGGGCGGATTGGCATCATCGTGAGCTTGGACGATGGGCCCTCGACCCGGGTACGAAGCCTTGGACCGTACACCACGATCGGCGAGATGGGGCTCATTACCGGCCAAGCGCGCAGCGCCACCATCCGGGCGGAATTGGACAGCGTGGTTTACGCGCTCACCTTCGAGGCCTATGAACGCCTCCGTCGCGAGAACCGCGCGCTCAGCCAGGCTCTGCTCACCTACGTGGTCAGGGTGATGGCCGAACGGCTGAGCTTCGCCAGCAAGACCATCGGCGTGCTCCGGCGCTGAACGGTCCTCGGCCGCCGAACCATCGTGGATCCACATATCGATCTTGCGCTGAGGCAGGTTTCCCCGTAACCCCGGCTGCCATGAGCGCCAAGCATGCAGCGAGCCCCGGCCTCGACGAGACCATCGCCGCCATCAAAGCGGGAGATCGCGTTGCCCTCGGTCGCGCCATAACGCTTGTCGAAAGCGCAAGGCCTGAAGACCAGGCCAGCGCCCAGCTGTTGCTGGACCGCCTGTTGCCGCTGACCGGCACCAGCGTTCGCGTCGGCATCAGTGGGGTTCCAGGCGGTGGCAAATCCACCCTGATCGATCAGCTCGGATTGAACCTTGTGGCCGGGGGCCACAAGGTCGCCGTGCTCGCGGTCGACCCGACGTCGACCCGAAGCGGCGGCTCGATCCTCGGCGACAAGACGCGGATGGGGCGCCTCGCCTCGGAAGCCGCCGCGTTCATCCGTCCGTCGCCCGCCGGCGAAAGCCTCGGCGGCGTCACCAAGACCACGCGCGAGACCATCGCCCTCGTCGAAGCCGCCGGCTACGACGTCGTCCTCGTCGAGACCGTCGGCGTCGGCCAGTCCGAGACGGCGGTATCCAACATGGTCGACATCTTCGTCGTGGTCGGCATCCCCGGCGCCGGCGACGAGCTCCAAGGCATCAAGCGCGGATTGTTGGAGCTTGCCGATATCATCGCCGTCAACAAGGCCGACGGCGATCAGATCGAGCGCGCCAATCGCGCCGCCATGGACTACCGCACCGGCCTGCACATTCTCGCGGCGGGACATGAGAACTGGTCGCCGCTGGTGCTCACGATCTCCGCCCGTGACAATCGCGGCCTCGATGAGCTGTGGGCCAAGATCAAGGAGCGCCATGCGGCGCTCGCCGCGTCCGGAGCTCTTGCCGCCCGCCGTGCCGATCAAGCGGTGGCCTGGATGCGCGAGATTTTCGAGCAGCGTCTGCTCGCCGCGTTCAAGGGCAGCAAGCAGGTGAGCCGCCGCTGGAAAGAGATGGAAGAGACTGTTCGCAGCGGCCGCATGACGCCGGCCGCAGCGGCCGCCGAGCTTGGCCGCGTCGCCGGCATCGCCGAGCCCGAAAGCAACAAATCCTGACTGGAATTTTACTTCCCTCCGGCGCCGCCGAACGCTAAGCCCGAGACATCATGTCCCGCCAGCCTATCCTGCTCACCGGGTTTGGCCCGTTTCCGGGTGCCCCTGAGAATGTGTCGAAGTGGCTGGTCGAGGCGCTCGCCGATGCCTTCGCCCCGTCTCGGCTGGGCTGTGGCCTTCACGGCGCGGTGCTCCCCACCGAATGGGCCGAGGTCTCCAGGCGAGGGCCCGATCTCCTCGACCGTCACAAGCCTCGGCTCGTTCTCCATTTCGGCTTGGACCGGCGCGCCCGCGGCTTTCGTATCGAGCAGTACGCTCACAATCGCGTTGAGGTGAGGCCCGACGCGCGCGGCGCGCTGCCGAAAGGCGGCTGCATCCTCGAGCGGGGTCGTGCCCGGCTCGACACGCCGGTTCCCGCGAGGAAGCTCGCCGAACACCTGAAACAAAGTGGACTTCCGGCAGCGATGTCTCGTTCCGCCGGAGGCTACCTCTGCAACTTCCTTTATTATCTTTCGCTCCATTGGGCAGCGACGCAAGAGGAGCCCTGCGACGTCTGCTTCGTGCATCTCCCGCCCGGACCGAAGGAGGGTGGTCCATTGACTGAGGCCGAGCTGCTCCGTGGTGCCGAGACCGCCCTGCTCTATTTGCTCGATGCCGTCGATCGCGGCGACGGTATCAACGCCATTGCTGGCCGCGCGCGGCGCGGCGCGTCCATGACGATCCACCGCCGCGAGGTGATACTGGCAGGCCTCGGCTTCGGGCTCGCTCTCGTCGCCCGGCCGCGCTGGCCTCACGCCGGCGAAGCGAGCCTTGCTCACACTCTTGCTCCCGACGGCGGCCGTCGCCGACCAGACCGCGGCACTGCAACATGCTGCCGACACTGCGGCGAAGTCCGGAATACCGATGTTTCTGCCAGCGGGCGTCTACGCCACGAGCGGGCTTCGACTGCGATCGGGAACGCATATCGTCGGCATTCCGGGACGATCGATCCTGCGGGCTCGAGCCTATCGCGGCCCCCTCCTCGGCATCGCCGCGGCGAACGACATCCGGATCGAAGGGCTCGTTCTTGACGGCGGCAGCAGCTCGGGCAGACGGCGCGATGCTCGTGGCCGATGAGGTCGAGCAGCTCGCGGTCGTGAACTGCAAGCTCCTCGGCGCGAGCGGCGATGGCCTCGCCCTCAGGCGCGTCTCCGGGCGCATCGCCGATTGCGATATCGGCGGCTGCCGCAACATGGCCCTCGTTGGCGAGGATCCGCGGGGCCTCGAGGTCGCTCGCAATCACGTCCACGATTGCGGCGACATCGGCATTCTCGTTCGCCGCTCGAACGAGGGCGAGACCGGCAGCGCGTTCATCGCGGAGAATGTCATCCATCGGGTCGCGACCGGCATTGCCGTAGACGGCCAAGCCGGTGGCGCTCGGCTTGCCGTGGTTCAGCGCAATCACATCCGCAATCTGTTCTTCCGCAAGACGGTCGACCCAAGCGGCAACGGCATCGCGATCGAGGCCGACAGCGTCGTCACCGGCAACGTCATCGACAACGTCCCCGGATTCGGCATCGTCGCCGGACGAGCTCGTCGCCTCGAACGATGTGAGCGTGACCGAGAATATCGTCCGCAACGCCTATATCGGGATCGGCATCCCGGCGCGTCGGTCCGCCGGGTCCGCTCGGATCGCCGGCAACCTGATCAGCGGCGCCGAAAACGGGGCCATTCGCGCCATGAACGGGCCGACGCCCATCGGCCCCGACCTCGTCCTGAGCTAAGCCCCGCTACTGCGTGACGAACGGCACGTATTCGCGGATCGCGGGCACCGCTCCCCCCGCATAAGTGAGGCTGATGTCGCCGACTCCCGCGGCGAGGTTGATGCCGATGTTGCCGCTCACGCTCAGCGGCTGCAGCACCACCTTGTTGCCGCCGATCAGCGCATTGGCGCCGGCGCCGAGCCCTGCGGCAACGTCGGCCGAGAGACCGACATAGTTGCCGGTGAGCGCTCCAGGACCTCTCGTCAGGCCCGGCGACAACACGGCCCACACGATCACCCCCCGGCGCTGAAAGCCGACGTCGATGCCGATCTTGTTGATTCGGCCGGTGTAGTACTCAGGTGGGAAGCCGTCCGGCGTATAGACACAGTCAAGCGCCCGGCTCGAGCCGACGATGTAGCTGAGGCCGCCGGAGACGTCGCATTTGAGCTGACCTCCGGGCGGCGTGATCGGCTGCGCCGGCGCGGCGGTGCTGCCGAGCGCGGCGGCGACAAGTGCCGCTGCGGCGACGAGCGGCCAACGGCACCAAAGCGTCTTCAGGTCCATGGTTCGTCTCCTCCTGACCGGCGCCTTCAGAAGCTCTTGCCTTTCACCGAGCTTGTTTCCCCCGCTCTCTCCTCACTCAAGCTCGCCATAATGGATCAACGTGGCGAGGAGGCGGCAAGGCTATCCTTTTGCTGGGGATAGGCTTTTCGCGGCGGCTGCGAGCATTGGGCTCGGGCGGAGACGGCCCACCTTGACCCCGAGCCAATTCCGCAGTTCGCCGTCGAGTCTCCCCTTCAGCACCCGATCGGCGCCGGGAACCAGCTCCGCCAGGAGCCGTGCCAAGACGTACTCGGCGCCACGCTTGGCGCCGTCGTCGATCTTGACGGCGATGCCGAGACCGAGCGCCGGCAGGCTCGCGCAGTGGACGCCTTCCGCGCCCCCCTTGCTGAACACCTTCGAGCCGAGGCCGCGCATCACCACGGTGTCGAACCTCCCCTCGCCAGCAACCAGCACCGGCGACGCCATGCAGGCGCTGACGAGCCGTTCCGCGGCGTCCTTGCGCGCCCCCGTCAGTCCCTTGCCGCTTCCAAGCCGCGCGAAGCCAGTGGCGAGAGCGGCGAGCGGCAGCGCGAAGGTCGGCACCGAGCAGCCGTCGATGCCCATGTCATGCCGGTCCAACGGAACGCCGCAAATCTCTGAAAGGACTCGCCTGATATCCTCCTGCACCGCGTGCTCGGGACACTCGTAGCCCGCGGGATCAATCCCCCGATAAACCGCAGTCGCCAACATGCCGGCATGCTTGCCGGAGCAATTGTTGTGGATGGCACTCGGGCTCTTCCCGGCGCGCGTCAGTTCTTCCGACGCACGCTCGCTCATCGGCCAATGAACACCGCAGGCAAGCTGCGCCTCCTTGAGGCCCGCCTTGGCAAGCAGGCCGCGCACCGCAGCGAGGTGGGCGGTATCGCCGCTGTGTGACGCGCAGGCAATGGCAAGTTCAGCATCGTCGAGACCAAACGCATCGGCCGCGCCGCTCTCGACCAAAGGCATGGCCTGCATCGCCTTGACCGCCGAGCGCGGAAACACGGGGGTCTCGACATCGCCGAGCGCGAGCAGCAGGGTTCCGTCGGCATCCGCTACGGCGACAGCGCCGCGATGCCCGCTTTCCACGAGCAGCCCGCGCATCACCTCGACGAGAATTGGGTCTTCTGGCACGGATCTGATCAGGGACGCGCGCGCTCGGCCGCACGCACAGGCACGGCATGGGGCTTCACCTCGATCGGCACGCCGGGGTCGTGCTTGGAGGCGCGGATGACGAGGGAGGTTTTTACGCTGGCGACGTTCGGCGCCGCGGTCAGCTCGTGAATGATAAAGTCCTGAAACGCGGTCAGATCCGGGGCCACGCAGCGCAGCATGAAATCGATCTCGCCCGAGAGCATGTAGCAATCGCGGACGATCGGAGAGTTGCGCACGCGCTCCTCGAAGGCGACGAGATCGGCCTCGGCCTGGCTGTGGAGACCGACCATGGCAAAGGCGGTTACGCCGAAGCCAAGCGCCCGGTCGTCAAGCAGTGCCGTATAGCGGCGGATGAAACCCGCCTCCTCGAGCGCGCGGACGCGGCGAAGGCAAGGCGGTGCCGAGATGCCGACCCTGCGGGCGAGATCGACATTGGTGATGCGGCCGTCAGCCTGCAACTCGCGCAGAATGCGCCAGTCGGTGGCGTCGAGTCGGGCTGAGCGCATTGGCTTTGCTCCTGGACGATGGCCGCGCACCCGCGTTAGAAGCGGCAACGCAGGAACCCGCGAAGGCGGCTTGTAGCTGGGTTCTAGCAATTTTAAGTCCCGTTTGGAAAAGAATCGAAAAGAAATTGAGCCTTTCTCGTTCCGGAAATTCCAGGACCAGGGCCGCGACCTCTTCCAAGGGTAGCACCTGGATCGTCACCGACGGCTCGGTCGGCATGGAAGCCCAAGGCATCGCCGTCGCCGAGGCGGTCGGCCTCCCCTACACGCTGAAACGCGTGCGGGTCACGGGCGCCATGCGGCTGCTCCCGGCGCGCTTGCAGATCTATCTGCCCCCTGCCCGGCTGTTGCGCGCGGTCAGCGCGAACGAGCCGCTCGCCGCGCCCTGGCCCCGCCTCGTCATCTCCATCGGCCGGAGAAGCGTCCCCATCGCGCTCGCTATCAAGCGTACCGCCGAGGCCTTCGGCCTCCACATCCAGAACCCGAAGGTCCCGGCGGGTCGTTTCGATCTGATCGCGGCCCCGGTCCATGACGGCTTCACCGGCAGCAATGTGATCAACACCTTCGGCGCGGTGCACAGCGTCACCCCGGACCGGCTCGAGGATGGCGCCAAGACCTTCGCCGACGTCATCGATCCCTTGCCCCATCCCCGCATTGCGGTGCTGCTCGGCGGCGAGAGCCAAGCCTTCACCTTTCCTCCCGAGGATGCCGGAGCCTTCGGCGCCTCGCTCGCCGCACTCGCGCGCGACAGGGGCGGCTCGCTATTGGTCACGCCGTCGCGGCGGACCTTGCCGGGTTCGGTCCAGGCGCTTTCCGCCGCGATCGCGGGCATCCCGCAATTCTTCTGGGACGGTTCCGGGCCGAACCCCTATCACGCGTTCTTGGCGCTCGCCGACGCCATCGTCGTCACCGAGGATTCGGTCAACATGGTCACCGAGGCCGCCGGCACCGGCAAACCTGTCTATGTGCAGGGGCTGAAAGGCAACTCGCGGCGGCTCGGCCGCTTCCACGAATTGATGCAACAGCGCGGCGCCACGAGACCGTTCCAAGGCAAGCTGGAAATGTGGTCCTACGCCCCGATCAACGACACCGAACTGGTGGCGAGCGCCATCCGCAAAGCGCTTCGCCTCGAACCCACACCATAGCGTGATCGCGGCGGACACCGGGTTGCGCACGAGGCCGGTTGTGCTTACCTATCTCGTCCCTCCAGCAAAGAGACCGTGATGCAAGCGCGCCACGCCAAGGTGATCATTATCGGCTCGGGCCCGGCCGGCTACACCGCCGGCATTTACGCCGCCCGCGCCCTGTTGAAGCCCCTCCTGATCGAGGGCATCCAGCCGGGCGGCCAGATGACCATCACCACCGATGTCGAGAACTATCCGGGCTTCGCCGATGTCATCCAGGGGCCGTGGCTCATGGAGCAGATGCGCGCCCAGGCCGAGCATGTCGGCACCGAGATCATCTCCGACTACATCGACGCCGTGGATTTGACGGAGCGCGCCCCGTTCTGGCTCAAGGGCGACAGCGGCACCGAGTACACCGCCGACAGCGTCATCATCGCCACCGGCGCCCAGGCGCGCTGGCTCGGACTTCCCTCCGAGGAGCGCTTCAAGGGCTATGGCGTTTCGGCCTGCGCCACGTGTGACGGCTTCTTCTTCCGCGGCAAGAAGGTCATCGTCATCGGCGGCGGCAACACCGCCGTCGAGGAAGCGATCTACCTCGCCAATATCGCCGACGAGGTGGTGCTGGTGCATCGCCGGAATTCGCTTCGCGCCGAGCGGATCATGCAGGAGCGGCTGTTCCTGAATCCGAGGATCAGGGTGATCTGGGATTCCGAGCTCGCCGAGGTTTTGGGCACCGACGACCCGCTTGGCGTCACCGGCGCCGTGCTGAGAAACGTCGTCACCGGCGTCACCACCGAGATCCCCATCGACGGCATCTTCATCGCCATCGGGCACCAGCCGCAGACCGAGATGTTCAAGGGCCAGATCGAGATGAAGCCCTCCGGCTACATCGTCACCGCGCCGCGCTCCACGGCGACCAGCGTGCCCGGCGTATTCGCCGCGGGCGACGTCACCGACGACGTCTACCGCCAGGCCGTGACCGCGGCAGGCCTCGGCTGCATGGCCGCGCTCGATGTCGAGAAATATCTCGCCGGCCTGGAGACCGTGCACGAGGCCGCGGCCGAATAGGGCCTTCCCTAGAACCACACCACGATGACGCCATAGAGGCTCTCCCCGGCAACGAGGCCGGCGGCGAGGCTGAGCAGATAGCGCGCCGACCAGCGCGGCGCGGTGCGGTTGAGGATGCTCGCGATCAACGCGCCGAGGAACAAGGTCATCGAGGTGCCGGCGGGAATAACGAAGGCAAGTCCGAAGGTGGCGCCGCTCGGCAGCCATAAGCAGAGCCCGCTCGCTGACACGCCGTTCGGCGAGCGCGAGCACCACTCCGGCCACGGCCGCGATGGCCATGGCCATCAGCGCCGAGGACGGAATCGCCGAGAGCCCGTGGCCGAGGGTCTCGGCCACGGCCTTCCAGGTCGCGACCGCCGGCGCCGGCCATTCCGGCGTGAGCAACTCGCTCGCGGGATCCGCGATCAGCTTGAGGTAGACCAGGCTGCCCACCAGGCTCCCCGTCAACACGCCGGCGCATTGGGCGACGACCTGCCGTGCCGGGCTCGCGCCAATCTCGTGGCCGGCGCGAAAATCGTTGAGCAGGTCGGCGCACTGACCCGCGGCGCCGCCAGCGACATTGGCGGTCATCAGATTGGTGATGGGCTGCCCCGGGGCGAGCGCGCCGAAGGTCAGCTGCGACACCTTGCCGATCGCCCCGATCGGCGCCACGCTGGTCTCGCCGACCACTCGCGCCGCAATCGCCGCGAGCACGAAGGCGAGCGGAATGGCGAGGAGCGCCATGGTCCAATGAATGCCGAACAACGTGATCTGGAGAATGACGGTCATCGCCGCGGCGACGGCAAAGCCGCCGAGCCGCAGCATGAAGCCCGACCTCGGGCTGATGCGTCGCGCCGGATAGACGCTGGTTGCGCGCGGCCGCCACGACGCTGATGGCGAAGCTCGTCAGGCTTGCGGTGACCATCATGGTGACCCCGGGCCACAACAGCCAGCCCACCAAGGGCTGAAACCAATTGTCGGTGCCCGAGACGTCGACGATGCCGTGGTCGATCAGCCGCGGCGCGACCACGCCCCAAGCCAGGATGGCGCCGGCAAGAAGACCGATCCCCGCGCGCAAGCCGATGATGCCGCCAAAGCCGAGCAGGAGCAGCGACGGGTCCAAGGCGATGGTCAGCTTCTGCGCCGTGAGCGACGGCGCCAGCCGCGGGATC
The DNA here is from genome assembly GCA_963803385.1 of uncultured Alphaproteobacteria bacterium. GTDB lineage: Bacteria > Pseudomonadota > Alphaproteobacteria > Rhizobiales > Methyloligellaceae > Methyloceanibacter. Next base: position 27,917 of record CAWDMD010000001.1, on the reverse strand, counting down.
TGCCACAACAGATCGTCGATGGCGTTGATCGCGGCGGCAACGCTCAAGCTGCCGAGCAGCATCGAGACGCGGCGCATCGCTTCGCGCCCATGGCTGAACAGATCGCGCATGGTCTCGGCCGTGGCCATGCCCGCGGGAAACACGAGATTGGAGTCGACGATCAGCCGCGGCCGCAAATACCAGCCGACCCAGACGCCGAGGAAGCTCACGGCGAACACCCAGACCGCAAGCGTGGTCCACGGCAGGTTGGCGCCGGTCATCATGGCGAGCGCCGGAATTGGCGCCACCAAGCCGCTCGACACGATCGCCGCCGCCGAGGAGGCCGCGGTCTGGTTGATGTTGCTCTCCAGCATCGCCCAGGCCGGAAGCGCCGAACCAGCGCGACGCCGGCGTCCAGAACGCGAAGGACAACAACAGCGCCGTGATCGACATGTTGAACGACCAGCCGATCTTGAGGCCGGAATAGACGTTGCACGGCGCGAGCAGACGCACCGAGAACCATCCCCGTCATCAGCGCGCGGGGTGTAAGCTCGCGGCGGGATTCTGGAGGTGAGATTGCGGTCCGCTGCTGCCATCAGCAGCTTCGTGCCACGAACCTCCGGATCGACCAAGCATTTCGGGTGCGCAATTTGGCGCAAGCCGGGGTAAGGTCCCCCGGCAGCGGCAATCTAGGACGAGAACGCCATGGATCTGTCCCACATTCCTGTCGGCGAGAACCCGCCGCACGAGGTCAATGTCATCATCGAGATCCCTCAAGGCGGGGCGCCGGTGAAATACGAGGTCGACAAAGCCTCGGGCGCCATGTTCGTCGATCGCTTCCTGCACACCGCAATGTTCTACCCGGCCAATTACGGCTTCATCCCGCACACTCTGTCCGAGGACGGCGATCCGCTCGACTGCATGGTGATCGCGCCGACGCCGGTTGCGACGGCAGCGGTGATCCGCGCCCGCCCGATCGGAGCGTTGCTGATGGAGGACGAGAAGGGCATCGACGAGAAGATCCTCGCCGTACCCATCGACAAGCTGCATCCCTTCTACAAGCGCGTCGTCAGCTATCGCGACCTGCCGGAAATCCTCGTCGAGCAGATCGGCCACTTCTTCCAGCACTACAAGGACCTGGAGGAAGGGAAATGGGTGAAGGTGCTGCGCTGGGTCGAGCCCGCGGAAGCCATCGACCTCATCCGCGCCGGCATCGAGCGGATAAAATCTAAGCCATAGCCAAGACTTAACGGGATGGGGTAGCTTCGCCGGATTGTCAGCTGGACCAGGGCCGTGACGATGCTCCCTTCCGACATCCTCAAGCGCTATCGCATCAAGAAAGGCGACAGCTTCAAGCTCGCCGACATCGATCCCGGCGACACCGCGGCGCTCGACATCGAGAAGGCCGAGGCCAAGGCCTTGTTGGCGGAAGGCGTGAAGCGCCTCGCCAAATTGCAGGAGCGGCTCTACGCCGAGCACCAATGGGCGATCCTCGTCATCCTTCAGGGGCTCGACACCGCGGGCAAGGACGGCGTCATCAGGCACGTCATGTCCGGCGTCAATCCGCAAGGCTGCGACGTGCATTCCTTCAAGGCGCCGAGCCAGCTCGAGCTCGATCATGATTTCCTGTGGCGCGCGGCCGTGGCGCTGCCACGCCGCGGCCATATCGGCATCTTCAACCGCTCCTATTACGAGGAGGTGCTCGTCGTCCGCGTGCATCCCAAGCTCTTGGAGCACCAGAGCCTGCCCCCGAGCCTCATCACCAAGAACATCTGGAGCGAGCGCTTCGACGACATCAACGCCTTCGAGCGGCATCTCGTCAGGAACGGCATCGTGCCCCTCAAATTCTATCTGCACATCTCCAAGGCGGAGCAGCGTAAGCGCCTCGTTGCCCGCATCGACGATCCCGACAAGAGGTGGAAGTTCAATCTCGCCGATCATCGAGGAACGCAAGGTGTGGGAGCCTTATGTCGAGGCCTATGAGGAGATGATCCGCGGCACCGCGACCGGATGACGCGCCCTGGTATGTCGTGCCCGCGGACCACAAATGGTTCACGCGGCTCGTGGTCTCGGCGGCGGTGGTCGAACGGCTGGAACAGATCGATCCAAAATTTCCGACCCTCGACGAGACACAACTGCACGATCTCGAGACGGCACGCGCCGCGCTGATGGGCTGACGGCAGCCGAACGAGATTGTTGCCGCGACGCTTCCGCGTCCGGATCTTTGCTGCTTTCTCCCATCGGGGCTCGCGTCCCGAAGGGGGTGGCGCGCCGAAAAGCGCAAACCTTTTGGCGTCCGTGTCCGTTGCCGGACACGGCGGGCGCCTCCCGGCGCGCCACATGCGCTTGAAGCAGCGAAGCGTTAGCGCAACTCAAACATTGCGCCTCTGCAGCAGCAACAAGCGCATGCTATTTCGCGGCGATTTTTGCGCACCACGCCGGGCCGCGCTTTCGCTTGGGTGCTACCCGCCTCGCGCTCAAGGCCGGAAGCCAGGAGCACAAAGTCAGTAACCGCACCGCGCTCAATAGGCTCAGCGGCCCCGAGCGCGCCTCCATTGCGCTCAAGTAGCCCAGAGGGCGGTAGCGCAATAGACAAGTCGTCAGCCAGCTCCTGGCAGGGCCTCGTCGTGGACCCGGGCGGAGCCCCGGCGCCGCCCGAGTGCCGATCTGCGAATCGGCCCGCGGGCGCCGCACCTCGTCCCGCCTCTACGCACGCCTCGCGAAGCGCCCTTCGGTGGACGAGGTGAGCGCAGCATAAAGGAGGCGCGAGCGGCGGGGATAAGTGGCCGCACTCGGAGCGCCCAACGCCTTGAAAGCACGCTCACAAATGAGGCGCGGCCTGCCCGTATATGGCCTCATCCGGCTCCTTCTTTCGCCCCATTATTTTTGAGGATGGCGGCATCCACCAACATCAAAAGGAAGTGTGATGAAGGCGATCATTTTCGCCGTCGCGAAGTCTTGTTGTTGTGACGGCATCAGCCACCCCAAGCGTCGCCCGCCCCTATTATCAAGGCCTGGCGGCGTCGAGCATCTCCTCAGGTCATCGGTCCCCTGCTCTGCACCAAGCGTCCCGTAGCAGCAGAGGTCACACCAGCAGGCATTATGCGTCTACCCACCGCAGCCGGTCCTATTCGTCTGCCCATCGCAGCCGGCATTATTCTTCTTCCCGCTATTCTTCTACCCGCTCGAACCATCACGTGCAGCACGCAAGCCGCAGCCATGCCACGCGGACGGCCCATGCCGGCGCTGGTGCGCGGCCATCGCGTTGGTGCGGCTGGTGGATGCGGACCCAGAAAGGCGGCGGGCCCGAGTATAACCTCGCTGCCAATTGGCGCCATTGGGGGCGCGCGAGCGGTCCCCGCGTCGGCGCCGTGGTCGTGTGGTCCCACCATGTCGGCATGATCACCGGCCGGACCGCCGGCGGCGAGTGGATCGTCAAGTCAGGCAATGACGGCGGCGCGGTCCGCGAGCGGCCCCGATCGGTCGCCGGCGCCGTGTTCCGGGTCTGAGTGGAATCAATCCGATAGGAATCCTCTCCCCTCCGGGGAGAGGATTTTCCGGCGGTGACGCCCTTATTTAACCCCGGGGGCCCCGCACCCCCGACGAACGGACAGGATCAAATCGCCGGGCCGTGCGTTATCTTCGGCTGATAACGCTCTCAACACCGATAAGGAGGAAACGTCATGGTCAGGATCTCAGTGGCAGCCGTTGTGGCCCTTTTGAGCCTGTCCCCAGTCTATGCCGGCACCGACCTGTGCACCGACGCGCATATGCAGAAGATGGATCAAATGATCGCCGCGATGACCGACGAGGCGAAGAAAAAGGAGGCGACGATGCATCTCGATATGTCAAAGGAAGCGATGAAGGCCGGCGACATGGATGGGTGCATGAAGCACATGGACGAGGCTCACAAGGCGATGGGGCTGGGCTAAGTCCGCGCCCCTGCATCAGATGCTGCTTTGCGCTCAGCCCTTGTTCAGCGAGCGCTTGAAGCTGTCGTAGAGCGTCCGCGCATCCTGATTGAATTGCGGCAACCGCTCGGAGACCTCGTTCCGCAACCGCTCGACGGCGCCCTTGCCGAGCGCCGTCTCCAGCGAGCGCGCATATTCCGGAATGTCGGCCCACTCGTCCACAGTCCTGCCGGTGATCTCGACATGATACTGGAAGCCCCAAGCATGGGGCCCGTAGCGGAACGCCTGGATCGGGCACACGCCGGACTCCGCAAGCACTTCTGACTGGGGCGGCACGGCCGTGACCTCGGCGCCGTGCCATTGCAACGCCGTGATCGGGCTCGGCAACGCGCTGAGCAACGGATCGCGGCGGCCCGCCTCGGTGCTCGAAACCGTCAGCACCCCGACTTCCGGGCTTTTCGACGGTCCGACCTTGCCGCCGAGCGCGTCGGCCAGAAGCTGATGGCCGAGGCAAATGCCGAGATACGGCCGCCCCATCTCGCCGGCATATTTGCGGATCGCCGCCTTCTCGGGACGGAACCAGGGATATTCGTCCTCCTGCCACACATCCTGAGGGCCGCCCATCACCAGCATCATGTCGAACGGCTCGAGGTTGTCGGGGATGGTCTCGCCCTCGTCGAGTTCGACCGTGGTCCAGCGAAAGCCATCGTCGCGGAAGAAATCGAGCAGAACTCCGGGCGTTTCAACTGCTGCGTGCTGGAGGACGAGGATGTTCATGAGGCAGGACTCGAGGACTGGAATTGACGATGCCCTGTTATCAAGGAAGCCCTGCTTCGGGGCAAGCTCTAGCTGCGACAGAGCGCCCGCGCCGCCGCCGCAAATCTGCCGCGGCCGTTCTGTTACACTGCTTCGCGGAGGGGGTGTCTCGGCGTTTCGATGGAGCGACCCATGCCGCGCATTGTCTTGGCCCTCATCCTCTGTCTCACCTCCCTCGCGCCGGCGGCGGCCGAGCTTCGCATCAGAGCGAGCGCGGGCGGCTATGTGCTCGATTACATCGACCTCTTTTCCAGGGTGCGTCAGTCGGGCGACCGCGTCGTCATCGACGGACCGTGCCTGTCAGCCTGCACGCTCGTGCTCAGCACCATTCCGCGCAACCGCATTTGCGTCACGTCGCGGGCGGTACTCGGCTTTCATGCGCCGAGATTGGTCGATCGCGACACCGGACGGAGCTATGCCGCGCGCGATGTCACCCGCACCGTAACCGACTCCTATCCGCCCGAGATCAGAGCCTGGATCAGGAAACATGGCGGCCTCCGGGAGAGACTGATTCTGTTGCGCGGACGGGAACTCGCACGTTTCTACCGGCGCTGCGTGTGAGGCGACTTTAGCGTTCGGCCGAGCCGAGGCACCGGCTCGCGGTCTTGCTCCAGAACAGGCTGCCCTGGCCGCTATAGTCCATCACCGTTTGACTGTTGACGTCTCGCGACACGATGTAGGTCCTGAGCGCCGTCAGGCTGCTTCCCGACAGATGCAGTCGCCGCAAGGCGCAGCAATTGGCGGCGATCTCGTCGCCATATCCGCTCTGGTGGCAGCATTCGTGGGCCCTGACGAAGCTCTTGAAGTAGGCGGGCGCGGTGCCGTAACGGCGGTAGTAGATGATCTGGGGCCGGCCCGAGGCCCGATCATGGGTCGCCTCGGCGAAAAATCGCCGGGGATGGCTGACGCCGGTACGGTAGATCTCCTGGACGGACTGGCGCTTGCCGCTGTGGCTATTGACGCCGAGGCAGCCGCCCGCGGCCACCGGCGTCGCGGCGCAGAGAAGAAGCGCCAAGCTCGCGAGACAGAGCCTCATGCGCCGTTATGCGCCCGGTAGCGCCAACGAGACGTTAACGTCTTGGGGGCCCCGCGCCACCCCAAGGCCATGTTCCGCTGGCACATTCCAGGAACAAAAACGATTCGGGGGAGGTCTCCGCTCATGACGGTCGTTCGCCACGCGCTCCACGCGGCTATGCTCGCCATTCTCTTCGCGCTCGTGGCGGCGCCGCGCGCCGAAGCTTCGGCGGCCAAGATCAACGCCGGCGTCTATGCCACGCTCGAGCAGTTCTACCGGCAGACGCCCGGCGCCCGTGGCCTGGCGCAGAGCGCCGCGGGCGTGCTCGTCTTTCCCACCGTGGTCAAGGCCGGGATCGGCATTGGCGGCGAATATGGCGAGGGCGCGCTCCTCGTCGGCGGCAGGCCGGTTGCCTACTACAATCTGGTCTCGGCCTCGTTCGGGTTCCAATTCGGCGCCCAGGCGCGGACCGTGATCATCATGTTCATGACGCAGGGGGCGCTTGCCGGATTCGATGCCAAGGCCGGCTGGAAGGTGGGCGTCGACGGCTCGGTGACCCTGATCACCCTCGGCGCCGGCGCGTCGATCGACACCAATCAGATCACGAGCCCGGTGATCGGCTTCGTGCTCGATCCCAAGGGCCTGATGTACAATCTGACCCTCGAAGGCTCCAAGATCAGCCGCATCAACCCGTAACGCACCGCAAAGCGCCGCCGCAAGGCGGTTCCGCTGTCAGGCCGCCTTCGCGCGTGTCGCCAGCACCTGATCGGCGATCTTGCCCGTGAGTTCGGCGAGATGGTCGAACCTTGCGGTGAAGGTGCCGACGCCGGCGGTCGCCGATCTGAGCTCGACGATCAGGTTCTGGATCTCGGCCTCGGGGATGTGCGCCTCGACCAGATCCCAACCCGGCCATCCGGGACGGGCATCGAAGCCGAGAATCTGGCCCCGCCGCGACGAGATGATGCCGTTGATCTTCGACGTGGCCTCGGCGGGGACCGCGATGTCGACGGCCATCACCGGCTCGAGCAGCACCGGAGAGCATTGCGGCATGCCCTCGCTCATGGCGAGCCGCCCGGCTTGGCGGAAGGCCATGTCCGAAGAGTCGACCGAGTGGTAGGAGCCGTCGATCAGGCACACCGCGACGTCGACCACCCGAAAGCCGAGCGGACCCGAATGGAGGTAATCGCGAACCCCGATCTCGACGCTCGGGATATAGTTCTTGGGCACCACGCCGCCGGTGATGTGATCCGAGAACTCGAACCCGCCGCCTCGCGGCTGCGGCTTGATGGTCACCACCACGTCGCCGAACTGGCCGTGGCCGCCCGACTGCTTCTTGTGGCGGCCGCGCACTTCGGTCGATTTGCGGATGGTCTCCTTGTAGGGGATCGCCCGCGGCCGCGTCGATGCGTCGATGCCGTATTTGCTGGTGAGCTTCTCCAGCGCCACGCGAAGATGCATATCGCCCTGCCCCCACAGCACCATCTCGCCCATGTCCTGATTGTGGGTCAGCGAGATCGAGGGGTCCTCCTCGATGATCTTGCCGATCGCCGCGGTGAGCTTGACCTCGTCCTTCTTCTCCTTGGCGCCGATGGCGAGACCGAACACGGGCTCCGCAATCGGCGGCACTTCGATCGTGGGCGCGTTGCCTTTCTCCGCGGTCAGCGTCTCGCCGGTCTTGACGCTTTCGAGCCTTCCGAAGGCGATCGTGTCGCCGGCGTGCGCCTCACCGCGCTTGGTCGGCTCCTGGCCGAGCAGAGTGAAAATGCCGGAGATGCGCTCGTCGTCGGCGCCGCCATGGACCGTGGTGCCGTCGGCGAAGCTGCCGGTCACCACGCGGGCAAGCGACAGCTTGCCGCCGTGGGCGGTGTGAAACGTCTTGAGGACATAGGCGCAAGACGGCGCGTCAGCGACCCCGAGGCGTTTCGCTGTGGTTCCGACAAAAGGGGATTCATGCCTGAGCGCCTTGAGCAAGCGCAAAATGCCGTTGCCATTCTCGGCCGAGCCGAGCAGGACGGGGCAGATCAGCCCGCCACGAAGTTCCGTGGAGAGATCGTCGAATACCTTGTCGCGCGGCGGTGGCACGTCCTCGAGCAATTGCTCCATCAACTCGTCGTCATAGTCGGCGAGCTTCTCCAGCATCGAGAACCGCGCGTCTTTCTCGCGGTCCGACAAGGCGTCGGGAATGGCGATCACTTCGCTCGGCGCGTGCTCGCGATAGACGAAGGCGCGTTCCAGCGCGAGATCGATGAAGCCGGTGACGATTTCGTTTTCCCAGATCGGCACCTGGCGCAACACCAGCGGCTTGCTGCTCGCCGGCTGCAGCATCGGCACGACGTCGCGGATGCGGGCCTCGGCCTTGTCGATCTTGTTGATGAACAGGAAGTGGGGAATGCCGCGATCTTCCAGCTGCTTCAAGATCAGCTGTAGCGCCGGCACCTTTTTCTCGTCCGGCTCGCAGACGACGACGGCGGCGTCGCAAGCCGTGAGGGCATTGGTGGCGTCGGTCTGGAATTCGATCGAGCCCGGACAATCGAGGAAGGTGAAACTCTCGCCGAGGAACTCGACCGTGGCCACGTTGAGCTCGACGCTCATGCCGTGATGCCGCGCCTCCTCGGAGGCATCGCCGACCGTGTTCTTGGCCGCCATGGTGCCTTGTCGGCTGATCGCGCCGGTGCGCGCGAGGATCGATTCGAGAAGTGTCGTCTTACCGCTGAGATAGGGGCCAACCAGTGCGATGCAGCGGGCGCTGCGGGCTGGTTGGCCCTGCGCTTGGCCCATAAACTCCTCCCTTGGTCATTGTTGACCGCGGGAAGGCTCCTGACGCACCCACCCGCGCAAGCCTTAATGACGGTATCGTGTCAAGCCGCGCGGCCTCTGGCAAGAGCCGCGATTCGGGCGGTTCGCCGCAAGGGCCCAAAGCGGGCTCGCCGCTCTGCCGACGGCACGGCCGGCCCGACCCGTCACCGGTCACGTCGCGCCGACGGTGACGGTTGATTTGCGCTCGAGCTTGCCCCAGCCGACGAGGGCCCCGACCACGGCGGTGAGCGTCGCCTTGATGACGACAAAGTACATCAGCTGACGGTAACCGAAGCGCTGCAACACCAGCCATGGCAGCAGCGACCAGTTTTCGCGCCGCTCCATGGCGAGCGCGAGCGCGGCCCCGCCCAGATCGACGACGAGGAAGGCGAGATAATATAGCAGGACTTTCTGTAACGCGTCCGCATCGAACTGATCCTGGTGCTCGACCAGCTTGAGGACAGAGATCGCGAGTTGCCAGATCAGGGCGAGATCCACGAGCGGCGACACGAGAGAGAGCACGAATTGGAACAGCCATGTCTGCGGCATGGCGATAAGACCCAAGGCGCCGTAGCTCGGCCGCAGCGTCACCTCGCGGTGCTTCCACAAGCATTGCAAGGTGCCGAAGGCCCAGCGGAAGCGCTGCTTGGCGAGCCCCTTGATGGTGTCCGGCGCCTCGGTCCACGCAATCGCGGTGCTGTCGTAGAGCACGGTATAGCCGGCCTTCTGGCAGCTGATGGTCAGGTCCTGGTCCTCGGCGAGCGTGTCGACGGGGAAACCCCCCAACCGCTCGAGCGCCACGCGCCGCCACGCCCCGATAGCGCCGGGGACGACGGTAATGCAGCCGAGCGCCGCCAGGGTGCGGCGCTCGAGATTCTGGCTGGTGACATATTCGAGCGCCTGCCACCGCGTGATGACGTTGATGCGATTGCCGACCTTGGCGTTGCCGGCGACCGCGCCGACCGAGGGATCCTCGAACCAACGCACCAGTTTCGGGATCGCGTCCTTCTGGAAATGGGTGTCGGCATCGAGGGCGACGACGACGTCGCCGCGCGCTTGCTTGAGCCCGCAATTGAGCGCGGCGGCCTTGCCGCCATTGGCGATGCTGATGAGCCTGACCCGGCGATCGCCGCCGAAATGCGCGCGCACAAGGTCTGCGGTGCCGTCCGTCGATCCGTCGTCGACCACGATAACTTCAAGGTTGAGATAGTCGCTTGCGAGGACGTGGTGGACTGCCCCAACGATGACCTTGGCCTCGTTGTGTGCGGGGATCAGCACGGTCTGCAACGGCAGCGGATTCGGCAACGCCGGCGCGGCCCGGCGCGCCTCGGCGCGGCGATTGCGCCAGCCGACGACGCTGAGGAACAGGATGCGCGCCACGCCAAGCCAGATCGCCACCAGGAACAACGCGTTGAGGAGATGGCCGAGCCAGCTCAGCGTCATGAACACCGGCACCCCGACCAAGCGCCCAAGGGAACTCGGCGGAACGGTGGGCATGGCTTGCTCCGGCGTCAGCCCAGCCAGCTGCGACACCGGCACGAGCTTGTAACCTCGCGCCCGCAACGCATCGATCAGCCGCGGTAACGCCGCGACGGTCTCGGATCGGTCACCCCCGGAATCGTGCAACAGGATGATATGGCCGCTGATGTCAGGGTTGGGATCGCTGGCCTGCTCGAGTACCCGCTCGATGATGGTGTCCGCGGGAGGTCGCCGCCAGTCGTCGGGGTCGAGATGCAGCCCCACCGAGACGTACCCCATGGACTGGGCGATCTCGATCGGCACGATCTCGTCGCTCGTGGTCGGCTCCGCATCGCCGAGATAGGGCGCCCGGAATAGCCGCATCGACCGCCCGGTCAGCGCCTCGAACAGCCTCTGGGTGGCATTGATCTCGAGCCTGACCAGGGCATCGGGAAACTCGCCCAGGTTCGGATGGGTGAAGGTGTGGTTGCCCACGTCGTGCCCCTCGGCAAGCATGCGCCGCACCAGGTCTGGATCGGCCTCGGCGCTATTGCCGATGATAAAGAAGCTGGCGTGAACGCCTTTCTCCTTCAGGATGTCGAGGATCTGGGGCGTCCACACCGGATCAGGGCCATCGTCGAAGGTGAGCGCGAGCTTGCCCGTCGTGCTGCCCGTTCGCTCGATGACGAAGGGCGTCGGGATGCGGGTATAGGTCTGGTCGTCGATGTCGCCGGTGTCCTTGTCGATCTCGAAGGTTCGCGTTCCGGTCGTCGGTTTCTCGGCCACGCGCAGAATTTCGCCTTCGCCTTCGAAGTCGACATCCTCGCTGGTACCGATGACCTTCAAGCCATCGGGCGCCGGTGCGTTGTAGGGGCGCCCGAGCACCGACCAAATCGACGGATCCTCGGAGCCGAGCCGCCACAGCGCGTAGCCGGCCGGCTCGTAGACGTCGGCGGCATGGATCTCGTTGAAGCCGGTGACGCCGTCCAGGAACCAGACGTCGTGCCGCTGGCCATTGTCCTCGATGAAGGAGAAGTGTGGGTTATTGGTCTCCGGATCGAAGTCGATGTCGGCTTCCGAATCGCGCGCCGACAGCACGGCCTCTTCGAAGGTCAGGTCCTGGGCGGCTTGGCCCTGGACCCAATCATAGCCGTAGCTGCCGATCGCGATGATGGTGCGCTCGGGATCGAGGGTCTCCATGCGCTTGTCGAGCGTAACCTCGAACCAGCTCTGCCCGGCGATGCTTCCCGGGGGGCCGTCCTCCCAATGCTGATCGTAGGCCATGAGCAACATGTAATCGGCGATGCCGGCATAGGTCGCATAGGGCCAGCTGCCGTCGTCGAACGGCACCGCCAGCACGATGACGTATTTATGCGGCGCAAAGGCCGCCGACAGCTCGGTCAGGAAGCGCCGCAAATTCATCTGCGCCGCCGGCGGAACCTCCTCGAAGTCGATCGTCAGTCCCTGGAACTTGTTCTCCTCCAGGAAGGCCGTGATCTCCTCGATCCGCGCGGCCCGCGCGTCGGGGTCGGCTAGGAACTTCGCCAGCCCTTCGCCATTCCATTTGCCCTCCACCGCGTTCTGGATCAGGGGCAGGATCGGGATGTCGGGCTTGGTCGTCTGGATGTAGCTCAACACGCGAGCATCCACATCGGGCGTCAAGGCCATGTCCGGGCCTTCGAGGCTGAGCCAGCTCGGCACGATCCAATCAAGATGCGGCAGCGCCCGCTTCAGGGCCGGGTAGCTGTTATCGTCCCAGTTGGCATAGAAACCGATGCTCAGCGCCCGGCCTTTCGGGCTCTCCAAGGCGGCGGGTACCGGCCGGCGTCCAGCGATCCCGGCTTGGGGTGGGCGCCTGAGCTCCCGTTCCTTGTCGCGCAACTCGGCGGCGAGCTTGTTCGCTGCCTTAAGCAACTCGGGATCGGCGCCCGCGGTCAGATCGACGGCGTGCGTGGTCGAGCAAGTCGGGGCCCAGGCGCACCGGATCGGGCCGTGCGCCGAAAGCAAGCTGTCGTTCACTGGGGGGTGCACGATCACCAGGATCGCAGCGAATGCGACCATGGCGAGCGCGCTGAACGCGCCCACGACCCAGGCAAGCGCTCGCAGCAGACGCGATCGCCTGCCTGTCGGATCGAAGAAAACCGGCTTAATGATCATTGGAGGCCGAGCGATGATGGGTCAGTGATGCGGTCTTTGGCCCCCGAGCGCGCCGATTTACGCTCGTTGCCGCTCTCCAGGCCAGCGCCACAACGCCGCATCCCGTTGCTGGACCGCGACGGTGCCGATCGTGGCTCCGCGTCGGCCCGAGCGGCTGGCCGTAAGAGAACTCGACGACATAGCCGCTGGGGTCCGTCACCCCGCACAGATAGCCCGTCGGCGGCGCGAACGCGCGAGGCTCCCAATGGAGGCAGCCGTCACGGCGGGCGCGCTCGGCGATGGCGTCGACCTCGGCGCGCGAGCCGACGGCGAAGCCATAATGGGTCATGTCCTCCTTGTCCTGATCGCGGAGCGGTCCGCCGCCGAGCAGGACGAGGACGAAGCGAGGCCCCTCGCCTCGATCGGCCATCCACACCACGCGGTCGGCGCCCTCGCCATGCTCCTTGACGATGGCGAGCCCGCAATAGTCCCGATAGAACGCGATCGACGTGTCGAGGTCGTGGACATGCAAGGCGCAGTGGGTCAGCTCGACCGTCATTCCGGCTCCGCGCCGCCACGAAGTTGCCGCGGCGTCGGCCTTCAGCGCCGCCGCCACCGCATCGAGGATCAGGTCGAACTGGGCGAACACCCAATAGTGGCCCGCGGCGGGAATGACATCGAGGCGGCAATTGGGAAGTGCCGCCGCCAGGGCATAGGCTGCAGCCGGCGGCACGATGGTGTCGTCGGCCCCCTGCCACACGATCGCCGGCACATCGACGTCGCCGAGATTCAAGCGCCACGGCGCGCAATAGAGCCTGAGGTCCTGGACCGCACCTTCGACGCCGGGTCTCGAGGCCTTCGCGGATCGCCGCTTGCAGGCTCTTCTTCACCTCTGGCCGCACCAGGATCTCGCGGTCTGACGGCTTCACCCGGCGCATCAGCCAGCGATAGGCCGTGTCTGGCGACCTGAACACCATGTAGCGCAAGCCGCGAAAGAACGAGCGTGGGCCGAGGCCCGAGCCGGCAAGCACCCGGAACAGCAGATAGTGCACCCTGGAAATGCGGATCGAGCGCCGAAGATCGGCGATGGGACCGACCGGGCCGACCAAGGCGAGCAGCGGAACGCGATCCGGATCGGCGGCGGCCGCGGCGACGGCATAGGGGCTACCGCCCGAGACGCCGATGATGGCGAAGCGGTCGAGACCATAAGCCTCGGCGACGGCGACAATGTCGTCAGCAGACTGCGCCAGACTATGGACCAAGCGAAAATCTGAAGCCCCGTAGCCCGGCCGCTCGGGCGCGATGATGCGAATGCCCCGATCGCGCGCGGCGCCGTCGGCCAAGGCGAACATCAGCCGCGAGCCAGGCGTGCCGTGAAGAGCAATGACGGGAAGTCCGTTCGGATCGCCGAATTCGGCACAACCGACACGCCTCCCGCCGGGACGCATCAAGATGCGGTCAGGCGGCGGCGATGCGGTCGTGGCGACGGTGTCCATCGCTCCTCGTTCTAGTCAAGACCAAGGGCGGTTGAAAGCAGATCCGCCCGAAAACCTCGAAAGCAAGGGGCGCTGAAGACCGTCAATCGCAGCCGATGATGATGTCGCCCGGATTGACGATCAAAGTCACCGTCTTGCCCTCGTACAGCCCGAGCGATTCCAGGGCCGCGATGGTGACGCTCGCTTCGAGCATGGTATCCCCGGCGATGGCGACGTAGACGATGGCCGTCACCGCGCCTTTGCGGATCTCCATGATCTTGCCTTCGATCTGGTTCCCGGTGCTGAGCTTGCTGAACCTCATCTGCTGTCCCGATGCTGTCATCACCACGTCCGCCCTCTAGCTCAGATTGGCACAGAAGCGTTGAATGCGACGGCAGGCCTCTTCGAGCGTGGCCACGCCCGTGGCGTAGGAGATGCGGAAGAACGGCGAGAGACCGAACGCCGCGCCGTGAACCACGGCGACGCCTTCCTCCTCGAGCAGCGCCGTAGCCACGTCCTCGTCGGTGGCGAGTGTCTTGCCCTTCGGCGTGGTCTTGCCGATCAAGCCGGCGCAAGAGGGATAGACATAGAACGCCCCCTCCGGGGTCGGGCAGTCGAGGCCCTTGGCCTGGTTCAGCATCGACACCACCAGATCGCGCCGGCTTTGGAACGACTCGACCCAGTGCCTCAGGAACTCCTGCGGTCCTTCGAGCGCCTCGACCGCGGCCCATTGGCTGATCGAGCACGGGTTCGAGGTCGACTGCGACTGCAAGGTGGCGATCGCCTTGATCAAGGGCTCGGGGCCCCCGCCATAACCGATGCGCCAGCCGGTCATGGAATAGGCCTTGGACACGCCGTTCATGGTCAGCGTCCGAGCCTTTCAGCTTCGGCTCGACCTCCGCCGGCGTGGCGAAGGTGAAACCGTCATAGACGAGATGCTCGTAGATGTCGTCGGACAGCACCCACACCTGCTCGTGCTTGAGCAGCACATCGGTCAAGGCCTTGATCTCGTCAGGCGTATAGGCGGCGCCGGTCGGGTTCGACGGCGAGTTGAAGATCAGCCATCGCGTGCGCGGCGTGATTGCCGCCGCCAAATCCTTGGGGCTCAGCTTGAAGCCGTCTTCGAGCTTGGTCTCGACGATCACCGGCGTCGCGCCGGCGAGCAGCACGATATCGGGATAGCTCACCCAATAGGGCGACGGCACGATCACCTCGTCGCCCGGATTGAGCGTGGCGACCAGCGCGTTGTAGAGCACCTGCTTGCCGCCGCTGCCGACGGTGATCTCCGACGGCTTGTAGCTCAGCCGATTCTCGCGCTCGAACTTGGTGGCGATGGCGCGCTTCAGCTCCGGGATGCCGTCGACCGCGGTATATTTGGTTTCGCCGCGCTTGATGGCGTCGATGGCGGCCTGCTTTGATGTTGTCAGGCGTATCGAAATCGGGCTCACCGGCGCCGAGGCCGATGACGTCGAAACCTGCGGCCTTGAGCTCGCGAGCCTTGCTCGTGATGGCCATGGTCGGCGAGGGCTTTACCCTCTCAAGCGCGTGGGCGATCAGACCCATACCGTTCTCCTGGAGAACTAAGACTTTGAAAGTACCGCGTCGGCAGCCGCGCCGACATCGTCAGGGGCCGCAAGCGGGGGCACCCTAGGCGCGGAAACCGGCTCTCGCAAGGGCACGAACGCAAACGGCGCGGGGGTTATCCCGCGCCGTCGTCGCACCTGCGTTGTCGCTGATGCAGAAGCCCAAGCTTTAGGCAGCTTCCCGGTTCAGCCGCGACTCGGCAAGCTTGGTCAGGGTCTGATCGGCGTTGTACTCCTGCTCGAGCGTCTGCGACAGCAGCTTGGCCGCATCGCTCATGCCGAGCTGATTGGCCCAAGCGATCAAGGTGCCATAGCGGGAGATCTCATAATGCTCCACCGCCTGGGCGTCGGCGATCATGCCGGCGTCGAGGACATCCGGATCGGCGGCGTCCTGCATCATCTCCTTGCCCTCCTCGAGGATGCCCTTGATCGCGGGGCACGTCTCGCCGACGGGTTTGCGGTCGCAGAGCGCGAACACCTTCTCCAGCCGGTCCACCTGGCCCTCGGTTTCCTTGAGATGATGCTGGAAGGCTTTGCGCAGCTCGGCCGAATCGGCCTTTTCCGCCATCTTGGGCAGCGCCTTCAGGATCTGCTTCTCGGCGTAATAAATGTCCTTGAGGAGGTGGATGAACAGGTCCTCCAACGACTTCATCTTGGCCATTGTGATTGAACTCCCTTGGGTTGAGGGGGGACGCGCGGTGGCGATGGCCTCCGGCTGGACCCTTCTGTTTCGCTGATCGTGATGCTTGCGAAACTTGCGTGGGGGCGCGGGAGTTCCCCTTTCACGGCGGATAGGCCTGGCGCGGCGCAATTTCGCCCTGGTTGCCGCCATTTCGCCGTGCTATTCGCATTGGATCATCACATTCCGGCTAAAGACGCGCCCCAATGGGGTGGTTCCTTCGTCTCAGTGCCGGAGGATTGTCGAAGGCAACGTCAATGCACCTGCCATCAATGGCTTCACGCTCGGGTCTCCAAGCGCTCAATTCGACGTCGTTCCTCCTCACAATGTTCCGTTTCGCGATGCTGTCCACGGCCGGGGCCAAGGCGCCCGGCCGCGCAAGGTTGCGGTGCCACGGCCGGGACCACGTCTCGCCGCGGCTTAATGGGAGGAGGATCTGATGCCGAAACGGGGGTCGGTGCAGTTCCTCCTCCTGTCTTCCCGGATGGGATGGAGGTTTGGCTTGGCCATTGCCGTGATTGCGCTGCTCGGGCTCATTCCCGGAGAGGGCGGCATCTATCACCAGGCCAAGACCGAGCTTGCCCAGTCGCTCCGCGAAGCGGCGTGGAAGCGCGCCATCGCCGGCGATCAAGATGAAACCTGGCCCTGGGACGGGCTCGACCAGACCAACAGCACCAAGGTGCCGCGGCTCGGCCTCAGCGCTGCGGTCTACTACGACGTCGACGAGCAGAGCAGCGCCGGAAAAGCGCGGTCAAGGTCCCGCAGTTCGGCGTCGGACGAGGCTCGCGACCCGCATTTGGCCCGCGGCGACGTCGCCATCGGCGACCGCATCACCGTGATCACGGCCGACGGCAGTACCCAGCTTTATACCGTCACCGGCCGCGACGCAGGGGATCTCGAGCGGCAAGCAAAGTCGGGAAGCGCCACGGCGCCAAAGGACAGTTGCTCGTCGCCCAATTCGTCGCTGGCTGGCGCGCTTCGCCTCATCATCCAGGCGATCCGGGTCGATGCGCCCCAACGTGACGGCGCTCCCGAAGAGCAAAAGCTGTAATCGCAAGCCGTCAGTCGCTACTGCCGCTTTTTCTTGCGGACCGGCGGCGGCGCCGGTTGTGGTTCCGGCTCGGGCGCTGCCTCCTCGGGCGCGGCCTCGGCCGGTGCCTCGGTTTCCGGCGGCGCCTCCGAACCAGGGGCGGCCATCTCCGGCGCGCCGGCCGGAGCCCCGTCTGGTGCGGGGGCGGTTTGCTCGTCGGGCGCAACGCTCTCGCTTGGCGCCGTGGGTCTCCGCTCCGACTCGATCAACTCCTTGAGCTTGACCAGACCAGCGCTGTAATCGGCGCCGACATAGCGATCGAGCATCAAACCTTTCCAGCGCTTGATCGGGCTTGCTCCGGATTGGTGGTTAAATCCCCAGACCAATTTGCTGCCGGATCCTGACGGCGAGATGTCGTAAAAGGCGGTGCCGTTCAGCCCGTTGAAATCGACGGCGAGGTCGATATGGCGGTTCGGATCGCTCTCGGTGATCTCCATGCTGCCGGTGCCGACGGATGTCTTGTCGCTGCGCCACTCGATCTTGGCGCCCTGCCCCTGCTCGGCGCCAGAGAGAGTGGCTTGCAGCTGCGGATCGCGTGCCGCCCAAGGCGACCACTCGTTGAAGCGCTTCAGGCTGTCGAGGTAGGCGAACACCACGGGTTCCGGCGCGTTGATCACCGTCGACCGCGCAATCGTGACCTGATTTGGCAGCTCGAGCGCAACGCCTGCGAGAATCAACACGAGCGCGCAAAGCCCGAGGATCAACCGCATCATGGGACGCATCGCTCTACCCTCCCCCAGTCATTTTGGCCTCGGCCCCGGTCTTGACCTGTGCGCAAGCCATGCCAGCCGGTTCGCTTTGTCACAGAAAACGATTACATTTCGCCCGTCAATAAGAGGGAGGGCTGGAGATGAACTTGTCGCCGCCAACCACCGCGGTTTTCGCCATTTCGCTAATTTTAGCCGTGCTTGCCGTGATCGGCACTTTCGCCGCGATTCCCGTTATCAGCGCCAATGCCTTCTGGGTGGCGATCATCGCCTATGTCATCCTGGCCGTCGGCAACGTCTTTCGGGGCGTCTAGCGCTTGGCCTCGCCTCCGGACGGCAGCAGCCGTCCGGAGCTTCGACGTCACGCCTTCATCTCAAGCCTGACCGTGAAACACGAGCGCCGCGCCGAGCGCGATCAGCGCGAAGCCCGCGAACTGCATCCAGCTGAGCGGCTCGTCGAAATAGAGCGCGGTGAAGCCCGCGAACACGATCAGCGTGACAACCTCTTGGATCGTCTTCAGCTCCGCAGGCGAATAGACCGCGCTGCCGAACCGGTTTGCCGGCACCGCGAAGCAATATTCCACGAAGGCAATGCCCCAGCTGATCAAGATGACCGTGAAGAGCGGCACGGATTTGAATTTGAGGTGGCCGTACCAGGCGAAGGTCATGAACAAATTCGAGCAGAACAACAGCAGGATCGGCGTGACATAGGGCCATAGGCCAGGCTGGAGCAGACCGGATAGGAACGACATTCAAGCCTCGTTCGGTCGATGGCTAGGAGGACAGCCGGGCAGCCCAGCGTGCGCGTGACATACCCTTGGCGCCGCCGGGGCGCAAACCGCCTCGCAAGTTCCGCGCCGCCTCGATAGACTTGCCGCGGGTCACAATGGGGCTTCTGGGGGATGCAAATGGCATATTGGCTGACACCGCCGTCTCGCGCGGCGTTCATCATCGCGGTCGCGCTCGCGATCATCGCCTTGCTGGTGCAATACGCGCACGCAGCGATCCCGATGGCGAGCGGTCACGCCTTCGAGACGATGCTGCTCGCGTTCTTGATCCTGCTTGCCGGGAATCTGTTCCGGGGCATCTAGCGCCGGGGAAGCGAGAGACGAAAGGAGGGTCCCGCGCCACGGCGCGAGACCCCCTCCGTCGTTACATGTCGTCGTCGTCCCTCGCCCAGGACGGGCGATAGGGTTGCGAGCTCGGGGTTGAGCTCGGCATGCTGCTCGGCGTCGACAAGCCTGGCGAGCCCATGCCGCCCGGCCGCTGCCCCATGCCGCTACTCGGCGTCGGGGTCGCCGGACGCGGCGGCGTGCTGCTTGGCATGCCCATGCCGCCTGAAGGCGGCGTTGGCCGCACCGGTGCCGCGGACGGCATTGACGGCCGGCGTCGGTCGCGGCGCCGCCGGGGCTGTTGCTACCGGCTTCGTCGCGGCAACCGGCTTCTTGGTCGCTGCTCGTTTCGGCTTTGCTGCCGACGCTCGTCGAGACGAGGCTGACTTCCGTGTCGACGCCTTGCGGGCGGTCTTGCGCGCCGTGGTCTTGCGTGAGGCTGGACGGCGGCCAGCGGGCTTCCGTGCCGTCGCCCTGCGCGCCGAAGTCTTGCGCGCGGAGCTCTTCCGCGCGGAGCTCTTCCGCGCCGTCGACCTGCGAGCTGCGCTGCCCCGCGCCGAGGCTTTGCGCGCCGTGGTTTTGCGCGCGGAGCTCTTCCGCGCCGTCGACTTCCGCGCCGGACTCCGCCTTGCGGAGCTCTTTCTTACCGTGGTCTTCCGTGCGGTCTTACGAGCGCCGGTCTTGCGCGTCGTCTTTCTCGCCGCGGTCTTTCTCGTCGCGGTCTTGCGCGCCGCGGTCTTGCGCGCCGGGCTGCGGCGGCTGGCCGTGCTCCGACGCGACGTGGTCTTTCTCGTTGTGCGCTTCTTCCCAGTTGTTCTCGTAGCCATGGTTCTGCTCCGATCTGAATCTGTTGCTGCACGCGGCTATCGAAAACACAGACGCATGCCCGTCATGCTTTACAGGTCCAAGCTTGCCGTCCCACGTTGCGAGTCAATTGTTTTTTTCACTATACGCTGTTCGCAACAGAAAATGGCAATTTAGTAGCACGCGAATTTTTCATTCCGACAAATGAATCGATTCTCGTTCGCATGCGCCTGCGCGAAGCCGTCGATTCTGCATTGCAGCACGACAATCGGACGCCGTGGCGACGGTGAACGCGCGCCCCAACACGCGCTCCAACGCCGGTACCGCGCACCACGTTGAGCTGGGAGCACGCGTTAACCCAACGTGGAGCAACCCAATGCGCGGCTTGCCGCGACCGTCCCCAAGCGTGTCGCCGCAAGCGCCTGCTCAGGCCTCCGCGAGACATTCGACGCACCGGTGTGGAGAGGCGGCCGTGCTTATTGGCCGACCGGCTGCGGCAAGAACACCAATTCGGCAGGCTCCGGGGTAGAGCGAGCGGTGGCTGAATTGCGGCCCCATGGTGGCATCGGCCGGTTGGCGGGCGCCCTCGAGCCCTAGCCAAGCCCCCTCCCCGCCGCCATATTCGGTCCATGCCCGCTTATCGTGGACCACGAACCTTCGGCAGCCGCGCCGAGCCGCGCGCCGTCACCGGCGAACAGAGCGGCCTGCCGCAAACCGGTCTGTCGCAGACCGGCTTGCCGCTTGGCGCCGACCGCCGTCCGCCAGGCTTCGGCGATACGCCGCAGCCGCTGATGCAGGAGCATCCGCTGGTGACCGGCGAGACGGCGCCGGTGTTCACGCCGCACCGGCCGCCTCGGCCCGACAAGACCGAGGGCGGCGTGCCGCTGCGCATCCAGTCGGAGCTGACGCCGAAGGGCGACCAGCCCTCGGCCATCGCCGAGCTCGTGTCTCAAGCCAACGCGCTAGAGCGCGATCAGGTGCTGCTCGGCGTCACCGGCTCCGGCAAGACCTTCACCATGGCCAAGGTGATCGAGGCGACCCAGCGCCCGGCGCTGGTGCTCGCGCCCAACAAGACGCTCGCGGCCCAGCTCTATGGCGAGTTCAAGAGCTTCTTCCCGGACAATGCGGTCGAGTATTTCGTCTCCTATTACGACTACTACCAGCCCGAGGCCTACATCCCGCGCACCGACACCTATATCGAGAAGGACTCGTCGATCAACGAGCAGATCGACCGCATGCGCCACGCGGCGACGCGCGCGCTGGTCGAGCGCGACGACGTCATCATCGTCGCCAGCGTCTCCTGCATCTACGGCATCGGCTCGGTCGAGACCTACACCGCCATGACCTTCACCCTGAAGCGCGGCGACAAGATCGAGCAGCGCCAGCTGATCGCGGATCTGGTGGCGCTGCACTACCGGCGCAACGACATGAACTTCGCCCGCGGCTCGTTCCGCGTGCGCGGCGACACCATCGAGCTGTGGCCGGCGCATCTGGAGGACCGGGCCTGGCGCATCTCCCTGTTCGGCGACGAGATCGAGACGCTGGTGGAGTTCGATCCGCTCACCGGCGCCAAGAGCGACGAGTTCAGCCTGGTCAAGGTCTATGCCAATTCCCACTACGTCACGCCGAAGCCGACCCTGAAGCAGGCCGTTCGCGGCATCAAGGAAGAGCTGAAGCAGCGGCTCAACGAGCTTCACGGCGCCGGCCGGCTGCTGGAAGCGCAGCGTCTCGAGCAGCGCACCTTGTTCGATCTGGAGATGATGGAGGCGACCGGCTCCTGTGCCGGCATCGAGAACTATTCCCGCTACCTCACCGGGCGGAAACCCGGCGAGCCGCCGCCAACCTTGTTCGAATATCTCCCCGACAACGCGCTCGTCTTCGTCGACGAGAGCCACGTCACCGTGCCGCAGATCGGCGGCATGTTCCGCGGCGACTACCGGCGCAAATCGACCCTCGCCGAATACGGTTTCCGGCTGCCCTCGTGCATGGACAACCGCCCGCTCCGCTTCGAGGAGTGGGACGCGATGCGGCCGCAAACCGTCTACGTCTCGGCGACGCCTGGCGGCTGGGAACTCGAACAGACCCAAGGCGCCTTCGCCGAGCAGGTGATCCGCCCCACCGGCCTGATCGATCCGCCGGTCGAGGTCCGCCCGGCGACGAGCCAGGTCGACGACCTCATCGACGAGACCCGCAAAGTGGTGGCGCAAGGCTACCGCATCCTCGTCACCACCCTGACCAAGCGCATGGCCGAGGACCTGACCGAGTACATGCACGAGCAGGGCATCCGCGTGCGCTACATGCATTCCGACGTGGAGACGCTGGAGCGCATCGAGATCATCCGCGACTTGAGGCTCGGCGCCTTCGACGTGCTGGTCGGCATCAACCTCTTGCGCGAGGGCCTCGACATCCCCGAATGCGCGCTGGTCGCGATCCTCGACGCCGACAAGGAAGGCTTCCTGCGGTCCGAGACCTCGCTGATCCAGACCATCGGCCGCGCCGCGCGCAACATCGATGGCCGCGTCATCCTCTACGCCGACGGCATCACCGGGTCGATGGAGCGCGCCATGGCCGAGACCAATCGCCGGCGCGAGAAGCAGGTTGCCTGGAACGAGGCCAACGGCATCACCCCCGAGAGCGTGAAAAAGCACATCGGCGACATCATGGCCTCGGTCTATGAGCGCGATCACGTGCTGGTCGATGCCGGCGCCGGCTTCGCCGCGGGATCCGGCTTCGGCGAGGGCGAGCAGGCGCTGATCGGCCACAATCTCGAAGGCGTCATCGCCGACATGGAGAAGCGCATGCGCGCGGCCGCCGCCGATCTCGAATTCGAGGAGGCGGCGCGGCTTCGGGACGAGGTCAAGCGCCTCCGCCACATGGAGCTCGCCATCGCCGACGATCCCCTGGCGCGGCAAAGCGAATTGGAGCGCGAGGTGGAACAAGAGCGCTCAAGCAGCGCGAAGCGCGGTGGCGCGGATTTGAATTGCCCGCACAAGCCGAGCCTTGACGAGATGGGCCCGCACAATCGCGAGATCCCGCTTGCCGGCTTGAAGAAGAGCCGCGGCGCTCCAAGGCGGGCAAGCCCGGCAGCCGCACCTTCAGGAAGAAGCACTGAGAATCGCAGAACCACGCGCGCACGAGAGCAGCGGACAAAAGCAACCCCTACAGGCCGGGCCTTGAGCCAGCCCGAATCAATACTTGGCGGAAGAGGCCTTGGCGCCTGGCTCGGCCAAGCGCCAAGGGCCCGATCACGAGCGTCAGCCCTTCATCAGCGCGTTGCGGATGGCGCCGACGATGGCCATGGCCACCGCGCCGCCGACGCCGCCGCCAACGAGGTCTCTGACGATGCCGCCGATGTCGAGTCCGGCCACGGCCCCGGCAACGTCCCCTGACGCCGCGCCGCTGAGCACGGCCGCCAGAATCTGGCCGACGATGCCGCCGCCGACGGCGCCGCTGATGGCGTCACCGGCCTTGCCCAGGCTTAAATCCTTGAACGCACTGCCTGCCGCCGTGCCGCCGACGGCCCCGGCGATCAATTGCACGATGAGATTGGCTAAAGCGCCTTCCATGGCATCCTCCTCTTGGTCGGGGGAGTATCGCCGCGCACATGTCTCCCCCTTCGACGGCCCTCCAGCGGCCGCGGGCCGAGACTACCACGAGCCGGCCCGGAAATTATGGACCCCACCTCACCTGCCCTACCTTGGTAACGCGCCTGTGCAAGTTGTTCCGTAGACAGACAGATTTTTCTGCCGGAACCTGCGACGCATGTTAGCGTTTAATTTCCGGGCAAAGGAGGGGGGCCATGGCAAAGACGGTGGGGGCGATTCTTGGCGACATCTACGACGCTTGGCGGGCACACGATCTCGATTGGCTGGCAAGCTATCTTCCCGACGATTTCTGCCACGTGGTGCACGTTCCGGAGTCGGTGCACCCTCTGGGAGGCGCCCGCAAAGGCAAGAGGCTCGCAATCGAGCGCTGGGCGGTGATGCTCGCGCGGTATGAAATCCTCCGCTACGACACCAATGACATCATTATCGAAAGAAACCGCGCGGCGGTGGAGATCCCGATGCACTATCGGGACCGGGAGACGGGCACCGTGCTCGAGACGACCAAGGCCAATTTCTGGACCATGGAGGACGGCTGGCCGGTGAAGCTCACCGAATATTACGACATCGCCGAGCTCCAGAGCTTCTTCGCTCCCGTGATTCCCACGGCGCAAGCCTGACCTTGCTCAGGCGCCTCTAGCCGCGGCTCAACATCGCGAGCAGCTGTGGCGTCGGATAGGAATTGGCGGGCAGACCAAATTTGATCTGCATCTGCCGCACCGCTTCGCGCGTGCCCTCGCCGATAACGCCGTCGATCTTGCCGACGTCGAAGCCGCGCCTGGCAAGCAGCTGCTGCAGCTGTCTAACCTGTGCCTGACTGAGCACGTCGATCGGACCGTTGCCCTTGGACATCGCCGGCGCGCCCGCGAGCCGCGCGGCGTAATAGGCCGCGCTCGTGGAGTAGACGAGACTTTGGTTCCACTGGAGATAGACGTCGAAATTCGGATAGGCGAGGAAGGCAGGCCCGTTCCGGCCCATGGGCAGCAGCAAGGCGGTCGGCACATTGTCGGCCGGCAGCGCCTTGCCGTTCGGATAGGTCACCCCCGACTGGGCCCAATAGGCGCGCGGCTTCTTGATGGTGAGCTCCGCCTGGCTCCAATCCATCTGCGCCGGCACGCGCACCTCCTCGAGCCAAGGTTGACGAGCTTTCCAGCCGAGCCCGTCGAGATAGTTGGCGGCGGAGGCGAGCGCGTCGGGAGTGCTCCTGACCATGTCGCGCTTGCCGTCGCCATCGAGATCGACGGCATATTCGAAATAGACCTTGGGCACGAATTGGAACTGCCCGACCTCACCGGCCCAAGGCCCGCG
The DNA here is from genome assembly GCA_963803385.1 of uncultured Alphaproteobacteria bacterium. GTDB lineage: Bacteria > Pseudomonadota > Alphaproteobacteria > Rhizobiales > Methyloligellaceae > Methyloceanibacter. Next base: position 3,446 of record CAWDMD010000001.1, on the reverse strand, counting down.
CATGTCCTGAGGCCTGAGATCGCCGCGCTGGATCACGCGCAAGGCGTTCATGAGCTGCTCGCGGAACTCGTCGGGACGCCGGCAATCGTAGGCGAGCGTGGCGAGCGCGCGGAGCGTATCCATGTTGCCCATCACCTTGCCGAAATCCGTCTCCAGCCCCCAGAATCCGACCAGCACCGGTCCCGGCACGCCATAGCTCCGCTCGATCTTGCCGAAGGTGCCGGCGTATTTCTTGAGGAGACTGCGGCCAACCGCGAGCCGGTTGTTGTTGACCATGCGGCCGGAGAACTGGAGGAAGTTCTGCGTGAACACCGATTGTCCGCGATCCTTGGCGATCACGGCGGGGTCGTAGGTGACCCCGTCGAGCGCCGCCGAGATGACCGCCGGCGAGATGCCCTGCGCCGCCGCTTCCTGCTTGAAGCCTTGCAGCCATCTGTCGAAGCCTGCCGGGCCCTTGCCGCAGGTCGCCGCCGCTGAAGGCGCCGCCAACCCGAGCAGCATCGCGGCGCCAAGCGCGCCGCAAGCCGCAAATCGCATCATGCGCGTGATGTCCCTCGTCATGGCTGCACTTGAACCGAGGTCGGAAGCCACAGTCAAGGGATGACGGCCCCCGACCGGCATCAACGGTCGCCTTTTTGATAGGTGCCGATCAGCTCGGATTTGGCGAGCACATGGCCTTTCATCGCGGCTTCGAGCTCGGCCTTGGTGGCATGCGCCAGAGTCGAACGTGGTGTCGAGCGCATAGAGTTTGTGAAAGTAGCGATGCCTGCCGATTGGCGGGCACGGACCATTATAGGCCGCCTTTTTGAAGTCGTTGACACCACGCACCGTACCTTCGGGCAGGCCGCTCGCAGCGGCATTTTCGGCGAGACCCGTGGCGTCGGGGGGAATGTTGTAGAGCACCCAATGCACCCAGACGCGTCGCGGCGCTTTCGGATCCGGCGCGTCGGGATCGTCCAGGATCAGCGCGAGACTCTTCGTTCCCGCCGGCACGCCGGTCCAGGCAAGCGGCGGCGAGATATCCTTGCCCTCGCAAGTATAGATGACGGTATCGGCGCTCCGGCGTCGAACGCCGGAGAGGTCAGCGTCAGAGCCATGGCCGCGTCAACTCCCTGCGCCAACAGCGCGGGCGCGCCCAACAGCAAACTGAAGACGACAAGTATCGGAATGGACCGGGACTGCTTCGCCGCCATTTTCAAATCGCTGCTGGTCAGGAGCGCGGCTATCCTGTAGCGCGCCTAGTCAGTGTGCGGCGGCAAATCCCCAAGCCGAAGTCTCTCTCGCAGCCTGTAATTCGCCGCTCGGCTTCGCTCCTGCTTAAACCCTCGTTGAACGCTTGCGGTTCCTTGATCTCCTCCGCAAGGCGTTTGAGGGAATCAGCTTGGGCGCCGGTCATCGGTTCTCTGGTCGGCGCCCACGCGCCACGAGCGATCGTCGCCGCGCCGGAGCTCATCTCCTGCTGAACCTGAGCCTCTGATGTCTTTTTCTTCTGCATAATTCGGTATTCCCCAGCCATCCTTGGTTGTTCCGTTTTATCCAATAAATACATGTAGTGGCTGAAAAGGGCAATGATTAGGCAACGTTTGGACAAGAATTATGCAGGGTTGAGCTCAGCCTATGGCAAGTGCAGAGTCCAACGACTACATGACCGAGGAGCGTCTTGGAATTGGGTTGAGGATTGGTTATCGATGGTTGCAGCGGCTTTGTCCCATCGGAGCCACCTGCCAGGAGCCGGTCCGAACGGACCCCGCTCCGACGAGGAGACGACATGACGCACACCCCGCTACCTTATCTGGCTGCCTCGGTCGCGGCCTTGATAATTGTCATTGCGGCGACCGGTCCTGCGGCGGCGCGCATCGAGTGCCGTGGGAATTTTCAGATCACCAAATACGGCCCGATCGCCACGCCCTATTGCGAGGAAGAGCAGATCGCCTACGTGGCGCGAAGCTATGGCCAGAACGTCTCGGGATACCAGGTCCGGAATGACCCGCTGCTCAAGGTCTATCTCTGCCAGACCATCGGCTATGACAACCGGTTGAAGGGCTCCTGCGCCGGCTATGGGCCTGACGCCTACGCTCCCGGTCGCTGAGCGATTGCTGCGCTAACGCCTAGCTTCACTGCGCTCGCGCCTGCGCCGGTCGTCGTAACGACGGCTGGACCTGTTTTGCCGCCAAAATCTCGCCGCCAGATCCGCCCCCGCTACCAGAGAAGGGCCGGAACACCGGCTTATCGGCCCTAAAAAGTTAATTCAATTGCCGTCAAATCGCCCCTCAATGACCGCGGGGCAGCCGATTTCTCGCCTTGTTGCCCAGTAGTTTAGGCGCACGCACTCATGCGTGTAGGCCGGCTTGATTTGTCGTCGGCCACCAACCCCAAGACATACGAATAGGAGTTGTAACCGCATGTTTCGAATGCGAGCCAAAATCGTTGCCATGGGCCTCATTGGGGGTGCCATTCTGTTACCTACTGATCTCGCTCTCGCTGATCAGGTCGGCCACGCCTCGTGGTATGCGCTGAGGTCGCAGACCGCGAGCGGCGAAATGATGAACCCGAGCGCCCTGACTGCGGCGCATCGGTCCCTGCCTTTCGGCACCAAGGTGCTGGTCGAGAATTTGAGGAACGGCCGTTCGGTCGTCGTGCGCATCAATGATCGCGGGCCCTTTGTGAAGGGACGGATCATCGATGTCTCCAAGGCTGCCGCCTCGAGCCTCGGCATGATCGGATCGGGCACCACCCGCGTTCGGGTGAGCTCGGTCGGCAAACGGTCCTCGAAGAGCGTCGCCTCAAACGACTGACGACCTTGACGGGGCGGAATGGACACACTCCGGCGCGCACCCAAGGCAAACTCACGAACGCCGGGCTCAAGGGCCCGGCGTTTTACATAAGCCCAAGTCAAACGCCGATAATTAGACGACAAATAATTGAGATTTATTTGCATCACTGCCCCTGTCACATCGTTGTTCTGCCCTGGTGCCACAAGAATTTCGCTGGGCAACGTTCCGCAAAACCGGCATAGTCCAGGCGAAGCGGGAGAAACCCGCCAAGCAACAACCAGGGGACTGAAATGCTTCGCACCACACTGATCGCCGCAGGCGCGGCGCTCTGCGTTATTGCCGTTACGATGGTCGTTTCCGAACCGGTCCAGGCCGGAAGCTGCGTCATGGTCACCGCCAAGGGGCGCGGCCTCAGCGATGGCGCCGCCGGCAAACGTGCCGACGCGAATTTCGACCGGCACGTCAAGCGTTGGGCTCACAAGAACAAGCTGACGACCGTCCGCGTCGGCGATCCATCGACCGCGTGCGGCAAAGGCATGGTCGCCAAATGCACGGCATCTAAGAAGGTTTGTTCTTAGCGCAACTGTGTTCCGGCGGTGACGCATTGGTAACCACGACGGCGCTAGACTTACGGTCGATTTGGACCAGAAGCATTCAGGGAAAGAGACGTGA